>CAVSEO010000001.1:0-100796 GCA_963727005.1 uncultured Chloroflexia bacterium
GCCTGTGGCTCAGGGTCTCCCTTCAGATTCGCCGTCCAAGATTGGTCGCGAGAAGGCAACGAAGAACGGCGCGGCCGAGTGTTCGGGCGAGCCCGGACGAACGACGAAAGGAGCCACGATGTACGCAAAGGTGCTCGTGCCGGCAGCAGCGTCGGCGAGCCTGGCCAATGCCCCCAGCAAGCAACTTGGACCTGACCAGGCTGCTCGTGCTCCGCGAGATCGAGACGTCGGGGCCGCTGATCGGGATCGACGCGCTGAACCGCATCGCTTCGACCGCGCGGCTGCTCGGAATAACCCCGCCCGGTTACGCACTCCTCCATGACCTGTCGGAGGCCGGCCTCCTCGAGCGGGTCGCCGGGAAACCGCCTCTCTACCGGATTACCCAGGAGGGTTCTCGAGAGGGCGAGCGCCTGGCAGAGCAGTGCTGGCCACGTCTATCTGGGGAGACGATCCGCCTGCGCCGTCGGCTCGCGCCTGCTTCACCGAGGGCCTGGTCGGAGATTTCGATGGTCCGCGGATTGGTCCACGAGCCGTCGGAGCTGAGTCGCTGACGGAGGCGTCTGCGAAATGGAATCTCGCATCGGCAGCTTGCTGGCGGGGCTGGTGCTTGGTGGCTCGTATGCGATTGGCGGCGCGGCCGTGGTGAGGGCGGCTCTCAATGCCCTGGCCTATCTGGCCGCCCGGGGCGAGACGATTCACAGTTCGCCGATAACCTGACGGCAGTTCGGCAGCCGAGAGGCTGGACGGGCAGAGACGGGTAGCCCTGACCGTTTACGATTTCACGACGCCACCACGGCGGACCGGAGGACCGTCTCTCGATGAGCGTCGACATTCCCGCGCCCGATCCGAACCCGCAGGCCGCTCCGCAATGGGCCGGGCAGCCTCAGGCGTGGGCGCCGCAAACGTGGGCGCCCCGAGACGCGTACGGCTGGGGAGCGCCTCCCGCTCGGCCGGCCGCCCCGGGGGCCGGAGCCGCCGCCCGGCCGCGGTGGGCGGGGACACTTGCCGTGGCGGCGATCGTCGCTGCCGTCGTGATGGGCGGGATCGTCGCGGACGATGCGATCCCGGTGCCGAGCGCCGGGCGGGTCGCGATCAGCCCGCCCGTCTACATGACCGCCGCTCCGGGCTGGGTCACGACCGGGGCCGTGGGAACGGTGACCGACGGGCTCGCGCTCCAGAACTCCAGGGCGCTCCTGATAGCCCAGGTTCTCAGCACCAGCTACGACGGCGATGCCCGCCGGCTTCTCGAGACCTCGATGGCCGGCTTCGGGGCCGACGCCGCCCAGATCACCTACGGCGATGAGCGCGACGTCGTCATCAACGGCAACGGTGCGAGCGAGATCACGTTCTCCGCCCTCGTCTCCGACGCCGGAAGCTCGGGCATGATCGACGGCGAGCTGGTGTGCCTGGTCGTGCCGTCGGGCGGTCATCGCTACGCCGTCTTCATCCAGGTCGGCGCGCCTCAAGGGCACCTCTCCTCGGTGACCGAAGCCGTCGATGCGATGGCCGGCAGCGTGGAAGTGAGCCAGTGAGCGCGCAGGCGGTGCAGGCGTCGCCGCGAGCCCCGAGATGGGGCTTGAAGGGGGCGTTCGTCCAACCCCGCCAGCCGGCGTTCTGGCTGTTCGTCATCCTCCTCTTCGTCGGCGGCGACAGGAGCCTCGGCATCCAGCTCACCATGGCCCAGCTGCCCTCGGCGTTCGTGATGAGCTGGGTGCTGGTTCTCCTGTACGCGATACCCGTCGCCTTCCTCGTCTACCACCTCGACCTTTTCGAACGGGAGCCCGCGGCCCTTCTCGTTGCGGCCCTGATATGGGGCGGCGTTGTCGCCACAGGCCTGGCCGTCTACGCCAACGATGCCTGGACTTCCGTGGTGGGCAAGGTCGCGCCGGATGCGGCCCTCGACTGGGGCGCTGCCATCGTGGCCCCGCCGGTGGAGGAGACGCTCAAGCTGATGGGCGTCGTGCTCCTGTTCCTGATCGTGCCCGAGGAGTTCGACGGGGCACTCGACGGCTTCGTCTACGGCGCGATGGTCGGCCTGGGCTTCACCGTCGTAGAGGACACGATGTACTTCCTGATGCCGGCCCTCGCCAGCGGCGTCGATCAGACCGGCCCGGTCTTCGACACTTTCTTCATCCGCATCATCGGCGGCGGGTTGTACGGCCACGTCATGTTTGCGGGTCTCACCGGGCTGGGCTTCGCCTACTTCGTGACCTCGAGGGCCACTCTGGGCCGGCGGATCGCCGGCTTCGGAGGGTGCATCGTGGCGGCGCTGGCGGCCCACGCCTTCTGGGATTCGCCGCTGCTGAACGACGTCCTCGCCAACGGTGGCGCCGCTCCGAGCCAGCCCCAGGTCATCCTGTGGTGCACCCTGAAGGGCCTGCCCTTCTTCATCCTGCTGTGCGTTCTCGTGGTCGTGGCGACCCGGAGCGAGGAGCGATCGTTCCGTGCCCTCGTCGCCGGCGAGCCGGACGAGAGTCTCTTCCCGGAGGCGGATCTTCGTGCCCTCCGCAGTCTCTGGGCTCGGCGCTCGGCCCGAGTCGAGGCGGGCCGAAGGTTCGGCCGCGCCGGCGCCCGGCTGATCGACGAGCTGCACTCCGCCCAGATCGAGTACGCCATGGTCAGAAGCCGTGGCGATTCCCCGACCGACCCGGCCCTCGAGCGACAACGGCAACGCATCCGCTGGATCCGGGCCCAGACGGCGGCGCTTGCGGCCGGCCCGGTTGCGCCGCGGTCCTGTCCCGGGCTGGTCGCCCACCCACCGCGTTCCCGACGGGGGAGTGGCGGCCTGGGCGGTGCCGAATCCCGCGGCGGCGCCGGTCGCCCACCTTCCCGGTGGCATGGAGCTGGCCGTGGAGTCCCGCATCGACGCCTGGGCGCTCGTTCGCGCCGACGGCGGGTGGCGCGGCTGGGTCGACGGCAGGTTGCTGGTCGAGCATTCCTGATCTCCGCGGGGTCCGGCGACGTCGCCCGGGCGTGAATCGACGGCGATTTCCTACATGAGCGTGGCCGCGGCGTCCCGCGACTGGGTGACAGAAGGGTGGTCATGGCATATCGCCGGTCACACCAAGTCGAGCCAATTGACACGCCGCCAACCGCGTCGAGGGGGCAACAATGTCCCCATACGCACAGATCTGGGAGATCATGCAGACCCGAGACTCGGTAACAGACATGCTGGGCACCATTCCTCGCCCGCTGCACGCAAGCGTCATGGATGGCGTATTCGCGCGAGCGCGCGCCGCTCACAAGACCATCGTGCTGCCCGAGGCGGACGACGTCCGGACCGTCACCGCGGCCGAACGGATCGTCAAGGAAGGCCTGGCGCAGGTTGTCCTGGTGAGCCCGATCGACAAGATCGAAGCCGCCGCCAGGCAGGCCGGCGTTGACATCAGCGGCTGCCGCCTCGTCGATCCGGCGACCTCGCCCGATCGGGACAGGTTCGCGGCGACACTGCTGGAGCTCCGCCGCCACAAGGGGATGACGCCGGAGAAGGCGGCCAAGACGGTCCTCGACCCGCTCTTCTTCGGCTGCCTCATGGTCCTCGCCGGACAGGCGGACGGCCAGGTCTCGGGGGCGACCCACTCCACGGCCGACACCATCCGGCCGGCGCTTCAGATCCTGGGGACGGCGCCGGGCGCCAAGATCGCATCGGCGTTCTTCGTGATGATCGTGCCCGACTGCGAGTACGGCGAGAACGGCGTCTTCATCTACGCCGACTGCGGCCTGGTGATCAACCCCTGCGCCGACGAGCTGGCGGAGATCGCGATCCAGAGCGCCGAATTCGATGAAGAACCTGCTGGGTATCGAGCCGCGGGTGGCGATGCTGTCTCTCTCGACCAAGGGCAGCGCCAACGACCCTTGCGTGGACAAGGTCTGCGAGGCGGCGGAGATCGCCAGGGAGCGGCGTCCGGATATCGTGCTCGACGGCGAGCTCCAGGGCGACGCCGCCCTGGTCGAATGGATCGGCCAAAAGAAGGCGCCGGGGAGCCCGGTGGCCGGCAAAGCGAACGTGCTCATCTTCCCGGACCTCAACTCGGGGAACATCGCGTACAAGCTCACCGAGCGGCTGGCCAAAGCCGAGGCGTACGGCCCGATACTCCAGGGGCTGCGCCGTCCGGTAAACGACCTCTCGCGGGGGTGCGACGCATCCGACATCGTCAATGTGGCCGCAATCACCGCGGTACAAGCGACGCAATAGCGATCCCGGCGACCGGGCCGGATCGCGGCCCTCTTCCCGGGCCGAAGGGACAGGCGGCAGAAGACCTAGTGAAGATCCTCGTATTGAACAGCGGCAGCTCGTCGCTCAAGTACCAGCTCATCGACACGGAGACCGAGGAGGTCGTCGCCAAGGGACTCGCCGAGTGCATCGGCATGGCCCAGCGCCGCGGCCATCTCATCGCGGAGACCAGTCTCGCGGGCAGGGTGGACTTCGAGACCGAGATGGATTGCCATGACGAGGCGATGGAGCGCGTCTTCGCCCTCCTGACGGACCCCGAGAAGGGCGCCGTGAAGAGCGTGGACGAGATCGCGGCGGTGGGGCATCGCGTCGTTCACGGCGGTGAGAAGTTCGTCCAGCCCACGCTCGTCACCGACGAAGTAATCGACGAAATCGAGAAGGTGAGCCAGCTCGCCCCGCTCCACAACCCACCTAACCTGGCCGGGATCCGGGCGTGCATGAGGCTCATGCCGAACATTCCACAGGTGGCCGTCTTCGACACCGCCTTCCATGCCACCATCCCGGACTACGCGTACATGTACGCGCTGCCGTACGACTACTACACGGCCTACGGCGTTCGCCGCTACGGGTTCCACGGCACGTCCCACCAGTTCGTGACCGGCGTGGCTCTCGAGATGCTTGCCGGGAAGGGGATCGCGCCCGAGACCTCGCGCATCATCACCTGCCACCTTGGCAACGGCTGCAGCATGGCCGCCGTGCAGGGCGGCCGCGTGGTGGACACGAGCATGGGTCTGACCCCGGCCGAGGGATTGGTGATGGGCACCCGTTCGGGCGACATCGGCCCGGGCATCCTGATCTACCTGGCCCGCCGGCTGGACGCGCCCGCTTCGGACATCGACCGCATCATCAACAAGGAGAGCGGCCTGCTCGGCCTCTCCGGTATCTCGAGCGACATGCGCGACATCGAAGAGGCCGCCGCCAGGGGCCACGCCCGCGCGGAGCTCGCCCTCGAGGTGTTCTGCTACCGCATCCGCAAGTACATCGGCGCCTACGCGGCTGCCATGGGCGGCCTGGACGCGATCGTCTTCACGGCCGGGATCGGCGAGAACAGCCCGGTGGTGCGAGAGCGTGTATGCCGCGGCCTGGAGTTCCTGGGCGTGGAGCTGGACGAGACGAAGAACGCCCCCGAGCGCGGACGGGCCGTGGACCTCGCCTCGGACTCGAGCCGTGTCCGGGTGTTGCTCGTCCCCACGAACGAAGAGCGGATGATCGCCCGCGAGACCCTGCGCGTCATCGCCGGGTCGCGGTCGCCGCTTGCGGTGGCGCCCTGACCCCAGGCGCTAGACGTCGTACCTGGCCATCGGATAGGGCAGGGTCGACTCGCGTTCGACGCTGAGGACGACGGTTTCGCTGCCGGGCCGTTGAGCGTGTATCGACCAGCGCCCAAGCCTGCGCAGCAATTCGAAGCCGGTCGTCAGGGGCATCTCGAACCGGGTGGCGGCAACGGTGCCATCGGCTTGCGCCACGGCAGCCCTCGGGACCGCCAGCAGGGCAAACCCGTTTTCGAGGGCGCCGCCCCAGAGATCGAGCCCCACAATTCGCCACTCTTTCGGATCGAGGCCCACCACCTCTTCCAGCGACCAGCGTTCGGGGTCGTCCAGCAGGGCGACACCTCGCCAGTCGCCTCCCTCGACGGACGCTTCTCCTGACCCGCTTCCCATCGGCGGCCTCCTTGTGACGGCTGACGAGCCTGCGAGGGCTCGAGTCTGCGGGACGCGGTGCTTGAGTTGTCTTGGGCGCAGCTTCGACGATCTGCCTCGTGCGGCACCAGGGCCAATGGGCGCGGGATGCGGGCCGTGAGTCCCGGGCCGGTGTTCGATGGCACCGGCCGAGCGGCCGCGTCGTTGTGCGTCGGCACCGCCCCGAACGGACCCGGCAATTGTCCGGGGGCACGGCCGGAAGGCCATCCCGACCGGGCGATTGGGTGCGGTCTGGCACGGTCTGGATCACTCGCGATGGGAGTTCTGGAGGCTTCCGTCCGGTACTTGATACCGGAGTCTCGGGCGCAGGTCCCTGGGTGGCATGACCGCCGTACCATTGCCCGGTCCCCCCTCTCGTCCCATCCTCCCCCATATGACGGGTATCGCTGTTCGCCGCATCGTTGGACGTCGTGCCAGCCTGCTCGTCGCGGTCCCGGCGGCACTCCTTCTCCTGGCTCTCGTGGCCGGCTCCGCGCTGGCGGCGCGGTCAGCTTCGAGCGGTCCGTCCGTCTACGCCCAATCCCGTGGTCGTCGGGTCCACGGTCACGTTTGCGGTGACATACACGGACACGGCGGCAAGCCGCCGGACGGCCGTCAGGGCCGAGCTAGCCCGCGACGGCTCCACCACGATCACGTGCACTCTGACGGCGGCACGGGTCTGACTACGCAAGCCGCGTCAGCTACTCAGGCACGAGCCAGAACTGCGCGTCTCAGCCTACCGTCGGCACTACACGTCACTTTCTAACGCGAGGGACGCGAGCGGTCACTCGGCAACAGGAGTACTCCCGCGGTCGGCACTCTCGTAGTCACCCAAAGCCCACTCCGACCCCGCCGCCCACTCCCACCCCGACTCCGCCGCCGCCTACGCCGACGCCGGCTCCTCCGACCGCTGCGCCCACCCCGGCCCCCACGCCCGGCTCCCACGCCCGCCCCCGTCCAGCCCACGCCCGCGCCCAAGGCCACACCCAAGCCCACGCCCATCCCGACCAAGGTCGTGACCCCTCCGCCTGCCACTCCAACACCGACCCCGACCCCGACCCCCACTCCTGCTCCGTTGGCCTCGGCGACGCCGAACGGCCAGGGCGGTCTGGCCGCCATCGAAACACCGGCACCGAGTGGCGATCCGACGCCGGGGTCGGAGTTCGCGATGGGGCAGCTCGCCAGCCAACTCCTGCCGGGCGACGCGGCCCAGGGCGCCACGGGCAGCGGCCAGACGGACGGAGGGACGTCGGGAGGCTTCTCGTACCGGTCCCCAGAGGCTCCGCAGCTGCTTCTGGCACTTGCTCCGACGATCGCGACCGGCAGCGCCGGCGCAGCCGCCTGGGCGGCATTCGTCTTCTTCGGCAAACGGCGTCGCGATGACGACGAACCGGCGACTGACGCGCCTCTCGCCGCCGCGGTCTATCGAAGCCGAGGCCGCGCCGGATTTCGAGGCGGTGGACGAAGCACTCCTGCCGCGCTGGCGACGACCGTCACTGCAACAGGTCCGGCGGACGGACCCGCTCCGCGCCGTCGCGGACGCGACCCACATGTCGTTCGAGGCTGCCGGCGTTCGGCCGCTCGAGGATTTCGAGCGACGTCAGATCGGCTATCGGCTGGTGCGCCTGCTCGACTCGCCCGACGAGTTGCGGTCGCGAGAGATCGGCATTCTCGACCAGGGCGATGAGGTCCAGCTCCTGCAGCGACATGGGGTCTACTGGCTGGTGCTCTGTCCGGACGGTCGGCAGGGTTGGGTCCACCGCATGACGCTGGCAGACGCGGCTCTGGTCAGACCCGCCGCGCCCGAGCCGCCCGAGTCCGAGTCCGAGCCCCAGCCCGAGCAGTACGACGACTCAGTCCCCTATGAGATGCCGGGCCTGACCGAAGTCGTCGAGGAGCCGAGCACCGACGGCCTGCTGGAGGCCTACATGGAGGCGCGACGGGACGCTCTTCGGTCGTTCGACGAGGAACGCCAAGCGGTGCCCGAGCCCGCCGAGGTTGTCGTGGCTGCCGCCCCGCCGCCCGTCGAGGCCGTTACCGCCGCCGATGAGCCTTCTGCCGGACCGGCTCCCGCCGCAGAACCAGCACATGCTGGTGGGCAATATTCGGGACGAAAGCGCGCGGGTACCCGTAAGGCCTCAACCTCGTCCCGGCCTGGTACCAAATCACGTCGCCCTTCACGGTAAAGCCGGCCCGAGTCGCTCGATCGGCCAGGTCCGAACCGGTGAAGATGTAGCGCCCGTCCTGGTAGGCGTCGCGGACGATCACGGTCGCGTACCGGTCGCGGCGCAGCACTCGCGCCAGCTGGCCGAAGACCTCCTCCATCCGGTCGAGGTACGTGGCGTAGTCCGCGCTATTGGCGAGGTCGCCCGCGTGATCGGTCACCATCGCGTAGTCGGTCCGGCGATTGGCGTGCTCCTCGGCCAGCTTGCCGCCGGCCATCGTGATGGGCAGCTGGATGTTGTACGGCGGATCGGTGGCGATGAAGTCGACGCTGTCCGGCTCCATCGCCGGCAGAAGCGCCAGCGCGTCGCCGAGGCGCATCTCGAGGCCCGACGGATCGAATTGCCGCTCTCCGCCCGGGTCGGCCGGACCGATATCCGCCAGGAGCGGACCCCGGCCGTCTCGCTCCGCCGGCAGGACACGGAGCAGCTCCTCGAACGTGTCGACCCAGCGTCGCTCGATCTCGAGGCCGATCGCCCGCCTCGGTCCTCGGGCGATGGCCGCTCCGAGAAGCGTCCCGCCCACACCGGCGAAAGGATCCAGCACGAGTTCTCCGGACGTCGTGAAGAACTCGATCAGCCGGGCCATCAGCCGCGGCGGCTTGTTGGCCCCGTGCCGCTTGCGGAGAGCGTGGCCCAGCTCGGAGGGATAGGCCGTTCCCCAGACGGACTTGGTGAAGTAGAGCCACTCCTCGCCCGAGAGCTCGTTGAGGGTGTTGCCGGGGTGTCTGGGGCTCACCCGTCGAGCTTAGCCCGAATCCGCCCTCGCCAGCTTCGCAATAGTCGCCCGCTCATACGAAACGGTCGCCCGGGCAGCCCCGATATCGGGTTACCCTTCTTGACTGATGGCCAACAACCACGACCGGAGCGGCGGGAGCCGCAGCCTCGAAGGACGCTCGTCGCACCGTCCGCTGTGGAGCGAACGGTTCGTCGGCCGCGAGCGCCAGCTGGAGCGGATTGCCGTCGGGCTGCAGGACGCGACCGACGGCCAACCCGGCGCCCTCGTGCTCTCGGCTTCCGCCGGCATGGGACTCAGCCGCCTGCTCGGAGAGACACGGCGGCGTATGGGTACCCTGGGCGAGCCGTTCGCCGACGTCCACGGCGTGGCGGTGCCGGCCACGTCCGGCGTCCCGTACGCCCCCGTCAGCGCGGCCCTCGAGCACCTGCTGGCGCCCATCTCCGACGAGATGCTCGCGAGCCTGGTGGGGCCCACCGGCGACGCGATCGCGTGCCTCGTGCCCGGCCTGAAGGCCCGACTGGAGGAGCTGGAGCTGCTGCCGGAACATCCGCGGATCGCAGCTCCGGAATGGCGCGAGGCGCGCATGTTCGAGGCCGTGCTGGGTTTGCTCGAGCGGCTGGGCGAACGGCAGCCCGTGGCCGTGCTCTTCGAGGACCTGCACCACGCCGACGCAGCGACCCGAGGCCTGGTCACGTTCCTGGCCCGCGTCGCCCGCGGCCAGCGAATCATGCTGATCGTCACGTACCAGCCCGACCGGCTTCTCCGGACCGACCCGCTTCGGGCCACGCTCTCGACCCTTTCCAATTCGCCCCTGGTGACCAGCATGGAGGTGCCACCGCTTGAACGGGTCGAGCTGGGCCAGCTCATAGAGGCGATCGAAGGCTCCCGACCGTCCTCGACCACGCTTCTCCTGGTCTCCGAGCGCTCGCGTGGCAACCCGCTCGTGGCCGAGGAACTCCTGGCGGCGCGTCGAGAGCGCCTGGGCGCTTCGTTGTCCGGTCCTCTCGGACGGCTTGTGACCGCTCGGGCCGCGCTCCGCTCGCCGGAGTGCCGCCGCGTGCTGAGGCTGCTGGCGCTGACCGGGTCCATGGTCACGAAGCCGACGCTCATGGCGATGGCCACGGAGTTCGAGCGCAGGGCGCCGGCGCGGCCGCCCCGGTCGGGAGCGGGAGCGCGGCACGGCGAGGGCCTCGAATCGGACATCGCGGCGGGTGTGGCAGAGGCGTTGGAGCACGGCTTCCTCATCGAAACGGAAGACGGATCGGGCGCCGCCTCGGCCGGCGGGCTCGCCGGCTGGCCTCGGCCGGCGGTGGCGCCTCGGCCGGCGGTGGCGCCTCGGCCGGCGGCCTTGATTCCAGCCGGGAGGGACGTTCCGGCCCGCACTCGCGTCCGGCCAAGCCCGCGCCGAAACCGTCGGCGGCCGCACGGGCCGGAGCCGCGCGGTCGGGAGCCGAACAGCCCGGACCGTCAACACCCGCGGCCGAGCGGCGGATCGGCTTCCGCCACGAGCTCATCGCCGAGGCGATCGCGGCGGACCTGCTTCCGGCAACTCGGCGCCGCTACCACGTGGCTCTCGCGGATGCCTGGGAGCTGGAGCCGAATCCACAGCCGGCCGTCGCGCTCGCCCACCACCTGGCCGCCCGTGACCTGCCGGCCGCCGAGGACGCGGCCCTGGCCGCGGCCGCCGAGGCGGAGATGATCGACGCCGGTGCGGTCGCGCTGGCTCACTACGAGCTGGCCCTGGGCCTGTACGAGATCGTCCCCCACGACGAGTCGGTCCCGCGTCTGCCCGACCTGTACGTACGATCCGCCGAGGCCGCCTTCGCCGCCGGCGAGCCGTCCCGAGCCGCGGCTTATGCCGAAGCGGCCGCGGCCGCCCTCGACGATCCGCGGGAGAGACCCGCCCTCGGGCTCGTGATGGAGGCGCTCGGCCGCTACCGGCGCGCCGCCGGTGACCATGACGGAGCGCTCGCGGCGTACCGGCGGGCCGTCGAGCTCGTGCCGGCCGAACCCACTACGGCGCGCGCTCGAGTGCTTGCGGCGCTGGCTCAGTTCCGCATGCTCGAGGGCGTGTTCTCCGAGGCGAAGCGCTACGCCCAGGAGGCCGTCGAGATTGCGACGCTCGTCGGTGCGGACGCGCGCCAGGAGCTTCTGCACGCCACCTGCACCATGGCCGTCGCCGAGGCCTGGGGCGAGGATCCGGAGCCGGCGGTTTGGATGCTGCGCCAGACCCGAGACCAGGCCTCCGAACTGGGCCACCTGGACGATCTGTTCCGCGTCTACGCAAACCTGACCACGGTTCTGGATCTGCTGGGCAGACGCGAGGAGGCGATCGCGATCGCCTTCGAAGGGATAGCCGAAGCGGAACGGGCCGGCCAGGCCACCGTCTACGGCAACTTCCTGCGTGCCAATGCGGCCGACTCTCTGTTCTTCCTCGGCCGCTGGCCCGAGTGCCGTCAACTCTGCATGGACGCGTTGAGCTGGAATCCGGTAGGCATCTGGTTCCTGTCTTCGCTCCTGCCTCTGGCCACCCTGGAGGTCGCGACCAGCGCGGGCGAGTCCGCGGGCCGGCTGCTCGGGCAGGTCCTGCTGGCGATCGAAACCGTCCAGGACCCGCAGTACTCGATCCCGGCCCAGCAGGCCGCGGCAGCCTACGCGCTCTGGCAGGAAGACCTGGTCGATGCCCACCGGGCCGCCGAACGTGGGTGGCTGCGCGTCAGCGACACCGAGGACTGGCTCCTGATGGCCCGTATGGCGACGACGTGCCTCGAGGTCGATGCGACCATTGCCCAGGACGCAAGGCGGCGCCGCGACTTCGTGACCCTGGCGAGTGCCCGAGAGCGGAGCCTGCCCGTCGTTCTGAGAGCCGAGGCCGTCGTCCGGGCATGCGGCGTCTCCCCCAAGGCGGGCTCGCGCAGGCAGGCGGATCTCGCGATCAGGACCGCCAAAGCCTTCCGGTCACGCATCGAAGGGCATGACGAGCCGGTGATCTGGTCCGCCCTCGCGGTCGACTGGGCCGAGCTGGGCGATCCATACGAAGCCGCCCGTGCTCGCTGGCGCGAGGCCGAGGCGTTGCTGGGCCAGGCTCATGGCCGCTCCACTCGGATCGTCGCCCGGGAGCCACTCGTCGCGGCCGCGGAAGCTGCCTACAAGCTGGGTGCCTGGCCGTTGCTCCGTGCCGTGGCCGAACTGGCGCGGCGAGCGATGCTGCCCCTGCCCAAGCAGATCGAAGCGTCCCTCGAAGGCCGGCGGGAGAAGGCGATCTCGGCCGGACCGCCTCGGAGCCGGCCGGGCGCTCCGTCACGGCCTGGGGCTCGGGCAGCGGCTCCCGATCGACGGACTCCGTCGGGTGGCCCGGCCGGAACCGCCGCGAGATCGGGCTCCGGCGTAGTGGCCGATTTCGTCGCACGGGCGAACCAGCCCCCGGCGCACGATTTCGGCCTCAGCAAGCGCGAGCTGGAGGTTCTGGCCCTGATCGCCGAAGGACGCAGCAATCCGGAGATCGGCCGCCAGCTGTTCATCACCCGCAAGACCGTGGCCGTGCACGTCAGCAACATCCTGGGCAAGCTCGGGGTCTCCGGCCGAGTCGAGGCCGCCGCAGCCGCTATCAGGCTCAGCCTCACGGACCGCGACTGAGTCGCGGCGGGCGGACGCCCAACCGGCCCAACTACGAAGAAACCCGGACTCGGGGCCCGGGTTTCCTGTGGCTCTACCGGCCTACCACCAGCGTTTGCCCATCGTGTGGAAACCGAAAACCATGATGATCGGCGCCAGTGCGTAGAACGTCCACTGCACGCGTCGCAAGGCTTGCTTCACGACCCGACTCCTTCATGCCCCCCGACAATTCGTGCCCGCGCATTCCGCGTGCGGCATCAACCATATCCTTCGGCCGGCAATACTCAATCGCCCTTCCGTTCGGAGGGTACCGGTCATGCGTCGGGCCGGGTACCGGTCGCGCCGCGCCGAATGGGGCACGCGGCGGGCGCCTCTGTTGCTAAACCGCCGGTTGCTAAACCGCCTTGACGGCCGCGACCAGCTGCTGGAGGCCATCCTTGGCGTCGGCGAAGAACATCCCGGTCTTCGGGTTCACGTAGAGCGGGTTGTCGATCCCGGCGTAGCCACGTCCCATGGAGCGTTTGACGACGATGATCGACTTGGCCTTGTCCACGTCCAGGATCGGCATGCCGTAGATAGGGCTGGAGCGATCCGTTCGGGCGGCCGGGTTGGTCACGTCGTTGGCCCCGACCACGAGGGCCAGGTCCGTCCGCTCGAACTCCGGGTTTATCTCGTCCATCTCCCGCAGTTGCGGGTATGGCACGTTCGCCTCGGCCAGCAGAACGTTCATATGGCCCGGCATGCGGCCGGCCACCGGATGGATCGCATACGAGACTTCTATGCCGCGGGCCTCGAGCAGGTCGGCGAGTTCGCGCACGCCGTGCTGCGCCTGCGCCACTGCCAGGCCGTAGCCGGGGACGATGATCACCTTGCTGGCGTAGGCGAGCTGAATGGCCGCGTCGTCGACCGAGACCTCGCGTATGGTGCCGCCCTCGGCCGTCAGGTCGGTTTGCGTGCCTTCCTTGCCGCCGAACCCGCCGACCAGGATGTTGGCGATCGAGCGGTTCATCGCGTTCGCCATGAGCCTCGTCAGAATCGCGCCGGATGCCCCGACGAGCGCTCCGGCGACGATGAGCATGACGTTGTTGACGACGAAGCCGGCCATGGAGACCGCCGTGCCGGTGAAGGCGTTGAGGAGCGAGATGACGACCGGCATGTCGGCCCCGCCGATGGGCAGGACCATGGTCACGCCGAACACCAGGGCGCAGGCCAGCGCGACCAGCAGGAGGGCATATAGAACCGGCGTCTCGTATGTGACGACCCCCGCTCCGGCGAGGATGAGCACGATGGAAACGCTCAGTCCGCAGACCACGGCGAACCAGGACAGGATCCGTCCGCCCGGGATGAGTATCGGCCGGCCCCGCAGGATGCCCATCAGCTTGGCCGTCGCGATCAGCGATCCGGTGAAGGTGACCGAGCCGACGAGGATGTCGGCCAGGATGAAGAAGGTCCGCCAGCCATCCAGGCCCGGCGCCCCGCCGGCCAGGATGCGGTGCCCGTCGAGGGCGAGGAAGTCGTTGAGTGCCAGGAGGCCGGCCGCGCCGCCGCCGACCGCGTTGAAGAGCGAGACGAGCTGGGGCATGGCGGTCATCTGCAGGGTGCGGGCCATCCGAAGACCGACGCCGCCGCCCAGGGCCAGGCCGCCGATGATGATTGCCCAGTTGCCGAGGCCGGTGTGGTTCTGGCTCACGAAGGCGAGCTCGGCGGCGACGGCGATGATCATGCCGGCGGCGGACAGGCGATTGCCCGTACGCGCGGTAGCCGGCGAATTCATCAAGTGCAGCCCGATGACGAAGAGAGCCGCACCGACGAGGAAGGAGAGCTGGACCGCGTAGCCGAGGTCGGTCGTGCTCATCGGGCGGCCTTCGTGGTCTCGCCCGCCTTGTCGGTCGGGGAGGGCGGGCGCCGTTTGAACATCTGCAGCATTCGATCCGTGACCCAGTAGCCGCCCACGACGTTTGCCCCGGCGAACGCCATGGCGACGAACGCCAGCGCGGCCGCGAGGGGGTCGTCGGCGGTGGCGGCCAATCCGATGGCGCCGACCAGGACGATCCCGTGGATCGAGTTGGTGCCGGACATGAGCGGCGTGTGGAGTGTCGCCGGCACTTTGCTGATGACCTCGAAGCCGAGCAGGATCGCCAGGACGAAGACCGTCAGTGAGTCGATGAGCATGCTGACGTTCATGCCTTGGCGCCTCCTCTTGTTGTCGGCTGCAGGAGCTTCCGGGTGGCCTCCTGGATCACCTTCCCGCCGTGTGTGATGACAGTCGCGGCGGTGACTTCGTCATCGAAGTCCAATCTCAGCTCTCCGGACTTGACGAAGTTCAGGAGAAGGTTCGAGATGTTGCGTGAGTAGAAGATGCTCGCGCCGGTCGGCATCGAGGACGGCAGATTCGTGGGGGCGTGGATCTCGACGCCGTTCGGGGTGATCGTCACCTTGCCGGGGTTCGATAGCTCGCAGTTGCCGCCGAGCTCGCTGGCCGCCATGTCGATGATCACCGAACCGGCGCCCATCGCTTCGACGGCTGCGCGGGTTACGAGAACCGGTGGCCGGCGGCCGGGGACCTGGGCCGTGGTGATGACCACGTCCTGCTTGGCGATGATGTCGTTGAGTTCGGCCTGCTGGGCGGCCTGCTCCGCCGCGGTGAGGGCCCGCGCGTAGCCGCCTTCACCGGTCGCGTCGCCAACCGAGCTGAGAGTCACGAACTGGGCGCCCAGCGATTCGACCTGCTCCTTGGTTTCGCGCCGGACGTCGTAGGCCTTGACCATTGCGCGCCGAGGCGGCGGGCCGTGGCAATCGCCTGCAAGCCGGCGACGCCCACACCGAGAACCAGGACGTTGGCCGGCTTCGCCGTGCCGGCCGGGGTCGTTAGTAGCGGGAAGAAGCGCCCGAATGACTCGGCCGCGATCAGGACTGCTTTGTAGCCGCCGACGTTGGCCTGTGAGGAGAGTGCGTCCATCGACTGGGCGCGGCTGATCGTCCGGGGGATCGCATCGAGGCTGATCGTCGTCAGCTGCAGGTTGGCCATCTCCAGCATCGCGAGGGGATCCAGCAGCGGAGCAAGCATGCCGATGATCACCTGGCCCGGGTGAGTAGCCTTGAGCTCGTCCGGCGTGGGCCGATGTATGCGAAGGATGATGTCGCTGCCGGAGTAGAGCGACGCCGTTGTGACTATCCGGGCATCCGCCTCCACGTAGGAGTCATCCGGGAATGCGGCCGCCGCGCCGGCGCCGCGCTCCACGAGCACGCTGATATCCGCGTCTCGGAGCTTGTCGATCGCGTCGGGGACGAGGGCGACGCGTCGTTCTCCCGGTGCGGTCTCCCTGGCGACGCCAACTTTCATAGGTATCTCACCTGCTTCGCGGCTTGGATCGGCCATCCTTACGGCCAACGTCCGGCAAGGGCGCCGAGCCATCCGCCGGGACGCGGCGTCGGGACGCTAGGGCAGTCTAGCCGGGCGCGGCCGCCTGTGTCCTGGCGGGGCGGCTCGCGAGGGCGGTGGAGGCCACTCGGATGGGTCGTGGATCGCACTATGCAACTGGGCTGCCGTCCCGGGGGCCTTGCCGCGGTGTGCCGGCCGGGTCACCTTCCCCCTGGAGAGACAGCGTCCTCGGTTTCACACTTCGCGGGGCGGCATTCTGAGTCGATCAGATGTCGTCCGGCATTGCGGTTGGAGAATCCAGAAGTGACACCTAGTCACACGACGCCGAAAGCGTATAGTCGTCTTGCTACCGCCGCATCGCGGCCGAAAAGCCACTCGGGTCGTACGCTGAGAGAGGAAGAAGATGGTTAAGGTCAGGAAGGCCGACCCGGCTCTAATGGACGCACCAGGCAAGCGAACCCGCAAGTTGAGTCCCGCGGCGCTTGCTCGAGAACAGCAGCAGCGCCAGTTCAAGCGGCTGATCGGCCAGCTCAAGGGACCGGAGCAGGTTTTCGAGGTTCGCCTCGATCCGATCGAGAAGCCGATCACCATCAGGCAGCGTCTCCTGCGCGTGGCCGCCGAGGCCAAGGTCGAGATCGCGGTGCGAAAGCACGGCGACGGGTTTCTGGTCGGGTTGCTCACACCTGAACGACGCACGAACCGAGGTCGGCGCCAGGGCGTCACGACGGCGAAGGGCCGGTAGCCGGCTAGTCGAGTCGGCCCGGCGCGGATAAGGGATGCCTTCGGGCTTGCGCGGGCGATCCTCCGCGGTGGATTCGGGCAATACCCTGAGGCCGGAGTGGCGCGCCTTCTCGCCGGGCAGGAGTGACGGCTGCGGCTGACGGCCAGACAGCGTTTCAGTCGGGGGTGTCGAACGAGAATGAACCGAAGCCGGTCCAAGGCCACCCATGTGCGCGATAAGGCGTCGCCGGCCGGCGCCGACGTATCCGGAACCGCGGTCGACACTGCCGGCGATCCGGAAGCGGGCCGAGCGCGCCTGATCGAGATCCGCTGCGGGTTCGCGGATCTCGCCAGGAAGGAAGCGGACGCCGCCCACGACCGAGCGTCCGAGGCCCGGAACCGGTACGAGGAGCAGCTGAGAGCGCTGGCCCGAGCTCGGGCGGCGTTGGACAAAGCCGCGGCGGTCAAGGACAAAGCCCGCCGCGCCTACCGGGCGAGCCTGGTGGGGGCAACCGACCGCCTCCAGGTCGAAGCCGCGGCGATGGCCTGGCTCAAAGACATCAATCGCATCAACGGCCAGGTTCTGGTTGCGCAGGCACGCATCGACCGCAAACGCGAGATCGTCGAAGCCTTGCTGGCAAAGGCGGACAAGCTGTCGATTACCGCGGAAGCGAATCGGGCCATGGCCGAAGCGGCTCTCGCGGCGTGCGAGGCGGCTCGGCAGGCTGTGGGACGACCCGACGAGGGGATGGCGCCGGAGATAGCCGGGGCTGGGGCCGCCGCGGCCGCGCCCGCGGTCAAGCCCAGGGCCAGATCCGCGGCCAGACCCGCGGCCAGGGCCAGGGCAGTCGTTGCAGTCGAGGCCGCTCCCGCTCCCGCTCCCGCTCCGCGAGCCAGGTCCAGGGCCAAGCCGGCGCCACCCGCCAAGCCCGCCGTGGCCGAGGCAGAGGCCCCGGCTCCGAGTCAGGCTGCTCCGGCGCCGACACCCGCTTCTACGATTCCCACGTCCGCCGCGGCATTGGGCCAGTCGCCCGCCCCAGCCCCGCCGGCCGCGGCCGGGGGCAGGTTGTCGACCGACTGGCTGGCGGTGGACCTGCGGTCGCCTTCGCCGCAGGCGATCGTCCGGTTGGTCTGCCGGGACCGGGCCACGCTGGGCATGCTCGTCGACAAGCTCGCGGATGTTGACGCCACCGCCCGCAGAAGCTGGCAGCTTCTGCTTTCCAACTTCGTCGATGCCGTGGCGGCAGCGGCGATAGATGACGCCTTCTTCGAGTTCCCGCCCGGGAACCGCTTCTGGGATCTCTTCAAGCCGGACGAGGCCCGAGAGGTGGCGAGAGGCCTGGCCGCGCTTGGCTTCCGTTATGACGGATTGGGCGAGTTCGCCGACGACCGGGTGCCCATGCAGCGAGATCTCGCCTTCGCCGTTGGAGCCGCCGGCCTCCTGCCGGTGAGGATACGGTTCTGGCCGAATGCCGCCCAGACGGCCGAGCTGTACAGGAACGTTCGAGTAGCCACCGAGGTCTTCGTCGCCGAGCGAGCCCCGGGTCTGACACTCGGCGAAACCGTCAGGCTCCTCGGCCGGAGAGCGGAGCAACTGGCCGATCTATGGAACGAGTGGCCCCGAGTGCGGCCACTGCTCCTGGCCGCAAGCGTTCAGTAGCTCGGGCTACCGGCGTTCCGGAGCCGCTTCCGCCGTAAGCGCCTCCGCGACTTCGTCGTTCTCCTCCGGATCCTGCTCCAGGACGACCAGTCGGTATCCCTCGGCTGCCGCCGTCCCGACTCGCCGTCCGCCTTCGGCCAGTCGCCCCCGGACCCGTTCGAACACGGCCTCCGGGTCGTGCAGCTGGCTCGAATGGCACCGCAGCGCCTCGATCTTGCGGTCCATGGTTCGGGTCACGTCTATCCACGCGTCCGCCTGGTTGCCCCACATCAGGTACAGCCGCCGGACCCGGTGCGCGGCGAGGCCTCCTCTGGCCAGCCACGGGAAGGCCATCGGGTTGCGCGCCGCCGGATACACGGCGTCGATCGCGGCCATCGCCGCGGCCCGGTGGTCGGTGTGGTTGATGCCGCCGCCGGAGTGGACCACGATCTCGGGATCGCCGCAGATGACGGCATCCGGCTTGAACGTCCGGATCTCGCGGACCAGCGACTCGCGCAGGGGCAGGTCGTTCACCAGGCCGCCGTCGGGTTGGTGCAGGAAGCTCACGCCTGCGTAGCCGACGATCGCCGCTGCCCGCCGCTGCTCCTCTTCGCGGGCCTTCGCCAGCTCCACAGGATCGAGATCGGGATCCTCGCCGCCCGCCTCGCCTGACGTGCAGCAGACGAGCCAGCCTTCCGAACCGTCGTCGATCCAGGCGGACGCGGTTCCCGCGGGCCCGAAGTCGGCGTCATCGGGGTGGCCGACGATGACCATGAAACGGCGTGGCCGCCATCGCGTGTAGTGGTTCTGTCTCGTCCGTCATCTGCCGCGTTTGATTCCTCGCTCGAAAAGGCCGTTGTCCATTGTCACCGACCGCGCTTGCCGTGGCCGGTCGCAACGTGCTGTTGGTGATTCCACACCATGTCGCTGGGAGTTATCATGCCGGCCGAGGCTTCGCTCGTCTCCCCCCACGGGCGAGGCCTCTCTCCATGCCCGGGACTCTACACGCTTGCCTGCGGACGGTCAGACGGGAGTCGCCCGAGCTTCCCGGAGGGCGGCCAGGACTTCAGTGGCGTGGTCCTCGGGCTTGACCTTCTCCCAGACGTGGGCGATGCGTCTATCGGGCCCCACGAGGAAACTGGTTCGCAGGATGCCCCAGTAGGTCTTGCCGTAGTTCTGCTTCTCTCCCCACGCGCCGTAGGCCTCGGCAACGGCGTGATCCTCGTCCGGGAGCAGGGTGAAAGGCAGCCCGTACTTGGCCCTGAAGGCGGCCTTGCTGGCGGCTCCTTGAGGACTGAGGCCCCATACCTCGGTTTCCTCGTTGCCGAACGAGGCGTGAGCGTCGCGGAACGAGCAAGCCTCCTTGGTACAGCCGGTCGTGTCGTCGGCAGGGTAGAAGTAGACAACGGTGAAATGGCCGCGGCGGTCGGATAGTCGATGCGGCTTCCCTTCGTCGTCGCGGAGCTCGAAGTCGGGGGCGAGCTCGCCCACCTTCGGCATTGCGCTCATCGCTTCAGGCTAGCACCGAGGCCATTCGACGCCCGAGAGAGGCGGATCCATCGCGCCGGCCGCGACAATCGGGTCGTGACCACGCGGGCGGGCCCCGACGGCGCGGCCGGTGTTAGGATTCTCGCAACCGAATACGCCTCCGGGGAGCGCCACGGGCGCTGAGAGTGCGGCTCCAGCCGCAGACCCGCCGTACCTGATCTGGGCAATACCAGCGAAGGAAGCAGGCTCGACCAAGCCCTCGCCGCACTCCCCGCCGAGTGCGGCGAAATGTGTCTTGAGAGGTCGAGAAGTGATTCGGGAAGAACCGCCCGGCGCGGCGCCGCGCCGGCCCAGAGCGCTCACGATTGCCGGCTCGGATTCCGGCGGTGGTGCGGGAATCCAGGCGGACCTCAAGACGTTCGCGGCATTCGGCGTATACGGTGCGTCGGCCATCACCGCCGTCACCGCCCAGAACACGATCGGCGTCCGGGCGATCCATGACGTGCCCGCCGCGGTGGTCGCGGCCCAGATCGACGCCGTCCTGGACGACATCGGCGCGGATGCGGCCAAGACCGGCATGCTCTCCAGCGCGGAGATCATCGAGACCGTGGCGGATCGGCTGCGTGCCCATGCCGTCACGGCGCTCGTGGTCGATCCGGTGATGGTCGCCAAGAGCGGCGACCGCCTGCTCCGCGAGGACGCGGTCCGGGCCCTGCGCGAGCTGCTGCTTCCGCTCGCGGCCGTCATCACTCCGAACGCACCCGAGGCGACCGTCCTGTCGGGCATCGACGTCGTGGACACGGCCTCCGCGCGAGAAGCGGCTCGCCTCATTCACGACCTGGGCCCCGCGCTGGTGGTCGTGAAGGGCGGGCATCTCGAGGGCGAAACATCCGACGACGTGGTCTTCGACGGGCGCACGTTCGAGATCCTGTCGGGGCGGCGGGTCGCCACCAGCCACACCCACGGCACGGGCTGCACCTTCTCGGCGGCCATTGCCGCGTGCCTTGCCTGCGGCCTGTGGCCGCCGGAGGCGGTCCGGGAGGCACGGGCTTATCTGCAAGGGGCCATCGAGCACGCCGAACCGCTGGGCAGCGGCCATGGTCCGGTCGACCATCTCTGGAGGCTCTCGAATGGTTGAGCTCGATCTGGCGGAGCTGACCGCCGCGTCGCTGGAGCGCATCCGCGAGCGGACGCCGCTGGTTCACAACATCACCAACTTCGTGGTGATGAACGACACGGCCAACGTTCTGCTGGCTATCGGTGCGTCGCCGGTGATGGCCCACGCCATAGAGGAAGTTCGCGAGATGGTCTCGTACGCCGGAGCGCTCGTCCTCAACATCGGCACCCTGGATAACGAGTGGGTCGAGTCGATGCTCATCGCCGGCGAGGAGGCGAACGCCCGCAAGGTCCCGGTCGTCCTGGATCCGGTCGGGGCAGGCGCGACCGCCCTGCGCACGGCGACGGCGCAGCAGATCCTGGACAACGTCACGGTGGCATCGGTGCGCGGCAATGCCGGGGAGCTGGCGACGATCGCCGGCCTCGGGGCCGAGGTTCGCGGCGTCGACTCCGTTTCCGCCGACTCGCCGGACGCGGCCGCCAGGGTGGTGGCGCGCAGGACCGGTGGCGCGGCCGTGGCCAGTGGCGTGGTGGACTACGTGTCCGATGCCACACGCCTGGCCGAGGTCCGGAACGGCCACCCGCTCATGGGCCGCATCACCGGCTCCGGTTGCATGGCGACGGCCCTGGTCGGGGCCTTCCTGGCGGTGGAGCCCGATCCGTTCCTGGCGAGCGTCGAGGCGATGATCGCCTTCGGGATCGCCGGCGAGGCCGCGGCGAAGATCAGCGCCGGCCCGGGCACGTTCCGCGCCAACCTGATCGATGCGGTCTCCCAGCTGGATCGAGCGGCGATCCTGGCCGGGTGCCGAGCCACTGCAAGGGTGTGGCAACCCGCATGACAGAGCCGAGCCGGGAACGCATTCGACGCCGCGAGCTGCTCCGTAGTGCGCCCGTCTACCTCGTCACCGAGGAGGCGCTGAGCGCCGGCCGCCGCTCCGAGGAGATAGCCGAAGCCGCGCTGGCGGCCGGAGTGCGGGTCGTACAGGTGCGTGAGAAGGAAGGCTCCGCCCGCCGCGCCCTCGACGTGGCAAGCCGCGTGCGTGAGCTGACCCGGCGCTACGGCGCCCTGATGATCGTCAACGACCGGATCGACATCGCCCTGGCCGTCGGCGCCGACGGCGTCCACCTGGGCCAGGACGACCTGCCGATCGAGCTGGCACGGCGCCTGATGGGCGGCGACGCGCTCGTCGGCCTTTCCATCACCGGCCCCGATCAGCTTGCCGGGCGGGACGCCGCCGAGGCCGACTACCTCGGGGTGGGAGCGATCTTCCCGACGGGCTCGAAGGACGACGCCACGACCGACGGGGCTGGCCCTGTTGACTGCGGCTCGGGCGGCTACGAAGGCCCCGGTCGTGGCGATCGGCGGCATCAACGCCGGCAATGCCGGGCTCGCCATCGCCGCGGGCGCGGACAGCGTGGCCGTCATCAGTGCCATCACCGCGGCCACCGATACGGTCGCGGCCGTGCAGGCTCTCGAAGCCGCAGTGGCCGCCGCCCGGGACGCTCGCCGATGAGTGGCCTCGGCGAGTTCGATCTGATCGACGCTCTCGCCGCCCGCCTGGACCCGCCCGAAGACGGGCTCGGGATCGGCGACGACGCCGCCGTGTGGAGGCCGAGCCCCGGCTCGGTGGTGGTGGCGACGACGGACATGCTGGTCGAGGGGGTCCACTTCCGGCTCGACTGGACTTCGCCTCGCGACCTCGGCTGGAAGGCTCTCGCGGTCAGCCTCTCGGACCTGGCCGCGATGGGAGCGCGGCCGGGCCGAGGCCTCGTCTCCGTCGCCCTCATGCCGGGCCAGGCGGAGCTGGTCGAGGAGCTGTATGAGGGGATGAGCGAGCTGGCCCGCATGACGGGCGCGCGGATCGTCGGCGGGGACACGGTCCGCAGCTCCGGGCCGCTGGTCGTCGACGTGGCCATGCTGGGCGAGGCGTATCCCGAACAGCTCTTGCGCCGCGACGGGGCGCACTCGGGCGACCTGCTCGCCCTGACCGGAACGGTGGGCGCCGCCGCCGCCGGCCTGGATCTCCTGCTCCGTGACGATCGGCAGTCGCTGCAGCGGCCGGAGGCAGCCCGGCTCCTCGCCGCTCTTCACCGCCCCGAGGCCCGGCTCGCTGCCGGAGCCGCTCTCGCCGCTCTTGGCCTCAAGTGCGCCATAGACGTCAGCGACGGCGTGGCGAGTGAGGCGTGGCACGTGGCCCGGGCGAGCCGGGTCGCCATCGAGATCGACGTGGATCGGTTGCCGCTCGCCCCCGAAGCCGTTGCCTTGCTCGGCCGCTCGAAGGCTCGGGATCTGGCGCTCTCCGGCGGCGAGGACTACCAGCTCCTGTTCGCCGTATCGGAGGCGAGACTGGCGGAGGTTACGGACGCTCTGGGCGAGGATGGGCCGCCGGTCGTCGTTGGTCGTGTGACGGGCGACAGGCCGGGCGGCCACGTGACCCTCATGGCGTCGGGTGCGCCGGTCGAGAGCCGCGAATCCGGCTACGTGGCCTTCTGAGCGCCGGGGATCGACTTGGCCGCGCCCGCACAGCCACTCGCCGTCCCTCGGAGCGACCTCGCCGCGGCTACCGTCGGCATCGAGCCTGTGCCGGCCCGTTTCCGTGTGCTCGGCTTCCTCGACTACTTCGTTCTGTGGGCCGACCTGGGCGTGGGCTTGCTGGTCCTTGCCGCCGGATCCTATCTGGTGCCGGGCCTGGGGCTGCCCGCAGGCGCTCGTGGCCATCGTCGTGGGCACTGCCGCGGGCAACCTGATGCTCGGTCTGGCCGGGGTCATCGGCAGCGAGCACGGCATTCCGTCCATGGTCAGCCTGCGGCCGAGCTTCGGCAGGCGCGGCAGCTACCTGCCCAGCCTGGTCAACGTCGTTCAGCTCGTCGGCTGGGGGGCCTTCGAGATCGTCATCATGGCCCAGGCCTCGTCCCGGCTGAGCGGCCCGATCCTGGGCCTGGCCAGCTATCCGTTCTGGGCGCTGGGCTGGGGGGCGATCGTCATCCTGCTCGGCCTGGGCGGGCCGCTCGTCGTGGTCCGGCAGTGGCTCGAGAAGGTCGGGATCTGGCTGGTCCTGCTGACGATCTCCTGGATGGCCGTCTACGCGCTCACCCGAGGCGACCTTGGCAACATCTGGAACCGGCCCGGCGACGGGAGCCTCGGTTTCGCCCAGGCGATCGATCTCGTCGTGGCCATGCCGATCAGCTGGCTGCCGCTCGTGGCGGACTTCAACCGCTTCGCGAAGGATTCCCGGTCGTCGTTCGCGGGAACCGTGGCCGGGTTCGCCGTCGCGAACGTCGTCTGCTACGCCCTGGGGGCGGTTCTGATCCTGGTCCTGCCCTCGACGGACCTCATCGGTTCCATCATGACGGTGGCGTTCGGTGCCGCGGGCCTGGTGCTCCTGCTCGGCGATGAGACGGACAACGCCTTCGCCGACGTCTACTCCAGCGCCATCTCCATCAAGAACGTCATTCCCGGCCTGCCCACGCGCGCCCTGGTGGCCGCGGTCGGCGGAACGTGTCTCGCTCTCGCGCTGACCGTCGATCTGGCCAGCTTCCAGGGGTTCCTGTACCTGGTCGGATCGCTGTTCACACCGCTCTTCGGCGTTCTGTTCGCCGACTACTTCCTGCTGCGCCGGCGGCGGTATACGAACGAGGACCTGTACCCGGTCAGCCTCCGAGGCGAGCTTCCCTGGGGCGTGAATCCGATCGCCCTGGTGGCCTGGGCCGCGGGCGTGGGCGCGTACCTGGCCGAGACGACCTATGTGGGCTGGCTGGGCGGGACACTACCCTCGCTGGGCGTGTCGATGGCCGTTTACCTGGTCGTGAGTCGGGCGATCGCGGTCGTCCGTCGAGCGCCCGAGCCGGTGAGATAGCCGGGTCGGCAGCAGAGCCGCGTGGCTCGCCATCAGGGTGTCGCCAAATTGACACCCCGTCGATGCATCCAAACGCACTCGTTCGTCGAATACTGTTGTGAGGGATAGGTGGACCTGTCCGGAGTCCTAATCGGAAGTACCACCGAAATCACGGTGTTTCGTCCCTCGGTGAAGCCGATACCTAGCATGTCGTCCAACTCGAACGAATGGTAGATTTCCAATCGTGACCGACCTCTCGCACCCAGCAATCCGGCGTGTTGTCGAGGCTGCCTCACGCAAGGGCGTCGCGCTCGACATCACCGTTTTCAAGGACTCGACACGGACCGCCGAGGAAGCCGCCGCAACCGTGGGAGCGGAACTCGGCCAGATCGTCAAGTCGCTTGTCTTCGTGGCGCCGCGCCTCGACGGACGGCTGGTCCCGATCGTCTGCCTGGTCTCCGGCCGGAACCTCGTAGACCTCGGTCTGCTGGCCGCGGTTACCGGCGAGTCGGCGATCCGGCGAGCCACGGCGACCGAGGTGCGGGACCTGACGGGCTTCTCCATCGGCGGCATCCCGCCTTTCGGCCACGGCCGGAACGTGCTGACGGTCATGGATCAGGACCTCGGCGTCTACGAGTGGGTCTGGGCCGCTGCCGGCACCGACACCGCGGTCTTCCGCGTCTCTCCGGGCACTCTGCGAATGCTTGCCAATGCCTTCGTCGCCCCGATCGCCGAAACCGCGTGGATGCAACCGGCCCGCGCGAAGGCTGCCGAGCCGCGGCTCCAGTTCGAGGCCGGATAGAGGCCCGAGGCTCCGCTCCAGGCCGCCCCCGACTGTGGACAGTCGGTGGGAAACTCTCGTGGGGAACTACCCGACTAGGTGGATAAGCCCATTGCCCGGGCCATCCACGTGTCCTAGCTTGGTTGTACGCCCGAAGGGGTCGAGCGACTGCTAGCAGCCGAGATGACATCAAAGCTCACGCAGCGGGTAGGTTCCTTCGGGCGCTTTTGTTTGCCCGTCGCAAGCCCGGCAGCTGCGTTCGCTAGACTGCCAGGGTGCGAGTCCGCCAGTTCGAGCTTCGGCTTCTCGCCGTCGCACTGACGATCCTTTGGGCCGCGGGCGGCGGCGTGGTTCTGATCGCCTACCGGCCGGGCGGCCCCTTCGATCTGCTCGTAGGCATCGCGGCGTCCTTGCCGCTGCTGGTCAGCGTCGCCGCGATCGTCTGGCCGCCCCTCGTGCGCAGCGATGGGGGATCGGCCGGGGTCTTCTGGCTCGGTCTCGTGGCCGGGCTGCTGCTGCTGCCGTCGATCGCGGCCGTGATCGGGCAGGTCGTCGAGGGCGGCACTCAGGCTCTGGTGCCGTCCCTGGAAGTCGTCTACCCGTGGGTGCTGGCGCTTCTGGCGACGAGCCTCTTCGCCGGCCTCGGAATCAGCCGTCAGTTCATCAATGAGATCGGCGTGGGCAGGCGTCGCATGGCCGCATCGGTGGCATTCGCGGTGATCGCCACTTCGGTCATCGGCGGCATCTTCACCGGAGTCAGCCTGGCCGACGAGGCCGCCCTTCGCGACAGGCCGGCCCTCCACTCGAGATTCGGGCCGACGGCGGCGAACCTGGTGCCTCCGGAATGCACGAGCGCCCTGGTGAGCGCGACGAGCGCGAAGGTGGAGCTGGACCTCTGGGCGGACGTCGATGCCAGGTCGGTGGGAACGGTGAATCTGACCGGGATCCGTTCCGGGACCGATGTCTCCTGGACTGCGCAGGTCGTCCGTGGCTCCGACCTCTTCGTCCAGTACGGAGCGGTGCGTCGGGGATCCGCCGCGTGGCTGCTCGAGCCAGGCGGCGCGTGGAATCGGGTCGCCGCGACCGAACTGGACGGCGACCTGGTGGATGCCTCAGCTCTGGCCGTGGCCTTGTCTCTCGGCAACCGGGCCACGGCCGAGAACCGCGGGTTCGAATACGTTGAAGGTGCGCGCGCTCGCCGTTGCCGCATCGCCGTGGACGGCGCCACGTTCCAGGCATCGTTCCCCCAGGTGGTCTGGCTCGTCGGGGATGCCAAGACCGCGGCCTGGCGAGGCGAGCTCGACTACTGGGTCTTCGGCGATGGGGAGGTGGGCAGGATCGAGGGCCGCGTCAACGGGGCTTCGCAGGAGATCCTGCCTCACGGCCTCCTGGCGACGGTCAACGTTCGGCTGACCGCGACGGACCGGGACTCCCCGATCTCGGTTTCGACGCCGCGCCCGTGATCGATCGCGAATGAACGCGCCGTCGGAGCCGCTCGATCGACCGGCCAAGCGCGATCGGCTGGCCCGCTTCTACCGGGTCATTCGGTACCTGGCCGCTCATCCGGAGGGTGCCGAAGTCGATGCGGTCGCCGGCTTCGTCGGCATGTCTCGCCGGACCGTCTACCGCGATCTCCAGGCCCTCGAGGGCGAGATCGGGATTCCGCTGTGGAGCGAAGGCGGCCGCTGGGGGATCGTGGAGGGCGCCTTTCTGCCGCCGCTGCGGCTGACGCTGGACGAAGCCGTGGCATTCTTCTTCGCCGCGCGCCTGACGGCCCAGTTCGCCGACCGATACGACCCGGACATGGGCGCGGCGTTCCAGAAGCTCGCCGAGATCCTGCCGCCGGTCGTGGCCGGCCACCTGGAGCGGACCATCGACGTGCTGGCCAGCCGGCCGCCGGACCAGCGGTTGACCCGGCACCTGCGGCTGCTCGCTCGCGCCTGGGCTGGGCGTCGAGTCGTGGAGCTGACCTACAACGTGGCCGCTCACAGCCCGGGACGGCCGCCGAGGCGAGCGCGCGTGCATCCGTACCTGCTCGAGGCGTCGGCGACGACGCGGGCCCTTTACCTGATGGGCTTCGACGAATCGCGCGGCGCCGTGCGCACTTTCAAACTGCAGCGAATCATGGACCTGTCTCTCGCCCCCGAGACATTCGAGCCGCCTCGACTCCGCCGCCGTGCAGGAAGGGCTGGACCGCGCCTGGGGCGTAATCGCCGACCAGGACGAAGTGGAGGTCGTACTGAGGTTCGATCCGGCGATCGCCGGCCAGGTGACGGAGACAACCTGGCACCCCACGGAGCGAGTGGCGCCCCAGGCGGACGGAAGTGTCGTGTGGCGGGCCCGCGTTCCGGGCACCATCGAGATCAGGCGCTGGATCCTCTCGTGGGGTTCGCAGGTGCAGGTGCTCGAGCCGCCCGAGCTGCGCGACGAAGTGGCCGCCACCTACCGCGCCGCGGCGGCGCGGTACTGACTCCCTGGGGCTAGGCTTGCGGCATGCAGGACGAGACGCCACGACCACGCCGCAGCCGGCGACGGCTCCGGGACCCATCCGCTCCTGTGGGCCGTGAACCTGGTCAGCGACCCGATCCACGGCTACATCGAACTCACCAAGCGGCTTACGACCGATCGCGCTCGCCGGCTGGGACTGGCCGCCGAGGAAGCGGCCGAGGGCGACTCTGCTCGATTCGGCCTGGCTGCAGCGGATGCGGCGCATCAGCCAGCTCCAGAGCGCGCGCTGGGTCTTCCCCACGGCCGAGCACAGCCGCTTCACCCACAGCCTGGGCGTGATGCACGAGGCCGGGCTCTGGGCGCGCCACCTCTACCCGAGCCTGCGCGGCGAGCTGGCAGCCGCCGAACCGGCCGTCGAGCCGCCCTCCGAAGGCCTGGTCGTCGAAACGCATGCGGCTGGCCGGGCTCCTGCACGACGTGGGCCACGGGCCGTTCGCCCACTTCTTCGACGAGCACGTCCTGTGCCACTTCCCCGCGCCGGCCGACCCGCGCCGGCCGGCACAAGAGCCTTACCCACGAGGACCTCTCGCAGCTGATCATCGAGCGCGAGCTGGGCGGACTGATCCGATCCATCCGGCGGGCGCCGGGGGCCGTCCCGGAGCGCGACGCCCTCCGGCCGGACGAGTCGATCGATCCGCGCTGGCTCTCGTTCCTGATCTCGAAGCCCGCCCTGACCGATCCGTCGATGCCGCGCTGGCTGCGCTGGCTCCAGCCGCTGCTGTCGGGCGTCTTCACGGTCGACAACCTGGACTACGTCCGCCGCGACTCGTACCTGATCGGCGTCTCCGACGGGGCCGGTCGAGGTGGAGCGGCTGCGCCGGTACAGCTTCGTGGGGCCGCGCGGGCTGTCGCTGTACGAGCCCGGTCTGGGGGCCCTGGAGATGTTCCTCACCGCCCGGCTGTTCATGTATCAGCAGATCTACTTCCACCGATCCGTCCGGGCGATCGACCTGGATCTGGCGGAGGTCTTCCGGCCGAGCATCCTGGCGATCTTCGGCGAGGGTTCGCCGGCCGACGAGCTGAGCCACTATGCCGATCTCGACGAATACGCCCTGCTGCACCAGGCGGCGCTGTGGGCTCGGGGCGAGGCGCTCTCGGAGCGGCCCGTCCCGGGCGACGGGACGGTCACGCCCGAAGTAGGGCGGGTCTGGCACGCGATCCTGCTTGCGCCGGCCGCGCTGGCACGCCGAGGCCGAGCTTCGGCGAGCGTACGAAGCCGCGCGAGCGGGACGCGGCCGTCGCTGGCGGCGCGGCGCGAGCTCGGGCATGACGAGGCCGGCGTCGTGGCGATCGATCTGGCCGAGGTGGACGCCCGGCCGGCCGAGGCCACGGCCACCGATTCGCTGCTGGCGGTGGTCGGGAGGGACGGGCCGTCCGGCGGCTCCTCTCAGCCAGGCCCTGGGCCGGATTGCCCGCCTACTCACTCGTGGCCAGGCGGTACCGGCGCATGCAGGCCGAGGGCCAGCTCGCCGAAGGCTAGGCCGGCGGCACGAGAGGGGGCTCGGGCGTCGGTGCCGGTGTCTCGGTCGGCGTGGGCTCGGGCGCCGGTGTATCCGTCGGCGTTTCCGTTGGAGTGGACACGGATGTGGCGGTCGGCGTGGGAGTTGCGCTCGAGGCCGGCGGGTTCGTCGGTGTCGGCTTCGCCGTCGGTCGCCTGGTCGGAGGCGGACAGCTCCTGGCCTGATACGGCATCAGCGCGACCATTTCCTCAACGTCGCAACGGAACGGCAGGACCAGCAGCGGGTCGATGCGGGCAATCTCGGCCGGGGGCATCCGGTCGCGTTCGATCACTCCGGGATCGAGCGCGAACGTCCTGGTCTCCATGGGGCTGAAGATGCTGTAGTGGAGGTGGCAGCCGGTCGCGAGTCCGGTCCGGCCTTCGTAGCCGATGAGATCGCCGGCTTTGACCTGCTGGCCAGGCTGGACGGTCAGGGCCGACTCATGGGCGTAGATGCTGCGGTAGCCGTTGCCGTCGTCGATGACGACGACAAGAGGAACGGTGTCCCAGAACTTGTGCTCCGTGAGCCAGTTGTAGTAGGGCGTCAGGTCGCCCTGCCAGCCGACGAAATCGTCGTAGTTGCGCCCGGCCGCCAGCACCACTCCGTCATGGGCCGCGTAAACCCCAGGCCCGCAGCCGGTCGAGATGTCGAGGCCGTCGTGGAACCTCTTGCCGCCCACGATCATCTCGCCCCAGTCCGTGGGCCCGAAAGGGAGCGTGACGTTGGCGTTGACGAGCGGCCATACGTAGCCGGTCAGCAGCTCGGCCGGCACGAGGGCAGGGGGCGTCGCCGGTGCATTGGCCGTTGGGGACGGGGCCACCGAGGCCGATGCGGCGGGGGCGGTCTGTGACGGCAGACGGCGACGGCGATGGCGACGGCGCGAGCACGAGCCAGGCGGCGTTGGCCGATACCGCTCCGCCGGAGCTGGCGTCCAGCCGGGGTCCGAGGACAAGCGTTGCACCGGCGACCGCGACCAGCCCGATAGCCAGGACCGCAACCCACACTCGCGGCCGGCCTGGCAATTCGCCGTGGAAAGGCCAGGCGAGGCGCATCCGACGACCGGGGCCGCTCACCGGGGCGTTGTAGCACGTCTGCCCGGCGCTTGTTAGCCGCTGCCGCACGGCCGCGCCACGGCGACGAGACGGTATCTGTCCCACTGCCCGGCCCGACGGGAGAGGTTGAACGTTCCCGCGTTCTATATGTGGACTGCCCGGCGACCCGCCACTCATAATGCGGGCGACTAGTCCGGGGCTAGCTCCCTGTCGAGAGCGGCAATTCCGAAAGCCTTACCCGATCCACTTGAGGAGTGCGCGTGGACGTCGTCGAACTGTCCCGAATCCAGTTCGCCCTGACCATCAGCTTCCATTTCGTCTTTCCCGCGGTGACGATCGGCCTGGCCGGACTGATCGCCATCGTGGAGACGATGCGGTGGCGGACCAAACGCGATGTCTACGACCGGCTGTCGGTCTTCCTCACGAAGCTGTTCGCCGTCACCTTCGTCATCGGCGTGGTGAGCGGCATCGTCATGGAATTCCAGTTCGGCACCAACTGGTCCACCTTCTCGGGCTTCGTCGGCGACATCTTCGGAGCGCCCCTGGCCGCCGAAGGGATCTTCGCCTTCTTCCTCGAGTCGGCGTTCGTGGGCATCGTTCTCTTCGGCCGAAACCGGGTCGGCTCGACGGTACGCTGGATCGCCGGCCTTCTGGTTTGCCTGGGAACGACGCTTTCGGCCTTCTGGATCCTTGTCGCCAACTCGTGGATGCAGACGCCGGCCGGATTCAAGATCGTCACCGACGCGAACGGCGTCTCGAAGGCCCAGATGACCGACTTCTGGCAGGCCATCTTCAATCCGTCAATCTGGCAGCGGTTCTTCCACACCATGGCGGCCTGCTGGGTCGTCGGGGCGTTCTTCCTCATGGGAATCTCGGCCTGGTACGTCCTGCGCCATCGCAACTCGGACGCGACCTCGATCGCGCTGCGGTTGGCGGTCGATAGTCGCGTTCTTCGGTTCGGGGCTCATGTTCGTCAGCGGCGATCTTCAGACCCGTGAGGTCCAGGCGAACCAGCCCCTCAAGTTCGCGGCGATGGAAGGCGTCTTCACGACATCCAACGGCGTGGCGCTGGACATCATCGGGTTGCCGCCCAGCCAGACCGGACCGGCCGCCATACCGCCGATCGCCATCCCGTACGGCCTCAGCGCAATGACCAATCTCGATCCGAACAGCCAGATCAAGGGCCTGGACCAGGAGCCGGACAAGTCCCTCTGGCCGCCGGTCGGCCTCACGTGGATGAGCTTCCACCTGATGGTGGGCCTGGGCGTCGTGATGATGCTGCTGATGCTCTTCGGGGCCTTCTTCTGGTGGCGGCGCTCGCTCGAGACGAAGCGCTGGTGGCTGCGCCTCGCCGTTCTTGCGATCCCGCTGCCCATCATCGCCGTCGAGCTCGGCTGGATGACCGCCGAGGTCGGCCGGCAGCCCTGGATCGTGCAGGGGCTGATGATGACGACCAAGGGGGTCTCGCCGGGCGTCTCGGCGACGGACGTGGGGATCTCGCTGATAGCGATCCTCGTGGTGTACGCGCTCCTTTTCTTCCTGTGGATCTACGCCCTGGTCAAGGAGATAGGGCGTGGGCCCGAGCTGGCCCCCTCCGCGCCGGTCGTGGCCGCTCCGGTCGTGGCCCCGCTCCGGTCGTGGCCGCCGCGCCGAAGGCCGGACGAGCAAAGGGAGGCCGCTGACATGCCTTCGCTGCAGACAGTCTGGTTCGTCCTGATCGGCCTGCTCCTGGTCGGCTATGCGGTTCTCGACGGCTTCGACCTGGGGGCAGGCATCGTCCATCTCTTCGTCGCCCGCAACGACGAGGAGCGACGCAGCGTCCTGAACGCGATCGGTCCGGTCTGGGATGGCAACGAGGTCTGGCTGATCACGGGCGGTGGCGCTCTCTTCGCCGCCTTCCCGCTGGTGTACGCGACCGTCTTCTCGGGCTTCTACCTCGCCGTGATGCTGCTGCTCGGAGCGCTCATCCTTCGGGCGGTTTCGATCGAGTTCCGCAGCAAGGAGACCAACGGACTGTGGCGCCGGTCGTGGGACGCGGGTTTCGCGCTCGGATCGGCTCTGGCCGCGCTCCTCTTCGGCGTCGCCCTGGGCAACGTCGTGCGCGGCCTGCCGCTCGACGCAGGCGGCGTCTACCGTGGCGGCCTGGCGGGCCTGCTCAACCCGTTCGCGATCGTGATGGGCTTGCTGACCCTCGGATTGGCCGCTCAGCAGGGTTCGTCCTGGCTCGTCCTCAAGACGGAAGGAGCGCTCCAGGCCCGAGCCCGGATAGCCGGCCTTGCGGCCACGCTCCTGGTCGTCGCGGCCTGGATCGTGGCGACCGTGATCGCCTGGGGCGACTCCAACCGGATCTTCGACAACTTCGGGCGTACCCCTCTGGCCTGGACCGGTCCCGTGGCCGCCGCCATCGCCCTGGCGGCGATGCTTTATGCCTACCGCCGGCGGCGGGAACTCCTGGCGTTCCTCCTGTCCAGCGTGGTCGTCGCGGGGCTGGCCGTCACGGCCGGCGCGACCCTCTACCCCAACCTGGTTCCGGCGGTGGATGCGACCCGGAGCCTGACGGTGGACAACGCCCACTCCTCGGACGTCACCCTCACGGTCATGCTCGTCGTGGCTCTCGTCGGCATGCCGATCGTGCTGGCCTATACGGGCTTCGTCTACTGGAAGTTCAAGGGCAAAGTCCAGCTGGACGAAGCCGGCTACTGACCGTCCGTTCGTCAGTGTCTGGGCGGCCACCGAGATGGGCTGGGCCGCGAGGTCGATCAAGGTGCGGTTGCCCAGCGGCCTTTTCAGGGTGACCGCAGCCGTCCTCTCGAAGCCCACGGCGGCGCATGGGACCGGCAGTCGGATTGCCGTGCTCGAAGACGACGACGACTACTCCTGTGTCCGACTCGACCGCTTCGGCTGTGTAGTCCGCGCCACAGGGCTTGTCGCCGGCGTCGCGAGCGCCCACGAACGTGACCGTCAGAACGAGGCCGGTCGCGTCGATCGTCGCCGACTGGACGGCGGGCCCGACCCACGGAGCCGACTCCGGCGGGTTCTGCGAGTCGGGGGTCGGCAGGGCAGGCGGTGTGACCGATTCGGCAACCGCGATCTGGTCGAGCTTGACGTCCGTGTCCTTCAGGCTGAACTCCCAGGCGGGCGCCTGGGCCGAGCCTTCGCTCGTGTCGAACCTCGCGGTCGTCAACTTCGCGCCGGTCACGTGGAGAGGAGTGCAATCCGGGCAAGCCTGTGCCGGCCCCGCCTTCAAGTCCGCGAAGGCCTGTTGTGCGGAAATCACCGGCACCGACGCGGTCTTGCCGTTTGACCAGGAGACCTGGGCATCGGACGGGATCTCGCCCGGGAGTGCCACATCCGACTCGAAGAGACCGGCGTACCAGGCAGCCTTGGCGTTGCCGCCATCGATGTTCGGCCCCCAGTCGTTGCCCACGAAGAGAGTCTTCTCGGAGACGAGAATGAAGCTCGGTCCGCCCGACGAGCTTGCCAGCGCACTGCTCCAGCGCGCCAGCGCGTCCTGCGCCTGTTGGTCGTATCCCAGACGTGGAAGGGCCTGCGCTGGCGCCCGGCGATACGCATCCATAGACACCGGCCGCCAGGCCGACAACAGCCAGAAACCGGAACCCGCGCCAGCCGCTCATCTCCGTCCTCCCTCAGCCCTCTCATCAGATCCTACGCCGATCGCGGTCGGGAAGATCAATCGCGCCGCGATCGGCCCCGCGGCCTACCAGTCCGGGTCGATCTGGCGGTCGAGGAATTCCGTCGGCGACATGCGCGGTCGAATGAGGCGGGCGCGACCGCCCTTGACCGCAACCTCCGCCGGCCACGGATGCGACAGGAAGAGCGGCATCGACTCCGTGAAGCCGTAGGCGCCTACGTCCAGCATCGCCACCAGGTCGCCGACTCGCGGCCGCGGAAGCATCGCCTCCGTCGTGAATACGTCCAGGCCGGTGCACAGCGGCCCCGCCACGGTGGTCCGGACGAGGGCCCGGACCGCGTCGGAAGTCAGGACGGCGAGGCGGTGCTCGGTCCTCACCAGGGCCGGCCGCACCGCGTGGTTGATGCCGCCGTCCAGGATCGCCACGGGCGCGGACTCCGGGCCCTTGACGTCCACGACCCGGGCGACGTAGGCCCCGGCCGGTCCCACCAGGAAGCGGCCCGGCTCCAGGAGCACGGTCATGTCGCGCAGTCCGGGGCTGGCGTCCCAGTGGGTTCGAAGCTCCGCGAGACGCCGGCCGAGCCGAGCGAGGTCCAGCGGCCGCTCCCCGTCGACGTAGGGGATACCCAGCCCGCCGCCCGCGTCCACGATGCGGAGAGGAACGCCCGCTTCGGTGGCCACTTGCCGGCCGATCTCCACGAGCTCCGCGACGTGACCGGCCAGCTGCTCGGCATCGCGCAGGTTGGAGGCGCCGAAGGCGTGGACGCCCAGAAGCTCCAGGTGCGGCGACCCGGCCGCCTCCCGCGCGGCCTCCATCAGCGTGTGGAGCGGCATACCGAACTTGCCCTCTACGCCGCCGATCAGGCGCACCGTCTCCAGTCGCGAATCCTCGGAGACGGCGAGGCGCAAGAGGATGGGCTGGCGGCGGTCGAGTCCGGCCGCGATCTTCTCGAGCCGGCGCAGCTCGCCCACCGACTCGACCGTGACCATGCCGACGCCGGCGGCCACCGCGGCCGCCAGTTCGTCCTCGCGCTTCCCGGGGCCCGTCATCGCGACAGAGGCCGGATCGAAGCCGGCCCGCAGGACCGTCTCCAGCTCGCCACCGGACGCGATATCCGCGCCGACTCCGCAGCGGCGCAGGTGGGCCACCACGGCCAGCGCGGGGTTCGCCTTCACCGCGAAAGCCACCCGGAAACCTCGCGGCAGGATCGCCTGAAGAGCTTCGACTCGCCGTCCGATCAGGTCCAGGTCGTAAACGTAGAAGGGCGTACCGAATTCCTCGGCCAGGGCCTCCGGGGCGAGACCGGCAAGCCGGCCCAGCGTCCAGGATCCCGCCGATGCCTTCAGCCGAGCCGGCGGCCGATTGCGTCACCGTAGCGCCTCCTCGAGCGCGACTCGAGCGTCCGTGCGTTCGTCACGGTATTTCACCACGATGGCGACGGAGAGGGCCAGTCCGTTGCTCTCGGCGAAGGCCCCCGCTGCGCTCCGGACGCCCGGCACGACGACCGCGCCGGCGGGGACGACGAGCGGCTCTTCCAGCGTCCCGACGATCACCCGATCCCGAACCAGGTCGTACAGCCTGCTCGTGCCCGTCAGGATGACCCCGGCGGCGACTACCGCGCCCTTCTTGACGAGCACGCCCTCCAGGAGGGCGGCCTGGGCGCCGACGAAGACCTCGTCCTCGACGATGACCGGGCGACGCCCGGGCGGCTCCAGGACGCCGCCGATCTGGACCCCGGCGGAGAGGTGGACCCGCGAACCGATCTGGGCGCACGACCCCACCAGGACGTGCGAGTCGATCATGGTCGATTCGCCCACCCAGGCCCCGACGTTGATGTAAGAGGGCGGCATGATGGTCACGCCCGGGGCAAGGTAGACGCCGCCGCGGACGGAGGTGCCACCGGGGACTACGCGCCACGGCTTGCCGGCCGCGAGCGCCGCCTGCGCCTCCTCCGAATCCAGCAGCTCCTTGACGGGCAGCCCGACGCGATCGCGGAACTGGAGGGCGCCTTCCAGATCCCAGGTTCGAGTCTCGCGGTTGCCGAAAAGCCCGAGGATCGCCTGCTGGATCTCCGGGTTGACGCGCCAGCCGCCCGGCGAGTCTTCGTCCGGCTGAGCGGCTCGAACGCGTCCCGCGTCCAGGTCGGCCAGGATGCCGGGTAGGACGCCGGGTGAGCCTGCCGTTCCGCTCACGCGTGAGCCGCGGTGGCGCTGCGCGAACGTCGGGCGATCGGGATCGGGTGCGCGCCGGCCGATCCTTCGGCCGCCTCCAGCAGACCCGCGTTCTCGAGAACGAGCTGCAGCCGGCTCCGGTGCGGCTCGTCGAGCGGCAGTAGCGGCTGGCGGAGCGCGTCCGTGATCAGGCCCATCATCGACATCGCCGCCTTGACCGGGACGGGGTTCGGCCCGCCGGAGAAGTTGGCCTTCATCAGCGGCAGCCACTGTTCGTGGATGCGCCGCGCGGCGTCCCAATCGCCGGCGAACGCGGCGTCGCACATCGCCGCCATCTCGGCCGGTATCTCATTGGCGCAGGTGCAGATGACGCCGTCGCCACCGAGGGCGAGCATCGGCATCGTCCACGTGTCGTCACCGGCCAGGACCGAGAAGTCGGCCGGACGGTCGCGCAGGATCGTGGCGATCTGGTCCATGTTGGCCGAGGCTTCCTTCACCGCCACGATGCGCGGGTGCTCCGCGAGCCGCAGAAGCGTCGCCGCCTCGACGTTCACGCCCGTTCGGCCGGGGACGTTGTAGACGATGATCGGGAGATCCCCTTCCTCGGCGACCGCCAGGAAGTGCGCTTCGAGCATCCTCTGGTCCGGCTTGTTGTAGTACGGAGCCACGACCAGGGCCGCATCCACGCCCAGCTCGGCGGCGCGGCGCGTCGAGCGGATGGCGGTCGCGGTGCTGTTGGAGCCCGTTCCGGCGATGACGCGGAGGCGGGCCCGGCTCGGCCGCTCGGAAGCGATCTCGAGGGTCGTTCCGATGACCCACTCATCTTCTTCGTGGCTCAGCGTCGGGGTCTCGCCGGTTGTGCCGCAGGGCACCAGGCCGTGGATTCCGGCGTCGATCTGGCGCCGGACGAGCATTCGGAAGGCGGCTTCATCGATTGCGCCGGTGGAGGTGAACGGTGTCACGAGGGCTGTGAACGCTCCTCGAAGCTGGCGGGTTGGTGGCATCTGGTCTGCTCCTTCGGTTTGGGCGAGTCAGGGGCGGGCGGGCGGGGAGGGCGTCCGATGTGCCGGTCGATTGGCGACCGTTCGATTCGGCACCTGGGGCTTTGGCGCCCGAGGCTTTGGCGATGATCGAATCGACGACTTCGTCGAAGCTGTGGAAGCCCGGGGCTCGGGGTTCGGCCAGGAGCCACTCGGCGGCGGTGACGGCGCCGGCGGCGTAGGCCGATCGATCGCGAGCGGTGAGGCGCATCTCCAGGCTCTCCCCGGGGGCGTCGAAGCCGACCAGGTGCATTCCCGGCGCGCTGCCGGCCCGGATGACGGCGACGTCCAGCTCGTCCGGAGCGGGGGCGCCGTGGGCCATCGGCTGGGCCACTCTCTGCTTGCGCGGATGAGCGGCGATCAAGCGTCGAGACAGGTCGATGGCGGTGCCGGAAGGGCGGTCCGCCTTGGTGCGGCGGTGCCACTCCACCAGGTACGGGTCGTATTCGGTGAACGGGCCGAAGAGGCGCGCGGCGTCTTCGACGAGCCGGGCGAACAGCATCACTCCCAGGCTGAAGTTGGGCGAGACCACGGCCGTTGCCTCGGCCTGGAGCAGCAGGGCCTCGACCGAGGCACGGTCGGACGACCAGTTGGTCGTGCCGATGACGAAATGGCGGACCCCGCCCTCGAGCGCTCCATGGACGTTCTGGAGAACGGCATCGCCGACGGTGAAGTCCAGGAGCACGTCCGCGCCGGCGAATCGGGTGGGCGCGTGGCCGGCGGCCGTCTCGGGCATGCCCAGGATCGTCAGCGGTGGCATGCCGCGTCCGGCCAGCGCGCCGGCCACGGCACGGCCCATCTCTCCGTCGCCGGCGACGATGCTGAGCATTCCGATGACCTCCGATGTATGCGTTGCGGTGACTCTCCGCCGCGAAAACAAAAGGCCGCGGCACCGCCCTCGGTGTCGCGGCCCTCGGGAGCCTCAAGCCCCTCGGCTCCGCGGTTCGCTACGAACGCCGCCGAGCCCTAGGGCCGTGCCTCCCGGCAGGGCCGCCAGCGCTTCGATTTCGGCTTGGCGAGCATTCGAACGAACATGGTTCGCGGATTATGCACCAGATGGCGGCTGATGCGCAAGCGTTGCGATGATTATGCAGCTTGCATACCGAGCGGATGCATAGACGGTATGCGCCGCGGATTCGCGACCGGAGCCGGCTGCCGTGGCGGGTAAGTCCGGGCTGCCGCGTCCGTGTCCTCGGCCGGCGCTCCTGGGCTCACTTTCCCGCTCAATTCCACCGTGGGAGGAGCTAAGCGTGATGGACGGTCACGAGAGGGCCCCGGCTGCCGGTTCGAGGGCAGAATCCGGTCCGAGTTAGCCGTGAACGGCTAACTCGACGCCTTGGGGCAGGGGAGCGCCGACACCGGTCGCACCTAGTTCTTCTGGGGGTGGAAATTGGCAGAAATCGTGCTTGCCACTGCCGCCCACGCCGCTCCGCGCGCCGCGCCCCGGCTGCCGCCCCGCGCCCCCGCGCCGCTCGCTACTTGAGCGCCTCGGCCAGGATCGTTGTGAGCTGATCCCACTCGACCAGGAAGGCGTCGTGGCCCTTGGTCGAGAGGATCTCGCGGTAGACCGCGTCCATGCCCGCCTCCTTCGCCGTCTCGACCATCGCCTGGACCTGGTTGGTGCCGTAGAGGATGTCGCCCTCGATGCCGACGCCGGTCAGGCGCGTTCCGTAGGCGGCCAGCCGCCGCAGGGCGGCCACCTCCCCGCCGCGATCGCGGCCGATGTCGTGCGAGTCCATCGCCAGGACGAGCGCGCGGTAGGTGTCCGGATCGAATCGATCCAGGAGCTTGCGACCCTGGTGCTGGAGGTAGCTGACGATCGAGGGCGTGCCGTCCGGCTCGACTCGACCGGTGAAGCGCTGCTCGAAGTCGATCTCGCTGCGATAGGTCGTGATCGCCAGCTGGCGAGCCAGATCGAGGCCCTCCATGCCGAGCTTGTCCACGATCTCCAGCTGGATGTGGTCCCAGCCGACCGCGAGCTGGCCGATGCGCGCGGGTGCGGCCATCGGCACGACGCGGCTGATCTCGCCGGGCCGTTCGAGTGCGACTTCCAGGGCGACCATGCCGCCGAGCGATCCGCCAACCGCGAGGGCCAGCTTGCCGATCCCCAGCGCGTCGAGCAGGCGCCACTGGGCCCGGGCCTGATCGCGGACCGAGACGCGGGGGAACGATCGACCGTAGGGCTTGCCCGTTACCGGGTTGCGTGAAATCGGGCCGCTGGTGCCGTAGCGCCCGCCGAGCAGGTTCATGCAGATGACGCCGTACTTGTCGGTGTCGAGGATCTGGCCGGGCCCGATCAGCGGCGCCCACCAGTCGCCGGCGGCATCGGCGGAGCCGGTCAGGGCGTGAACGACCAGGATCTGCCGCCCCTCGCCGATCGCGACGCCGTCGTGGCGGTAGGCCACGACCAGATCGGGCAGCACCTCGCCCGACTCGAGCTGGAAACGCCCGAGCCAGCGAGACGCGATCTTGCCGGCCTGCGGGTCGGGCTGGTTGTCCACATCGTTCAGGCTACGAAAACCGAGATCCCCGCGTGCGGTCGAGACGCCCGGATCGGCGGCGATGAACCTCGATTTGGGGGATCGAGGGGCAGGAGTGGCCGCTTCGGCCGTGGCCGAGACCGCAGCCGGAGGTCCGGCCGTGGCCGCGGCACCGGCCGTAGCCTCAGACGAAGCGGCGCCGAGTCCCGCGGGGGACCCGGCGCGTTCGATCGCGGAGCCGGCAGAGGTTCGGGGCGAGCGGCGTCGGGGCGCGCGGCATCAGTCCGCGCGGAACCGGTCCGCTTCCCCGAAACCCAACGAGTTGCCGACGCCGACATGGCGGTACTCCGAGGCGTGGTCTAGGAGGCGGCTCCGGCCGGGACGGCGGAGCGGATGCCCGTTGCGACGCTGATGGCCTGATTGAGGTCGGCGATTATGTCGTCGATGTGCTCGATCCCGACCGACAGCCGGACCAGGTCGGGTGTGACTCCACTGGCGACCTGATCCTGCGCCGAGAGCTGCTGATGCGTCGTGGATGCCGGATGAATGATCAGGCTCTTGGCGTCGCCGACGTTGGCCAGCAGGCTGAAGAGCTTGACCGAGTCGATGAGTTTTCGGCCGGCCTCGACTCCGCCCTTGACTCCGAAGGTCACGATCCCGCCGAAGCCTCCGGAGAGGTACTTGCGAGCGAGCTCGTGGGTCTGGTGCGAGGGCAGGCCCGGGTAGCTGACCCACTGGACGGCCGGATGACCTTCGAGCCAGCGGGCGACAGCCAGCGCGTTGGAGCTGTGGCGCTCGATGCGCAACGGAAGCGTCTCCAGGCCCTGCAGGAACAGGAACGAATTGAAGGGACTCAGCGCCGGCCCGAGGTCGCGGAGGAGCTGGACTCGGAGCTTGAGGATGAAGGCGAGGTTGCCGAAGGCGCCGGTGTAGCTGACGCCGTGATAGGACTCGTCGGGATCGACGAAGTCGGCCTTGAAGCGGGGCGAGGCGGCCCAGTCGAACTTGCCGCTGTCCACCACGACACCGCCGATCGCCGTGCCGTGGCCGCCGATCCATTTGGTGGCCGAGTGGACGACGATGTCGGCGCCGAACTCGATCGGACGCGAGAGGAGCGGCGCGAAAGTGTTGTCGACGATGAGCGGGACGCCGTGCTTGTGGGCGATCGCGGCGATCTTCTCGAAGTCCGGCACGTCCAGGCGCGGGTTGCCGATCGTCTCCGTGTAGACGGCCTTGGTCTTGCCGTCGATGGCGGCCTCGATCTCGGACGGCTTGGAGCCGTCGACGAAGCGGAACTCGATGCCCCACTTGGGCAGCGTGTACTGGAAGAGGTTGTAGGTCCCGCCGTAAAGCGAGGCGCTGGTGACGATGTTGTCGCCGGCGCGAGCCAGGTTGAGGATGGTGAGCGTCTCTGCGGCCTGCCCGGAGCCCACGCCCAACGCCCCGACGCCGCCCTCGAGGGCGGCAACGCGCTGCTCGAAGACGTCCGTCGTCGGGTTCATGATCCGGGTGTAGATGTTGCCGAACTCCTCCAGGCCGAAGAGGCGGGCGGCGTGATCGGCGTTGTCGAAGACGTAGCTCGTGGTCGCGTAGATGGGGACCGCGCGGGCCTTTGTGGTGGGGTCTACGTTCTGGCCGGCATGGACCGCGAGGGTCTCGCGACGAAGGGCGGGTGCGTTCTTGTCTGGCACTGAAGCCTCCTGGGGCCCGCCGCTCGAACTCGGCGGTGGGTAGCGGAAGGTTGACGATAGCTGTCCCGGGGACCCTGGGGAGAGGGCCGCCGCCGATCCTGGATCGGCGCTGGGTTCGGGCGGCTCCCGCCGTGTGATCCGGAGAAACAAAGAACCGCGGTTCCGAGAGGAAACCGCGGCCCCGGGACTGATCGTCAGCTCCTGCGCTATCTAGTGCGCTGGCGCCTCAGACCCCATCCTCCGCACTTCGGGGCCGCCCGGGCATGGACATCATAGAACCGCGCAGGCTAAGCGAGCTTTCGCTCGAGGCCTGGCGCGAATTCTCCCGGCGGCTGAAGGTGCTGGCGTTCATTGGGGGCAGAGTGTGCCGTATCGGGCGCGGACGCGTCAAGTGCGCCGCACAGGGCGTTGCCTCTGCCGAACCAGGCAGGCGAGCGACGCGGATCTAGCGAGAACGGCGGCGGGGCGACATCTCCTCCAGCCGAGCTCGGGCCCGGATGGTGAGCGGGTTGTCCTCCCCGAGGGTCCGGCGATATCCGTCGACGACGGTGCGAGCCAGGTTCCTGGCCGCGACCTTCCGGCCCAGATCCATCAGCGCCTCGGCGTCATGGCCGACCAGCTCGAGGGTGTCCGGATCTTCGGGTCCGGGGTGCTTGCGCAGGATCGCGAGAGCCTCGCCGTATGCCGCATGCGCCGCGGCCGGATCGGACATCCTGCAGGCGACGTCCGCCAGGTGGCCGCGCAGGTCGCCCACGGCGCGACCGCGCTTGCCCTGCACCACCAGGTATCCGTCGAGAGTCGCCTGATAGGTTGCCCGGGCCGGCTCGAACTGGCCCAGCCGCTCGAGGGTCCGGCCGAGGTTGTGACCGAGCTCCAGCGTGCGTGGATCGTTCGGGCCGATCGCCTCGCAGCTGCTGGCGTACAGCCGACCCAGCGGACCCGCCACTCGCTCGGAGATGCTCCGGGCCTGCTCCTCCTCGCCTATCTCCTCCAGCATCTCGGCCAGCCACACCAGCGCGTCCAGGGTGCGCTCGTCCTTCGGTCCGTGGAGCTGCTCGTGAGTCTCGACGAGCCGTTTCCAGTGGTCACGGGCAGAATCGAGCTCGCCGACCTTGCGCTCCTCCCAGGCCAATCCCCGGAGCGCCTCCAGCGTCTCCTCGGCCTCTGCCCCCAGGCGGCGGTCCTGCGTCTCGTACAGCCGGGCGAAGGCGCGGCGTGCGTCGGCGTGCGCTTCCATCTTGGTCAGGACGCGGGTCAGCCCCTGGAGTGTCCACACGGTGTCCGGCTCGTCCGGACCGATGATCCGGATCCGGGCCTCGGCCAGCTCGCCCAAGCGCGCCGCGGCGCCGCTCAGGTCGCCCAGCTGCTCGAGGTTCCAGGCCAGGTCGCCGATCGCCCACATCGTCGCCGGGTGATCCGGCCCGAGGATCTTCTGCCGGCGCTCCAGCAGCTGAACGTCGAGGTCGTGCGCCCGGCGATGGTCGCCGCCGCGCCCGATGGCGTCGGCCAACCCGGCCAGGGCGTCGAGAGTGGCGACATCCTCGGGCCCGTTGAGGCGGGTGAGCTTGTCGAACAGGTTGCGATACGCGATCGCCGCCGCTTTCCCTTCGCCCAGCTTGAGAACCAGGCGGGCGTGTTGTGAGATCGCCGCGAGCGTCTCCGGCGCATCCGGCCCGAAGGCGGCGATCGTGGCCGCCAGGGCCTGCTCGGAGAGCGATCGTCCGGAGGCACTGTCGCCTGCCCCGACCAGCGCCCGGGCGAGGCTCAGCATCGCGTCGAGCGTGTCCGCGTGACTCGGTCCCAGGACGCGGCGGCTGCGGTCGACTCGCTCGGCCAGCACCTCACACGCCCTCGGGTACTCCTCCATGGCGATGAGGACGCTGCCCAGGTTCGTCATCGTCCGAAGGGTCAGCGCGTTCTCCGGCCCGAGGACGCGACGTTGCGTGTCCAGGAGCTGCTCGAACGTGGCCCGCGCAGCGGCGTTATCGCCGAGGGCGCGGTGGGTAAGGCCCAGGTTGTGAAGGGCGCTGAGCGTGGCCGGGTCCTCCGCGCCCAGGGAGTTGCGCCGGCCGTTGTAGACCCGCTCGTACAAGGGCCGGGCCAGCTGCGGCTCCTCCATGTACGACAGGGCGATCGCCAGGCCGTGCACCGCCGAGAGCGTGTCGAGGTTGCGTGGTCCGAAGACGCGTTCCGACCTCTCGAGCAGGACGGTGTAGGCGTCCCGGGCGGCCTGGTATTCCTCGAGTTCCATGGAGATGGCCGCGAGACGCGCCTCGACCTCGATCGTGGTCGGGTGGTCCGGGCCGAGCAGTTTCCGGCGCGCTTCCAGAACCTGCCGACATATCGGTCGCTGCAGGCGGGGGTCTGCAACTCCTTCGAGCAGGACGCTCAGGTCTTGCAGCGCCGCGAGTCCGGCGATTGCTCGAGCCGGCGTGTCCGTGCCGGCTGACACGCGATCCATCGACAGAACAACTACTCCTGACTAGACGCCCTGTGGGCGCCAATGATGGCAGGTTCTCCGCTCAAACGGTCACCGCCCGTTTCGGCGCCGGCGGTTCGGGCCGGCGTAAGGGCCGGCGTTCGGGCCGGCGTTCGGCAGACCCGGGATCCGCGTCAGGGCCGGGTTTCTGTGGCCCGATTGGGCGGTCCGCCGTCATCCCCGGCGCCGCTGGATCGCGGACCGATCCGTCGCTCCTTGCCGGCCAGGAGCCGCTGGATGTTGTCCGCGTGGAACAGCCAGATCAGGCCGGGCACGCCCACTCCGTACAGGAAGTAGATCGGGGGAAGGTTGGCGACGACCGTCACGACGACCATGGCCGCGCCGCCGATGGCGCTGGCCGCAAGGGAGCCGAGCGAGGAGACGCGGGTCAGCAGGATCGTGACGGCGAACACGGGGAAGATGGCCGCCAGAATCAACGGCTCGATGACCAGGGCGCCGCCGGTGGCCGGCGCGACTCCGCGGCCGCCATGCATGGCGATGAACGGGGAGCGGCTGTGGCCGACGATCGCCGCCAGCGCGGCCAGGATCCGCGGAACGTCGCCGCCGCCTATGGCGATGACAAGGAGGACGGCCGCGCTCGCCTTGGCGACGTCCAGGAGGCCCGAGACCGCGGCCCAGCGATAGCCGACTGCTCGGGAGACGTTCGCGCCGCCGGTCCGGCCGCTGCCGACCGTCCGCGGATCCGGTCCGCCGATCAGACGCGGCACGATGATCCCGAATGGAATGCCGCCGAGTAGATAGCCCGCGACCAGCGCGAAGGCGACCCGGACAAGGTCGATTGTCTGCATCGCCCGGAAGTATAGGTCGGCGGATCGAGTCCGACCGCGATCGCTACGGCCCGCGGAACACGTCGGCCGCGAGGACCCGGCCTGCAGCTAGGGCGTCCGGTGGTCGCCGGATTCGGCCAGTGCCGCGATCAGCCGCTCGGGGTGGCCACGCAGCCACGCCCGGCGTTGCGGGTCCGAGGCCACTTCGTCGACCAGCTCCGCGAGGCGGGCATTGACCGGAGTCCGTATCTCCAGCTCCGCTCCGGCGCGGGCCACGGCGCCGTTCATCCAGGGGGCCTCGGTGGGCTCGGAGGCGGCGCCGTCGGGAGGTGCCGATCCGACGTGGATCCGCAGCGATGGCGCCTTGCCGGCCCGAGCCCCGCCGACGGCACGGGTCAGGATCGGGCGGCCGAGCCATGCCGGCATGCGGAACCCTCGCGCCAGCCACGGAACCGGAGCGCCCGGGAGCGCGACCGGCCGAAGCCCGAGCCCGGCCATGACCGCCAGCGTCTCGAGGATCTGCCGCCGTTCGATGGCGAAGAGCCGCTTGTCTCGATAGATCCGTTCGGCGTCCATGTCGAGGATCGCTCCGGTCGCGTTGGCCAGCAGGTTGGCGAGCAGCTTCGACCACTTCATGGAGCGAGCGTCGGGGAGCCGAGCCGCCCGGATCCCGGCGCCGCGGAATTCTGCGGTCAGGCCCTGCAAGAGCGGTTCCGCGTCCGGCGTCGCGGCCGCAAGACCCAACCCGCCCCTGCCCATCCACTCGACCGCGTCCTCGGACGCGAGCCGGATGGGCGCGGTGAGCGATCCGGCCACGATGGGCGCCCCGGGGCGGACCTGCGCCGCGATCTCCTCCGCGCCGATGCCGTTCTCGACGGTGAGCGTCGGAACGGACGGCCAGAGCAGCGTCGGCGACAGCGCGTCGCGCAGGGCGGGCATCTTGACGGCCACGAGGATCAGGTCCGGGGCGGGGGCGTCTTGCGTGCGAGTCACCCGCCGGACCGGAATCGTGACCCGCCTGCCGTCCGGGCGGACCAGGTCGATCGGTCGCTCGGAGTCGGGCTCGAAGATGCGGACGAGCGTGACGTCATCCCCCACGGAGCCGAGGAGAGCCCCGAGAAACGACCCGACGGCGCCGGCTCCCACGACCAGCACGCGCCTCGGTGGCGGCGCGGCCTCGTCGGAAGCGCCCGGGAGCGGGTGGGATCTCACGCCGACCGACATCTAGTCGCCGCGGCCGAAGAGCGACTTGACGCGGCCGATCGCGACTCGACGGCGAAGCCGGAACAACGCCTGTGCCGGATCCACGGCCGAAGGGCAGACCGCCGTGCATTGCATGGCATCGCGGCATCGCCACACCAAATCCGGCTCTGCCGCCAGTGCGAGCACCGGGCCGAGCGGCTGGCCGCGAGGCTCTTCGGCGACGCGGGCGGCAGCCGCGAGCGCGGCAGGGCCCAGGTAGGACCGATCGGCGCGCGAGATCGGGCACGCCGACAGGCACAGGCCGCACTCGATGCAGTTCTCCAACCGGGTGTACGCCTTCACGCCCTCCGGCGGCTCCAGCCCCGCGCCTCCTTCGACCGATCGCGTCAGCGGAAGGCCGGCCGCCTCGAAGCGGGCGTAGAAGTCGACCATGTCCGTCGCCAGGTCCGCCACGGGACGCTGATTCGCGAGCGGTTCGATCTTGACCGTAGGTCCCGGCAGTCCGGTCGCCTTCGTATCGCAGGCGAGAGATTCGCGACCGTTGACGCGGATGCCGCACGTCCCGCACGAGGCATGCATGCAGGAATGGCGCAGCACCAGCGACGGGTCCCGGTGCCGCCGGATCTCGATCAGGACGTCCAGCACCGTCATGCCGGGTTCCGGCGTGTACTCGAACTCGTCGAAATGGGGCTTGCTGTCGCCCGTCCTGAAGCGGGAGATCCGCCACCGAAGGGCCGGCGGTGCGGGCTCGGCCGGCGGTGCGGGCTCGGCCGGCGCGGGCCGCCGGTGCGGTCGGCTCGGCCGGCGGTGCGGGCTCGGCCGTCAGGGCCGCCTCCGCCGGGTCAGGCGCCGGCGGCGGGATCTGCGGGGGCGCCGATTCGGTCATCGCGAGTACCAGGCTGTGTGAGGGAGCAGCGTCACCTCGGCCGTCTGGCCCGCCCGGTCGATTCCGAGCTTGCCGCAAACCATGTCGGCCGCGACTTCGGCCGTGGCCCGCAAGCTCGTCGTCATGCCGCCCGCGATCGTGACGAAGCCCTCGATCGGAGTGGCATCCAGGGCGTGGTCGAAGCAGTGCGATTCGCGGGCCGAGCCCGGCCCGGCCACGGCGCCACTATCGCCGACGAGGGGTCGCACGGCCGACCAGGTGGCTCTGATCTGCGCGCCTCGAAGAGCCGGCAGCAACCTCGATGCTTCGCTCACGACCGCCTCTACATGATCGGCCGGGACGCCCTGATCGTCCGGCTCGCCGACCGGCCGCGAGCTCGTCCCGAGCACGGTCATCTGGCGCTGGGGAAGCGCTACGTCGCCGTCGCCCGGGGCGTGGAGCCGGTTGACGACCATGTTGCAGTGACGGCCGCGCACGGCGACCAGGACTCCGGCCGAGAGCTCGATCGGGACCGTGACGCCGGCCATCGCGGCCACTTTGCCCGCCCACGCCCCCGCGGCGTTGACGACGAGATCCGCGCCGATCTCGTAATCGCGGCCGGCGGCGTGGTCGCGGACCGCAACTCCACGGACCGACGGCCCGGCCAGCGTCACGCCCGTCACCTCGGTGAAGGCGAGGATCTCGGCACCGTTGCGCCTGGCCGTGGCGAAGAATCGCAAGGCCAGCCGCATGGGGTCCATCGTGGCATCGGGCACCTGCACCGCGAGGCGCATCTCCGGGTTGAGACCCGGCTCCAATCGAAGTGCCTCCGCCCGGTCGATCCGGCGGGTGGGGACGGCGCACTGCCAGCATCCCTCGAGGAACTGGCGCTCGAATTCGGCGTCCTCGTCGGTCAGAGCGACGAACAGCCCGTCGTTCTCCTCGAACGATCCTGGGGCGATGCGCCGCAGGACCTTGTTCTCGGCGATGCACTCGATGGCGGTGGCACGGTCGGTGGTCGCGAATCGGGCGCCGCTGTGGAGAAGACCCTGGTCACGGCCCGTCGTCCCGGAGATGACCTCGCCCCGTTCGACGAGGGTCACGCGCAAGCCGCGCAGCGCCAGGTCGTGGGCGAGTGCCCCGCCGGCGCCGCCGCCACCCACGATCAGGACATGGGGCGTCTCTTTCGGGGCCGGTCCGGGCGCCCGTCTGCGCTTCGGTTCGGCGGTCGACTTGGGGCTCATCGTCCTTAGACTAGCCGCGGCCGGCGAGGTCGTCTCGTGCGATTCGCCCGGCGCCGGGCGGACGACCGCTGATGCGCCCTGCGGGCGAGACGGCAGCGACGACGCCGCGCGCGTGCGGAAGGGACACCATGGCGGAGATGCGGACGCCACGAAGAGCGATCGGAATCCGAACTCGGGGCTTTGCCCTGGCCCTGGCGTTGGGAGCGCTCGCGGGCGCCTGCGGGTCGGCGACGCCGTCGACGTTCGAGCCTTCCCCGACGGTGGTGGCATCCCCGGCCGCCACTCCCACGCCGGAGCCAACGCCCTCTGCCACGCCGACGCCCTCTCCCAGCCCCTCCGCCACTCCGTCGGACCTGGGGGATTGGCCCGTCTACCACCTCGACGCCGAGAGGACCGGCTACGCCCCGGCATTTCCTGCATTCACCGGCAAGCTGACCGCGGCCTGGTCGGCGAAGCTGGACGGCGCGGTATACGGTCAACCGCTGGTGGTGCACGGGCGAGTGATCGCCGCCACCGAAGGAGACAGCGTCTACGCCCTCGACCCGGCCAGCGGCGCGACCGTGTGGCGCACCAACCTGGGAACGCCGGTCCGGCAGTCGACGCTGCCGTGCGGCGACATCGACCCGCTCGGCATAACGGGAACGCCCGCCTACGATCGGGCGACGAACCTGCTGTTCGCCGTCGCGGAGGTGACGGGACCTCATCACATCCTCTTCGCGCTGGACGCCGATTCCGGGACGGTGGCCTGGTCCCGCAACGTGGACCTCCCCGGCAGCGATCCGAGGACCCACCAGCAGCGACCCGCCCTGGCGGTGGCAAACGACTACGTCTACATCGGCATCGGAGGCCTGGCCGGCGATTGCGGCCAGTACACGGGCAAGGTCGTCGGAGTGCCCACGAGTGGGCAGGGCGCGACGATCTCCTATGTCGTGCCGGTAGCCCGCGAAGGTGCGGTCTGGGCGACGGGCGGTCCCGCGATCGACGCCGCCGGGAACCTGTACGTGTCGACCGGCAACGGCAGCTCCACCTCCAAGTACGACGGCAGCGACTCCGTCGTCCAGCTCTCGCCGGCTCTGCTGCCGATCTCATGGTTCGCGCCCAAGAACTGGGCTCAGGACAACGCCAACGACGCGGACCTGGGCTCCACGAGCCCGATGCTCCTGCCCGGAGGCTGGGTCCTGATCGTCGGCAAGAACGGGCAGGGATACGTGCTGCGCCAGGGTGCGCTCGGCGGGATAGGCGGACAGGTGTCTTCGACCGCGGTATGCGCGGCATTCGGGGCCGCTGCCCGAGACGGCAACGTGGTCTACGTGCCCTGCCAGGACGGGCTCCGCCAGGTCGAGATCACGGCCGGGGGGTCGATCACGGTGGGCTGGCGGACGGCGACCGGGGCCGGCGGCCCCCCGGTGGTCGGCGGAGGCGCGGTCTGGAGCCTCAACATCGACGGGGGCAAGCTCTACGCGCTCGATCCGAAGACAGGCGGCGCTCTGGCCAGCTTCCCCGTCGGCGATCTGCCCCATTTCGCCTCTCCGACTCTGTGGCAGGGCCAGGTATTCATAGGGACGATGGCCGGCGTGTCGGCCGTCAAGGCTTGATGCCGAGGCGGCCGCGCTAAGCTTTAGCGACACCGAACCAACCGCCGCCGAGGCTCACAACCCAGGAGATGCCCGATGGCCCGGATGTCACCGGAGGAGGCCGACGCCTACCGCAAGCCCGTGCTCGACGCGCTGGGTGCGGATGACCCATTCGAAGTCCAGGAGGCCGAGTTCGAGGCCTGGCAAGCGGATGGTGAAAGCCGCCGGCGAGGATCTCCGCGAACGTCCGGCGCACGAGGAATGGTCGGTCGTCGAGCTCCTGGGTCATATCGTGGACTCGGAGCTGGTGAGTTCGACGCGTTACCGCTGGATGCTCGCCGAGAAGGAACCGGCGCTGCCCGGCTTCGACCAGGAGGCGTGGACGGCTCAGTTCAACCACCGCAGCGACGACCCGGAGTTGCTGCTGACGCTCTTCGGGGCGCTGAGGCTGGCCAACCTGGACCTGTGGGAGCGGACCGAGGTCCAGGAACGCGACCGCTTCGGTATCCACGCCGAGCGGGGACCGGAGTCGTTCGAGCTTCTGTTCCGGCTGCAGGCCGGCCACGGCCGCGTGCATTTGAAGCAGGCCGGGGAAGCGCTGGCGGCCGTCCGGAGCCGCCGATCGCCGGCCTGACCCGCGCCGACTGGCTATTGGCAGCGCCGGGTGGCGTCGGTACTCTTCGATGAGTTGGGGACACGTCACAGCCGGGAGGATGGGCTCTTGAACATTGCCGCGGTCATCGCAGCCACGGGCATAACGGCCGTCGCGGCATTCTTCTTCCTCCTGGAGTGGGACGCTCTGAAGGAAAGCCATGCCCGGCCCGCGGCGCACATCCTCAACGCCGGCCGGTGGGGCTGCGTGATCGCCCTGTGCTGGGTCCTCATCCCCGCGGCCGTCTCGGCACCCGTGGCGGAACGGGCGGCGACTCTGGTGGGCCTGGCCGCCCTGACCGGCGCCTTGATGCTCGTCCCGGCACGCTGGTTCGTCCGCGTCGGCGGCCGGCAGCCGCTCTGGGAGCTGCGGCGCATCCGAGTCGATGTGACTCGATTGGCGAACTCGGTCCGGCGAGACCCGGGATCGGCGGCCCCGGGTCCTACGCGGGATCTGATCGATCGCATCGCCCGGGCCTACACGCCCGAAACGGCCGAGTTGTGCAATCTGCTCGTGGCCGAGCTGACGGACGTGCTCAGCGGCAACGAATCGTGGAACGAGGCGGGCCGGCGAACCATCCGGATCGACGAGCTGTGCCGCGAATTCTGGCCGGACGACATGCCCCCGCCGGACTTCGACGTCCCCGAAGCCACCTTCCGGTGGCGCATGTACCGGACCCTGGGGCAGCTCATAGAGATCGGCATGGACAGCCCCGAAGCCGAGGCCCGCGCCGAGTTCTTGCGCCTGCTGCGCTCTCTCGACGGCTTCCGGCGGCCGGACACGAGGGATCTGATCCGCGACATCCGGCGCTCGGCCAACCTCTGGCTCGCCAAGCGTTCAGCCGAACAACCCTGGATCGAGGCATTCGACTTCTCTGTCCTGGGCCCTCACGGACCCGAAGAAGTCAAGCGCATATGGGGCCGGGACGCCGCCCTGTGGGGTGCGGAGCTCGAGGAGGACGACCGCCGCGCTCTCCAGGAGGACCTGGCGAGGCGCGCTTCGCCGTCCTAGCCGTTCGCGTTCTGGCGGCCCAGGATCCGGTCGATCTGGTCCATCTGCTCCGGCGTGAGCGGCCCGAACTCCATCGCCTTCGCGTTCTCCTCGACCTGGGCGACGGTTCGGAAGCCCGGGATCGGGACGGTGTTCGGGCTGCGGCCCCAGATCCAGGCCAGCGCGCCCTGGGCGAGGGTCCGGCCGTTGCCGGTGAGTACGTCTCGGATGGAGGCGAGGGCGTCCAGCCATTCCCGGGTCGCGTGGCCGTCCTTGATGCCCGGGAACCAGTCCACTTTCTGGCGGACGTCGCCGTCCGCGAACCGCGTCTCCGGCGTCATCTTGCCGGTGAGCACGCCCATCCCCAGCGGGGCTCGAACGACGATGCCGAGGTTCAGCTTCTCGGCCAGTTGAGTCAGCTCCGCGCTGCCGGTCAGGACGTTCAGTTGCTGCTCGAGGACGCCGCAGCCGGGCCCGGTGGAGAAGGCCTCGATCGCGTCGACCCGGTCCGTGCTCCAGCCGTAGGTCCGGATCTTGCCCTCCGTGACGAGGTCCTCGAAGACCTCGCGAGCCTCCAGGGCGCGCTCGATCGAAAGGCCCCACGTATGCAGCAGATAGACGTCGACGTAGTCGGTCTGCAACCGCCGAAGGGTGTTCTCGAGGTCGGCCCGCAGGTGCGGGGCGACGTCGCTCTCTTCCTCGGTCGCTCCGTAATAGTCGACCGATCTGCCGGCCTCGTCGACCTTGTGACCAACCTTGGTGGCGATGACCGCCTGGTCGCGACGGCCCGACAGAGCTTGTCCCAGGACCCGCTCGCTGTGGCCGGCGCCGTAATTGGCCGCGGTGTCGAAGAAGCCGGCGCCGAGTTCCAGGGCGGCGTGGATCGCCCGTGTCGACTCGGCGTCGTCAACGACCCCCCAGCCCGCCTCGGCACCGGCCAGGGCCCAGGTCCCGCCGATGGCCCAGCAGCCCATCCCGACGGCGGGAACCTCGATGCCGCTTCGTCCGAGCGTTCGCTTCATGTCTAGCGCCACGGGATCGGCAGGATGCCGTCCTTGCGGGCGGCGGGAACATCGACCCAGGCGTAGTCGGCCTCCCCGGCGGCGACGTTCGGCTGGGCCTTCTTCCATTCGGAAAGGCCCGTCGTGGTCGCCTCATCGAAGGTCGCCCCGCCGATCATCGTCGTTTCGACGAAGTAGTAGGACTGGTCCGTGTTATCCAGGCTGATCGCGACATAGGCGTGGCCCGGGACGATGACCAGCGCCGAATGCAGGCCGAGGTACTCGGCCGCGGCGGCGTAGAGCAGGGTCAGCTCGATGCAGTTGCCGCTCGACTGGTCGAGGACCTCGCCCGGCAGGCGAATTCGTTGTGACTGATTGGCCGCGAAGGTGATCGGGGTGCTGATGTAGGTGAGGCTGTAGTCGTTCGTCTCCGCCTCCCAGATGTTCGAAAGGCGCTGCCAGACGGTTCCCTTCTCGTCCATCGCGCTGTCGTAGCCGCTCGTCATGATCTTCCCGGGGTCGTAGTTGGCGGCGGCGCGGATGAGCGCGTTCACCGACGGGTCGGTGGGGGTGATCATCGCCACGACCAGGTCGTAGTTCTCCTGCGGGGTGAAGCCCTTGATAGACCAGGGGAAGTCGTCCCGGGAGGTGATCAGGGTCTGGCTCGTCTGGTCGAGGATCGTCCGTGGCTGGCCGGATTCGAGGTACGAGACGACCACGTGCAAGTCGGCCGGGTGCTGGCTGTTGAGGCTGTCGTAGCCCGCCTGCGTCAACCTTGGGTTCTGGCGAACCTCCTCGGTCCCGTTGGCCGCGACCGTCACCGTGTCGCTGGCCTTGTCCGTGTAGCCCGAGATGTCGCTCTGGACCGTGACCTTGACCGGCGACGAGTTGGCGTTGTCGATCGTCACCACCACGAAGTCATCGATGAAGCTGCCGTACAGATGCGCGATCGGCGTGATCAGCTCCGACGTGTAGACGTAGTCGGCGGTGATCTGATCGACCGTGGCCGCGGCCGCCGTCGCTCTCGGGGCTTCCGACTGGGCGGCCCCGGACGCCGGCGCGGCGGGAGTGGGCAGGTCGACATGGGCGCCCCCGGACGGCATGACGGCCGGCCAGGTCGCGGACGCACTGCTGCAGCCGGCCAGCATGACGACCGTGAGCACCAGGGCCCCGAGCCGCCCGTAAGCGTTTCGCCACGACCCCATCGGAACCTCCTCGGCCGCAAGGCGCGGCTGACTCCCTGCCCGGAATTGGGCGGGACGATGGTAGCGTGGCCCGTGGGCGTCTACCAGGGGCGAATAGTCCGGGCACCCCGACGTGCATCCTGCGTAGCGAATGCCGGGCGCCGGGGAGCCGGCCGGGTGGGCGCGCGGCTATTTGCCCGCCAGAGCCTCGACCAGCGGCGCCATCGACTCCATCGAGCGGCTGGGGATCGTGTAGTAGCTGATGCCGAGGGCATCGCGGCGCCGCAGCAGCCGGTCCCGCACGGCCCCGAGCGTCCCGTACAGGACGTACGGACTGCCGTAGACGGCCGTCGCGGCGCCCGCCGTGGCCGCCAGCGGCGGAACCCCGCAGGGAATTGCCGCTTCCGGCGAGGCCCGCGTGGCTGACCCAGACGTTCAGCTCCAGGTCTTCGAATCGGTCGCCGGCCGCCTCCTTGACGACCGCGACCTTCTCGGCCGTGGCCTTCTCCGTGGCCTGCCCGAACAGAGGCCAGCCACGGGCGCTGAAGCCCGGCTGCAGCCCGACGATCTCGGCCTCGCGGGCCGCGATCCTGAGCATTCGAGGCCCGCCGGCGCCGATCGCGAGCGGCGGTCTGGGCCGTTGCACCGTGGGCACGCCGGCCGACGCTCGCTCCATCTGGTAGTGCTCGCCGCGGTGCGTGACCGTCTCGCCGGCCAGGAGGCGCTTCACGAGCGGGATTGCCTCCTCCAACCGGTCGACTCGGCGCGGCGGCAGGTCGTAGCTCATCCCCAGGCCGCGGTAGTCGCTGGTCATCCAGCCGGCGCCCAGGCCCATCTCGAAACGACCGGCCGGAGAGCACGTCCAGGGTTGCGGCCTCGCGCGCGAGCATCAGGGGGTGGCGGTAGTCGTTGGCGAAGACGAACGCCCCGATGCGCAGGCGTTTCGTCGCCGCCGCGGCCGCGGCCAGCGCGGAGAACGGCGAGAACTGGTGGTTGAGGTGGTCCGGCATCACCAGGAGGTCGTAACCGAGGGCCTCGGCCCGCTGAGCGAGGGCCGCCCATTCCTCTGAGCTCGACGCGGACGCCTGCTGGACCGCGAATCGGAACGGATGCACCGGCGGAGGTTACTCCGACGCCGAAAAGAGGTGCGCCGGGCCGGCCGCTGGCGCGGCGCTTGCTCGCGGTCGACCGTCGCTCCGCCAAAGCCGCAAGTGGCCCAGAGCTTCGCGAGCGGTCGCCGCTCCCGTCGCCGCGCTCTAGGCCACCTCGGCGATCGCTTCCTCGAACTGCGAGTTGTAGAGGTCGAAGTAGAAGCCCTTGCGGGCGATCAGCTCGTCGTGGCTGCCCTGCTCCACGATCTTGCCGTGGTCCATGACCAGGATCTCGTCGGCGTTGCGGATCGTCGAGAGACGGTGGGCGATGACGAAGGCCGTGCGGCCCTTCATGAGCCGGGCCATCGCCTCCTGGACCAGGACCTCGGTGCGGGTGTCGACCGAGCTGGTGGCCTCGTCCAGGATCAGGATCTGCGGATCGGCCAGGAAGGCCCGGGCGATGGTCAGCAGCTGCTTCTCGCCCTGCGACAGGTTCGAGGCGTCGTCGTCGATCACGGTGTCGTAGCCGTGGGGCATCGTCCGCACGAAGTGGTCCACGTGGGCGGCCTTTGCCGCGGCGATGATCTCCTCCTCGGTCGCGCCCTCGCAGCCGTAGGCGATGTTCTCGCGGATCGTCCCGCCGAACAGCCACGTGTCCTGGAGGACCATGCCGAAGGTTCGCCGGAGGTTGTCGCGGGTCAGGTTCCGGATGTCGATGCCGTCGACCTTGATGGCGCCGCCGTCGATCTCGTAGAAGCGCATCAGCAGGTTGACGACGCGTCGTCTTGCCGGCGCCGGTCGGTCCGACGATCGCCAGAACCTCGCCCGAACGGACGTCCGCGTTGAGGTTGTCGATGAGCGGGGTCTCGGGCTCGTAGCGGAACGAGACGTCCTCGAGCGTGACGTGGCCTCTCGCGGCCGCGAGAACGGCCGGCTGCTCGGTGTCCGGGAGCTTCCTCGGGCTCGTCGAGCAGCTCGAATACCCGCTCGGCCGATGCGATCGTCGATTGCAGGAGGTTGGCGATGCTGGCCGTCTGGGTGATCGGCATGGTGAACGAGCGCGAGTACTGGATGAACGCCTGGACGTCGCCGAGGGACATCGTGCCGGTCGCGACCTGCAGGCCGCCGAGGACGCCGATGGCGACGTAGTTGAGGTTCAGAGGAAGTTCATCGTCGGCATGATGATTCCGGAGATGAACTGGGCCTTGAAGCTGGCCTCGTAGACGCGCTGGTTCTCTTCGTCGAAGCGGCGTATGGCGTCTTCCTGATGGCCGAACGACTTGACGATCGGGTGGCCGGTGTGCGACTCCTCGACGTGGCCGTTGAGCGTCCCGGTGTGCTCCCACTGGGCGGCGAACTGCTTCTGCGACCGCTTCGCGATCAGCATCGTCAGGATGGCCGCCGCGGGGATCACCAGCAGCGAGACGACCGCCAGCGTCGGGCTGATCCAGAACATCATCGCCAGCACGCCGACGATCGTGGCGATGCGACGTGATGATCTGGCTCAGGCTCTGCTGCAGCGTGTTGCCGATGTTGTCGATGTCGTTGGTGACGCGGCTCAGGGTGTCGCCGCGCTGGTGCGTGTCGAAGTACTTGAGCGGCAGGCGGGCGAGCTTGGTGTCGACGTCGCGGCGGAGCCGGTAGACGGTCCGCTGGGACACGCCGGCCATGGTGTACCAGGAGAGCCAGCGACGAGGGCGGCCGCGAGGTACAGGCCCGCCAGGCAGAGAGCACGAAGCCCAGGGCGCCGAAGTCGACGCCGACTCCCGGCACGGCGGTGGTGCTCGCGAAGAGGTCCGCGATCTGCGGCTGGGTCTGGCGCAGTATCACGACGGCCTGGTCGTGAGTCGTGCCCGGCGGCAGGTACTGGCCGAGCTGCTTGCCGACGCAGCCCGTCCATGAGCTGGTTGATGGCGTTGCCCAGGATCTTGGGCCCGAAGATGGTCCCGGCCGTGCTGACGAACGCGAGAACGGATCGCGAACAGGATGAGGGGCCGCTCCGGCCGCATCTCGCCTATGAGCCGCTTCAAGGTGCCCCGGAAGTTCTTGGGCTTCTCGGCCGGAATCATCATTCCGTGGGCCGGGCCGCCGCCCATCGGGCCGCGCCCTGGCGCCGCGGCCGCCCGGGCCGCCCATCGGCGCCCCGCCCCCTGCCGCCGCCCATCGGGCCGCTCATGCGACTTCCTCCTGGCTGAGCTGCGAGTACACGATCTCGCGGTAGGTCTCGCAGGTCTTCATCAGTTGCTCGTGCGTGCCCTATGCCGACGATCTCGCCGCTGTCCAGGACGACGATCTGGTCGGCGTGCATGATCGTGCCGACGCGCTGGGCGACGATGATCACCGTCGCGTCGCGGGTCTCGTTTCGCAGCGCCGGCGCAGCTGCTGGTCGGTCTTGAAGTCGAGGGCCGAGAAGCTGTCGTCGAAGATGTAGACCTTCGGTTTCTTCACGATCGCCCGGGCGATCGCCAGGCGCTGGCGTTGGCCGCCCGAGACGTTCGTCCCGCCCTGGTCGACCTCGTTCGCCAGCTTCCCGGGCATCTCGGTCACGAAGTCCTTGCCCTGGGCGGTCTCCAGCGCCTTCCAAGCTCTTCGTCGTGGCGGTTTCATCGCCGTAGCGGAGGTTGCTCGCGACCGTGCCGCTGAACAGGAAGGCCTTCTGGGGCACGACGCCGACGAGATGCCACAGGTCCTCCTGGAGCATCCTGCGGACGTCGACGCCGTCGATCGGTGACCGAGCCGGAAGTGACGTCGTAGAAGCGCGGCACCAGGTTGATGAGCGTGGTCTTGCCCGAGCCCGTGCCCCCGACGATGGCCGTGGTCTGGCCCGGTTTGGCGGTGAAGCTGATGCCGCACAGGACGGCATCCTCGGCGCCGGGGTAGCGGAACTCGACGTCTTTGAACTCGACCACTCCCTTTGCGCCGCTGACGTCCGTCGGGTCGTCGGGGTCGCAGAGCGTGGCTTCCGTCTCGAGGACTTCCTGGATCCGTTCGGCCGAGGCCGCCGCGCGCGGCACCATGACGAACATCAGGGCCGCCATCATCACCGAGAAGAGGATCTGCATGACGTACTGCAGGAAGGCCGACAGGTTGCCGATCGGCATTCCGCCGGAGTCGATACGCATGCCCCCGAACCACACGATCGCGACGGTCGAGAGGTTCATGATCCCGAAGAGGAACGGAATCATGACCGCGAAGAGGCGGTTGACGCGGAGCGAGGTATCCATCAGCTCCACGTTCGCCTGGTCGAAGCGCTTCTCCTCGTAGTCCGTCCGGACGAAGGCTCGAATGACGCGCATGCCGCTGAGCGTCTCGCGCATGACCTGGTTGATGCGGTCCGTCCTCTTCTGGACGGTGCGGAACAGCGGCACGGCGATGGCCGCCACGATGCCGATGACGATGAGCACCAGCGGGATGATGACGATGAGGGTGGCCGAGAGGGGCACGTCCTCGCGCAGGGCCATGATGATGCCGCCGACCATCATGATCGGGGCCATGATCATCATGTTGAAGGCCATCACCAGCAGCATCTGGACCTGCTGGACGTCGTTGGTGTTGCGGGTGATCAGGGTCGGCGTTCCGAAGAGGTTCGTCTCCTTCTGGGAGAAGCCCATCACCTTCCGGAAGATCGCGCTGCGGACATCTCGCCCGAAGGCCATCGCCACCATCGAGCCGAAGTAGACGCTCGCGATCGCGCACACGCCCACCAGGAACGTGATGAGCAGCATCAACGCGCCGGTTCGGATGATGTAGTTGGTGTCGCCCTTGACGACGCCGTTGTTGATGATGTCCGCGTTGAGGTTCGGCAGGTACAGGTTGGCCAGCGCCTGGATGCTCACGAGGACCAGGACGGCCAGCAGCTGCCGGCGGTGCGGCCACAGGAAGCGGGGCAGGAGTCTGGTCATTCGGGAGCGCTCCTAGTTGTCGAATCGATCGATGTTGCCCGATAAGCTTCGGGCCGAGTTGTGAGGAAGGCGTGAAGGGCGGCCGGAGAAGTCACGATCCGGCGTTCATCCGCCTGGTTCCTGGGCGCCGTCGGCTGCACCTGCGGCGGCCGGTTCGCGTGGCATCCGGTTCGGTCTGGAAGACTCTGCTTGCGGGCGGCGTGGATCGCTCGCATCCCGATCAGCAGGGCGGCGATCTCATCGGCGGTGAGCTGGGCCAGGATCTTCGACAGCCGTTCGCGGCGATGAGCCGCCATGTCGATGAAGACCTGGCGGCCGGCGGCCGTGGCGTGGACCAGCACGACCCGGCGGTCGTCTGTGCCGTGCATACGTTCCACCAGGCCGCGCTTCTCCATGCGATCGACGATGCCGGTCGCGCTTGCGTCGGAGACGTCGAGCGCCTCGGACAGGCGCGTCATGGAGAGGGGACCTTCGGCTTCGATCGCGCTCAGGACGTTGAGGTGGACGAGACTCAGGGCGTGGCGATGCCAGCTCTTGAAGACGCCGCCCCGATCGCGTGGCGACCAGGAGGTCATCTCGTCGAGCAGCTCGCGCTCGAGGGTCGCTCGGTCGCCGGGCGGGGTCCCGAGCGGCTGGCTCCCGAGCTGCGCGTCGCTCTGGTCCGGATGTCCGTTCTGTGCGCCATTGATATTCAACACGAGGCTAAGTATATAGCCATTTTGCCCAAACGCAAATGCTCAGGAACGCCCTGGAAGCCGAAGGGGTAGTTGACCGTACGGGCCTCCGGTCGTGGAATTGAAGCCTGATGCAAGTACCGTTTCCCGCCGCGAGTGTGCCCGCGCTCGGCCTCGTCACGGCCGCGGCCGCTCTCATCGTGGCGATCGTGAGCTCGCCGGCCTCCGGCTCGCCGACGCCCGCGCCGTCGGCACCGAGGTTCGCCAGTCGCGGAGCACCGGCGAGCCCGGCTTGGCCAGCCCGACCCCCGCGTTCCAGCTGGGGATCGTGCCGGGCAACTCGGCCGGCGCACCCCTTCCGACCGACGCCCCGGCCGCCCTGATCCCACTACCGCACCTGCCGTCGTGCGGCGCCGAGGTGCTGTTCGAGGAGGACGTCGACATCAGCCCGGTCCCGACGGCGCCCGGCCCGGTCACCGATCCGACGGCCAACCAGCAGGCGACCGATTGCCTCCTCTCGGCCTGGGAGAACGGACGGGCCGCCGTCCTGGTCACGTCCGCGATCAGCGACGAGGCCGATGAGATCTACTCCATCTACCGTCTCCCCGGCGACGGGACGGTCGACGTGATCGTGCGCGTCCGTTCCCACTCCGATCAGACGGTCTCCTGGACGGAGAGGACCTGCCGTCAGCTCTCGGTGCAACAGGGCGCCGTGACGCCCGCCGATTGCGATCCCGAGGCGCCAATGAATTGATCGCGTCCCGTGGCCACCGGACGCGTTTCCCCATCCCAATGGGTTGGGCCCGATTGACCAGTGAGGCTCAGGCATTGGAGCCCCACCGGGACCGGACATCATCGCCATCGACTTGGACGGCCCACGAGTCCAAGGTATTTCGTATCCAGTCGGTCACCGCCGGCGTCAATCGCAGGCAGACAGGGACCACCCGATTCGGCGCATCACATCGCGGCCGCGTCACCCGCCCGCGCCGAGCGTCTCCGTCCGTCTCCAGCCGCTCCTGAACCGCGCCGTGGCGCGGGATCGAACGGCAAGGAGGAACGATGTTCACAAGGTTCGCCAACGCCCCTACCGTCGAAGGGACTCGCAAGCGCTCGCCGCGAAAGGTGCGGCTGGTGTTCCTGGCGGCTGCGGCCGTGCTCGCTCTGTCGACGGCAATGACCGTCTTCGCGGCGACCGCCCGGGTGTCAACGCCCGCGGCAGCGGCGCCCGGCGAGCAGATCGCCGTCAGCGGGACCGGCTTCGCGTCCGGCCAGTCGGGCAAGCTGACCTTCAACGGAAGCGCCGTGACGACGTTCAAGGCGTCGTCCAGCGGCGCGTTCAACGTCCCATTCGTCGTGCCCAGCTGGGCCGTGGCGAATTCCACCGGCCGTATCTCCGCCAAGACGAGCTCGGATTCGCTGATCGCCACCACGACGCTCACGATCGCAGCGTCCGTCGTCCCGGCTGTCGGCCACCCGACGCTTGCCGCCCCCACCCAGGCCATGCCCGGCACGCAGATCACACTCGATAGCGCCGGATTTGCGGCCGGCCAGACCGGCAACCTCTCGGTCAACGGCGTCGCCGTCACCACCTTCACCGCCGCGCCGGACGGCACGTTCAGCGTCCCGTTCGACATTCCGGCTACCACGACCATCGGCATGGGCCTCATCGCGGCCCGGGATGGGAACGGCGCCGCACTTGCCACTACCTGGCTGGGCATCGGAGTCGACGTAACCGGACCTATGATCTCCGTCCCGTCACAGGCCCCGGCCGGCTCCACGATCTGGGTCGACGGCCTCTTCTTCGGTCCCGGCCAGGCCGGGAACCTGACCTACAACGGCGCCGTGATCACCGAGTTCACGGCCGCGACCCGCGGTTCCTTCGGTGTCCAGTTCGTGATTCCGACCGGCGCCGCGAACGGCAGCACGGGCCGCATCTCGGCCAAGACCAGTTCCGGTTCGCTCCTGGCCACGACTACGCTGGTCATCGGGCCGGCCGCGCCGGCTCCGAACCCGACTTCACCGCCGGCCCCGACTCCGACCGCCACTCCGACGGTCCTGACGACACCGGGCCCCACGCCGACGCCGGCTCTATCGGCCACGCCGACGGCCGCGGCCACGGCGACACCGACGGGCACGCCCACCGCGACGCCCGCGGCAACGCCAACTCGCGCACGCCCACCGCCACTCCGACTGCCACGCCGACGGCCACTCCGCCGCCCGCGAGCCTGCCCAACTTCAGCCACGTCTACGTGATCATCTTCGAGAACAAGGAGTACTCGAGCATCGTCGGCTCGAGCAGCGCCCCCTACATCAACTCCCTGATCTCGCAGTACGGCCTGTCCACCAACTTCACGGCCGAGCGGCATCCCTCGGAGCCCAACTACATCGCCCTCACGTCGGGCGGTACCCAGGGCATCACCGATGACGGCACCTACAACCTGGGCGTGAACAACGTCTTCGACCAGATCACCGCGTCCGGGCGGACGTGGAAGGCCTACCAGCAGGGCAACCCGGGCAACTGCTTCACCGGCTCTTCATCCTCGGCCGTCGTCGACGGCGTGGGCAAGTCCGGAGGCTACGTCCGCAAGCACAACCCCGCGATCAGCTACACGAGCATCAGCGGCAACGCGGCCGCCTGCGCCAACATCACCAACCTCGCCAGCTTCGATCCGGCGGCGGCGAACTTCGAGTTCATCACGCCCAACATGATCAACGACATGCACGACGGAACCGTCGCCGACGGCGACAACTTCCTGAAGGCCTTCCTGCCGAAGATCACGGGCAGCCCCGCGTTCGCCAACTCCGTCGTCTACGTCACGTTCGACGAAGGCAGCACCAACGTCAGCGGCGGCGGCCACATCTTCACTCTCGCGATCACACCGAACATGACGCCGGGCTACAAGGCAACCGCGGCCTACACGCATTACTCGATGCTCCGAACCATCGAACAGGCGTGGAGCCTCCCGCCCCTCGGGAACGCGGCCTCCGCCTCGCCGATGAGCTTCCCCTACTGAGATCAGGCGTAACTCGCCAAAGCGAGAAGCGGCCCACCGGAGATCCGGTGGGCCGCTTCTTTCGTTGTCGAGCGGGGCCAGGCGTCAGCGGGCCGGGGAAACCTGTATCTCGAACCGGCCGATCAATCGATCGAAGCCATAGAGGTGTCCGGCGATGACCCCACACTGACCGTGCCGTCCGGCCGGGGCCAGCTCCAGCCGGTCCAGGACCGTCTGGAAGTCCTCCAGCCGCATCGAGGCGCCGTGCTCGGTCTCCGACTCGTCCTGCTTCGGCTTCGTCGGTCTCCTCGACGGTACCTCCGTCCTCCTCGCCGCCGATGCCGATCGCGGAGACCGTCTGCTCCGCCACGATCTCGTCGGCCCCTATCTCACCGCCCAATTCGTCGGTTAGCCTGACCCTCAAGGCGTATTCCATTTCGAGCGGGCCTTCGACCTGGCCCGCCATTCCGGGTGCGGTCCGCCCGAGCGTGAACATCCCGGCCTGGACTATCGCATCGAGGGCCGCACCGACACAGGCCGGGCAACCATCGAATGTCAGAGCCGAGTAGGATCGGCACGCAGCTGTGGTCACGGTGCCCATTCTCTGCTTCTCTCTGATATCTATCATGTGCCGACTGTAGGCAAGCCAGATGAACAGGGGCTGAACACGGAGTTAACACCTCTACATAAACCGGCCCCGCCGCGTGACAGTCGCGGCGCCCCGATCGGGTATCTGGTGCGCCTGGCCCTCGTCGGGCTGGCGGTCGCGGCCTGCGGGTCTTCGCAGCCGAGCCCCCAGCCGAGCCCCGCCGGGTCGGTCCTCGAGCCGCCAACCGCGCTGCCTTCTCTCGCCCAGCCAAGCGCCTCCCTGTCGGACACGCCGCAGCCCTCGCCGCAGCCCGTCGCATCGACGGACGTGACCGCTTTCTACTACCTGTGGTACGGGACCCCGGCCCATGACGGCGCCTGGCGCCACTGGAATCAGACTCGCCCACAAGCCCCCGGACGACCTGGCCGCCACCTTCTATCCGGCTCGCGGCCCCTACAGCTCTCGTGACCCGGCGGTGTTGGCCAGTCAGATGCAAGAGCTGCGGTCCGCTCGCGTCGGCGTAATCGCCGTCAGCTGGTGGGGCCAGGGCGGATGGGAGGATCAGACGCTCGATGCCCTCTTTGCGGCCGCCGACGCCGCGGGGATTCGGATCGCCTTTCACATGGAGCCGTACCAGGGTCAGACCGCCGCGTCGATCGCCGCCGACATCCACTACTTGCTCGGCCGCTTCGGGACGTCGCCGGCTCTGTTCAGGACGTCTCGTGCCACGTCGGGGAGCGCCTCTTCGGACCCGCGGCCCGTCTTCTACCTGTTCGGCAGCAGCAAGCTTCCCCCTGCCGACCTGAAGGCGGCAATCCAGGGCCTGAGAGGCACGCCGGACGACTCGATCATCATGGTCCACTCCCCGAAGGCCGTCTCGGCGACGCGCGTGGGAGCCGACGGGGTCTACACGTACGATGCGATGGCCTCGCCCGATTCCTTCGCCGTGCTGGCCGCGGACTGCGCCGCGGCCAGGATCATCTGCAGCCCGAGCGTGGCCGCGGGCTTCGACAATCGCCAGGCCGTGGCGACGGGACAGATCGTGGTGGACCGGCAGAACGGCGCCCGCTACGACGCCATGTGGCAGGCGGCCGTGGCCGCTCATCCGACGTGGGTGAGCGTGACGTCGTTCAACGAATGGCACGAGAGCACGCAGATCGAGCCCGCGACCGACTTCCAGGGCGGATCCAGGACCTACACGGGTTATGAAGGCGCGTTCGGAACGTCCGGGGCCGATGCCCCGAATGCGTACCTGGCCCGCACGGCGTACTGGGTCGGCCGGCTGGCGCCTGCCAACTGACAGCGGAGCCTAGGAGCCCGGAGGCGCCGGCAGATCCATCGGCGTACCGAGCGGGTCGGTGCCACCGCCGAGCGCCATCGGAACGAGAGGGCTGCCGATGCCGTAGGCCCAAACCTTGAGGTAGTAGACGCCCGATGCCAGGGGGGCGCCTCTCGCGTCCACGAAACTGAACGGCTTCGAACCCTGGGTCAGTCCATGGCGGGTGACGCCCGACGGCACGACGATCGCCCCATCGGCCGGGCCTCCGCCCACCGGGGAGTCCGAGCCTTCCTCTACCGTCGGGTCGCCCGCGCCGACCTGCCACGCCAGCACGAGCTTGCCGCTGGCATCGCGCTGGTAGGCAGCGGCCCGGAACGCCGTGGGGCCGGTGCCGAGGACGACGCCCAGCGGATAGCGGTTGTCGACCTCGACCGAGACGTCGACCGCATCCGCCTGAACCGGCGTGCCACCGCCGATCACGACCGTCGGTCCGGCCGCGGCCGCCCGAGCGGTCACCACCGCCCGAACCTGGACGAAGGACGATCCGGCCATGTTCGGCAGTGCCCAGAAGGCGGTGAAGGCCACGGCTCCGCCGGCCAGCCCGAGCGCCAGGATCGTGCGACCGCGACCGGATGTCATCGGATCGGCCGTCCGAGCGAATCGGGTCCGTTGGGGCGCATCTGTTCTGCCGTCCCAGGCCCCTCGCTGGGTCGCGCGGCCGCGGCTCCGCAGCCGATAGCCGGCAATTCCGAGCAACGCCAACAGGATCGCCGCAACCAGGACGGACACGATCAGGTCGGATGACGAACCGCGGCCGGGCGGGGTTCCACCGACCGCCCCTGCGGCCGCCCCACCGACGCGGGAAGGCTGCTCCGTGGGCGTAGGAGCCGCGGTGACCGCGGGAGTGGGGGTTGGGGCGTGGTTTACCGGACCTGCGGCTCCGGTGAGCAGCGCCAGCACCGCCAGGTACCGCTCACCGTAGTTCTTGCTGGGCTCAACGTACGAGTTCTCGGTGTACTCGTTCCAGCTGATCACGGCCATTCCGTCCGGGTTCGTGGCCAGAGCGTCGTCCCACGCCGCGGTGAGGGTCGCGCCGTTGCGCCGGTCGACGACAGTGGTCCCGCCGTTCAGACGCGCGTCGAAGCCCGCGGCGGCCGGTGCGAGCCACAGCCCGTTGTCGTTGTGGACCGCCGTCGCGAGGTCGCCGAGGCGCTTCTGGTAGCCCGGCGTGGTCAATGGATCGGCCGACGACCAGTAGTAGGCGTCGCCGTCGAAGAGGGCGGCACGGGGCTGATACTCGGCCGCGCTTCGTTGTGAGCCGAGCAGCAGCACCTTGTTCGGCGCACCGATCGAAGCGCGCACCGTTGAGATGTCGGCGTCGCTGAATCGCCACGTGCCCGACCAGATGACCGCCGGCTTGCCGAACAGGTCGAAGACCGGGTCGGATCCGTACTGGTCCTCGAACCACTGCAGGTCCGATTCCACCTGGGAGGCCGGAATCGGGTTTCGGTTGACGTCGAGGCCTTCGTAGATGAGCACGAGCTTCAGGCCCTGGCTATGACACTCCGCCACAAGCTCGGACAGGGCCAGGTTCAAGTCGGGCGTGCTCTTCCAGGACACGATGAACGCGTCCACGCCGGACTCCTTCGCCCAGGTCACCTGCTGCTTTATCACCGCGGGGCTCGTGCTCGAGTACGCGCCAAGAACGGGGACGTCCGTCTTGGCGTGAGTCCAGCTCCCCGAGTTGAACCACATGTAGTAGTAAGCCAGGACGGGTGGGCGGGACGCGGCGCCCGGAGAGGGCCGGCGGCGCCCGAGGGACCGGCAGAGCCCGAAGGGGCGGCCGCGGAGGATGGCACCGGGCTGGTCGACGGCGCCAGCCCAAGAGAGCTGATTCCGGCGATCGCCAGGAGGAGCGGTATGGCCCGAGTCCAGCCCAGGTGTCCGGGCCCGGAGCCACCGCGTCGCGATCGATCCACCGCCTCGACCCCGGGCGTCAGGCTGTCGCCTGGGAGCCGCTGTTGGCCCTGCGCCGGATGCGCCTCGAGACGACGACCCAGCGCGCGATGGCGGCGGTACCCACGAGGAGGATGATCCCAAGCACCAGCGCGACGTCCAGGTACGTGATCACCCGCAGGGTGGAGTCCTGCACCTTGGACAGGGCAACGGGCGTCGGCGGCGAATAGGCGACCGAGCTCAGGGCGAGCTGGTACTGGCCACGCGGCAGATTCTCGAAGGTGATCCGGCCGGCCGAATCCACCCGCTCCTGAACCGCGACGCCGTCCGGGTAGGTCAGCTTCAGCTGTCCGGAGACCGGGGTACCGAACAGGGCATCGCGCGTCTGCACCGTCATGCTGTAGAGCAAGAGCTGGATCGTCCAGACGCCGTTCTGAGTCGGCGTCCAGGCCTGCTGGCCGCGGTTGACGACTTCGGCCCCGTGGATCGTGACGGAGAGCGCCCGATACGTGGTTGGCGATGCGGTGAGCGAGGTGCTGAACCGTACCGCCGAGGCGGCCGTCCACCACACATCTTTTGCGCCGGTCTGTGAGTTCAGGACGATGTCGTCCGTACCGGTGCCGGTGCTGAATTGGGCCTGAGAGATGATCGTCGGATCGACGGGCTGGCTATTCAGGTCGACATACTGGATGGTTGCCCGGTACGCGACTCGTGATGCCCATCACAAACGTGGCCGGACCGACGACGTCGATCGTCCGGTTGGCCGTATAGACGTTGTCCAGCCAGCGCACGAAGCTCGCCTTGACCGTGGCCGTGGCAGAGATGTCGGGATTGAGGTCGACCGTCAGCTGGTAGGCGCCGGTCTTCGGCACGGGCAGCGCCGCGACCCCGTCGGGCCCGGTCAGCGCCGTCTCCGTGCCGAGCGTGAAGCGCAGGTCCGGCTGGGCCGGGACCGTCCGGAACTGGATGCCCGCGGCCAGGATCGTGAGAGTCGCGTTGGCACTGGATGCGGCAAGGCCACGAGCGCCACCGAACGTAACCTGGACCGCGTAGGCCCGAGCCTCGCTGATGTCCTTGGCCGCGATTACCAGCGGGACCTTGCCGGTAGTGTCGGTCTTGTCGCTGCGCACCTGATTGCCGTCGAGAAGGAGCGACAGGTGCTCGCCCACGATGGGCTGGCCGCCCTGTGTGGTCAGCGATGCACCAACGGTGACGTCGTTGCCCAGGACGCTGCCCGTCGGGACCTCGAGCTTGATGACCGTGGCGACGATCGGAATCGGCGCCGCGGCTCTGGTGCCGGCCAACGGAATCGGCTGGCTCGAGAGAGCCGCCGCCGCAGCCGGGGCCAGGGCCAGCCCGAGAGAGCAGGCGAGTGCCACCGCCGCGGTAATGGAAGCGACCCTGCGCCTCGGCGACAGGCTCGCGGAAAGCTCGTGCATTAGCGGGACCTCGCGCTTCGCTCGGGCGCCTGGCGGAGCCAGGGCCGCGCGATGAATGAGCCGCAGATCACCGCGAACGCGACGACGACGGCATAGATGGCGAGCAGGATCGACCGATTGGCGGCCTCGGTAGTCGTTGGGCCCGGGAATGTCTGGGCCGGGAAGACCGGCGCGGCCGGTGGACGACCGAGGTCGAGAGCGTCGGCGATGCTGTTGGCGGTCGCGTCGCGCGCCGTGAGCGGCTGAAGCGACCAGTTGTCCTCGATGAACTTGAGAATCGATGTGAAGTCGTATGTGGTGGTGTCGATCAGCCCGCTCCGTGCGTAGGGCGAAACGATGATCGCCGGCACACGGAACCCGTAGCCGTCACTGTCGACCTGCGGGGGCGGGACGTGGTCGTACCAGCCACCCCAATCGTCCCACGTGACCGCCCAGACGCTGCTGTCCCAGGCCGAGCTGCGCATCAGCGACGTGGCCGTCGTTACGGCGAAGGACTGGCCCGCGGTGATGTCGCCGGGCGGGTGCTCCGACAGGCCGCTCGGAACCAGATAGGCCACGGCCGGGAGCTGGCCCTTCTGCAGGTCCGTGTAGTACTGCTGGAGGTCGACGATGTGCGACGAGAGCGCCGGGTCGTCGATGAAGCGGGCGTAGTTGAGGAGCGGAGCCCAGATCAGCTGGGACTCCTTGGGCGTGGTGGTGCCGGCCGCGGCGCTCGTGGCGGCGGCGCTCGTAGTCCGGAAGGTGATACTGGGGTCGTAGTTCTGGACGTAGAACTTCCAGGAGACGCCCGCCGCCTGGAGCCGGTCGAAGATCGTGGGGAAGTCGTACCCGGCCGCTGGGACCGGTCCGCCACCGCGGGCCGCGATCGAGTACATGTGGTTGATCTGGCTCGAGCCCATGGCCGAGCTGAAGAAGCGCGTCGCCAGCACGTATTGACTGGCCAGGTTGTAGTAGACGGGCAGATCCGTGCCGTCGTAGTAACCCACCGCCAGGTTGTTGGGCAGGTTGTACTGGTCCTGCGCGGCCGAGAAGCCGTCCATTCGTCCGCCGTCGAAGGCTCGGAGGGCCGCTTCGGTGCTGTGGTTCAGGTCGACTGTGCGATGGCTCGAGAGGTGGAAGGGCGCGTAGCACTCGCTGGCCGATGGGGCCGCGCGTCGGAGACGGAGTCGGGCTCGGCGTGGCCTTGTTCTTGGAGCTCGCGGACGGCTTGGGCGAGCCTGACGGCGCCGGGGTAGGGCTCTTGGTGGGGGTGGGATTGGGCACGGGCGTGGGGATCCAGTTGGGCTGGCAGGTGTTCGGCTCCGGGTCCACGCCCGGGAAGGCGGAGAAGTAGTTGTCGAACGTGTGGTTCTCCTGCATCAGGAAGACCACGTGCTGGATGGGCTTGCCGGCCGCCGCCGCCGGAGAGGCGAACGCAAGCGGCGCCGCCGCGATTCCGGCGACCATCGCCAGGCCGGCAAGGCGTGCCAGCCGGGGGCTGTACCGGAACGGGGACCGGACGGAGAAGAGGCTCACGGCCGGACCTCGTAGATCTGTATGACGACCTGCGTCGACACCTTGCCGGACGCGTCTCGCGTCACGGCCGACTGCTGGTAGACCAGCGTGCCGTGATATCGGGTCACGTAGGTCTTGGTCAACCCATCGAAGAAGGGCGAGCGCTGGGCCGACCAGATGTCCGTGGCGATGTACTGGATCTGGTTCAGCTGGAGCGCCCTGTCCGGGTTCACGATCGGGTCGTAGGCCGGGTTGCGGCGAATCGGGTTCGGGCTGACCGAGAGGCCGTAGGCCCGTCGCTGCCCGTAGAACTCGACGATGTTGGCCAGCGTGGGCCCGGTGGTCAGGAACGCCGCCCCCTGGGGGACGTTCTCCTTGATCCAGAGCCCCGCGTCGCGGCCACCCGGCAGGCCGCCGGTTCCGGCCAGTGACCCACTCATCGAGGGCGAGATCACGGCTTCCGCGGTCGGTATGGCGATGCTCATGAGCGTGATTGCGAGGAAGGCCGCGGTCGCGACAACGGGCGCCCGGCGCGAGTCTCCGAGGCGCTCAGGCAGGCGGCTGATGACCGGTCTCAGGGCGCTGCCTGTGAGGTCGGAAACCCTGCGCTGCAGTCTCAACCGGCGAGATGACGGGGCGGCAGCCGGCGGGGCGGCGGCCAGCAAGCGGTCGAAGGCCGGCCCGTAGGCCGCCCGCGAACTGGTCGCGGCCGTGAGCATGCGGTCGAATGACACCCCGACCAGGATCGCCCCAGCGGGCGCGATCGGCAGGAGGTACTGGAAGCCCTTGACCGGCCAGAGCTCGAAGAACGCGAGTGGAACCATGATCCAGGCCAGGATCAGCTTGTCCTCCCAGCCGCCGCGCCGGAGCACGTAGACAAGCCCGACGATGGCGGTGATGAGAACGAGAGGGCCCATCGCCCCGGGAAGGATGTCCGCGTAGAAGGTCCAGGTATGGTTCGGCTGCCGCAGTACCTCCCAGGCCACGAAGGAACCGGCGGCGTTGGTGCCCTTGCCGATCAAGATGGCGGCCGGATAGGGCGCCACGGCCATAACGAATAGGGCGATGGCGAGGATCTGGCGGCGAGCCGAGATCCGGATCTCGGGGGCGAGCAGAAGGAAGCTGATCGCGACGGGGACCAGGAGGATCGCCGTCTCCTTGGCGAGCACGGTGAGCCCGATGGCGAAGGCCGCGCCATACAACCAGCGGGACTGCCTGCTCCGAGCGTATCGGGCAAGCAGGTAGATGCTGAGCAGGAACAGCGTCGTTTCCGGCCCGTCGAGGAGGGCCTGCCGGGTGACGATTACGTGATAGGGCATCACGGCCATCACCGCCGCGGCGATGAGCCCGACTCTGCGGTTGTACAGCAGCGCGCCGGTGGCGTACGCGAGGCCGATCGCGGCCAGGCCGAAGGCCACCGAGATCAGTCTGGGCGTGACATCGTTCACGCCGAACAGGCGGAACGGAATTGAGTTGAGGAACTGCACCAGCAGGGGATGAGCGCGGAAGATGGCGAACAACGGGCCATAGGTCGGGTCTCCGGCGAGCGACGCGCCCTGACCCATGTAGACCGCTTCGTCGTTGTTGAAGCCGATCGACCCGATGGCCCACAGCCGAACCGCCGCCCCTACCAGGAGCGCGGCGCTGAGGGCCAGCCAAACCCGGGCATTGGCCCGGACGCGACTCACGGCCCGGTCGCGGATCGCTCCGAAGTCGGGCACGAGAGGGAATCCGCCGGCCAGCCGGAGGCCGCCCATGGGTTCGATCGCGATGGCCTCGGCTATGCCCGCCGAGGCCGCCCCGCCGCCGCTCCTTTTCGGATCATCGTCTCGGGGAGGCTTCCTGCGCTTTCTACGGTCCGGGGAAGTTGACGCGACCGGAAAAGGGCGCTCACCTCCCGCGCTCGTGCCGTAGGTATCGCTGCCGACGGTTGTTGCGTAGGAGAAGGCCGCCGCGGCGACTTCGGCGTGGGCCTGTGCCGGAACCGGCAGACCGGCCGGGGCGTAGCCTCCGGCTTCGGCGGCCGCCACCGTGACGGGCGCCTCGGGCTCGATCGGGATTCCGACCGGCTCGCGGTCGTTGGTCTCGATCGGGATGCCGACCGGCTCGCGGTCGTCGTCGGTGCCGAGGATCAGCTTGGGGAGCAACTCGCCCCACTCGTGGCCGCGGACTCGCAGCCGCCACACCGTCACGTTCGAGATCGCCTGGGTGAGGAGCCGCCTCTCATGGTCTCGAAGCTGCTCGTAGTTCTCGCCTCCGATCACGAGGTTCGGGGCGAGAGTGGCGAACGGCGGGAAGCCGTAGGCGTCGTCGGTGTTCTCGATCAGCTGGTCGATCGCCGCCTCGAGCTCGACGCGTTCCTGGACTGGCTCGCCGCGCTCCATCAGGAAGACGTTGGCGATGGGCGTCTCGGTCGCGATGTGGGCCGGCAGCAGCTTGGTGATGTGGTACTTGGGCGGGGGAACCATGATCTGGAGGACGCTGTTGATGGACATGATCGGCACGTTGAGGCTGCCGAGGCCCTTGCCCACCGTGCGGCCGCTCTTCGAGTGGACGCGGCTTTGCACCTGCAGCTGCATGCGCTTCCTGGGGCTGAGCGTGGAGGCGTCCACGGCGCGGGTCATGGTGTGATAGGAGAGCGTCATCGGCTTGGGGAAGGTCCGGACGAAGCCGGCCGGGTCGATGATCGCCATGTCGTCGGAGATGAACCGCCAGTGGCGCTCGCGCACGAGGTTGATGACGGTGCTCGTCTTGCCGGTGTCGGTCTGAGCGGAGAGCAGGGTGGCCTTGCCTTCGACTTCCAGCCCGGCCGAATGGAGCAGCACGTATCCCTTGGAGACGAGCACGAACCGCAGCAGCGCCTCGACGACGTTCGTGTAGAGGACGTGCCGGGACAGGCCCAGGAGCGGCGACGCGTCAATCGTGATGGGGTTGCCCATGGTCACGTTGAAGTCGGCCCCGAGGACGCCCAGGTGCTCCCTGTACGTGATGCGCTCGCCATCGCGCCGCATCCGGACTCGAAGGTTCGGCAGCGCGCCCACCCGGTGGACGCGGATTCGGATGTCCGGAGGGGTGGTGAGTTCGGTTCGGAAATAGGACAGTTCGGGAAGCTCGGAGTCCGAGTCCAGCCGGAGCAGGCCGCCGATGTCATAGCGGTACTTCGGGGCCTTCACGGCCGACCCGCCAAGCTCGGCCGAAGCGAGGTCGCCTTCCTTCTTTCGCCAGACCCATCCGTCCGAGACGGCGAAGCGCAGGACGAAGAGGGCGGCGAGAGTGATGAGGTTCGACGACGCCGAGCCCAGCCGCCCGAAGTCGGTAAGCGCCCACAGCATCGGCACGCGCAGGCCCAGCAGGGCGACGTTCATGCCCGCGTAGGCGAGGTAGCGGACCGTGGCCCGTCCGGCGAAGCGACGACCCCTGAACGACCAGAACTCGTTGCCCGCGAAGTTCCAGGTGGTGGAGAAAGCCGTCGCCGCGAAGGCCGAAGCGACGAACCAGACGCGCAGGTTGTCGGTCAGGGCGACGTAGACGATCTCGTTGACGAGGATGCCGCTGAATCCCACCAACAGGAACTTGGTGAGAGCGGCCACCCGAGGCGAGACCGATGCGGATCTGCCCTGGCGTGTGAGGACCTTCATTGAGAGCACTCCCCGAAGATGCGGTGGCGGATGGGACGAGCTGGACGATGACTGGATGGTCGGAGCGAGAGGATTGGCGCTTGGGCGGATGGAATGGTGCGAAACCTCACGTCGGCCATGAGCTACGTCCGGCTCGGTCTGGCCACCGGGACACGGCCTCGCACGGCCGCCCATCGAAGCGCCACGACGACCTTGAACGCCTCCAGGACGATCGACCGGCTCATCTTCGAGGCGCCCTCTCGGCGTTCCTCGAACGTGATCGGGACCTCCAGGATGCGGGCGCCGAGACGGTGAGCCCGGAAAGTCATCTCTATCTGGAATGCGTAGCCCCCGGCGTGCACGTCGTTGAGGTCGATGGACTCGAGGAGATCCACGCGCCACGCCTTGAAGCCACCGGTGAGGTCGCGCTCGGGCAGGCGCAGGACGGCCCTGGCGAAAATGCTGCCGCCCTTGCTGATGAATCTCCGGACGGGATTCCAGCGCGGGATGACACCGCCCGGGACGTATCGGCTGCCCAGGACCAGGTCTGCGCGACCGTCGATGATCGGCTCGAGGAGGGAAGGCAGGTAGCGCACTGGATGGCTGAAGTCCGCGTCCATCTGGACGACGATCCCGGCCCCTCTGGCTTCCACGCTGCAGAACCCGTCCACGTAGGCTCGACCGAGGCCCTGCTTGGATTCGCGGTGGAGCACGGCGATGTTGGGCTTCGCCGCCGCCATCTGGTCGCCCAGAACGCCCGTGCCGTCCGGCGAGTTGTCGTCGACGATCAAGATCGAGGCCTCGGGCACCGTCCCCAGAATCGCCTCGGTTATCGGTCCCAGGTTGTCCTTCTCGTTGTATGTGGGCAGGACCACCCAGATGTGTGAATCGGCGGGGCGCACCGGATCCTCCTCTTTCGTGGCAGACCAGTAGTCGGGCTAGGGCTAGATGGCGTCGGGCGGCACCGCGCGTCCGATTTCGAGGTCGGACTTTACGGCCAACGCGCCCCCAGAAGATGCACAGGGCCGATTTGTTGCGCCCGGTGTGCAACCGTCGCGGCAGGCGGAAGGGGGGACCGGCGTACCAGCTGAAAGGGCGGGAACAATCCCGTCTGAACGAGTAGTCAGGCGCCACCCCTGAGGGTCGGCCACGACGGGCAGGTCAGATTCCCCGAACCGGGCACCCGGGGATACGCACGCTCCCACCCCAATGGAGCGGCCCTTCTGGACGGTAGCGGAGGCCGGATGGGGCGAGGCATACTCAGTCGGTTCGAGCCCCGTGGGCATCCGCTGCCGCATGCGGATTCAGGGGTACCGTCGCCTCGACCACCCAGCCCGTCAGCACCGCAACGCCATTGGAGCTTCCACATGTCCAGCTTCCGACCCGGACGGAGGACCCGAGCCCTGCCGCAGATCGCCCGCCTGGTTGCGGTCGCGTCTGTCGTGGCTCTGATCGTGGCGTTCACGTCTTCCGCGAACGCGGCCACGTCGGTTTCGCTCAAGCCGGTCGCCGACTCCTGGGTCAATGCCCAGAGCCCTGGAACGAATTACGGCTCCAGCACCTCCCTTCGCCTCGATGGCTCGCCGGTCTGGAAGGCCTACCTCCGTTTTGACATGGGCTCGACCCTCGGAACGATCACCGGCGCCTCGCTGAAGCTCTACCCCAACAGCTCCAGCAAGGCGGGCCTGTCGGTCCATCGAGTCGCAAGCACGACCTGGTCGGAAAGCTCCGTCACGGCCGCAAGCGCGCCCGCCATCGACGCGGCAGCCGTTTCCTCCGGTCCGCTGACGGCCGGACGCGCCGCCAGCATCGACGTCGGTGCGCTGGTCAGCGGCAACGGTCTCGTGAGTCTCGCCCTGACGGACAACGACGCCACCGCGATCAACCTGGCCAGTCGCGAGTCGTCGCACCCGCCCCTTCTTGTCCTGACCGTGGTTTCCTCCACTCCCACCCCGACCCCGACCCGACTCCGACGCCGACGCCAACCCCGACTCCAACGCCGACCCCGACTCCCACCCCGACGCCAACCCCGACTCCGACCCCAACGCCAACCCCGACGCCGACTCCGACCCCCACGCCTACCCCGACCCCCGACGCCCACTCCGACCCCGACCGCGCCTTCAGGCGGTCCGGTGAGGGCCGCTTTCTACTACCCGTGGTTCCCGGAGGCCTGGAACCAATCCGGCCTGGACCCGTTCACGCACTACCATCCTTCGGCCGGCTTCTACGACGGCTCGAACAAGTCGATCGTCGCCCAGCAGATCCAGGCAATGCAGTACGGCAAGATCAGCGTGGGTATCGCCTCCTGGTGGGGCCAGGGCTCGGCGACCGACGCCAGGTTCCCAACCCTGCTTTCCGTGGCCGCCGGGACCGGCTTCCACTGGGCTTTCTACTACGAGCCCGAAGGCACGACCGACCCCTCGCCAAGCCAGATCGCCTCGGACCTCGCCTACATCAATAGCCGGTACGCCTCGGACCCGAGCGTGTACAAGATCAACGGACGCCCCGTCGTCTTCGTCTATGCCGGGCCCTCGGACGGCTGCGGGATGGCGAGTCGATGGGCCCAGGGCAACGCTTCGGCCCAGGACTACATCGTCCTGAAGGTCTTCGCCGGCTACCTGGGCTGCGCCGACCAGCCGAACAGCTGGCATCAGTACTCGCCGGCCGTGGCCGAAGACCACCAGGCCGGCCGCAGCTTCAGCATCAGCCCCGGGTTCTGGCTCGCGACGGGCAGCGTGCGACTGGCCCGAGACCTGACTCGCTGGCAGGCCGATATCCGGGCCATGGTTGCCTCGGGTGAGCCGTGGCAGCTTGTCACCACCTTCAATGAATGGGGCGAGGGGACCGCCGTGGAGAGCGCCACGGAATGGGCCAGTGCCTCGGGCTACGGGTCTTACCTGGACGCGCTCCACAACGACGGGGCGCCGTAGGTCCGCACCATGGATCGGTGTAACCACCAGGTAGAACGGCCTACTAAATAGTCACTACTTCACTGCACTATCCCGCTTGGCACCACGACGCCACCTTCCTTCTCGCCGGGCAGTCGTGCCGTCCAGCCAAAGGGGAAGCACGCAATGCGAAGAGTCGAAGCCGGGCCGGTCCCGAGCGCGCGCTCGATTGTGCCGTTCGGCCGGAACGCCCGGCTCCGGTGGGCTCGCAGGACCAAGGCAATGCTGGTGGTGGCCTTCGCGCTGACATGGCTCGTGACGTTCCCGTCCGTGATGCGCCAGGTGGCCGCGGCCTCCGATCCCGTGATCGCCGCCGCCGGCGACATCGCCTGCGATCCGAACGACTCGCATTTCAACAACGGCATCGGTAGCGGTAGCGGCTCGCAGGACACCTGCCGGCAGGGTGCCGTCTCCAACCTGCTGGTCGGCGGCGGCTACAGCGCCGTCCTCTCGCTGGGTGACAACCAGTACTACTGCGGCAGCCTCGCGGCATTCCAGGCTTCCTACGACGCGAGCTGGGGGCGTGTCAAGGCGATCACCCACCCGGTTGTCGGCAACCACGAGTACCTGACCAGCGGGGCTGTCGACTGCACAACCGCGAACGCGAATGCCGCGGGTTACTTCGCCTATTTCGGGGCTGCGGCAGGCAGCCAGGGCGCGGGTTACTACAGCTATGACCTCGGCGCGTGGCACCTGATCGCGATCAACTCGAACTGCTCGAGTGCCGGCGGCTGCTCGGCCACTTCGGCCCAGGGCAAGTGGCTGGCCGCCGACCTGGCCGCGCACCAGAACCAGTGCATCCTGGCCTACTGGCACATTCCGCTATTCAGCTCCGGTGGCCGGGCCAACAACAACACGAAGTCGATCTGGACGCAGCTGTACGCGGCTCACGCCGACCTGGTCCTCGACGGCCACGACCACATCTACGAGCGGTTTGCCCCTCAGACGCCGGCCGGCGTTGCGGACCCCGTCAACGGAATCACCGAGATCACCGTTGGCACGGGCGGCGCGAACCACACCTCGATCGCCGCGGTGGCGGCCAATAGCGTCGTTCGCGATACGACGTCGTTCGGCGTTCTCCGGCTGACTCTCCACAGCGGCAGCTACAACTGGCAGTTCCTCCCGGTGGACGGCAGCTTCACCGACAGCGGGTCGGGCACTTGCCACAACGTCTCGGGGGCCCCGACGCCGACCCCGACGCCCAACGCCGACGCCAACCCCGACCCCGACGCCCACCCCGACGCCAACCCCGACCCCGACGCCGACGCCGACCCCGACACCAACCCCGACCCCAACGCCAACCCCAACCCCGACGCCGACGCCGACCCCGACACCAACCCCGACCCCAACGCCAACCCCGACCCCAACGCCAACCCCGACGCCAACCCCGACCCCGACCCCAACGCCAACCCCGACCCCAACGCCGACCCCGACGCCGACACCCACGCCGACCCCCACCCCGACGCCAACGCCGACACCGACGCCGACCCCCACACCGACACCGACGCCGACACCCACACCCACACCGACGCCAACCCCAACACCCACACCGACGCCAACCCCAACACCCACGCCGACACCCACGCCGGTGGTGACCCCAACGCCGACCCCCGGCAGCGGCACGTTGACTCCGACCGCGGACAGCTACGTCGACGCTTCCCAGCCGACCACTAACTTCGGCGCGTCAACCCAGATAAGGGTCGATGGCTCGCCGGTGGTCCGCTCCTACCTGACCTTCAACGTCACGGGCGTCACCGGAACGGTGACTTCGGCCACGCTGCGCGTCTTCGCCACCAGCGCTCAATCGACGGGCTATGACGTCTTCCCGGTCGCCGACACGACCTGGGGCGAGACCACGATCACCGACTCCAACGCGCCGCTCTTCGGTGCCACTAAGCTCGGCAGTTCGGGCAAGGTCACGGCCAGCACGTGGACGAGCGTCGACGTGACCTCGGCGGTCACCGGCAACGGCCCAGTCAGTTTCGGGCTCTCGACGACCAACAGCACCGCCCTCGCGATGTCGTCACGTACGGGCGCGAACCCGCCGCAGCTCGTGGTCACCTGGTCGGGCCTGGCGGTCGTCGGTCCGCTGCCGTCGCTGCCGAGCAGGCCGAACCCGGTGCTCCTCACCCTGTTCCTGCTGATGCCGCTGCTCGCGCCGGGCCTGATCCTGCTCGATAGGACGCCCGGACACGGCGTCCTGAACGGATCCCCATTCCGGCCGTCCGGGCCTGGGCGCGTCGCTCTGGCTCGCCTGGCTTTGGCTCAGTGGATGCGGGCTCGAAGCGGCCTTTCCAGGAGCAGCCGGACCGACCGGCCGTTGACCTAGGACGACCTCCTGCGACATCGACCGGGCTGAGACTAGCCCTGCGAAAGCTTGACCAGAATGGCCAGGATCAGGAGCGGGGGAATCCAGATGGCGATGTCGAAGATGAACCTGGCCTTGGGGTCCTTGGGGCCCCAGCGGTTGCCGACATAGTTGAACAGGCCGATCTGCAGCGCGCTGCGCGGCTTGGGTTGAGTCTCCGGGGCGCCGCCCGTCGGCGGTCCTGCGTCTCCGCCACTTCGATCCTCCTGGGGTCGCCGCTGCTGCCGGCAACTACCGCAAAGGGTAGCGGCCCGGGTGGATCGCCTGTGGCGTTTCGGGTCAGGCCCTCCTGACGACCACCGATCTGCCCGCCTCGTCGTGCCAGGCGCGTTTGAACGGGTCCTCGTTGGCCATCGCCGCCGCGACGATGCCGAGGATCACCGTGCCGGTGCAGACCGCGAAGATCAGGTAGCGAATGACGACCGCCCCCAGACCGAGCTTCCCACCATCCGACGCCCTCACTATTCGCAGTCCCAGCGCACGCTGTCCGACCGAGCCTCCGAAGGCGTACCAGCAGGCCGGGTGGTAGCAGACCGCGAAGAGGATGAAGATCCACTCGATCGCGATCGCGGCGGAGGAGTAGGAGTCGTAGCCGCCGGCGTAGTGGCTGATTCCGGCGGCCTCCGAGAGCTGACTGGCGATGACCGCCGCGACACCGATGATCACGGCATCGACAACAAGCGCGCCGAAGCGGACGCCGATGCCGCCCCAGCTCAGGCCCGGCGCCGGACCGGGGGGCACGAAGGGCATGAACCCGAAGGCGGGCGGGTATCCCCAGCCACCCGGTGCGTATGGGTTCCCCGGCCAGCCGCCCGGCGCGGGCGCACCCCACCCCGGCATGTACCCGGGTGGCGGCCCATACCCTCGGCGGTGGGAACGCTGGCGGCCCATACCCTGGCGGCGCGATACCCTGGCGGCCCGTACCCGGGCGGCGCGTACCCGGGTGGCCCGTACCCGGCGGCGCCATACCCAGGCGGCGCGTACCCCGGTGGCGGCCCCGAGGCCGGAGTGGCGCCCTCGCCGGGACGGGCATCGTCGCCCGGCAAGGCCGGCCCAGATCCCGTGATGTCGTCCGCCGCCATCCCCTTGGCTCCCTCCTTTGGGGCTCCATGGTATCAATCGACCGAACACCGAATCGGTCCATGCCGCTGCGCCTGCCGCCCCGCCGCCTCGCCGCCCCGCTCCGGAGCCTTCAGGGATACTTCAGTGGCACGGTGCATAATCGGTCGCGTTGGAACTCGAATCGCACTGGTGTAAGCATGAAACGCAAGGGTGCGTTGGCCCTACTCGGAGGCCGTGGTCGCGGTGGCCGCGGTCGTGGCTGTCGGAGTCGTTGCCTACAACGTCGGCATCAACAGCGGCGGCAACGGCGGTCACGTGGTCATCGGCCCGATGATGCGCGGTTATCGCGGCGGCATGTTCGGGATGGGCGTCGACGGATCCTGGGGGATACTTCCGGCCATGCTGCTCGGCTTCCTCGTCGTAGTGGTGCTGGTGGCCGTAGTCGTTGGGTATAGCCGGGGCACCCCGGCTCCGGCTCCGGGCCCCGGGCCGGCCGGTAGCCAGCCGGCGGGTCTGCGCGAGCTTGTCGAGATGCACGATCGCGGCGCCTTGACCGACGAGGAGTTCGCGGCCGCCAAACGCCGCCTGCTCGGCCTCTGACACGAGTCGGGACTCTCCGCCATACCGGGTCGGGCCGCTTCTGCCCTGAGCTATGCTGGCGGGCGCCGCCGCCATCTGGCACGGCGCCTCCGTCCAACTCACCGCACTCTGGAGCGCCCGGATGGATGTTCGATACGAGCGCATCGCGCGCGTCCAGGCAGGCATGCGCGAGCGGGGTCTCATCGCGATCGTCGTCCTCAACCACGACGACTACCGCTATCTCTTCGGCGAGGATCGAACCCAGCCTCGGGCGCTGATTCCGTTCCAGGGCCCGCCCGAGCTGATCGCCTTCACCGGCGAGGAGCCCGAACTGCGGGCCGCGGTCGCCGACGGGCGTATCCGGGTCTTCGGCAGCGTGGGCGGCCAGATCAACGACGTCGTCGGCCGGATCCGCGAGCTGGTACCCGAGGCCGCGGCAGCCGGCATCCCCGCGGGCCCGGACGGCCGGCCGCGCGTCGGGATTCAGATGTGGTTCGACACGCCCGCGTTCCTGGTGGACCTGTTCCGCCAGGTCAACCCGGAGGTGCAGGTCGTCTCGTCCGACCCGGTGATGGATCCCCTTCGAATGATCAAGGACGCCGAGGAGATCGGCCTGATGACCCAGGCCCAGCGGATCGCCGGCGTCGGGATGGACCGGGCGCGCGAGCTGCTCCGCCCGGGCATCACCGCTCAGGAGATCGCCACCGAGGCCACGTACGCGATGATGCGAGCCGGGGCCGAGGGGACGAGCACGCCGGTTTACGTGAACTTCGGAATCGAAACCTGCATGCTCCACGGCCGCCTGAGTCCCGCGCCGCTGGAACGCGGCCAGCTCGTCCTGATCGATCTCACGCCCCAGGTCGACGGCTACTGCGCCAACCTGGCTCGAACCTTCGTCCTGGGCGAGCCGGACGCCCGCCAGGCCGAGCTTCTGGCCACTTACCGGGAGATCGTCGCCGACGTCCGTGCGGCGATGCGTCCCGGCATCACCACCGCCGGGCTGGACGGGAAGGCGAAAGAGGTTTGCGCCCGCCACGGCCTGGCCGACTATCAGGTCTACGGCATCGGCCACGGCATCGGCCTGCGCTTCGAGGAGCCGCCCGCCTCGACGATCATCCCGCCTCACAAGAACCTGCCGCTCCTCGATGGGATGACCGTGACGATCGGCCATACGATCCTGGCGATCCCGGGTTTCGGGGGCGTCCGCTTCGAAGACGTCTATCGCCTGACCGCCTCGGGCCCTGAGGCTCTCTTCGACTATCCGATCGACCCGGTCGTCGCCGTCTAGGCCCTGTCCTACGCCCCGGCCGCGGAGAGGATGAAGTCCGTGCCGAAGGCCGCCAGCAGGCCGATCGTCAAAGCCACTCCGGTCACCATCGGCAACGAGAAGCGGCGCGCCACCGACATCATCTCGTTGAAGACGAAGATCAGGGCACCTGCCGCCAGCCCCAGGAAGAGGATCGAGAGGATCGGCGAAACGATCGCGTAGCCGAGCACTCCGCCGGCGAAGGTGGGTCCGCCGCCGACGACGCCGGCCGCGCCCAGGAAGCTCCAGCTCGGCAGTTCGCCCTGGCCCAAGGGCGCCGCGATCGCGAAGCCCTCCGTGGCGTTGTGCAGGGCGAAGCCGATGACGAGGATCACGGCGAAGGCCGTGGCGCCCGTCGCCGCCGACTGGCCGATGGCCAGGCCCTCGGAGAAGTTGTGAAGACCGAGACCCACCGCGGTCCCGAGCGCGACCTGGCGCGGCGTGATTGGGATCCCGGCGCTTCCGCGAGCCGCCATTCGGGAGGTCAGGTACGTGACCGACAGCAGCCCGAGGGCGATGCTGAAGCCCAGGGCGGCGGCATCGGCAACGAACGGCCCGGCCGATCCGCCGTCACGCGCAGTCGTCAGGGCTTCCTTGACCGGCTCGACCGCCTGGGCGAGCACGTCGTATATGAGGAACAGGATGACCCCACCGGCGGCCGTGGTCAGGGCCGCCTGCCATCGCCGTGAAAGCCCTCTCAGTCTGCCGACGGGTAGCCCAAGGAAGATCGTCCCGCCGGCAAAGGCCGCCAGCAGTACCGTCTGGGCGAAGCTCATCGGGCCCTCTCGCTAATCCTGAGTAACTGTGTCGGAATTAGCGGAATGCTAGTGGCCGCCTCCGGGCGAGTCAAGAGACGGCGGCGGCTACCGGTGCGCGTCCACGACGCAGAAGCGGTTGCCCTCCGGGTCGGCCAGGATGACGTAGTCCGCGTCCGGCGGCCGCTTGTCCCAATGCACCTCGGTCGCGCCCAGGGAGATCAGGCGCCGAACCTCCCCGGCCTGATCCTCCGCGTAGAGGTCGAGGTGGATGCGGGGCGGCAGATGAAGCTCGGAGTGAACCTGGTCGAGGGAGAGGTTCGGCCCGATGCCGTTTCGGGGGCGCAGCAGCGCGAAGTCGCCGCCCGCCTCGCCGCGAGGCTCGTAGTCGAGCGCCGCCGACCAGAACTCGACCTGGCGGCGCAGATCGTCCACCCGCAGGACGATCGACCCGACTCTGACCGTTGACGTCGACGCCACTCTCCCTTGCCTACTTGACCTCGAACGAACGCTTGGCCAGCCCCAGCCAGTAGCCTTCGATCGTGAACTTGGGCGCCGAGCCCGGTTCCGTGGCTGCGCCGAGCGTCACGAAGAGCGGCGCGAAGTGCTCGACCGTGGGATGGGCATAAGGCATGCCCGGCGCCTGGTTGCGGAAATCGAAGAGCGCGTCCAGGTCGCCCCGCTCGAGCTTCTCGGCCGCCCACAGGTCGAACTCCTTCGACCATTCGGGCGCCCCGGGCCGGCCGTCCCAGTACTGGTGGACGAAGGGCAGGCCGTGGGTCAGAAAGCCGCTGCCCATGATCAGCACTCCCTCGTCTCGCAGGGGCGCCAGCCGCCGGCCGATCTCGAAGAGGTGCTCGGGCTGCAGGTCCGGCATCGACATCTGCAGGACCGGAATGTCGGCGTCGGGATACATCATCAGCAGGGGCACGTACGCGCCATGGTCCAGGCCGCGTTCCGGCCGCTGGACGACCGGCTCGCCCGGCGGGCATCAACGCCTTGACCCGGGCCGCCAGCTCGGGTGCGCCGGGAGAGTCGTAGCGGATGCGGTAGTACTCCTCCGGGAAGCCGTAGAAGTCGTAGACGAGCGGCGCAGGATCCGTTGCGCCCAGGGTCAGCGGCGCCGACTGCCAGTGAGCGCTTACCGTCAGGATCGACTTCGGGCGCGGCATGGCGGCGGCCCAGCCGGCCAGCTCCACCGGCCAGATCGGATCGTCGACCAGGGTCGGCGCGCCGTGGCCCAGGTAGACGGCCGGCAGACGGCCTGAAGGCGGGGATTGCGGATCGGGCATCGACTATTCCTCTGGAGGTGTACGGATATCGTCGTCCGCCCGGCCGGCGGAGTCATCACCTCAGTCGGGAGCGGCGTGCGGGCCGCAACAATGGACCCTTGACATGGGACGTGGGTGGCGTACAGTACGACACTATCACGACTATCGAAATATCGGCCCGGGTGGAGATGGACGCGACGAAGACAGGAACAGAGGATCTCGCAAAGATCTTCAGAGCTCTCGGGGACCCCAGCCGGCTCGCCATCTTCGAGGTGGTCCGAAGCGCCTGCGCCGACGACTCGGCGCATTCGTCGGAGGAATTGCGAAACAGCGTGACGGAGATAGCCCGGGAGTTCGATCTCTCGCTCTCGACCGTCTCGCATCACCTCAAGGAACTGCGCAACGCCGGACTGATCCGGTGCGAGCGCCGCGGCCAGCACATCTTCTGCTCGACCAATCCCGAGAGTCTCGACGTGGTCGATCGGTTCCTCCGGGGGACCGAGTCGTGAGCTGGCTTTCCTGGTGCTCATGGTTCGATATTTCGATAACTGTCTTGACAACGGGTGACGACATTAGCGAGAAAGGGGACGACATGGACGAACGGAAACGGGACCTGGAGAAGAGGTTCGACGACATCGGCTGGGGGCTGCTCTTCCTTGCGTTTGCCGCGCTGGCCTTGCCGAACGGGACGGCCGAGTACGCCTCGGTCGCCGTCGTAGGCGCCGGAATGCTCGGCCTCAACGTGAGTCCGCGTGGTCGCGGGAGTCCCGGTTCGCTGGTTCTCCACGGTGCTCGGCGCGACGGGGCTGGTCGCCGGAGCCATGGCCCTGGGCGGCGTGAAGGTCGACGCCTTCGCCCTCTTCTTCGTCTTCCTCGGCGTTCTGACGATCGGGGCCGCCGTCGTTCGACCGGCACGGCGAACCCTCACCGCCTGACGGCGGCCGTACCGATCGAGGACCTTGCCGAGAAACAGGGCACTATCCGGGCACGCTCCGGTGAACTCGGGAGACTCTACGGAGTTGCGCCGGAGCGGTGTCGCGCGCCATCAGTGAGTAACCCAGCCGCGGGAACCAGTCGCCGGCGGTCTCGGTCAGCAGGTAGAGCTGTCCGATGCCGAGGCTGGTCGCAGTGGCCTCCGCTTCGGCGACGAGACGGTGTCCCAGGCCGGTGTTCCGAAGGTGGGGAGCGACGCAGACCGATCGAAGCAGCCCGATCGAGCCATACGGTTCGATCGCGGCACAGCCCACGATCTCGCGGTCATCGGTTTCGTCGCGAGCGACGATGGCAGTCGCGGCCGCAAGTTCGAACCCGGCAGTCGGCAGCCCGCTGGCCTCCAGGAGGCTCTCGATGGCGGGTCCGATCGGTCGTCGAGGGCGGGTTCGATCGAGATCATCCGCAGCAACCCCCACTCGAGGCGGCGGTGGCGCCGGTGGCGATCGCCACCGGTTCCGCGGCCGTAGCCGGCTTGGTCGCCTTGACGATGACACTGTACATGCGGTCGGCGACCTGATGGCTGACGGTCAGCGAGACGTCGGCGAGACCGACCTGCTCGAGCCCGGAGCGGAACTCCGAGAACGAGAGGGCGCCGGCGATGCAGCCGGTGTAGGTCCCCAGGGCGGCCCGCTCCTCGGTGGTCAGCGTGTCGTCGGCGACGATGTCGGTGATGCCGATCCGGCCGCCCGGCCGAAGGACACGCGCGATCTCGCGGAACACCGCCGGCTTGTCTGCGGCGAGGTTCACGACGCAGTTGCTGATGACGACGTCGATGGACGCGGCCGGGAGCGGGATCGCCTCGATCTGGCCCTTCAGCCACTCGACGTTGGTGGCCCCGGCCTGGGCGGCGTTGCGCTGGGCCAGGATGAGCATCTCATCGGTCATGTCCAGGCCGTAGGCGCGGCCCGTCGGGCCGACGCGGCGGGCGGAGAGCAGCACGTCTATGCCGCCGCCGGAACCCAGGTCCAGGACGCGTTCGCCTTCGTGCAGGTCCGCTACCGCGATCGGGTTCCCACAGCCAAGGGAGGCCATCACCGCCGCGTCCGGCAGCTCGTCGCGCTCGAGGGCGGAGTACAGCCCGCTGCCGTACTCGCCGGAATCGGAGCAGCAGGACGCGCCGTTGAGCACGTTCAGCGCGGCCTCGCCGTAGTGCCGGCGAACCGTCTCGTGGATCTGGTCTGTCATCGGAGTCCCTCAGCAGGAGCAGGCGGTTGGGGCGGGCGAGGTGCGGCGGGCGAAGAGCCGGCCGGTCAGACCGGCGAACCGGGACTGTGACGCGGTTGTCCGCCGGGGACCTATCCGCCGAGCCTCCTGGGCTTCGCGGATGCGCTCGTCGTTGAGCAGCTTGACCATCTTCGGACTGTAGTACATGGACATTGGTGGCTCCTTTCGAAGCGTACTTTAGGGCATACATTCACACTTGTCAATATCTATGCTGGTCGATATGATGACGCCATGAAGCGCCAGACGAATCCCGACATCCTTCTTCTACAGGCCGCCGCGGATCCCACGAGGCTGGCCATCCTGCGCCAGCTCAGCCAGGACGGGGAGATCTGCGCCTGCGACTTCACGGCGTGCTGCGAAGTCGCCCAGCCGACGATCTCGCACCATCTGAAGGTTCTGCGGGAGGCGGGTTGGGTTACCGGCGAGCGTCAAGGAACATCGATCTGGTACTCGCTCTGCCCCGACGCGGTGGCCCGGTTCCGGGAGGTGGCGGGGGAGATCTCTCCGGGTGCCGCTCGCCCGGCGGCGATGCTCGCGGTTTCGCTGGGCAGCTCCGGCACCGCGCCACTCGCCACCGCGCCACTCGCCGCAGCGCCGCCCGCAGGACGCACCGCCCCTTGACCTTCTAGTTACTTGAAGGTGTAGCGTGCGCCCATGAAGGTCGCCGAGCTCGCCAGAGGTGCCGGGATAGCCCCGTCGGCGGTCCGTTTCTACGAGGAAACCGGTGTCTTGCCGCCTGCGCCGCGCCTCGGCAACGGCTACCGCGAGTACGGAGCCGGCGATCTCGCCCGGCTGCGGCTGATCGTCGTGCTTCGGCGGCTCGGGCTCGCTCCGGTGGATGCCGGACGGCTTGCGGCGCTGTGCGTGGAGCGCGGCGAGATCGACCGGGACCTGGCGCCGCTGATCGCCGGCCAGCGCGCAGCCGTGGAGCGCCAGCGAGCCGATCTGGACCGCCTCGATTCGGAGCTCAACGACCTGGAGTCGACAATTCAGGCTGCCGGCCGTGCCCGGCTCACAAGCAAGGAAACAGAGATGTCCGCCGATCCGATCGCGCGTCCTCTTCGTCTGCACCGGCAACTCGGCCCGCAGTCAGATCGCCGAAGCCCTGCTCAGGGACTTCGGGGGCTCCGAGTTCGCCGTCTTCTCGGCGGGGACCGAACCCAAGGGCGTGAACCCTTACACCACGCGCGTGCTGGGCGAGATCGGCCTGGACTGGTCGGGCGCCCGCAGCAAGTCCGTGACCGAGTTCCTCGGCCAGCCGTTCGATTACGTGATCACCGTTTGCGATCGAGCTCGCCAGACCTGCCCGGTATTCCCGGGACAGCACAATTCGCTCCATTGGGGCCTGGACGACCCGGCCGAGGTCGAGGGGACGGACGAGGACAAGCTCGAGGCCTTCCGGCGGACTCGAACCGAAGTGGCCACGCAGGCTGCGGCCGTTCGTCGAGCTGGCCCGGCGAGCCAGGAGCACCGCTGCCGGCGCCGCTTCCACGAAGAGCTGATTCCGCAGCCGGGCTACCTGCCGGGACTCCAGACAGCTTGGGGATCAGCCGACAACACCAGTGAGGGCCGGGCCATTCGCCGTGCCGCTGGTCTCGGTCGAGACTTTGGTGGGGGACACGAGCGGTCGGAGTCAGCATGAGTTCCCGCAATCGGCACCCGCGTCCGGAAGATGCGGGCGCCGCTTTGCCGAACCGTAGGCGCGCCGCCGTCGATGGGATCGCAGGGCCTCAGCCCGGCTTGGATGGGCTGCACCTGGCCTTCGTCGACGACCTGGCCGACGGCATCGCCTTCATCGGCGCGGTTCGGGATGAAGACCGGGCACATCGTCGATTTCCGGATCGAGTACGTCAACGCAGTCCTATGTCGCATGGTGGGACTGACCCATGGCCAGCTGATCGGACGTCGGGTTCTCGAGCTGTTCCCGAGCTGGACCGACGGGCTCTTCGACAGATGCGCGCGGGTCGTCGCAACCGGCCGGGCAATCACTCGAGACCCACTGACCGACCAGCAGGACCTGGGCTGGGCCGAGCTCGATCGCCGCGCACCCAGCGTCGCCATCGGCATCAGCAAACTCGGGGACGGCTGCGCAGTATGCGTTCGCGATATCGCGGCTCGACGCTGTGCCGAGGACGAGCTGTTCAGATCGCAGGAGATGCTCCGGTCGGTCCTGGACACCTTCCCGCAGCGCGTCTTCTGGAAGGACGAGGATTCCGTCTTCGTCGGCTGCAACGCCGCCTTCGCCCGGAACCTTCACCTCTCCGATCCGGCCGAGATCGTCGGCAAGACCGACTTCGACATCCACGCGCCTGCAGACGCCGAGAGGTATCGCGCCGACGACAGGGAAATCATGCGAAGCGGCGTGGCGAGGATCGAGTACGAAGAGCCGATGACCCATCCGGACGGCTCCGAGGGCTGGGCAAGCACGAGCAAGGTCCCCATCCGGGACAAGGACGGCCGAGTCATCGGCCTCCTCGGGACCTACGAGGACATCACCGACAAGAAGCGGGCCCAGGAGGCGCTTCGGGAGAGCGAGCGATTCCTGGACAGCATCATCGAGAACATACCCGTCATGGTCTTCGTAAAGGACGCCGAAACCCTCCGTTTCGTTCGCCTCAACAAGGCCGGGGAGAGGATGCTCGGTACCCCGCGGGATCGCCTCGTCGATCAGGACAGCTCGGGCCTGGTGCCGCCGGAGGAGGAAGCGCACTTCGCTCGGTTCGATCGGCAGGTCGTCGAGACGGGCCAGATGGTGGAGATCCCCGAGGAGACCATCACCAATCCCAACGACGGCGTGATCGTCATGCACACGATCAAAGTCCCCATCTTCGGCGACGATGGCAAGCCGCGCTACGTGCTGGGGATCTCGGAAGACATCACGGCCCGCAAAGCAGCCGAACAGGGACGCCGGGAGAGCGAGGAGCGCTACCGCCACATCATCGAGTCGATCACCAACTACATAGTCAGCGTTCGGATCGAGCACGGGCGTAGCCGTTAGCGTCAATCACGGACCGGGCGCCGTAGCGGTTACCGGCTACACGCCGGACGAGCTGAATGCCGACCCCGGCCTTTGGGACAGCCTGGTGGTTCCGGAGGACCGCGAACTCGTCGAGGAGATCAAGCAGCGAGTCCTGACCGGTGCGCGCATCGCGCCGGTCGAGCATCGGCTTCGCCGGAAGGATGGAGCGGTCCGCTGGGTACGCCAGACGTTCGTGCTTCGTTTCGACGAGGCCGGCGAGGTGGTCGGGTACGACGCCTTGATCCAGGACGTAACCGAACAGCGGACGCTGCAGAACCAGCTGCTCCAGGCCCAGAAGATGGAGGGAATCGGCCGGCTGGCCGGCGGCGTCGCTCACGACTTCAACAACCTTCTCACCGCGATCCTCGGCAACATAGAGATGTGCAAGCTCGATCTGCCGCAGGCGCTGCCACCCGACCATCCTGCCCGGCAGGACCTCCTGGAGGTTGTCGTTGCTTCGGAGCGGGCTGCCAGTCTGACCAGGCAGCTGCTGACCTTCGCCAGCCGCCAGATCGTCGCGCCCGTACGTCTTGATCTCAGCTCGCTGGTGACCGACTCGATCAAGATGCTCCAGCGGTTGCTGGGGGACGACATCGAGATCGAGACCGCGCTCGCGGCCGATCTGCAGACCGTAGTTGCGGACCCGGGCCAGCTCGAGCAGCTCCTCGTGAACCTGAGCATCAACGCCCGCGACGCGATGCCGGGCGGCGGCCGCCTGCTCATCGAAACCACCAACGAGCTGATCGACGCCGAAACCGCCACTGAGCATCCGGGAGCGGTGCCGGGGCCGCATGTTCTTCTCAGCGTGACCGACACGGGGGAAGGCATGAACGAGGAGGTCCGATCCCACCTCTTCGAACCCTTCTTCACGACCAAGGAACTTGGCAAGGGCACGGGGCTCGGCCTGGCGACATCCCACGGCATCGTCAAGCAACTCTCCGGCCACATCGACGTCTACTCAGAGCCGGGTCAGGGGACGATCTTCCGAATCCACCTGCCCAGCCAGGACAGACCGGCCGACCTTCGACCGGTGGCTTCATCGGCGCCTGCGGTCTCCAGCGGCACCGAGACCGTGCTCGTCGTCGAGGACGAGCCTCGGGTACGCCGGCTGGCCGTGCTCGGACTCCGCGCTCGTGGATACACCGTTCACGAGGCCGCGGATGGCGCCGAGGCGATCCGGGTCGTACGTCGGGTCGGCGATATCTTCGACCTGATCGTCAGCGACGTCATGATGCCGGGCATGAGCGGCCTCGCGCTTGTCCGCGAACTCTCATCAATCGCTCCGCGGGCGCGGGCGCTCCTCATGTCGGGTCACGCGGACCCGGCGTTTCTGGATGAGGGGTCCGATCTGCGCCAGGCGTTCCTACCCAAGCCGTATACCCCGGAGCGACTCGCGCGGAAGGTTCGCGAAGTCCTGGACGCAACCGACACCGAGGTGCAGGCGGGCGCCCCCCGAGTTGGGTAGGGACCCGGCGGAGCCTGTTTCGCCATCCGGGCCGTAGTTGGATCGGTCGCGAAACTAGATGGGGTTCGCGCCTGGCTGGTTCGGTGGCGCGCGAAGCCTTGGTCCGGACGGCCGTGTTCAGGCGCTCCTCAGGAGGACCCATCGTGAAGCTGACCGGTATCCTGATCGGGTCGGATGACCCCGCCCGATTGGTCGAGTTCTACAAGAAGGTGCTGGGTGAACCTGGCTGGGACGAGGCTCCGTACACCGGTTGGATGGTCGGCGCCGGCTATGTGATGATCGGCCCGCACGACGAGGTTCACGGGGCGAACAAGGAGCCCGGCCGACTCATCTGGAACCTCGAAGCCGAGGACGTGAAGGCCGAATTCGAGCGGATCCGCAAGGCCGGAGCGACCGTCGTCCGCGAGCCGTACAACCCGATGGGACCCGACGCAGACCAGGAAGTCTCCATCGCGACCTTCGCCGATCCGGACGGCAACTACTTCCAGATCGGCAGCCCCATGCAGATGTAGTGCCGCCCACTCGGTCAGACGCGATCGATGGGCCTCGGGTGCGAGGGCTGGTAGATCGATAGCTGGGCGCCGCCAGGGATGGTCATGACCGCCACACGCCCCCAGCGCTCCTCATGTACCGGTTCGAACGATGCCCCGGCGCCGGTCAGCTTCGCCATCGTGGCCGCCAGGTCGTCGCACATCAGGTACAGCTCGTGGCTCGGCTGTTCAGCGGGATGGACGGCAACTTCGGCCGGTGGCAGGGCGAAGATCAGCCATCCTCCTCCGGCATCGACCGACGAGAAGCCCGAGGGCATCGCGCAGGAACTCGCGGGTGGCCTCGGCGGCTGGTGTGAATACGATCATGTGAGCGCCGTTGATCATGGTTGTCTTCCTCCCGGCCGCCGTTTGTGAGGCGGAGGCTAGACGGTCCATGCCGGCCGGCACAAGGCAGGTTGCGCCTGCTGGAGGGGAGGGCCGTGCCGCGACGCGCGCCGGGCCCCGGGCGTACGCCCCGCTCGAGGGGGAAGGTCTACCCTATCAGCGCACGACACCGCAAACCAAGCCACGATCGGAAAGAAGCCATGGAAAAGACTGCCGTCAAGTCGAACCGGGACTGGTGGCCCGATCAGGTCAACCTCGCGATCCTCCACCAGAACTCCCCCCTGTCCGATCCATTGGGGAAGGGGTTCAAGTACTCGGACGAGTTCAGGAAGCTCGACCTCGAGGCCGTCAAGCGAGACATCTTCAAGGTCATGACCACGTCCCAGGACTGGTGGCCGGCCGACTTCGGCCACTACGGGCCGCTCTTCATCAGGATGGCGTGGCACAGCGCGGGCACGTACCGGATCAGCGACGGCCGCGGCGGCGCTTCGCGCGGCACGCAGCGGTTCGCGCCCCTCAACAGCTGGCCGGACAACGCCAACCTGGACAAGGCGCGCCGGTTGCTCTGGCCGATCAAGCGGAAGTACGGCCGCAAGATCTCGTGGGCCGACCTGATCGTCTTCGCCGGCAACTGCGCCCTCGAGTCGATGGGCTTCAAGACGTTCGGCTTCGGCGGCGGCCGCGAGGACGTGTGGGAGCCCGACGACACCGACTGGGGCCCCGAGGCAACCTGGCTTGCGGACAACCGCTACCACGGCGACCGCGAGCTCGCGAACCCGCTCGCGGCCGTGCAGATGGGCCTCATCTACGTCAACCCGGAAGGCCCCAACGGCAACCCGGATCCCATCGCCGCCGCGAAGGACATTCGCGAGACGTTCCGCCGCATGGCGATGAACGACGAGGAGACGGTGGCGCTCATCGCCGGCGGGCATTCGTTCGGCAAGACCCACGGAGCCGGCCCGGCGACCAACGTGGGCCCGGAGCCCGAGGCGGCGCCACTCGAAGCGCAGGGCCTCGGCTGGAAGAGCAGCTACGGCACCGGCAAGGGCGGCGACGCCATCACCAGCGGCATCGAGGTCACCTGGACCACGACGCCGACGAAGTGGAGCAACAACTTCTTCGAGAACCTGTTCGGCTTCGAATACAAGCTCGTCAAGAGCCCGGCCGGTGCCAACCAGTGGGTCGCGGAAGGTGGCGCGGGCACGGTTCCGGATGCCCACGATCCCTCGAAGCGCCATGCGCCGACGATGCTGACCACGGACCTCTCGCTGCGGTTCGACCCGGCCTACGAGAAGATCTCGCGGCGCTTCTACGAGCACCCCGACGAGTTCGCCGACGCGTTCGCTCGGGCGTGGTTCAAGCTGACGCACCGCGACATGGGGCCGACCTCGCGCTATCTCGGCCCGCTGGTTCCGGCCGAGCGGCTGATCTGGCAGGACCCCGTCCCCGCCGTCGCTCACGAGCTGATCGGCGCCCAGGAGATCGCCGCGCTGAAGAAGACGATCCTCGGGTCCGGGCTGTCCGTCTCCCAGCTGGTCTCGGCCGCGTGGGCGTCGGCGGCCTCGTTCCGTGGCACCGACCGGCGCGGTGGGGCCAACGGAGCGCGCATTCGCCTGGCTCCGCAGAAGGACTGGGAGGTGAACGACCCGTCGGAGCTGGCGAAGGTGCTGAAGGCGCTGGAGAAGATCCAGTCGGACTTCAACCGCGCCCAGACCGGCGGAAAGCGGGTCTCGCTCGCCGACCTGATCGTCCTGGGCGGGTGCGCGGCGGTCGAGCAGGCCGCCAGGAACGCCGGGCTGGACGTCGAGGTGCCATTCGCGCCCGGGCGGACGGACGCCTCGCCGGAGCAGACCGACGTCGAGTCGTTCGCCGTGCTCGAACCCCGAGCCGACGGGTTCCGCAACTTCCTGGCGGCCGGCCAGGCCAGGCCCGCGGAGGCGCTTCTCGTCGAGCGGGCCCGGCTCCTGACGCTGACCGCACCCGAGATGACGGTGCTCGTCGGCGGCATGCGAGTCCTGGGTGCGAACACCGGACGGGTGCCGCACGGCGTGTTCACCGATCGTCCCGGGTCGCTCACCAACGACTTCTTCGTGAATCTCCTCGACATGAGCACGGAGTGGAAGGCGACCTCGGAAGCCGGCGACCTGTTCGAGGGTCGCGACCGCGCGACGGGCAAGCTGAAATGGACCGGCACGCGCGCGGACCTGGTCTTCGGGTCCAACTCCCAGCTCCGTGCCTACGCCGAGGTCTACGGCAGCGACGACTCGCAGGAGAAGTTCGTGCGGGACTTCGTGGCGGCCTGGAACAAGGTGATGAACCTCGATCGCTTCGACCTGGCCTGAGCTCGGAGCGACGCCTGAGACGATGACCGCAAACCGACTTCTCGCCAAGCTCGAGGACTTCCGCCTGCTGCCGTTCTTCGTCGTCATAAGCATGGCGATAGGCATAGGCATCGGGAAGGTTCTCTCGATTTCGGACTTCGCCCTGACGCCCCCGATCGATGCCATCAAGGCGATCATCGGCGGCACGTTCGTGCTGACCGTTCCGAGCGCGATCTCGCTGGGAGTGCCCATCGGCCTGTTCGCGATGATGTATCCGGCGATGACGAACGTTCATCTGGGGGAAGTGGGTGACGCCTTCCGCTCCCCGCGCCAGCTCGGCGTGGTGCTCTTCTTCAACTACCTGGTCGCGCCGTTCGTGATGCTGGGCCTCGCCAACGTCTTCGTGAGCGACCCGGAGCTGCACACCGGGCTCGTCCTCTATGGTCTGGCCCCGTGCATCGCGATGGTGATCATCTTCACGTTCCTCGCGAAGGGGAACACGCCGATGGCTCTGGTCTTCGTGGCCCTCAATTCGGTCGCCCAGATGCTGCTCATCCCGGTCTATGCCCGCCTCCTCATCGGCAACGTCAACTTCGACGTGCTGGTCGTCTTCGAATCGGTGGTGCTCTACCTCGGCCTGCCGCTGCTGCTCGGTGTACTGACGCGGATGGCTGTGACGCGCCGCGGTGGCGAGGAGGCGATGGAGCGGCTCAAGCCGGGCCTCAGCGCGCTCTCGATCCTCGGGCTGCTCTTCACGCTCATCGTCATGTTCTCGCTCAAGGGCGATCTCATCCTGCAGCGTCCCGGCATCGTGCTCGAGATGGCGATCCCGATGACCCTGTTCTTCTCGATCATGTTCTTCGTCGTTCTCTTCATCGGGTCGCGGTTGCGGTTCCCGTATCGAGACGCGGTGGCGGTCGCATTCAACGCCACGGGGCGCGACTTCGAGATCGCCATCGCGATCGCGATCACGGCCTTCTCGCCGACGGTCGCGCTGGCCACGGTGGTGGGCCCGCTCATCGAAGTGCCGGTCATGCTGGCCCTGGTGTGGGCCGCGATGCGACTTTCGCGACGCTGGTTCGTCGCGCCGCCGGTTGAGGCCGCACCTGCCGGTGCGTCGGCCCAGCCGGTTCAGGGCACACCCAGTCGGTCCTGACCCCTATCGAGGACCAGTGAGCGACCGGAGAGACGCCTCGTCGCAACCACGGTCTTTGGGTAGTGAACACCGCGCGGCGTGGCGGACCGGTCTACGGGCAGGGCGCGGCTCGTTCGAGGCGGAACCTCCGCGCGTCTGTGTGGCCTCGACGGCCGGGCGGTCGGAACTCAGCGACGGCTGAAGCGCAGCCCACCGAACAGAAACACGCAAGCCTCCACACGGTAGAACTCGATCCACTGCGACAGGTTGACAAGGCAGTTATCGTTACCACAGCCGTGGTATCGTTAACACCCCTGGCGAACGAGCCGGTCCGTCGCCCGCCGTATTCGCTCAGTTTCGACCGTCGCAAGCCATGCTGACCTCGGGAGGGAACGCTTGCCTGAGCCTGTTGTCGAAATGTTCGGCATCAACAAGTACTTCCCCGGCGTTCACGCGCTTGCCGACTGCAAGTTCGAGCTCCTGCCGGGCGAGGTCCACGCTCTCGTAGGCGAGAACGGCGCCGGCAAGTCCACCCTCATGAAGATCCTCGGCGGCGTCTACCGTCGGGACACGGGTGTCATCAAGTTCAAAGGCGCTTCCGTCGACATTCCCAATACCGCGGCTGCCCAGCGTCTCGGCATCAGCATGATCCATCAAGAACTGAACCTGATGCCACATCTGACAGTCGCGCAGAACATCTTCATCGGTCGCGAGCCTCGAGCCAACGGACTGCCGTTCGTCCTTGACGAGAAGGCTCTGAACGCCCGCGCGATCGAGCTGTTCGAAAGGTTGGGCTTGCGCCTGGATCCTCGCACGCGCGTCGGCGCCCTGACCGTCGCCCAGCAGCAGATGGTCGAGATCTCGAAGGCGTTCTCATACAACGCGGCCGTGCTGATCATGGACGAACCGACCGCGGCCCTGACTGAGACGGAAATCGCCGAACTCTTCCGAATTACTCGCGACTTGCGCTCGCAGGGTGTCGGGATCGTTCACATCTCACACCGGCTCCAGGAACTCAAGCAGATCTCGGATCGCATTACCGTCATGCGCGACGGCCACTACATCAACACGATCTCCACAGCGGATGCCAAGATCGACGAGATCATCTCCATGATGGTCGGCCGAACGATCTTCGAAGCGACTCCCGAGGTTCCCGAGAAACCGAATCAAGAGGTCGTTCTGGAGGTCCGTCACCTCAAGCGCGGACGGCACATCCGAGACGTCAGCTTTACCGTGCACCGCGGCGAAATCGTGGGCATGGCGGGATTGATCGGGGCAGGCCGAACCGAGGTCGCCCGTGCCATCTTTGGCGCCGACACGATTGACTCCGGCGAGATTCTGGTCCATGGCCAACCCGTCCGAATTAAGGCTCCGTCGGACGCTGTCAGGTTGGGCATAGGCTATCTGTCGGAGGACCGGAAACGGTACGGGTTCGCTCTGAAGCTGAACGTAGAAACGAACATCGTCCTCGCCTCGATGCGTCAATTCACTAAATCGAATCGGAATGATCCGCTCGACTCAAACGCGCCTCGCCGCGGATACGCAGGTCAGGAATCTGTCGATAAAGACGCCGAGCCTGGCGCAGAAGGTCGCGAACCTGTCAGGCGGAACGCAGCAGAAGGTCGTTGTCGGCAAATGGCTCACCGCCGACACGGAGATCCTGCTGTTCGATGAGCCGACTCGAGGCATCGACGTCGGGGCGAAGAGCGAGATCTATCACCTGCTCAACGAGCTTGCCCACGAAGGCAAAGCAATCGTAATGATCTCTTCGGAGCTTCCCGAGGTACTCCGCATGAGCCACCGCATCTTGGTCATGTGCGAGGGACGCTTGACGGGTGAGTTGACGGCGGAGGAGGCCACCCAAGAGAAGATCATGTCCCTCGCGACGCAGCGCGTGTCAGCAGCCTAGCCCAGGAGTCCTAAGTGAACAAGACGGTTGGTCGTCCGGTCCGCTTCGCCAGTGTCGCTTCATTGCTGAACGCCGACGCCCTGCAACGGCTTCTCGCCTTTGGGGCGCTGCTGCTGATGATTCTCTTCTTCAGCTTCTCGCCCTGGGGTTCACCCTATTTCTTCACTTTCAGCAACTTCAACACCATCCTCGTGGCTACGGCGGTTGCTGGGGTGCTGGGCCTGGGTGAGACGTTCGTCATCATCACCGGCGGGATCGACCTGTCCGTAGGCACCAACATGACGCTGGCCGGGGTCATGACGGGTGTAGTCATGGTCAATTGGAATCTCCCCGTGCCCGTCGGCGTGGCAGCCGGCATCCTCACGGGCGGGTTCATTGGCTTCATGAACGGATTCCTGGTGGCCCACTTGAAGCTGCCGCCCTTCATCGCCACCCTGGGCATGCTGAACGTGTGTCGAGGCCTTGCCCTGGTGATATCGGACCTCCATCCTATCTACTTCTCAAATGCAACGTCTCTTCATGACACCGTCATGGGGTCGTTCATCGGTCAGATCATCCCCGGACTGACGATCCCCAACATCGCCCTGATCCTCTTCGCCGCCGCCATCGTCGCCGGTTTCATCCTGTCGAAGACAGCCCTGGGGCGGTTCACGTATGCGCTCGGCAGCAACGAGGAGGCGGTCCGCCTCTCGGGCGTGAACGTGGAGTTCTGGAAGATCGGCGTCTACACCGTGTGCGGTCTTTTCGCCGGTCTGGCCGGCGTCATCATCTCTGCCCGCGTCGGTTCTGCCCAACCTGGAACTGGGTTCGGCTACGAGCTCGACGCGATCACGGCAGTCGTCATTGGTGGCACGTCGTTGGCGGGCGGCGAGGGCACCATCCTCGGCACCGTCATCGGCGCCTTCATTGTCAAGACTCTCGCCGACGGGCTGCAACTCAAGAGCATCTCCCAGGAATGGCAGCTGGTCGCCGCCGGCGTCGTTGTAATCGTCGCGGTCTATCTCGACATTCTGCGTCGCAGAAATCGGGCCTGATCGCACAGTTCCTTTCGGCCTTCGAGCTGGCGCCGGCTCTCGCCGCCAGTTGAGGTAATCCACAGAAGAGTGAGGTAGGAGACGGAAATGAAGCGATTGCTAACTATTGCTGCAGCCGCCCTGATCGTGGCCGGTTGCAGCAGCAGCGGAGCCACAGCCGCTCCCGCAGCTAGTACCAAGCCGTACATTCCGATCATCTCCAAGGGCTGGTCGGCTCAGTTCTGGGTCGCGGTGAAGAGCGGTGCTCAGGCCGAGGCCGACAAGGAAGGCGCCACGATCAACTTCATGGGTCCGGACGACGAGACCCAGGTCGACAAGCAGATCAGCATGCTCCAGACCGAGCTCGCCAAGAAGCCGGCCGCGCTGTGCTTCGCCGCCCTCGATGGCAAGGCCGCCCAGCCGCTCCTCCAGCAGTACAGCGACGCGAAGATCCCGGTGATCGGGTTCGACTCCGGTGTCGCCCCGTTCGTGCCGGTCACCACCGCGGCCACCGACAACGCGGCTGCTGCCGGTGCCGCCGCCGACAAACTCGGTGAGAAGCTTGGTGGCAAGGGCACCGTCGGCCTGATCGTTCAGGACCCGACGGCCGAGTCCGCGACCAGCCGGCGCGACGGCTTCATCAACGAGATGAAGGCCAAGTATCCGAACATCAAGATCCTCGACCCGCAGTACGGCAACGCCGACATTCAGAAGTCGGCCGACATCGCGAAGGCGATGGTCCAGGCCAACCCGGACCTGTCCGCCATCTTCGGCACCAATGAGCAGGGCGCCCAGGGAGCGGTTCAGGGTGTGACCGAAGCGAACGCGTCCGGCAAGGTTCTCGTCGTCGGCTACGACTCCGGCAAGGCGCAGATCGATGCGATCAACAATGGCACCGAGTTCGGCGCCATCACCCAGAACCCCGTCGGCATCGGCGCCAAGTGCGTCGAGGCCGCGATGAAGGCCATCAGGGGCGAGAGCCAGCCCACCAAGGTCGATACCGGCTTCTACTGGTACGACAAGACGAACATCACCGACCCGAAGATCGCTGCTGATCTCTATCAGTGATGTTCTAGCTGCCTAGCAGCTAAGGGGCTCTCGATCTTATCGGGAGCCCCTCTTCTTTGCCCTCACTCAGGCCGACTGACATCGCGTCGCCGCCGCCAGGCGCGCGTGGAAGCCACCGTCGGCTCCAGGAAAGGGACCGCGTCCCCGAATGCCACACGCATGGCTTCGTAGAGCCGCTCGTCGAGCGGCCGGCGGATCGTCGCGGTCGGTGTGGCGCCGGCAGGGCGTCACGCTGAAGCCGGATCGTGATCTCTCCCCGGCTCCAACCGATGCCGCTCAGCCGGCTTCGAGGCACGACGGTGAGATCGACGCCGTATCGAGAGACATCGAGCCACTCGGACGGCTCCGCCGCGATCACGAGCTCCCGAGAGCCAAGGAGCGCGACGCCCGTCGCCGGCCCGCGGGAGTGGCCGATCTCGGCGACGTCTCCGACGGCCACCATCTCCTGCCCGACTGGATCGATCCGCAAGTCGTCGCGCTGGTTCAGGATGTAGGCCCACTTGTGCGGGAGTTCCGACCGCGGCCGGTCACGTGCTTCGGACGCCGCCATCCAGACGAACGTCTCCCGAACGGGCACCTCCGAGCCCGCGACGGCGCGGCGAAGCCAGGCGATGCTGTCCCGGAGCTGTGTCCTCGCGGTGGTGTTGTACGCCACGACCACGCGGCTGGTTGGCCCAACAACGGTTAACCGACCGTTGAGCAAGACAGTTCGGTCGTCGATCGCCAGGACGTCCGCCAGGGGCAGGTACTCGAGTCGGTCGGCCGCTTCCCCCTCGTCGGTCCACAGTCCGATGGCGAGGCTGCCAACCGCGAGAACGCGGGCCGGTGCCCAGACTCGGCGCCGGAACGTGGGACGCGTGCCGAATGGGGGCAGGACGAGTATCCGTTCGAGGTTCAGTTCACCGCAAGTCGCCTCGAGACGGCCCCATGCCCTCCCCGGCACGTCCTCGCGCCGCTCCGGTCGAAACGGCAGAGGGAAAGGACCCTGTGGGGCTTGCGTTCCGATCACTCGGTCGACGAGTGCACCCGCCGCGTGCCCGAGACTCGATTGCAGATTCGCGGCTGCCACCGTTCCTCCTGCAGGTATCGGCCTCCCACCACGGGAGCGATCACTCGAACCCTACAGCCGGCGGCACATGCGAGCCGAGGGCCGTGCGGCCCGAACAGGCTGAACCCAGTGGAAACGATCCTGGAGCGCCTCATCGTCGGGGAGTACGATCGCGGTCGGGAGCCGACGTCAGAGCCGGCACTGCCCGCACCGGAGAGACACGAGTGGACAAGACCCGGATGGCGTCGTTCAGCGACGGCGTCATCGCGATCCTGATCACGATCATGGTCCTGGGATTGAAGCCGCCGCAAGACGCCACGCTCGAGTCGCTGCGGCCGTTGGCGCCGGTCTTCGCCAGCTACGTGCTGAGCTTCGTTTGGCTCGGCATCTACTGGAACAACCACCACCACCTGCTGTCGGTGGTCGATCGCGTCGACGGTCGGACGCTGTGGGCCAACCTGCACCTGCTCTTCTGGCTGTCGCTCATCCCGTTCGGCACGAGCTGGGTCGGGCAAGACGAGCTTCGCGGCCTGGCCGGTGGCGCTCTACGGCGCCGACCTGCTGATGGCTGCCGTCGCCTACTACCTGCTGACCCGCGCGCTGATCGCTCGCCACGGCCGTGAATCGACGTTGGCCACGGCTGTCGGCAGTGACTTCAAAGGCAAGGTCTCGGTCGTGCTCTACGCGGTGGCGCTTCCACTTGCCTTCGCCAGCTCCTGGGTCGCGTACGGCTTCTATGTCGCGGTGGCCGTCTGGTGGCTCATCCCCGACCGGCGCATCGAAGACAAGGTCGCCGGCTGACGCCCCGAGGCGAACACCCGCTGATGCTGTCTGGTTCGACCGTCCTGCAGCCCGGTCTCCCGAGTTGGTCGCAGTGCTCGATGAGGCGTGTTAGCGTGCGAGGGCAGGAGGATGCCAGGTGGGCGATCGGCTCACGTTTCTCGGCCATTCGACCGTCCTTGTCGATCTCGACGGCGTCCGCGTGCTCACCGATCCGATGCTCGGTCACATGGCCGGCGCCATTCGGCGGCAGTGGCCCGTCCCTTCCCACGGAGCCCTCGCGGATCTTGCCGCGGTGTTCATCAGCCACGGCCATTGGGACCACCTGGACATGCCGTCCCTTCGGGGTCTGCCTGGTGCGCCTGCGCTCATCGTCCCGGTCGGGCTCGGGGGGATCGTCGCAAAGGCGGCACCTGGGATCGTCCACGAGGTCCGGGCCGGCGATCGGCTGCAAATCGGCGGCTTGACGCTTGAGGCCGTTCATGCCCAACACGGTCACCGCCGCTCGTTGTTCACGACTTCAGAAGATGCCCTTGGCGTCCTCATCACGGGATCGAGCGGTGTCTATTTCGCCGGCGATACCGAGCTATTTCCAGCCATGACGGACCTGGCCGGGCGTGTCGAGGTGGCGCTCCTGCCGGTGGGTGGCTGGGTCCGCGGCTCGGCGCCGGCCATATGAACCCCGACCGGGCGGCAGAGGCCGCGGCGCGAATCTCACCGGCTGTCGCAATCCCGATCCACTGGGGCACGCTCTTCCCGCTCGGTCTGCGTCGCCTGGCGAGCCGTCGATTCGAGCGGCCGGGACCGGACTTCGGGACGGCTGTCGCGGCACGCGCCCCGGGCGTTGAAGTGCGCATTCTGGAGCCCGGGAATTGATCCAATTGAGTCGGAGTGCCGTTCGGTGACGAACCGCGGCCTGGTCGCAGCCTACCGGCTCCAGGCTCGACTGATGTGGGAGTGGCGCCCCGTGCGTCTTGCTCTCCTGCGCCGCGCGTTCCTGTCCTACGTGGGAGCGTGCCTGGCACTTGCGATCACGACCTTCGCGCTCCCCGGGCTCAGGATCGATGGCCTCGCCACCCTATTGCTGGCCGCGCTGTT
>CAVSEO010000002.1:0-20154 GCA_963727005.1 uncultured Chloroflexia bacterium
TTCTGGGGGGTTAGTGCGGCCGCGGGGCGTCTGTCATCTCCGGCAAAGCGGCACCCCCAGGCGCATATCCACGGCAATGCCGCGGCCAGCGGGACGACGAGATAGTGAGACCACCAGTCCGGCGCGGGCAGGATCATGGCCCAGCCGAGCAGCGCGAACGCGATTTTCGTCCATCCCCAACCGCCATACCCCAGCGAGCGCGAGCAGGCAGAGCCCGAGGCCGAGGACCGTGCCGTATTCCGGGGCCGATCGCCTGCGCCGGCGAGGGCACGAACCACCACGAGGTAGATCGGCCGTTCTCCACGGCCAGGAGGAAGTCGTGCCAGCTGCCAATCCCGAGGAGCGCAACTGACAACGCCGTGACTGCGAGTCCGAGCACGATCGGACCCTTCACCGATTGATGGCGTCGCAGAGTCCAGACTAGACCGGCGCCCGGGTAGATCTTGATCAGCCCGCCGATCACAGCGAGATAGCCGCTCGACCTCGACCATAGCCACGAGGCAAGCAGGGCGTCGGCGACGAGAAGGTTCGCGTTGCCGGAGGTCCAGGCGTTGATCGCCGGGCCGGACACGAAGGTGACGAGGCCCACGGCCACCGCGGCTGGATGAGACAGTCCGCTCTCGCGTGCGACGCGGGCCGCAAGGATGCCGAGCGCAAGCCACGCCGCCACGAACAGGATGAGGATCCCCGCCAACCCGAACGGCCCCAGGGGCGTGGAGAGCAGTGCGGCCGTCGGCGGGTACACGAAGCCAATCCCCCAGGCGGCATATCCGAGACCATACGGGCCGGCGGTCTGAAACGGCGCGTAGACGGCTGCCCCCTCCAGCGCTCGCTGACCGGCGGCCTGATAACTCCAGGCGTCGTCCATGAAGAAGGTGAAGGCGGCGACGATCTGGAAGACGATGTCGAATACCCACACGGCCACGGCCGAACCCAGAGCCAGGACGAGAAGAGTCCGCCGGGCTGCCTGCTTGAGGCCGCGCACGGTCACCCGGATGTAAGTCTCGGTGGGGCGATCCGTGCCCACTAAGTCCCGGCCCCTGAGCAGCGAAACCTTGAAGCCGCGCAGCTCGCCCGTCGTAGCCGCTGGCGATGGCGGGGTCGTCCGCCATGATGCGCCGCGCCGCCGCTTCGTCCGGCGCTTCGATAACGGCTATTCCAGTGTTGACGCGCCCCAATGTCGGGCCGGCCATGACCAGCGTTCCCTCCGCCAGAAGCCGTTCGAGACGTTCGAAGTGGAGCTGCCACACGCGTTCTTCATCGGACGTCATCGTCGCCGCGAAATCCTCCCGCGGCGTGTGAAGGAAGTAGATCCATTCGGCCATTTGGACCCCGTTGCTCCTGTCGCTTCGTCCTGCGCGCAGTATGGCCACTCAGAGGACGGCCCGGTTCCCAGTCGCCGGCAACGGCGGACGAGGGCTGCCGAGTGGCCACCCGCCGACGGTCGTCTCGCAATCGCCAAACCCAGAGGTGCGCCGACGAGTACGATTCATCTCGGACAACTTGGCGGTGCGGTGGACCGCAGTTCTGCAGGAAGGCGGGGACGATGCGATATCGGACGTTCGGTCGCACCGGCTGGCGGGTCGGCGAAGTCGGCTACGGCATGTGGGGCATGGGCGGCTGGACCGGATCGGACGACGTCCAGTCGCGCGCTTCGCTGGAAGCGGCCGTCGCACGAGGCGTCAACTTCTTCGACACGGCCCAGGCCTACGGTGACGGTCACAGCGAGCGCCTGCTCGGCCGGCTCATGGCTGCCCTGCCGGACAAGCGCCTGTACGCGGCGACCAAGGTTCCGCCCAAGAACCGCCAGTGGCCGAGCCGGCGCGGCGTGCCGCTGGCGGAGGTCTTCCCGCGCGACTACATGCGGCGACTATGTCGACATCAGCCGCGGCGAATCTCGGGCATGGAGACGATCGACCTGCTCCAGCTCCACGTCTGGGAGGACGATTGGCTGGCCGACGGCGAGCCTGCAGCGCACGGTGGCCGAGCTCAAGCAGGAAGGCTCGATCCGGGCCTTCGGGATCAGCATCAACCGCTGGGAGCCGTGGAACGGCGTCAAGGCCGTGCGAGTCGGGCCTGGTCGACTGCCGTCCAGGTCATCTACAACATCTTCGATCAGGCCCCCGAAGACGAGCTGTTCCCGACCTGCCGAGCCAACGGTGTCGGAGTCATCGCCCGCGTGCCCTTCGACGAAGGCAGCCTGACCGGCACGCTGACCTGGAGATCGACGTGGCCGGCGGACGACTGGCGCAGCACCTACTTCGTGCCGGAGAACCTGGCCTCGTCGGTGGCCCGCGCCGACGCGCTGAAGCCGCTCGTACCGCGCCGGCATGACCATGGCCGAGATGGCCCTGCGGTTCATCCTCTCGAACCCGGACGTGAGCACGGTCATTCCCGGGCATGCGCAAGACCGAGAACGTGGAGGCGAACACCGCGGCCAGCGACGCCGGTCCGCTGCCCCCGAGCTCCTTGCCGAGCTGCGCAAGCATCGCTGGGACCGCCAGCCGACGAGCTGGAGCCAGTAGGAGAGTCGCGCCGCGAGCCGGGACTTGGGCGCGAGTGCGCCATCCGTGTCCGTCGCGGATGTGGTAGAAACGGGCATTCACTACTGACTGAATCTGGAGCGGGGGAATGGAAGTCTCCACACCGAGGGCGGAGCCGGCTGCGCGCCGTCGGCGGATCGCCGGCTGAAGGTGTCCATCGCACCCTCGGTCCTGGATGTTGCTGATGGTCGATGGTCGCAGGCGCGCTCTGTTCCGTCTCCGTCCCCGTGCCTTCTGACCTCGTTCCCGCTCCACGACGGCGGGATGTTCGTCGTCGCAATCCGCGACATCCGAGAAGCCGGATCGCTGCCCGCGACCATGTCCTACAACGGCGCCGGGATTCCATTCGACTATCCGCCGCTGGCGTTCCTCGTGGCGGCGATCCTGCCGTTCGACCCGCTGACGATCGTCCGATTCGCCGGGCCCCATCATGGCCATGCTCACGATTCCGGTCGTTGTACTTGATTGCACTGGAGATCCTGCCCGGGAGGCCGTACGCATACGTGGCCTCACTCCTGTACGCGATCGTCCCACGGGGCTGGGACTGGCTGGTCGCCGGCGGCGGCCTGACCCGGAGCTCCCGGCATGCTGTCTTCGCACTGCTGGGGATCTGGCAGCTCCTCGTGCATGTTACCGGACGCTGCGGTGGAGGAACGCCGTCGCGGCGGCGATCTTCGGAGGCCTGGCCGCCCTCACGCACCCGGAAGGCGGCCCTCTTCTTCGGCATGACCTTCGGGCTCCTGGTGGTCCTCAAGGTGCGCGATCAGGGTCGCGCTGACGAGATCCGCGTGGTCGCAGCCGGCGGGTTCCTGGTCGCGTCTGCCCTGGATCGCATATCTCGCATCCCAAGGGCCGGCTCGTCGATCTCGCCGGGCCGGGAGTCAGGGCAGCGGACCCGGGATTGTCGACTCGTCGTCTTCCTGGGGAGTGGATTCAGGCCGACGAAACCTGTTCCCGGTGCTTGCGCTCCTGGGCCTGATCGGATCGCTGGCGCTGGCTCAGAGGCGGTCCTACTTCATTCCCGCTTGGCTGCTCGTCGAGGTCCTTCTGGTCGCTCGCGGCACTCAGACGTACGCCTGCGTGCCGGTGGTCCTGGCGGCCCCGTGGGCTTGTACGACGCCATCGGCCGTGGGATCCTGCGGGTCAGGCGCCGGAACCTTCTCCGAAGCAACGCCGTCCGGGGAGTGCTCCTGCTCATGGTGTTTCTGGACAGGCGGCGAACGACACGGCGCTGTGGGTCCATCAAGGCGCCGCCTTTCGACTCGTTGGCGCCCGGTGCGGTTTCGACGATGGACGTGGCTCAAGCCGCCAACACGCCCGAAGACTCCAGCTTCGCCGTCGTCAGCGGCGCGCCCTGGTTCGCCGACGTCTACGGCGAATGGTTGCCGGCCCTTCGGGGCGCCGCAGCATGGCCACCGTGCAGGGCTTCGAGTGGAAAGGCCGCTCTCTCTGGGACCGGCGGACCGCTGCGTACGACCAACTCCAGCAATGCACCGAAAACGGATGCCACCTGCGTGGCCCGTTGGATGAAGGACGAACGGGACTTCGAAGGACGGTACGTGTACGTGCGCCGACAACGACCTTTCGAGCGCCTTGATGGAGAGCGTCAAGGCAAGTCCGGAATTCGAGGTCGTCCACGTAGGGGACGATGGTGTCGTCGCCAAGCTCATCGCTCCGGCCACGTAGGAAGCCACCGCGCCGGCCAAGCCTATCCCAGCCCAGCCGCGGTCCGCGTCTCCTTCACGATGCGCCGCAGGACTGCCGGCAAATCCCGCCCTGGCGGTAGTAATCGATCTCGATAGGGCCGTCCAGCCGAACGGTGGCGTCGAAGCGGAGCTCGCCGCCGTCATCGGAGCGTGCGGTCACGGTGACCTGCGACCGCGGCGCCGGCCCGCCGGCCGGCAAGGCGATCGTGTAAGCCTCGCGGCCCGTAAGCCCGAGGGTCGCCGGGCTCTCGCCCGGGAGGAACTGCAGTGGCAGTATCCCCATCCCGACGAGATTGCTGCGGTGGATCCTCTCGAAGCTCTCCGCGATGACAGCCTTCACGCCGAGCAGCCGGGGGCCCTTGGCCGCCCAGTCGCGCGACGAGCCGGAGCCGTATTCCTTGCCGGCGATCACGATCAGCGGCACGCTATCGGCCGCGTAGCGCATGGCCGCGTCGAAGATCGTGGTCGCGTCGCCCTCGGGGAAGTGGACCGTGAATGGCCCCTCCCTGTCCGCCAGCGCGTTGTGGAGCCGGATGTTGCCGAAGGTGCCGCGCATCATCACCTCGTGATGACCGCGCCGCGCCCCGTAGCTGTTGAACTCGGTCGGCGGAACGCCGTGGGCCTGAAGCCATTGACCGGCAGGCGACCAGGGCGCGATCGAACCGGCGGGGGAGATGTGGTCGGTCGTCACCGAATCCCCGAAGAGCGCCAGAACGCGTGCCCCGCGTGATCGCCGCCACCGGCTCGGGCTCCTCGCGCAGGCCCACGAAGAAGGGCGGCAGGGCCACGTAGGTGGAACCGGCATCCCAGCGGTAGCGGTCGCCGGTCGGCACGTCCAGGGCCTTCCACTCGGGCCCACCCTCGAAGACCGACGCGTACGCGGCCCGGAATAGCTCGCCGCTGACCGCCGAGCCCACGGTCGCCCTGACCTCCGCGGCCGAAGGCCAGAGCTCGGCCATGAAGACCGGCCGTCCGTCCGAACCGACGCCGAGCGGCTGAGTGGTGAGGTCGATGTCCACGGTGCCGGCCAGGGCAAAGGCCACGACCAGCGGGGGCGATGCGAGGTAGCTGGCTCGCACCAGCGGGTGGATGCGGCCTTCGAAGTTGCGGTTGCCCGAGAGCACGGCCGCGACCACGAGATCGTTCTCCTCGATCGCGGCCGCGATCGGCGCATCGAGCGGTCCGCTGTTGCCGATGCAGGTCGTGCAGCCGTAGCCGGCCAGGGCGAACCCGAGCTTCTCGAGGGGGTCCATCAAACCGGCTCCGCGCAGGTACTCGGTGACCGCGCGCGAGCCCGGCGCCAGGCTCGTCTTGACCGTGGGAGGGACCGTCAGGCCGCGGGCTACAGCGTTGCGAGCCAGGAGACCGGCCGCGACCATGACGGTTGGATTGGAGGTGTTTGTGCAGCTCGTGATGGCGGCGATCGCGACCGAGCCGGTCGCGATCTCGACCGAACGACTGCCGCCTCGCCCGCGTGCCTCGACCCGCAGGAACCTCGCCCGCAGGAGCCTCGCCCGCAGGAACCTCGACCCGGACGGTCGGATAGGGGGCCTCGGCCCCCAGGCTCGACGTCGATGCCGCGATCGGCGTCGCGGCCTTCTCCTGCAGGCCCGCCGGAAATGCGGCTCTGAAGCCCGACTTGAGATCCCGGAGCGCAACACGGTCCTGCGGCCGGCGAGGACCCGCCAGAGAGGGTTCGACGGAGGCCAGATCCAGCGTCAGAAGCGCATCGAACTCCGGCGTCACGCCGGGCTCGCGCCACAGGCCCTGCTCCTTGGCGTAGCGCTCGACGAGCGCCACATGATCAGGGGTGCGGCCGGTCAACCGCAGGTATGCCAGCGTTTCGTCGTCGATCGGGAATAGCGTTGAAGTGGCCCCGAACTCGGGCGACATGTTGGAGATCGTGGCCCGATCCGCCAGCGCCAGGCCGTCCAGGCCATCCCCGCAGAACTCGACGAACGTGCCCACGACGCCATACGCGCGAAGCATCTCGGTCACGACGAGGACCAGGTCCGTGGCGGTCGCGCCCTCGGGCAGCTCGCCGGAGAGCCGCACGCCGATGACCTTCGGCATCGGCTGGTAGAGCGGCTGGCCGAGCAGCACGGCCTCGGCCTCTATGCCGCCCACGCCGTAGCCCAGGACGCCCAGGCCGTTGATCATCGTGGTATGGGAATCGGTCCCGACCAGCGTGTCGGGGAAGGCGACCTCGCCCGTGCCGTCCGCGTCCCGGCGGCGCGCCACCACCGTGGCCAGGTACTCCAGGTTGACCTGGTGGACGATGCCCGTGCCGGGCGGAACGACACGCAGGTCCCGAAATGCGGTCTGCGCCCAGCGCAGGAGCTGGTAGCGCTCACCGTTGCGCTCGTACTCGCGAGCCACGTTGAAGGCGAACGAGTCGCCGGTCCCGTATCGGTCTACCTGGACGGAATGGTCGATCACCAGGTCGGCCGGCACGAGCGGGTTGACCCGAGCCGGGTCGCCGCCCAGCTCGGCCATGGCGTCGCGCATCGCGGCGAGATCGACCACGGCCGGGACGCCGGTGAAGTCCTGGAGGATGACCCGCGCCGGGGTGAAGGGGATCTCGATATCGGTGGTCGCCCAGGCGCCCGGCTTCCAGGCGGCGAGGGCCGCGACGTCCTGCTCGCGGACGATGCCGCCGCCGGCGTGGCGAAGGACGTTCTCGAGCAGGATCTTCACCGTGACCGGCAACTCGCCCAGGTCCAGGGCGGGTACGGGGCCGGTCCTGTGGAGGGCCGAGAGACGGTAGAAGATCGGCAGGCCCGCTCCCAGTGGGGTCCGGGCGCCAAAGGGATCGCTATGCACGGTCGCTCCTTCGAACTCTGGCTCGCCGGCCAAAGCCAGGCTTGCCTGGTTCCTGAGCGGGGGTGCGCCTCTGCCGCCAGGGACACGTTACACTCGGTCTGGCGGTCGCCGTCGGGCCGCGCCTGAGCGCAACCCTATTGCGGCCGGCCGCCACGGTGCAGGTTACGGCCGAAGGATACCGCCAGTTGCGGTAAGGGGAGGATGTCGCGTGAAGCCATGGCGCGACGATGCACGGCGCGGTCCGGGCGGGCTCGATAAGCGCCCAACGGGCCGGAGAGGGCCAATCCACCCGGATCGAGGGATGGGCGTCACCGCCACGGCGACGAGATTCATTCCCACCTGGAGCCGCACCCGCATATCCACGGTGCCGCGGGAGCGCCGAGCGTCGGGATAGTCGGCGCAGGTCCCGTCGGCACCGCCCTGGGTGTCGCAATCAGCCGGGCAGGCTGGCCGGTGAGGGCGGTCGCGAGCCGGGACGCAGGCAGGCGCGAGCAATTCCGGAGTCTCGTGCCGGCGGCCCGGGCATTCTTGGAGCCGGCCGCGCGTCCTGGACGAAGTCGAGCTCGCGATCCTGGCCGTCCCCGACGACGCGATCTCTTCGGTGATCGAGCCGTTGCGCCTGTACAGCGGCCAGATGCTCGTTCACACGAGCGGCCTGCTGGGTGCCGAAGTGCTGGAATCGGCCCGCGCCGCCGGCAGCCAGATCGGGGCATTCCACCCGCTCGTCTCGTTCACGTCGGACGTCGAGCGATCGGTCGCGGCGATCCAGGGCTCGACTATCGCCCTCGAAGGCGACGATCGCCTGATGAGCCTGCTGGCGGACCTGGCCGAGGCGATCGGCGGGATGCCGGTTCGCCTGCCGCCGGGCTCCAAGGCCGCCTACCACGCCGCCGCGGTCCTGGCTTCGGGCGGACTGGTCGCCCTGCTGGATGCCATTGCGACTCTCGGCGCAACGGCCGGCCTGGACGAGCCGGGTGCCCTCGCTATCTACGGGCGGCTCATCGAGCAGACCCTCGCCAACGCCCGCGGCATCGGCGTGGCCGCATCCCTGACCGGGCCCATCACTCGTGGCGACGGCGGCACCCTCGAGGCCCATCTGGCGACCCTCACCCGGCTGGCGCCGGACGTGCTGGACCTCTACCTGGCGGCGGCGCGGCGGGAGGTCAGGATCGCGGAAGAGCGTGGCACGCTGTCACCGGAGCAGCTGGATCGTGTCAGGCGCGCGCTTGCAAAGGTCGGCTGACCGGGTACGATTGACCGCATGCAGCACAGCATCGCGGCGAGGTACGTGGCCTGGCCTGCTGCCCGCTTTGCCGGCACCGGCGGCCGAGAGGGTGAACGGCGGCTCGGGCTTCATTCCAGCCTAAGGTTCCAGCGGGCGGCCACGAACAGGACAATTCTGCGCCCGTATCACCGGGGCTCGCGGGCAACCGGCTGGCTTCCTGCCACCACGACTCCCGGCAGCGTGTCTCGAAGCGGCCTGGTTCGGGCCGCCGTCACGATCCACTGGACGGGCGTCGGGCGGCCGCAGGCCGACCGGCGGTCGAGCCTGGCGCCGGCCCCGTGGCGAGGCTGACCAACGCCACCGCGACTTCTGCCGGCGGGATAGTCGTTCGATACCAGGACACGGTCCCGCAGCTCGTTGTCGGCCGTCGGAAGCGCGACAGGGACGGCCAAACGTGGACCCTGCCGAAGGGCACTCCAATTCCCGGTGAGAGCCTCGAGGAGACCGCCCTGCGGGAGGTCTGCGAGGAGACCGGGCTGACCGTTCGGATCGTGTCGCCCCTGGACTCCATCAGGTACACCTTCGTCCAGCGAGGCACGCGGATCCACAAGACGGTCCATTACTTCATGATGGAACCAACGGGCGGTGGGCTCGAGAATCACGACCACGAGTTCGAGGAAGTCCGGTGGATAGCCTTCAACGAGGCACCGGGTCTTCTATCCTTCGATACGGAACGATCGCTCGTGGGACTGGCCGCCAGCCGGCTCCCGGCTACCTGACCGGCACGTCCCTCCAGACACGCCCGTCCACAACCGTGGCCGGCGCATAACCACCACGACCGGAGGTCCATTCCGATGGCCCGAACTCAAGAGGCGCCGCTCGCCACGGCGCTGGCCGGCCGACACGAGGCCCTCGGAGCTCGGATCGTGGAGTTCGGCGGCTGGCTCATGCCCCTGCAGTACAGCGGAATCCTCGAAGAGCACCGGGCGGTGCGGGCGAGAGCCGGCCTGTTCGACCTCTCGCACATGGGCGAGCTGTTCGTGGAGGGTCCCGAAGCGGCCTCCTCGCTCGGCTATGCCCTGACGACCGAGCCGGCGAGCCTGAAGGTCGGGCGGGCCCACTACTCGATGATCTGCTTCCCCGAAGGCGGGGTCCTCGACGACCTGATCGTCTACCGGCTTGCCGACGAGAGGTTCATGGTGGTGGCCAATGCCTCCAACGCGGGGGCCGTCAGCGATGCCCTGGCCGAGCGGCTGACCGGCTTCGGCGTGGTGTTGGACGACCGCTCGCTGGCCATGGCGCTCATCGCGGTCCAGGGTCCGCGAGCCGCCGCGATCCTGGCGCCGCTGACCAATGTCGTGCCCGATAGCCTGCACTACTACGGCATCGCCGAGGGCCAGGTCGCCGGCGTTGCCGCGATGGTGGCCCGGACCGGGTACACGGGCGAGGATGGGTTCGAGGTCTTCGTCGACGTGGCCGGTGCCGGCCGGGTATGGGACGTGCTCATGGAGACGGGCGAGGCCGCCGGGCTCGTGCCGGTCGGGCTCGGAGCCAGGGATACCCTGCGTCTGGAGGCCGGGATGCCCCTGTACGGCAACGAGCTTGGGCCGGACATGACCCCCTTCGAAGCCGGCCTTGGACGAGTCGTCCATCTCGACAAGGTCGAGGATTTCGTCGGCAAGGAAGCGTTGGCGAAGGCTGCCGCGGACGGCCCGAACAAGATGCTCGTCGGGCTGATCGTCAGAGGTCGAGGGATCGCCCGCCACGGCTACGAGGTCTTCGCCGGCGACCGTCGTGTCGGAGTGGTTACGAGTGGAACCCTCTCGCCCACGCTCGGCGAGCCGATCGCGATGGCCTACGTCGCGCCCTCCGAGGCCGGGGCCGGTACGATATTGGACGTCGCGATACGCGACCAGCGAGTTCCGGCCGAAGTGGTGCCACTGCCCTTCTACCGGCGGCCGGTCTAGGCGATCGCTCAACGCAACTCGACCTGCGGACCCGGGCAGGGACGACTGGGCAGGTGACCGGGCGTAGGAGGAGTCAAAGGCAATGGTGCCGCAGGATCTGCGCTACACGAAAGAGCACGAGTGGATCCGCGTGGAAGGCGACCTGGCAACGGTGGGGATCACCGACTACGCGGCCCATCAGCTTGGGGACATCGTCTTCGTCGAACTGCCGGAGGTCGGCCGGAAAGTGGACCAGTTCTCGCCCGTCGGCGTGATCGAGTCCGTCAAGGCGGTGAGCGATCTGTTCGCGCCGGTCGGCGGCGATGTCGTGGAGATCAATGCCGAGCTGAGCACTCGGCCGGAACTACTGAACAGCGAGCCCTTCGGGGCCGGCTGGATGGTGCGCATTCACCTCTCCGACAGCGGCCAGCTCGGCAAACTCCTGAGCCCGGCCGCATACGATGAGCTGACTCAAGAGGGCTGACCTTCGTCCCGCGAAGCCTCGTTGCCCCGAAGACGCCCCAGCTGACGAGCCCGGAAGGGAGCCGAGTCGATGGCCTATGGACCGCACACGGACCAGGATCGCGCGACGATGCTCGCCGCGATCGGTGTCGCATCCGTAGACGAACTCTTCTCCGACATCCCGTCTTCTCTTCGGGCCTCGGGCCTGGGCCTGCCGGAACCGGAGTCGGAGGTCGAGCTGTCGGACCGGCTGCGCGGGCTGGCCGATCGCAACCGGGTGGATCTCGTCAGCTTCCTCGGGGCCGGCGCCTACCGTCACTTCGTTCCCGCGGTCGTGGACCAGTTGCTGCTCCGAGGCGAGTTCTATACGGCCTATACGCCATACCAGCCCGAGATCAGCCAGGGCACTCTCCAGACGATCTACGAGTACCAATCGCTAATGGCGGAGCTGACCGGCCTCGACGTCGTTTCCGCGTCCCACTACGACGGCGCGACGGCCACGGCCGAAGGCGCCTTGATGGCCTGCCGGGCGACGCATCGCCAGCGGATTCTGATCAGTCGCGGGGTGCACCCGCACTATCGCCAGACCGTGTGCACGTACTTCGGAGGAGCATCGCTCGTCGCCGACGAGATTCCTCTCGTGGCCGACGGTCCGGCCGCGGGGACGACCGATCTCGCGGCCCTGGAGCGGATGCTGGCCGACGCGGAGAACCCGGTCGCGGGAGTGGTGGCCGCGAACCCGAGCTTCCTCGGCCTGCTGGAGCCGATGGCCGAGATGGCCGGCCTGGCCCATGCCGCGGGCGCGCTCTTCGTGTCCGTGGTGGAGCCGGTCTCGCTGGCGGTGCTCGCGCCGCCTGGTGAGTACGGCGCCGATATCGCCGCGGGAGACGGGCAGCCGCTCGGTATTCCGCTGGCATTCGGCGGCCCCTATCTGGGCATCCTGGCCTGCCGGGAGGCCCTGGTCCGCCAGATCCCCGGCCGGCTCGTCGGCATGACCTCCGACGTCGACGGCCGGCGCGCCTTCGTGATGACACTCCGCGCTCGTGAGCAGGACATCCGCCGCGAGAAGGCGTCGAGCAACATCTGCACCAACCAGGCGCTGTGCGCGCTTGCCGCGGCGATCTACCTGGCGGCGATCGGGCCTCACGGACTGCGAGACGTGGCCGCCCTGGGGGCCGCCCGCGCCGAGGAGCTGGAACGAGCCCTGGCCGCGGCGGGTGCGCCGCGCCTCCATCCCGGGCCGTACCTGAACGAGTTCGCGGTCAGAGTCCCGAATGCCGCGGAGATCCATCGACGCCTCATGGACCGGGGCATTCTGGCCGGGCTCGTGCTGGCCGGGATCGAGCCCGCCGACCCTGCTCTGGCCGACGCCCTTCTGGTTTGCGCCACGGAAGTCACCAAGCCTGCCGAGATCGCCCTCTTCGGCCGGGCGCTGGAGGAGGAGATCTCGCGGGAACGCGGGTTGCGCCCGGCGGGCATGGGCGCGGGCGGACCGGCCGGTTCCGCTTCCGGCACGGCCGGGGAGGCTGCCCGATGACCGCCGCCGGAGAGCGCCTCGGGCCCACTCTATTCGAACGATCCCGGCCCGGGCGGGGCGGCGGCAAGATCCCGCACCCGCCGAAGGACGCCCTGGCTCGCATCCCTGCCGGACAGCTGCGCTCCCAGGGGCCCCGGCTGCCCGAGGTGTCCGAACCGGAGGTCGCCCGGCACTACGTCAACCTCTCCCAGCTCAACTACTCGGTCGACGGCGGCTTCTACCCGCTCGGCTCGTGCACGATGAAGTACAACCCCAAGATCGACGAATGGGCGGCCCGCCTCCCGGGCTTCGCGTCGCTGCACCCGCTGGCGCCCGACCGTCTTGCCCAGGGCACGCTGCAGCTGCTCTGGGAGCTGGAGCAGGCTCTGGCGGAGATCGGCGGCATGAAGGCCGTGACGCTCCAACCGGCTGCGGGAGCCCAGGGCGAGCTGACCGGAATCCTGATGGTCCGGGCCTACCACCACAGCCGGGGTGACTTCGAACGGACGGAGGTCCTGGTCCCCGACTCGGCCCACGGCACCAACCCCGCGACCGCCTCCATGGCCGGCTTCCGCACGGTCACCATCCCGTCCGCTCCGGACGGCGGCGTCGACATCGCCGCGTTCACGGCGGCCCTCGGGCCCAGCACGGCCGCGGTCATGATCACCAACCCCTCGACCCTCGGCCTGTTCGAGTCGCGCCTGTGCGAGTTGCTAGACGCGGTTCATGCCGTCGGTGCCCTGGCCTATATGGACGGCGCGAACCTGAACGCCATCATGGGTCGCTTCAAGCCCGGCGAGGCCGGCTTCGACGTGATGCACATCAACGTCCACAAGACGTTCGCCACGCCCCACGGCGGAGGCGGACCCGGCGCGGGGCCGGTCGGAGTAGGGGAGAAGCTGATGCCTTTCCTGCCCTCGCCGCGCGTTCTCCGCGAGCCGGACGGGAGCTTCCGCCTGGAGAACCCGGGCGAGCGACCCCTGAGCATCGGGCGAGTGCGGGCCTTTGCCGGCAACACCGGCGTCCTGGTCCGGGCGTACTCGTACATATGCGCCCACGGCGCACGAGGGCTTCGCGAGGTCAGCGACGATGCCGTCCTGGCGGCCAACTACCTCAAGACCCGCCTGACCGGGATACTGGACGTGCCCTTCGAACGGCACTGCATGCACGAGTTCGTGGCCTCGGCGGCGACCCTCAAGTCCGCCACGGGGATTCGGACGCTGGATGTGGCCAAACGTCTCATCGACTACGGCTTCCATCCGCCGACGATCTACTTCCCGCTGACCGTTGAGGAGGCGCTCCTGATCGAGCCGACCGAGACCGAGGCGCTCGAGACGCTCGACCAGTTCGTCGAGGCGCTCCGGCTCATCGTCGGCGAGGCCCACGATGACCCGGAGTTGCTCCACGCGGCTCCCCACCACTCGCCCGTCCGGCGCCTGGACGAGACGACGGCCGCGCGTCAGCCCAATCTGAGATGGCGGACCATGACGGGCAGTCAGACGCCCTGCCCCGACTGACAACCGATGGCTGCCGGTCAGGCAATCGCGTTGGGCTCGCCCTGGAGGCGCGGATGCGGCGGCGTCTAGGCGGCGTACTCACGGTCGCGGTCCTGGTGGCGAGCGCCTGTTCGTCTTCGACGGGTACGCCTCCGCCCGGAACGGCGGCGTTGGCGACCCAGATCGCGCCGACCGCGGCCCCGATGCCGACGTCAGCGGCCGTCCTCTTGACCGGGTCCAGTTACAGGGCCACGCCCCCTACGGCCAGCGGCGGCAAGATCGTCCTCGCCGAGTGGCAGTACCCGACCACCTTCAATCCGTATTTCGCGCGACTCGGAGCCGACTTCGAGGTCACGGACAGCATGTTCGATGGCCTGCTCAAGGTCACGCCCGACCTGCGCTACGCCCCCGACCTGGCCCTGGGCGTGCCGACAATCGACAACGGCGGTGTCGTCCTCAAGGGCGGCGGCATGGACGTAACCTTCGATTTGAAGCCCGGAATGCTGTGGTCCGACGGCCAGCCCATCAACTGCGACGACGTCAAGGCGACCTGGGCGTGGAACATGGATCCGGCCAACTCGAGTCTTGCCGGCGGAACCGCGGGCTGGGAGGACATCAGCGGCATCGACGGCGGAACCGGCACGAAATGCGTCATCCACTACTCCCGGGTCTACGAGGGCTACCTGGGCCTCGTTTCGGCGGTCCTGCCCGCCCACTACATCACCACAGTCCCCGTTAAGGACGCTCCGGGCAAGCTCTATCCGATGAACAACCCGGGCGCCGGTGTATACAGCGGCCCCTACATCCCGACGGCTACCAAGCCCCGCGCTCAAGTGACTCTGGCCCCCAACCCGAAGTGGGAGACGATCAGCGGCCACGCGCCCTGGCTTCAGTCTGTCACGTGGAAGTACTACCCGGATACGGCCGCGATGATCGCCGGATTCAAGACCGCCGGTTACGACGTCGGCCAGGGTCTCGGCAACGCCGACATCCCGGCGCTCGCGGGGATCGACCCGAGCCAGACGGTGATCCACGACTCGCCGGCCTATGAGCTCCTGGCCTTCAACAACGCGAGCATCAAGGCCAAGTTCGGGACCGACTACCCAATCATCATCGGGGCCATCAGGCTCGCGACCGACCGTCAGGCCATCGCGAGCGGGCCCCTGGCGGGCCACGTCACGGTCAGCAACAACTTCACGTTGCCGCTCACCTGGTACCACAAGGACCTCGGAGGCTCCGTCGCTGCCGATCCGATCTCCGCCTCGACGCTCCTCGCCAACGCCGGGTGGAGCAAGAACGCCGATGGCTATCTGTCCAAGCAGACGACGCTTCTGGAGCTGTCCTATTGCAGCGACAACGGGCAGGCCCGAGTGGACACGCTGAAGCTCGTGGCCGCCCAACTGAAGTCGATCGGCATAAAGGTGGACGTGAACACCAGGCCGTCTGCGGATGTGTTCGGCTCGTGGAACACCAGCAAGCCCGACACTCAGTGCAACCTCAGCCACGGCAACTTCGACGTGGCCGAATTCTCCTACGAGTGGCCTCCGATGGATCCACTGCTTCAGTACCGGGCGTACCGGTCGGACGAAATCCCGGACAACCCGCCGAACACCGGCCAGAACGTGACCCGCGTCAACAATCCGGCGCTCGACAAGGCGTACGACACGGTGAGGGGGAGCGTGGACTTCGGCCAAGATTCTGGATGCCATGTCCGCGGTTCAGGACATCTACGGCTCGGACAAGAACACGTACGAGCTACCCCTCTATTTCCGCAAGGATGTCTGGCTCGTCGGCTCCCGGCTCCACAACTTCACGGGCAACCCGTCATCCGCGGGAGGCGAGTGGAACATCGGTGACTGGTGGGTCGGCTGAGCGTCGCTCGAGGGCCCGCAGGGCCAGGCCCTGGGCCCGGTCCGCGTCGGCCTGCCGGCCGCCCTCTGCGTCGTATGCAAGGTGTATGGTACGTACGCAGGTCTGGCGACTGGCCCACGGACGAGATACGTGCCCCGGCCGCTCGCAGCGCATCGGATTGCAGTCGCCTCCGCCAGACCGGCAGGTTCAGTCACAAGGGCCGCTGAGCGTGTGACTGAACCGCTCCGGGAACGGCCCACAAGGCGTTCAGGTCCCGATTGCCCTCAGTTCGAGGAGGTGCGGTAGGACGACGGAATCACTCGATCGGGTAGGCAGAAGCATGCCGGCGGTCAATTGACACCCCGTGAGCCCATCTTCATAGTTGGGCGAGTATCGCCGGCCTAGCGCCGGGAGACGAGCCCACTCCTCTCCGCCGACCTAGTGTGAAGAGATCGTGCGGTGGGGACTAGCCGGGGACGCTCCCCTGGATCCATACAGGACTGAGTTGGAGGCGGATGGATGTTTAAACGTCTATTTGGCGTTCTCGCTATAGGTGTGCTGGTAGCAGGAGCCTGCTCGTCCAGCACTCCCACCAAGAAGATCGTCCTCGCCGAGTGGCAGTACCCCGATACGGTCAACCCGTATCTTGCCCAGGCAGAGACCGACATCGAAGTCGCCGGCAGCATGTTCCACAACCTGGTCGACGTGACGCCCGACCTGCGCACGATCCCGACCCTCGTTACCGAAGTGCCGACGCTGGCTAACGGCGACGTGAAGATGGTCGGAGCCGGCATGGACGTGACCTGGAAGCTCAAGTCCGGCATGCAGTGGTCCGACGGCAGCGCCATCACGTGCGACGATCTCTCGGGCACGTGGAAATGGATCATGGACCCGGACAACACGGGTCTGGCCGGCGGCACCATCGGTTGGGAGGACATCACCGGAATCGACGGCGGTAGCGGTACCACCTGCACGATGCACTTCGGCAAGGTGTACGAAGGCTATCTCTACCTCGTCGCGCCTTTGCTCCCGGCCAAGTACATCCAGAGCGTTGCGGTCAAGGATGCCTCAACCAAGCTGTATCCGCTCGGCGACCTGAAGTCCGGCGTCTACGACGGGCCGTACATCCCGACAGAGGCCCAGGCCGACGCGCAGATCACAACCGTTGCCAACAGCAAGTGGTCAACCATCAGCGGCCACGCCCCGTATGTCGACCAGGTTATCTGGAAGTATTACGCGGACGCGGCGACGATGCTGCAGGGCTACAAGGCCGGCGAGTACGACGTCGCCCAGGATCTCAACGACGCCGACATCCCGTCTCTTGCGGGCATCGACCTCAACGAGCAAGTCATCCATGACTCGCTGACCTACGAACTCCACCAGTTCAACAACAAGTCGCTGTCCGACAAGTTCGGCGCCGACTACAAGACGATCATCAAGGCCGTCAAGCTCGCGACCGACCGCCAGGCAATCGCGGCCGGGCCGCTCGGCGGCAACGTCACCGTCAGCAATAACTTCATCTCCCCTCTGACCTGGTACTACAAGGTCGAGGGTGGCTCGACGGCTGCCGATCCGGCGGCTGCGACCGCCCTCCTGACCGCTGCCGGCTGGACAATGGGCTCAGACGGCTACCTGGCCAAGGCCGGCAAGACGCTCTCGCTCGAGTACTGCACCACCACGCGCCAGGTACGCCAGGACACCCTCAAGCTCGTGGCCTCACAGTTGAAGGCAATCGGCATCCAGGCCAATGTCACCGCAGCTCCGTCCGGCGACGTCTTCGGTGGATGGGACGCCGTCAAGGCAGATACCAAGTGCAACCTGGTCCACGGCACCTTCGACGTGGCCGAGTTCGCCTACGTGTCGCCGTTGGATCCGCTCGGCGGATACAACGTCTACACCACCCAGGGTATTCCTGACGTCGCCCCCCACAACGGCCAGAACACTGCCCGAATCAGCCTCCCGGCGCTCGACGACGCGTACAACGCCGTCAAGAACTCCGTCGATCCGACGGTGGTCAAGGCCGCCATGGGGACGATTCAGGACATCTACGTCACCGACCAGAACACCTACGAGCTGCCGCTCTACATGCGCAAGGACGTGTGGCTCGTGAAGCCGAGGATCCACAACTTCACCGGCAACCCGACCACGTCGGCCGGCGAGTGGAACATCGGCGACTGGACTGCGGACTGATCTGAGGATCGGCCTGTAGCGTTAGTTCTCGATTACAGAGGGCGACGAGCTCCGTCGGGCTCGTCGCCCTCTCATACACACGAGCGAGTCACATGATCAAGTACGTCATCAGGCGCATGCATTCAGGCCATACCTGTCCTGTTCCTGATCACGGTGTTCACCTTCCTCCTGATGCACGTCCAGGGCGATCCGACTCAGCGCTTCGCCCAGAACGCAAGAGTCACTCAGGCGCAGATCGCGGCATTCGAGCATCGCTGGGGTCTGGACGATCCGCTTCCGATCCAGTACTGCAAGTGGCTCGGCGTCTGCGGTGATAAGCCGATCGTGATCAACGCCCTGCCTGCGGCCCTTGGCGGAGGCGATAACGGCATCCTGCACGGGGACTTCGGATACTCGGTCTTCGACGGGCGGTTGGTGACGGACATCATCGCCCAGCGGATGCTCCCGACGCTGATCCTGACGATGACGGCCTATCTCATATGGGTCACGATCGCGATCCTCGCCGGCGTCTACGCGGCGGTGAAGCGCTACAGCCTGTTCGACTCGGGATTGACCATCTTCAACTACGTCGGCTATTCGCTGCCGACCTTCTGGCTGGGGTTGATGCTGATCACATTCCTGTCGGTGCCCCCCTTACGGTGGTTCCCGGCCAGCGGCATGAACGACCCGTACACGACTCCCGCGTTCGGCACGGACAGCTACTGGGTCTTCTTCGGCCAGAACCCGTTCTTCGCGATCTTCGACCTGGGCCGGCATCTGGTGTTGCCGGTCTTGACGCTCGTCACGGTGAGCATCGCCGGTGACTCGAGGTTCGTGAGATCGAGCATGCTGGACTCGCTCAACCAGGACTACGTGAAGACGGCGCGGGCGAAGGGGGTGCCGGAGCGACGTGTCGTTCTGCGGCATGCGCTCCGCAACGCCCTGCTGCCGGTGATCACGAATATCGGCCTGGAGATCCCGTTCCTCTTCAGCGGCGCGATCGTGACCGAGACGATCTTCGCCTGGCCGGGAATGGGCCGGCAGTTCATCGAGTCCGTCGGCCACACGGACTACCCGGTGCTGATGGGCATCCTCTTGATCGCCGCGGTCAGCATCGTGTTCGCCAATCTCCTGGCCGACGTCCTGTACGCGGTGGTCGATCCCCGCGTCAAGTACGACTAGGACGGCGCGATGGAACGGATTCCCGACTTGACCCCAACGGCCTCCGACGCGCCGGCCGACTTCGAAGTCGCCCTGGTTTCGCTGAACCAGTGGCAGCTCGCCTGGCGACGGTTCCGCCGCCACAAGCTGGCCATGTTCGGCGCCGGCCTCTTCTTGACGATTCGTGGCGATCGCCGATCATCGGTCCGTTCATCATGCCGTACGAAGCGACGAACGTTCCATATCCGATGAAGTTCTGCCCGGGCACCACGATCTCGGCCAATCTCGGCTGCCCGCCCTTCAACGACGGGCACATTCTGGGCACCGTAGGCGGAACCCAGGAGGACCTTCTCACCCTGGTCGTGAACGGCGCGCGACTCTCGCTGACGATCGGGATCGGGGCCGCGGCGTTCGCGTCGGTGCTGGGTGCGATCGTCGGCGGCATCTCCGGGTACTTCGGCGGCTGGGTTGACACGATCCTGATGCGCATCGTGGACGTGCTCTTGAGCATGCCGCTTCTGTTCGTGATCATCGTGTTCGCGAAGGTGTTCGGGTACGGCGACTGGCGGGTGATCCTGCTGGTCTTCGCGTTACTCGGCTGGCCCGGGATCGCGAGGCTCGTCCGAAGCCTCTTCTTGACGCTGCGCACGGAGGTGTTCGTCGACGCGGCGAGGGCGGTCGGGGTGAGCGACCTGCGCATCATCTTCCGCCACATCCTGCCCAACGCGATGAGCCCGATCATCGTCGTGACGACCCTCTCGGTGGCCGCCTTCATCGTGACCGAGGCGTTCGTGAGCTACATCGGCTACGGCGTGAACGCCGCCTACAACCCCACCTGGGGCAACATCTTGAGCAACGCGCAGAACGACATCCTCGTCGGGAACTGGTGGTGGCCTCTCTTCCCCGGCCTGGCCATCGTTCTGACCGTGCTCGGCATCAACTTCATGGGCGACGGTCTTCGTGACGCCCTCGATCCCAGGAGTCGCGAATGACCGCCATATCTCCCTCCGGCGCGGCCGAGCCGGGCGCCGCCGAGCCGGGCGCCGCAGCGCCGGACCGCCCGCTCCTCGACGTCCGGGGGCTGCGGACCTATTTCCACGTCATGGACGGCACGGTCAAAGCCGTCGACGGTGTCGACTTCTCCATCCCTCCCGGCGGGACGGTCGGGCTCGTGGGAGAGTCGGGCTGTGGCAAGAGCGTGACCGCCCACTCGATCATGCGGCTCATCGACATCCCGCCCGGTGAGATAGCCGGTG
>CAVSEO010000003.1:0-165930 GCA_963727005.1 uncultured Chloroflexia bacterium
GCGAACGTGGGCTTTCTCAGGGACACCCGCTCTCGTCGCTCCCGGCAGCTCGCCCGCATCCGGCGACGGTCTTACCTGTTGCGGACGACATCGTACAGGTCTCTTCGTAGTCGGCCGCGATCTATCGCCAGTCGTAGTGCTCCTCCACAAGCCGCCGAGCCGATTCGGCCATCGCCCGTCGAGCGGACATCGTCAAGAAGGCGGACGATCTCGGCGGCGAAGACCTCCTCGTCGTCCGCGGTCGCGACGTCGATGCCGTGGCGAACGTCGATCCCCGCGCTCGCGATCGTCGTGGCGACCGTTGGCAGGCCAACGGCGAACGCCTCGAGCAGCTTGAGCCGGGTCCTCCGCCCGCCCGAAGGGGCGCGACGAACAGATCGGCTCCGCCAGGAAGGGCCGTACATCCGGGACACGGCCAACGACCTCCACGGCGTCTCCGCCCGTTCGCAGCGGATTCCGGGGCGCCGGCACCCACGAGGACCAGGCGAGCGGAGGGACGCGACCCGCGCACGCGCGGGAGGATCCGATCGATCATCCAGCTCGCTGCGTCTAGGTTCGGGAGGTACCCGAGCGTGCCCGTCATGACAAGGCGGTCGCCGCGGTTCACCGAGTGGTCCACGTACTCGAGGGACCGCAAGTCCGCGCCGCTGGGCCGGACCGTTACCGAGGCCGATGGCACGAGCTTGCGGAAGGCCAGTGCATCCGACCCAGACCGCGACGGTCCTCTGGACACGCCGTACCAGCCCGCGCTCGTAGGATCGCCACTTCCAGACATCGACGCGCGCGGGCGCGACCCATCCGCGTCGGCGCAAGGCGGGAAACCTCGCCGCTAATCTGGATTCCACGTTCTGCTGGTCGAGGATGACGGGCACGCCGGCCTCGATGAACGGGGCAGCGTACCGTGCCGACATGAGCCTGCATCAGCAGGACGACGTCGAATCGGCTGACCTTCTCGACTGTGCCGATCGATCCCCATCGGCGGACGGGCCCATACCGCTTCCGGCAGCGGCGAGAGGAGTGCTGCAGAACTTGGAGCGACGACCGGCGGGCTGCGGGGAGAGCCCGAAGCTGGGGCCGCGGCTGACCGTCGGACCAGTCGAGTCGGGCTCGTCGGGCGGCGCCACCCACAGCGTGACGTCGTGGCCCAGCACGCATCCACTCCTGCAGGAGGTGGTAGACGCGCATCTTGCCGCCGCCGACACGGGCGGGTACGCGGCATAGGGACTGATTGCCAACAGGTGCAGTCGCGGGTGGGAATTAGTGGCCATGGATTCTCGGCGGGCCTACGTGGTGCCACGGCTGGCGCGCCGCTTTCCGAATGATCGCCCATACGGCCTCCGCGGCCACGCTCCAACAGTAGCGCGCAGCGACCTCTCGACCCTGGGCGACAAGGGAAGCTCTGCGGTCCGGGTCCGTCACCATTCCCTCGACGAGGGCGGCGAGGCCCGGTGCGTCGTCCGGATCGAAGGTCGGCGCCGCGCCGGCGGTTACCTCCGGCAGGCTGCCCGCGTTCGCAACCGCAACCGGGATGCCTCGGGCCATAGCCTCGAGCGCGGGGAACCCAAATCCTTCGGCGCGCGACGGCATGAGGAAACATGTGGCGCCTGCGTAGACGGTCTCCAACTGGCCGGCCGTGACCTTTCCGAGGACTACAACGCGGTCGGCGAGTGGCGGTCTGCTTGCTCGATCCATGATCTCGGCGTGATCGCGTCCCGGTGCTCCCGCCAGGACGAGGGACAGGCCGGCGGGCGGCTCGATATGCCAGGCATCCAGCAGGAGACCGACGTTCTTGTGCGGCTCCGTCTGGCCCACGTACAGCGCGTATCTCTCGGGCAATCCCGAACGGGTTCCGGCGCGGCAATCTTGGCCAGCGCATGGTCCAGGCCGGGGTAGACGACGGAGATCCTCTCGGGCGGGATGCCGAAGGCGCGCATCAGCTGTTGCCGCGAGAACTCCGAGTCGGTCATGACATGGCGCGCCCGGCGCGCCGAACGACCGATCATCGCCGTCGCATAGCGAGCATAGCCCCGCTCGTACGCGTCAGGCTGCAGCAGGAAGTTCACGTCGTGAATGGTCACAACGGCAGGTCGCCACAACAGCGGCGGGATGATGTTCGACGGCGAGTACCAGACCTTCAGTCGATCGCGCAGCACGAGGCTCGGGATCCCCAGCCCCGCCCAGCTGAGGTCGGATGCAAGGTTGACGAACCGCAGCCATCGGTGCCCCCTGGCAATGCGGGGCCAGCCGCGATATGCCACGAGCCGGTCTCCGGGTTCGGCTCCGCCCTTCATGGCCAGCAGCAGCTCTTCCGCGTAGCGGGCCGTGCCGGCGTAGGGGTGGCGCAGAATGCTGAGATCGAAGCCAACCTTCACGGCAGCGCCGACTCGTAGGCCCGGATCAACGCGGCCGAAACCGACGCCGGAGAGTAACGCTCCGCCAGCCATGTGAGGGCCGATTTATCAGGTCCTGTTTCCTCGGCCTGATAGATCCCCTCAGCAACCGCGTCGGCCGAATCGTCGGCTGCGAAGGTGGCGGCAGATCCCAGTACCTCGCGGTAGATGGGAGTGGGTGTTGCGACGACCCTACCTCCGGTCATGAGGCACTCGACGGGAGGCAGGCCGAAGCCCTCGCGGCGCGAGACCGCAAGGAGGATGCCGCTTCGGCAAAGGCTCGCCAGGGCGCCGTCGTCGAGCCGATCCCGGAAATGCACTACGCCGCCGACGTGGTGGCGATCTGCCAGCTGCTGCAGTCGGCGCCGCGCCTCGGGCGGATGGTACCCGACGAAGACGAGCGGACGGGTCCCACCTCGTCCGCGATATGCGGCCAGCGCCTCGATCGCCAGCTCGGCCCGCTTGTGCGGGTCCGGCACACCCACGAAGAGGAGCGATGGCTCGGCCTTCGCCCCAGATCCGTTGTAGGCGCCGGTCGGCACCAGAGCCTGCACGGCGGGATAGACGACATGAATTCTCTCGTCTGGGACTCCCAGGATCGAGTGCACGTCGGTGGCGGTGGCCTGGGAGATTGCCACCACGGCCCGGGCGGACCGAATCCGCCGCAAATGGAGCCGGTAGGGCAGACGTCGATGGCGCCGAATGCGCCTCATCACATCAGGCTCGAGCAATGGGATGAGATCGTAGGCCGTGACCACCGCGTGGCCTGGATCCGCGGCGCCGAGCGGGTTGGTTGGATCAGTCTCGTGCCACAAATCGACGCCTCGCCCTCTGGCGGTCAGGCGGTCCGTTGCGGCGGCTACCAGCCATCCGATGTCCTGCGCCCGAAATGTCGCGCGATGGGTATGCCAGACAGATTCGTGAGCCCGGCGGGACGTCCTGGCCCGCTGTGACGAGAAGACCGAGGTGGTCGGCGCACCAATCGGCCTGCGTTGCCAGCAAGGCGTCGACGACGCCCCGGACGTAGCGCCCGATGCCTCGGATGGAGTGGTCGCTGCGCAGGGGCGTCACGTCGAGCCCTACGAGATAGCCTTGTCGCCCAGTCTCGAGTCGAGCCAGAGTCCCAACCTCCCAATGGACTGCGACAAGCCACGTCCCGCACCAGACCCGGAGTATGGCTCCCGCCCGCGGGGAGCCGCAACCGGCGACACCACGCGGAGGCGAGTCCCTCTAGTGGTAGGTAACGGCCATGTCGGGCGGAACGCTCTGCATGAAGATCTCACCTCGAACGAACGGGATCTCATTGCCCGAGTCGTCGTAGTAGCGGGTGAGGGCCGAGTCCGAGGTCTTCTTCCAGGTTCCGGTGATGGCCTTGCCTTCCTTGAAGACGATGGCTTTGCCCGAGCCGACGTTGCCCACGTTGACCCGCGGCACGCCGTTCGTGTCCACGTAGTCGACCGGGAGCGGCTGGATCATGACGACGATGTTCCGGGCGTAGACCTGCTGGTTGTTGGCCGGATCGATCTGAAGCTTGCCGTCGATCAGGCGAACGTACTGGTCGTTCTCCGGGTAATACTGATAGCTGACGGTGCCGGTGCGGTAGGGGACGAAGAGCGACTGGGTGGCGGGCCTGTCCGCAGCCGGCGTGTCGTCCACGAAGGGCCGGGAAGCCGGACCCTGGTAGGTCGTCGGGTAACCCTTGCTCGGCAGGCAGCGGATGAGGTCCGCGGTGCTCGTGTATTCGTTGTGGGGCGCCACTCTGGTGGTGATGCGGTGGTATGGACACGATCCGCCGGCCCCGGCGTCCATGTTGTAGAAGTAGCTGGCCATCTGGGGGATCGTCACCGTGCGAACCTTGGTATCGCCCCCGTCGTGGCCGTACAGGGCCTTGTACTCGGCGGCCCAGCGGACGAACCAGGGGCGGGCGCTCCGAACGCCACCGATGGCGGTCGCCGTTCCTTCCTGGAAGATCATCATGTAGCGGTCCTCGCCCAGTTCCTCGTAGGACTGATACACGATGGAGGCCGAGGAGAAGCCCGACTGCGGTCGGGCGATGGCGTTGTCGCCGATCGAGACCGCCAGAGGCAGGCGGTGGGCCATGTCGGCCGGAGCCCCTACTCCGTCCAGGTCGGCGTACTCCCATCCGGCGGGCAGTGGCGTGGTTGCCGGTTCGAAGGTCCCCGGCGAGTACGACGGGAGGCTCGAGTCCGACGGCGAGGCCGACGGCGACACCTCGGCTATCTGAGTGCCGCTGGGTGAAGGACTGGCTTGGGGCGTCTTGCCGGGCAGCAGCCAGATCAACGTCCCTGCGGCCACGAGGACGACCGCGGCGGCGATGGCCCCCACGGCGATCACCGTTCTCCGGTGGTCTTTCCACATGGGCTCGATGCGGCCCCGCCAGAAGCGCTTGATCACGAGTGTCATCTCCCTGCGGCGAACTGGCGCCCAGCATACCCAAGATGGCCGGGTGCCGGGCATGCCGCGCCGCCAGCCTGCATAATGCGCCCATGACCGAGGGGTTTGAAGCGCTCTTGCCTCCCGCGGGGGAGAGGGCGGCACCAACGGCGCCTCGAAGGAGATCGCACTGACCGAACTGCCCGCGGCTCCACCCGAGGCAGCCGCGCCCGAGCTCAAACCCACCGACCTGGCAGTCGTTCGCCTCTTCTTCTACTGCCTGGGGATCTTGCTGGCCGGATACGCATTCCTCGGCCGCGGATTCGCCCATCTCGGCGTACCGCCCCTCTACCTCGGTGAGTTCGTCCTGGCCCTGGGCCTGGTGGCCACCGCCTGGGCCGCCGTACGAAGTCGGTTGCAGATCTCGCGCTCGTCGCTCGTCGTCGTTCTGGTCGCCTTCATGGTGCTCGGTCTGATCCGTACCGTCCCCTACCTGCCGGACAGACGGCACGAATGCGCTTCGTGACGGGACCCTGTGGGGCTACGGCCTCTTCGCGCTCATGCTCTTCGCGCTGCTGGATCGAGACTGGGTCCTGAGGATCTTCCGACTCTACGGCCGCGTGGCGATCGCCTTCCTCGTGTGGGGCCCGATCTGCTACTACATCTTCATCAACTACACGGTGCAGACTGCGCCCGGGACGTTCGTCTACGCCAACAGCATCATTCCGAACGCTCCCGGATCCGATGTCCCGATCCTCTTCTTCAAGGGTCCGGACATGGCCGTCCAGACGGCCGGGGCGATCGCCTTCCTCGTTGTAGGCACTCCGCTCTGGAGCCGTGCGCGCGATTTCCTGTGGCGCTTCGCGGCCGCGCTGCCGGCGTCCTGGATGGTCTACACGACGGGCACGATCACTCGCGGTGGGCTCCTCGCGGTCGCGGCTGCGATGGGTGTGGTCGGCGTTCTGAGCGCTCCCGTGGGTCGCCTCCGGAACTGGGCCCCGTTCCTGGCGGGAGCGATCCTGTTCGGGGCCATAATCATGAGCGGCATCGAGCCGCCCGCGTTCACGATCTCGGTTGGGAACCCGTTTGCGGGCCAGCCCCAAGCGACGCCGACCGTGCCTATCGTCGCCCCGACGCCAAGTGCGTCCCTCGGACCTCCACCTACCCCTGCTCCCACCCCTGCCCCTGCCTGTACCGCGGATTGGTGCAAGCCACGGCCCGCAACTCCCAAGCAGTGGTGGGAGAACATCCTCAGCATCTTCTTCGGCTCGAGTGACACTCAGCTGGAAGGAACCAGGACGTTCAGGCTGGTCTGGTGGGGCAAGATCATCGACTACACGTTCCATGGTCAGTACTTCTGGCTGGGGAAGGGGTTTGGCGTCAACCTCGGCGACGACGATGGATTCCCGAGCTCGGATCACACGCTGCGCACGCCCCACAACACCAACTTTGACGTGCTGGCAAGAATGGGAGTGCCCGGGTTCCTCCTGTGGCTCGTTCTTCAAGGGGGATTTGTAATCCTCCTCTTGCGTGCCCTCCTGGCACATAGACGAGCCAGAGACATGCAGCTCGCTGCCGTGGCCGCGTGGGTCCTTGCCTTCTGGGTCGCGATCATGGTCAACTCATCCTTCGACCCATACATCGAGGGCCCGCAGGGCGGGATCTGGTTCTGGGCCCTCGTTGGCCTGGGCCTGGTGGTGATCCGTCTGGTGCCCAGGCGCCAGGTGGAATGACGAACCCGGAGCCTGTACGACGGGTCTTGCAGGTGCACACCCGCTACCGCCAGGCTGGGGGGGAGGATGAGGTAGTCGCGGCCGAGAAGAGGCTTCTCGAGGAGGCCGGCCTGTCGGTCGCGCAGGTTCTGTTCGACAATCCTCCGCCCGGCGGAAGCCGTTTCTCGCCTGCGCCGCTCTCGCAGGGTATGGGGGCGGTCTGGTCGCGCCGCGCGGCTCGGCGCGTACGCGACGCCATCGAAGCGAACCGGCCGCAGATAGTGCACGTCCACAACACCTTCCTGACGGCATCTCCATCGGTCTACTGGGCAGCCGCGTCGTGTGGGGTCCCGGTGGTCCAGACGCTCCACAACTACAGGCTCATCTGCCCCGCGGCCACGGTCTACCGGGACGGCCGTCCATGCACGGATTGCCTGGGGCGCGCTTTTCCCTGGCCGGCGATCGCCCATGCCTGCTACAGGGGATCCCGGCCGCAGTCTGCCGTCGTGGCCGACCACCCTGGCCGTGCACCGGGCGCGACGTACCTACTCCCGCAAGATCGGCGCGTACCTGGCCCTTACCGACTTCCAGCGCGACCTGCTGGTTCGAGGTGGGCTGCCCGCGGACCGGATCGAAGTGCTGCCCAACTTCCTGGAGCCCGACCCCGGAATGGCGTCCGGCACGCGGGAGGGCCTCCTCTTCGTCGGCCGGCTGTCCAACGAAAAGGGTGTGACCACGCTTCTGGGCGCTGCCGCGCTGGCTCCCGGTCTCGTGCGAGTCGCCGGCCAGGGCCCCCTTTCGTCCCGGGTCCAGGCCGCCGCCGAGTCGCGTGATGTGGAGGCGTTGGGGCAGCTCGAGAGGAATGCGGTCTTCCACGAGCTGGGGCGAGCGGTGGCGATGGTGCTCCCCTCGGTCTGTCTGGAGGGTTTGCCGATCTCGTTGCTGGAGGCCTTTGCGACGGGCACGCCGGTGATCGCGAGCCGGATCGGATCGCTGGCGGAACTGATCGAGGACGGCGTGACGGGTCTTCTTGCCGAGCCGGGGGATGCGCGAGACCTGGCCGATCGCCTCCGCTGGGCGGTCGACCACCCGGACGAGATGCGGAAGATGGGCGCGAGCGCCCGTCAGAGGTACGAGTCGGCGTATCGCGGGCCCGCGCACCTGGCCGCGCTCCTGAGCACCTATGAGCGCCTGGCCACCGAGGCCGGGCAGGGCCGGATACCATCTGCTCCACCATGCGTGTAGCAATCCTCGGCACCCGGGGCGTGCCCGCCAACTACGGCGGCTTCGAGACCTTCGCGGAGCAACTCGGCAAGCGTCTCGTGGCACGCGGTCACGAAGTCACTGTCTACGGACGGGACACATCGGTGCCGCGAGGGACGAGGACGTACCTGGGCATGCGCATCGTTCGCCTGCCTGCGCCACGGGCCAAGTACTTCGAAACGGTAGTCCACACGCTCTTCTCGGCGCTCCACGTCCTGACCCAGCACTACGACATCGTCTACGTATGCAACTCGGCCAACGTGCCGGCCGTGATGATCCTGCGGCTCTTCAGGCGGCGGATCGTGCTCAACGTCGACGGTCTCGAATGGAAGCGGCGGAAGTGGAGCGCCGTGGGCCGCGCCTACTACCGGCTGTGCGCCTGGACGGCCGCTCGCCTGCCGGTCCACGTAGTCACGGACGCCCTTGTCATCCAGACCTACTACACGGAGGTCTACAGGCGCCATACCGACTACTTCCCGTACGGGACCGACCTGGAGCCCGTCGCGGACGACGGAATCCTCGCCAGCCTGGGGCTCGAAGCGGGGCGGTACGTGCTCTACGTCAGCCGTCTCGAGCCCGAGAACAACGCCCACGTCGTCATCGAGGCTTACTCCAAGGTAAAGACGGACCTTCCGCTGGCCGTCGTGGGAGACGCGCCGTACTCGACGGACTACATCGCCGCGCTCCACGCCACAGACGATCCTCGAGTCAAATTCCTCGGCGCCATCTACGGATCGGGCTACAAGATCCTCCGCTCCCACGCGACCGCCTACGTTCAGGCCACCGAGGTGGGCGGGACCCATCCGGCTCTGGTCGAGGCGATGGGCTTCGGCAACACCATCCTCGCCAACGAGGTTCCGGAGCATCGCGAGACTCTCGGTGACGCGGGTCTGTACTACCGGGGCGCGGACGAGCTGGCGGTCCGGCTCCAGGGGGTCCTCGACGACCCGTCCCTCGCCGCGGACTTTGGTCGACGAGCCCACGAGCGGGCCCGGAGGATGTACGGCTGGGACGCCATCACCGACTCTTACGAGGCCTGGATGGCCGGGCTGTGCGAGACCCGACCCACTTCCCGGCCGGGCGAGGTCGAGCTGCTGGGCGTACGGGTCAATGCGGCCCCGTTCGCCGAGGTGCTCGACACCGTCGTCAACGCTCCCGAGAGGGGCGATCGACTGACTCTCCATTTCGCGAACGCGTACTCCCTCGCGGCGGCCAACGACAATCCTGAGGTGCGCGCGGCGCTGAACAGCGGCATGGTGGAGCCGGATGGCGTTCCTCTCGTATGGCTCGGGAAGAGGCGGGGTGCCAGGATGGAGCGCGTCTGCGGTCCGGATTTCATGCCCGCGCTCGTGAAGGCGGGGATACCGCTGGATCGCTCGCACTTCTTTCTCGGGGGTCCCCCGGGATTACCGCAGGCGCTGGCCAGACGCCTGGGGAAGCTCTATCCGGGCCTCCGAGTCGTCGGCGCCGTTTCGCCACCGTTCCGGCCGCTTTCTCCGGAAGAGGACGAGGCGCTCGTGGCCCAGGTCAACGCAGCCAACCCGGACTTCTTGTGGGTCGGGCTCGGAGGGCCGCAGCAGGACCTGTGGGTCGCCTCGCACCGCTCGCGGCTCAACGCGGCCGCTCTGCTGGCAGTGGGCGCCGCCTTCGACTTCCACGCCGGAACGATACGGCGCGCACCCCACTGGATGCAGCGGTCCGGAACGGAGTGGTTCTTCAGGCTCGCCATGGAGCCGCGCCGGCTGGCGCGTCGATACACGGTGGTCAACGCGCGCTTCCTCCAGCTCGTCATCCAGGACTGGTTACGCCGCCGGTCCCGAGAGCGCTAGCGGCGGTGGCGGCGCAAGTGCCGCCTCGAGGGCCACGCCACCCTGTGCCGGCGGATCTGGAGCCACTCGAGGTCCGATCCGACGCTCCTCGCCGCGAGACCGGCGATCGCCAGCGAAATGAGACGCGGCCGCCCGGATCGTAAGAGCCGGCCGAACGATCGCAGGATGTCCGACCGACCGCCGGAGAGAAGGGCCAGCCGCCAGCGGTTGACGAGCGCGCGCTCCGCGTGACGGCGGAACAGCACGTTTACCGGCGGCATCGCCGATCGCCCACCCGTCAGGCCGGCGAGGCGCTCCGCGGCTACTTCGACATAAGCCGTTTCCGGCGCCGCCGATCCGGACCGCACGACACTGGTCGTCCACTGCGCGGGGTGCCGCCGCCACGACCCAACGATCGAGGAGTGGTAGGCGAAGGCGCCCTGTCCGGCGAGCAGCAGCCAGGTGGGGTGATCCACATACGGAACGCCGTCCGGCTGCCAGAAGCCTCCGATCGCCTCGAGGGCGGAACGCCGCAGGACTACCGTCGGTGAGAGGATCGCGTTGTTCAGCAGGAGATCGGGAACGATCGCCCCGGTCGGCCGGTTGGTCCGGATCGACTCCGGAAATGACGGTTCGACTCGGCCGTACCGGCAGCCGAAATCGTCGATCAGCCAGCCTTCTCCGTATGAGAGGACGACTTCGGGGTCGTCGAAGTCGGGGACCTGACAGGCCAGCTTGTCGGGCGGCCAGGTATCGTCGCCCTCGAGAACCGCAAGAAGGGGAGCGGTCGACGCATCCAGGGCGGCGCGATAGATCTCACCGAGGCTATGCAGCCCGCCGTGGTCGCGCTCGAGAACGCGGATGCGCGGGTCCCGGCGCCGGCGCACGATCTCGAGGGTCCCGTCCGTGGAGCTGTCGTCCACGACGATCAGCTCCCAGGCGTCGAGGGTCTGGGCCAGGACACTGTCGATCGCATCGCCGATGAAGGCGGCATGGTTGTATGCCGGCATGATGACGGCGACGATCGGCCGTGCTGGTGTTCTGTGCATCGCGCGAAGCATAGCGGGACGGTTCGACCGCCCGGTGCGGCTAAGGAGCGGCTAAGGGCGGCTAAGGGGCGGTGAGATCGACGATGTCGCAAGGCGCCGCCGCTCCGCCGCTGCCCGGGCACCTGAACAACTTCTTGGCCCCCAACGCGCGGAGTTCGGCGGGCGTTCTCGGTCCGGTGTCGGCGCGGACCATCACGCCCTTGCGGCGGGCGTAGTAGAAGATCGAAGGGTCCCAGTCCTGCCCGGCAAGAGCGACGAGTTCATCCGGTTGGGTATTGGCGGCGACGTACGCCGCCGTTGGCAGAATCTGCTGGGAGTCGTAGGCGGAGACGGGGGAGAACTGCCTTCCCCAGTAGCCCTGGCTCAGGTGCAACGTGACGGCCCAGCCGACGACGAGCGATATCACCACGACCCTGGTGAGGAGCTGGTGTCGCTCCCGCCACGCCCACCCGGCCGCCAACCCGATCGCGATGGCCACAAGCGGGCTTATCGCGGCCATGTAGTACTGCTGGCCGGGAACCAGGTATTGGGTCGTGAAGATCAATGGGCCAAGAGTGGCCGAAAGCACAAGCGACACCGCAAAGGCTCGGCGCGCCAGCAACATGGCGGCCCCGAGGGCGAGCAACCCCCACAGCCACATGGCGCCGCCGAAGAGCATCTGCTGGGCTTCGTCGATGAGAGTCCACCACGTCGTCGGGTCCAGTTTCTGTTGCAGCGTCCCCAGGTAGTAGCCGGTCAGGCCGCCTGAGGACGAGAACCAGGCGCTGGCGGGGTTGGAGGCTCTGACGCCGTCGGCATACAGGGTCCAGGCGCCGCCGATCAGCAAAGGGAGGCCCAGGAGGACGGCCATGGCCAGGACGTAGGCGGATCGGCGGGCTACGGGCAGCGGGCCGCCACGCAAGACGCTCAATCCCAGAACCAGGACCGGAACCAGATAGATGGCGCCGGTCGTGGATTTCACGAGCAACCCGACGGCGCCGGCGGCCAGCGCGGCCACGTACCAGCGCCATTTCCCGGTCTCATGCCAGCGCAGGCTCCACAGGACGAAGGCAAGCCCGCCGGCCGTGGCCAGGTACTCGATCAGCGACATCCGGCTGACCAGGAGGCCGAGTGGGCTGAAGATGAAGGCTGCCAGGCCCACCAGCCCGGCCGCTTCACCGGCGATCTTCACCAGCAGGCGCCAGACGAGCAACGCCGTGATCAGGAAGCAGGCCAGAGCCGTGAGACGGACGGCCGGATCGGCCGGGACTCCGAGATCCATGAGGATGGCCGCGGCCACCTGGAACAGCGGGAACTCGATCGGAAGGACGTACGGCGGCCCGAAGACCGGCACCTGAGGCCTGAGAAGGTCGATGCCCTCCTGGTGGAAGAGCAACGCCGGGAAGGCAGTCGTCGTTTGCCGGAATCCCTGCGTTTCCAGGAGGGGCTGGCCGAGGGTCGGGATGTGTATGAGGACGGCCAGCGCCAGGAGAGCCAGCCCTACGCGACGGGCGGAATCCGCGAGGCGATGAGCCCGAACCGGGCCAGCTCTTGACGGGACCGCTCGAGGCCGCTCCTGGCAATCGTCACGTGGTGCTCCCCTGGAGGTTGATGGCGCCGGATCCTCGAGGAAAGGATAGCGGGGCAGGTGGCGGGGTTTCGCCTCCGGCCGGCGGCCCGTGCGGTCGTATCATCTCAAGCGTGGCTGAGACGATCGAGACGACGCAACCTCGCGCCCTTGCCGCGCCGGACGTCCCGACCGTCTCGATCTGCATCCCCACCTTCAACGGCGCGTTGTGGGTCCGCGAGGCCATCGAGTCGGCCCTGGCTCAGGACTTCGGGGATATCGAGGTCGTCGTGTGCGACGACGCGTCGACGGACGACACCGTGGCCGTGGCCCGGCAGTTCGACGACCCGCGCGTCAGCGTGGTGGTCAACCGGGAACGGGTGGGGATGGCCCGGAACTGGAACCGGTCCGTGCAGGCGTCGCGGGGCGCGTACGTCAAGCCGCTCATGCAGGACGACCGGCTCGCGCCCGATTGCGTCGGTCGGATGCTGGAGGTCATGCGGGACAGCCCACGGATCGGGATGGTTTTCGCCCCCAGGGAGATAGAGCTCGACGATCCGGCCGATCCGGCCTCCATTCTCTTTCGCGAGCGGTTCGGCCAGCCCCACACCCGCCTCGGGCAGCTCGCCCGCGTCAACGATGGGCGGGCTCTGTTCGCGACGATGGAGCGGGATCGGTTCAGGGACAACCTGGTAGGGGAGCCGACTTCGGTGCTGGTCAGTCGCGAGGCTCTCGTCCGCCTCGGCTTGTTCAACGTCAAGCTCCGGCAGCTCACCGACCTGGAGATGTGGCTCCGGATCGCCTATTTCTACGACGTGGGCTTCGTCTCCGCGCCGCTGGCCACCTTCCGCGTCCACAAGCGCTCCGCCAGCGTCGCCAACGAACGGAGCGGATCCGGGTGGCTCGATCGCGTCTGGCTTCTCGAGGGGCTGCGAGCGCACCCGGAGATCCGAAGAGGCCTGTCATGGAGACGCGGCGCCCGACTCTGGCTGCTCACCTACGCCAACGCCGGGAAGCGGCTCTTCGCCGACGGGCCCCACGCCCTGCGTCCGCATGTCCGCGAGCTGGGGGAGTACCTGAGGTTTCGCCTGGGTCGGCGTCGCGGCGAGGCCCTCCACGAGCCGCTCGAGTCCCGGGCCGGCTAGTGCGGGCTCCCGGGTAGTCGCCTCGGGCCGTATCTGCCGAGCGCCGCGTCCCTGACCCCGGCCAGGATGGCGCGCAATTTGGCGGGCCGGTCGCTCTCGGCGAAGACGATGCCGATCCACTCGCGGACGGACTGGCGGATGTCCTGAGCTACGAATCGCCCGTCGCTGCGGGCGTAGTGGCGCCAGAGCGAGAGATGGTTCCGGGTCATGTAGTAGCGCCTGAGCGGGCTGTGGTTGCTGGGCAGCATCCACCGACCCAGCGCCCACTTGCGCGTGGGGCTGCCGATGCGGTGGGCGAGGGCCGGCTCCGTCGACCCGATGACGTCGAAGCCGGCGGCTCGGGCGCGAAGGCAGAACTCCGTGTCGACGCAGTCGATGAAGAAGTCCTCGCGAAACTCGCCGAGGCGCTCCCATGCCGGGACCGAATGAAGGGCTCCCGAGGTGATGACGGCCTTCATGGTCCTGTACGCAGGCGCGGAGGCAGGCCGCGGCCCGTCCGTCGCCGCCTCGCTTGCCGCCGCCTCGCTCGCCACGGCCGCGCCGATGGCACCGCCAGCCGTTCGGGGTTGGGGTGGGCGTTGAATGCCCGCCCGCCGGCAGCCACCAGGTTGGGAAGGGGCGCGGAATCCTGGTCCAGGGTCAGGGCCCAGCCGGCGCCGCGCTCCCTCGCGCGGCGCAGCCCCTGGTTCAGCGCCGTCGCAAGGCCACGATTCTCGCCGTTGGCGATGATCTCCAATCGGCCCTCGAACCTGGGGTCGTCGCCGGCCGGCAGCTCACCGGGACAGGACCCGTTGTCGACCACGACGATGGCGCTCACCTGGTCCAGCAGCCGCAGGAGTTCGCCCGCGAGGTCGGGCTTTGGGTGGAACGCCACGACCACCGCCAGAACGGAGCCCGGCTCCGGCGGGGGAGTCTCGGCGACCTGCTCGCGCGAATCCATGGCGGGCAGGGTAACGCGCGGCGGCGCAACTCGGGTCACGGCCAGTGGGTCTGCCACTCCCGCACCTCTTCGCCCCGGCGCCGGGCCCGGAAGGAGCGGAGTCTGTTCATTGCCCAACTCCCGGGCGGCCGGCGCACGAGAGGCATGAGAACGCCCCACGCCAGCCACGTCAATCTTCGCTCGGCCAGGCCGGCGTTGAGCAGGTGGCGCATGCCGGCAGCCGGGTGGTCGCCCAATCCTTCGAGCATGCCGATGACGGCCCAGTGCTCATGGATTCGCCTGCGATTGAGCCGGCGCAGCCGTGGGTCTTCGAGCTTGCCCTCGATTCCCTTGCGAACCTGCGCTGCCGCCTCGTGCATGGCGATCTGGTCCTGGCTGCTGCTCGTTCGGTGGACACGGACGCACGGGAGCGTATCGGGGTCGTCCGAACCGTCGTGCAGGAAGTAGGCCCCGGCCAGCGCGCACCGCAGCCAGCACTCCCAGTCTTCCATGCGCCGGATGCGAGCGTCGAAGCCGCCGATCTTCTCGAGCAACGCCCGGCGGATGAGCGGCGCCTCCGTCACCAGGATGTTGTCGTCGACGAGGGTCGCCAGGGCCGAACCCTCGACGCCGCGGACGGCGCGGGGCTTCGGACCTTCGATCCAGCGCCGACCCGCGCTCTCATCGACGAAGTAGCGGGCCCCACCGTAGACGATGTCGGCTTCCGGGCGCCGTGCGAACACCCCGAGCTGATGCCGGAGCTTGCCCGGACCCAGGAAATCGTCCGCGTCGAGGAACTGGACGAACTCGCCGGACGTTGCCGCGAGGCCGGCGTTTCGGGCTGCCGAGGGTCCTGCCGCGGCCTGGGCCAGGTAGGAGATCCGCCCGTCGCCGGCGGCCAGCGCCGCCACGATCTCGGCGGTGTCGTCGGTGGACCCGTCGTCGACCACGACGCATTCCCAATCCACGTCGCCCTGGCGCCGGAGCGACTCGATGGCCTCGCCAAGGTAACGGCCGTAGTTGTGCGTGGGGACGATTACTGAGACGGTCATCTGCGGTGGCCTCGGGTCACGCCGGACGGACCGATTGGCAGCGGCGGAGTTGTTCGAAGCTTAGCCCGGATCAACGCCCGGCAGCGGCCCGCAGGTACAATCGAAGCCCCGACATCCCGATGGCACGGAGCCGTATGCGCATCTCGATCGTCACCCCGGTTCTGAACGGCATGCCCTGGCTCGCCGAGGCGGTCGAGTCGGTGGCTCGCCAGCGCGGGGACGTCGATCTGGAGCACCTGATCCGTGACGGCGGCTCCACGGATGGATCGAGGGAGTGGTTGAAGGCCCACGAGGAGCTGGGCTATCGGGCCACATTCGAGCGAGACGGGGGTCAGACCGACGCGTTGATCGCGGGCTTCGCGGGAGCCACGGGTGATGTCTTCGGCTGGCTGAACGCGGACGATCTCCTCGAGCCCGGCGCGCTGTCGCTCGTGGCGGAAGCCTTCCAGGCCAACCCGGACGCGGTCATCGTCAGTGGCGGCTGCCTCCACATCGATCCGAACGGAGCGGTCCTGGGTCCGATCCCAACCCCGCCGCGCCCGGAGTTCGACCGGCTGCTCCGCCACCCCAACAATCTGGCCCAGCCCGCGACCTTCTTCCGGGCGGAAGCCTACCGAGGGGTTGGCGGCCTGGACAGGCGATTCGACCTGGCCATGGACGTGGACCTGTGGTTCCGGCTCGCGAGCACGGGCCGGGTCGTTCTTCTCGGCGATGCCGTGCTTGCCCGCTTCCGACTGCACCCCAACGCCAAGTCGGTTCGTGCGGCGGCTGCCGCGTGCCGGCAGGACCTCCGGATCAGAAGGCGATACGGGATGCCGTTGCTGAGCCCGGCCGGGCGCTCGCTGCTCAAGCACTGGCTGTTTCTCATTCCTATGTGGCGCGCCAAGGGACTTGCCAAACGCGTGCTGCGCCGGCGGCCCGCCTGAGAGGCAGGGTCAGGATCCCAACCCCCGGTGCTCGGCGGTCAGGCGAAGGCCGGTCTCCAGGTCCGTGGCGGGCCGCCAGCCGAGTTCGCGCGCCGCGGCGGACGCGTCCAGCCGGCTGTGCCGCACGTCGCCGGGCCGGGCGGGCATGCTGACGACGGTGCCGCGGAACCCCGTGATCCTCGTGAGTTGCTCGAAGAGTGAGTTGACCGACGTCCCAACCCCCGTGCCGATGTTGAGGGTCAAGGAGCGGGGAGTGGATGCTGCCGCGACCACCGCCTCGACCACGTCGCCGACGTATACGAAGTCGCGAGTCTGCTCGCCGTCGCCGTGGATCTCGACGCTGTCGTGCGACTTCATACGATCCAGAAAGACACTGACGACGCCGCCTTCACCTTCGGCGCGCTGGCGCGGGCCGTAGACGTTGGCCAGGCGCAGGGCCGTTCGCACCGCGGGTCCACCGACGTCCATGGCGAGGTACAGCTCGGCCGTCCACTTGCTCAAGCCGTACGGGCTCAGCGGCCGCACCGGGTCGCTCTCGACACATGGAAGTCGGACGGGGTCGCCGTAGAGCGCCCCGCCGGTGGTCAAATACACGAACTGCCGGCACCCGGCCCGCGTGGCTCCCGCAAGCACCTCTATGGTGCCGACGACGTTCGTCCGCGCGTCCAGTTGCGGGTTGGCGACGCTTCTCGCCACGGATGCCTGTGCGGCCGCGTGGACCACCAGCGCGGGTTCGAGGCCTGCCACGAGCTCCGCGGTCCCGGGCAGGGAGATGTCGTGTTGCACGAACGAGGCCCCTGCCGGGACGTTGTCACGGCTGCCCTGACTGAGATCGTCGATGACCGTGACATCGTGGCCGAGCGCCAGAAGGCCGTCGGCCACGTGCGACCCGATGAAACCCGCACCGCCAGTGACGATCGCCTTCATGTCGCGTCGCCTATTGGCATCAGACGAGCGCCTCAGCGCCAGGAGATCGAGGTCCTCGTGCGTCAGCGGGCGATCCGCCAGCCGTCGGTAGTGGGCCCGGAACATGCGCGCCGTTCGGTCCCAGGAGAAGGAGGACGCACGGGCCAGGCCGCGGCGTGCCAATTTGCTGCGCATCGACTCGTCTGTCCACAAGTCCTGGATTGCCGCGGCGATGTCGGCCGGATCCCAGGGGTCGAACAGACGGGCCGCTCCCGCGGTCAGGTCCGGCAGGCAAGTCACGTTGGAGCACACGACCGGAAGCTCGGCTGCGAAGGCCTCGAGAATGGGCATGCCCCATCCTTCGAAGAGGGACGGGAAGACGAGCAGGCGAGCCAGGCGGTAGAGCGATCTGAGCTGGACGGGATCGACGAAACCGGTAAAGAGCACCTGCTCGGCTATCCCAAGCCGGGCGGCATCTTCGCGCAGGGGGACGTCAAGGCCGTCCTGGCCTCCCGTGAAGACAACCGGGACGACCATCCCGTGCTGGTCCCGCAGGATCCTCATCGCTTCCAGCAGCCGGAGGTGGTTCTTGTGCGGCCAGGCTTTGGCCGGATACAGAGCGAACGCCTCGGGTAGACCCAGACGGGCCCGAGTCTGCGCGAGATCCTGCGGCGACGGTTGGCGATAGGTCTCGATGACCGGTGCCCACGGGACGATCTGGATCTTGTCATCGGGCAGGGCGTATTGCTCGATCAGGTCCTGCCTCCCCCAGCGGCTCATCGCCACGACCATCAAGGCCTGATCGCACAGTGCCCTGTAGGCGGTCTCTCGAGTCGGCCACGGTCTCAGGCGAGAAGCAACTCGGGCAGATGGAGGTGCTGCAGATCGTGCGGCTGGTATATCGACGGGATGCTCGTCCGGAATCCGACCTGCATCGTGAAGTGCATGACGTCGACCCGGGCGCGCTCGACCGCCGGGTCAGCCGAAGGCAGGACCGAGGCGCCGGTCTCCGCCGGCGACGCTCCCCTTCGACCCAGATACCAGGCCAGGCGCCTCTGCTGCTTGCCGAGGAAGCCACCCGGCCGCCGGTGACCGAACGGTCGGCGATCAGCAGCCGGCACGGGCCGCCGACATACGGCTTGAGCCAGTTCTTGTTGTCCCAGTCGACGAGGAAGAGGTACTCGTCGGGCGAATCGGTGAGCCGGGAAAGTCCATCGGCGAGCCCGATGATGACTTGCTCCACGCCTCCGAATGCGCCGCTGACCAGGTGTGCGTCGAGGCACACCCGCACCGGCGAAGGCGAGCTCACGAGGTGGCCCGCCGCGTCGCCGCCCGGAGGCGACGCAGGCTGTGGCGACTGCTCGCGGCCAGGCGGGCCAGTCGTCCGTGGGGCGCCGTCCAGCTGCAGTAGAGAAACACGGCTCGGCGCCCGAGCAATTCGTGGCCCAGCGGTGGCGAATCGGTCGCTTCGATGGCATCGACGACCTGGGCCGCGAACCGGTCCCAGTTGTAGTGCTCGTCGAGTAGCTTCCAGTTGGCGGCCTGCATCGCCAGCAGATCCGGCTCCGGGGCGTGGAGGAGGCGGCGCACGACTTCGGCCGCCGCGGGGGCATCGCGCAACGGCACGTTCGGGAGGCTCGGTATCCCCTCGTAGCCGGCCTGCGGTGTGCAGACCGGGATGAGCCCCCAGCCCATCGTCTCGAGGATCGTCGTCGGGTTGGCATCGGAAGTGCCGACGGTCAGCATGATGTCGTACCGCGACACGGCGCTCCTGCCTTCGGCCGTGGCGAAATCGAGCACGCCGAGGGGTGTGAATCCCCGGATCTGTCTGGGACCGCCTCCGATCCAGCCAAACTCGGTATCCGGGATCAATCCCGCGATCTCGGACAGGTACGGCGTGTTCTTGAACCCCACCGTGGAGCCTATGTAGAGCACCCGCCTGCTCCCGATCTCCGAGAACCTCGGCTTCAGCGGCCTGAAGTCGGCTCGGTCGATGGCCAGGTCGACGTGAGTCATCTTGGGCAACCAGTGCGAGCACCGGGATTCCGGGAGAGTCCTGAACCAGTACGGCCCGGTGATCGCCAGAACCCTGTCGCAATGACGGAAGACGCCGTCCTCGAAGGCAACGTGCCTCAGGTCGCCGTGATCGAACGGTGCGAGCGACAAACGCCGGAGCCAGCCGGGCCGGCGCACCGATTGGCGGAAGACGGTCTTGCGGCGCGGATGCGGGTGGCCCAAGAGGACGTCGCCCGGCTCGGGCTCGATAACGCCGGGCACGTCCCAGTCGTAGTAGCGGACGCGGTAGCGCTTCTCGAGTCGCTTGCCCAGCTCGCGTCCGATCGAGTCCGGCGCGGAGATGCGGTCTCCGTGCGGGTAGACGAGATGGACCGTCCCGACCGTCGTCGGAGTGGCGGCGCTCATGTCTGGGCCACCGCCTCCTGGCGAAGCCTCCGGAGCAGGCGCGGCACGTACCAGATCGAAGGCAGCAGGACGAACACGAGCTGGGCGATGACGCTGCCCCAGACGGCGCCGGAGACGCCGATGCGGTAGACCAGGAAGACGGAGATGGTCACGTTGCCTACGGCCATCAGAGTCGCACAAACCGCCTGGAATCCCATGGCGTTCGCGCCGTTGAGCAGCATCGCCAGCGGACCGTTCAGCGTGTTCATGGCCAGCCACAGCCCGAGTCCGACCATCAGGATCATCTCCGGGTGGACTTTGTCTCCGACCCAGAGGTGGAGCACCGTCGGTCCGGCGAAGGTCAGGAAGATGGCGCTCGGGATGTTGATGGCGGCCGCGAGGAGCAGAGAACGGCGCAGAGCCCGGGAGATCCAGGCCCAGTCGCCGCGAGCCAGAGACTCGCGGTAGGCCGGCCAGAGTGGCATCAGGGCGAAAGAGAGCAGGGTGGGCGCGAGCGAGAAGAGCTTCACCGGGACCGCGTATTCCTGGACGGCCCGGGCGCCCATGATCTGGGCGATCACGAAGTTGTCCAGCTGAAACGCGGCCAGGCCAGCCAGCTGAAGAACCATGAAGAGCCCGCCCACGCGCAGGAGCGGGCGCATGAGCTTCCTGTCGACATCGCTGCGATGAGGTCGCAGCCAGGGGCGCTGGTATCGGAAGAGCGCCGCGCCGTTGAGGAGCGCGGCCAGCAGGCCGATCCCCGTGAGCGCCACGACCAGGATGGGCAGGCTGGCGTGGAGAACGATCACGACCAGGATTGCGACCAGGGAGCCGAGGTTGCCGGCGATCGCCCAGGCGCTCGAGATGTAGTTGCTCTGATAGGCGAGCTGGATGAGCCCGATTAGCCCGAGCGGAAGCCCCAGGGCGAAGGATGTAACGAGAACGGCGGACGCCGGTCCGGCCTCGCTTGCGGCGGCGGCCGTATCGACGTTGAACAGCCTGGACCATGGAATGAACACGTACGCGGCCGCGAACAGCGAGCAGGACGACGGTCGCGATCGTCAGCAGCATGGTCAGGCTGGTCGCCACGGCCCGCCTGGCCGTCTCGCGATCTCCCCGGCCGTCGGCTTCGGAGAGGATGGTCAGCAGGCCCAGCCCGATACCCAGGTCGAGCGGTCCCAGGACCGCGACCAGCGAGCTCATGGTGATCCACATCCCGTACTGGTCGTCGCTGAGATAGCCGATCACGAGCGGAACCGATATGAACCCCGTGGCCATCGAGATCAGCTTCCCGATGCTGGCCAGGACCGTGGACCAGGCTATGCGGCGATACCGCTCGTCGGACCGGCCCTCGGGCGTGCTCGTGTCGAAGGGTCGCAGGCGCAGGTAGCGACGGGATGACCAGAAGCGGCCCGACCATCCCCGCAGCTCGACATCCGCCTCGACGCCCTGGATTTCGGTCATCGGGAGCAGTCGGGCTGGCTAGCCGTTGGTTCTTTGGGCTTCGTACCAGTCAATCGTCGCCCGCAGCCCGTCTTCGAAGCTCGTCTTGGCCACGAAGCCGAAGCCCTCGCGGGCCCGACTCGTATCGAGGGCGCGTCGCGGCTGGCCGTCCGGCTTCGAACTATCCCAGCGCACCTCGCCGGGGAATCCGGTCAGCCTCACTATCAGTCCGACGAGATCCCGGATCGTGATCTCGCTCCCGACCCCGAGGTTCACGGGGTCGCGCCCGTCGTACAGCTCGGTGGCGAGCACGATGGCCTCGGCGGCGTCGTCTACGTACAGGAATTCTCGTGAGGCCGTGCCCGTGCCCCAGACCTCGATTGCGGCGTCGCCACGATCCCTGGCGTCTATGCACTTCTTGATGAGGGCCGGGATGACGTGCGAGCTGCCGGGGTCGAAGTTGTCGCCGGGGCCGTAGAGATTCACCGGAACGAGGTGGATCGCGTCGTACCCGTACTGGTCACGGTATGCCTGGGCCTGCACGAGAAGCATCTTCTTGGCCAGACCGTACGGCGCGTTCGTCTCCTCCGGGTACCCGTTCCAGATGTCTTCCTCCCGGAACGGCACGGGCGTGAACTTGGGGTACGAACAGACCGTGCCGATACCCACGAACTTGGAGACTCCCGAAAGCCGGGCCTCCTCCATGAGCTGGATGCCCATGATCGCGTTGTCGTAGAAGAAGCGACCGGGGTTCTCGCGGTTGGCGCCGATCCCGCCGACGACGGCGGCCAGGTGGATGATCAGGTCCGGCCGGCCGTCGGCGAGAGCCCGTTTGATGTCAACCAGCGAGCGCAGGTCGTAACTCTCCGTGCGGGGCACGAAGACCTGAGTCGCGCCGGCGTCACGCAGGCGCCGGACGACGGCCGACCCCACGAAGCCGGCCCCACCGGTCACCATCACCCGCCGATCGGTCCAGAACTCGCTCATGGCCTGATTGTCGCAGAAACCCCAGCCGCCGGGTTGACTGCCGAAACGAGGCGTTAACAGCGAGCAGGTGGGCCCCGGTCGGGCGGGAGAGCGCCAGATGGGCCATCCCTCGCGGCCCGTCTTGTTCGTTCTCGTTAGTACCATCGATGGCTGCCGCGGCGCAGGCAGGCGCACGTAGCATCGGTTCACGTCGAATTGCCGGCGCAGTGCCCTCGCGGTCTCAGATCACGACAACCGTCACGACATCTGGGCCAGGGGATCGATGAGGCATCCGAGATGAACCACCCCAGGATCTACCGTCGTTTCGCCGTGGCCGCTATCGGCATGCTGCTGGCGGGGATCCTGCCGGGGTCCGTGCTGGCCGCCGGCAGCACCTGGTACGTGCGTCCGAGCGCAACCCAGTCGGCGGCGGTAGCTGTGCCTCGCCGAACTACAACGACATCCAGCTCGCGGTCGACATGCGAGCTCGCTCAGCGGCGACACGATCCACATCTGCGCCGGCACCTACACCCTGGGCGCGACGATCACGGTCGGCAAGGACCTCACGTTCGAGGGTGACGGTGCGGCGTCGACGATCATCGACGGCGGCACCACCAAGCAGATCTTCCTCGTCAGCGCCACGAGCGCCTCGTTCAGCGGCCTCACCTTCGAGAACGGATCTGCCTTGCTACGGCGGCGCGATCAGCGCCACAGGCACCGTCACGGTCATCGAACAGCACGTTCAGCAGCAACTCCGCCACTCAGTTCGGCGGAGCGATCTTCGCGGCCGAAGCACCGTCACGGTCTCGAACAGCACGTTCAGCGGCAACTCCGCCGCTAATGCTGGCGGAGCTATCTTCCATAACACGCCCGGCACCGTTACGGTCTCGAACAGCACGTTCAGCGGCAACTCCGCCACTAAAACGGCGGAGCGATCCTGACCAACTCCGACATCACCGCCACCAACAGCACGTTCAGCGGCAACTCGCAGCACATACGGCGCTGCGATCTCGGCCAGCACGGGCGTCACCGTCGACCAACAGCACGTTCAGCGGCAACGCGAGCTCGTGCGGCCCCGCGATCCGAGATCAACCCCGGGCCGAACCGGTACCGTCACGAACAGCATCCTCGCCCAGGGGAGCGGTCAAGGCAGCAACTGCTCCACTGTCGGCGACGGCGAAGGCACTGTCATCAGTGGCGGAGGCAACGTCAGTACCGACGCAAGCTGCGGCACATCCACCGTGGTCCTCCTGGCGAGCCTGGCCCTTGGTGCACTTGCCGACAACGGCGGTCCCACCCAGACGATCGCATTGGGCGCGGGCAGCACCGCGATCGGCGCCGGCAGCGGATGTATCGCGACCGACCAGCGCGGCGTATCCCGCCCGACGACGGGTCCCTGCGACGCGGGCGCATACCAGACGAGCGGCATCGCCGGCAGCGCGACCCACCTGAGCGTTACCGGCCTCACCAGCACATCGGCCGGAACGCTCCAGAGCGCGACGGTCACCGCCCTCGACGCGTACGACAACACCGCCACCCTCTACGCCGGCACGGTCACCCTGACCAGCACCGATGGCCAGGCCGTCCTCGGCATCCGCCGGCACCCTCACCAGCGGGGTCGGCAGCTTCGCGGTCACGCTCAAGACCGCTGGCAGCCAGACGGTCACCGCGACCGGCTCGGTCGGCACCATCACCGGTACTCAGACCGTCACCATCAGCGCCGCCACCGCGACCCGATCGCCATCAACGCCGGCAACAACGAGTCGGCCACGGTCGGCACGGCGGTCTCGACCGCCCCGAGCGTCATCGTGAAAGACCAGTACGGCAACCCGGTCGCCAGCGTCAGCGTCACCTTCGAGATCGCCACCGGCGGCGGCTCTCTGACCGGTGGCTCGGCCACGACCAACACCTCGGGCATCGCGACGGTCGGGAGCTGGACTCTGGGCACTACCGCGGGCTCCAACACCCTGACCGCCACCAGCGGCTCGCTGACCGGTTCACCTGTGAGCTTCACCGCCACCGGCACCGCCGGCACCGTGTCGGTCTCCACCTCGACCGTGGTCGCCTCGCCCGATCTCGGTGACGGCGGATGGCAGCTACCACCTCCACGGTCACCGTGACTCTGCTGGACGTCAACAGCAACCCGGTGTCGGGCAAGACGGTCACCCTCGCGAAGTCCTCGGGCCCAGGCTCGCCCACGATCAGCGCCGCCTCCGGATCGAGTAACGCCTTCGGCGTCGTGACCTTCACCGTGAAGTCGACGACCGCCGGCGCGGACGTCTTCACTGCCACCGACACGACCGATACCCTCACCGTCACCCAGACCGCCAGCGTGACCTTCACCGCGGGCGCCGTGTCGGTCTCCACCTCGACCGTGGTCGCCTCGCCCATCTCGGTGACGGCGGACGGCAGCACCACCTCTACGGTCACCGTGACTCTGCTGGACGTCAACAGCAACCCGGTGTCGGGCAAGACGGTCACCCTCGCGAAGTCCTCGGGCCCAGGCTCGCCCACGATCAGCGCCGCCTCCGGATCGAGTAACGCCTTCGGCGTCGTGACCTTCACCGTGAAGTCGACGACCGCCGGCACGGACGTCTTCACTGCCACCGACACGACCGATACCCTCACCGTCACCCAGACCGCCAGCGTGACCTTCACTGCCGGCAGCGCGACCCAGATCCGGGTCGAAACCGCGGCCGATGGCTCGGGCACCGTCGTGCCGAGCCAGAGCCTCTCCTCGAGCGACACCCTCACCGTCTACGCGATCAGCCGTGATGCTTCAGGCAACTTCGTGGCCAACGTCTCGGCCGCCTGGTCCATGGGCTCCACAACCGATGGCGTGGCCAACAGCGATCTCAGCCCGACAGCGGGACCAGCACGACCTTCACCGGCCATCTGGTCGGCACCGGCCGGATCCATGCCGACGATGGCAGCTTCACGGCCGACTCCGGGGTGATCACCGTCATCGCCGCCACCGCGGCCACCATCGCCATCAACGCCGGCAACAACGAGTCGGCCACGGTCGGCACGGCGGTCTCGACCGCCCCGAGCGTCATCGTCAAAGACCAGTACGGCAACGTCGTCTCCGGTGTCGGGGTCACCTTCGCGATCGGCTCCGGCGGCGGCTCTCTGACCGCCGGCTCGGCCACGACCAACACCTCGGGCATCGCGACGGTCGGGAGCTGGACTCTGGGCACAACCGCGGGCTCCAACACCCTGACCGCGACAAGCGACGGCCTGACCGGCTCACCTGTGACCTTCAGCGCCACCGGCACTGCCGGCACAGCGACCCAGATCCGGGTCGAAACCGCGGCCGATGGCTCGGGCACCGTCGTGCCGAGCCAGAGCCTCTCCTCGAGCGACACCCTCACCGTCTACGCGATCAGCCGTGATGCTTCAGGCAACTTCGTGGCCAACGTCTCGGCCGCCTGGTCCATGGGCTCCACAACCGATGGCGTGGCCAACAGCGATCTCAGCACCACGAGCGGGACCAGCACGACCTTCACCGGCCATCTGGTCGGCACCGGCAGGATCCATGCCGACAATGGCAGCTTCACGGCCGACTCCGGGGTGATCACCGTCATCACCGGCGCCGTGTCGGTCTCCACCTCGACCGTGGTCGCCTCGCCCATCTCGGTGACGGCGGACGGCAGCACCACCTCCACGGTCACCGTGACTCTGCTGGACGTCAACAGCAACCCGGTGTCGGGCAAGACGGTCACCCTCGCGAAGTCCTCGGGCCCAGGCTCGCCCACGATCAGCGCCGCCTCCGGATCGAGTAACGCCTTCGGCGTCGTGACCTTCACCGTGAAGTCGACGACCGCCGGCACGGACGTCTTCACTGCCACCGACACGACCGATACCCTCACCGTCACCCAGACCGCCAGCGTGACCTTCACCGCGGGCGCCGTGTCGGTCTCCACCTCGACCGTGGTCGCCTCGCCCATCTCGGTGACGGCGGACGGCAGCACCACCTCCACGGTCACCGTGACTCTGCTGGACGCCAACAGCAACCCGGTGTCGGGCAAGACGGTCACCCTCGCGAAGTCCTCGGGCCCAGGCTCGCCCACGATCAGCGCCGCCTCCGGATCGAGTAACGCCTTCGGCGTCGTGACCTTCACCGTGAAGTCGACGACCGCCGGTGCGGACGTCTTCACTGCCACCGACACGACCGATACCCTCACCGTCGCCCAGACCGCCAGCGTGACCTTCACCGCGGGCACCGCGACCAAGTACCTCGTCACCTCGAGCGGTTATGGCCCAGTCGCCGGAGCCGACGTGACGATCAGCGCCCAGCTCGCCGACGTGCACGACAACCCGATCGCCACCGCGGGCAGGGTCGTCACCTGGACCAAGTCGGACTCGGGCGGATCGTTCGCGACCACCACGAGCATCACGAACGGGAGCGGCATTGCGACCGTCGTGTTCACTACCAGCGCAGTGGCGGGCACGTCGACCACGGTGACCGCCACCGACGCCTCCCTCCTGACCGGCACGAGCCCAAGCATCACCACGGCTACCGGCACCGTGTCGGTCTCCACCTCGACCGTGGTCGCCTCGCCCATCTCTGTGACGGCGGACGGCAGCACCACCTCTACGGTCACCGTGACTCTGCTGGACGCCAACAGCAACCCGGTGTCGGGCAAGACGGTCACCCTCGCGAAGTCCTCGGGCCCAGGCTCGCCCACGATCAGCGCCGCCTCCGGATCGAGTAACGCCTTCGGCGTCGTGACCTTCACCGTGAAGTCGACGACCGCCGGTGCGGACGTCTTCACTGCCACCGACACGACCGATACCCTCACCGTCACCCAGACCGCCAGCGTGACCTTCACCGCGGGCGCCGTGTCGGTCTCCACCTCGACCGTGGTCGCCTCGCCCATCTCGGTGACGGCGGACGGCAGCACCACCTCCACGGTCACCGTGACTCTGCTGGACGTCAACAGCAACCCGGTGTCGGGCAAGACGGTCACCCTCGCGAAGTCCTCGGGCCCAGGCTCGCCCACGATCAGCGCCGCCTCCGGATCGAGTAACGCCTTCGGCGTCGTGACCTTCACCGTGAAGTCGACGACCGCCGGCACGGACGTCTTCACTGCCACCGACACGACCGATACCCTCACCGTCACCCAGACCGCCAGCGTGACCTTCACCGCGGGCAGCGCGACCCACCTGAGCGTTACCGGCCTCACCAGCACATCGGCCGGAACGCTCCAGAGCGCGACGGTCACGGCCCTCGATGCGTACGACAACACCGCCACCCTCTACGCCGGCACGATCACCCTGACGAGCACCGATGGCCAGGCTGTCCTCGGCATCCCCGGCACCCTCACCAACGGGGTCGGCAGCTTCGCGGTCACGCTCAAGACCGCTGGCAGCCAGACGGTCACCGCGACCGGCTCGGTCGGCACCATCACCGGTACTCAGACCGTCACCGTCAGCGCCGCCACCGCGGCCACCATCGCCATCAACGCCGGCAACAACGAGTCGGCCACGGTCGGCACGGCGGTCTCGACCGCCCCGAGCGTCATCGTGAAAGACCAGTTCGGCAACCCGGTCGCCAGCGTTAGCGTCACCTTCGAGATCGCCACCGGCGGCGGCTCTCTGACCGGTGGCTCGGCCACGACCAACACCTCGGGCATCGCGACGGTCGGGAGCTGGACTCTGGGCACGACCGCGGGCTCCAACACCCTGACCGCGACCAGCGGCTCGCTCACCGGCTCACCTGTGAGCTTCAGCGCCACCGGCACTGCCGGCAGCGCGACCCACCTGAGCGTTACCGGCCTCACCAGCACATCGGCCGGAACGCTCCAGAGCGCGACGGTCACGGCCCTCGATGCATACGAGAACACCGCCACCCTCTACGCCGGCACGATCACCCTGACGAGCACCGATGGCCAGGCTGTCCTCGGCATCCCCGGCACCCTCAGCAGCGGGGTCGGCAGCTTCGCGGTCACGCTCAAGACCGCTGGCAGCCAGACGGTCACCGCGACCGGCTCGGTCGGCACCATCACCGGTACTCAGACCGTCGCCGTCAGCGCCGCCACCGCGGCCACCATCGCCATCAACGCCGGCAACAACGAGTCGGCCACGGTCGGCACGGCGGTCTCGACCGCCCCGAGCGTCATCGTCAAAGACCAGTTCGGCAACCCGTCGCCAGCGTTAGCGTCACCTTCGAGATCGCCACCGGCGGCGGCTCTCTGACCGGTGGCTCGGCCACGACCAACACCTCGGGCATCGCGACGGTCGGGAGCTGGACTCTGGGCACTACCGCGGGCTCCAACACCCTGACCGCCACCAGCGGCTCGCTCACCGGTTCACCTGTGAGCTTCAGCGCCACCGGCACTGCCGGCAGCGCGACCCACCTGAGCGTTACCGGCCTCACCAGCACATCGGCCGGAACGCTCCAGAGCGCGACGGTCACGGCCCTCGATGCATACGACAACACCGCCACCCTCTACGCCGGCACGATCACCCTGACGAGCACCGATGGCCAGGCTGTCCTCGGCATCCCCGGCACCCTCAGCAGCGGGGTCGGCAGCTTCGCGGTCACGCTCAAGACCGCTGGCAGCCAGACGGTCACCGCGACCGGCTCGGTCGGCACCATCACCGGTACTCAGACCGTCGCCATCAGCGCCGCCACCGCGGCCACCATCGCCATCAACGCCGGCAACAACGAGTCGGCCACGGTCGGCACGGCGGTCTCGACCGCCCCGAGCGTCATCGTGAAAGACCAGTTCGGCAACCCGGTCGCCAGCGTTAGCGTCACCTTCGAGATCGCCACCGGCGGCGGCTCTCTGACCGGTGGCTCGGCCACGACCAACACCTCGGGCATCGCGACGGTCGGGAGCTGGACTCTGGGCACTATCGCGGGCTCCAACACCCTGACCGCGACCAGCGGCTCGCTCACCGGCTCACCTGTGACCTTCAGCGCCACCGGCACTGCCGGCACCGCGGCCACCATCGCCATCAACGACGGCAACAACCAGTCGACCACGGTCGGCACGGCGGTCTCGACCGCCCCGAGCGTCATCGTCAAAGACCAGTTCGGCAACTCGTCTCCGGTGTCGGGGTCACCTTCGCGATCGTCTCCGGCGGCGGCTCTCTGACCGGCGGCTCGGCCACGACCAACACCTCGGGCATCGCCACGGTCGGGAGCTGGACTCTGGGCACCCTCGCGGGCTCCAACACCCTGACCGCGACAAGCGGCTCGGCCTGACCGGTTCGCCTGTGACCTTCAGCGCCACCGGCGACCCGGCCAACTTCGACCATATCCTCATCACCCCTGCTAACGCCACGATCACCGCCGACACGGGGTCCCAGACCTACACTGCGGCGACTTACGACAGCCACGGCAACCCCATCAAAGACGTGACCGCCCAAACGACCTTCACCATCGACGGGAGCCCCTGCAGCGGTGCTGTCTGCTGGCGCGACCATCGTGGGCGACTACACCGTGACCGGCACCTACGCCATCACGTACACCGATACCGCCACCCTCCACGTCCACGTGGGTGCTCTGAATACGACCCGGCTCCCCAGGTCGACCGGAGCTTCACCGTCACCAAGGGCGACCAGAGCGTCAGCTTCACCAGCACCAACCCGAGCTCGGTGATCGTGGGTGCCAGTCCCTATACCCGGACCGCGAACGCGACCAGCGGCCTGACTCCGACCATCGCTCTCGATGCCGGCTCGATCGGCTGCACCCTGAGCGGCGGGGTCGTCAACTTCACCGCGGTGGGTATATGCCTCATCAACGCCACCCAGGGCGGCGACACCAACTGGAACGTGGCCACGCCGGCCCAGCAGTCGATCACGATCGGGGGGCAAAGCCAGACGATCACCTTCGGCGCCATCTCCGATCGGCGCCTCGACCAGTCTCCGTTCAACGTGTCCGCCACGGCAACGCCATCGGGGCTGACCGTGAGCTTCACCTCGGCCACGACCTCTGTCTGCACCGTATCGGGCACGAACGGCAAGACCGTCACCCTCCAGACCGTCGGGCTCTGCACCATCGACGCCGACCAGGGGGGCAACTCGACATACGATCCGGCTTCCCAGGTCAGCCGGAGCTTCACCGTCACCAAGGGCAACCGAAGCGTCAGCTTCACCAGCACCAACCCGGGCTCGGTGATCGTGGGTGCCAGTCCCTATACCCCGACCGCGAGCGCGACCAGCGGCCTGACTCCGACCATCGCTCTCGATGCCGGCTCGATCGGCTGCACCCTGGACGGCGGGGTCGTCAACTTCACCGCGGTGGGTATATGCCTCATCAACGCCACCCAGGGCGGCGACACCAACTGGAACGTGGCCACGCCGGCCCAGCAGTCGATCACGATCGGGGGGCAAAGCCAGACGATCACCTTCGGCGCCATCTCCGATCGGCGCCTCGACCAGTCTCCGTTCGACGTGTCCGCCACGGCAACGCCATCGGGGCTGACCGTGAGCTTCACCTCGGCCACGACCTCTGTCTGCACCGTATCGGGCACGAACGGCAAGACAGTCACCCTCCAGACCGTCGGGCTCTGCACCATCGACGCCGACCAGGGGGGCAACTCGACATACGATCCGGCTCCCCAGGTCAGCCGGAGCTTCCCACATCCTCATCAGCCCTGCCAACGCCACGATCAGCGCCGACACGGGTACCCAGACCTACGCGGCCAAGAGCTACGACAGCCACGGCAACTTCATCGGCGATGTGACCGCCCGACACGACGTTCACCATCGATGGCAGCCCCTGCAGCGGCGCCGACTGCAGTTCGAGCGTGGCCGGTGACCACACCGTGACCGGGACCTACCTCACGATCTACACCGACACCACCACCCTCCACGTCACCCCCGGCACGGCCACCGCCCTGATCATCGCCGGTCCTGGAACCGCCACCATCGGCATCGCCCAGGGCTACACCGTCACGGCCAGGGACGCCCACGGCAACACCGCCACCGGCTACGCCGGAACCGTGACCATCACCAGCTCCGACGGGGCGATGACCTCCTCGCCTGCCTCAGGCGGCTTGACCGGCGGCGTGGGGACCTTCCAGGTCACTTTCGGGACCCTGGGCTCGCAGACCGTCGGGGCTAATGATGGCTCCCTCGCGGCAACTGCCATATCGGTCACGGTGAAGCCGGTGTCCAGCACCTACTACCCGCTGACTCCAGTCAGATTGCTCGACTCTCGCGTCAGCAACGGCCTCGGCGGCGCCTTCAGCTCGCACGCGGCCCGAACCTTCCAGGTCACCGGTCGTGGCAACGTACCGGCCGGCGCGATCGCCGTCACCGGCAACCTGACCGTAACCGGTCAGTCGAGCGGCGGGTACCTGTACGTGGGCCCCGTGGCAATGAACGATCCGACCAGCTCAACGCTCAACTTCCCGGTCGGCGACGACAGGGCCAACGGGGTGACGGTCGCACTGGGTGCGGGCGGCACGCTGAGCGTCACGTTCGTGGCATCGGCCGGAGCCGCCTCGGCTCATGTCATCTTCGATGTGACCGGCTACTTCATGCCCAACACGAACGGCGCAACGTATATGGCGCTTTCGCCCGCGCGTCTTCTCGACACCCGATCCGGCAACGGCCTCGGCGGTCCTTCGACTTCTCACGGAGCCCGGACCTTCCAGGTGACCGGCCGGGGCGGCGTACCTGCCTCGGCCATCGCGGTTACCGGCAACTTGACCGTGACCGGCCAGTCCAGCAACGGCTATCTGTACATCGGCCCCATCGCCACGAACAACCCGACCAGCTCGACTCTCAACTTCCCTCGAGGCGACGACCGCGCGAACGGCGTAACCGTCGCCCTGGGCACGGGCGGCACGCTCAGCGTCACCTTCGTCGCCCCGACCCTGGGTCCCACGGCCCACGTGATCTTCGACGTGACCGGCTACTTCCTGCCGGGCATGAGCGGGGCGACCTATGTTCCGCTCAGCCCGTCGCGCCTCCTCGACACGCGATCCGGCAACGGCCTCGGTGGTCCATTCACCTCGCACGGGGCGCGTTCCTTCGGAGTGGCCAACCGTGGCGGCGTGCCGGCCAACGCCATCGCCGTGACGGGCAACCTGACCGTGACGGGCCAGACCAGTCCCGGTTACCTGTTCGTTGGCCCGGTGGCGATGAACGACCCGACGAGTTCGACCCTCAACTTCCCAGTCGGCGATGATCGGGCCAACGGGGTCACGGTCGCCCTGGGCGGCGGTTCCCTGGGAGTGACGTTTGTCGCTCCCGGTCCGGGTCCCATCACCCATGTGATCTTCGATGTGACCGGCTACTTCACACCATAACGGGCAGTGTCGCCACTCACCCCAACCCTGGCACGTCCCCCTTCCGGCGGAGTGCCAGGGTTGACGCCGGAGGGTGTGGCTGGATAAGGTGGTTCCCGACTAGATAGGGTGGATCCCGGTTGAACACGGTGGATCTATCGTCCGAAGAGTTGCAAAGCGAAGCAGTCAGGCGCTTCGAAAACCAGAGCTAGTCGCGCGGCCCGCAAGCACCTTTCCGTCGGGTGCGATCGGCGCCGTGCCATCGGATGAGGAACATCATGTTCAGACCCCCGTCACTGCCTTCCATCCGCCTGCGGCTTGCGTCGCCACGGCGGTCAGGTAGTGGTCGCGCCCAGGGCGGCGCACTCTTCCCAATCGGACTTGCCGTTGCCCTGGCACTCTCCACAGTCGCGGCATCGCCCAGGCCGGCCGCGGCCGCGGAGGGCCCGCAGACGGACGGGCCGTCGATGCAGTACCAGGAAGCCCTGAGCCACGCCTCCAAGACCTACAAGTTCGCTCCGGGAGCCGTCGCCAACGTGCCCTTCCGGCCGCGCCCCGGAGACACGACCCAGATCGACGGCGCGGCTCCGGTCGCGCTGCCCGCCGGCGATGGAAGCACCGCCTCGACCGCGCAGCCGGCCCTTGTCGCGAACGGGGGCTCCAGCATCTTGCGCCGCGCTGTGTTCGGCTTTCTGCCCTACTGGAGTCTGAGCTCCACGCTCAACTACGACGCGTTGTCGACGGTCGCCTACTTCGGCCTCGATCTCAACGCGAATCTCGCCAACCCGGCAGACCCGACGATCGGAACCCTCGACAAGACGGGCAACGACTGGAATGGATGGCAAAGCGCGTCGATGACGCAGGTGATCAACGACGCCCATGCCCACGGCACGCGAGTCGCGCTCACCATCGAGAGCTTCGCCTGGGACGCAAACGGGCAGGCCTATCAGTCGCAGATCCTTGGCACGGACGCGATAAGGGTCAGGACGGCCCAGGCGATCGTGGCCGAAGTCGTGAGCCGGGGAGTCGACGGCGTCAACCTGGACTTCGAGCCGATCGCGCCCGGTGCGGCCTACGGCAACTTCGTGACCTTCGTGCGGACGTTGCGCACCGAGTTGGACAAGGTCCACCCCGGCTACGAGCTGACCTTCTGCGCCAACGGCAGCGGCGGGCAGCTACGATCTCGCGAACCTGCTGGCCCCTGGAGCGGCCGACGCCGTCTTCATCATGGGCTACGACCTGCGGGGAGGCACCCCTGCGACAACCGGATCGATCGATCCGCTCACGAGCCCGGTGGTCCACAACACCTACACCCTGAGCTCGATTACCAACTACTTCCTGACCCACGGGGCTCCGGCCGGCAAGGTGATTCTCGGTTTGCCGTGGTACGGCCATGCCTGGTCCACGGGCACTATCGAACGCCCTCAACGCGCCTCCGGCCGACATTCCCACCTATGGATCGCCGGCGACGGGTGTTTCATACGGGTCGGCCATCGACATCGCCGCCACGATCGGCAACGGCAAGCAATACGACACCGCCGAGCAGACCGCCTGGACCGCCTACTTCGGCAACTACGGCGGCACCCAGAACACCTGGCGGGAGCTGTACTTCGACGACCCGCAGGCGGTCGCCGCCAAATGCGACGCCATCGACGCATGGAACCTGCGCGGCGTCGGCATCTGGGCTCTGGGATACGACAGCAACAACGGCGGCGACGGCGACCTGATCAAGACCATCGCCGCCAAGTTCGAAGGGATACCGACGACCTACGTGCCGCTCGCCCCAACGCGCATTCTCGACACCCGCTTCGGCAACGGGCTGTCGAACGCCTTCAGCTTCGCACGTGGCGCGCACGTTCGCAGGTGACCGGACGCGGCAACGTGCCGGCCAACGCGATAGCCGTGACCGGCAACCTGACGGTCACGGGCCAGACCAGCTCGCGGCTATCTGTACGTCGGTCCGAACGCGACGAACAACCCGACGAGCTCCACTCTCAACTTCCCGGTCGGCGACGATCGGGCCAACGGGGTCACCGTGGCCCTTGGCGCGGCGGGCACGCTCGGCGTGACCTTCGTCGCCCCGACATCCGGCCCCACGGCCCACGCGATCTTCGACGTGACCGGCTACTTCGTGCCCGACATGAGCGGTGCCACCTACGTGGCTCTCAACCCGTCGCGGATCCTCGATAGCCGCACCGGCAACGGTCTCGGCGGGCCGTTCAGCTCCCACGCGGCGCGGGCCTTCCAGGTGAGCGGCAGGGGCGGCGTGCCGGCCAACGCCACAGCCGTGACGGGCAACCTGACGGTGACCAGCCCAGACCGGGCCGCGGCTATCTGTACATCGGTCCCGTCGCGACGGACAACCCGACCAGCTCCACTCTCAACTTCCCCGGCGGCGACGATCGGGCCAACGGCGTGACGGTGGCGCTTGGCGCCGGAGGACAGCTCGGGGTTACCTACGTGCGCCACGACTGCCGGCTCCACGGCCCATGCGATCTTCGACGTGACCGGGTACTTCGTGCCCGATGGGACGGGCGCGACCTACGTCCCGCTCTTCCCGTCGCGCGTCCTCGACACCCGCTCCGGAACCGGCCTCTCCGGTCCGTTCACCTCGCACGGGGCACGGACGTTCGGGGTCACCGGCCATGCCGGCGTGCCAACCAGGCGCCACGGCCGTGACCGGCAACCTGACCGTCACCGGCCAGACCAGCTCCGGTTACCTGTTCATGGGTCCCGTCGCGGCCAACAACCCCACCAGCTCCACCCTCAACTTCCCCCGAGGCGACGACCGAGCCAACGGGGTGACGGTGGCCATCGGGCCCGGCGGCACCCTCAGCGTCACCTTCGTCGCCCCGGCTCCGGGTCCGATCGCCCAAGTGATCTTCGACGTGACCGGCTACTTCGTGCCCTGACATGACCCCCAACGAGGGGGGGTGAACGGGTGATCCGGGGCCTGCGTCCCCTGGCCGCGGCGGTTCTGCTTGCCGCCGGCGTCTGGCTGCCCACCGTCTCCTCACCCCCCGTTGCGCAGGCGGCAGTCTGCACCGGTTGGTCCAGCACGACGACGCCGCCATCGACGATCCGCGTTCTTCGTAGCAGTGGACCCGCCAGTGGGTCCGTCCAGACGGTCGATTTCAAGACCTACGTCAAGGTCGTCATGCCCGCCGAGTGGCCCCCGGCCTGGCCCATCGAGTCCCTGAGGGCCGGAGCGGTCGCGATCAAGCAGTACGCCTGGTACTACACGATGCACTACCGCGGCCTGACGGGCACAGGCGGCTGCGCGGACGTTTACGACAACAACAACGATCAGATCTACGCGCCCGAAACGCAGACGCCGGCGGCCAGTCACATCCAGGCGGTCGAAACCACCTGGGGCGAGTCGATCATCAGGAACGGCACGTTCGTCTTCACCGGCTATCGCCCGGGCCTCGAGGTGGGCTGTGGCGCCGACGCCGACGGCGGCCACCTGTTCCAGCACAGCGCCCGCAACTGCGCCCTGGACGGAAAGACGGGCGAGCAGATCCTGAACGTCTACTACGGTCCCGGGCTGGTCATACAGGGCATCTCCGTCCCGGACCCTCCTACGTCCGTCGTCGCGATTCCCTATGACACGTCCGCTTTCGTGAGCTGGGCCGCGCCGGCAGTCCGACGGCAACTTGCCGATCACCGCCTACACGCTCACCTCGACGCCGGACGGGAGGACGTGCACGACGGCCGGCGCGCTGAGCTGCGCGGTCCCCGGCCTGGCCAACGGCACCGCCTACACCTTCACGGTGACGGCAACGAATTCCGTCGGCGCGAGCGCCGCCTCCGGCGCATCCGCCGCGGTAACGCCCGGGCCGGTGGCCGGCGCCACCTACGTGGCCCTCGCCCCGACCCGCATCCTCGACACCCGCTTCGGCAACGGGCTGTGCGGATGTCTTCAGCTCGCACGCGGCCCGCACGCTCGCAGGTAACCGGACGCGGCGGCGTGCCCGCCAACGCCATCGCCGTGACCGGCAACCTGACCGTGACCGCCCAGACCAGCAACGGCTACCTGTTCATCGGTCCTGTGGCGACGAACAACCCCACGAGCTCCACTCTCAACTTCCCAGTTCGCGACGATCGGGCCAACGGGGTCACGGTGGCTCTGGGTGCCGGAGGCACTCTCAGCGTTACCTACGTCGCCTCGGCCGGGACCGCGACAGCTCACGTGATCTTCGACGTGACCGGCTACTTCGTGCCCGACACTAGCGGCGCCACCTACGTGGCCCTCACCCCGGCCCGTATCCTCGACACCCGCAACGGCACAGGTCTGGCCGGTCCCTCCAGCTCCCATGTGGCCCGCTCGTTCGCGGTGGCGGGCCAGGGCGGAGTGCCGGCCAACGCCACGGCCGTGACCGGCAACCTGACCGTGACCGCCCAGACCAGCGGCGGCTACCTGTTCGTCGGTCCGGTCGCGACGGACAACCCCACCAGCTCCACTCTCAACTTCCCGGTTGGTGACGATCGGGCCAACGGGGTGACCGTGGCCCTGGGCTCCGGAGGCACTCTCAGCGTTACCTACGTCGCCTCGGCCGGAGTCGCCACGGCTCACGTGATCTTCGACGTGACCGGCTACTTCGTGCCGGGCACCAGCGGCTCGACCTACGTCCCGCTCAACCCGGCTCGCGTTGTCGATTCCCGCAACGGCACCGGCCTCGCAGGCTCCTCCGGCTCGCACGTCGCACGCTCGTTTACGGTTGCGGGCACCGGCAACGTACCGCCCACGGCCACTGCCGTGACCGGCAACCTGACCGTGACCGGCCAGACCAGCAACGGCTACCTGTTCATCGGTCCTGTCGCGACGAACAACCCCACCAGCTCGACTCTCAACTTCCCTCGAGGCGACGACCGAGCCAACGGCGTGACCGCGGCCCTGGGCTCCGGAGGCACGCTCAGCGTCACCTTCGTCGCTCCGGCTCCGGGTCCCACGACCCACGTCATCTTCGATGCGACCGGCTACTTCCAGCCATGATCGACCGCCCGACCGAAGGTACGTATGCCGCGAGTCTGGTATGGTCGCCCCTGACCGCACACAACCGTCACTCTCACCTCAAAACGTCACCGCAGTACTCCAAATACACCCATTGGTCCTGGGACGAAGGCACGATTGCCCCGAGCCGCCCCCAAGTGACACCCTTGACGGACTGACCTAACCGCGTCCCTAACCTGGTCCTCTTCATGGGGCCGATAGCGGACCCACCAGCCGCGCTTGCTGGGTCCATCTCGGAGGCCCGCAATGCGAAAACTCATCGCCGCTCTCGTCATCGGCCTGCTCGTAACCGCCGTCCCCGGAGTCGGCGTCAAGACCGCCGCCGCTGTTGGCGCAGGAGCCAAGGTCGTCATCGTCGTCGGAGCGACCGAGGGAACCACCGCTTCGTACATATCCAACGCCGAGGGCTACGCCGCCACACTCTCCCAGTACACGAGCAATATCGTCAAGGTCTACTCGCCCAACGCGACGTGGGCAGCGGTCGCCTCGGCTGCCGCGGGCGCGAGCATCTTCATCTACCTCGGCCACGGCAGCGGCTACCCGAACCCGTACAACGCCAATCCGGTAGCCGGCGACAACGGCATGGGCCTCAACGCGAGCGCCTCGGGCAGCAACAACAACGTCCAGTACTACGGCGCGGGCTACATGGCCCAGCTCGGTCTGGCGACCAACGCCATCGTGCTCCTCAATCACCTCTGCTACGCGTCGGGCGACAGCGAGCCCGGCAGGGGCAGTCCGAGTCAGGCCGTCGCCCAGCAACGCGTGGACGGCTACGCTTCGGGCTTCCTCAACGGCAACGCCAGGGCGGTGATCGCCGAGGGTATGGGCAGCCTCAGCCCCTACATCGACGCCCTCTTCACTACGCACCAGACCATCGACAAGATGTGGAAGACCTATCCGGGCTTCCACAACCATGTGGTGAGCTGGGCGAGCACCTACAACCCCGGGTATTCGTCCCAGATCGACCCCAACCTCGACCATCCACAGAGTGATGGCGATGTGTACTACCGGTCCATGGTCGCCCTGCCGGGCCTGACCACCGACAACGTCGGCCAGGTGAAGACGTACGACCCCACGACCTACTTGCCTCTCACTCCGACGCGGATCCTCGACACCCGCTTCGGCACAGGGTTGTCGGGACGCCTTCACCGACAACGCTGCCCGCACGTTCCAGGTGACCGGCACCGGCGGCGTGCCGGCCAACGCCACGGCCGTGACCGGCAACTTGACCGTGACTGGCCAGACCAGCCGCGGCTACCTGTACATCGGTCCCGACCCGACCAACTTCCCCGCCAGCTCGACTCTCAACTTCCCGGTCGGTGACGACCGGGCCAACGCGGTCGCCGTCGCCTTGGGCGGCGGAGGCACGCTGAGCGTCACCTATGTCGTCGCCGAACCACGGCACCACGGCCCAGGTGATCTTCGATGTCACCGGCTACTTCGTGCCCGACACGAGCGGCGCCACCTTACGCGCCGCTCGCTCCGGCGCGCCTCCTCGACACCGAGATGGCACCGGCCTCGGTGGCGCCTTCACATCCCACGCGGCCCGAACGTTCGCGGTTGTCAACCGCGGCGGAGTGCCCGCCAACGCCACGGCTGTGACCGGCAACCTGACCGTGACCGGCCAGACGAGCCTAGGCTATCTGTTCGTCGGCCCCAGCGCGACGGACAACCCGACCAGCTCGACCCTCAACTTCCCGGTGGGTGACGACCGGGCCAACGGCGTGACGGTGGCCCTGGGTACCGGAGGCACTCTCAGCGTGACCTTCGTGGCGCCGGCACTCCGGTCCCACCGCCCACGCCATCTTCGACGTGACCGGCTACTTCGTGCCCGGCTCGGGCGGCGCCAGATACGTCCCGCTGACCCCGTCGCGCATCCTCGATAGCCGTACCGGCACAGGGCTGTCGGGTAGCTTCAGCTCGCACGCGGCGCGCACGCTTCGGGGTCACGGGCCATGGCGGCGTGCCATCCGGTGCGACTGCCGTGACCGGCAACCTGACGGTGACCGGCCAGACCGGCGACGGCTACCTGTACGTCGGCCCGAACGCGATGAACGACCCGACGAGCTCGACCCTCAACTTCCCGGTTGGGGATGACAGGGCCAATGGAGTGACCGTGGCACTCGGCGGAGGCAGTCTCGGCGTCACCTTCGTCGCCCCGGCTCCCGGCCCCACGGCTCAAGTGATCTTCGACGTGACCGGCTACTTCCTGAAGTAGCGCGGGAGCAGCGGACCTGTCGCAACCTCGGTATCTTGGTCGGAGCGTGGCCTTTCGGTCGCCGGTAGTCGGGTCGCCGTAGGAGGGGACAGGGTGGTCAGGATCGTCAGGGTGACCCGGCACATCGGAGCAGTCGTCCTTCTCGGCGCCCTTGCGGCCCCGCTCTTCGGTGCCTTGCCGGCTGCCGCCTCGGCTCCGCCGGAGACCGTTGCGGTCGAGGCTGTCTGTCCGGCCCCGGCGCCCGGTCACGCCGAATGTCTGGCCCTCCGCCGGACGGACATCGCGGCGCGTCCCGCCTCCGCGATGACGCCCAATTCCACACCGGCTGGATTCGGGCCGGCCGACATCCAGAGCGCGTATGCGCTGCCGACGGGCACGGAGGGATCCCTCCTTACCGTTGCCGTCGTCGACGCTTACGATCTGCCGACGGCCGAAGCCGACCTCGCGGCCTACCGCAGCCAGTTCGGTCTGCCCCCGTGCACGACCGCCAACGGCTGCTTCCGCAAGGTCAATCAGAACGGCGTGCAGGGCAGCTACCCCGCTGCCAATGCCGGATGGGGCCAGGAGATCGCCCTGGACATCGACATGGTTTCCGCGGCCTGCCCGAACTGCAACATCCTGCTCGTCGAGGCGAACAGCTCCCTCACGACGGACCTCGGTGCGAGCGTCAACACCGCCGTGTCGCTGGGTGCGATCGCCGTCTCCAACAGCTACGGCGGCCCCGAAAGCAGCTCCAACGCCGCGCTGGATGCGGCCTTCTTCAACCATCCGGGCGTGGCCATCACCGCGTCCACCGGCGACTGCGGCTGGGAGTGCGGACTGGGTCCGAGCGGCTTCGTCCAGGCCGTCCAATACCCGGCCGCGTCGCGGTACGTGGTCGCCGTCGGCGGCACACGCCTGGTGCGCGACGGGAGCGCCCGCGGCTGGACCGAGACCGCCTGGGGCAGCGGTCCGACCAGCGGTGCGGGCAGCGGCTGCTCCGACTTCGAGTCCAAGCCGAGCTGGCAGCACGACGTGGGATGCGCCAACCGGACCCAGGCCGACGTCTCGGCCGTGGCGGATCCCGCCACTCCGGTCGCCGTCTACTACAGCGGCAACTGGTACACGTTCGGCGGCACCAGCGCGTCGTCGCCGATCATCGCCTCCGCGTTCGCCCTGGCGGGCGGTCCGGCGTCCGGGACGTATCCGGCCAGCTACCTCTACTCTGCCGTCTCGGGCCTCAACGACGTCGTAGGTGGCAGCAACGACGTGCACTGGGGAACATGCCCGGTCGGTAGCTATCTCTGCACGGGAGTCGCCGGCTACGACGGCCCGACCGGTCTCGGCACGCCGAACGGAATCGCCGCGTTCTCGTCCGTCAAGACCGGCGCCACCTACGTCCCCCTCGCCCCGGCCCGCCTCCTCGACACCCGCAACGGGACAGGTCTCGAGCGGTCCTTTCAGCACGCACGCGGCCCGGACGTTCGCAGGTGGCAGGCCAGGGCGGAGTGCCGGCCAACGCCACAGCCGTGACCGGCAACCTGACCGTGACCGCCCAGACCAGCGGCGGCTACCTGTTCATCGGCCCGGTACGCGACGAACAACCCGACCAGCTCCACTCTCAACTTCCCGGTCGGGGACGATCGGGCCAACGGGGTCACGGTGGCCCTGGGTCCGGAGGCACTCTCAGCGTCACCTACGTCGCCTCGGCCGGGGCCGCCACGGCTCACGTGATCTTCGACGTGACCGGCTACTTCGTACCGGATGCGAGCGGCTCGAGGTACGTGGCGCTCAACCCGGCCCGCCTCCTCGACACCCGCAACGGCACCGGCCTGGCCGGTCCATCCAGCTCCCACGTGGCCCGTACGTTCGCGGTGGCAGGCCAGGGCGGGGTGCCGGCCAACGCCACGGCCGTGACCGGCAACCTGACCGTGACCGCCCAGACCAGCGGCGGCTACCTGTTCGTCGGCCCGAACGCGACGGACAACCCGACCAGCTCCACCCTCAACTTCCCGGTAGGGGACGACCGGGCCAACGGCGTCACCGTGGCCCTGGGCTGGCGGCACTCTCAGCGTCACCTACGTCGCCTCGGCCGGGGCCGCCACGGCTCACGTGATCTTCGACGTGACCGGCTACTTCGCGCCCGGCGTGGGCGGCTCCGCCTACGTCCCGCTGAACCCGACGCGCATCCTCGACTCCCGCAACGGTACGGGCCTGTTCGGTCCGTTCGGCTCGCACGGGGCGCGGTCGTTCGATGTGGCGAACCACGGCGGGGTGGCCGCCAACGCCACTGCCGTGACCGGCAACCTGACCGTGACCGGCCAGACCAGCAACGGCTACCTGTTCATCGGCCCGAACGCGATCAACGACCCGACCAGCTCGACCCTCAACTTCCCGGTCGGCGACGACCGGGCCAACGGGGTCACGGTGGCCCTGGGTGGCGGCACGCTCAGCGTCACCTTCGTCGCCCCGGCGCCGGGCCCCATCGCGTACGCCATCTTCGACGTGACCGGCTACTTCGCCCGCCGGAGGCCCTCAGGAGTTCAGGCCGCCGTCCACGCTGGCGTCACTTCGCCAGAACGAGAACGGCGTTTCATAAGCAACGGCCACGGGCCACAAGGCATTCACCCGGAGCTGGAAGTCCCGGTCCGAGAAGGGCACGATCCGCTCCTCCTTGACGACGCGGTATCCGCCGACGGCCGCCCAGGCCGCCTTCAGGAAGCAGGATGCGGAGTGGGTCATGTTCAGGTCGTTGTAGTGGCGGTATCCGGGCACGTCCTCAGGTCGGTGGATGGCAAGAGGCAGTCCGGGAGGCCCGTAGGCGGTGCTGCGCTTCGGGGCCGCGGCCAACTCCTCGTGGCCCGCGAAATGGATGCTGTGAGCTCCGATCAGGGCGACCCCTGGATTCTGGGCAAAGAGGGCCAGCATCGTCTCCACGGCGTCATGCATGAGGTAGTCGTCGTCGTTGGCGATCATGATCAGGTCGCTCGCCGCCGCGGATATGCCTCGGTTCAGGCTGGCCGCCTGACCCATGTTTCGGTCGTTGGCGAGGAGACTCAATCTGCTTCCCCCCGGCTTCTGCCCGGAGGCCACGAACGCGCTCACGATCTCGTTCGCGGCGTCCGGAGAGGCGTCATCGATGAAGATCACTTCGTCGGGCCGTCGAGTTTGCGCGGCGATGCTTTCGAGCAAGTCGGGGAGATACGGTGCGTGCCCGAAGCAGGGAACGACCATCGAAAGTGAGCTCGGAGGCTCGTGAGGCAACTCCGTTCGGGGGCGCCCTTCCATCTCCTCGAGGAAGCGCCGTAGCCGCGCCTGCGAGACCTCAGTCGGTGGAAAGAACCGCCGCCGCGCCCTGGTAGTCAATCGACGCAGGCCCAGGCCCGGATGGCTGAGAGAACGGGAGCTCACGGCAGGAATTTCGGCTCCGGTGCGAGTCGGGCAGGGATTATCGTCCGTCTCCGCTGATCATCGCGGGGACCGTTCGCGCCATGATCTTCAGATCGAGCCAGAGCGACCAGCTGTCGATGTATTCGAGATCCTGCTCGACCCAGTGGTCGAACTCGGGGCTGCGGCGAGCGCCGACTTGCCAGAGGCCGGTCATGCCCGGCTTCATGGAGAGACGGCGCCGGTGCCAGATGTCGTAGTTGGCAACCTCGCTTGGCAATGGCGGCCGCGGGCCGACCAGGCTCATCTCTCCGCGGAGCACATTCCAGAGCTGTGGCAACTCGTCGAGGGAGGATCGCCGCAGGAAGCGTCCAACTCGAGTGATCCTGGGATCGTTGGCCAGCTTGAACGCGTGCCCGTTGATCTCGTTGTGCTGACGAAGCTCTTCCAGCTGTTCCTCGGCGTCTTCGCACATGCTCCTGAACTTGAGCACGTTGATGGGACGCCCGTGGAGCCCGACTCGCTCCTGCCGGAATAGGATCGGTCCCGTCGAGTCCAGCTTGATCAGCACCGCCAGGAGGAGCAGCAGCGGAGACAACGCGACAAAGAGAACGGCGGAGCCGGCGACATCGAGGAGGCGCTTCACGATCAAGCTGAAGGCTCGGTCGGGGCCGTTGGCCAGCGAGTACACGCCGACTCCGTCGATCGTCTCGAGGCGGCCCGACGTCAGCACGCGTTCGACGGGCGCGACCGGCATCCTGACGACCTTGCCCTCCTGCTCGCACAGGTAGACCGACTGCTCGATCAGTTCCTCCATCGAGAACGGCAGGCAGATGGCGACCTCATCCACGATCTGGCTGTGGAGGATCGTTTCGAGATCGTCGATCACGCCGAGCACGGGCCGTTCGCCCAGGTCGCCCTTGTCGGCTGCGTCTGCTTGAAGGTGGCCGATTACCACCAGGCCGAGTTCGGCGTGGCTCTCGACGAGATCGGCGAATGCCCTGGCCCTCGGGTTCGCCCCCAGGATGAGCATGTAGCGAACGTTCCGGCCTTTGTCTCGGGCGAGCACCAGGATCTCACGCACGACGATCCGGATCCCGATCGCGGCCGCGGCGAGAGCCGGGAAGACGACGATCAGGAGCAGCCGGCTGACGTCCGGCAGCTTGAAGAGCTACAGCAGGCTCAGCGTGACCACGATCTGTACGAGCGTGGCCCGCAGAACCACCATGATCTCGCCCCGGTTGGTCAGACGGGCCCGGCTCCGGTACAGGCCGTGCATCCACAGGACGGCGATCCACATGCCGACGAAGACCGCGACCGTGAGGTTCGTGTCCGGCAGCGAAGTCGACACGTCCAGCGGCCGCGCCGACGCCTGCGCCGATCGGAAGGTCACCGCGCCCCAGACGACGAGCAGCGCGAGAACTCGCGTCGGCGACCACGAGGGTCAAGCGGAACACCGCTGCATAGCGGCGGATCATTCTTGCCTTTCCTCCCCGGGCGCTCTGAATCCACCCCGGCCCGAGGAACGAGTATCGCTCGTGCCGGCCGCGGACGCAACCGTTCCTCGGCCAGATCGGGTTGTGTGCTAGAGTCCCATCGCTTTGGAAACCACACCACCAACTCCGAGGGGTAGCTGGCGTTCGCGTGCATCGGCTGCCTGGCGGGCGTTCTGGCGTCCCGGCTCTTCGGATCCGGAGGGGACGCGGCACTCGCGGTCGATCGCCGCTCTGCTGTCCTTCTTGTGGCCCGGCCTGGGGCAGCTCTACGCCGGCAGGCGTCGCGTGGCAGCGGTCTTTGCCGTGCCTGCGGTGCTGGCCCTGCTCGTCTTGCTCTACCAGATGCGCCAGGGCCCGGAGGTCTTTGCGGCCCGGCTGGTGAGCCCGCGTTTCGCCCTGGCGGCCTTCGTGATCGTTGTCTTCCTGGGAGCCTGGCGCGTCGTGGCGGTCGCGCAGGCATTCGTGGCCGGCAGGGCCCTCGATACCCGCCGGACTCTCGAGCGAGCCGTCCTGGGGGCTCTGGTCGCGACGATCGTGCTCACCCACAGCGCCGCCGGCTACACGCTGTGGATCACCTTCCAGGCCGGAACCAAAGTCTTCCAGCCCAACCCCGAGCTGGCCGACCTGGCGACTCCCTCCCTGGCACCCGGTGTGACCCCGGGACCGTCGAGCAGCGCCGTGCCCACGGGGGTCGCGCCCCGTCCCGACAACCGTGTGACCATCCTCTTCAACGGCGTGGACTCGTCGGCGACCCGGGGTGAGCACCTTTACGACTCGATCATGGTCGTGAGCTTCGACCCCAAGTCGAACTCGGTCCAGATGGTCAGCGTCCCCCGTGACATCTCCAACTTCCCCCTCTACTACGGGGGCGTGGCCCCGAGCTGGATGAGGATCAACGCTCTGCCGACGGACGTCCACGCGGGCTTCAAGTCCCCCGACAGCCCGTACATCACCCTGGTCAACGAGGTCCAGTATCTGGTCGGAATCCAGATCGACTACTACGCCGTCATGGATCTCGCCGCGTTCGTGAAGATGGTCGACATGGTCGGCGGAATCGACGTGGACAACCCGAGCACGATCTGCGACTGCGCCTCCGGGTCGTGGCCGGGCTACGACTGGATGGACGGCTCGCCGTACGGCTTCTACCTTCCCGCCGGACCCCAGCACCTCGACGGCAGGCACGCCCTGGCATATGTCAGATCGCGTCATAGCGCCGGCCAGAGCGACTTCAGCAGGCAGGGCCGGCAGCAGCAGGTCCTGATCGCGCTGCTCCACAAGATGGCCCAGCCCAGCCAGCTGGTGAACCTCCCGAACATGCTGGACACTCTGGGGTCGAGTGTCACGACCACCTTCCCCGCGGACCAGGTGGCGGACTACGTCGCCCTCGGACTGAACGTGCCCGCCGACAACTTCAAGCAGGTCGTGCTGGACGGGCCGTATTTCTGGGGCTACCTCTCCTCCGGGGCCTCCTGCCTCAACTACGACAGGGTGGCCGAGCTGTCGAGGCAGCTATTCGGCGAGAGCAGTCTGTGGTCGGGCAAGGCCGATCCGGCCCAAACGTGCGGGACGGCGTAGCGCCGAGACGGGCGCAATCGGCCCGGCCGGGCCGTCCGATCTAGCGACGCCGCAGGATCTCAGCCAGCCGTTCCACCACGTAATCGACGTCCCCGTCGGAGAGGTCCGGGTAGATCGGCATCGAGATCTCCCGCTCGTACTCGCGCGCGCCACCGGCAGATCCGCCGCGGCGTAGCCGTATGTTCGACGGTAGTACGGGTGGAGGTGGAGCGGGATGAAGTGGACGCTCGTCCCGATCCCCGCCTCAGCGAGCCGGTCGATCGTCTCGGCCCGGGTCACGCGAACGCGGTCCAGGTTCAGCCTCAGCGGATAGAGGTGCCAGGCGTGCACCTCGTCCGGGCCGGGCATGAGCGGCAGCTCCACCAGCTCGCCGATCGCCGGCCGCCTCGACCGCTTGCCCGTACCGCCGCGCGACTCGTTCTCGCTCGTCGCGCATGGCCTCGGCCCGGTCCAGCTGGACCAGCCCGATGGCCGCCGCCAGGTCGGTGAGGTTGTACTTGTAGCCCGCGTCCTCGATCTCGTAGTACCAGCTGCCGCCGCCGGAGTAGCGCTTCCAGGCGTCGCGGCTCATGCCGTGCAGGCGCATCGAGGCGAGCTCGATCGGCGATCTCCGCCGAGTCGGTGAGCAGCATCCCGCCCTCGCCGGTGGTGACCGTCTTGGTGGCGTAGAAGCTGAGGGCTCCGGCCGTGCCCCACGTCCCGGCGGCGCGGCCGGACCGGCTGCACGGCAGCGCGTGGGCGGCGTCCTCGATGACGGCGAGTCCGCGGCTGCGGGCCAGCTCCATGATCGGCTCCATCTCCGCCAGCCGCCCTCCGAAGTGGACGACCATGATCGCCTTCGTCTCGGGCCGGAGCTGGGGCTCGATGGTCTCGACCGTCAGATTGAACGTGATCGGATCCACGTCCGCCAGCCGAGGGCGGGCGTCCAGGTAGCGGCACGCCTCCCCGCACGCGGCGAAGGTGTAGGTGGGAACGACGACCTCGTCGCCGGCGCGGATGCCGAGCGCCTCCAGTATCAGATGGAGGGCGGCCGTGGCCGAGTTGACCGCGACGGCGTGCGCGGACCCGACGCGTTCCCGGACTGCCTCCTCGAACGCCACGGACTTGCCGCCCGTGGTCAGCCAGCGCGAATCGAGGACTTCGATGACGGCGTCGCGCTCCGCGGCCCCGATCGAGGGGCGATGGAACGGGATCCTGCCGGTCGCTCACGTCGTCCGGCCGTGGGGCTTGCTTCGCGGGCTGCGACGCGGTGCTTCCCGGTCGACCGTGGCCGCTGCCGGCGCCGCCGGGCCGGACGGAGCGCGCGGCGTGCCCAGCGCGGAGACCCTGCCGCAGGAGCTCGCGAACCTGCGCATCGTCGTGCCGGCGCGCGGCCGGCTCGAGCTCGGCGAGGAGCAAGTCGAGCGGCTTGCCGATCGGCCCGACGGCGTCGGCTCGCACGCGCATGATCGACTCGTGGCCGGTCCGCTCGGTCGTCTCGTGGTCGTAGAAGAGGGACTCGTGCAGCCGCTCGCCGGCTCGCAGGCCCGTGTACACGATCGGGCACCCGCTCCGCGTCCAGGCCGGAAAGGCGGATCAGGTCGCGGGCCAGGTCGACGATCTTGACCGGCTCGCCCATGTCCAGGACGTAGATGTCGCCGCTCTCCGGCCGTCGCTCCGGCCTGCAGGATCAGGCTGACGGCCTCGGGGATCGTCATGAAGAAGCGCGTGGCGTCGGCGTGGGTGATCGTGAGCGGCCGGCCCTGCTCCAGCTGGCGCTGGAAGATCGGGATGACGCTGCCGCTCGAGCCCAGGACGTTGCCGAACCTGACGGCCACGTACGGCCGGCCGGTTCGCCGGGCGCTGGCGACGGTCAGCAGCTCGGCCAGGCGCTTGGTCGCGCCCATGACGCCGATCGGCTCCACGGCCTTGTCCGTGGAGATGAGCACGAACCGCTTCACGCCGAGCCGCTCGCACGCCGAGATGACGTTGCCCGAGCCGATGACGTTGGTCATGACGCCCTCGGCGGGGGAGAGCTCCACGATCGGGACGTGCTTGAGGGCCGCGGCGTGGAAGACGACCTCCGGCCGCGCCCGGCCGATGACGGCGTCGACCGCCTCCGGCGAGCGGACGTCCGCCAGGACGGGCTCGAACGCGACGCCCGGATTGCCGGCGATGCGCTCGGCCAGCTCGCGCTCGATCGACCACAGGGCTTCCTCGTGGTTGTCGACCACGGTGATCAGGCGCGGGCCGACGGCGAGGATCTGGCGGACCAGCTCGCTGCCGATCGAACCTCCGCCGCCGGTCACGAGGACGCTCATGCCGTTGAGGTAGCCGGCCACCGCGTCCGTGTCGATGTCGACCGGCTCGCGCCGCAGCAGGTCGTCCACGCTGACCCGCCTGATGCGGTGCGTCAGCGTCTCGCCGCCGAGGAGCTCGCGCGGGTGGGGGACGGTCCGGACCTCCAGACCCAGTTCCTGCCCGCGCTCGAAGGCGCGCCGGATCGGCCGGCCCGGAAGCGGTCGGCATGGCGACCAGCAACTGTCGGGCATGGGTGGAGTGGACCGCCTTTGGCAAGGCCTCGAGCCCGCCGAAGACGCGCTTGCCGAGCAGGCGAGAGCCGTGCTTCTGCGGATCGTCGTCGATGAAGCCGACGACGTTGAGATGGGCGGCCGGGTCGCGGGCGGCCACACGAGCCACGGTCGCGCCCGTTTCGCCGGCGCCGTAGACGATCGTCGGCACCAGGCCGAGCTCCTCGTCCGTGCCGCCGGAGAGGCCGCGCCTTTCGAGATTGGCCCGGACGGCGAAGCGTCCGCCGCCGACGAAGGCGATCTCGAGGAGCGCCTCGAGGGCGAAGACGGACCTCGGATAGCCCGCGCGTACCGGCGAAGTGGACGACCGCCAGGCCCAGGAAGGCGACGACCGAGACGGCGGTCCCGACCAGTACCGCGAAGACGATGAGGTACATCTCCTGGACGGAGGCGTAGCGCCACTCGCGGCGATACAGGCCGAAGACGACGAAGACCAGCGGCATGACAACGAGCGGCAGCAGGGCCGCCGGCATCGCCATCGACAGGTTCGCCCCGAAGCTGGACAGGTCGAAGCGGAGCAGGAAGGCCAGCACGATCGCGACCGTCGTCACGGCCACGTCGTAGACGAAGAGGTGGCGGCCCGCGCAGGACGAAGTCACGCATCGGCCGGCTCCTCGATCGAGGCCTGAAGTTCGGCCGGCAGCCGGATCGTGCGGCCCAGGAGGGCTCGCGGCGTCTGCGCCAGGATCCACAGGTCGAGCTTGATGGAGCGGTTGCGGAGGTACGCGGCGTCGATGGCCAGCTTGCGCGGCAGGATCGTGTCGCGGTAGTAGCCGTCGGGATCGGCCGAATCGTCGAGCAGGCGGCCCTCGTCGGCGTAGACGAGCTGCGTCAGACCGGCGATCCCCGGAGGCTCGGTGAAGACCTCACAGTGCAGCGGCAGATCGAAGTCGACGTAGCGCGGGTCCTCCGGCCGCGGACCGACGAGCCGCATCTGACCCCGGGCCACGTTCCAGAGTTGGGGCAGCTCGTCCAGCCGGAAGCGCCGGAGCAGGCCGCCGACGCGGGTGACTCGAGCATCCCGGCCGGTCGTCACGCCGGGGCCCGCTTCGCTTCGGTTGGCCCTCATCGTCCGGAGCTTGAGGCAATCGAACGGTCGTCCGCCACGACCCATCCGCGAGGCGCGGAAGATGACGGGGCCGCGGGTCTCCATGCGGACGGCCAGGCCGAGGGCGATGAGCAGCGGCCCGGTCATGAGGGCGAGGATCAGGCCCGCGACTCGCTGGATCGGATCAGGCATGGAACACGCCGCGTATGGCTGCCTGCCGTTGCTCGTGGACTGTCATCGACGCCGATGCTACCCGGTCGGAGACCGGCCTGCTCCACGAGCCGCGCGTCGGGGTCCGTGAGCCGCGGCCGGAGGAGCCTTGGGAACCTGTATATTCGGCCAATGCCGCCACCCTCCGAACCGGCCATCCCGGACACGACCGCGCCCGGGGAGCCCGCGCCGGTAGAGCGCACGGGCTGGGCGAACGACAGGTCGCTCTTCGCCGGGCGGGTGGCCCAGGTCTTCGCCACGAAGATCGCCCAGTTCGTGCTGGGGGCCACAACTCTCTTCCTGATCGCCCGTCTGCTCGACTCCGAGGGCAACGGCGAGTACGGATTGCTCCAGACCTGGGTGGGACTGCTTTTCGCCATCGGGCAGCTCGGGATGCCCGCCGCCATGACGTACATGGCCGGCAGGGGCAAGTCGGTGGTCTCGCTGGGGCGCATAGCTCTCGGTCTCACCGTCGCGATCTCCGCGGTCATCGCGGCAGCGGCGATCATCGCCCTGCCTGCCCTCGAGGACTCCGTGCTGCGGGCATTCAGCCAGGCCAAGGCATCGGAAGATCTCCTTCGCATCGTCCTGATCGCGCTGCCATGCCTGCTGCTGATGCAGTTCTCGGCCGGGATCCTCTACACGCGCGGCCTCAACCGGGTCTTCAATCTCATCCAGGTCGGGCAGGCAGCGCTGATGCTGGCGCTGACGCTCCTCCTCGTGGGCGTGATCCCGCTCCGAGTGCCCGGCGCGGTCGCGGCCTTCCTCATTGCCAGCGTTGCCGGCGCCGCGGCCGCCGTCTACGAAGTGATCCGCCTGGCTCGGCGTCCGGAGGGATCTGGCGGCCCGGATGTCACCGCCTCCGAGTTCATGAGCTACGGGATCCGGCTGTACCCGCAGAACGTCATGAGCTTCTTCAACTACAGGGTCGACGTCCTGCTGCTTGAGCTGGATACTCGGCTACCGGGCGGACGTCCTGCAGCTCATCGGCTTCTACTACATCGCGGTCCGGCTGGCCGAGATGGTGTTCTACGTGCCCGACTCGATCGCCGCGATGCTCTATCCGGCGATCTCGGCGTCGGAGCGGCACGAGGCGGATCGATTCGCGCCGGTGGTCTCGCGCTTCACCATGCTCACGACCACGCTGGCCGCGGTGGCCATCGTCCCGGCTTCGTTCGTGGCGATCTGGCTGATCCTGCCCAACTACAAGCCCGCCTTTCCGGCGCTCGTCGTGATCATGCCCGGCATCGTCTCGCTGAGCCTCTCCAAGATCCTGGCCTCGTACACCTCCGGCGTGGGCAGACCCTTGCCCACGGCCGTCGCCGCCGTCGTCGCGCTGACCCTCAACATCGTCGCCAACCTGATCCTCATCCCTCGCTGGGGGATCATCGGGGCGTCGGCGAGCTCGTTGATCTCGTACACATGCCACGCCGTCATCCTGCTGGCGATGGCCAGCCGCATGGCGAAGGTGTCGCCGCTCGCGTTCCTGCTGCCGGGGGCGGCCGAGGTCGCCCGCCTGCGCCGAGGCGTCGTCACCGCGGTTACCGTGGTGCGGGCGTCGGTCAAGCCGCGTCCGGATAGCTAGCCCAAGCGGTCAGCGCGAGTCGGAGCGGCCCGCGGCGGTGTCGCGGTAGACGCCCTCCATGAGATCCACGCAGCGGCTCCAGGCGAAGAGCGATGCCACTCTCTCGCGACCGGCCCGGCCCATGCGGTGGCGAAGCTCGCGATCGCCGGCAAGGCGCCGAATCGCCGCCGCCAGGGCGGCGGGGTCCTTCGGAGGCACCAGCAGGCCCGTCTCGCCATCGACCACGATCTCCGGGATTCCGCCGACGTTGGTCGCCACGACCGGTATGGCCGTGGCGCTCGCCTCGGCCGCCGCGACCCCCCAGGCTTCCTCACGTGACGGCATCGCCAGGAGGTCGAAGCCGCGCAGGAGATCCGGGATCTCCGAGTGGGGACGCCGACCCAGGAAGTGGACGCGCTCCGCCAGGCCGAGCTCGCCGACGCGAGCCTCGAGCGACTCGCGGAGAGGACCGTCTCCGACCAGCGTGGCTTCGAACGGGAGATCGGCCAGCAGCCCGAGCGCCTCGACGAGGTCCTGGACTCCGTACTTGGGTTCGAGCCACTTGACGAACCCGATGCGGAGGGGCCGTTGGGCGGACGCGCTCGCTTCGCCCCTCGGTCCGCCGGGTGGAAGAGCGAGGTGTCGATGCCGAACGGGACGACCGCCGCCTCGATCCCAAAGCGGCGGAGGGCGACCGAGGCCAGGAATTCGCTCGTGGCCGTCACGGCCTCGGCGTGCCGGAGCAGGGCGCCGAGCTGCCTGGCATGGAACCGTCCGCGCGACCCTCCTCGAACGGCGGTCACGTCCGTGCCCCACGCATGGAGCGCCACGGGGTGAAGGCCCCGCAGCGCCGTGGCCACGAGGCCGCCGTGCAGGTAGTGGATCGCCACGACCGTCCCCGGTCGGCGCACGAGCCGGCCGATGCGCCAGCGGGCGCGCAGCAGCTCGGCCGCGACGATCGGAGCCGGCCGGCCGCGTCGTGCCAGATCGATGCCCACGATCGTGATCCCGCGCTCGGCCAGGGCATCGGACCAGCGCCGGACGTGGATGCTGCGCTGGTCGCCGACGACCACGATGGTGAGCGGATCCGGCGGGTCGATCGTCGAGACCGGGGCAGTCGAGGCTGGCATGCTCTCCTCGTCGGTGGACGGCGGCCCAACTATACAAGCGCGATTCGCCGCCCGCCCGAGCCCGCCGGCCGCGGCCGCCGGAACGCCGCGCCGGAGTGGCCTGGGTTACCATCGACCGATGACCGACCTGCTCCGCCGGGCCTATGCCGGTACTCGCGACTGGCTCCTGGCCGAGAGGCCCGATCGCATCGTCGTTGCCCTGGCGCTTATCGCCGCCGTGGCGGCTGCGGCGGTCTGCTTGCCGCGCGACTACCAGCGCAGCGGCCTGCACGTCCCGATCGTGGCCGCGGCAGGGGTGATGGGGTTGGGCGTGCTCCTGGCCGCCCTGGCGGTAATGCGGCCCTGGCCGGCCCTGCTCGGCTGGATACTGGCCATGCCCTGGTTCACCGCCGCCCGGCTCGGTCCGTTCGTGGGCTGGATTCAGATCACGCCGTCGACGGTGATCCTGGTAGCGCTGATCTGCGGTGTCGCCCTGGGCCTCCGGAGGCGCCAGCCCGCCGAGGCCGGGACTCCGTCGGGAAACGGGCCGGCAGCCGTGCCGTTCGCGATCGGCGGGGCCATCGTGCTGCTGGCGATCGTATCCACGGCGGTCTCGCCCGACCTCTCGACCGGGATACCGATAACCATGCACGGCATCGTCGAACCCGTGGCCGCCGGCCTGCTCCTGGTCGCCATGAAGCCGACTTCGCGCCGGCTTCTGGCCCTGGGCGCCACGATGGCCGTGTCGGTCGCTCTCGCCGGAGCCGTGAGCCTGGTTCGGATGCTGACCATCGTTCACTCGTTCGGCGACTTCCAGGCTCTGCGCGCGGAGCTGGGGCGGGTCACCTACTTCAACGTCGGGATCCTCGGCGGCATGCTCGTGATGGCCGTGCCCTTCATCGTGATCGGGATCGTGCGCCCGGCTCCGTTTGCCTCCGTCGTGGAGCGAGTCCTCGGTCCCGGGCGGCCGGAGCGCGGTCCCAGGGTCGAGCTTGGAGTCCGGGTTGCCGCGACCGTCGTTCTGGCGCTGGTTCTCGTCGTGACCTACCTCACGTATTCCAAGAGTGCCTGGATCGCCGCGCTGCTCGTATTCGTGGGGCTCGCTCTCGCCGTGCCTGCGACTCGGCGCGGCCGAGGCCTTGCCCTCGTGGCCGTCGTACTGGCCTCGGCGTTGGTCCTGCCGTACGGCGAGCTCGTCGCCGTCGCCACCGGCCATTCGACCGCATCCACGACTCCGCCGGCGAACGACCGCCAGGACTCGTTCAATCCGAATTCACCAGAGGGCGAGATATCGATCACCGGGCGCTTCCTGGCCACCAAGGCCGCCATCGCGATGACCGTCGACCACCCGCTCCTGGGCGTTGGGCCCGGCCTCTTCGGCGTCGAATACGCCGGGCCGTACCACGACCCGACCGCCAAGGAAGCCCTCCAATCGCCCCACGACATGCTTCCCGGCGTGGCGGCCGAGTACGGCCTGCCCCTGGCGATCCTCCTGGCCCTGGTCGTCGCGGCGGCCCTGGTCCAGGCGTGGCGGGTGTGGAGGTCCACGCCGGACGTTGCCCGGCTTCTTGCCATGGCCTTCGGCCTGGCCCTTGCCGCGTTCATGATCGTGGCGACGCTGTTCGGGACGGACCTCTACCGCGCCTACCGCTACATGAACACCGACGTTCTGTACTTCGGACTGATTCTCGGCGCGATCGTCACCCTGCGGGGCGCGGCGGCCGATGGGTCCGCGGAGTCCTAGCGGCCGTCCGGCCGTCGGCCGGGCCGGGGCCTCGCCAGCACGGCGCGCCTGTAGACCTGCTCCATCCGATCCACGCAGCGATCCCAGCGGTAGAGCTCCTCGATCCTGAGCCGGCCTGCCGCACCGAGCCGCGAGCGCAGGCCTGGATCGCCGATCAGCCGCTCGAGGGCCTTCGCCAGCGAAGCCGGATCCTCCGGCGGGACCAGGAGCCCGGTTTCGCCGTCTACGACGATCTCCGGGATGCCGCCGACATCGGTCGCCACGACCGGCAGGCCGCTCGCCGATGCCTCGGCGGCGGCCACGCCCCACTCTTCGCGGCGGGAAGGCATGGCGAACACGTCCAGATCGGAAAGCAGCGATGCCACTTCGGCGTTCGGCAGGCGGCCGGCGAAGCGCACCTTGTCCGTCAAGCCCAGCTCACCGACCCGCGCTTGGAGCGTCGGGCGCAGGCCCCCATCCCCGACGATCGTGACCGCGTAGTCGGCGCCGGCCGGAAGCAGGCCGAGGGCTTCGACCAGGAGATCCGGCCCGTACTTGGCGCCGAGGCCCCACTTCACGAAGCCGATGCGGACGGGTCCGGGCGGCGCGCCCCTCCGCAGGCCGGAATCTCTCCGTATCGATCCCGAAGGGAACCACCTCGGCCTCGACCCCGAATCGCCGCGCCACCACGCCGGCGAGGAACCGGCTGGTGGCGGTGGCGGCGTCCGCGGCGCGGAAGAGGCCCCGCATCTGGCGGCCTCGTATCCGGCCGCGCAAGCCGGCCGGTTCAGCTGTGACGTCGTGGCCCCAGGCGTGCAGGACCACCGGGTGCAGACCGCGCATTCCCGTCGCGAGGACTCCGTCGGGGACCCCATGGACGGCGATGAGCCCGCCTTGCGTCCCGGCGACGGCGGCCATCGCCCGCCGGAGTTCCCTGAACGCTCCGACGCGCTGGAACGGCGAGCGACCGCGGCCGGATAGGTCGATCGGGACGACCGTATGACCGCGGTCCCGAAGGGCCGCGGACCAGCGTTCGATGTGGACGCTCTTCTGATCGCCGACGATGCCGATCGTCAGCGGTTCCTTGCTCGGTCTGCGCGGAGTGGTAGGCGGCCACTGATTCCAAGGCTACCGCCCGCCCTGATGCGCCGCCCCGTACTTCTCGCCGAGCCGCGAGTAGGTTTCGACGAGGCGTTGAGACTGGACCGCCCAGTTGTACCTGGTTTCCGCCGCCCCGCGGGCGCTCAGCTTCCGGGCCAGGTGCTGGGGTTTCGACTCGTCGAGCAGCTCGCGGATGGCGGCGCCGAGAGAGGCGGCCGTCGAGGTGTCACGGGCGATCCCGGCGCCGGTCTCCTCGACGAGCCGGCGCATCTCCGGGAAGTCGCTGACCACCATCGGAACGCCGGCCTCCAGGTACTCGAAGAGCTTGTTCGGGGTGCCGAGCACGTTGTTGCGGTCGACCGGCTGAAAGGCGATGACGCCCACGTCGGCGTCGCAGATCCAGTCCGGCAGTTCGGCAATAGGTACGGCGGGCACGACGAAGAGCCGGCCTCGATGCGACTCCCGTGCCGCGAGCGCAGAGTAGGGCGCGGCGAGGTCTCCGTAGCCGAGCAGCACGACCGCCGTCTCCGTCGGAAGAAAGGGCAGTGAGTCGACGAGCTGCTCGACGCCCCGTCCCGCGCTCAGAGCGCCGTGGAAGAGCACGATCGGCCGCTTGCCCAGCTCCAGATGGTCGCGCAACCTGCCCTTCTTGCGAGCCGGCCCAAGAGGCGGGCAGTTCATCACCAGCACGGGCCGCACGCCGTAGCGGCGATCGAATTCCTCGGCGATGGATTGGTTGACGGTGATGACCGCGTCGGCCTTGCGGGTGGCGCCGCGCTCCATCCTGAAGAGGAGCCGCCGGGCGGGGGAGGGGAGGCGCGCCGCCGAGCCGGCCTCCAGAAAGAGTTCGTGGCTGTCGTGGACCAGCCCGCCGCCGTGGCGGCTTTGCAGCGCCCGCGCCGTCAGCAGGCCCAGAAGATCGTGGCCGTGCCATACGTCGGCCGGCGGCAGGCGGCGGACCGCCGCCCTGCGCCAGAAGTAGAAGGTGGTGGCGTAACCCGCGGCCCAACGACCGCGGGCCACGAGTCGGCCGATCCGGCCGACCTTGCGATCGCCCAGGAAGGGGCTCTCGTCGCCCGGCAGGAGGCCCCGGTGCGACGGCCGAAGGGGCACGATCCGCGCTCCGTCGAGCTCGAACGCGGGGCGTGCGTCGCCGTAGAGAGTGGCGACGGTGACTTCGTGGCCCAGCTCGACCAGCGTCCGCACCTCGCGTCTGACGCGGGAATCGTGCTCGATCTCTCCGTACAGGAGCATCGTGATCCGGAGCGGGCGCATCGGGCAATTGTAGAGAGGCCCGACCGGGGGCGCGGCCAGCGAATATACTGGCCCGGCCTTGTGCTCGCCCACCACAGAGTGACAACGGGACGAGCCCGGGCGAGGGATGGAGCGCCACGATGAGCCATGGGCGCAGGTAGCGTGGGCGAGAACCAACCACGTCTCGACCCCGACGCACGACGCGGACCGGCGGAGCCGCGGTCCAGGACGGCCGCTCCGCCGGCCGAGGCTGCCGCCCGTCGCGCTCCGGCTCGTCCGCGTGCCCGGCTCGCGCCGGAGACCAGGGACGCGAAAGCCTCGACATTGTCTCGCCGGCCCTTCATCTCCGTCCTTCTGCCGGTTCGGGGCGAGTCGGAAGAGCTCATCGAGTGCCTGGCTTCCCTGGCGCGCCAGACCTACCCGCGCAGTCGCTTCGAGATCCTCATCGCCGACGGATCGGACAGGCCGGTGGATCCGGTCATCTTCCCCGAGGGGCTCGACATCCACGTCTATCAGAACAGGGTCAAGACGATGAGCCCGGGGCTGAATCTGCTCGCCCGCCAGGCTCGCGGCGAGCGACTGGCGATCGTCAGCGCGCACACCTGGTTGCCCGATGACTACCTGGAGCGGATGGTCGCCACCGCGCACGTCACCGGAGCGGCCAACGTGGGCGCGAGGGTACGGAAAGTGGCTCGATCGCCCTGGGGCCGGGCCATCGCCGCCGCCACATCCTGTCCGTTCGGAGTTGGCTCCAGCGTCCAGCACCACGGCGCAGAAGTGGGCCCCGCGGATTCGGCATTCCCCGGATTCATCGCCCGGCTCATGTTCGAGCGGTTGGGCGGTTTCAACACCGAGCTGGCCTGCAACGAGGACGACGAGTTCAACGCCCGCGTTCGAGCTGCCGGCGGCCTCGTCTGGTACGACCCCGGCGTCGAGGTGTCCTACCGGCCGCGCGAGACGCTTGACCGGGGTCTTCCGCCAGCACTTCCGCTACGGCCGCTGGAAAGTTGCGGTGGCCAGGCTGGGAGTGCCCGCCTACCTGAGGCTGCACCACGCCATCCCGTCGCTCGCGGTTGGGGGAGCCGTCGTCGGGGTGCTGGCCTCGATCATCTGGCGCCCGATGATCGTTCCCACGGCCGGCGCGGCTCTGCTCTACTGCGCGATCGCGGTCTACGAAGGTCGCAAGATGGCAGCCGCACACGGCGCCAGCACATGGCGGACGGCGCTGGTCTTCCCGGTCGTACACGCAGCCTACGGCACGGGATTCATCCGGGGCCTCCTGGATCGCGGTCTGCCCGACGAGGGCCGGAGTCGCAATACGCAGCTGGAGAGCCGCCCCTAGCGGCCTGGCCCGGGCGCTACAGCCCAAACACGGACGTCGCGACCAGCGTCAGCGAGAGCACGATCAACAGCGCCGTGCCGAGCCAGCCGACGGTCAACAGGAAGCGTCCACTCGCGAGCGGGCCCATCAACTCCCGATCCATCGATAGCCGCATCACGAATACGAGCACGAACGGCAGCAGGAGACAGTTGACTACCTGAGCCGTGACCATCAGCTGGATCAGCCCACTGGCGGGAACGACCAGGACGAAGAGGGCGGCGAAGACCACGAAGAAGGTCAGGAGGCTGTAGAAGGCCGGCGCTTCACGCCACCGCCAGTCCACGCCGGTCTCCCAGCCGAACGCTTCGCAGGTGGCGTAGGCGCTCGTGAGGGGGACGACGCCGAGACCCAGGAACGAGGCGGCCAGAAGGCCGACGGCGAAGAGGTAGGTCGCTGCCGTGCCGGCCAGCGGCTCGAGCGCTCTGGCGATAGTCGGAACGTCCGTCTTGTCGGTTTGACCCGTGGAGAAGAGCGTGGCCGCGCAGGCCACCACGATAAATCCGGCGATGAGGTTCGTAAGGAGCGCTCCCAGACCCACGTCGATCCGCTCGCCCACGAGATCTTCCGGGCCCAGGCGCTTGTCCGCGACGTAGGACTGGATGAAAGCCTGCCCCCACGGCGTGATCGTGGTACCGACCGTGGCGACGACCGCGACCCAATACAGGGGGGACGAGGCCAGGTGGGGAATGACCAGCGAGTTGGCGGCTTGGCCCCAGTCGGGATGGGCGAGCAGGGCCGAGATGAAGTAGGCGAGAGAGACGCCGATGCCGACGGCCACGAAGAGGTACTGGACCTTGCTGTAGTTGCCGCGGGTGAGCAGGAGCATTACGACCGTGGCCGCGAGCAGGGCGCTGGCCCAACTCGGCCAGCCGAACAGGCCCAGGGCGGCGCTGCAGCCGGCGAACTCGGCGATGATCGAACCGATGTTGGCCACGAGCATGGTGCTGATCATGAAAGTGGCCCAGCGCACGCCGTAGCGCTCACGGACCAGCCCCGCCAGGCCCTGACCGGTGGCGAGTCCAAGTCGCGCGCCGACTTCCTGAGTGAAGAAGAGGACGATCTGGCTGGCCAGCAGAACCCACAGCAGGTCGTAGCCGTACTTCACGCCGGCGACGGAGTAGGTCGAGATGCCGCCGGCGTCGTTGTCGGCGAAGCCACTCACCAGGCCGGGGCCCAGGACGCCCAGGATGGCCGCGAGCCGGACGCGGTTGACCGCCCGCGGAGTCAGGCTCAGGGCCGGGGACCTCACCGCTCAGAGCCGCCGCGGCCGAAGATGTGCGGCAGTCGCATCCATGAAGGCTGTGGAAGCAGGGTGTCCATGGCGTCGTCGACGGTGACGATCCCCTCCAGGCGCCCCTCCGCGTCCACGACCGGCACCGCCAGCAAGTTATAGCGGGCAACGATTTCGGTGACGTCTTCCTCGCTGGCTTCGAGCTGGACGGCGACGGGCTCCTGGAACATGAAGGTGGAGATGACCGTGTCGGGCTTGGCCACGATCAGGTCGCGAAGGGAGAGCACGCCCACGAGCCGGTTCTCGTCGTCGGTGACGTAGACGTAGTAGATCGTCTCGGCATCGGGCTCGAGCTGGCGCAGCCGGTCGATGGTCTCGGCCGCGGTGAGCGTGGCCGGCACGGCGACGAATTCGGTTGTCATGATGCCGCCTGCCGTGTCCTCGGCGTAAGTCATCAACTCCTGGACTTCCTCGGCTTCGTCCTTTTCCATCAGACCGAGGATCTCCTCGCGAGTCTCCTCGGAGAGGTCCGCCACCAGGTCGGCGGCCTCGTCCGGGTCCATCTCCTCCAGGATGTCGGCTGCCCGCTCCGGCTCGAGGTCCTCCAGGATGTCGGCCTGGGTCTCCGGTTCCATCTCGCCGATGGCGTCGGCCGCGATCTCGTCGTCGAGGGAAGTGATGACGCCGACGCGATCGCTGCGGCTCAGCTGATCGATGATCGTCGCGAGGTCTGCCGGATGGAGCTCGGCGAGGCCTTTGTGCGGGACCCTCAGCTTGACGCTGGCGATCGTCCGCTCGACGGGATCCACATCCTCCCAATCGATGTAGCGCTCCGGGACGTCGCGGTGAAGGCCTCGGGCGATCGTCCTCCAGGACGATTCGAGGCCCAGCCGGCGGAGCAGGCCGGACGGTCCCACGTCAACGGCGACCAGGTGCAGGGCGCCTTCGACTTCGTCGAGCCGCAGATCGTTGACTCGGACGACCTTGCGGCCGTCGATGTCCACGATCTGGCGGTCCATCAAGTCCTGCTTGAGGCCGATCTCGTTCGGTCGCTGCTGGAACTTGGTGATGTCGATCGCGGTCGTGCCCAGGGTGGCGCCGCTGGCGTCCAGGGAGGCTACCGAGCTCCAATGGAGGAATATCAGGCGACCGTTCGTCTTGACCACGATGCCGGTCACGGGCGGGTACCGATCGCCGATCGCCACGATCAAATCGGCGACGGTCCCGATGGGCTCACCGGCCTGGTCACGCACGGGCCGACCGATCGCCTGGCTCAAGTAGAGCATGTGCCACCTCGACAGCGCGTCTCTGGGGCGGGGGTCCAACCGCCCGTCGGTGGCGCGCGCCTGATGGCGCGACCGCTTACTGGACGGAGGGGACCCCTTGGATACTGGCGCAATACGCGCCGGGGGTACTGGGTCCGGGCTCCACTGAGGGAGATATCCTCCAAAAGCGGGACTTGACGATCGACGAGGGCGCGGGAACACTGACCCTCGGACCAGTTCGGAGTTTAGCCCGAGCGCAGCCGGTGGGTCAACGATGCCCGGGCCGGGGCAACTCCGAACCGGAAGCGGGGTCTCGATCAACTAGCATGCGACCGATTCACCGCGGAGAAGTCACCCACGCCTGGCGCGCGGCCTGATGCTCAAGTCGCCCACGCCACCGGAGGCGGCCGGCCAACAGCCGGATCGCGTGCATCTGCGCGCCCTGTTCACGTGGCTGCTCCTTGGCGTAGCCGTGGTCCTGCTGGTCGGGCGGGCCACGGTCGAGTTCATCGATGGCCGGACCGGCGCCGTGGACCTGGCATTGGCAGTCGCCATCTCGGTGCTCGTGACCTCGGCGGTGTTGAATGCCCGGGCTGCCGGTGCGTCCGTCGAGCGACGCCACTCTGAGGCCGAGAGCTTCAGCCGAATCGTCCGGGCGCTATCCCGATCGGTCTCGCCGGACGCCGTCGTGGAAGCCATCGTCCACGAGCTTGGCGCGGCTACCGAAGCGGACCACGTCGCCGTGGTCAGGCTTCGTCCGGGCGGCTCCGTCCTCGACGTGACCTTCGTTTCGATGCTGCCGGGCGCCCCGACCTCCAACACGGTCATGCCACTGCGCCAGATAGAGGCGGGTGACACGTGGCGCCTGCGCGAGCTTCCGCACCCTCCCAGCAGCGCCGCGCCGTATCGGCTCGTTGCGGGTGAGCCGCCGGCCGTGTGGCGCGACGACCAGGACCACAAGGGGGCCGGTGCCTCAGGCGATCTTCGCCACAACGTCCGAACGCGACCAAGCACTCCGGGACTGGTCCAGAACGACGTACAGGCCCAGGAAGTGGCCGATCGAATCGCCGGCCGGCTGCGTGACGCGTACGGCCTGCGCAACACTCTGGCGGCCCCGCTCCAGGCGGGCCAGTCCGTTGCGGGCGCGATCGTCCTGTCGCGCCGCACCGGGGAGGTATGGCCGGAGGCGGCGGTCAGGCTGCTCAGAAGCGCCGCCTTCGAGACCTCGGCGGCTCTCGCCCGCGTCTATTCCCATCAAGCAGCCGAATCGGACGCGCGGACGGACCAGCTCACCCAGCTGCCGAACCGCCGCTACTTCGACGAATACTGCAAGCTCCTGGCCAGCCGCCGGCGCCTCACGGACAAAGTGGCGATCCTGGCCGTGGACGTAGACCACTTCAAGCGCCTGAACGACCTGTACGGACATCAGGTCGGGGACGTAGCGCTGCGGGCAATCGCCAACGCCATCCAGGTCTCCGTGCGCGAGGAGGACGTGCCGGTCCGATTCGGTGGCGAGGAATTCGTGGTGCTGCTGCGTAACCCCTCCGCCGGTGTCGCGCTGGAGATCGGGGAGCGGATCAGGCAGACCGTTCGCGACATGGATCTATCCGAGGCCGGTGTGACCGACCGAATCACGGTCTCGGTGGGCGTGGCGTCGGGGCAGAACGAGGGCGAGACGGTAGACGGCATCGTGGAGCGAGCCGACCAGGCCCTCTACACCGCCAAGCGGACCGGCCGGGACCGGGTCGTGGAGGCCTGGCACGCGGATCTGGTCCAGTAAGCACGGATCCGAAGGGCCGGAACGGGGGAGCGGCCACGCCCGATTCGGCCGGCGCCGCGGCTACCATTCCGGTGATGGACGATCCCGAAGCCGCCCCGGCGCCGCTTGCCAACGGCGAGTTGGCGCGCATCTTCCACGAGATCGGCGACATGCTCGAGGTCAGGGGCGAGATCGTCTACAAGACCGTCGCCTACCACAAGGCCGCCGACGCTATCGCCCATTCCCCAGTCGAGGTCGCCGCGGCATACCGAGACGGCAAGCCGCCGCGCATCCCCGGCGTCGGCGAGGCGATAGCCAAGAAGATCGAGGAGCTGGCCCGGACCGGCCGGCTCTCCTTCTACGAACGCCTGCGCGAGGAAGTCCCGCCGAGCCTGGTGGCATTGCTCGCCATCCCGGGCGTCGGGCCGCGCACGGTCCGGCAGCTCCACGACGAGCTGGGCGTGGAGACGCTCGAGGATCTCCGTCGCGCGGCGGAGGCCGGAACGCTGCGTGGCCTGCGGGGCATGTCCGAAAAGACCGAGGAGCAGGTCCTGGCTGGGATCGTCGCTCTCGAGAACCGCCAGGACCGGATGCGCCTCGGTCAGGCCGAGGCGATCGTGGAGACTCTGCTGGCCGAGCTGGCGGACGTGCCCGGATTGCGGTCGATCCAGCCGGCCGGGTCGTTCCGCCGGCGGCGCGAGACGGTCGGGGACCTGGACCTGCTGGCCGAAACCGACCGGCCTCTCGATCTCGTCGAGCGGTTCACGACGCTGGGTTCGGTCGAATCGGTGATCGCCAAGGGACCGCACAAGGCGGCCGTGCGCCTTCTTCGCGGCCCCCAGGTGGACCTGATGATCATGCCGCCCGGCGAAGCGGGTACCTACCTGATCCACTTCACAGGATCGAAGGAGCACAACGTCCACCTCCGGGGCATGGCGCGGGACCGTGGCTGGAGTCTCTCCGAGAAGGGTTACCTGCGGCTGGGTGACGAGGGAGAGCCGGCCGCCGGAGTCGAGGCCGAGGAATCGGACGCCGGCACGGAGGCGCCGGAGCTGCGGGTCTTCGCGACCGAGGCGGAGGCGTACGGCTTCCTGGGCCTGCCCTTCATCGAGCCCGAATTGCGCGAGGACCGCGGCGAGATAGAGGCGGCGCTCGAGGGCAGGCTTCCCCGGCTTGTGGCCCGGGCCGATCTGCGCGGCGACTGCCACAGCCACTCCGACTGGTCGGACGGGGTGCACACCATCGAGCAGATGGCCGGCTCGGCGCGGCTGCGCGGGTATTCCTACCTGGTTCTGACCGACCACACCATGAGCCTGGCGATAGCACGCGGCCTCGATCTGGAGCGCGTGGAGCGCCAGCGCAGGATCGTCGCCGCGCTCAACGAGCAGTTCGCCCGCGAGGAAGAGGCCGGAACCGCGCCGCCGGAGACGGCGAGCGACGGTTTCAGGCTCCTCCACGGCTGCGAGCTGGAGGTTCGGGCGGACGCGACCCTGGACTACCCGGACGAACTGCTGGCGAGATACGACCTGGTTGTTGCGTCCGTCCACGTGGCGCGGCGCCAGAGCCGCGAGCAGCTGACTGCCCGGACGCTGGCGGCGATACGAAGCCCCCACGTCGACGTCATCGCTCATCCTGCCGGCCGGTATATCGGCTCCAGGGACGACCTCGATTTGGACTGGGACTCCATATTCGAGGAAGCCGCCCGCACCGGCACCGCCCTCGAACTGAACGGTTCGGACGAGCGCCTCGACCTCTCGGACGTTCGGGCGCGCCGGGCCGCCGAGTTCGGCTGCGTCTTCGCGATCGACTCGGACGCACATCGAACCGAGGAGCTGGACAACCTGCGCTGGGGCGCGGCGATGGCTCGCCGGGCCTGGCTCGAACCCGATCGGATCGTGAACACGAAGTCGCGAGCCGAGCTGCTCGCCTGGACCGCCGCCAAGCCGGCACGCGCCCGAGCCTGACCGCCGCAACGCAGTCGCGGCCCGTCGCCCCCGCCGTTCGACTCTGGTGCGTACCATGCCCGAATGCAGCACCGCAACAAAGCCGTCGAGCTTGGGCTGATCGTCGCCACACTCGGCGTCCTGGTTCACTTCGTGGATTCCGCCCCAGCGGCCGGCGCCACGGTCCTCGTCGCGGCGGCCGCCGCGACAGGTACCGGCAACCTCCTGGGAGAGGCTCGGCCGTGGCGCATGCCTCTCATCCCGCTGGTCCTCCCGGCGCTGGCCGCGTTCTCGATCGTGGGGATCGCCCGCCTCGTCGTGCCCGTGCCGTGGCTTGGGCTGGTCTTCGTCGCCGGCTGGCTGACGGTTACGTGGGTCGTCAGCCTCGAGTCGCTCCCGGCAACGGCAACGTCGGTGGCGCAGGCGCCCGCCCCGGCGGTCCGCCTGCGGCCGAAGCGGAGAGCCGAGTTCGACCTGCCTCAGATCGTTGCCGACCCGATCGAGACCGAGGCCGAGCTGCCACCTCACCCACGGCCCGTCGCGGTGAGGGCGACTTCCCTGGGTCTGGCGTTCGTGGCTTTCGCCGCCATTGGAGGGATCGTCCCGGGTGGCCTCGCCGGCGCTGGAGACAAGCTGAGCATGCCGGCGCTGGCCGCCACCGTGGCTCTCGACATCCTCGTCGGCGGTCTCATCGGCTACCGGATGGCATCGATAACTCGCACCTCGCGATTCGACCGGATGGTGCGCGTGCTCGCCGTCGGCCAATACGCCGTGCCCGTCGGCATCGCCGGTGCCTCGCTGCGCGCGCTGGCGCTCCCTCGCCTCTTCGGTCCGGCGCTTCTGACGCTCGTGACCTACGTGGTGACCGTTCTGCGCGAGTCACCGGAGCCGGTCCTTTACAACCGCCGCTTGCTGCAGGAGGCGGCTGTGCTCGTGCTGGCGGGGGCTCTGGCAGTCGCGTGGGGCTTGCTGGTCCGCTAGCGCTGCCGGAAAGCCTGTGCGGCAGGCCCTGCCCGGACCGATACTTGCGGAGTGATCCGTCGCGTCGCCGCTACCCGGTATGTGACCCCGCTGCGTGAGGGCGGCTCGCTGCCCGCGTTGGTCGAGGCAGAGGACGACGGGCTGTACGTGGCCAAGTTCCGGGGCGCCGGACACGGCGAGAAGGCCCTCGTGGCCGAGCTGGTCGCGGGTGAGATAGGCCGCGCACTGGGCCTGCTCGTGCCGGAGATCGTGCTCCTGGACTTCGATTCGCGCCTGGCAGCGGACGAGCCGGACCCGGAGATTCGGGACCTGCTCCAGCGCAGCGGTGGCTTGAACATTGGCCTGGACTTCCTGCCCGGCGCCCTCGGCTACGACCCGGCTGCCGGCTTCGCGCCGCTACCCGGTCTTTGCGCGGCCGTGGTGTGGTTCGATTCGTTCGTCACCAACGTCGATCGAGATGCCCGCAACCCCAACCTGCTGGTCTGGCACCGGCGTTTGTGGCTGATCGACCACGGTTCCGCGCTCTACATCCACCACCGCTGGAAGGACGCCGCGGCTCATGCCACCAGGCCCCTGGCCGCCGTCAAGAAGCACGTCCTCCTGCCGATGGCGAGCTCAATCGTCGAGGCGGACGAGCGGCTCGCATCCAAGCTCACGCCGGAGCTCTTCAGGTCGATCCTCGAGCTCGTGCCCGACGACTGGCTGGCGCCCTCGGACGGGCTGCCGGATCCGGCCGCGCACAGGGCCGCCTACGTGGACTACCTGAACCGTCGGCTGAATGTCCATCGACGTCTGGCCGAGGAGATCGAACGTGCCCGAGCCGACCAGTAAGCCGTTCGCCTACACCGTTCTGCGCGCCGTTCCGCGAGTGGAACGGGCCGAGTTCGTGAACGTCGGCATCGTGCTCTATTGCCCGGAGCGCCGGTTCCTGGGAGCTCGGACGGGAGGAGACCCGGCGCGGCTCACGGCCCTCGCCCCGGACTGCGACGTCGAGGAGGTGGAGTCCCATCTCGCGGCAATTCAGCGCGTGGCGGCGGGCGAGGCCGGCGCGGGACCGATCGCCCGGTTGAGCAAGGCCGAGCGGTACCACTGGTTGGCTTCGCCGAGCAGCACGATCATCGCGCGCTCGGAAGGTCATACCGGGCTGACGTCCAACCCGGCCGCGACCCTGGACCACCTGTTCCGGACGCTGGTCGTGGCGCCGGAGGCCCGGCTGCCCAGAAACGAGGGCTGGGAGCGGATGCATCGATTGCCCGCCGCCCCGTACCTGATCGGCCGCACCATCCAGCGGATCAGGCGTCTCCATTACACCTTCCGAGGCGAGACCAACACCACGGACGGTGCCATCGAGCTGACCTTCGCCGACGGTTCGGTGATCCTGTGCGACGCCACTGCCGACTGGACGCTCCATTTCTTCGGCAAGGCCTGGCAGGACCCCTTCCCGGAGGATCCGTCCGATGAAGACCGGGCCCACGTCGATCGGTACGGCAGATGGGTCGCCTACGATGTCACCGCCGAGGAGCCATACCGAGCGCTGGTCGGGGAGACGATTCGCGAGGCCGTGCCCCAGCTCAACCACCTGCAAGAGCTCACGGGTCTCATGATCCGAACCGACGGGGCCGCGCTCGATCTCAAGATGTGGGCCGGGGAATTGCGCACCTCGGCACGCCGAAGCTGACGGGCGCCGACCCCTTCGCGTTGACAGGCCCGCCCCTGGATGCTAAAAGCATGGTCCGGGCGGGCGTTTCCCGTGTCGATCGGCATGCCCTCCGCGGGACGGCGATAACCGCCGTCTCGCCGCCCAATTGGCGGTCTGGCGCAGCTTACGAAAGGGACCCGATCCTTGGCTTTCCCCGAGATCGAAAAGGGCACCGGCGGGAACGCCGTCCGGATCAAGCGCCAGCTGGTCGAGCAGGCGATCGCCCACGCCGCCCAAGGACGCTGGGCCGAGGCAGCCGACACCAACCGCAAGATCCTGGAGATGGGCGCGGACGCCGAGGCCGAGAACCGCCTCGCCAAGGCGCTCTGGGAGCTGGGTGAGCTGGGTGAGGCGCGCGAGCACTACCAGGTCGCGCTGGCCCTGGATCCAACGAACCGCATTGCCGAGCGGAACATCGAGCGGCTGCGCGTCCTGATGAGCGAGGCCGGCGAGAAGACCGTGGCCGCGGAGAAGGCCGACAAGGCGCCCGTGGCCATCTTCGTAGAGGAGACCGGCAAGACCGGCTTCGCGATGCTGACCGACCTGGCCGCGCCCAGGACCCTGGCCCATGTCAACCCGGGCGACGCCGTGGAGCTGATCGCGGACGGAACGAGGCTCTTCGCCGAGGCCAACGGGACGCGTATCGGCATCGTCGAACCGCGAGTGGCGGCCCGCCTGCTCAAGCTTCTGGCCGACGGCAACAAGTACTCGGCCGGAATCACGTCCCTCGGCGATCGCGACGTCCGCATCGTCATCCGCGAGATCTTCCAGGACCCTCGCAACTACGGCAAGGTCAGCTTCCCCACGGCGGCCCGCTCCTCGGACCTGCGGCCCTACACCAAGGGCACGCTGCTGCGCGAGGAAGAGCTGATCGAGGAGGACCTCGAAGAGGACGAAGAGGACGAGGAGATCGAGGACCTGGACCGGGTCCTGCCGGCCGAAGTCACCGGCGAAGAGGCCTTCGAAGACGAGACCGACGAGCTCGAGGAGCCGTAGGCCCGGCAGGCGCCGGCCGGTAACGGCGCCTCCGTCGAAGGCGCGTCTGTCACAATTGGGGCATGGTCGGGCGCGCCGCCACAAACCCCGAGCAACGACTCGATAGCGTTCCGTCGCTGCCCGTCTTCGAGCGGCTGGCGCCGCCCCCGGCCGCGGCGGATCTCGTAATCGAGATCGAGGCCTGGACCAAACCGGGCGAGGTAGTCCTCGACCTGACCGGCCGGGGCGGTTGGGTCGCCCGAGCCGCCATCTCCGAGCAGCGCCGTGCCGCGGACTTCGAGCCGTGGCCTCTGACCCGGCTGCTGGCAGAGGTCGTCCTCCGGCCGCCGGACCTGCGCCAGATCGATTCCGCCGCCCAGGCGATAGCCGCGGCTCCGCTGGGCGGATCGCTGGTTCGGCGGACCATCGACGCCATGTACGCCAGCGACTGCCCCAGGTGCGGCCGGCCCGTCGTCCTGGACGCCATGGTCTGGGAACCGCTGCGCCCGGCCTGCGACAGCGATCCCGGGTCGGGGCTTCGGGGAGTCGCGCGAAGTCGGATCCGGACGCCGGCGGCAAGTTGCCCGCAATGAGGTTCACGCCCGATGAGTCGCTTCGGGCCCTCTCTCGGGAGTATCGCTGCGCGCCAGTGCCACGAGCAGTTCGGCGAACCGGAGCTCCAATCGGCCGAGCCCACGCGCGGCGATTTGAAGCTGGCCGAATCGGTCTCGCCCAGCGGCGAAATCCGCGAGAGCATGCGCCGCCGCTTCCCGGCACCTCGGCCGACGCACCCGCTGGTAGACCAGTTGATCGACCTGCACACGCCGCGCCAGCTCGCCGGGCTGCACGCCATCCTGACCCGGATCGACGACGAGGAGAGACCGGGAGCCGTCACCGCGACCCTCCGGCTCGCCTTGCTGCACGCCGTGATCCTCGCCAGCCGCCTCAACACCTCCCGAGGCAAGCCGGCGCCGATTCGCATCTCCAACGGCTCGGTGAAGGTCCCCACAACGCGCGAGTGGCGCGAGCGCAATCCGTGGCTGGCCTTCGAGGACGGGCTCAAGCTGGTGAAGACCTTCGTCCAGAAGCTCGAGGCCGGGACTCCCAGGGCCGCGATGGCCCGCCTCGGCCCCGATCTCGCGTCCCTCGAGAGCGGCACTCCGAACGTGACTCTGGTCGAGTCCACGCCCGCGGCGCTTCGCCGGCTGGGTCTCCACGGCGAGCGTATGGCCCATTCCGGTTCGCCAGTCCCGGGTTCGGCTCGTTCTGGGCCAGGCGCCGCTCCGCCTGACTCCCGAGCGGCTGGCGACCTCCTACCACGGCACAGGCTGGCTCTTCGGGGCGGGCGCGGTCTCCATGCTGCCCTACGATTCGCTCTTCCGGCCCGGGCCGAAGGCCACGGCCGCGGACGAGGCGCAAGAACTCGCCCGCAGCCTCGGCCGTTCCCTGGCCATAGCGTCGCCGGCCCTGGCCAGCAACGGCCGGGCGGTGATCCTCCTCGACGACGACAAGCCCGCCACCCTGGTCGCGGCGGCCCTGGGAGGCGCTGCCGCCGGCTGCCGCCTGATCGACGCGAGGCTCCACCGCGGAGGCGACTCCAGCGCGGGCATCATCGTCTTCGTGCCCCCGACGGGCGTCATGTCTCCAGGCGCTCGCACCCGGGCCAACCGGCCGCTGCCGCCGCTGGCGGGGGGAGCCGGCGACCCGGGGACGATCAAAGGCCGGGGACTCTTCGCCCCGCCCCAGAGGCTCGACGACGGGCCGTTCCACGCCGGCGTCGCGGCCCAGACCGTGACCGAGACCGCCGTGGAGGTGCTCAAGGCCCGCGGCGAGCCGGCCTCGTTCGAGCACATGCTGGGCGACCTCCTGATCGGGCTCGATCGGTCGGGCCAGCTCGCCCGCCTGGCCCGCGCGCTCCGCCCGCCACACGCCGACGACGGTTGGTCTGCCTGGATCGACGACTCGTCCGCCGGGAGCTTCGTGGCCGATGGCCAGGTCGTGGGCGGCGACATGGCGGGCGTTCGCGGGGGTGCGGGTCCGCGCGGCCGGGCCGCGGAGCGCGCCGCAGATCGCCCGGCATCGGGGCGCCTCGCGACCACCCCGCCCGAAGAGGGCGCGGCAGTCCCCGCCGGCATCGTGGACGAGCTGCTGGAGTTGATCCACGCGGAGCTGGATCGGCCCAACAACCGGCGCATCCGCCAGATCGAGGCCGGGCACTACTGGCTGGCTTCGAACGAGGACCGCTCGGGCGCCGCACAGCCCATCGCCGACCGCGTGGAGTGGGCCGTCTTCTCGCTCCTCTCCTCCGCCGCGCACCTCACCGAGCGCGCCGCGATGGAGCGGACGGCGGCCCTGTTCAAGGGCCCGGACCTGCCGGACGGAGCCCTCATCGAAGCCTGCCTGCGCAGCTACAGCGGCCCCGCCAGCACGCCGGAGGCGGTCGTCGGCTCGGATCAGCTGGAGAGGCGAACGGCCGACCACGACGCCGTGATCGCCACACTCGCCGACCTGGGCCACCGGCTGGGTATGCGGGTCTGGATCGGGAAGCGCCAGCAGGCCCGCGCGCGTCGGCGGGCGGCTCCTGTCCGACTGGCTGGACGATGCCGAGCGCGCAGTCCACCTGCCGCTCATCACCTGGGCTCCCGAAGGCGAGCTCGATCGAGTCGATTGCGCCTGGTACGTTCGCCGCCAGGCGACGTTCCTCTTCGAGGTGGAGTGGACGGCCATGCTGAGCGAGCCGATCCTCGTCCGCCACGCCCGCTACCCGATCGACGACAAGGTGGTCCGGTTCGTGGTGCTGCCGGCCGAGCGCGCCGAGCTGGTGAAGTTCAAGATGGCCCGCTCGCCGCTCCTGCGCCAGGCGATCGAAGAGCGCAACTGGCACTTCCTCAAGTGGAACCACCTGGCCGCCTTCGCGGCCAGGCCGGACCTCTTGCTCGGCGACCTGGAGCCGTATCTGGGCCTCGACGCGGTCGCGGACACGGTGGGGGAGCAGCTGCCGCTCTTCGGGGCTTGACCCGGTTCGCGGTACCCTTGGCCCAACTTATCTCCCCGGGCGACGCTCCGCAACGCGCCGCATCCGGCCGCTTCCGAATCGCTTGGAGGGCTCCGGTGGACGAGATCAACAACCCAGCCGACGCGGTCAATGCACTTGCGGATCGATTCTGGGACGGGATACTCGATCTCTCTCCGATAACCGCGACCCTTCTCGGCTACGAGCAGGGTCTCGACAGGCTGGACGACCCGGGGCCGGCCGGCCGCGAGAAGGCGCGATCGCTCTTCCGCGAGACTCTGGCCACGGCGGCCGAGATCGAGGGCCGGGCCGCCGCCACCTCCGCCCTGCCGCTCGAGGAACGGATCACCCTGGACATCCTGCGGGTGATCTGCGACATCGAGCTGGAGCAGCAAGACCAGAGAATCGACCGGCTCAAGGTCGTCGATCAGATGGACGGTCCGCAGACCATCCTGCCGATGCTGGCCGCCTTCCAGGCGACAGACACGCCCGAGAAGTTCGACCTGTTCCTTGCCCGCCTGGCCGACTACCCGCGGTTCATGGCGGCCAATGCCGAGCTGGTCCGCGAGGGCCTCGCCGGCGGGCTGACGGCCGCCAGCATCGTCACCGAGCGCGTCATCGGCCAGCTGGAGCGGCTGCTGGCGCTTCCCGACGAGCAGTCGCCGGTCGCCACCGCGCTGAGCGTGCCGAAGGAATCGGATCGGGAGCGGCTCATCGCCGCCGTCGGCAGGTACGTGCGCCCCGCGGACCGGATGTTCCTCGATGCTCTCCTGGGGAAGTACCGCGAGGCCTCTCGCGCAGGATCCGGGCCTATGGTCCGCGCCCAACGGGGAGCAGATCTACAAGACCCAGATTCGAGCGTGGACGTCACTCGACGTCGACGCCGCCGAGCTCCACCGGATCGGCCTCGAGGAGCTCGCCACGATCGAGGAAGAGCGCCGGGCCATCGCCCGCGGCCTGGGCTTCGGCGACGACACGAAAGCGGCGCGGGAAGCCCTGCGGAGCGACCCCGCCGCCATTCCGGAGTCGGTCGACGAGTTGCTCGACCGCGCCCGCGGCCAGATCGAGCGGGCTGTCGCCGAAGCCCCTGACTACTTCGGGCGGCTGCCGAGAGCCGCCTGCGAAGTCCGCGCCGGTGGAGCCGTACAAGGAGCAGGACGCGCCCGCCGCCTACTACTACCCGCCGGCGATCGACGGCAGCCGGCCCGGCGTGTACTACGTCAACACGTACGACCTGCCCAGCCGAAGCTACGTCGGCCTGGCCAGCATGAGCTTCCACGAGGCGGTCCCGGGCCATCACTTCCAGATCGCGCTCCAGTCCGAACATCCCGGCCTGAATGCGTTCCGGCGGCATGGCTCACGGATGGCCGGGATGGCTTATGTCGAGGGCTGGGGGCTCTACTCCGAGCGCCTGGCCGACGAGATGGGCCTGTTCCTCAATCAGGCCGAGCGGTTCGGGATGCTGGACGGCCAGGCCCACCGGGCGGCGCGCCTGGTCGTCGACACGGGCATCCACGCCTTCCGGTGGCCACGCGAGAGGTCGGTGGCGCAGCTCCTGGAAGCGGGGCTCTCCGAGACCGAAGCGGGAATCGAGACGGACCGCTACATCTGCCTGCCGGCCCAGGCCCTCACTTACAAGGTGGGCCAGCGCGAGATCGAGCGGCTCCGGAGCGAGGCGGCGGCTGCGTCTGGGGCCGGCCTTCGACATCGAGCGCATTCCACGATGCGGTCCTGGGTCACGGCACGCTGCCGCTGGCGACGCTCGCCAAAGAGCTGCCGGGCTGGCTCGACGCCGCGGGGTAGCCAGCTCGCGGCGCCTGGCGCGCCGTCGACGGGAGCCGCGAGCCGCCGCCGCTCGCGGAGCGCTCTGGGCCGCTCGCGGCTTTGCGCGAAGCGACGGCGGACGGCGAGGAGGCTCCGTCCCTCGCCGAGGGACAGTTCAGCGCTTGGCGAAGTTGCGCAGGATCTTGGCGATGGCGCCGTGGCCTCCCGCCTCGGCCATGTCGATCGGGGTGAGGCCCTCGTCGCTCCTGCGCGTCGGGTCCGCCCCGCGCAGCAGCAGCATGTCGACGATGTCTTCGTCGCCGGACTGCGCCGCTGAATGCAGCGGCGTCCAGCCGCCGTGCTGGACAGCGTTGGGGGACGCGCCGTGGGCCAGGAGAAGGCCGGTCATGTCGCGATGCCCGCCTGCGACGGCGCTGTGGAGCGGCGTGACGCGGCTCTCGTTCGCCGCGACCGCATTGCGATCGGCCCCCAGCCCGAGGAGCAGCCGGGCCACCTCCAGCCGGTCGAAGTAGGCTGCCAGGTGGAGGGCCGTGAAGCCGTCGCTGCCGCCTTCGTCGATGGAGGCTCGATCGCCGGCCAGCTGCTTCCGCACGGCGTCCGCGTTCCCCACGGCGGCCGCCTCGAAGAGGCCGAGTCCTTCGGGCGACTTCTCGACCTTCTCGGCGAGATCCTCCGCCAGCCTCGGGTGGTGGGCATAGGCCGCCGCCAGAACCGGCGAGAGCCCGGCCTCGTCGCGGGCTTGAAGCAGGCCCGGATCGGCGGCCAGAGCCGCCTCGACTTCCTTCTGGTCTCCGCGGCGGACGATCTCGAAGAACGCCGCGGCGGGCCGGCCACGATCGAACATGCTTCTCCCTCACTACCGAGTCGGCGCCGTCGCCCCGGTCGGCCTGGCTATCTCCCGGAGCGCCTGGGCAAGGCGCTCGATCTCGTCGGGCTCGTTGTAGTGGACCAGGCCGACCCGAACCATCCCGCCGGACTCGGCCAGCCCGAGGGCTCGTATCAGTTCGTAGGCATAGTAATCGCCGTCCCAGACGGCGATGCCGCGCCGTCCGAGTTCGGTTGCCACCTCGCGCGGCGTGCGGCCGGCCAGGGTGAAGGCGAACGTCGGGACCCGCTCGTCGATCCGGGCCGGGTCGGCGATGCCCCGCAGCGTCAAGCCCGGCACCTCGCCGAGGGCGGTCAGAGCCCGGAGCGCCAGCCCGCGCTCCGTCTCGCGGATGGCGTGCATGGCCGCCGTCAACGCACCTCGACGGGCGGCGGTGTCCTCGCCGGAGCCGCCGAACTCGCGACCGAGCCACTCCAGGTAGGCGAACGTCCCGAGCAGCCCGGCGATCGACTCGCCCGGGAGCGTGCCCGTCTCCCACTTGCCGGGCGGCTCGTCGGCAGCCGGCCGGACCTTGTATGCGGCCAGCCGGTCGAGCAGCTCGCGCTTGCCGTAGAGGAGCCCCAGATGAGGGCCGAAGAACTTGTAAGGCGAGCAGACCAGGAAGTCGGTCCCGAGGGCGGCAGCGTCGATGGCGAGGTGGGGTGCGGCGTGGACGGCGTCCACGTACGTCCAGGCCCCCGCCGCGTGTGCCATCTCCACGATCCGCTGGACCGGGTTGACGGTCCCGACCGCGTTGGAGGCGAGGCCGACTGCCACGACCCGCGTGCGCCGGCTCAGGGCCCGCTCCAGGCCGGCCATGTCGAGCGTGCAGTCGCCGGGCCGGATCTCGACCCAGCGCACGACCGCACCGCGCTCCTCCTCGAGGGCCAGCCAGGGCGCCACGTTGGCATCGTGGTCCAGGCGCGTCACCACGATCTCGTCTCCCGGCCTGCAGCGTCCGTCCGATCGCTCGGCTGACGGCGAAGGTGATCGTCGTCATGTTCTGGCCGAACGCGACCTCGTCGGCGCCGGCACCGAGGAAGTCGGCCGCGGCTGCGTGCGCTTCGGCGAGGAGGGCGTCGCTCTCCTCGCTGGTCGGGAAGGCGCCCTCGTGGTTCGCGTTGCTGCGCTCCAGGTAGCCCGCCATCGCGTCGATGGCCTGCCTGGGTACCTGCGTTCCGCCGGGTCCGTCCAGGTACGAATAGGGCCGGCCGTCGTGGCGGCGCGACAGGGCAGGGAACTGCGATCGGAGATGCGCGATGCGGTCGATAGGGATCATGCCCACTCTCATTGCGGACCGGCCAGATGAAGAGGATGTTACGACGGCCGAGAGCCGGCGGAGCCCCCGGCGGAACCGCCTCAGCTGCGATGAGACTGCAGCATCCCGGACCCGGGATCTACTACGGCCGCGATGACCCTGGAGGCGAAACTTGGGTGTCACCAACATGACACGGCGGAGGTCTTGACAAATCCTTAGTAACTAGGTCAACATTCAACTAGACGTTGCGTTGCCCGGGACGTAAAGGGCCGCTCCTACCGGAATGCCAACCCAGGAAGGTAGGCCAAATGGCGAACGAGCGTCTCGCGGCCCGGTGGTCGCAACAAGATTGCTGCAACAAGATCAGAGGACGTCACCCCGATTCGGGCGCGGAGTGGCGTGCAGCCCCGATGCTGCGAGACAACACTCGAGAGGCCGCCCGCTAGGAGAAGTTCGATGCTCGACGGGAATGCGGTTCGGTCGGTCGACCGCGCGGCGTCGCTCCTGATCGCTCTCGGGGAGACCCAAGGAGAGGCAGGAGTCACCGAACTGGCGCGCCGCCTGGGACTCCACAAGTCGACCGCGTCGCGGTTGCTCGCGACGCTTCAGAAGCGCGGTCTGGTTGAACAAGACGACGATTCGGGCAAGTACCGGCTTGGTTTGGCGGTCGTTCGGCTGGGGGGCCATGCCGAGAAGTCGCTGGACCTGCGATCGATCGCGATGTCCGACCTCGAAGCCCTGGCCCGGTCCATCCACGAGACCACTACCCTCGAGGTCCTCGAGGGCGACAGCGTCCTGACGATCGCCTATTCGGACGCCTCCGGCATGGGCCGCGACCGAACCGGCCGCAACTCGCCGCTTCACGCGACGGCCCCGGGCAAGGTCCTGCTCGCCAGCCAGCCCGAGCGCGAGGTAATCCGCCTCTCGAAGATCGGCTTCACGCCCTACACCTCGCACACGATCGTTCGGGTGGATCTCCTGCTCGAGGAGCTCGCTCGGGTCCGCAAGCGCGGCTTCGCCACCGCCTTCGGCGAGCACGAGCCCTCCGTGAACGCCGTCGCCGTGCCGGTCTTCGACCAGCGCGCATCGGTCGTGGCCGCTCTGGAAGTCCGCGCCTCGGGGAACCGGATCACCCCGAGCCGGGTGCCCGAGCTCGTGGATCGCGCTCGCGAGGTTGCGGCCGTCATCACCGATCGCATCGGCGGCGTGGTGGCGTCGCTCTGAACTCGCGCTGAGCCCGAGCCGAGACCGCTCGGCTGGCCGGCAACTACATAAGGATCCTCAGCGGCCCCTCGGTCCCCCTCCCGAGGGGCCGCCCCCTTTTGTGCGGCGGCGCCTGGTTCGCGGAACGCTCCGGCCGCGCTACGCTATCGCCATGGCTCAATTCGACCTCTCCAAGTTCACGCCGCCTTGGGGCGGGCAGCCGCTGGATCTCCGCCCGAACCTGGAGGCTGGAGCCGCGGTCCTGGCGATCCTGATCGTGGCCGCCATCGTGATCCGCCTCGCCCATGTATTCGTCGGCGGCGTCGCTCGGGCCCTCCTGAACAGAGAGAACCTCGAAGGCACGGCGCAGGAGCTCTCGAGTCTCGAGCTGAAGAAGCGGCAGGACACCATCGAGGCGCTCGGCGTCAACGTCATCCGCTTCTTCGTCGTCGTGATCGCCGGCCTGATGATCCTTCAGGCCGGCTTCAAGCTGGACATAGGGCCGGCGGTCGCCGGCCTCGGAATCGCCGGCATCGCCATCGGCCTCGGAACCCAGCACCTGGTGCGCGACTACCTCAACGGCGCGCTGATCCTCGTCGAGAACCAGTACGCAAAGGGCGACATCGTCAGAGTCGCCGGCGTCTCGGGCCAGGTCGAAGACTTCACCCTGAGGCGCACCACGCTGCGCGACCAGGACGGGACCGTCCACACCGTCCCGAACGGCGAGATCACCGTCGCCTCGAACCTGACGCGGGTCTGGGCCAGGGTCAACCAGGACGTCCAGGTCGTCTACGGCACGAACATAGAAGGTGCGACCGCGGTCGTCGATCGTGTCGGCCAGGAGCTCGTCGCCGATCCGGAATGGGGCCCGCGCATCCTCGAGGCACCCCGGGTCGAACGCGTCTCGGCTCTCGGTGAGCTGGGCGTGACGCTGAAAGTGGTCGCGACCGTCCGTGCCTCCGAGCAATGGGGCGTGGACGGAGAGCTTCGGAAGCGGCTGCTGGCAGCCTTCGACGAGAGCGGAATCGAGATCCCGCAGCCCCAGCGCGTGCTGCTGGCTCCGGGGGGGCGCGCCGGGCGAGCCGCCAATCGTCGCCAAGAAGCGGGCGCCCAAGGAGAGGGACACTACCGGAAGGTGAGGGTCGACCTCGGGCCGGGGACTGGCGCCGTCGGGCCTAGGAAGCGCGGACGGAGGGGTTCGTGTTCCGGCCGCCGCCGAAGATGCCCATGAACCCCTGCCGGACTTGGCCGCGCCGGACTCGCGCGTTGCCATCATCCGGTCGCACAGGTTCTCGATATCCTCGATGACCTTCTCTTTGGGGAAGCGCTCGACCGCCGACCGACCCTCGTTGGCCGCCCGAACGAAGAGCATCCCGGCCGACCGGACTTCCGCCAGCGCCGGCATCCCGACGGTCCGCTCCATGTCGGCCACCGAGACGCCGCTGTTGGCGCGGTTCACGACCATCGCCAGGCGCTCGCGGATCTCGAGTTCCACCGCGACCTCGCGGAACTGGACCGCGGCGCGGATGGCGGGCACGTCCGGAGTAACCGGGACGATGATCTTGTCGGCTCGCTCGAAGATGACCTGGTTGAGCGGCCCGTAGTCCGGATGCATGTCGACGATGACCCAGTCGTAGACCCGGCAGGCCGTGGTGATGGCCTCGGCTACGCGCTTCGGGTCGAGGATCTCCGTGTGGAGCGGGGATTCCGCCATGACCAGCACCGAGACCCCGTTCTGATGGGTCGAGGCGATTTCGCTGAACGGCTCGGCGGCGCCGGTCTCGAGATCCTCGGTCCAGGCGTCCGCCACGGTCCGAACGTTCTCCATGCCGAGCGAGGACGCCACATGGCCGGTGACCGTGTCGCAGTCGACGAGAAGGACGCGCTGGCCCTTGCGGACCTGAAGCAGCGCCGCGACGTTCACCGCGATAGTCGTCTTGCCTACGCCGCCCTTGGGATTGAAGACGATGACGATCTGGCCGCGGCGAGTCTCGGCGGCGGTCTCGATCTGCGAGTCCGTCTCGATGATCGCGCCCCGGGGGTCCTCGACCTGAATCTCGGCCCGAATGAGCATTGCCTCGACTCTCCAACGGAGAGACTCGGCGGAGTAGGGCCGGGTGAAGTACTCGTCGTTGACTCGGGCTCGACCGGCCAGGCTCATGCGGTCCAGGGCGCGCGCGGCAACGACCATCAGGGCAGGGATGTTGCGATCCTCATCGTGGAGCAACGCGTACATCTCGAGCGTGCGATCGAAGTCGTTCTCGCCGTCGAGGATGGCTACCCCGATGTCGCTCCGCCTGTTGAGCAAGTCTTCGAGTTCGTCCGATGTGTTGACGGCGATCGGCTCGTAGCCAGCCTCAGCAAGCTGCGCGCTCACAGCGACAAGTTCGGATTGCGGTAGAGCGATTGCGACAGCTGGCCGAGACAATGTGAGGGGGTCTCCTGCGGCGCGAGAGACGGTCCGTGAAGTCTAGCCCTCAGCCTCCGGGTCGTGCGCGGAGACGTTCAGCACGCCTTCGCGCTCGCTGACGACGCGAGCCTGGAAAGCGGGCAGAGTCGGGATGAGCTGGTTCAGCGAGGTGTCCGAGCCGTGACCGACGGTGAAGATGAACTCGCCATCGGGGCCGGACGAGACGCCCACGTTCTTCACGCCCGGTAGGCGACCGAGCTGGCGCTTGAAGGTGGCGATGCTGGCGACGCTGACGAGGCCGACCACGACGACCTGGGTCGACTCGACGGGAGCCGGTTTGGCTGCCGCCGCTGCGCGACCGCCGGCCAGCCGTGCATCGACGGTCTCTTCGGCCATCTCGGGCACGGCCTCTGTTTCGGCCGGCTGCGATCCGTTTGCTCCGCGCCGCCTCGTTCCGCAACCGCAGGCCGGACGATCTGCTCGCGGCGGGCGCGCAGGTCGTCGGCGATGCTGGCGCGATCGGATTCGGAGAACTCCGGAGGATCCGGCATCTGGGCGGCCATGCTCGCGAAGATGGTCGGGTCGCTCTCCTGCTTCAACTGCTCGAAGAACTGCGCGACCTCTTGTTCGAAGCTCGTGACGCGCTTCTGGACGCGTTCGATCTCGAGCTCGATGGCCGAGTTGTACTCCTGGAGTTCCTGCTCGAGGAGTTCGCGACGGCGCGAGATGCGCTGTTCGGTTTCTACGCGAATGCGCTCCATCTCGGCCTTGGACCAATCCCGGATGGCGCTCACGTCGGCCTCGGCGGCCTTCCTCAGCGATGCCGCCTCGTCATCGGTCCGCGCGTGGAGTTTCTCCGTATACGCCTTGGCGTCTGCCTGGCACTGTTCGATCGTCCCCTGCCGCGCCGTCTCGGCGGTCGAACGCATCGTCAAGATGAGGTCGGCCAGGAAACGGTTCGGGTGACGCGCGGCCGTCTCGTTCACGCTCATCTCCCAGTAACTTGGATTTCTCCGGGCCCCGGCCGGGCGCCGGAGAGGTCCCGATTTGGCTACTTCCGTATGGACATACTAGGCTACTGCGCCGCGCCTGAGAGTGCGCACCGTATTTGCCGGTCTCAGGCCAGCATCGAGTACCCGCTTTGTCGGTCCGATCATGGGCCGCGCGTTGCAGACGGGCACCCCGCTGGAGGTACCAGGACTAACGGCCCTTCCGTACCGGCTGTGTTTCTCGTGCGTGCTCCCAACGAGCGGTTCTGGCGAGAGGTCAAGCTATGCGCGACGAAGCCGGAACTCGTGGACGATGGCGGCGGGGTCCGGCTCTCCGAACGCGGGGGCTCCGGGCATCTCCGAGGCCAGATTGGCGAAGTCCGTTGGATCCGTGATCTGCAGCAGCTGCTCGAATGATCGAGCAAGCTCATCCTCGTAGTCCCGGACACGCTGCTGCGACGCGCTCGATCTCGCTTTCAACGGCAGCCGCGTATTCCTGCAGTTCCTGTTCCATCAGCTCCTCGCGCTGCAGGATCCGCCGCTCTGTCTCCTTGCGAGTTCTCTCGACGGTGGACCTCGACCCCTCGCGAATGGCGCTGATGTCCGCGACGGCGGCCTGCTGCAAAGAAGCCGCATCGGCGTTCGTCTGGGAATTCAGGTGCTCGATGTACGCCTTGGCGTTGGCCTGACATCGATCGATGGTCGCCAGCCGTTCGGCCTCGGCGGTCGTGCGCATCGCGTCTGCGAGATCCGCCAGGAACTGCCTCGGTCGACCAGTGGACGTGTTGTTCACGCTCGTCTCCGTGCGCGCGGGTGCCGGCACCAATAGGTGCATCGGACCGTGCCGCCCCGTGCACGATCCGTCCTCTGATCATGGCTCGCGTGGTCCCGGCGGCCTCTGCGCCGAACGTACTGGGTGTCTGCCGCCTTCGGTACCCCGGTCGGGCCCCAGACCAGTCAGTCCGCGGGCGTTCTCCCAGGGGGGAGGTGGCTCGGGACGATGGAGCCGGCAACCGTTTGGCTTGCTCGGCCCAGGCCCCCAGGACCCTGTCCTTGTGCGGCCTTATGGGGCAATGCTCGTCCCGGTTGCCGGCTTCGTCGCAGTACCCGAGGGGCACGCACTTGGGCGCGAGGAAGCTCCCCAGGAACGGGCTCACGGCGAATACCTCGTGGCGGATCAACTGGAAGAGCCGGCGAATCTCCCACTGCGCCATCGTGCACAGGCGGAGCCCGGACATGTGTATCAGCGCCCGCAGGTTGGCCGTCATGACCAGGTTGGTTCGGGTGGCGTTCGGGAAGACGAATCGCGCGTCTTCGCCGGGGACGCCGGCTTCCACGAGATCGGAATAGAGTTCGAGCGCCCCTTCGACCTGGTCCGAGTACCGAGCCAGAAGATCCGGATCCGCATCGGCTATCGTGCCGGGCAGCATCGTCGAAGCGCCCTTCTTGTACGAGACGTAGCGCTGGCTCTGCTGGTCGAACGCCACGCCGGCTCGATGGCGCACGAGCTGGTGGCTGAGGGTGCGACTCACGCCGGTGATGGCGAAGGTGAAGACGACGTGCTCGATCGTTGAACCGTGCCCGGATTCGATCACCCGGCCGATCAGCTCACGTTGCTTCTCCGGCGCAATTCGACCGTCGACGGCGCGCTCGAATATGTCGTCCGGCGCCAGCTCGGAGTAGCACGTTCTGCAGGCCGTGTAGATGAGCGGGACGTAATACCGCTCGACGATCTCTCGGGTCGGGAAGACGAGCGTAGCCCGCATCCCCAGGTCCCGGTGTCGCGCAACGGCGGACTTGCCGCCGTCGCCGGGTTCCCGCGGGACGGAGGGTATTGGAGAGGCTCCGGGTTCGCCCGGTGCGCGGGGTTCTGCCGTCACCGCTTCAGGATAGCCGGTAGCTCGACCGCCGAGCCCGCGAGCCTGGACGCGCCCGTGCGCCGCGACGCAGCGACCAATCGGCGATGGCGGTCGGGCCGTGATAGCCGAATCCGGCTATAACGTTTGGAGATAGTCGTTGACGACTATCACCGCCACTGATAGCGTGCGACAAATGGAGGAGGCTGAGGCGTGGGTGCTCCTGGGCTCCGTGGCCGAGTCCAGGAGATCTCAATTCGAGGCCGCGGCCTGGCTGCGCTCTCTGGTCGCGGAATTGGACGATGCCTACGGGGATCGGAGACTGGCGCCATTTGGCTTCACCCAGGGCCAGGAAGTGCAGGGACTCCTCGATGCCGGGGCCGATCCGCTCATGGCCGTCCTGCGTTCGGCTCTCGGTGAAGGTCCGCGGCCGATCCGCTGGGTTTGCATCCGCGGTCCGGTCGATCCGGGCGAGGGTCCGGCCACGCAGCGCACCGGATCGGCGTTCCTGGCGGCGCGCGCGGCTATCGAAGCGGCGCGGGCCGGCCACGAACGGCTCGTTATCAGAATCGGCCGGGCCGACGCCGACGAGCTTCTGGACGGCATGGCTCCCGCGTTGGCCGACCTGCTCTACGCCTTGACTGCCCGGCAGAAAGCCGTCGCTCGGCTGGCTCTCATCGATGGCTTGCGCCAGTCGGAGGTGGCCGAGCGGCTGAAGGTACGAAGGGCGACCATCTCGGTCTCGTTCGCGCGAGCGAAGGTCATCCCGCTGGCGCGACTGGCGGCCGCCATCCGCAAGGCCTGTGCGGACCCGCGTGACGAGGCCTCGGCCGTGGCTTCGGCGGCGGCGACGGACGCGATCGCCGGACGACCCGGGCCGGCTACGGAATGATGTGCGAGGCCTTCAGGTAAACGGCACCGACGCCGGCGATCACCCAGGAGATCCAGAGCAGGGCGATGAGGGCGGGGATTCGGTTCTCTATGAGGCGCCGGGTCGCGCTCGAGTTGAAGGGTTCGACGAGGCGATCCAGGCCGGCTTCGTCCAGGCCCTCCGTCGACAGGGCCAGCTGGGCGAGCTCGTCCGTGTCCGTATGGTTCCGCGATCTCTGCAGCAGCTTGAAGCGGGTGAAGACGCGACGCTCGGCCGGTAGCTCGCGTTCGGCTCGGACGATCTCGCGGTGCCAGAAGCGCACGTCGTCGCCGAGGCCCAGGGCGGCCCGCCGCATTCTGGCGAGCAGGATGAGGCTGATCGTGGCAACGACCACGAGCAGAGCTGCCGGAACCCAGGCACGGGCCACGTCCAGGTTCAGGATCGATACGAGCAGACCGCCCGCCAGGCCCAGGAGGATGACCTCCATTACCAGGTACAGGCTCCGGAACCCGTGCAGCCACGAGTCGCGCCATTGGGCGCCCGCCAGCATGAAGCCCAGCTGCGGCGCGGCGGCATGGTGGCCGTCCAGGCCCTCGAGGCGCTGCTCGAGAGGGGTTCGGTCGGAAGCTGGAGATTCTGGCGTTGGCCGCGAGGGGAAGATGCCGGCCATCTCTCGCTACGATCTTGCGGACGGTGTGACGCCTGAAGCCGATCTCGGCGTCCGCGGGACAATTCGGCGATCTACCAGGAGTATCGGTAGGGGAGTCCCACCGGCCGAGGGCCGCCGGGCATCGCTTCGCGGTGCCGAAGGGCGGTCCTGGCGCCGCCAAAGGGCCTTGCGGGACCAGGACGGCTCGAAGAGTGTAGGCTGGCCGGACCGGCCCGCCCGCCTCGGTCCGGGCAGAAGCGTGGCCCGCCGCGGTGGGGCCGCGAGGAGGAACTAGAGATGGCCGATGCCGGCAAGCCCGTGACGGTCCAGTACTTCTACAAGATCCGCTGGGGCTTCCAGGACGAGTTCGTGGAGCTGTTCGAGCGGAACCACTGGCCGCTGCTGCGGGCCCAGGTGGAGTCGGGCCGGATGCTCGACGTACGAGCCTACGAACCTCGCTTCCACGGCGACGGTCGCGGCGACTGGACCTTCGAAGTCACGATCACGTACCGCGACTGGGCCTCGATGGAGGAGCACACCGACCCGGCGATACTGGCTCGCCTGTACCCCGACGCGGCGAAGCTGAAGCGCGAGGAGCAGCGCCGCTTCGAGTTGATCGAAGCTCATTGGGACGTACCGCTGGAGGAGCACGCGCTGCCCCGGTGAGGGTTGCCGCTAGCCGGCGATCGGACCCAGTGACCGGATCGTCTGGCGCAGGACGTCGGCCGACTTGCGGACGCCCCGAGCCTCGATCGGGCTTAGTTCCAGGCGAAGGACTCGTTCGATGCCGCGCCGGCTGACCACCGTCGGCAGGCTCAGGCAGACGTCGTCGATGCCGTAGTAGTCCTCGACCAGGCTGGAGATCGAGAGCACGGTGTTCTGGTCGCGCAGGATGGCTTCGGTGATCCGCATCAGGCCCGCGGCGACGGCGTAGTACGTCGCCCCCTTGCGGCTGATGATCTGGTAGGCGGCGTCACGGGTCTGGCTGAAGATCCGCTCCATCGTTTCCGCCGACAGCGGGATCCCATTCTCGGCGCAGAAGGTCGGGAGCCTCATCCCGGCCACGTTCGCGAGCGACCAGACGGGCACCTCGCTGTCGCCGTGCTCGCCGATTATGTAGGCGTGGACGCTGCGCGGGTCCACGCCGAGGTGCTCGCTCAGCATGTACCGGAAGCGGGCCGTATCGAGGATCGTGCCCGAACCGAAGACCCGCCGTGGCGGCAGCCCGGCCAGCTTCATCGTCACGTACGTCAGCACGTCGACCGGATTGGTGGCGACGACGATGATCCCATCGGGGTTCGCCTCGGCCACTCTCGGGACGATCTGGGCGAAGATGGCCGCGTTCCGTTTGAAGAGCTCCAGGCGCGTTTCGCCCGGCTTCTGGCCGACACCCGCGGCGATCACCGTGATGGCCGCGCCTTCGCAGTCGGAGTACTCGCCGGCGCATATCTTCGTCGGGTGGGCGAACGGCACGGCGTGGTTGAGGTCCATCGCCTCTCCCTCGGCCCGCTCGTGGTTGACGTCGATCAGGACGATCTCCGAGGCGACGCCCGAGAGCAGCAGGGTGTAGGCGAACGTCGAGCCGACGAGCCCGACGCCGACGATCGCGACTTTGGTCGGACGGGCGGTCTGGTAGTTGGTCTCGCTCGCGAGTGACGGTTCGCCGGTAGGTCGACGGCGCACCGGGGCCTTCGAAGTCTTCGGCGCCGTCTCCGGTGCGGCCTCCGAGGCCGCCGGGGTGGGTTCGGTCTCGCTCATGGGCTCATCGTGACACGAGAAGATGTCGCGTGCCAGCGGGAGTCCGCCACCCGCTGCGCCACCGCTGCGCCACCGCGGCCCTCCCGCGGCACTTCGGAGGGACCATAGACCGGCCGGAAGGCCCCCCAATCCGCCCCGGCGCCCGGTCCGGATGGCCCTGTTGCGCCCGAATGCGCAGCCAATACGCTGGCGACCGCCGCCTGCCGCAGCACGGGCCGGGTCTTTGCGCCGACCCGCTGAGTGCGGCCTCCGTATGGAGAGGTCGATGACCGTCCGATTGGCCACTGCACTGCCGCATTCAGAAGACCAGGACCTGATCGATCGGATCATCGGCGATCGGGCCGGACATCCCGGCGCGCTGCTCGGCATCCTCGAGAAGCTGCAGGACCACAACCCGCACAAGTACCTCCCGATGGAGACGCTCGAATACGTTGCCGCGCGGACCGGCGTGCCGCAGTCGCAGGTCTACTCGGTGGCGACCTTCTACGCGCTGTTCAACCTGGACCCGCAGGGCACGCACACCGTGGCCATCTGCCGTGGCACCGCTTGCCACACTCGCGGCTCGCGGGGCCTGCTCGAGCGCGTGAAGCTTCAGCTCGGCCTGCAGGAAGCCGGCGCCGATCAGCTGACGCTGACCACGCCCGATGGGCGCTTCACGGTCCGGACGGTCGCCTGCTTCGGTCAGTGCGCACTCGCGCCGGTCGTCGAGGTCGACCATGCGATCCGCGGGCACGTCAAGGAGCAGGCCCTGATCCGCGAAGTCGAGTCCGTGCGCAAGGTCGGCGCCTGATGATCATCCAGGACTTCGCCGCGTTCTCGACCGTCCGCGAGGCCGGACTCGCCAAGCTGCTTCCCGGCAAGCCTCGCATCGCCGTCGGCATGGGCACGTGCGGGTCCGGCAACGGCGCCGAGGCCGTCTACAACGCCTTCGCGTCCGCGATCGACGCCCGTGGCCTCGACGTGCGGCTGTCGCCGGTGGGCTGCTTCGGGTTCTGTGCCGAGGAGCCGCTCGTGAACGTCTGGGTCCCCGGGCGTCCGCTGCTGATGCTTCATCGCGTCCACCCCAACCACGTCGACGAGATCCTCAACGGGCTCGGCGGCGGCGGCTTCGACCAGAGCCAGGGCTACATGCCGCCGGCCGAGATCGTGCTGTGCAAGATCGAGGAGTGGGACCACCTTACGGGCCATGTGACGTACGGCACCGGCTACCCGGAAGTGCCCAACTGGAACGAGGTCCCGTTCTTCAACGGTCAGGTCAAGATCGTCCTCCGCAATTGCGGGCTGATCAGCCCCGACGACATCGAGGAGTACATCGCCGTCGGCGGGTACCAGGCCCTCTACAAGGTCCTGATCGACCAGGACCCGATCGCCGTCATCGAGCAGATCAAGGCCTCCAGGCTGCGCGGCCGCGGCGGCGCCGGGTTCCTGACCGGGACCAAGTGGGAGTTCCTGCAGAAGGCGCCCGGGCCCGAGAAGTACGTCATCTGCAATGCCGACGAGGGCGATCCCGGCGCGTACATGAACCGCAACGAGATCGAGTCCGACCCGCACTCGCTGATCGAGGGCATGCTCATCGCGGGCTACGTCACCGGCGCCCCCAAGGGCATCATCTACGTCCGCGCCGAGTACCCGCTGGCGGTTCTCCGAGTCGAGCACGCGATCGAACAGGCCCGCGCCTACGGCCTCCTCGGCGACAACGTGCTCGGGCGAGGCTTCGATTTCGACCTCGAGACCGTCGAAGGCGCCGGAGCTTTCGTGTGCGGTGAGGAGACGGCGCTGATCGCTTCCCTCGAAGGTGAGGCAGGCAGGCCCCGGTCGCGCCCGCCGTTCCCGGCTCAGAAGGGCCTGTACGGCAAGCCGACCAACATCAACAACGTCGAGACCTGGTACAACATCGCCCCGATCGTCAGCAAGGGGCCGGCCTGGTTCACCGAGACGGGCAGCGCCAAGAGCGCAGGCACCAAGGTGATCTCGCTCGTCGGCAAGGTGCAGAGCACGGGCCTTGTCGAGATGCCACTGGGCACGCCGCTGGCGAAGTACATATACGACATCGGTGGGGGCGCCTCCAACGGCCGCGAAATCAAAGCCGTCCAGACGGGCGGGCCATCGGGCGGCTGCATTCCGGTGGAGATGTTCGACACGCCCGTCGACTACGAGACGCTGGCGCAACTGGGCTCGATCATGGGCTCGGGCGGCATGGTCGTCATGGACGAAGACAACTGCATGGTCGACGTCGCCCGGTACTTCATCGAGTTCACGCACTCGGAGAGTTGCGGCAAATGCGTTCCCTGCCGGGTCGGCCTGGACCAGGCGCTGCGCATCCTCAACGGGTTCACCCTCGGGGAGGCGACAGGCCGCGACATCGAGGCGCTCGACGAACTGTGCCGCATGGTCCGGGACACATCGCTCTGCCAGCTGGGCACGAGCGCGCCGAATCCCGTTCTCACCAGCCTGCGCCACTTCCGGCACGAGTTCGAAGACCACATCCACGCCAGGCGCTGCCGCGCCGGGGTCTGCGAGGATCTGGCCCTTTCGCCGTGCGAGAACTCCTGCCCGCTGCACATGAACATCCCGCGCTTCCTGCAGCTCTACAAGGAGGGCCGCCTCGAGGAGGCCTTCCTGTCCGTGATAATCGACAACCCTTTGCCCGCCTCGACGGGCCGGGTCTGCCAGCACCCGTGCGACGACCGCTGCCGCCGGGCGGGCATCGACGAGCCTGTCAACACCCGAGACGTCCACCGGCTGATCGCCGACGAAATCCTGCTCTCCGACAAGTTCGAGCCGATGGTCGAGAGGGTGATCGCCCGCAAGCAGGAGCCGACCGGGCGCAAGCTCGCGATCGTCGGCGCCGGTCCCACGGGCCTTGCCTGCGCTTACTACATGGCCCTGCTCGGCCACTCGGTGACCGTCTACGACTCGCGGCCCAAGGCCGGCGGGATGCTCCGCTTCGCCCTGCCCGAGTACCGTCTGCCCAAGAAGGTCCTCGATCGTGAGATCGAGCTGATCGAGCGCCTCGGCGTCGGGTTCCGGTTCAACGTCAACGTCGGCGAAGACGTCACTCTCGACGACCTGGGCGACGAATACGACGCCGTCTTCCTGGCGATCGGAACCTGGAAGGAAGGCTGGGTCGATCTGCCCGGCACCGAGCTGGCCGGCGTGATGCCCGCCCTCCCGTACCTCGAGGCCGTCTCGCGCGGGGAAGAGGTCCCGGTAGGCAAGAGCGTCGTCGTCATCGGCGGCGGCAACGCCGCGATCGACTCGGCCCGAACTGCTCGCCGGCTCGGCGCCGACGTAACCGTCGTCTACCGCCGCGAGCGCAAGGACATGCCCGCCATCCCCGAGGAGATCGAGGCGGCCGAGCACGAAGGTGCCCGGATCATGTACCTGGCCGCGCCGCACCGGATCCTGGGTGACACGACCGGCCGGGTGAAGGCCATCGAGGCCGTCAGGACGAAGCCCGGCGAGTTCGACATATCGGGCCGCCGCAAGCCGATCCCGACAGACGAGGTCGTCCGGGTCGAATGCGACACGGTCATCCTCGCCGTCGGGGAGAAGGTCGATCCCGACTTGTGCAAGGCATCCGGGCTCAAGGTCAAGGAAGACGGGACGATCGAGGTCGATCGGTACACGCTCGAGACCAGCCGCGACCGCTTCTACGCCGGCGGCGACGTCATCACCGGCGCCTCCAACGTGTCGGACGCCATGGGCATCGGCAAGAAAGCCGCTCGTATCATCGACAAGCGGTTGATGGGCCTCGAACGCGTCGCCGACCTCGTACCCGACTTCGTGTACGAGATGGTGGCGCCCGAGACGCCAAGCGACCAGGGCCGGCACTTCCCGGCCGAGATGCCCGCCGCGCTCCGCGTCCAGTCCTACGCCGAGGTCTCGCTCGGCCTCACCCGCGTGGCGGCCCTACAGGAGACATCCCGCTGCCTGCGCTGCGACATCCGCAGCGTCGAGAGATAGGGAGTATCGCCTTGACCGAGAAGGTAAAGGTCCGCATCGACGGCGAGGTGATCGGGGCCAGCGCCGGCCAGACGATCCTCGAGGTCGCACGAGCCAACAGCAAGTACATCCCCGCCCTGTGCTACATGGAGGGCCTCAGCACCGTCGGCGCCTGCCGGCTGTGCGTGGTCGAGGTTTCGGGCGTGGGGCGGCTGCTCCCCGCCTGCACGACGCCCGTCCAGGAAGGCCTGGCGGTAACCACCAGCTCGCCGCAACTCCGGTCGTACAGGAAGATGGCCCTCGAGCTGCTGTTCGCCGAGCGCAACCATGTGTGCAGCGTGTGCGTTTCCTCGGGTCACTGCGAGCTGCAGGGCCTGGCGCAGGAGCACGGCGTCACGCACGTTCGCTACCCCTACAGCTTCCCCCGACTCTCGGTCGACACCACGCATCCGCGCTTCGTGCTGGATCACAACCGCTGCATCCTGTGCTCGCGCTGCGTCCGCACGTGCGCCGAGATCGAGGGCGCGCACGTGTGGGAGATCGCCGGACGTGGCATCCAGTCGAGACTCGTCTCGGAGATGCAGCGTCCCTGGGGTGAGGCCTCGAGCTGCACGAGCTGCGGCAAGTGCGTGCAGGCCTGCCCGACCGGCGCCCTGTCCGAGAAGGGCTGGGGGGTCGAGGAAATGACCAAGCAGCCGGCCCTCGTAAGCCGCCTGACCTCCATGCGCAAGGACCAGTGATGGACAAGCCGAAGATCGGAACCTGCTGGCTGGACGGCTGCTCGGGCTGCCATATGTCGCTTCTCGACCTGGACGAGGGGATCATCGCCCTGCTCGAAAAGGCCGACATCGTGTTCGGGCCGCTGGTCGACGCGCAGGAGTGGCCCGAAGGCGTCGACGTCGCGCTGATCGAAGGCGCGGTCAGCAGTCACGACGACCTCAAGCTCGCCAAGACGGCTCGCGCACGCAGCAAGGTCGTGGTGGCACTGGGCGACTGTGCGGTGACGGGCAACGTGCCGTCGATGCGCAACGGCATTCCCACCCGCAGGTTGCTCGAGCGCGTTTACGTGGAGGGGGCTACCGAGCACCCCGGAGTCCCGACCGACGGCGTGCCCGCCCTGCTCAAGCAGGCGGAGCCACTCGGGGCGGCGATCAAGGTCGACGTCCACGTCCCGGGTTGCCCGCCCAAGCCGAACGCGATCCTGTTCGTCCTCACCGAGTTGCTCGAAGGCCGCGAGCCCGATCTCGGCTCCAAGTTGCGGTTCGGGTAGGGCAAGGCATGGCAACCAGAAAGACGACACCGTCCGAGAAGAGCGTACGCGCGCCGAGCGCGCCGGTTCCGGAGTTCGTGGCCACGGCGGCCGCGGCCGAGCCGGCCCAGGCCGGGAGACCGATGACCACCAGAATCACGTTCGACCACGTGTCGCGCATCGAGGGCCACGCGAAGATCACGATCAAGCTCGACGAAGCGGGCCAGGTGGTCGACACGCAGTTCCACGTGACCCAGATCCGCGGCTTCGAGAAGTTCGTCGAGGGCCGGCCGTACTACGAGATGCCCTCGATCACGTCGCGCATCTGCGGCATCTGCCCGGTGAGCCACCTGCTCGCCGCGTCGAAGGCATGCGACGCGATCATGGCGGTTCGCATCCCGGAGACGGCGGCGAAGCTGCGCGAGCTGATCCATTGCGCCCAGATCGTGGAATCGCACGCGCTGTCGTTCTTCTACCTCTCGGCGCCAGATCTGCTGCTGGGCATGGACTTCGATCCGGCCAAGCGCAACGTGGCCGGGCTGCTCGAGGAACACCCCGACCAGCTGCGCGACGGCATCGGGCTGCGCAAGTTCGGGCAGCAGTCGATCGAACTGATCGGCAAGGAGCGGATCCACTCCTCGTGGAGTGTGCCCGGCGGTGTGAACGCCCCACTCGACCCGCCGGCGCGAGAGAAGATGCTGGCCGAGCTGCCCGGGGCGATGGCGATCGTGAAGCGCACCCTCGGGCTCTGGAAGAACACGATCGACAGCTTCCCGAACGAGATCGAATCCTTCTCGAACATCCCGACGATGTACTGCGGCCTGGTCGGCCCGGACGGCTCGCTGCGGCTCTACGACGGCAAGCTTCGCTTCGTCGGCTCCGACGGCAGCATCGTTGCCGACCAGGTCGATCCCGTCGACTACGCGGCGTATATCGGCGAGGCGACGCTCCCCGATTCGTATCTGAAGGCGCCGTACTACAAGCCCGTCGGCTATCCCGACGGCATCTACCGCGTCGGCCCGCTGGCGCGACTGAACGTGGCCGACCGCTGCGGCACCCCGGAGGCCGACGCCCAGCTCGAGGAATACCGCCAGCGCCTCGGCGCCGGCGCCGCGCGCCGCGTCGTCCAGAGCGGGTTCCACTACCACTACGCCAGGCTCATCGAGGTCGTCTACGCCCTCGAGCGAATGCAGCAGCTGCTCGACGACCCGGCCATCCTCACAACCAAGGTCCGAGCCCACGCGGGCGTCAATAACCTGGAGGGCGCCGGCGTCATCGAGGCCCCTCGCGGAACGCTCATCCACCACTACAAGGTGGACGACAACGGCGCGGTGACGTGGGCCAACCTGATCGTCGCCACCGGCCACAACAACCTGGCCATCGGCCGCGGCGTGCTGCAGGTGGCCAAGCGGTTCGTGAGCGGCGACAAGATCCAGGAGGGGGCGCTCAACCGCGTCTCGGCCCTGGTGCGCGCTTACGACCCGTGCTTCAGCTGCTCCAGCCACGCGATGGGCTCGGTCCCGGTGGTCCTCCAGCTGCTCGGGCCGGACGGTCGATTGCTGGACCAGAAGTAGGGACCGCCGGACCGTCGAAGCGATCAGCCGCCGGTCTTGCCCAGTTCCGTGATGACCGAGCGGAACGGTTCCGCGTAGCCGGTGAAGCCGGCGAAGAGGCGCCGGACCTCCTCCGGCGGGCGACCGGACTTCAGAAGCCCCGTGCTCCAGCTCTTCGCATTGGCGTTGGCGCGCGGCCCGAAGCAGCCATAGCAGCCGCGGTCGTAGCTTGGGCAAAGGGCGTTGCAGCCGGACGTGGTCACCGGGCCCATGCAAGCCTGGCCTGAGGCCACGACGAGGCAAACGATGCCCTTGCGCTTGCACTCCCGGCAGACGGCCTCGTCGCGTATCTGAGGCCGGCGGCCTACCAGGACCGCCGTGAGCAGCTCGGTCAGCTGGCCCGGGTCGATCGGGCAGCCCCGCAGCTCCGCGTCCACCTTCACGTGCTCGGCGATTGGTGTGGCCTTGGCGAGCGACTCGATCCACTCCGGATGGGCGTAGACCGCGGCCCGGTAGGCGTCGTGGTCGGCCCAGTTGCGCAACGCCTGAATCCCGCCGGCCGTGGCGCAGGCTCCGATCGTGACCAGGACGCGGGCCTGCTTGCGCAGCTCCTTGATCTGGTCGATGTGCTCCGGCGCGCTGATCGAGCCTTCGACGAACACGATGTCGTACGGGCCGGGGGATCGGCGGGAAGTGGCTTCTGGAAACTCGACGATGTCGAAGCGCGACACGATCTCCAGCAACTCGTCCTCGAGATCGAGAATCGTGAGCTGGCAGCCGTCGCAGGAGGCGAACTTGGCAACGGCGACGCGAGGTCGGGCGGTCCTACCGGAGGTAGCCATCAGATCCCCTCTCGGTTGAACAGGTCGCCGAGGTCGTTGAGCCGGAAGACCGGGCCGTCCTTGCAGACGAAGCGGCCGGCCATCTGGCAATGGCCGCACAGGCCGATGCCGCATTCCATGTGCCGCTCCATCGAAACGCAGATGCGATCGGCCGGAACGCCCTTGGAGATCAGACCCTGGACGGAGGCCTGCATCATCCGTTCCGGCCCCACGACGAAGGCCGTGACCTTGGTGCAGTCCCACGAGATCATGTCGAACAGGGTCGTGACGACGCCGACGCGGCCCTTCCACTCGGGTCCGGCCCGGTCCACCGTGATCGCCACGTCGATGGCCTTCCCGGCTTTCCAGGCGGCCAGATCGTCGCGGAAGAGCTGATCCTCGGGCGTTCGGGAGCCGTAGAAGAGCGAGACCGACTCGAACCGGTCGTGGTTCGCAACCAGCGCGTCCACCAGTCCGTGGAGAGGCGACAGGCCGACGCCACCGGCGACAACCACGGCATGGCGGCCGTACGCCTCCTCGATCGGCCAGAAGGTTCCCAACGGGCCCCGCAGTCCGACCTTCGCGCCGTGGTGGAGGTTGGTCAGCGCGGTGGAGGTGGGCCCCACCGCCCGGATCGTGAGATCGATGCCGTCCGACCGGAAGCGGGAGATCGAGATCGGCACGGCCGGGAAGGCGGGCAGGGCGATCATCACGAACTGGCCCGGCCTGCCGGCAAGGAATGCCGGGTCCACGTCCGTGAGCGTGAGCGTCGAGGTGTCCTCCGTCTCGGGCCGGATCGCCGGCGACGCGGGCGATCGAGTAAGTGCCCGGGCTTGCGGCGACGGGCTCCACTGCCACCGGCCGGATCACCGGCGGAATCGGCGGCGCGATCGCCATCAGCTCCTCGCGGACGTCGATCGCGACGGGGCACCACGTGATGCACCGCCCGCAGCCGACGCAGCCGCTGCTCCCGAACTGGTCGAACCACGTCGAGAACTTGTGCGTCAGCCACTGGCGATAGCGGTCGCGCGGTCTGGCGCGGAAGTCACCGCCGGCGACTTTCGCGAACGACGCGTCGAAGCATGAGTCCCACTGCCGCTCGGTCGTGCTCTTGCGGCCCTCCATGTCCGACCTCTCCACGACCGACGTGCAGAAGCAGGTGGGGCAGGACATCGTGCAGTTGCCGCATTCGACGCAGCGGTCGGCGACCACGGCCCAGCGTGGGTTGTCGAGCTGGAGCTTGAGGCGCTCGTCGATGCCGGCCATCGGAAGCAGGTCGCCCATGCGGGTCCTGACCGCCTCCACGTTGTCGACGGCGGCGCCTACCTCGGCGTGGCTGGGGCGTCGCGTCGGCAGCTTGGCCACGATCGCGGCCCCGCCGGGCGAGCCGGCCTGCACGACGAAGCCCTCGTCGATCTCCGTGAGCAGGATGTCGTACCCGCCGTGGACCTCCGGCCCGGTCCCCATCGACGTGCAGAAGCACGTGCCGGACGAGGTCGTGCACTGGACGGCGACGACGAATGCCGAGGCTCGTCGGGCCCGGAAGTCCTCGTCCGTGAACTGGCCGCCCAGGAAGACGCGGTCTTGTATCTCGAGAGCCGCGATCTCGCAGGCCCGAACCCCCAGGAACGCGACCGGCGGGGCGTCGGGCGTGGGCTGCTCGAAGCCGAACGACCCGGTTCGATGAGCGCTCGCGATCGACAGATTGGGAGGAAACGTGAAACGCTTCCAGGAGGTCGGGCCGACGGTGTAGCCGAATATCTGCCCGTCCGTTCTGGGCTCCAACCGGTAGCGCCCGGCCGACTGCTCGTCGTGCCACCCTGCCGGGAGGTCCGCAGCCGACTGGACCTCGTCGTAGACGATCGCGCCCTCTCTGATGGTGGGGCCGATGACGCGACGACCGGTCTCCTGGATGCCCTCGATCAAGGCGCCGAGGTCCGCGCGGGCCAGGAACCACTGCCTGGCCGCGGCCGTGTGGCTGGGGGCAGGGTTAGTGATCACGGATCAGGAGACCTCCTGAGAGATGCCACTCGCGGGACGCGGGCGCGAACGAGCTTCAGCGGGCGAATAGGTCGAGAAGTTGGAGCCGGGTCGCGCGAAGACGTCGGGCGACAGCAATGAGAACTCGAGGGTAGAGGCTGGCTGCCAGGGCGTGGTCTTCCTTGAGGGCCGCCCTGAGCTTGGTGCCTTCGATGACCAGTGCCTTGCTGTTCTCGGTGGCCACGACCGTGGACTGGACCTGCGTGGCGGACAGCACGGCCGACCAGCCGAAGATGTCGCCGGGTTCGACGCTCAGGATCGTGACGGGCCCGCGTTCCGGGACCAGCGTTCGAAGGGCGAGCTGACCCGAGATCAGGATGCCCATCTCGGTGGCTTCGTCGCCCTCGTGGAGGATTACCTCGTCCGCTTCGAAGTCCTGGATCACACCGAGCTTGGCGAGGCGCTCCTGCGTCTCGGGCGCGAGATCGGATCCGAACCAGGTGTGGTTGAGCATGGCGATGACAGTGTCGTGATCGTCCATGGGGTGAGCATGCCCGCGCGGCTCCCGGCAGGGCGAGTGCCATCAGGTCGGCGAGGGTGGGCCATTCGGCCCCGTTGCCTCGCCGGAAATGCCCGGCCTTATGTCGACGCGGCTAGACTGCGGAGAGACGTCGGAAAAGGGGAGCTGCGAATCGATGGAACCTGGGCGGCGCGTTGCGGCAGGGATGACCGTTGCCGCTTTCGCGCTCATCACGGTCGGCGTTGCGGCGCTCGTCTTCGACGCAGGCTTCTCGAATAACGGCGGCGGGGCTTCGAAAGGCTCGCCGACGGCGTCCGCCCATCCGAACACTCCGGCCGCCAGCTCGTCGCCTTCCGCCGCCTCATCCACGCCGCAGAGCAGCGGCGTTCTGCCGACACCGTCACCGCGACTGTCGCCCACGCCGGACGTCTCCGCCAGCCCGAGCGAGCAACCCGCACGGTACGCCAAGGTGGGCGATGGCTTCGTCTACACGGCCGACGACGGGACGCAGGTGCCCGTCCCGATCGTGCCCGGCCTCGGAGTGGCGGTGAATTCCGGCCGGGCCATCTACTTCGCCCTGGCCTCCAACAAGTACGGACTCAAGACCGATTCCTACGCGGGGGAGTTCATGCCCCTCGTGACGATGGGTCAACCGGACGGCTCGAGCGCGCAGACCGGGGGCGTCGTTCTGGCTGGTCCGGTCGTCAGCCGGATGGTTTCGGACAGGCTGGCCGCGGCTCAGTCCGACGCGGACCGGTGGGTCGTCGCCCTGCCGGTCGACATCCGGAAGGCGGCGGGATCGCCGGTGTCGGTCTCGTTCGACAAGTTCGGCCTTGCCGGCTGGTCGAACACGCCGCGGGTCGTGGTGAGGTTCGCCGGCTCCCTGCCCGTCGTCGAGGCCGTGCCGACCAACGGCGGTTTCCACGTCCTGGTCGAGCAGCTCGGGGTCACGCGCTGGCAGGTCATCGATCCGGTCCGCCTTGGCCTGCCTTCGGACACGATCGATCCGGGCCATGCGATGAACCAGCTTCTGATCTACGGCAGCGGCGCCCCCGGAACGGCCCGCGACCGGTTCTTCGACGTCCGGGCCGCCGTCGGGTCGCTGATGCTGACCGCGGCCGATGAGGTGAGCGTCTCGCTCGTCGTGGACGGGAGTCGGGCGGATCTGGGCGCAGACAAAGTGCTCACCGTCGGCGACGTCCCCGTCTTCGTCGCCTCCCTCTAGGGGATGACCTCAAGTTCGATAGCGAGGTGAATGATGGACGGCAGGTGGCACGAACGAGAGAGCGGAAGCAGGCACGAGGGCCGGACGGGTTCGGTTGTCCTGGGACTCTTCCTGATCGGGCTGGGGGCGCTGTTCTTCGCGAGCGAACAACTCAACTACAGCCTGGACCGCCACGGCTGGCCGATCTTCGTCATAGCGCCGGGCCTCTTCCTTCTGCTGGTCGGCCTCGCGATCCGGAACGAGGCGGGGCTGGGCCTGGCGATCCCCGGGGGCATCATCGCCTCGGTGGGCATCATCCTCGCGTTCCAGGATGCGACCGGCGCCTGGGCCAGCTGGGCATACGCGTGGGCCCTCGTCGCGCCCGGCTCCGTGGGAGTGAGTCTCGCGGCCTACGGGCTGCTCCACCGGCGCAGGGATCTGCTCGATGCCGGCTTGCGGACGGCCGCCACCGGCCTCGGGCTCTTCGTCGTGTTCGGCCTGTTCTTCGAGAACATCGTCGGCATCGACCGTGAACACCAGAGCACCGTGCTCCAGGACGCCCTCCCGATCATGGCGGTCGCTCTCGGTGCGTTGATCGTGCTCATGAACCTGTTGCCACGGCCGACGTCTCCGACGGCGCCGGCGCCACCCGATTCACCGGCCCCGCCCCAGGTCTAGGAGGCCTAGCGGACCTTCGTCACGGTGTAGTCGAGCGTCCCGGCCGGTACCTGGACGCGAACCGTCTCGCCGGCTCGCCGGCCCATCAGGGCGCGGCCGATCGGTGAAGTGAAGCTGATCTTGCCGGCCTTTGCGTCCGCCTCGGCCGAGCCCACGATCGTGAACGTCTCCTTGCCGTGGCGGTCCGTCTCGATAACGACCGTGGAACCGAGTACGACCACGCTGCCCGTTCCCTCGGTCTCGATGATCACCGCGCTCTTGATCATCTGCTCGAGCTGCTGGACGCGGCCTTCGAGGAAGGACTGCTCCTTGCGGGCAGCCTCGTAGTCGGCGTTCTCGCTGAGATCGCCCAGCTCGCGAGCGGACTTGATGCGGGAGATGACTTCGGGCCGGCGCCGTTTGGTGAGTTCCTCCAGCTCGTCCTGGAGAGCGGCCAGGCCCTCGGCGGTGAGGTGGGTTGGGCCGGCCGGTGCGCGCGAGACGGCGGTCTTCGACGAGCGGCGGACCACGATCGTCTCGATCGCCGAAGGGCCGGTCGTGGCCATTGGCTTGGGGACGGTCTTGCGGGGCGTCGACTTGCGGGCCCGGAGACTCGCCGGTCTGGTGGGCTTCGGGGCCCCGCCGCGAGCCCGCATCCTGCTCGCCGCCATCTCCTCCTCGGTCGCGTCCGGCAGGACGGTCACCTTGGTCACCTTGACCGGCCTGTTCGCCTCCGAGTCGTGGAGCGGCGCGGTGATGCCGTGTTCGTGGCGCTGGCCGCTGGGCGTTGCGAGAACCGCGAACGGCAGCTCCCCGACGCTCTTCTGGAATTGCTCGATCAGGGTGTCTTCGTACAGCTCCGGATCGGCAGTCGGCGCCCACCAGATCCGGGCTTTGTTCAGATCGTGCAGGGTCTTCAGCCAGTAGCCGGCCGACTGAGGCCGGCGTTCACCGAGCTGAGTCTTGAACATCGCCGCGAGCCGGGCGGTCACCGACTTCTGGCTCGAACCGATGTACAGGATCGTCTGGCCCGGCAGCCAGAAAGAGGCCAGACGGGATTGCAGCTCCGCGACCGTCGGTCGCTTGCCGTCGAGGCGCAGTTCCGGGCAGCGTTCGAGCCATTGACGGATCGCGGTCGCGTCTATCGAGACCTTGGGCTGCGGAGCCGCCAGCTCGACAACGAAGACGCCCGGGCTGCCTCCGCTGACCGGTCGACCCCACAGAATCGGGCCCTCCACCGACAGGCCGTTGGATCGCAGCAGGTCGCGTCCGTTGAGCGGAGCGGCGGAAGCGGGTGTGGTCGTCACGTGTGAACCGTGCATTGCCGGGGGCTGGCTTGTCAAACGGGGCCCGCGGGCGCCCGCTGTGTGAGTGGCGGAAGGCCCAGGCGGACGCCGGGGCCTTCGATTCTCAAGCGGTGAGCCACTACCCGGCCGTGCCGAGGCTCGGGTCTTCCGCCACGGGGATGCCGAGGAGAAGCGGCAGGCCCACGCGGTTGGTGTAGATCGGGCGGTAGCGATCCGTGTTGTACATCGAGGCGACGTCGATCGAGCGCGGCCCCTGGTCCGGGTTCGGCAGCGGAGAGTGGCTGTACTTGCCGCCCCGGATCGCGACCATTCGACCGCTCACGCCTTCGGCGACCAGGTTCATCGCCACATTCGCGAAGGTGATGCCGACGATCGCGTCGACCGCGTCCGGATCTCCGGAACGCAGGTCGTAGGTGAGCTCGCTGGCCAGCGTTTCCTCACCGGAAATCGACTGGATCTCCGAGGCCAGGATTTCGGCGATGTTGGCCTTGTGCTTGTGGCCGAACGAATCCGCCGGGCCCCACTCGTCGATCTTTCCGTCCTTCCACATCGCGCCCTCGGCGGCGATGGCGAAGGAGTAGTGGCTGGGGTTGTTGAGCTTGTCCTCGACGAGCAGCTCCACGAGGTGGTCCAGGTCGAACTCGTACTCGGGGATCAGGCATCGAGCGGACGTCACGTAGGCGGTGTAGAGGGCGGTGAAGCCCGCGTCGCGGCCGAAGATGCGGAAGACGCCGATCCGTTCGTGCGAACCGAGCGTGGTCCTCTGGCGGTTGATGGCGTCCTTCGCCCGGCTGATCGCGGTGGAGAAACCGATGCAGTACTCGGTCCCCTGGACGTCGTTGTCCATCGTCTTGGGGACGGCGATCAGCTTGACGCCGTTGTCGGCCAGGATCTGGCTGAAGCTCAGGGTGTCGTCGCCGCCGATCGGGATGAGGTAGTCGAGGCCGAGGCGCTCGATGTTGTCGAGGACGATCGGCGTGAAGTTGTAGAGGCCATTCTTGGTTTCGAGCTGCTTGAGGCGATCGGGCCCGATGTGCGCCGGAACCTTGGACGGCTTCATCTTGCGGGCGTTCGTGCGGGAGGTATGCAGCCAGGTGCCGCCGGTGCGATCGATCGCCCGGGTGTTGGTGCGATCGAGCGGGATGATGTAGTCCTCGTCCAGGCCGGGGCCCGGCTTCATGTTCGTGAGGCCTTCCCAGCCGCGCCGGATGCCGTAGACCTCGTACCCTAGCTCGGTCGCGCGATAGACGACGCTCTTGATCACGGCGTTCAGCCCGGGGACGTCACCGCCGCCGGTGAGGATGCCGATACGGGGGGTTCGAGCCATGCCTGCCTTCCGTGGATGTTCTTTTGCAGCCGGCGTAGCGGCCGCGTTGATGCCGACCGGTACATCTTAAGGTGCGCGGGCCATAAGGCGGCGGTCCGAACAGCACGAAAGGCCGCCCGTGCGGTCCCGGGACACGGAGCCGCTTGGCCGGATCAGCCCGGGCCCGTTAATCCTGGAAGCGGTAGTGGAGGAAGAGGTCGTCGCCGGCGCGGCGGACCCAGGCCAGGTTCGCCCAGCGTCCCGGGCCGTCGCCGAAGGTCGTACCCTCGATCAGGGCCAGGCGCCGCGCGGTCGAGTCCCGGCCCACCACTTGCGGCGCCAGGGTCAGAAACAGCCCGTCGATCAGGCGGGCCTTGAGCATGTCGCCGAAGAGGTGCGGCCCGCCCTCGCACAGGGCCAGGCGCGCGCCTGTGCCGCGGACGACATCCAGCACCGCGCCGGCCGAAACGTGCTTCTCGTCGCCCGCGGCCTGGACCCGGACGTGCGGGGCAAGCGGCAGCTTGGCCAGCCTTTCGGCACCGGCCGGCGTCGTGGCAATTACGACCGGCACCTCGGGGTCGTTGAGGCCGGCGTGCGTAGGGTCCAGGTCGCCGCTGGCAGTGACGATGATCGTCGTCGGCTGCGGAGCGAGCCCCATCTCGGACCGCCACGCGGCGAGGACGTTCGCGAGAGCCGGCTCGACGAATCGAGCGGTCCAGATGTGCTTCCGCCCCACCCGCACGGTGCCGGCGCCCACGATCACGACGTCCGCCAGGCCCCGGACCAGGGACATCATGAATCGGTCGGCTTCCGAGAAGCCGCTGATCTCGCCTCCGCCGGCGCTGGGCTCGCTCGGGCCCAGCGAGACGGCGCCATCGAGGGTCGAGACGAAGTTGGCCACGATGGCCGGGTCGATCCGGCCGAAGTTCGACGGTCAGCTCGCCCGCGAATCGGTTCGCCAGACCGGGCGGCAGCACGCCGCCGCGCACCTCGACCGCATCGCCGCGACCGGCATCGTCGGGTGCCTGCCATAGCGGTTCGAGGACGAGTCCTTCGCTTCGACCGGTCATCGGGCTATCTCACTCGTGGACGCCGCGGCCCAGCCCGGACAGGTCGTAGAACTCCGCCCGCAGCGCCGAATTGGTCTCGTACGCACCGCGGAATGCCGTGGTGCGGGTCATCGGATGGACCTCCCGGACGCCGCGCATCTGGGTGCAGAGGTGATGCGCCTCCATGTACACGGCCACGCCGTGGGGCTCGGTCAGCTCGAGCAGCGTCTCGGCGATCGCGTGGGTCATCCGCTCCTGGACGCCGAATCGGCGAGTGGCGATACGGACAAGCCGGGTCAGCTTGCTGATGCCGATGATGTGCTCGTGGGCGATGTAGCCGACGAAGGCCCGGCCGACGAACGGCAGGGCATGGTGCTCGCACAGGGCCGTGAACGGGATCGGCCCTTCGACCACCTGGGACAGCTCGCAGCTCGCGCCGCCGTAGCACTCGGTCGGGAAGACGGTAACGAGCTTGGGATCGCCGTCGTAGCCCTCCGTCGAGTCGAACAGGGCGCGGACGAATCGCCGGGGCGTGTCGCGAGTGCCCGGCTTGTCGAGGTTCATCCCGAAGGCAGCCAGGATCTCGGCCATGTTGGCCTCGTACCGGGCCCAGTCGTCCGGAGCGATCGAAGACCGGCGAAGGCGAACCTCCGGATCGTCCAGCTCGATCGGGATTCGGGCGTCGGATCGGTGCACCACGCCATCGAGGGCATCGTCGTGGCCGTCGGTGGCGCCGCGGAGCAGCGGTCCGTGGGTGTGCGGCTCGGTGGAATGGTGCTGATCCATGAAGACCTCCAGGTTCTGGGAGGCAACTATGAGGCCTGGCCGGGCTGGGTGGGCCGGAGGCCGGTGTTCGAGTCGGTCCTGGGAACGACCCCCGGCCGCCGATCAGGGGGCGGCAGGGTCCGTCTCTTCCAGGTCCGCCTCTTCCTGTCCCGCCAGCGCGAACGAAGCGAGCCCGGCGAATACCATGGCCGCCGCCACCACAAGTGCCGCGTTCGACCTGCCCATCGTCGAGAGACATCACCTGGCTCAGGAAGCTGGCGATGGGCTCCGGCGCAGCCGGCGGCGCTCCGTTGACGCTCACAGGCGAGCCTGGCGACCAGGAAGCCATCGAGCAGGATGAACCCGCCGACGACCAGATACACGAACCCAGCCCGACTATGGTCACGGGCCCACCAGGCCACGGCCGCTATGGCCAGTGCGCCACCCATCGCGACCAGATAGGCGGCAGAGACAGCGAGGCTCGCGGGCGCGATAGTCGTAGTTGTGCCCGGCCTGCACCACGGCCTCATTCACGACGTTGCCGTCGAACCAGGCGGCGACCCACAACGCCAGGAAGGGTACGAGCGCGGCAATCGCCAGGCGTTTCGGCCGGCTGGTCATCTGTCCCTCCATATCATTCGGAAACGGTCTCCGAAGGATCGGACCGCGCGCCGGCCCGGTCAATGGCCCGGATGGCCGAATCGGCCGCCTCCGCCTAGAGCCGGCGCAGCTCCGTGGTTTCGCCTTCGGCGACGGCTCGGGCGCAGGTCGGACAGTACCAGCGCGCCTCCAGAGGGGTGCCGCAACTCTGGTGGCGCAGGAGGTCGGCCGATCCGGCCCGTGAACCCCAGTCGGCCAGCAGCCGCAGCGCCCCGGCCAGCTCGCGCCCTTCCGCCGTCAGCTCGTAGTCGAGACGGAGTGGGTGTTGCGAGTACGGCCGGGCTACGAGCACCCGCTCGCGCTCGAGGCGCTTGAGCCGGTCCGAAAGGATGTTCGGGGCGATCCCGGGGAGTGCGGCCGCGAGGTCGTTGAAACGGCGCGCGCCGTCGAGGAGCGACTCGACGACGAGCAGGCTCCAGCGGTCGCCGACCCGGTCGAGGGCGGACTGGAGAGGGGAGGGCTGGGTTTCGTCGGTCATCGGCTCAATGGTAGCGACTCCGGGGTTGCACCCGCTGTCGTTGTGTTGTAACTTGCAACTCGCAAGTCACTATGGCGAGCATGGCGAGCATGTCCGAGGCGCACGGACGACCGAGCGCAAACAGGAGAAACGGAATTGGGCACATTGGATGAGATCCAGCAGGCCGTCGCAAAAGTAGCGGAGCGCGCGGCTCCGGCCGTTGTCGGGATCGGCGGCCACTGGCGCCGCGGGTCCGGAGTGATCGTGGCCCAGAATCGGGTGCTGACGAACGCCCACAACGTCCACGGCGACGGCGCCACTTGCGTCTTCTCGGACGGACGGCGCGAACGCGGCCGCATTCTCGGCGAAGACATGGACGGCGATCTGGCCGTGCTCGAGGTCGATACCGCTGGCGCCAAGCCGCTGGCGTGGGCAAGCGGAACGCTCCCCGTGGTGGGCAGCGCGGTATTCGCCGTCGTGAGCGCGTCGAGCGGCGGTGTCCGCACGACTATCGGCCTGGTCTCCGGGGTGGAGCGGTCGTTCCGCGGCCCGGGTGGCCGGCTCATCGGCGGCAGCATCGAGCACACGGCTCCGCTCGCTTCGGGTTCATCGGGCAGCCCGATCCTGGACGCCGAAGGACGCTTGCTCGGCCTGAACACTCAGCGGCTGGGCGAAGGCTTCTACCTGGCGCTACCGGCCGACGACAACCTGAAGGCCCGCATCGACGCCCTCGGGCGGGGCGAATCCACGGTCCGGCCGAGGCTTGGCATCGCGGTCGCGCCCGGTCACGTGGCCCGGCATCTGCGCCGCGCCGTCGGACTTCCCGACCGTGAGGGCATCCTGGTCCGCGGCGTCGAGCCGGAGAGCCCTGCCGATGCGGCGGGGATCCGCGAGGGCGACCTGATCGTCGCCGCGGCCGGCGCTCCGATCACGGATCCCGACGAACTCCACGCCGCGCTCGACAAGGCCGGCGCGGGCAAGAAGGCCGGCGCGGTCAAGCTGGAGCTGGGTCTGGTTCGCGGAGTCGAGGAACTGACGGTCACGGTCGATCTCGCGACCGGCGGTTCGAAGCCCGCCGACTGACGCCGCGCGTCCGAACGCCTCGGGCGGACGGGCGCGGCAATCCGCCCCACGGCGGCACCGGTGTGCGCCATGATTGGCGGATGCCAGCCAGAAGCGACGCCGTCAAGAAAGGCCGCGCCCCGTCCCTGATCGGGGTCGACATCGGCACGACCTACATCAAAGCCGCGCTCGTGGCGCCGGGAAGTGGCGTGCTCCACGTCGCTCGCCGGCCGACCGAGACCCACGCCGTGAGAGGCGGCGGGGCATACCACAAGCCCGGCGAGTTGCTGGGCGCCGTGGATTCGGCCATCGCCGAATGCGTGTCCGCCGCCGCCAAGGCGCATCTGGCCCGGCCGAGCGGGATCGGCATCGCCAGCATGGCCGAGTCCGGCGTGCCCGTGGATCGCCGGAACCTGCCCGTCGGCGACATCCTGGCCTGGCACGATCCGCGGCCCGAGCGCCAGGCGGCCTGGCTCGAGCGCCAGATCGGCGGCCCGGCCCTTTTCGCGCGAACGGGGCTGAGGCCCGAGCCCAAGTACTCGTTGCCGAAGCTGTTGTGGATTCGCGAACAGCGGGCCGCCGACTTCACCCGGTTGCGGCGGTGGGCCGGCGTCGCCGAACTGGCGGCCCTGACCATGACCGGGCGGCTGGCCACCAATGCCTCGCTCGCGTGCCGGACGCTGGCTTTCGACGTTTCGGCCCGCGCCTGGGATGCCGGATTGCTGGCGCTGGCGAGCCTCGAGCCCGAGAACATGCCGGAGGTCCTGCCGCTCGGCCAGCCGGTGGGCGGGCTCACCGACTCCGCCGCGAGGAGACTGGGGCTGCCGGCCGGCACGGCCGTGGCGATCGCCGGCCACGACCACCTCGCCGCCGCGCTCGGCGCCGGCGTCTTGACGCCGGGCGACGTTCTCGACTCGATGGGCAGCGCGGAGGCCGCCTTGCTCGTGACGTCGAAACCGGCCCTCACCGACGAGGTCCGGCGGGGCGGGTTCTCGACGGGCTGCCACGCCCTGGACGACGTCGCCTACGTGTCCGGCGGGCTGCAGTCGTCGGGCGCCATGGTGGAGTGGTTCGTCGACACGTTTCTCGCCACGGCGTCCGACAGAGCGGATCGATACGCGCGTTTCCTCGAGCTGCTCGACGGCGCCGCGCCCGGCCCGGTCGAGCCGATCGTCCGCCCGTATCTTCGAGGGAGAACGGCGCCGCATCGCGATCCGTCGGCCAGCCTGGAGTTCGAGGGGCTGCGCGAGACTCACCGGCTGCCGGACCTGGCCGCGGCCGTCGTCGACGGTGCCGCGTACCACGTCCGCTGGATGCTCGACGAACTGGCCCGCATCACCGCCACGCCGCTGGAGCGGGTCCGGCTGACCGGCGGCGGGGTGCGGAACCGGCGCTGGGTGATCGCCAAGGCGGCGCTGGGCCCGGGCCGGCTGGAAATCGTGCGGACAGAAGAGGCGGCGGCCCTGGGAGCGGCGCTCGTCGCGGGCGTCGCCTCCGGCGTGTACGGGTCGGTGACGGAGGCTCTGGCCGATGCCTCTCCCTTCGACCGCTGCACGGCCCCGGCGTCGATCCGGGCCCGCTACGACAACGCCTACCTGGACCGCTGGCTGCCGGCGGTCACGACGCGGCTGCGCCAGGGCGGTTTGGCCTAGCCGGCCGAGTGGAAGGCCGCCGACTCCGACGCGACCAGGTCCACGAGGTTGCCGAGGGCGATGTTGACGTCCACCACGTGGAGGCCCCAGGCCGGGCTCTGCGACCTGGCGACCGCCGGTCGATGGTCGCTCGCTCCGCCCGTCCGGTCGATCTGGAGCCACGTTGCCCCGGCCGCCGTCTGGCAGTGGGCCGAGTACTCGCCCGGGTAGGAGACGAACGGAGTTGCGGCGACGGGCGTCGTCGCGGCGCCGCCCACCAGCAGCGAGAGCCCCGTGGTTGGGAAGTAGGGACGGAGAACCCCGCTGCCCCCGCCGGGCGCCGCGGGGTTCACGCACAGGATCTGCATCGGAAGCGTCGAGGAGCCGGCGAACGGATTGAGGATGGAGCCGGTCCGGCCGAAGACGGCGTCGGCAGGCGGCGTGGTGTCGAAGCTCGAATAGGCCACGACACAACCTGTCTGCGTTGCCGAGCCGCAGGCCGGGACGTTGGCGAAGTCGCCGCCCACGGACTTGCCGACCGGGACCGCCACGTTGCCGCCCAGCAGCAGTGCGGACACGAGCAGGCGACGCGCGTCGGGGCTCGAGTCGACCTGGTACTTGATCAGGGCGGTCAGCATGAACGCTCCCTGCGAGTGGCCGATCAGCACCACGCCACGGCCGTGGTTGTAGTTGGCCAGGTAGTTGCTCCATGCCGAGCCGACGCCGGTGAACGCGACCAGCGCGGACGCGAAGGTGATGTCGCTCGGTTTGGCGATTGCGGCGAGGGTCAGCTGCGGATACATCGGCGCGTAGACACGGCAGACCTGCGAGAAGCGGGCCGCCTGGGCGACCGCCACGGCTCGCTCTTCCGGGTCGATCGTCAGGTTTGCGTTGGTCGTTCCCTGGCGGCTGACGGTGGGATAGACGTAGAAGCAGTCGATCGGCGGATCCGCGGCAGGTGCGGCCGGCTCCACCGCCTTCGCACCGGAAGCGTCGACCACGGTCGCGTCGAGGTTGCCGGCGCAGGGGTTGTCGGCGAGGCCGGGTTTGCAGAGCCAGACGGTGTCGTCGGGGACGGGGGATGGGGCGACGGACGGGGCGACCGAAGGTGTAGCCGTCGAAGCGGGCGTGGCCGAGGCCGGAACGACTGGGACGATCGTCTGGCGGCCGGCCCCCGTCTGGGTCGACCGGAGTCGAAACCGGCGTCGAGGCCGAAGAACCGCAGGCTGCCACCAGGACGGCCACGATCGCCAGCAGGGAGGGCGTTCGCCTCATTCGGGCATGGTCGCCCCAAACGGCGATTCGCGCCACGGCGCTCGAACCCGCGCGGTCCGGAGCCCGGCCCAGGCACCGCTTTGCGCCAGACGCACCGGCCCGGGAGGTCAGCCGTTGGGCCGCCGGAGACGGGCTACGCTGGCCGCCTGTATGAGGAGCAGACCGATGGCACGAGTCGTCCATTTCGAGATCACCGCCGACGATCCCGAACGCGCCAGCAGGTTCTACCAGCAAGCACTCGGCTGGACGGTCCAGAAATACGGCGGTCCGTTTGACTACTGGCTCGCCGGCACCGGACCCGACACTGTCGGCCGGCATCGACGGCGCGATCATGAGCCGCTCGAAGCCCGGCGAGAACACCGTCATCTCGGTCAGCGTCGAGAAACTCGAGGCGGCGATCGAGGCCGTTCGCAAGGCGGGCGGCACGGTCGACGGCGAAATCCAGGACATCCCAAACGTCGGCCGTTTCATCTACGCCACGGACACCGAAGGCAACCGCCTCGGGCTGCTCGAAGCGCTACCTCGTACCGCCTGATCCTGCTTCAGGCGAAGGTATCGCGCCGCGAACCCGCTCGGTCGGGGAGCGGACCCGGGGACCCTTCGAGCGTAGACTTGGCTCATGAACTGGCTCCACGACCCGCGCAAGACGCGAATGCCCGCCCCTGACGAAGCCCTCCCCGGCCGGCCCCAGGCCCTGCCGGTCCCCGAGCGCCACGCCGTCCTCGGAACGCCCCTCCGGCCGCCGTATCCAGCCGGCAGCGAGATCGCCGAATTCGGCATGGGCTGCTTCTGGGGCGCCGAAAAGCTCTTCTGGGAGACCCCCGGCGTCATTTCGACCTCGGTCGGCTACGCCGGCGGCTTCACGCCCAACCCGACCTACGAAGAGGTTTGCACCGGCCGAACCGGGCATATCGAAACCGTCCGTGTCGTCTTCGATCCCAAGCTCGTTTCGTACGCGCAGCTCCTCAAGATCTTCTGGGAGGAGCACGACCCGACGCAAGGGATGCGCCAGGGCGGCGACCACGGCACGCAGTACCGCTCGGCCATCCTGACCCACGGCGAGGCCCAGCAGCGCGAGGCCGAGGCCAGCCGCGACGCCTTCCAGGAGCGGCTGACCGCCGCCGGCAAGGGCAAGATCACGGCCGAGATCAGGCCGGCCGCGGACTTCTACTTCGCCGAGGCCTATCACCAGCAGTACCTGCAGAAGGTCCCGAACGGCTACTGCCCGAACCACGCGACCGGGATCACCCTGCCGGCCGACTTCTTCAAGTCGGAGGCCGCCGCCCAGAGGGCCGCCGAAGCCGCGGAAGCGATCCGGAAGGCGGGCTGACCGGTCGCGGACGGGCGAACGCGCCTTGCGGCCGCGGCGCCCGCGCGAGCTTCAGCGCCCATCCCTGCAGTTGCGCCAACTCTCAGACCGTTCGGCCACGTGTCCGATTGGACGAGACCCCCCGATGCGGACAGAATGCGGGAAATCGCGATTGACGTAGCGCAGGGAGGAAGCGATGTTCGGTGAGTTCCGGGCGTTCCTGCTGAAGACGAACGCCCTCGCTCTGGCAGTCGGCGTCATCATCGGCGTCGCCCTCGGAGATGTCGTGCACTCGCTCGTGAACGACATCATCATGCCGCCGATCGGCGTGCTGCTCGGCAACGTCGACTTCGCGAATCTCAAGATCGTCCTGAAGAGCGATGCAGATCCGCTCAAGGAGGTCGCGATCCGCTACGGGGCCTTCATCAACACGATCATCACGTTCGTCATCGTGGCCTTTGTCGTCTTCATGATCGCCCGGCTTCTCATCAAGGAACCGCCGCCGGCCGAGGTCAAGACCTGCACCTTCTGCAAGGAGCCGAACGCGCCCGACGCTACCAAATGCAAGGCCTGCACCTCGACGATCTAGGCGGCAGGGCCGCACCGCCGGGCGCAACGAGCTGGGCGAACCTCGGCCGCGGAGCCAGGGCGTTCCGCCTTCTCCACGTCGCGTGGTCCGTGGTCAGCCTCGCGTGCCTGGGCTACATCTGGGCCTGCGCGGCGACGGGTCGCCGGGATCGGCGCCTGTGGGCGAGCGTCGCCTTCCTCTCGGTCGAAGGCGCCGGGCTCGCCATCGGCCATGGCGACTGCCCGGCCGGGCCGCTCCAGGCTCAGCTGGGTGACCCGGTTCCGCTCTTCGAGCTTGTCCTTCCGCCCCGCGCCGCGAAGGCGGCGGTCCCCGTCCTGGCCTGGGTCACGATCGCCGGCATCGCGATGGTGATCGTACGCAAGCCGCATCTGGGGTAGGTTCGGCAGCGGCCCCTATCAGTCGCCCTAGACGATCGCGACCGGGCGCTCGATTGCCGCATCGCTCCGGAAGCGGCGGTCGACCAGCGCTCGGATGATGTAGTTGAGTTGCAGCCCCGCTCCGTCGAACGACGGCGCGGATCCCGGCGGAACCAGCAGGTGTGCCTCGGCCGCCCCGCTCGCCAGGTCTGCCGGCGAAACGGGCACGGTGGCGATGATGCCTTCCGTGCCGTTGGGGGCGTTGGTCCGGCGGTGCAGCTCTATGCGCGCGCCCTGGCCCTGGGGCGCGGAGGGCCAGTAGACCCTCACGACCATCTCCTGTCCGGCCGGCGCCGGAAGCGGCGTGGCGACGTTGATCGTGGCGCCGCCGGAGGCCACGCTGTCGAGGAGACTCATGCCGCCTTGCTTGCCGACGCCGGCCCGGATGAGATCCGGGTGCTGGGCCAGGGGCAGGTAGAGGGCGACCCAGTGGTCCGAGCCCATGGGGATGTCCCAGCGAACCTCGAGGGCCCAGGCGATGATCGACTCGCCCAGGTGGCTCGTCGGCGGACCGAGCTGCGGCGCAGGTACCGCGAAGGTCGACTCCCAGGTCTGGCCGGGCTGGAGGTTGGCCGGTACTCGCGGGTCGATGAACGCATCGGCCACGAAGAGCTTGCCGCTCGTCTCGACCCAGTGCTCCGTGTAGGAAACGCTGCCGTCCGAGTCGCGGTGGTCTTCCGATCGCCTGACCTCGTCCAGGCGCAGGCCCGTGAGCCGGAGATACGCGTTGCGCGCCGCTATCTCCTGTCGTGGCCTGGATCTTGATCCTGCCGGTGATGCCTTCGCCGACTCGGGCGGGACGGTCCAGGACGATCTCGCCGATGACCGCGCCATCGGTCGGCCGCAGGAGCTCCTCGGCGGCCACCGTGTGGAGAGGATGGCTGCCTTCCGATCCGGCGAGTCGCGGCCCGTTGATCGCGTCGAACGGGGACGGTGCCGATCCGGTGTGACCCCCCATGAGATTGAGACCGAACTTGGGCGCCATTGCGGGGACCTCCGATGACGGTGCGGGAGCTTCGCTATGACGGCGATCGTGAGTCGCATGGTAAGCCCCTCGGGGCGCGCCCGACTGCCCGTCCGGCCGCGCCCGACCCGCCCACCGGGTCGTTCTGCCGGGAGCGGCCCGCCCCTTGCGTATCGGGCGGATCATCGGGTCATCGCCCCATCCCCGGGGCGCAATTTGGGGTGCCGGACGTTGGATCGTTTCGACTTCGTTGTCATCGGCGCCGGAGCGGCCGGCGAGGCCGCGGCCCACGCCGCTCTCGAACGTGGCAAGAGCGTCGCTGTCGTCGACCGCGAGCTATTCGGTGGGTCGTGCTCCTTCTGGGCGTGCATCCCCTCCAAGTCGCTGCTTCACGCGGCGGCCGAGCATCGCTGTGGCACGTATCCGTGGCAACGTGCTTCCGACCGCCGAGACTACATGATCAACCGCGAGGGTCGCGACTGGCCCGATGACTCCGGTCACGTGCGCGCACTCGAAGCGGCCGGGGCGACCTTGATCCGAGGCGAGGCCAGACTGGTCGGCCCGGGGGCGGTCGAGGTCCGGCGAACCGGCACCGGCGCCGCCGAGCGCCTGCAGGCCGGCACCATCGTGATCGCTACGGGCTCTCATTCGACGATGCCGCCCATCCCGGGCCTTGCCGAGACGAACCCCTGGACGAATCGCGAAGCCACCTCGACGCGGGAGCTGCCGCGCAGCCTCGTCGTACTGGGCGGCGGCGCGAGTGGCATCGAGCTCGCCTCGGTCTTCTCCCGCTTCGGAGTCGAGACGGCGTTGGTCCATTCCCACGACCGGCTCATGGAGCGGGATCATGCCCGCAACTCGGAGGCGATCGAGCGGATCCTGCGCGACGACGGCGTCGAGCTTCGACTGGGAGCGCGGGCGACCCGCGTGAGACCGCGAGCCGGTGAGGGCGATGCCCACGTCGTCGAACTGAGCGACGGTGGGTACGTCGAAGGCCGGCAGATCATGGTGGCTCTGGGCCGCTCCTTCGACCTGGACGGCCTGGGGCTCGAGGCGATCGGCGTGGACGCGAAGGGTCTGAGCCGCGACGGCCGCCTTCGGATCGGCGACGGCGTCTTCCTGATCGGCGACCCGGCGGGACCCGAGCTGTTCACTCACGTCTCCCATTACCAGGGCGGCATGGCGGTTCGGATGGCTCTGGGCGAGAAGGTAGTGCCCGACTACCGGGCAATTCCACGCGCCATCTACATCGAGCCGGAGGTCGCGTCGGTGGGCGTGGACATCGGGCAGGCGAAGGCAGCCGGAGCGGACGCCTTCGAGCTCGTTGCCGACCTCGCGACGACCGCCCGAGGCTACTCGTTGGAGGCGGCGTTCGGGCATCTGGCGGTAGTCGTGGACCGGCCCTCGCAGACGATCCTGGGTGCGTCCGTAGTCGCCCCGGACGCGTCGGCGGCGATCCACGAAGTCGTTCTGGCCATCCAGGCGCGCATCCCGATCCCGGTGCTGGCGGGGATGCTCCACGCCTTCCCGTCGACCTCGCGAGCCTTCGACGGCCTCTACGCCGATGCCCTGAAGACGCTCCGCGGTGAGCCGTTGCCTGCGTGACGCGGCACGAGCCCCGGCCTGGCGGACCGGGGCTCGTCATCGGCACACGCGAAGTCAGGCGGCCAGCTCGCCCTCCGGACCGAACGCGACCGACTCGGCCGGATCGGCGCGTCGCAGGCGAGCCACGGCCGGCGGAAGCGACAGCGCCACGGCCGCGCCGAGCATGACGACCGCGGCTCCGGCGAAGACCGCGGGGATCAGCCCGTTCACGTAGGTCTGGGGAGACGCGTAGGAGCCGTTGGCCGAGAAGATCGCGGCCAGGACCGCTACCCCGAAGACGCCGCCCAGCTCCCGGATGGTGTTGTTCGCGCCGGACGCCTTGCCCTCCTCCTCCCGCGGCACCGCGGAGAGGACCACGTTGGCGATCGGGGCGAAGAACAGTCCCATGCCGGCACCACTCACCACGAACGGGAGCACGAGCGAGGAGTAGGCGACGGTCGGAGACGTAATCGCCGCGACCCAGGCCAGGCCGATCGCCTGAAGGGCCAGGCCGGCGGCGAGGATGGGGCGGGCGCCGATCCGGCCCGAAGCCCACCCCGCGATCGGGGCAACCACGATAGGCGTCGCCGTCCAGGGCAGGATCCGCAGTCCGGATTCGAGCGGGTTGAGGCCCTGGCAGAGCTGGAAGAACTGGGACAGCAGGAAGATCGAGCCGAACATCCCGAAGGACATCAGGAACGAGACACCGTTGGCGATCACGGACGTACGGCGCCGGAAGAGGTGGAGGGGGAGCATGGGTTCGGCCGCGCGGGCCTCCCAGGCGATGAACGCGGCCAGGAACGCCACGCCGACGGCGATCGCGCCCAGGATCTGCCCGTCGGTCCAGCCGCGGCCGTTGCCGTGGGTCACGCCCCAAACGATCCCGACGAGACCCAGGCTTGCCAGTCCTACGCCGACCAGGTCGATCGACCGGCCGGGCACCTTGCTCTCGCTCAGGCGGAAGTAGGCCAGAACAATCGCCACGATGCCGATCGGGACGTTGATCCAGAAGATCCAGTGCCAGGAGACGCCCTGCGTGATGGCGCCGCCGACGACCGGACCGACCGCGATGGCCAGGCCGGCGATGCCGCCCCATGCCCCCAGCACGAGGGGTCGCTTCTCCGCGGCGATCGAGTCGGAGAGGATCGTCAGCGTCAGGGGCATGGTGATGGCGCCGCCCACGCCCTGGAGAGCCCGGGCCAGGATCAGCGTCCCGGCGGACGGGGAGAGGGCCGCGCAGGCCGACCCGGCGGTGAAGATCGCCAGGCCGATGATGAACAGCCGCTTCCGGCCGAAGCGGTCGCCCAGCGCCGCGCCCATGAGGAGCAGCGCGGCGAAGGTCAGGGTGTAGGCGTTGACCGTCCATTCGAGGTCGCTCAAGGACGCCCCGAGGTCGCGCCGGATGACCGGCAGGGCCATGGTCACGACCAGGTTGTCGAGGCTGACCATGAACAGGGCGATCGTCGTGATGGCGAATGTCCAGAGAGGTGAGGCTCTGCGAGTCATGTGGTGCGGCTCCTTTCCGAGGTGGTTGTCGAGGTAACTAACTGAGTACTCACTAAGTTATGCGGGCAAAAAAGGGGGATGGCTCAGCAAAGCGTGGGCTCACCTCCGAGCAACGAACAGAGGAAGTCTTCGAAGGTCACGCCCTCGCCGATGATGGCCACGACGTTGATCAGCATTCCCTGGGCGAAGAAGCCCTGGACGGCCCGCTGATCGGCGGCCGAGAGATCGGTCACCGTCCGCCAGAGCCTCTGGTAGTTGGTCCTGACCACCGTTCGAATGTCATCGTCGACGCACGCCGCGTAGGCCTGGAGCTGGAGCTGAAGGACGGTGGGGTTGCCGATCAGGAGCTGGATGTAGGAGTGGCCCATCTCCTCGAGGGTCTTCGCCGGGTCGAGGCCGCGCTCGTGGGCGGATCTGCCGGCTTGCTCGAACGTCCGCTCCGTCCGGAGAAAGCAGTCGCGAACCGCGGCCAGGAACAACTCCTTCTTGGTGCCGAAGAGCTGGAAGAGGTAGGGCTGCGAGACGCCGGCCCGTCTGGCGATCGCATCGGTGGAGGTTCCCGCATAGCCGGTGGCGGCGAACTCGATCGCGGCGGCGGCGACCACTTCTTCGCGGCGTTCATCGGCTGTGAGGCGGCTCGGTGTCATGGGCATAACTTAGTGAGTACTAAGTAAGCTGTCAAGTGGCGCGCGGCGAGTGACGCGCGGCCTCCGCGGTCAGCGAGGCCCGAACCGGCGGGCGGCATAGTCCTCCAGCCGCGCCAGGGCTTCCGGCATGTTCGTCCGGCCGAAGCCGATTCGGAAGCGGTTGGCCGTGTCGGCGAAGACCGTGCCCGGGAGGATCAGCACGCCCGGTCTCGCGGACGAGATCATCGGTGAAGCGGTCGATCGGCACGTCCGCGACCAGGCGCGGAAAGCCGATGCTGCCGCCCCGCGGCCGGACCCACTCGAAGATGCCCGTCCAGCGCTCGAAGAACGCGTCCAGGAGCGGCAGGTTGGCCGCGACGATGGCCCGGTTCCGGGCCAGCACCCGATCGCCGGCCCTGAGTGCGATCAGCGCCAGGACCTCGCTCGGGGCCGAGCTGCAGATCGTGGTGTAGTCCTTGAACGCGGCCAGCCGCTCCAGGAGAGCGCGGTCGCGGGTCGCCACCCAGCCGATACGAAGCCCGGCCAGGGCGAACGACTTGGACATGACGCCGATGCTCACACCGGTGGCCAACGCATCGGCGCCGGCCGGCAAACGATCGGCCGGATCGAATTCCAGGAAGCGGTAGACCTCATCGACGATCAGGCGCGCGCCGGACTCGGCCGCCAGCTCGACCAGCCGGTCGAAAGTCGCCCGATCGCTCAGCGCACCGGTTGGGTTGTGCGGCTCGTTGACCAGGATCAGGCGAGTGTTCGGGCGGAGCGCCGCTCGGACCTCCGAGACGTCCAGGCGCCAGCCGTCCTCGGCGCGCAGCTCCACGCGCGTGACCTCCGCGCCGGCGGCGCGGGCCACTTCGGCCAGGGACTGGTACGCCGGCCGGACCACGATCGCGTGGTCGCCGGGGCCGAGAAGGACGTTGTGGAGGGCGAAGACCGCTTCCTCGGCGCCCGGCGAAGACCAGGACGTCGTCCGATGTCAGGTGCTCGTAGAGGCCGGCGATCGCCGCTCGCAACGCGGGGTCGCCGGGCGACTCGGTGTAGCCCAGCCGCAGCCCGTCCCAGCGCCGGCGCCCGTCCTCGTCGGCCAGCTCGAGCAGCTCGCGCATCGGCCAGCCCTCTACGTCCGAGGCGCACAGCAACAGCTCGGCGCTGAACTCCCAGCGGGCGAAGAAACGCTCGAGGGCGAAATCCTGCAGGCGCATGGACCCTCCGATCGTGCACTGCTCGGCCGAGGCCGCGGTGGCCGGACGGTGACCGCCTCCGCCGGACCTACGGTACCGAATCCGGCACCACTCGACCGGCCAAAAAGCATTCGCGGGGAGGTCCGTTGGCCCTTGAGCGCCCGGCCGGCCCATGCGGACCATCGGTAGTCGCAGTCCCGAGCAGCCCGGTCCTCGCCACCGCACCCGAGAGGTAGGCACATGACGACCCCGACCGCCGCCCCTTCTTCGACTTCGATCCCGCGCCCCGCCATGGACCGCGCCGGCAAGACGGCGGTCGGCTTGCTGATCCTTCTCGGCGCCGGGGCACTGGGCGGAGGCATCTCCCTCGTCGCCAGGCCGGACGGCAGCGTCATGCAGTTCTCCGTGCGGTTGCTGGCCGGCAGCCCCTTCCCCGACTTCTTCATTCCCGGCCTGATCCTCGGGGGCCTGTTCGGCGTCGGGCTCGTTTGCCGTGGCGGTCATCGGGCTGCGGCGATGGAGGATCGCGCCATTCCTCGCCTTCGCGATCGGCTGCGGCCAGATGATCTGGATCGCCGTGGAGCTGGCCATCATCAAGGAGCTGAGCGTGCTCCATCCGGCCTTCTTCGGCGTCGGGCTCGCGATTGCGGTCGCCTCGGCCTTCTGGGGCTGGCCTACGTTCGAGGCCTGGCGAAAGGCGAGGTCATAAGGGTCAAACCCGGGTCCCGCGGGGCGCGTGCGCCGCGATCTCCGCGGGAGGCTACTTGACCTGGAGAGTCCCCTCGGCCTCGATCTTGCCGTCGTGTCTGAAGGTGAAGACGTAGACCCCCGGCGATAGTGGCCCGAGTGACGTCTGCTCGACATAGCATGAGAACCTGGCGTCCGTCGTCACGTTCTTGGTGCCCATCGAGACTCCGTTCCGAAGGATTTCGAGGGTGTACTCCTCATGCGCCTGGATGGTGTCGGTGAAGAGGGCGACCAGGAACACGTGATCGCCGGCAGAGACGGTCGTGACCGGCGAGCTGAACTGGCAGGTGGCGTCGGTCGTCGCGTAGGCGGTCGTCGAGAAGTAGACGTTGCCGACGGGGGAGCGCAACGCCATGACGACGATCACGCCGCGCGATGACGATGGCCGCTACCAGGATGACGAGGACGGCCAGCCACGCTCGACCGCGCGGGCTCGCCGGGGCGGCGCCGGGCGGCAACGAATCCAACTGTGGCCCCGGCTGACCCGGCGGCGACGGCTGGGATTGAGGATACATTCGAGCCTCGACTACGGCCTGCCGAGGATACCGCAGGGACGTGCCCGAACAAACCCGTTGGGCAAGGCCGGCCTGCGCTACCGGGCGATCTCTCGCGGCCGTCGGAATCGGCGGCGTGCTACGTTCCGAGCTAACGTGATCTCGGGCGACGACCGTAGCGCCGCCCGAGGCCTTCCATTTGGAGATCGAGCGATGCGTCCCTTCTTCGGCTATCACATGCCCAACTACACCTTCGACGGGCGTCGCCGATGTGCGGCTCTTCGAAGGCGTCGTCGAGCGAGCCCAGGCGGCCGAGGCCGCCGGATTCGACATGGTCACCGTGATGGACCATTTCTATCAGATCGGGGTCGTGGGCCGGGAAGACGAGCCGATGCTGGAGGCATACACGACGCTCGGGGCCATAGCCGCCCGCACGGAGAAAGTGATGCTGGGCACGATGGTATCCGGCGTCACCTACCGCAACCCCGCGCTCCTGGCAAAGACCGTCACGACGCTGGACATCATCTCCAAGGGCCGAGCCGTCCTCGGCATCGGGGCCGCCTGGAACGATTCCGAGCATGCCGGATACGGCTTCGAATTCCCGCCGATCGCCCGCCGCGAGGACCGGCTCGAGGAGGCGCTGGCCATCTGCAAGGCCATGTTCACGGAGGAGCGGCCCAGCTTCGAGGGTTCCCACTACCGCATCGATCGGGCCCTGAACAGGCCCAGGCCAATCCGGCCGGGCGGTCCGAAGATCCTTGTCGGCGGAGGCGGTGAGAAGCGGACCCTCAAGGTCGCGGCCCGCTATGCGGACATCACCAACTGGTTCGGGACCCTGGCGGAGGCCGCGCCCAAGCTCGGAGTGCTGGACCGCCATTGCGACGCCATCGGGCGCGACCCGGCCGAGATCCTGCGCACCGTCGGCCTCTCCATCGCGCTGGCGGAGAGTGAGAGCGACAAGGCCAAGGTGCTTGCGCAAATCCCGGCGGGGGTGCGGGCGATGGCGACGGCCGCCACGCTGGACGAGGCCGCGGAGATCGTTCGCGGCTACCTGGACGCCGGCTTCGGCGGCTTCATCTTCCGCAACACCATGATGCGCACGCCGGAGGCGGTTTCCCGGGCCGGCGAGTTGATCGAGTCGCTTCGGAAGGAAGGAGCCCCCGCATGAGCGCGCCGGTCGACAAGGAGGAACTGCGGCGGCGGCTGACGCCGCTCCAGTACTCGGTGACGCAGGAGGCGGACACGGAGCGGCCCTTCAGCGGGGCCTACTGGGACAACCACGACGCCGGAGCGTACCGCTGCGTCGTCTGCGGCGAGGTCCTGTTCGACGCCGCCGCCAAGTACGACTCTCGGTCTGGCTGGCCGAGCTTCTACGACGTCCTGGACAAGGCCAAGGTCACCACCCGCCGCGACACCTCGCTCGGCATGGCTCGGACCGAGGTCCTGTGCGCCAACTGCGGCGCCCACCTGGGCCATCTCTTCGACGACGGCCCGCGCCCGACCGGCCTGCGCTATTGCATCAACTCCGCATCGCTGGACTTCGAGAAGCGGGCAGGGGAGTAGCGGCGAGGATCAGCGGGTCGTGACGACCACTTTGCTGACTCCGCCGCTGAGGTCGATCTCGTAGCGGTCGGGCGTCGTGTCCGCGCCCGGAGTCTGTATCGACAGGCGGCCGCTGGCCCTGTGTTTCTCGCCGTCGACGATGGCCTCGATTCACCCCGCCACGGAGCTCGAGCACAACCGCCACGCCCGTCGGACGCTCGATCTCGATGTTGTTCATGCCGCCCTCGATCCTGATCGGCACGACACCGGCCGGAGCGGGAAGGTCAGGTCGACTGGCTGGCGCCGCCACGCAGCTCGAACGATTCGAGACGCAGGGCTCGCGCATCGACGCTCAGACGCGACACTCCGCCGCGCAGCTCGATGGCCCACGGCACGCTCGGGTTGAGGGCGATCTCGCCGCGGTCCTTGCGCCAGTGGGCCGAGACGTCGATGTGACTGGCCGGCGACCTGGGCGCGCCAGTCGAACCAGCCGAAGCGCGGGTAGCGCACCGTGACCACGCCGTCGCGGACGCGCATCCGCGGCACCGGACCGTCGAATCGCGCTCGGTACAGCTCCGTGAGAGTGGCGATCGCCGCGGACGGTGATCCTGGGTGCGCCGGAAATGAAGACGAGACGGCCGCTGATGACTCCGCCAAGCGGCGCCGCGTAGCTGCCGCCCGCTCCTGCTTCCTCGCTGGGCGCGCGCATCTTCGCCGTCTCCCGGCGCGCGACCTCGGTGCTGCGGTCCAGGAAGTCGACCAGGATCTGCAGCTGGGCGTCGTCGTAGCGGGCGATCGACGTCCATCTGGGCCCGTGCGATCGAGGCGTGAAGAGCCGCCAGCTTGACGTCAAGGCCCGGCACCGGCTCGACGAGGACGCGCCGCCGGTCGGTCGGATCGGGTGCCCGCCGCACGTAGCCGGCCTGCTCCAGCGGTCGACCATCCGCGTCGCCGAGCCGGTGGTGAGTCCGGTCAGCTCGGCCAGCCGTCCGACCGTCAGCCGAGCCTTCGTCGTTGAGGATCTCGAGGCACTCGACGTCCGTCCCGGCCAGCCCGAGCCGCTCGGCGACCGCCTGGCTGAAGAGCGCTGCCTGAGCGGCTCTCCTTGCGGATGGCGCGCAGGACCGCGGCCATCAGTTCGCTTCTCGGATCACGTCGCTTGACATCGTTCGTCTGCCCTGGCTATTCTCTGCACTGCGCAGAGACATTATAGCGCAGCAAATCGCCAGAGCAAGCCCGACGTCGCAGAGCCGCGGCGCGAGCAGCTTGACTCTCACCTGCCAGAGAGCCGATCGTGCGCAAGACCGCGACGCCATGGAGCTCAGGCGAGGATCGAAAGGAAGATCGATGGACCTCACGGCAACGAAGTTTGACATCGCGGGACCGGGCGTGCGCGCGCCCGGTCGTGCGGATGGAGGCCGGCGCGATGAGCGCCCAGACGGCCGCCGCAGCCGATCATCGAGACCGTCGGCCTGCGCCGGACCTTCAAGGGCCGCGGCGGAGCCGTCGAGGCCGTGGCGGGCGTGGACCTGAGAGTGGCGGCCGGCGACATCTTCGGCTTCCTCGGCCCCAACGGCGCGGGCAAGACCACGACTCTGCGGATCCTCGCCACGCTGCTGCCGCCCACCGCCGGCACCGCGTGCGTGGCCGGTTTCGACGTCGCTCGCGAGGCCCGCGAGGTCCGCGACCGGATCGGCTACGTCGCCCAGTCCGGTGGGTCGTATCGCGAGTCGACCGGGCGCGAGGAGCTGGTCATCCAGGGCCGCCTGTTCGGCATGAGCAAGGCCGAGGCCGGGCCCGAGCGGTCGAGATCCTCGAGGCGCTGGACCTGACCGAGGCCGCCGATCGGACCTGCGAGACGTACTCGGGCGGGATGCGGCGGCGGCTCAACATCGGCATCGGCATGGTCCACCGGCCGGCGCTGCTCTTCCTCGACGAGCCGACGACCGGGCTGGATCCGCAGGCCCGGGCGCGTCTCTGGGAGGAGATCCGCAAGCTGCGCGAGACCGGCACGACGGTCTTCCTCACGACCCACTACCTCGAGGAGGCGGACGCGCTGTGCGACCGCCTGGCCATCATCGACCACGGCCGGATCGTGGCCGAGGGATCTCCGGCGAGCTCAAGCGCGAGATCGCCGGCGACGTCCTGACGATCGGCGTCAACGGCCACGGCGACGAGGTCGTGGAGCTGCTGTCGACCGCAGCCTTTCGTCCGCGAGGCGGGCATCGAGGACGGGCTCGTCCGGCTGTACGTGGACAACGGCGAGGAGGCCGTGCCGCAGTCCTGCGCCTGCTCGACACCCACGGCCTGGCGCCCTCGACGATGAACCTCCACCGACCGAGCCTCGACGACGTCTTCCTCAAGAAGACCGGCCGATCGCTGCGCGAAAGCGCCGCGTAGCGGCCCAGGAGAACCACGATGCGTGTATTCCGAGACACCTGGCTCATCTTCGAGCGGTCGCTCGTCCTGAGCCTGCGAAACCCGGTCTGGGTGATCATGGGCATCCTCCAGCCGATCCTGTACCTGCTCCTGTTCGGGCCGCTGCTGACGAACATCGCCAGGATGCCCGGCTTCCCGCCCGGCGGCGCTTTCAACGTCTTCGTGCCCGGGCTTCTGGTCATGACCGCGCTCTTCGGGTCCGCCTTCGTGGGCTTCGGGCTGTGTGACGAGATGCGCGAAGGCGTCGTCGAGCGCATGACCGTGACGCCGATGAGCCGCGTGGCGATGCTCGTCGGCCGCTCCTGCGGGACGTCGTCCTGCTGGTCGCCCAGGGCCTGATCCTGGTTCTGCTGGCGGTTCCGTTCGGGCTGGAGATCAACCTCGGCGGCGTCGCCGTCGCATTCCTGCTGCTGGCCCTGATCGGCATGATGATGTCGCCGGTTTCCTACACCCTGGCGCTGGTTCTCAAGAGCGAGGACGCGCTTGCTCCGGTCGTGAACGGCATCTCGCTGCCGCTGCTGCTTCTCTCCGGCGTGATGCTGCCGATGTCCCTGGCGCCGGACTGGCTGCAGACGGTGGCGAAGTTCAACCCGCTCTACCACGCCGTGGCCGCCATCCGGGCGCTCTTCAACGCCAGCTTCGGCGACGGCGAGATCGTCATCGGCGTCGTGCTGCTCGTGGTCCTGGCGGCGGTGACGGTCTTCGTCGGCGCTCGATCGTTCAGCCGCGCCGCAGCATAGGCGATGATCTACGCGACCGTGGCGGGGAAGGACCATCGTGACGCAGGCAGGCGGCCGCGACCGGTTTAGGAGGCGAGATGGCGGCTTTGAGTAACCGAGGCGGTTCCGGGGTCGAGCTGGCTCGCGCCGGACGGCACGCCGCTACACGTCCGTCACTGGCCCGCGGCGGGCGAATGCTGGGCGACTGTCCTGATCGTCCACGGCATCGGGGAGCACAGCGGTCGCTATGAGCGGACCGGCCGGCTGCTGTCCGAGGCGGGACTGGACGTCCACGCCTTCGACCTTCGCGGGCACGGGCTCTCGGGAGGACGGCGCGTCTACGTCCGCCGCTGGGACGACTTCCTCGATGACCTCGAGGCCAGCCTGGCGCGGTGTGCGCCAGGCTGGCCGACCTCTCGTCCTGATGGGTCACTCGATGGGTGCGCTCATCGCGCTGACGTACGTCTGCTCGGACCGCCCCCGTCCCGACCTGCTCGTGCTCACCGCCCTGCCACTGGGTGCCGCGCACACCTGCCTGGCAACGCGTCCTCGCGCCCGTTCTGAGCGTCGTTGCGCCGACGATGGTCCTCGCCAATCCGATCGCCGGGGACCAGCTATCGCGTGATCCCGCCGTCGGGAGCGCCTACTTCGCCGACCCGCTGGTTCAGCCGCGGTCGACGGCGCGGCTCGGGGCGGAGCTGCTTAGAGCGATGAAGCGTGCGCGCTCGCAGCTGGCCCGGCTCCACGTCCCGACGCTCGTCATCCACGGCGGTGCGGACACTCTCGTGCCCACGGTCGTGAGCGAGCCGCTCGCCGGCGTGGCCGGCGTGGAACGGCGCGTTCTGCCGAACCTGCGCCACGAGGTGCTGAACGAGCCGGAGGGGCCGGAGGTCGTGGCCGCCATCGTCGACTGGCTTCGCTCTCATTCATTGCGGCCCGCGTCGCCCAACCGTTAGTCTTGACCCTGCCGCCGAGCGCGCCACGACTGCCGCAGCCGCGCTAGCCAGGTGGGAGAAGGGGAGGGCTTCGATCGATGGCCGTCGAAACGGACATTCGCAGTCAGGACTCTGGGTTCGAGGTGCGGTCCGAGTACCGGCCCACTCGGAAGACCTGGATTCTGTGGACATTCCTGGCCTTGCCGCTCGCATACGTCGGGCTTGTCGTCTATGTGCTGGCCGCCAGGCACGGCGAGATCCAAGGTCAGGTGACCGGTACTGTCGATCCGATCCAGATGGCCGTGGTTCTCCTCTTGATCGTGTGCCTGATGTGGGTGCATGAAGGCGTCCACGGCATCTTCATGCTGGTCTCTGGCGCCAGACCGCAATTCGGCATCCTGCACGTCGGTCCCGTTCCGTACGCCTTCTACACCACCGACCCGGGACATCGGTTCACCCGGCGACAGTTCTTGTCGGTTGCCCTCGCGCCGCTCGTAATCCTGGGGCTGCTGGGCATCCCGCTGTGCATGCTGCCATTCGGCGCCTATCTGGTCGTGCCGTTTGCCCTCCACCTTGGCGGCTGCATCGGCGACATCGTCATCTCATGGCAGGTGCTGAAGTACCCACCGACGGTGATGTGCGAGGATCTCCGCGATGGGGTTCGGTTCTGGGGACCGGCGGCGCCGGCTGGTCACGGCCGGCTAGGACCTTTCGTCTACCGGCCGCTCACAGGCTCTTGCGCTCGGGTCAGGCTCTGGCACCATACGCGCCATGAGTATCGACATTCGAGTCTGCCCGCCCGAGCGGTTCGCCGAGCTGCTCAGGACCGCCGAAGTGGCCTTCGGCGAGGACGTTTCCGACGAGCTGATCGGCCGTGTCGAGCGCGTAGCGGACAAGGAGCGCTTCCTCGCCGCCCTGGACGGCGACCGTTTCGTGGCGACGGGCGGGGTCTTCACTATGCGTCTGACCGTGCCGGGTGGGGAGCTGCCGGCCGGGGGTGTCACCTGGGTCACCGTCCTGCCGTCGCACCGCAGGCGAGGTCTGATGAGCGGGATGATGCGGCTGATGATCGACGACTGCCATCGCCGCGGCGAACCCCTGGCAATGCTATGGGCGGCCGAGGGCGCGATCTACCAGCGCTTCGGCTTCGGATTGGCGACCGTATCGGTAAGCCTGGAGGCCGAGCCCAAGGCGCTCGGTTTCGCTCGAGATTGGCCTCGCGAAGGATCGTGCCGTCTCCTTCCCACGGGCGAGGGGCTCGATCTGGTGACGCCCGTCTACGAGGCCGCTCGACCCGATCATCCGGGCTTCCTCGCCCGAACTCCGGACTGGTGGGTCGGGATCCTGCCGGTACCCGAGAAGGACGGGAAGGGCGGCGGCGAAGCCCGCCGGCTGGTGGTCTTCGAGGTCGAAGGCGTGCCGGAGGCCTACGCGGTCTACAAGACGAAGGCCGATTGGAACGCCCGCGGACCGGCCTGCGTACTGACGGTCGAGGAGGCTGTCGGGTGCACGCCGCGGGGAACGCGCGAGATCTGGCGCTACCTGCTCGAGGTGGACCTGATGCGGACGCTCAAGACGTGGCGACTTCCGCTCGATCACCCGCTCATCGTCCTGGCCTCGGAACCGCGCCGGCTCGGCATGACCATGGGCGATGGGCTGTGGCTGCGGATCGTGGACGTCGACGCCGCTCTCGAGGGCCGGACGTACGGGCCCGGCGGGAACGGCAGTGGCAGTCTCACCCTGGACCTGCGCGACGACTACTGCCCGTGGAATGCGGGCCGCTGGCGGCTCGACGTCTCGGAGGGGCGAGCGCGCGTCACCAGAACCGAAGAAGCCGCGGAGATCGCGCTGGACCCGAACGATCTGGCCGCCATGTTCCTGGGGTGTTTCACGGCCAGCGCTCTCGCGGCCGCGGGACGCGTCGTGGAGCTACGACCAGGCGCCCTGGCCGTGGCCGATGGCCTATTCGCGACGGCCACCAAGCCCTGGTGCCCGCAGGAGTTCTGAGCGCCGGCCAGAATCGAACTCGCCGCCGCGGATCCCGCGGCGGCGAGTTCTGTTGCGGCGTGCGCCGGCTTAGCTGAACGAGAAGGGTGGGTAGGGAATGGGCAGGAGAAGAACGTAAGCCTGCACGCGCGCCGCGTAGCGCAGCACGCCGGTGAAGTACGACATCGCCCAGCCCGGGTACTTGCCCATGATCAGGATCGGGATCCAGAGGACTATCTCGAGGATGAAGCCGACGATGAACAACAGGTAGAGCACGATGATGTGGGGGATGGCCGCGATGATGCGGGCGAGGAAGCCGAATAACGGGATTCCCCAGAGTCGGCTCATCGATCGGCCTTCCAGGCTGATGTTCAGCTCGAGCGGGTTCGGAGCGCCCGGCTCGAGGGGCGGGTATCCACCCGGGAACAGGAAGTAGGCATATGCCAGCGACTCGGGTCCCGCGGTGGATCGTCTCCTTGATCAACGCCGCCTGGATGCCGATGGGTCGGCCCATGATCAGGATCGGGATCCAGCCCAGGAGGATCACCAGGTACATGCCCAGCGCGAGCAGCCAGAGCACCACGAAATGCGGGATGGCCAGGATGAATCGAACGAAGATGCCGATGAAGGGAATGCCCCACAGTCTGTTCAGCTCGGGCTGAGTGACCGTGACCGACAGCTGAACCGGGTACTCGCCCGGAGCCGGAACGTACGGCGGAGGAGCGAACGGGGGCGGGGAGGCCGGCCACGGAGCTACCGGAGGCGGCGCGGCCTGCCACGGAGCAGCCGGAGGCGGAGAGGCCTGCCAGGGAGCTACCGGAGGCGGCGCGGCCGGTGGCTGAGCGTCCGGAGGCGGCGCTGCGGGTGGCGGCGCAGCCGGTGGCTGAGCGTCCGGGGGCTGAGCGTCCGGGGGCTGAGCGTCCGGAGGCGGAGTGACGTCCATATCGGATCCCTCCTGCAGGTTTGGAATAGACGCCCCTTCAGGATAACTCCCGGAAGCGGGCGTTCCTCAACGATTCGCTCGATTCGCCGCCCTGTGGGAAGCCTCGGATACGCGGACACGCCCGGCCAGCCGGCGGCAGACCGATCCCGGCCGTCCCGGCCGGTTCAGTCCCAGGGCCGAAGCGGCGCCAGGAAATCCGTGACGAGGGCTGTCAATCTCTCAGGCTGCTCCATGCCGACCATGTGAGCCACGTCCGGCCATATGGCGGTCCGGGCGTTCGGAGCCGCCGTCTCCAGGCGCTTCAGGGCCGCCGCGAACAGGCTCAGGTCCAGGGCCCCGGCGACCGCCAGAACGGGGCAGCGCAACTCGGCGAGCCGATCATTGGCCGGCGGAGTCATGGGGATCCCTCGGCCGGCCACGTGTCCCGGCTCGAAGAGCGGCCGGGCCAGCGCCCGAACGGTTTCGCGGATCTCGGCCGGCACGCGGGTGGCCGGCTGACCCGGGCCGTCCACCCAGAGGCGGACCAGCAGATCGGCGATGGCGTCCGGATCGCGCGGGCTGGCGGATTCGACCCGCTCGCCCTCAACGAAGATGGCCCGTTCCTGAGGTGTCGCCCCTCCGTCGAACCCTCCGGGCCCGGCCCCGATGGGGACTACGGCGACGACCCGGTCCGGCGATTCGATGGCCATATCGAGGCCGATGTGGCCGCCCTTGCTGTTGCCGACGATGGCGGCGCGCCCGACCCCGAACGCGTCCAGCACGGCCCTGAGATCGGCCCGGTCGCTGAACTCGACGTCCTCGGTCGTAGAGGCGCCGAACCCTCGCAGGTCGTAGCGGATGACCCGGTAACCGGCGGAAACCAGCCCGGGGACCATGGCATCCCACGCGGTGTGGTCCACGATGGCCGCGTGGATCAGCACCAGGGGCGGTCCGGCGCCTTCGTCGATGGCGAAGAGTCGACCGCCCGGCACCTCCACGAATTGCTCCATGCCTCGGAGTCTACCCGGCCCGCCACGGCGGCACTGACGAACCCGAGTCGCGTGCTTCTGGCACCATCCTCACATGAGTCAGGACCTGTCCGGCCTGCGTGAGCCGCACGCGCTGCTGTTCGACCTCGACGGAACGCTCGTGGATACGGTGGGAGTGCGAGTGGCGGCCTGGGTGGAGGCGTTTCGGCGGTTCGACATCCCGGCCGATCGTGCCCTGCTGCCCGAGTACATGGGATCGGACGGGCGCTGGCTGGCCAGGGAAGTGGCACGGGCCGCGGGCTCCGATATCGACTGGGCCACGAGCGACGAGATCGACCGCCTCAGCGGCTCGCTCTTCGACGAGCTGAACGAGGCGCCGCGGCCGCTGCCGGGTGCCGCGGAGCTGCTGACCGCTCTCGAGGAGCGGGGCTTCACCTTCTGCATCGCCACCGCGAGCCAGCCCGGCCAGGTGGCGGCGAACGTCAACGCCCTTCGGCTGCCCGCTCCGCCGCCGATCGTGGACGCGAGCCACGTGAAGAACGCCAAGCCCGAACCGGATCTGCTTCTCGCCGCCGCTGCGCAGCTGGACGTTCCACCGGCGGACTGCTGGTACGTGGGCGACTCGGCGTGGGACATGATGGCCAGCGCCCGCGCCCGAATGGTCGCCGTGGGCGTGACCACGGGCGCCACCTCCTCCGAGAAGCTGCTGGCGGCCGGCGCTTCGGTCGCCGTGAATGGCTTGCCCGAATTGACGGCCGAGCTCCGAAGGCGCGGCCTGCTGGGCTAGCGCGGCGCTCGCATCGCTCCGGACCGGAGCGGGCGAATCCCGGAGGGTCGGGCTATCGTGCCGGCATGCACTCGAACGGCGCCCCCTCCGACCCGACTGCCGAGAAGCTCCAGCTGGCCGACTGGCGGCGTCGCATCACGGAGCTCTACGCAGAGGTGCGGGGTCTGGCCGCGACCGATCCGGTGGCGGCCTGGGATCGCTGGCGCCTGACCAGGGAGAAGCTGTACCGGGAGCATCCGTCGTCGCCCGTCCCGCCCGACGCGCGCGGCGCGTTCGTGGCCAGGCATTTCGCGTACGACCCGCGGCTTCGTTTCGAGGCGGTAGTACACCCCGCCGAGCCGCCTGCGCCCGCCGCGAGCCCGGCCCTGGGAGCGGGCCTGGCTCTGCCGATCAGCGTCGGCCGGCCCATCTCGTTCGATCGGGTCGGCTGGCTGGATCTCCCGTTCGAGTCGGGAGTGCGCCGGCTCGCCCTGTTCTGGCTGCCCGAATACGCAAGCGGGTTCTTCCTGCCGTTCCGGGACGCGACCAACGGAGCCGAGACATACGGTGGCGGCCGCTATCTGATCGACAGTTCGAAGGGCGCGGATCTCGGGGGCGACCCGACCAAAGGCACGGTAATCGTCGACTTCAACTTCGCGTACCAGCCCTCGTGCGCCTTCGACCCGCGCTGGTCGTGCCCGCTCTCACCGCCCGAGAACCGGCTCGACCTGGAGATCCGCGCCGGGGAAGTCATCCGTTGAACCGGCGCGGGCGCCGGCCATCGAGGGGTTACTCGACGGGCGGGGCCGTCTCGTCGGAGGTCTTGCCCGCGGGAGCGACCCGCTGCAGGTCCACGCCCCGGACTCGCCGCGTCTTGCCGGCATCGGTGCGGACCATGGCGGCGGGGATCAGCCCGCCGACGATCGAGTCCACGACGGCCAGCTCGCCGGCGTAGAGTCCGCCTGCCGCCGATGCGCACCCGGTCGCCGACCGAGATGTCGTCGCGTCCGGTCAGCGCCGCGAGGTTGATCTCCGCGACCGTCGAGCGAACGTATCCCGGGTCGCCGGGCAGCCCGACGGTCCGGACCTGCCGCGTGGCCGTCCTGGCTACCGGGTAGTTGACTTTGCGTTTACGCATGGCGACCAGCCCTCCTTAGCGGCTCGTGGCCGCATAAGCCGGCCGAGCCTGTCCAGATCGTCCACGACCCGAGAACGTGCGAGTTCCGGAACGCCCGTCAGACCGTCGCGCCGGTGCCGGCGCAGGTTCTCGGTCCGGATCGGGCAGGAACTCCTCGACGACCTCGCACGGGATTGCCTTGCGCAGCAGGCGCTGGACTCCGCGCAGCTCCTCGACCTCGTCGGGCGAGACCAGCGAGATGGCCGTCCCGCTGGCGCCGGCTCGGCCGGTTCGGCCGATGCGGTGGATGTAGTCCTGCGGCTCGTACGGCAACTCGAAGTTGACGACGTACGGCAGGTCTTCGATGTCCAGGCCGCGCGACGCCACGTCCGTGGCCACGAGAACCTTGACGAAGCGGCCCTTGAAGGCCTCCAGGGCGCGCGTCCGCTCAGGCTGGCTGCGGTCGCCGTGGATGGCCGAGCGTGCTCACGCCGCGGCGGTCGAGGTACGAAGCCAGCCGGCTGGCGCCGAGCTTGCTCCGGGTGAAGACCAGGACCTGCTCCATCTGAGTCGCGCTGGATCAGATGGATCAGCAGGTCGGCCTTGCGGTCCTGAGTCGACCGGGTAGAGGACCTGGGTCAGGTTGTCGGCGATGCTGTTGCGAGCGGCGACTTCCACGGTCTCGGGGTTCGTCAGGAACTCGCCGGCCAGGCGCCGGATCTCGTCGGAGAAGGTGGCCGAGAAGAGCAGCGTCTGGCGCTTGGCCGGGGATGCTGCGCCACGATCTTGCGGACGTCGGGGATGAAGCCCATGTCGAGCATTCGGTCGGCCTCGTCCAGGACGAGGATCTCGACCTGCGAGAGGTTCACGCTGCGCTGGCCCATGTGGTCCATCAGCCGGCCGGGCGTGGCGACGAGGATCTCGACGCCGTTCCAGAGGATCTTGATCTCGGGGTCGATGCGGGTGCCGCCGTAGACGACCGCTGGAGCGGAGCGGTACTGCCGCGGCCGTAGGTCTTGACCGACTCGGCGACCTGGACCGCGAGCTCGCGGGTCGGGGTCAGGATGAGGACCCGGACCGGGTGCCGCGCCGGCGAGAAGCCGGTGTTGGCGTGGTGCGCGGAGGTTCTCCAGGATCGGCAGGACGAAGGCGGCTGTCTTGCCGGTGCCGGTCTGGGCGGCGGCGAGAACGTCGCGGCCGGCGAGGATCAAGGGGATGGCCGCGCTCTGGACGGGCGTCGGCTCGGTGTAGCCCTCTCTCGCCACTGTGGCGAGGAGGTCGGCCGAAAGGCCGAGGTTTTCGAATGTCAAACGAGTTGCTCCTGAGTGCGTCGGATGACGCAGGGTCTGGGCGTGGCCCGGCAGGCGACGCCGATCGAGACGTTCGGTGATTTGGGCTGGCTGCGCCGCGACGCTGCGCGTGCCGACAGCGCTCAGGCACATGTCACCTGCCGCCAGATTGTGACGAGGCGGTCGGACGGCGCCTCTCGGAGGCCGTGCGGACCGCGTGATCGAAGACGCGCCGGTATTTGCGGCCCGACTTCCCACCAGACCATGCCACGGCTGTGTTCGTAGGCGAGCCGGCCCATCGCCGCCCGCATCTCGGCGTCGATCAGCAGCTCCGATGATGGCTTCGGCGAAGACTCCGGCCGAGGACCCGGCGGGACGAGCCGGCCGCGTCCGCCGGCGAGCAACTCGGAGGCATAGGCGGAGGCGGTCGAAACGATCGCCTTGCCGGCGGCCATGGCGTAGGCGAGCGTGCCCGAGACGGTGCGGTCGAGGTCCGGCTAGGGCGTCGCGAAGACGTCCGCGGCCTCGAGCCACGTGCCCAGCTCGACGCGGCCGACGAACCGGTCGACGAACTTGACGTGCTCGGTCATGCCGAGAGCCGCGACCTGGGCTTCGAGGCCGGCCCGATATGCCTCGCCGTCGCGGCCGACGACGGTTGCCGGGCTGGTGGCGCCGAGGATGACGTAGCAGGCGTTGGGCACCGCTTCGACGACGGCGGGCATGGCCTCGATGACCGATCTCGAGACCCTTGCCGGGCGCGAGGAGCCCGAAGCTCAGGATCACCGTCTTGCCCTGAAGGCCGAGACGCGGCTTGACCGTGTCCGGCGGCGACCAGCGGCAGATCGGAGACGCCGTGCGGGACGACGTCGATCCGCTCGGCGTCCACGCCGTAGACGCTGGTCAGCAGATCCGCGGCGGCTTGCGACATGACAACGATCGACTCGGCCGCACCCGACCAGCTCGATCAGGATCGCCCGCTGCGCGGGCGTGGGGCGCGGCCGGCACGTTGTGGAGCGTGGCCACCATCGGGATTCGCAGGGCCCGAACGAAGTCGAGGACGTAGGCGCCGTCCTCGCCGCCCCAGATGCCCGGCTCGTACTGGACGGAGACGACGTTCACGCCGCAGTCGTTGAGGGCGTGGGCGACGTAGGGGTAGTCCGCTCTGGATGTCGCGCCGGATCCGGTGGCGGACTTCGGCCGGATAGGGGCCCGGTTCGTCGGTCGGGTGAAGGGCGACGATCTCGCGCTCGCCGACCGTCGTGGCGAGATCGTACGTGAACGTCGCGATGCCGCACTGACGCGGGGCGTAGGTGGAAACGAAAGCCGTCCTCGAGATGAGGTAACTCCTGTCAGATGAAACCGGCCAACGAGGCGGGGCGCTCCGCGGCCCGAGACGACTGCCGTCCGGGCCGCGAAGTGCCGGAAGCTGCGGACTAGGCCGCGCTCACCTGAACGGCGCGCGGGCCCTTGGGGCTGGTCTCGATTTCGAACGAGACACGCTCGCCGCCGACGAGGCGATCGAAGTCGAGGGGGGCCGACGAGGCCGCCGCGGTGGAAGAAGTATTCCTTGCCATCTTCGGCGGCAATGAAGCCGAAGCCGCGGTCGCTAACGACCTTCTTGATTGTACCGGTGGTCATGAGTGACCCTTATCCTCTTCCCGAACCAGACGGCAGACGCACGGTCCGTTCGAGAAGGAAGGTCGACCACGCGGAGCGTCACCACAAGAGGCGGCGACCCACCCACAGTACTCGCTTTTGGCCGATAGCACAAACGTTGAGTGCCTTGGTATAGGGCTCTGAGCCGGCGAAACGGGGTGGCGTCGCCGACGTCACGGCCGGCGCGGGCCGACTTGACCGAATGGGGCGACGGCCCCATGGTGGTATCGGCCGAAGGCGCCGGGCACTGGTTCAGTTGCTCGTAGCGCTCGGCAGATTGGATGGCCCCCAGTGGCCCGCAGACCGTTCCGCACCGCCGACGCGCTCATCGTCGTGAGCACCGAAGGCTACTTCGACGTCTTCCCGCCGGCAAACCGCCGGCCCAACGACAAGCCCGCCTATCGCGGCGTCGTCGCCGAGCTGGGCTCGGCCATGCGAGGCTTCGACGACAAGCTGTCCGTTCGTCCCGGATTCGGTCGCTCTCGATGCCGCCGTGTCGGTGTGGTCGAGGAACCACGGCGCGGCCGCGGTGCGCGGCGAGCTCGGACTGGGACGCAACGGCACCACGGTCTAGTCCGGACCCGGGCGCCCTGCAGCGACGCCGGAGAAGGAGCCCCCGATGTTGATCAACCAGGTTCCCGGCGACGTGCCGGTCAACGTTCTCCACGACCAGGGGATCCCCAACACGCTGTCCGGGATGAGGCTGGCGCCGATAGGAGCGGTGTCGTCTCGCCAGTTCATGGCGTGGTCGCTCTTGCTGGCCATCCTCGTGGTGGCGGTGGCCGCCGCCGTGATCATCGCCAGGGCGAGCTCATGACCGACCCGGCGCCCAACCCAACTTGCACCTGATAGGAGCGTCCCATGACCGACAACGTCGAACCCACCCCGAAGGCTGAGCCAACCCCGCGACCCGAAGCCGACCGCAGCAAGTCCTCGTACCGCTCGACTCCCGTCGCCACCGTCGACAACCGCTTGACGGGTGGGTCCGGAGTCCAGCGCAGCCATCTCCGCGATCGCAAGGCCTGGCTCAAGAGCCGCACTCGCGCCGGACAGACCTGGGCGCAGCGCAAGGCCGCCAGCGTCACCTACTGCCCGGCCAAGACGCGGTAAGGACGGAGATCTCGATGGCAACTCGTCATAGAGAGGCCGATACTCCCGATCGAGCTTCGGAGCATCGCCGCGCGCCCCGAGTCCTCGGGCCGGAGGACCAGGAGCTGAACGACCAGATAAGCGGGCTCATGCGCGACGCGGCCGAGCAGCTGGAAGTGCGAACCCGGGCCGAGGCCGCAGAGGACACCGCCGCGGCCAGGCGCCAGTTCGACGCCGTAGTGGCGCTTTCTCGGGCACGCTCCGGCAAGCCTCGCCGCTGATCGCGGCGGCGCCCCGGCTGAAGCCGATCCGCGGCGGCAAGCCGATCCGCGGCAACACCCGGCTCGGAGGATGGGACGTTCGCGCTCGCGTCTAGGCGGCGCGGGCGGGCCGAGGCACTATCCGCTCAGGTAGGGTCCCGCTCTTCCGAGCGGCGGCCGGTAGCCCAGAGCGAGGATCCAATGACACTGTCGCGTCCCATCCTCTTGCGGACATTCTCTGCCCTCATCCTGAGTCTGACCGTGGCCGGCTGCGGCGCGGCCGCCGCTACGTCACAACCGGCGAGCACGCCGGCAGCTCAAACGCCCGCGGCAGCTACTCCGGACGGCTGCGACCCCGGCAGCCGCTACGCCGGCGGCTCTGACCCCGGCACCCAGCACGTCGCCTCGGGCGGGGGCCAACGGCGACTGCCCGGAGGCCAGACAGGGCGCAATCCGTTCACCCTGTCCGGGTTTCAGGCCCAGCACTACTGCGGTCCGGCGACCGCGACGGTCACCGCGGCCGGGCTGACCGCTCGATGACGGGTGGCTGGTGCGAGACCACGGTCGCGGGCTTCTCCGTCAGCATCGGCACTCAGCTGTTCGGCAGCCCCGACGTTTCGCAGGAACCCGACCTGCTGCTCATCCTCGTCCAGCCCACGACCGGGGACGGGCCGGTCAGCGGCGTCATCAGCCATCACCACTACCTCCTGACCGGCAGCCCCGTGCAGATCGCCGCGGACAAGTTGAGCGGGACCTTCTCGGGCCCGGGCATCGTCGGCGGCACCGTCTCGGGCAGTTTCAAGTGCAGCTGAGCGCGCCATCGGTGCGCTGACGACGCGGTCGGCGACCGACGGCCGGTTGCGAAAACCGGCTCTGCCGGAGATGATCGGAGCATGACCGAGCTACGGCCATAGCCGCCCTGACTCTGCGCGAACTGCGCCTGCGGCGCGTCAGCTGCGCAACTGCTCCAGCACTCGATTGCGGGCGGCCCCGAGCCGGCAGTCCGCCACCTGCTCGCCGTGCAGGCACAGGATCCCGTGGGGGCTCGGCTGGCCCTTCGAGCCCGAGTCGAAGGGCTGACGGCCGGCGCCGTCGATCGGGCGCTGACGGCAGACAGGTCGCTCGTGGTGGCCTGGCTCAACCGAGGGACGCTCCATCTCGTGAGCCGCGACGACTACCCGTGGCTGCTGGGGCTTACGGCCCCGACGCAGGTGACGGGGAACAGGCGTCGCCTGGGTGAGGAGGGCGTCTCCGCGGAGGATACGGAGAGGGGAGTGGCCTTGATAACGCGGTCGCTGGCCGATGACGGCCCGATGCCCGGCCGCGAGCTGGCGGCGCGGGTGGCCGCTATCGGGATCCGGACCGAAGGCCAGGCGATGAGGCACCTGCTCTTCGCGGCCGTCCTGCGCGGTCTGGTGGTGCAGGGACCCGTTGGGCCGGCAGGGCACTCCTTCGCCCTCGTGAGCGACTGGCTGGGCAGTCCGTCTCCCCACTTCCCCGATGGCGATCGCGACCGCGCGCTCGCGGAGCTGGCCCGCCGGTACCTGACCGGCCATGCCCCGTCCACGGACCGAGACCTCGCCTACTGGGCTGGACTGCCGCTGCGCGACGCCCGAAACGGCCTGCGGTCCATCGGCGGCGAACTCATCGAGCTCGAGGGCGGGCTTCTGGATCTGTCCACGCGAACGGATCCACCGGATCAGCTTCCGGTGCGGCTGCTGGGCGCATTCGACCCCTCGCTCATGGGCTGGCCGGACAGGCGCTGGGTAGTCCCCGAGGAGCACGGATCGCGCGTCTTCGCCGGTGGCGGGTTGTTCCGGGCCGTCGCCACGGTCGACGGTCTGGCCGTGGCGACGTGGAGCGCTCGACGCCGGGAGGGCCGGATGGCCGTCCGGATCGATCCGTTCGAGGAGCTCTCTCGCGGATGCCGAGGCGGCGCTGGCTGCCGAGGCTCGCGATGTCGCCCGCTTCGAAGGCCGGCAGCTCGAGGGCTAGCTCCGGCGTTCGGTCGTCACGCGGGCTCGCCCGGATCGATCATGCGGAGACGCGTCCAGGCGGCGCCCAGAAGCACGACCTGGAACGCGAACGAGAGCCATACCAGGGCCGCGAAGACGGCGGCGAACCCCCCGAAGACCGAAAGGGCGCCGGGAAGGCGGGGCGCGAGGAACACGAACAGATCGGTCATGGCGGTCAGCAAGAGTCCGGCCACGAGGGCCGGCAGACTGAGGGCCCGCAACGGCACGTGTGTGTTCGGGACGACCCGATACAGAACGCCGACCGCGGTGACGACCACGACCAACGTAACGAAGGGGAAGCCCACGGCCGATATCGCGCGGGCCGCGTCCCCTCTGGTCCTGATGAGACGGCAGAAGCCACTACCGCCTGAATCGCGGAGATGGCAATCCCCGAAACGATCCCGCCGACGAGGAGCAGAACCGAGACGAAGCCGCGGAGGAGGCGGTCGAGTGCGCCACGGGCCGGGGCACGGTCGAAGACCCTGGCGATCGCCCTGTCCAGCGAGCCGTAGAACTGGCTCGTGCCCCAGGCCATTCCCGCCAGGCCCACGATCGAAAACGCTCCCGCATGGGCTGCGGCGTCCGCCAGCCCATCCTTCGCGATCGGCGCGAGCGGGGCGAGCTGCCCGGTAAACCCGGAGACGAGGCGCTGCCGGTCGGCGTCGGCGGGCACGAGATAGCCCAGGATGCCGACTCCGAAAAGGAGCCCGGTCAGGCCGGCGAACAGTGCGGCGTACGCCAGGCCGGCCGCGAGCAGGCCGCCGCCCGCGTCGTCGTACGCGCGCAGGATGGCCCGCAGACGGACCACCGGCGGCAGGGCGAGGACCGACCCGATCAAGCGGCGGATCGGCTCCAGCGGACCCTTGCGGTCGGTCGCGCCATCGGCCTGCCGAACCCGGCGGGGCTCACCGGCCTTCTCCCGTGTCATGGCCCGGACTGTGGCGGCTTGCGAGGGAGCGCGTCAAGCTCCGCGGTCAGCGGTAGGTGAAGGAATCGAAGTCGGCGTGCAGCCGGGCGCCCGAGAGATCCTGGCAGGCGAGGCCGACGAAGGCCCCCGTGAACCCGACCGACATGGCGAGGAAGTCGAGTTCGAAGTTGGTGGCGTGCTCGTCCGAGAGGAGGGCCAGGGGTTGCTCGGCGCCGATCGGACGCCACTCATCCGGCGCGAGGGCGTACCAGAAGCGGAAGCGGTCGAGATCGAACTTGACCCGGAGCCGGACCCGGCCCGCGGCGCCAAGCGAGACCTGCTCCGGATCCTCGCTGTAGAGTCCGCGATCGCTCAATGCCACGCCGAGGACCCGGCCCGCGCCCTCGTCGTGGGTGATGCGCAGGTAGGCGTAGTTGTGGGTGTTGTAGTAGGCGACGAGACCTGCCATCTGCTGGAAGGATGTCGGCGAGAACTCGATCTCGGTCTCGGCTTCGGCGTGGAAGTCCTGCAGGCGTCGAGCGATGAGACTCTGGTAGTGGAGTGAGCTCATGGACTCTCGTCCGTACAGCCGCAGGAACCCCGGCCGGTCGGTGAGGGAGAGCCAGCTCGCGTCGATGGGGACGCGCAGGCTGTTGAAATGGGGCGACAGCTCCGGACCGTCGAAGGTGTCGGTCTCGGGCTCGTCTCTCGGCTCCGGCTCCGGCTCCGGTTCCGGCGCCTGAACCTGCGGACCGGGCACGCTCCAGGCGGGAGCGTTGCCGCCGCCGGCCAGGCGCGGCCAGCCATCGTCCGTCCATTCCACGCGCTGGATGGCCGTTTCACGACCCAGCGGACAATTGAGCGTGTCGTATCCGCCCGCCGCCTCCCGATCCGCCCCTTGCCATTCGAGAGGCCGACCGCACAGGTGGGCGATGTACCAGTCGCCGGATTCGGTCTCGACGAGGCTGCCGTGGCCGGACTTCTGCAGGAGGTCCCGCGGCTTGCCATCCGAGGTGAGGAGGGGGTGGTGAGGGCTCAGCTCGTACGGTCCGGTGATCGACCGCGATCGGGCGATCGAGACCGCATGCCGGTAGAAGGTTCCGCCCTCGGCCAGGAGCAGGTAATACCAGCCGCCGCGCTTGTAGATGTGCGGGCCTTCTGTCGCGCCGAGGCTCGAACCCCCGAAGATGAGCCGCTCGGACCCCACCAGCCGTCGGTCGTCCCGGGAGTACTCCTGAACGAAGATCCCGCCGAAGGGGTTGCGCCCCGGGCGGTGGTCCCACTTCATGCCCACCAGGTAGGTGCGCCCGTCCTCGTCGTGGAAGAAGGACTGGTCGAACCCGACGCCGTTGAGATACACCGGCTCCGACCACGGGCCGGTTATCGACGGGGCGGTGACGAGGTAGTTGCTCACATCCTTGAACGCCCCCAGGCAGGAGCGAACGTTCGAGTAGACCAGGTAGAAGAGGCCGTCGCGATAGGACAGGCAAGGCGCCCAGACGCCGCCTGAGTCCGGATCGCCTCGCAGGTCGAGCTGGCTCGTCCGCGTCAACGCATAGGCGGCGTGCCGCCAGCTCACCAGGTCGTGCGAGGTATGGATCCGCACGCCCGGCCACCACTCGAAGGTGGAGGATGCGATGAAGTAGTCCCCGCCTACGCGAAGGATCGAAGGGTCGGGGTGAAAGCCGGTCAGGACGGGGTTCTCGATGGTCGTCAAGGTGGGCTCCATAAGGGGGCCATCACAATAACGGGACCACCGGCGAGTCGCATACGGGTCGCGACGCGGCCGGGGATCCCGATGGCTCCCGAGTCCCACCCTGGGATACGAGGCGGGCACCCGCGGCCGGACCGGCACGGTCACCGCTACTCTGCCGAGCGTTCATTCATCCGGACGCAGGAAGGAAGGCCCGGCTCGTGACCATCCGACGCCGCGCCGTTGTGGAGCGCCCCGGCCCCAGCCGCGGCGCGCTCGCTCGCCGCGTAGTGGCTCTGATGTTCGCCGTCGCGCAGGGGTCGATCCTGCTCCGACTTGTCTTCCTCCTGGTCCAGGCGAACCAGAAGAATGGGCTGGTCTCCGGCGTTCTGGACCTCAGCCAGGTCTTCGTCGGGCCGTTCGAAGGCGTCCTTCACACGAATGCGCTACACGCCGGCGGATCGGTCGTGGATCTCGCCGCCGTCCTCGCCCTGGTCGGCTGGTCCATCCTCGAGCCGATCGCGATGGCCGCCGCGACCATCTTCGTCCGCGAACCCGGCTGACCGTTTACTCGTAGGCTCTGGCCTGCAGGTCGTACAGCTCCGCATAGAGGCCGCGGTTGCGCATCAGCGTGGCATGAGGCCCGGACTCGACGATCCGCCCGTCGGCGACGACAAGGATCAGGTCCGCCATCCGGACCGTCGAGAAGCGGTGCGACACCAGGACCGTGATGCCGCCCGTGGCCGCGCCGACCCGTTGCGCCCCCTCCGCGTAACGCTCGAAGAGAGCGTGCTCCGCCTCCGCGTCGAGGGCGGAGGTCGGTTCGTCGAGGATCAGGAGCAGCGGCATCTCCCGCATCATCGCCCGGCCCAGCGCCAGCTTCTGCCACTGGCCGCCGGACAGCTCCGTGCCGTCCGTGTAGGACTTGCCGAGCTGCGTCGAGAGTCCCTCGGAGAGGCGGCCGACGATGTCGCCGGCATGGGCGCGATCGAGCGCGGCCTCGACGACCGGCTGGTCGTCCAGGAACGGCAGGTCGCCCACGCCCACGGTTCGGCGGGCGACGAACTCGAAGCGGGCGAAGTCCTGGAAGCCCGACGCGATGCGGCCGCGCCACTCCGCCAGCGGAATCCGCCGCAGGTCCTCGCCGTCGATGAGGATCGAACCCTCGGTCGGTTCGTAGAAGCGGCACAGGAGCTTCACGAGCGTGCTCTTGCCGGCTCCGTTCTCGCCCACGATCGCGACGGTGGTTCCGGCCGGCAGGATCAGGTTGACGCCGGACAGCACGGCCCGATCCGTGCCCGGATAGGTGAACGCCACGTTCTCGAGGCGGATGCCTTCGTTCAGCCGCGGCGGAGTGGGGAGGTCCGCCGCACCGGCTCGCGCTCGGCCACGTACTTCTCGAGCCACTCGAAGCGCGTGAAGGCGTGGGCGATCCGCTGCAGGTCGTGAAGGAGGGAGACGGCGGCCGAGACCTGCTGGTTGACCTGCGCCGCGAGCGTGATGGCCAGGACCACGTCGCCAACGCTGCGATGGCCGCCGATGGCGTCGCTGACGACGATCAGGACGCCCGCGACGTAGCCGGCCGCGAAGACCAGCTGTCCGGCGGCTCGCCAGCATCATCGCCCCGAGCTGGGCGCGCCAGAGGCGTCGAGAAGTCCGCTCCCACAGCTCGCGGTGCCGGCGCAGGATCTCGTTCTGGAGCCTGAAGACTCGCAGCTCCTTGGCCGGTCCGGCGCTCGTGGCCAGGCGGAACAGATGAAGCGCCAGCCGCGTGTCGCTGGCGGTCTCGTCGCGGGCCCGGTCCATCGATGGCCTGCGCTCGCCTGCCGGTGATAGAGCGGCGGGAAGGCGACGAGCGGCAGGAGGAGCAGCACGGGTTGACCAGGGCGAGCAGGACGCCCGTGATGGCGATGGCGACGCCCAGGCTCAGCAGGGCCAGGACTGCGTAGAACCCGTCCTGCATCTGCCGGATCTCCTGCTGGAGGACGGCGAGCCGGTCGGCGTACTCGGCCCTCTCCTGGTGTTCGATGCCGGCCGAGCCGTTGGTCAGCGCGATGATCCGCTCCTCCATGGTCAGGAGTGTTGATCTCCGAAAGCTCGAAGTAGGCGATGTGGGCGAAATGGCCGAGCGTCAGGACGGCGATGGCGCATACCGCAACGGCGAACCCGGCGATCGCCGCGGTGCCCGCGTCGCCGCCGATGGCGGCGTTGGTCATCCACTTGAGGGCCAGGGCCATGAGCGGCGCCGCGATGGCGTTGCTCATGACGAGAACGAGCGACGATGGCGGTCTTGAGGCGGTTCTGGCGCCACGACAGCTCGAGGAGCCTGAACGCGCTGCGAAGGGTCTCGGTCATCGGACGAGATCCACGGCTATCGCACGGCGGTCGGGCGCCTCGGCCGGGTCTTCCGCGAGATCGGCCGCGTCCACCGTCTCGGAATCGGCCTCGTCCTCGGCGAAGCGCTCCGCCTGGAGACGGAACAGCTCCGCGTAGCGGCCGTCGTGCTCGAGCAACTCCTCATGGCTGCCCTGCTCGACGACCCGTCCGCCTTCGAGAACGACGATGTGGTCGGCGTGGCGGACGCTCGAGAAGCGGTGCGAGATGAGGATCGCGGTGGCGCCCCTCGTCACGTCGACGAACTTCTCGAAGAAGGCGGCCTCGGCCCGGACGTCGAGCGCGGCCGTCGGCTCGTCGAGGACCAGGATCGAGGCGCCGTTCTCGAGGGCGAAAAGGGCCCGCGCGATGGCCACACGCTGCCATTGGCCGCCGGAGAGCTCGGTCCCGTCCTCGTACTGGCGTGCCAGGGGCGTGTCGAGGCCCAGCGGCAGGCGCTCGAGCGTGGCCAGCATGCCGGCCCGTCGGGCCGCCTCTCGAACCGGCCCTCGGTCGTCGCCGACTTCGATGGCGCCAAAGCCGATGTTCTCGGCCGCGGTCAGCTCGTAGCGGTTGAAGTCCTGGAAGATGACTCCGATCTGGCGCCGCCAGGCGTCGACGCCGAACGATCGAACGTCGATACCGTCGACCGAGCAACCGGCCCGCGGTCGGGCTCGTACAGCCGGGCCAGGAGCTTGACCAGCGTCGTCTTGCCTGCGCCGTTCAGGCCGACGATGGCCGTGCATCGTCCGGCCGGGAGGACCAGATCGAGCTTGTCGAGGACCGCCCGTCCGGCTCCGGGTAGTGGAAGTCGACCTGCTCGAAGCGGATCTCGGTCGCGGGCAGACCCTTCGGCTCCCGGCGGGGCTCCAGCTGGATGGCCCGTTCGTCGAATGCGGCCACACCTCGCTCGAAGCCCTGGACGGCGTCGACGGCGAGCATCCCGAACTGGGTCTGCGTGTCGGCCTCGGCGTAGTTCTCACCGAGGCGGATCGCCGCGAGGGCAGCCTGGATGGCCAGCGCGAACTGAGTCAGCGAGATCGCGCCGGAGGCCGTGGCCCGGCCGAGGGCGGCGAGGCTTGCCCCGGCAACCGCGAGCCCGATGGCCGAGTAGAGCAGGTATGGCTTGAAGTAGATCCGGCGCCGTTCGACCCAGACCCGCGTCAGCATTCTCATCCAGAGCCGGCGGTAGCTGCTCGGTCAGCCAGCCCACCAGGCCGAAGACGCGGATCTCCTTGGCCGCCGCCGGCCTCATCGAGACTTCACGGTAGTAGTAGCTCTCGCGCCGGAGGGCGATGGTCGTCCGCGAAGACCCGCACGTACGAACGAAGGCCGCCTCTCTGGCCCTTGCGGAAGATCATCGTCGCGGCCAGCAGGGCCAGACCGGCCGGCCATGAGAACACAAGGCCGACGATGAACACGCAAGCCAGCAGCTGCGTGTACCGGGCGATCAACGCGAGCAGGCCGGCGCAGGCGAACCCGGTCGTACGGAAGGCGAACTCGAGGTTGTTGACCGCCTCGCTCAGGTCGTTGAGGAGGCGCTGGTCCTCCAGCGGGCCGATGCCGGTGCTCTGGAGCGAGGCGGAGATGAGGCGCTCGAAGACGCGACCGTCGACGCGGCGAGCGAGCAACTCCCCGAGGGCCGCCTGCAACGGCGCGATGATCTGCTGTGCCACGAAGGCCAGCGGCCGCCAGCACGAAGGCCGTGACCAGGGAGTTCCACTCGGCCGAGCCGACGCCGGCCGCCACCGCCGCCGGGACTCGCCCGATCATGACGCTCGTGGCCACGATGAAGGCCACGGGCAGGAGGCCCAGGATCGAGATTGAGCACGATGAGCGTGCCGGCGAGCGCCGCTCCTCCGGAGGGGACGAGCATCGCGATCCGCGCGTAGCTGCGGGCAATCTCGATGGCGCTTCGAACGAAGGCTCTCATCAGGATCCGTTTCGGGGTTGGCGACACGCCTGGACGGTGGGCGGGTGGTGACGGAGACAGAATCTGTATCGAACCTTGCCGCTCCCGGCGGGCGGGCCCGGCGCGCGGCCGAGAGCCCCTCGATTTTCGGGAACGCGGTCGTGCGCCGGTCGCCTGTTTGTCGATCCCGACGCATCGTGATCGTCACTTGAACGAAGGGCGGCGCTGCCGCCCGCCCAGGTCCGACCGGAGGCGTCCCGTGCGTTACATGCTTCTCATCTACGCCGAGGAAGCCGAGCAGACGGAAGCGCCAGGCTGCCGCCGGCGCCCGGCGAGGCGCCCGAGATCTCGCCGGCCTGGCTGGAATACACCGACTGGCTGCTGAAGAGCGGCATGCACTCGGCCGGTGAGCAGCTGGCGGGTTCGACCGCCGCGACCACGGTCCGAGTCCGCGACGGCAATCGCCTGGTCACGGACGGCCCCTTCACGGAGACCAAGGAAGTGCTTGGCGGCTACTACATCATCGAATGCGACAACCTCGACGACGCCCTGGAGGCGGCCGCGCGCTGCCCGGCCGCCCTGTACGGGTCGATCGAGGTCCGGCCGATCATCGGGATGGCGATGCCGGAGACTCGCCGGGGCCGAATGCCCGGCCGGCTGATTCCGGGCCGAGCGTGCAGAGCGCCCGATACCCACGCCGCCATCGAGCGCGCCTATCGCGACGCATACGGGAGCGTGCTGGCGACCCTGATCCGCTTTCTCGGCGGCGATTTCGACTGCCGCGGAGGAGGCCCTGGCCGACGCCTTCGCCGCCGCGCTGGAGACCTGGCCGCGCGACGGCATCCCGGCCACGCCCGCGGCCTGGCTGACGACCACCGCCCGCAACCGCGCCCTCGACCGTATCCGGCGCGATCGGCGGCAGGCGGAGAAGCTCGTCCTGCTGGAGCGGGAGCTGGCGGCCACGGAGGTAGCGCAGATGCAGCTCGGAACCGAAGGCGGACTCGAGGACGATCGCCTGCGCCTCATCTTCACGTGCTGCCACCCCGCCCTGCCCCTGGACGCCAGGGTGGCGCTGACGCTCCGGACGCTCGGCGGGCTGACGACGCCCGAGATCGCCCGGGCCTTCCTCGTCCCGGAGGCGACCCTCGCCCAGCGCCTCGTTCGGGCCAAGCGGAAGATCCGCCAGGCGGGGATTCCGTATCGCGTGCCCCGGGCGGAGGAGCTGCCGGATCGGCTCGACAGCGTCCTGGCGACGCTGTACCTCGTCTTCAACGAGGGCTACCTGGCGAGTTCCGGCGAGACGGCGGTCAGGCGCGAACTCTGTGCGGAGGCCATCCGGCTGGCCGCCATCGTGGCCGACCTCCTGCCGGATCGGCCCGAAACCCACTCGCTGCTCGCGCTCCTGCTGCTCCAGGACTCCCGGCGCGACGCCAGGGTCGCCGCGGACGGCTCGATCGCGCTGCTGGAGGAGCAGGACCGAACGCTCTGGGACCGGGCCGAGATCGGCCGCGGGCTGGCGGCGCTGGATCGAGGCTTTCGCGGCGGCCTCGATGCGGTCTCACGCATCGGTCGGGCGCTACCTGCTGCAGGCGTCGATTGCCGCCGAGCACGCTCGCACCCTGGACGGCGCGACCGACCGACTGGCGAGCCATCGCCACGCTCTACGAGGCACTCGCCCGGATCGACCCCTCGCCCGTCGTCGAGCTGAACCGGGCCGTCGCGATAGCCCAGGCGGACGGTCCCGCGGCCGGCCTCCGTCTGCTGGACGATCTGGCGGCGAGCGGCCGACTCGCCGGCTACCACCTGCTGCCGGCGGCGCGCGCGGATCTCCTTCGGCGGCTGGGGCGCCTCCCGGAAGCGGCCGCGGAGTACGAGCAGGCGCTCGCCCTCTCCGACAACGACGCCGAACGACGCTTCCTGCGGCGGCGCCTGGCCGAGACGCGAAGCTAGGCCCCGCCGGCCGCGCGCCTGCGGCCCCGCCCTGCGGCCCCGCCCGGACCGGCGCTAGTCTTGCCCGATGGCAGCCCCATCGCCGGCCGACCTGCGAGCCTTCGTCCGCCGGCACACGCAACTCCTGCCGGTTCCGGACCTCCCGGGAGTGCGCCTCCACCAGGCGGACGACGTGATGACGGTCATGCGACTCGCGGGCACCGAGCTGGATCAACCGGACCCGCCCCTGCCGTTCTGGGCTTTCGCATGGGCAGGCGGGCTGGCCGTCTGCCGCTACCTCGTCGACCATCCCGAGGAGGTAGCCGGCCGCCGGGTGCTCGACATCGCCTCCGGTTCGGGCCTGTGCGCCATCGTCGCCCTGCAGTCCGGTGCCGCGTCGGTGCAGGCCGTCGACATCGACCCGTTCGCGGAGGCGGCGGTCGCGCTCAACGCAAGGGCAAACGGCGTCCGCATCGGCTTTCGCCTGCGGGACCTTCTCGAGTTCCCTCCGCCGCCGTACGACGTCGTCCTCGCCGGTGACGTTTCCTACGAGGAAACCATGGCGAGCCGCATGTTCGATTGGCTCGGGCTGGCCGCGCGGAGCGGCACTCGCGTGCTCGTCGGCGATCCGGGCAGGACCTACCTGCCGAGCGGTCTCGAGCGGCTGGCCACCTACCGCGTCCGAACGAGCCGCGAGATCGAGAGCGCCGAGATCAAGGAGTCCGCGGTCTTCACGTTCCCCGCCGTTTGACAGAGACGGCCGCCCTGCTATTATGAGCGCGCGTTCATGAACAGACGCTCATATACAACGAGTCCCCGGTGCGCTCCCGCCGGGACGACGCAGGGAAGGTGGAGATGACAGATCTAGCGGTGCGGCAACTGAGCAAGCGCTTCGGGAGCGTTCGTGCGGTCGAAGGGCTCAGCTTCGACGCGCCTGCCGGCAAGGTGACCGGCTTCCTGGGCCCAAACGGGGCAGGCAAGACCACGACTCTGAGAATGCTTCTCGGCCTGGTTCGACCGACCGCCGGCGAGGCCCTCATCGGCGGTGTCCGATACGAACGGCTACGCGAGCCGACCCGGACCGTCGGGGCGGTGCTCGAGTACAGCGCCTCCAACCCGGGACGCACGGGGCGGGATCAGCTGCGTGTACTCGCCTCGGTGACCGGCGTGCCGGCAAGGCGCGTTGACGAAGTGCTCGAGCAAGTGGACCTCGGCGACGCGGTGAACCGGCGTGTCAGCGGGTACTCGACGGGGATGCGGCAGCGTCTCGGCCTCGCGGCCGCGCTGCTCGGCGATCCGAAGGTGCTCGATTCTCGACGAACCGGCCAACGGCCTGGATCCGGAAGGCATCGCCTGGCTGCGGAACCTGCTCCGCAGTTACGCCGCCGAGGGCCGGACGATCCTCATCTCGAGCCACGTGCTCAGCGAGATCGCCCAGACGGTCGATGGCGTCGTCATCATCAGCCAGGGACGGCTGCGTTTCGCCGGTCCTCTCGCCGGTCTCGGCGATGGCACGGTCACGGTTCGGACCGGTGAGCTGGAGCGGCTGCGAGGCCTGCTCGGCAATGCCGGTTACTCAGTGAGCGTGACGGGCACGGCCAGCCTGGACGTCCGCGGCGCCACTGCCGAGGAGATCGGGCGCCTGGCCGCGAGCCAGCAGATCGCCCTCTCGGGGCTCGCGGAGGCCGGCGCGTCACTCGAAGAGGCCTTCCTCAAGCTGACCGGCGCCGACGAGTCGAGCCGGCATCCCGGTCAGCTGCGATCTAGGAGCAGAGACATGTTCACGCTCATCAACGCGGAGATTCTTGAAGCTGCGGACGGTTCGCTGGCCGTGGGTCCTTCTGGCCTGCCCAGCTGGCTCTCGTGGCCGCGGGCATCAGCGGGTACGCCATCGCCAGCGGCAGCAAGCCGATCGAGATCCAGACCGCCCTCGCGCACGTCGGCCTGACGTCGATGCTCGGCCTGGTCCTGGGGATCATGGCCGTGGCCGGCGAGTACCGCGACCACACCATCACCGACACGTTCCTCGCCACTCCCCGGCGGTCGCGGGTGATCGTCGCCAAGGTCGTGACCTTCACGACGCTGGGATTCCTCTTTGCCGTTCTGACGGCATTGGTAGCGGTCGCCGTCACCGCGCTGTGGCTCTCGGCACGCGGTTCCTCGCTGGATGTCTCGAGCGGCGTCGTCTGGCAGACGCTGGTCGGGGCCGTCCTCTGGGACGCGGGCTTCACGGCCATCGGCGTCGGCATGGGCGCGTGGCTGCCGAACCTGACCGGCGCGATCACCGCCGGCCTGGTCTGGATCGCGCTGGTCGAAGGCATCGTGGCCAGCATCGTCGGGAGCGACCTCGCCCGCTGGCTTCCGGTCGCGGCAGGTCGCGCACTCGAAAACGTGCCCACCGGGCCGGGCTACTGGCGCCGTGGGCCGGCGGGCTCGTCCTGGCCGCCTACGCGATCGGGTTCGCCGTGCTCGCGGTTGCCGTTACAGTACGTCGCGATGTCACCTAGACGGGCCAGGGCAGTGAGCGGCCGGGTCGGCGACGACCCGGCCACCGCGCTCCGCGAGCATCTGATCGATGCCGCGGAGCGGCTGCTTGCCCAGGCGCCGATCTCCTCGATCACGACTCGGGAGATCGCTCGGACCGCGGGCGTCTCGGACGGCGTCCTCTACAACTACTTCGCCGACAAGGACGATCTCGTGCTCGCGGCGCTTCTGCGCCGGTACCGCACCATCACGGAGCGGTTCTCCACGCGCCTCCCCGAGGCGGGAAGCGGCACCCTGGAGGGGAACCTGGCCGCCATCGCAGGCGCCCTCTTCGAGCTGGCGGCCGACGTGATCCCGATGGTCGCCGGGCTCTTGTCCGACCCGCCCCTGTTCCACCGGCTGTTCGAGGCGATGCACCAGGAGCCTTTGGGGCCGCAGCTGTTGGGCGAGCCGCTCGCGAAATACCTCGAAGAGGAGCAGCGCCTCGGCAGGGTTTCGCCGAACCTGGACCCGCGGGCCGTGGCCTGGTTGCTCCTCGGCCCAACGGCGATGCTCGCGCTCGCGAGTCAGATGGGGCGTGCGCAGGTCAGCATCGACCTGCCCGAGCAGCTCCGGCAGATGGTCGCCGCGCTCATCACGGGGCTTCGGCCGGACTGAGGCCGGCGGGCTCCGCGGCCTTCACGTTTGCCGGGCCGTAGGTCTCCGCTGCAGGCGGTTCGCGATCGTGGCTCCGAGGAGGTGGCCTCCCGCGATGAAGGGCAGCAGGAAGACCGCGGCGTACACGACCCAGACCTCGAACGGCGTCTCCGACCTGGGCCAGCTCGGGTCGATCGCGTAGTTGGCCTGGTACGCGAGCGCGGCTCCGATCAGCGCCCCGGCCCACGAGGCGAGGGCATCGCGGAAGCGGCCGGAGATCGCCCCCGCGGCCGCTCCGATGGCGGTCAGGAGCACGATGGCGATCGCGACACCCGCGGACCCGTCGAGACGAGGCCCGTCGCCCCGATAGCTCCACCAGGAGTAACCCGCGACCGCGCAGGTCCCCAGTCCGGCGATCGCCGCGCCGAGTGCGGCCCTCCACAGGCCGTTCGCTCGGAGGCTCCCTGCTAACACCACCGCCCACCTCCCATGATCGAACGATTCTACGGCTGCGCGGCTTCCTGCGGCGGCTTGTCGGAGAGGCCGAGACGGGGCGACAATCGTTAGCTGACGGGAGCCTTCGATGGGCTATTGGATCGCGAGCCTCGCGCTTATCGCCTTCGGCATCCTCGGTGCGATGACGATCGGCTTGCCGTTCCTGCTGATCGGCCTGGCGATGCTCATCCTGAGCCCGGTTCGGCATCGACCCCTCGCGTTCTGGCCGGCATTCCTGGGCTTCCTCTCCTTCAACGTTGCCGGCCTGCTCATCGAGCCGTTCTACTGTTCGGCCACCACGGTGGTGGGCGGCGGTTCGTCCCAGACCACCTGCTCCAGCCTGACCGGCATTCCCTGGCCCGCCGACGCGACGGGTGCGGGCGCGTCCTCCACCGCGTTCGTGATCGCCCTCGGCATCTCCATCTTCATCGGTGTCACGGTCTTTGTGGTGTCCCTCACCTGGCTGTACATAGAGCGAGAGAAGCGACATGGCTCCGACGCGGGGGCGGCGACCGTCTAGCGAGGTAGGGCGGCGACTCGGGCGCGAAGCGGCGATAGCCGTACCCGAATGGGCGGGTCTGTTCGGCCCTACCCTGCGTCCGGTGGGGTCGGTAAGGTGCGGTAAGTCCACGTCTGGTTGAGTTGTGCCGGACCGCACTCGACCCCACAAGGCGGAGCGGAAGGGCTGGGAGGAGGCAGGCCATGCGTTTCGTTCGGGTCCTCGCGCCCGCTTTGTTCGCGTTCATCCTGGCGTTCGGAGGGCTGATCGCTCTCCCAGGTGGGGCCGCGGCCGCCTCGTCGGCATCCTGGACCCAGTTCCACTACTCGGCGACGCGATCCGGATACAACCCACTCGAGAAGACGCTCAACGCCAGGAACGTCGGCCGTCTCGCGGTACGCTGGCAGAAGGCCCTGGGCGGCACCGTATACAGCACTCCTGTGGTCGCGGGCGATCGGATCTTCGTCGACGGGTATTACGGCAAGCTTTATGCCCTGCGCCTGAGCGACGGCAAGAAGCTGTGGACTTCCACAGTTGGGACCACGTCAGATTCCACCCCGGCGGTCTGGAGCAACCTCGTCATCACTCCCGGAATGGACGCGTCCGGTGGCTTCGTGGCGGCCTATGAAGTGGCTTCGGGGTCGCGGCGCTGGCGAACCAGCTTGGCCGTCGACCAATATGGCTTCATCACCGCGCCGGCCGTCTTCGGCAGCACCCTGTACGTGTCGGCGGGGACGAGCATCTATGCCCTGTCCGCATCCAGCGGCCGCATCCTCTGGAAGACCAGTGTCGCCCCGGCGGACTACGACTCCATGATCACTGGGCCCGTGGCGGTCTCAGGCTACGGTGAGTACGTCGTGGCCGCCGGCATGAACGGCCATGTCTACGCCCTCAACGCGACCACCGGCGCACTGCATTGGGACGTCGTGGCGGGCGGGGGCATCTATCACGGCGGACCCGCGATCTACTCGGGCATCGTCTACGTACCCGAAGGAATCTCCAACGGGGCCGAAGGCGGTGGATTTAACATCAGCGCTCTTCAGGTCTCCGACGGGCGGCTGCTGTGGCAGAGCTATGCCGGCGACGACATCCACGTGACCCCGGCCGCGGGCAATGGCACGGTAGTCATTGGGTCGATCGACGAGGGTCTGCGGGCGTTCAACTCGCGGACCGGCGCCACTCTCTGGACTGCCCCCCCTGAGGGCGAAGTCTGGGGTGCGCCGGTACTGGCCAACGGCGTCGTATATGCCGGCACCGACGTCAGCCTGGTGGTACACGACGCAGCAACGGGAGCCTCGCTCTACACGTTCGACATGACGGGAACGATGACGATGGCCGGCATGGCTTCGCCTGCCGTCGTGAACGGGCGCGTCTACACGGCTACCGGCGATGGCACGATCGTCGTCCTGGGCCTGCCATAAGCGGACGCCGCGAACTGCCCGGGCGTGGCTCGCGATCGAACTCGCCGATCAGAGCCGGGTCATGGCGGAGTCTCGTGCCCTGTGCGGCCGTGCCGTCTGGCGGTATCGGGCTTCCCAGCTCGGTCCGATGAGGCCAGTCTCCGCACTCAGACCACATCCCGGACGCCACCGGCACTTCCCGGAGGAACTCCATGTCGAAGATCACACCCTGTCTATGGTTCGACGGCAATGCGGAAGAGGCGGCGAACTTCTACGTGTCGCTGCTGCCCGAGAGCCGGGTCGACAATGTGATGCGCTCCCCCGCGGACAACCCGAGCACACCGGCTGGGGCGGTGCTTACGGTTGACTTCACCCTCGCCGGCCAGCGGTTCACCGGCCTCAACGGCGGTCCTAGTTTCACTTCACCGAGGCGATCTCGTTCGTGATCGATTGCGAGGACCAGCCGGAGGTCGACCGCCTCTGGGCCGCGCTGACAGAGGGCGGTGGCACGCCGAGCCAATGCGGATGGCTGAAGGATCGGTACGGCGTCTCGTGGCAGATCATCCCTCGCCAGCTCGGCGAGATCCTCGGCGACCCGGACACGGAAGGGGCCCGCCGCGCCATGGAGGCGATGCTGAAGATGAGCAAGATCGACGTCGCCGCGCTGCGCCGCGCGTTCGAGGGCTAGCCGGAGCCTAGACCGATGCCGGCTCCAGGCGGATCGCCATGCGCTCGAAATCGAACGTGACCGCGTAGGAACGCAGGAATCCGTGAGAGATAAGGCCGCCGATGCGGAAGCCGAAGGCCCACTCGAGCTGAGGCGGGAACGCCCCGGCGATTCCCTGCAGACCCTGTTGCCGGGCGCCGCCGAGGGATAGCGACGCCACGTCGAAGGGCCATACCTTCATCGCGCCGCCGCCTCCGTGCCCCTCGACGGTCGGACCAGATCCACGCGTGACGCCTGCTTCCTTGAGTGTGGATGCCGGACAGGCGAACGCGCCTCCGGCGAGCCCACTGTCGACGAAGAACGTGGTAGATGGACCGTCATTCAGCTTCCCCAGGGCCAGCATGAAGTGGTCGTCGGCCAGCAGGAAGGGGACGTCGATCGCTCCACCGGCAGGCTCGCTCAGCGAGGCCTTTCTGCGCAGCACCAGCGCTTCTCCCGGGTAGTCGATCGTGGCAAGGAAGCGATACAGCAGGCACGTCCCGATGCAGCCGGCCAGACCGGGCGTCTCCAGCATCGGCCCCATCGGCGCGAGGTCGAGCACGTTCACGGGCAGGTTGCGCACCGTCGTGTCGCCGATCGTCAGCGAGTCGGCCGCCCCATGGCCGAGCCCGGCCGTCTTGCCGCCGCCGAAGAAGGCCGTCTGACTGCCGAAGAGCTGCACGCCGGACGCTCTGGCGAAGCTCGCGTCCAGGATGACTTCCGCACCGCCGGTATCCAGGAAGAACGGGACTTCCGCGCCGCCGTTGAGGCGGACCATGACGATGGGCAGGGGATCGGTTCGAACGAACGGCACGCGGGTGGACTCCGGGCCTTCGATGACATACGGTCGGCGACCGGCGAAGGAGTCGAGCTTGGCGGCGATCGGGTCGTTGCCGGCCGCACGCTGGTGTGTCGCCGCCGTCCCGAAGTCGTCGCGCCGGTAGCTCACCTCGGCCAGCAACTCGCTTGCCTGGCGGCACTTTCGATCGCGTGCGACGGCCTCGGACAGCAGCCGCTCCGCGGCCGCGAGGTCGTTTCTCATGAGGGCGAGATGGCCCGAAGCCAGCAAGGGTCGGGGATCGCGAGGCCTGGACGCGGCTTCTCCGACGAACGAAGTCTCGGCCTCTGCGAATCGGTTCGCTCGCAGGAAGTCATCGCCGGCGGAGCGGGAATGGCGAAACGGGATGTGGAGCGGACTCATGGGTCAGCGCTCCTTCGGCTCAGTCGACGCCGGCTCGCCGGTGGGCTCGTGCGGGCTGGCTACGTCTCCGGCTGCGGCGAGGATCACCAGGAGCGGAACGACTCGGCTGGCGGAGATTCGGTAGAGGCTGCGGCCCGTCTGGTCGACGACCCCGACCGCGAGCAGATCCTTGAGGTGGTGGTAGAGCTGGCCGGCGGACTCCGAGCCGACGACAGCCTGCAACTCCTGGCTGGTTCGGGCGCCGGCGAGAAGGGCACGAACGAGAGCCAACCGGGTTGGGTGGCCCAAGGCCGCCATCAGTCGCGCCAACCCGACCGGCTCGAGGTCCCAGATGTCCGGAAGACCGTGCTCCCCGGCCCACAGAACCTCGCCGTCGCCGAGAGTGGCTGAGCCCGCATATGCGACCGCGCCCCTCATGTTGCCCCGCTCATACCGAGGTCCGTCGCGACGGCGCAGCTCATCCAGCTGCCGCAGATCCGCCATAGGGGATGGTGGGGCCTGGTTCACGGCAAGCGTGACCACCTCCAGAGCCCCTATGCGGCGCTCCAGGTCCTCCAGGCGGGAAATCGCGTCGTCGTCCATTTCTGACCTCTAGAAGTCTAGAAGTCGAGAATATCAGACTATGGCGCCCGCCGCAACCCTGGAATCGGCTCGGGCGGAGTCCCGCATGCGCGTTCGTCCGCCCGAGTCAGAACCCGTCTGCGACTACATCAGGCCGACGATGTGGCCCTCCGGGTCCGCGAAGAGCGCGATCGTCGTTTCGGGGGCGACCTTGGTGAGCGGCATGATGACCTTGCCGCCCAGCTGCTCGACTCGCTTGAGGGTCCCCTCCGGGTCGTCGGCGTGGACGTAGAAAGTCACGTGGCCGGCGCCGCCGTCCTGGCTCTTGCCGATCCCGGCGGTGAGGCCGCTCGGTTCGCGATACATCCCGTAGCCGTCGGGGTTGCTGGTGTCGAGGCCCCAGCCGAACGCGTCGGCGTAGAACTTCTGGAGCTTGGCGCCGTCGCGGCCCACGACCTCGACATGGATCACATGGGTTGCCATCTGTCGATCTCCTCGCTTGGTTGGCTTTCGGGGCGACCGACTGTCTGGTCGTCCTGCTCAACCGACGTGCCGAACCACGAGGATCGACAGCGGGAGCCGCCGAACCAGCAGCCGGCCCGCCTGACGCGACGATGGCAGGTAAGCCTCAGGTGATCGAGCGGGTCTAGCGTGGTCGACGCAGTCATCTCGACCACCCTTCGAGTGGATCCAGATAGGCGGCGAGCCCGGGATCCGCTGGCGTCGTATCGGCGGCCACGCCATCTTCGGCGAGCCCTAGCGCCAGACACGGCTGGTAGGGTAGCGGCGTGGACGACCCCATCCCGGCGAAGGTTCCCTCGCGATGGCCGATCGCACTCTTGCTGGTGGGCGCCATCGTGGCCGTGCTTGCCGTCGGCACCGCGCTCCGGTTCGGGCAGACGCGGACGCCCAGCCCATCCTCCCAGGAGTCCGAACCGCTGCCAGCCGGACCCATGAGCTATGTCGTCGGCACCGTGACGGCCGGGCCGGTCTCCCCGTCGAGGGAGCCCGCTGCCCTCCTCTTGCGCGCCGCGACCCGTCGCCGGTGCCGTTGTCACCGCCAGCTTCGCGGGCCGGGGAGAGATTGCTCGGGCCACGACCGCCGCCGGACGGAAGCTACCGCATCACCATCCACGGCTACGGTACCTACACGCTGACGGCGCTCCCGGTTCGGGGTTGATGAACGCGCCGGCGCCGGTGACGGTGGCGCTCGACGCGTTCGAGACCGGGCCCGTCGACTTCCAGTACGACACGGGCATCCGCTGACCCGCCGGGCCGCTCCACCGAGCACGCGGGTCGCTAGGATGAGGGAGTCGCATGGGCCGGCCGCTGGGAACGGCCTGCTAACAAGCGACTGGGGCAATCCTGGGAGGCGGGTCATGCTCGGGAGTGACATGGCGAAGACAATCGGCGGTCTGGTTCCGTTCGCGATCGTGCTCGTGGGCATCGCCGCGGCGATCTGGTGGTTGCTCTCCAGCGAGAACTCGCTGGGGAAGTGGCTGCTGGCCGGATTCCTGGTGGCCCACGGCCTCATCCACCTTCTGTTCTTCGTGCCTGCGCCCGCCGCCTCTGGGTCCGGGCCCGAGTGGCCGTTCGACCTCGGCCAGTCCTGGCTCGTCGGCAACGCCGGACTGGACGTTGGGCTGATCCGAGTGGTCGGGGCCGCGCTCGTGATCGCCGTGGCGGGAGCATTCGTGCTCTCCGGCCTGGCGACGGCGGGCATCGTCGTGCCGTCCGGCTGGTGGCGGCCCTTGGTCGCGGTGTCGGCCGTCATCTCGGTGGTGATGCTGGCGCTCTTCTTCGATCCGCAGCTGCTGCTGGGCCTGGCGATCGACGGGGTTCTGCTGGGAGTGGTGGTGACCGCGGTCTGGACGCCGGCTTCGGTCCCGGCGTAGCCCGATGCGGCGAGTGGGCATGTTGGGTCGGCGGTTCGCGGTCTTAGTCCTTGCCGCGGCCATGGTCGCGACCGGCTGCTCCGAGGCGGCGGACCCTCCGGGCAGGTGAGCGTCAGCCGAGACGGCGGTTCGGTCGTCTTGACCAGTTCAGCCCAGGGGCGCGCGGATGTGAAGATCCAATTCACGCCAACAGGCACGCCGGCGGTTCGATTCTCATCGTCCAAATCGTTGGGGCAGGGCGTCTCCGACCTGTACATGTTCGGGCTTGTCCCGATTGAGGCCGGCGAGCGTCGAGACCATTCCGGCGGGCTCGGCCAAGATCCAGCCGGACGGCACGTTCCTGGCGGTAATTCCGAACCAGGCGCAGTCGCCTTTGCCGAGCGTTCACTGGCGCTTCCTGGCAAGCGACGGCTCCGTGCTCGCGGAGGGCGACGGCGCGAACAACTAGGGCGGCGAGGATGGCCAACTTCGCACGCGTCGCCGCTAGGCGGGCGGGTCGGCGGTCCACCGGAGGATGTCACCCGGCTGGCAATCGAGCACCCGGCAGATCGAGTCCAGGGTGGTGAAGCGGATGGCTCGGGCGCGCCCGTTCTTCAAAACGGCGACGTTCGCCGGGGTGATGCCGACGGCGTTGGCAAAGTCGCCCACGCACATCTTGCGTCGGGCGAGCATGACGTCGAGCTCGACGATAACGGCCATCAGATCACCTCGTCGAGCTCGGTGCGGTCGGCGATCGCCGACTCGAGCAGGCCTCGCATGACGACCATGAGGAGCACGAACGCCAGCCCGCCGGCGACGCAGGCGGCCAGGTAGTAGATCATTGGTCCGCCGCCGCCGGGGACGAAGCTGAGCATGTGGATCCAGACGCCTGCGCTCAGAACCGTGGCGACCGCCCCGCAGGCCGTGATGACGTCGACCCAGCGCAGGGCGCGGCGGGTGAAGATGACCCCGCCGTCGACCATGGACAGCAGCCGCCAGACGGCGAGCAGCGCCACCTGACCGCATCCGATGAAGAGGATGGCGGCCACCGAGTACGGAACGACGAGGTACGCGACTTCGGGGAAGATCCTCCCTTCCTGGGACGCGAGCACGGGCAGGAGTACCTGCGCGAGCACGGTTCCGAGCAGGAGGACGACAAGAGCGACGCGGAGAAGCCGACTTGCGAGCATGTTCATCTATCGAGTGTCGATGGCTTTCGCTCGACTGTCAATAGGTCACTCGGCATCCGGCGGCTTCATAAGGCGGTGCGGTCGGTCACCAGTAGACAACCGTCCGCACGGCGGACACAGACAGGCGAGCCCGATCTTCAGTATTCCTTGAGCAGAACGTGGTCTAGTGAGCGCAGACTGGGACCCGAGACGGGGCCCACTATCCCGGTGCATCCGCCGGCAGGCGCCAATTCGCCCGAAGCCGGCAGTGACAAGAGGTTGAAACCATGACTCCGAAATCGCGCTTGCTCGCCTACGTGCTGGCCGGCGCACTCGTGTTTGTGAGCGTGGCCGCGGTGGCCTACGCCGTCGGCGTGTCGAAATCGCAGCAGCAACAACGTGGCTCCGGCGGCTCAGTCCACCCTGCCTCCGGGCAATCCCGGCTTCGGGGGGCAGGGCGGGATGGGCCAGGGCGGGATGGGCCAGGGCGGGATGGGACCCGGCGGCTTCGGCCAGGGTGGCTTCGGACCCGGCACCAATCGCGGCCAGGTCGCGCCGACGGCCTTCGGGACGGTCACGGCCCTCGGCTCGAACTCGGTGACGATCAGTCAGCAAGGCGGTTCGACGCGAACGCTGACCCTGACCGGTTCCACGACTTACACGATGGGCGGCGCCACGGTCGGCCAGAGCGCCATCGTGGTGGGCGTCCGGATCCTCGCCCGCGGAACCGTTGACTCGTCCGGCAACTTCACCGCCACGGCGGTGAACATCCAGCCCGCCCAGGTCTGGGCACGGTCGCCAGCAAGACCGCAAGCACGATCGTGGTCACGACCGCGGCCGGCAAGACGGTCACGGTCAACGTCTCGTCCTCGACGAAGTACTCCGTGCGAGGCGTCGCGTCGGCGACCCTGGACAGCGTCGCGGTGGGCTACACGATCCAGGCGCAGGGAACGCTCAACGCCGACGGATCGCTCACGGCCACGGCCGTCCAGGCGGGCTCGAACGTCCGCAAGGGCCCCCCGAGCTTCGGTGGCGGCCAGACCGTACCCACGCCGTCCGCCTCGCCTTCAGCCCCAAGCGTCTAGGTAGCCGTTCAGTCGATCGATGGGTCGGTCGCGGCTCCCTTGGTCGCGGCCGACTCGCCATCGCCTGCCGCCCTCGACCGCCCGTGGGAGAATCGGGGAGTGAAGGCCAAGCTAGTTTCGTTCGGGCATCTCGAGATCGACGGCGAGATGTACCGCAAGGACGTGGTCGTGGACGGCGGCAAGATCCGCAAGCGCGACAAGGGGCCGTCCAAGGAGCGCTACGCCAAGAAGTGGGGCCACACCCCGCTAACCGCGGCCGAGGAGATCCCCTGGGGCGGCAAGCGGCTGATCATCGGGACGGGCGCGCACGGCGACCTGCCGATCTGGCCCGACGTCCGCGAGGAAGCGGCCCGGCGCGGTATCGAGATCGAGGCGCTGCCGACCGAAGAGGCCTGCAAGCTGGTGAAGGACCTGGACGCGGACGAGGTCTACGCGATCTTCCACGTCACCTGCTGAGGCAGGCGTCGCGGCGACTTACCGGCGTTGCCGCAGGCGAAGTGCGATACCGTCGGCCCAGGAGTCGATCGCCGCCCAGTCGCGCCAGTCGCCCTCGGGCATGAACTTCCGGCTGACGAAGCGTTCGACGGTGCTGAGGTCGCTGCCGTCAAGCGTACCCCGGTCGAGTGCCCCGGCGAAGACGCGATGGTCGACGGGCCTGATCGACCGTCGGAGACCGGCGATCTCTTTCGGCTCGATCGGCGAGCTGGACGTGGCCCATTTCCCGACCGGACCGACGCTGAAGAGCCAGACCGGGCAAGCTGAAAGGGCCGTCTTGCTCCGCTTCACCAGCGCGGACGCCTGCTTCATCCAGTGCTGGCCGTAGACGCCGCTGCCGATGACGTAAGCGTCGGCCGCCGGCAGATCGCCGACCCGCTCCGCTGCTTCGATCTGGACATCCAGGCCGGACGAGCCGAGCCGTGCGGCGATGCGCTCGGCGATGCCGCGCGTGGCGCCGAGGCGGCTGCCGTAGATGACCGCGACTCTCATCTCATTCGCTGCGCTAGCGGCTTCGCTGCGTGATTCCAAAGACGTTGCCTTCGGGGTCGCGGAAGGAGCACCAGCGGTAGGCCGAATCCGGCCCGCCCTCGATCTCACCTATCGGCGTCACCCCCGCCTCGAGCAGTTGAACCCGCGCAGCCTCGATGTCCTCGACGGCGAAGCTGACCTGGTAGCCACGCTCGTCGTTTGGAGGGAACGAGCTGCGTGGCATCAGCTCAAAGAGGTCTCCGCCCATGTCGAACTGGGCGTAGCCGTCGCTTGCCTCGGTCTCCGCGAGGCCAAGGGTGTCGCGGTAGAACTCATCGCTCCGCCTCGAAGTCGTCGACAACGACTCCGATGAATATCGGCCACCCGAGCTTCATCTGCGGACTATGGCAGGCGATACGCAGAAGAAGTCGGCCAGCACCGGCGCGAGAACCTTCGCGTCCACGGCGTGGGGCTGGCCGGGCAGCTCCTCGTAGCGGGCGTGCGGGATCGTCTCCGCCAGCGCGTGGGCCGTGGTCTTCATGAAGTCGAAGCCTTCGCCGCCGTTCATCGCCAGCGTCGGCGCCTCGATCCGGCCGCCCGGTCGTACGGGATGATGAAGCCGTTCATGCAGGCGGCGTCGTAGGAGAGCGTCGGCGCGATCGCCTCCATGCCCGCCCATGCCGGCGACTGGCGCATGCCCGCGATCATGTCCGGCGGCACGCCCACGACGGTCATGAACAGCTCGACGGCCTCGCCGCGCTTGCCCTCGGAGAGCAGCCTGTTGACCTTGGGTTCGTAGTCGTCGGGCCCGTTTCCGCCGGCAGGCGAGCCGTACGGCGGCTCGTACAGCGCCAGCGCCTTGACCTTGCCGCCCAGCCGGGCCGCGGCCTCGAGCGCCAGCGCGGCTCCGGACGAGATGCCGTAGACGAAGGCGGAGCCGCCCGCTTCGTCGATCAGGGCCTCGATGTCCTCCACCTCGCGCTCGACGGCGTAGGGCTTGGTGTCGCCGCTCTCGTCGCGGCCGCGCCGATCGTAGTTGTAGACGGTCAGGTCGCTCGCCAGCAGCTTCGCCAGCTCCGACCCGGAGGCCGCGGCCCGCTACCCAGCGCCCCATCGACGAGGATCAGGGCCGGTCCGTAACCCTGCTTGTCGTAGGCGATGGCCGTTCCGTCCTTGGACTTGACTGTCGGCATGGCTGCACCTCCTCCTGACTCGGTCCGTCGTCGTCTGGCCCAGATTGGCGTTGTTCGCGGGTCGAGTGGCGCCGTCACCCCGAGCTGTTCCGCTCCGAGGTACGGGAGGTGCGCCTGCCGGAACCGGGGCGTGCTGGGCTGGTTCGGGGCGGCCTCAGGCTCCTTGGTGTGGCGCGGTCACGGCAACGCCCCGATCAGCAAGAGTCGATGCCCTTCTGGACATCGATCACGAACGCCATCTCGTGGCCCGGGAGACCTACCGGTCGCGTCGCCTCGGACGCAAGCTCAAGGACGCGTAGAGGGCACCCGGCACGGACGTCAATGCAGATGAAACTCGGCCAGACGCACGAGGAACTCAGTCATAGCCGCGGTCGCATCTTCGACGGAGATCGAAAACCCCGCCCTTCACCGGCCACCAGTTCGCGCCATCGCGTTCCAGCTCAGTCTGGAGCTGCTCGGGGACTCCGCGCCCGACGAAGGTTCGATCTCCGCGATATCCGAATTGGCCCAGAGGCAGGCCACGTTGCTATGTCCGGCGGCGGTTACCCGGTGACTTCCTTGAAACGGCTACGAGCACCCGCTCGTGGAGCCGCAGTTGAGGCACTTGTAGCAGCTGCCGTTGCGGACCATGATCGAGCCGCATTCGGCGCAGGAGGGGGCGTCCGCCTGGGCGCTGAAGGTGACCTGGGCCTTGCCGATGCCGAGGTTGCCCAGGGCGGCGCGGATGCCGGCGGAGCCGTTGCTCTTCCCGTTGCCGTTGCCACTTACGGGCGTGGCGTCGGAGCGGGGAGTGTCGAGGGGCCGCTCACTGGCGGGCGGCGTGGTGGCCGTGGCGGTCGTGGAGCTGCCGCTCTCGGCCGCGTCAGCGGCCGGGCCGGCTTCGCCGGCGCTGCCACTCCCCGGTGAAGCTTGCCCGGCGGCGCCAGACGCACCGCTCCCTGAGGTCCCGGCGCCACCAGAATCTGCGGAGGAGGTTCCGCCGAGACCCAGGTTGAGAGGCTGCACAGACGATTCGCCGGTCGACGTCCGGTCGACTAGACCAAGCGTGGCTCGGTCTTCCGGCGGCAGGAACCGCGATCCCATCCAGCGGAAGATGTAGTCGATGATCGACTTGGCGATCGGGATCTCCGGGTTGGCGGTGAAGCCGGACGGCTCGAACCGGACGTGGGCGAACTTGTGGACCAGGTCGTGCAGCGGCACCCCGTACTGCAGGGCGACGCTGACCATGGTCGCGAAGCTGTCCATCAGGCCCGAGATCGTGGAGCCTTCCTTGGCCATCTTGAGGAAGACCTCGCCCGGCTGGCCGTCGTCGTAGAGGCCGACGGTGATGTAGCCCTCGTGGCCGGCGATGTCGAACTTGTGAGTGATGGCGTTGCGCTCGATGGGGAGGCGGCGCCGGTACGGCTTCGGCTCGGGGACCATGGTCGGCGGCGAGCGCGGCGGCGGCCCCGGCGAGATCGGCCGCGGAGTCGGTGTCCTTCTTCTTGCCCGTGTTGAGCGGCTGTGAGCGCTTGCTGTTGTCGCGGTAGATCGCGATCGCCTTGAGGCCCATCTTCCAGCCCTCGAGGTAGACCGTCTCGATCTCCGCGGGGGTGGCCGCCTCGGGCATGTTGACCGTCTTGCTGATCGCGCCCGAGAGGAAGGGCTGGACCGCCGACATCATGCGGAGGTGGCCCAGGTAGTGGATGGAGCGCGTGCCGTTCATCGGCTTGAAGGCGCAGTCGAAGACCGAAAGGTGCTCGGGCTTCAGCTCGGGCGCGCCCTCGATCGTCTCGCGCTCGTTGATGTAGGCGACGATGGCATCGACCTGCGCGGCCGAATAGCCGAGCTTGCGCAGGGCGGCCGGGACGGTCTGGTTGACGATCTTGAGGAAGCCTTCGCCGACGAGCTTCTTGTACTTGACCAGGGCGATGTCGGGCTCGATGCCGGTGGTGTCGCAATCCATCATGAAAGCGATGGTGCCGGTGGGGGCGAGCAGGGTGGTCTGGGCGTTGCGGAAGCCGTGGGCCTTGCCCAGGACCAGGGTCTCGTCCCAGATGTCGCGCGAGGCGCGGTGCATGTCCGCCGGGACGCTCTGCTTGTCGGGGATGCCGTGGGCGGCGTCGCGATGCTTCTCGATGACGCGCAGGAACGGCTCCTCGTTCTTGCGGTATTCGGCGAACGGGCCGCCGTGGTCGCGGGCGACGATGGCGCTCTGGCGGTAGGCCTCGGCGGTCATGATCGAGGTGATGGCGGCGGCGTAGGCCTGGCCTTCGGAGGAGTCGTAGGCGAGGCCGCGGCTCATCAGCAGGGCGCCCAGGTTGGCGTAGCCCAGGCCGAGGGGCCGGAAGAGGTGCGAATTCTCGGTGATCTTGGGCGTGGGGTAGCTGGCGTTGTCGACCAGGATCTCCTGGGCGGTGATGGTCAGGCGGCTGGCGTACCGGAACGCCTCGACGTCGAACTCGCCGTCGTCGCGCACGAACTTCATCAGGTTGAGCGACGCGAGGTTGCAGCTGGTGTCGTCGAGGAAGCTGAACTCGCGAGCACGGGTTGGTGGCGTGCTGGCGGTCCGAATTGGCGACCGGGTTCCAGTCGTTGATCGTGGTGTCGTACTGGATGCCGGGGTCGCCGCAGACCCAGGCCGCTTCGGCCATCTCGTGGAAGAGGTCGTGGGCCTTGAAGGTGTCCATCGGGGCGCCGCCGACGACGGCGTGGGTGGTCCAGGAGCCGTCGGCCGCGACCGCGCGCATGAAGTCGTCCGTCACGCGGACGGAGTGGTTGGCGTTCTGGAAGGCGACCGAACCGTAGGCCTCGCCGGTGAAGCTCGGGTCGTAGCCGGCCTCGATCAGGGCCCAGGCCTTCTTCTCCTCCCGCAGCTTGCAGTTGATGAATTCCTGGATGTCGGGGTGGGTGACATCGAGGATCACCATCTTGGCGGCGCGGCGGGTCTTGCCGCCCGACTTGACCACGCCGGCGAAGGCGTCGTAGCCGCGCATGAAGCTGACCGGGCCGGAGGCGGTGCCGCCGCCCGACATCTTCTCCTTGCTCGATCGAATGGTGCGACAGGTTCGAGCCGGCGCCCGAGCCGAACTTGAACAGCATCGCCTCGGTCTTGGCCAGGTCCATGATCGAGGACATGGTGTCCTGGACCGAATTGATGAAGCAGGCGGAGCACTGGGGGTGCTCTTCGACGCCGACGTTGAACCAGACCGGCGAGTTGAAGGCCAGCTTCTGGTGGACGAGCAGGTGGGTCAGCTCGGCCTGGAAGGCGCGGAGGTCTTCGTCCGTGGCGAAGTAGTGCTGGGTTTCGGCCCAGGCGGTGATCGTGTTGACGACGCGGTCGATCAGCTGGCGGACGGAGGTTTCGCGCTCGGGCGTGCCGAGGTGGCCGCGGAAGTACTTGCTGACGACGACGTTGGTGGCCAGCTGGCTCCAGAACGCGGGAACCTCCACGTCCTTCTGCTCGAAGACGTTGACGCCCTTCTCGTTGCCGATGGCGGCGGTGCGGGTCTCCCACTCGATCTCGTCGTAGGGGTGGACGCCGGGGCGGGTCCAGCGGCGCGGGAACGTGAGGCCCTTGACGCCGATGCCGGTGAAGCGGCCGTCGGGGAGCATGGCGGCGGTGGCGGAGGCCGTGGCGAGTGGCGGCCGTGGCCGCTCCTGCCCCCGGCGCGGGCGCGAGGCTCTCATCCATGACTGGGATCCCGATCGGGGCGGTCGCTGAGGGGGCGCGCTCGGCGGCTCGATTCATCTCCTGCACCTCTGTTGTATCTCCGCGGCGTCTTCATCGGTGTGGCTTGTCCAGTGGCGTGGTTCGTGGCGGCGTGGCGTGGTTCGTGGCGGCGTGGCGTGAAGTTCGTGGCTGGCGTGCGAGGTCCGTGCTGGCGCGCGAGGTCGGTGTGGCCGGTCTCCCTGCGGCCCGGAATCGGAGATTCGCAGCCTCACCTCGATAGACTGCGAGGCTCGCTCCTTCGATCCGCCGTCCCTTCTCGTTTTCGGTCGCTTCCTGGGGCCGCCTCGGGCGTTATCTGTCGCGCGGTTCTGGCGCTCGCCTGACTCGCCTGGCGGCCGACGCAACCGGTCGAATGTACGCCCGCCGCGGACCCCAGTCAAGCCCCGAAAACACAAGATGTTGTGGTATCCTGCCATCCGCAACCCCTACATCTAGCGCTTGGCCCCGATTCTGTGGAGAACCGCCGGGGCCGCTGTGCATGCCCTGGGGATCGTCTGTGGACGCCGTGTGGACGAGCGTCCCGGCCACGTTCCGGACGCCCGCGCATGCCGCCGCGCAACGTGGTCCCGCAGGCCGCCGGACGGGCCCGGTCGGTGTTCCGGGGCACGTCCAACGGAACGTCTGTTCTATTATACGCCGTCTGTCGAGCTGCGGCGTGGCCCACGCCGACGTCGCCGGCGCGGCGGCCCGACGGAACCGAGGAGGGCCCGGCACTCGGATTTCCTCTCAATTCCACTGGCGGTGGTGCTACGCGGGACCCGGATGCCCGCGGCGGTCAGGGGCCGGACAGTCTGAGCGTGGATCCAGCCGATCGAGGCCCGCGGAGGGTCACAGATGGGCCGCCCGGAGCCCGACTCCGCACTTAACTCCGCTGGTGGTGGAATTGGGGAGAATCCCGGGTTGGTCGGCGCGCGCGGCCCGGCCACGCCATCCGTGGCGCGGCGCCAGCGAGCCGCCTACCCGCGGGCCAACCGATCCAGGGCCGCCGAAAGCTCGGCCGAATCCGCGGCCACCTCCGTCGGGCGTTCCGCGGCCGGAAGCGCGGCGACCTGCCCGGCCGTCGTGATGCCCGTCAGCACGAGCACCGAGCGCGCGCCCGCTGCCCGGGCCGCCGGAATGTCGGTGATCAGACTGTCGCCGATCATCACGGCTTCGGTCACGGGACGCCCAACGGCGTGCGCCGCGACCTCCAGCAGGAGAGGCGCCGGCTTGCCGATCGAGACCGGCGTCACGCCCGAAGCCACTTCGATCGCCGCCACGATGGACCCGGCTCCCGGCATCAGGCCGTGCTCCATCGGGTAGATCGGGTCGCGGTTGGTGGCCACGAAACGCGCCCCACCGCGAATCGCGCCCGCCGCGACGGCCATCCGCGCGTAGGTGAATTCGGTGTCGAGCCCCACGACGACCGTATCCACTCCGACGACCGCGGCGGCGGCGTTCCGGCCGTTGGCGCTCCACAGCGCGGCAGCGTCGGCCGAAAGCATGGTCTCGATCCCGACGTCGCCCAATTCGCGCACGAGCCCGGCGCCCCCGACCACCAGGGCGCATTTCGGCCTGGGCGTCGCTTCGGCCAGATAGAGAGCCATCGCGCGGGCCGAGGTAACGATTCGGTCGAGACTCACCGGCGCCCCCATACTCTGGAGGCGCGTGACGTAGTCGGTGCGATACGTCATCGCGTTGTTGGTGACGTACACGATGTCGTCGCCGGCAGCGGCTCGGGCGGCCAGCAAGGCGGCCACGCCGGGCACGGGTTTCGCGCCGCGATAGACGACGCCGTCGAGATCGACCAGCAGGAGCATGAGCGCGATGCTACCGGACCAGCCGCAAGGGCGTGTGTCGGACGGCCGAACGACCGGCCGGAACCGAGCGCGTGCGGCGGAAGCACGAGCAGGCGATGCCTGACGACCGGCGCGTGCTGGAGGGGATCGACCGCATGGTCGTGGACGGCACGAACGTGCTGTACGCCATCCGGCGGTCCAGGACGCCGGCACCTGCCGCCGCGCTGATCGGGCGGATGCGGGCGCTCGTGCCGCCGGCCGTGGCCATCACCGTCGTCCTGGACGGTTCGCCCGAACACGGCCTCGTCGCCCGGCACGTTGCCTCGGGCGTGGAGGTCCGATACGCCGGCCGTGGCACCGCCGACGACTTCATCACCAGCCTGCTGGGCGACCGCTCCCGCCTCGACGCCTCGGGCACGCTGGTTATCACCGACGACATCGAGCTATCGAACGCGGCGCGGAGACTGGGCGCGCGAACCGTCCGGACGGGCTGGCTGATCGATCGGCTCGACCGCCAGCGACTCTCAGCTCCCGCCTCGGGCCGGCCCGGGCTCGTGGCCCCGGCGGGGACTTCGGTGGGGCAGGGGCGCGACGAAGAGGAGGCTCCTCGCTGGTCGCCCGGCCGTGGCGCGACGAGAAAGCGCGGCAACGCCCGTCGCCGGCCTGCCGGGGAGCGGTGAGCGGGCCAGGGCGACCCGGTCCGCGGAGGAGACAGCGGACCGGGGGCCCAGGCTAGGAAGGTGCGGGACAGGCCAGCTCGTCGCCCTAGGCCGCATGCGCCCTCGATGGGTGGCCGATCGTGCCGCCCTCGCGCAATAGAGCCGCCAGCTCTTCGGCCGGGACCGGTCTGGAATAGAGGTAGCCCTGGGCCGTGTCGCAGTGGAGGGCCCGCAGACGATCGGCCTGCTCGACCTTCTCGACGCCTTCGGCGATCGTCTCCAGGTTCAGCGTCTTCGCGATCCGGATCATGGCGTCGACCAGCGCGCCGGCGGTAGGCTCCGTGGCGACCCCGTCCACGAACGACTTGTCGATCTTGAGCGTGTCGACGGGGAAGCGGCGCAGGTACGCGAACGAGGAGTAGCCGGTCCCGAAGTCGTCGATGGCCAGCTTCACGCCCAGCGACTTCAGCTCGAAAAGCCTGTTGAGAGTGGCCGCCGTGTCGGTCATGAGGCCGCTCTCGGTGATCTCGAGGATCAGGCGGCTCGGCGCCAGGCCGGTGTCTTCCAGGGCATCCGCGACGTCCCGGGTGATGTTGGCATGACGCAGCTGGCGCGGCGAGAGGTTGACGCTGAGGGTGATCGGCTCGACCGATGGGATATCCAGCTGCCACGCTCTTGCCTGCCGGCAGGCTTCGCGGACGACCCACTTGCCGAGCGGGACGATCTGCCCGGTCTCTTCGGCCAGGGGAATGAACTCGTTTGGTGCGATCAGGCCACGGCGCGGGTGCTGCCAGCGGACCAGAGCCTCCACGCCGGTGATCGTCCCCGAGGCCAGGTCGATCGTCGGCTGGTAATGGAGCACGAACTGGTGCTCCTCCATCGCCGTTCGAAGCTCGGTCTCCACTTCGATGCGGCGGACCGCCTCGGCGTGCATCTCCGGATCGAAGAGGGCGAAGCCACCCTCGCACAGGTGAGCCTGGTCCATGGCCACCGCGGCGTCGCGGAGCATCTCCTCGGGCGACTCGCCGCCGCCGGTCGAGACGGCGATCCCCATCTGCGGCTGGAACTCGACCAGTGCTCCGGGGAGCTGGAGTGGCTCGCGGAGAAGGGCCATGATCCTGGCCATCGCCAGCGTGGCGTCGATGGGGGAGCCAAGGTGATCCAGCAGGACACCGAACTTGTTGCCGCCCAGGCGGGCGACCGTGTCCGCTCCTCGAACGCAGCTCCGGAGCTTGCCCGCGAGCGCGAGGAGTGCCACGTCGCCGGTGCTGTGGCCGAGGCTCTCGTTGACACGCTTCATACCGCCCAGGTCGCAAGACAGGACCGCGACCAGGCCGCCGTCGCGTTTGGCGGAGGCGAGGGCGTGCTCGATCATGGTGGAGAAGAGGGCCCGATTGGCCAGGCCGGTCAGCGAGTCGTGGAAAGCCTGGTGGCGCAGTTCGGCCTCCAGGTTGTGGCGCTCGGTGACGTCGCGAGTGTTGGTGACGATGCCGTTGACGGACGGAACGCCGAGCAGGTTCGTCATCCGCATCTCGACCTGCCGCCACGACCCGTCGGCATGGCTCAGCCGGCACTCGGTGACGCGCGACGAACCGGCCGTCGCGCCGACCTGGGCGAGGTCGAGCGCGACTCTCTCCCTGTCGTCGGGGTGAACCAGGCCGACCCCGCCGGCGCGGATCACCTCTTCGGGGTCGCTGCCGAGGATCTGGCGCACCGACTCGGAAAGGTAGGAGATCTGGCCCTCGGGCGTAAGGATGCCGATCATGTCGCTCGAACTCTGAACGAGGGCCTGGAAGCGCTCGGCACCCTCGCGCCTCGCCATCTCGGACTGCAGGTCCATGCGGGAGATGGCCAGGGAGATCTGGGTCGCCAGGGCGTGGATGCCGCGCGGCAACTCGTCACCGATGGGGCCGGGCGATTCGATCAGGAGAACGCCGCGAGCGGAGCCGTCAACGTTGATACGGGTGACGAGGACCTCTCCGGGGAGGAATGACGGTTCGACGGCGGCGGCCTCGGCGTCCTCGTCGGCCTCGGCGGTGGCCGCCGCGCTGGCCGCCGCGGCGCTCGAGGTCCCGAACAGGCGTTGGTCGGCCAGCCCGAAACCGGGCGCGGTGAGGCGCCCGACATCGATTGCGGCATCCCGCATATCGGCGGCGCGCTGGCCGGCCGAACCGAGCACCCTGAGCCGAACCGGCGGCGCGGACGTGCCTTCGACTACGGCCAGGCTCACCCGCACGCCGGGGAGGTCCACACACAGGGCGTGGGCTCCTTCTATCGCGGAAGCGACGATGGCCGGGAGATCGCCGGCGGAGACCAGATCGAGTCCCGTGGCGGCCAGGATCTGCTCGCGTTGGGCCGTCTGTTCGTAGCGCGCCATGAAGCTGGCCATCCCATGCATCAGTGTGGCAACGACGAAGAACGACACCGCCAGCACGAGCGCCATCGTCAGCGAGGCCGGATCGTCGATCCCCACCCCCAGCGCCACCGCCGACAGGAGGCCCGTCCTGAAGGTGACCCTGGGCAGCGACCCATACGCCGAGCCGAGGAAGACGGCCGCGGTGAGCAGGGCTACGGTCTGGGGGAATCCCGGACTGGCCACGGCCATGGTTATCAGGCATATCGCGCCGATGGCGACGGCGTCGGACAGGAGGTCGAATTCGACGGCGGCGGTAGACCGCTACCCAGACGATCGCGAGGGCGAGTGGTGAGGCGACCCCGGCGACGTACAGGATCCACGGCCGCGGGCTGGAAGCCACCACCACGGCCAGAGCTCCGGCCGCATTGACCAGGGCGAACGTAAGCAGAAGCAGCTGGACCCGACCCACCATGTCGTGGGGTCGAGCGCCCGCGCGGAAGGCCGGCGCGAATTCCGGCATCTTGAGCCTTGCCAAGAGGACCATGGTCTCCGCTGAGTCGGGGCAGTGAACGACAACCGGACGAGCAGGACAGCCTCGTCTAGTAGCGGTTTCGGTAGGTGTCGCTCGCTCGTGAGGGGTCGGGTCTACGGCGAATGGACCATCTTGGGGTAGGCCGGTCGTCACCGCCGCGGGCCCCGTGCCGCCGGGGACCGGTTCGCACGGGCCCCGCCGGTGTAGCATCGCCAGGCCATGACCAAGCCCACCGGGCCCACCCAATCCGGTCGTTCGGGACTCCGCCCGATCGAACGGAGAAACGTAGACGGTCTGCTGCCGGCCGGAAGCGATTCCGACGGCTACGACGATGCCGTCCGCCGCGAAGACGGGCAGCCCCTGGGCTGGGGCGATCGAATCAGGGACGGGATCGGGAATCAGATGGGCCGGCTTGGATGGCTCCTCCTGGCCGCCGGCCTGGCATTCGGTTCGGCAGGCATGGCCGCGGTGACACAACCTCAGCCGGTGACCGGCCATCGCCCGGAGCTGACATGGGCGGCCGACCAGGAGCTGTCGGCGAAGCTCGATGCGGCGGTCCGCGACCTGGTGTCTCTGAAGGCCGACGTCGAGCTCCTCAGCAAGACGGCCCGCACGGTGCTCACCGACCTTGTCCAGATCGACCAGGCCGGACTGACGCAGGCCTGGAGCGGCGGCTCGAGCGCCGTCGATTCCATCTACGCTCGTGCGGGCGACCTTGACACGCGGCTGGCGTGCACTCCCTGGGATGCGACTCGAGACCTGGAGCTGAGCAAGACCTACGATCCCGCGCTGATCGACCGCTATCACCACATCTGCCTGGCCCTCGCGTCGGTGGCCCCCCTTCGAGGCGAATGGGAGATCCTGGTGGCGGGCAGCCAGACGGCCATGAGCGTGGCCTCGGACATC
>CAVSEO010000004.1:0-95073 GCA_963727005.1 uncultured Chloroflexia bacterium
TCGGCCTTTCCATCTCCTGGCCGCAGGCAGCGTTCGCCATGGCCTGGATCGCGCTGTCGACGGCGATCCCGGCCGCACCCAATTCGATTGGCACATACGAGTTCGTGGGTGTCAGCGCCCTGGTGCTTCTCGGTCAGGATCCGGCATCCGCCCTGGCGGCCGTGGTCCTGCTGCACGTCATGGCAACCCTACCTGTGGTGACTGTCGGTTTCGCGATGACGTGGGTGCTGCACCTGCGGGTCTGGAGCCTACCCACATCGGGCATATCCACGTCCGAGCCTGCGGAACCGTCCGGGCAGGCCGCCTGACATGTCACGCCGCGAGATCGGAGCGCTGGACCGCCTTGCCATCCGCCCCCCGTCGGGACCTTCCGAGTCGAGACAGGCCGGATACGGCGAGTATGAGTCGGTGGCCGCGTGCGATCTGTGCGGTAGCTCCAGTTTCAGGAGCGTGGACGCGACTGCCGATATCGTCCAGTGCGAGTCGTGTTCGTTTCGATTCGTGACCCCGCGACCAACTCAGGGCGAGATCGCCCGCGCCTACTCCGCGCCCGACCAGTACGACTCCTGGATTGCCGTGGATGCTGCCAGACAAGCGCTGTGGGAGCGACGCTGGTCCCGGGTGCGAGGGCGCAAGCCCGCGGGGAGGTTGCTCGACGTCGGGGCGGGGCTTGGCACGTTCGTCGCCCTGGCCAAGAAAGATGGTTGGGCAGTCGACGGGACGGAAGTATCCGAAACCGCGGTTCGCTACGCCCGGGAGCGTTATGGCGTCCAGCTCCGGCTCGGGCAACTGGAGGCCCTGGACATGGGCGGTGGGGGCTACGACATGATCACTCTGTGGCACGTGCTCGAACACGTCCCTTCGCCGGCCGCCGCCCTGGCCATCTGTCGCGGGCTTCTTGTGCCGGGCGGGCTGCTCATCATGGCCATGCCCAACGACGGCGCGGCCGCGCACAGCCTGACCGTCCCGGGCCGAGCGTTGCGTCGCCTGCGTGGCCGCCCGTCGCTTCCGAGGTACGTGCGTCTGTATCCCGGCTCAGAGTCGCACCTGAGTCACTTCACTCCGGGAACACTGCGCCGCCGGCTGACCGCGAGCGGTTTCACCGTGGAGGAGCTCAACGTGGACGACGCCGCGCCCGTTCGAAGCTCGGCCGGCACCGCGCTGTTCCGGATTCGAACCATCCTGACGGCCATGACTCCGTGGAACTTCGGGCTCGAGATGTTCGTTGTGGCGCGGCGCCCTATCTGATACCCGCATACGGAGACCCGTCCGGAACACGATGACTCGCTCGACGACGGATCAACACCAGCCGGCCGTTGCCTCGCTCGGACGCAAGGCGGCCGTGTTCATGGTTCTGGGCACGTTCCTGGCGCTCATGGCAGTTGCCAGTGGCCACCTCTATTCCATCGATGGACTTCAGTACTTCCGAGTGGCCGAGCGGTTGTTGTTCCACGGCAGCTGGATCTACGATCCTCCGCTGGTCTGGGGTGGACCGATAACGGATCCGATCACGCCCATCGGTCTCTCCCTCGCCTATTGGCCGGCCCTCGATTCTGGCCATGCCGTTGCTCCCGCTTCAGCCGCCCACCGCAAGCGCGGATCTGTACAACCAGGTCCTCCTCTACGGCGATCCGGTCTACACGATGTCCTCGTGGGTCATGCCGCTGATTGGCTCGCTGACAGCTCTGGCAACCACGCTGCTCGCGCTACGCCTTGGGATGAGCCGCTGCGTCGGGATCGCCGTTGGGCTCGCCGCCCTGTTCGCCGGCCCATTGTTCTTCTACGCGCGTGCGGACTTTCCCCAGCCGCTGAGTGCCCTCTTGCTGGTGACAGCCGTGTACTTGGGCATTCGGGTCAGGCAGGCCGATCCAGCCCCGACGGGGCTCATTGCGCTAATCGTGGCCGCCGCGATCCTGACTCGCCCCGTCGACGGCGCGATCACCACGGTCACCATCGGGACGATTCTCGTCACCCCGACAAAGGCGTGGACCAGGATCGCCGAGGGATTCCGGCCCTTCCTCGAACTCATCGCAGGCTTCGCGGCCGGAACGGCGGTGACCCTGGCGATCAATGAGGCGCGCCGCGGATCCTGGTTCGATATCGGCCCGGCAGCCTCCGGCTTCACCGGCTCGATTCCATGGGGCCTCGCCGCCGAACTCATGAGTCCGAGCCGCGGCTTCCTTTGGTATCTTCCCCTGACCTTCCTTGCGCTGATTGGGTCGCTGGCCCTGTTGAGGAGCGGGCGAATGCACATCTTTATCGGGCTGGCCCTCCCGGTGACCCTCTACGTGCTCATCTACGCCAGATGGCAGGATCTTGGCGGCTGGTGCTGGGGTCCGAGGTATCTGGTGCCGATGGTGCCGCTCGTGGTCCTGCTGGCCGCGTTCGCGTTGCAGGCCAGCACATCTCGCGCCGGACGTGTCCTGACGGGCGGGCTTTTCACGCTCCTGGCGCTGGTCGGCTTCCTGGAGAACACGGCGCACCTCGGTGTCGATCAGCTGCAGGGGTTCTTTGGCTGGTACGGTGCCAACACCCAGGGCACTTCGGGATTCTGGAAGCAGTTCGAATTGGAGGCATTCGCCCCGGTCTTCTCCTGGCAGCACTACACCGGGACGCCAGACATCATCTGGTTCCGTCTGATGAGGACGACGAACGGCATCAGCTTCCTCGTGTTCCTGGCGCTCCTGGCCGGCGCCGCATTCTGTCTTGGACGGGTGCTGCGTCTGGTCCCGGTAGCTCCGGACAGCCGCGACGGACTACCGTTGACGTAGGACCGACAGGATCGGCTTGCCCCCGAGACGAAGCCACCAACCGTCGCACATTGGGGTGCCATAATCCGGCGCTATGGAATCACGTCGCCACCTGCACTTGCTGGCAATCAGTCCGTATGCCGTGTACCCGCCCGTCGGCGGCGGCAAGATGCGCGCCTACCACCTCCTGCAGGAGTTGATGTTGCTGGGCCACGAAGTCACCCTGTGGGTAGCACCACCCGACGAGCCCGTCCTCGACTGGTCCAACGGTCGGCCGCGACCCGAGCTTCGGGCCCTCCCCGCCTTGGCCCGCCGGTCACTCCGGTCCAAGTTCTCAGCACTCGTCTCGCCGATGCCGGAAGGAGTGTGGAGTCGTCCGCCGTTGGGAATCGATTGGCGGCGCGAGGAGATTAGCCAGTTCGATGTCGTCTTGTTGGTTCAGGCTCATGTCGGACGGTATGCCGGCCAATTCATCGCGGCCGGCGTACCAGTCATCCTCGACCAGCAGAACGTGGAGTTCCAGATTAGCGGCGAGGTCGCCCGAATTGCGCCCACACGGATGGCCCGCGCCCGTGCACGTTTGGATGTACGGAAGTGGCGATCCTACGAGAGCGGACTGATTTGGCGCGTCCAACGAACCGTCGCCGTCTCGGAGTCAGACGCGCTGGCTTTCCGGGATCTCGTGCCATCGGCTTCGGTAACGGTCCGTCCCAGCGGCGCGGACTTGCGATCCCTCGAGTACGTGGACCACTCCGTGAACCGCGGCGACAGCCTTGTAATGACGGGCACTCTCGGGTACCTCCCGAACCTGGATGCGGCGAACTGGATGATCGATCGGATCCTCCCGCGTGTGCTGCGATCGCGTCCCTCGGCTCGCCTGGTCCTCGTAGGTGCCAGCGCGCCGGAATTGCTGCGGAAGCAGGGCGGAGACGCCGTAGACGTCGTGGGTCGTGTCCCGGACGTACGGCCCTTCCTGGAGGCGGCCGACCTGTTCGTTGCCCCGCTCCGAGCAGGCGGAGGCACCCGCCTGAAGCTGCTTGAGGCCTTCGCGGTTGGCCTACCCACAGTGGCAACGACGGTAGCGAGCGCGGGAATCTCCGTTCGCCATGGCATCGATGTCGGAACTGCCGACAGCGAGGAGACCTTCGCCAACGAGATCATCCGCCTCCTCGACGATGTCTCGGCCCGACGGATGATGGCCGAGTCGGCCCGGCGGCTTGTGGAGGAGCGCTATGACTGGCGATCGATCGCGGCCGACTACGAAGAAGACCTGTACGATGTCGTCCGTAACACCTAAGACCGTCGCCATCGAATGCGGGCGAGCTGGCGGGAGCTACGAGAGCGGGTGTCCCTGAGAGAGGCCCACGTTCGCCCCAGCCAACACCGGACTATACGAAGAAGCTCGAGGGAAGAACCGTGACCAGTAGCCCTGCCGACATGGATCGCCTGCTCGACCAACTAGCTGAACTGCCCGCCGACTGGCACGCAGCAGGCCTGCTCTCAGTGGATGCGCTCGCCTCGATCGTTCGTCACGCGGGGCCAAGCGTTGCGCACTCGGTCGAAACGGGCTCGGGAAGAAGCACCATCTTCTTCTCGCATTTCAGCGGCAGCCACGTGACATTCTCGCTGAACGACGGCCAGTCGATATCACAGGTTTGGAAGTCCAAACTGTTCCAGCCCGCAACGGTCCGCCTGGTCGAGGGCCCCACCCAGCTGACGCTCCCCAAGTTTGTCTTCGAAGAGCCCATCGACGTCGCACTCATAGATGGGCCTCACGGATTTCCCGTTTCCGGATCTCGAGTATTACTACTTCTATCCTCACGTGAGGACCGGCGGGCTGCTGTCGTCGACGACGTGCATATACCGACCATCCGCACCCTCTTCACGTTCCTTCGCGACGACAAGATGTGGAAACTGCTCGAAGTCGTCCAAGGACGGACTGCCGTCTTCCGCAGGACGGAGGTCCCCACCTTCGATCCTTTGGGCGATGGTTGGTGGCTTCAACGCTACAACCACCGTCATGTCAGGATAGGCACGCGGCTGTGGGCCTGGCTCCCGGCATCAGTGAGGCGCTTCCTGGACGCGCTCCTCCGGCGGCGCTGATTGGTCCTCGTTGCCGCTTACGTTGTTCGACGAGCGGGAAGCCGTGGCGTGCCCAAGCTAGCGGCGCCAGAGTCACATGCGTGTGGGTGCTCGCCTAACTCGCAGACGGAGGCCGTTGTTCGGCGGTCGAGTACGAGCGTTACCTGTCGACCCGCTTGAAGAACAGCGTGGTCGTGGTCTTCGCTATCGGGTCATAGCCGTTGCCGCTGAGGAACTGGACGACCCGGGAATCCGCGGCGCGACTAAGCGACTCGATGCCGAGGTCCTCGACCATGACGAGCCCGGGTCGGTACCGGTCCCAATCGTTGGATTGGAGCACTTCGAGATCGAGGCCCTCGACGTCCACCGAGAGGAGGTCGATCTCTTGCCCAGGGGGAAGGTTGCGACTGAGGATTTCGGCGAGCGTCATGACTGGGACGTCAATCGTCCGCACAAGCTTGTGCTTGTTGGCGACTGCTTCTCTTGCCCATTCTGCGGAGAAAGTGTTCACAGCTTCGTCATCGAAGACGTAGAAAGGCAGCGATCCTGAGGCAACGCCGACCCCTACCTCGAGGGCGACATCACGTGGTCTGTAACGGTGGAATAGTTGCATCGTGCCCGGGCGCGCATCGATGTCGATCCCACGCCACCCCGCGCGGTAGAGGTTCGCAGTGTTGGAGATGCGGATTGGATGGTGAGCGCCCACATCAACGTAGAAGCCGGGAGGCGTCCTATCAGCAGCCCGGCGAGGACGCGATCCTCGCCGTGCTGGGCGTAGGAGAGCTCGGCACGCGCGTACAAGACGTCGCGAGCGCTGGCGATTCGAGCGGCACTCCGCCGCGGATGGCGGAGTGCTCGCAGCCAAGCCCGGAGACTGAGGAGCCTCATGGGACCTACTATGACATCAACGCGAGCGTCTTGGTTCCATCGAACGACCGCGGGGCACCGCGAATGGCTCCGGTCTCCTGATCGATGGTCCGAACACCGCGCTCCTGGAGCCGCGACGGCTTCATTGGCCTGCTGCTCATCCGCTATGCTCTTCCCGCCAAGGAGTCCGAGCGAGCCCGTGTGTCTGTGCCGTCGCGAGATCCGAGGGGACTGGAGCGCTGGATGAACCTGCCGCACAACGGATACCTACGCAGATCCTGGCGAACGCTCTTCCTTGCCGTAATCGTCCTTGCAGCCATCGCCTTCGTGTGGCTGCTTGGTGACCACACCCTGATCGGCCTGGGTCTTGCCACGTTGTCAGTCGGCGGCGCCGGTTTGGTCGCATGGTTCTCCACACGGCGCCCGGCGGTTGCGTTTGGGATCCTGTTCCTGCTCGCGTCACTATCTCGCTGGACGATCGATACGCGGCTGGGCAACATGCGGCTCGAGCAGCCCGCCATCGCTGCCGGGCTTCTCGTGCTGCTGTACGCGCGCCGACTACCCGACCGCGCCACACTGCGACGTCTCGTACCGATAGCCATCGCCTTCATGATCTACCTGGGAGCGCTGGCGGTCTCCTCGGTTCTACATTCGCCCGACAGAGCCGACAGCCTTCGGATGACTTTCTGGATCGCCTTGTCGATGGCCGGCGGTCTGCTCGCGTTCGTGCTTCTGTTCGGAAGCGATTCGGAAGGCGGCACCGGTTGGCTGCGCCTCGCGGCCGCGGGGCAGGCGACGGTCGGGCTTCTGGTCGCGCTTCTCTTCTTCACACTTGGGCCCGTCGTCTTCGCAGGCGTGGACCCTGTACCGGGCATGCAGGACGTTTTCGCCGCAGGGCCCAAGGTCTTCGCAATGTCCTGGGAGGCGAACGTCTACGCCAGCCTGCTCTCCGCCCTCACGCCATTCGCGATCGAGCGTTTCCGGTCTAGGCCGCAAGTCAGGAGCGCGGCCGTACTCGTCCTCATCCTGTTCGGCTTGGCGGTCGGCGTGACACGGGGCGCGTACATTGGCCTGGCCGCGGGGGTGAGTATCTACGGCCTTGTGATCCTGTACCGAAAGGAACGGCCTCGCAGTCTGTTGATCCCAGCCGCCGTCGTCGTCGGCGCGATAGTCGGGGGCGCCTTCGCCGCCTCGATACTGCTGCCCGTCAACCGCACGCCAAACGAGCCGCTGGACCTTACCGTCGCGGGCTGGGGCAGAGGCTACGCAATCGGGTCCTACACCCTGCCCGGTCTTGCGGTTTCGGACCTCCCGACGATAGTCGGCTCCGGTGGCTCCGGTGGCTCCGGTGGCTCCACGACGCCCGTGAAACCTCCGGCAATCAAGAATGGGCAGCCGATCGTTCCCGACACGATCGGCTTTCGCCTGGATCGAATCCCCATGGCCCTGAAGGATCTGCCCCGCGACCCAGTTATCGGCCTGGGCGCCAATACCTTCGGGCAGCGGCATGCGGACGCGTCGCAGGGCGGCGCGCCCGACCACATCGCCATCCTCGCCCTGGCCGCCCTCTACGAGTCTGGCATCGTGGGCGTCGCGGGCCTCACAATCGGCTTCGTGCTCATACTGCTCGCGCTGTGGCGTGCTTCCGAACATCCGGGCATGGCGCCGATGGCAGCCGCGTATCTGGGCGCGCTAGTTTGTCTGCTTGTGGCCTATCAAGCCACCAACGCGATCAACTTCGCCCAGATATGGCTCTTCGCCGGCGCCGGGCTCGCATTTGCTTCCAGAGCGACGCCGGAGACCCGAAGCGCGACAGACTGATCTAGCCCATCGGCCCCGCGCACTCGGACATCCACCGGGCGCGGGCACTTCAGAGACAAGGAGCAACAGTTGGCCGACCTCGCCGAGCGCGTCAAGGCGATTACCTGGTACCACAGGATCGAACTCCCGGCTGGAATTGTCACGCCAGGCATCAACGACAGCGCGTACGCGCTCTCCACATTGCACCTGCCCCAATCCTTAGCCGGCAAGTCCGTGCTGGATATCGGCGCATGGGACGGCTACTACTCCTTCGATGCGGCGCGGCGCGGCGCGGCTCGAGTGCTGGCCACAGACTCTTTCGTCTGGCAGGGCAGGTGGGGGCAGGGCGGATTTCTTCTGGCGCGCGAGGCGCTCGGACTCGAGAAGGTCGTCGAGGACAGGTTTATCGATGTGATGGAACTGTCGCCGGAGGCGCTCGGGGGAGCCTTCGACGTAGTCCTCTTCCTCGGCGTCCTCTACCACCTGAAGGACCCGCTTGACGCTCTCGAACGCGTGGCGTCCGTCTGCAGAGAGCTGCTCGTCGTGGAGACGGAGACGGCACTGAACTTCCTGCCCTACCCGGCGGCCAGGCTGTGGCCCCGAGGGGAGCTGCGGGGCGACGACACGAACTGGTGGTCTATCAACCAGCGGGCTCTGGTGTCACTGCTGAAGCTGCACGGCTTCAAAGACGTGAAGGTTGTCTACAAGACACCACTCGTACGCCGAATAGGGCGGGCTCTGAAGGCGGGCCGGCACTTCCGTACGGGCTTGCGGGGTTGCCGGATCGTCATCCACGCCACTCGCTAGCCGCGGCCGTTCCTTCCTCCAGGCCCACGCCACCTGCCAGGCCGATCTCCGTTTCGTGTGATTCGTCCGCGGTTCTCATCAAGCGGCGCGCCATGCGAACGCCTCGCACTCCAACGAAAACCAGAACCGTGGCAACGACGGAAGCCAGGATGATCGGTGCCGGCCCGGCCACATAGGCCGGCACGCCTGCCGCGGCAACGCCGAGCCCGAGCCACGCCATTCCGCGACGGAAGCCGATCCGGAGAGGCATCGCACGTTCGGCCATCAGGTAACCGACGACACATGCGACAGCATACGCGGCCAGGGTCGCGATGGCCGCTCCCGGGTAGCCCATGGCGGGTATTAGCAGCACGTTGAGCGCAGTGTTCACGGCCGCGGCGATGACCGTGGCCCAAGCCAGGCGCCCGCTGCTATGGGCAAGGTTGAGGCCAATGGTCACGACATAGAAGAGAGCGTAGTACACGATGCTCGCCGCGAGCATCCACATGATCGGGCTCGCGCTCACGTAGTCGGAGCCAGCCAGGACGGAAAGGGCGAGAGAGGCGCCCAGGCTCAGCACGATCACGCCAGCACCGCCGATAGCCGCGACAGAAACGACCGTCGCTTCATAGAACCGTTCACGATCCGGACGCAAGCCCCACTTGAGCGCAACGGGCATCCACGCGAGGTTGAAGCCGCCCTGGACCAGGGAAAGGATGGTGGAGACGCGCGCCGCCGCCGCGTAGAGCCCGACCTGGCCGACCCCGGCAAATGCGAGGACGAAGAGGCGATCCGAGAGAGCGAAGACCCAGGAGGCCGCCCCTGCCGGAATCAGGGGAAGACCCAGTCGCAAGAGTTGACCGGCGTTGCGGGAGGACAGGTCCGCCCGCCCTGCCTTGCCTCGCATCAGATACGCACCAGTCGCTGCGGTGATGACGTAGCTGGTCGTCACCCCGGCAATCGCGCCGGTGAGTCCGAGCCGGGCTACGAGCACGAGGACCACACCCAGGGCCGACCCCGTCAAGGTACCTATGACCGTGGAGACGAAGAACGCCCGCGGTCGAAACTGCAGGCGGAAGACGACGGCCCAGATCCCGCTGACGACGTTGAAGGGAACACCGACGCCGGCAAGGACCATGGGTACGATGGCCGACGAATCGCGCAGCAACCCGGCCGCAAGCGCGGGTGAGAGAAGGACGATTGAAACGGCCGCCAACGCCGATGCCACGGAGGTAATCAGTACGGCCGAGGCGAGGTCGGCCCGGCGTTCCGCCTCAGATGCCGGGAAGTAGCGGACCGAGACCGCGAAGTCCATGCCGAGCAGGAGGAGCGAGAAGAGAAGGATCATGAGCGAGACAAGGAGCTCGTAGCGTCCGTAGTCGTCGGGCCCCAGGAGGCGAGCGTAGATCGGGACGGTCAACAGCCCGCCGGCTCGCGAGACGATCAGGGTGAGCCAGTACAAGCCAAGATCGCCGATCGACCTAGCCCTGCCGAGGAGACGCCAGACGGACGAGCCTCTACTCAACCGGGACTCCCGTCGGTCGGCTCGCCGGCCTCCTTCACGGTCGGACGGCCCTCACCCAGATCTCCGGCCGACCGTACTCCAAGCCGTGGCGTATCCGGCCCAGCGTTACGGCAGGGATGTTCTTCGGCCCCAACCCGACCGGACCGTGGCCTACCGCTTCCACGCCCACGCCGGCGGTTCCCCGATCGCGGAGCGCCTCGAGGAAGAAACCCCTGCCGACGCCGAGGTCCGCGACCGGGCCGCTGCGGAACATCCCGGCGTAGAAGCGCATGAGAGCGCGCCCGCGACGGGGATCGACGCCGAACTGATACCGACTGATCGACTCCACCTGGTCGTGGGACCTCCATCTGGGTAGGGCTGCGGCCATGGCTCGCTGACCCCCGTACGTCGGGGGATCGGCTGCGGATCCGTGCAGCGTGTCAAGGACGTGGCACGTTCCGCGAGAGCCTAGTCTAAGGCGCCAGACTCGCTGGCGAGATGTCGACGCTCTTCAGGTCGACCTGGACGGCTACCGATGCAGCGCCTGGCGATAGGCCACCATCGTCCGTTCGGCGCAGCGCTCCCAGGTGAAGGTGGCCGCGCGAGCCGGCCCCGCCGTTCTCAGCGCGGCCCGCAGTTCGGCATCGGTGGCGGCGCGCTCGATGCCGTCGGCCACGCTTTGGTCGCTAGCGGGGTCCACAAGGAGCGCGGCATCGCCGGCAACCTCTGGAATTGCGGTCGTGGAGCTGGCCACCACCACCGCCCCGCAGCCCAGCGCTTCGATCACGGGCAGCCCGAAGCCCTCGTAGAGCGATATGTAGGCGACGATGTCGGCGGCGCTGTACAAGGCCAGGAGCCGGTCGTCGTTGACATACCCGAGCTTGTGCACCCAGCCGCCGCCGTCCACTTCATCAATCGTCCGCTGGACCTGCTCGGCCCGCCACCCTGGTTGACCAGCCAGTACGAGATGCAAGTCCCCGACACCCGACGATCGAGCGTGTGCAACCGCCCTGACTAACCGGCTTATGTTCTTGCGTGGATGGAGGTTGCCCACGGCCAGTACGAAACGATCGGGCAGTCCCATGTCGGCCAGACGATCACGGGCCGCCGCTTGGTCCAGGGGTCGCCACCGCGCGTCGACCCCCAGAGCGTGTTACTACGATCCGTTCAGGGTCGATGCCGTAGTGATGGCTGATGCGGGACCGCGTGAATTCTGAGATGGTGATCACCGCGGCCGATCGCCGGGCGGCGACTCGCACCGAGAGCTTGAGCCGCATCTCGGTTCGCCGCGAGAATAGCCCTGCGTAGTCCTCGAACGAGACGTCATGAATCGCGGTCACGACCGGCATCCGCGCAATTGGCGGCGCCACGTACTGAACGTGAAGCAGCTGGGCACCGTCCCGTTTGGCCCGAAACGGCAGCTCCAGGGGCACACGCAAGTAAGGCGCCCGCCAGCGCAGGTCGCGGCGCCGAAGCGCGGCGGACGACGGCCAGGGCGTGCCTGCGTCTAGATAGACCGTTGGGTCGACATCGTCACGTCGGGCGAGAGCTTCTGCGAGGTTGACGATGTAGGTTTCGTTGCCGGTCTGGCGGCGGCCGACAACGTGGGCGTCTAGTGCCGCTCGAATGGGGGGCCCTGCAGGTTCCATCTGACCATTATCCGGCCTGAGATGCGTCGCCATGAGGTGAAGCGCCGACGTGCCGCAGCGTCCGCGTCGTCCGACGGCGGGTCCTCGGTCTGACCACGGTGATAACGGCGACCAGCAACCTCCCTGCTGACCCCTGAGACCAATACGACTCCCGTATACTCCGAGCCATGGGTTCAACCGCTTTCATCACGGGCATCACCGGCCAGGACGGCTCGTATCTAGCCGAGCTTCTGCTCGACAAGGGCTATCGCGTGGTGGGGATGACCCGCCGCACCAGCACAGACTCGATGCAGCGAATCGAGCACCTTCAGGACCGGCTCGAGTTCGTCCAGGGCGACCTGCTCGATCAGCCGTCGCTCATCTCGGCCATACAGACCGTCCAGCCGGACGAGGTCTACAACCTGGCCGCCATGAGTTTCGTTCCGACCTCCTGGAACCAGCCCGTGTTGACCGGCGAGTTCACGGGTCTCGGGGTGACTCGAATGCTCGAGGCCGTTCGCCAGGTGAACCCTCGGATCCGCTTCTACCAGGCGTCTTCGAGCGAGATGTTCGGCAAGGTCCGCCAGGTCCCGCAGACCGAGGAGACCCCGTTTCATCCTCGTAGCCCGTACGGCGTTGCCAAGGCATACGGCCACTTCCTCACGGTCAACTACCGCGAGAGCTTCGACATGTACGCCGTCTCCGGCATCCTCTTCAACCACGAATCCCCCCGCCGCGGCCTCGAGTTCGTGACGCGCAAGGTCACCGACGGCGCTTCCCGAATCGCTCTCGGGATGGCCAAGCAGCTCAAGATGGGGAACCTGGAGGCCCGCCGCGACTGGGGTTTCGCCGGCGACTACGTCCGTGCCATGTGGTGCATGCTCCAGCAGCCGGCCGCGGCGACTACGTCGTCGCAACCGGTGTCGACCATTCGGTGCGCGAGCTGTGCCAGATCGCGTTCGAGCACGTCGGCCTCGATTATCGGGACCACGTGGTCGTCGACGAATCGCTTGTACAGGCCGGCCGAGGTGGACCACCTGCTCGGCGACGCCAGCAAGGCCCGGCGCGAGCTGGAGTGGGAGCCAACCGTCAGCTTCGAGGAGCTGATCCGGATGATGGTCGATTCGGACATGGAGCGACTCAAGAGCCATCCCACGGCCCGGGCGAACATCGCAGTTCCCAGCGCGCGCGGCTGATCCCGACTATGCGCGTCTACGTCACCGGCGCCATCGGGTTCGTTGGAAACTGGCTGCGGCGCGAACTCGAGGCCAACGGCCACGAGGTGGTCGCCGCGCCCGGGCCGGACCAGCTCGACATCGCCGACCGTGACGGCCTGATTCGCTGGTTCTCCGGTTCGGGCCGTCCGGACGGCGTGATCCATCTCGCCGGAATGGCCTTCGCGCCGGACGCCTACAACGATCCGTCGGAAGCGTTCCGGGTGAATGTCGCCGGAACGATCACGGTATTTGAGGCGCTGCGCAGTCTCGACATCCGGCCGCCCGTTCTCGTCAGCGGGTCCGCCGACGTATACGGGATGCCACGGCCCGAGGACCTGCCCCTCACGGAGCAGGCGCCGCTGGCCCCGCACCTCTCCTACGCGGTCTCCAAGGCGGCGCAGGAGGCGGTGGCCGTCGAGGCAGGCATTCGCCACGGGTTCCCGGTCGTCGTGACGCGGTCGTTCAACCACGCCGGTCCCGGCCAGCGTCCGGTCTTCGTCGTCGCGGCCATGGCGCGCCGGGTACTCGCCGTGCAGCGTGGCGAACGCGGCGACGATCCCGACCGGCAACGTGGATGTCAGCCGCGACCTGAGCGACGTTCGGGACGTCGTGCGCGCATATCGACTGCTCCTGGAGGCGGCCGTGGCCGGGTCGCTCGGCGTTCCCCCGACCATCGTCAACGTGGCCTCGGGCAGGGTGGTAACGGTCCGCTGGGTCATCGAGCAGCTCTGCGCTCTGGCGGGCGTGCAGCCGGCGCTCGAAGTGGATGCGTCTCTCGTCCGCGCCAGCGATCCCGTCGAGATCGCGGGCGACTCATCGCTGCTGACCAGCCTGACCGGCTGGCGACCCACGATCCCGTTGGAGCAGACACTGGCTGATGTGCTCTCTGACGCTGCGCACGAGCATCAGACCCAGGGCGGCGCCATCATGGACCCTCGGTAGGCACGACGGGCAGCTCACCCGCTACCATTCGGCCATGGTGCAACAACGTCACGCCAGCTCTGCCCCGGGGCCGCAGCAATCTGATCAACTCTCGGACGTACATCGCGACGATGGATCGCGACTGCAGATATTGAAGCACGATGCTCGGATGCACGAAGTCGAAGCTGCCAACCCCGGCGAAGCCTAGGTGGCCGGTCGTGTTCAACACGAACGAGCCGTCGGGGTTGTCGGTCTAGAGGGACCTGGCTTGTCTCCCGCGACGAGATCGCCCCTGGCCGAGACAGTGACCTGGCTTAGGGCGATGAAATCGCTGCTGGCCGAGACAGTGACCTGGCTGAGGGCGCGACCCTAGCTGCTGGATGCCCTGGCCGTCCTCCTCGTGGTCGGCGGCGGCGCGCTTCGCTTCTACAGATCGACGGCTCTCAGTCTCTGGTTGGACGAAGGCTTCACCCTCCTCTTCGCCCGCCTTCCCTGGGACTCGGTTCTTGGCCTGCACGGTGCCTACGACGTGCATCCGCCTCTCTACTATGCGCTGGTCAAGGCGGTCTCAATTTTCGTGCCCGAGATCGATCGCGGCACGGTATCTCAGCGTCTTCGCGGGCACGGCAACACTCGCCGTGCTGTACCTGCTGGTGGTTCGACTCGCAGGGAGACCCGCGGCCCTCGTCGCCTGCCTGGTGGCGGCCGTTTCGCCGCTCGCTCGTGTGGTACTCGCAGGAGAGTCGCCAGTATGCGGTGACGGGCCTCGCGGTCAGCATCAGCGTATCTCGCCCTCGCCGCCTTCTACGAACGCCCGAGGAGCGCGCTGGGCCGTCGCTCTACGGCGTCGCGCTGGCGAGTGCCGTCTACCTCGACTACAGCGCCCTGTACGCCCTCGCGCCACAACTCGTGCTCCTGCCCTTCGTCGTGTACCAGCCATCGGCGAGCGAGCGATCCCGATCGTCGTCGCAGGCGTCGCCGCTGTCGTTGCCTACCTGCCGTGGCTCTCCGAACGTCCTCGACACCATCCACAGCGCTGGGGAACCAACGTGCCAGTTACCTGGACGCGAGCCCAACCGCGCTGAAGGATGGCCTTTCTCTCGATCCTAGGGCTCGACGGGGCAGGGCATCTACTTCGCCAGCGCTACAGCCCTCCCCGTGGGAGCGATGGAGCGCCCTCGATCCGTTGTTCTGGGCGGACTGGCAATCGCGGCCATTCGCGCTCGGCGGCGATCGCGCTCGCCAGGCACAACCAATTCGGCCTCGCGTCTGCCGTGCGCGTTGTTCGGTGGGCACCATGGTTGTCGCCGGCGTGCTTATGAGCCAGGTCAGTCCGGGCTTCGCGCCGCGGACCGTCTCGTATGCCGTGCTCGGCTGGGCGATCCTGCTGGGCGCCGCCGCCGCAGGCGGAGGCATGTCGATCCCTAAGGCGAGTCGCCGGCCTGGGTGGTAGTCGCGGCCATGGTCGTGGTTTCGGTGGCGTCGCTCCAGGCCGTGTACGACGGCGACAAGCAAGACTGGCGAGGACTGGGCGGCAGGCGTGGCCGAGGCGGCCAAGCCCTCGGATACCCGGTTGTCTACCTTCCCCACAATTGCGCCGACCTTCGTGGACGCCTACCAGCCCGGTTCCCTCGCTGGACCGCACCTTGAGCTGGGTGATGCTCCGGACCTGAAGACACTTGGCGCCTTCGTGAACGGACAAGCGCAGCATTCTGGGTCGCCTCGCTACGATATCCCGTCCGGTGCTCGACCATCGATCCGTTTCTCCGGCAACGCCGGCTATGACCGTAGTCGCGAGCCAGACAATACATCTACACTGCTTGTCGCTGAGATCTCTACGTTCGTGCCGGCGTCAACCTGGGCAGACCCGCTGACCATCAACGACGAGTTCACGCAGGCGACTGGAGGTGCGTGCCGGGCTGGGATTTGCCGTCCGGCCTGTCATCGGTGCAGCCTGGGGCCCTGAGGCCCCGAACTCACGCTGTCGAACCCGGGAGGCACGTGAGGATGCGGCGGTGCTCGCGATCGGCCGGTGTACCACGACATCTCTATACAGCATGAACTTCGAGGCGCGCTCGAGGCTAAGCTCGGGCGGCATGAGGGCATTCCTGATCTGCGTCGGCGGAGGGCAGTCTCCTCAACGTGGCGCCGGATGGCGCCGGAGCCAGCGTTCCGGCAGACTCAGAGTTGGCATAAGCTCACCTTCGAGTGCCTTCTGTCCCGATGGGACCGACCAGATCCGCATCGATCTCCGCAACGTTGGAGTTGGGGCCCTCGATCTGCGGGGCGTCCAACTCTATGAGGCCACACCTCCCTGATTCCTCGCGAAGGGCCTCTTCCGGCACCCGCGCTCGGTCAAAGAGCGGGCGAGTCCCTAACCTATCGGAGTGAAGGAGCCAACGTCCTCACGCCTCTGCAGCAGCCCTCGGACATGAACGCAACCCGACCGCACGGAGAGAACCTGTGATCGAACGCATTCGGACCCGGATTGGGACCATCTGGACCGGCCACCGGGCGGTCGTGATGGCGATCAGCGCGATCGCCGTGGTCGTCATCCTGGCGGGGGGAGCCTTGATGGTAGCCGGGGTCGGTGGCATCGGGCGAGCTGGCCCCAAGCCAACAACCTACGCCGCGATCACGCCGTTCGCGACGGCCTCCCCTACCGCCTCACCAACAGACTCACCTACCCCGTCACCGTCGCCTTCTCCGACCGAAGCGGGCCCATCGGCGATCCCGGCCGGCTGGGAGTACAGCGATCTGGACGGCGTGGCGGCTCCGGCCGACATGGCCCACCGCCTGCCGCTGGCGATCTCCATCGGCGACAACATCGCTGCCCGACCGCAATACGGCTTCGCCTTCGCCTCGATCGTGTATCAGTCGTACGAGGAGTACAGCCAGACCCGCTACGTGATGATCTTCCAGGAGAAGGACGCGACCATGATCGGCGGCGTCCGGAGCGCTCGACACTACTTCGTCCGCTGGGCCGCCGAGTACAAGGCCTTGTACGGCCACGACGGGGGCGACACCAAGACTCTGAAACAGGTGATCCCCGCGATGGCGAAGGATTTCTACGACGAGAACGCCTCGTACGGCGGCTCCTGCCCGTACTACCGCGTCCCCGGCCGGGAGGCGCCACACAATGAGTTCACCAACACGAAGGACCTCATTCACTGCGCGGCGGCCAGGGGCTACCCCGCCACGTACCAGGGCCCGCCCTCCCGGCCCTTCGTGGACGACACGCCCATGGCCGAACTGCCCGAGTCCCAGTCGATCTCGATGCCCTACAACACGGTCACCGTCGGCTATCAGTTCGACCCGTTCACCGACTCGTACCGTCGCCTGCTAGACGGGAAGCCGCAGCTCGACCCGACCAACAACCAGCAGGTCCTGCCCCGCAACATCGTCGTCATGTTCCAGACCGTCACTCCTGACTACGTGGATTACGGCATCCCGAGGGTTCAGGTCGCCAACGTGGGCACCGGCAAGGCCATCGTCTTCAAGGAAGGCAAGGCCATCACCGGCACCTGGAAGAAGGCCTCGGACGCGGCGATGACCCACTACTACGACGACTCGGGCAACGAGATCCCGTTCGTTCGCGGCCAGATCTTCATCCAGAGCGTCCCGCCGGGAACGGCCGTCACCTACAAGTAGGGCTATGCCGGTTCAGCGAGAGATCGCCCAACCGTTGTGAGAGCCCGGTCGCGACATCGACCAACGGCATCTCCGCGATCAGGGCGACGCGGGCCTCTCGTCCGCCGACGTAGGTCAACCCGCCCTTGGCGTCCCGGCTCTCCCGGAAACGGGCGTCGACCCAACCCTCCTGTGGCGTCAGGGCACGCAGGCTACCCAGCAGATCGCGGCGAACGAAGAACGCGTTGTTCCCGGCGCTGGTGCTGCCGACGAATGCGAGGCCCTTGCGGCCGGCGGCGAGGCAGAGGGCGGCCAGCGAAGAGCCAAAGTAGAGGTTCGAGTGGTGGGCAGCGGTGCGGTGGAAGTCGGGGGCGTACGGCACGCTGACCGTGGCATCGGGCCCGAAGGTGCTGTTGTACTCGGCGATCAGGATCCGTGGGCTGACCACGTCGATCGCCTCCAGGACCCAGTAGTCGTTGCCGTCGATGTCGATCGAGAGTATCCCGATGTCGCCCGAGATCCCGGCCCCGGCGATCGTCTCGTTGATGTTGTCGCGCGTGATGAAGATCGAACGGGCGTCGATCGTATGGCGCCAGCCGAGGTCTCTCGACCGGACGAAGTCGATGTGGGAGGTGCCACCGTCGAGGATCAGGCCGCGCCAGTTGTCGTTACAGAGCAGGAACCGGGTATTCGACTCGCTGTAGTCCTCGACCCCGAACTCGATGAAGACGTCGTTCTCTATCGGCACCTTGCCGATCAGGTACTGGATGATGCCGTCTTCGCCGAACTGCGAGAAGACACGGAACTCCGCGTCGCGAATCGACTCGTAGCGTCCCGACTTGACGGTGCGGCTCTCGCAGGCGACCCAATGCCAGCTGAAGGCGCTCGATCTCCGGGCCTGGCGTGGCCGGCGGCACGCCGCTCCCGCGCACCAGTCGGCTGAGGAATCGTCTCGCTCGGTTTCCCCTCACCGCAAGGTCCTCACCGCCAGGTTCTCACCGCGGGATTGTCGCAGATATCGGCAGGGCTCGGACCCCGGTACCCGGCCGCGCCGAGCTATCCCTGACAGGGCGCAGCCACGACCCCCGGGAGCCCGTAATAGGCGCTCTCCGAGCCGAACAGGCCAACCGAGACGTTGGCGACCAGCGCCATGTCCAGCCGGCTCGTCCACGTCCCGCCCGTCGTCGATGTGTCGGGGTGGTAGCTGTAGGGCGGTCCGAGCACGCAGTTGGATATCGAGGTCACGTTCTGGGCGAACGGAACGTAGTCGCGGGCGTTCTGGAGCGGGAAGTCCGTGGCGATCACCTGGCCGGCCAGCGATATCAGGTTGCTCAGATTCGGCAGGACGCCCGGACTCGCCACTTTCTTCTCGAGGGCCGCCAGCACGGCCTGCTGACGGGCCGCGCGCTTGTAGTCGCTGCCGCCCGCTCCCTCCCGCGAGCGGACGTACAGGATGGCCAGAGCGCCGTTGAGGTGGAGCGTGCCGACGCCGACCGATATCCCGGTCGAGGCGTCGATGACCGCCTGCTCGTTGTAGACGTCCACGCCGCCGATCGCGTTGATCATGCTGGAGAGGCCTCCCAGATCGATCGCGGCGTAGTAGTCGACCGGGATCCCAACCAGGAAACCGATCTCCTTCTTCAGCGTGACCATGGGCGTATCCGGTGACTTGTAATAGCCGTTGATCAGCTTGTTGACCAGCTCATTGAGCTTCAACCCGGACTCGGCCCAGCCGCCGTAGTACAGGTCGAAACCCGAGGTGTCGCGGGGCACGCTGACCATGGTCACCTTGCCGGTCTTGGTGTCCATGCTGACGAGCATCATCGTGTCGGTGATGGCGTTCGCGAAGGCTCGGCCGGGCATGCTGTCCGTTCCCGCGATCATGAAAGTGATCCGATCGGGATTCTTGGTGCGGACGGCGGCGGGTTCGAGGCTCCGCGCGACCGTGGGAGCGGGATGGAACGCCGAAAGATCGACCGGCGTGGGAATCGGAGTGCTTGTCTGCTCGGCACTGGGGCTGGCGGTTGGGCCGGGCGAGGCTATCGCGGCGAAGTGGCTGTTGTTGTTGGCGATGTCCAGGTCGGCCTGGTGCACGAGCCACGCATCGGCGGCCACGTAGGCGTGCATCCCGACGATCGTGACGAGCAGCGCGACGACGATGCCCGCTTCTACCGGACGGAAATGAAAGCGCGGGGTCCGCGGCACGGACAGGAACGCGTGGGCTGTCGCCGCGACGCGGAGGGCTCCGGCCAGGACGACGAGGACGGCCACCGTCAGGGCGAAGCTCTCATCCAGCATGCTCGCGCCGACCCACCATAACCCGTGGGTCAGCTGGACCACGGCCCACACGGTCAGGACCAGGGTCGGCACGGTGAAGATGACGGCCCACGCTCGGCGACCGAGGAAGAGCTGTCCCAGGCCGGGCCAGAGGAAGGAGAGAGCGGCCGCGGCTGCCGGCGAGCGGCCGGGAGCCGCCGCGCCCGGCGTTCGATGGGACGAGGCGAGACCTGAGAGAGCGGACGGCCGATGTCAGGGACGGGCGACGCACCTGCCGCCGGCTCGCCGGCTGGGTCGGGATCGGCAGCGGTCGACGGATCGTCGGTCGCCAGGGGTCGCTCTCCATTTCGATCCAAGTCTAGGGCGGTGAGATTGTGAGTTCCTGGTGGACGGCGTATGGCTCGGATGGCTCTCGCCGGATGAGCTGCTACTGCCGGCGGCTCGCGTCGTGTCGAGGGGTCGATTTAGTTCGATCGAGTCTAGGGCGGCTGAGGCCGCTCGTTTCGATCCAAGTCTAGGGCGGCTGAGACCGCTTGCCCTGCCCGCTACTGCATCACCATGCCGCCGTCGACGGCCAGGATCTGGCCGGTGATGTTACCAGCCTCGTCCGAGACGAGGAACGTCACCGCGGCCGCGACATCTTCCGGTTCGGCGAAATGCCCGAGCGGCGTCATCTTGATGAAGTAGTCGAGAATCTCGGGGTTCATGTCCTTGGTCAGCTCGGTCTTGACGAGACCCGGCGCAACGGCGTTGCAGGTGATCCCGCGCGACCCGACTTCCCTGGCCGTGACCTTGGTCAGGGCGATGAGGCCTGCCTTGGACGAGGAATAGTTGGCCTGGCCCACCTGGCCGGCCTGCCCCGAGACGCTTGCCATGTTCACGATCCGGCCCGATCTGGCTCTGAGCATGGGCCGGACCGCGGCCTTGGTCATGTAGAAGGCGCCGAACAGGTTGACCTCCATGACCTTCTTCCACTCCTCGATCGGCATCTTCATGATCAGGTTGTCGCGGGTGATGCCGGCGTTGTTCACGAGGATGTCCAGCTTGCCGAACGCGTCGATAACGGTCGCGACCGCCTTGGCGCAAGCCTCGGGGTCGGTCACATCCGCCGCGATGTAGTGGGCGCGACGGCCGAGAGCCTGGATCTCCGCGACCGTCGCCTCGGCGACCTCCGGGCGGCCGACGTCCACGAAGGCCACGTCGGCGCCCTGGCGGGCGAGATTCAGGCAGATGGCCTTGCCGAGACCGCGTGCGCCGCCCGTGACGAGGGCGGCCTTGCCGGTCAGATCTAGCATTCCAATACTCCTCGACTCCCCCAGTGCTACCTAAACGGCGAATCGATCAGCTGCGCGACGAGGCACCGGCCGCCCTGGTGGACTCTTCGAGGAGCCACTCGAGGGCCGGCGGGAAGGGATTCACAGGCTCGATGTTCGGCACCGAGATGGAGATGCTGCCGGGATCGACGGCCTCGGCGCGGAGACGGTCGGCCGGATCCGCGGTCCACTCGAGCGCGATCGCGCCGGAGGTGCCGCCCGCGCCGAATGCGACGAACACGATACGGTCGCCCTGCTTGATGCGCCCCTCGGAGACGGCTTCGGCGAGCGCGATGGGGACGGAGGCGGCGGAGGTGTTGCCGTACCTGTCGATGTTGACGAAGACTCGCTCCATCGGGAACTTCATCGACTTCGCAAGCGCCTCGAGGATGCGCACGTTGGCCTGGTGAGGCACGACGAGGTCCACGTCCTCCAGGCTCATGCCGGCCTTCTCGAGGGCGTTGAGCGAGGTCGAGCCAAGCCGCCTGACGGCCAGCTTGAATGTCTCGCCGCCCTTCATGCGCATCAGGTGCTCTCGCCCGGCGACCGTCGCCTCGCTGGCAGGGCGAGTCGCGCCGCCGGCGGGGATCCAGATCGAGTAGGTCGCGGCCGTGTCGGTGGTGAGTTCCATGCCCAACGTTCCGCCCGGCTCGTCCGAGGCGGAGAGCACTACCGCCCCGGCGCCGTCGCCGAAGAGGACGCACGTGCCCCGATCGGTGAAGTCCGTGCAGCGGCTCATCGTCTCGGAGCCCACGACCAGGGCGTGCTTTGCCAGGCCACTCGAAAGATAGGCATGAGCCATGGCGTAGCCGTACACGAAGCCGGAGCAGGCCGCGGCCAGATCCATCGCGGCCGCCCTGGTGTTGCCTATGGCCTCCTTGACCAGCACGGCCGCGGAGGGAAGCGGGTAGTCGGGAGTGAGGGTGCCGACGAGGATCAGGTCGATGTCTTCCGGCTGCAGGCCGGCCGTGGCGATTGCCCGCAGCCCGGCAACGGCGGCCATGCTCGCGGTAGTCTCGCCGGGGCCCGCGATTCGACGCTCACGAATTCCCGTCCTGGAGACGATCCACTCGTCGGAGGTCTCGACCATCTTCTCGAGATCGGCGTTGCTCAGGACCAGGCTCGGGGCATACGCTCCCCAACCCGTTACGTGAACACCGGACAGGGAACGCGACATCACGGTTCGACCTCAATCAGCGGCTGCTTCGCCTTCACCAGCTTCCCGGACTCGGCCACCACACGGACGACTCTCCCGGCCTGGTCGGACTTGATCTCGTTGAACAGCTTCATGGCCTCGATGAGGCCGATGACGTCCCCTACCTTGATTCGCTGCCCGACGGTGACGTAGGGCGGTGAGGCCGGCGACGGTGACGAGTAGAAGATCCCCGTCAGCGGGGCCTTCACCATCTTCGAGGTGGAGACGGGAGCGGCCGCCGGCGCTCCGCCGGCCGGATCGACGGGCGAGGGAGTCACGGCCGCGGCGGGCGCCGATGGGACCGTGGCGATTGGCTTGCGCAGGACGATGCCGGTCTCACCGGATTCGACTTCCAGTTCGACCAGATCGCTCTTCTCCAGGAGCGCACCCAGCCGATCGATCAGGCCGAGCAGGCCGGCGGTCTCCTCCGACATGGCCGGGCTGCCGGCTTCGGTGCCGCTCGGCGGTGCCGGCTTCGGCCGGGCTGCCGGACAGATCCTCGTGCTGCTCGCCCATGGTCCGCTCCCTCACTCTGTCCAGCGCCGGATGACCAGGGCACTGTTCTGGCCACCGAAGCCGAAGGAATCCGACACGGCCACATCCATCGCCCGATGTCGTGCCACGTTCGGTGTCAGGTCCAGCCCCGCCGCCGTATCGTCGGGGTCGTCGAGGTTGATCGTCGGCGGCACGATCCCCGTCCGAAGGCTCATTACCGTGGCGATGACCTCGATGGCGCCGGCCGCCCCCAGGGTGTGGCCGATCATGCTCTTGTTGGCGGTCACGCTGACCTGACCGGCCCGCTCGCCGAAGAGCGTCTTGATGGCTTCCAGTTCGCGCGGATCGCCCTCCGGCGTGGAAGTGGCGTGGGCGTTCACCATTTCGACGTCGCCGACCGTCAGGCCCGCCTTCTCCAACGCCCGGCGGACGGCCCGGACCGCGCCCGCGCCTCCAGGCGCCGGGAGAGTGATATGCGAGGCGTCGGCAGTGGCGCCGTAGCCGACGATCTCCGCGAGTGGCTCCGCCCCGCGCGCGCGGGCATGCTCGAGCGACTCCAGGACGACGACTCCGGCTCCCTCGCCGATCACGAAGCCGTCGCGGCCCTTGTCGAACGGACGCGAGGCACGCTCGGGATCGTCGTTGCGGGTCGATAGGGCCCGCATCGCCGCGAACGCGCCGACAAGAGACTCGTGGCCTACGGCTTCCGAGCCTCCGGCGATCATCACGTCCGCGTCGTCCCGGCGGATGGTCTCCCACGCCTCACCGATGGAGTGGCCGCCGGTGGCGCAGGCGGAGACAACGCCGAAGTTGGGGCCCTGCGGCCCGAAGAAGATGGAGATGACGCCCGCGGCGAGGTTGCTGATGGCCATCGGGATGAGGAAGGGCGACATTCGGTCCGGCCCCTTCTCGCCCATGAGCAGGACCTGATCGGAGAGCGTCCGGATGCCCCCGATACCGGTGCCGACTATGACGCCGGTCCGCTCGGCCTCGGTGCCCTCGAGCCGCGCCGGGAGCCCGGCCTGATCCATCGCCTGGCGGGCCGCCACCAGCGCGAGCTGGACGTAGCGATCGTTGCGGCGCTGTTCCTTGCGATCGAGGACCGGCGACGGGTCGAAATCCTTGACCTCGGCGGCGATGCGCGTGGTCAGGCGAGACGGATCGAACTGGGTGATAGGACCGACGCCCGATCGGCCGGCGACCAGACCGTCCCAGGTGGTAGTGACGTCGAGCCCGAGCGCGGTCAGGGCACCCATGCCCGTGATCACCACTCGGTGCGATGGGCGGCCGTCGGTCGGGCTCATCGGACCAGCTTCCCTGTGCGGATGGTGGCGGCGCGGTACACGTCGCCGGGCAGACCGCGCGCGGAGACCGCGTCCGAGACGGCCATTACGTCGTAGGAGGTCCGCTTGATCTCGGCCTTGATTTCGCCGTCCTCGATCTCGATCAGCGCCCAGCTCGCCGTGGGATCGCCGTCGAAGACGTAGCCGGCGCTGCCGGCGTTGACGATCGTGCGCCAGCCGAACTCGCGGACTTCCGGCATGTGCGTGTGGCCGCAGACGATGACCTTCGCGTCCGTCCCGCTGACGCGATCGATCGTCACGACGGGATCGAGATCCGTGGGGAAGCCATCGGTCAGCGAGCCCGGCGAGGCGTGGCAGAAGAGGATCATGTCGGCTTCGACGCGCAGCCGTCGCTCCCACGGCAAGTGGCGCAGGTAGTCCACTCCGTCGTCGCCGATCTCATCTCGGGCCCACTCCGCGGCCGCCTTGTACGAGTCCGGAGTTCCCTCGGTGAACCACGGAAACGCGGCGGTGAAGTCGCCGTCGGCGACGGCCAGGTCCGTGTTCCCCAGCGTGACGTAGGCGCCGGCCCGTTCCAGCTCGCGTACCAGGGCGAGCGCTCCCGACCGGATCCGGGCCGTTGAAGACCAGGTCTCCGCAGACGGCCACGAAATCGGGACGGGCGGCATGGATCGCCCGGCGGACTGCCTCCAGGGCCGGGAGGTTGCCGTGGATGTCGGAGAGAGCGGCGATGCGGACCATCAGCGCAGCGCGCTCTCGGGGGCGATGATGAAGCTGAGCTTGACGTCGCAGGCTACGTCGCCGTTCACGGTCGCGACCCCGTGACCGCGCCCGAACTTGCTGCCCAGCCGCTCCATCGTCACTTCCAGCCGCAGCTGATCGCCCGGCGTGACGATGTGCTTGAAGCGGCACTCGTCTATCGCCGCGAAGAGGCCGAGGCGATCGCCGAAGCCGGGCTGTTGGGCCACGAAGACGGCCATCGTCTGGGCCAGGGCTTCGATCTGGAGCACGCCCGGCATGATCGGCTGGCCGGGGAAGTGGCCCTGGAAGAACCACTCGGTAGCCGTCACGGACTTGAGGCCCACGATCCGCTTGGCCGCCTGGTCGTACTCGACGATGCGATCGACGAGAAGGAACGGCCAGCGGTGCGGGATGAGTTCCTGGATCTGGCGGGCGGTCAGGATCACCTGATCTGAGGGCTCGTTGGTCGTGGCGGACTCGGTCACGGGGCGGCTCCTGGTGGTCGGGGGCGGCGGCTCAGCGGTTGCCGGCGGCGACGAACGGAGCGCTGCCGACCCGGTCGAGCAGGTTCGTCGTCACTTTGCCGTCGATGAAGACCTGATTGGCGAGGATCGCGCGGTGCAGCTCGATGTTGGTCATGACTCCGTCGACGAGCATCTCGCGCAGAGCGGCGTCGGCGCGGGCGATGGCCTGCGCCCGGTCCGGAGCCCAGACGGAGAGCTTGCCCAGCAGGGAGTCGTAGTAGGACGGGATCTCGTAGCCGGGGTATATGTGCGAGTCCATGCGAACGCCGGGCCCGCCCGGGGCGAGGTAGGCGCCGATCTGACCGCCCTGCGGCCTGAAGTCCTTGCCCGGATCCTCGGCCAGGATCCGGAACTCGATGGCGTGGCCGGTGGAGACGATGTCGGCCTGGGTCATGCCGAGCGGCTCGCCTGCGGCGATCTTGATCTGCAGGGCAACCATGTCGATGCCGGTGCACAGCTCGGTGATGGGATGCTCGACCTGGATCCGGCAGTTGATCTCGATGAAGTACGCGTCGCCCTTGGTGTCGACCAGGAACTCGAGAGTCCCCAGGTTCTCGTAGCCGGCCGCCGCGATCGCCCGTACGGCCCGCTCGGCCAGCTCCCGGCGCGCCGAATCGCGAGAGGCCCGGGCTGGGCGTCTCCTCGATGACCTTCTGATGTCGCCGCTGCACGGAGCAGTCCCGATCGCCCATGTGGACGGCGTTGCCGAAACGGTCCACGGCGACCTGGATTTCCACGTGGCGGTTGTCGTCGAGGTACTTCTCCAGGTACAGCGCGTCGTTGCCGAAGGCCGGCCTTCGCCTCGGAGCGGCTCACCTTGAACGCGCTCTCCAGCTCGCGCGGAGTCCGGACCAGGCGCATCCCCTTGCCGCCGCCGCCGCCGGAGGGCTTGATCAGGACCGGATAGCCGACGCGCTCGGCCTCGTCGAGAGCATGGGCCTCGTCGCGCAACATGCCCGAACCGGGGATGGTAGGCAAGCCGTGCGAACCGAGCAGCCGGCGAGTGGCTTCCTTCGAGGCGAAACGCTCGAGAACCTCCGCCGGAGGACCGATGAACGTCAGGTCGTGAGCGCGGACGACTTCGGCGAAGCCTTCGTCCTCGGAGAGGAACCCGTAGCCGGGGTGGATGGCGTCGCAGCCGGTAACGATGGCGGCCGAGATGATCGCGGGCGCCGAGAGGTAGCTGTGCTTGGCATCGGCCGGGCCGATGCAGATGGCTTCGTCGGCGAGCTGGGCGGCCAGGCTCTCCCGATCGGCTTCGCTGTAGGCCACGACCGCGCCGATGCCGAGGGTGCGGCAGGCGCGCAGGATTCGCAGCGGCGATCTCACCGCGGTTGGCGATCAGGATCTTGCTGAACATCAGGAGTTCGCCGCGGCGGCCGGCCGGCTCACGGCCCCGCTGCCGCCCGGTTCACCGGCCGGTTCGGGCGGATCGAGCCGCACCAGCCCCTGACCGTATTCCACGGCCTCGCCCGCCTCGGCCAGGCTGGATCCGATGAGGCCGTCTACCGGCACGATCACGTCCTGCTGCACGCCCAGCACGTCGACCCAACCGATGCGATCGCCGGCTCGGACGTGCATCCCGACCGCAAGATCGCGGCGCGGGTGGTAGACACCGACGGCCGGGGAAGTGGCGGCGACGAGGACCGGCTCCGCCTCGGCCGGATCTTCGCTCGCCTCGCGTCGGGAGTCGCGGTCTTCGGTCCCCCGCGCGTGGGCGGCCGCCGGCCGTGCCGGAGCGTGGCCGTGAGCGGCGTGACTTTCGGCCGGCACTTTGGCCGCCGCCCGGCGGGCTTCATCGAGGCCGGCCGGCTTGCGCAGTCGCGCTTTCCAGCCGTTCTCTCGAACCTCGATCTCGCCCAGCCCGCTCGCCGCGAGCTTGGCGATCAGAGCCGGCAGGAGATCGTCGGCCAGCCGGCCGATGGCCTCGTGGTCCCGTTTGACCCGTGCCGCTTCGTCGGCCTGGGTCCGGACGACGGTCGCAATCTGCTGGCGGGGTGGCATCGCCTACTCCTCCTCGCGGCCGGGCGGACCGCTGCGCTTCGTGCCCGGGAACGCGGCATGGTCGCCCGGCCGGCGAGCAGACCGCGCAACCGATCGGCGATCCCCATCCGCTCCGGCGGGGCAGCCGACCGATCGGCCACGGTGAACGGGACCGTAGGCCCGGTATCTCTGGAAGCGCGCCTCGACGAGCTCGTCGAGCGGGATGCGGCCGAGCACGTCGAGCTGCTCGATCACGGCATCGCGGATCCGTCGGGCCGTCTCGGCCTGGTCGGTGTGAGCGCCCTCGCCGGGCTCGGGGATGACCGCGTCGACGATGCCCAGCTCGTGCTGCTCGCCGGCGGTGACCTTCATGGCGACGGCGGCCTGCTGCGCTTGCTCGGCCGACCGCCACAGGATGGTGGCGCAGCCCTCGGGGCTGATGACCGAGTAGATCGAGTTCTCGAGGGCCAGGACGACGTCCCCGACGGCCAGCCCGAGCGCGCCGCCCGATCCGCCTTCGCCGGTGATGACGACGACGATCGGGGTCCGCAGGCGGGTCATCAGGCCCACGGATTTGGCGATCGCCTCGGCGATGCCGCGCTCTTCCGCGGCGGCGCCCGGGAAGGCGCCCTGGACGTCGACGAAGGTGAGGACCGGCATGGCGAAGCGCTCGGCCAGGTCCATGGCCCGCATCGCCTTGCGGTAGCCCTCGGGATGGGGCAGGCCGAAGTTGCGGCGGATGTTCTCCTCGGTGTCCTGGCCCTTCTGGAAGCCGATCACGACGATACGCCGGCCCGCGATCCGGGCCAGGCCGGCGACGATGGCCGAGTCGTCGCCGAAGAGCCGGTCGCCGTGCAGCTCGATGAACTCGTCGGCCATGACCTTGAGCAGTTCGAGCGTGTGCGGGCGCTTCAGGTTGCGGGCCTGCTGGACGTGAGCCCAGACCGCGGCCGTCACGGTCGTCCGCCGAGCCTTCCGCGGCGTGGCTGCGGTCAGGAGTCGATCAACCACGGGACGCCTCCCCGCGAGACCCGTTGGCTTCGCCGCCTCGCCCGCCGTTGCGTGAGTCGCCGTTGCGTGAGTCGCCGTAGTCTCCGGCGAGCGCCCCGGTCAGCGCCGAGAGCAGCGAACGCGGCCTCGAGCTCGGTCGCCGCCACGGACTCGCCAGCACCGTCCAGCGGCGGAGCGACCAGGTAACCGAGCAGGGCGATGATGTCGTCGCGCAGGTTGGCCCGAGTGCACGATCCGGTCCACGAAGCCGTGGCTGAACCAGAACTCGGAGCGCTGGTATCCGGGCGGCAGCTCCTCGCCGATGGTTCCGGCCGAGACGCGGTCGCCGGCGAAGCGGATCGATCGCGTTGGGCTCGGCGATGTTGACGTCGCCGACGACGGCGAAGGAGGCGAAGACGCCGCCGGTCGTGGGGTCGGTCAGGACGGAGATGAACGGCACGCGGGCCGCCTTGACTCGCTCCACGACGCCCATCGTCTTGACGAGCTGCATCAGGGCATAGGTGCCTTCCTGCATCCGGGCGCCGCCGGAGGACGAGACGATGATGAGCGGGATGCGCTCGGCCAGGGCCGCCTCGCCGGCGCGCGCCACCTTCTCGCCCACTACCGAGCCCATCGAGCCGCCGATGAAGCCGAAGTCCATGACGCACAGCGAGACCGGCTTGCCGCCCATCGTGGCCGAGGCCCCAGACGGCGGCGTCGCGCAGACCGGTGGCGAGCTGGGCCGCCACGAGCCGATCCGGATAGGCCTTCAGGTCGACGAAACCGAGGGAGTCGACGGGCTGCAGATCGGCGTCGCGCTCGACGAACGAGCCGGCGTCGACGAGCTGCTCGATCCGGGATCTTGGCCGAGATGCGGAAGTGGTGGCCGCAATGCGGGCAGACCCGCAGCGTCTTGTCGAGCTGCTTGTTGAAGAGCATCTCCGCGCAGCCCGGGCACTTGGTCCACAGGTCGGGCGGGTATGCGTCGCGGCGGGGGCGGAACGGCAATCTGACCGGCATCAGGACACGACCCCAAGGATTCCGTTGATGACGCCCGTTCGGCGGCGGCCGGACCCGGGAGATGCGACCGTGGGCCGTCCGTGCGGCACGGCCATCCGGCCGGAAGCCGGGTGGGAGTACCGCCAGGCGACATAGACCGCGCCGATCGAGATGGCCGCCGACGCGACGCCGACGCCGCCCATGATCAAGGGGCGTGACTGGCGAGCGGCCAATTCCGGGAAGCGCCGGAACCCCGACGCCGGCGGAACCGCGAGCGGCTGCGATCGGGCCGGTGGCGGGCGAGATGCTCCGGAAAGCGGCCAGAGTCCCCGGCGTCGCGACCGCGTCGGTGGCGACTTCCACGTGGAGGCCGGCCCGAAGCCGCATCGCTCCGGCCGCGAGCCGGGCGGCGAGGGCTTCCTCGAAACGGAACGAGGGGTGGACCCGGACAAGGTCCGGCCCGCAGCTCGCCGGCCGCCAGCGCACTGCCGGATCGATGTCCACATCGACGGGGACGTCCGGTGGCTCGCCGCTCGTCGGCGGCCATGAGTTCGTCCAGATAGCGCTCCGTGCGCCGAGCGTCGCGCGTTCCGCCGCCGAGCATCAGCTCAGGTGCCCCCGCAGGTCGTCCGCCACGGAGCGCAGGGCTCGATGCAGCAGCACCCGGACCGCTCCCTCGGAGCGGCCCAGGACGGCGGCGATCTCGGCCGTGGACATCTCGTCGACGAAACGCAGGATGACCGCGCGGCGGCGGTCCTCGCGGCAGGCGCGCGACGGCCTGCCAGGCGGCGCTGCCGGCCTCGCGGGCGGCCGCCGTATCGCCACGTCGTCCGGGGCGGGGAGTTCCGCCAGCTTCCTCGAGCGGCGTCACGGGGCGGCGGCGGTCGCGGCGGCGCTCGTTGGCGACGACGTTGCGGGCGATGCGGAAGAGCCAGACCCGGAACGTGGAGAAGTCGGCCGCGTCGGCCCCGACTTCCCGAGCCTCCGAACGCGAGGCGATGAAGGCGTCGACCCGCTCCTCGAAGCGGGGCAGGCCGGCCAGGGCCTGCATGAAGACACGTTCGGTCGCGTCCTCGGCGGCGTGGTGGTCGCGGAGCTCGTAGAAGGCGTAGCTGTACACCTGGGCCAGATACTTCCTGTACAGGGCGTCGAAATGGGTTGGGTCGCGACGGGCCGCCTCGACCAGGCCGCGGTCGCGGTCCAGCCGGGCGAGACGGGCGCTCGCCTCCGCTTTACCAAACACCGGCCGGCTCAATTCGTTACACCCCGGCCGCCGGTGGCGCCGCTCGTGGCGCCGCTCTCCGCCGGACCCAGCCTCACGTGGCCACTTCGCCGACGAGCAGCTCGCGCTCGCCGCCGGGCGCGGCGGCGTCCTCGACGAGCAGCGCCCCCGATGGCCCCGTCCACGCCGACCGCTCGTGCCTTCCAGAGCGGTGCCGTCCGGCATTTCGATGCGGACCGTTCGCCCGGTCGTGACCTGGCGGTCGTGCCAGCCGGCGACGTCGAAATGGCCGTCGCGCAGGGCCAGCAGCGCGCGGCTCCAGGCGAAGCAGGAAGGCGGTCGAGCAGTGCGGCGGAGTCGATCGGCCGTCCGCGCGAGACTTCGCGCAGGCTCGTCATCGAGTCCGCCAGATCCGGCGGGAACGTCTCTCGCGGCCAGTCGGCGTTGACGCCGATGCCGATCACGGCCCGGACCGCCGGCGTGCCCGCGCCCTCGCTCTCGCCCAGCACCCCGGCCAGCTTGCGCACGCCCGCCGGCCGTCGGCCGACGACGATGTCGTTCGGCCACTTGAGACGGAGCATGCCCATCGGCAGCCCGGCCGTCTCCTCGGCCGCGTCGGCCATCGCCAGAGCCACGATCGCGGCGAGCCGCCACATTCGATCGGGTGCGAGATAGGCGGGCTGGAAGCCGAGCGAGAGCAGCAGCGCCGCGCCGCTCGGCGCGACCCAGGACCGGCCGGATCGCCCGCGGCCGGCGGTCTGCTCGCCGGCGACGGCCAGACAGACCTCGGGCGTTCCTTCGGCCAGCCAGCCCCGAACGATGTCGTTGGTCGAGGGGACCGACCGGAACCGCTCGTGGCGCGATACGAAGACGGACCGCGTGCGTCACGCGCCCGTCTTCGACGTCCCGCCGGATCCCCCACCGGCCTCGGCGGCCAGTTCGCCCTGGAGCATCGGCTCCGGCTCCTCGAGAGCGAATGCCTTGTGCAGGGCCCGGACCGCGGTCTCCACCTGATCCTCGGCGATCATGCACGTGATCCGGATCTCCGACGTCGAGATGATCTCGATGTTCACGCCGGCCTCTGCCAGCGCCGCGAACATGCGGGACGCGTAGCCCGGCGCGTTCTGGATTCCGGCTCCGACGATCGACACCTTGGCCATGGCCGAGTCGGTCGTCATCTCGCGGAAGCCCAGCTCCCGGACGATCGGCTCGAGAATGCGCTTCGTCTTCGCCAGGTCGCCGCGGGTGATGGTGAAGCTCAGGTCCGTCGTGCCGTGGTGGCCGACGTTCTGGACGATCGTGTCGACGTTGACGCCGGCCTCGGCCAGCGGGGCGAAGACGGCGTGGGCGACACCGGGCCGGTCCGGGACCTCGACGAGGGTAACCTTGGCCACGTTGCGGTCGTGGGCCAGCCCGCGAACCTTGTTGCGCTGCTCCACGAACGGATCCTCCTTGATGAGCGTGCCGGGGACGTCCTCGAACGAGCTCAGCACCTCGATGACGACGTTGTTGACCCAGCCGAGCTCGACGGCCCGGCCTGCATGACCTGGGCGCCCTGGTGGGCCAGCTCCATCATCTCCTCGTAGGAGATGACCGGCAGCTGGCGAGCGTCGGACACGAGGCGCGGGTCGGCCGTGTAGATGCCTCGAACGTCGGTGAAGATCTGGCAGCGGTCGGCCTCGAGGGCGGCCGCGAGCGCGACGGCGGTGGTGTCCGAGCCGCCGCGCCCGAGCGTGGTGATCTCCGCCAGGTGCGGGTCCAGGACGCTCTGGCCCTGGAAGCCGGCGACGATCACGACTCGGCCCGCTTCTATCTCGCTGAGAATGCGCTTGGGGTCGATGCCCGCGATGCGCGCCTTGCCGTAGTTGCCGTCGGTGGTGATGCCGGCCTGGGCGCCCGACAGCGCGATGGCCGGGACGCCCAGGGCGTGCAGGGCCATCGACACGAGGGTTGCGCTCTGGTGCTCGCCGGTCGCCAGAAGCATGTCCAGCTCGCGCGGATCCGGTTCGTCGGTGATGGCGCCGGCCAGGGCGAGGAGTTCGTCGGTGGTGTCGCCCATGGCCGAGACGACGACCACGAGGTCGCCGCCGGTCGCCCGCTCACGGGCGATGCGCGCGGCGACGCGCCGGATTCGGTCGGCGTTGGCGACGGACGAGCCGCCGAACTTCTGGACGACGAGGGGTTTGGACATGGCGGGCATTCTAACAGCGAGCGCGCGCTTCCCCGACATCACGAGGCGCAACCGGCGAGCCTTCGCAAGTGACCCCGGGACGCCTCGGCCGGGACAATTGCGGCCATCCCAACCACGAGGAGTGCGCGCCATGTGCTTCGATCTCGACAGCAGCCCGCCGATCCGGCCGATCTGCCGGAGCGGCGGTCGACACAGCGATCCCTCGAGCTCGGGGCGGCCGACGGCAACACGTTCCGGGCCTTCCACGCCCAGCCCGCCGAGACGACCGGCAACGCGATCGTGATCCTGCCCGACGTCCGGGGCCTGCACCACTACTACGAGGAGCTGGCGGTCCGGTTCGCCGAGATCGGCGTCGAGGCGGTCGCGATCGACTACTTCGGGCGAACGGCCGGGACCGGCGACCGCGGCGACGACTTCGACTACGCGCCGCACGTGGCCCAGACGACATGGGCCGGGCTTTCGGCGGACATCGCCGCGGCGGCTGCGTACGTGCGCGGTGACGCGGGTGGCGGACGCGTGGAAGCTCTCTTCACGACCGGGTTCTGCATGGGCGGCCGCAACGCCTTCCTGTCCGCGACTCTCGGTCTGGGCCTGGCCGGCGTCATCGGCTTCTACGGCTGGCCGGGCGGACCGGCTCGCAACGACACGCCGGCCCCACCGACGTGGTCGGCGCAGTTCGAATGCCCGGTCCTGGGCATCTTCGGCGGGGCCGACCAGGGCAATCCCGGTCGCCGTCGTCCAGGCAGTTCCGCGACGCCCTGATCCACGCCGGCGTCGAGCACGACGATCGTGGTCGAGCCGGACGCGCCGCACAGCTTCTTCGACCGAAGCAGGCCGAGTTCCAGGTCCAGTCGGACGACGCGTGGGCGCGAGTCCGGCGATTCATCGAGGCGCACGGGGCGAACTAGCCGACCGCCGGGTCCGCGAGCGGTCGGGCCGGCGCTCGCGACGCCGCGACTCAGCTGTGCGACCATTCCCTGGCGCGGCGCCGTACCGGCGGGGCACGCGCCTTCACCGGAGGAGTCGATGTTCAGGCGACGCGATCGGCGCGACAGGACGATGGCAGATGGCGGCGGCCAGGAGGTCGAGCAGGACGCGCTCGTCGACGAGCGTCGACGGACGACGAGCTCGACGGACGAGGAGCTCGAGGACGAGCCCGAGGACATGACGGCCGACCTCGAGTCGCAGGCCGCCGACTACCTGGCCGGCAACGACGTCTGGATGTACGGCCCGAACGCCGCTGCGGTCCTGGAGATCCTGGACCGGCTCGAGGAGTCGCGCCGGCCGATGCCCGGGCCATCGCCGAAGCGTGGCTGGCCGTCCCCAAGTCCGATCGCGAGCTGGCCCGCAAGGCCGTCCGGAAGATCTACGAGACCGACGAAGAGACGGCCCGCCACCTTCAGATGGTCAGGGAGGCCGTCGGAACGTGGATGGCGGTCACGGCCGGCTACCCCGAGTACGTCAACGCGGAGCCCGACTGGGCCCGTGTCTGCGCCCAGACCGGCGAGGCGGCGCTCGACGCGGCCACGGCCGTGATCCTCGAGGAGACACTCGAGGAGAGCCATTTCGAGGCGTTGTTCGCGCCCTGGTCGGAGACAACCGCTCTCCTCGACGAGACCGCGGAGGCGGCACGCCTTCAGGCCGACGAAGCCGGCGAAGCTGCAGCGACGGAGGTCGGCGAGGAAGAAGAGGGCGTCGAAGACGAGGAGGCCGAGGCCGCGTTCGGTCCGAACTCGGATGCCGTGACGGACTTCCTGAACCGGCTCTGGATGCTGGCGCCCGAACAGGTCGGACGGCTGGTCGGCGGCTGGGAGAACACCCCGCGTGAGGACCTGCGCCGGGCTCATCAGTCGGTGCAGGATCTGGTCGACGAGGACCCCGAGTGGCGCGACCAGGTGCGCCATGCCCAGGACAGGCTGAGCCCCTGGCTGAACGCGCGGGCGCATCCAGGAGACGGCCGGCTTCCTCGGCCAGGCAGGCCAGGGCGAGTCCCGCAAGATGGCCGGCCCGGCACTCGCCGACGCCGTAGCCGCGCTGGTGCTTGGGGACCTTCTCGAGCCGGAGGACGCGGAGGTCCTGTACGGCGCGTGGTTCAACCTGATCGGTGCGCCGCCGCTCCCCGAACCCGCGCAGGAAGAGGAGCCAAAGGCGATCGCCAAGAGCCGCGGCCAAGCCGGCCCCGGCCGCCAAACCCAAGACCACGGCCAAGAGCCCGGCCAAGACCGCGCGCCAAGCCAAGCCGCGGCCAAGAGCCCGGCCAAGGCAAAGGGACCGGCCAAGAAGTAGGCTCCGTCATGTGACAGCCCGCCCGGGCGCCGACCGGGCCAGGAGAGACGATGTTCGGACGAGGGAAGCGGAAGGAACCCGTCGCCAACAAGCTGAGCCGGGAGGCCAAGCCAAACACTCTCAGCTGGGTCGCGACCGACGCCGAAACGGCCGCGGAAACCGCGGACGAGGAGTTCCTGGAAGACGAGGCGCCCGAGGAAGAGGACGAGGAGGACGAGAGAGGCGCTGGCCCAGCGCCAGGCCGACCTGCAGGCGGAGCTGGCTCGCCAGGCCGAGGAGTACGGGCTCACCGGCTCGAATCCCACGGCGATCTACGGCCCCAACGGCGAAGACGTGGAGGCGGTCCTCGAGGCCCTGGCCGGCATCGACACGGACCAGGCGGAGCGGCTGGCCGATGCGTGGGCGGCCGGTGACGCCACCGAGCGCGAAGTCCTCGAGCGCGACCTGCTACGGCGGAGCCGCACCGGAAAGCACAGCTACGAGCTGTCGTCGGCGGAAGACGCGGTCGCCGCCTGGCTCAACTCGCAGACGCCCGAGGACGACGACGAAGCCGCCTTTTGGGCCGCGGTGGCGGCCGCCGCACGCGGAGCGGTCGACGCCCTGATCCTGGACGAGGACCTGGACGACGCCGACTACGACCTGCTCTACGGCCCCTGGGCCGAGGTCATGGACGACCGACGACGGAGGGCGGCGAGACCGAGACGAGCGGAAGACGACGGCCGCAGCGGAGCCGGAGGGCGATTTCGGGCCCAACACGGATCTTGTCAGGCAGTTCCTCGTCGAAGCTCGACGAGCTCAGTCCCGACCAGCTGGCTGAACTCGCCGCCTTCTGGAATGGGCAGTCGAAGTCGGACCTGCGGCAGGCGCACCGGGCCATGCAGGAGCTGGTCCGAGAGGATGACGCCTGGCGAGGGCAGGTGAAGTCGGCGCAGGACCAGATCACGACCTGGGCCAACGGCCCTCACGACACGGCGCGCGGTCCCTCGTATGGACCGGTCTCTCTCGACCGAAGTGGAGGTCAGGGCGGCCGCGCTGCCGCCGGTCATCGACGCGGTCTCCGCACTGGTGCTGGCCGACCTGCTCGAGCCCGAAGACGCCCTGACTCTCTACGCCGCATGGGAGGCGACGGTGGGCGAACCGAAGCTGCCCGAGTTCGAGGAAGACGGCGAAGAGCAGGAAGCCGGACCGAAGCCGAAGAGCGGCGGCAAGCCGAAGAGCCGGCGGCAAGCCGAAGTGAGGCAGTCGATCGTCACCCTGGACATGGAGGGCGTCCTGACGCCCGAGATCTGGATCGCCGTCTCCGAGAAGACGGGCATCCCGGAGCTGCGCCGCACCACTCGCGATGAGCCGGACTACGACAAGCTCATGCGCGGCCGCCTGGCCATCCTGGACGAGCACGGGCTCAAGCTGTCGGACATTCAAGCCGTCATCGGCACCCTGCAGCCGCTGCCCGGCGCGAAGGAGTTCCTGGACGAACTGCGATCGTGCGTGCAGGTGGTCATCCTGTCCGACACCTTCGAGCAGTTCGCCGCTCCCCTCCTCCGCCAGCTCAACTGGCCGACGCTGCTGTGCCACCGGCTGGTCGTCGAGGACGACCGCATCGTCGACTACCGGCTGCGCATCCGGGAGCAGAAGCGCGAAGCCGTGGCCGCGTTCAAGCGGATGAACTACCACGTCATCGCCGGGGGCGATTCCTTCAACGACACCGCCATGCTGGGCGAGGCCGACAAAGGCATCCTGTTCCGGGCGCCGGAAACCGTGAAGGGGCAGTTCCCGCAGTTCCCGGCCGTGGAGACCTACGCCGACCTGATGGGGCTGATCAAGCAGGCGATGGCGTAGGGCCCGCCGGCACTCGGCGGCCGCCCGACGTGCACCGAGTGCCGCCGCTCCAGCGCTGAAGTCGCATGCGACTCAGGCGCTGTAGCGTCGGCACTCGGATCACGTCGGGCGGCCTAGCAACGGGCGATCTACCAGCCCGTCGAGCTCCGATCCTGCCAATTTCCAACCCGGGTAGCGCTATCGCCCGCGACCAGCCCGAAATCCTGCCGATTCTCCAACCCGGGTAGCGTAAGGCTCGACACTCCCGCCCCGGCGGCAGGGTGGAGCTGCTCGCGCCCTCCGGATCTCCGCGCGAAGGCTCGATGTGGGCCTCCGACGAGCACTTCGCCGCGGCAACAGACGCTGAATTCGTGTCCCGATTCGGCGCGGATCGGACCTTGCGCTACCACCATTGGAATCTGGCACGAAAGCCGGGGCGGCGATGCAGCGCCTGCAAGCCGGCGGCGTGCGTCCCTCTACCAGCCCAGGGCCTTCATCACGCCGGCGGTGGTCGGCGCCGCCTCGATGATCGCGTCGGCGCCGCCGGCGAAGATCGTCTCGGCCGTCTCCGGATCCTTGAGGCCGTGGCCCGTCAGGACGCAGACGACCGTGGCGTCCGGCCGGGACCCGGCCGGCCGCCGCCAGCTTGAGACGCCCGGCCAGGCTGGCCGCCGAAGCGGGCTCGCAGAAGATGCCCTGGGTCGTGGCCAGCTCGCGATACGCCGCCAGGATCTCGTCGTCGGTGACCATGTCGATGAGACCGCCCGACTCGTCGCGCGCGGCGACTCGGCCCGCTTCCAGCTGGCCGGGTTGCCGATGCGGATGGCCGTGGCGATCGTCTCGGGATTCTCGATCGGGATGGCCCAGCACGATCGGCGCGGCGCCGGCCGCCTGGAAGCCGTACATCTTCGGGCTTGGCGCGCGATCCGGCCGGCGGCGGCGTATCGATTGAAGCCGAGCCCAGTAGGCGGTGATGTTGCCGGCGTTGCCGACCGGGATGGCGAGGATGTCCGGGCGCGCGGCCGAGGTCGTCGCAGACCTCGTACGCGGCCGTCGTCTGGCCCTCGATCCGGTTCGGGTTGACCGATGGTTGACGAGCGTGACCGGGTGGTCCTTCTGCTCGGCCATCTCGCGCACGACGCTGAGGGCGTCGTCGAAGTTGCCGTCGACCGCCAGGACCTTCGCCCCGGCGGCGATGGCCTGGATCATCTTGCCGAGGGCGATCTTGCCCTTCGGCAGGACGATGATGACCTCGAGCCCGGCGACCGCGCCGTAGGCCGCGGCCGAGGCCGACGTGTTGCCGGTGGAGGCGCAGATGACCGCCTTGTCGCCCTCTTCGACCGCCTTGGAGATGGCCATGACCATGCCCCGGTCCTTGAAGGAGCCGGTCGGGTTCATGCCTTCGTACTTCGACGAACAGGTTCGGCACGCCGATCCGCTTGCCGATGTGGTCGAGGTGGACCAGCGGCGTGTTGCCCTCGCCGAGGGTGATGATCGGCGTCGCGTCGGTGATCGGCAGGAACTCGCGATAGCGCTCGAGCAGGCGCGGGCGGGCGCCGCAGGCGCGGAGGCGACGGAGGGGTTGGCGGGGATGCGGACACTTCGATGGCTCCGGTTACGAGGTCAGGATCGGGTAGATGGGAACGTCGCGGTCGGGGGCGATGAGCGGTTCGATGGCCTCGCGAACCTCGGCGAGCGGCACCGGTCGCGTCTGGACCGCGACCCAGGTCCGGCTGCGATGGCGCGGCAGGCTGCTCGGCGGCGGCCCGGCGATCTCTTCGGCCAGGCGGCCGGGGACTTCCTCCGGCAGCACGCCGGGCAGGCAGACGAACCACGGCCGCCGGACGGTGGCCCGGTCGTCGGCGAGGGTCACGAGCTCGGGGGCTGCGGGCGGCAGGTCGGCCCAGGTGCGAGAGGCCGCTGCGGGCGACCTCGAGCAGGTCGGCCAGGACGGCGCTGCTGGTGGCGGGGCCGCCGGCGCCGGGGCCTTCGAACGAGACGCGACCGACCGGGTCGGCGTCGACCTCGAGGCGGTTGAGGACGCCGTCGGTGCGTCCCAGCGGCGCGGCGACCGGGACGGCGCGAGGTCATGACCGAGCCGGCCAGCCCGAAGGCAGGCTCGGCCGTGCCCGGCGTGCTGGCGGTGGCCACGAGCCGGATGGCGAGGCTCAGGCCCACGGCTCCGGCGATGTCGGCCGCGGAGACGCCCGTGATGCCGGGCTTGCCGTCGCCGCGCAGCGACGGCGGGCTGGCGACGATCGAGCCGATCTCGGGCCACGCCCCGAAAGCCAGGCGGGTCAGGATGGCGAGCTTGTTGGCGGCGTCGTGGCCCTCCACGTCGGCGCTCGGGTCGCGCTCGGCGTAGCCCTGGGCCTGCGCCGCGGCGAGGACTTCCTCGTAGGTGCGCCTGGCCTGCATCATCTCGGTCAGGATGAAGTTGGTGCTGCCGTTGACGATGCCGCGGACGCGGCGGATGTGGTTGGCGGCCAGGCCGCGGGCAATCGCGTCCAGAACGGGCGTGCCGCCGCAGACGGAGGCTTCGTAGCGAAGCGCGGCGCCGCTGGCGCGGGCGATCGCCTCCAGCTCCAGCGCCGTGGTGGGCCAGCACGTGCTTGTTGGCCGTCACGACCGGCTTGCCGGCCTCGAGCGCCTCGGCGATCAGCGAGCGGGCCGGCTCGTCGCCGCCGAGCAGCTCCACGACCACGTCCACGTCGTCGCGGCGGACCACGCGCCGCGGCGTCCGGCACGATCGAGCTCGCGCGGCATGCCGCGATCGACGGCGCCCTGGACGTTCATGTCGGCGATGGCGACGAGCTCGAGCATGCGGCCGCCGGCCGGGCCGATCTGGCGGTCGGGGTTGCGAAGGAAGCCGCGCGCCACCTCCGCGCCGACGGTGCCCGCGCCGAGGATCGCGACGCGGAGCGGGTCGTTGCTCGGTGGGCATGGGCGCTCGGACTGGGGCCAGCGGCGCCGAGATGGCACCGCAGCCGACGGTGACGGACGGGCTGTGCGTCGTCCCGGAATGGTACCCGAGGCGCGAGCAAGGCTGCCTTGGGCGCCTGAGTCAGGGCTGCGGCTGCTCGATCGAGACGTAGAAGGACGAGCGGTAGAGCTCGCCGGCCGCTCTCAACCACGGAGGCGATGATCGTCATCCGCTGCGGGATCGTGACGTTCTTGATCTCGTACCGGTTGTCCGCGATCACTCCATGGCCACCGCATGGGAAGACGACCGCCGGCGCCACGGGTCCGTCGCCGAGCTGGACCACCAGGCTTCCGAGCCCTGCGCATGCGGCGTGGAGTGATGTGGCTCGCCCGCCCAGCTGGACCTCCGTCGCCGCCGAGCCCCCGCCCCCGACTCCTCCGAACGCGACCAGCGACGCCCAACCGGCCGGAGCCACCGGGAGCGGCGGCATGGACTCGGCCGGTTCGGGCACCGGAGAGCTCGCCCCGCAACCGGCGACGAGAACGATAGCCACGAGTCCAACGAGAAGCCTGTTCACGGTCATCCCCATCCCTCACGCAGTTCGACTTCGCCTCGGCGACATCGCCTGCAGGATCGCATCCGCCACAACCGATCGCAAGCCTCAAGAGGTCCCGGGCTCGGCCGTCCGGTACACTCCGGCCCATGACGACCGACGCGACCCTCTCACCCGGCCCCGTCCCAGCTCCGGCCCGCCCTTCGAGCCTGCCCGCCAAGCCGCGCATCTACAGCGGCATCCAGCCCACCGGCCGGCCCCACCTCGGCAACGACCTGGGCGCGATCCGCAACTACGTGGCCCTGCAGGAGCAGCTACGAAGCCATCTACTGCGTCGTGGACTACCACGCCCTGACTCACGTCCACGATCCCGAGGTGCTGCGCCGCCAGACCCTGGAGATGGCCGCGGCACTGATCGCCCTCGGGCCTGGACCCGAAGCGCTGCACCATCTTCGTTCAGTCGGATCGGCCCGAAGTCACCGAGCTGTGCTGGCTCTTCAACACCGTGACGCCGGTCGGCTGGCTGCAGCGGACACCGACATACAAGGAGAAGCGCCAGAACCAGCCCGAGGACGTCAACCACGGCCTGCTGACCTACCCCGTCCTGCAGGCCGCCGACATCGCCCTGCCGAAGGCGTCGCTGGTGCCGATCGGCAAGGACCAGGCGCCCCATCTGGAGCTGAGCCGCGAGATCGTCCGCGCCTTCAACGCCCGATACGGCGAGACCTTCCCGGAGCCGCAGGCCGTCTACACGGAGGCGCCCGTGGTGCTGGGCACCGACGGCGTCAAGAAGATGAGCAAGTCGATCGGCAACACCATCGAGGTCCTGGCCGAGCCGGACGTGATCCGCAAGCAGGTCATGTCGATGGTGACCGACACCCAGCGGATCCTGCGGACGGATCCGGGCCGGCCGCGAGGTCTGCAACGTCTGCCAGCTGCACCGCCATTTCGGCGACGACTACGAGTACATCTGGGATGGCGAGCGAACCGCCCGAACCGGCTGCGTCGACACCAAGAAGCTGCTGGCCGAGCGGATCATCGCCCACTACGCGCCGGCCCGGGAGACCTACCTCGAGCTGATGGCCGACCCGGCTCGCCTGCGCCGCATCCTGGACGAAGGCGCCGAGCGGATCCGCCCCATCGCCGAGGCCACGATGGCCGAGGTTCGCGAGCGGATGGGACTCCGCTGAAGCAGCTCGGCCCGTCTCGGCGCTGGCCGTCCGTCGTAACATCTGCTCGACCAGCCCCGGCCGAGGATCGAGGGACAGATGAACGAGCAACCCGTCACGACGCCGTTCGCCCTGACACCGCGCGAGCACCGCTGGCTGACGCGCGCTGCTGATCCTGGCGACCGTCGCCGTTGCCTTCGTCGTCGTCTCAGACGTGCGCCGGGCTGCTGGCCTACTTCAGCGACGTGATCATGGTCTTCTTCCTGGCCTGGCTGCTGGCCTTCATCCTCAGCCCGCTTGCCAGCGGCCTGGTCCACCTGATCCCGCGCCTGCCGAGGGCCGTGGCCGTCATCCTGGTCTACTCCCTGCTGATCGGCCTGCTGGTGGCGGCGGTCATCTCCTGGCTCAGCAGCTCTACACGTCGATCAACAACCTGTTGCCACGCCATCCCGACGGGCGAGGCCCTGCGCACCAAGCTGCAGCCGGGGCAGGACTGGCTCAACTCGATAGGCGCCGGCCAGATCAACCTCTACGACCAGGTCAATCTGCTCCTGGACAACCTCAGGACCGGCGCCGGCCAGCTGGCCAAGCCCCTGGGCGACGTCGCGGTCGCCAGCATCGGCATATTCGGCAACCTGCTCTTCATCTTCTTCCTGTCGCTCTACATGGCCGTCGACCGGGATCGGATCGTCAGCTTCCTCTTCCGACTCGTCCCGCCGGGCTACACCGATGAGGCGCGGCTGCTCGAGCACAGCGTTTCACGGTCGTTCGGCGGGTTCCTCCGGGGCCAGGCGCTCTCCGGCGTCATCTACGCGGTCATCTCCATGGCCGCCAGCCTGCTTCTCGGGCTGCCCTACGTGCCGGTCACGGCGGCCTCATCGGGAGTCCTGCAGGCCATCCCGTTCTTCGGCCCGTTCATCTCCTGGCTGCCGCCGGTGCTCGTTGCCGTCTTCTTCAAGCCGGAGGCGGCCCTGCCGGTCTTGGTCATCATGGTCATCGGCTGGTTCGTCCTCATGAACGTCATCCAGCCACGGCTCATGGCCGGAGCCGTGGGCCTGCATCCGGTGGTGGTCCTGGGCTCGGTGATGATCGGCTCGAGGATGGCCGGCATCCCCGGCGCGATCTTCGGCATCCCCGTGACCGCCGTGGTCGCCTCGTTCTTCTTCTACTACCTGGGTCGCCGTCGCATGGACGGTGGCCCGGTGGCTCTGCGCGCGGCGCGCCGCGTCGAGGAGCGCGAGGGGCACCCGATCAGGGTGCCGCGCCTGCCCCAGGCAGGCGTGGACGAGGACGTCGAGGCGCCCATATCGCCGGTCGTCGCGACCACCGTCCGTCGCCGCGCCCGCACGGCCGACGCGCCGACGTCGCAAGCCCGCCAGGTGGCGCCGCCCGCCAAGTCGCCGAGGACCGAGCCCTAGCCGGGCGGCCCCGGCGCTATCGAGCGGACAGGGTCAGGAGACCTTGCCGACCCTCTTCAGGTTGTTCTTGATGAACGCGACGAACGTCGCCTGGCTGACGTTCGTGCCGCTGGCCGTGTAGGCGTGATTCGTGCCCGAGGCGACGTATATCGCGAAGCCGCCACCGGCCAGGGTGTAGAGCTGGCCCGCCTGATCGGCGAAGTTGGCCGCGCCGGCCGCGGTCCCGGGCGCGCAGGTCGAGGTGCAGTAGGCACCTTCCTGGATCATGATCTGGGCGCCCTGGTTGTTCTTGTAGGTCGCCCAGACCCAGCCGGCGTTGGGCGTTAGGTAGTTGAGATTGGACCCGGTGAAGAACCAGCCCGAAGGCACGACGGCGCAATAGACCGTGAAGGTCAGGTGGTCCACGGCCGCCGTCCAGAACGCCAGCCCATCGGCGGCATGGTTCGGATCGGCGGAGCAGGCTCCCGGGCCGACCGTCGGTCCGGTCGGTCCCGGCGTGGGGGTCGGTGCCGGCGTGGGGGTCGCGGACGGGCCGGCACTGCCACTCGGCCCCGGGGTCGGCGTGGGCGCGGGCGTCGGAGTGGGCGTCGGCGTCGGCGTGGGCTCAGGCGTCGGTGTGATCGGGGCCGGCGTGGGGGTCGTGTAGACGATGATGGCCGTGGGCGCCGAACTCCCGCATGCCGCCGCTACCAGAGAGAAGGCCAGCGCCGCGGCGAGGATGGACGGGAGTCGCAGGCGTCTGGAATTCACGGGCAGTCCTCGGTAGTTCATTTCTTCCCCCTATCTCCAGATGCGGCGCGGGAGGGTCGGTTCGGACCGGGTCAGGCTTTGGGCACCTTGACCAGGGCCTTGACTGTGTTGACGAATGTGGCCTGGGTTATGCCACCCGTTCCGATTGCCAGGTAGCTCTTCGCCGTGCCCGGGCTCACAGAGATCACAAAGCCGCCGCCGGTAAGAGAGTAGAGAGTGCCGTCGAGATCGCCGAACTTGGCCGGGCCGAGATTGCTGGCGGCGCCGGCAAACACGGGCAAGGGGCCTTCCCTGATCTCGATCTTCGGCCCGCTGGGGCAGGTATGGCCAGAGTTGGTCTGCGTGCAGTAGCCAATGTTCAGCCCCTGGGCGCCGTAGCTGCCGGAGTCGAAGAACCAGGGGTTGGAAACGACGCCGCAGTAGACGTCGAACGAGGCAGTGGCGGCGGTGCTCGCGAAGAGCTGCTGAGCGCCGGTGCCGCCCGAGCAGGCCCCTGCGGGACCCGTGGGTCCCGGTGTTGGGGTCACGGCCGGCGTGGGTGTCGGTGCCGGCGTCGGGGTCGCACCGGGCGCGGGCGTCGGCGCGGGGGTCGGCGTGGGCGCGGGCGTCGGAGTGGGCGTCGGAGTCGGCGTGGGCTCAGGCGTCGGAGTGACCGGGGCCGGCGTGGGGGTCGTGTAGACGATGATGGCCGTCGGCGCCGAACTCCCGCATGCCGCCGCTACCAGAGAGAAGGCCAGCGCCGCGGCGATGATGGACGGGAGTCGCAGGCGTCTGGGAATTCACGGGCAGTCCTCGGTAGTTCATTTCTTCCCCCTATCTCCAGATGCGGCGCCGGAGGGTCGTTGACGCTCCCCTAACACCTATTCGGATGGTGCGCGGCGTCAGGCAGGAACGGCCGGCTGTGCGGTGAAGATCGATACCTGTGCGCTTTCAGGAAGCATCACGCCCAGGATCTTTTGCAGGGCAAGGACGTGAACGCATGATCCCCAGCTCTCGAAGAAGTGGCAGGTGCAGTGCCAGGCTTCGCCGTCGAGTCGAACCGTGTGAGTGTCGTTGTCGCCTTTGAACGTGACCGCGAGCTGTTCGAACGAGATCCGATCCAACTCGCGGGCGTAGCGGTTCGCCTTCTCGACCTTCCCGATCAGAGAACTGTGCATTGCCAAGACCCTCCGTCGCCCTGCCTGCCCCGAAGAGGTCGCCATCCGGCCGCGTGGTCGCGGCCCGTGGCCCACGCCCCCACTGTACAGCTGCGAGCCAAGTAGAGTGGGCCGGCCTGAGCCGGCCCGTGAGACGGCTCGAGAGGGGTCGGAGGTTGCGGTTTGGGCCGGTCGGCGAAATCGGCCTATGCGCCCCGGACGATCTTCTCGCCGGCGGCCAGATTCGCGTCCACCGCGGCGGGCGAAACGGCCTCCGTGTAGACCCTGCACGAGAGGCTCCGTGCCGCTGAATCGGACCAGCAGCCAGGATCCGTCGTCGGCGAAGAACTTGAAGCCGTCGTTGGTCGAGAGGGTCTGTGTCCGGACGACCGGACTCCCGGCGAGCTGCGTCGGGGCCTGCTGCGGCAGCTCGACCAGGAGGCGATCCTTGAGCGCCGGATAGACCGCCCGATCGAAATGGACGTCGACGCGCCGGTAGCTGGAGGGTCCGGCGATCTCGTGGAGATGGGCCATCGCCTTCGAGACCGGCCAGCGCCCGGCTTCCTTCTCGCGGAGGAACAGGTCGAGCAGCATCAGGTCGGTGAAGATGCCGTCGCGCTCGGGCAGGTGCATTCCGAAGCCGAAGCCGCCCGATTCCTCGCCGCCCATCATGGCCCCGGTTTCGATCATCTTGGGCCCGACGTACTTGAACCCGACCGGGACCTCGTGGACGGCGATGCCGTAGCGCTCGCCCAGCCGCTCGGCCATCGAGGTCTCGTTGACCGTCTTCACCACCGGCTCACGCAGACCTCGATGCTCGACGAGGTAGTACATGAGCAGCGCGTAGATCTGGAGCGTGGTGATGAAGGTGCCCCGCTCGTCCGCCGCGCCGGACCGGTCCGCGTCGCCGTCGAGGAGCAGGCCCAGGTCCGACCCGCCCGTCGGCGATCGGCCGCCAGGGCCTCGTTCACGTTCGGCGGGATCGGCTCGGGGTTGACGCCACCGAAGTAGGGGTTGCGCTCCGAGTGGATCTCCGTGACCCGGATCTCGACCGCCGGCCAGCAGGCGCGGGATCCAGGTCGCGCCGGCGCCGTACAGCGGGTCGACGAGCAGGTCGATGTCCGCGGCGCGCAGGCGGTCCAGGTCCAGGTTCCTGCCGATGAACTCCCGGTAGGCGTCGAACGGGTCGTACAGCTCGACCAGGCCGGCGGCCTCGGCGTCGGCGAAGGGCCGGCGTCTCGATCGCGCTCGGCCGTCGCCGGCGGCGATACGGGCCTCGATGTCGGAGAGCATCTCGGGCCCTGCCGCGGCGCCCGTCGGCGACTTGATCTTGAAGCCGTTGTCGGTCCATGGGTTGTGGCTGGCGGTGATGACGATGCCGGCCGCGGCCTTGCGCTGGACGACCTCGAACGAGGACATCTGCGTCGGCACGGGCTGAGCGGCGAAGGCGACCGGGATGTCGTGGGCCAGGACGACCTCGGCGGCGGCGGCGGCGAAGTGCTCGCTGGCGAAACGGCGGTCGTAGGCGAAGACGATGCCGCTGGGTCTGCTCGCCGCGCTCCACGACGTACTCGGCCACGGCCTGAGCGCAGCGGCGGACGTTCACGAACGTGTACTCGTCGGCGATCTTGGCCCGCCAGCCGTCCGTGCCGAAGACGATCCGGGTTGGTTCGGTGACGCTGCGGAAGTGGGGCTCACGGTTTGTCCTCTCTGGGGCGCGGGCGCCCGGCTGGAACTCGATCAGCTCCTCGGCGATCTCCCGGACTTCCTGCGAGTGCTCGGCGGAGCAGATGAGCAGGCGTCCGGCGTGTCGACGACGATCGTGTCGCTCAGGCCGATGGTCACCACGAGGCGATCCCCCGCGAGGACCAGGCTGTTAATCGACCCCAGGTCGCGACGATTGCCCCAGCCCACCGCACCAGGCGCGACGCTCGACGCGGCAGACGCGCCCGGCTGGGCGGCCGCGACGGCCGCTGCCTGCCAGGCATCCCGCAGGGCGGCCCAGCTGCCGAGGTCGCTCCAGCCGACGTCCATCGGCACGACCGCGACGGCGCCTTCGACGCGAGGCCGGCTCCATCACCGCGTAGTCGATCGAGGTGGCGCGAATGCGACGGATAGGCCGCGTCCAGGTCCTGGCGGCGTCCCGGACGCGCAGATCGCCCGAATCGGCCCGAGGATCTCCGGTGCGTGGCGGGCGAGGCGGTCGCGGATCGTGGCGCGGGTCCAGGCGAAGATGCCGGCGTTCCAGCTGGCCAGGCCCGTGGCGATGAGCTCCGCCGCCTTCTCCGCCGTGGGCTTCTCCACGAACCGCTCCACGGCGAAGGTCGAGCGGCCGGCGACCTGCGCGGGCCGGCGGCCTGGCGAGGACGTAGCCGTAGCCGGTTTCCGGGCGGTCCGGCGTGACGCCCAGCGTGACGAGCGGGCCGCCGCGTGCGCGGCGACCTGTCCGGCCGGCCGACTCGGCCGAGGAGCGCCGCGCGGAAGCCCGCCTCGTCGGCGATGTGGGCGTCCGCCGGCAGGACCAGCATGACCTCGTCCTCGGGTCGAGTCGATCGCCTCCGCGGCAAGGGCCACGGCCGCCGCGGTGTTGCGGCCGATCGGCTCGCCGAGGAGATTCGCCGCGGGGATGGCAGGCAGCTGCTCGGCGACGAGCCTCAGGTGGCCCCGCTCGGCGACGACGTAGACGTCCTCGCGGCGCGACCAGCGGCGCCAGCCGCGCGACGGTCCGCTGGATCAGCGTCTCATCGCCGAGCAGCTGAAGGAACGGCTTGGGGCACTCGGGCCGGCTCAGCGGCCAGAGTCGCGTTCCGCCTCCGCCCGCCAGAACGACGGCGTACACGAGGCCTCAGCGCCCCGCCGCCGGCAGCGCCACGCCGCACTCGTCGGCCAGGGCCGCCGCCTTGTTGGTCCGCTCCCACGGGAAGTCGTGGTCCGTCCGGCCGAAGTGGCCGTAGGCGGCCGTGGCCTGGTAGATCGGCCGGCGCAGGTCGAGGGCTTCGATGATCCGCGACGGGCGCAGGTCGAAGTGCTTCTCGATGGCGGCCAGGATCTTCTCGTCGGAGACCTTCTCGGTGCCGTACGTCTCGATCGAGACCGACACCGGGCGGGCGACGCCGATGGTGTAGGCAAGCTCGATCTCGAAACGGTCGGCCAGGCCGGCGGCCACGACGTTCTTGGCGACCCAGCGGGCGGCATAGGCTGGCCGAGCGGTCCACCTTCGTCGGGTCCTTGCCGGAGAAGGCGCCGCCGCCGTGGCGGGCCATGCCGCCGTACGTGTCGACGATGATCTTGCGGCCGGTCAGGCCGGCGTCGCCCATGGGCCCGCCGATGACGAACCGGCCGGTGGCGTTGACGTGGATGACCGGATCGGTCTTGCCCGCAGCTCGGCCGGGATGATCGGCATGATCACCGACTCGATGATGTCGGACCGGAGCTTCTCGATCAGCGACGTCGGGGTCGTGCTGGGCCGCGACGACGACGTTGGCGACTCGCTTCGGGACGCCGTGGTCGTACTCGACGGTGACCTGGGTCTTGCCGTCGGGGCGAAGGTACGGCAGCTGGCCGCTCTTGCGAACCTCGGCCAGCCGGCGCGCCAGGCGATGGGCCAGGGCGATCGGCAGCGGCATCAGCTCGGGCGTCTCGCGGCAGGCGAACCCGACCATCATGCCCTGGTCGCCGGCGCCGAGCTCGTGCTTCGAGGCCGCCTTGCCGTCCCGGGTCTCCATGGCATCGTCCACGCCCTGGGCGATGTCGGGCGACTGCTCCTTGACGCTGACACGAGCGTGCCGCAGGTCTCGTAGTCGAAGCCGTAGTCGGCGTTCGTGTAGCCGATCTCGCGGACCGTGTCGCGCACGACGGCCTGGAAGTCCACGTACGTGGACGTGGTGATCTCGCCGAGCACCAGCACGAGGCCGGTAGTGGTGGCCGTCTCGCATGCCACCCGGGCGTCGGGTCCGTCGGCGAGGATCGCGTCCAGGATCGCGTCCGAGATCTGGTCGCACATCTTGTCCGGGTGCCCCTCGGTCACCGACTCGGACGTGAACAGGTACTGCGGGTCGTCGAGAATGCTGGTCATCGTTCTCCCAGGGCGCCCCAATTGGCCGCTGGCGCTCGCGGGCGGTCAAACTCCAGCGCGAAGGTTAGCATGCGGACACGCTTCCGGGCGAGCGCGGCGCTCGCAGACCCGTCGCCAGCGAGTCGATCCGACCGCCGCGCCACGTCGATCAGGTGCCGTGCTGCCAGGAGCGGAGGTATTCCGCCTGCTCGGGCGTGAGCGGGTCGAGGACGATGTCGCAGGGCGGCCAGCTTGAGCCGGGCCACCTCGACGTCGATCTCCTCGGGCACGTCGTAGACGCCCTTGGCCAGGTCCGCCGTGCTTCTTGCCGAGGTACTCGGCGGCGAGGGCCTGGTTGGCGAAGCTCATGTCCATGACCGACGCCGGATGGCCCGCCGCGCAGCTCAGGTTGACGAGCCGGCCTTCGGCCAGGACGTGCAGACGCTTGCCGTCGACCACGTACTCGACGACGTTCTCGCGGACCTCACGGTCCTTGCCGCCGGCCAGGGCCCGCAGCGCCGGGAGGTCGATCTCGACGTCGAAGTGGCCCGAGTTGGCCAGGATCGCGCCGTCGCGCATGACCTTGAAGTGCTCGGCCCGGATGACGTGGATGTCGCCGGTGGCGGTGACGAAGATGTCGCCCCAGGCCGCCGCCTCGCCGATGGTCATGACCAGGTTGCCGTCCATCAGCGCCTCGAGGGCCCGGACCTGATCGACCTCGACGACGCGACCTGGGCGCCCATGCCCCGGAAGCGCGACGCGATGCCCTTGCCGCACCAGCCGTAGCCGGCGACGACGACATGGCGGCCGGCGATCAGCAGGTTCGTGGCCCGGATGACGCCGTCCACCGTGGACTGGCCGGTGCCGTAGCGGTTGTCGAAGAGGTGCTTGGTCAGGGCCTCGTTCACGGCGACGACCGGATAGCCGAGGGCGCCGTCGGCGGCCATGGCCTTGAGGCGGATGACGCCGGTCGTCGTCTCCTCGGTCCCGGCCACGATCTCCGAGAGCTGGCCGCGCCGCTCCTGGTGGATCAGGGTCACCAGGTCGCAGCCGTCGTCCATGGTCATGTGCGGATGCGTGTCCGCCGCGGCGTTGAGGTGCCGGTAGTACATGTCGCGGTCGGCGCCGTGGCGGGCGAACGTCGAGATCCCGTATTCGACGACGAGCGCCGCGGCGGTCTCGTCCTGCGTCGAGAGCGGGTTGGAGGCGCACAGCACCACTTCCGCGCCGCCGGCCTTGAGCGTCCGCATCAGGTTCGCGGTCTCGGTGGTGACGTGGAGGCAGGCCGCCAGCCGCAGCCCGGCAAGCGGCTTCTCGCGCTCGAAACGCTCGCGGATCAGCCGCAGGACGGGCATCTCGCGCTCGGCCCACTCGATGCGCCGCTTGCCCTCGGCGGCAAGGCCGAGATCGGCCACGTCGTGGCCGGGCAGCCCTGCGCCGGCAGGACCGGAGGCCTTGGGCAGTGTCGGTGTCGTCATCGAATTCAAGACTCCTTGCGAGCGAAGATGCGGCGGAACGCTCCCGTCCAGCCGCTCCAGACAGGCTCGGAACGGTGGATCGAGCCGCTCTTCGAATGTCACGTGAACCTGGTAGCCGAGGCGGCGATAGGCGGCCAGCGCCGGCGGGTTGTCCGCCCGGACGTTGAGAACGACCTGGTCGCAGAACCGCAGCAGCTCCGCCGTCACGCGCCGGTCACCGCGGTAGCGTACCCGCGGCCGCGAAAGTCGGTGTGGGTCATGACGTTGCCGACGACCGCGAGCCTGGCCGCTGGGACTGATGACGTGCGTGCCGGCCGCCGAAACCAGCCGGCCGCCGACGCGGATGCCGTAGTAGAGGCCGTCGACGATGGCGCTGGCAGGCAGCCACGACGGCGAAGCCGAGCTGGTAGAGCCGGTTCAGCTCGCCGATCTCCACGGGCAAGCAGCCGCTCGCACGTCGGCGGGGAAGGGGCGGAAATGGGCGGCGTCGACCCACATCCGGAACATCGGCGGGCCCGGACTCGACGCGGTAGACCGCCGCCGATGGCCGCCGAGGTGCTCCGGTCTCGCGCGGCCACGTACGCCGTTCGCGGCTTGATGACGCTCGTCAGGATGGCCTCGATGCCGGCGTTCTCGCCCATGACGAAGATCGGCTGAGGCGAGTAGCCGGCGTACTGGAGGACGACGGCGATCGGCCGGCCGCCCGCCAGCGCCACTCCCCAGCGCGTTCGAAGGAACTCCCGGTCGTCGAGGTCGCACAGGGCGTAGGCGGAGTAGAGCCGGTCCGTCTCGAGGAAGGCGCGCAGCAGCGCCCGATCGGCCGTCTCCTGGACGACGATCGGGCCTCGCTCGCGTCGGGTGATGAAGGTCGTGGTCACCGGCACGGCTCCCGATCGCCGGGGACGCATTGGAGGAATTCGGCTTGCGCCCCGTAGCCGGTAGGACTCACGCAACCATCCGCGGATCAGTACTGGATGACGCTCGTTGTCTTGTAGCCGGCAAGTCGGTCGCGCCCCTTGAGGAACAGCAGCTCCACCAGGAAGGCCAGCCCGACGATCTGGCCCTGCAGCCGCTCGACCAGCTCGATCGTGCCGCGGACCGTGCCGCCCGTGGCCAGCAGGTCGTCGACGATCAGGACTCGCTGGCCCGGGCCGGATGGCGTCCTTGTGGATCTCGAGAGTGTTCGAGCCGTACTCCAGGGCGTATTCCACCGATAGGGTTTCGGCCGGAAGCTTGCCGAGCTTTCGCACGGGAATCAGGCCGGCGTTGAGCTGGTAGGCGATCGGGCCGCTGAAGATGAAGCCTCGCGACTCCATGCCCACGACCAGGTCGACGCCCGACTCGCGATATGGGGCGAGCATCAGGTCGATGGCTTCACGGTACGCGGCCGCATCCTTGAGCAGGGTCGTGATGTCGTAGAACAGGATGCCCGGCTTGGGGAAATCGGGGATCTCGCGGATCTTGGCGCGCAGGTCCTCGGCTGACATGTCGAGGCGGTCCTCCGGTCGACGTGACGGCTGGGTTCGGCACGCGAAGTCTACCGCAGCGACAGTCCGTCACGAGCGCGGTCTTCGGGCGACCGCGCCATCGGCAGCTCGGGGCCGAACGGCGTGCGGCCCGTACCTGCCGCACGGCCCACCTAGTACGGCGCCGAGGGCAGGGCCTCTTTCGCCCACTGGTTCAGGATGGCCGACAGCTGCTCGTCGATGACGGGACCGAGGCTTGTCGAGAACGTGGCGGTGAGGTGGTGCTCGTCACGCCAGACGATCATGTTGTTGATCACGACAGGGCAGTTGCCCGTCCCGGGGCAGATTGCCTTGGTGAGGTCGATCAGAGCCGGCGCCGGTCGCCTCGGCCGCCTGCTGCTCCCGCGAGCCCATCGCCGACCCGAATCCGACTCGCTGCGTGTAGGAGCAGCGGCGGTAGTCGGTCAGATAGGTCGACAGGCAGTCCGGCACCTTCGATGTTCGTCGGCAGCGGCGGGTCCTGGATGATGACCACCTTGGTGCTGGTCGGGATCTTCTGGATCATTCGGGTCAGAGCGCTGGACTGGGCGGTGACGCTCGATTCGGCCGAGCTGGCCGTGAAGATCCAGCGGCTCATCCGAGATGATCGCGAGATCCGGCGGGTGCGCCTTCAGCAAGCCCACGACGGCGCTGTTCCAGCGTCATGCATTGCGGATACGGAACCGTCGGCGGGCCGAAGTAGACCAGATCGTTGAAATCCAGGAACGAGCAGTCGATCTTGAGGTACGGGATCAGCTTCCAGCCGTGGGCCTTGGCCACCTCGTTGACGCCGGGGAAGAGCGCCGACCCGTGAGAGTCGCCGATCAGGGCGACGGTGTAGGTCCCGTTCGGATCCCCGTAGATGCATTTGCTCGTCGTGTTGGGACTCGTCGTCGCCTTCCAGCCGAGGCAGTTGTCGTGCCAGACCTGCTCGTAGTCGGTCGCGGCCTTGCCGAGCGAGGGGCGGATTGAGCTGGTGACGGCGTAAGACGTGGGCGGCCCCTGGTCGGGAGGAGGCGTCAAAGCCGGGGTCATCTCGGGCACGGGAGTCGGCGTCTGGCTGGGGGCGAGCGTCCCGGGCACCACGTAAGGAGTGGGCGTCGGTGTCGGTCGTCGCCGTGGCCGAGGCCGCGGCGATCGCGGTCGGGTCCGGGGCATCTCCGCCGATGTTGGCCAGGGCGGACTGTGCGCCGAAGTTGAAGCTGGTCCCGATCAGGGCCACGGCCACCATGACGGCCACGCCGGCGGCTACTACCCGGCTCGGGCGCGGCAGAGGGATCTGGCCGCGTCGGAACGGCTCCTCGACGAACAACCAGCTGACCGTCGCCACCGGGACGGCCAGGGCGGCAAGCGCCACGGCCTGGGCCGGAGAAATGGTGTCCAGGGGCCCGACCAGCCAGATCCCGCCGAGGATCAGGATCGGCCAGTGCCACAGGTAGAGCGAGTAGCTGATCTTGCCGAGGAAGCGGATCGGCGCCAGCCGCAGGAGAACGCCAGGGCCGATCGACTGCGTGCCGGAGGCGATCAGGAGCACTCCGGCGATGGTCGGCACAAGCGCGGCGGTGCCCGGATACGGGTGTGGCCATCGAGTCGATGGCCACGGCCGCGGTAATCAGAGCCGCCAGGGCCGCCCAGCCCGCGAAGGCCAGGACCGTTCCCAAGGCAGACGCGTATCGCGGCGGGCGCCCGGTCCAGCGAACCCGCGCCGATCGCGAGGAGCCCGCCCGCGGCGAGCTGCCAGGCCCGGGTCGGCAGCATGTAGAACGCCGTGGACGATGACGAATCGCCGACGATCAGGCTCGCCCAGAACGACGCCACGACAACGATCGAAAGGGCCAGGCCGGCACCGAGACGCGGCGACTTCCAGGCCACGATCGCAAGCAGGGCCGGCCAGACGAAGTAGAACTGCTCCTCCACGCCGAGCGACCAGAAGTGCAGGAACGGCGAGTAGTTGACCGGGTTGAAGTAGTCGGTGGTCATGGCGAAGCGGATGTTGGCGATGGACAGGGCCGCCGAGGCGCCGTCCTGCATGACCGACGGCCGGTCGACCAGGGTGACCAGCTGGTAGGAGAGCGGGATCGTGATCAGGAGCACGACGGCCGCGGCCGGCAGGATGCGCCGGACTCGGCGGGCGTAGAAGCGGGAGAAGCTGACCCGGCCCGTTCGTTCGCGTTCGCGGATCAGCAGCCCGGTGATGAGGAAGCCCGAGACCACGAAGAAGAGGTCGACGCCGATGAAGCCGCCGGTGAGCTGCGTGGAGGCGCCCGAGAGAAGGCCGGCGTGGAAGAGCACGACCAGAGAAACGGCCAGGCCGCGAAGCCCCTCGATGTCCGGGCGGAACCCCTCTTTGTCGGGCGCGCTCTTAGGGTGTGCCACGCCCGATATCGCCTTGTTCGGTGCGCTGCATCCCACGTCCTTCCCGGTGTCGCCGTGACGCGGGGTGCGACGGAACTTACCGGCTGCCCGTGACGAACCCCACCGGGGTCCAGCTCGCGTCCTCTCGTGGCGCGGGCCGCTCTATAGGTTACGCGATTCGGGCAGCATCAAGTCGGATCCGCGAAGGCGGATCCCGTCCGCGTTCCTCGACTTCGGCTAAGGCTGGCGTCCCTGGGCGGCGGCGGCTCGCTCGCGCTGCTCCGCCTGCTCCCTTGCGGCGGGAATGAGTCGCTGGACCACGGACTGGGCCACGCTCCAGGAGCGAACGGGGTCACGCGGCAGGCGGATGCGGGCCTGGTTCGAGCCGAAGCGAACGACGTCGCGGCCCATCGAGGCCAGGGCTCGCATCGCCGAGGCACGGCTCAGAGTTCCGAGGCGAACGACCAGGTCGCCCTCCTCGCGAGAGATCGAGAGCGATGCCGGCGTCTTCGGCCGCCATGCGCAGCTCCACGACCTCGAGCAGCCGCAGGACCGGCTGTGGCGGAGGTCCGAACCGGTCCGCCAGCTCCTGGCGGAAGGCGGCCAGCTCGCCGGCCGTTCGGACACGGCCGAGGCGCCGGTACAACTCCAGCTTCTGAGAGGTCTCGGGCACGTAGGCGTCCGGCAGATGCGCGTCCACCGGCAGGTCCACGACCGCGCCCGGCCGCTCGATCACGGGCGGCCGGCCCTCGAATTCGGCCTTCTGCTCCTCCACGGCTTCGGCCAGCAGGCGCGTGTACAGATCGAACCCGACGGCGGCGACGTGGCCGTGCTGCTCGGCGCCCAGGATGTTGCCGGCGCCGCGGATCTCCAGGTCCGACAGGGCGATCTGGAATCCGGCCCCCAGCTCCGAGGCGTTGAAGATGGCCTGAAGCCGTTTGCGAGCCACATCGGAGAGCTTCTCCCGCCGCCGGTACAGCAGGTAGGCGTAGGCGCGGCGGCTGGACCGGCCGACGCGGCCGCGGAGCTGGTACAGCTGGGCGAGGCCGAGCGTGTCCGCCCGATCGATGACGATCGTGTTGGCGTTGGGGATGTCCAGGCCCGACTCGATGATCGTGGTGCAGACCAGAACCTCGGTCGCTCCGCCGGCGAAGGCGAGCATCACCTTCTCGAGCTGGCCCTCGGGCATCTGGCCGTGGCCGACCGCGATCCGGACGCCGGGCAGGAGCTGGCGAAGCTGTTCGGCCTGGGCCTCGATCGTCTCGACGCGGTTGTGGACGAAGAAGACCTGGCCGCCACGATCGAGCTCGCGCAGGATGGCGTCGCGGACCAGGCCGGTGGAGGCTTCGGCGACGCGCGTCTGGATCGGCAGCCGATCCTCCGGCGGCGTCTCGATCAGGCTCAGGTCGCGGACGCCGGCCAGGGCCAGGTTGAGGGTGCGCGGGATCGGCGTGGCGGAAAGCGTCAGGACGTCGACCTCGCGGCGCAGCTTCTTGAGCCGCTCCTTGGCCGCGACGCCGAATCGCTGCTCCTCGTCGACGATGACCATGCCCGAGGTCGCGGAAGCGGACGTCCTTGCTGAGAAGCCGGTGGGTGCCGATGACGAGATCGACCGAGCCGGCGGCCAAGCCCTCGATCGTCGCCTCCTGCTCCTTCTCCGGGACGTAGCGGCTGAGCAGGCGCACCGTGATCGGGAAGGCCGCGAAGCGCTGGCCGAAGGTCTGGTAGTGCTGGGCGGCGAGAACGGTCGTCGGAACGAGCACGGCAACCTGCTTGCCGCCCTGGATCGCCTTGAAGACGCCGCGCAGGGCCACCTCGGTCTTGCCGTAGCCCACGTCGCCGACGACGAGGCGGTCCATCGGCCGGCCCGCCTCCATGTCGAGCTTGACTTCGGCCGTGGCGCGGAGCTGGTCGAGCGTCTCCTCGTACGGGAACGACGCCTCCAGCTCCTGCTGCCAGGGCGTGTCGGGCGGGTAGGCGAAGCCCGGCGCGGCGGCGCGGGCGGCGTAGATCTCGAGCAGCTCCTTGGCGAGGTCGGTGACGGCGCGCTTGACCCGCTGCTTGGTTCGCAGCCAGTCGGCCCCGCCGAGCTTGCTCAGGGCCGGGTTCTCGCCGCCGGAGTAGCGGCTGATGCGGTTGATCTGCTCCACCGGCAGGAAGATCTTGTCGGTGCCGGCGAAGCTCAGCTCCAGGTAGTCGCGCTCCTGGCCCTCGGCTCCGCGGCGCAGCATCCGCTCGTAGCGGGCGATGCCGTGGTCGACGTGGACGACGAGATCGCCCGATACCAGCCGTTCCAGGACGTCCCTCGGAACGACCCGCCGGAGAGCCTTGGGTCGGCGCACGCGAACCGAGCCGAAGAGCTCGCGGTCGGTCACGAGGGCGAGCCCGTCGGGGCCGCCGGTGAAGCCGCCGTTGAGGCTCCGGCCGATCAGCGTCCGCGTCCCGGGTTCGGGCGCCTCCGCCAGGCGGTCGACCACGGCGGTGGGCAAGCCCCTGCTCGGACAGCAGGTCGGCCAGGCGCGGAGCCTGGTCCGAGGCCAGGACGACTCGATCGCCCTCGCTCGTCCAGTCCAGGACCGTCTGGGCCAGGCGTTCGGTTCGGGCCGGCGGCAGCGCCGGCTCGCGCCAGCCGAAGAGATCGCCCATCGGCGTCCCGCCGCCGGTCGGCGTGGCGGCCTCCGATTCCCACGTCAGCTCCAGGGTGCGCCCGCGCAGCAGTCGCGACTTCCAGTCGCGCCCGGGCAGGTACGCCTCCGGCCAGTGTTCCGGCAGATCGCCGGCCGCGACCAGCTCCGTGCGCCGCTCCTGGGCCTGGCGCCACAGGAAGTCGGCCGATTCGGCGATGTCGCCCGGCTCGTCGAGGACGAGGAGCGTGCCGGCGGCCAGGTGGTCCAGGCCGGTGGCGGGGCACAGGACCGCGGCCCAGATTTCGGCCGCGTCGCCGGTCTCCAGGGCCCGGGCATTCGCGGCGACGTCGTGGACGTGGCCCGAATGGGCGCCGAGCTCGCCCGTTCCGGCCCGGACGCCCTCCTCGAAGCGGGCCAGGTCGGCGGCCAGGCGCTCGGGCAGATGCGTGGACAGGCGGCCCGGCAGGCCCGCGACGCGAGCCCGAATCTCGGCCAGGCCGCCGTGTGGCACGAGGAACTCACTGGCGGGCAGCAGCACCACTTCCTCGATATTGCGGAGACTGCGCTGGTCGGTCGGGTCGAAGACGCGCATGGAGTCGATCTCGTCGCCGAACAGCTCGATCCGGATGGGCAGCGGCGCCGCGGACGGGAAGATGTCCACGAGGCCGCCGCGTCGCGCGAATTCGCCACGGCCGGCTACCTCCAGCACCGGGTCGTAGCCGAGGGCGAGCAGCTGGTGGAGCAGCTCCTCCCGATGAATGCGGGTGCCGACACGCAGGCGAGCGCGGCTCGGCGGGCACCTCTTCCGGGTCGAGCGTGTGCTGCAAGAGCGCCTGCGACGCTCGCGACCATGACCCGCGCCCGGCCGGACCGCCAGGCGGCCAGCGCCGCCACCCGCGCCGCGGTCTCGTCGCGCACCAGCTCGCTGCGTTCGTAGGCAAGCGCCGTGCGTGGCTCCAGGACGGCGACCGCCTGCGGATCGCCGAGCCAGGCCTGCAGCTCCTCCGCCACGCGATCGCCGATCTCCGAGTCCCGCGCGATCCAGCACAGCCGCTCCGCCCGCGGCAACCAGCGCCGCGGCCAGATATGTCTTGGCCCCGTGCGGAATCGAGGCCAGGGCCGCATGCCGGCCCCTGCGCGGCGAGCGGCCCGCTCTCCGGCCCGAGACGATCGCGGAGCGCCGCGAAGGCTCCGCTGGAATGGAGCAGCGGCGGCAGGACGTGGAGATCGGGCAGGCGCCTGGCCTTGACCCCGGCTCCGGTGTCGGCTTCGCTGCCGGCCGTGGCCCTGGCCGCCTGGGCGGCCAGATAGGCGGCCCGAACCGCTTCGTCGACGTGCCTCTCCTGGCCGCGCTTGCCGCGCCGGGCGGCCGCGCCCGAACTCCTTGGCCGTCCGGCCGACGGCCGCTCGGCCGTCTCCAGGTCGCCGCCCTCGGTAGTCGCCGCGTCGACGGTAGTCGACGCGTCGTCGGGACCGCCGTCCCCAGGGCGATCGGGAGGGCCCAATCCGTCCTCGCCGAGCGGGTCGGCCTCGCCGCTCAACGCGGCTTCGATCTGGCGCCGGAGAGAGCGGCCTCCCCGAACGCTCACTCGCCCGCCTCTGGCGACCGCGGCTTGCGCCAGCCGGTCCGGGTTCGACGGATGCCGTCCGGTCCCGGCGGTCCTTCGACCTCGCCGGGTGCGGCCGAGCGCTCCTCGTCGTCGGGCCGGAGTTCGAAGGCGTTGAAATGGCCGGCGGCCTTGCTCGTGCCGTCGCGAGCCCAGGCCTCCACGCCATCGGCGGCGGCATCGAGCAGCTCCGAGAGGCGGGCTCGCTCGCCCTTCCTGAATTGGCTGAGGACGTGGTCTATGGCGTCGTCGCCGGGCTCGCCTATTCCGACCCGAAGGCGGCGGAAATTGCTCGTTGCCCAGCTCGGCGATGATGGAGCGCAGGCCGTTGTGCCCGCCGGCACTGCCACCCTCCCTGAACCGGAGCTTGCCGAAGGGCAGCGCGAAGTCGTCGACGACGACGAGCATCTCGGACAGCGGGCGCATGCTGGCGGGCCAGCACTTTGCGCACCGCCAGCCCGGACTCGTTCATGAACGTCAGCGGTTTCACCAGCAGCAGATCGAGGCCGTTGTAGCGGCCCTGCGCGACGGCCGAGGCATCACGCGTTCGGGCGCGGCCGGACCAGCCGGCCCGATCGGCCAGCCGGTCGAGAACCATCCAGCCGACGTTGTGGCGCGTCTTCTCGTACTGGGCGCCGGGATTTCCGAGGCCGACGACGATCTTCACCGCTGCTCCCGCGACTGCTGCCACGCATGAGCGCGACACGCAAAACTAGCCCTGATCCGGTTCCGGAGGGCCTGCGGGGATGGTATCAGGGCCGGCCGAGTGAGGGCATTCCGGCCGCGGAGCTGGATCAGCGCTCGGGCCCGGCGGGCGAAGCCCCGAGTTCGGTGTCCGTCAGAGCCTCTCCGCGATCGGCCGCCTCCTCGCGCCCGCGCAGGGACTGGAGGATGTTCATCTCCATCGCCCGCATGGCGGCCTCTTCCACCGGCTCGTCGTGATCCCAGCCGCAGGCGTGCAACGTGCCGTGCACCGTGAGCAGGAGCAGCTCCTCGACGGCCGTCCAGGCGACGTCGCCCGTCTGGCCGCCGCGGCCGTCCTCGGCCTGAGCGATCGCCCGCTCGACGGAGACGATGACGTCGCCCAGGTGAGCCCGCAGCCCCGGGGGCAACGCGAAGGCCTGCTTGAGCGCCGCGGCCACCCAGGGATCTCGCTGCCCTCTATCGCCTCGCTCGTGCGGTGGAAACGCTTCGGGCGGGAAGAAAGGAAAGGACAGCACGTCGGTCCCGCCCGACGCCCCCATGTGGACGCCGTTCAGCTCGGCCAATTCGGGGTCGGCCGAAAGGATGACCCCGATTGAAGCCGGGCCCGGGAGCGCCGGCGGCATCCAGCGCCGCCCTGACCGCCCTGGCTATTCGGTGGCGTGAGGCCAGATAGGGCACGCCCGGCCGAACCGTCACGTCGATACGGAACGGCGGCAGGTAGACGGCCGAGGTGGTTCCCTCGGCAACGGCGGTCGTCGCGGCCGGGCAGTCTTTCACGGCCTGCCTCGGACCATCGTGGCCGGTCCCCGGGCGGGCCGGACCGGGGCGCGCGAGTCCGACGCCGGTGTTCGCCGCGCCCTTTCCTCCATCTCGCGTCCCCTCTTACTTACGCAGGCCTCGTTCACGCCGGGACTCGATCTCGACCACTTTGTTCGCAGGATAGGCGATCCGCTGGTGATACATCCCCAGCAGCTGCCCCACGAAGGCCTCGTGGATGCTCTCCAGATCGCGAATTGTGAGATCGCATTCGTTCAGCTGCCCATCCCCGAGTCGCTCCTGGATTATCTGGCTGACCATGCCACGTATTGTGGCCTCGTCGCGGCTCGAGAGTGAGCGGACCGAAGCCTCGACGCCGTCCGCCAGCATGAGCACGGCCGCCTCGCGCGACTGCGGCTTGGGGCCCCCGTGCCGGAACCGGCTCTGATCGACGGCGTCGGCCGCTTCGCGGCCCGCGACGGTCTTGAGCCCACCGAACGGCGCCGCGGCAGCATCTCGCGCCTTGCCGTAGACGTAGCCGAGAATGGCCGTTCCGTGGTGTTGCGGGATGAACGCGATCAGCGGCTCGGGCAACCGCGCCTTGTAGGCGAGGTCGAGGCCGTCGCGGACGTGCTGCTTGAGGATCGTGGCGGAGACCTCGGGCTCGAGCTGATCGTGGATGTTCTCGCCGCCGGCCTGGTTCTCGATGAATGCGAGCGGGTTGGCCAGCTTTCCGATGTCGTGGTAGTACGCCGCGACGCGGGCCAGCATCGGATCCGCCCCGATCGCGGAGGCGGCCCGCTCCGCGAGATTGCCGACCATGAGCGAGTGGTGGTAGGTGCCGGGTGTCTCGATGAGCAGGCGGCGCAGCAGCGGCTGGGACGGATTGACCAGCTCGCTGAGCTGCGGAGGGGTGAGTATCCCGAACACGTTACCCAGGAGCGAGAAGGTGCCGATGGTGATAACCGTCGCCACGAGCGCTCCGGCCGCGGCTGCCCCTCCGACTTCCAGCAGCCCGGTCATGTCGTGCTGGCCGAGCATCGCGAAGACGCCCACGACCACGAAATCGGTCACGGCCACGGCCAGGCCGGCCCGGAGGAACAGGTGCTGGCGCTCGCCCTTGCCGATGGCCAGCATTCCGGCAAATCCGCCCAGGAACACGTACGCCGTCAGCTCCAGCGATGTGCCGTTGACGATGCCGGCCAGCACCGCCAGCAGGGCGAGGACCACGGTCGCGACACCGACGTCCAGCAACACGGTCAGCAGCATCCCCGCTGCCGCGACCGGCACCACGTACGGCAGCCACGTTCGCCCACCCGGCAGCTTCTCGGCGAGTACCGCGACCACGAAGACGACGCCGATCAGGACGAGGGTCCGGCCGCGATGCCAGTACTCCGGCCGGGACCTCCACAGCCATCCGAGCAGCAGTGCCGTCGTCAGGGCCGCGATAAGGATCCACGCCCCCGACTTGCCCCAATCGATACGGGAGGTGTCGAGGCCGAAGAACTTGATCTTGACCATGTCCGCTTCGGTGATCACGTGGCCCTGGTCGACGATCACCTGGCCCGCCTGGAGGCTGTCCAGGATCGTGCCCTGGCTCGCCGCAGCCTGCGCTCTTGCCTGGGCGGTCAACGTGTCGCTGTAGGCGGAGTTGGGAACGACGAACGGCGCCGCGACAGCCACGGCGAGACTCTGCTCAGCCGCCGAAAGCCCGGCGTCGGTGGGCAAGTACTGGGTCAGCAGGCTTGTCTGAGCGGCAGGGTCGGTCTTGCGGATCTCGACCTGCTCGGCCTTGCCAAGGGCGGTCTCCGCAGCTCTCTCGACGACGAGCCAGCGAGAGGGGTCCAGCCCAAGGAGCGTCGCCCGCGCCCCGGCCGAGAGTGACGGCAGCACGGCCTGGAGTTGAGTCTCCCGGGCCGCCGGGGTCTTGGCCAGGGTGAACGCGTCGTCCACCGGCAGGAGAGCGAGCTGAAGCTGGTCAACCTGGGCAGCGGCCTTCGTGGACGCCCCGGCCGGCGTGAAGTCGTATTGGGGTAGAACCGCCTTGGCCGCGGCATCCTGTGCCTGCGCGGTCTCGACCTGGTTGGCGATGGACGCGTCGCGGGGGGCTCGGATCGTCGTGGGCGCGATCGCGCCGGCCGCGAGACCGGGGTTCGATGGGGCCAGGTCGACGGCAACGCCCACGCCGAGAGCCATGAGGATGAGCGCACCCGCCAGGATCAGCCTGACCGCGTCGGGCCGGCCGAAGAGCCGCGGTCGCCCGGCCGGCTCCCTCAGCTGAGGATGAACCGTCACGACGGTTTGGCCCGGGCCGCCAGCATCTGGGTCACCAGCTGGCTGACCTGCTTTCCGTCGGCGCGACCGCGCGTCCTTGGGGAGAGCCAGCCCATCACCTTGCCCATGTCCCGCGGAGAGGCGGCGCCGGTTTCGGCGATGGCCTGCTCGACCAGGGCCTCCAGCTCCGCCTCGCTCAGCGGCTGGGGCATGAACTCGGAGACGACCGCGATGGCGGCTTCCTCCTTGGCCACGAGATCCTCGCGGCCACCGCCGCGAAAGGCCTCGACGGACTCCCGGCGAACCTTCAATTCCCGGCTCAGGAGGCCGAGCATCTCGTCGTCGGAGAGCGCGTGCGGACGCGAGTCCTGGACTCGCGCGCCTTCCTTCTCGGCCCGCTGAACGGCTGCGAGCACCATGCTCAGGGCATCGCGGCGCGCAGCGTTATTCGACCGCATCGCGGCCTTCAGTTCCGTATCCAGTCGATCGCGGAGGGACACCGGTGTGGCACCTCGGGGCGGGCGGGGCGGCTCAGCGAGTCGCGCACCCTTCGACGGCGCGGAGGTCGACTCAGGTCACGCTTTGACGAGCGACCTTCTTGCGCTTCGCTTCCTTGCGCTTGCGCTTCACGCTCGGCTTCTCGTAGTGCTCGCGGCGACGGGCCTCGGCAAGGATGCCGCTCTGCTGGATCTTCTTGTTGAACCGGCGCAGGGCACTCTCGAAGCTTTCGTTCTCACCCACACGGACTTCTGCCAATCCGGAAATCACCTCCTTTGGGGCTCGTTCGCGATCATGACCGGCTTACAGGCTCCTTGGAGCAAGCGCAGACCGCCCGCGAACAGGGCTCGCGGAGTGTACGGCCGAAATGGCGGGGTTGTCCACCGGCGACGACGTGACCTAAGCCCTGGACGCGCCCGGACGGCCTAGCTGGACGTCTGCACGGCCCGCCCTGCGAGGCTCGCTGGGCTCGCCCCATTCGGTGTGGCTACGATGGCGCCGCGACGACCGTCCACTCCGGCTTCCGGGGCACACGATGGCTTCCTCGCCGAACAGGCTCGCGGAGTGTACGGCCGAAATGGCGGGGTTGTCCACCGGTCGACGTGCCTAGCCGACGTCCTGGACGGCCCGCCCTGCGAGGCTCGCTCGGCTCGTCCTATTCGGTGTGGCTACGATGCGGGACTTGACCGTGCCGGCGGGCACGTCGAGCCGTGAGGCGATCTCATCGACGCGTCAGATCGGCCCAATAGCGCAGGACGACCACGATTCGGTGGTCCGGCGTCCAGACCGGCCATCGCCCGTCGACATCGCGTCGCGCGCCGAGACGTGATCGGTTGACATCGGCAGACCACCGGATCGTCCGCCTCCGCCAGCGATCGGACCTGCTCGCGAGCCCCGCTGGCGGAGCCACTGCCGGCAGACGTTGACGAGGATCCGGCCGAACCAGGCGTCGAACCGATCCGGATCGCGCAGGCTCCGACGATTTCGCCACGCCAGCGCGAAGGCGTCCTGCGTCGCGTCGTCGGCGTCGCCGTCGTCACCCAGGATCGCCCAGGCGAGCCGGTATGCGGAGTCGATGTGGCGTCGCGTCAGCGCCGCGAACGCCTCCTCGCTCGTGTCCGACGGCACCGCGCCCCTCCGACTTGTAGCTGGCGATGCTGGCTCGTCGCGTTCTCTCATACCAAATGGCGAGGCCGGCTTCTACGCAATTGCGGCACGCAAGCGCGGTCGGCAGTCGCGACAGCCACTCGCACGTCACGGCCGCTACGATGGCGCGATGGATCGACTCGACAGCCTGCTCGACATCATCGACCAGGGCGAGGCCCGCTACGGCGAGCGGTTCGCCTTCGGTATCCGCAGCGACGACGGCTCGACCGAGCACTGGACGTACCGCGAGCTGAACCGCCGCAGCCGAATCGTCGCCTGGCGGCTTCGGGCGCTGGGCCTGGCGCCGGGCGACCGAATTCTCGTCTGGACGCCGTCGAGCCCGGCCGTTCCGGCCCTCTACTTCGGGGCGATGCGGGCCGGAGTGGCGCTCGTGCCGCTCGATCTGCGAATGTCCAGCGGCGCGATCGAGAGGATCGTGGGCAGGGCCGATGCGCAGCACCTGATCCTCGGCGACGGGCCGCGACACACCGGATCCGGCCGACGCCCGCCTGGAGCACTTCCCCACCTCGTTTGTCGAGCATCTCGCCGCCGAGCCGGACGCGCACCTTCCCCGCCGACTGGGAGGCTCAGGTCAACGGCTGGCCGCGGCCCCGGGGCGGCGACGTGGCCGAGATCGTCTTCACCTCGGGCACGACGGGCGAGCCCAAGGGCGTCGTCCTGACCCACGCCAACCTGATCGGCACCATGGATGCCGCCCACAACCTGATCCCGGAGCAGGAGCATCGCGCGGTCTCGCTGCTGCCGCTGTCGCACCTGCTCGAGCAGGTCGCCCTCGTCTTCTACGCCATGACGCGTCGGCGCCCACGTGCTCTACGTCCGGAGCCGCAACCCACGCGTCATATTCGAGGCGATCAGGGACCACCGGACCACCTCGCTCGTGCTGGTTCCGCAGATCATGGATCTCTTCTGGGCGGCGATCGAGGCGGAGGTCGCCAGGCAGGGCAAGCTCACTTCGTTCAATCGCCTGCGGCGAGTGGCGCGGCGGCTTCCCCTACCCCGTCCGACGCCGGATCTTCGCCCGGGTCCACCGCCAGTTCGGGGGCTCGCTGAATCTGATCGTCTCCGCCGCGGCATTCCTGCCGCCCTCGCTGCAGCAGGCCTGGGAGGACCTCGGAGTCGTGGTGATGCAGGGCTACGGCGCGACGGAGTGCGGCGTGGCCTCCGCCACCAGCCAGCGCGACCACGGCCTGGGCACGGTCGGCCGGACCATCCCGCCGGTCCGGGTGAAGCTCGCCGAAGACGGCGAAGTCCTCGTGGCCGGGCCGACGCTGTTCGGCGGCTACTGGCGCGACGCGACCACGACCACGACCTCATTCACGGCCGACGGCTGGTACAAGACCGGCGACATCGGGCGGCACGACGCCTCGGGGCATCTCATCCTGATGGGCCGCAAGAAGGACATCATCGTTCTGCCCAACGGCCTCAACGTCTATCCGGAGGATGTCGAGAACGCGCTCCGGACCGCCGGCATCCGCGACGCGGTGGTGGTCGAGACGGTGCCCGGCCGAATCGAGGCCGTGGTGCTGGCGCCCGGCGCGCCGCTCCTGCCTCAGCCCGGCGAGGCCGCGGAGGCCACGCGACCCGCCCGAGATCGGCGACCCGGTGCGGGTGCGGTCGCAGATCGAGGCGGCCGTCCGAGTCGCCAACGCCACGCTCGCGGTCCACCAGCGCGTCGCCGCCTGGCGGCTCTGGCCGGACGCGGACTTCCCGCGAACTCACACGTTCAAGGTCCAGCGCGATCGGGTCCGCGACTGGGCGGTCATCGACGAGCCGCTGCCGGTCCGTGAGGAGGGCCCTCCCGTGGCGATCGGCCGGCAAGGCGCAAGCGGCGCTAGCGGCGGTCGGTCAGCCCGGAGGCCAGGCCATGGGGCGGCCGCCGAGCAGGTGGACGTGGAGGTGGTCGACGGTCTGGCCGCCGTTCCGACCGACGTTGACCACGAGCCGGTAGCCGTCCTGCGCGATCCCCTCGCGGGCCGCCAGCTCGTTTGCCACGGCGAAGATCTGGCCCATCAGCTCCTCGTCCTCCGGCCCGATGTTGCGCACCGAGGAGATGTGCTTCCGGGACAGCAGCAGGATGTGGGTCGGCGCCTGGGGCGAGATGTCGCGAATGGCCACGACCGACTCGTCGGCGTGGACTTGGGCCGCCGGCAGCTCGCCGGAGACGATGCGGCAGAACAGGCAGTCGGACGGCATTGCGCGCTCCCTGGTGGTCCGGGTCCGGACGATTCTGGTGGCGCGTCGATCTTGCTACTTGATCGCAAACTCCGCCAGGGGTTCAGGCCGCGTATTGCGCCGGGCCGCCGCCGGTAGGGGCGGATCGATCGCCAGGAGCCGGCCGGCGATCCGGTCGGGGGCGTCTGGATCGATCGACTCGGCGCGCACCAGGCCGATGACGTTCTCCAGGGAGCCGCCGCCTGTCGCGGCCGCCTCGACCAGGACGTGGTTCTCGGCGTGCCCGAGCCACCGCCCGTTTGCGAGTTGCCGCTCGAACAGGACGCGCATCTCGCCGCCGAGCTGCCGCTGCGGCGAAGCGTGCCCGCGCCTCCGCCGCCAGCGCCAGGGCCTCGGCCGCGCGCCGCTTCTTCGTCCGCGCATCCACCTGCCCGATCATGCGCGCCGCCGCCGTCCCCGGCCGCGACGAGTAGCGGAAGACGTGGATCCCCGCCAGATCGAGGCTCCGCAGGAACGCCATGGTCCGGTCCCAGGCGGCGTCGTCCTCGCCCGGGAAGCCCACGATCAGGTCCGCGTGGACGGCGACCCCTGGGATCGCCCGTCTCACCCGCTCCACCAGATCGGCGGTACTGCGCGGCGTCGTAGCGGCGGCCCATGCGCCGCAGGATCGTGTCGTCGCCCGACTGCAACGGGACGTGGAAGTGGGGCAGGCAGCGGCCGCCGGGATCCGGTCCAGACCTCGAGCAGATCGTCGGTGATGTGCTGAGGCTCGATCGAACTGAGCCGGATCCGCTCCACGTCCGTCTCCGCCAGGATGCGCCGCACCAGGCCCGGGAGGCCCGCGGTCGCCAGCGCCGCCAGCGCCGGCGCGCCGTCGGCCCGTCCGTCCCCGGCATACGTGCCGGCGTTGATGCCGGTCAGGACCACTTCTCGATGGCCGGCCGACACCGCACGACGTACCTCGGCCGAGCACCGTCTCGGCGGGCACCGACCGCTCCGGGCCGCGGGCCCTGGGGATGATGCAGTAGGTGCAGTGGAACGAGCAGCCGTCCTGGATCTTGACGAAGACGCGCGTTCGATCGATCTCCCGCTCGAAGGCGTCCTCGACCGAACCTTCGTCCACCTCGAGCCCGACCGGCCGGCCCGGCGCGACTGCAGGTTCGGCCGCAGGTTCGACGCCCGAGAGGCTCGGCAGCTCGGCTCCGTCGGGGATATCGAGCAGGGCCGCCAGCTCGGTCAGCAGCCGGTCCTTGGACTCGTTGTCGAAGAGGCGCGCCGCCGGATCGGCCGCGGCCAGCGACTCCGCGGTCGACCGCGACGGAGCAGCCCGTCACGAGCACCTGCGCGTCCGGGTTCGTCCGCCTCGCCCGCCGGACGGCCTGGCGCGACTTCTGGTCCGCGATGGAGGTCACGGTGCAGGTGTTGACGACGACGAGGTCCGCGGCTTCGTGCGCACCCACCAGCTCGACGCCGCGGGCTCGCAGCAGCCGCTCGACGGCGTCCATCTCGGCCTGGTTGACCTTGCAGCCGAGGTTGGCGATGGCGGCGCGGCGGAAGGGGCGGCGGGGCTGGCGGGGCTTTCGGCCATGGCTAGATCCTATTCCTCCCGCGGCGCGGCGACGTCGAGCCACTTCGTTTCCCAATTCTCACCACGACGACATTGGGCAACATCGATCGAGCCGCGCGACTTGCCGGCCGGTTGATTGGGGCGGATAACCGCGCCTCTGGCGCCAGATTCGCTCGATCTGGACCGTTCTGGCGCAGTCTGGGCGTCCTTGAGCCGGGCGACCGCTTGCCCAATGTCGATCTGGTGTGAGTTCGGCAAGAACGGGGTTCCGGCGACTCCGCGAGCTCGCTCGCTACGGGCGAACCGCCTCCAGCGCGACCCAGTCTTCCTCGGCCCAGCGCCGGCCGAGCTGCAGGCCCGCGGCCTCGAAGGCCGTCCGGACGTCGCCCTCGCGGTCGCGGAAGATGCCCGAGGCGAGGATGTCGCCCGCCGGGCGCCATCTCGTCGCGGAGCGGCTCCGCCAGCCGGACCAGCAGCGAGGCGATCAGGTTGGCGAGGACCAGGTCGAACGGCCCTTCGCCGGAGGGAACGCTGCCCTGCCGGACGCGGATGCGGCGGGTCAGGCCGTTGAGGCGGGCGTTGGCGGGGGTCGACTCCACGGCGATCGGGTCCGTGTCGACGCCGAGCAGCCGGCCGGCCCCGAGCTTCGCCGGCGGCGATGGCGAGGATCCCGGAACCGCAGCCGACGTCGATGGCACCGCGGGCCGCGCGCCGCCGCCGCGCCGCGGCCACGCCAGCCCTCGCCACTCCCCAGAAGCCCCTCGTCGGCGAGCGTCTCGAGGGCCGCCAGGCAGAGCCGCGTCGTGGGATGCAGGCCCGTCCCAAAGGCCATGCCCGGGTCCAGCGACAGGACCACGTCGTCCGGCCGGCGGCGATGGCGACGCCACGTCGGCCGGATCACGATCCGCCGGCCCACCCGCAGCACCGGGAAGTGGCTCTTCCACGCCTCGGCCCAGTCGTCCTCGTGCACGCAGGCGCATCTGCAGGTCGCCGATCGGCCGCAGGCCGAACGCCTGCAGGTGGCCGAGGGCAGTGGTCGCCTCGGCGATCGCGGCCTCGACGCCCGCCGGATCGATCCCCGGCAGGTAGGCTCGCACGATCGCCGGCTTGGGCCGGATCCACGACCGCCCCCAGACCCTCGTCGATCAGCCCGAAGCCCGGCTCGCACGCTCGTTCCGCCGGGGGCGAAGCGGGTCAGGATCTCGCTGACGGCTTCGACGGCCTCGATGTCGGCGGCGACCGAAAGCTCGACCCAGACCCCCGGGCCGAGAGCCTGTGGGCTCCACGGCCGCCGCCGGAGCCGGCGGCCTGCGTCCCGGGGACGCGCCCGGACTCGCTACCCGATGGCATCCTTCATCCGATCGAGGATTCCGGCCGGCAGCACCGGCTCGCCCGATTCGGCGGCCAGTTCCTCGAGCAGCTGGCGCTGCTTCTTGGACAGCTTGGTGGGCACGTTCACCCGGACCATCACGTGGAGGTCGCCGCGCGTCCCGGGCCGCCGCAGATGCGGGACGCCGCGACCGCGAAGCCGGATCTCCGTCCCGGGCTGTGTTCCGGGACGGACCTCGATCTCCTCTTCGCCCTCGATGGTGGGGATCCGGATTCGAGTGCCGAGCGCCGCCTGGGCGATCGAGAGCGGGAGCTCGTGGAAGATCTCGGTGCCGTCGCGCCGCAGCGTCGCGTGGGGCGTGACGTGCACGGCCACGTACAGGTTGCCGGCCGGACCGCCGCGAGGCCCCGCCTCGCCCTCGCCGGAGAGCCGGATCTGGTGGCCCTCGTCGATGCCGGCCGGGATGGTCACTCGGATCTTCTTGTGCCGCGCCAGCGCGTCCTTCGCCCCGGCATGCCTTGCAGGGCGTGTCCACGACCTTGCCTTCGCCGTGGCAGCGAGTGCAGGCGGTGACGTTGACCATCTGCCCGAGCATCGTCTGGCGGACGCTCCGGACCTCACCGCGGCCGCCGCACGTGGCGCACGGCGTGGGCGCGCTGCCCGGCGCCGCGCCGCTTCCGCCGCAGGTATCGCAGCGATCCAGCAGCTCGAACTCGATCTCCTTCTCGATGCCTCGGACGGCCTCGTCGAAAGTGATCCGGAGGTCGTAGCGCAGGTCCGACTCCGGCCGGCCGCCGGCCGCGACGGCCCGCCGGCGGGTCCGCCCATCCCCGAGAAGAACGCGTCGAAGAGATCGCCGAAGCCCGGGAAGCCCTCCCCGAAGGGCGATCCCGACCCGCCCATGTCGCCGAGACCGGCCTTTCCCACCACGTCGTAGATCTGGCGGCGCTGGGGATCGGAGAGGACCTGGTAGGCCTCGTTGATCTCCTTGAATCGTTCGGCCGCGCCGGACTCGGCGCTCACGTCCGGATGCCACTTCTGCGCCAGCTTGCGGAAGGCGCGCTTGATGTCGGCGTCGGACGCGCTGCGCTCGACGCCGAGGATCTCGTAGTAGGAGCGTTCGGTGGCCATCTGGTCGAGAAGGATACGAGAGGAGTGACCGGAGCGGTGACGGCGCGGCCCGTCGCGACGACAAGCAGCTTCTGGCAGGCGGCGCGACGTGATGGCCAGGCCGATCAGGCCCATCGCGATCAGATACACGAGATCGACGATCAACCAGCCGTCGGGCGTGCCCGTCGTAAGCGCCCGGATCAGATGGACGCCTCGGTACAGCGGCGTCGCCTGGACGACAGCCTGCAGCGCCGGGCGGATACGCGGCGATCGGATAGAACGTGCCGGAGAACAGGAACATCGGCATGAGGACCAGCTGCAGGAAGTCGAAGTCCTGCCAGCTGGCGGACGAAGGTCGTTGCCGCCATGCCCGGCTCCGGCGAAGCCGAAACCGACGACCATCGCGGCCGGGAAAAGCGAGCAGCCCCAGCGGCGAGCTGAGCAGCCCGAGCCCGGCCAGGCCGAGGACTCCGATGACCACCAGGAAGCCGACCGCGTACAGGCCGCCACGCAGCAGCGCCCACAGGATCTCGCCCACGGCAACGTCGGCCAGCGACATCGGCGTGGAGATGACCGCGTCGTAGAGCTTGGCGTACTTGAGCTTGTAGAAGAAGTTGTTGGAGGTCTCGTAGATGGCCCCGTTCATCGCCGACGAGGCCAGCAGCGCCGGCGCCACGAAGACCGCGTACGCGACGCTCCGGCCGTCGTCGAGCGGTACGTTGCCGATCAGCGCGCCTACTCCGAAGCCCATCGAGAACAGGTAGAAGAGCGGCTCGAAGAACCCCGAGAAGATGACCAGGAAGGTCCGCCGGTAGACGAGCAGGTTCCGCTCGACCAGGCGCGCGGGGCGGGTCGAGACGAGCGATCGAGAGACGCCCAGTACGGCCATCTAGACCTCCAGCCTGCGTCTGAAGGTGATCCGGCCGGCGAGGATGCCCGCCGACCGCAAATGCCACCAGGGCGGCCACGTGAACCAGGCACGCCAAGAGGCTCGATCTGGCCGAGCGACAGCGATCGGGCGACGGCAACCCCGTGGTAGAGCGGCGTCACCCAGGCCAGCGGCTGGAGGAAGACGCGGCAGCTGTTCGACCGGGAAGAAGGTGCCCGAGAAAAGGAAGAGCGGCGTGATTCCGAATCGGAAGAGGGCGTTGAAGCCGCCGTCGCTCTGCTGGGTGGCGGTGAAGGCCATGATCGGCGCCGCGAAGGCGATGGCGGTCAGGACCGCGACCGGCACCGCCAGCACGACCAGCGGCGATGGACGCCGCGCCCAGAACGACGATCACGACCAGGAAGAGAGCCGACAGCAGAGTCGCCCGGAAGGCGATCCACATGAGGTCGCCCACCAGCAGGTCCAGCGCGCGCGAGGGGTGTGTTCAGCGCGGCCAGGTAGGTCTTGTCCCACATGATCTTGGCCATGATCGGCCAGGCCGATTCGAAGGCGGCCGCCATCATCGCCTGGGTGACCAGCAACGCCGGAGCGATGTAGTTCGAGGTACGGCACTCCGCCCGGGAGGCCGCCGTTGCGGTTCACGTAGAGGCCCAGCCCGATGCCCATCGCGATCAGGTACAGGAACGGCTGAGCGAGACCGGAGAGCAGGTAGCTGTACCAGCCGCGTCTGAAGACCAGCAGGTCGTGCTCGAGCACGCGCACGTACCGCGTCGAGATTCCCGCCGAGGGCCGGTCGGACCCGAGGGTCAGGGAGCTCATCACTCCACCAGGCTGCGGCCGGTGAGCCGGAGGAAGACGTCCTCCAGGGTGCTGCGCCGCACGAGGACGCTGGTGGGCCGCAGGCCGCGTTCGTACGCCGTGGCCGCGGCGGCCTCGCCGTCCGCCGTATAGACCAGGACACGGTCGGGCAGCTGCTCGACGCGCTCGGCCAGCCCGTCCAGCCGCCCCGCGATGTGCGCTGCTGTCGTCCGCCTCGCCGTCGTCGCGCTGGAATCGCAGCTCCAGCACCTCGCGGCTGACGTACTGCTCGATCAGCTGGCGCGGCGAACCCTCGGCCACGATACGAGCCTGGTCCATGACGACAAGCCGGTCGCACAGCTGCTCGGCCTCGTCCATGTAGTGCGTCGTGAGGCACAGCGTCACGCCCCGCTGCTTGAGCCGGTACAGCCGATCCCAGAGGAGGTGGCGGGCCTGCGGATCCAGGCCCGTCGTCGGCTCGTCGAGCAAGAGCAGCGAGGGCTCGTTGATCAGCGCCCGCGCGATCACGAGCCGCCGCTTCATGCCCCCCGAGAGCGGTTCGACCTTGTCGTCGGATCGTTCGGTCAGCTGGACGAAGTCGAGCAGCTCCACGGCGCGGCGCCGGGCCTCTGCCCACGACAGGTCGAAGTAGCGGCCGTAGATGAGCAGGTTCTCGAGGACGCTGAGCTCGTTGTCGAGCGTGTCCGCCTGCGGCACGACGCCGAGCCGGGCCCGGATCCTGGCTCCGTCGCGCTTCGGGTCGAGACCGAAGACGGTCAGGGTCCCCGCCGTCACGGGCGAGACGGTGCCGATCATTCGCATCGTCGATGTCTTGCCGGCGCCGTTCGGACCGAGGAACCCGAATGCCTCGCCCGGCGCCACGTCGAAGTCCACGCCGTCGACTGCCGTGAACGCGCCGAAGCGCTTGGTCAGATCGCGGGCGTGTATCAAGGGCGCGGCTGCGTCGGCTTCGAGCACGATCCGATGGTACCGCCGGGGCTGCGTCGAAGCTGCCGCTGTCGTGCTCCATGAAGCGGGGCGGCCCGGCGTGTTGCCTCCGGTTCGTCCCCGGAACGATCGTTCGAAGACCCCGGGACGATCTGGGCGTGGTCCAGGCATCCTCCGGGCGGCCTATCATCCTTGGATCGCAGTAAGGAAGCTGAGTGGAAGAGTTCTGGGTCTGCCCGCACTGCCGATCGCTCAACCGGGCCAGCGCGGGTAAGTGCTACAGCTGCAAAGAGAAATACGGCAGCAAGCCCAAGGAAGCGTCACCGGTAGTCGCGAACGCCGCCGTTGTCGCGCCGCCTCCCCCGGCGCCGGCACCCGATGGCGGATTTCAGCGCCGCGGCGGCGCCGCAACTGGGGTATATCTCACGGCCGGTCGCCATGCCGCCGGCTTGCCGCAGGTGCGACCGCCTTCGGTGCGCCTGCCGCACGCCAAGCCCGGGGCATCCCGAATCCGTGGTCGTCGGTCAAGCGCCGCATCGGCGGATCGCTCGCGCTGCGGCAGTCCGTCTCCGTGGCCTGGCTCGGCTATCTGGCCGCGGTCCTGCTGACGCTGCTGTTCATCGACGCGGCGATATTCGTCCTGACGATCCTGCCCGCTGCCGCGGACATGCTCCAGAACGCGAACCTCGCGGGCGCATGGGCGCACCTCACGTCCGACCAGCAGGGCATGGCCAGGACGCTGGCCGTTGCCGGCGGGGCAATCGGGCTAGTCAGCCTCTTGTGCCTGTCGGTCTTCCTCGGCCTGACGACCCACAACGCCACGGGCCTCGGAGCCGAAATGCCGATCCTCACGCCATACGGGGCCGGCATCATCTGGCCCGTGGTCGTCTGGACCCAGGCTCGAATCGCGGTCGGTTTGATCGTCCCCGTGGCCTTGATATGGCTCGGTTATCAGATCCCCGGCCTGATCGCCGCGCTCGTGGCGGTGGAGATAGCGCAGCGCCACATGGACGACCCGTTCGGATGGTTCACCAGGCCGTATCGCCACCTGACCGATCTCTATACGAAGCTCGGAATCGAGGGCTCGATCGAGTCGCCGATGGTGTCTCTCTGGTCTGCCTGCTTCCGCGCCGCCAACGTGCTGGCGATCGTCGCGTACGCGCTTCCGGCGCTCGCGGTGGTCCTCGTCTTTGCCTCGGAGGCCCTCGGCCGGGACCGCATCCCCGGCTGGCAGTCGAGCGGCCTGGGCCCGGCCCAGATCGGAGTGGCGCTGTTGGTCGGCAGTCTCCTGGTCTGGACGGCCGGCGCCCTGGGTCTGCTCGTGCCGATCACCCTGGGGCTCGTCCGCCGCCAGCGCACCCGCAAGACGCTCGTCCGGGTCGGCCGCTCGCGGTCGTGGGTATCCCGTCCGGGCCAGGGCGGGTACACGCCGGCGCAGGTTCCGACGATGCCGGATGGGTACGACCCCCTGGACCGGGTCATAGAGCATTACCCGACATATGCCCCCAGCGGCGGCCCGGGTCCGGGTTTGGACCGTCCCGGTCCCGTACCCGGCCCATGGCAGGGCGGCGCCGGTGGGCTCGCGGGTGCGAGCAGCCAGGACCTGGTGGGAGCCTCGGACGAGGCCGAACCCTACGAGATGCCGGGCCTGGATCAGGCCTCCTTGAACTCGCCTTCGACGACTTCCTCGTTCCCGTGGTCCGAGGGCCCGTCCTCTCCGGCAGACTGATCGTCGCCGCCGCTCGCGGCGCCGTCGGGAGTTCCGGGCGCCTCCCCGGCAGCTGCCGCCGCCTGGTAGGCGGCCGTGCTGACCTTCTGCAGCTGCTCGACGAGAGCATCCGTCGATGACTTGACGGCGGCCATGTCGCTGCCCTTGAGGGCGGTCCTGACCGCTTCGATGCGGCGCTCCGTCTCGGCCTTGTCCTCGGCCGGGACCTTGTCGCCCAGGTCGCGCAGCGTCCGCTCGGCCTGGTAGGCCAGAGCGTCCGCCTGGTTGCGGGTCTCGACCTCTTCCTTGCGCTTGCGGTCCTCGTCGGCGTGGGCGGCGGCCTCGTTGACCATCCGATCCACGTCCGTCTTGGACAGCATCGAGCTGGCCGTGATCCGGACCTGCTGCTCGCGGCTCGTGGCCCGGTCCTTGGCCTTGACGTCGAGGATGCCGTTGGCGTCGATGTCGAACGTGACTTCGATCTGAGGGACGCCGCGCGGGGCCGGCGGGATTCCGTCGAGGATGAACTTGCCCAGCGTCTTGTTGTCGGCGGCGAAGTCGCGCTCGCCCTGGAGGACGTGGACCTCGACCTGGGTCTGGTTGTCCGACGCGGTCGAGAAGATCTGGCTCTTGCTGGTGGGGATGGTGGTGTTTCGATCGATCAGCCGGGTCATGACACCGCCCATCGTCTCGATGCCGAGCGACAGCGGAGTCACGTCGAGGAGCAGGATGTCCTTGACCTCGCCCGCCAGGACGCCGGCCTGGATCGCGGCGCCGATGGCCACGACCTCGTCCGGGTTCACGCCGCGGTGCGGCTCCTTGCCGCCGAACATCTGCTTGACGGCCTCGATGACCGCCGGCATGCGGGTCATGCCGCCGACGAGCACGACCTCGTCGATCTCGGACGGCTTCAGGCCGGCGTCGCGGAGCGCCTGGCTGACCGGCCCGCGAGTCTTGTCGACCAGGTCCGCGACCAGGTCCTCCAGCTTGGCTCGCGACAGCGTGACGACCAGGTGCTTGGGACCGGCTGCGTCGGCCGTGATGTAGGGCAGGTTGATCTCGGTCGTGGTCGTCGTCGACAGCTCGATCTTGGCCTTCTCGGCGGCTTCCTTGAGTCGCTGGAGGGCCTGCTGATCGGTCCGCAGGTCGATGCCCTGGTCGCGCTTGAACTCGGCCAGCAGCCACTCGATGACGCGCTGGTCGAAGTCGTCGCCGCCCAGGTGGGTGTCGCCGTTGGTGGCCTTGACCTCGAAGACGCCTTCGCCCAGCTCGAGGATCGAGATGTCGAAGGTGCCGCCGCCGAGGTCGTAGACGGCGATCTTCTCGTCGTGCTTCTTGTCCAGGCCGTAGGCGAGGGCCGAGGCGGTGGGCTCGTTGATGATCCGCTTGACGTCCAGGCCGGCGATGCGGCCGGCGTCCTTGGTGGCCTGGCGCTGGGTGTCGTCGAAGTAGGCCGGGACGGTGATGACCGCCTCGGTGACCTTCTCGCCGAGATACGCCTCCGCGTCCGCCTTGAGCTTCTGCAGGATCATGGCGCTGATCTCGGGCGGGGTGTAGGTCTTGCCGTCGGCCAGAACGACCTTGATGCCGTCGTTCTGCGGGTCGCGCTCGACCTTGTACGGAACGAGCTCCCGGGAATGCGCCACTTCCGCATCGTCGAACCGGCGGCCCATGAAACGCTTGATCGAATAGACGGTGTTGGCGGGGTTGGTGACGGCCTGGCGCTTGGCCAGCTGGCCGACCAGACGCTCGCCGCCCTTGGTGAAGGCGACGACCGACGGGACCGTCCGACCGCCCTCAGCGGACGGGATGACGGTCGGCTCTCCGCCTTCCATCACCGCCACGACGGAGTTCGTCGTGCCCAGGTCGATGCCGATGATCTTGCCCATTACGTTCGTGCTCCTAGTTGTTCGTCTGGGGGTCAGTTGATGTGTGAAGTGGCGTCGTCTCGGTGCGGCGTCGTCGCCGCCGGCGACCGCGACCATCGCCGGTCGCAGGACTCTGTCTCGGACTCGGTAGCCGCGCTGGACCTCGGCCACGACCTCGCCGTCGGGCCTGCCGGTGGCGGGGACGCTGGCGATGGCTTCGTGCTCGCGCGGGTCGAAGGGCCGGCCGACCGCCTCGATCGGCGTCACGCCTTCGCTCTCCAGCAGGGCTCGCAGCTTGCGGTCGAGCAGGACGATGCCCTCGATCCAGCCGACCGTCTTGAGGTCCTCGGGCATGGCGTCCAGGGCTCGATCGAAGTCGTCTGCGACGGCCAGGAGCTTGCGCAGCAGCGACTCGCTGGCCAGCCCGAGCTCGCGCTCGCGATCCTCCGCCGTGCGGCGGCGGAAGTTGGCGAAGTCGGCGGCCGTGCGCTGCAGAGATGCTATGTGCTCGGCCGCCTGCGCTCGAGCTGCTTCCAGCTCGGTTCGCAGGCCTTCGATCTCCGCGGCCAGCTCTTCGCTCGGCTGGGCCGGCGCCGGAGCGGCGGGACGACCCGGCCAATCGCCTCCGGCACCGCGGTGATGGGTTCGTGGCGTCTGTCGATCAGGCATACAGGTGCTCCACCAATTCGCTCATCAGATCGGACACGAACTCGACCGACGCGATCGCCTGGGCATACGGCATCCGCGTGGGCCCGAGGACGCCGACCACGCCGACGGCTCGACCGATCCGGCCGTACGGCGCCAGCACCAGCGAGACGTCCTGCATCTCGAGGGACCGGTTCTCGTGGCCGATGAAGATCTGGATGCTGCCCGCACGGGCCACGCTCTCGACGAGCGAGCCCAGGTAGACCCTGTTCTCCAGCGCGGCGAAGACCTGCCGGACCTTGTCGCTCCGGTCGAACTCCGGGGCCGCCATCACGTTCAGCAGGCCGTCGCTGAAGATGTCGTCGATGGCGGAGGCGTCGAACTCGCGCATCGTCCGCACCAGTCCGTCCCCCGTCAGCCGGAGGAGGTACAGGTCGTCGCTGCCTTCATCCGCGGCCGGCAGGTCCGCCAGGGCCGCGTCGATCTCGTCGGCAGTCCGGTCCACCGCCAGAACGTTCAGCAGACCGGCGACTCGATTGAGCTGCTCCTGGTCGGCGTCCAGCGGCAGGTTCAGGAGCGTCTGCTTCATCGTCCCCTCGCGGAAGACGACCACGATCAGCGCCAGGCGGTCCTGCACCGTGACCAGGTCGACGCGCCGGACCCGGGCCGTATCGGCCTTGGCGGTGGTGGCGAGACCGGCGGTCCCGGTCGCGGCCGCCAGCGTGCTCGCGGCAAGCCGGAACCAGTGCTCGCTGGTCAGTTCGACCTGGCCGAACTGATGGCGGATCATGCGCTGCTCGATCTGCGGCAGCGACCGCTCGTCCGCGAGGACCTGGACGTAGTAGCGATAGCCGGCGTCGGTCGGCACGCGCCCGGCCGAGGTGTGGGGATGCGTCAGCAGACCCAGCGCCTCCAGGTCGGACAGGATGTTGCGGACCGTGGCGCTGCTCACGCCCAGCGGGTAGTGCTCGACCAGCGAGCTCGAGCTGACCGGCGAGGCCGAGGACACGTATTCGTCGATGACGGTCCGCAGGATTGCGCCCGATCGAGCATCCAGCAGACCGATGGTGCGGCGTGGGCGTCGCGCCATGTCGGACTCCATTTCTCGGCCGGTCATGCGGTCTGGGTGAAGGTCGGTGGCTGCGTGCGACGCCCGTTCGAGGGTCGGAGGGTCCGCAGGCCGGCCGCCGATTCCCCGTTCGGCCGTGCTTCCGGCTTGGTTAGCACTCTCAGTGTGCGAGTGCTAACTTGCTGGGCCGATGGTAGCAGCCTCTCCTGGAGAGGTCAACGGCCGGCGCAGGGCGCGGGGCAGCGGCGATCCCGGGCGGTGGCGGCGGGTCGCGCGGAGCGTGGTGCGGCCTGTGGCTCTGACAGTGGCGCGGCGGATGGCGCGGCCGGCGTCCACGCTAGCATCGGGATCCACTACGAGTCGCTTCGAGGAGTCGCTGATGCGCGTACGGGCTGACTTGAACATCTCTCTCGACGGCTTCGGCACCACGACCGACGGCACGCCCGACAATCCGTTCGGTGAGGATTGGCCCCGCCTCGTGCACGCGTACACGGAGACCCGGTCGTTTCGCGAGCGCGTGCTCGGCGAGACGACCGGCGCCGGCACGACCGGCGTCGATGACAGATACGCCGCTGCGTACTTCGAGGGGATCGGCGCCGAGGTCATGGGCGCGGGGATGTTCGGATTGCACCTCCATCCCGATGATCCCGAATGGCGCGGCTGGTGGGGGCCGAACCCGCCCTTCCACGTGCCGGTCTTCGTCCTGACCCACCGGCCGCGGCCAAGCCTGGAGATGGAGGGCGGCACTACGTTCCACTTCGTTTCGGCGACTCCGCAGGAGGTCCTCGGCCTGGCAATCGAGCAGGCCCGCGGCCTGGACGTCCGGGTCGGGGGCGGACTGAGCACGGTCCGCGAGTTCCTCAAGGCCGGCCTGGTGGACGATCTCCACGTGGCGATCGCTCCGATCCTGCTCGGCCGTGGGATCCGGCTGTGGGACGACCTACGAGGGCTCGAGAACGGTTACCGCGTAACCGCCGAGGGTGCGGACAGCGGCACCGCTCACGTGACGTTCTCGCGGTCGGGCTCTGCGGCGGGGGTGCGTGGCAGCCGGCCCTGAGAGCTCAGACCAGGCGGGCGAACAGCTCGTTGCTCAGCAGGCGGCCGCGAGTGGTCAGCCGCAGGCGGGTTCGACCGTCGCGGTCGAAACGCTCGATCAGGCCGGACGCTTCGGCCCAGGCGAACGCCGGCTCGAATTCGGGCGCGGTTGCCGTCTCCGCGTCGACGCCGCCGTCCAGCCGCATGGCGAGGATGACGCGCTCCGACGCCGCGGTTCGGGTGTCGAGCCGCTCCGAGCCGCCGGGCGGCAGAGTGGCGGCGCCGTCCGCCGGGAGCAGCGCCGCCAGGTACGGCTCCATGGCGGCGGCGTTCCAGCGCCGCGTCTCGCCGTCGAAGGCATGGGCGCCCGGCCCGACCGCCTCGTACGGCCGGCGCTCCCAGTAGGCCAGGTTGTGGCGGCTCTCATGGCCCGGCCGGGCCCAGTTGGAGATCTCGTAGCCGTGCCAGCCCTCGCCGGCCAGAAGCTCGGAGGCAAGCTCGTACTGCGCCGCGGCTCGATCGTCGTCCTGCTCCGGACGGGCTCGCTCGCGCCAGCGCCGGGCACCCGGAGTCGTCGGCAGATGGTCCCCGCCCTCGCGTGCCAGACCCTCGGCCTCCGGGTCGTCGAGCGTGAGCGCGTACAGCGACAGATGGTCCGGGGCCAGCCGCAACGCCGCGCGCAGCGTCGCCTCCCAGCTCTCCAGCGACTGGCCCGGGACGTCGTAGAGAAGGTCGAGGTTGACCGACTCGATGCCGGCGGCCCGCGCCTCGGCCACGGCCGCGGCCACGTCCTCCGGTGAGTGGCGCCGCCCGATACGGCGCAGCTCCGCGGCGTCCAGGCTCTGCGCCCCGAACGACACCCGGTTGACGCCCAGGCGCCGGAACGCGGCCAGGTCGCCCCGCTCGTCGGGACCCGGGTTCGCCTCGAGAGTGATCTCGGCGCCGGGCGCGAGTCCGAAGCGGGCCCGAACGGTCGCCAGCAGCCGCTCCAGCCACTCCCCGGGGACGAGGGAGGGCGTGCCGCCGCCGAAGTACACGCTCCCCAGAGGCGGGCGTTTGCCCGCTCCCGGTGGGCCGAACACGGCGTCGAGGGCATCGGCCCGCAGCTCGAGCTCCCGGCCCACCGCCTCGTACACCCGCTCGGTCCGTGACCTGGGGCCGCGGGCGTCGGCTCCGGCGTAGACCACGAAGTCGCAGTAGGGGCAGCGCGCCACGCAGAACGGCAGGTGGACGTAGAGGGCGACGGGCGGTTGTGGCTGGGTCACGCGCAGAGGGTACCCGAGAGATCCGACTCGGCCGGCAGTGCCGGCGAATGCCGGCGTCGATCAGCGGTCGCCGCGTCCCTGCGTCTTGCGATCGCCATCGCTGAGCCGCGGTGTCGGGCGTGCCGCGCCGGCCCCGGGCGCCTGGCGATCGCTGCCGCGCCCGAGCGCCTCGCGATCCACGACGCGTCCCGGAGCCTTGACGTCTCCGCCGCGCTCCGGCTCGTCGTCATCCCCGCTGCCGAGCACCCAGCTGATCCAGCCCATCAGGCCGTCCGGCGCATTGGCCGAGCGCCGGCCTCTGGCGGCGGCCGGCACGCGCCGATTCCCGTAGCCGGAAGGCCCCGGAACGTCCACGCCTCCGGGCTCAGCGCCGCGACCCGCAACGCCATCGGCCGCTACCGGCCTCCACACGTACTGCCAGCCTTCCGGCGGACGCTGCCGCCGCTCGACTTCTTCCGGCTCTCGGCCCGCCGGCGCCACCTGGCCGGCGTGGCCGGTGAAGACGAAGAGCGCGAACGAGGTCACCGGCGTGGCCGATGATCGCCGCCCCGATGCCGCCGGTTGCGACGGTCGCCCAGCCGCCCAGCAGGCCCAGGCCGAGGGCCAGCAGCATCATGTACCGGATGCCGGCCCGGAGCCGCGAGGCGGGTGACCAGAACGTAGGCGATCGCGGCCATGAGCACTGAGCTCAGCTGTCCGGCACGCCGATCCAGATCAGCGTTCCCAGCAGCGCTCCGCGGAACGTCGCCTCGTCGATGACGGCCGTCCCGACCGCGTTCAGGGCCGCTCCGGGATAGGCCCGCGCAGCCGGGAGCCGCAGCTCGCCGTACCAGAACCAGGCAAAGCCGCGCCACGACGAGCGTGCCGAGCGCGGCCAGGCCAACGCCGTACAGGAGTGCCTGCGACCGATGGCCCACGAGCAGGAACAGGACGTCGTGCGGCCGCGGATGGACGACGTAGATCGCTCCCAGCAGCACCAGGCCGAGCGCATACCAGGCGATCCTGGTCCAGAACGCCTCGTCTTCGCCCGGCTCGTCGTATTCGGCCGCCCCGAAGCGCTCGGCCTCGAGGCGCAGGAGCACGAGCAGCATGAAGAAGCCCGAGGCGATGAGGACCCGGATCGATTTCTGCGCTCATACCTCGTCCATTCGGAGAACCGCCAGGAAGGCTTCCTGCGGTATTTCGACGGATCCGACGCGCTTCATGCGCTGCTTGCCCTCTTTTTGCTTCTCGAGCAGCTTGCGCTTGCGGGTGATGTCGCCGCCGTAGCACTTGGCGAGGACGTTCTTCCGCATCGCCGCGACCGATCTCCCGGGCGATGACGTTGGAGCCGATGGCGGCCTGGACGGCGATCTCGAACATCTGGCGCGGGATGAGACCCCGCAGCCGGTGGACGAGCTCCCGGCCGATCGCCTGGGCCCGATCGCGATGGACGATGACCGACAGCGCGTCGACCGGCTCGCCGGCGACCAGGACGTCCACCTTGACCAGGTTCGGCCGGCCCGGTAGCCGATCTCCTCGAAGTCCATCGAGGCGTAGCCCTGGGTTCGGGTCTTGAGCTGGTCGTAGAAGTCGACGATGACCTCGCCGAGCGGCAGCTCGAAGTTGAGCAGGACGCGCTGCGGATCCAGGTACTCCATCTCGAGGAACGTGCCGCGCCGGTTCTTGGCCAGCTCCATGAGCGTGCCGATGTAGGTCGACGGAGTGACGATGCCGAGCTTGACCCAGGGCTCCTGGATCTCCTCGATCTCGCCGGCGTTGGGCATCTTCGACGGGTTGTCGACCGTGCCACCGTCCCCTGGCCGTTCATCAGGACGACCTCGTACTCGACCGAGGGCGCCGAGGCGATCAGCTCCTGGCCGAACTCGCGCTCGAGCCGCTCCTGGACGATCTCCATGTGCAGCAGGCCCGAGGAAGCCGCACCGGAAGCCGAACCCGAGCGCGACCGAGCTTTCGGGCTCGAAGCTGAAGCTGGCGTCGTTGAGGTGGAGCTTCTCCATGGCGTCGCGCAGCAGCGGGTAGTCGGAGCCGATGATCGGGTAGATGCCGGCGAAGACGAGGCTCTTGGCCGGCTGGTAGCCGGGCAGCGGTTGCGGCGGCCGGGGCGGCGACGGTCGTGACCGTGTCGCCGACCTGGGCCTCGCGGACGCTCTTGAGGCCGGTCGCCACGTAGCCCACGTCGCCGGCGCGCAGCTCCGGAGACGGGCACGAGCTGCGGCCGGAAGAAGCCCAGCTCGACCAGCTCGGCCTCGGCGCCCGAACCCATGAGCCGGATGACGTCGTGCTGGCGGAGCGTCCCCTGGGCCAGCCGGATGTAGACGACGACGCCCTTGTAGGAGTCGTAGTGGGAGTCGAAGATCAGGCCCTGGACCGGCGCGTCGGGATCGCCCTTGGGCGGCGGCACGCGCTTGACGATCGCCTCGAGGATCTCGGCGACGCCGGTGCCGTCCTTGGCCGATGCGAGCAGGACTTCCTCGCGCGGCATGGCCAGGACGTTCTCCAGCTCCTCGATCACCACGTCGACCTGGGCCGACGGCAGGTCGATCTTGTTGAGGACCGGGATGATCGTCAGGTTCTGCTGAGGGCGAGGTGGACGTTGGCCAGCGTCTGGGCCTCGATCCCCTGCGTCGCGTCGACCACGAGGATCGCGCCCGTCGCAGGCCTGGAGGCGAGCGGCTGACCTCGTAGCTGAAGTCGACGTGGCCGGGCGTGTCGATCAGGTTGAGGCCGTAGATCAGGCCGTCCGACGGCCGTGTACTCGAGCCGGACCGCGCGGGCCTTGATCGTGATGCCGTGCTCGCGTCTCCAGGTCCATCGAGTCGAGCACCTGGCTCGTCATCTGGCGCGCGTCGATGGTGTGCGTCAGCTCGAGCAAGCGATCCGACAGCGTCGTCTTGCCGTGGTCGATGTGGGCGATGATCGAGAAGTTGCGCAGGCGGTCTTGCGGGATTGTCACCGAGCGAGTTTAGCCGGGACATCCGCGGGCGCGACGGCGCCTCCGGGACGCCTGGCCCGGGCCTTCCCTGCGGTGCGGCCGAGCGGCCGCCGCGATCAGTACTGGACGACCCGGGGAAGCTTCTTGGCCTGCTCGATCCAGTCCGCGACCATCTCGACCGTGGGGATGCGACGCACCAGGTTGCGAGCGGCGTTTGCCTCGGCCAGCGTCTCCGTCAGGTTCGCGGCATTTCGCTGGGCCAGCTCCGGCACGGTGTCGACGCCCGCAATCTCGAGCAGGTCCGAGTACTCCGACCCGATACCGTTGATGCGATAGAGGTCCACGCGGTTGACCCACTTGAGGATGAACGTGTGGCCGATGCCGGTGGCGGCCTCGAGATCCTCGCGGCCCTTGGCTTTGGCACCGCGCTCGAGCAGGTCGTCCGTTGTCTTGACGCCGGCGCTTTCGAGCTTGGCGGCATAGAGGGGACCGATGCCTTCGACGTCGACGACGTTCATGTGGGGAGCCTCCGATGAGCGGTGGGGCGGACATCTGCCGAGCGGCGATTATGCGCCGACGCGACGAGTCGGGCCATCGGGAGAATCGCCCGCGCCCGAAATGCGCGGTCGCGCCTGCGTGCGCGACTCTGCTACCATCAACCGTCGCGTCAGTCCGCCCATTTTCGGGCTGCCTGCCGCGCTCTCCATCTGCAGCATAGAGGTCTTCGAACTTGGCCAAGACGCCCCGAGGCTGGACCGGCGCCCGCACGCCGTCAGCGATCAAGCGGGTCCGCCAGGCACAGCGCCGGCGGGCCATCAATCAACCGCGCAAGAGCGCGGCGAAGACGTTCGTCGCCAACGCGGTGGACGTCGCCAACGGCGGTACCGCGAGCCGAGACCGCCGCGGCCCTCGCGGACGCCATGAGCGCCCTGGACAGGGCCGCCAAGGTCGGCGCCATTCACCCGAACAACGCCGCCCGCCGCAAGTCGCGCCTCGTCCTGAAGATCAACGCGCTCGCCGAAGGCGGAGCCGTTCAGACGACGGGCCGCGCCACGAAGACGACCGGCACGGCCGCCGCCATCAAGGCCGCTCGAACGCGCATCGCCACGGCCAAGGCCACCAAGGCCAAGGGTCCCCAGACGGCCGCCGGCAAGGCCAAGGCCGCACTCTCGAAGACGGCTCGAGCCGAGGCCGCCGCCGCTCCGGCTGCCGCCTCGGTGCCGGCCAAGACCGCGGCCAAGGCGGCCGCCAAGACCACCGCCAAGGCCGCCGCCAAGGCAGCCGCAAAGGCCCCGGCCAAGACCGCGAAGGCGGCCGAGAAGCCGGCTCCGAAGACCGCCGCCAAGGCCCCGGCCAAGGCCCCGGCCAAGACCGCTGAGAAGCCAGCCGCCAAGACCGCCGGCAAAGGCCCCGGCCAAGACCGCGAAGGCGGCCGAGAAGCCGGCTCCGAAGACCGCCGCCAAGGCCGCGGCAAAGGCCCCGGCCAAGACCGCGAAGAAGCCCTGAGCAACCCCCAACACAGAGCTCACGAGGGCCAGGTCGGAAGACCTGGCCCTCGTGCTATTTCGCCACCGGCACATTGGGCGGCCACTCGAGCCTTGACCGTGAATTCGAGGCCCGAATTCCCGTGTTGGCGTCCGGCAAGCACTTCCTAAGCCGATCTTCACGTTCGGGCCCGCCGTGCGGGCCTCTGCACGGAACCTCCACGCAGCCTCCATGCACGCTCCACCGACGGTCCACCGCTGCCACGGAGACTTTCGGTAGACCGAACGACCGGAGCGTCTGGCCTCCCGCGAGGCCAAAGCGGTCGGGATCCCATCGAACTCGGGCTCGGTCTGCACCAGGAGGTAGCGATGAGCATGATCCATCGCATGGGCCTGACTATCTCGGTAGTCGTTGCCCTTCTTGTCATGGTCGGGGTGTTCGTCGTCCAGGGCTACATGGGCGCCCAGGCGGACGCCGCCCAGGCGGCTGCCGCAGCAGACCGCCGCGCAAGCAACCCCGTCACCGACCGCCTCGGCCGATGCCTCGGTCGAGCCGCTGACGATCTACGTCGAACCCTTGCCGACCCCGCCTCCGGCCAGGAAGGCCTACGTGGCGCCCGCCGTCGTGGTGCCCAAGCCCCAGCCGGCGCAGGTCCAGCCAACGCCGGTTCCGCAGCCGCCCGAGACGACGCAGCCGAAGGAAACGCCGCCCGTGATCCACATCATCGTCACGCCTCCACCCGGCCAGGGTGAGGATGGCGGTGGCGGCGGGGACAACTGATGGAAACGAACCTGCCGCTCCGCACTCCGCTCGGGACCCACCCTGTCAAAGGCAAGCCGGATGCCCGGCCGATGAGGTTGGCCCTCGGGGCCGGGGGACTGGCCGCGCTTTCCGCCCTTGCCACGGCGATCGTGCTGCCGCCTCGCACGGTGACGCAGGCGGTGGTAGTGGCCCTTCAGCAGCCCACGGACGCCGCTTCGGCGACGGACGTGCCTTCGAACACGCCGCTCGCGTCGGACCGACCGGTCCGCTACGTCCAGCTCCTGCCGGGCCAGACCGCGCCTCCGGGCGCGTCGGTCATCCCGGCACCGACCCCGACGCCCGGGACTGTGGTCGTGACGGTTCCGGCGCCCGGCAAGAAGCAACCGCCAACAATCCACCGGCGAAGCAACCGGCGCAGAACCGCGCAGCCGCCGGCAGCCAGGCAACGCCGGCTCCGCCGCCGCCCGCACCGGTCGCGCCGGCTCCGCCGCCGCCCCCCAAGCCGACACCGGTAATCGTGAAGACGACTCAATCCGGCAAGGTCGTGCCGTGATCGCCGCGCCCCAAGTCAGCCGGGTCCAGGACGATCGGCTCGGGCACGAGTCCGAGCCGATCGTCCCGGCCAGCCTGTTCGCGAAATCGATGGGCGGGCGGCTGGTAGTCCACCTCCAGGCGGACGGTCGCGCCTCCGATGCGGAGCGCTCGAGCCGTCGGGTTGTCGCTCGAATCGAGCGTTGGGCGGCCCGACTGACCAGGTATACCGACGAGTCGGACCTCTCCATGCTGAACGTGGACCCGCGGCTCGAGGTCCCGGTCAGGCCGACACTCGCCGCGGCGCTGCGAGCCGGCCAATCCGCGAACGAGACCAGCGAGGGACTGGCGGACATCACTCTGCTCGACGCCCGTCTCGCTGCCGAGGCCACTCCCGAAGAGACTCCCGTGCGTGCCATCGCCTCGCGTGACGGCGAGTGGCTGATCTCGCGTGGACGCCGCGGCGCCGCCGTCGTCCGCCGACCGCCCGGTCTGCGCTTCGACCTCGGCGGCGTCGGCAAGGGCTGGATCGCCGACCGTGCCCTCGAGATGCTGATCGATTGGCCCAGCGCGGTGATCGACGCGGACGGCGACCTGGCCGTTCGTTGCGCTCCCGGCAGGTACTGGGAAGTGGCGGTCGAGGACCCCCGGACACCGGACGCGAACCTGGCCGTTCTTCGCCTCGAGACGCCCGCCGGCGAATTCCCGACTCGCTGGGGAGTGGCAACTTCCGGCGTCTCGATCCATCGCTGGGAGGTGGACGGCAAAGTGCGCCACCACCTCATCGACCCGAGGACCGGCCTCCCGGCCGAGACCGACGTCGTTCAGGCCACGGTCGTGGCCGGATCGTCTCTGCGGGCCGAGGCCCTGGCGAAGGCCGCGGTCATTGCCGGAACCGTCGAAGGCTTCGCTCTCCTCGAGCGCGCCCGAGTCCGCGGCGCGATCCTCCTGACCGACCGCGGTGAGGTTCTGGCGCTGCCGTCGACCTTGCATCTGATGGCCGGCTGAGGAGACTCGATGTTCGCCGACAGGGACCGCAAAGCCGCCGACGAGATCGTCACGCGCCGGGAACCGCCGCCCCTCCTGCCGGCGGCGCGGCCCATACCGCGACCCGCGGCCCGGCCGGTCGCGATGTACCGAGGCGTCCCGAAGCCGGTCCGGATCCTGGGCTGGGCCTTGCTTGCTCTGGCCGTCGGCGTCGTCGTCGGAGCCACCGCACCCACGGCCTTGCGCCGCCTCGGCGCCGTGGCCGCCCTGCAGCCCGGGATGCTCGCCTGGTACGCGGTGCGGGCCATGGGCTTCCTGGCATACGGAGTCCTGGCCGCCTCCGTGCTCTACGGCCTGCTCCTGTCGACCAAGATCCTCGACGCCATCGCCCACCGCCCCGTGAGCTTCGCCCTGCACAAGGACCTGGCCATCGTGGCCCTGCTTTTCGCAGCGCTGCACGCCGCGCTGCTCGTGGCCGACCAGAGCTTCGAGTTCACTCCCCGCGCCATCATCGTCCCGTTCGCTTCGCCCTACTCCCCGATCTGGGTCGGGATCGGCCAGCTGACCTTCTACTTGACCGCGGTCGTCACGGCCAGCTTCTACGTCCGCCGCCAGATCGGCCAGCGGGTGTGGCGCCTCATCCACTACCTGACCTTCCTCGCCTTCATCGGCGCGTCCGCCCACGGCTTCGCTTCCGGGTCGGACAGCGCGAATGCGTGGGCGTTCTGGGTCTACCTCATCCCCGTGACGGCGGCGGTCTTCCTCCTCACGTACCGCATCGTCGTCAGCGTGGCCACCAGAGCATCTTCCTCCCGAGTCGAGCGGGCCGGCACCCTCGAGGTTCCCACCGGGCCTCGCGGCCCGCTCGACCGTCCTCCCGCTCGTTTGTTCGTCGCGCCTCCGGCTCCGTCCGATCGCTCCCCGGCCGGGCCGATCGGCGATTGATCGAACGGCGACGATTACGTGAGCGCTTCGGAATCGGAGCCGCAACTACCTCCGCCCGCTTCGTGGTTCCTTCCCGGGGCCGACTCCACTATCGTTGCGGCCATGAGTTCGCGAATCCTCGTCGCGGACGACGAGCCGCACATACGTGAAGTAATCCGCGCCTACCTGGAGCGCGAGGGCTACGACGTCCTCGAAGCATCCGACGGTGAGACGGCGCTGGAGCACGGCCGATCCGCCGGCCTCGATTTGCTGATCCTGGACGTCATGCTCCCGGGCAGGTCCGGCTTCGACGTCCTGCGGGTCCTGCGGAGCGAAGGCTCGAGCGTCGGCGTGCTGATGCTGACTGCGCGCGACGACGTGATCGACCGCGTCGCCGGCCTGGAGCTGGGCGCCGACGACTACGTCACCAAGCCCTTCGAGCCTCGCGAGGTCGTGGCCAGAGTCGGGGCCATCCTGCGGCGTTTCGGGAGGACGACATCCGCGCCGCCGGCCTCCGGCGTCTGAGGCGCGCCCGCCGATACCGCCCGCCGCCCTCTTCGATTTGACGATCGATCTGGAGACCCGAGACGTCACGCGCGGCGGCGTCAGCCTGCCGCTCACACGGACCGAGCTGGACGTGCTTGCGGCTCTGGCCGAACAACCCGGCCGGGTGTGGACTCGGGAGCAGATCGGACAGCGAGTCTTCGGCGAGTCTTTCGACACGTTCGACCGGACGATCGACAGCCACGTCAAGAACCTGCGCGCCAAGCTGGGCGCCCGGCCGGACGATGGGCCGTACGTCGAGACGGTTCGAGGGGTCGGCTACCGAGCCGCGCGGCCGCCGGAACCGCCCTAGGGCCCGGGAGGGGAAATGAGCCTGCGCTGGCGGATCGCCCTCGGCTTCGCCCTGGTGGCCCTGGCCACGGCCGCGGTCATCGCCCTGGCGACACCGCCGATCGTCACCCAGGGCTTCAACGACGTCGACATGGACAGCGACAGTGGAGCCGTCGCGACATCGGCGGCGGCGCAGGCCACGGTGAGTCGGTGACGACTCCGGTGACGGCGGAGCCACCGCGACCCAGGCCGCCGTCCCGCCGAGCTCGACCGGTGCGACGCCCGGGCAGGCCCAGGAGGCAACGATCCTGCGCCTGCTGCTGGCCGCGGCCGGAGCGGCTGTCGTGGCTTCGCTGTTGGGCCTGCTCGCGGCGGGCCGCCTGGTCCGTCCTCTCACTCGCCTCGAGCAGGCGGCCGGCGCGGTGGCCCAGGGCAATCTCGGCGAGCGATCGGGCCTCGCCGAGCGCCATGACGAATTCGGGCAGTTGGGCAGAACCTTCGATTCCATGGCCGGCCAGCTGCAGCTCGCGGACGAGACGCGCCGCAACTTCCTCCAGGACGCGGCCCATGAGCTAAAGACGCCGCTGGCGGTGATCGACGCCACGTCCAGCGCGATTCTCGACGGCGTCTACACGCCCGAGCGGCGCCACATAGAGACGATCCGCGACCAGTCGCGAATCCTGGCGAGGATCGTCGATGACCTGCGCACGATCAGCCTGGCCGAAGGCGGGAACCTGCCGCTGAACAAGCGGCCGCAGGACGTGAAGCACGTGCTCGAATCGGTTGCGGCCGGCTTCGAAGCCCGGGCCGCGGCCGATCAGGTGAAGCTGTCCGTCGAGGCGCCCGGCGGGATCTCGGTCGACGCGGACCCCGATCGTCTGCGACAGATGCTCGGCGCCCTGGTCGACAACGCGCTGCGCCACACCCCAGCCGGGGGCGCGGTGCGGTTGGTCGCCTCCGCCTCGATGACACCGGTCAGGACCGGGTCCCCAAGGCCGGTGGTCCGGCTGGCGGTCGAGGACACGGGCCCGGGCATTCCCGAGGACGCTCTTCCTCGCATCTTCGAGCGCTTCTTCCAGGCCGACCCTTCGCGCAGCCGCGGCACCGGCACCAGCGGACTCGGGCTCTCCATCGTCCGGGCCCTGGCGGAGGCCCACGGTGCGCGGGTCGGGGCGGAGAACCGAGCCGAGGGCGGGGCTCGGCTCTGGGTCGAGCTGCCGGCGGTCCGTCTGAGCTGAGGGGACTCGACGCCGTTTCTCCGGAGGTCCAGCTATCTCGGCAGTGGAATTGCCCGAATACCCAACACCGCACCTTAGGAGACGTGATGCAGGCCTGGGGTGAGTCTCCGCAGGGCTTCGACACTCTGGGACAGCCAGTCGACGACGGTCCGGCGAAGTCGGAGATCATCGAGCTCGTAGGCCCGCACCTCCGAGTCTCGGGAACGATCTCCCTTCTCCGCTTCAACCGGCTGTCGGACCTGGTCAACCACACTAGCGGGTTCGTCAGGCTGACCGAAGCCCGCCTGCTTCGTCGCAACGGCGAGCCGACGAACCTCATCGTGCCGGAGTTGATGGTCAATCAGGACGAAATCACCTTCATCGGCCAGACCCCGGAGGACGTTTCCACGGTCACAGACGAGCACCCAGCTGGGCGAGATGGACCGGCCGCTCATGGAGCGCGTCCCGCGCGAGCTGGTCATCTTCACGCCGGGGCACACCTTGACCGGCACCATCCACCTCTTCTCCGAGACGGACGTCGGTGACGTTCGTGGATTCGCCGGATCCGCGGTTCGTGGCGATGGTGGATGTCACGGCACGATCGCTGGCAGACCGGCGGGTCATCAGCCATTTCGGGCTGGTCCTGGTCAACCGAACGCAGATGACGGCGGCGTCTCTGCTCGAGAAGGCCGGCGGCGCCAACGAGACGGGCGTCTCAGTCGACTGAGAGCGGCAGCCGTTCGCAAACCGATCGACGACACCCCGGCCATCCCCTACCGAATTGAGCCTGGCTGTCTACGGAAGTCGTCCAGGGGTGCTGCGCGCCAGCCGATGCTAGCCTGAGGTTGACGCGCAAGGTCGGGGGAGGGAAATGTGACCGAATCAAGCCGCTTTGTAGACCAACCCGTCAGATTGAATCGCCGAACGCGGCGCGGTGTCCTGATATGGCTGGGGCTCGGGGTTCTTGCGGTCTGCGTCCTGGAGTTCGTGGGCGCTCGATCGTTGATCGCCCAAGGGTTCGATTGGGTCGACCTGGTGATGTTGTTCCCAATTCCCTTCGTCGCTGCAATCGGACTCGTTATGGTAGGAACCGTGACGGAATGGACCATCGCTGGCCACGAGCTGCGCCGCAGGAGCTGGCTGTCCCGGCCCGGTAGTAAACCCTCGCCGGTAATGGAACTTGGCCCGCACTTCGAGATCGTCCACGAAACCAGGACCCGTTGGCGCATCCGGCCGCACGGACCCGCGATCTATGTGGCGCGCGGGCAAGCAACATCCCTCGCGGGGGCCATGGAGCGAGCCGGCGTGCGTGCTATCGATTGGCGTGGCGACTGGGAGCGCCGGCATCGATTGCTCGACAGGCTGGGCTCGCTGATCACTCTGGTCGGCGCAGTGGGTATCCTCGTCACGGCCGCACTGGGACCCCTGCGTGCTGTCGGTATCGCGGCCTTCTGGGCATTCTGGGGCGCAATGGTGCTTGGCTTCACGATCGACTTCCTGCCCTGGAGAATGAGGAGGCCGCCCGCCAGAGACGCCTGACCCGCCGTGGCACTCTTAGGGACGAGGCAACCAGGTCGCTGACCGGCGTGCGCCAACGTCACCCGATGCCGGCCGGGCCTATCCGGCGGTGGGTACCGGGCCCTGGCGAACGCCGAGCACGTTGCCGTCGGGGTCCTTGAACCAGGCACCGCGGGCCGGACCGATCTCGGCGATGAAGTTGACGGTCTTCGGCGTCTCGTACTCGTCGAAAGTGACTCCCCGCGAGGTCAGATCGCGGACCTGTGCCTCGATGTCATCGACCTCGAAGTGCGCGACCGTCGGACCGCTCACCGGGGGCTGTCCGCGCCGAATTGACAGTTGCGACCCCTTGCCGGCGCCGAACCGGCAGGTGAACGGAGTCTCCTCGAGGAGCTTCAGACCAAGCTGTTCCTCGTAGAACTTCTTGGATCTGTCGAGATCGGTCACAACCAGCGTCGTGACGGCCAGGGAATCGGCAAGCATCGCGTTCTCCTTCGGGAGGCGTACCTCAGAGCCTGATGGCGGGGACGCCGACCCGGTGCGACGGCGGGAGTATGTGCGGGCGCCAATTCGCGCGTCCCAAGCAAGGTGGCGCGGACCGCAGGATGAGTTGCGAGCCAACCGCAGGACGTTCATGCTGCTCGGAGCCTCAAGGCGTTTGGGGGTGGACGATGCGGGCAGCACTCACAATCTTCGGGCTTGCGATCGCCGTCGCTGCGAGCGCGTGTTCCGCACCAACTCAGACGGTGCCAACCGAAGCGAGAAACGACGGCGATTACCCCGGCGGAGTGAGGCTCGTGGGCAGCACGGGTAGCGTCGATCTCGCGGTCCCCGCCCACAGCCTGGTGCGACTCAATGCGCCGGCGTCCATTGGCACAGTTAGCTACGTGACGCTGTTCAACCATAACTGCTTCTTCTTCGAAGGCCACCCGTACGGCACAAAGAGCCTGGCACCATTCGAAGCCGGAGGGCTGATCGTCTTCGGCGACTCCATCTACCCTGGGTCCGTTAAGCGAAACAACCGGCTGGGCAGGGGCTACTCCTCCGCCCGCGCCCGACGCCGCGACCACGACCGTCTGCGCCTCCGTGCCGGGCCAAATACATGGCTAGGCCTGCGACGTTGGCGCACTAGCTGGCCGGCACCCGCAGCTTTATCTGGCGCCTGCGCCCGACGACGCGCTCGAAGCACCAAAGCAATGACGGCAAGGCCAGAAAAGAGCATCGCAGCGGCGAGGGTGTAGACGGCGCCGGTCACGCCGGTGGACACCGCCAGGTACCAATCCCCGAGCCAGCTCGCGCTCGGCTGGGGCACCAGCAGCTGATTGAGCGGCTGTGGCGGGATCGGGTGGGGCATTAAGCCCGGTTCCGCGAGCGGTGTAGGGATAACGTACTTGACCGAATAGAACTTCCAGTACATCGCCGGCAGCAACACCAGGAATTCACCGACGAGCGCGTAGCACGTCCCAACCAGCAGGCTCCGAGACCACCACGCAGCCAGGGCGATGACGACAACACCCGCCGCCGTGAGCATGTGAACGACCGGAGCGAAGTAGAAAAGCGAACCGGGATGGGCGGCTCGGAGCTGCCCGTCCGTGAGCACTCCTGCGTCAAACCAGTGCGCGATCAGGAGTGTGAGCAGAGCGACCAGCGCTGCTGCAAGCCAGCGCCTGAGTTGAGTGGCCATCGGATTCCCCCAATGATGGTTCCTGCTTCGGCAGCTTCGGACCGAGCGTAGTCGGAGTCAAGCGCCGCAGTTCCCAGAGTCGCCCCGCCGCTCTCGTGCCTAGCCCGAGGCCTTTCCTGCCTCCAGGTCATTCGGCCGCCAGGCGTACCGCACGTTCGGTTGTCTCTCCTCGTTGTCTGACCCGTCGCCGCGCGCGACCTCGACGAAGCCATGCCGCCCGTAGAAGCGCCGTGCCTTGGCGTTGACCTGGAACGTGTAGAGGTCGAGGCCGCGTGGTCGGCGTGACTTGGCCAGTTCGACGAGGCGGCTGCCGATGCCGCGGCCGGTCCACCGCGGCAAGACATAGAGCTGGTCAAGCATCTCCGCGGAGAGCGCCATCATCGCCACGACCGCATCGTCGCGGTCTGTCGCGACCCAGACCTCCTCCGTAGGAACGAGGATCTCCGCGATCCAGCGTCGCACTTGCCGATCGCTGTGGGCCAGCGGGAACTGGTAAGTGGCCGAGAAGGACGTCAGGTAGACGTCGGATATTGCTTCCGCATCATCAACCCCGGCGCGTCGGACTTCGATCTCGTCCATCGTTTGGCAGCGTACAGGCGCTGGGCGAGAGCCGTCGCGTCGGTCGAACCGCCTGAGAACAGGCCAACGCACGCAGCCGTACTTGCTCTTACAAGTTCTGAAGCAGGACGCTCATCTCGAAGATCAGCGCGAGACCGATGTAGGCCACGAGCCAACCTTCAAGCACGTCACGGAAACGACCTCGGCCGCTGAGCACCATCGCGAGTCCGACTGCGAACACGCATCCAAACGCGACCGGTAGCGGCTCGGGGCGAGTATCCCAAGCACTTGCGACGGCCAGGTCAAGGAAACCCGCGAGCAAGCCAACGAGCCCGAGAATGGCGGTGCGCGGTCGGAACTCGGCGAGCATGACGAAGAGCAGCGCGATCGGCACCGCCGCAGCCATGCTCGCCCACACGTAACGCGAACCTTGAGCCGCGTCACCGCCGAGCGCATAGCTGTTCAGGATTCCGGCCACCAGGACGGCGCCAACGACAGCAACCCGACGGGCCGGGTTCGTTGGGGTTTTCCAGGTCAGCGTGTTCATCGCTTGGCCCCGATTGAACGGTCCTGCGAGACAGGCCTATGGTCCGCCTTCCAGCGCATAGGTCCAGTAGTCATCCGGTCCGACTTGGAGCCAAATCACCGTGAGCGCCACGCTCCCACGGATGCCGACCATTTGGACGAGCGGGCATTTCGTGAGCACGTCGACCAGGGGGATCTTCCCGATGGTCGGCTCCAGGATGTATGGCTCATCGGGCGCGACCCGGGCGCCGAGCCCTGCTTTCGTCGAGTGCTCCTCGTTCCCAGTTGGTACGAGCGCCCGCAAAGCGGGAACTCCAAACGTTGGGGCAGTCCTAGGCGTCCGTCGATCGGGCGCAGCTCGAGTTGGATGAACATGCCTACGGCGAGCACTGACACAGTGAGGGCGAAGGCCAGCAAGACGCCCGCCCTCGCGATCGTGCTGCCACTTGGCCGTCTCAGGCTCATCATCCGCACGCCGAATCCTCGTCCCGTGGCGCCGCCGGGTCAACCGCTGGAACCCGTGTGAGCGCCGTCCCATCCGCCAGTGTTCGCCAATGTCACCAGAGGGAGCTTGCGGGCCGATGGCTGGGTCGCCGAGTCATGGGGGAGTCAAACGGGCGAATCTCCGCAGACGTAGGCGACGCCGGACGACCCGGCTGCTGGAGCATACCCAACCTGGAAGAATTGTCCGTCCGTCCCGTCATCGGTGAGATGGATCGCCAGCAAGACCGCGCCATCGCTTACGCGCGTGACCTTCACGTCCCACGGCATAGGTGGCACGTAGGCCTGACCACGCAGGCCCTGGAAGTGCTGATCGATATCGGTCGTCTGGCCGGGCCTGACGGTCGTAACCAGCTTGTCGTTGAGACGGACCTCGGCGTCGGACTGGCCGACAATGGCTAGCATGAGGTGGTAGCCGCCGCATGCTTTGGACGCGATAGGACTCGGAGTCGCGATAGGACTCGGAGTCGCGGCGGGTGACGGCGTCGATACCCTCCCTGCGCACGCAGCCCCCGACAGCACGATGCAGAGCAGCAGAAGCAGGCTTCGCATGTCATCCCCTAGGAACCGTTGACGCGCAAACCAGCACGCTGTGGCCATCTCGAATACGCGGGAGCGCTGCCGGCGGTTCACGAAGCCTGAGTCGTTTCGGGTCCCACGATACGTCGAGCCCTGCGGACCATCGCTCTGCGAGCGAAGAGTCGCCGATA
>CAVSEO010000005.1:0-1220000 GCA_963727005.1 uncultured Chloroflexia bacterium
TCAAGGGAACGTTGACGGATCAGATCCGGCTCGTCTCGGATTGCGTGCCCCCGCCGCTGGCAGAGGCGCTCGGGCGCGCCATCGTCACGGCGCTAGGTTCCGAGGCGGCCGATACGCAAGTTGAGGCAAGCGGACAGAAGACTGCACGACGTGGCCCTCGGACGGCAGACGGCTGCCGCGACATCGAGCAGCGCGTAAAGCGTCTGCAACTGGGCTTCCGGCGAGCCCGACCCCAGAAGCCGATCGACGATGTCGAGAACCTCTCGCTTTCGCCGTGGTTCGCCACGTTCCCAGCGAAGACCTGCCACACGGCAGACGACGCGGGCGACGTTCGCGTCGACGGGTGTTGTGGTCCTCGGTCTGCCCTGGGCCATTGTTAGCACTGCCTGGCCGTAAGGACCCAGAGTCCCGGCAATGGCTCGAAACCCGCAACCACCGCCCTCACCGCCTCACGCAGTCGCTTGACCCGCTGCTTCCCGAGCCCGAGTCGCTCGATTTGCCCGAGCAGCTCCGCATCAGGTGCCGCGAGGAGATCTTCTTCGGGTCGCGGGTAATGCTCCTAGCGACCTTCGACCATATCGGCACTACTGAGGCCGCAGCCGTCTGCTGTAGCAAGACCTCCGCCATGACAAGACCGTAGGCATCGCGCCGACGCCGCCACGGAAGATCACGACCCCTCACTGCTTCCCAGCTTTGCAGTTCAGTCGCAAGACGGGTGGGATCCGTCAGCCAACACTGGACTATTGTGTCAGCCGAGGTGGCATAGACGCCTGGTTTGATTCGAAAGGTTCGTTCTGCAAGGCGCTGGGAGTGGTAGAAGGGGAAGCAGCAGCTCCGCGGACTCTGGAAGAGTGGACGCTCGCGTTGGAGCGCTACTTCTTCGCGCCCCAGCAGCGGGATCGACGGGTCTATTTCTCGGTCAACGATGCAGAGTCCTAGACGAACTCGCACAGACGGCCCCCGGCCAGGGCGCGGAAGCCCTCGTTCGCGCCGTTCGTCCGCAGCTCCGATTGAGGTCGCAACGGGATCTTTTCGAGGACGTCTACACCTCCGGCACCCGTTGGAGCGCCAATCGAGAGCCTGGCCCTCCTCCTTTTCTCCCATGCTTAGCCATCTGCGTTCTGGCGGCCTCCAGGATGGAGAGCGGTCAGGGTCTATCGGCCGGGAACTACTACGAACGGCTGCGGATAGTCTTGGACTTGCCGTATTCGCCACAGCCCGCTTATGTAGAGACCATCCCCGCCACATTTCGCCTCCTCCACGAATGGATTCAGAGGGGCCGGGGAGTTAGGGGGGCTTCAACGATCCCGGATGTCGCCGTTCCGGCGCACATCGGATACGCCCTGTCCCAGGCGCTGATTTGCGAAAATTCCGATCGCCGGAAGCTCACCGCCTTTTTTCATCCGACTGGACCTGCAGCCGCAAGACTGGGGGTAAGCGGGCAGCTGCTGCCTGCGGTTGCGGTACTGGGCGGCGCGCTCGACACTCTCTTGGGGCGCGAAGCGCCTGATTTCGGGATCCCCAATACGAACGGGATGCCCTGTCGTTCCTCGAAGACGAGTTGAAGAACTGGGACCTGAACGAGCGAGACGACGACGGGCGACTTGTCGGCCGAATTGCGGTCTCCCTGCGGGTGACAGGCGGTACGGACTGGGCTCTCATTGAATCCCGGCCCTGCGTGGTTTTCCGGAGACTGCGACCTGGACATCGGGGACTCCGGGCACCGGACTGAGGACCCTACCGCTCCAAAGCTCGATCCCAGAAATCTACGATCCGGTGTCCCTGGGACCATCCCTGCCGAACTGGATTTTGAGACTCACAACCATCCCCTCGTGTTCAAGTGCGGGCAACAAGCCTTGCATCTGGCGCTGCCATCGGTCGTTCCCCTGGGTCCCGACCCGAACACCGGGAGACTGACTTCCACTCGACGCGTGCAGCCTTCCGTTCGCCATTCCGCTCCCTGGTTCATGAGGAAGTGGCCCAGGCGGCAGAAGACCTTCTCGGCAGGATTGCGCGAGAAGGCTGGGCCCGAGTGGCAAGCGGCCCTGGGGAGCTGGGGGCTCTACCGGGACGTGTTTGTCGATCTGCCCCCGACGTTCGAGGTCCCCGCTGGGCTCGCTCCGCTTGTGCCCGGGGTTGAAGCGAAACCCGAACTATGCGGAGGTCTGCCGCTCGGGTTGCTCGGCGGCGAGCGCCTCTACTTACATGGTGGTCCGCCCGATATCTGGCTCCCGAACTGGCTATCGGAAACGATCGACACGCCCCCGATCGGTCGATGATCAGCCGGTCACAGCAGGAGACTGCGGACCGGCGGCCGTCTGCGAGTGAACCGGGATCTGGCTATCGGCCTCCACGTCGTCCGCCTAGGTACGTTCTCGCTCCGCTTCCGCATCGTCAACGGGATGCCACCTGAACTGCAGCGGCCAAAGCACGCCTGGGTCCCTCGTCTTGCGCGCTCCGTTCTTAGCTGCCACATCGTCGACCGGTACAGGGCCCGGCGGCACAGTCGTTTGCGGAGGCATGGTCGATGATGGCGGCGTCGGATCGACGAACTCCAAACTGACATCGATTTGCCTTCCTCACGGCGCCCTCCGGTACACCCTCATTGGTTCGGATATTGGCTGCATAGCCGCATGTGCGGCCCCGCCCCGACCTCGATGGCTCGAGGAGGTAGGCCTGCTGACTCAAGACTTCGAGGTCATCGCTGACTTCCGGGTGGCCATGGGCAAGGATCGATTGGCAGAGCTCCAGATCGGAGATCTTGAGTGTGGCCGACGTGTCGCCCTCTCTGGACGCGCCCGGGCCTGCCCCACAGGAGTGGATCGAGGCAGTGCTAAGGGCCGGGGAGTCCGCGAGATCCCGGCACCGCACCCTCGTGGGAGGAGTGACAGGAACCTCGCGGAAGCGAACCAAGGGAGTTCGGCGGCATGAACTCCGAGGACCGGTTCCTGGCATGGGCTAGCGAGCGCGGCACGGGCTCATGGGAGGCGTTCTGTGAGGCTCATTCCTGGTTGTTTCAGGACGGCGATCGCGGGACCGGGTCGACAGGACGACGCCCGTCGTGGACCGCCTCTCTGCTCGCATCGGAGGGTCACTTGGAAATCGCGTGGGGGGACAAGTGGTCGGTCACACCCTCGTGTCTCGTGGGAATCCCGTCCGCCGGAGGTGCGGCGGTTCTTACCGGTGCGCGGCCTACTCGTCTCGTGGAGCAGCTTCGGCGAGAGAGTGAGAACGAGGACTTCTCCGAGATCGTCGTCACCGAGTACGTCCCGCAGGAAGGCCCGACGGTCTTTTATGTGCAGTACGGCTCCATGGAAGAACTCGGCCGGTTCGCGGACCTTCTGGGCCTTGGGTTCCAACGCTATACAGCTGAGAGACTCAGCAGAATCCCCCCGCCGATGGCAGAAGTGATAACCAACTGCCCGACGACGTCCTGTTCTTCCCATTGGATACTCGATCGAACATCTCGACCCCACGTGCGGCCCGATGGATACCTATGGATGGCTGGGTCCCGGGGCTGTTCAAAGTTCCGATCGTATAGGGATCAGTACCGGCTCTTTGACGGCTCTCAATTCAGGGAGGTTGACAAGGATTGGGGCGCATGGGCTTCCTTCGCCCTGGTCAACAGCAGACAGCTGCTCTATCGGCCTGAAGTTGGCAGCGGCACTTTGGTGGCTCCCGCCACCTGTCGCCTTCCCGCTATCTACGCCCGCGCAGCAGTCTTGTGCAGCGGACTGCCACCCTGTCTTCGATCCTCCGACTTCCACTATTCGCTACCTCAACGTTCCCTTTGCGATCGCGTCCCGGATCGCCGTAGGGCTTGATGAGCCCGAACCAGCCGTGAGGTAACTCGTGCCCGACCTGTTCGCTGTGTTCGACTCGCTGCGGGACTACTTCTTCCGCTACTACGACACGCCCTTCTCCATCGCGGATGAGGCGGTGCAGCGGAACGACGGGACCTCCTCGACAGTGGACGGTGTGACCTAGCGTGAGCCGTGGCTCGAGGTGCCCCGAGATACGAGTCGGCCGCAGGCACCGTTCGTGAGGCGTTCAAGCGGTCGGGGCACTGATCATGAGCTTGCAGAGTTTGCTGCGGCCGGTCTATCTCGCTGGATCCCGCGGTCCTACCTCCACCAGTAGCAGTCACTGAAGGCGGCGCTCGAGGGGCGAGACGTAGTCATCACGGCCGGCACGGGTTCTGGCAAGACCGAGGCCATGTTCCTCCCCATCATTCTGCTCCTTGTTGAGCCGAGTCGGCGGACTTGGGCTCCGGCCCGGGGCGTCCAGCTCCATGCGCTGGTACGCGGCCACGGCCCTTCCAGCCCCAGCGCACGGGGAGGACGGCGCAACCGCATCCGGGCGCTCGTCCTCTACCCCATGAACGCTCTGGTCGAGGATCAGCTCGTCCGGCTCCGGCGTGCACTTGACAGTCCGGCTGCGCGACCTGGCTGGAACACCGGGCGGGCCACCGGTTCTACTTCGGGCGCTACACCGGCCCGACACCGGTTCTGGCTACGTCGGCACTGCATCGCGGGGTCGCCGAGTTGCGCCGGTTCCTCAGTGAGAGGAGCCCGGCATGTGCGCGCCGTGGAGCTGGATCGAACGAACCGCTCCCCGATGGTCGCCAACGACGCGTACTACCTTCAGTCGCTGGACGGCGCGGAGATGCGCGCGGTGGGATATGCAGGCCGCTCCCCCGGACATCCTCATCACGAACTACTCGATGCTCAACGTGATGCTCATGCGCGAGCGGGACGACCGCTTCTTCGATCAGACTCGCGCGTGGCTGGACGCGGACCCGTCGCACAGGTTCACATCGTCGTCGACGAGCTGCACCTGTACCGGGGTACCGCGGGAACCGAGGTTGCCTATCTGTTGCGACGCCTCTGGCGCCGGCTCGGGCTGACCGATCGGCCAGAGCAGCTTGGATCATCCCTCCCAGTGCTTCGCTCCAGACCGATGCACCGAACCTATCTGGGTTTTTCGCTTGCCATGCCGACCCATTCGGGTTGATTCCTGGGGAGCCTCGGCCCTGCGGAGCACCACAAGGACCTCTTGCCGGCCTATCCCAGCGCTCCCAAACGGGGACGACCCTACTCGGACAGAGGGTCGTGTGCGGTGATCGAACGAGTCCGGGGACAAGATTTCCGCACAGTGGCGGACCAGCCCGCCAAGTCGGTTACCGAGTCGGCGGATTGTCTTTCCGGCTAGCGGGGCCGGCGCTAGGCGAGCGCCGGGCGGCTTGCTCTCGGCCGGAGCGACTGCCGAGTTGGCCAGAACTCCGGGGATCCCAGATTCCGGGCGCACTTGTTCTTCCGCAACGTACCAAGGAGTGTGGGCATGCTGCAACCCGGATTGCCCAGACGTTGAAGCCGAGCTCTACTCCGAGCCGAGGGCCGCCTGTAGGTCGACGCCCACCCCCGCTGCGGTGTGGCTGCGGGTCAAGAGTTCTCGAAATGCTGTACTGCCAGACCTGCGGCGAGGCCTTTCTCGGTGGCTACATAGCGGCTGACACCGTAGCGGGGGAGACACTCGCTGGCTACCTCCTGCCGGAGCTCCCCCAGCTGGAGGATCTCCCCGAGCGATCAGGCGGAGCCAGGGCGGCCTCGATTTACCAGCTGTATTGGCCAAGTGCGGGATGGCCGTCCGGTCGAATGAGTCTTGGGATCGCGAGAATCGCAAGTACACCTTTGCCTTCAGAAAAGCCCGACTCGAGCCCGGCTCGGGGCACATCATCGATTCTCGACTCGGACGGGACCGGGCCTGGCGCTTCGTGGTGACGGCCAATGCAGGTCAAGGCGGCTCGATCGAGCGACTGTCAGGTGTCCCGACGAAATGTCCGCAGTGCGGGGACGACTGGGAGCAGACTCGCGACCACAACTGGCACGCCATCCCTATCGAGGATGGGCGTCGTATGGCAAGTCCGATCCGCACAATGCGGACCGGGGTCGAGAAAGTCGGACAGGTTCTCGTCGATGCGCTCGTGCGTCAGCTCGGCAGCGAACGGAAGCTCGTGGGTCTTTTTCCCGGATAGTCGCCAGGACGCAGCCCGCTTATCCGCCGGCCTCTTGAAGCGGCATTACCAAGATGCTGTTCGACAGCTCCTTATCGAAGCCGTTCGCGGCGCCTGCGTTGCGCAGCAGACCATCGAACTTGCTGCGGCTCGGGCTGCAGGTCGCGACGCCGGACCTGCTGCCACTCAGGCGCGAAACCAGCTGCGCCAGCGCGACCTTCTTCGGGCGACTCGCTTTGAGGACCTCTCGCGTGGCGAGTTACTCGATCCGGACGAACGCCGGGATCTCGACTTGTGGCTTGGGTGCCTGCGCGAGGGGAATATCAGCATCTCTTCCGCTCGGAGGTGTGGTTGAGAAGGCGTTGCTTAGACTTGGAATGGAATCCGAAGGGGTCCAGACGTAAGCCTTCAGGAAACGCAGGGCACCCCTCAGACTTCCTGGACTCGTTTGGTTTCTTGGGGGGAAGTCCCGGAGTTTCGACGCAGATCACGAGCTTTCTCCCCAGCAGGTCTCGCATCTCAGGGAAATCCGCCACTCGCTGGACGAGGAGCTCTTCCGGGCGATCTTCGCCGGACGTGGTCGCGACATCGAGAGCCTCGGACTCGGCGCGGATCCGGCTCGATGTCGATCAGCCTCACGCCGTCGGTGGGCTTGAGCCGGGACATGATCCGAGACCTCCTCGATGCATCCGCGCGCTTGCTGTGCGAGAGGCGTCGATACATCGGCGGTTCTGTCCCCGACTCGGACCAGCCTCCCTCGGATCTCCGACGCTACTGGCGGGCGGCGGCCGTAGCGACTGGGGCTGGCAACGACGCCGCCATCCGAGACGCAGTACTAGGTTGCGCAGGCCCTCTCATTAGCCGCTTCTTGGTCGATCGGGAGCGCCTCTCCTTGACCTCGGCCGATGGAGTCGCCTGGAGATGCCCCAGCTGCCGGCATATATGCGGTAATCCGAGCGCCGGAGTCTGTGTCTCATGCGGAGAAACCCTCGTCGCTGCCGAGCAGGAGCACGGCGGCTGACCCACCACGGCTACCTTGCAACCGAGGCCGGGGAGGCCTTCCGGCTTCACTGCGAGGAACTGACAGGCCAGACGGATCGCCAGGATGCAGCCGCACGGCAGTCCCGGTTCCAGCGCATCTTCCTTGAGGGGAGTGAAATCCCTCGCGTCGATGAAATCGACGTCCTCAGCGTGACCACGACGATGGAGGTGGGCGTCGACATCGGCTCGCTCCGAGCGGTCATGATGGCGAACGTCCCGCCGCAGCGGTTCAACTACCAGCAGCGAGTGGGCCGAGCGGGGCGTGGGCCAGCCGTTTGCCTTCGCCCTGACGCTCGTCCGGGATCGAAGTCACGACGACTACTACTTCGCGCGCCCCTCCGAGATCGTCTCGAAGCCACCGATGAGCCCAGACCCTGGAGGATCTGGCGCGGTCTGAGATCGTTCAGAGGACCCTAGCAGCCGAAGCTCTCCGACTCGCGTTCCGCGCGCTTCCTGCCGCCGGAGAGCCAGTCGACTTGGGGGATAACGTCCACGGTCAATTCGGTAGCACCACGGACTGGCCACGATGCCATGATCGCGTGGCTGAGTGGCTCCAGGGCCACGCGACGGTAATCAGAGAGGCGGCGGAAGGCCTTCTCCAGGAGACTGAAATCGCTGATGCCCTGACTCGAGACATCCTTGTTGGATATGTGACGACGGCCTTGCCAGCCGTCATCGATCAAGTCGCCTCTGAGCATCCTGATTGCGACTTGAGCCAGGCTCTGGCCGACGCGGGCGAGCTCCCCATGTTTGGCTTCCCGACCCGGGTTCGATATCTGTACACCAAACAGCCTCACGGTGGAAGCGACGGCTGGCCGCCGAGTGGAGTGATCGGACGCTCGATCGACGTCGCCGTGTCCGAATTCGCTCCGACAGCTCAGGTCATAAAGGACAAGCTAATTCATACGGCGATCGGAATCGCCGACTGGTCACCTGGGAGGCCGCGCCCTCGGTCCAACCCCAACCCTCTAGGCGAAATCCGCACCGTCAGCTACTGCCGGCAGTGCCTTTACCTTCACTCCTGGCCCAACCGACCGGGTGTTCTGTCCCGTCTGCGGCGCTGATGCCTCACGTTACCGTCAAGCCGAGCTTGCTCAACCGGAAGGCTTCCGTACCGATTTCGGTGGTAGCGACTTCGAGGGGAGCTTTGAGTGGGCTCCGCGGTCCTTGACGCCCCGGCTCGTCACCGAGGCGACAGCTATGCGATCCGTGGCGGTGGCGGCTGCGCGAGTCGAATTGTGGCGCGGGCGCGTGTACACGATCAACGACAACGACGGCAACGGATTCCGGTTTGCCCCGTGCCATGACGGCGGTGATGTGGCACTCGAAGCGGTTGAACGGGCAGACGCGCTCCAGCTCCATATCCCCGGCCATCGCAGAAACGAAGCGCTTGGACTGTCCTTGGCGGCGATTGCGGTTACCGATGCCATGCTGATAGGGATCGACCAGGAGGGAATTGCGCCGGGCATGGCCCTCGATGCGACGCGGTCCGTCGCCCGACGGGCCTCTTGGTACTCACTGGGCTTCTCCTTGCGTGATGCAGCGGCGCGATTCTTGCAGATCCGAGAAGCGCGAGCTTCGTGTTGGTCTCCATGTGGTTCCAAGCCTCGGAGGGACTGCCGTTCCTCGCGTGTTCCTGGCCGACGCCCTCGAGAGGTGAGTGGGGCTACTGCTCTTTCTACCTCGGACGGCCGGAGGTCGTCCCGCAATTCTTGACGGCGGTCCGCAACTACTTGTCAGAGCTTGCGTCCGGGTCTCTACGGGACTGATTGCGACTCGTCCTGCTATGACTGCCTTCGAGATCTCTTACAACATGTCGTTCCACCCTCTGCTCGACTGGCGATTGGCGTCCGACATGCTGGCGTTGGCGGAAGGTGGTTCCGTGAAGTACGAGGCCTGGAATTGGATCGAGTTCGGCGTGGTGCCCAGGACTTCGCCAACGCCTTCGATGGCACGCCCACTCAACTCGATTGCGGGGTTGCGGCAGTCGTTGGAGAAGGACGAGTGCTCGTCGTGTCGCATCCTCTCGAAGAAGTCACTGGCGAGCTTTTCGGGCCCCCGCTTGTCCCAGGCGCTAGCGGAGCTTGAGCTGCGGGGACACGGGCTAGCCGACGGGGACCAAATCAGATTTGTGTCGTCGTTCGAGCTACAGAGACGCCTCGGGCGATACGCGGAGGCAGCGTACCGGTGACGATGGACAGACTCAGGTCCATCAGCCCGACCACGCCGAATCAGCTGATCGCCTGCCCCGCGAAGGTCTACCTCGACTCGTCGTCCGTGAGGCCGAGGACGTCGTCGCCCATCGGCGCCGCCCTGTTGGGAACCGTGGTGCACCGAACTCTGGAGCTTCTCGTCGCCGGCGGGCTCAACTCTTCGAGGACGAGCTGTCCGAAGCAGTCGACAGGAGTTGGGCCACTGCACTTTAGGGAGGCTGGACTGGAGGACGAAAGGAAGGCGACCAGGCTGCCGGGCTATTTCCTCAAGAAGGCCCGCGTGCTCAACGCGGCAAAGAAGACTCGTCGTCTCCTGGCGGGGCGTCAGCTGAGCTTTCAACGGAGATCGGGCTGGAGAGTCCGGACAGGATTGTTCGTGGTCGCGTGGACCTGGCTGCGGCCCTGCCGGACGGCCTAACGATCGTCGATTACAAATCCGGCATCCAGCGGGACCGTTCAGACGGCACCGCACTCGTTGACGAGTATGCGACCCAACTCCGCATCTACTGTTGGCTCTGGGCGGCGAGTCGAGGCCCCGACTGGCCCACGCAGCGCGTATCTGTTACCGCTTGATGGCCCGCCCATCGAGGTTGACGTCCGACGAGGGCTGTGCGAGCAGACGGTCGAGGAAGCGCTGCGGACGCTAGGACGTTTCAATGACAGCCCCCTAATCGCTTCCACCGACGCCATCGCCGTCAGCGTGTCGGTTCTGCCAGCACCTTCTCGATTGTTTCGAGTTTGGCCTCCGAGGCAAGCCAGGCTTGGAGCTGATCGACTGCTTCTTGTGATCGCCGAGGTTGTCAGCGCCGAGGCGAGTCAAGGCGGTGGTTACTCATTACTACTACGTCTTCAAGGTGGCTCTGTCGAAGGAGCATCTGCTTCGCTCGTGCGAGTTAACCCCTCTCAGCATCCCGCGGTCTTGTCGGCCGTCGCAAGTTCACGATTGGCCGCCACCGGCCTCTATCGCGTTGACGGGAGAGAACGCCTACTGCCTCAGGGATAACTCCATCCTCGTCGTTGAGGCAATGGGGACAGACGGCGTCGTGTGAGGTCGGCACTTGGTCAGTAGCGGTCCCCTGGCCCTAACCGCTTGTGCGCCTCGCGGGCCCGCTCGTCCGCGGCTGAGGCGCCGTAGCGGGTCAGCATCGTCCGGCTCCGCCAGCCGGCCAGACGCATGAGATCGCCCTCGTTGCCACCGGCGGCGAGCCACTGGTGGGCGTACGTGTGGCGGAAACGGTGCGGGTGGACATCGGCGATGCCGGCCGCGGCGCCACGGCGCCGGACGACGTCGGCCACGCCGTTCGGCGTCATCGGTCCGGCCAGGCCGAGCCAGAACTCGGGCCGATCCTTGTCGCGGTGGCCTGCCCGGGCGCGCAGGTATCGATCGAGCGCCTGGGCCGTTCGGCGGCCGAACGGACAGGCTCGTTGCCGGCGGCCCTTGCCCAGCACGAGCGCGATGTTCTGCTCGAGATCGACGTCGGCGACTGCAGGCCGGCCGCCTCCGCGAGGCGCATGCCCGTGTCGAGGAACAGCCGAACGATCGCCGTGTCGCGGCGATCCTCGAAAGCGCGGCCCTCGCAGGCCGCAAGCAGGCGGTGGATCTCGTCGTCGGTGTAGACGTTGGGTGGCGTCTCGGGCACGTGCGGCGGGCGCATCGTCGCCATCGGGCTCGCCTCGAGCTCGCCTTCTGCTACTGCCCAGCGGAAGAAGGTCTGGAGCGCGCGATAGCGGACCGAGGCGGTCGCAGGCTTGAAACGCGCCAGTTGGTCGGCGATGAAGTCCAGGCAGAATGTCTTAGGGATGCGGTCGACCGCGGTCGGAAGACGTTTCGCCCGCAGGTACGCTTCGAACCCCGTAACCGCGTCGAGGTATGTCGTCACGGTCTTCGGGCTCTTGTTTTCGGCCAGCAGCGACCGCCGGAAACTGTCGGCGAGGACGCCGAGCGTCGGTCCGGACGGCGAATCGGGGGTCTTTGGGGCCATTTCGAGCCCTCCGAAACTTGTCCAGTTAGAGTGTCGGAGAGCATAGTGCCAGGCCAGAGAATCGTCGAGCCCCTCAGTTAGAGGGGCTCTCGGAGCGTGAAACGGTGATTTGGAGCGGGAGACGGGATTCGAACCCGCGACATTCTGCTTGGGAAGCAGACACTCTGCCAGCTGAGTTACTCCCGCTCGGAGGAGCAGGGTAGTTATATCAGATAGGGCCCTCGGCACGCCGGACCGATCGAGGCCTGCCGCGGGCGCGCCGGCTTGGCCGGATCGAGCCGTGCCTGCCGGCGTAGGCGACTAGTATCTGCACAGATCGGTCCTCTCTTGCGATCGGCGGCGAGCCGCCCTCAGCTCATCTACAGTAGGTCATTGAATTCGGAGGGCGATATCCGATGCGCATGAAGGACCTGAAGGCTGGTTGGGCCATCGTCGGGAATGACGGCCTGCCCCTGGGTTCCGTACGGGAGGTGGGCCAGAACTACGTGCTCGCGTCGAGAGGCTTTCTCGCCGCCCACCTCTACGTTCCTGCGTCGGCGATCGCCAATGTCGAACACGAGGTCGTGCACCTCAATCTCGCCAAGCACGAGGCGGAGCAGATGGGGTGGGAGGAGCCGCCACGGGAGCCGGACGCGCCCGATGGCGGGGCCGAAACCGACGACCTGCACAGGCACGTGTGACGGAACGATTAGCTGCCCGGCCGACTGCCGGGAGCTGATCGTCTGACGCTCAACCTACTCGTCGCCCAGGCAGACGCCGACGTGACGTGCGGCCTGGACCCACGAATGATCTGGGGGAACGGTCCGGCGCTTGCCGGCAACCTGTTCGAGCGGCACCGGATCCGTGCCGTCGCCGCGCGACGCCACCATGACACCGAACACACCATCGGCGATCAGGTCCGCGCCGGCGCTTCCAAGGCGGGTTGCCAGCAGCCGATCGAAGGCCGAGGGCGTGCCGCCTCGCTGGACGTAGCCCAGGATGGTGACCCGCGACTCGAGGCCCGTCAGCTCCTCCAGCTTGCTCGCAACTCGAAGCGTGTTGCCGACGTGGGCGGCCTCGAGGGCCGCCAGCGCGGCGACGGCCTGGTCTCGCTCCGGTCCGGCCGGGGCCGCCCGCTTGAGTCTCAGTGCCGCCGCGTAGGCCGCGGAGTCTTCGACGTTCCGGGCCCCTTCGGCGATCGCCACGATGCTGAAGTTAGACCCGTTCCGGACTCTGCGCCGGACCGCCTGGGCGGCCGCTTCCACGGAATAGGGAATCTCCGGAATGAGGATGACATCCGCACCGCCGGCAATCCCTGCTCCCAGGGTGAGCCAGCCGGCGCCGTGGCCCATGATCTCGACGACGATGATGCGGTGATGGCTGTGGGCGGTGCTGTGCAGCCGATCGACCGCGTCCGTCGCCACGTCGAGCGCCGTGGCGAAGCCGAAGCACGCGTCGGTTCGGACGACGTCGTTGTCGATCGTCTTGGGCAGGGTGATGACGTTGAGGCCGGCGTTGGCGAGGCGAAGCGCATTCTTGGCCGTGCCCCCTCCGCCCAGGCACACCAGCGCGTCCAGCCGGTGCTTCTCGTAATTACGGACGACCGCGCCGGTCATGTCCGTGAGGACCCCATCGACGAGCATCTGGTGGGGCTTGTCCCGGCTCGTTCCCAGGATCGTCCCGCCGGTGGTCAGGATCCCCGACAGCCTCTTCGATTCCAGGGCCATGTACCGGTCTTCGGCCAGCCCGCGGAACCCATCGCGGAAACCCACCAGCGTCATTCCGTGGTGGCCGATCGCAGCCTTGCCGACGCCCCGGATCGCGGCGTTGAGGCCCGGACTGTCACCGCCTGCGGTCAGGATCCCGATGCGCTTCTTGCGTGCCATCGATTCGCTCCGCTCGTGTCGATAGGGCGCTCGTCCGGGCGCTGGTTGCGCAATCCATGCACACGAGTGGCGCCGCGGTCAAGGGCAACGATCCGGGCGGCCGCCGATTCGCGGCAGGAGAACGCGCTCCTGCTATCGTGGCGACATGGACTTTCGGGCGGCAGAGGTGCCATCTGAGGTGACTTCCTCGCCCGCGCCGATCACCGCCTGGTGGCTCGGCCGGACGCCGTATCGCGACGCCTGGGACCTCCAGCATCGACTTGTCGCGGCCCGGGTCGCCGGCTCGATCGGCGATCAGCTCCTGCTGCTGGAACACGAGCCGGTGCTGACCCTCGGCCGCCACAGCGATCCGGCCCACGTCCTGGCGAGCCCGGCCGATCTGGCCGCCCGCGGCATCGAGCTGATCGAGACCGAACGTGGCGGCGAGGTCACGTACCACGGGCCCGGCCAGCTGACCGCCTACCCGATCGTCCGTCTCGCCGATCGCGGCCTGCTGGTCCGGCCGCTGGTTCGGGCGCTGGAGGCCGCGCTGTCGCAGACGTGCGCCGCTTTCGGCGTGGATGCGGGTCCCCGCGACGGCTACCCCGGCTGCTGGTGCGGCGAGGGCAGCCGCAAGATCGGTGCGATCGGCGTCCGCATCGAGCACGGCGTCAGCTACCACGGCATCGCCCTGAACGTAACGGTGCGACTCTCCGACTTCGAGTTGATCGACGCCTGCGGCCTGCCGGGAGTCGAGTCGACTTCGATAGCCCGAGAGAGCGGGCAAGACTCCGAACCCTCGATCGAGTCGGTCGCGCGAGCCGCCTCCGCCTTTGGCCCCGCCCTCGCGGGCGCGCTCGGAGCACGGCTGGCGGGGGATCTGCCACCGGTTGCCGATCCCGTCGTCTCCCGCGCCCGGCTGGAGGAGTTCCTCGCAGCTCGCTCCGGCGCGGTCGTCGGGGCCCGCTGATGGGCGGCGGTCTGTTCGAGCTGCGGCGCGACGACATCACCGGCTGGTGGGTCGCCACGGTCGTAGACCGCCAGTTCCAGCGCGGCCGTTTCTCGGTGGCCGCGGCGCCCGTGGACGATGGTGGATCCTGCCAGAACTGCAGCCAGCCGCCCGGCGACGGCATCCGCCTCCGCATTCTCAAGGACTACGCCTTCAACGTCGTCGGCTCTCAGGAAGAAGCTCGAAAGCTCGAGAAGGACGCGGCCCAGGTGGCCCTGCCCCAGGCCGCGGCCGCCGGCAGCTGGCGAACCATCGTGGCTCCGCCGGGAGAGCATCGGCCATTGCAGATGGTCGGTGACGACCTCCTGCGTGGAATGCTCTCCGCCGTGCGGCGGGCCTTCGTGGACGCCCGGGCGGTCGGTCAGACCGAGTACCTGCAGATCGTCCAGAACTGGGGCGCACAGGCCGGCGCCCGAACCAACCACCTCTGCCTGGACCTCTACGACCTGCCGCAGATCCCTCACCGCGTGGCCGAGGAGATCGGCGGGGCCGCGCGATACCTGATCAGAGAAGGGGAGTGCCCGTATTGCCGGCTGGTTCGGGAGGAATCGAAGGCCGGCACGCGCCTGATCTGGCAGGACTCCGCGAGCGTCGCGTTCGCGCCGTTCGCCTCGCGTTCGCCGTTCGAGGTGTGGATAGTGCCACGCCGCCACGCCTCGGATTTCGGCCTCGCCGCGGATGCCGACATCAGCTCGACGGCAGAGGCGTTGCGGCAGGTTCTCGGCCGCCTGGCCCGCCTCGACGGACCGCCCCACAACCTGGTTCTGCACACGTCCCCGCTCCGCCAGCGAGTCGACGCGACGTACCATTGGCACTGGGAAATCCATCCGCGGTTGCGGGAGATCGCCGGGCTGGAGCTGGGGACGGGCCTTCCGGTCAACCCCGTTTCGCCGGAAGAGGCGGTCGAGGAATTGCTCAGATTCGGGGCTCAAGGGGAAGCCGCAGAAAGGCCATGAGACAAGAGGGGCCCGCGTCGCGTCGTCACAGCCGTGGACACCGCGCCGTCAGAGACTTCTGGCGCGCGGGGAGGCGTCGTTGTCTGTTGACCCGTACGACCTCGGCGGCGATTGAATGTCCATCAGCGCGACAACCTGGCAAATGGAGTGCGGCATGAGCGCCGCAGCTGAAGGCACCGACGACAGGACCTTCATCGAGGAGCTGTTCGCGCTCCACCACTCGGAGATATACGCCTACATCTTCCGAATGGTCCGTGACGCCGACGTTGCCGCGGACTTCGCCCAGGACACTTTCATCAAGGCCTACCGCGCCCAGGGCTCGCTCGAGGACAGAGCCAAGGCCCGGGCCTGGCTGTATCAGATCGCGCACCGGGTCGTCCTGGACGAGATGCGACGCCGGCGAATCGTGCGCTTCCTGCCCTGGACCGGAGAGAGCTACGGAGCCGCCCCCTCGGCCGAGCACCTGGCCATGGAGATGCGGCTCTCCGGTCCGCTGGCCCGGGCGCTGGCCCGCATCCCCGAACGGCAGCGAGCCGCGCTCCTCCTCGCCGAAGTGGGCGATCTCACCGGCCTCGAGTTGGCCGAGGCGCTGGGCATCAGCCACGTGGCGGCACGCGCCCTGCTGACCAGGGCTCGCGAGAGCCTCCGCCAGGCCCTGGCCGACGAGCGCCGCCAGGAGAAGGCCCACGAAGCCGAGATCGACGCCACCTTCGCCGAACAGACACGCGCGCTGGACTCGCGCCGGCGACCGGACGACACCCCGGGGGCCGGACGATGAAGCCCGAATACCCTGCATCCCTCCCGGCCGTCGAGCGCCTCCACGAGCGAGCCAGGTCACTCGCGGTCGAGGCGATCGATTCGGAGCTCGAGCCGTTCGATGCGGCGTGGCTCGAGGCGCACCTGGCCACGTGCCCGGAATGCAGCGCCATCGCCGAGCAGCACCGCGCCATTCACATGGAACTGCGGTCGCTCGAGGTTCCGGAGCCGCCGCGCGATCTCTGGGCCAGAACCTCAGCCGCGCTCGACGCCATCGAGGGACGGGCGTCCGGCACGAGGCAGAGCCGGCCGTTGCGCGGCAAGCCCGGGCGCAGCCCGCTGTTCGGGACCGCGATCGCGGTCGGGTTCGTGGTCCTCGTCGCGGGCGCTTCGCTCATCGGGCAGAGCCCGATCGCGAGAGTCGTTCCCGGTATCACGCCTCCCGGCGTGGTGGCGCTCGCCACCGGCTCGTCGGCTCTGGCTTCCCAGGTTCCCCAGGCGCCGCTCGCGGTCGTCGATGGCACGAGCTACTGGATCGCGTCCGACCAGGGCGTCTACCAGATCAAGGGCAGCACCGCAGACTGCGTTCCCGCGAGCGGCAGCTGCACGGTCAACGGCGCCTCGGGCCAGACGCTCGGCTCCATCACGAGCGACACGAGCGTCTCCGCGGTCATCGCCCCGGACGCCAGTCAGGCGGCCGTCTGGACGGACAACAAGATCGTCATCGTGCCCCTCTCCACGTCGCCTCAGCCGGTGGCGCTGGACCTGCTGACGCCGCGACCGACGCTGGTCGCGACGCCAACGCCTGCGGTCTCGCCGACTCCCGTGAGCACCGCCACACCGGAAGTGACACCCCCGGCGGCCTCGCCGGCCGCGATCCAGTCGGCGGCGGTGTCGATCGGCCCCAGCGCCATCGCCAGCCTCGTGGCGACCGCCACGCCGAGCCGCAGCCCCCGACTCCATCGCCCGCACCTACGGCCGGGCCTGCCGTTACGAAACCGACGGCGATACTCGATGGCTACGAGATCGTGGGCCGGAATCCGGAGTTCTCCGCGGACGGTAGCCTCGTCGCCTTCTCGGCCAGGCCCGTGGATCACAGAACCGGACCGGACGTCTTCATCTGGCGATCCGGCCAGGAGCAGGCTCGCGCGGTGACGTCGCGGCACTCCGACCTCTTCGCGGGCTGGTTCGGGCAGAGGATTCTCGTGAGCGAGATCGCGGCGGGGACCTGCGCGGATGCCACGGCCGCGACTGCCGAGATGATCGGGACCACCTCCTGTCTCTTCGATCCTGCCAGCGGCGACATCCAGCGAATCGACCGGCCGATGCTCGTCGCCGGAGTCGATCCGACCGGCCGGTACCTCATCTACTGGTCGGGTGCGGTCGAGTTCGACACGGTGTCCGGGTTGTGGCAGCCCGGCAAGGGCGAGCTCTACTTCGATCGCTGGGCGGACCTGACCCTGGTGCCGGCATCGCCGGACCCGAAGTCCCTCGCGTCCCAGGCGCCGGCAGCCACCGAGTCGGCAGCGCCGAGTCTCGAGCCGAGCCTGAGCCCGGCTCCGGCGGCCGATCAGACCGCTCCCGCAACGCAGACGCCATCGACCCAGCCCGGAGCGTCGGGCTCTCCCCAACCGAGCGCCACGCCCACCGCCGGCGCGAAGACTCCGGAACCGACGCAGTCGGCTTTGCCCCAGCTGCTGTCGATCGCGAACTCGCCGGCCTCGGTCCGGCAGTGGGTGGTTCGCTGGGACGCGGCAGGGCAGAACGTGGCCGTCTGGGTCGCGGACGGCGGAAGCACCGAGATCGGCCGTCTCAGCGTCTTCTCGGTCGACCCCTCGTCCGGGCTGCTGAGCGCGACCATGGGCGCCGACGAGGTCCTCTCGGCCATCGGGTTCGACAACTCGAACTTCGTCTACACCTCGGCCGTGGACGGCAAGACCTACATGAAGCCCGTCCCGGTCATGCCGCCCGCGCTGGTCTCCACCGCGAAACCGACGGCTCCGAGCCAGGCGCCCGGTTCGGCTGGATCGTCGGGCGGTCCGGCATCGGCCAGCGATCGACCGGGCAGCTGAGCCCCGCCGCGACCTCGGCTCTCGCCGCGGCGGCCAGCGGTGTCGCGACTCCGTGGCCGGCGCTGTATCCTTCCCTCAACCTTTAACGACCGGCACCGTGAGGCCGGGAAGGAGGACTGCGTCGTGCAGGGCAGCGAGAATTCGATGACCGACCGGCAGATCATGACCGGGGACGAGATCCGGCGAGCCATCGTTCGGATCTCCCATGAGATCGTCGAGAAGCAGGCCGGCACGCAGGGCCTGGCGCTCGTCGGCATCCAGCGCCGCGGCGTCCCTCTCGCGCGGCGGATCGCCGAAGCGATCGAGGAGCACGAAGGGGTCCATCTTCCCGTCGGCGCCCTGGACATAACCTTCTACCGCGACGACCTGTCGCTCGTGGCCCAGCAGCCGATCGTCAAGGGCACGGACCTTCCGTTCGACCTGAACGGGGCCACGGTCGTGCTGGTAGACGATGTGCTCTACACGGGCCGCACGATCCGCTGCGCCATGGACGCCCTGATCGACTTCGGGCGGCCGCGGGCCATCCGGCTGGCGGTGCTGATCGACCGCGGCCACCGCGAGCTGCCGATCCGCGCCGACCACGTGGGCAAGAACGTGCCAACGTCGCGGGAAGAGCTGGTCCACGTGCACGTGGCCGAAATCGACGGCACCGACGAGGTCAGCATCGCCCGCCAGCTCCGTACCTCCGAAGCCGCTCCGGCAGGCAGCTGATGGGCGGCGAGGGAAGCGCCGGAGGCAGGGCCGCGGGCGCTGCCGGGGGCAGCGTGGCGGTGGCCTGGAACCACCGCCATCTGATCGACGTGGACGTGCTCACCTGGCCCGAGATCGACTTGATACTGCGGACCACGGACGAGATGAAGGGCGTCCTGGCCCGGCCCATCCGCAAGGTCCCGGCGCTCAACGGCCGGCGGGTGACGACGCTCTTCTACGAAGCCTCGACACGGACCCGCGTCTCGTTCGAGACGGCCGCGCGGAACCTCTCCGCCGACGTCGTCAGCATCGCCACGGCCACCTCGTCGGTGACCAAGGGCGAGTCGCTCGTGGACACGATCCGGACCCTGGAGGCGCTCGGCGCCGAGATCCTGGTGATGCGCCACTCCGTCTCCGGGGCGCCGTATCTGGCGGCCGAGATCTTCGGCGGCCACGTCCTCAACGGCGGCGACGGCTGGCACGCCCATCCGACCCAGGCGCTGCTCGACCTCTACACGATGCGCGAGCATCTCCCCGACGGCGACCTGCGCGGCCGCAAGGTCGTGATCGTGGGCGACATCCTCCACTCGCGGGTGGCGCGATCCAACATCTGGTCGCTGACCGCGGCCGGCGCGGATCTCTGGCTGTGCGGCCCGGCCACTCTCTTGCGGGGGTTCGACCGCTGGGCGGCGGCGTGGAGCGGCGGCGCCATTCCGGGCCACGGCCGGTTCAACGTCACGAGCGACGTCGACGCCGCGCTGCGGGACGCGGACGTGGTGATGGCCCTGCGGATCCAGCGCGAGCGGATGCAGGGCGGGCTGCTCCCCTCGCTGCGCGAGTACGCGGCCCGCTTCGGGCTGAACGCGGAGCGCGTGGCACTGGCCAAACCCGAGGCGATCGTGATGCACCCGGGGCCGATGAACGAAGGCGTCGAGATCGCTCCCGACGTGGCCGTCAGCGGCCGCGCCGTCATCACCGAGCAAGTCGCCAACGGCGTCGCCGTGCGCATGGCCCTGCTGTACCTGCTGGCCGGCTCGCACGAAGCCGCCCACGCCGGCGAGGCGATCCGATGAGCGACCGAAGGCGGCGCCCGCGCCGCACCGGAAGCCGCAAGGCTCGCCTCGGACCGGAAGTCGGTCAGACCGTCGGGCGGTTCGAGGTCGAGAAGGCCTGGCTGGTCGACCCTGTGTCGGGCCGCGAGGGCCCGGGCGAGATCGTCGTCACGGACGGGATCCTCGAGTCGGTCGTGTGGCTGGAGGGGGCCGAGGCCGCCGGGGTGGACGACAAGGGCGTCGTCGTCGCGCCCGGCTTCTTCGATCTCCATGCCCATTTTCGCGAGCCCGGCTTCGAGGATGCGGAAACGGTCGCCACCGGGTGCGCGGCCGCTGCCCACGGCGGCTACACGAGCGTGGCGCTCATGCCGAACACGTCGCCGGCCCTGGACGAGCCCGGCGTGCTGGAGCGCATTCGATCGGCGGCGCGGGCAGGCGGCTCGCCCGTCGAGGTTCTGGCCTTCGGGGCCGTCTCGGCGGGCAGAGCGGGGGAGCAGCTGTCGGCGATGGGCGAGCTGGCCGACGCGGGGGTTCTCGGTTTCTCCGACGACGGTGCGCCCGTTCGAACGCCCAAGCTGCTTCGCAGCGCGCTGTTGTATGCCGGAATGCTCGGGCTGCCGGTCGTCGATCACGCCGAGGACCTGGAGCTGACGGCCGGGGCGGAGGCTAACGAGGGCTATGTCGCGTCCGTACTGGGCCTGGCGGGCTGGCCGATCGCCGGCGAGGTGAACGCGGTCTCGCGCGACCTGGCCGTCCTGGAAGACGCCCTGCGCGACGAGCCACGGGCGCGGCTCCACCTGACTCACGTCTCCACGGCCGCGGCGCTGGACCTGGTTCGCCGGGCGAAGGCCGCCGGATTGCCCGTCACCTGCGACGTGACGCCGCACCACCTGGCCCTCGCCGACGAGTGGATTGCCGGCGCGCGGCGCTGGTCGTGGGAGGCTCTCGGCGCGGACGGCACGTCCCGCGACCCGTGGGCGGACGGGGTGCTCGTCGCCACTCCCTACGACACGGCGCTTCGAGTCAACCCGCCACTGCGCACTCCCGCAGATGGGGCCGCGTGCCTGGCCGCGCTGCTCGACGGCACCGCCGACGCGGTCGTCACGGACCACGCCCCGCACACGGTCGTGGACAAGGAAGTGGAGTTCGGCCGGGCCAGCAACGGCATCAGCGGCATCGAGACGGCGTTGGGCGTGTTGCTGGCGCTCGTGGACGCGGGCCGCCTGCCGCTGGCACGGGCTATCGGCGCGCTCACCGCCGGTCCCGCGAGCATCGTGGCGGGGTGGCCCGGGGTAGCGGCAACGCCGGCCGCCCGGCCCCGCGGCCTGGCCGAAGGCGCCCCGGCGGATATCGTGGTCTTCGACCGCGCCGATCGCTGGCGGGTGACCCCGGAGGCGCTTCTCTCCAAGGGCAAGAACTCGCCGCTCCTGGGCCGCGAGCTGTCCGGCCGCGTGCTCCTCACCATCGCGGGCGGACGGCTGGCCTACGAAGACCCCGAGGCCGCTTCGAGCGAGAGCTGAGAGAGCGAGCCCAGGGCCGCCGACGTTGGGCTCCGGCGTGCGAGAATAGGAGTCCGCGCGCCGAGCGCCGGATCGCGACAGCGACAGTCACAGCGTCTAGTGAGGAGAGAGCAGAGCCCGTGCCAGTCCTTGCGACCTTCTTCCAGGTTCGACGTGGACGCGACCCGTTCTTCAAGTTCTACATGAAGACGATCATGCCGCGCCAGATGAAGGCCTACCAGGAGAAGTTCGGGATCCGGTTCATGGGCTGGTACAACGTCGCCTACGGCTGGGACTACGACAACGTGATCTTCCTCGATCTGCCCGACTACGCGACGATCGACAAGCTCGAAGCCGACGAAGCTACCCGCGCCCTGGGCCACCGCGCCGGCGAATGGATATTCTCGCGGGCTCACTCGATGTTCCTCCGGGAGCGAATCGGCCCGGACCTCGACCACGACCAACTCGGGAGGCCTTAGCGATGGATACGAGCCGCAACGATCAGCTCGGCGAACTCGCCGCCGACGCCTCCCTGGAGCGATCCGACTTCCTGGTTCAAGCTTCCGCGCAGCTTCGCAAGTTCCTCGAGGGCAACGCCGAGCGCATTGCCGATCTCGGCGGCCTCGTCCTGATCGACGACGAGGTCGATTACCTGGCCGTCGCCGAGGATCTCTCCTTCCGGAGCCGCAGCCGCTACCTGGACGAGGCGACCGGCAAGTGGGTCAGCGAGACGGAGGTCATCGAGAATCCCTCCGAGCTGGTCGAGCTGTACAACCTGGCCGATGTGTTCGCCGCCTTCGCGGAGGCCACCAAGGCCGAGGCCGGGCTCGAAGAGGAGCCTACTGCCGTCGGCGATCTGCTCCGGTCGGCCGACATCGCGCCCGAGGAGACCGTGGCTCTGGGCGCGGCGAATCCGTACGCCCAGGCAGCGGACGAGTGGGCCGCCGGCCACGAGCCGGACGAAGCCCCGGAGAGCGAGGAGGAGGCGGCCGAGAGGCTGTACGACCTGGCGCTCGCCTTCCAGGAGCGCAGCCAGCAGACCGAGGCTCACCTTCTCGAGCAGTTCGAGTCCGCGGCGACCAGCCTCACCTCGATCCTGGGCGACCTGGTCGTCGTCGACGACGAGGACGAACGGCTCACGCTCCGAGCCGCCGGATCCTTCGCCGCGGAGGTGATCCCGGAGGCGGACGCCGAAACGGGCACGTGGCGCAAACTCGACGGCCCCGACGACATCGTGGAGTTCTACGACCCGACCGACATCTTCGGCGACCTGGCGGACACTCTCGCGGAGGCCTTCCCGGCCCTCGGTGGGACCGGAGCCCCGGGCGAGGACGTCGAGGACGTCGAGGACGAGGAAGAGGAGCCCGAGCCGCGAGCCGGCGAAGCCCGAGCCCAAGGCGAAGCCCGAGCCCAAGGCGAAGCCCGAGCCCAAGGCGAAGGAACCCAAGCCGAAGCGCAAGTAGGGACGGCGACAGTCGGTGACGATGCGCCTGGTCGCGGCCGAACTGGTCGAGAGCCGGCAGATACTGCCGAACCAGTGGCTTCAGTCATTCCACGCGCCGGAGCTGGCGAGCGGCTCGCGCGCCGGGCAGTTCGTCCATGTGCGGACCGGCGACTACTCGGGCCTGATCCTGCGACGGCCGTTCTCGATCAACACCGCCGATCCGGCGACGGGGATAGTCACGCTCCATTTCCGGACCGTCGGCCGGGGCACGGAATGGATGGCCCGCGTCCGTGAAGGCGAGAGCCTGGACATGCTCGGGCCGCTGGGCCGGCCCTTCGAAGTCGACCCGCGCAGCCACCACTTGCTGCTCGTGGCGGGCGGCCTGGGGATGGCAGGTATCCGCATGCTCGCCGACGAGGCGGTTCGCGACGGGCGGCAGGTCACGATCCTGTTCGGGGCGCTGAGCGCGGGTCACGTCTACCCATCCAGCCTGCTGCCGGACGAGATCGAGTATGTCGTGGCCACGGACGACGGGTCGCTGGGCCACCACGGCTTCGTGACCGAGCTGCTGACCGACTACGAGGCGTGGGCGGACCAGGCGTTCGCCTGCGGGCCATATCCGATGCTGGCGCGCCTGGCCCAGCTTGCGGCCGGGCGGCGCAGTCGAATGGGCGTGGCCAAGCTCGGCCGAAAGCGAGGCGGCGGCAAAGGCGACCCGCTCGGTTCCACGGCGGCGCGCCGGAAGGCCTTCCTGCAGGTCTCGATGGAGCAGAACATGGGTTGCGCCGTCGGCGCGTGCCTGGGCTGCTCGGTCCTGGGCGTGGACGGCCCCGTTCGCGTCTGCCGGGAAGGGCCCGTCTTCGCGGCCGAGGAGATCGAATGGCCGGCGGACGCTTGAGGTCGAGGCAATGAAACCCCTGAAGGGTTTGGGCAAGCGCAAGCGGACCCCGACCGTGCGGACGATCAAGAGCGCCATCGTGCCGGTCGATCGTTCGGCCGTCCGGCCGGGCCACCGGCCCGGCGCTCGGCCGCGGGTCGAGAGCGGTGGCGCGGCCGTCGCCGACCTCGGCGCACCCGTCTCGGTCAAGCCGACGCTGGCCGAACGCGAGGCTCTCGATCGGATCGACCTCTCGGTCGATTTGGCGCCCGAGCACGGCGGCCTCCGGCTGGCGAACCCGATCCTGGTGGCCTCGGGCACGTTCGGCTACGGCATCGAATACGGCGAGGTGGTCGACGTCCAGCGCATCGGCGCGATCTGCTGCAAGGGCACCACCCTTCGGCCTCGCGCCGGGAACCTGCCGCCGCGTGTCACGGAGACGCCCGGCGGGATGCTCAATTCCATCGGCCTGCAGAACCCGGGCGTCGACGCGGTCATCGAGAGGTACAGCTCGGTCTGGGCGGGCTGGAAGGTGCCGGTCATCGTCAACGTCGCCGGCGAATCGATCGAGGACTACGTCGAGGTGGCCCGGCGCCTGGACGGCGTTCCCGGGGTGGCCGGGATCGAACTGAACATCAGCTGCCCCAACGTGGGCAAGGGCGGGCTGCAGTTCGCCATCGACCGCGACGCGGCCCGAGCCGTCACGGCCGCCGTTCGCCGCGCCACGGAGCTGCCGCTGCTGGTCAAGCTCTCACCCAACGTGTCGGACGTGCGGCCCATAGCCAAGGCTATCGAGGAGGCCGGGGCAGACGCTCTCACCGCCATCAACACGCTCTCCGGCCTGGCCGTGGCGCCGGACCGGACGCGGGCGTTCCTGGGCAATACCTACGGCGGCCTGTCGGGCCCGGCCATCAAGCCGGTGGCGCTGCGGATCGTGTACGAGGTGGCGCAGGTCGTCTCGATCCCGATCGTGGCCATCGGCGGCGTGACCAACCTGGACGACGTACTGGACTTCCTTGCCTGCGGAGCGGTGGCGGTCCAGGTGGGAACGGCGCTATTCGCCGATCCGGAGCTGCCGGTCCGGCTGGGCGACGAGTTGCGGGCGGCCTGCCTGCAGCGCGGCCTGGACTCGTATCGGCCGCTCGTGGGGACGGCCCTGCCCAAGCGCACCGGGGCTCCGTCGGCCAAGGGCGCGGAGTACCGGCCGTGATCCTCCTCATCGGCGGCGGAATCCTCCTGATCGCGTTGCTCTGGCTGGCCGAGGACAACCGCGGCAACTGGAGGCGGAAATGACGACGATTCGACCGGCGGCCGAGCTGGCTGCCGCCAGGGCCATCGCCTCGCGGACCGAGGAGCTGTTCCGGCGGTCGGGCGCTCTCAGGGAAGGCCACTTCCTCCTCAAGAGCGGCAAGCACTCCGAGCGGTACCTGGAGAAGTTCCTGGTCCTGCAGGACCCGGCCGCTACCAGCGAACTGTGCGGCTTCTGGGCGGCGTCGCACCGGAGCGCCGACGGCGCGCCGATCGTGGATCTTGTCGCGGGCCCCACGACCGGGGGCGTGGTGCTTGCCTTCGAAACCGCCCGGCAGCTGGGGGTGCGGGCGATCTTCGCCGAAGAAGTGAAGGACGCCGACGGCACCACGCGGCGCGAGTTCCGGCGCGGCTTCACCATCGACCCCGGCGAGCGGGTGCTGCTCGTGGACGACATCCTGACCACCGGCGGATCGCTGCTGGCGATGCTTCCCGCCGTCGAGGCCTTCGGCGGGGAGATCGTCACGTGTGCCGTCCTGGCGGATCGCTCCGGCGGCCTGGCCTCGCTCGAGTCGCCGAAGACGGGGCGGAGCTACCCGCTCCGCGCCCTGTGGCAGCTCCAGCTACCGACTTACGATCCGGGTCCGGAGACCTGCCCGGCCTGCGCGGCCGGAGTGCCGCTCTACGCCCCGGGCAGTACGGGGACGGCGGCCGGCTAGTCGGGGCCGGCTGGCAGGCGGCTGCGCAGTGCGTGAGCCCGGGCGGTGTGCGCCAGATGCACACATACGACGAACCCTCCTGGAGCGGACCGGCTCTCGCGTTGCGGATGTGCATCTGAGGCAAGGTTCCGGACCTTCGGGACCCAAAGGCGTCAGAACCGTGCACCAGATGCACGGACGTGACCAGGCTACCCCTCGCCGCGGCGCCGGGTGGTTCGGTATGTGCATCTGCCGCAAGTCGGCCTCGGCAACCGAGTCGAACGGGAATGTGCACGTGTGCAGAGGCGGCGCCCCGGACCCGCCGGCCCCAGGTCTCGCCGGGCCACGGGCTAGTTCGCATATCGGAACGACATCGCACCGCAGCCCGGTCGGTCAGTCGAGGACGACGCGCTGGTGCCAGTGCGGGGTGAGCGTCGGGAGCCCCAGGGCCTGGATCTTCGGCTCGAGCGCCTGCTGGGCGTCGGCGTCGCCGTGGACGATGAAGACCCTCCTGGGCACGCCCGGGTCCCCGGCTTTGCGGCCGCCGATGAAGTGGCCCAGCCAGTCCAGGATCTGCGACTCGTCGGCGTGGGCCGAGAAGCCGCTGATCGAGCGTACGGCGCAGCGGACCGTGTATTCCTGGCCGTCCACCCGGGCCGTCTTTGCGCCGGCCTGCAGATGTGCGCCCATCGTCGCCTCGCCCTGATAGCCCACGAACAGGATGATGGTCTTGGGGTCGCCGATAAGCGTTCGAAGGTGGTTCAGTACGCGGCCGCCCGTGAGCATGCCGTTGGAGGCCACGAGGACGTACGGCCGCCTGGCTCGATCGATCAGTTCGGACTGGGCGGCCAGCGCCGTCTCCTTGGCGTCCGGGAAGTCGATCGGCCCTTCGCCTTTGGCGAGGAGCGCCAGCGTGTCGGCGTCGTAGTAGTCGGTGTGCTCGCGGTAGATCGTCGATGCTTTGGAGGCCATCGGGGAGTCCAGGAACAGCTTGATCTGGGGGATTCGGCCCGCGTCGAGCAGGTGCCGCAAGGCCCACACGACCTCCTGGGTTCGGCCGATCGCGAATGACGGGATGAGAAGGACGCCGCCCTCGGCAGCTACATCCTTGACTGCCTGCGCCAGGTGATCGAGTGACTCGTCCTCCGGCTCGTGCTCGCGGCCGCCGTAAGTGGACTCGACGAGGACGTAGTCCGCCTGGCTCAGCACCGTGGGCTCACGCAGGATCGGGGCATGGCTGCGGCCCAGGTCGCCGGAGAAGACCAGGGTCCGGGCCGGGACGTCCTTCTGGGCCTCGACGTGCAGCTCCACGATGGAGGAGCCGAGGATGTGGCCGGCATCGTGGTAGACGGCGGTGATTCCGGGCGCGATCGCGACCGAGGCTTCGTATTCGACCGGCCGGAAGCGCGACAGCGAGTCCTGGGCCTGGGAAAGGTCGTAGAGCGGCTCCTCGAGCACGAGGTTCGGGTTGACGGGGCTGCCGGCCATGGCGGCCTGGTGGTCGGGGTGCCCCACCGGCGGGAAGCCCAGGCGGGTGCCCATGCCCTGCTCGTCGTGGAGAGCCAGCTCGTCGAATCCCGAAGCCACGACGTGACCGTCGGGCGTGACGTCGCCGGCGCGCAGGACCGATGCCGGAGATGCCACGGACAGCCCGGCGGACGGCCCTGAAGCGGGCGAACCCGAGGCCCCCGAGGCCCCCGAGGTCCCCGAGGTCCCCGAGGCGGCCTCTTCCTGTTCCGCGATTTGCTCCTGCTCCTGGATCTTCTCGAACTCGCGCTGGTCCTCGCGGGCCGCCTTGTCCGGGTTCTTGGCGGCCCAGTGGCGGTGCCGTTTGGCGTACTCCTCCTGGAGCTTGCCCGAGTCCAGCAGGACCAGAGCGGCGAGTTCGATCGTGCCGCGCGTGGCGTAGATGGGACCGTTGAAACCCTCGGCCACGATGTGAGGGATGAGGCCGCAGTGGTCCAGGTGGGCGTGGGTCAGGACGATCGCGTCGAGGCTGGACGGATCGTAGGCCAGGGGCACGTGGTTGCGTACCACCTCCTGTGGGCTGCCCTGGAACATGCCGCAATCGACGAGCACCCTGGCCCGCTCGGTGATCAGCAGGAACTGGGATCCGGTGACGGTGTTCGCCGCCCCGAGGAAGTGGATTTCCATGCGTCCATACTGCCATCTCACCGCGGAATCCGCGCGGCCGGCGCGGGAGCAGCGGCGCCAACCTGAACCTTCGAGCCCGTCTGGGCTACCCTAGTGGCATACCAGCCGTGCCCCTGGGATGGTTTCCCAGCGCCGCAACCAGGCCCCTCCGCCACCGGGCTTGGGACCCGGAGGCGCCGCCACGACGAGGATGAATGGTGAATCGCGACGACGACAACCTGACGCGCAAGAAGCGCCCGGCGGCCCATCCGCGTCCCGGCTCCAAGCCCGCGGGCTCCACCGATTCCGGCGAGGGTGAACTTCACGAGCGGGCTGGGTTCCGGCCCGTAACGCAGGCCAGCGCCGCTCCGGTGGCGCCGGCGCCGCTCCCCTTCTACAAGGTTCCGAGCGGCTCCGAGTCGCGCCGCGGCCCGAGTTATCCCGCCTGGGAGAAGCCGCCAACGCCCTACAACTACCCGCGCCTCCGAGGCCGCGAAGTACGCAAGCCGATGTGGGCCATCTGGCCCCCGATCCTGGCGGCGATCGGCGTGGTTCTGGTCGTGTTCGTGATGGTCGTCCTGCCCGCTCTGTTGGGCCGCGGGGGGAACGCCGCGGTCGCCAGCCCCTCGGCATCGGCCACGGCCACTGCATCGCCAAGGCCCTCGTCCACTCCGGGCGCATCGCCGTCGAGCGTTGCCAGCGCCGTGGCCGGTTCGCCGGTTCCGAACGCGAGCTTCGAGCAGTACAAAGTTCAGGCGGGCGACACGATCACGAGGATCGCCAAGAGCAAGGGCCTGAAGTCCTGGGAGCTGCTGCTGGCCAACCCCGGGCTTGCGGCCAATCCGAACAGCCTCAAGATCGGATTGACGATCAACATCCCGCTCCCCGGCCAGCTGACCCCGCCCCCCGGCTGATCCTCCAGCAGACCCCGGCGCTCGAGGGGCGGCTCCACGCCGGCGCCTGATTGCGTCCCGCGAGCCGCAGGCGCGCTTCGATGGACAGGGCCGTCGCGCTCGCCTAGCGTCGCCGTAGATGGCCAGGAACCGGCTCCTTCTCCTATCGGTCGCAGCCCTGCTGGTGGCGGGCTGCTCGACGAGCCGTACGTCGATCGCGCCCACCTCTCCCGCCGCGCAGACCGGGCTGGTGCCGAGCGCCACGACTGGTTGGGTCGCCGCGCGAGTGGAGCAGCCCGTGACGATCGAAGGGCAACCCACCGACGCCCCGGGCTTCTGCTCGCCCTGCCATCCGATCATCGGGACTTACATCGGCGCGCTGATAGCCGACCGCGGGGGATATCTGGCCCTCGGCCAGGATCACCCGCCGTCTCACGCGGCAGCGTGGAGCTCGACCGACGCCGCTTCGTGGCGAAGGGTGACGACGCTGCCGGCGCCGGAGGGGAGCGGCATCTCGGCGGCGGTCGCGACGGCCGATGAGGGCGTCCTCGCGGTGGGGACGAACGGTCGGGCGGCCGCCGTGTGGAGCAGCACGGACGGCGTCGCCTGGGCGATGGAGTCGCTTCCCGGCCCGGCCGAGGTTGGGGCCACGGAGCTGCTTGCGGCGGTGACGCGCACGAACGGCGGCTATCTCGCCGCGGGGTACCAGCAGTCGGCCGCGGCCGTGCGATCCGCAACGTTCTGGCGGTCGTCGGATGGCGTGACCTGGTCCAGGGTCGCGGCGCCGCTCCCGACCGGTTCGAGCGAGGTCACCGGCCTCGCCGCGGGTCCCGACGGTGAGACGGTCGTGGCCGTGGGGATCTCGGGCGACGAGCGGCGGGGAACCGCCGCCGTGTGGCAGTCGATGGACGGCGGCGAGAGCTGGCAGGCGATCGACGGCCCCTCTCTTGCGGGCGGCCGAATGCTGGCGGTGGTCGCCGGCGGGCCGGGCTTCGTGGCTGTTGGGGAGACCACGGACCAGACGGGCGCGGTCGCCTGGACCTCGGTGGACGGATCGATATGGACTCCGGCTCCGCCACAGCCGGCTCTCGCGAACGGAGGGCTGCAGATGGTCATGACCGCAGTCGCCGCGGAAGGGACCGGCGTGGTCGCCTCGGGCTGGAAGACGGACGCGGGTAACGGTTCCGCAGTCGTCTGGCGCTCCGTGGACGGGAGCGCCTGGACCCGCTTCCCGCAGGACGCCACGTTCTCAGGTGCGGGCATGGCCGCCATCCTGGCCAAACCTCGACTTCTGGCGGCCGGGACGATGGGCTGGCCCGACACCCACGCTGCTCAGGTGTGGATCGCGCCGCCGGGCTGATCGCGAGGCCGCTCCAGTCCGCGCCGGCCGCTCCAGTCCGCCCGGCCGTCAGCCGCGAGGTCGATGTAGACCGGGGCGTGATCCGAGGGCAGCTTGCCCTTTCGGGCGTCGCGGTCGATCTCCGCGGCGGTGCAGCGGCCGGCCACCGAGCGGGTGACGTACAGGTGGTCGATGCGCATCCCCAGACCCTTGTGGAAGTTGCCGGCCCGGTAGTCCCACCACGAGAACTTGCCGGGTTCGGGGTGGTGCAGCCGGTATGCGTCCACCAGCCCCCAGTCGCGCAGCGCGGCCACGGCGGCCCGTTCGGGCTCCGAGACGTGCGTCGCGCCGGCGAAGTCGCGCGGATCGTAGACGTCGTCGTCCGCCGGTGCGACGTTGAAGTCGCCGCCGATCACGAGCGGTTGGGCCGGGTCGCAGGTCTCGTGAAGCCAGCGGGCCAGACGTTCGAACCAGGCCAGCTTGGCTCGATAGAACGGCGTGTCCAGGGCGCGACCGTTCGGGGCGTAGATGCTCACGACGCGAATGCCTCCGCAAACGGCCGAGACCATGCTGAGCTTCGTCGGCCGATGTGCTTCGGACGCCTCGGCCTCGAGCGCTTCGGCGATGGACGAAGCGCTGGTCTCGGGGCCCGGAGAGTGCCGCACCGGCCCGTCTCCGAAGTTCGTCACGACATCCGCGATCCCGACCCGGCTCGCGATCGCGACTCCGTTCCAGCGCCCCTCGCCGTGGTGGAGCAGTTCGTAGCCGGCCATCCGGAACGGCATCTCCGGCGCGGCTTCGTCCGAGAGCTTGGTCTCCTGCATCAGCAGGACGTCGGGCTCCCGCTGGGCGAGCCACTCCTCGACCCGCTCCATGCGGGCCTTCAGCGAGTTGACGTTCCAGGTCGCGATGCGCACCGGCTAGTACCGGCGGCCCTTCTGGCGGGCGAAATCGAACTTGGCGGTGTCGGCGATCCCCATGACCGCCATCGTCCCGGCCTGGACCGGATCGGTGACTACGAGGTCCGCCACGTCGGTCACCGAGCCGACCATGTTGAGGGCGATGACCGGGATGCCGAGCTTCTGGATCTCCTGGACTGCCTTGGTGATGTCACCGCCCATGATCGAGCCGGCGAGGAGGAGGGCACGCGCTCGGTCGAGGTCGGCAACGGCGCGTACCGCCGCCGCCAGGTTCTCCTCTCCAACCAGGGGGATGGTGTCCACGGATATCTTCTCGCCGCGGATGTTGTGACGGTCCGCCTCGCTCACGGCGCCGAGAACCGCCTGGGCGATCTGCGCCCCGCCGCCGACGACGATCAGGCGCTTGCCGAAGACCTTGTCCAGGGCCTTGGTCTTCCGGCAGCCTCGAAGGGACGGCATCCGATCGAGAACGCTCGTGACCTCCTGCTCGGTCAGCCCTTCGACCTCCAGCTCGACTTCAACCAGCGGACCGACCTCGATCTCCACCCAGCGGCGCACGGTGCTGAGGGTGCGGACGGTGCCGCCGGCCGCGGCGACCTGCGCTGCGATCTCGGAGAGGGCGGCCGGCCGATCGGCGAAGTCGAGGCGAACGGCGACGGTGGGGACGGTTTGCTCGGAGCGGGGCATCTCGTCTAGCTCCCGGCGTGCGGGCCGCTGCCGGTCAGCCCGGTGGCGCGGGACATGTCGTCGATGGTCATGCCGGCCTCGGGGTCGTGCTCCTCGAAGGCGAGCTTGAGCGCGTCGAAAGCCTTGCGGGTTCCGGCGGCGTCACTGGTGGCGAGCATGAGCGCACCGTCGGTGTCTTCGGCGATCCCGACGATGGCGGTGATGTTGATTCCCTGCTCGCCGAGAGCCGCCGCCATCTTCGCCAGGGATCCGGGCTTGTCATCGAGTTGGACTGTGAACCAGACCACGCCGCACCTCCTTGCTTGATGGTACCCGGCGCCTCGCATGCTCGTGCGGCAGCGTCGAAAGCGATAGCCTTCTGCCATGGCTGCCCCCGCCGTTCTCACAGTCCAGATGTTCGGGCTCGCAGACTCGCGGGCCACGCAGGCGGCGCTGCGATTCTTCAAGGAGCGCCGGGCGAACGTCACGTTCGTGGACCTGCGCAAGCGGCCCATCGCGCCCGGAGAGCTTCGCCGGTTCGTCGAGCGGCTCGGCGCCACGGCCCTGCTGGACACGGAGGGCCGCAGGTACAAGGACCTGGGCCTGGCATACATGCGGCTCGGCGACGACGAGATCGTCGACCGACTACTGGCCGACACGGGGCTGCTTCGGTTGCCGCTGGTCCGCTGCGACAACGCCGTCACGGCCGGTCCGGCCGACGCGATCTGGAAGGCCTGGCTGGCGGCGGTTCCCAGGTAGCCCTGGTCCGGACGGCCCGCACGACGGACCGCGGAGAGTGGCATCCTCTGACGGTAACGATCAGGAGAGACCAATGCCTCATTCGCCACGCAAGAGGGACAAGGACGGCGCCAGGCCGTCCCAGAAGACGAGGGCCCTTCCCTCCGAGGTCGGGCGCGCGTCAAAACCCGTCGCGGAGGCTGCCGGCGCGGCCGCCGTGCCGGCAAGCGGCTTCGCGGCTACCCATCCACCTGCCGAAACCACCAACGGCTTCAGCGACCACGGCCGCCGCCGCGCCGGTCGCGTCACCTATCAGCCCAAGGCCGCGGCGATGCTGACGACACACGCCCAGACCGAGGATGAGCGGCTCCTCGACACCGGCGCCCGGCCGGATTTCCGCGACTCCGATCCATGGCGCTCCCTGCGCATCCTGGCCGAATTCGTGGAAGGCTTCGACGCCCTGGCCAGCATCGGCAAGGCCATAACGATCTTCGGATCGGCCCGCATCGAGGAGGGCGACCCGGTCTATGCCAAGGCCCGGAAGCTGGCGGGCCTGCTCGCGAAGGAAGGTTTCGCGGTCATCACCGGCGGCGGGCCCGGCATCATGGAGGCTGCCAACCGCGGCTGCCACGACGCAGGTGGGCTTTCGATCGGCTGCAACATCGAGCTGCCGCACGAGCAGGCGTCCAACCGATACGTCGATCTGGGCGTCGAGTTCCGCTACTTCTTCGCCCGCAAGACGATGTTCGTGAAGTACGCCGACGGGTTTGCGATCTTCCCGGGCGGATTCGGCACCCTGGACGAGCTGTTCGAGTCGCTGACGCTCATCCAGACCGGCAAGATCAGGCACTTCCCCGTTGTGCTGATCGGAACGGAGTACTGGTCCGGAGTGCTCGACTGGCTCAGGACGGAGGTCATCGCCAGAGGCGCAATCGAGGCGGCGGACATGGACCTCATCCAATGCACCGACGACATGGAAGAGGCTTGCCGGATGTTGACTGCCGGCGTCAGCCAGCGGGCCCAGGAGGTCGGCAAGGCGGCGCCATCCCGGCGCAGGACGACGACGCGCCGGTAGCGCCGGGCGGGGGCTACCGCGCGGCCTCCGGTTCTGGCGGAGCCGCGCCTAATCCGGCAGGATCGGGAGCTGCGCCTCGAGGCGGCCGTCGCGGATCCGGGCCGGGTAGTAGCGGATGCGGTTGACGCGAGTCATCCGCCGCGCCTCGAGCTTCTTGGTTGGCGGCTCGGGTTTCAGTTCCGCGCCCGACGGAGACCACGGCGAGTGGTACAGGCCGTCGGCGTCCAGGCCGCCGGTCGTGGGCATCTGGACGGTCTCGCCGGTGCTGAGGTCGAAGCGGCCCTCGTGGAGCGGGCAGGCGACCACGCAGCCCTCGAGCTGCCCGATCGAGAGCGGCGCCGACATGTGAGGGCAGCGGTCGTCGGTGACCACGATCCCGTCTGCCGTCCAGGCGACCAGGAGGTCGAGATCCGCCCTCGTGACCCGACGCATTGACCCGGGTGCCAGGTCCGCGATGGCCGCGATCTCGATGTACGGCGCAGCGCGGGTCCCGACGGCCCGGAGCTCGCGCGGGAACCGAGCGACAACGGCATCAACCTGCCCCGCCGGGGCGCCGGTCCGGACCGCGTCGCCGGCCTCGGCCAGGTCCTCGGGCGTCATCGAGAACATGACCGCATCCACCGGCCGATCGTCGCGATCGCATTCCCAGTTCCGGATGAGCCCCTCGTAGCGGAAGCCTGCCTTCTCCGCCACGGCCTGAGACGCCCGGTTGCCGGGCAGTGTCCACAGGGAAAGACGCTTGATCTCGAGCTTCTCGAAGGCCCATCTCGTCGCCAGGCGCACGGCCCTGGTCGCGACTCCGCGGCCTCGAGCCGCCGGCGCCACCAGGTAGCCGATGGCGTGGCGCCGTGAGTTGGGCCCCACGTGCAGCCCCACCGACCCGAGGTACCGGTCCGACGCCGCGTCGGCGATCGCGAACTCGTAGCCCGTTCCGTCATGCCACGATTGCAGCGACATCAGGATGAAACGCCGCGCGTCGGCATCGGTGTACGGCACGGGAATGACCGGGATCCAGCGCTGGATCGCCGGATCCTGGCAGGCGGCGGCGATCTCGGCCGCGTCGTCCGCACGGAAGGGCCGGAGCGATATCACACCGTCGCTGAGGGGCGGGTTCGGCGGGCTTAGCTTCTCGGCCATGGTCGAAGTATGAGTCTTCCGACGTGGAGAGCCGCGCTGGGCGGCGACCCGGCAACGAAGAAGGCGGGCCGGTGAGGGGGGGCCGGCCCGCCTGAGGTATGGGCAACCGCAACTTCGCCGAGGGAACCCATCGGGCCCCTACCGACGGACTCGCCGAGTTTAGCGGCAGGCGGCTCTTCTTGCATCCGGCAAATACGTCTTTCCTCCGGTAGAGGGATCATTCGGCTGCCAACGGTGCGAGGTCGGCCGACATTCCACACTGCCCGGAGGACGCGATGCGATTTGCCCTGATGATCGAGCCCCAGCAGGGTCTCTCCTACGCCGAGCAGCTGGAGCTTGCCCGGCTGGCCGAACGCCTCGGGTTCGAGGCCTTCTTTCGATCGGATCACTACCGCAGCTTCCCCGGTCCGGACAACAGCCCGACCACGGACGCCTGGACGGTCCTGGCCGGAATCGCCCGCGAAACGACGCGTATCCGACTTGGCACACTGGTTTCGCCGGTGACGTTCCGCCATCCCGGGTCGTTCGCCAAAGTCGTGACCACGGCGGACGAGATGAGCGGTGGTCGAATCGAAGTCGGCGTGGGGGCAGGCTGGAACGAGCCGGAACACAGGCGACTCGGGCTGGCCTTTCCGGAGATCGTCGAACGGGCCGATCTCATGGAGGACGAACTGGCGATCCTCCACGGCCTGTGGGAGGAGCCGGCCGGCTGGTCGTTCTCGGGGAAGCAGATCCGCATCGAGTCCGCCTCGTTCGACCCAAAACCGGTTCAGCGTCCGCACCCACCGATCATCGTCGGCGGAGAGGGGAGCCCCCGTTCACTGCGCCTGGCCGCTCGTTACGCCGACGAGTACAACATGTCCAGCCGCGATCCGGATAGCTGCGCAGAGGCTTACGCCCGGCTGGACGAGGAGTGCCGCAAGATCGGCAGGGACCCCGCCGCCGTGACGCATTCGGTCATGGCGGGCCTGCTGATCGGCCGAGACGAGGCCGAACTGGCCGGCCGGGTCCAGGCTCAGCTGGCCTTCGTTGGTGAAGGCGGCACGGATGCCGTGGCCTGGCTGGATGCTCGCCGCAAGCGTTGGATTGCCGGCACTCCGGACCAGGCCCGGGCGATGGTCGCCGAGTTCGCGGCCGCCGGAGCGCAGCGGATCATGCTTCAGGACATGCTGCCGCGCGACCACGGGATGATCGAGCTGGCGGCGCGCGAGTTGTTCGGCAGGGGCTGACCGGCGGTCCGCTCAGGTCTTCGGGCCGCGCGGGACCAGGCCGATCCGCGATGCCGGGGCGTAGCGGAACCACGCCCGCCCCACCAACGACTCTATCTCCACCGGGCCGTAGCGGCGCGAGTCGATGGACGAGGCGCTCGCGTCGCCGAGGAGCCAGGCCTGGTCGGGGCCCAGGCGGAGGATTCCCGCCGAGATGCGGACGCGGTCGCCCGGAGCGGCGGCCACTCTCTTGATCGCCAGGAGATCGGAATCGGGCTCGTGGAAGACAACCACGCTGCCGCGCCGCGGCCAGCGGGCCGGCGTCGGATCGAGGAGGAGCCAATCACCGGCGGCGAGGGCGGGCGCCATGCTTTCCTCGGCCACGGCTACTCGCCACAAACCCGTGCGCATGCGTCGCCAGGCCGCGACAGCGGACAGCGAAACGCCGGAGGACCGGCCTCCGGCGCCCGACTCGTCGGATTGCCCGAACGTCACTTCTTGGTGGACCAGAAGATGTCGGCGAACTCCTTGACCGCTGCCTCGAGCTCGGCGGCAGCCGCGGCGTCGATGTTCTGCTTGTTCTTGCCCGCCAGCTTGAGGATCTTCCACGTTCGTTCGTGGAGGTCCGGGTAGCGCTCCAGATGCTCGGGCTTGAAGTAGTCGGCCCAGATGACAGTGATCTCGTGCTTGACGATCTCGGCGTGCTGCTCCTTGACCGTGACGCATCGAACGAACTTGTTGCGGTCGGCCACATCGGTGCTACCCGGGGGCAGCTGGCCGATCAGCTCGACCATTCGGGCGACGGTGCGAGCGGCAAGCTCGGCGGCGTGCGGGTCGTAGATCCCGCACGGGACGTCGCAGTGTGCATAGGCGGTCGTGGGCGGGCGAAGCCAGCCGGTTGCTAGGGACATCGGTCTCCTCCCGGGAGGTCAGGCGAGGCAGGTACAGGCAAGTCTTTCGCTGTGCCTCGGCCACTTTCAAGTGTTGGAGGCGCCGAGCCAGGTGTCAATCGGGGCAGCGCACCGATGCGCCGGCCGCGTCCGGTGGCGGATGGCGCCGGATGACGCGCGTTCCGGGTTCCCGATTCTCCACGGAGCCTCCACCGTAAATCCATGGTAGGCGTACTGGGTCTTCAGCTACGTTGCAGGATCGGACTCGAAGATCTGAGGCGTTGCGTGGCTGTGGGGCTACGCGACGGTGCTATACCAATCGAGCGCAGGCGCAAGCCCGCCGAAGAGAAGCCGGAGATCCGACCACGAGCCCTACGAGCGGTAGCTACGCAACCCGAGGCCAGGCCAGGGCCGCCGCCCCGACCCGCAAGGCGCGTCGCGTGCCCACTCCGCGCGTCTGGCCCGTCAAGGCCAACGATTTCTACGCCATTCTCATCGGCAACGCGCTGCTTATCGCCGGCATGTGGATCCGCCACGGCAACCTCCACGAGCTGTCGACGCCCGCCGGGATCTTCACCGCTATCGGCGAGTTGTCCGCGCTCTACGGCACTTACCTCGTTCTGATCCAGCTGATCCTGATGTCGCGTAATCCCTGGCTCGATCAGGTCTTCGGGCAGGACCGCATCACCGACGCCCACCGCTGGGTCGGTTTCGGGGCAATCTGGCTTCTTGTCTTCCACGCCATCTTCACGACGATCGGGTTTGGGATGGGCGTCAACACCTCCCCGGTCGACGAGTTCTTCACGCTCCTGACGACCTACCCCTACGTCCTCTGGTCGGCCATCGCTCTGGGGCTCTTCATCTTCGTGGCGATCAGCTCGGTCCGAGCCGCACGCCGTCGGGTGTCATACGAGACCTGGTACGCCATCCATCTCTACACCTACCTCGCGATAGCCCTCGGCTTCCTCCATCAACTCTTCGTCGGGGTCGATTTCACCACCGACCAGCTCGCGACCCTGTACTGGATCGCGCTCTACGTAATCGCCTTCGGCATCCTGGTGGCGTTCCGTTTCGGCCAGCCGATTACGGCCACGTGGCGGCACCAATTCCGCGTCGCCAACGTGGTTACGGAGGCCCCCGGTGTGACCTCGATCTACCTGACCGGCCGCGACATCGACCTGCTCCCGGTTCGCGCCGGCCAGTGGTTCCGCCTTCGCTTCCTGACCAATGACGGCTGGTACAAGGCGCACCCGTTCTCGATCTCGGCCGCGCCAAACGGACGGTACCTGCGCTTCACGGTCAAGGATCTGGGCGATCACACCGGCAAGCTCCAGCGCATGCGAGTCGGTACTCCGGTGATGCTCGAAGGCCCGTACGGCGCCTTCACCGGCCTCGCTCGGCGGAAGGCTCGCGTCCTGATGATCGCGGGCGGCATCGGTATCACGCCCCTCCGGGCGTTGCTCGAGGAGTTGCCTGCATCGCGTGGCAATCTGACCCTCGTGTACCGGGCCAGCAGCCACGAGGAGGTCGTCTTCCGCGAAGAGCTCGATCAGCTGGCCAGCCTCCGCGGAGCCACCGTCCACTATCTCGTCGGGCGGCGCGGATCGCGGGAAATGCCGGTGGATCCGCTCGAGCCGCGGGCCCTCCGCCGTCTCGTTCCCGACATCGACGAACGTGACATCTATATCTGCGGACCGACAGGGATGATGCAACGCGTCCTGAGCGGATTGCGCTGGCTGCGCATCCCGTCCGCGCAGATCCACTACGAACGCTTCTCGTTCTGAGCCGAGGAGAAGTACACATGCCTAAACGAGCTCTGGTCGGCACCTTCCTTACGACCGTTGCGCTGGCCCTGCTCCTGAGCTTCAAGACGCCGGACACGGCCGGACTCGCCGCCCCTGTGCCTGCGAACGGTGCAGGAAGCACGTCGGCGACCCGGGCCACCTACTCGGGTCAGCTGACCGGATCAACGGTCCAGACCCCGTTCGGCAACGTCCAGGTCCAGGTGATCCTCCAGAACGGCCAGATCACGGACGTCCAGACGCTCCAGCTGCCCAGCGGCGGGCACTCGTCGCAGGTCAGCAACTACGCCGCGCCGCAGCTGCGCAGCGAGGTCCTCCAGGCGCAGAGCGCCCAGGTGGACAGCATCTCGGGCGCGACCTACACGAGCCAGGCCTACCAGCAGTCGCTTCAGTCGGCATTGGATCAGGCCGGGTCCGGCCTTGGGGCCGGCATCGCCCAGTCCGGCCAGGGCACGGGCGCCGCCGCACCGGCAGCCGGCGCCACCGCTCCGGCTCAGGGCGCAGGCCCCGCCGCCCCCGCCGCCCCCGCCGCTCCGGCAAAGGGCGCCGCGGCTGCGGTGAAAGGCTCGTTCACGGGCCAGCTGACCGGATCAACGGTCCAGACCCCGTTCGGCGGCGTCCAGGTCCAGGTGACCCTCCAGAGCGGGCACATCACGGACGTCCAGACGCTCCAGCTGCCCAGCGGCGGCCACTCATCGCAGGTGAGCCACTACGCCGCGCCGCAGCTGCGCAGCGAGGTCCTCCAGGCGCAGAGCGCCCAGGTGGACAGCATCTCGGGCGCGACCTACACGAGCCAGGCCTACCAGCAGTCGCTTCAGTCGGCCCTGGATCAGGCCGCCTGACGGGTGGCCGCCGCCCGGCGGACCCGGCCGGCATGCCACAAGACCCGCCCGTCAGGCTATGATCTGTGGCGTGATTGAGGAGACTCCAGCGCCGCTCGAAGGGGGCCCCAGCGCCTGCCCATTCGTCGCTTTCGAGGAAGATCGCGACCATCGGTCGAGCGGTCCCGACCATCGCCATCGCTGTTTCGCGGCCGCCGAACCGGAGCCGCGCGCCTTTCCCCATCAGGAGCGCTACTGCCTGTCCGCGGCGTTCCCGCAATGCCCGATCTTCCTCGACTGGGCGCGCCAGGAAGCTGCCGGAGTCAAGCAGCCGAGTGCCGCGTCTGCCACCGGGACGAGGGTCGACCTGGAGGAAGGCGGAGGCGCCGCCCTCGGGGTCGCGGGAGAGGAAGAAGGGACACCCGCTTTCCTGGCCGGGCGATCTCGGACCGCGCCGGCGGCATCGGCCTCCACGTCACGTTCTACGGAGGCGGCCGCGAGCTTGTGGAGCAACGACGGCGATACGAAGCGCTCCTCGTCTCCGGCCGCTCCGGTGGCCCCGTCATCGCTGGCGGCTCCGGCAGTGGCCATGGCTCGTCGAGGTCCCAGCCATCCCGGCTGGGAAAACCCGCCGCGCGTCGAGAACTTCCCGCGGCTTCGGAGCCGCGATGACCGGCGCGCCAATCAGCCGCTGCTGCTGGTCGCCGTCGCGATCTCGCTCCTCTTCGTAGCCCTGATCGCGCTGCCCATAATCCTCAGCCAGAAGGGCGGTACCGCGGTCATCAGTTCCGGCGCGACGCCAACTCCCTCGGGCGCCGTCCAGACCGATGCGAGCGCGAACCCCTCGGCCTCACAGCCCGCCACGCCGGTGCCCTCGGGTGCCTGCCCCGGTCAGATCCATCCGTCGTCTCCGGCGACTCTCTGGCCTGCATCGCCGGCGGCAACGGCCTGCAGATATGGGAGATGATCGCGGCCAACCCGAGTCTGGCGCCGCGCCCGGACCACCTCGAGATAGGCTGGAAGTTGTGCGTCCCACCGGCCGGTTTCGAGCCGACCCCGCTCCCGTCCGCGTCCTAGGGCGCTATCAGCGCGGCGTGAGGTTGATGGCGGTGATCTTGCCCGCTTCGACGCGGAAGCTGGCGTCCAGCTCCTGAGTCGTCGCTCCGGGGCGGACTACGAGCAGGCTGGCCTGATAGGTGTTGCCCATGTCCCGCACGTCCCCGGGCATCATCCGAAAGCCGGGCTCGGCGCGAAGGAACCAGCCGCCTACTTCTCGGATACCGCGCAGCGTGCGGGCATTGCCGCCGATGTGGACGCGCAGCTCCGCCTTCTCGTCCATCAGCGCGACGGCGGCGTCGCGGTCACCTGAATTCAGCAGCTCGAAGAACTGCTCCATCGTGTCGACAGCACCCATGGTGCGAGTGTAGCGGACACGGCCGGTCGAACGTCGATGCGATTGGTTCCGTCGCCTACGCTGCCGTTCGGACGGGCGAGGCTAGAGGAGCGAGAACCAATCCCGGATTCCTTTCGGCCAACCCCCGGTTTCGGACACCTCGAGCGACTGGGATAGGAGCCCATCGATCTCTCGGTCGAGGTTGAACGCCACCGCCCACGCTATCTCCGACGCGGGCGTGCTCACCCATGGCAGCGGCTTTTCGAGGACGACTTCCTGAAGTGACTTCGCTTGGGCGATGGTGGCTTTCAGGGTCCTGCGATAGGCAGTGAGCATCGCCGCGAGCATCGCTCCCTCGTTTGTCCGAGACGGCATAACCCCCGAGACCGAATATGTGACCACTGCGGCCCCCGCCAATCCGAGTCCGATCACGACCAGGTCGATCGGCTGAAGTACGGTCGAATCCACGAGGGTCCACGGCAACCAGCCGATCAAAAGGAGGCCCAGGGCCAGCTCGAGAACGGCCAGGAGCCGCCACCTTTGGAGGACCAAGCCCGGGTTGTCGGTCAACCAGCCGCGTTTCGCGGCGGCTTCGTCGAGGGACTTGGTGTAGGTCGCAAAGGCGCCGGACAACCCGCCCAACATGATCGCTCCGATGTAGCCGCGAGGGCCCGCGGCCAACCGGATCGCCTGGAAGAGGGCCTCCTCCGCTTCGGGCAGTTCTCCCGGTTTGGGGGACTTGCCGGTGAGGGCCAGCCCCGCCCGACGACCGATCGGTGCGGGCTCTTCTCGGAACTGGACGAGGCCGTGGCTGGACAGATCCATGAGCCCGGCCGAGATGGTCCGGCGGGACGGGCGGCCCTGCAGCACCACCGAGGCGAGCGCGGGCGAGAAATCGGCGGGGGGTGACGGCATCAACACCGAGTCGTCGTCCAGGTAGAAGGGATCCCGCCCGCTCTGGAGCCATCTCCACATCGGCCACAGCGCCAGCCCAAGATCCAGGATCAAGAAGACCGCGACTACAAAGACGTCCAGATCTCGCATGCTTGCCACCGCCTCAGTCGGTCTACCGGCGCCCGGTTGGGCTCAGAACCCTCCCCCGGCGCCGCCTCCACCGCCACCACCGCCGCCGCCGTAGCCGCCGCCGCCCGAGTGCGACGTGGAAGAGCCGATCGAGCCGATAGCGCTCATCATCGATCCGACGTCGGGGATGGCGCTTGCAGAGAAGGCTCCGCTGCCGGATGCGCCTGCGACGCCTCCGGCCAACGAGTGTCCGCCCACGGGGATCCACCACATCGGATACCAGCCGTAGGGTCGGCCCGCGGCCGACGAGGCCTCTACGCTCCGTCGCAGCACGCCATCGATCTCAGCGTTCAACCCGAAGGCAACGCCCCAGGCCATGGCCTCGTCGGGCGTCGAGACCCAGGGCAGGGCGCGGCTCGCCACGACCTGGTCCATCGACTGCGACTGGACCAGCGTGTACTGGAGCGTCCGCCGGTAGGCCGCGAGCATCGCTCGCAGCATCGCCCCGAGTTGCGTTCGCGACGGCATGAACCAGGCCGTGATGCCGGTGATCACCGCGGCAACGATGAGAGCGAACCCGCCCATCAGGCCGCCGCTGGCGCCCAGATTGATCGTCCAGACAAAGAGCGGGATCGACGCCAACCCTTCCGCGACGGCCACCACGACCCAGACGGCGACGACGCGCGTCGGCTTGCCCGTCAACCAGCCCTTCTCCACCGACAGAGTCTCCAGGTCGCTCTTGAGCTTGCCGACCGCCGGCGCGAGCTCGGGCATGGATGACGTTTCGACGAAGCCGCCCGGCTCGGCGAGCCCGGCGATAGCCGAGTAGAGGCCCGCCTCCGGCGTGGTGATCGTGCTCGCCATGCCGGTCACGCCGACGCTGGTCTTCTTCGACAGGAACGCCTCTTCCTGGCGGAACTGGATCAGGCCGCGCGCCGCCAGGTCCACCATCGCCGCCGAAACGGTCCGGCTCGACGTTCGATCGTCCATCAGCAGCGTCGCCATGGCCGGAGTCAGGCCGTCCGGCGGAGCGGGCATCAGGACGGAGTTGTCGTCCACGTAGATCGGGTCGCGGCCGTGGGTGTACCACCTGATCATCACGAACGCCACGAGCCAGATCGACAGGACGAGGACGCCCAGGCCGACGATGGCGTTGAGGATACGGGCTCGGTTGAGTTCATCCGCGTGTGCGGGAGTGGCCGCCGAATCGACGCTCTGCAAGGCGGCCGTCAGGGCTCCGTCGAAGTCGGCGTTCTTGAGCCGCGGCGTCATCTCGTTGTCGAAGATCGCCTGGCGGTCCGAGTCGGTCAGGAAGGCGGCCTTGAAACCGCTGCCCGCATACAGGCTCACCTGTCCGTGCCTCAGGTTGGTCTGCATGTCGAAGAGGATGACCAGGCCGTCGTCGAAGCCCTTGCGCCCCACGCCCCACTGGTTCATCAGGTCCAGGGCGTCCTGGTTGGCTTTGTCGAGCGAGTCGCTCTCCGGCTTGACCTGGGTGTAGACCGCGATCTGCGCACCGGTCCTCTGCTCGATGGCGAGGATCGTCCGCTCGGCCTGCGCGACGGCTCCCTGCGAGAAGATCCCGGCGTAGTCGTACACGCGCTGGCCGGCGACGGCGTCCGGATAGGGCGGACCCGCCGGTGGCGCCGCCGCGGTGGCGGAGGCCAGGGCGAGCCACGCGCAAACGGCCGCGCCCAGCAGGCCGATTGCCAGCAGTCTCCGACCGGCCCTCATCCCCAACCTCCTCTTTCCTCTAGCCCGGCTTCTCCGAGGCATGGCGGACACGCAGCCTGCGGACCAGCTCGGCCGCCAGCTCGTACCGGCCGAAGCTCGGCATGACGTACGTTCCCTTGACCTGACTCCGGCATTGCGTCAGAAGGTTCATCGACATCTCGAGGCCGGCCTCCGCCCCTCGTTCGCCGGCCGCGTGCATCGCCGCCCGTTGCTCGTCCGGGATCGTGATGCCCGGCACTTCGTTGTGCAGGAACTCGGCATGGCGGGCGCTGTGGAGCGGCAGCACGCCCAGCAGGACGGGGACCGGGAATCCGTCCTGGCCGAAGTGGCGGCGGGCGCGCGCCAGCATCGCCTCGACCTGGGCCAGTGAGTAGAGCGGCTGGGTCATGATCAGGTTCGCGCCCGCGGCCAGCTTGCGCTCCAACCTGGTCCACTCCCTGTCCGGATCGGCGGCGGTGGAGTCGAGCGCGCAGGCGATGGTGAAACCGGCCGGCTGCCCGATCGACCCGCCGGCCGTGTCCTCTCCTCGATTCAGGCGCCCGATGATCTCGATCAGCCCGACGGCGTCAACGTCCCAGACGGCAGTGGCGGCGGGCAGGTCCGCGACCCGCGGCGGATCGCCGGTCAGGGCCAGGATGTTGCGCACCCCGAGGGCGTGGGCGCCCAGCAGATCCGCCTCCAGGGCCATCAGGTTTCGATCGCGGGTTGTCAGGTGGACCAGGCATTCCAGCTGCAGGGCCTGCTGGATGGCGAAGGCGACCGCCATCGCGCTCATCCGGATCCGGCCGGTCGCGGAGTCGCTCACGTTGACGAGATCGGCTCCGGCCTCCTGGAGCAGGCGCGCCGCCTCGACCGTTCGATCGATCCGGATGGACCGGGGCGGGTCGATCTCCACCGAGATCACGAACGCGTCGCCGGCGAGCTTCCGCCCCAGGCCCGACGGCGGAGTGGCGTCGCCACTCCCCGTAGCCTCGGCTGCGGGTGTTCTGGGGGCGGCGCCCGCGGCCGGGTCGGTCTGGTCCGAGGGCGGATCGCCCGCTGGAGGGGCCGTGATCGTGGCCGCTCCGCTCTCGTCGGAGGTCAGTGCGTCGATGGCGGCTCGCATCGCTTTGGTGTGCCGGGGAGTCGTGCCGCAACAGCCGCCCACTATCCGCGCCCCGGCCGCGAGCATCTGGGGAACCATCCGGCCGAAGTACTCCGGTCCCGCCGAGTAGACGAACTGGCCCTCGATCCGCCTGGGCAGCCCGGCGTTCGGGACGATGCTGCGAGCCACGGCCGATGTCGGCGGCCCGGTCCGGGCGAGCGCCTCCAGACAGACCAGCGGACCGGCACCGCAGTTCACGCCGACGGCATCCACGCCGGCTTCGGTCAGCGCCGCGGCGGCAACCTCGGGGGTCGACCCGTCGCCGGCAACGAGGTCGTCGAGGAAGGTCATGTTCGCGATAACCGGCAGATCGCAGGCTCGGCGCGCCTCCTCGATCGCGGCCAGCAGGATTTCCAGGCGGTCGAACGTCTCGAAGACGAAGAGGTCGACCCCACCCTCGAGGAGCCCCTCGATCTGCTCGCGGAAGGCCGCCCGCGCAATTCCCGGGTGCAGCCGCCCCGGCATCCGGCCGGCGGGACCGAGAGGTCCGATCGACCCGGCAATCAGGGCCTCGCGGCCGGAAGTCTCCCGCGCTTCTCGAGCGAGCTGAGCGGCGCGGCGGTTCAGCTGCCCGGCCTGCTTCTCGAGACCGTATTCGGCCAGGCGGAAACGGTTGGCGCCGAACGTGTTCGTCTCGATCGCGTCCGCGCCCGCCTCGAGATAGTCGAGGTGGACGGCCGAGACGAGGTCCGGCCGTGTCAGGACGAGCTCGTCGAGGCAGGCTCGCTGGGGGACGCCGAGGCTGTACAGGAGCGTGCCCATCGCGCCGTCGAGCAGGAGCGGCCTGCGCCGCAGTCGAATCCTGAACCGCTCGCGCTCGGTCAACGCCCCCGGAACGCCGGCCCTCGGCGAGCCGGAGGCCTCGGACGCTGCGAAGAGGCCGGCGAGCGGCGACGTCTGGATGACCGGCATGCCCGGAAGCCTAGCCGGTCCCGGGGTCGCCTGGACTAGAGCCCGACGACCCTGCGCGGCATCAGCACCAGGTCCAGAACCGTGGCCACGATGCTGATCACTATCGAGGCAACGACGGCAGCGCCGATGGCCTCGTATCCCCAGGTGGGCGGATAGCCGCCGACCTGGAACGTAAAGCCGGTCTTCACCAGGTCCTTGACCTGGCTCAGGTTGACCAGCCACGCCGTGCCCAAGAGCAGGACGGCGTTGATCACGAACGCGATCATGCCCATCGTCAGCAGACCGACCGGCATGGCCAGGGTCTTCAGGATCGGCTTCAGATACGTGTTGATCAGGGCGAAGACCAGGGCAATTCCGAGAATCATCGCCCAGTCTTCGAGCTTGTCGCGAGGATTCAGGCGAACTCCGGGAACGAAGGTCGCCGCAGCCACGAGCGCCACGGCGTTCACGGCGACCTTGATCAGCAGGTCGAGCATGAGCTGTTCCTCCAACGACCGAGCGCCGCCTGCGGCGACGGCTTCGCATGGATGGATGCTAGCGTGCCGGGTGAAGCCGCGCGAGGCCTCCTCGACCCGGCCCGCTGCCGACTGCGCCGAGGCGCCGAAAGACGAGGCGCTAGACTCGGCCCAAACACAACCTCTCCATACGCCGAAGGGGAGATCGATGTCGCAATTCGCAGACCGCGTCGATGCATTCCTGGCCGAGTTCTTCCGCCTGTACCCGGTGTCGGCCACGGCCACCGGAATGCACGAATTCGACGGGAAGTGGCCCGATCTGGGTGAGCCGGGCCGCGCCGCGCGGATCGCCTTTGCCGGCCGCTGGCAGGACGAGCTCCGGGCGATACCGGACGCGGACCTGTCGGCGGACGAACGGATCGACCGCGACTTGTTGCTCTCGGAACTGGCCGAGCTGCTCTTCGACGAGACGGAGCTGCGCGAAGGAACGTGGGACGCGCTGGGCTACGTGTATCTGCTTGGAGGCGGGATCTTCCCGCTGCTGGCGAGGGAGTTCGCGCCTCTCGAGACCCGGCTTGCGTCGGTTGCCGCGCGCCTGGAAGGCGTTCCCGCGGTCATCGCGGCGGCCCGATCCGAGCTGGGGAGCATTCCCGACCGGCCGGCGTCGCGGCTGCACACGGAGATGGCGATCAAGCAGCTGCCGGGGATCGTGACTCTGGCGGACGATGCGGTCGCCCAGGCGGAAGCCGCCGCCGACCGGCCCGGAGTGGCTTCGCTCACGCCGCGCCTTCGAGAAGCCGCCTCGACGGCTCGCGGCGCGATCGAGGAGTTCGAGGCATTCCTGCGCGACGACCTGCTGCCGCGCTCTTCGGGCGAGGGACGGCTCGGGGCCGAGCTGTTCGCACGCAAGCTCCGCCACACGTTCCGCTCGGACCTGACCGCCGAGCAAATCCTCGGCCAGGCCCGGGTGGAGTACGCCGCCGTCCGGAGCGAGATGATCCGGATCGCGCGCGAGATCTGGAGCCTGTGGGTTCCCGGGGAGCCGCTCCCGACTGCATCGAGCGCCGGCAGCCAGGAGGCCGCCGACCAGCGAACGGTCGGCGCCGTCACCGCGGCGATCGGTCGGGCCCACCATGCCGCCGAGCGGCTCGTCGACTACTGCGGCGAGAGCTATCGGGATATCGTCGGTTTCTGCCGGGCAAAGGACCTCATCACCGTCCCGGACGAGCCCCTGGTGATCGAGTGGACGCCGCCGTTCCTGCGTGAGTTCGCCGGGGCGATGCTGGATGCGCCGGGGCCGCTGGACAAAGGGCAGAAGACGTTCTACTTCATGACGCCACCGCCCGAGGAGTGGACGGCGGAGCAGGTGGAGTCGTACCTCGCCGAGGAGAACGATCGCCAGATCGATCTGACGACGATCCACGAAGGCTCGCCCGGCCATTACCTCCAGCTGATCTACTCGAACCGGTGCCCGTCCCTCGTCCGGGCCGTCTTCGGCAGCGGCGTCTTCGTCGAAGGCTGGGCCGTCTACGTGACCCAGGTCATGATGGACGTGGGGTTCCACGCCGAGGACGCGGCCCTGCGGCTGATCCACTGGAAGTTCTATCTGCGCGCGGTCACCAACGCCATGATCGACATCGGGATCCACGCCGGCTCCATGACCGAGCAGGAAGCGATCGACCTGATGGTCCGCGGCGGCTTCCAGGAGGAATCGGAGGCCGCCAAGAAATGGGATCGCGCCCGCCTCACCTCCACCCAGCTGTCGACGTACTTCGTAGGCTCGATGGAGATGTGGCGCCTGGAGCGGGAGCGACGCGAGCGGGCGGCGGTGGCGGCAGGGGACCCGCGCGGCGCGGCAGCGGTGCCGGAGCCGCGAGTCGTCGGGGGCTTCGGCGAGACGCCGGGCTTCGTCTACAAGGACCACCTGGAATCGGTCATCGCCCACGGTTCGCCGCCGATCCCGCTCCTGCGCCGGATTCTCCTGGAGGAGTAGGGGACCGGGCGGCCGGCGGCGAGGGCGGCGCCACGCGCGCCGCGCGCCGACCGGCCGGCTCAGGCGCTCGCCGCGGCCTCGAGCTTGTCGAGCTGGTAGTGGGCGGCTTCGCCGGCCCGGGCCAGGACTGCCGTCAGTCGCTCGGCCGTAGCGAGTCGGGTGTCCAGGCGCGCCTGGGTGAGCCTGGGCGTGGCGGCCGCGTCGAGCGCGTCGAGCGCGAACATCCACCACAGCGCCTGGCCGAAGGACTCGCGGTTGAACCAGCTGACGCCTTCCCAGATGTTGACGCGGAGGTAGGCCCGCACGGCTTCATCCGCCAGGAGCGCCCGAACCAGCTCAGGCGCCCGGTCCGCGGCGGGCAACTCCGACACGGAGCTGGGGAGCGGCAGGCTCCGGAAGACCCGAATCAGCGCGACCAGCCCCCACGCGGCGCCATCGTCGAGGCCGAGGTCGCGGAATACGTCCGGCGATCACCGGTCCGAGCTTCAGCTCGTCGAAGGAGCCACTTCGTGCCGATTCCGGCCCGGAAACGGAGTCGATCGCCTCGGAGACGAGATGGCCGACGATCGCGACCCATGCCCACTCGTCCTTCAGGCCGGCGCACAAGCGCTCCTGACCCAATTCCGGCAAGCGCAGGGCGGCTTCGAGGCCGGCGCGGAAGACGGCCGTGGCACGCTTGACGTCCCCTCCCGGCCCGGTCACATCGACGAGGTTCAGAGAGCGCGAGAGGTGTGCCTGCACGTCATCGAGGAGGGCCGGTAATTCGTCGGGGACGGGTCGCTTGCCGGCCCGACGCCCGGCTCGAGAAACCGGGCGAGCCTCCGAATCGGGGCCGTGGAGCCCCAGATCCACCCCGGCCGCCTTGCGCGGACATGCCGAGGCCGCGCGCATCGCCCCGATCTGGGTCAGTCGCCGTAGCGACCCACTCGAGGCCAGGTCGCGTACGGCCTCGTGCAGCGGAGCCAGCTGCGTTTCGCGCAAAGCCACGCTGATGCTCGCCACGCCCGCACCGCCGAGACGCTCGGTAAGCCGTCGCAGCTGACCCGACGGCTCGTCCTGGACCTCGCGGATGTCGAGGAAGACGTGGCAGCCGTAGGCCAGGAGTTCAACGAAGAGCCCGTCGCGGCACACGTCGGCGCTGCGGCGGACGAACTCCAGGCCGGAGCGCTGCTCGCGCATCAGCGTGAACCACTCGCCCTCGGGATGCAGCCCCAGCCCCTCGCCCAGGGATCGCTGGATGAGCCGCCGGTCACCGGCTTCGTCGGACACCGAATGCGCCGCCGACATCCTGATCCAGCCCCTCGCCTCGGCGGCGCGGTTGTGGTAGACGACCAGGGCGCGCTCGTCCCCGTGGCGGTTGGAGTAGGCGAAGATGTCCTCGTTGACCCAGCCGCCCGCATCGAAGACGTCGTAGAAGAGGAAGTCGGTGACCTCGGCGAAGAGGTAGCGGCGGTGGAAGAGCGGGAATATCTCTCGCTCGTGCCGCTCGATGAGCCAGCCGTCGGGCTGCTCTTTGCGGTGGGCCCGGCGATATTCCATGCCGTACTTCTCGGCAAAACCCTCGACCTGGCCGTGTCCCATCATCGGCAACCCGGGCATGGTCGCCAGCAGGGTGCAGACGCCGAAGTACTTGTCGCCCTTGCCGAACTGGTCGACCGCCGTCTGCTCGTCCGGGTTGGTCATGAAGTTGACGAAGCGCTTGAGGACCTCCGGGTCGAGTTCGATCGTGTCCTTGATGACCTGGCGGTAGCCCGCGTTCTCCTCCTCGCGGAGCATGTTCATGAAGGCACTGTTGTAGACACGGTGCATGCCGAGGGTTCGGACGAAGTAGCTCTCCATGAGCCAGAAGGCTTCGGCCAGGAGCAGCGTGTCCGGCAATTCGGCCGCCACCCGATCCACCACTTCGCGCCAGAACTCGTTGGGCATGCGTTCGTCGAAGACGGCCCGGGGGGTCGGGTAGTCCTCGCGTGAAGGGATGGCGCCGGTCTGCCCGGCCTCCGGGAACCAAAGTCGCTGGATGTGCCGGCGGGCAAGGGTCATGGCCGCGTCGCAGCGAATGATCGGGAACTGGCGGGCGACGTGGAGGATGGTCTGGATCACGGCCTCGCGGACGTCGGCGTTTAGGTAGTCGAGCTGCGCCGTGTCGTTCCAGGGCATGCTCGTGCCGTCGTTGCCGTGGTAGATGTAGCGGACGTCGCCGGTCTTGTTGTCCGTGCGCTCGAAGACGACGGCGGCGCCGGTCGAGTCCCAGTAACCGTCCTCGATCTTGATCGTGACGCGGGGGTCTTCGCTCAGGTCCGGGCCCATGTACGTGTAGTGCGCATAGGGCGGCCGGCGCAGCTGCACGAACCAGTCCGGGTGCTCGACGACCCAGCGAGAGTCGAGGCCCATGTGGTTGGGCACCATGTCCGCGCTCAGGCGGATGCCGCGCCCCGCGCAGCGGTCGCGGAGTCTCTCCAGCGCAGCCTCGCCGCCGAGATCGTCGGCGATCCGGTACTCCATCAGCGAGTAGGCCGAAGCCGCGGCGTCCGGGTTGCCTCGCAGCTCCTTGATCTTCCGGCTGGCCCGGCTCCGCTCCCACAGGCCGATCAGCCACAGGGCGGTGAACCCGCGCCGCGAAAGCGCCTCCAGCTCCTCGTCCGGGATATCGTCGAGCTGGCGGATCTGGCGGCCGTAGCGCTCGGAGAGCTGCTCGAGCCAGACGAACGTGGTACGGGCCATCATCACGACCCGGGGCATCCACTCCCGATCCTGGCTGAACCGCTCGTACTCGTTCTCCAGGCCCACGCGACCGGGTCCGTGGATCGCGGACGCGAGACCCGGCGCGGGGCGTCCAATCAGCCACGGGGCGACTTCCTCTTCGTGCAACACGTCGAGCGTGATCCCCAGGCGATCGAGGAACGGAGTCAGGACCAGTCCCCAGCGCGATCGGATGTAGCGGAGCTGGCCGGCCAGGGAGGTCGGTTCGGCGAGTGCCGGCGTCCGAAGGAAGGCGATGAGCGACAGGCTCATCGGGCCGTAGCCGGGCTGGCCCTCGAAGTAGCCGTTGAGGCTGGCGATCACCTGCTCGTAGGGGGTTCGTTCGAGAAGTTCGGCGTCGTCGAAAAGCTCGTCGAAGGCCGCGAAGGCCGGGTTTGCGTTGGCCAGCCACAGCATCAGCAGTTCTTCGAGGGCCACCTCGCGGTTCGGGATGCCGTCGGTCGAGCCGGCAAGGTAGCCGGCGGGGTCGATGCGGCCGAGGTGGACGGCCAGCGGCGGGAACTGGTCGACGAAGCGGGTGAGAACGTTGTCGAGCGGGCCTGGACGGACCTCGGCCACGACCGCGGAAAGTGCCTCCGCCATGACCTTCGGGTTGACGGTCCGCCGGTAGATCTCCACGGCATGGTGGAGGATCTCGTCGATCAGCCCCATCGCGTTCAGCTCGGCGGCGTTGACGACTCGGTCGGGATAGCGGTCCGGGTCGCGGCGCTCGTTCATCTGGCCGGCGAACCGCCGGGACGCGGGGAAGTTCGGGAGGATGACGTTGCCGCTCGACTCGAAGAGCGCGTCGTGGAAGTCGTAGCGTTCGCGGGCCGCCCTCGAGACGTGGAACTCGAATGCCACGGATTCGCTCCCAGGATGCGGGTCACGTCGGGCCGAACAAACCGGCTCAGGACCTTCCAGGGAGTCTAGCAGGAGGCGTCCGCACGGCCGAGGGGTCGGCCGCGGAGGCGGCTCAGTTCTGCTCAGCCGCCGCGAAGTCGATCGACTGGGCGACCTCGAAGCGGACCGTTCGCGTCTGGCGCTCGCCGGGGTCCAGCGCCACGAGCCAGCGGAAGAGGAGCGAGCTGCCCTGGTAGGCGCGCTCGAAGCCGCTTTCCGAGTTGGAGACCGTCTCCACCGGGTACCAGGTCATGCGCGCCGCGGGCTCGACCGTGGCGGCGACCCGGACGCCTTCGTGGTCGTTGCCGAACGCCAGGGTGGAGGCCGCGGCCAGCTCGCCGGGGGCGTCGTGCGGGCTGCGCGTCCCGTCCGGCGTCTCGTACCAGGCCGCCGGGTTGTGGCCGCCACCCAGCAGGTTGACGTTCCACTCGACCGCAAGCTCGAAGGCGACGGGAGCGTCGCCGGGATTCTCGAGCACGGTCGCCAGCTCGAGGATCGGGCTCATCCGATCGCCGCCGAACCGGAAGGTCTTCTCGACGATGAGCGGGCTTTCGAAGTCTCCCGAGCGGACCGATCCCAGCCGGCGGAGCGACGAGCCGGCCATCCTCGACCGTGACGGGTTCGTAGGCGCTCTCGGTGAAGTCGCCGAGTTCCTCGTACGTCGCCGTAACGAACTCCGCGGCGCCGGTCGAGCCGTCGGCCGGGAGCAGGTGGATCAGGCCGCTCCGGCGCTCGTGGCGGTCGTAGTGGAGCAGGGCTATCAGCCCCGGTTCCTTGGTCGCAACGACGTCGTGGATCGTCCTGGGCGCGTCCGCGCCCGCCCCGCCCGCGCCTGCCCCGCCCGCGCCCGAGCCGAGCGCCTCCTCCTGGGCGGCCTTCTCGTGGGCCACGAGCCGCTCGTGGTAGGCCTCCGGTCGCCGCCGCATGACGGAGCAGAGCGCGACGCGGCCGGCCCGCAGGTCCCAGGATGAGATCCCGGCGCCTTCGGCCAGATCCACGACCACTGTCTGGCCCGGAGCCGTGACCAGGACCTCGTCGATGGCGTCCAGGTCCGTGTCGGCCAGGCGGGTGCCGTACGGGTGCGCCCCCGCGGTCACCGCCGCGACGTCCGCCAGGTCCTCGGCGGCGATGAGATGGCCCAGGGTGGCCATTCGCATGTGGACGATGTAGATCCCGCCGAAGAGCCCGTGCCAGTAGCAGTCGTTCGACTGGCCCTGGTAGAGATGGTCGACGGCTCGTGCGACTTCAGGCCCGACCGCCATCGCGGCCACCTTGTCCGAGACGCGCAGCATCTGCTTGTGCAGCTCGTTGACCTCGCGGTAGCGGGCGGCGTAGTTGCGCCAGAAGCCGCCGCGCAGGAATCGCGCCGCGGGGTCTCCGCGTTCGCGGGCCGACTCGATGAGATGCGTGAAGACCGGGGTCTCGTCCGGCGGCAGGACCCATTCGGTCATCTCTTCGTACGAGGCCGTGGGGAAGTACGCTCGCGTGGTCGGCGGCTGCCGTTCCAGCCATTCCGAAGGAGTGACCGTGGTCAGCCATTCGGCGTTCGACTCGATGGCCTCGAAACAGCGGTCCACCCAGCCATTCGCGCCCCAGCAGTACTCGTACGTGCCCGGCCAGGATCCGAACTTCTCGCCGTCGTCGCCCATCGTCCCCACGAACCGGCCATCCGGCGTGGTCCGCCGGCGCAGGTACGACATCAGGTCCTCGACCGGCTTGAACGGAATCAGGTAGCGCAGGCCCTGCTCGGTTCCGAAGACCGTGATCCGCTTGCCCCGGTCGTCTGTCGTGAAGGTCGTCCACATCCCGTCCTCGGGGATGGACGCCGCTCGGAGATGGTTGTCGTCCAGGACCGTCCAGCCGTAACCGGCCGTGGCGATGTCGTACGCCAGGCCCGGCTCCCAGACTCGCTCCGCCAGCCACGCCCCGTTCGGCCGGCGGCCGAAGAGCGCCTCGAGTTCCTGCCGCATCCGCACGAGCTGGCCCTGCCGGTCGCGGTCGGGGAGCGTGATCAGGACCGGCTCGTAGTAGGCGCCGCCCACCACTTCGACCTGGCCTCGCGATACCAGCCCCCGGATCCGGGAGATCGCCTCCGGCCGGTTGGCCGCTATCCACTGCAACAGCGGACCGCTGTAGTGGAGTCCGAGCCGGACGCCGGGGTGCCGCTCCAGGGCCCCGAGCATCGGCTCGTAGGCATGCTCGAAGACGTCCTCGATGACCCAGCCGAAATTGCCGACCGGCTGATGGTTGTGGATTACCAGAGCGAGCGAGACGCGGCCGCCCAACTCGGACTCAGCCCGCTTCTTTGGCAGTACGACGGCCGGCCGGCCGGTCCCCCGGTGGGCGGCCGTTGCGAGGCCGGGTCGGAGGCGGGGCCGGCGGCTGGTCGGGGTCGATCCCGGCCGCGGGAAGGTACATCTCCTCGACGTACTCGTGGAGCATCCGGATCGTCGAGAACCGCCAGATAGTGCTGGCGATGGAGCGTCGCATCTCGGCCGTCCAGCCCCTCGGAACGCCGTCCTTCCTTCGATCGTAGTAGAGCGGCACGACTTCGTCTTCGAGGAGCCTGTAGAGGTCGTGCGAGTCGCTCAGGTCTTGCTCGCCCTCGTTCGGATTGACCTCACGTCCGCCGATCGCCCAGCCGTTGTCGCCGACCCAGCCCTCGTCCCACCAGCCGTCCAGCACCGAGAGGTTCACGACCCCGTTGCAGGATGCCTTCATGCCGCTCGTGCCGGAAGCCTCCTGGGGCCGGCGCGGATTGTTGAGCCACACGTCGACCCCCTGGACCATGAAGCGGGCGACGCGCATGTCGTAGTCCTCGAGGACGAAGACTCGACCGCGCAGCTCCGGCGATCGGGACTTGGTGAAGATCTCCTGGATGACGGCCTGGCCGGGACGGTCGGCGGGATGGGCCTTGCCGGCAAAGACAATCTGAACCGGGCGATCTTCGTTCCAGAGCAGCTTCGTAATCCGAGCCATGTCGGTGAAGATCAGGCCCGTTCGCTTGTAGGTCGCGAACCGGCGGGCGAACCCGATCGTCAGCGTGCCGGGATCCAGCACGTCCTCGAGCTCCTCCAGGACGCTGGGAGCCTCCCCGTGGCGGGCGAACTGAAGGCGGAGGCGGTTGCGGGCGAAGATCATCAGCTCCAGCTTCTGGCGCTGATGAGCCTCCCAGAGGTTCTTGTCCGGGATCTGGTCGGTGCGCTCCCAGAACCAATTCGAGCGCTTGCGGGCGTCGACGTTGTCCAGCTCGGCGCCGAGATGGCGTGCGAACAGGTCCCGCATGGGTTGGCCGATCCAGGTCGGCAGGTGGACGCCGTTGGTGATGGCGATGATCTGCTTGCCGCCCAGGCCCTGCCACGTGTTGTTGGCCGTGACGCCGTGGAGCTGGCTGACTGCGTTTGCCACACTGGAGAGCCGCAGCGACATGGCCGTCATGTCGAGCTGGCCGGGGTCCTCATCCATGCCGCAACCCAATTCCAGGATGCGGTCTATCGGCACGCCGCCGGTTCCCGTCGCGGCCGTCGCCGTCGTAAAGCGGTCCCGCGACGCGCCGCACGAGGTCCGACGTCGAAGCGCTCGTTGCCGGCCGCGACGGGCGTGTGGATCGTGAAGACGCTGTTGGATCGGACCTGCTCCAGGGCCTCCTCGAGGGGCGTTCCCGCGGCAACGAGGGCCCGGGCGCGCTCGATCAGCAAGAAGGCGGAGTGGCCTTCGTTGAGGTGCCACATCGCGGGGGCGATGCCCAGGGCCTTGAGCGCACGGACGCCGCCGGCGCCGAGCATCAGCTCCTGGTGGAGGCGCATCTCGCGACCGCGAACGTAGAGGATGTGCGTGACCGGCCGGTCCGACGGGGCGTTCTCGGAGATGTCCGTGTCCAGGAGCAGGACGGGCACGCGCCCGACCTGAACCAGCCACACGGCCGCCTGCAGGTACCTTCCGGGCAGCTCCACGGATACGGTCAGCGGCTCTCCGTCTGGGCCCAGGACGCGCAGGATCGGCAGCTTCGTCAGGTCGAAGTCGGGATAGGCGTGCTCCTGGTGCCCGTCGGCGTCGATCGTCTGGCGAAAGTAGCCGTGCTTGTACAGCAGACCGACACCCACCAGCGGCATGGCCATGTCGCTGGCCGACTTGATGTGGTCGCCGGCCAGTATGCCCAGGCCGCCAGAGTAGATGCCGAGGCTCTCGTGAAAACCGTACTCGGCGCAGAAGTAGGCGAGAGGTCCGCTCAGCAGCGGGCTGTACTCGCGACCGAACCAGTGCTCGCGGCCGCCGGCCATGTAGCGGTCGAATTCCGACACGACATGGGTGTACTCGGCCAGAAACGTCGGGTCGTCGAGCAGATCGGACCAGACGATTGGCTGCGAGAGGACCTCGACCGGATTGCGATAGCGCGACCAGGCCAGGCCGTCGATTCGGCTGTAGAGAGCCCGGGCCCGGGGATTCCAGCTCCACCACATGTTGTAGGCGAGCCGTCCCAGGCCTTCGAGCTGATGGGGCAGCTTGAAAGAGGCGCCGGGGAGGGTGGGGATGTAGACGGAGGACTGCATGTGCCGCGCATCATATCCGACGCGACCCGGCGTCCCGGCACGCGCTTTGACTACCATGACGCCAAGCCCTCCGAGCAGAGGCCGGTCGCCCACAGGAGCACACAGTGCGGGTCGTTTGCATCTCCGCCGAATGCGAGCCGTGGGCCAAGACGGGCGGCCTCGGCGACGTCGTCGACGCGCTGGCCCGAGCCGTTGGGGCGAGAGGTCGGACGTATCAGCAGGGTGACGCCGGCATACCCCACATCGTGCAGTCGCAGGTCTGGGTTGGGACAGGCGGGGTGATGGGAGTCGGCGATGGGATGCCCGCCTCGTACGTCGAGCCACCTGTGGACGTCTTCCTGCCGAGGTACCGCGGCATCGAGATCCCGGCCGAGGCGACGTCCAGGCCTCTGGCCGTGCCGGACCCGCTCGCCGCGAGCGGTACGACGGACGTCACCCTCGTCGAGTTCGAGGCTCGCGGATATCGCGTCCGTCTGGTCGATCACCCGCCCGCGTTCGATCGTGACAACTACTACGGCGACGAGAACGGCGACTACACGGACAACGGCTGGCGCTTCGGCCTGCTTTGCCGGGCCGCCTTGGAGGCCCTCCTGGTGGATGATCGCCCCGTGGACGTGCTGCATCTCCACGACTGGCAGGCCATGCCGGCCGTGCTGCTGCGCGACTGCGCCTATGAGGCCTACCCGCTCATCTCGCGGGCGGCCGTCATGGCCACGATCCACAACCTGGCCTATCAGGGCTGGCTGACTCGGGAGCAGGCGGCCGGGCTTGCCTTCCCCGACGAGCTGAAGCGGGCGATGAAGCCCCACGCCGAGGGTCTCCTGCTGCTGCGCGAGGGGATCGAGCGGGCCGAGCTGGTCAACACGGTCAGCCCCAGTTACGCGCAAGAGGCGCTTACTCCGGCGTTCGGAATGGGTCTGGATCCGGTGCTCGCCGGCCTGGGCCATCGCTTCGGCGGAATACTCAACGGTCTCGACATGGTCGTCTGGGACCCGGAGACGGATTCCGAGCTGCCGGCTCCGTACTCCCGGGGCGACATGTCGGGCAAGGCCGCCTGCCGGCGGGCTCTCCTGTCCGAATTGGGTTTCGACCCGGATGACGAGGGGCCGGTGCTGGGGATGATCGGGCGCCTCGATCCCCAGAAGGGCTTCGACCTGGTTGCCGGAGCCGCGCCCGAGCTGGTCGAGGCAGGCGCGCGGATCGTGGTCCTCGGGACCGGCGATCCCAAGCTGGTCCGGGGCCTGCTCGACTATCGCCGCTCAACAACCTCAGTCCGTCGCGGTCATAGACGCCTTCGACCGCGCCCTGGCCAGGCGGATCTACGCCGGTTCGGATCTGTATCTGATGCCGTCCCGCTTCGAGCCCAGCGGGCAGGGCCAGATGATCGCCCTCCGGTACGGGACGCCTCCGGTGGTGCGCAGGACGGGCGGCCTGGCCGACACGGTCGTCGACGCCAGCGAATGGCCGACCGAAGGCACGGGCTTCCTGTTCGATACGCCCTCGCCCAAGTCCCTCGCCAATGCCTGCCGGCGGGCGATGGCCGAGTACCGGCGGGGCGGCGATGAGTGGGCGGCCCTGCGGGATCGAGGCATGGCGATCGACTGGTCGTGGGAGGCCGGTCCGGCGGAGCAGTACGCGGCATCCTATCGGCGGGCCGTCTCTCTCCGCCGGGATGGGTGAATCCAGTGGTTCGGACTGATCACGATCTCCTCGTCGTGGGGGCGGGTGCGGCAGGCCTGACCGCGGCGCTGGTTGCCGCCGAGAGCGGCGCGAGCGTGCTGGTGCTGACGAAGGGCCACGCTCCGGATTCATCCAGCTGGCACGCCCAGGGCGGCATCGCCGGCGCGGTCGGCGACGACGACACCGCGGGACTCCACGCCGTGGACACCGAGCGGGCGGGCCGCGACCTGTGCCGGCCGAGCGCCGTCCGAGTCCTGACCGAGGAAGGGCCCGAGCGCGTTCGCGAGTTGATAACGATGGGCGTGCCGTTCGATCCGGAGCTGAGCCTGGAAGGCGGGCACTCCAGGCGCCGCGTCTCCAGCGTCGAGGGGGCCGCGACCGGCTGGGCCGTGACGAGCCTGCTCGGGCGACGGGCCGTCGCCACGCCGGGGATAACGGTGCGAGAGGCGACCACGGCCCTTTCGCTGTGGGTCTCCGAGGGGCGCTGCCTCGGGGTTGCCACGCCCGACGGTCCACTGGCCGCAAAAGCCACGGTCCTGGCGATGGGCGGCGCCGCCGCGCTGTGGGCCCGAAGCACCAACCCGGAGGGTCAGATCGGCGACGCGATCGCGCTGGGGCTGGCGGCCGGCGCGGCGATCGCGGACATGGAGTTCATGCAGTTCCACCCCACCGTTCTGGAAGGCTCGCGGCTGCTCCTGACCGAGGCGCTTCGCGGCGACGGCGCGACTCTCCTGGACGAATCCGGCGAGAGGTTCGTAGACGAGCTGGCCCCGCGCGACGAGGTGGCTCGGGCGATCGTTCGCAAGAGCCGGGTCTTCCTCGACCTGCGGTCGATCGACCGCGGGCGCTTCCCCGGCCTGATGGAGGAGATCGAGAAGTCCGGCTTCGACCCGGCCCGCGAGCCGATCCCCGTCTCTCCGGCCGCCCACTACACGATCGGCGGAATCGTCACCGACCTCGACGGGAGGACGGACGTGGCGGGACTGTTCGCGGCCGGGGAGTGCGCAGCCACGGGCGTGCACGGCGCGAACCGGCTGGCTTCCAACTCGCTCCTCGAATGCCTGGTGTTCGGCAGGCGGGCCGCCCTGGCCGCCCTGGGAGAGGCGTCGCTCCCGGAGACACTGCCGGAGCTACCTGCCCCGCCGCAGCCGCGCACGGCGTCGCCCGAGCTCCGCGAGCAGGTCTGGCGGCAGGCGGGCGTGATTCGGGATCCGGCCGATCTGGTGCATCTGGCCGGCAGCCCCGATCCGGTGGCCTCGCTGGTCGCCCGCATGGCAATGGCCCGCGCGGAGAGTCGCGGCGTCCACTACCGTATCGACGCGCCAACCGCCGATCCGGCGTTCGAGGGCCACTTCGTCCTTCGGCCCGGCCAAGAACTCATCCTGGAGCACTGGACTTGACCGCAGAAACGACTCCCCGCAACGCGACCCGCCGCCAAATTCGCCCGCCCGATCCTGACGCGGTGGCGCGGGTCGTGGCGGCCGCCCTCGACGAGGACATGGCTCTCGGCGACCCCACGACCGAGGGTCTGTTCGGGCCGGATGCGACCTGCGTCGCGTCGCTGCTGGTCAAGCAGGCGGGCGTCGTGTGCGGCTTGCCCATCGTGGCCGCGGTGTTCGCCGCGCTGGATCCGCGCGTGGTCGTGACCCCGGCCGTGGCCGAGGGCGACTACGTTGCCCAGGTGCCCGCCGAAATCGCCCGCATCTCCGGACCGACCAGGGCCATCCTGTCCGGCGAGCGGACGGCCCTCAATCTCATCGGCCGCCTCTCCGGGATCGCCACGCTCACGGCTCGCTGCGTCGCCGAGCTGGAAGGCACCGGAGCGACTCTGCTGGACACGCGCAAGACGACTGCGGGCCTGCGCGAACTGGAGAAGTACGCGGTTCGATGCGGCGGGGGCACGAACCACCGCCTCCACCTCGGCGAGGCGCTTCTGGTCAAGGACAACCACCGTCGCCTCGCGGGCGGCATCGCCGAGGCAGTAGCCAGGCTGCACGAGTCGGCCCCGCGCCTTCGATTGCAGGTGGAAGCCGAGACGCTCGCGGATGTCCGTGAGGCGCTGGACGCCGGCGTCAATCGGATCCTGCTGGACAACATGAGCCCCGCGGAGCTTCGTGAAGCGGTCGAAGTCGTCGGCGGGAAGGTCGAGACCGAGGCGTCCGGCGGGATCACGCTGGGCAACCTGCGCCAGGTCGCGGAGACCGGGGTCGACTTCCTTTCGCTGGGGTCGCTCACGCACTCGGCGGGGGCGCTCGACGTCTCGCTCGAGGTCACCGAATGACCCCGGCCGGGCGACCCGTCCAGGCCACGGCCGACCGGGCCACGGCCGACCGGGCAGCCGCACGCGCGGCAAGCGCCCGATCCGTCCCGGTGGAACCTCCCGGCGACCCGGCCACCTTCCCGGCCCTCCAGGCCGAGATTCGCCGCCTCGCTCGCGAGAGGGACGCCGTCATCCTGGCCCACAGCTACGAACGGCCCGAGGTCCAGGACGTGGCGGATCACGTCGGAGACTCACTCCGCCTCTCCCGCCTCGCCGCCTCCGCGCCCGAATCCACGATCGTCTTCTGCGGCGTGGCATTCATGGCCGAGACCGCCAAGATCCTCTCGCCCGACAAGCGCGTTCTCCTGCCGGACCTCGCGGCGGGCTGCTCACTCGCCAATTCGATAACGGTCGAGCAGCTCCGCAACTGGAAGGCCCAGCATCCCGGCGCGATCGTGGTCTCGTACGTGAACACGACCGCGGCCGTCAAGGCGGAGAGCGACTACTGCTGCACTTCCGGCAACGCCAGGGCCGTCATCGAGGCGATCCCCGCGGACCGCCAGATCCTCTTCCTGCCGGACATGTTCCTGGGCTTGTGGTTGCAGCGCGTCACCGGCCGCAAGCTCACGATCTGGCTGGGCGAGTGCCACGTCCACGCCGGGATCCGAGCCTCCGACGTGGAAACCTGGCGCGAAGCCGAACCTGGCGCCGAGCTTCTCATTCACCCGGAATGTGGCTGCACCAGCCAGATCATCGAGGCCGTCGGCGACGCCGCATCGGCCGAATTCGGCGGGTCTCCGGCCCACATCCTCTCGACCGAAGGTATGGTCACCTACGCCGAGCGATCGAACGCCGACAGCTTCCTGGTCGCGACGGAGGTAGGCATCCTGCACCGCCTCGAGCAGAAAGCACCTGGGAAGCGATTCACACCCGTGAGCCGCGAGGCGGTCTGCCAGTACATGAAGCTCACCACCCTCGAGAAGGTACGCGACTCGCTGCTGCACGGCGTCTACGAGATCGAGGTTCCCGCGGACACTGCGGCCGCCGCCCGGCTCGCACTGGAGCGCATGATCGCCATCTCGTAGCGCGCCGCACGGGCGCCAACGGGCCTTCGGCTCATGCATGCCGCGACCTTGCTCGCAAGCGGAAAAGTCCTGATCAGCGGAGGCGACCCAAACGAGCCGCCCCGGACGGCGGCGGAGCTCTATGACCCGGACGCGGGCTCGTTCGGCGCGGCCGGGTCCATGACGACTCCGCGGGCTACCCACACGGCTACGTTGCTGGCCAGCGGCCAGGTCCTGATCGTGGGAGGCGACGGCGGGGACGACATTCCGTCGGGGGAGCTCTACACCCCGTAACCCGGCCGGTTGGGCCATCAGCATTTGAGCACGAAGACAGCGTCGAAGCGGCAGCTCAAGGTCTATCCTCTTCGCGGTAGCGGCGTGGATTGTCGCAAGGGGAGCTTCCAGTGAGGGACATCGTGAGGAAGCCGAAATCGCACGGTTTCGCGCCCAGGGCCGTGGCTATCGGCGTTGTCGCCTGCCTGATCAGCGCAGCCTGCTCGACGGCTCTGACCAGCACCCCGCCGACTGCCCCCTCGTCCTCAACTCCCAACCACACCGCCCCCTCGTCGCCAACTCCCAGCCCCGCTGCGCCAAATGTCGCGGGCTGCCTCGTCGGCGCCGCGTGGGACAACTACGCGGAAGAGCGGATATCGGTGTGGGACGAGCCCGCGATCAAGGCGCGTCTCAAGGCGGCCGGCGACAGGTACGAGATGGCCAGCGCCAACTCGAGCAGCGATGCCCAGGCGGCGCAAATCGACCAGTTCGTTGCGGATGGCGCGAAGGTGATCATCGTTCGGGCCCCGTACGACGGCCTGGCCTCGGTCCCGGCCGTGACCCAGAGTGCGGTCGACAGGGCGGTCGACGCCGGCGTCGCCGTCATCGCCTACGAGTACTTGATAGACAGCCCAAGGCTTCTCTGGGTCACCTCCGACGAGGTGGAGGCCGGACGGATGGAGGCGCGCGCCATCCTCGCCGCAAAGCCGACGGGCAACTACGTGATCATGAGAGGCACCAAGGGAACGCTCCTGGACGACCAGGTGGCCTCCGGTATCCATGAGGTCCTGCAGCCCGCAATCGACAGTGGCGACATCAAGATCGTCGCCGAGACGAACATCTGGGGCTTTGACGAATCCAAGACCCAGGTCGAGATGACATCGATCCTGGCCAAGAACAAGAACGAGATCGATGCCGTCATCTCCGGGTGGGATGGCATGGCCGACAATGGCGTCCTCCCGGCCCTCAAGGAAGTCGGCCTCGACGGGAAGGTCGCCGTTGCCGGCCAGGGCATCAGTACATGGAGCCTGAACGAAATCGCTCTTGGCAGCGAGACTGTGGACGCCTACCAGGACCTGGGGCTGCTGGGGACGACGGCGGGCGATGCGGCGGTCGCGCTCTGCAAGAACCCGGACATTTCCAAGGTCAAGGGCACCACGCCGTTCTCCTCGCCCGACCACAACCAGATTCCCTCGCTTCCGGTCAAGCCGCAGGCGATCACGAAGGACAACCTGCAGGTGGCGCTGGATGCGGGCTGGACGACGAAGGCCGACCTCTGCTACGGCGTCGACCCTGCGAAGGCGCCTCCCGCCTGTCGGTAGGCGCCGTTTACCGCCTAGGAAGCCGGCCTGGCCCGCTCGATTGTCTGCGCGGTTCTCCGCCGAGCGGCCCTCAGGCGAAGGCGACCGCCACGAGCGAGAAGGCTACGAGAGTCACCACAGTCGCCAGTGACAGAGTGTTGATCGCCTCTTCTCGGGCATAGGCCCAGCGAGAATCCGGTCCGACGAACAGCGGAATGACGAAGGGAGGCGGGAGGATGGCCATTGTCATGACCGCGGCCTGCTGGAGCCTATCGAGATGGAGCAACCCATCGACTACCACGACGTCGAAGACGATCGCGAGGGTTACCCAGATCGCCAGACGGACGGCAACCGTCCGAATTGGCCGGCCGAGCGACCCCCAACTCAGACGCGTGCCGTAGCCGATGACTATGGCGATGAGCGGCGTCGTCAGCGAGGCGACGAGCGATAGCGTCTCGAGTGCGGCCTTGCCCATGGAGCTGCCGTCGAGGAAGGAGCCGAGCCCGAAGAAGCTGCCGAGGATCCCGCCCGCGATGCCCAGGATGACCGGCGTCCGGACGAATGACAGGCCCGTCGATCGCAACGAAGGCATCTCGCCGGTGGAACCGCGCGCGAGGACTGTCGCCAGGACGAAGAAGACGAACACGACCTGGCCGATGTCGACGATGGCGAATCGATACAGCTCGGCCGAGCCGAAAGTGGCGCCGAAGATCGCGTAGCCGAGCATGCCCGCCTCGAACCCGGTCAGAAGCGCGGGCAGCAGCGGCGACGTCACCCCGATGGCCCGACCGATCCAGCGGCCCGCGACGAGGACGACTACGCAGGCTCCGAAGACGCTCACGACGATCCAGAGGTAGCGCGGTTCGAGCGAGACCCGCAGGAACGTCAGAAACAACGCCGAAGGCAGGGCCAGCTTGAGCACGATCGATCGCAGGTCGTCGACCGTATCGGGGCGGATCACCGAGCGGCGTCGGAGCAGCGCGCCCAGGACGAAGAGCAGGAGAACCGGAACGACGCGCGCGAGCGCGTCCACGTAGACCATGCAGACTCCTGTCGGATGACGGCGACGGGTCAGCCGCGGGCGCGATACCGATGGCCTCCGATTATGGCCCAGCAATCGGGACCCGCGCCCGTCCGCAAATGCGCCGCCGGGCACCGCTTGACGCTCTGGCCTCTAAATCGGGTGGCCGATCTCGAGCTGGACGGCCGGTCGTGCGTCCGCCTGAGCCAGCTTCGCGAACACGTTGCCCAGCGATCGGTAGTGTTCGACGAGCCGCGCGTACTCTTCTGCGACCCAGACATAGTCCGGATGCCCGGCCTGCCACTCGCGCAGAAAGACGACCCCGCGCAGCCGGACCTGCATCAGCTCCTTCAGGCAGTTGAAGCAGGGCTGGAGAGTCGTGTAGAGAATCGCCCCGTCGATCGCGACGCCGAAGCGCGCCGCCGTGGCCATCGCGTTCTGCTCCGCGTGGACGCACAGGCAGATGTCGTAGAGCCTGCCCGACAAGCCGGCTTCGGGCTGCTCACTCCGGAGCGCGCAACGGCGGCAGCCTCTCTCCGTCTCGGTGCAGTTCGGATACCCGGCCGGCGTTCCGTTGTAGCCGCTGCCGAGGACCCGATCGTCCCGCACGATCACCGCCCCGACGTGCGATCCCAGGCACTTGGCCCCCAATTCGACGACCAGGGCCAGCCGCATGTAGAAGTCGTGACGTGCCCAGCCGGCGTCCGTCAGCTCTATCTCGTGGACTGCCACGGTCTGCCTCGCATGCTCGTTACGCCGAGACGGTACACGAGCGAGCGGCGATGCGCGACTCGCCCCTAGCGAGATTGAGTCTCACCATGCGGTAGCAAGTGGCACGGTGGCTCTAAAATCAGGAAGGAGCGCATTAGTTACTTGGGGGGCCTTTTCGACGGTGATAGTCCACCTGCTTGAGTATCGGGTCGTCGCCGGCCACGAGGAGGAGGTCGTCCGCTTCCTGCGCCACCAGGCGACGGTCGCGCCCGTAGACGAGGGCTATGTCAAGAGGTGCTTCGGCCGCCGTCTCGGCACGCAAGGCCGCGAGCACCTGGCAGCGACGGTCTGGGACGGATGGGAAGCGTTCAGGCGGGGCACGGACGATGCAGGCCGTCCGCGGATTCTCTCCGCCAAGTCCGCATTGCTTGGCGTGGAGCGTTCGAGTCGCTATCGTGTTGTCGCCACGGCCGGGTTGGACTGCGGAGGCGCCCGGATACTGCGCGTCTACAGGTCGACGATCGCAGCCGATGCCGTGGAGACGTGGGAGCGGCGAGCGCTCGAAACCGTTGGTCGGTTGGCAACGCGAGAGGGCCTTCTGACCCTGGTGGCGGGCGTGAGCAGGGACCAGGATGGATCGATCGCGCAGGCTGGTGAGGCCGGCGTGGTCGTTCTGACAGCCTGGGCAGACTGGGATCTCCTGCTGACGGCGACTGGAGGCCGTCTCAACAGCGCCCTGGCCGACACGGAGCTTACGGATATCGAACGTCCGGCCAATGCCGATCATTACGAGGTCATCGAGCTGGAGGCGGGACCTGGATAGGTCCCACGGGAGCTACCGTCATGGTGAGGGGTTGTTGCGCAGGCTCGCGCGTTCGTGAAGGGCGGAACAGGGAGGCCGCTGAAAGCCGCGGGGTAACCGCCGGCTCGGGTCGTGCGTCTTTGGTCGACGGCCTTTCAGGTAACATCGCCCGCCAAGGATGGAGAACATGACCGCAGGCACGACCGATCATCTGGCCAGGGGCCGCCTTTCCTTGCGGCTCGCGGTCGGTGCCGCCTCGTGGGCTCCCGCCGCGCTGCTGGCCGTCAGCGCGGCCGCATCGCTCGCCTACGTTTTCACGTTCCTCCGCCCCGCGACCACGTGGCTCGACGGGTACGTGCCGATGGACCCCGCCGCCGGCGACCCGGTCCTGGCCGTCCTGTGGGCCATCGGCCTCGGTGCCCTGGCCCTCGGACTGATCCGCGGCAGATCGGGGGCCTGGTGGCTGGCCATCGCGATCCTGGCGGTCACCTTGGTCGGCCAGGCGCGCGAACTCTCCCATCCCTTCGGGGTCCTGGTCATCGGCGGCCTGCTGGCCGTGCTCCTGGCGGACCGACGGCGCTACGAAGTCGAGACGGCCGCGAGCTGGCGGCGTCGGATCCTGGCCCTGCTGCTCGTGGGCGGCCTGGCCATCGGCCTCGAGACGTCGCTGATCATCGCCGCGACCGGCGCCTGGCCTACGCCTCTGGGTGCGGTCGGAGACATAACCTCAGCCCTCGGCAACGCGCTCGGCATGAGCGACGGCACCGCGACGCGGGTCCTCCACCAGACCAGCCGCGACGCGCTCGTCGGCTTCCTGATCATCGCGTCGCGCCTTCCGATCATGCTGGCCGCTCTCGGCGTCCTCTCCCGCGTTCCGGAGCCGCCGGCCGATCCGACGACCCTGGCCCGAGCGCGCGCCATCACCGACAAGTACGGCTGCGGCGCCTTGCTGCCCTTCCAGCTCGGCGAGGACAAGCACGTGTTCAGCCCGCCGGACGCCGACGGAATAGTCGTCTACGGCATGGCCGGTCGAACGGCCGTCGTCCTGGGCGACTTGATCGGCTCGCCTGAGGCGGGACCGAAGGTGTTCTCCGAGTTCCTGACCCGGTGCCGGAAGCTCGACCGGTGGCCCGTCGTCTATCAGGCGACCGCCGCCAGTCGGGCCCTCCTCGTGAATGCGGGCTTCCGCATGTTCAAGGTCGGCGAGGAGGCCATCGTCGACCTGTCGACCTTCGACCTCACGGGTCCCCGGCGCGCCAACCTGCGCCACACCATCACCCGCTGCCGCAAGGACGGCGTCACCTTCCGCTGGTTTGGCGAGGGCATTTCGCCAGCGGATGAGGCGGCTCTGCTCGACAATCTCGAGGCCATAGACGCGCAATGGCGCAAGGGTGCGGGCCCTGAGATGGGCTTCACGATCAGCCATTTCGACCGCGCCGCGCTGAGCTGGCAACCGGTATCGGTGGCCGTCGACCCATCCGGGCGCGCGCTCGGCTACACCACGTTCCGCAGGACCGGCGTGGACGGCGGCTGGGTCCTCGATCTGATGCGCCGCGCCCCGGACGGCCCGCCGGGCGTAGTGGAGGCGTGCATCGCCGAGGCCGCGGTCGCGTTCCGGTCTTCCGGTGCGAGCACGCTTTCGCTCGGGCTCGCTCCGCTCGCCGGACTCGACCATGCCACTGGAACCTGGGAGGAGCGCCTGCTCGCCAACGCCGGCCGGCTTGTCGGTCGCTGGTACGACGTGCGCGGCCTGTTCGTGTTCAAGCGCAAGTTCGACCCTTACTGGATCCCCCGATACGGGGCCATGCGCAGGCGCCGGGACCTTGTCGGGTTCGTGATCGGTCTCATGCGAGTCCACCTCTCCGGCGCCATCCATCTGCCCGGCCGCCGCCGCGTCACGCCCCGGGCTGCCGCTGCATGAAGTCACTCCGCCGCAAAGCCGGCCGGCCTCAGGACGGTCCGCTTGAGACTGCCGCGCTCAGTGACGCCGACGAGCTGCGCGCCGGACGTCTGGGCACGATGCACCAGCTGCAGACCGCGACAGGCGGCACGCTCGCGTACGAAAGCGTGGAGCTGCTGGCTCGATACGACCAGCTGGAAACCGCGGCGGAAGGGGAGCCGGGCCAGGTCCGAGCTGGCGGCCCGCCTGGCCGGGGTTCGCCGGCTAACCGCCAACGCTGCCCAGCGAATCGGCCGCTTCCCCGCAACGGCCGCCGGCCGGATCCGCGGGCTGCGCCTCCAGCGCCTTCAGGAGGATTCCCCGACCCGTCACCGGCTTCGTGGTGGCGGCCCTGGTCCTGCTCGTCGCCGTCTTCTCCGGCACGGTCGAGGAGACCGACCGGACCCTCGTGATCATGGGCTTCGACGCGGATCGGGCTCAGCTGATCACCACCCTCCTGGTGAGTGCCATAGCGGCCGTCGCCGCGACGCTGGCGGTCGGTCGCCCCGGCATCGGAGCGTTGCTCGGCACGCTGGCCGTGGCCGCGCTGTTCGGTCAGACATTCATCACGGAGACTCAAGATGCCCTTGCCGCGACCGGCGCGCTGGGCTCTTTCGACCCGATCGGCTGGACGCTCACCCTGGCCACGCTCGTGGTGATCGGGTTCATCTCGGCCTGGGCCGGCGCGACGCTCGCTGCCGCTCTCCGGCCGTCGCTGATCGCGACCGGAACCTCCGTCGTCGAGATGGTTGGGGCGCGCAAGCCGAACCGCGGGGCTGCCCGCCGGCCGTTGGCGGCCGTACTGGTCGTCGCGCTGCTGGTCGTCACCGTCCCTGCCTTCGGCAACATGGTCAATCTCGCGCCGAATTCGCTGATGCTCGGCGGCGGTCATTTCGTCGCGCTCGCGCCCGGCAACTCCGTCCCGCTCGTCAGCATTCCGCCCACCCCGGCACCAACGCCTACGCCCACTCCTTCGCCCTCCGGCACGCGCGATCCGCAGCTGGCGACGCCGTCGCCGTCACCGAGCCCAACGCCACACGCCAGCCCCGGTACCAAGCCATGGCTGGCGTGGAAGCCCACCGGCGCGGGACGGGTGACGCGGTTCGATTTCCCGGCCCCGTGGATAAACGGCACCGCCAAGACCGTCGACGTGAACGTCTACACGCCGCCCGAGTACGACACATCCGGCGACCGGCAGTACCCGGTCCTGTACGAGGCTCCGACGGGTTTGGAGCTGTGGAACGGCGGGACGGGCGTCATCGGCGCGCTCGACCAGCTCATCGATTCGGGGGAGATGCCTGCCTCGATAGTCGTCTTCGTCAACTCCAGCGGGGCGCCGTTCCCGGACAGCCAGTGCGCGGACTCGACCGACAAGCAGATGTGGCTCGAGACCTTCATCTCCGGCGACGTCGTGAGATACATCGACTCTCAGTTCAGAACGATCAAGGACCCGATCGCGCGAGGCATCATGGGCCAGTCCGCGGGTGGGTTCTGCGCCGCGATGCTGCTCGCGCGGCACCCGGACGTGTTCACCACCTCGATTTCCTTCTCGGGCTACTTCTACGCCGGTATCGGCTCGGGTTCCGCCTCCCATCCGTACAACGACAGCCAGGCCGAGATGGACAAGGTGTCGCCGGCCCTGCTGGTGTCCCGACTTCACCAGCGAGCAGAAGGCAAGCTCGTTCTTCATCGTGGTCGCCGCACCGGCCAACGATTTCTACGGAGCGCAGGCCGAGAACTTCGACAAGATCCTGACGGCGACCCATGTCGGGCATAACTGGGTCAAGTCGATCTGGATGCACAGCTGGACTGAGGTCCGCAACGAGTTCCCGACAGCGGTGGAAGCCTGGGGCGCTCGGATGGTCGTGAACGGAGTCTGGTAGAGCCGGCCAGGGCGGCCGCTTCGAGGAGAGAATGCCTCGATCCGTATTCCCGACGGGCGGACTCAGCGGCGGCGCGATCTGATCCACGACTTTCGCGTCCCTTCGAACCTCGTATGGCCGGCCCGGCTTATCGCCAGCCAAGCTCCGGCGCCACGAACTTGAGAATGCTCTCGATGGCGTGGGCGTTGTACTCGACGCCGAGCTGGTTCGGAACCGTGAGCAGGAGCGTGTCCGCCGATTGGATCGCGGTGTCCCCGGCGAGCTCCTTCACCAGGACGTCCGGCTCGGCTGCATACGACCGCCCGAAGATCGCCTTGGTCTGCGCATCGAGGTAGCCGACCTGATCCGAGGCCTGATTGCCCCGCCCGAAGTACGCCCGGTCGCGGTCGTCGACTAGCGCAAAGATGCTGCGGCTGACCGACACTCGCGGTTCGCGTTTGTGCCCAGCGGCGGTCCAGGCATCGCGGAACCGCCGGATCTGCTCAGCCTGGAGCTCGTGGAACGGGATGCCCGCGTCCTCGGTCAGCAACGTCGACGACATCAGGTTCATGCCCTGCTGCGCCGTCCACTCGGCCGTGGCGCGGCTTCCCGCGCCCCACCAGATCCGATCGCGCAGCCCGGGCGAATGAGGCTCCGGGCGAAGCAACCCAGGCGGATTCGGGAACATAGGGGAGGGGTTTGGTTTTGCGAACGCGGCGCCGGTCAGTGCCTGGAGAAAGACCTCTGTGTGTTCACGGGCCATGTCGGCGTCGGTCTTGCCGTCGGGCGGCACATGGCCGAAGTATCGGAAGCCGTCGATGACCTGCTCGGGCGAGCCGCGGCTGATTCCGAGCTGCAGCCGGCCGCCGGCGATGAGGTCGGCGGCCCCGGCGTCCTCGATCATGTACAGCGGGGTCTCGTAACGCATGTCGATGACCGCCGTCCCGATCTCGATGCGATTGGTTCGGGCGCCGATCGCCGCCAGCAGAGGGAACGGGGAGGCGAGCTGCTGGGCGAAGTGGTGGACCCGGAAGTAGGCGCCGTCGGCCCCCAGATCCTCGACCGCCTCGGCGAGCTCGATCGACTGGATCAGCGAATCCGCCGCCGTGCGCACCTGTGAGTGCGACGACGGCGACCAATGCCCGAACGAGAGGAACCCGATCTTCTTCACCAACGAATACTACGGACGATTGCCGTCACCCCCGCCGCGACCAAGTGCTTGTGCCACTCAACGGCACCTATCTTGTGATGAGGAACCCGCGGCTCGGGTGGCGGCCTCGGCGAGCGTCTCTGGATCGTCTATTCCCGCCTTCGATTACGATCGAGCCGATGCCTGGGACGCCGAACCGCCTGGCTGCCGAGACGAGCCCCTACCTGCTCCAGCACGCCCACAACCCGGTCGACTGGTACGCGTGGGGAGCCGAGGCACTCGCGCGAGCAGCCCACGCCGACCGGCCGATCTTCCTGTCCATCGGCTATGCGGCGTGTCATTGGTGCCACGTCATGGAGCGCGAGTCGTTCGAGGACCCGGAGACGGCCGACGTCCTGAACGCCGGGTTCGTCGCGATAAAGGTCGACCGCGAGGAGCGGCCCGACCTTGACGCGGTATACATGGCGGCGCTCCAATCGATGACCGGCGGAGGGGGCTGGCCGATGAGTCTCTTTCTGACGCCCGACGGCCGACCGTTCTACGGCGGCACCTACTTCCCGCGAGATCCGAGATACGGCATGCCGTCGTTCCGGCAGGTCCTTGCGGCCGTGACCACGTCATGGGCGGAGCGTCGGGCCGATGTCGAGGCCGCGGCGGATCGGCTCACGGCTGAGCTGCAGGGCCGCGCGACGGGCCGGGCCGACGAGCCGAGGACCGAGACCGAGGAGCTACGGCCGGAATCGCCCGCCCGCGTCGTCGGTGAGCCTGACGTCGTCCGACTGCCGGGCCGGCGGCCGAACGAACCACAGGGTGGTGTCGTATCCGCAGCCGTGGAGCGCTTGGTGGCCGACTTCGACTTCGAGCATGGCGGCTGGGGTGGGCCGCCACGTTTCCCCCAGCCGGCGGTCATCGACCTGGTGTTGCGACGGGCCCGCGCAGCACCCGACGATCGCGTCCTGGCCACGGCGGTTCGCGCCCTGGACGTCATGGCCGACGGCGGGATCCACGATCAGATCGGGGGCGGCTTTCACCGGTATGCGACCGACACGGATTGGCTGGTGCCGCATTTCGAGAAGATGCTGTACGACAACGCCCAGCTGGCGCGGGTCTACCTCCACGCCTACCAGCTCACCGGCGAGCCACGTTTCAGGGAAGTGGTGCAGACCACGCTCGACTACCTGGCCCGCGAGATGCGCACCCCGGATGGGCTGTTTGCCGCCAGCCAGGACGCCGACACCGACGGGATCGAGGGTCGGACTTACGTGTGGACTCTGGATGAGGTCGCGGCCGTGCTTGCTGGAGCGACGGCCGATGCGGGACCTGCGGACGGTCCCAATCCCGAGCCGGCGCCGCGTGACGAGCAGCCCGGCATCTACGAGCTCTTCGCGTCAGCGTACGGCGTCACCGCCGCCGGCAACTGGGAGGGCCGGACGATCCTTTCCCGTGTGGCAAGCGATGAGCAGGTGGCGGCCCTGCACGGGCTCACTGCGCGGGAGGTCAGCCGTCGGCTGGAACTCGCCCGTCGCTTGCTGCTGGAGCGTCGCAATAGCCGGCCCCAGCCAGCCCTGGACGACAAGGCGGTGACGGCCTGGAACGGGCTCGCCCTGGCCGCGTTTGCCGAGGCGATCCCGGTGCTCGAGCGGTCCGCGGACCTGGCGGTAGCACAAGGCATAGCCGAGGCTGCTCTGCGTCTGCTGCGTAGCCCGGACGGCCGGCTGGCGCGGTCGTTCCGGTCCGGTCGAACCGCCGGGCGAGGTGGCCTCGACGACTACGCCTGCCTCGCCGACGGGCTGCTGTGCCTCTACGAAGCCACGTTCGAGGAGCGATGGCTGGTGGCGGCAGGCGAACTGGTTGGTGTCGTGGAGCGGGACTTCGCGGACGCCGCGGGCGGCTGGTTCGACGCGGCCAGCGACGCCGAGCCACTGATCGTGAGGCCGAAGGAGACGCAGGACGGCGCAACTCCGTCGGGCGGCGCGGCGGCAGCCGCCGTGATCCTTCGGCTGGCCGAGCTGACCGGTGATGGACGCCTACGCGACGCTGCCGAACGGGCCTTGGGCCAGATGGAGCAGGTCGCAGCCCGATACCCACGCGCATTCCCGGCCTGGCTGTTGGCGCTCGACTTCGCTTCGGCGCCGGTAGCGCAGGTAGCGATCGTCGGTGACTCGGGGGTAGCGGACACGCAGGCGTTGCTGGCAGTCGCGCGGCGCGGGTTTCAGCCGTACAGGGTACTGGCGCTGGGCAACCCCGAGTCGAGCACACTGGATCTGCTGCGCGGCCGTTTCGCGGTCGACGGCCGGGCAACTGCCTATGTTTGCCACGGTTTCGCCTGCCGCAGGCCGGTCACCGAGCCGGCGGAGCTGGCAGCCGAGCTGGCCTGAGTCGGCGGGCGTCGGTTATCGATACGCCAAGCGGCTCGCGAGTCAGTGCGAGACCCTGGCCGAGGTAGGGGCAATCCCGATCATCGCGTCGGTCCACTTGACAGGATGTTGTATAGATACTACAGTACGACATGCTACTACAGTCGTCCGAATGAGGGCTCATCAATGCAGTCGTGGAAATCCGGGCCGGCACCTGGCCGCTCCTTCTCAGAGCGGGTGGCTCATCTGTCTCGAAGAACTCGGCGCTTGATCGTGGTGGTGGCCTATCTGGCGCTGCCGGAGGCCATCGTCATGCTCTGGCTTCACGGAGGGGTGCCGGCACAGCCTTCGGTCGTTTGGGGCGTCTCGTCAACGGAGCTCCTGCCCGTGCTTCAGGCGGGGGTAGCCGGAGCTGTGCTCGAGCAGGGCTGGAGAGCGGCGATTGGGCCAAGCGGGCCAGACGAGCGCCAGCGGCAGCTTCGCGATACCGCCACCAACCTCAGCCATCGGATCGTGGTCGCAGGGGTGGCGGCGGTTACTTTGATGCTCCTAGTTGCCCCTGGCGTGGTGATGCTTCTCTTCCCACTGGGCTCCTGGGGAGGGATCACGTTGGACCTGACGAGCATCATCGCCCTTGCCTGCGGCGTCGCCGTGCTGTGCCTGTGCCTGGAAATGCTCCCCGTGGCGGTCATGGCATGGCTCGAGCCTGACCCGCCGGCCGAACTCTGATGACGAAGACCGCCGACCGGACGGAACCAGTCCTCCACAACCGCCTAACCGTCCTGCGGGCCGAACGCGGCCTGTCGCGCCAGGCGCTGGCCGACGCCCTGCACGTGAACTACCAGACTATCGGCTATCTGGAGCGCGGAGAGTACAACCCGAGCCTGGACCTGGCCCTCCGGGCGGCCGAGTACTTCGGCCTGCCGGTCGAGGCCATCTTCAGCCGCGAACCGTTCCCGCCGATGTCGTCACAGCTCTATCCGGCTTCTAGCACGGAAGGCCGGACCGGCCAGCAAGACCGATAGCCGGACTGTCTCGATTGCTGATCGGGTCTCTTGATGCGTCGGCGCCCGGATGTCAAGCGAAGGCCGGAGCCTTGCCGACACGCTATCGACAGGGGATCGGCCAGCCAGCCACCCATCTATCCAACGGGCTCCTCGCCACGTTGTCTTGCTGCGCGACACGTGGAGAGGTCCTGGCCGCGCAGTGACGCGGCAGGTGGGCTAACTCGTTGGGGTTGCCGCTCCCCACCTTGTTCGGCGCTACATTCCGGACCATGCGGGCTCGCGTCCTCGGCCTGAGTCTCACCGCCGTGCTCTCGCTGGCGGCGCTTGTCATTGCCCACAACCTGGTCTTCCTGCTCACGTACGGCGCCGACTACGGCGTCGCGTTGGCTCGGACGGGCCATGACGGCCGCTGGTCCGAGACGGTGCGGGTGGTTCTGGCGCTCGCCGGGCTGCTTCTTGCCGCCGGGGCGGCGCGACTCATCTGGCTCGCTCGGTTGGTCCGACGGCTGGGCCGAACGGATCAAGATCGACGACTGCGAGTCGCCGCCTACGTTCGCGCCCTCCTGCCGCTCTGGGCTCGCGTCTTCGCGATTGCGGTTCTTCTGTTTGTCGTGCAGGAGAACTACGAGCGCTGGTCGATCGGACAATCGCTTCCAGGCCTCTCCGTCCTCGATTCCTCCGCATCGGTCGGGCCGGTCCAGGTCTTCCTGTTCGTCAGTCTCGCCGTCGCCGCGGTGGGCGCGCTCTTTACCTGGGGCATAGCCGCTCTCGAGGCGCTCGTCGAGGCGGGCCGGACCCGGCTTCCGCGCTCAGGGGAGAGCTACCGACCGCGCCGCCCAACCGGAATATTGGTCCGCGCATCTTCTCTCCTCGGCCGAAATCTGGCCGGCCGCGCCCCTCCGCTCTGCCTTCCTGCATAGCTTCGGACACTCAAGTCCCGCCTCCCGATGGGTGGCGCTTGCAGAAAGGATTCCCATGCGCCTTCGAGCGGCCGGCATCTCCTTCGGTGCCGCTCTCCTGCTCTCTCTGGTCGTTTCATCGGCGGTCAGCGCCCACGTCGTCAAACAATTCGGCACGTACAGCGTCGCCATGGGCTGGCTCCACGAGCCGACATACGTCGGCGTCGAGAACGCCGTCCAGGTGGTCGTCAAAGACGCTGGAGGAAACCCGGTCAACGATCTCGCTCCGGGCGATCTGAGCGTCGTTGTCTCGACCGCGGGGCAGCAAACCGCGGCCCTTCCGTTGCAACCGTCGTTCGACCCCGATACCGGTCTGGGAACGCCCGGCGAATACACCGCGTCGCTCATCCCGACCCAAGTCGGCGACTACACCTTCCATCTGACAGGTTCGATCCACGGGACCGCGGTCGACGAGACCTCGACTTCGTCGGACCAGACCTTCGACAGCGTGACGGCCGGCACCGACGTCCAGTTTCCGGTCAAGGAACCGGCCATTGGCGATGTCTCGACGCTCGTCCAGCGGGTCGACGGCCGCGCCACGAGCGCGCAATCCGCGGCCAGCGCGGCTCAGCAGGCTGCCACCAACGCGGCCAGCGACGCCTCACGGGCACTGATCGTCGGCTCGGCCGTCGGCGGGCTCGGCGTCCTGCTCGGACTCGCCGGCCTGTTCGTCGGCCTTCGAGCGTCGCGGCGACGGGTCTAGCTCGATGCGCCGGGCGCTCGTCGCGCTTATCGCGGCGGCAGGTCTCGCGTGGATCGCGACCGCCGCCGTGGACGCGCACGCCCTTCTCGTCTCGGCCAACCCGGCACCCAATACGGCCGTTGCCACCTCGCCGGCGTCGTTGACGCTCACGTTCACAGAGTCTCCGGACCCGAAGCTCTCGATCGTCCACGTTCTCGACAGCAGCGGAGCGGAACGGTCCGCCGGCGGCGTAACCGCGATCCCGGGCAAGCCCGATGAGCTCATGGTGCCGTTGGCTCCGCTGCCCGACGGCGTCTACACCGTGTCATGGCGAACTGTGTCGTCTGTCGATGGCCACGTCGCAGCAGGTTCGTATGCCTTCTCGGTCGGGACGGCCGCCCCGCCAGCTGGCTCCGGCTCCGGGGCATCTGCCTCAGGTTCGGTCCAGAGCTCGTCGGGTGGTTCTCTTCTCACGATCCTCGGACGCCTGCTCCTCTTCCTCGGCCTGCTCGGGCTGGTGGGTTGCGGCATCACAGGGGCGCTGCTGGTCCGGGGCCTCGACGATCCGCAGACGAAGACGATCCTGCGGCTGGCGGTCGGCGAAACGGCCGTCGCGGTCCTGGGCACGCTGCTGCTCATGGCCGGTCAGATCGCCGACGCCGGCGCATCGCTGGCCGATCTCCCGGCATCGAGCCTCGGTCGCGACGCGGTCCTTCGGCTGGCGCCCCTCGTCGCTGCGGCGGTGCTCACCCTCGCAGCCTGGCGAATCGATGGTGCAGGACGCGTCCGCGTCCGTCGTTGGCTGCAGGTTGGCGCCGGGGTCTCGGGCGGCCTGGCTCTGCTCGTTGAAGCCGACCTGAGCCATGCCGCCTCGGAGACGCTCGCTCCCGCGCAGATCGCTCTCCAATGGTTCCATCTGCTGGCCGTGGGCCTGTGGCTGGGCGGCCTCGTCGTTCTGCTCCTCGAGGTTCGGGGCGTCGAAACCATATCGAAGGCCCAGATCGCCCGCCGGTTCGCGAACCTCGCGGGCTTGGGCCTGGCAGCCGTGGTCGTGACCGGAACCCTCCGCGCGATCGTCGATATCGGCTCCCTCGACGCGCTGTTTTCGACCGATTTCGGCCGGTTGGTACTGCTCAAGGTGGCGCTGCTCATCCCGATCGCCGGTCTCGGAGCGCTCAATCACTTCCGGAACGTGCCCGCCGCGATCCGCGGCCTCGGCCCGCTGCGCCGGACAGGTTCGCTCGAGATCTCGATCGGCACCGCGATCCTGCTGGTTGCTGCGCTCCTTGTGAACATTGCGCCGCCTGCGGAAGTCTCGGCCGCGAGCCAAGGGGGTGCACCCCAGGCCGCCGCCTCCGCGACCACCGCCGGCCCGCTCGAGGTCTCGGGCACCGACTTCGCGACAACGGTTCGCCTGCGCCTCACGGTTTCCCCGGGCATCGTCGGAAGCAACGGATTCCTCGCGCGACTCACCGACTACGACACCGGAGCAGCCGTGAACGCCAGCGCCGTTCGTCTGACCTTCCGCCTGCCCGCACGACCGGACATCGGCGCTTCCACGCTCGACCTCGTCCGCCAGTCGGCAGGCGTGTTCGCCGGCACCGGCGCCAACCTGTCCATCGACGGCAACTGGTCGGTGGCGGCCCTCGTGACCGAACCAACGACCTCGGTCGAGGTCGACCTGACGGTCTCCGTGCGTGTCCCTCCACAGCAGATCGACGTGAACCGTGTGCCGGGTCTGCCGACCATCTATACCGCTCACCTCGGGAGCGGGCGTACCGTCCAGGTCTATCTGGATCCGGGTAAGCCCGGTGCCAATCTCCTGCACGCAACCTGGTTCGATGCGAGCGGTCACGAGATGCCGGTCTCGGACGTGGCCATGACCCAGCTCGGAGCTTCGGGGGCCTCGACGGCCCTCGTGCCCCAGATCCTCGACTCCGGTCACGAAGCGGCGCCCGCGCAGGTGGCCGCATTCCCCGCCGAATTCGTCATCAGCGCCACCGGCCCCGATGGCGCGTCGCTCCGAACGCAACTGACCATCACCCAAAGCTGATGAGGTATCCCATGCGTCCCCTTGGTTCGCGATCCCTTTCCCTGGCGTCAGCTCTCGCCCTGGCGGCGCTCGTCGCTGCCTGCAGCAGTCCGCCCTCCGATAACGTCCCCGATTCGCTCGTCGTACCGAGCGCCTACGCCGCCTACACGAGCTACGCACCCGCTTCGCGGCCGTCCACGACGGCCAAGGTGAGCATCGTCTCGCCCACGCCCGACGAGGTGATCAATGGCAGCACGCTCCACGTCGTCGTGGGCCTGACCGGCGCGACGATCGTGCCGGACACCAACGAGGACATTCGCCCGGATCAGGGCCACGTCCATCTCTACCTCGACAACACCCTGGTCTACATGCAGTACAGCCTGACCAAGGACCTGCCGATCACGCCGGGCACTCACGTGCTCAAGGCCGAGTTCGTCGCGAACGACCATGCGCCGTTCAACCCGCGCGACTGGTCGACGCAGGTCTTCTTCACGTCCAAATGAGGAGTCGATCGATGTGGACAAGGATTCGAGTAGCCGCTCCGCTTCTGGGGGTGGTCCTGGTCGCCGCTTGTTCGACGGCGGCAACGACGCCGGTCGCTTCGACGCCGTCTCTCCGGATCGGGGTCGTGTTGCCGCTCACCGGGATGCCCGCAGAACTCGCCGGACAGGAGCGGCTGGGCATCCAGCTCGCGGCAGACCTGGTGAACACGGACGGTGGCGTAGCCGGACGTCAGATAGTCCTTGACGTTCGCGACGTTTCCGACGCAAATGCGGCTCCGCAGGTCGTGGCTGCCTTCAAGGCCGAGGGCGCCTCTGTCGTCGTCGGCTCGTACGCCTCGGACCTGTCGATGGCGGTAAGCGGCGCGGCCGCAGACGCCGGCCTCGTCTACTGGGAGTCCGGAGCCGTGGCCGACCAGCTGACCGGCCGCGGTCTGCCCCTGGTGTTCCGCGTCGGAGCCGATGGCGCGCGTCTGGGGAGCAACTCGGCCACATTCGCTGCCAGCGAGCTGGCGCCGCTCCTGGGCAAGACGGCCTCGGACCTGCGGGTGACGATCGTCGCTGCGAATGACGACTACGCTCGTTCGGTGGCCGATGCCGCGCAAACCGGGATCGCCACGAGCCGCCGCGGTGCTGGCGGCTCGGATCGACTACAACCTCTACTGCCGGATTGGCCCACCGTGCTCGACAAGCTGGTCGCTTCGCGGCCCGACGTGGTGATCCTCGCGGCCCACATCCCCGATGGCGAAGCCTTCCGCCGAGCCATGATCGCGGCGAACGTCCACGTCGGCGCGCTGATCGGCTCGACGATGGCCCAGTGTGTCGGGGACTTCGGCGAGGAACTCGGACCCGATGCCGTGGGAGTGTTCGCATCGGACCGGCCGACCGGCGGCTTCAACCCGAACGCTCTCACGCCGGCGGCTCGCGCGCTGTACGAGCGCTTCGCCACGGCGTGGCTGGCAGCCGGCAGCTCGGGTCAACCGTCCGAAGAAGGACTCGCGGGCTTCTCAGCCGCGTGGGCGCTCTTCCACGACGTGCTTCCGACCGCTCACGGATTCGATCCCGCCTCGATAGCCGCTGCCGCAAGATCCATGGACCTGCCCGATGGCAGCCTCCCGAACGGATCCGGGCTCCGCTTCTCGAGCGATCCGGCTCGACTCGGCCAGAACGAGTTGGCCGCGGCGGTCGTCTGGCAATGGCATGCCGGGATCGGCCCAGCTCCGGCCGGCGGGACCGTAGCCGCGACGAGCGTCACGGTCTGGCCCGCCCAGTTTGCCACCTCGCCCATCGACGCAACGCTTGTGCCGCTCCCGCGATGACCGCCGCTGCGCTCGCGGCCGATCTACCAAGAAGAGACGGCCGCACACGAGCTTTTCTGCGGGCGGTCGTGGTTCTCGGCGGCCTCGGCCTGGCGGTGGGCTTGCGCTGGCAGATCTTCCGCACGGCGGCGCTCGACGGCGTGAGTGAAGGGCTGGTGTTCGGCGCGGCGCTCGTTGCCGTCGCGGCGGTAGGAGGCTGGACGCCTTCCCGCCCGCGCGCGCAAGCCTTGCTGGCGGGCGTAGTCGCCGGAGGACTTCTTGTCGCGATTTCGGCGGCTTCTCGCTGGCCCGTTCTCCCGATGACGCTCGGGCACGCGGCCCCATTTGCGCCGTGGGTGCTCGTCACAAGCCTCGTTGCCACGGCCGAGGAGCTCGTTCTGCGGGGCTCGCTCTGGCGCTGGGCAGCGGAGGGTGCCGGCGACGTGGCGGCGCTTCTGCTCACGAGCTTGCTCTTCGCCCTCATCCACGTCCCTGTCTACGGCTGGTCCGTGGTTCCGCTCGATGTTGGCGTCGGTCTCATCTTCGGTGGGCTGCGGCTCTGGTTCGGCGGCCCTGCCGCGCCCGCGGCAGCGCACGTCGTCGCCGACCTTGCGACCTGGTGGATCTGATGGCGCGCCGCAGGCTCGGCCTGTTCGCCCTCGCAATCGGGCTCGCGATCGTCGTCGCGGCGCAGCGGCTGGCCCCGATTGGCGGCCCGCCGCTGTACGACGGCGTCATCGTCGAAGCGCCGTACGTATGGCTTTCGCCTCCCGCGGGTTTCCCCGGCGGTGCGCAAGGGGTCGAACAAACCATCCCGGTCCAGGGCGGGCAGAGCCCCGACATCGGCATAGGCACCTCGGAGAACCCGCCCCAGGCGCAGCTCGTTCGCGGGTGCCGGGTTTCTAAATCTGCCGTCGGGCACGACATCGATCAAGGTTTCGATTGAACCCGTGGCGCCAGCATCGATCCCGGATGGCTGGACGATCGCGGGCAATGTGTACCGCTTCTCGGTGACCAACCAGGCCGGGCAGCCAGTGACCGGGCAGGCAAGTGGCGGCGTGACGATCGAGCTACGAGGACCCGCCACGGTAAACGCGCCGGCGATCGAGCACTTTTCCGGTGGGAAGTGGTCCGAGCTCGCCGCAGACTCGGTCGGTCAGCCGAACATGTTCACGGCCGTCGTGACGGACTTCGGCGATTTCGCGCTCGTCGAGCCCGCGGGCTGGACCCCCGATCCGCAGGTCGTCGGTGGCCAATATGGGCCCCCGGCGCCGGGGGTGACGGCCGCTGCCGTGCCTCCAGCGTCTCAGCCCGAGGGCCAGAGCAGCGGACTCCCTTGGCCGCTGATCGCATTGGCGGCGTTTGGCGGCGCCATCCTTGCCCTGATCGGCGCGGGCCTCATCCTCCGGCGTCGGCCAGTCGGATCGCCCGCGTCAGGCCGGCCCCGTGGTCGGATGCGGACACTCCCACCGCCAGATCGTCCGGCGCCGCTCCGTCGAAAGCAGCGGCCCCGCACCCGCCGCTGAACCCTATGCGACGAAGCGAGAGCGATATGTCCACGTGGAGATCGCCAACATCGATCGGGATCGCGAGCTGCTTGCTGATCGCGGTCTTGCTGATTGCAGCAGGTTGCTCGTCCCCGGCGATCAGTCCAGCCGGACAGGACCCATACGCGGGCCAGGTCACCTTCTCGGCCACCGTTCCGACCTCGAACCCATGCCGCGTTTCAGATGCGGTCACGAGCATCCAGGTCGGATCGACGGTCTACGCGACCTACCACTTCAGGTCAAAGCTCAGCCCGGCTTCGCTGTCGTACAGCATCGAAAAGGACGGAGTGACGATCCTGGCGCCGACCGCTATCGGATCGACCGATACCACTCCGTACGACTGCATCGCGAACGGCATGGACCTTGGCGCGCTGTCGCTCCTCGGCGACCCGGGCAACTACAAGATCACGGTGCTGTCGAATGGGTTGACGGTAGCCACAGGCACGCTGACGGTGACAGCGCCGTAGCGTGCGGGTGACGGGCCTTAGCGGCGCCTGACCATCCACAGTCGGACGAGCACCACGCCCGCACCTCCCACGAGAAGAAGGGTCAGCAAGCCGGCGATGACGGGCGCTGGCGACGAACTCTGACTGCCATTGTCCGCCCTGGCCGACAGGGGTGGCCTCGGACGCTGGCGACCCAGCGGGAAGACTCGCCGCCGGCGCAGAGGGGGCTTCGGTGACCGCAACGGCCGGTGTTGGGGCATGGCCGGTTGCGGCGGGAGTCGCAGGGGCGGCTTTGGCGCCGGCGGGCGTCCATCCCGATGGGGCGACGAGCGCGAATTCGCCAAGCGAGCTCACGAGAGTGGTGAACATGTCCGGGATGCCCGCCGGATCTGTTTCGCCGACTGGCTGCCACTGGCTCCCATCGAACGCCTCGACCTTCGCGCTCGTCAGGTTCGGCGGCCCGCGAAACAGCATGGTCAATTGACTCCCGGCCTTGACCCCGATCGAAGCGCCGCGCTGGTTGATCGCCCTGATGCGATAGACGTTGCCGGCGATCACCCCGTCGGCAGGCTGGACCGCGGGCGGTGCGACCGGTTCGATCGAGACCGTGATCGACGTCGTGCCCCGTGGAAGATCGAGCGACCCGATATCGGCAATGACCTGCGCCTGAGGCGGTGTCTCGGGTGTTACCGAGGCAAAACCCTGGACGTCGGCGGGCTCGGTATCTGACCCCGATTTGGCACCGCCGGGCAGCCCCGGTGGCGGCATCAGCCAGCGGTATGGCTGGACCACGACCACGCCGTCGAAGAGTGGCGGCCGAGCTATCGGTGCGACCCGCTGCGCAGTAACGACGATCGCCAGGCCGCATATGACGGCCACGGCCGCCAACGAGGCACGCGGGCGCGGCGGGCGCGGTAGCCAGCCGATCAAGAGCTTCGGTGACGGCGTAATCTGCAGGGCCCTCCCAGCTGGACTGCTCGAAGCGAACCTACCTGTTCGACGAGTCGGAGGACGATGCCAAGCCGGCAAGTCGCGCCTGGCAGAGCAATCGCGGCATCAGTGGGCCCGGGACGTAATTGAGACTGAGTCTCGACAACGCCCGGAAGATGCGTTACCCTGCCGCTCGATGACCTCGACCGCTGCTGCCGGAATCACGACTGGCGATGATCTTGCGAGATCGCTTGATCGCGCGGGATATCGCATGACCGACGCCAGGCGAGCAGTCATCGATCTCATCCTCAGCCGCGATGGCGCTTTTGACACGTCCGACTTGGTTGCCGATGCCAGGCGGCGGCGCCTCGGGGCCGCTCGCGCGACCATCTTCCGGACCCTGGAGATCCTCGCCGAACTCAAGGCGGTCGAGCGGCTGGACCTGCCAAACGGCGATCATTCGTACATTCGTTGCGACCCAGGCCACCATCACCACGTCGTTTGCACCAACTGCGGTCGGGCGGTGGATCTGGGGGAGTGCGGCATGCGAGAAGTCGCGGCCGAGGTCGCGAGGCGCACCGGCTTTCAGGTAGACCGCCACCGGGTCGAACTTTTCGGGCTCTGTCCGAGCTGCCAGTCGCCCGTCTCAGCCTGACGGGACCACCCAAGGAGGAATCGACGTGACGCTACGTTCGCGCCCATCACTGAGACTCAGTCTGCGACTCAGTCTCGCTCTCGCCCTATCGACGCTGGTGGTCGCTTGCTCGAGCGGCCCCGGCATATCGTCCGGCGGAAAGATCAACGTAGTCGCGGGCGAGAACTTCTACGGCGATCTCGTTTCCCGAGTCGGCGGCGATCTCGTTTCGGTCACGAGCATCCTGAGCGACCCCAGCGTCGACCCCCATACCTACGAGAGCAACACCCAGAACGCGCAACAAGTAGCCGACGCGACTCTGGTCGTGGAGAACGGGCTCGGTTATGACGCCTTTCTTGACCACCTCATCGGCGCTTCGCCGCGATCCGACCGCAAGGTGGTCAACGTTCAGACTTTGCTCGGCCTCGCGGATGGCGTGAATGCGCACGTCTGGTATGACCCGCAGACAATGCCCAAGGTAGCCCGAGCGGTCGCCGACGCCCTGGAGGCGCTGCAGCCGACGTCAACCTCGACCTTCGAGGCCAACCTCAAGACCTACCTCGACTCTTTCGCGCCGCTGACCGCGAAGATCGCCGAGATGAAGGCCAAGTACCCGGGCACGCCCGTCGCCTACACCGAACCCGTGCCGGGCTATCTCGTCACCGCGCTCGGCTGGCAGTCGCTCACGCCAGAGGGATTCGCCAAGTCAATCGAAGACGGAACCGATCCCGCTCCGGCAGACGTTGCCGCAGAGCGTGATCTGCTCACCGGCCACAAGGTCAAGGTGCTGCTCTACAACAGCCAGGCCACGTCTCCGGTTACCGAGTCGATCAAGACCCTCGCGGGCACGTCTGGCGTGCCGGTGGTAGGAGTCTCAGAGACGATCCCCAAAGGCGGGCGAGTCGTTCGTCGACTGGCAGCTGGCCCAGCTCAACGCGATCGAGGCGGCGCTTGGACAGTGAGGATTAGGAAGCGGGCGCTCCTCGAGACTCATGGTTCGCTCGGGTGCTTGGCCTCGCTCCCGAACGAGGAGCGCAGCCATCTGAGAAGGGAGGGCGGTCATCGGGTCACTCCGGCTCCGCGCCTGGCGCCGTCGACGGCCAGCGAGGGGGCGACCAATCGCCCTCTGGGTCCGTGGTCTGCCCCACTTCGATCAGATGGCCGTCGGGATCGCGGAGGTAGCAGCGAATCTCATACTGGTGCTGTTTCGGCGGCGTCAGGAATTGGGCGCCCCTCGCGCTCCAAGCGGCGTACACAGCCGCGATATCTCTGACCCGGAAATTGAGGAAGCTGCTGACCCGGTCGGGATCCCGTGGCGTTTCCAGGGTGACCGTCGGTTTGTCGTCGGTCGGCCCACCGCCGACGTTGATGATGATCCAGGTGTTGGACAGGGCGACATAGATCAGCCCTCCGGGGCCGGAGAAGACCACTCGGCCGCCGAGTACCTCGGTGTAGAAGCGCCGAGAGCGTTCCACATCGTTCGAGACGATGAAGTGGGCCAGCACAATCCCATCGGGGGGCGGCGGGAGCTCGGCCATCTGGCACCTCGACCCATTGGCGTCACGGGACCGCAGTCACGGTCAAGGTACGCCTGGGTTTATCGAACTCTCCTGGAGACACTACACGCCGCTCATCAGGCGCATCGGCTGCGGCGCTGCGGAGGGTCGACTTCGTCGGCCGACTCGCAGGGTCCGGTCGGGGGCATGAGGCGGCCGTCGCGGCTGGATGGCTCACGCCACCTTTCTCAGCGCCAGCGCGATCGCCGGCGGCACGATGATCCCCGGGGCGGGAAGTGCAGCCGCCATTCCAGGTCAGTGCAGGCGCCGCTCCCAATCTTGCGGCACGCGGCCGGCCGGTCCGGGCACGGGCTGGTCGAGCGGGTGGTGATGTGGCGGCGCCAGGTCCGGCCCGTCCAGATACTCCTCCGTGACGTAGTCCCAGAACCAGTCCTCGTCCGGCTCGAAGCTCGCGACGACGGGATGGCCGGCGTCAGCCGCGTGATGGCTGGCGTGTTGGGACGGCGACGAATCACAGCAGCCTACGTGGCCGCACTGGGCGCAGCGGCGCAGGTGGTACCACCACCCGCCGGCGGCATTGCACTCGACGCAGCCGGGTCCGCTCGGCGGGACTGCGGGATCGATCACAAGTTCGTTGGCCATCGGTCAGGTCTTCCTTTCTCGGGCGTGCCTGCGCGACTCACCCGCGACGGGCGATCAGTTCCGCGGTCCAGACGCGGAGCCGGGGCAGGTGTTCGGCGTAGTGCTCGCCGCCGGACGTGGCCAGCCAGCGGTTGTTCGATGGCGTCGGTTCCGGCAGTTTCGACCAGACGTGCAGCATCCACCACCGGGCGGTGTACGCCTGCCGGTGAACCGTCTCGAATGACAGGCCGCGCATCAGTTCGAGGAAGCGGGCGTTCGCCGCATCGACATCGAGCTCGCCCTCTACGTAAGTGCCCGCTGCCATCTGCTCGAAGAGCTGGCCGGCCTCCGCCAGCCAGGCGCCCACATGCCCGACCAGGTCGCGCACACTCCAGCCTTCTGCGAAGTAGCCGGGTTCGTCGACCTCGTCGATGGTCAGCAGATCTACCAGGCTGTGGAATTCGTGCCATCCCAAGGCTTCGGCCAGCCGCTCGGGCACATCGGTCACCATGGGGGTCGATCACCACTCCGCACTTCTCGCAACGGGGCGTCCCGGGAATGCCGGCAGCCGGATCGGAGCTCATCGCCGTGGCGCCGGCGAGGGCGCCGCGTACTGGTGGCCCTCCGCATCCCAGCCTCCATTGGTCAGGGCAACCGCATAGACGCTGTCCAGGAAAGCCAGGACCGCGGCGCGCGGATCGTCGCTCGTGCGCACATGGTCATACGAGATCCGCCATTCGCCCATCGCCTCCTCCCAGGCGGCTTGCGCTGGCTTGATGGAAGCCGCCTCGCAGCCCGCCGGCCTCGGCACGATGTAGGCGTAGAAGCTCGCCTGCGGCGTCTTGTCGTTGCCCGGCCAGAAGCCCGCGTTCATCTGCTCCGCGTCGAGGTCGTAGCGCATGATGTAGCCCAAATCCTCCGGCAGCGCCGCGCGTTTGCCGGAGAACAGGAGCACACAAAAGTCGAAGGCGCCCCACCAGAACTGGATGCCCGAGCGCCCGAAGAACGAGGAGCGGAACTCCTCGAATGCGCCGTCAATCGAGCACAGGATGCGGTAGAACCGTTGGGCATGCTCTGGCTCGATAGTGCGATCGTGGGTGTTCTCCGAGAACGGAGTCGTGTCGGCGGTTTCCTGGGGCTTCTCCCAGACATCGACCTCGATGCCCAGGCCGCCCAGGGCGGCACGCAGCTCGGCCCAGATTTCGGCGACGCTCCGGCTCGTCCCGAGCGGGACCGTCGCCGCGCGACCATCGCTCACCTGTATCCAGATGGTGGAGTCGTACACATCGATACCCAGGCTCAGGACGTTCGACTCGAACGGAATCGCGCCCGTCGTGAACCCGCGTCCATCGAGGTAGAGGGAGGCATTCATCCACTCGGGTTGAGGCGGCGCCAGGCTTAGGCGCACCTTGCCGATCATCTGCGTGACCATCTGGAGGGTCTTCAGAGTGGGCGCCCACTCTTCGTACGCAAGCGCCGGCCACGCGTCCTCGTTCTTGATGCTGAGCCGCCTTCCTTGGGCGCGGTCGAGTCGCGTTTGGTTGGGACCCGGCGGCAGGCCGATCGAACCAAGTCCTCCGGAGGGGGAGCGGGTCCCCCTCCGCAGCTAGGGGACCTTGCGGAACAGGGCCGATGGGCAAGTCCGCAGGCAGGGCGTCTTGGAGACCCGCTCGATTATCCTGCGGCCTCCGCGGCCGCTCCACTCCAGACGCACCCCGCGAGACTATCGATGCCGCCGGCTAAACCGGCGACCGGTCTGGCCCTGGCGGTCAAGGCCGATGGCGGCGTAATCGTCGCCTGGGACGACACCCGCTCGACGAGCGCCATCTGGGGCGCCCAGTGCGAAGCCGGCTCGGGAACGAGCTCGGTCACCCGCTGTGGACCAGCAGAGAAATGGAGCGACCAGGCCGGCGCGTCTTCGCATCCGACAATCGTCGCGTCGGCTACCCAGGTCTACCTGGGCTGGCGCGATAACACCGCCGGCGGCGGCGACATCCGCATCCGCCTGCGCAATCCAAGCTGATCGAGGGCCGCTGGCGATCCCACAGGCGAATGAGGCCAGGCTGGCAGACGGCCTGGCAATCGGGCAAATGGCTTGTGGCGCCAGAGCGACAGCGTGTAATTAGGCGCTGTCGCTGAGCGTGAGATTGTGGCAATCCGCTACAGTTATACGCTGTGGAGCGTGGTGCTAGATCGAGCCACTCGCTGATTTGTAGGCAACACGCTTACTCAGGCCGCTGGTCATTAGGTACATCAACTCCGATACCTAATGAACCGTGACTTTTGGGCGGGAGTAGCTCAGTCGGTAGAGCGTCAGCCTTCCAAGTCAGAAGCTCCTGAGCGCGGTGCTCTCCCCGTGAGATTCACGCTCACAAGCCCCGTTTCTTGTCCACTTACACGCTCTTCGCGGGAGCACGTAATTCGCGTTACAGCGTCAGCTTCGCAAACCGGTTTACGCGGCGCTCATGAAAGATTCGTGGCCCGCCCAGGGGCCGTTGGGACGCCGAGAAGCGCGGTGCTAAACCGGGCCAATGCGCCCACCCAGAGGCAATATGCCGCAACCTAAGAATCTAAGGCGGAGCGCGGCCGAGGAGCGCGGTGCTAATCGACAGTCCTCCACGCCATCCTCACAACCCCGCGGCCGATAGGATTCCCCCCCCGGACACAACGCACATCCGGAGAGGTTGGTGGTCGAGCTCCCTGGTGCGCTCGTGTCGGGCGGTCGGCCTGAGGCTCGTCAACCGCGTGTCCAGCACCTACGAACGGGGTCCGGTCCGCCGCTTCGTCTTGATGTAGGCCGAGACCCACGACTTCGTGCTGTACCAGCCGGTCGGCTTCCGGACGGCCCTCAGGGCATTCCGTTCCGCGGCGCGCCGAAGGGCGAGTGCAGAGACCGTCTTGGTCGTCAGGGCTGATATCGGCAACAGCTGATGAGGACCCCCGAGAGCCGGCAGCAGGAATCGGTCGAGGCAGTCCTTGACGGCGCGGGCTATCAGTTCGCCGAGCGGTCCGCAGTCGCCACGATCCGCCCGATCGAGTGCGTGCAGATACTTCTGCCGGTCCTTCTTGTAGATGATCGCTGGCGCGAGGCGGTGTCGAACGAGCAGCAAGTCGAGCACCAATCGACCCGTTCGACCATTCCCGTCGCGGAACGGATGGATGCGCTCGAACTCCGCGTGCACGCTCGCCAGGTGCTCGATGAGAGGCCTTCCCTCCTCGGGTTCGGCGTTGGCGAGGGTCAACCAGTCGGAAACCTGGGGCGGGACGTCGGTGAAGTCCGGCGGGGTCATGCCGCCGGGAAAGGGTCGAATGTTGTGCTGGCGGAAGCCGCCCGGCGTTTCACCTGGAAGGAGATCATCGGGCGGTCTCACCTTCCAAGCAGGCTCCACGACGCGACGATGGACCTCACGCAGCTCCGTCAGGGTGATGAACGGATCGCAACGCTCGGTGTCACGGTCGCAGGCCTGCGCGTAGACCCACTCGGCGGCGTCGGCATAGCCCTTCACCTCGAGGTACTCGGCCAGCTGCTTGTCGCCGACTGCCTGGCCCGTGTCGAGGAGCCGGCGTACCTCCTTGAGCAGGAGTGTGTTTCCCTCGATGGCGGTCGAGTTGTGGGTTTCTTCGTACCAGATGTCCGCCCAGATGTCCCCGGCCACGTCCGGACCGGGAAGGCCTCCGATCCGGTTCAGCTCCGCTGTCGTTTGCTCGACCGACGCGTATATGGACATCCGGCTGGGCCGGCCCCGGCCGGCCTTCGTGATCGTCATTAGGTACGTTGCGCCTCAACAAAGTGGACCGTACCAACAATGCTAGGGCGTGGTACGTCGACCGTCAAGAAATCGGACCGTACCAATAGAGGGCGATACCAGGGCTCACGGGTGTGCCTGCAGCGATGCCGTATCATCCGCCGTGGGCGGCATGATCGAGTCGCCGGCGATGGCAGATCGCCGACAGGGGACGTGCCGACGGCGGAGACCAGTCTGGGGAGAGGGACGGAGGGGACGGTGAACGCGTTGATCGTGCAGGGCCGATCAAAGCGCCGAAGCTGGACGCTGGGGGTCGCGCTGGCTGCACTCGCAATCGCCACGCCGGCCTGCAATCTCTACACGAGCCAGCCGACTCGCGGTCAGACTCTCACCCTCGAGGTCGCTGGGGTTGTCGCCGCGAAACATTTCGGCGTTGAAGGGTCCCGAAGCTACACCGACTACACGTTCGAAGACGGGGGGACCTATCGGCTCTACGACGCCGCCGGCCCAACCCCGGTCGTCGGCGACTTGCTCTTGAGCGGGTCCAAGCCGTGGCTCTGGGTCGACCGGGCTGGCCTCGAGGATCCGAAGTCCTGGCCGGCCGGCTGCTACGGATACAACGAGAACGGCTACAACCGCGTCTCGACCATCGAGCTCGACAATGGCTTGACGCTCCAGAAGACGGCGGACTTCACCTGGCCGGCCGCTGCCGTGCACAAGGACAATCGGATCTCCGGAGAGACGCTCTGCCTCAACAAGCAGGGCCAGGTCTTCACGATCGTCGGCTAGAGCTAGCCCGGGGTAGGGGCAAGGTCGTTTCGATCCAGGAGGACCTCAGGAGAGCGTTGCCGGACTCATTGCCGCGGTTTCGATACCATAGCCGCGAGCGCGGTGCTAACCTCGGATTCGAGCGTGATGGGCCCGGGCGCGGTGCTAATAGCAAGTCGCAGTTCGTTAGGCACATCACCGAAAGTGCCTAACGAATGAAGGCAATCGGGCGGGAGTAGCTCAGTCGGTAGAGCGTCAGCCTTCCAAGTCAGAAGCTGCTGAGCGCGGTGCTCTTCTCGTGCGAATTCGCGCTCAAGATCTCCCTTTCGTGTCAAGTTAAACGCTGTGCGTGAGGGCGTGTTATTCGCGCTACAGCGTCAGCTTCGCAAACCGGTTTATGCGGCGCTCGTGAAAGATTCGCGGCCCGTCCATGGGCCGTTTGGACGGCCGAGAAGCGCGGTGCTAAATCGTCCACTACGCCCCACGAAAGGCGATCTGGCGCGGAACCTAAGAACTGGGGCGGAACGCGAGCAAGGAGCGCGGTGCGAACACGGCCGTTGTAGCCCTCTCCGACTCCCACGCAACTGCGAGGAAGCATCCGAGGGGTAGATATCCGAATCTCCGCTGGGCGAGGCAGGGGTCTCCCGGACGGAAGCGCGAAGTTGTACGGAGAACTCGGCTGATCCGGCAGTGCTCCCACCGAGTCAACGCGCAGCCGTGAGGCCTTCGGCGACTTGATGTATTTGACCGCCGCGATCTCTGAGACATCTGGTAATGTACGGCTACGGCCATCGTATCGGTCCAGTGTTGAGGAGCACGGGAGCCGGGTGGAGGCGGGATGAGAGGGAAGTTCAACTATCCGCGTTTGGTGATCGCGGCCCTTGCCGTGCTTGTGGCCGCGACGTGCGTAGCTAGCTGCTCCACGCCCCACAAGGAGATCGACGCGATCGGGGTGGTTGCAGCCGAGCACGAGGCCTACGAAAGCGGCACCACGGTCGATTCCTACACATTCGATGACGGACGGACGTTCGAGCTCCGCTACGCCGGCACCGTCGCAGTCCGTGGGCCCGAGATTGGCGACCTCATCATTGCTGGCTCCAAGCCGAGCAACTGGATGCTCATCGCTCCCCTCCGCGTCCCGGATTCGAGTTGGCACGTGCCCTGCTACGGCCTCGTGGAGAACGGCGACGAACGCGACACGACCGTCGAGCTCGATTTCGGTGCGACGCTTCAGAAGGCGTCCGATTTCGAGGAGGGTGGCCGGAATCCAAAGAACTCGACCCGAATCACTGGCGGAGTCATCTGCCTGAACCGCGACGGCCAGGTGCGGCGGATCTTCTAGCTGTCCTTGTGGTAGTCCGTCTACAACTACAAAGGAGGGGGAAATGCGATCGCGATCGGCTTGGGCTTGGCGGGTCGAGGTAGCCGTCGCGTCGGTATTCTTCCTCGCGCTGGTCCTATGGCCTACTGGCGCCGAAGCATCTGCGGGCCAGCCATCCGAGCGGGCGCAGGCCTCCCAGCAGTCTGCCGCGGATTGGCGTTACTGCAAACACCGCACGTCTCAACCGGAACTCGGCGTTTTCTATCCGGGACAGCCAGTGAAGGTGACCATCGTCGCGGCCGACACCGTGGGGACCAGCGATCTATCACTTGTTGACGGTCTCGGCAACAAGGTCGAGGACATTCAGCCCGACGCAAAGGACTTCGTAAACCATACGTACCCTCTCAAGTACCTCATGAACTCGGCGGCCGCGAGCCAAGCCTACACGCTGAGCATTTACGTCCGTGATAACGGTCAGACATTCAACTCTATATCTGGCGAGGCCATCGCCACATATGGAGACGGGAGCCACGATCGCTACATCTGTTTCGAGGATGGTAACCCCGATCAGGACTTCAACGATCTGGTCCTCCATGTCCAGATGGAGGGCGACCTCACGTCGCTCCCACCTTCCTCGACGAACCCAGTCGAAGTCGACGTCAAGTACGACGACGCCGCAATGCTGCGCGTCACGAAAAGTCTAGATGCCAACCGCGAAATAGCCCGGGGCATCGAGAAGCGCGCACTCAACACGCTTGCGGAGTACAAGACGCTCCTCGATGCAAGCGGAAACGGAGACGCGGTACCCAGTCGGATCGAGATTGACATCGAGCCACGCCCGATGCAGTGGGGAACTATCCCCGTCGATACGGCGAAGACCGAGTGCACGAAGTTACTCTTCAACTCGGACTACGTGTTGTCCAATACGGAGGCCAACAGCTACGTTCCAAATGGCGGCTGGCTCGACCCCGCCCCTGGCAAATGGCTCGCTACGACCATCGACCATGAAATCTGGCACACGATCCAGTGCGTCCGCATGGGCCTCCCATCGGAGTCTTGGCGGCTGATCCTTGGCCGGGACAACTCGGCAAGCGAAGGCGCAGCGACCGCTGCCCAGGACACAATCGCAGACACGGATGATCTCGGCTTGCCCGATAACGGGACGTTCTTGTGGGCCGCCCACGAGCTGCTTGGCGGAAACACCACAATCGATTACTCCGCACCTCCGTGGGCGCAGGACGGGCACACCGCCTACACGGCTGGAGCGCTGTACGAGTACCTCGCGGAGCACTACAAGACCGACCCGACGTTGGAGAAACGCGTAGCTCATTTCCTGATCGATCTCAGTACGGGGTCCGAGGACCATCTGACTAACGTGGCGTACTCCATGGGAAAGCAGTGGCCAGACGATGTACTGCAGGCCTTCCGGGACTTTGAAGTTGGGGCATACGCCGACAACTTCCCCGGATCGTCCGTGCCAGACCTCTTTCGGATCTTCGACGAGACGACGCCATACGGTCAAACACCGGTCAACGGGGCGCTCGTGCCCACGCAGGAGTGGGGCGGCCTTCGACCGGCGAAGACCCTACTCCTCCAGTCGGGCGCGGACATCCAGCTAGACCCGCAAGTCGCAAACTCGGGGGCTCTGTGGGAGCTTGCCGTGGACCCCGGAACAACCGTGCTGCATTTGAGGCTTACCGGCGGGGGATCAGGATTGAATCCGTTCGCCAGCGGCGGCGACTACTACATCGCCGCCGTACCGGTCGACGGAAGTCAGCACGTCACGGTCGATGCGGCGCGGCTTTTCCGAAAAGGGCGGGCGACCGATCCACTGGATCTGGATATCCCCGTCTCCGGTGCCGCGAAGGTTGGTCTCATCATCGTAAGCAGCACTGACTACAACGATGGGATCCTCGGCCATCCTCTACAACTCACGCTACGGACGACTCAGATCCAAGGCGCGGCGTCGCTCTCGATGGCGCCGATCGCACCGGTCTCCGCGGGCGTGCTGCCCGGGTGGGTGCAGGCGCAGGTGCAACCGGCATACGGCGGGGCGCGCGTAACAAACCTGCCCGCCTCCGACTTCACCGCCGACATCGACGGCAGTTCGGTCGGTCTGTCGCCTACCACGTATGACGGCGGTTCAAGCGAACAGCTATACCTGCAAGCGCCGGCACTATCGCTTGGCACGCACCACCTTACCGTGCACTTCGGCACAGCCTCCGCAATGCAGGACCTCGTTGTACAAACGGTCGCGTCGCGAGCCGGCGTCGGCTCGTACATGGACGTGCGGCCGCCATCCTCGCAGACGGCGCCTTTGCAGCCGTCAGCATCCGCAGTCGAAGGCGACTACGGCCTGTACGTGAGTCTCGATGCGACGCATGCTGGCTCCCCGTTTGCCGCTCGCGCTGCACTGCTCTATCAGGGCCAGGGTTTCCCGGGCGCGACCCTTCACGCTGTCGTCACGGATCCAAATGGCGTCGTCCGGCACTTCGCGCTGAGTGACAACGGATCGTGGTTCGATGCCGGGACCGGGGACGGCGAGTACGGGGCCTCGGTTCTGGGCACGAGCACGCCTGGTCTCTACTCGGTCCAGGTGGTCGCATCGGGCACCGATTCGTCGGGTAATCCGTTTTCGCTGAGTGCGACGGCCTCCATCAGCCTCGACGCAATGGTCGATAGCGATGGCGACGGCATCGCCGACGACATGGAGGTCAAGCTTGGCCTGGATCCCCACAACTCCTCCGACGCGTCCGTCGACCTTGACGGCGATGGTCTTGGGACCCTCCAGGAACTCGCCATCGGCTGCGACCCTCAGGATCCAGACACGGATCGCGGAGGCGAGCCGGACGGCAGCGAGGTTGCCCGAGGCAATGACCCACTCATCGGCGGGGACGATGCCTCACTACCTACAGCCCTGATCGCCGCCACCCAGAAGGACGGTCGGGAATTCTCCGTATCGGTCGCTGCGGGCGACGGCGCGACGCCTGTTCGTCTGTATCGAATGAGCGGTGGCACTTCCGTCGATCTTGGGCTTCAGCCGGGCTCGGGCACCACCATCACCGACGGGCCGCTGCCTCCTGGGGACTATGCCTATGTGGCGGTAGTGGAGCTTGCCAACGGGGCCAAGTCGTCACCCAAGCGGAGCCCTGCCCTCCCTGCTCTCAACGACGCCACGCCTCCGATTACCAGTTTCGCCCTCAATGGCGACAGCTCGACGACAACCCAACGAGACATCGGCATCACCTTCTACAGCACAAGCGAACCGCTCGCCTCCATGCGCTTCGCAGCGACCCTCGACGAGCTGGCAAGCGCGACCTGGGTGCCCTACGAGAAGTACACGCAAACAACCCTGGCCGCGACCCCGGGCATTCAGTCGATCTACGCTCAGGTCAAGGACGCATCTGGCCTCGAGTCTGGCGTGATCATCCGGACCATCGACTACGAGCCGGGTGCCTTCGAGGTCGAGAGGTCTTGGTTGTCCGCCCAGGCCGTCGACACCGTCCAGGATGGCAAGTACGAGGCGGTGCGCCTGGCCGGCCAGATGGCGGTCCGCGGTGGCTGTCTGTGCCGCATGAGCGCCAGCCTCGTCGCGCCCGACGGTTCGACTATTTCAACCGCTCACCAGACGATATACCTGTCCCAGGGAACCGGTCAGATCTCGCTCGACTTCCCCGGCGCGGACATCGTCGCTTCCGGGAAATCGGGGCCGTACACCGTGGCGAACCTGCAGATCGTTTCGTACGACGTCGTAGACAGCGACGCCTCGCTGCTCACGTGGACCACTCCCGGCTACCTGGTGTCGCAATTCGTCGCGGCGCCGGTCTCTCAGGTGCTCCAATCGCCTGTGTACAGATACACAGACTCCGTGATTCTCGCGACCGACTCGACCGAGCCCTACGAAATCTGGGGCCGCTTCAAGCCAGCCGGCGCGTCTTCCTTCGGCTCCTGGCGGCAGATGGGGACCGGTACGCCCGTGCTCGGTGCGACCGTCGCGATCACTCCGGGCGATGGAACATACGAGTTCTACTCCCTCGCGATCAGCTCCGCGACCGGTGCCAGGGAGGCCATTCCACCGATGGCGGACATATCGGTCGTCTACGACCTTACTGCCCCGTCATCCACGCTTGTCGGATCAGTTCCGTCGCGCGTAGCCGATGGCCAGCTAGCCATAGGTGTTTCCTCGACCGACTCGATGGGGATAAATGTGACCTGCGTCATCCACCGCTTCCGGGCGACGCAGGACGACTCCTGGAGCTCTTGGAGCAAATGGTACGACCAGCCGACCTGGGATCACTGCGTCGAAGGTAGCTCCGGTGTCGTCCACCCGGCGCTTCCGTCACCGGGCTTCTACGAGTTCATGACCCAAGCGATGGATCTGTGGGGAAACCTAGAGCCGCTCAAGAGCGCAGCCCAGGCGGAAACGCACTACACGACAGGGAGTGATCCGGCATCCCATGTCATGGCGCTGCCCACCTACACGAACCAGACTTCCTTTGCCGTGCCGTACGAGGCTGACTTTGCCTCGGGCGGGGGCACGGTCGATCTGTACCTCCGCTTCGAAGCGAAAGGTGCCACGACCTTCACCGATTGGGCGAAGATCGCGACGACCACGTATCCGAATCAGCTGACCGCACCGCTCACGCAGGGTGACGGCCGCTACGAACTCTCCACGGCAGCCATCGACGGCCAGTCGAGCCAGTCGGAAGCGCGACCGGTGAATGCGGATGCATTCGTCAACCTCGACACGGTGGCCCCGACAACTGACTGGCGGGATCACCCAGTGACACCGGGCCGAGGTCCATCCATCCAGTTTGCTGCGGAATTCAGCGACGAGGCATCCGCGATGGCCGAGGCGCGCTTCTACTATCGGTACAAGGCTCCGGTTGGTCAGGAGTTCGGTGAGTGGAAGACCTTTGCAGACTCCGCGGACCCCAGTTCAGTCGACTGCTATTGGCCGAGCGATCTGGGTTTGACCGCGCCGGTCCACTGTCAGGGGGACGCTACGCCCGTGGAGGGAGACGGTTACTACGAGGTTTCCGCCATCGGTATCGACAAGGCGGGCAACGTCGGGGCTAGAGAGCCAGCCCAGCTCGCGTTCTACCTCGACACCACGCTGCCCACGGTCAACGTGACCGTCCCTCGGGCCACGAAGTACGCATATGCGACCATCACCTACACGGCGACGGATCCGGTTGGGATGGGATCCGGCGACTTGTACATGCAGTACACGCCACCGGGCGAATCGCCAGGCGACTGGAACCGCTTGTACCCCGTCAGTTCGTCACCGGCGTATGCCTCGCTCAACCAGGGGCCGGGAACGTATTCGTTCTTCCTCGATGCCTGCGACGCGGCCGGCAACTGCCTCCACGACACCGGTGCTGACTTCTATGTTCAGGCCTCGATCATTCTGGATACGACGGCTCCGACGACGTCGGTGGCCTCATTGCCAGCCCACATCAGTTCGGCGACGCAGATGATCTCGTACACAGCCGATGACGCCAACGGATCGGGCGTTCAGACCCTTCAGATCCAGCGCCAGTTCAAAGGCTCCGGTGGATACTTCGGCTCCTGGTCGACGCTCTCGACCATCGCCGACCCAGCTTCGAGCGGAACGGTCGGACTGACCCTTGCCGATGGATACGGCACCTATCACTTCCGAACGATCGCGACGGACTACGCCGGCAACGCGACCACCAGCGCAACGACGACAGACACCGTGCTGGACGCCCCCATCGTAGCGACGCAAGCGGGCCCGCTGGCAGCCGCGGTCAAGTCGACCTCGCTTCCGGTCCCATATACGGTCACGAGCGGAACGGCAACATCCATTCAGCTGTACCAGCGCTGGACGACACCGGGCGGGAATCCTTCAGGCGGCTACACGCAAGTGGCCAGCAAGAACTCACCGGGGACGAGTGGCACTCTCACCGTGACCCTTTCGAAGGGTGCAGGCCTGTACGAGTTCTACACCGTTGGCGTGGGAAGCAGTGGGACTGAGTCAACTCCGACCTCTGGCGACGCCTTCACTGTCCTGGATACGACCTCGCCGACCTCACAGGCGAGCTCGCTGACTACTCCGCGCACCACGGCCTCGGCAACGATCACCTTCACGGCCAACGACAACACCAACGGCTCGGGTCTCGCTTCGGTAGAGATCTGGCAACGCTGGACGGCGCCTGGCGCAACCCCTTCGGGCGGATATACGTTGATCGCGCCCAGTGCTACCTCACCCTACAACGTCACCCTCTCAGCCGGTGACGGACGGTACGAGTTCTACACGCTCGCTGTGGATGCGGCGGGCAATCGCGAAGCTGTCCCGAGTACCCCTGACGCCTTCACAGTCCTTGACTCCACCGGCCCGGTTTCTTCGGTAAGCGCACTGGCCGGCGGCACGAAGACCACCACATTCTCGGTGCCTTTCACCGCGAATGATGTCGGCGGCAACGGGGTCGCCTCCGTCGAGCTCTACGAGCGCTTCCAGGCCGCTGGATCGACCACCTGGTCGAGCTACTCCATAGTCGCTACGAGGGCAACCTCGCCTTTCGGCGTGACGCTCGGTTCGGGTGTCGGTCGGTACGAGTTCTACACCCAAGCTGTCGATTCGCTGGGCAACCGCGAGGTTGTTCCCGCCTCGGCCGACACCTTCACGGTTCTCGACACCACCGCGCCTACGTCGGCCGCCGGACCAATTCCGGCATCGGTCACCAGCTCCGCCCTGTCGGTGCCGTACACGGCATCCGACGAGACCGGCGGCTCCGGCGTCAGCAAGGTCGAGCTGTACCAGCGTTGGACGGCTCCGGGCGGCACCCCTTCGGGCGCCTACACCAAGCTGAGCGCGACGCCCGCCGGGGGCAGCTTCAGCATCACCCTTGGCTCCGGATCGGGCACCTACCAGTTCTACACGATCGCCACCGACGTGGCGACCAACGCCGAGGCCGCGCCGTCGGTCCCAGACGCGTCAACCGTCTACACCGCGCCCGACACCACCGCACCAACATCCTCGATTACGGCTCCGCCCTCGACCAGCTCGGCCGGGAGCATCGCGTCGCCTACACCGCTTCTGACAACACCGGCGGCTCGGGGCTCGCGAGCGTCGAGTTCTGGTATCGCTTCAAGGCCAGCGACGGAGCGACCCCTGGCGCCTGGACGGCCGGCGGTACCAGCACGGCCGCCTCGGGCTCCTTCACCCTGACCTTCGGTTCGGGCCCCGGCATCTACGACGTCCTCACGATCGCGGTGGATGTGGCCGGCAACCGCGAGGGTGGCATCGCCAACCCGCCTGCCTCCGGAGCCGCACCCAAGAGTTCGGTCCGCTCGATCAGCTGGAACGCCGGCACCAAGGTGAACACCGACACAGGAACGGCTCTCCAGGACAACGCGGCCTACGCTGTCGGATCCGACGGCACGGTCTACGCGGTCTGGGAAGACAGCCGCAACGGCAACACCGACATCTACTTCAGCTCGCGCAACCCGACCACGGGAGTCTGGGCGGCTGAGATCAAGCTCAACGCCGATACGGGCACCACCGGCCAGCGGACGCCCTCGATCGCCATCGATGGCTCGGGCAACCTGTATGTCGTCTGGGCCGACGATCGGGCCGGCTCGACCAACACCGACATCTACTTCGCCAAGCGCACGGGCACTACCTGGAGCGGAAACATCAAGGTCAGCACCGACACAGGCACCGCGGTCCAGAGCAACCCGCGTATCTCGGTCAGTTCGGCCGGGATCGCAGTGGCGGTCTGGTACGACAAGCGGAGCAGTCAGACCAACATCTACTCGGCCCGTCTGCCGGCAGGCTCCACCACCTGGTCTGCCAACTACAAGGTCACGAGTAACACCTCAGCCGTGAAGGCGACACCCGATGTCGCGGTGGCGACCGACGGCACGGCCTGGGCAGCCTGGCAGGACAATCGCACCGGCGGCGGCGACATCTACGTCGCCTCACTCACTCCGTCCGGCACCACGTGGTCGACCAACACCAAGGTCAGCGACGACTCGGGTTCCTCTTCGCTCGACAAGAGCCCGCGGATCGGGTTGACCTCGGCCAACCTGCCGCTGGTTGCCTATCTCGACGGTCGCACCACCAACGCTCAGGTCCGGGTCGTCAACCGCACCAGTGGTGGCACCTGGAACGCGAGCCTGCAGGTCAGCGACTCGGGTGCCAAGCCGGCCACCGGTCTGGCCCTGGCGGTCAAGGCCGACGGTGGGGTCATCGTCGCCTGGGACGACACCCGCTCGGCCAGCGCCATCTACGGCGCTCAATGCGAGGCCGGCTCGGGCACGAGTTCGGTCACGCGCTGCGGCCCGGCTGAGAAGTGGAGCGACCAGACCGGCGCGTCTTCGCATCCGACAATCGTCGCGTCAGCTAGCCAGCTCTACCTGGGCTGGCGCGACGACACCGCGGGCGGCGGCGACATCCGCATCCGCCTGCGCAATCCAAGCTGATCGACCGCCGCCGGCGATCCCACAGGCGAATGAGGCCAGGCTGGCAGACGGCCTGGCAATCGGGCAAATGGCTTGTGGCGCCAGAGCGACAGCGTGTAATTAGGCGCTGTCGCTGAGCGTGAGATTGTGGCAATCCGCTACAGTTATACGCTGTGGAGCGTGGTGCTAAATCGAGCCACTCGCTGATTTGTAGGCAACACGCTCACTCAGGCCGCTGGTCATTAGGTACATCAACTCCGATGCCTAATGAACTGTGAGTTTCGGGCGGGAGTAGCTCAGTCGGTAGAGCGTCAGCCTTCCAAGTCAGAAGCTCCTGAGCGCGGTGCTCTTCTCGTGGGATTCACGCTCACAACCCCCATTTCTTGTCAAGTTAGACGCTCTACGTGACTGCGTCAGATTCGCGTTACAGCGTCAGCTTCGCAAACCGGTTTATGCGGCGCTCGTGAAAGATTCGAGGCTCGTCCAGGGGCCGTTGGGACGGCCGACAAGCGCGGTGCTAAACCGGCCATTACGCCCCACGAAAGGCGATGTGCCGCGAATCTGGGATCTAGGGCGGAACGCGAGCGAGAAGCGCGGTGCTTACGGAGTACCTGAGGAGTAAGTCTGAGGCTGCTTCGGCTCATGCGGCACCGGACGAGCGCGGCGCGAAATCTTGAAGGGTGGTGTATGTCAGCTGGCCTATTGCGATCTGTGTGTGGCAGCGACCAGGATCTCGCAAGCGTGCGGCCCAAGAGGGAGGGGCTTCGTCCACATGGCGACGCGAGGGAGTCGTGATCACCCCATCGAACATCCCATCCCAGCGGTGGTGCGGCCAGGCTCGGCCGGCAAATCCCGGGAACTCACGTGCCACTGATCTCCTAACACTCAGTAGGCGCCTGAGAACTCCGGTGCGTCGTCAAACAGGAATGGACAACAACGCGAGCCGCGTTGGGTCACAATGAACGACGCTGCGGTCCAGGAGAAGCGGCCGCGGCTGAGGGATTTGGAGAGATGCTCGGTGCAACTCGGACTCACCGCCGAGGGTAATGTCGGCATCAGGCCCGAGGACAGTTGGCTCGGCTCGTCTTGTGCCAGGAGGATGCGATGAGGGAACGTGGAGGGCTTCGGCCTGGCGGCCGTGCTCGCGCTCGTTGCCGTCGCGGCCGGCGCGCTTTCCTGCGTCGGGCCTTTTGCGGCGACGCAGATCCGTACCCCGGAGATCGTCGGCGTCATCGACAGTAGCGATTTCGGCGCGGACAGTCTCTGGCATGTCCTCCTCGCCGACGGCCAGAAGCTGTCGCTGCGACGCAGTGCGGCTGAGGGACCAGGGTACGCCCCCCTCGACGGCGGGGGGACCCCGCGCGTCGGCGATCTCCTGATCGCCGGTAACGAGCCCACGCCCTGGTACACGTCGCCGGCGCACCTGACGAACTTGAGCGACTACGCAGGGCGACACCTCGAGTGCTACATGCTGGATGGTTCTGGCAAAGAGAACACCGACTCCTTCGACTTCGACTATGGCCTACGGCTCGCTAAGGCGCCCGACTTCGACCCCGTGGGCGCCAACGGTCACGACTTCAGTGGTGGGGCTTGTCTCGATGCCCAGGGCCGAGTCAAATCCGTTGGGTACCAGGGCAACTAGCAGATCGGGAAATGGCTCGAGACGCAGATGAACGCTCCGCGGGACCGTCAACCCGTGGGCGGCGGCTGTACAGGAGGGTGGAGCGATGCGCGCACTGAATCCCCGAAGCGATCTCCGTCGGCTCAGTCGGATTGGCGCCGTCGCGGCTCTCTCCGCGTGCCTGCTGGCCAGCGCGACAGGGCGCGCCGCCGCCACGAGTTCATGGTCTCGACCGGATGAAGCCTCGCCGCTCACATCCGATGCGGCGTCCGCGACGCAGTACTGCACGTCCGATGGGCAAGATAGCACCGGACGGGGAACGATCACCTATGCGGAGCTGGTGTACGCGGGTGCCCTTCTACATAGCGATCTGTACCTGACGATCAATTCGGCGCGCGAGCTCGTGGCTGATGCCACGGCGAAGGCCCAGGCCAAGGTCGGCACCACATTCGAGATCCCGGAGATCAAGACCCTTTGGGCCAACGCGCCGTACTCACTTGACATCATCACGCCGATTCTTGGAAACACGAGTCGGCATCTCTCACACTCAGGCTACGGGCAGGACGGTGACTACTACATCTGTTTTGAGGATGGAGTGGACACGAACTACAGCGATCTGGTCGTCCGCCTGATCCGACCAGCCATTGAACACCGATCGACCTACACTGCGCGTCTCGGCTTGTTCACCGTGACGGTGGACTACGACAAGACCGGGTTGTTCCCGGTCAACGATCCGCGCGGGACGCGAAGACCGAGATCGCGGTCGAGGCCCTCGCCGCCCGCGCTCTCAAGGCACTCGACGAGTACTCGAAGCTACTGCCGGACGGGCACTTTGACTACGGGGTCACGATCAAGATCGAGCGAGATCCGATCAAGCCGCTGCCCCCGGGCACTCATAGCGACGCCTTCACCGTGGGGAGCGTCATCCATTTCAAGGCCTCCAGACTCGCAGAATCGATGGCGGACTACGTCAATGCCGTTAGCGGTGGAGGCGACGGATCCGCGTACATTGCCAAGTACTGGTGGGCAGATCAGGTAGACCACGAGCTCTGGCACACGATCCAGGACGCCGATCTCGGGTCCATTGACTTGGGGCTAAAGCAGTGGGCCGGCAGCTACTCCAACGTCGAAGGGACCGCGCAGCTCCGCGGAGGATCTCATCTCCGATGTCGATAATTCGGGAGACCGCACTCAAGGTTCCTTCCTTTTCGCCGTGCAACGACTCTGGGATCGCCAACCAGCGGATAACACCATCGATTCCTCCTCGAACGATGGCGCGAATGCATACCTGGCCGCCGGGTTCTATGAGTACCTCGGTGAACACTACGGACCCGCCGCAGCCAACTACGAGTCCAGGGTCGCGAAGCTCGCACGGGCCATCTATCAAGGGTTCAGAACGGATGGATTGACGTCGGCCCTTGGGGTGACTAGCGACGAACTGTTCGGGTACCTGCTCGACTTCTACATCGCAGAATTTGGCGACCAAGCGTCCAACCAGACCGCCTTGCCACAGCGGTTCCGCAACTTCGATGAGTCGACCCTCCATGGGGCTAGTACTCCGTCGCTTGTTGCCGTCAGGATCCGTGGGACGAGGCATACCCGGATACCGGGGGCATAACGTCGTGCCGCTGAGCGCCAGTCCGCTTGGGCAGACTATCTCGCCGGCGGCGATGCATGAGTAAGAATTCCCAGTCCCGGTCGGGGCGGGTAGTCGTCTACGTGACGATCCGGAACACGAGCCGCCTGCTTCTACTCCACGGGGCCGGATCCGCTTCTTCTCGCGGCTGTCCCCATGGAACCTGGCCAACGCCGCAGTCGTGGATCCCGGCACTCTCTACTGGAGGGGCCCCGGCCGCGGCCAGTCGGAGACGTACAGTATTCCAGCGAACGGCAAGAGCAGCGTGGAGTTCTTCGTGGTGGCCGGCCTTGGCCCAGGTCTCGTATGAGATCTCTGCACTGCCAGGATTTGGGGTCCCGAGCCCTCACCATGGATCCGGTGTCGGACTTGGCCTGGGCAAATCGTGGTGCCGGCATCACCGCAAAGTCCATCCGAGCCTAGGAGTCGCGGCCCTGACCAATGTCTCGGCGGGAGACTTCACGGCACACGTGGACGCGTGGCCGGTGAGTGTCACCGCGGTCGAGAACATGGGGTTCGGCGAGCGCCTATCGGTCAAGGTGCCGGCCTTTGCCTTGCCTGGTACGCACACGCTGCGCGTGTGCTGGCAGGAGGCATGCGCCGAGCGAACGTTTGAATTGGGCTCAATGGCGCTCAACAGGGGAGGCCAGGGCTCGCAGTTGATGGACGTTAGGCCCGCGAGCGACCCATCGAGCCCGGACGGCGAGCGGCTGTTCGCCGAGGCCGCAACGGGGACTATGCAACGGAGCTAAGCCTTGGCGGCGATGGCGCCTCCGGATCTGCCATCGATGCCCAATTCGTCGTCACTCATGCAGGGATCGGTCAGTCTGGCGCGACCGTCATTGCCACTGTCACCGATCCGTCGGGGCAAGCTCGCGCCTTCTCACTCAACGACACCGGCTCCGGAACTTACGGGAGGCCAGGGCGACGGATTGTACGGGCTCAGCATCTACGGCACTAACCTCGAGGGGACCTACACGGTGACCGTAGAGGCTTCTGGGGTCGATGAGACCGGCTCGACGTTTGATCTCACGGAGAGCGGCTCTGTCGAGCTTGGACCCAAGGTCGACGGCGACGCTAATGGAATATCGGACGTCACCGAGACTCGTCTTGGGCTCGATCCCTCCGATCCCACCGACGCAGCGCAGGATCCCGACTGCGACGGCCTCACGACAGCTCTCGAGTTCAGCATCGGCACCGATCCCTTCACGGCCGACTCGGATGGAGGAGGCGAACCGGACGGAGCCGAGCATGCCCGCGGCACGAATCGGGGTTCCATCGGACGATTCGCCGCTCCCGGCGATGGCCGTGGGAGCCCTGGCCGTTGACGGACACATCGTCAGGGTGACCGTGACGACCGAGACGGGGGCGACCAACGTTCATTTGCACAGGCTCAACGAACATGGCGACACGGACCTTGGGGCCGTCCTCAACGGGCAGACCGTCGTTGACGGGCCGCTGGAAGCCGCCGACTACACGTACGAGCTGACCGGCGTCACCTCGGACGCGATCCCTCTTCCGCCAGCCTTTTCGGAGACTGTGGCCGCTGTCGAGGATGCCACGCCTCCTTCGACGGTGCTCCAGCTCGATGACGGACGCTACTCCACATCCCAACGTCTCGTGACGGTGTCGTTCCTGTCGCCGAGCGAGCCGTTGGCGCGATCGGCTGGCATTCTCGCGAGAGGCGCTCGAGTCGCAGGAGTGGCGTCCGTTCGAGGCTCAAACCAGCCATCGCGCTAACTAACACGGCTGGCGAGCAGACCGTCTATGCGCAGGTCCGCGATCAGGCGGGCCTAGTGTCTTCGGTCGAGCTCGACGCGATCCAGCTGGTCCACGGCACCGCGGTCTTCGATGCCTCATCACTGGATGCGCACGCCGTCGACTCCAGCGGGACGGCTGACGAGTCGAGTCCAGTTCTCCGGCGATGTCGATGTGGACTTCGGGGAAGACTATGCCCTCCGGGCGGTGCTGGTGGCCCCCGACTCGACTGTGGTGGCTGACGCTCAAGCGCAGGTCGAGCTCACCCCAGGTGCCAATTCGGTCACGCTCTCTTTCGACGGGGCCGCCATCTTCGCCGCAGGCAAGCCGGGACCTTTCAAGGTCGAGAACCTCGTTCTCCAGCCCGTTTGGGGCGACCTCGCGTCGGCCGCTCGGCTGCGCGAAGTATGCGAGACGGCCCTCTATCCAATCGGCCAATTCCTGCCTGCCCCGGAATCGTCGGTCGCCCTTTCGGGGGACAGCCCGAGATCGCGGACGAAGACGTTCACGTTCCAGGTCGACCCTGCAACGTCGACGACCGTGGTCGAACTGTGGCAGAGGCGTGCAGCTTGGGACGGCAGTCCAGGCCCGTGGTCAAAGGTGGCGGAGGCCCAGGAATCGCCGTTCACCGTAACGCTGTCGGACGGCGATGGGACGTACGACTTCTACTCGGTCGCCAGGGATCCGGCAACGGGAATGCGGGAGGCCGCCCCGAGCGTGCCCGACGTCACGACCGAGCTCCACACCGAGTACTACCCGCCCACGTCAAATATCCTGCCGCTGCCTGCCACAATCGGGGGAGCCAAGGTCAAGATTTCGATCGCTTCGTCGCAGCCCTACCCGGGCATCGCCTACGACGAGATCTGGGAGCGCTACGCGATCCCCGGCCAGGGCTACTCGTCCTGGGCCAAGGTCGATGTGATCTGGGATTACTGGAACGAGATTTCGGTCGTCCTCACGCCCTCAAACGGCGACACCAGCTATCAGTTCTACAGCGTGGCAGTCGATCGCGAGGGGAGACGAGAGCAGCCGCCCGCGTCGGCCGATGCTTCGGTGGTGATCGTCCCATCGACCCTGCCGTCATCAACTCTCGGTCCACTTCCGACCTGGGTTACCAGCGCGAACATCTCGGTGCCTGTCAATCTGACCGATAACGGGTCCGGTGCCTCTTACGTGGTCGCCTACGCTCGCTGTCGAGCGTCAGAGATCGAGGCCTGGGGCGACTGGAGGGTGGTCGGGGACGCCTCGGCACCCACGTCGCTCATTTGGGTCTCGCTGCCCTGCGGGGACGGAAGGTATGAGCTGTATTCGGTGGCCGCAGATGCGATGGGCAACTCCGCTGCCGCAGCCGGCGTGCCTGAGGCATCGGTGTCGCTCGAATTCGCAGCCGCCATCCTCTGTGGTCTCACCGCTGCCCCAATACAGCAACGACACCGCGATGACGGTCTCCGCGACCGCGGACGACGGGTCGGGATCGGGCGTCAGCTCCGTTGAACTCTGGTCGCGATACTCCGCCCCCGGTGGCTCGGTCTCCGGATCCTACTCACTGGTTGAAACGGCCTCTGACGCCGACTCGCTGCGCTATGGGTTGGCTTCGGGTGACGGCACATATGAGTTCTACACGATCGCGACGGACAACCTCGGCCACCGCGAATCCGTCCCTACCCATTGGACCCTCTCGGGCCAGCAACCACTCCCAGACGCCACGGTCGTGCTCGATGCAACTCCGCCGTTATCGGCCGTCGGCTCCTTGCCGGCCGCGGTGAGCACCACGATTCTCAACGTACCCTTCACGAAGAACGACGTCGGTTCTGGCGTGGCTTCGGTTGAACTCTGGGGCCGCTTCCAGGCGGCGGGCCAGAGCAACTGGACGGACTGGCATCAACGCGGCTCAGCCTCGGCTTCCCCATTTAGCGCATCGTTGGATCAGGGGAACGGTCGATACGAGTTCTACACCGTGGCGACGGATGGGGCCGGCAACCGTGAGTCCGTGCCGGCCAGCGCAGATGCGTTCACGGTTCTCGACGACGGTTCCCCCTCTACTGCCATCGCCCCCCAGCCGGCTACAACGAATGGCGGCAGCGTCAACCTGACCTACTCGGTAGGGCCTGGAACACCGGCGGCTTCGGTCGAAATCTGGAAGCGATTCGCCGCCGCCGGATCGACAAGCTGGAGCAGCTGGAGCAAGGTCAGCACCGTCACGGCTTCACCGGTCAGCGTCAGCTTGTCCTCCGGCGATGGGACCTATGAGTTCTACTCGGTCGGAATAAGCCCAGCTGGGCTGCATGAACCGGCCCCGACAGGCCGACGCGCACATCTTCCGCGACACACGTGCCGCAACCTCGACCGCGAGTGGTCAAACGTACGTGAACAATCCATCGGCAACGGTTTCGTACACGGCGGACGACAGCACAGGTTCGGGCGTCGCGCAAGTCGAGCTCTGGTGGCGTTACCAACCGCCCGGCGGGGCATACGGCTCCTGGACGCTCCTCGAAGCAAAGGCGCCAGGAGGTCCGTTCGCAGTCGATCTGAATCGAGGCGACGGTACGTACGGCTTCTACACGGTCGCGGTCGATCAGGCCGGAAACCGCGAATCGGCAAGTCGCGGGCCGACTTCTCCACGGTCCTTGATCGGACGGCTCCCACGTCGTCGGCCAACAGCCTGTCGGCCGCGACCAAGACCGTTTCGGTCTCGGTTGGGTACAGCGCGGCGGACAACAGTAACGGCTCTGGGCTCTCGCCCACGGAACTGTGGGAGCGATTCAGGGCCGCCGGATCGGTCCGACTGGAGCGACTGGAGCCTCCTTGCTACAAAGACGTCCTCGCCGTTCTCAACCACTCTCGACCAGGGCGACGGTCGCTACGAGTTCTATACGATTGCGGCCGATCGATCCGGCAACCGCGAGGCGGTGCCCACGACGGCCGATGCCTGGACCGTCCTCGATACAGGGGTCCCGACATCTTCGGTCGGAGAGTCTCCCGGCGTTCACGACTGCCACGTCGCTCACAGTTCCGTACTCGGTCAGCCTGCCTGATCCCTCGGGCACGAACGTGTCCGGTCCAGCTGTGGCGGCGCTCGCAGAGCCCGACGACCGGCGTGTGGTCGGGCTGGAGCAACATCGCGACAGTCTCCAACGGCGCGGACCTGACCGCCGCGCTGGGCAGCGACGCGCGTAACGAGTTCTATACGATCGCGATAGATGCGGCGGGCAATACGGAGACAAAGGCCCAGGAAGCAGAGGCATTCACCGTTCGCGATCGCACCGCACCTTGACACGGTGACCGCACTGCCGCTGTATACGAGGAGCACGAGCGGGACCATCAACTTCGTCGTCAGCGACAACGGCGGCACAGGGCTGGTGTCGATCGCTCTGTACGCCCAGCATGTTCTTGCAGGCTCGACGACCTGGACGTCCTGGGGCCTCATCGCAACCTTGCGCCGACCGACACTCGGTCCCGGTCACGCTCGGCTCCGGCGACGGCCGTACGAGTTCTATTTCGTCGGCACAGACGTCGCGGGCAACGTGGAATCTGGGGGCAAGCCAGAGACGCCTACACGATCCTGGACACCGCTGCCCCAACCTCCAACGTCTGGGGAGTCCCGATGCCACGGGCAACGTGACCTCGGTCAACGTCTCCTACAACACGTCGGAGCCATCCAATTCGTCTCGGGCGTCGACTACGTCGATCTGTACGTGCGCTTCACGCCCGCCGGTGGAACGCGCCGGCAATGGACCTACCTCATGACCGCGACGTCCTCACCGTTCCACGTCACTCTGGGTCAGGGGGACGGACGATACGAGTTCTACACGTCGCGACGGATCAAGGCGGGCAACCACGAGACCGCCTCCGTCGAGCGCCGACAGTTCGACCGTCCTCGACACCGTCGGCGAGACGTCGCAGGCGGGCTCCATCGCTCACTGACGAACGGGACCTCGATCCCGATCCCCTACACCGTGACCACGCCGGATCCGTCGGGTCGGCAGTGACGGTCGAACTGTGGTCGCGATTCCAGGCCGCGGGTTCCACGAACTGGGGCAACTGGTCAAAGGCGACCCAGGTCACCAACGGAGCGACGCTCTACGACATCGCTCTCCAACGACGGCCGCTACGAGTACTACACGATCGCGGTCGATGCCGCCGCGCAACCGCGAGTCCAAGGCGCAGGACGGCCGAGACCTCGACGGTCCGCGACAGGACGACGCCGGTCACATCGGCGTCGGCCATAGCTCTCCGTCGACCTCGACCGCTCTGACGATCGATGCGACTGCCACCGACACGAATGGCTCCGGCATGGCGTCGGTCGAGCTCTGGCAGCGGTTCGAAGCGCGTGGATCGACGAGCTGGAGTAGCTGGACCAAGATCGCCACGCAGGCAGCGGACCCTTCAGCGTGACCCTCGGTCGGTGATGGCCGCTACGAGTTCTACACCCGAGGCACCGACGTCGCGACCAACTACGAGGCTGCGCCCGGATCGGCGGACGCGTTCGTAATCCTCGACCGGACCGCACCGTCCTCGTCGGTGACGGCCTTGCCGGCAATGACTTCGGCCTCGAGCACAACGGTCACCTACACCTCCACCGACAGCACCAACAGCTCCGGCGTCGCGAGCGTCGAGCTCTGGACACGCTTCCGGACCAACGACAACGCCTCGCCTGGCGACTGGACCCTCGCCACGAGCTCGAGTTCGGCGAGCGGCACCTTCACTCTCTCCTTTGGCTCCGGGACCGGCGTCTACGACGTCGCCACGGTCGCGGTGGACAGCCTCGGCAACCGGGAGGCGACGACGCTCAAGAGCTCGATCCGGGCCATCAGCTGGGCCGCACTCGGTCAAGGTCAACAGCGACACGGGATCGCGGTCCAGGACGACGTCGCCTACGCCTCGGCTCCGACGGCACCCCTATGCCGTCTGGGACGACACGCGCGACGGCAACTCGGACATCTACTTTGCCCAGCGCGACCCCTCGACCGGCGTCTGGTCGAGCGAGATCAAGCTCAACGACGACGGCGGGACCTCGTCGCAGCGGACGCCCTCGATCGCGGTCGATGGCTCGGGCAACCTCTACGTCGTCTGGGCCGACGATCGCGCCGGCCCACCGATACCGACATCTACTTCACCAAGCGCACAGGAACCACCTGGAGCGCCAACATCAAGGTCTCGAGCGCGACCGAGGTCCGGTTCAGGATCAGCCTCGAATAACGGTGACATCCGGCGGCATGGCCGTCGCGGTCTGGGTCGACCGCCGCTCGAGCCAGTTCAACCTCTACAGCGCTCGTCTCGCCGCCGGCGGTACGACCTGGTCCGCCAACTACAAGGTCACCTCGAACACACGTCAGCGACAAAGGCGTCGCCTGACCTCGCGATGGGTTCCGACGGGATCGCCTACGCGGTCTGGCAGGACAACCAGTCAAACGCCGGCGACATCTACTTCGGACACTCGGGCCGACCGGGACCAGCTGGTCGGGCAACAGCCGCGTGGACGACGACTCGGTATCGACCGGCGTCGATCGCTCGCCGCGGATCGGGATCGCTTCGAGTGGCAACGTTCTGGTGGCCTGGCTCGACGGTCGCACGACCGCCGGACAGGTTCGCGTCCGCCAGCGGACAGGCACGAGCTGGTCCACGAGCGTCCAGGTCAGCGACAGCTCGGCGGTTGTCGCGGGCGGGCTCGCGCTCGCGGTCAAGTCCGACGGCGGAGTGGTCGTGGCCTGGGACGACACCCGGGCGACGACCGCCGCGATCTGGAGTTCCCAGTGCGAAACCGGCACCACCGCGGTGACTCGCTGCGGGGTCGCGAGAGAAGGTGAGCGACCAAACCGGGGCGGCCCTCCGTCCGGCGCTGGCCGCGAACGGCGCCAAGCTCTTCCTCGGTTGGCGTGACGACACCACCGGAGGCGGCGACATCCGCTTCCGGCTCCGAACTCCAAGCTAGACCGACCACGAGCGGCTATTCGGGGCCGGAACGTCTCCCTCGACGGTCCGGCCGCCGAGCAGGTGGACAGCTGGTCCACGGACAGCATGCGGTTTAGGTCAGAGCGTCAGCGCGCAATTACACGCTGTCGTTGAGCGTGAGATCGCCGCAATCCGCTACAGTTAAACGCTGTACGAGCGTGGTGCTAAATCGGCATTCGCTGATTCGTAGGCAACATGCTCGTCAGGCCCGCTGTTCATTAGGTAGGATCAGCTCGATGCCTAATGAACTGTGAGTTTCGGGCGGGAGTAGCTCAGTCGGTAGAGCGTCAGCCTTCCAAGCTGAATGTCGCGGGTTCGAGACCCGTCTCCCGCTCCAAATCCCAATTTCGTGCCTGGCGCGACGCCCACCCATTTCGGCGCGGGCAGTTCGGCGGCTTCACGAGGGGCTACAGCGCTCAGTCGCCCCGGCCTCAGGCGATGGAGTTCCCTTTTGGGTTGTGAGGTCGGTTACTCCACGCAATCGGACTTCAGCGTTGCCTGCGGTCACGCCGGGTCGTCGCACGGCGCGTCCTGGGCGGACAGCGCACGACGGAGGGTGGCTGACGTCCGACCAAGGCCCGCGCGGAGGTTGTCGAGTCGCCGAGGCCGTTGCCGGGCGGGCTCAGCCGTGTGCGCCGCCTTTGCTAGACGGTGCTCCTGAGCCTCCTGGATCATCTCTGCGTTTCGCCGGTTGACCAGCCAAAGGCGCTGCTGAGGGTCCTGTTGAAACATATTCCGTGCTTCCTTTCGATCCGCTCTGGCGGGTTGCCGGATGAGTGTGGTTGCCCGCTACCGCGCCCTGGCCGGGCGATTTAATCGCTGCCGTAGGGCATTGCTCTGTTCGCCGCTGCTGCATCCCCCTCGCCGGCGGGCTGCCCAGCTCACGCCACCTCGACCGCGAGCTCGTAGATCTCGCTGGTGGGATGGCCCGCGCGCTCGTGGATTCGCAGGACTGCCTCGCGGCTCGGTCCGCTGGCAAGGCAGAAGACCTTGCCGCTCTCGGGATCGAGCCAGGCGTGCTCGAAATGCACGCCCTCGTCCGCCTCTATGGCCAGGTCGCGTTCGTGGGCTTCCTTCAGCTGCTGCGCCGTGACGCCAACGAAACCTGAGTGGACATCCATGAACTTGGTCATTCGGTATCTCCTGTCTGGGTGGTTCTCGTCAAAGCTGGCGATCCCCGGCGTCCAGCCGTCATCGCGCCTTCAACCGATGAACCCGTCCATTCGCTACCGATGCCGACAGGGGAGATTTCACGACACGCCACGCGGGACATCGGTCATCCGACCGATGACCGCTCATGGGTGCGGCCTAGACTCGCGCCCATGCACACTGCCCCAAGAACCGTCCGCTGCCCGCTCCTCGTAGGGCGTGACGAACTGCTCGAGCTCGCGGATCGGCGGCTCGAGGAGGCGATCGCCGGCCGCGGCCAATTCCTCCTGCTCGCCGGCGACGCCGGGATCGGCAAGACCCGCATGCTGGCCGCCATCACGAAGCGGGCCGAGGCTCGTGGGTTCGCTGCCGTCGCCGGGGCGGTCGCCCCGCAGGACCACGACGTGCCCGCCGCATCGCTCCTCGACCTGGCGCGGTCCATGACGCGGATGCCAGCCATTCGCGGAACTCGGGAGGGAACTGCTCGACCTGAGCGAGGCGACAAGGGCGGCCGAACACGTCCAGCGTCGTGGGCTCGTGATGGGGCTCGTCGAGCGAATTCTCAGCGCGTTGCCGGGCCCGACAATGCTGTCCTTCGAGGACCTGCATTGGACCGATGAAGTCAGTCTCGAAGTCATCGCCGAGCTGGCGCGGCAGTCGCGCGACCGGCAGCTCCTTATGACCGGCGACTACCGGACCGAGGAGGTCGCGCCGGGTTCGGGCCTTCGGGGCTGGCGAGCACGGCTCATTACTCAGCGGATCGCGGAGGAGATCCGGCTCGAGCCGCTGACCGAGGCGGAGACGGCCCTCATGACGACCCTCATTCTCGACACGGGCCTCCCAGCGCCGCGAGAGGTTGCGGCGGCCGTTTTCGAGCGGACCGATGGGATCCCGCTCCATATCGAGGAGCTCCTCGGGGCGTTGAGCGCCGAGGCCCGAGCGGACGGGAGGGCAATTCGGCAGGCGATCGTCCCGGACACGATCGAGGATGCCGTGATCGCCAGGCTTGCGCAGCGCTCTGCCGGAGGCACAGGCGGCAGCCCGCGCGGGCGCCGTCATCGGTCGCTGCTTCGTCCCGGAGGTCCTCGCCGGGGTGATGAACGTGCCGCCGGAGGAGCTCGAAGCGCCGCTCCAGGAACTCGTCGACCACTTCGTCCTGGACCCGCCCGGCGCGCGAGGCCTCTTCGATTTTCGACACCAGCTGTTGCGCGACGCGCTCTACCGCACGATCCCGACCTCGGAGCGACGCCGACTTCATGCCAGAGCCGCCGAGTTCGGCGCCCAGCTCGAGGGAGCGTCCGAGATCCACGCGTCCGTCCACTACGAGCGCGCCGGTCTCCGCCGCCAGGCGTTCGAGGCCGCCGTCGCCGGCGCCCGAGAGGCTGCGCGACTGTCGGCCCACCAGGCGGCCTTCGAGTTGTTCGGTCGCGCGGTGGCCAACATCCCCGACGATCTCGATCACCACGAGCGAGCCGCGCTGCTCGAGGCCTATGCCGTCGAAGCGGCAGTGATCGAGGAGAACGAGATCGCCGAGAGGACTTTCCACGATGCCCGTGATGAGTACCTGGCCGCCGGCCGGCCTGCGAACGCAGCCGAGATGCTGGTGGGCGTAATCGGCGTCTGGCGTCGCGAGGCCCGATCGATCACGGAGCGGTCCGCGCTCGCGGCCTCCTTGTTCGAGGAGCTCACGCAGCTCCCTGCCAGCCGATGAGCGCGACACGGCCCGCGCCGAGTTATTGGACGAATGGACTCGAATCCACCTGGATGCTGCCGCGGTCGACGCGGCGCGCTCCACGATTACGGCCGATGCGCGAGGCGGCGGATCCGCTCGGAGATGCCATCGCGGGAATCCAGGCGGACGCGTTCGAGTCGATGGTCGACGTGTTCGAGGGTCGGGTCGCCCGACGGCCTTGACGGTATCTCGGCCTCCGCCCACGAAGCCCGACGCGCCGGCTTCGAGGGCGCCGGCGTCACAGCGTTCCGCGACGCCGCCACGCTCGCCGTCCGGACGATGGACTACGGACGAGCAGACCGCCTTCTCGCCGACGGGTTGCTCTATGCCGACGCGATCGAGCAATCGCACTGTCGTCACGTGATGGGCGCGCTGTCCGGGCTCGTGTCCTGGGCGAGCGGTGACTGGGCCAATGCGGCAACCGACGGGCCGCCAGACGATCGCCGACCATGGCTGCCGGCGCGCGGCAGCGATGGCGCGCTGGGCGGTAGGGTTCGTGGCGTTCGGCCATCGGCGACTACGACGCGGCAGAAGCGGAGCTGCTGGCGGCCCTCTCGCTTGGAGTGGAGAGCGGCGCGGTCGATCTCATCCTCCCGCCTCTTGTGGGGTCTTGCGGAGGCTGCTCTCCTCGCCGATCGTCCCGACCAGGCGGCAGGGTCATTGCCTCGATGCGATCGAGCGGGCGCGTATGGCGGGCGAGCGGGCTCTCCTGGCGCCGTTCGTCGTGACCGGAGTCCGTGCCCACCAGGCGGCCGCGCGGCCGGACGCCGCGGAGAGCGTGGGTGGCGGCCTGCGCCGAGCACCTCTCGGCGATGCCGGAGGTGGCCCAGCCGGCCCTCGATCATGCCGCCGGGACTGGTCGCTCTCGCCTCAGGAGCGACCGGCGTGGCCCGTCAGAAGCTGGAGGCTGCCGTCGTCGGGTGGGATGGAATGGGACGGATCTGGGAGGGCACCTGGGCGCGCCTCGACCTCGCGAGCTGCCTGACCGCCAGAACAGGTTCGTCGAAGCTGCCGGGTAGGCCTTGGAGGCCCGGGCCGTGGCGTCCCGGCTTGACAGCCGCCCGCTCGCGGATCGAGCGGATGCTCTGCAGAAGATGGCGCGAGGGCACATCTCGGTCGATGAACCGTGGCGCCCGTTGACGGCCCGCGAGTTCGCCGTGGCGAAACTGATCACCGCGGGACTGACCAACAGCGAGATCGCCGCTGAGCTGTCGATCGCCTCGAGGACCGCGAGCAGCCATGTCGAGCACATCCTCGCCAAGCTCGGAGCGTCGCGCCGCGCGGAGATCGCCGTCTGGGCGAGCGAGGTGGAGCGCGCGATGGCCCGCGCGGGGCGTTCAGGCCAGTCACGGCCCATGCCGCTGCGGGGAGCCAGCTCCAGGCAGGATGCTCTCGATTCACCGCTGATCCCCTGATCGCGCGGCGGGTAGGCGCCCGCGACGGCGAGAACCACGACACGATAACTGGACACGAAATGCTCGCGCTTCCACGAGGGAAGCCACACCGCATGGCAGGTCTAGGCCTTCCAAGCTGAATGTCGCGGGTTCGAGACCCGTCTCCCGCTCCAACCCCTAGTTTCACTGCCCAACCGGCAACGCTTCGAGCGGCTCCGGGGCCTACCTGGCCGTGCTCTTCCCGGTCGCTTGGATCCGTTCGACAATCGACGAGCGCCAGGCCGGCGCCTCGAATGTCTCCCCCCAGAACGTCTGCACGCGCCACACGCGATCATCGCGGATCTCGCCGATCGACACGGCGTACCAATCGGTACCGTCCGAGTAGTGGACCTTCGACACCCCTGTGAAGGTGTCTCCTACGCCCTCGATCCGCAGCAGTGTCGACGACGGAGTCACGACCCAGCGGTCCGCCGTTCCGACAACACGATCGGTGCCCTTGCCCTTGAACCCTCCCGGGTGACCCGCCATCTCGGCGTGGAGGTTCTCGAAGCCGCGGATAAGTTCGCCGGACTGTGGATACGTCTCGGTGTAATCACGGTGCACCAACGCACGGAGGGCGTCCGTGTCACCGTTGTTCATGGCCTGCAAATACGCCTCGAAGATGGCCCGTGGTTCCGCTGGCGGCATTTGCGCTCCTTCAGTCCACTGGCGTCTGGGCAGGCGTGTCTGCAAGCCTGAGGGCAGCGACGCCAACCCGGTGAGGACGGTCAGCATAAGGCCCGGAGGTCCCCGGTCAAAGTCACGTCCCGGAGCACGGTGTATTCGAGGTCGACCGTTGCGCGGCCCGCATCGTGGGTCGTTTGCTGCGACATGAACCGAGGCTGAACTTCGGTCAGTTGCTCTCTCCGGTCGCCGCTGTCGCAAGGCTAATCTCGCCGCGGACGGTCGCATCACGACACGATAACTGGACACGTTTTGCTCGCGCCTCCACGAGGGGCGCCACACCGCATAGAGGTCCAGGCCTTCCAAGCTGAATGTCGCGGGTTCGAGACCCGTCTCCCGCTCCAATTCCCATTTCGTGCTTGGCACGACACTCAGCCTTTTCGGCGCGACGTCCTCGAACGCTGTCGCGAGCTGCCATAACGCTCAGCAGTCGGTCATCGGTTTCGGGAACCACCTGCAATCGCGTTCGTGCTGATCAGGACGAGCACCGCTGCCTCGAGCCATGAGGGCGGCATCGTCCGGTGGCCTACGGTGCAGCCGAGACCGCACCTCCGCTGTCGGTCAGGAGCAATGCCGTCAGGGAATGACGACCCATCCGCCGGACCTCCCCCGGTCTGGCGTGGATCTGGGCGCCTACGTCTTCGACCTAGCCGCCGTAACTTAGTGGAATGTCAGAACCAAGACGTGCGTTTGGCGCCGTTCCGTCGTGTACATGGGTATGACAGTGGTAGCCATCCGCGACGCCGATCTCCTCTACGAGCGGGCGTTCCACGAGAACTGGAAACCCGTGTTCCGGTTCCTGCTGGCGTGGACGAACGACTTCGGGGCAGCCGAGGACCTGGCCCAGGACACCTTCATGCGGCTCTGGAAGAACCGCGACCGGGTCGACTGGGACGAGCCGATACTGCCCTGGCTGCTCGTGGCGGGACGGCGTGTGGCTACCGACAGGTTCAGAGCGTTGGAGCGCCGGATCATGCGTCCGCCGTCTCCGGCGCACTTGGACGAGGCGACTCACGATCGCTGGCTGGACGTCCAGGCGGCGATGAGTCGGCTGTCGAAGGTCGAGCGGACGGCCCTCGTCCTGACCACGTTCCAAGGGTCCACGACCGCTGAGGTCGCGGAGTTGCTCGGCTGCTCCCAGGGCGCGGTCCGCGCCGCGATCAGTCGAGCCCGGCAGAAACTGGAGGACGGGCTATGAGTCCTCGAAAGAGCGACCAGATCCTGAGTGAATGGCTGGCGGTGGCGGACAGCGCGCCGCGGCCGGCCCGAGCACCGAGGGGAAATGGGATGCGGCAGCGAACTCGATCCGGTCTGCCGGCCGGCATGGCGGCGACTCTCCTGGCGGTCGTGGTGATCGCCGTAGTCATCGGGGTACGACTTGCCTCGAGCCCGGGTTCCGTCGGCGCCTCGCAGAGCGCGGCGAAGCGCGAGCGGCTCGAACCCGGCGACGGTCCCGTCCGGGGTGACGTCGCCCGAGCCTTCGCCGGTGCGTGACCCCCACCGCGCCTGCGTCGGTGCCGGTAGCGACCCTGCCCGCGTCCGACTGGAAGAGCTTCGCCTGGAGTTCCGCCAGCTCGGCCGGAATCCCGTTCATTCGAGAGAAATCCAGCACGCTCAAATGGAGTCACGGCTTCGCGGTCTCCGGCCTTGGGCCGGACCAGCTCTACTCAAACAAGGACTTCGTTTGGCACCTCTGGACGTCGAGTGACGGCGTCTCCTGGACCGAAGCCGGTGGCGTCACGGGGTCGGGCCTGTACGTGGCCGAAGGTCCGAGCGGTCTCGTGGCTATCGGACTGAGCCCCAGCGGCAGTCCCGAGACCCAAACGGTCTGGACGAGCGCCGACGGCCGCACGTGGTCGAAGGCGGGGGAAACGTCGGGTCTAGGGCATATGGTCAGTCTGGCCGGCAACTCGAGCACGTTGGTCTCCGTGTGGGACCATTCGGGCGGCGCCGTTTGCACCGCGGACGGCGACTACACGACCGAGACTTCCAGCGACGGACTCCACTGGACGAATGCCACCGAGGTCGCCTTCGGGCACCCTTCGGCGACCAACGCACTCCCGTTCGTGACGTCGGCGGGCGGGCGGCTCTTCGCGATGGGCCCCGCTGCGAACTCGGGCGCCTCCGTTCACCAGGTGGCGAACCAATGCCTCTCGACGGCCGAAGCGCGGGGAACCATCTGGTGGTCCGACGATGGCCAGGCCTGGCACCTCGCCGCCGGCAACCTCAAAGGCTTGCCCTGGGCGATCGATATCGCCGCCCATGGGTTGCTGCTGGAGGGCACGCCTTGACTCCGCTCCGGGCGGCTATACCCTCGCCCGCTCGACCGACGGCGGCCAGACCTGGATCGACGACCAGAGCTTCGCTCCGCTCGGCCCGGTCTGCACCGGCAAGTGCCCGTCGGGGACGGGGCCGGACGGCTACTACTCCTCGAACGGCAGCGTCATCGTGGCCGTGAAGAGCGACGGCAGCAAGGCCTGGATCTCGAGCGACGCCCAGACCTGGACTCAGATCAAGTGGGGCGGCCCGGCGCCGGACATCTTGGGCATCCTGGCTCTGCCCGGCGGCGTCCTCGTGGGGGACCAGACGGGTGCCCTCGCGGGCGACCAATACGGCGCCGGCAAGTGAAGGGACAGCGGCGACCGGAGGGGCCTACGGCCCCGGACCGCCGTCGGCATCCCAAGCATCAGGACCGTTGAGGGACGACACGATAAGGGACGCGCGGCTAACCGGCTGTGGGTGCACGGTCCGGATGGGTGACTGCTACGACCACCAGGCCCTCTATCCCCGCGAAGTCGTCCGGATTGCAGGTGTAGAGGGGCAGCCCGTTCGCTAGCGCAACCGCGGCGATCATCGCGTCGTAGGCCCGTGCGTTCGTCTTTCGGCCCGAGCGTCGAAGCGACGCTGCGACCTGGCCGAATGCTCGAGCTGCCTCGACATCGAAGGGAAGGGGATCGAAGTCGGCTTCCGCCTGCTGGAGATGCGCAAGGCGGGCGGCTCGTTCGGTCTCGTCGGCCGCTACGAGCGGCCCGACCGACAGTTCCGCGAGGGTGATCGTCGAGATGAGCTGGCTGGTCGGGCAATGCCGTGGCGTCCCGGAGGCGGGGCAACAGGATCAGGGTGTTCGTGTCCAGTAGCCCCGTCTTGACGTCGGTCACAGGCGTGGATCGAGCGTCGAGTCGAGGTCGCCACGAAGAGCGTTGCCGTCCATCGGAGGCAGTCTTCGCCAGCGTGCTAGAAGCATGGACGCATTTGCTCCACGGGTGCGAACTGGTCGAAGCTCGGCCACCGGCTTGCCGCCACGGGTAACGACCAGACGCTCACCTGCGGCAACCCGATCGACCACATCGCCGCCATGGTTGCGTAGATCACGGATCGTCACTTCTGCCATGAGGGCATTGTATCACGGGTGATACACGCGGAGGAACCAGCGATTATCCGATGATTGGAACGGCTAGGACCGGGTGAGCCTGTCCTGGATCCGGTGGAGCAAGTCGATGTAGGTGTGTAATTCCTCGTCGGAGAGCACGCTCATCCAGTCCCTCTCGTTGCGGTGAATGATCGTCCTGAGCACCTGGACCACGGCCAGGCCCGCGGGCGTGATCTCGACTCGAAGGCTGCGGCGGTCGGCCGGATTCGCGGAGCGGCTGACGAACCCCCGCCGCTCGAGCGAGTCCAGGAGGCCGGTGACCGTGGCGCGGGTGACGATGAGCCGTTCGCCGAGCTCCGAGGGAGACATCGTGCCGTGGTCTCGGAGGATCCCGAGGACGAGTCCGCCCGCGGCGCTGACGCCCAACGGACGCAGGAGCCGCCCGATCCGGTCGAAGAACATGTCGGCCGTGCGTAGGGTGTTCATCACCCCTTCGGTCGCTCTGACGTTCGCGTCCGGCGTCTGATCGTAGAAGTCATCGGGCATCTGGATCGTAGGCATGCCGTAATGATACGGGTATTGACAATACGTTGCCTAACCATAAAGTAACGCCCCTAATGACCGGTCGCCAAGGCTCGGTCGAAGGAGAAGGAAGCGTCCCCATGACAAAGGTAATCGTTCAGCACCGCGTGGCCGACTACGACCGCTGGCTCCCGATCTTCAACGAACACGAGGCTGTCCGTCGGCAGCACGGAGCGACGGGTCACTCGGTCGGCCGCGAAGTGGGAGACCCGAACACAATCGTGATCGTCAACGACTTCGCCACGCTCGCAGGCGCTCGAGCCTTCTCGAAGGACCCGTCGCTGCCTGCCGCGATGACTCGCGGTGGGGTCGAAGGCGCGCCGCAGGTCTGGATCGTCGAAGAGGCGGACGCAAGGACGTACTGAGCCCGGCCCGGCGTCTCGCCGTGCCGTGGTACGGCCGGGCAGCTGCAAATGCGTGGTGGCTGCCCGGCCCTCGATAACTGGACTAGCATGGCCGCGTCCCTCGCTGCTGGGAGAGTTGGCTATGACCGCGGTCCTGTACCGGGATGGAGCGCTCGCGGACGGTCGGTCGGACCGTCTCCGGATTGGCGTCAGCATCCTCGTCGTCGACGAGAGGATTGCGTGGATCAGGCCTAGCGATGACGAGGGTCCGCTGCCGAAAGACCAGGCGCCCGAGATCGTCGACGCCGCCGGCTGCACGATCGTGCCCGGGATGATCGACTGCCACAGCCATCTGACCCTGCCGGGCGGCGCCCACTGGATCGATCATGTCGCCGACCCGCCCCAAGTCCTGGTGGCGGTCGCGGAGCACAACGGCCGGCTCATGACCTCGGCCGGTGTTCGTTGGGCACGCGACGTCGGAGCGCCCATGGGGGTGGATCCGGCCGACGGCCGCGAGCGGGCCCTGAGCCTGGGAGTGAGGGACCGATGGCGCGGGCGGGCGGGCTTCCCGTACGTGCGGGCAGCCGGAACGTGGCTGGACAGGGAAGGCACCAGGATCGGTCGCCCGTCCAGCCAGGCCGCCGACGCCGCTGAGTTGCTCGCCGCGGCGCAACGCCAGCTCGACGACGGGGCCGATCTCCTCAAGCTCTACCTGGACGGCCCGGTGCCCGGGGAAGCGCCATGGACGCGCGACGAGCTGGCACCGGTGGTGGCCCTCGCCCATGGCCGGGGCGTCAAGGTCACCGCCCACTCGGGCAACCTCGCGGGGGCGCGCGAGGGTGTGGCCGCAGGCGTGGATTCGATCGAGCACGGCATGGAACTGGACGCCGAGTTGGCTCGCGAGATGGCCGCCAGGGGAATCGCCCTGGTCACCACGCTGAACATCTTCCGGTCATGGCGCGGCTTCGGCTCCACGACCACGATCGAACGCTTCGTCTCGCCCGAGGGCAAGGCGCGGGTGCAGGCGCGCCAGGCCCGGGCGCAGGAGAGCGCTCGGCTGGCACATCAGGCCGGCGTCGCGATCGCCACCGGGACCGATTTCGGGGGCGGGTCGACGCGGGCCAACCAGCTGGCCTGGGAGGTCGAATGCCTGGTCGAGGTCGGCCTGGAGCCGTGGGAGGCTCTCGGCGCCGCGACCTGGCGTGGAGGCGAGCTACTGGGCGAGCCCGAAGCTGGCGTCGTCCACGAAGGCGGGCCCGCCGACTTTGCCCTGGTCCACGGCGATCCGCTGTCAGACCCCACTGCTCTCTGGCGGGTATGGAGGGTGGCCTGGGCCGGATAGCCGGCCGCTGGGGTCCGATGGGTCTTCAGGGCGGCCTTCGGGGTCGCCGTCGTTGCCCTGGCCGCCTATTGGGTCGCTTTCGGGATCGATCGGAAGGACCGGTTCGAGATAGTCATTCTGTCGGCCTGCTGGATAGCGCTGATCGCCAACGGCGTGCTCCTGGCCGTCTACTTCAGGCGGCGACTCAGGACCCCATACGCCCCGGGCTGAGCGGACCATTCGAACATCAGCCCCGTCGCCGACCCTACGATCCGGGTGCGCGACCGCGATGACTGCCAGACCATCGGTCCTTGCCGATTGTATGCTCGAACCCGTGCATCCATGGCCCATCGCCGCCGCGGTCGCCAGACGGCTGACGTCGCCAATGGTGGCGGCGTATCGTAGGCATGCGTCCGCAGAGTAGTCCTGCCGGTTCGGGAAGCAACGAGGGTGGACAACTTGCGCAGCCGCCAGTCCGTGGGCCGATTGTCGTGCTGTCTCATCGCCGTCTTGCTGGTTGCAGGGGCATGTGGCGGAGGGAAAGGCACGCCTGGAGCGGAAGCCACATCGACGCCCACGCCGATGCCAACTCAGCGGTCCGCGGTCTCGTCCAGCGTGAGCCCTTCCGCGACCGGCCCATCGTCGGACGGAAGCTCACCCTCCGGCATGGCAACGCTGCCACCAGGCCAGGAGAGGGCCGGCGACGTCGTCTACCAGGCCCCCACGGGCAGCAGGCTGGAGCTGATCGGCGCCGCGTCCGACGGGACAATCTACGTCGGGCGATGGACGAGCGCTTCGGGCCGGTTCGACGCAGATAGGGAGGCGAGTGTGCTGGCGCTCGGGCCCGACGGCGCCCTCAAGTCTGGCTGGCCCGCGAGCGGCATCGCGATCTCGGGCATCCCCGCGGGCTGGGTGGTCAACGACGCCGGCACCGTCTTCTTCGCCGCCGTCCAGCCCGACGAGGTGACCGACCAGCACACGTATCCGCTGACTGTCACTGCGCTAGGTTCCGATGGGAAGGTCTTGCCGGGATGGCCCTTCAAGACACCGAAGGCCTGGCAGCCGCTTCCGCTCGACCTCGAATCAGGGCCGGAGGACTCCGTCTGCTTCGAGCAGGCCCGCCATGACATCCTCGTCCAGACGTCGCCCGCATGGCCCACGGAGGTGTACTGCCTGGGCCAGAACGGCCGCCTGCTGCCGGGCTGGCCGTACTCCAGCCCAACCACGACGTTCGGAACCGCGGTGACGTCGAACGGGACGGTCTATCTGGTGGAGGACGCGATGACCCCGGACCAGCCGTTCTATCGGATCATCGCTCTCGCGAGGGACGGCAAGCCGCTCTCCGGATGGACGGCGACTACGCAGACTGGATATCCCAGCGGGGACTCGACCCTCTCGTCGCCCATCAAGCCGCTGGCCAACGGCAACGTCGCCGTGCTGGAAGTCCCGGACGGGATGCGGTCCTCCGTCCGCATCCTGGATAGGAGTGGGGCGACGGTTCGGCAGATCCCCGCGGCGATGCAGGCCGGAGACGGCCTCGCTTACTACGAAACGGCGGTCACCGATTCGGACTCCAGGCTCTATGTGACTGCCCGATCCCAGACTGACCAGCTGAGCTACGTCAATGCCTTCGACGCGGACGGCAAAGTGCTGCCCGGCTGGCCAAAAGAGGTACCGTCCCGGCCTACGCTCGCGCTTGCCGGCGGCGGTGAGGTCTGGGTGCTTTCGGACAGTTCGGCCCCCGACGCTCCATCAATCACACTCATCGACGCCTCGGGCAAGATTGTCTCCGGTTACCCCGTGTCCGCCGATCTCGCGAACAGCAAGACCCTGCTCGGGTATCAGTACTTTACCCATCCTGTGGTTGGGCCGGACGGCGGACTTTACGTCGTGGCCCTCGGCATGAGCTTGATCGTCCGGTTCTCCTAGGCCAGCAGGGAGATCAGCCCGGGCGCCGGCGGCCGACGACACGATAACTGGACACGCTACGCTCGCCCCTCCACGAAGGAGGCCACTTGCGCTCAGGCCCCCGGCCTTCCGAGCTAAATGTCGCGAGTTCGGGTGCCGGCCCCTCAGCCTAACGCCAGGCAAAGGGCGCCGACGCGAAGTCCTAGAGCGTGCATCCATAGCAGATGCCTGAACTGGCAGCGATTGCGAACGGCGATCCGCCGTGGGCGTTGACCGCCTGTAGGACGACGGCGTCCACATCCGGACCGCCTCCCGGCAGCCAGCCAAGTGCAGCCGTCTCGCCCTCACCCAGGACAAACGAGCAGGAGCGATCAGACGCCGGCGCGCTTCCCAGGAGGAGCAGCGACGCCCGAGGGATCGAATCCCCGTCCACGACGCACTTGGCGTTCGGGTTCGACTCGGTCGGCGCGCGGAGACAGGAGGTGACGGCATAGACGCGAATCGTTACGTCTGCCGGGCCGGCTTGCTGCCACACGACGCGGAGCCAGGCGCATCCCTCGTTCGGGCTCACGGAGTCGCATCGGTCGTGGAGGTACTCGAGCCGGACGCCCGTAAGGTCCGCCGGTGCACCTGGCGCGGGAAGAGCGAGCGAAGGTTGCGGGGCTGGCACGTAGGTTCGCCCCGGCGAAGTCAATGGCGACGGGCTGGCAGTTGCCTCCGTTGACGGGCTAGGCTCCGCAGGGGTCTGTGGCGCCACCGTTTCTGCCGCAGCAGTCGCGGACGGCAGCGACGGATCGGTCCCATGAGATGGCGTCACCTGGGCCACCAAAGAGGCAGACGCGCCACTCGACTGACATCCGGCTACGAGCGTCGCCGCGCACAGCGCAACTGCAAGTACGTTCCGTGTTAGGTGCATCGCCCGCCCCCTTTTCCGGCTCCCGGCCAGCGCCTGCAACGCCGGTCAGTCAGGCCAGCTGAGAGACGCCGACCCTCACCCTGTCGTGACGCTTCCTCGGACGGCGCCTCTGTCAGCCCTAGCCTGCCAGATGCATGCCGATCTCGATCTGACGGGCGTCGCTAACCCTCGGCCGGCGGCGGTAACCACCGCGACCTCGACCGGCTACGCCATGGCTTCGATCCTGCCGCCGATGCTCTCCAACTTGATTACCCAGGTTCTCGTGATCTTCGTGATCATGTTCTCGCCGCTCAATTTCCCGGCGGACCGGCTGCCCGACTGGCTTGCCGCAATCCACCGGATCCTGCCGATCCAGGCGATGGGCGAGGCGATGCGGGGAACCTTGGCCGGCAACGATTTCCCGCTCACAGCCGGAACGTTCCTGCTGCTCGGTTGCTGGTGCGTGGCCACTTTCGCGGGAACCTGCGCCGTTCTCACGAGGCGGGCGTGAGACGCCGGCTGCGGAGCCGAGGGTCCGGCTCGGCTGGGCCATCAGGCGCACCCCACCCGGGTCCGGGCAAGCCTTCCCCACCGTGCGGGTGAACATGCGCCGCTGCTTATGGACGATTTCCGAGGCCCGATCGAGTCGCGCGCCCGGCTCGGGCCCCCCTACCTGAAGATCGCCGCCGCACTGGCGTTGGGGGCCTCAGTAGTCGGAGTTCGAATTCTTCGGGCCGCACACGGGGGGTTCCACGACTCCAACACAACCGGCCTCTCTCCCGATCGCCGCCTCGGCCGCCGCCTCGGCCGCCGCCTCGGCCGCCGTTCCCTCTTCCGTAGCCGCCGTTGCCTCAGAGCCGGCCCTGGCCGCGATCGACGGCCTCTCGCGCTTCGACCCGGCTCCCGGGCAGGTCAGCGTTTCCTGGCTCCCCGGGCAAATCACGAGCGGATCGATGGCCCTCATCGGTCGGCGCCTCTTCTATGTCGTGGACCGCGACCGGATCGAGTCGACAGAGATCGGCGGCAGTGCGCCGGAGCAATCTCTCGTCAGCGTGCCGCGGTGCGAGGGGATCGGCCAGCTGGCCGCGGCCGGACACGAGCTGGCCTACCTGGTGACGGCGCCGGGCGGCTCGACTGCCCAGGCCAGCGCCTGCGGCGGTGGCGGGACGGTCTCGTGGAGCGTCTGGCTCCTCGACCTCGACGGCGGCCCTGCCAGGCAGGTCGCCCACGGAGTCCGCGGCGCGAGCACCATCGACGTCGCCGAGGTCCCTGTTCACCTGGCTCTGACCAATTCCGCGTACGCGTTCAACCGCCCGCCGTCCTCGGCAGCCTCGGGCGCCGGCGAGACCGTCGAGGTCCACGCCCTTGACGGACGATTGCTCTGGGCAAGCCGGACTACAAGGCCGGTGGCCGATGTGATGCTGGGCGGTGGCACGCTGGCGATAATGACGGACGCGCTCTCCGATGCCGGCAAGGTCTTCGATCTGTGGACCTCGTCGGCGGCTCGTCCGGATCTGTCGCCGGTGGATCAGACCGCCGGGTCGGCCTCGATCTCACCGGATGGGCTGCATCTCACATGGGACGTGGCCGGAAGCCGCGTGTCGATGGACACCATTTCCCTGGGTCGGCAAATGCCGGTTGCGACTCCCACGGACCGAGCGGCTCCCGCGCCACTTCGCCCGGCCGTCTGGTCGATCGGCGGCCGTCTGGCCGTCACCTGGTTCACGACCGCGCCCGGCGGCGCCGTCTACCCCGCGGTCCGCTACGCGACGGGCGGGAACGGGGCATTCCTGACGAGTCTCCAGGAGCCGACCTGGATGACGGTCCAGGACGGCGTTCTTGTCTGGGTGGCGGAGAGCGCCGACGGCTGGTCCAAGGTCGTGTCGGCGGTCGATCTTGCCACGCTGGGCCTTACCTGATCCGGCGGGGCGGCGCCCGGGAGGTTACCTCACGCGGCGAGCCCGGCGGCCAGCGTGAGGGCGCTTCGGGCTCGGTTGAGGATGTACAGGTGATAGCCCGGCGCTCCGTGAGCCAGTAGGTCGCGGATCTGGCCCAGCGCCCAGTCGATGCCGACGGCCTCGACGATCTCGGGTTGGTCGCCGGCGACCTCGATGCGCCCGACCAGCCGATCCGGCAGCGAGGCCCCGCACATGGCTGTGATCCGGGTGATCTGCCGGAGCGACAGCACGGGCATGATGCCCGGGACTATCGGCACTCCGATCCCGGCCGCCCGGCATCGATCCACGAAGCGGTAGTAGTCCTCGTTGTCGAAGAAGAGCTGCGTCGTGACGAACGATGCCCCCGCGTCGACCTTGCGCTTCAGGTTGACCAGGTCGGCCTCGAACGAGGGGGCCTCGGGATGCTTTTCCGGGTAACCGGCCACGCCCAGGCAGAAGTCGGGGTGCAAGTCCTTGAGCAAGGCGACCACGTCGCGGCCGAAACGCAGCTCGTCCTTGAATGCCGAACCCGCGGGCGATCCGGTCGGCAGGTCGCCACGAAGGGCCATGATGTTGCGGATGCCTCGCTCGTAGTGCGCCTGGGCGACGGCCGCGACCTCCGCCCGGGTGTGGTTGACCGCGGTCAGGTGCGGCATGACCGTGAAGCCGAACTCCTCCTTGAGAATGGCCGACACCTCGGCCGTGCGTTCGCGGGTGCTGCCTCCGGCGCCGTAGGTAACCGACACGAAGTCCGGTTCGATGTGCCGCAATGCCGCGGCGGTCTGGCGCAACGCCTCGACGCCCGCCTCGTCCCTGGGAGGGAAGAACTCGAGCGAGCGCAGCGGACGTCCCTGTTCGAACAGCTCGGAGATCGGCCGATCCGACTGCATCCGTTGCTCGGGATCGCACATATCTGCAGGAATGTACTTGATTGCGGCGATCCTCAGCAGGATCCCATCGCTCGCCATCGGTAGTCCCGGGCCTCCGGATGCCCGCCGTCGATGCCCCGGAGGGCGCATCATGCCCGCATGGAGAGCAGTCGCCCGCACCGGTCCGTCCCGCCCCTCCGCCAGGTCCATCTCGACTTCCATACCCCGGCAAACGTCGGACCGATCGCCGAGGACTTCGATGCCGCCGGGTTCGCCGAAACCATGCGGGCCGCTCACGTCGGCTCGGTCAACGTCTTCGCCCGCTGCCACCACGGCTACTCCTACTACCCCACGGCCGTCGGGACCATTCATCCGGGCCTGGGCTTCGACCTGCTCGGCCGGCAGATCGAGGCGCTGCATGCCGCCGGGATCAGGGCGGTCGTCTATGTCACGATCGGCTGGGACGACCTGGCGGCGGCCCGGATGCCCGACTGGGTCGTGGTCAACAAGGACGGCTTGCCCAACGCCCGGTCGCCCTTCACCGCTCCGTCGATCGCGGGCGGGCTTTCACCCGACGACGACCCCATGGCGCCGCGCTGGAGCCTGCTCGATCCTTCGACCGCCTACGGCGACTACGTCTGCGACCAGGTCCGAGAGATCTGCTCGAGCTACGAGATCGACGGCTTCTGGTTCGACATCTGCCTGGCGGTGCCCAACTACTCGCCCTGGGGCCTGACCCAGATGGCCGAGGCGGGGGTGGACGCCGCGGACGAAGGCGCGGTCCAGGGCTTCGCCCGCGAGCGCGAGCTGGCCTTTCTCGAGCGCGTCAGCCGGTTGGTCGACGAGCTGGCCCCGGGAGCCGAGGTCTTCTTCAACGGAACGATGGACGCGGCGATGGGTGAGACCGTCGGCTTCCAGACTCACCTCGACCTCGAGAGCCTGGCGACCTCGCCCGGTTTGTGGGGCTACCTGCACTATCCGATTGCGGCCCGCCAGGCCCGCGTCTACGGGTTGCCGTTCCTGGGGATGACGGGGCGATTCCACAAGTCGTGGGCCGATTTCGGCGGCCTCAAGACGTTCGACCAGCTGGAGTACGAGGCCGCCACGATCATGGCCGCCGGTGGCGGCGTCTTCGTGGGCGATCAGCTCCATCCCTCGGGGGTGCTCGATCCGGCCGTATACCGGCTCATCGGCCGCGTCTTCGAACGCGTCGAACGGCTCGAGCCGTGGCTCCAGGGCGTCCGTTCGGAGGCGGACGTGGCCATCGTTTCGGCGCCTCGCAGTGAAGTGTTCGGAGGGCAGCCCGCGACCGCGCAGAGCCCCGAGGTCGAGGGCGCGGCGCAGATGTTCCTGGAGAGCGCGGTCCAGTTCGACATCGTCGATCCGGGCGCGGACCTGGCCCGATACCGCCTCGTCGTGCTCCCGGACGGCCTGGTCGTCGGGCCGGCGCTGCAATCCGAGCTGGAAGCGCACCTGGCACGCGGCGGGGCGTTGCTCGTCAGCGGCACCGCGGGGCTCGGGCCGGACGGGCGCTTCGCCCTGGACGCCATTCCGGTCGAGTACGTGGGTCCGGCTCCGACCATGCCCTCCTACCTCCGCGTGGACGAGTGGCTGGCCGGATCGTCCGAGCTCGCGGCCGACTACGACTACGTCCTGTACGACCGGGCGTCGGTCGTCCGGGCGCGAGGGGGCGCTACGTCGCACGGTCGGCTGTCGGCGGCCCTGTTCGAAAGGACGTGGGAGCACTTCTTCAGCCACGCGCAGGCGCCGGTGGGGGAGCCGCTCGGAGGAACGGCCGGGGCGCCCTTGCTCGTGATCGGCGGCCGGGTGGGCTACCTGGCGGCGCCGCTCTTCCGGGCCTACCGCGACCACGACTACTGGCCGTACCGAGAGGTTGTCATGGCCGCGATTCGCGAGCTGATACCCCAGCCGCTGGTGCGCTTCGATGGGCCGCCCTGGATCGAGGTGTCGGTCCTGCGCCAGGCCGGGGCAGACGGGCGATCGGATGCGGGCGGCACCGAGGGCCCGCCCGCGAATCCAGCGCGATGGATCGTCCACCTCGTCGCCTATCACCCGCGCCGAACGATGCAATCCGTGCCCCACGTCGACCGTTCCTGGGCCACGGCCGGAGTCCGCCTGGCTCTTCGAACAGGCTCGGCGGGAGCCGCGCGCTGCTATCTGGCGCCGGACCGCACCCCGCTTCCGTTCACCGTCGAGGGCGACTACACATCGATCGAGCTGGCGACCGTGGGGACGCACACCGTCCTCGTCGTGGAATAGGTCCTCTGGGCGACAAGCCATAAGGGCCACGGCCGGAGAGTCAGCCTCGCTATCGCGTCATTTCGGCGACGCGGCCTAGACTGGCCGGCATGAGCTGGAATCAGAGGCCGCGGCGGTCGGCCGGGCTGATAGTCGTTGCGGTGCTGGCGATCTCCGCACTCCCGTTCGTCAATCCGGGCGGGGCGCCGCCGTCACGTCGCTCGCCCCCAACGTCGCCGCTCCTCTGCCCGCGCTGCCGCAAGGTTGGCCTTCCACCCACCTCGAGGTCGGCCTGACCGACTCTCCCGGCGGAGCGCCCGCCCTCCACGCCAGCGGCGCCTACAAGTTCCGTTACCAGTACCTCTGCCGGCGGCGTGAACACGCCAAAAGGCTCCGGTTGGGCCACCTGGAACGATCCGCCCGGCCAGTTCGCGGATTACTACGTCGACGAGTCGGTCGCGGCCGGCATAACCCCCGTCTTCATCTACTACCAGCTGCTGCAGTCGAATCCCGGCCGGGGGAGACGAGGGCACCGTCGACCGCAACCACATGAGCAGCGCCTCGGTGATGGGCTCCTATTGGGCCGACTTCACCCTGCTCATGAAGCACCTGGGCGCCTACTCCTCGAAGATCGTCGTCGACGTCGAGCCGGACCTGTGGGGCTACATCCAGCAGGCCTCCACCGGCGACAACGGCGCCTCCGTCCCGGCTGCGGTCGCGAGCAGCGGCAACGCGGACCTGGCCGGCCTGCCGAACAACGCCGCCGGGTTCGCCCAGGCCTTCGTCCGTCTCCGCGACAAGTACGCCCCCAACGTCCTGCTCGGCTACGAGCTGAGCATGTGGGGCACGAATACCGACCCGATCTAGCAGAACATCCCGCTGTCCGAGATCGACGCCCTGGCCGCCCGCTCGACGGCGTTCCAGCAGTCGCTCGGCGCGAACTTCGACCTCGTCTTCACCGACCCGGCGGACCGAGACGCCGGCTTCGACCAGATCAGTCAACGGCGATCGGGGGCAAGAGCTGGTGGGACGCCACCGATTACCAGCGCTTCGACCAGTACGTAGGCGACTTCGTCCGCGGCGTCGGGCTGCGCATGGTGCTGTGGCAGATACCGCTGGGCAACACGAAGATGCGGGCCATGAACAACACCTGGGGCCACTACCAGGACAACCACGTCGAGTGGTGGTTCGACGACGCGACCGGGACGCACCTGGCCACGACCGTCGCGGCCGGGGTGGTGGCGATGCTCTTCGGCGGCGGCGCGGACGGCACGACGGCGGCCGCCGACGCAATGGGCGACGGAGTCACGAACCCGGCCGCCATCAACGGCAACAACCTCACCTCTACAGCGCGGACGACGACGGCGGCTACTTCCGTCAGCGGGTCAACGCCTACTACGCCGGCGGATCGCTTCCGCTCGGGCCCGGGTCCACGACTGCGCCGCCGCAACCTATATGGCCGCTCACCCCCGCCCGCATCCTCGACACCCGCAACGGCACAGGTTTGGGTGGCCCGTTCAGCTCGCACGCGGCTCGGACATTCCAGGTGTCGGGCCGGGGCGGCGTGCCGGCCAACGCCACGGCGGTGACCGGCAACCTGACCGTGACCGGTCAGACCAGCTCGCGGCTACCTGTTCGTCGGCCCGAACCCGGCGAGCAACCCGACCAGCTCGACTCTCAACTTCCCGGTTGGCGACGATCGGGCCAACGGGGTGACGGTGGCTCTGGGTGCCGGGCACTCTGAGCGTCACCTACGTCGCCTCGGCCGGGGCCGCCACGGCTCACGTCATCTTCGACGTGACCGGCTACTTCGTGCCCGACACGAGCGGCGCCACCTACATGCCGGTGACGCCGACGCGCATCCTGGACACCCGCAACGGCACGGGTCTCGGCGGTCCCTTCAGCTCGCACGTGGCCCGGACGTTCACGGTGGCGGGCCAGGGCCGCGTGCCCGCCAACGCCACCGCCGTGACCGGCAACCTGACCGTGACCGGCCAGACCAGCGGCGGCTACCTGTTCGTCGGTCCCGTCGCGACCAACAACCCGACCAGCTCGACTCTCAACTTCCCGGTAGGCGACGATCGGGCCAACGGGGTCACGGTGGCCCTGGGCACCGGCGGCACTCTCAGCGTTACCTACGTCGCCTCGGCCGGGGTCGCCACGGCTCACGTGATCTTCGACGTGACCGGCTACTTCGTGCCAGGCACCAGCGGCGCCAAGTATGTCCCGCTCAACCCGTCGCGGCTCCTCGACAGTCGTTCCGGCAACGGTTTGAACGGGCCCTTCAGCTCGCACGGCGCTCGGTCCTTTGCGGTGGCCAACCGGGGCGGGGTGCCGGCCAACGCCACCGCCGTGACCGGCAACCTGACCGTCACCGGCCAGACCAGCAACGGCTACCTGTTCATCGGCCCGAACCTGACGAACAACCCGACCAGCTCGACCCTCAACTTCCCGGTAGGGGATGACCGGGCCAACGGAGTCACGGTGGCCCTGGGTCGGCGGCACGCTCAGCGTGACTTTCGTCGCCCCGTCGCCGGGTCCCCTCGCCCACGCCATCTTCGATGTGAGCGGTTACTTCGCGCCGTAGCGCTGAGCGCCGAGCCAGCTAGGACGCCTGCCCGGCGCTACCGCGCGAGTTGCCTCACCGAACTGCCCGCCCCGTGCCCCCGTTGAAATCCGCTCCACGTCGTCGCGGGTGGCCATGCTCGCATCGCCGGGCGTCGTCATGGCGAGCGCGCCGTGCGCGGCTCCCCACTCCACAGCCTCTGCCGGTGAGAAACCGGAAAGAAATGCATACACCAGTCCCGAGGCAAACGAATCGCCGCCCCCGACCCGGTCGCAGAATCTCGAGGTTCGGCCGCATCGGCGCCTCGTAGAGCTTGCCGTCCGCCCACACGATCGCCCCCCAGTCGTTTCGGGAGGCGGTGTGGGCGGTCCGGAGCGTCGTTGCGACGACCCGCAGGTTCGGATAGGCGGCGACGACGCGCTCGACCATGCGGCCGTAGCCTTCCGGGTCGAGAGCCGACAGGCGACTCGTCGGCGCCCTCCACCTCGAAGCCGAGAGCCGCGGTGAAGTCCTCCTCGTTGCCGAGCAGGACGTCGACCTGACCGACCAGCTCGCGGTTCACTTCCTGCGCTCGAGCTTTCCCGCCGATCGCTTGCCAGAGGGAGGCCGGTAGTTGAGGTCGTACGAGACGATCGCGCCGTGGCGCCGCGCCGCCCGCATCGCCTCCATGGCCACCGCCGGCGTCGTCTCCGAGAGTGCGGCGAAGATGCCGCCGGTGTGGAACCAGCGAGCTCCCTCCGTCCCGAAGACGTCCTGCCAGTCCACCTCGCCGGCCCGGAGTTGTGACGCCGCGGAGTGGCCACGATCTGAGCAGCCGAGAGCCGGACGGATGCCAAAGCCGCGCTCGGTGAAGTTGAGCCCGTTGCGTGCCGCCCGCCCGACCCCGTCGAACGGCCGCCATACGAGATGCGACCGGTCGACGCCGCCGGCCAGGACCAGATCCTCGATGAGGCGACCGATGGGGTTGTCCACGAGCGCAGTCACGATGGTCGTGCGCAGGCCGAAGCTGCGGCTCAGGCCGCGGGCGACGTTGTACTCGCCGCCGCCCTCCCAGGCCCGGAACGTTCGAGCACGACTGATGCGGTCTTCGCCGGGGTCGAGCCGCAGCATGACCTCTCCGAGCGCCACGCAGTCCCAACGGACTCCGTCGGCGGACGCGATTTCGAGGAGGCTCACTGCGCACCCCTTCCGGCCGCTGGCTGATCGCCCGGACGATCTCGACTGCGGCGGCCGCCCGGGCCGCGATCTCGTCGAACCGCCCCGCCGCGATGTCCGCTCGGGGGCCACCCAGCTTCCACCGCAGGCGAGGACCGATTCGACGCGCCAGATAGCCGGGCAGCGTCTCGGCCGTGATGCCACCCGTTGGATCCCAGGTCATCGCCGGGTACGGCGCGGCGAGCGCCTTGAGGTAGCGAAGTCCGCCGATCGGCTCGATCGGGAAGAGCTTCACCGCCGGAAGCCCGAGGGAGAGGGCGGCCTCGACCTCGCTCGGCGTGCAGACGCCGGGCATCATCGGGATTCCGATCCGCCCCGCGTGCTCGACGACGGCGCGGTTGAGGCCCGGCGCGACGAGCAACTTCGCGCCGGCGTCGAGGGCGATGTCGGCCTGGCGAGTCGACGTCACCGTGCCGGCGATCAGGAAGACGCCCGGCGCGTCGCGGGCGATCTGGCGAAGGGCCTCGCCGGCCGCCTCGGTCCGGAATGTCACTTCGACAATCGGCAGGCCACCGGCTTCCAACGCTTGGGCCAACGCGACGGCACGCCCCGCGTCCTCGACTTCCGCCACGGGTACGACGCCGGCGGCGCGGAGTTTATCCGCAAAGCCCGCCCGGGCGCGTCCGTCGCTCGCGAAGTTGGCCATTCCCGGTACTCCCGTCTAGCTCTTCTTCTCGAGGTGACCTCCGAAACCGAAGCGCATCGCGGATAGCACCTTGTCGCCGAAGTCGGCCTCTCCTCGCGACGAGAACCGCGAGTACAGCGCCGTGGTCAGGACCGGGGCCGGCGCGCTGACGTCGATCGCCGCGATGCTCGTCCAGCGGCCCTCGCCCGAGTCGGAGACGCGGCCGGAGAAGTTCTCCAGATCCGGACTCTCGAGCAGGGCCTGGGCGGTGAGGTCGAGCAGCCACGATGCGATGACGCTGCCACGGCGCCAGACCTCGGTCACGGCCGGCAGGTCGAGGCTGTACTGGTACAGCTCAGGCTCGCGCAGAGGTGTCGTCTCGGCGTCGACCTCGCGCTGGTTCAGCCCCGCGCCGGCATGGTGAAGGATGTTGAGGCCCTCGGCGTAGGCCGCCATGACGCCGTACTCGATGCCGTTGTGGACCATCTTCACGAAGTGACCGGCGCCTGCCGGCCCGCAGTGGAGGTAGCCCTGCTCCGCCGTCGTCGGGGTCGCCTTTGCGGCCGGGCGTGCGAGGGGCTGCCTCGACTCCCGGGGCGAGCGCCTTGAACAGCGGATCCAGCCGCGCCACCGCATCCTCGGGCCCCCCGATCATCAGGCAGTAGCCACGATCGAGGCCCCACACGCCGCCGCTGGTGCCGCAGTCGAGATAGCGGATCCCGGCCGGCTCGAGTTCCTTGGAGCGGCGGATGTCGTCGCGATAGTAGGAATTGCCGCCGTCGATCACCATGTCGCCGGCCGTGAGGAGCGGCTTGAGCTGATCGAGCGTGGCGTCGACCGAGGCTGCGGGAACCATCAGCCACAGGACGCGGGGCCGTTCGAGCTTGGCGACGAGATCTGAGAGCGAGATGGCGCCCCCTGAAAGCGCGCCATCGGCCACGAGTCCGTCCACCGTGGCCTTGGTCCGCGCGTATCCGAAGACGGTGTGGCCGTTGTTGAGCCAGCGGCGTGAGATGTTGGCGCCCATGCGCCCGAGTCCGATGAGTCCGACTTGCACGGAGAATCCTCCTGGCGGCGCTTGCCTGATCGATGGATTGATGCGGACGCGGCGGGATCCGCGTTCTGTCTGGTGGTTCGACTCCTGGGAACTCTCGTCGAAGGCCCGGGAGAGCTGCGGTCGTCAACGCTGGATCCGGGCCGAGCCGCCCCGGGCGAAATGCTTGAACTTGCTCCAGGGTGACCATGGTCGTGTCTCCCGGCGTGGTGGTGAGCAGGGCGCCGTGGGCCCAGCCGAGGTCTGACGGCTTCCTCGGGCGTGGCTCCGCTGAGCAGTCCGTAGATGAAGCCCGACGCAAAGCCGTCGCCACCGCCGACGCGATCCAGGACGTCCAGCTCGCACGTCGGCGCCTGAACGGCCGGCCATCGACCCAGGCTACGGCGCTCCAGGTGTGGCGGTGCGTGGAGGGGACCTCGCGCAGCGTCGTCGCGACGGCCTTCACCGACGGGAACTTCGCCCTGACGTCGTCGATCATGCCCAGGAAGACCGCCGGATCCAGCGCCGAGGTCGCCTTCATCTCGGGGCCTCGGATGCCCAAGCCCTTTTGGAGATCCTCCTCGTTGCCCAGCAGAACGTCCGTGTGGGAGACGATGTGGCCGAGGATCTCGCGGGCCTCGTCCGAGCCGCCCCAGATGCTCCAGAGCTTCTGGCGGTAGTTGAGATCGAAGCTCGTGACGGCTCCGGCCTTCTTCGCGGCTTGCATCGCCTCGATGATGAGCGGGCCGTGGTCTCCGATAGAGAGGCGAAGATGCCCCCGCAATGGAACCAGCGGACCCCGCCTGAGAAGAGCGCGTCCCAGTCGAAATCGCCGGGGCCCAGGCGCGCGGCGGCTTCGTTGCAGCGGTTGTAGAAGACCACGGGCGCCCGAACTCCGAGGCCCTGGTCGCTGTACACCGTGGCCATGTTGGGGCCTGTGACGCCGTCGTGGACGAAACGCTTGTAGATGCCACGAACGCCGAGGGCGCGAACACGTTCGGCGATCAGGTCGCCGATCGGATAGTCGACCATGGCCGAGACGATGGCGGTGTTCATTCGGAAGCAGTCGGAAAGGTTCGCGGCCACGTTGAATTCGCCGCCGCTGACGTAGATGCGGCACTCGGTTGCTTTGCGGAAGGGGATGATGCCGGGGTCGAGCCGGTGCACCAGCGCGCCCAGGGAGACGAGGTCCAGGGCACCTTCCGAGGGGATGATCAGCTGAGTCATGGCTTGCTCCAGTCTCGCACCTGTCGAAAGGATGGACCTCGGGGCCCCCTGAGGCTCGTCCTGGCGTCGGCGGTCATGTCCGGCTACCGAACCGCCGGGATGGAGGCGTCGTCCGGGTCGGCCCACTGCTCGTTCGGTACGCGCGCGTACCAGCCGGGCCGGCCGGGATCGCGATCGTACGGATAGCCGCCGAGTTCCTCGTAGAGCGCGGCGTAGCGGGCAACCTTCTCCGGGTCCAGCCGCACGCCGAGCCCGGGCCCGTCGGGGACGGCGATCGAGCCGTCGCGATAGGCGAGCTTGCCGCCCTCGATGATGTCATCGGCAAGCTGGTGGTAATGGGCGTCGGCGGCGAACTGCATCGACGGCAATGCGGCCCCGAAGTGGAGCATCGTCGCGAGCTGGATGCCGAGCTCGCCCGAGGAGTGGACGCCAACGCCGAGCTGGAACGTCTCGCATACCGCGGCCGCCTTGAGCACGGGGCGGATCCCGCCCCAGAAGGTCGTGTCCAGCAAGACGACGTCTACCGCCGGGTCGCGGACGTTCGCGGCGAGCTGCTCGAGGTTGGTGACGACCGTGTTGGTCGCGATCGGCAGGCCCACGGCCCCGCGAACCTGGCGCAAGCCGTTCATGCCCCAGGTCGGATCCTCGTAGTAGTCGTTGCGCAGGTCCTTGATCGCCAATCCGACGCGAATGGCGTCCCGGACGCTGTATGAGGCGTTCGGGTCGATCCTGACGGCGTCTTCCGGGAACGTCTCGGCCAGAGCACGGAAGCAGCGGAGCTCGTAGTCCGGGGGGAATACGCCGGCCTTGAGCTTGTGGGCGGTGAACCCGTGACGGGCCTTGAGGTCACGAGCGTGCGCCACCAGCTGATCGACGGTGCGCACCTCCCCGGATCCGCTGGCCGCGTCGGGATAGCGATAGAAGAGGTAGCTGGCGAACGGCACCGCGTCGCGCATCTTGCCGCCCAGCAGGTCGTAAACGGGGACCTCGAGCATCTGGCCCATCGCGTCCAGGCAGGCGAATTCGAGAGCCGCGTGAATCTGCGTGCGGTTGTCGTAGAGGGCCGCCGTCGGGTTGAGGATCTTGAACCAGAGGGCCGTCGTGTCGAAGATGTCGTGGCCGAGCAGCTTCGGCCGCAGCGACTCGAGGGTCAGCTGCGCGCTCTGGCCGCCGCCGCCCAGCTCGCCCAGACCAGTCACGCCGCTCTCGGTTTCCAGCTCGACGATGGTGCGCACGAAACGGCCCCAGTGGGCACCCGCGGCGTGGCGCAGAGGGGCCTCGAGCGGCACGCTGACAGTCGTCGCCCGCAGGTCGGCGATTCTGGAGCCGCGTGGCGGCCTTGCGCCGAGCGTCCAGAGGCACTCATCGCTGTGGTCCTCGTCCGGCTCCGGCGCCTCGTGTGCCGTTTCTTCCGGCTCCGGCGCCGAGACACCGCGCGCCAGCGCCGCGGCACGCTCGAGAACGACCCGCACGGGGATGCCGATGTGTTCCGCGGCCGTCGCGGCGTCCGCGTATTCCGCCTGCACGGTCACTGGCTCGCCGTCGAGCAGGCCGCGCTTTACCCGAACCTCGCGGCCCTCCACCCGAACGACGACCTCGTCACGGGGCAACGCCCGCCGGGCGACCGGCCGCATCCGGACTCCGAGTGTGGTCGATGTGGCTGAAGAATGCCCGAGTGACCGCGTCGATCGCCTCAGTTCCTACGAGCGCAGTGACCGCGTTCCCCGTCCGGCCCTTGCGCATCACCACGGGCGTCAGCCAGGCGTCGACGGCGCCCGCCTCGAACGAGCGCGTCGAGAACCGCCGGCCAGACTCGAGGATCGAGGTCGTCGACGATCGTCTCGACCTCCGTCAGATCGTCGTGGCGCCACGGACGCAGGACCGGAGCGAGGGCGGTGCCGAGCACCGCCCGAAGGACGTTGGCACGGCCGGGCGGATCCGCGGAGCCGGCGCCCACGCCGACGGAGTCGATGCGCATCGGCGGCACGTGGCCCCACTCCTCGGCGAGCGTCACCAGCAGCGCCGCACCGGTGGGCGTGCACAGTTCCCCGTCGCCGCCGGTGGTAACCGGCACTCCCCGCCCCGCCAGGATCGCCAGGACGGCCGGCACCGGTACGGGCAGAACGCCGTGAGCCGACTTGACGCTCCCGGAGCCGAGCGCGATGGAGCTCACGACGACTCTGGCATCAGGCTCGAGCAGCCCCAGAGCGTCGAGCGCGGCCGCGCAGCCGACGACATCGGCGAGTGAGTCGAGCGCGCCGACCTCGTGCAGGTGGACCTGCTGGAGGTCGACGCCATGGACTGCGGCCTCCGTGGTGCCAAGGAGGCCGAAGACTTCCCGGGCGAACGCCGTGACTGGCGGCGCAAGGGCGGCCTCGGCAACCAGGCCGAGGATGTCGCCGACGGTCCGAGAGACGGGGGCCTCGTGGACCACAACGCCTGCCCTCGTCGCCCGTAGCCCGTGACGTCGAACCTGCTCGGGACGGATCTCGATAGGCTCGACGCCGAGTGCCCCGATGGCCCTCGACACCGCCTCGAGAGGCGCGCCGAGGTCCAGCAAAGCGCCCAGCAGCATGTCACCCGACGCGCCGGCCGAGGCGTCGATCCACAGGCAACGGCCGCGTTCTGCCACGGGCGTCTCCTCTTTGTAATGGGGCATACCGTGCGGCGACCGGGCGAGTATGGCATATGCCGCCCGGCGGGCGGCCGCGGCCGCCCGCCGACAATGATGAGGAGTATTGACAGTTTCTGCAACCGGTTACATCCTATGACATGTGGACAGGGGAGAGGTCGATTCCGCAGCCTCGATACGCGATGTCGCCCGCCGCGCGAACGTCTCGTCGGCTACCGTCTCGCGCTCTTTCGCGGCGCCCGGGCTGGTCCGTCGTGAGACGCTGGAGCGCGTCCTCGCCGTGGCCGAGGAACTGCACTATCGCCCGAGCCGCGCAGCGCGGAGCCTGACGACCGGAAAGACCGGCAACATCGGCCTGGTCGTGCCGGACCTGGGCAACCCGTTCTTCTCCGCGATCCTCAAAGGTGGTCAGGCGCGTGCGCGCGAGGCGGACCACGCCGTCTTCGTGGCGGACTCCGAGGAGAACCCGCGGCTCGAGATCGAGCTCGTGCGAGCGATGGCCAGGCAGGTCGACGGGGTCATCATCTGCTCTTCGCGGCTCTCCGAGGCGCAACTCCAACAGCTCCGGAGAGACACGACTCTCGTCCTCCTCAACCGCCGCGTGCATGGCGCATCGGCATCCTGATGGACAGCGCCGGCGGCATGCGTCAGGCGATCGCGCATCTGGTCGCCCTGGGCCACCGGCGGGTCGGCTTCCTCAGCGGTCCCGCCGGGTCGTGGTCGAATCGCGAGCGGCGTCGGGGCCTGAGGGCGGCAGCCCGCGGTGGATCGCTCGAGGTCCTGGAGTTCGGCCCGTTCGCCCCCCATTTCGAAGCCGGCCAGCAAGCCGCGGACCTCGCCGTCGCTGCCGACGTGACGGCCATCCTCGCCTTCAACGACCTGATGGCCCTCGGCGTCCTCAGCCGACTCTCCGGTCGCGGCATCCGCGTCCCGGACGACATCAGCGTTGTCGGATTCGACGACATCCCCATGGCCGGAATGACCACTCCCCACCTGACGACCGTCGCGCTGCCACTAGAGCAGTCCGGGCGTGTCGCTATCGAGCTGCTCCTGGAGCAGCTCGGCCATCCCGGGTCGGGCCCGCATGAGCAGACCCTACCCGCCCAACTGATCGTCCGAGCCTCGACCGCGCCGCCCCGCATCGGCGCCCGGCGTGGCTCGCGCGAGAAGCTCGCAGCGTCCCAGCGGGAGATCACAGCGGTTGCGGATAGGTAAGCCCAGAGCAAGGAGGAGAACTGTTCAGATGAGAAGTAGTTCGTGGAACAAGCGGTTGGGGCTCATGCTAGCCCTGGGATTGGTGGTTTCGGCGTGCGGCTCCTCGGCCAGTACGCCCAGTCCGGCGGCGACACCCGCTCCGCCCACCCCGGCCGCATCTGTCGACACGGGTGCGACGCCCGGCCCGAGCGAATCGGCCGCCCCGGCCACTCCGGTGGCTATGAAGATCCCGTCCTCCCCCGTCACCATCAACGTCCTCGACGTGGCCGGCAACCTTCAGCTGACCAAGGGGATGATGGAGAACTTCAAGGCCAAGTACCCCAATATCATCAGCAACATCACCTACACGACCGCGACGGCTCCTGAGCTGGCCGGCAAGCTCCAGGCCCAGCAGCAGGGCGGCAACGTCCAGATCAACCTCGTGATGACCGGTACCGACGGCCTGTCTGCCGGTATCAAGAACAACCTCCTGACCAAGATCATTCCGGACCATCAGGACATGTTCCCCGGCCTGATGGACAACTACCTCGCGCCGGCCGCGGACATGCAGGGTCTGGCGCAGGGCTACGGCGTCGAAGTCGTCTACTACCCGTCGGGCCCGCTCCTCGAGTACAACCCTTCAAAGGTCACCACTGCGCCCACGACGCCCGAGGAACTGCTCGCCTGGGCGAAGGCGCACCCCAACAAGTTCGAGTACGCTCGCCCGGCCAACTCCGGCCCGGGTCGAACGTGGCTCATGGCCCTGCCGTACATGCTCGGTGACAAGGACCCCACGGACCCGGTCAACGGCTGGGACAAGACCTGGGCGTACCTCAAGGACCTCGGCCAGTACATCAAGGTCTATCAGACCGGCACGACCGCGACGATGAAAGACCTCGCCGCCGGCACGGTCGACATGATCGCGACTACCACGGGGTGGTACGTCAACCCGATCATCCTGGGCACCGTGCCCAAGACGACTGCCGTCAGCAACTTCGCGAACATGACCTGGGTCACTGACGCCCAGTACGCGGTCATCCCCGCCGGTGTCTCCGCCGACGTATTGACCGCGGATCTGGACCTCATCGCCTGGATGCTCCATCCGGATCAGCAGGCCATCTCGTATGACAAGGGCTACTTCTATCCGGGCCCGGCCGTGAAGAACGTCACGCTCGACATGGCTCCGGCGGACAGCCAGGCTGCCCTCAAGGGTGTCGTCCCGCCACAGTTCGACACCTGGATCAACCAGTTCCCCAAGAAGACGTCGCTGCCCGCGGATGCGCAGGTCACGGCGTTTGACCTGTGGGATAAGAATGTCGGCAAGAAGTAGCCAGGATCGTCACCCGACGACTCTGACTCGATAGACGAGGAATCTGAGCTGTGCGCGACAAACGCTTCTCTGAATTGCGTCTCGATCGAATTGGCCGCAACTTCGGTGAGCAGGCCGCGCTCAGCGATCTCAGTCTGACGATCCGAGGAGGCGAGTTCATCGCCCTCCTCGGACCGTCGGGATGCGGCAAATCGACCGCGCTCAACTGCCTGGCGGGCCTGCTGCCACTCTCCAGCGGCAGCATCTGGCTGGACGATCGGCGCATCGATGGGCTGCCACCGGAGCAGCGGGGCTTCGGCATGGTCTTCCAGAACTACGCGCTCTTCCCGCATATGTCGGTCAACGAGAACATCGCCTTCGGGCTCAAGATGCGCAAGACGCCCAAGGCGGAACTCCGACGGCGCGTGGACGAAGCCATGCGGCTCGTGCGCCTCGAGGACCAGGCCGGGAAGCTTCCGAGTGAGTTGTCGGGCGGGCAGCAGCAGCGCGTCGCCATCGCCCGAGCGATCGTCTACGAGCCGCCGCTGGTGCTCATGGACGAGCCGCTGTCCAACCTGGACGCGCAGCTGCGGCTGGCCATGCGGACGGAGATCCGGCGCCTCCACCAGACGCTGAACCTGACCACCATCTATGTGACCCACGACCAGGAGGAGGCGCTGTCGATGGCCGACCGCCTCGTCTTGCTGCGCGAGGGCGTGGTCCAGCAGGTCGGCACGCCGGACGACGTCTATGCGCATCCGGTGAACCGCTACGTAGCTGGCTTCATGGGCTACCGCAACATGCTCGAGTTCGACCTGGAAGGCGCCTCGAACGGATCCGCGGTCCTCACCTCGAAAGACATCCGGCTCACCGGGCACACGTTCGGTCCTCTGGAAGGCAAGCGTGCCATGGCCGCCATCCGCCCCGAGGATCTCGTGGTGGACGGTCCCGGGCCCAACCGCGTCCCGGTGACCGCGGACGTCGTCGAGTACCACGGTCGCGAACTGCTCGTGCTGGCCCGCATGCCGAACGGCGACCCTCTCTACTTCCGCACGGAGAAGCGGCTGGCACCCGGGAGATGCCACAGTGGTAACCGTGCCGCCGGAGCGGGTTCTCGTATATCCGGCGGACGCCCCCGCGGCCCCGACCGAGGCAGTCTTGTGACTGCCGCCGCCGGCCCTGTACCGGGCTCGCTCGCCCATGGCGGGCGCTCGCTGAAGCATCGCCTGGCCGATCGCGGCATCGATCGAACCCTCTTGCTGCTGGTGCCGGGCGTGCTCTTCCTCGTCCTTCTGTTCGTGTACCCGTTCCTTTACGGTCTCCAGCTTTCGTTCGCGCCGCAACAGGGTGGCGGGCCGCTGGCCAACTATCAGCTCTTCTTCTCGGATTCGTACTTGCGCGACACCATCTGGACCACGCTCAGCCTGGGCGTGCCGGCCGCGCTGGTGAACGTGCTCGTCTCGGTGCCGATCGCCTATCGCATGCGCGGCCGGTTCCGCGGCAAGAGGACCCTGACGACGTTGCTCGTCGTGCCGATCGCCCTGGGCACCGTTCTCACGGCGGAGGGCTTGATCGAGTACCTGGGGCCCTCCGGCTGGCTCAACAAGTTCCTGCGCGACTACAACCTGATCAGCGATCCGCTGATGCTCGTTCACAACTACTGGGGCGTCTTCTTCTCGCTGGTCATCACGGGCTTCCCGTTCGCGTTCCTGCTCGTGCTGTCGTACCTGTCCGGGATCGACCCGAACCTGGAGCGGGCGGCGTCGGTCATGGGCGCGGGCTGGTGGCAGCGTTTCCGACGCATCACACTGCCGTTGCTCGTACCCGGCTTGGCCATCACGTTCTGTCTGTCTTTCGTGCTCGCCTTCTCGGTCTTCCCTTCGGCCAACCTGGTCGGTGACCCGGCCGGTGAGACGCGGGTCATATCGATCGCGGCCTACCACGCCGCCTTCGAGCAGTTCGACTATTCGATGGGCGCGACGATCTCCATGATCATGGGCGCGGTCATGCTCGCTGATCATCGGCCTCGTCCTGGGTTGGCGCAGCACGTTCTTCCGCGGAGCCTCGGGAGGAAAGGGCTGATGTCCAGCGCTGATGAACGCGCCGGCCATGATCGCTCCGCCGGCTTCGAGACGGCGCTTCCGGCCGACCAGCATCGGTGGCTGGCTCGTCTGGGGCCTGGTCGCGTTGTTCTTCATCAACCTCTTCGCGCTCATCGCGACCGTGGTCCTCGACTCGTTCGCCACCACGTGGTTCGACCACTGGATTCCCGACGGCTTCACCACCGACTGGTACGGCACAGCCTGGTCCGACTTCGCCCTGACCGACGTGCTCACGGTGACCGCGCAAGTTGCGCTCTCCGTCGTCGTCATCTCGGCAGTCATCGGCGTCCCGGCGGCGTACGCCCTGGCTCGGCGCAATTTCCCGGGCAAGCCGCTGATAACCGTCCTCTTCCTGCTGCCGATCCTCATCCCGCCGATCACGTACGGCATTCCACTTGCGACCGTGCTCTACAGGATTCACTGGCGGGCAGCCTGCCGGGCGTGATCCTGGCGAACCTGGTGCCGACGGTGCCTTTCGTGGTGCTCGTGATGATCCCCTTCATCGAACAGATCGACCCAAAGATCGAGGCCGCGGCACGAATGTGCGGCGCAAGCACCCTCACCATCTTCCTGCGCATCCTCGGGCCGCTGATGGTCCCGGGCATCCTCGCGGCGTCGATCCTGGTGCTCGTCCGGACGGTCGGCATGTTCGAGCTGACCTTCCTGACGTCGGGTCCCGGCAGCTCGACTCTCGTCGTGGTCCTGTATGACGCCGTATTCGGGGCCGGAATTCGGGCCCCGCAAGAAGTCGACGCGATGGCGGTCATATACACGGCCTCGATGCTCGTGCTCCTCGTCATCGCCCTGCGCTTCGTCAATCCGACTCAGCTCGTGACCCGCGTCGGCGGTCGCTGAACAGGCATAGCCTGGCCGCCGGACGCTCGCGAGCGGCCTGAGCCTCCGATCCGGCCGATCGCGCCCGGATTCGTTCGAAAGGAATGTCATGACCCGGACCGTCGTTGCCCCTGAACGAGAAGGCGATCTCATCGGACTGGCTCTGGCCGACCTCGACGACCGGCCAATCCTTCGAGTCGCCGGGTGAGCTCGAGACGGTCGTCGTCGTGCTCGGCGGCGCGGTGGACGTTGAGGCGAACGGCGACATCGCTCGGGTCGGCGGGCGGCCGGTCGTCGGTCTTCGAAGGCCCCGGCTACGCCGTCTACGCCCCTGCCGGAACGACTCTCCGCCTCGACGGCCACGGGACCCGCGCAGCTCGCCATCGCGACGGCGCCGGCCGGCGAAGGCGCGCCGGCCGAAGGCGCGCATCATCGGGCCCGGCCGACCAGCGCCTGGCCGAGGTCGGCAAGGGCAACTGGACGCCGCAGCGTCCGGACGATCCTGGGCCCCGAGCACGCCGCGGGCCGGCTGCTCTTGGGCGAGACGATCAACCCGCCCGGCAACTGGTCCTCGTATCCGCCGCACAAGCACGACCGCCAGGCGCCGCCCGAGGAGGTCCGGCTCGCAGGAGGTCTATCTGTTCAAGGTCGATCCGCCCGAGGGCTTCGGCGATCCAGGTCCGGTACGACGACGCCGGCACGGAGGCATTCGCCGTCCGCGACGGCGACGCGGCCGTCATCCGGAGCGGCTACCACCCGGTCGTGGCGGCGCCCGGATACTCGCTCTACTACCTGTGGGTCATGGCCGGCGACGGCCGCCAGATGATCCCCCACTTCGACCCGGCCCACGCCTGGGTCCAGGAGTCGTAAGCATGGCAGCGCAGACGTGCCCGGCGAGCCGAGCGGACGGGCGAAGCCGGCTCGAGCGAGGCGCTCGGAGCGCTTCGGCAGGCGGGCGCGCTCGAGCGAATCGATCGCGCCGAGTCGACGGCGGCGCGGTCGGGGTTCGGGCGGGCGAGCAGCGGCTGGCAGGTGCTCGCCTGGGCGCCGACCGGCGCGCCGCGCACCGAGCGGGCTGGTCGGCCACTCCGACCGAGCTCGGCGGCGGGACGCTCATCGTCGGCGAGCCCGATCACGCCAACGCGGCCGCGCTGCGCGGCCTCGTCCCGTGGCTCCGGCCGCGGCTGATCGGCGACGGCGACCTCGGCCGGCGTCGGCGACCGGCTGGGAATCGCCACGCCGGGCCACGTCGCGGCGTTCCGGGCCAACCCGGGCATCGTCCCGGTCCTCGCCCAGCAGTCCGCCCGCGAGCTGGTCGCGGACCGGCCGATCGTTCCGCGACGTCGTCGACGCCGCGACGTTCGGGGCGCTGGCCGCCGGCTGGCGGGACGGGTTCGGCGCGGACGCCGACCATCTCAAGTCGATCGCCGACATCGACGCCGGGCATCGACGCCGGCTGCACGATGTTCACCGCCGATCCGATCGAGCTCGTGCCCGACCTGCCGGCCGACGCGCCGGAGGCGGCGATCGCCGCCGCCTTCGCGGCGGTGCCCTGGGCCGACCTGGAGGACGACGCGGCCGCGTTCGCGGCCGCGATATCCGGCGCGGCTGGATCTCGACTCCGGCCCGCTCGACCTGCCGCCGGCCGCCCTCCGCGCCGCCGCGGCGCGGTTCGGGCCGGCGGTCGTCCAGGTCGCGGCGATGTACCGCCACCTGGCCGCGGTCGGCTCGACCCGGACTCGTTCGAGTTCGAGGTGGCCGTCGACGAGATCGAGTACCGCACTACGCCCGTCGACCACGTCTACCTGGCGACCGAGCTGCATCGGCTCGGCGTCCGCTGGGTGAGCTTCGCCCCGCGCTTCGTCGGCGAGTTCGAGAAGGGCATCGACTACCTCGGCGATCGGGCCGAGCTCGAGGCCGACGTCGAGATCCACGCCGCGATCGCGCGCCGCTTGGGCGACTACAAGCTGAGCGTCCACTCGGGCTCGGACAAGTTCTCGATCTACGACGCCGTGGCCCGGGCCACGCGCGACCGGGTCCACCTCAAGACCTCGGGCACGAGCTACCTGGTGGCCCTCCAGACGATCGCCGCGGCCGACCCCGAGCTGATGCGCCGCGTCTGGCGCGTCGGCGCTGGAGGCCTACACGACGGCTCGGGCGAGCTATCACGTTTCGGCGGCACCGGCCGGGGTGCCGTCGCCGGAAGGGGCGTCCGCCGCAGCGCTGGCCGGCCTGCTCGACGACCCGAACACTCGCGAGATCCTCCACGTCACCTACGGCGCGGTCCTCCACGGCTCAGCCGACGGTGGCGGCGCAGCTCGGCGACGACGTGCGGGCGGCCATCTGGACGCGAGCGCGAGGCGTACTGGTCGAACCTCGAGGCCCACATCGGCCGCCACCTGCGGCCATTCTCACAGGCTGCCGGACGGCCGGCCACGAAAGGAGCAACTCGATGAGCGGCGTCCCGGCTGCCGACCCGGCGTCCGGCACCGGCCTCTTCGACCTGACCGGCCGCGTGGCCGCGGTCGTCGGCGGCGCCGGCGTCCTCGGCGGTGCGGTCTGCCACGGCTTCGGCGATGCCGGCGCCGCGATCGCGGTCCTGGATCGCTCGCAAGAGCGCGCCGACGAGCTCGTGGCGGCCCTCGTGGCGAAGGGCGTACGCGCGGCCGCCGTTCGTCCTGGACGCCTCCGACCGGGCGTCGGTGGAGGCCGCGCACGAAGGAGATCGAGGCCAGGCTCGGTCCGGTCGACATCCTGGTCAACGCCGTCGGGAATCAACAGCGGGACGCCGTTCTTCGAGCTGGACCTGGAGGAGTGGCATCGCGTCCTGGACACGAACCTGACCTCGTGCCTGCTGGCCTGCCAGATCTTCGGCAAGGCGATGGTCGACCGCGGCGCCGGCGGTTCGATCATCAACTTCTCCTCGGCCTCGTCGGAAGTACCGCTCTCGCGCGTTCTGACGTACTCGGTGTCCAAGGCGGGGATCAACATCCTGACCCGCTACCTGGCCCGTGAGCTGGCGCCCCACAAGATCCGCGTCAACGCCATCGTGCCGGGGTTCTTCCCGGCCGAGCAGAACCGCAAGCTGCTCGACGACGCCCGCATCGAAGCGATCCTTCGCCACACTCCGGCCGGCCGGCTCGGCGAGGCGGAGGAGCTGGTCGGGACGATGATCTGGCTCGCCTCGGAGCGCGCTTCGGGCTTCGTGACCGGGGCGCTCATCCGCGTTGACGGCGGCTTCAGCGCGATGACGATCTGAGGTCAGGCGGCACCGCCCGTCAGCCCGGGCGGCCCCGGGCGATGAGAGCGCCGACCGCGCCGGCCCCCACGCCGTCGTCGATGCCGACGACCGCCACTCCGGGCGCGCACGATGAGAGCATCGCCAGCAGGGCGCTCAGCCCGCCGAACGAAGCGCCGTAGCCGACGCTCGTAGGGCAGGCGATGACCGGGACGCGAGCCAGCCCGCCCACGACGCTCGCCAGCGCCGCGTCCATGCCGGCAACCACCACGATCGCGTCCGGCCGCTCGATCTCGGGCAGCTCGCCGATGAGCCGGTGGAGACCGGCCACGCCGACGTCGGCGATCACGTCGGACCTCGGTTCCCAGGAGCGAGGCGACCGTCTCCGCCTCCTCCGCCACAGGCAGGTCCGAGGTTCCCGCGGTGAGCACGAGCAGCCGGCCGCGGCTCTCCGGAACGGCGCGAGGGATGGCCAGCAACCCGGGACGCTCCCGCCAGATCGTCTCCAGGCCGCGCTGCCCGGCAAGGGCCCGGATCGCCGTCGCATCTTCGGCCGCGACCCGGGTTACGACGATGCTCGAATCGTCGTTGTCGAGCTGGGCCTCGACGATCGCGAGCAGCTGCTCGCTGGTCTTGCCCGGCGCGTAGACGAACTCCACGACCCCCTGACGAAGGGTCCGATGGTGATCCACCCGGGCGAAGCCGAGGTCGCTGAAAGGCAGGCGGCGCAACGACTCGACCGCCGCCTCCACCGGGACGCTACCTTCTGCCACGCCTGCCAGTAACTCCGCCAGCCTCGCGGCGTAGCCGCTCCCGGGCCGACCTCGCCGGCGCCTCCGTCTCATCCGTAGGCATTCAGGCTCTCTCCCGCGCCGGTCCCCGCGTACTCCGCCAGCGACCAGCTCTCGAACCCAAGCTCGACAAGATGAGCCCGAACGTCCGCCGGACTGACTCCGCAAGCTCTCCAGATCGCCTGCCTCGACCTCCACCCGGGCATGGCTGCCGAAGTCGCGGACGCGCACCTGGCGGAAGCCGAGGCTCCTGAGGGCGAGTTCGGCCGCCTCGACCCGCCGCAGCCGCCCGGCCGTGATCGAGCTCCCCGAACGGGATCCGGCTGGCCAGACATGCCGAGGCGGGCCGGTCCCAGCCATCGACGCCGATCGAGCGCGCCAGGGCGCGCAGCTGCTCCTTGTCGATGCCGGCTTCGGCCAGAGGCGAGCGCACGCCCAGCTCGGACGCGGCCGTCATGCCGGGCCGGTCTGCCCGCCCGGTGTCAGAGGCGTTCGTGCCGTCGACGACCCAGGCGTAGCCTTCGGCCCGCGCGATGGCCGCGGCGGCGCCGTAGACCTCGAGCTTGCAGAAGTAGCAGCGTGACCGCGGGTTGCTGGGCGTAGCGGGGATCGTCGAGCTCCTTGGTGGCGATGGTTCGCCAGGACGTGCTCCGTGGCGGCCCGCCTCATCCGCCGCCGCCGCCGCGTCGGCGCGATCCCAGGCCGGTACCGCGGCCGAATCGCCGGTCAGGGCCAGGCAGCGCTCGCCCGAGGAGCGGCGACGGCAACGGCGAGCAGGAAGCTCGAGTCGATGCCGCCGGAGAGGGCGAGGACGCACGAGCCCAAACCATCGACGATCTCGAGCAGGCGCTCGAAGCGCTCGAGCGCACCGGGTCGGTCGTCCCGGCCCGGGCCGCTTCGCACCAGCTCCAGCAGGGCTCGACGCGGCGGGCGGCGGTCGTCCGGGCCGGGTCGGTCGCCGGATTGTCGACGATAAGCGGCGGCCGGTCGATGGGGCTGTGGTCTGGCGCATCGGCCGCCTCGACGATACCGGCCCGTCGGCCGACTGCGCCCGCACGCGTGGGGCCGGCGGGCCTGGGTCGGTGTAGAGTGGAGGAGTCGTCTGCCGATCGCGCCCGCGTGCGTGACGAGGCCCGGCCGGCGCTCGGGAGCCGGGAGGCGAGCCCGTCGATGCGACCACGAGAAGTACCCACGACGCCGCGCTCATGCCCGAAGCGCTCGCGGACCCGCCCAGATCCCCAGCCGCCTCAGGCCTCGCCGCCGCGCCTCGCAGGACGTGAGCCATTCGCCGAATTCATGACGGACGATCTGCCGCCGCTGGGCCCTCGTCCGGCATCGCATGGATCCCGAGCCGAGGTGACAGACGTGGCGGCGGCGGTCAGGGCGGCACTCGAGCCGGTCAGCGGGCTGCGATCGCGCCCGGCTCGCGGGTTTGCCTGGCGGTGGGCAGCCGCGGCATCGACAGGATCGACGAGGTCGTCCGCGCGGCCGTCGCGTGGGTGCGCGCCGCGGGGGCCGCAGGTCTTCGCCGTGCCGGCAATGGGCAGCCACGGCGGCGCCACGCCGGAGGGCCAGCTCGAGGTCCTCGCCTCGTACGGCATAACTCCCGAAATCGATCGGCTGCGAGATCCGGTCCAGCATGGATACCGTCGAGCTGGGCGAGGTTCGCCCCGGCGTGCCCGTCTTCGTCGACCGCAACGCCCTCGAAGGCGCCGACGTGATCGTCCCGATCAACCGCGTCAAGCCGCACACGGACTTCACCGGCGAGGTGGAGAGCGGCCTCATGAAGATGATCGCCATCGGCCTCGGCAAGCAGCACGGCGCGGACACGTTCCACCGCCAGGGCTTCGCCACCTTCCACGAGCTCATCCCGGCAGGTCGCCGAGTTCACCATGTCGAAGGTGAACATCCCGTTCGGCCTGGCCCTCGTCGAGAACGGCTACGCCCGGTTGTGGCGGATCGAGGCGGTGCCGCGCGACCGGATCTGGGACCGGGAGCGCGAGCTGCTCGTCGTGGCCCGAGACCGTATGGCCCGCCTGCCGCTCGACAGCCATCGACGTCCTCGTCCTCGACTACATCGGCAAGGACATCAGCGGCCTGGGGATGGATTCGAACGTCGTCGGCCGCTACTACACGGGACCGACAGGCGCGGGCCCGAGCATCCAGCGCATCGTCGTCCGCGACCTGACCGCCGAGACCGAGGGCAACGCCGTCGGCATCGGCATGGCCGACGTGGTGCTGCGGCGCGCCGTCGAGAAGATGGACGCCCACAAGACGTACATGAACTGCATCACGGCCAAGACGCCCGAGGGCGCGCGGGTCGCGCTGACCGTCGACACCGACCGCGAGGCGCTCTCGGTCGCCATCGCCTGCTGCCTCAAGGTCGAGCCGCCGGACGGCCCGGATCGTCAGGATCCGCGACACCAAGCACCTCGGGCTGCTGTACGTCAGCGAGCCGGCGCTGGCGGACGTCCTGGCGACCGGGCGCTGCGAGATCGTGCGGCCGCTCAGGCGATCGAGTTCGACGCCGAGGGCATGCTCGCGTCAGCCATGGAGTAGGGAGGGGCGCTCGCTAGAACGGGGCGCCGGACAGGGCCGCGTTCCTGCGGGCGGCTCAGCTTCGAGTCTTGACGAAGTCGATGAGTTCGGGCAGGTAGCCGTGGGCCAGGCAGACGACCGTGTCGGCGCCGCCGTAGTAGATCGTCAGGCGGCCGGTCGGTTCGATCGAGCAGCGCGGCGCACGGGAAGACGACGTTGGGCGTGTCGCCGACCTGTTCGTACAGGACCTGGGGCGACAGCAGGTAGTCGCGGCTGCGGGCGATCACCTTCCATGGCTCGTCCAGGTCCAGCAGGGCTGCGCCCATCGAGTAGACGAAGCCGTTGCAGGAAGTCAGCACGCCGTGGTAGATGAGCAGCCAGCCTTCGGGCGTCTCGATCGGTGTCGGACCGGCGCCGATCTTGGTCGCCTCCCAGGTCCACCCTTGCGGCGCCATGACGTGGCGGTGGCGGCCCCAATGGATCATGTCGGGGCTCTCGGCAGAAGAAGATGTCGCCGAAGGGCGTATGGCCGTTGTCGCTCGGGCGGCGACAGCATCATGTAGCTGCCGCCTACCTTGCGCGGGAAGAGGACGCCGTTGCGGTTGTAGGGCAGGAGGGCGTTGTCGAGCTGGTGGAACGTCCCGAAGTCGTAGGTATAGCCCAGCGCCGATCGTCGGGCCGTGATAGCCATTGCACCAGGTCACGTAGTAGCGGTCCTCGATCCAGGTGACCCGCGGGTCGTAGGCGTGCTCGAAAGGTTGCTGGATCTCGCCGACCCGCTTGTCGGTCGGGGCCCACTTGATGGTCTCGTTCTCGATGGTCCAGTCCACGCCGTCGGTGCTGCGGCCGGCATGGAGGTTCATCAGTCGAGTCGTGTCGTCGACCCGGAAGACGCCGGCGTAGCCACTGCCGAAGGGAACCACGGCCGAGTTGAAGATGCTGTTCGCGCGGGCGATCTGATCGCGCCGGATGATCGGGTTTCGGCTCGACCGCCACACCACTGCCGAGCTGCCGGCCGGCCGATCCTCCCAGGGGATGTTCGGGAGTGAGGGCGAAGGTCCGGCGCCCGCTTGGGCAATGGCGGCGTTGGTGGGGTTCATCGAGGCCCTTTCATCGAGGTCCTGGCGTCCATGCCGGGCCGAGAGCTATACCGGTTGCGGTTCCGAGGTGAACTCACGAGCCTCGTCCCCGGCTCGCATCGCCGGCTCGAGGATGCGGACGCTCTCGCGCTCGATCAGGTAGGGCCGGACGAGCGTGGAAGTTACGCATTCCTCGCCGATCTCGATCCGGTGCGCGAGCAGCGTGACGGCCAGCCGGCCCATGCCGGCCTTGTCCACCGCCATCGTCGTAAGGGCCGGCGAGATGAAGCTCGCCAGGTCGATATCGTCGAAGCCGACCACGGATACCTGGTCCGGCACGGGGATGCCGGCCTGGCGGGCGGCCAGCATGAAGGTGATCGCGACCAGGTCGTTGGCACAGAAGATCGCCGTCACGCTCGGGTTGGCGCGGACGTAGTCGATTGCCGCCGCGGCGGCTGTCTCGTGCTCGTAGTAGGGGGCGTCGATGTAGCGCGGCGTCAACCCGGCCTCGGCCATGGCGTGTTCGTAGCCGAGGCGCCGCTGCAGGATGCTCGGGAACGCGTCCGGGGCGGTGCCCAGGATCGCGATCTCGCGGTGGCCGCGGCTCAGCAGATGCTGGACGGCCGTCGTTGCGCCGACGATGTTGTCGGTCTCCACCGCGTCGAAGATGCCGTTCTCGGCATACGCATCGACCAGCACGGCCGGTTGCGACGCCTGCAGGAGCTGTTCGGTCGTACGGGCGAAATGAGCCCCGACGAAGATCAGCCCATCGCTCAGCTGATCGGTGACGGCGTGTGGCACTTCGATCGGGTGGTTGTGCTGATCAACCGGCATGATCGCGAGGATGAGCCGGATGTGCAGCCTGCGGCAGCGCTCCTCGACCCCCGCCAGAACGGGGCCGTAGAAGCGGTTGGCGGCGGGGGAGTCGCCGTGGAGGGCCCTGATGACAAGGGTGACGGTCATGGGCTTGTGATGCCGGGAGGCACCCGAGCTGGGCCTGTAGCCAAGGCTGCGGGAAGCTTCCATGACGCGCTCTCGCGTCGCGTCCGATACCCCGGGTTTGCCGCGGAGGGCGAGCGAAACCGCTGCCGGCGACAGGCCCACGGCTGCCGCGACGTCCGCGAGTGTCGCTACCTTGTGTCCAGCTCCCCTCGGCACGGGCGGCTCCAATAGCTACTAAAGGCTTAACTCACCTTATCAGTCCGGGATCGGTTGGGTCAACCGGATCTGGGATAGATCGACGGCCAATTCTGCCGAGAATGTCCCACCCTGCGGCCCAATCGGCCTCCGGGGGCGGCTCGAAGTACTAAAACAGCTAGTCAAACTTTTAGATTGACATGCTACTAAACGCGGTCTACTGTCGTGTCCGCCGATGTCCGGCTCCCCCGCGTCACGGGGAGACCGACGGAGTTGGTGATCTGGCTTTAGCCATGCGGGGCGTTCAGCGTGTCCTGATCGTCGTCAGGCCCAAATGCGCTGCTCCTGCGCTCCTCATGGGGAAGGAGGAAAGGGATGCAACTAGGCAAATCCAGGGTTCTGGCGCTGCTCGCAGCAACGAGCATCGTGGCCTCGGCCTGCGGCAGCTCGAGCGCGTCGCCGACCGTAGCGCCCACGCCCGCGCCGCCCGCAACCACCCCGGCCCCCGGCGACACGGCGACCCCTGCGCCGAGCGCGACCGGCCTGCCGGCGACGGACGCCACCGTCTATCCGCGTGAGCAGACCCTCTACACCAGCGGCAAGCAGTGGGGCGCCCCGTCCACCTGGAACCCGCTTGATCCGAACGCCGCCATGGGCGTCGTTGGCCTCCAGTACGAAACCCTGTTCCTGTACGACCCGATCAAGGACGCCTACACCCCGTGGCTCGCCTCCGGCGCCGACTGGGATGCTTCCAAGACGACTTACACGATCCACGTTCGCGATGGCGTGACGTGGTCCGACGGCTCCGCCTTCTCGGCAGACGACGTGGCCTTCTCGATCAACCTCGCCAGCAACAAGGCGATCGGCTCCAACCTGTTCACTTTCGTGGACACGGCTACCGCCTCGGGCAAAGACGTCATCGTGAAGTTCAAGCCAAATCCGCCCTACCAGGAATGGGCCCAGTGGATCTACAACTCGCCGATCGTCTCGGCGAAGATCTGGGGACCGCTGAAGGACAGCGCCGACATCCTCAAGAACCTCAACCAGAACGGCGTCGGCACCGGCCCGTACACGTACAAGACGGCCGCCCAGGACCGCATGGTCTGGCAGAAGAACCCGACCTGGTGGGCGATCAAGGCCCTTAACCTGAACGTTCAGCCGACGTACATCGTCGACATCGTCAACAGCTCCAACAACGTCGCCCTCGGCCAGCTTCTTGCCGGCGGCCTCGACCTCGACAACAACTACCTGCCCGGCATCGCTCAGATCGTCCAGGGCGGATACAACGTCACCACGTATTTCGCGGGCCCGCCCTACATGCTCTCGGGCAACACCGCATGGCTCGTCCCCAACACAAAGAAGAAGCCTCTTGACGACCCGAAGTTCCGCCGGGCGCTCGCCGAAGCGATCAACCCGCAGAACGTCGTCGAGAAGGACTATGGCAACATCGTGGTCGCCTCTGACCCGACCGGTCTCCTGCCGACGTGGAGCAAGTACGTCGACGCGGCTCAGGTCAAGGCTCTCGGCGCCACGTTCAACACCGCGAAGGCCAAGGCCGACCTCGCGGCCGCCGGTTACAAGACCGGCTCCGACGGCATGGTCATGAACAAGGACGGCTCGCCGATCCAGCTGGAACTCCTGGTTCCAGATGGCTGGTCCGACTGGATGGCGGCTGAGAACCTGATCGCAGCCGACGCCAAGCTCGCCGGTATCAACATCAAGGCCTCTCACCCCGCTTACGACGCGGTCGTCGCCGCTCGCAACGGAACCGACAAGGCCGCCCCGACCTTCGACCTCGTGATCAACAACGACGTCCAGATCGGCAACACGCCTTGGGTCTACTACGACTACATCTTCCGCCAGCCGCAGATCGCGGCCGGCCCCGCACGCAACCGCAACTACGAGCAGTACGACAACGCCGCTGCTTGGGCCCTCGTCCAGAAGCTGGACCAGACCCCTGTCGAAGACGTTGCCACCATGAAGACGATCTGCTCGCAGCTCCAGAAGATCCAGTTGACTGACGTGCCGATCATCCCGCTGTGGTACAACGGCGAATGGTCGCAGGTCAACAACAACACCTGGACCAACTGGCCCGGCGAGAAGACCTATCAGGTTCAGCCCGCAACTTGGAACGGTTACTGGCAGATGGGAGCAATCTACATGCTCACCAACATCAAGGCCGTCCCCAAGTCGTAATGGTTTAGCCACTCTGCCCCTCCCCCCAAGTCAACTCCGGGGGGAGGGGCAGTTCTCTGATTGCGGGATCCGCGAACGGGAGATCGCGTGCGACGCTACTTCGGGCGAAAGCTACTCACCTATTCGATCACGTTCTTCATCGCCGCAACGATCGACTGGCTGATCCCGCGGTTCATGCCCGGTGATCCCGTCGCGTCGTTGGTATCTCGGACGAACGGCATCTCGCCGGAAGCGGCCAAGGCCCTCTCCGACTACTACTACAACCTGTTCGGCCTGAACCAGCCGCTCCCCGTGCAGTACCTCAACTTCTGGGGCTCGCTGCTCCGCGGCGACCTGGGGCTGAGCGTGTACGGCCGGGGCACGCCGGTTGTCGACATGATCATGGGGGCCCTGCCTTACACGCTGGCCCTGCTGATCCCGGCGATCCTGCTGAGCTGGTGGGCCGGTAACACCTTCGGCGCCATCGCAGCTCGTCGCAAGCTGCTCGACAGCTCAGTCCTGCCGGTGGGCTACATCCTGACCGCCACGCCCTACATGTGGCTTGCGCTGGTCCTGTCGTTCGTGTTCGGGTTTAGCCTGAGGATGTTTCCGCTCTCCGGTGGCTACGGTTTCAACCTCGAGCCGACGCTCACGTGGATGTTCTTCACGGACCTGGTGGCCCACTGGGTGTTGCCCTTCTTATCGCTCTTCCTGGTTGGATTCGGCGGCTGGGCCATCGGCATGAGGAACATGATCATCTACGAGCTTGAATCGGACTACAGCCGATATCTCGAGGCGCTGGGCGCTCCGCAGAGCCTGGTCCGCAAGTACGCCTTCCGGAACGCGATGCTGCCGCAGATCACCGGGCTGGCCCTTCAGCTGGGCGTGATCGTCGCCGGGGCACTCGTCACCGAGATCGTCTTCTCGTACCCGGGACTCGGCCACCTGGTCTTTGCGGCCATCAACAACGCAGACTACTTCCTGCTCCAGGGGATCTTCATGTTCATCATCGTGGGGGTCCTGATCGCCAACTTCCTCGTTGACATCGTGTATGTCGTCGTCGATCCGAGAACACGCGTGGCCATGCGGGGAGGCACGGCATGACCACAGCGCCAGGCACCGCCGCGGAACCGGTTGCGTCGATCGACAACGCCGGGAAAGGCGCGGTTCCCTCGGTCAAGCGCGCCCGCGGCGAGTTCCTCTTCTTCGTCCTTCGGTCGAAGAAGTTCCTGATCGCGGCCGCGATCCTCGTGTTCCTGGCCTTTCTCGCGATATTCGGGCCGATGATCAATTCGACCGACCCGATCGTCCCAGAACGGGCCGCAACTGAGTCACCCGAGCCTCGAAACCGGCAACTGGTTCGGTACCACGATCTTCGGTGAGGACGTCTTCGCCCAGTTCTGCAGCGGCCTGCAGGCCACGTTCTTCGTGGGCCTCCTCGGCGGCGGGCTGGCGGCCCTGATCGGCATGGCCGTCGGCTTCCTGGCCGGCTATCTCGGCGGCTGGTGGGACGAGATCCTGAACATGATCACGAACGTCTTTCTGGTCATCCCGACGCTCGCGGTCCTGCTCGTGATCACGTCTTACCTCCAGACGCGCGGCGTGTTGTTCGAAGCCGTGTTCATAGGCGCGACATCCTGGCCGTGGGCCGCGCGCGCCATTCGAGCTCAGACGTTCTCTCTGCGGTCTCGGGAGTTCATCGACCTGGCCAAACTGAGCGGCAGGAGCGGATGGAAGATCATCGTCACCGAGATCGCACCGAACATGAGCTCGTACCTGTTCCTGACGTTCATCCTGCTCTTCGGCGGCGCGATCCTGATCGCGGCCAGCCTGGACTTCATCGGCCTCGGGCCGACGAACGGGCTGTCGCTCGGTCTGATGATGTACAACTCCGTGACCTATGGAGCCGCCCTGCAGCTCGGCATCTGGTGGTGGTTCATCCCGCCGGGCATCGGGATCATGGCCACCGTCGGCGCCCTGTACGTGATGAACGTGGGCCTCGACGAGATCTTCAACCCCAAACTCAGGGAAATGTGACCCGTGAGCCTCCAGGTAACCGACCTTCGTGTCTACTACAGAACACTCGCCGGTGATGTGAAGGCGCTCGACGGCGCCACGTTCTCCATCGGCGACAAAGAGATCATGGGTCTCGCCGGCGAGTCCGGGTGCGGCAAGTCCACGCTCGGCAACAGCCTCATCCGCCTCGACGGCCGGATGAAGTACATCTCAGGGAGCGTCAACCTCGACGGCACGGACCTGCCCATCTGGGACAAGGACGAGATGGTGCAATACCGGTACTGGGAGGTCTCCGTGATCCCTCAGTACGCGATGAGCGCCATGAACCCGACTCGGAAGATCGGCAAGATGATCTCCGAGCTGGTCCGTTCGCGGGGCAAGAGCTTCCGCGAGATCAAGCCGGAGCTTCTCAACCGTATCGACCTGGTAGGGCTGCAGCGCGACGTCCTGGATCGCTACCCGATCGAGCTGTCGGGCGGCATGAAGCAGCGCATGGTCATGGTCATCTCGACCCTGATGGACCCGTCGCTCCTGATCGCGGACGAGATCACCTCGGCCCTGGATGTCTCCACCCAGCGGGCCGTGGCCGAGACCCTGGTCAGCTTCAGAGACCACGGCTTCGTCAAGAGCATGATGGTCATCACGCACGACATGTCGATCCTGTACCAGATCGCCGACTCGATCCTGGTCATGTACGCCGGCAAGCTGGCAGAGAAGGCTTCCACCAGCGTCATCATCGAGAAGCCTCTCCACCCCTACACCCAGATGCTCGTCGCGTCTCTGCCTGAGGTCGGGGTGCGCTATGCCGACAAGAAGCTGTCCGGCATTCCGGGTAGTCCGCCGTCGCTTCTCGATCCGCCGACGGGCTGCCGCTTCCGGGCGCGCTGCCCGCTCGCTTTCGCCAAATGCGCGGAAGAGCCACCCTTCGTAGAAGTCGAGCGCGACCACTGGGTCGCCTGCTGGAAGGTCACCAGATCAGATGCTTAGCCTCGACCGAGTCACCAAGATCTACAAGACCGGCACTTTCGGCGGCAAGGACCTGACGGCCGTCCGCGACGTCAGTTTCGACATAAACCCACACGAAGTCGTTTCGCTCATCGGCGAGAGCGGCAGCGGCAAGACGACCGTCGGCAAGATGATCCTGAAGCTCATCGACATCACCCGAGGGACGATCACCCTCGACGGCAAGGATGTCTCGAAGGTCCGCGGCGGCGCCGTCAAACCGTACTACCGCCACGTCCAGGGCGTGTTCCAGGACCCGTTCAGCTCGTACAACCCCATCTTCAAGGCGGATCGCGTATTCGCGATGATCCGGACCGAGTACTTCCCCCACACGCCGGCATCGGAGTGGAGCGGCAAGCTGGACGCGGCCCTCAGAGGCGTCTCGCTCGATCCCGGCCAGGTGCTGAACAAGTACCCCCATCAGTTGAGCGGAGGCCAGCTACAGCGCCTGCTGGTGGCTCGCGCGCTGCTGCTGGATCTGAAGATCCTGGTCGCGGACGAGATCATCAGCATGCTGGACGCCTCCACCCGGATCGACGTCCTGAACCTCCTCGCCGATCTCAAGACCCGGGGCATGGGCGTTCTCTTCATCACCCACGACCTGTCGCTGGGCAACTACATCAGCGAGAAGACCGTCATCCTGCGCCGTGGAAGCGTCGTCGAGATGGGCGCCACCGACAAGGTCTTCGGCCATCCCACGCATCCGTACACACGGCTGCTCGTGTCTTCGGTGCCGCAGCTTCACAAGAAGTGGGCCCAGATCGAAGAGGAGCTGAGCGCGCCGATCGCGGGCAAGGGCGGCTGCCCGTTCCACGACGTCTATCCGCTGGCCGGCCGCCTGCCGGTCCGCCCGGCCAACGAGCCGACGCTGGTGCAGATCGAGGACGACCACTTTGTGGGATGTTTCGAACTCGAAGGCGAGAAGGCCCAGCAAGTCGCCTGAGCGACGGTCAGAATCTCTCGGGCGAGGTCCGGCAGCTCGCGAGCCGGGAACGTTCGCGCGAGGACGCTGGCCGGCAGAGGAAATCCAGAGGAGAGTAGTGCGGTACGGTCACTTCGACGATGAAGCGCGCGAGTATGTCATCACGCGCCCCGATACACCCCTGCCCTGGATCAACTACCTGGGCAGCGAGGCCTACTTCGGGATCATCTCGAATACGGCGGGCGGCTATTCCTTCTACAGGGACGCCCGTCTGCGCCGGCTGACGCGCTACCGATACAACAACGCCCCGCTGGACCTGGGCGGGCGCTACGTCTACCTCCGCGACGACGAATCGGGCGAGTACTGGAGTCCGAGCTGGCAGCCGACCCAGCGGGACCTCGAGGACTACAGCTGCCGCCACGGCCTGGGCTACTCGATCATCGGGTCCGCGTACCAGGGCATCAGGACCGAAACGCTCTATTTCGTGCCGCTCGGCGAGAACCTCGAGGTCTGGCGGATCCGAGTCACCAACGAGCGTCCGGCCCCGGCCAGACTGTCACTCTTCAGCTCGATCGAGTGGTGCCTCTGGGAGGCGCTGGACGACAACACCAACTTCCAGCGCAACTACTCCATCGGCCAGGTCGAGGTCGTGGACGGTGTCATCTACCACAAGACCGAATACCGCGAGCGCCGCGACCACTTCGCCTTCTTCGCCTGCTCCGGGCCCCTTGCCGGCTTCGACACGGAGCGGGACGCTTTCCTCGGCCCCTACCGCGGCTGGGACCGCCCGATCGCCGTGGAGCGGGGCAAGGCAAGCGACTCGATCGCGCACGGCTGGCAGCCGATGGGCTCTCATCACGTCAAGCTCGACCTCGCGCCCGGGGAGACCCGGGAAGTGATCGTTCTGCTCGGCTACCAGTCGAACCCGAGGAACCGCAAGTTCGACCCGCCCGACAGCCAGACGATCGACAAGAAGCGGGTCAAGCCGCTCATCGAGCGCTACCTCCAGCCGTCAGTCGTCGAGAAGGCGTTCGAGGATCTGCGCGAGTACTGGACCGGCCTTCTGGGCATTCTGCAGGTCAAGACCTCCAACGAGCACGTCGATCGGATGGTCAACATCTGGAACGCCTACCAGTGCATGGTGACGTTCAACATGTCGCGCTCGGCCTCGCTCTTCGAGTCGGGCATCGGCCGCGGCATGGGCTTCCGCGACTCGAACCAGGACCTGCTCGGTTTCGTCCACATGGTTCCCGCTCGGGCCCGCGAGCGGATCCTCGACATCGCGGGAACGCAGCTGCCATCCGGCGGCGCATATCACCAGTACCAGCCCCTGACGAAGCGCGGCAACGACGCCGTCGGGAGCGGATTCAACGACGATCCGGCCTGGCTCGTGCTCGCGGTGGCGGCGTACCTCAAGGAGACCGGCGACACGGGCATCCTCGATGAGCCGGTTCCGTACGACAGCGCCCCCGGCACCGAGACGCCACTCTACGAGCACCTGCAGCGCTGCCTCCAGTACACCCTCGACCGTATCGGGCCGCACGGCCTGCCGCTCATCGGGCGGGCCGACTGGAACGACTGCCTGAACCTCAACTGCTTTTCGGAGACGCCCGGAGAGTCCTTCCAGACGACGGAGAACAAGGAAGGAGGCGTCGCCGAGTCCGTATTCATCGGCGGGCTCGTCGCCCTCGCGGCCAACGAACTTGCGGCAATAGCCGGCCTCCGCGGTGACGCGGCGGAAGAGAGGCGTTCGAACGAGACGGTCGCCTCGATGAAGAAGGCCGTCGAGACGGCCGGCTGGGACGGGGACTGGTTCCGGCGCGCCTACGACTACTTCGGCAACGTCGTGGGCTCGAAGGAGTGCGACGAAGGCCAGATCTTCATCGAGCCGCAGGGGATGTGCGTCATGGCCGGTATAGGCCTCGAGAACGGTCTGGCCGGCAAGGCCCTGGCATCCGTTCGAGAGCGCCTGGCCACGCCCCACGGCATCGTTCTGAACCAGCCTGCCGTACACCCACTACCACCTGGAGCTCGGCGAGATCTCGACCTTCCCGCAGGGATACAAGGAGAACGCCGGCGTCTTCTGCCACACGAACCCGTGGGTCATGATCGCCGAGACCAGGATGGGCAACGGCGAGGGCGCGCTCGACTACTACCTGCGGATCAACCCTTCAGTCCGCGAGGCCATCTCCGATGTGCACCGTTGCGAGCCGTTCGTCTACGCCCAGATGATCTCCGGCAAGGACGCCCCGGTCCACGGCGAGGCCAAGAACTCATGGCTTTCGGGCACCGCCGCGTGGAACTTCGTGGCCATAAGCCAGTGGATCCTGGGCATCAGGGCCGAGCACGACGGCCTGCGCATCGACCCGGTGCTGCCGGCGGACTGGGAAGGCTTCAGCGCCACGCGGCGGTTCCGCGGCGCCGCGTATGCCATCACCGTCCACAAGCCCAAGGGAGTGTCGGGACGAGTGGCCCGCCTGACTGTCGATGGGCGCCCGATCGAGGGCAACCTCGTGCCGCTTCCGACCCGTTCGGGCCAGGCCTTCGAGGTCGAGGCCTTCGTCGAATGAGCGGGGCGCGAGCGCACCCCGGCGCCAACGCGTACGGCTACTTCGATGAAGAGGCGCGCGAGTACGTCATCACCCGGCCGGACACCCCGACGCCGTGGCTCAACTACATCGGCGAAGGGCGTTACGGGGGCATCGTCTCCAACACCGGCGGCGGCTACTCCTTCGACCGCGACCCGCGCAACAGGCGTGTAACCCGTTACCGCTACAACGCCATTCCCGATGACCAGCCCGGCCGGTACGTGTACCTGCGCGACATGGAGACGGGCCACTACTGGAGCCCCACGGCCGCGCCGGTCAAACGCCAGCTCGAGAGCTACGAGTGCCGGCACGGCGCGGCCTACACGAAGATCGCCAGCACGTACGAGGGGATCTCCGCGGAGGTCCTGTACTTCGTGCCGTTGAGCCCGAACGACGAGCCCGCCCCGTGCGAGCTCTGGGTTCTCCGCCTCCGGAACGCCGGAAGCTCCACGCGCCGACTGCGCAGCTTCAGCTACGCCGAGTTCAGCCTGTTCGACGCGTTCAACGACATGGTCAACCTGGACTGGGGACAGCACATCGTCTTCAGCTCGTGCGAAGAGGGAGTCATCCGCGTCGGCACCAAGTTCAAGCCCTTGACGTTCTTCCTGGCCAGCAGCAGTCAGCCGGCCGGCTACACCTGCGACCGCGAGGACTTTGTCGGCCGGGGCCGCGACCTGGCCGATCCGATCGTCGTGGAGACCGGAGAGCCCTCCAACACTCCGTCGCCGCGCGGCAACAGCATCGGCTCGCTGACCCACGACATCGAGCTTGCGCCCGGCGAGGAGCGGCAGATCGTCTACATCATGGGCACGACGGAGCGGCCGGCCGAGATCGGGCGCGTCGTGAAGCGCTTCTCCGATCCGGCCGAGGTGGCGGCCGCGTTGACGGCGTTGCACGACGACTGGGCCACGTACCTCTCGCGCTTCACCGTCCGTACCCCGGACGCGGACATGAACGCGATGCTCAACTTCTGGAACCAGGTCCAGTGCCGCACGACGCTGTTCTGGTCGCGCTTCGTTTCCGGATACGAGACCGGTCTGGGTCGTGGCATGGGCACCCGGGACAGCGGCCAGGACACGCTCGGCACGATGCATACCGTTCCGGACCACGCCCGCCGGATGCTGACGCGGATCTGGGAGATGCAGTTCGCCGACGGGCACACGTGGCACCAGTTCTTCCCCCTCACCGGGGAAGGCGGACCCGGGCTCGCCGCGGAGTACCCCGACTGGCCGCAGTGGTTCAGCGACGACCACCTCTGGCTCGTCATCTCGGTCTGCGCGTACCTGCGCGAGACCGGCGACTTCGCCTATCTCGAGCAGAAGGTTCCGTATGTGGACAGCGCCGAGGAAACGGTCTGGGAGCACATGCTCCGAGCGGTCGAGTTCACCCTCGACAACCTCGGGCCGCACGGCCTGCCGCGCGCCGGTTTCTCCGATTGGAACGACACCCTCAACGTCGACCACGGCTCGGGCAAGGCGGAGAGCGTTTGGACGGGCATGCAGTTCTGCCGGACGATGCTGGACCTGGCCGAGCTGTGCGAGGCGACGGGCCGCCCGGCCGATGCCCGGCGCTTCACCGGCCTGCACGCATCGATGGCGGGTGCGATCAACGAGCACGCCTGGGACGGCGCCTGGTACATGCGCTCGTTCGACGACGACGGGCTGCCGATCGGCGTCTCCGGCGCGGCTCACCACGCTATCGATCTGATCGCCCAGAACTGGTGCGTGATTGGCCGGGTGGCACCGACCGAGCGAGCGGCTCAGGCGTTGGCCTCCGCGGACGAGCGCCTGAACACCGAGATAGGCCTGGCCTTGCTATGGCCCCCTTACGACGGCGTTGACGAACGTGTCTGCGGCACCTCCACGTATCGTCCCCGGCGCCAAGGAGAACGGCGGCATCTTCTGCCACGCCAACACGTGGTCGATCGTGGCCGCGGCGATGCTGGGTAACGGCGACGACGCCTACCGCTACTACCGCCAGATAATGCCGCTGGCCCGAGCTGATTCGGATGTCTACAAGGCCGAGCCGTACGTCTACTCGCAGAACGTCTGCGGACCGACGCATCCCTCTTTCGGTCTGGCCCGCAACGCCTGGCTGACCGGCACGGCGGCCTGGACTTACGTGGCCGCCACTCAGTGGATCCTGGGTATCCGGCCCGCCTACGACGGTTTGCGCGTGGCTCCGGTCATGCCGTCGACCTGGCAGGCGTTCGAGGCCCACCGCGAGTTTCGCGGCACCGCCTACGAGATCGCCGTGCGGCGCGAGGGGCCGGGCAACGCGGTGTCGCTGGTCGTGGACGGCGTAGCGGTCGCCGGCGCTGTCGTGCCGTTCCCGGCGCCCGGAACGGCCACGGTCAGAGTCGAGGTCCTGGTGCGATAGGGGATCGCGGAGCCCTCAGCCGCGGACCGCGGTCAGGACGGCGACGCCCAGCACGATCGTGATGACGCCCGAGCGCTGGCTCAGTGACAGGCGCTCGTGGTACAGGATGAAGGCGGCCACCGCGGTGATGGCGGCGAACTGGCTGGCCAGGACGGCGGCAATGGCGATGCTCTCGCGCGCGCCGAACGCGTAGGAAGCGTTGCCGACCACTTCCGCGACGCCTATCAGGACCACCATCGGCACAGCGTCGCGTGTCAGCCGAAGCCGGCCCGCGAGCGCCATGGGGAGGAATACGCCGAAGACGCCCACCACGCGAACCGGCAGCGTGGCCGCGACCGGCGACATGACCATCCCGATCTGGCCGGTGCTGAATATGGCGACGCCGAAACAGAGCGCCGCCGCGACACCGAACAGGACGGCCCGGCGCTCGTTGCGCTGGTCGACCGCCTCCGCCGGCAGGCCCTCGTCGCCGGCAGCGAATGCCACCGTCGCTATGCCGCCGGCTATGACGCACAGCATCAGCAGGACCGGAATCGTGAGGTGCTCGCCGGTGACGACCGCCAGCACGGCCGCGATCGCACCCTCGGTCGAGGTCAGGGCGGTGACGACGCCGACCTTGCCGATGCGCAGGCCTCGATATACGAGCAGCAGGCCCGCGACTCCACCCACGCCGGAACCGGCCAGCCAGGCGAAGAGGGTGGGCGTGATGGGCGGCAGCGGCCCGGACGCGACGGTGAGGGGAATGGCGAACACCAACCCGACGACCGTCATCCAGGCCAGGGTCGAGGCCGCGCCGATCAGGCGGCCCGCCCGGGACGACGTAAGCGTTGAAGTGGCCCACAGGAGAGCGGCGCCCAGGCCGCCGAGGATCGCGATCACGCCCTAAGTGTGAGGCTCATCGACCTCGGGCGCCCGATTGCGGGCGAGCGCCCGTTTGCCGGCGAGCGCCGGCCACAGCGGCCGCAATCGCCAGGCCGCGATCGCCAGCGGCGTGCCCATGGCCGCCACTCCGATGAAAGCCAATCCGGCAGGCGCCAGGCCGGACAGGAGGTCGGAGGCGAGCATCACGCCGTAGGTGGCGACCGGGAGAGCGGCAACACCTCGGGTGACCGGGCCCAACGGTGTCGGGGCGACGCGTTGCTCGATGGCACGGTAGGCCAGGTAGACCGTGAAGGTCGTGAGCAGCCAGCCAGCGTAGTTGTGCACCGGGATGCCGAAGTACGGACCGCCGGTCTCCCAGATCCACGCTCGAACCGAAGTCCCGGACAGGATCGGATCTATCACCAGATCCCAGATCGTCATCACGATCGCGCTGGCGGCGGCGAGGCGGATGAGTCTCCCGGTCCCGGCCGGCGTCCCGATTGCGCGGCCCTCGAGGACCAGGTTCGCGATGACGTAGCTCGGGTAGATCATCATGAACCAGGCCAGCGGTATGAGCAGCGGCACATCGCCCAGCCTGGCGCCCAGGTAGTCCGTGTAGTGGTACGCGCCGAAGACCAAGCCGGTCGCAACTCCTGCCTGCTCGTAGGCCCACGAGACGGCGGCGCTCAGGCCGAAGAAGACGAGAGTGTTTCGGCCGCCCAGTGAATACCAGGCATGAGCCAGGCTGCTCACGGCGACGATCGTGGTGAGCGTGGCCAGCCCGCCGGGCAGGAGCGGCAGCCGGACGATGCCAAGGAGCAGGGCTCGAAGGACTCCTTCGTAGACGAAGAGCCCGAGCAGAACGGCCGCCAGCCAGAGCGGCATCCGCGCGCGCCAGCCGCTCCCCGAGGACCAGAGACGGAAAGGGCTCGGGGGCGGAGTCGCCGTGTCGCCGGTCACGCTCGAGCCCGGGCAACCGCGTTGAGGACCGCACAGGCTCTCAGGGTGACCCATTTGCTGGGCTGGCCCGCATGGTCGGCCTCCAGGAGCCAGGAGGTCGGGTCGTCTTTCATGCGGTCGGTCCAACCGGTCATCGCACAACCTCGCCGGCGGTTCTCGGGTTCCGTTTCGCGCGCCGGGTAGGCTCCAGAGTACTATCCCCGCGGTACCCACCGAGCAGTACTACGCGTACCACTGTCCCATTGCGACCGAGGCGGATACAAACGACCGTCATTTATCATGTTTCGGGCCTTCCCATCCCTTTCTGAAGCCTGTTTCGCCGCCCGCGGGGGACCCTGGTGAGCACCTCCCAGGAATCGCCCGATCTCATCCAGTACGCCTGCGAACGCTGCAAGACGCGCTTCGTGCTGCCGCCGTCCAGCCGGCAGCTGGGCATCGTCGGCAAGGCCCGCGCCTTCGGGACCGGCCTGGGACGAACCCTGCGGTACCGTGAGGGGCTTGGCGCCGGCTACGAAGCCGCTCAGCGCAACCTGCTCGCGAAGAGCGACGACAAGGCCTACCAGTCGTTCGTCCAGAGTTTCCGCTTCTGCCACGAGTGCCGTCAGTTCGTCTGCAACGAATGCTGGAGCGATTCGCGCCGCAGCTGCCTGACGTGTGTCGCCAAGGCGATGACCGGCGCGGCTCGCCCGCGGCCCCCGTTCGCGCCCGCCGGGCCGGAGATCCCGCGGCCGGCCCTCGCGGCCGGACCCGGACGAAGCCGCCGCGTTCGCCGCGACCTGGCGCTCGTCGCCCTCGCCATCGGCCTCATTCTCGTGGCCGTCGAGGTGGGAGTGCTGTTCGCCGGCATCGGCGGACCGACGGTCGCGGCGGTCGAGGCCACGCCCACTCCGAGCGCGACGGCGCAGCCCAGCCCGAGTGAGACTCCGACCGCAATCCCGACCGAAACCCCGACCGAGTCGCCCACGCCGACCGCGGCCCCGACCCCGACGCCAACCCCGGTGGCGACTCCGACGCCGACGCCGACGCCGACGCCGACCCCGACACCGACGCCGGTCGCCAGCCCGACACCGAGGGTGACGCCGAAGGTGACGCCGAAGGTCGACGCCCGCGCCGGCGACGCCGACTCCCGCGCCCACGATGGGGATCCTGCCTACTCCGGCAATCGCCTGCGGCCCCGACGGCGCGGGGTTCTGGAACTGCTCCTTGCAGAACCAGGATCAGATGCCGAACGCGACTCAACACTGGTTCGAGAACGGCGGCGGCGGCTCTTCGTGGAGCGTGCGTCAACAGCTTCAGTCCGCTCGACATCCACGAACCTGGCCAGGCGGTACTCTGCCTATCTGGTGATGACGCAGGACGGTCTCCGGCAGTCGCAATCCCAGACGCAGAGCTATCCGTAGCCAGCGCTGGCGGACCGCGAGCCTGGACGCGCTCGCGTCAGCCGGCCGGGCCGAAGATAGTCAGGCAGACCCCAGTCGCGCAGCGACTCTCCAGGGAGCGGTAACCCGCCGGCAGGAGTGGGGGAGTGGCGCCCGGATCGGCGACCCAGAAGATGCGGCCGCCGTTCGCGATCACCTCGTCGGGCACGGCATGGATGACCGCTCCGGCCGGGTATGCGGCGGTGCCGTCGAACCAGGGCGGGTCGTCCGCCGTGAGGACGTGGAGGCGGCTCCGGGTCTGCGGCCCGGCTTCGTCCAGCAGGACCAGATACTGGCTCGTCGACGCGTCCACCAGGTCGTGATCGCCTACCCGAGCATCCAGCTCCGGGATCAGCGACGACGTCTCGGGATGGGTGATCGCCAGGCTGAGGGCCAGGGCCGGCACGGCCAGGGCCGCGACGAGGACCGCGGCGACTCGTCCGGGAAGGGCCGCGAGCCCCACGCCCGCGAGGGCGAAGAGGGGCAGCCACATGATGCCGGCGTAGCGGGCCTCCAGCAGCGGCCGCCACAGACTCGCGATCGCGAGGATGACGATGCCGCCGCTCGCCAGCAGGCAGAAGCCCGCGCGCCCGGCGCCCCTCATCCGGCAGGCGCCGCCAGGCCACGGCCGCCGCGACCAGCGCCGCGCAACCGGCGGCCACGGCCATGTACTGCAGGGCAACGAGCCAGGGCCCCAACGGCAGCCCCGAATCGATGGGCGGGCCCGGGAACAGCTGCCCGAGCGTGCCGGCGATCGTGGTCGGGCTGAGCGGCGGAACCCAGAAGCCGGCGCCCGCGTGCTCGAACTGGGCCCGGGCGAAGAACAGCCACGGCGCAAGGGTAAGAACGGCAACGGCAGTGGCGGCCACCGCGGCGGTGGCGACGGCACGTGAAGGCCGCAGCCAGAGCCCCGCGGCAACGATCCCCGCCAGGGCCAGTATCGCGAAGTAGTCCGTCCATACCGCCGCCGCCGCGACGGCCGCGTAGGCGGTCCACCGGCCCAGGGTCGGGTTCTCGGTCGCCCGCCACAGGAGAAGCGCCGCCGCCACCGTCAGCGTCCCGGCCGGGCCGTACATCCTGGCGAACTCGGAGAGCAGGACGGCGGCCGGCAGGACCGCGACGAATCCCGCGGCCCAGAGCCCGGACGCGTCCCCGGCAACTCGACGGGCGAGCGCGGCCACGAGCGGAATCAGGGCGATGCCGGCCAGGGCGGGCACCAGTCGCAGCGCCCATGGGGCGGCGGAGAGCTGGGCCGCCGGCCAGGCGAGCAGGTAGAAGAGCGGCGGTGCGCTGTCGCGCCCGACCGTATCGAGCATCCGGTCCAGCGGGCTGTGGAGAACGACAGCCGTGAAGTCCTCGTCGTAGCCGAGCGGCTGGCGGGCCAGGAAGGCGAGGCGGAGCAGGGCGCCCGCGGCGGTGATCAAGGCCAGCGTTCGGCCGTATCCCAGGCTGTGCCGCAGGACGGCCAGCCGTGCACTCACGGCGACACTGCCCACACGGCCGGCTTGCCGGCCGGATCCCAGGCGACGGGTTCGGCGCGTCCGGCCACCTCCGATCCGAGGGCCTTGGCTATGTCGAGCTGGCTCGTTGCCACAACGGTCGAGTATCTCGCGGGGTTCTCGATCCTGGTGCCGGGCGAGAAGAACGCCGGTTGATCGTGGTAATAGAGGTACTGGATGTCGGTCGCGGAGAACTCATCGACGATCACGGCCGAGCCGGGATGGTCGTCGGCGTACTGGCCCATGGCGGCGTACTGGTAGCTGAACGTCTCGTATCGATCGGCAATCGGACGTGACAGGTAGGTCACCCCGCTCCAGCCTGCCACTACGGCCAGGCCGACGCCCACGAGCGAGACCGCGACGCCGCCGGCCCCAGGTCCCCACCGTCGCCGGGCCCACTCGACCAGCTCGGCCGACCCGAGGCCGATCGTCACTCCCAGCGGCGCGGCCAGGCCGAGCACCCGCAGGAAGTGGGGGGAGTAGCCCTCCGTGGCGACGAGCGGCGGAATCAGGAAGACCGGCAGGCTCAGCAGGATCAGCGCGTGGGCGGCATCGCGGCGCATCCGCCACAGCCGCGAGACGCCGAAGGCGGCCACCGCCACCAGCGGCAGCGGCAGGAGCGGCAGGGCCGCGACGTCGTGCCGCCCGTTCTGATCGCCGACGAAGCCGAACATGCCGAGGGTGCGGATCACATGCCCGACCGGGCTGGTGTCGGCCACGACGCCGGGATTGAAGGGGCTCACCTCCGTCGCCCGGCCGAAGTAGCTGACCGGGTTCGTGACCGCGACCGCGATCATCGGCGCCCCCACGATCAAGAAGGCCGCGGCGAAAGGCACGAGCCCCGCACGCAACTCCTCGTACCTGGGCCGGTCGGCGCGGCGAAGCCACAGCAGCCACACGACGACCAGGACCGGCAGCAGCTTGAGCGGCTGATACGTGTACAGGGCCGCCACCGCCACGGCCGCCCCGGCCAGCGCGCGCCGCGCCGCGGCCCGGTCGGGCGGCCCAGCGCAACAGGGCGATGAGCGCCAGGGCGCCGAAGAGCGGCACGATGGTGTTTCGCATCCCGTCGCGGCTGACGCAGATGAGCCACAGCGAGCCGGCCGCCCAGGCCGCCGCGACGATGCCCGTCCACGTGCCGAAGCGGCGCCCCAGCATGCCGATGGCCAGCACGCCCGCCACGCCGAACGCGGCCGCGGTGCCCCGCAGGATGACCGTCCCCTCGCCGAAGAAGTGGAAAGCGGCGGCGACCACGTAGGCGAAGAGGGCTTCGCGGCCGCCGTCGTCCTGGAACCAGACCAGCCAATCGGGATGAAAGCCGGGCTGGTGCAGCATCTTCAGGGCATCGAGCCCCTCGGCTGCCTCGTCGCCGATACAGGCCGACCCGGGATTGGCGGCCAGATCGTAGAACCGGAGGACTATGGCGGCGGCAGTGATCGCGGCCAGGGCCAGGATCGCCGCGACCGCCCAGAGCCGCGCGTTCGCCAATGCCGGCTCACCGGCCGCCGTCGTCGGAATGAGTTCAGCTTCTGCCCGATTCACCGCGCCGCGTCGGCCAGGCGGCGCATCTTGCGTTCCGCCTGGACCGTCTCGCCCTGCTCATGGCCGTTGAACGGGTAGACCTCGATCTCCTTGGGTCCGGCGTAGTGGTTGTAGGCGGCGAAGACGGTCGAGGGCGGGGTTATCTGGTCCATCAGCCCGACCGAGAAGAGGGCCGGGGTCTTTGCCCGAACCGCGAAGTTGAGGCCGTCGAAGTAGGACAGCGTCCGGAAGATGCGCTCGACCGGAATCGCGGTGGATGCGGGCGAAATCGACGATCTCCTGGTAGGGGTAGCCGTCGGTGATCTCGGTGGCGCGGCGCCAGTGGCACAGGAACGGCACGTCCGGCATCGCGATCAGCAGGTCCGGGACGAGGCCCGCGACGGCGAGCGTCAGCCCGCCGCCCTGGCTGCCGCCCGTGACGGCCAGGCGGGCCGGATCGATCAGCGGATGAGCGCGCGCGGCCTCGACGGCCCGCACCGCGTCGGTCATGAGGCGGCGGTAGTAGTAGGTCGCCGGATCGAGGATGCCGCGGGTCATGAAGCCCGGGTAGCTGGCCGGTGGTTTCCTGGCCGCCCAGGTCGGGCGTGTCGCCGCTCCGCCACGAGCTGCCCTGGCCGCGAGTGTCCATCACGAGCGTGGCATGGCCGGCGCTCGGGGCCAGCAGCCAGTCGATCGGGAGGCCCCGGCCGCCGCCGTAGCCGATGTACTCGACCAGGCAGGGCAGCTTCCCGCCGCGAGCGAAGGGTGACGCGGCGACGTCGCGCGGGGCCAGGAACCAGCCCTTGATCGGCTGGCCTCCGAAACCGGCGAAGGTGACGTCCCAGACGTCGATCGCCATCAGACCGGCGTCCACCGGCTCGAACCTGGGCGCGAGCGGGTGCTTTCGGGCGTCGGCAAGAGTGTCGGCCCAGAAGGCGTCGAAATCGGCAGGCTCCTCGCGCTCGGGCTTGTAGACCCGCAGCTCGGTCAGAGGCAGATCGAACAGCACTCCCCGGTCCTCCTATCGTCGTGGCGAGAGACCTATCGTAAGGTCCGGGCACGGTCCCCCGCTACTGGACCCGCGAGTCGTGGCCCTTCCAGAACGGCTCGCGCAGCTCGGCCTTGAGCACCTTGCCCGTCCCGCCCTTGGGCAGGGAATCGCGGAAGTGGATGTCGCGCGGGACCTTGAAGCGAGCCAGCCGTTCCTTGCAGTGGTCGCGCAGCTCCTTGACCGTCAGCGTCGCGCCTGCCTTGACGACCACGATCGCGACCGGGGCCTCGCCGAGGGCCTTGTCGGGCGCCGAGACGACCGCGCATTCGAGCACGGCCGGGTGGGAGGCGATGGCGTTCTCGACCTCGACGGAAGAGATGTTCTCGCCGCCTCTGATGATGATGTCCTTGGAGCGGTCCTTGATCAGCACGTAGCCCTGCTCGTCGATGACGGCCATGTCGCCGGTGTGGAGCCAGCCGTCGCGAATCGTGGCCGCGGTCGCCTCGGGATCCTTGTAGTAGCCGTCCATGACCGTGTTCGACCGGACGACGATCTCGCCGATCTGCTCGCCGTCGGGCCGGACGTCGCGGCCATCCGAATGGACGACCCGCAGCCCGACGCCCGGGATGGGCCAGCCGGTCCAGGACAGGCGGGACTGGCGCTTCTCCTCCGATTCGGATCGGGTGAGGAATGTCCGAGGCGTCGCCAGGGTCAGGATCGGCGTGGTCTCGGACAGGCCGTACCCGGCGAAGACCTGGGCTCCGGGGAGCGCCGCCTCGAGGCCGGCGATAAGGGACGGCGCCGAGGGCGCGCCGCCGATGATCAGCTGCTTCAGGCTCGAGAGGTCGTGCTTGGCTCGCTCCGAGTGATTGAGCATGGCGTTGAAGATGGCCGGCACGGCCAGGACGCGAGTCACCTTGTGGCGTTCGATCGCCTGCATCAGCGAGAGCGGATCGAACTTGCGGAGCATCACGTGCTGCCCGCCGACCATGGTCAGGAAATGCGGCGTGCCCCAGCCGTTGACGTGGAAGAGCGGGACCACGTGCAGGACGACGTCGTCCTCGCCGAAGCCGAGGCCGATCTCGGCGTACATGGCGTGCAGGTAGAGCTCCCGATGGGTCATCGCCACGCCCTTGGGGAAGCCGGTGGTGCCGCTCGTGTAGAAGAGCTCGGCGATGGCGTTCTCGTCGATCTCGGGAGTGAGCGGATCGCGTCGAGCCGCCCGAAAGCAGAGCCTCGTACTCGTCCGTGGCGACGCCGTCGAGGCCGCCCTCCATGATCACGAACCGCGGCTTGTGGGGAAGCTCCGGGATCAGAGCCTCGACCAGCGGCTTGAAGTCCTTGTGGAAGAACACGACCTTCGAACCGGCATGGCCGAGGATGTAGGCGATCTCCTTGGGCGTGAGCCGGATGTTGATCGGGTTCAGGACCGCGCCGGCCTCGAGCACGCCGTAGTAGGCCTCGAGCAGCTGGTGGGTGTTGTAGGTGATGAAGCTGACTCGGTCGCCCGCCTCGACACCCAGTTCGACCAGCGCGTTCGCCAGGCGATGGGTTCGCTCGCCGAACTGGCGGTACGTGAAGCGACGGTCACCGTCGACGACGCCGACTCTCTCGCCGTAGTACGTCTCGGCCCGGTCACGGAACTCGAGAACCGAAAGGGGAACGAACACCGGAGACCTCCAGCCATGTCAGTCCGCGGGTGACGCCGCCACGACGCACGAAACGGCGGTCGGCCCGGTCGCGGCGCACGCCCCGACCCGGCGCCGCGCCGATGCGAGAAAAGATACGCGGCTCCGGAGGCGCCCGCGGAGTCGAACACGGCAGCCGGCGCGCTGCGGAAGTCAGGCGGGCTTGGCGCTCGGATCCGTCGCGGCGAATCTGGCTGCCGCCTGGACGAAGTCGGTCCAGAGGCCCCCGAATTCCTCGGGCGTGGACTCGGTCCGTTCCGGGTGGCACTGGACCGCGACCAGCCAGCGACGGTCGACTCCCTCCAGGCCCTCCACGAGCCGCCCGGCCTCGCTGTCGGACCACGCGACGGCGCGCAAGCCCGCGGCGACGCCGGCGTGGCCTACGGCCTGGTGGTGGTACGTATTGACCTCGAGCTCGAGCATCGTGTCGTCGGGATCGCCGCCGGCGACGCCGTCCGGAGCGGCGGAGGCGATGGCTCGGCCGAGCCTGCTGCCGGGCTGGATCTCGAGTACGTGGGTGTGGGCCTGTCCGTGGCCGTAGGGAGTGCCGGCATGGCTCGGCACGTCCTGGAGCAGCTTCCCGCCCGAGAAGACGTTGATCGCCTGCAGCCCGCGGCAGATGCCGAACACGGGCACGGACCTCTGCTGCGCCGCTCGCCATGCCGCAAGCTCGAGCTGGTCGCGCGCGGGGTCCAGGCCCGTGGCTCCGGCCGGCCCCTCGCCGTACAGCGCGGGATCCACGTCCGGGCCGCCGGTCAGGAGCAACCCGGCCATTTGAGCCAGCAGGCGGTCGCGTTCCCCGACCGGCGTCACGGAGTTGACCAGGACGGGGTCTCCGCCGTGGTCGCGGATCGCGTCCAGGTAGAGCTGATTCTTGCGCAGCGTCAGGGCCGGGTCGGACGAACCGGCCGCGTAGGCCCCGGTGACCACGATGAGCGGAGTTGCGGCGACCCGTCGAGATGCCATGCCCGCAGCATAGCGCCTGTCAACTCGGGGGCGTGATCGGTCGCGGGCCAGGGCCGGGGTCGCGGCGTGCTCGGGGTCGCGGCGCGGGTCGCGGGCTTCCGGCGGCGGACAAGGTGACAGGGCCGCTTGGGGGGAAAGCGGCCCTGTCATGGTGCGGCGGTCAGGCCGACTCGGCCTGCCTCGCCGTTGGGGGTTGCCAATCGGAGGCGCGACGCCGGGGGACCAGCTTGCCGCCGGCCACAGGTTCACCCGACTGCAGCCGGAAGTGGGCGACGAGTTCGTCGAGTCCCCGGGCCATATCGGCCAGGGACGCGGCGGAAGCGACGACCTCCTGGGCCTGCGCGGACATCTGCTCGGTTGCGGCGGACACCTCCTCGGACGAAGCCGAGTTCTGCTGGCTGATGGCGGCGATCGATTCGACCGACTGACCGACGGTCTCCGCGGCCGCGCTCATCTGGGCTGCCGAGTCGTTCGTGTCGGAGGCGATCTCGGCGATGCCGCTCGTTGCTCGTACGACTTCAAAGGATAGACCACGGATCTCGACAACGGCAGCCAATATGTCCTGCAGAACGAGCTTCCGGGCCGCCGCGGCGTCCTTGATCTCCCGGAAAGCCCCGGCGGCCTGGGCCGCGAGTTCCGTCCCGGTTTCCACCTCGCCGGCTCCCGCTTGGATGGCCTTCACGGCCGCTCTGGTCCCCTGCTGGACCTCGGCGACGAGAGTCGAGATCTCCTTGGTGGCCCGAGACGAACGTTCGGCGAGCTTGCGGACTTCATCCGCCACGACGGCGAAGCCCTTGCCTTGTTCGCCTGCTCGAGCTGCCTCGATCGCGGCGTTCAAGGCGAGAAGGTTGGTCTGCTCGGCGATGTCGTCGATCGTCTCGACGATGACTCCGATCTGGTCCGATTTGGCTCCGAGTTCGGTCACTTTGACCGCGGTTGCGTCGAACGACGACTTGATGCTGTTCATGCCGCCTGCCGTCTCGACGACTGCCCGAGCGCCGGCGGCGAGGGCCGCATCTACCCGCTCGTTCAGGGGCGCGATCTCTTCGGAGTCGTTCATCGCCCGGCCGATCGCCTCGGTCGTGGCGTCCAGCGCCAGAGTTGCCTCGTGGACCCGGATCGTGGTGTTGGCCGCGCCCTCGCCGACTCGCTCGATGATGCGCACGAGCTTCTGGCTGGCTCCGCTCGTCTCCGCGGCGACGCGGGCCTGGTCGCCGGCGCCGGCTGCGATCTGGCCGATGGTCTGTGCCACCTGCGCGGATGCGTTGCCGGATTGGGTCGCGGCGGAGTTGAGTTGACTCGAGGCACGCGCGAGAGCTTCGGCCGCGGCCTTGACCTGGCCCACCGTGTCGGCCAGCGAGGTCCGGGCCACTTCGTAGCGCTCGATCGTGGCGGTCAGCTTGGCCAGCAGCTTGTTGGTCACGGCGGCCGTCTGGCCGATCTCGTCGCTGCCGTACTTCGCGATCGGTGAAGTCGACGGACGGGCCGCGACCGACAGGTCGTTTCTGGAGAGCGCGCCAAGGCCGGTTTCGAGCGTCGTGGCGCAGTTGTCCGTCATGGACGTCAGGGTCTGCCGGACGGAGGTCACCTCTCGCGTGATCGACCGCGACGACCGCGAACGAGACCAGGTAGCCCAGCCAGGGCGGCGATGGCGAAGGCCGCCAGCAACAGAAACCGCCCCTCTTCGGAGACCGACGACCAGGCCGGCGATTGCCAGGGCGCCGGTGAGGATGAAGGCGGCCGCCATCATCCCGAGCGAGGTGGCGAGGATCTTCTTCTGGAGGGAGAGTCTCATTGCTCGCGTTCCGCAGCGGCCGGGGACCGTGCGCCGCGTCCGGCGCACAGAGAACGAAGTCCGGCGGATTTCGTCTCCAGTGGGTAATCGGCTGGGATGGGGCCGGACTGTGGTCAGCGCTTCTCGTAAATGAAGAAGTCCGCGAAAGAGCCCTCGCGGTCATCCCCCCGGTGCGGGTACTTGTTGGGGATGTGCTCCACGAGCGTCCAAGCCGGCGCCTCCGACTTCACCCATTTCGTGAACTCGCGCTGCCTTATGTAGGCGCCCCGGTAGTCGGCATCGGTGTCGAGGTGGGAGTTCACGTCGGTGTCGCTCGAGTACACGACCACGTAGCGACTCGAGCCTGCGAAGAGCTTGCGCATGTAGTCGTCGTAGACGTCGTCCTCAACCAGGTGGTAGATGACGTCCAGGGAAAGAGTCAGGTCCGCCTCTTCGCCCCGGTAGTCGCTCATCAGGGCGAAGGTCTTGCTCGGGTCGGAGGCGAAGAGCTTCCTGCACTTATCGACGGCCGTTTCGCTCACGTCCAGGCCGAAGTACTTCGGGTAGCTGGCCAGGCTCAGCTGGCTGCCGTCGCCGCAGCCGAACTCGATGACGGAGCGAACCCCATGCTGCGCCACGAAGGCGTTGAGCACGTCCGCCTTGAAGGCGGCCAGCTGGGCATGGGAGCCGGTCCCGGAGTCGCCGCCGGAGGCGTATCGGGCTTCCCAGTACTCCTTCGACCCGGGAAACGGCCCCGACCTGGGGGCGGTGCGGCCGAGGATCCGCCGGTAGGCTCTCAGGAACAGCGGTCCGACGATCGGAATCCGCTTGATCAGGCTCTTCATGTCCAGGCCATTCTGAGCGATCGGCCGCGGGTGCGCCTAACCGGGCGGCGGGGCCGCGGGCTGGGCCGGCCGCGGCTCGATAGGGCGCGGCCACGGGCCGTCCGTGCCGGCCAGCGGGTGGAAACGGCCGGCCGGCAATCGCCGGGCGGCGAGAACGGCCAGCCAGCCAGCCCCGAAGAGCAGCCACATGTTGGGGCCGAAGGCGCCCGCACCGAGGACCAGCCACACGGCCGTGCCGCTCTCCAGCATCAGTACGGCCGGAAGCGCGAACACGAAGCCGTGCGGCCACAGGGCGGGGGACGCGAAGATCGAGGCCAGGCCCAGGGCGGCGAGCCCGCGCCGGCCCCGCAATGAGAGCGCGATGGCCGTCAGCGCCGCGCAGGCTCCGACGTACACCGGGGCAGGCAGCGACTTTGCGTAGGAGTAGCCGAATAGCGCATCGGCCAGGGCCTGGGACGATGCGCGGTAGCCGAGCCCGGCCCACCATGCCCGCCAGGCGTCGACCCCGACGATCGGGAGAGTCAGGACGACGATCGCCGAGATGGCCGCGGTCCCGGCGAGCAGCCCGCGCCAGCGCCGCTCGCGCAGCAGCCACAGGACGGGAATGCCGCTCTGCACTTTGAAGATTCCGTCGACGACCAGCGCTCCGCCCGCTCGGACCGCCGCGACGAAGAGGAGGAACGTCAGCCCGGCGACGTTGCCCGATTCGAGGCCGATCATCACCGGTGGGAAGGCGAGCAGAAGCAGGCTCAGGTTCGGCGCGAGCCCCACGATCCGAAATGCCCGGTACCAGCAGGCGAGCTGAAACGCGGTCCAGGCCGCGGCCACCGGAGCGGCCGGCAACTGCGACACCAGGGCGAAGAACGGCAGCAACGGCGGCGGGTACAGGAAGAAGTCGGCTCGGGCGCTGGAAGGCCACTCGCTCAGGACGGCGCTCATGTAGGCCCCTCCGCCGTTCATCCAGCGTTCGGAGGCCCCCAGATACACGTTCAGGTCGTAGAGGTGGCTGCCCGGTAGCCAGAGCAGGATGTCGTACAGGATCCAGGCGACGGCGATCTGGACGACGAGTGCCAGCTGCAGGGTCGTCAGACGGCGAAGAGCGAAATCCGGGCGGGCGGGGGAGGCCGCACGTGGGCGCCGTGGTAGCCGTCGTGCCGGCCGCACCCGCGCCGGTCCCCCAACCGAGCGCCCGCAGTGCCAGGACCACCACAGGTGTGACCAGGAGCCACACCAGCCAGAACGGGACTCCGGCGACGTCGCGCCCGAGCTGCGGCACGGCATACCCGACCACCAGGGCCATGGCCGCGGGAACGGCCAGGTCCACTCCGCCCGGCCGTGCCCATCGAAGACTCGCCAGGTTCGCGAGCCAGCCGCGCCCGGCGGCAACGTACGAGAGAAACCCCTGCACCACGGCCGTATTCTAGGCGGCCCGGTCCGGGGCTCGATGGGTCAGGCGGAGTGGTGGCCGGTCGCCGCGCCCGGGTCCGGGATCCGGCCGTCCCGAAGTCCGTTCCGCGGCCTACCATGAGCGCGTGCTGAGTCGTCCGCGTCTCTCTATCTCCCGACCGCACCGGCCCTCGCTGACCGGGCTTTTCGTTGTCGGGCTCAGCCTCGCGCTTGCGACGGCCCTGGCGGAGCTCGTCCACGGCCAGCTCGGCGTGCAGGACGCCGCGATCGTCTACCTGCTGCCGGTCCTGGCCGTCGGCATGGGCTACGGCAGCTGGCTGGCCGTGGCCACGGCCGTCGGATCGTTCCTGCTCTACGACTTCTTCTTCGTCCAGCCGTTGTACGTCTTTGCGGTCGCGTCGCCGGAGGAGTGGCTCGATCTGCTTCTCTTCCTGGTCGTGGCCATCGCCATCGGGCGGTTGAGCGCGCTCCAGCTGCAGCGGCGCCGGGAGGCGGAGCTTCGCAGCGCCGAGGCGCGGGCGATGTTCGCCATGAGCCGTGACGTGGCGACCGCGGCCACTGCCCTGGAGGCGGCGCCGCTCCTGGCCGCACGCCTGGCCCGCGAGGCCGAGATGGCACGGGTCTGGATAGGCCTGGGAACGGCCATCCCGGACGAGCGAGTAGTGGCGGACAGCGCTCCGGGCGAGCCCCGACCCTCCGTCGCGTCGAGGTGGCTGCTCCACTCGCACTCGGCCGATGCCCAGCCCAGCTGGTCCCGCGTGCGCGAGCTGGCGGTCAGCCGGACCGGCGATCGCGCGACCGATCGACGCGAGGCTCAGCGGAAAGCGGCTCGCGACGGAGATGAGGCCGAGACGGTCTTCCGCGTCCCGCTCGAAGCCGGCGGCGAGACGATCGGTTCGTTGTGGGCGACCCGTCGCCGAGGCGATCCGTTCCCGGGGCGGTCGCACACTCGACTGCTGGCAGCGGCGGCCGACCAGTTCGGCCAGTCCGTCATTCGCGACAGGCTGGCGGCCGAGGCCACCGCGGCCGAAGTGGCGCGCGAGAGCGACGCGCTGAAGTCGGCTCTGCTCGACTCCGTCTCTCACGATCTTCGCACGCCACTCTCGGCGATCCGGGCAGCGGCGGGGAACTTGATGGATCCGGACGTGCCGGTTACCGCCGAGGGGGCGCGCGCAACCGCCCGTTCCATCGACGGCGAGGCGGAGCGGCTGAGCCGGCTCGTCCGCAACATGCTCGACCTCGGCCGGATCGAAGGCGGTGCGCTCCATCCGTCGCTCGAGCTCTACGACCTGGCGGACATCCTGGAACCGGTGATCGAACGAATGCGCGCCGATGCTCGAGCCGTCCGACCTGGAGGTCGCGATCGCCGCCGAGCCTCCCGGCCGTGCGGGCGGACGCGATGTTCGTGGACCAGATCCTGACCAACTTGCTGGAGAACGCGGCCAGGTACGCGGCGGGCCGGCGGATCCGGGTCTCTGCCCGTCAGTCTCGGCCAGGGCGCGTCGATCTCGTGGTCGAAGACGCGGGACCTGGGGTTCCCGCGTCCGTGCTGCCGCGCCTGTTCGAGCGGTTCTATCGCGCGCCGCGGCGCAAGGGTTCGGCGGCGGAGGGGGGCTCCGGGATCGGTCTGGCAGTGGTCCGGGGTCTGGCGGAGGCGATGGGAGGTTCCGCCGACGCGAGGCAGAGCTCGCTGGGCGGACTGGCGGTCGTCGTCCGATTCCCGGCTGAGGATGCCGAACCGGCTGAAGGGCCGGCGAAGCGGTCGCCGCGCCGACGGTCGCCGAGCCGGCGGTCGCCGAGCCGGCGGTCGCGGACCGCGCGACCGAACCCGCATGAGTGAGGGCGCGGCCGTAGTCCTCATCGTCGAGGACGACGAGGCGGCGAGGGCCGCGATCGCGGCCAACCTCCGCGCCCGGGGCCACGAGGTCGATGAGGCGGGCGACGTCCGCGAGGCGCTGCGGCTTTGGGACTGCCGCCGGCCGGACCTGATCCTGCTCGACCTGGGATTGCCCGACTTCGACGGCCAGGCCGTCATCCGGCGCGTCCGCCGCGAGGCCACGACGCCGATCATCGTCGTGTCGGCGCGCGGCCGGGAGGAGGACCGAGTGGCCGCCCTGGACGCGGGCGCCGACGACTATCTGACCAAGCCGTTCGGGCTCTCGGAGTTGCACGCCCGGATGCGGGCCGTACTGCGGCGCGCCGCCGGGCCGGACGCCGATACGGAGGGCCGGCTCCGGCTGGGCCCGGTGGTGCTGGACGTGCCGCGCCACGAGGTCAGCGTCGGAGGCGACGCCGGTGGAGCTGACGCCGCGCGAGTTCGAGCTTCTCAAGGTGCTGCTGTCGCAGCCCGGCCGCGTCGTGACGGCGGGCCGGCTGCTGCGCGCGGTTTGGGGCACGGCCTACTCGGACGAGGGCCACTACCTCCACGTCTACGTTTCGCGGCTTCGCCGCAAGCTTGCCGCGGCCGATCCGTCCGGGCGCCGCGGCCAAGCTCATCGTCGCCGAACCGGGAGTGGGCTACCGCATCGTCGGGGAGTAGGTTCGGGTGGGGCGCACCCTTGATTGGTCGGAGGATCAAGCCCTCTCGCCCCGACCACTTGCACGCTGCCGCCGCCACCACCGCCGCGTGGCGACGAAGGACCAGACCAGCTCGACGACGCCGAACGGCCAGGCGCCCTGCAGAAAGCCGTAGGCCGAGGATGCCAGGCAGGCGCCCGCGAAGGCCAGGACGAACCAGGCCGACCGCGCCTCCAGCGCGTAGAAGACGAGCATGGCGCCGACCGCGAGCGCGCCGAAGATGGTCAGCGGGTCAAGCGCCAAGGTCACGCGCCTGGCGCGGTTCGGTGCTCCGTGGCGGCCGGCTCGCCCGACGAGGTGGACCTCCAGACCCGGGACCGCGTCGAGGAGCCGATCCGCGAGCGAAGCCCGGCCGACGTGGAGGCCGCGGTGAGGCCGGTGCACCAGGACGAGGTGGGTGACGCGACGCTCGCGAACGACCTCCTCGAGCCCGCGGGCAAGGTCGGAGGCTTCTCCCCTGATGATCTCCGCGCCCAGGTCCACCGCGTAGTCAAGGTTGGCCTTGACGTTCTGCTGCCGGTCGCGTGACAGCCCGACCCCGGGGGTCTCGACCGCGATGGCCAGAAGCGGCGCGTGCAAGGCACTGGCGATCGACGCGGACCTCCGGAGCGCCCTGCGGCACTCCACCGACTCGTCCACGAGAGCCATAACGCGCTCGGTCACCGGTCCGACGCGCAGGCCACGTTCGCTGACGATGTCTTCGAGCTGCTCGTCCACCTTGCCGGCCACGAACCTCAGCGACAGGTCCCGCAGGGCGGTCAGGTTCGTCTCGGTGAAGAATCGGTCCAGCGCCAGCGTCGCGCGTTCGGGTGGATAGACGTTGCCGTGGCGCATCCGCTGGCGCAGCGCATGCGGGCTCATGTCGACCAGCTCGATCTCGTCGGCGGCCCTGACCACCTCGTCCGGGATCCGCTCGCGGACCGGCACGTCCAGGATGGTCTCGACCGCGTCCGCGATCGATTCGACGTGCTGGACGTTGCAGGTGCTGATGACCTCGATGCCGGCGTCGCGGATCAGCTCCACGTCCTGCCAGCGCTTCTCCCGCGCGGAACCCGGGACGTTGTTGTGGGCGAGCTCGTCGACCAGGGCCACGGCGGGATGGCGGGCGATAATCGCGTCGGCGTCCATCTCCTCCACGGCCACGCCTCGATACTCGACCCGGCGTCGCGGCACGACCTCCAGGCCGTCCAGGAGCGCGGCGGTGTGGCGCCTGCCGTAGGTCTCGACGAAGCCCACCACTACGTCCGTGCCGCGATCGTGACGCCGGTGAGCCTCCTCGAGCATCTTGTAGGTCTTGCCCACGCCGGGTGCCATGCCCATGTAGATGCGCAGCCGCCCGCGCTCCGGCTTCTGCTCGGCGTTAAGCCGGGCGAGCATCTGGTCGCCGGTGGGGCGGCTCGGGTCCGCCGGTTCGGTCGTCACTTCAGCAAGCCATCGAGGTCAAGGTTGAGTTCGAGCACGTGGACGCCGGCGGCACCGATGAAACCCAGGAACGGCTGGGTCGTGTGCCTGCGCGACCAGTGCTCTGACCTGATCCTCGGTCATGCCGCGAGCCTTGGCAACACGGGCGACCTGATACTCCGCCGCGGCCGGGCTGATGTCAGGGTCGAGGCCGGAGGCGGAGGATGTGACCAGATCCATCGGGATCGGCGCGTTGCCGTTGGCCGCTCGCAGCGCGTCCACTCGCTGGCCGATGGCGGTGATCAGCGCCTGGGACGTGGAAGACAGGTTAGTGCCGCCCGACTGGGTCGGGTCGTAGCCGGGGCTTGCCCCAGCTGCCGACGGCCGGCCCGAGAAGTACTTCGGGTCATCGAACGTCTGGCCGATCAAGCTCGATCCGATGGTCTGGCCGTCGACGACGATCATCGAGCCGTTGGCTTGACTCGGGAATACGACCTGCGCGACCGCCGTCACGGCCAGCGGGTAGGCGAGGCCCGTGATCACGGTGAACGCCAGCAGGATCGACACCGCCGGCCAGAGCTGGGTATTTGACGAAGCTTCGCATCGCTGACTCCTAGGCCAGGTGAATGGCGGTGATGAGGAGGTCGATCGCCTTGATTCCGAGGAACGGGGCGATGATTCCGCCGACGCCGTAGATCAGCAGGTTCCGCCGCAGCAGGTCGGCCGCCGGCGCGGCGCGGTAGGCGACGCCACGGAGCGAGAGCGGCACCAGGGCGATGATGATCAGGGCGTTGAAGATGACCGCCGAGAGGATGGCGCTCTGGGGGTTCTCCAGGCGCATGACGTTGAGGCTGTTCAGCTCGGGGTAGGCCACCATGAACATCGCCGGCAAGATGGCGAAGTACTTGGCCACGTCGTTGGCGATCGAGAACGTCGTGATCGCCCCGCGCGTGATCAGCAGCTGCTTGCCGATGGCGATGACTTCGATCAGCTTGGTGGGGTCCGAGTCGAGATCGACCATGTTGGCCGCTTCCTTGCAGGCGGAAGTGCCGCTGTTCATGGCCAGTCCGACGTCGGCCTGGGCCACGGCCGGGGCGTCGTTGGTGCCGTCGCCGGTCATTGCCACCAGGTGACCGTCGGCCTGCTCGGCCCGGATTCGGGCGATCTTGTCCTCCGGCTTGGCCTGGGCCATGAAGTCGTCGACGCCGGCCTCGGCGGCGATCGTCTTGGCGGTGAGCGGGTTGTCGCCCGTGACCATGACGGTCCGGATGCCCATGCGGCGCAACTCGTCGAACCGTGCCTTCAGGCCCGGCTTGACCGTGTCCTTGAGCTCGATGATGCCGAGCGGCACGCCGTTGCGGCGGATCGCCAGAGGAGTGGCGCCCAGCGACGAGATCTCGTCGGAGAGCGTCTGTAGCTCCTGCGGCGCGTCCGTGTCCAGCGCCGCCACGATCGCGTCGACGGCGCCCTTGAGGATGACCGTGCCGTCGGCGAGGATCACGCCGCTGGTCCGGGACTCGGCGCTGAACGGGACCACCGTGGCGATCTCAGGCTCGGTGGACTTCGCCGCGGGGGCGTCCCTGCGCGATCTCAGCCAGACGCCCGTTGGCCAGCTCGACGATCGATCGGCCTTCCGGCGTCTCGTCCTCGAGCGAGGTCAGCAAGCGCCGCCTCGAGGGCCGCGCGTTCCGTGACGCCGGGCAGTGCCACGATCCGCGACGCGAGCCGGTTGCCGAAGGTGATCGTGCCGGTCTTGTCGAGCAGGATCACGTCCACGTCGCCGGCCGCCTCCACGGCCCGGCCGCTCATGGCCAGCACGTTGAAGCGGGCCACCCGGTCCATGCCGGCGATGCCGATCGCGGACGAGCAGGCCGCCGATCGTCGTCGGGATCAGGCACACCAGCAGGGCCACCAGGACGACGATCCCGAGCGGCGCGCCGGCGTACAGGCCGAATGGTCGCAGGGTCGCGGTCGCCAGCAGGAAGACGATGGTCAGGCCGGACAGCAGGATCGAGAGCGCGATCTCGTTGGGTGTGCGCTGCCGCTTCGCGCCCTCGACCAGCGCGATCATTCGGTCGAGGAAGGTCTCGCCGGGGTTGGCGGTGATGCAGATCGTGAGCGTGTCGCTGGTCAGAGTCGTGCCGCCGGTGACGCTGCTGCGGATGTCCGTGCCAGGCTCCTTGAGGACCGGGGCGGACTCGCCGGTGATGACCGCCTCGTTGACGTAGGCCACGCCTTCGATGACGTCTCCGTCGCCGGGGATCGTCTCGCCCTCGCGCACGACGATGACGTCGCCGGCACGGAGCGCCGAGGAGCCGACCTCTTCGAACGTTCCGTCCTCGCAACGGCGGTGGGCCTGCGTCTCCGAGCGCGTCTTGCGCAGGGTGGCCGCCTGGGCCTTGCCTCGGGCTTCGGCCAGTGCCTCGGCGTACGTGGCGAAGTAGACGGTGAACCACAGCCAGACCGCGATCTGGAGCTCGAAGCCGGTCGCCTCGGCCCACTTCGTTCGCGGCGGCCTTGCTCAGGCCGAGGAGGTCGGAGGCGAGGACCACGTCACGAGCGCGGCCGTGACTTCGACCACGAACATGACCGGGTTCTTGGCGAGCTCGCGCGGGTTCATCTTCCGCACGGCCGGTACGAGGGCCCCGCGGAGGAGCTTCGGGTCGAATATCCCGCGGTTGCGCGGACCGCCTGCGGTTTGGGCTTGTCGGTCCTCGCGCGCCACGCGGCGGGTGCCGCGGGCGGTATCGACTACGGAGAGGGAGAACAGCTTGCGGCGGAGACCGCCGGCCAGTTCGAAGGCCATCAGAAGAGCCTCCCGGCGTTGTTGAGGAGCTGGTCGACGATCGGGCCGAGGGCAAGTGCCGGGAAGAAGGTCAGCGCGCCGACGATGATGATCACGCCGATCAGCAGCCCGACCCATATCGGCCCGGTCGTGGGGAAGGTGCCCAGAGATTCGGCGACGCGGCGCTTACCGGCCATGGAGCCGGCGATGGCCAGGATCGGCACCATCATCGCGTAACGGCCCAGCATCATCGCGAGGGCGCCGGTCACGTTGTAGAAGAGGGTGTTGCCCGTCAGTCCGGCGAAGGCGGAGCCGTTGTTGCCGGTCTGGCTGGAGAAGGCGTAGAGGATCTCGCTGAAGCCGTGCGGGCCGCCGTTCAGCGGCCCGGCTTTGCCGGCCGGCGTGGCCGTCGCTAACGCCGTGAAGAAGAGAATGCTGAAGGCCAGGAAGAGGACCACGAGCATGGCCATCTTCATTTCGTAGGCTTCGACCTTCTTGCCGAGGAACTCCGGAGTCCGGCCGACCATCAGCCCGGCTATGAAGACGGCGATGATGGCGAAGACCAGGATCCCGTACAGTCCGGCTCCGACGCCGCCCGGAGTGATCTCGCCGAGCTCGATGTTGAAGAGCGGGACCAGGCCGCCGACCGGCAGGAAGCTGTCGTGCATGGAGTCCACCGCGCCGGTGCTCGTGCCGGTCGTGGATGCGCGCGAACAGGGCGCTGGTGTCGGCCCCGAAGCGGACCTCCTTACCCTCCATGTTCCCGGCCGACTGGTTGACGTTCTGAGCGACCGCCGCAGGCAGCGACGGGTTGGAACGCTCCTCACTGGACATCGCCACGAGCGATCCCGCCGATAGGACGACGATCATCACCGCGGCGAGCGCCCAGCCCTGGCGGGCGTTGCCGGTCATCCGTCCGAACGTGTTCGTGAGGGCGAAGGGGATCACGAGCAGGAGCAACATCTCGACCCAGTTGGAGATCGTGGTGGGGTTCTCGAAGGGATGGGCCGAGTTGGCGTTGAAGAAGCCGCCGCCGTTGTTGCCCAGCTCCTTGATGGCTTCTTGCGAGGCGACCGGTCCGAGGGGGATCACCTGCGCCGCACCCTGGAGAGTGTGAACGGTGATCGAGCTCGCGAAGGTCTGGATCACGCCCTGGGAGACGAGGAACAGCGCCGCGACGAAGGAGATCGGCAGCAGGATGTAGAGGATGCTGCGAGTCATGTCGACCCAGAAGTTGCCGATCGTCGTCGCCGACCTGCGGGTCAGGCCACGAGTCAGGGCGATCGCCACGGCGATGCCGCTGGCGGCCGAAGTGAAGTTGCGGACGGCGAGCCCGACCATCTGGCTCAGGTAGGTCATGGTCGACTCGCCCGAGTAGTTCTGCCAGTTCGTGTTGGTGTCGAAGCTGACGGAGGTGTTGTAGGCGAGGTCGGGCGCAACGGGCGTCAGGCCGGGCACGCCGCCCTGGCTGAGCGGCAGGTAAGTCTGGAGCCGCTGCTGCAGGTAAAGGGCGAGGATGCAGACAAACGAAAACAGGATCACCGAGACCGCGTAGGCTCGCCAGCCCTGCTCGACCGCCTCGTCGACGCGCATGACCTTGTAGACGCCGCGCTCGATCGGCCGGATCACCGGTGACAGGAAGACGCGCTCGCCCTCCATGGCCCGGCGGATGTAGCCGCCCAGCGGCCGCGCGAGGAGGAGGACGACGGCAAATAGGCTGGCGGCCTGGAGCAGGCCAAGCGGCGAGGGGATCATCTAGAACTTCTCCGCTCGCAGGAGAGTGAAGAGGAGATAGACACCGAGGAAGAGGACGATCACGCCGCCCAAGACGTCCTGGCCGTTCATCGAGCCAACCGGTCGCACAGCCAGATCAGACCCAGGAAGAACAGCAGGCAGGCTGCCATCAGGGCGATCATCGCCAGGTCAAGAAGCATCGAATCCTCCCTGGGCGGCAGAGGTCGCGCCGTCCGCCTCGCTGTGGTGGCGTTCCACGATCTCGATGAGCGTCGGAACGGCGAACGGCTTGGGCAGGTAGCCTGCGCAGTCGAACTCGCGGAGTCGCGCGGGCGGTACCGCCGTGGCGCTGACGACGAACACGGGCGGAGACCCAGCCGCGTCGAGGCCGCCCGTGCGAAGGAAGCCCCAGCCGGAGTCGCCGGGCAGGTTGATGTCGAGCAGCACGATCGTGGGCCGGTAGCCAGCCGCGGATCATCGCTGTGGCTTCTTCGGCGGAGCCGGCGACGCGGGCCACGTGGCCCCGGGCCGTCAGGTGCTTCGAGATGATCGACGCCAGTGGCAGGTCGTCCTCGATCAGCAGGACCCGGGCCGGGGTCACTCGGCTACTCATCGATCTTCCGCACGATCAGGTCGCAGCCGGCGTCGTCGGGGAAGGGGAGCGGGTCGAGCCGGACTCCTTTGGATCGGGCATCCTCTCGGAAGCGCCTCGCCACTTCCTCGCCGAACTTCAGGCCGGTGAGAGTGATCCGCGTAGCCGAGCCGGACGCGACGAGCGCGATGGCGCTCTCGACCTCGGCGACTTCCGAGGTCAGCCGCCGCCGGGTCTCCTCCGGGTCGGAAGTCGTTGTGACACGTGCCGGTTCGCGTTCCATGTCCTCAGGATCGACGGGCCTACCAAGAGGCGACCGCGGGCTGAGGTGGTTCGATCGCTAAACGCGGCCTAAACGAATTGCACTGCCCTTCGCGAGAGCGATCGGTCGCGGACCGGCCGGGCCCGCCCCGCGCCATGTGGCAGTGCCGGTCTCATGTCTCTGCCGCGCCGGATCATCGTCCCGATGCCGCAATGTCGCCCTTCAAGGACGCCCGCCGAGAGCTAGCATGGCCGTGACTCGGGGGACCATATCCGATCGACGGCGAAGGGCTGCACCGCGGGGCCGATCGGCCTCCGAATTCGTCCACAAAGTGGAAACGAGAGGGTTGCTCGCGATGACGACGGGATTCGGGTTCTGCGCCACCTGCGGCACGCCGCGGGCTGCGGCCGATCAGAAGTTCTGCGCGGTCTGCGGCTCCGCCGTCTCATCTGCGGCGCCGCCTGTCGCCCCGCTGCCGCCAGTTGCCCCGCCACCTGTCGCGCCCCCGCCCGTCTGGCCGGCTCAGCCCTATACCGGGTCACCCACGTATGCGGCGCCCGGTACCGCCGCCACCAAGGGCACGGGTGCCAACATGCTGCGCCGCCTCGTGCTGGGGGTGAGCATCGTGCTCGTGGCGGCGCTGGTTGCGGTCTCCTGGCTGGGAGTCATGCAGGTCCCGTCCTGAGCTCGGCGTTTGGAATGGATCACCCGCGCGACCTCGGCATGGTCAGCGATGCCGGCGCGCTCGACGCCTTCACCAGCAAGTGGGGCATCGAGCTGCCGTCGCCGACGCAGAACTACAACCTCGCGAACAAGCACCACTACTCCGGGACCGTCCAGGTGGACGACACCATCAGCGAGGCCGCGCTCGCGGCCCTGCCGGAGTACAGCGCCCCGAACAAGACAATCAGCCAGATGCAGTTCCGGATCCACGAGGGCTTCATCGCGATGTCGGCCTTCGTGAACGTGCCCGGCTATCCCGCCTCGGGCCCGATGTACACCAAGTTCTCGATATCGGCGACCGGTTCGCAAACGGTCGCGGTCGACTTCTCGCAGCTCGATTTCGGGCGGGTCGGCGTCCCCGGCAATGTCGTCGACACGGTCAAGTCCAGCGTGAACGATTACCTGAACAAGAAGATCCTCGAAGCCGGCGTCACGATCGACACGCTGCAGCTCCACGAAGGCGGGATCAGGTTCAAGGGCACATGGCCCAAGAGCATCACCGCCGACCCCGCCAAGCCGTAGCAGGGCCCACACGCGAAACAAGGAGACGACCGATGATCGTTGGCCGACGAGGACGACTCTTGGTGTTGTTGGCGCTGTTCGCCGTGCTATTGCTCGTGCTGGCCGGATGCGAAAGCCGACGGGTTCTTCTGAGCGGACTTGACGGGAGTCCGACCTCAGCGCGAGGCCCCGGTGCCTGACGCCGGCGCCGCGGCCAGGGAGTCGTGGTCGGCGACGCGATAGCCGATGCCGGGTTCCGTCTCGATCAAGCCCTCCAGCGAAATAGAGGGTGCGGCGGCGGAGAGCTTCCGGCGAAGCCGGTTCACGTAGACGTGGAGATAGGCGCTCTCATCGGCGTACGCCAGGCCCCAGACCGCGCGCAGCAGCCGAGCCTTGGTGAGAACGCGGCCCTGGCTCGACAGCATCACCTTGAGCAGCTCGTACTCGCGGGGGGTCAGGCGCACCAGCTCACCTGAAACGTGGACCTCGCGTCTGACCGCATCGAGCTCGATCGGGCCGAGGCGCAGGCACCCATCGGAGTCGGCGTCCGGACCCGCGGCCCGCCTCAGCACGGCTCGGATTCGGGCGTTCAGCTCGTCCATTGCGAAAGGCTTGGTCAGGTAGTCGTCCGCGCCCGCCTCCAGGCCGCCTATCTTGTCGCGCTCGTCTTCACGGGCGGACAGGATGATGATCGGCGTGGTGGCCTCGCGACGGATCCGCCGAATGACGTCGACGCCGTCGAGGTCGGGGAGCCCCAGATCGAGAAGGACCAGGTCCGGCCGGTGGGCGTCCCACTGGCGCATGGCCTCGTGAGCGGTCGCGGCCTCGTAGACGAGGTAGCCGCGGTGCTCGAGGTAGTCCGTCAGAGCACGCAAGGCAGGCCCCTCGTCTTCGACGATCAGCAGCGCCGGACCGGTCATGGGGCCGTCCTCTCCGCCGGTGCCGAAACGTCGGTTGCCTCCGGCTGGCCGGCGCCGCCGCCTGGTCGGCGCCGTCAACCCCGGCGACGCCGGGGTTGACGCCTCGTCCGGTACGACCGCCGGCCGCAGTCGCACGTCCACGCGCAGGCCGCCGAACTCGCTGCGGCCCGCCTCCACCTCGCCGCCCATCGCCCGGGTCAAGTCCTTCCACCACGGTCATGCCGATGCCCATACCTCGCCGCTTGCCCTCGCCCGGGGGCCCGGCCTGGTAGAACTTCTCGAACAGGTGCGGCAGCGCGGCCTTGGGCACGCCCGGTCCGTCGTCCTCGACGCTGATCTCGAGCAACCCGTCGGGCCGCTGAGAGGCACGGACCAGGATCGCCTCGCCGCCGTGGCGGATGGCGTTCTCGAGCAGGTTGGCCAGCACCTGGCTCAGGTACAGCTGGTCGGCCAGGACCGGAGGCAGCTGTTCTGCCAGCTCGACGCGGAGGTGCTTCGTCGTGGCCGTCGCCGGCGCGCTTGACCGCCTGGGTCACCAGATCGTCGAGATCGCACGGCTCGAGCTCCGGCTTGAGGGCTCCGCCTTCGATACGGCTGAGGTCGAGCAGGTTGCGAACGAGCCGGCCCATTCGTTCGGCTTCGCTGTCGATCGCCTGGAAGGCCTCGCGCTGGTCGGCAGCCGTCCAGGCCACCGACTCGTCGAGCATGCTGCCCGCCGCCGCTCGGATCGTGGCCAGCGGAGTGCGAAGGTCGTGCGAAACGGAGTCGAGCAGGGCCGTCTTCAGAGCCTCGCTCTGGCGGGCGATCTCCGCGCTCGTCGCCTCCTGGGCCAGCCGATCGCGGACGATGGCCTGGCCCGAGCTGGTCTGCGGCCGCGGCAAGGATGCGCGTCTCCGCCCGATCCGGCTCACGGAGGTCGCGAGACCGGAGGGCCCAGACGGAGCCCAGTGTCTCGCCGGCGACCTCGACTCGGATCCGGTGCAGGGCCGCCCGCTCGGATCCCGACGCTCGTGCGGCGCCTGGTGCTCCGGCGAGCATGTGAGCCCGAACCCAGCGCATGCGGCCGTCCGGCCCTCGCTGCAGCACCACCTGCCAGCCCGGCACCGGAAGCGGCTTGGACGGCGCGGTGTCCGCCAGCGGACGTTCCTCTCCGGGGCTCGAACCGAGGATGACCCAGACACGGTCCATGCCCGTGATCTCCTCCAGGTTCTACGACGATCGCCGGCGCCGCCTCGGCCACGGTTCTGGTCGAGGCCAGGATGCCGGTGATCGTGTGCATCGCCTCCGCCTCGCGGGCCCGTCCGGCCGCCTCGGCCGCGCGCTCCGCCTGCAGCGCGGCGAGTCTGCCGATGACCAGGGCCACGGCCAGGAGCAGCAGCAGGTTCAACCACTCGTCGGGGCTGTTGATCGTCAGGGTGTAGAGAGGCTCCACGAACAGGAAGTCGTAGAGAAGGAACGCGGAGATCGAGGTGAGGACCGCCGGAAAGGTGCCGTAACGGGTGCCCACCACGAGAACCGCGAGGAGGTACACCGGCGCCGGGTAGGAAACTTGGACGCCGCTCCAGCCATGTCGAAGAAGAGCGATGGCCACCGTCGAGGCGCCCAGCGCCACCGCGGCCAACGCCAGGACCCTCAAGGGGTTCACGCGGCCGAGGAGTCCGCTGCCGAATTGTCTGAATCTCATCGCCATGATCGTAGTACCGGCGGGGCGCCCGGCCTACCTTTTGGGCCAGGCATGTTGAGCGCTTGTTGAGCCGCTCGACGCCGCTGCCCGGCCGATTCCTCGTGGGGCGCGGCCTACGTTTAGGTCATGACATTCGCGGACGGCGTCCTACGGCTGGTCAGGATGGGGGCTCGCATCGACTCGGTCGATCGCGAGCCGAGCTCGATCGTCGCCGAACCGCTCTCAGCTCCGATGGCAGACGCCTCCCGGGAGGTTGCCCTGGGCTTACCGGCAGGCGCTCGAGGCGGGCGAAGACCTGGAGCCAGCCGAGGCCAGCCCGGGCTGGACGATCTCGAGGCGGCCGTCAGCCTGGTGCAGGCCGGCCTTGCGTCGCGCGTCGTCCTGGCAGGCTTCCCGTCCTGGCCGGGCCTGCTGTGGCGAGCGTACCGGCTCGCCGAGAGCGCAGACGTCCTCATCCTGCCGACCGTCGCCCATGCCGGCGGCAAGGTGGACATCGTGGTAACGAGGGGCGCCACGGTAGATGGCTGAGCAACAGACCCTGCACGGTCGCAAGCTGGGGGACCGCCGGGTCGTGGTCGACCGGCCGCACGCCCGCTACTTCCGATACCTGGCCCCCGGCGATCTCGAGGCCAAGCTCGAAGCCCAGGCTCCGCGCACCGCCCAGCAGCGGCGCATGGCGACGCTTCGAGGCCTTCTGTTCGGCCGCCCGCTCTCGTCCGCCGCCGAACTCACCGAGCGGCTGCCGATCTGGAAGGCCCTGCCCGTCTTCTCTTCGGACGTGATGTCGTCCGTCGCTTACGCGACCGGGGCGATGATGCTGATCCTGGTCGGGGCCGGGCAGCAGACGTTCCAGTTCGTCCTCGGCCTCTCGGTGGTCGTGGTCGCGCTTCTTCTTCATCGTCACCTTCAGCTACCGGCAGACGATCCGGGCCTATCCCAACGGCGGCGGCAGCTACATCGTGGCTCACGCCAACCTTGGCGTACTGGCGGGCCTCGTCGCCGCGGGATCGCTGCTGACGGACTACGTCCTGACCGTTTCGGTCAGCGTGTCGGCGGGCGTTCAGGCGATCTACTCCGCCTTCCCGTGGATCCAGCAGACCGGGCTGGCCGTGCCGCTGATCGCGCTGTCGATCCTGCTGGTCATGGTGGTGAACCTGCGCGGCCTGCGGGAGAGCGGCACGCTCTTCGCCAGCCCCACCTACATCTTCATCGGCTCGATGCTGCTGCTGATCGGCGTGGGCGTGTTCGAGTCGCATGACGGGGACGCTGCCCCAGGCTTCGCACGTCGAAGCGTTGAGCGGTGTCGCCACCGAGAACATGGGCATCTTCCTGCTGTGCAAGGCCTTTGCCGACGGTTGCTCGGCCATGACCGGCACCGAAGCCGTGGCCAACGGCGTTCCCGCGTTCAAGCCGGTCGAATGGAAGAACGCGCAGAAGACGATGATCATCATGGCCACGCTCCTGGGCATCATGTTCATGGGCACCAGCTACCTGGCCATCCACGTCGGAGCTCACCCCGCGGGCTTCCAGGGCGCCGGAGAGAGCGTGCTGTCGCAGGTCGGCCGGACGGTCTTCGGGCCCGGGGCTGATGTGGTACATCCTCCAGTTCTCGACGATGGGCATCCTGATCCTCGCCGCCAACACGAGCTTCGCCGACTTCCCGCGCCTCTCTTCGATCCTGGCCCGCGACGGCTTCTTCCCGCGCCAGTTCGCCTTGCGCGGCGAGCGGCTGGCCTTCAACTCTGGGATCGTGGCCTTGGCCCTCATCTCGATCGCGCTGTGCGTGGCCTTCAACGGCTCCACCGACCGGCTGATCGGCCTTTACGCGATCGGGGTCTTCACCTCGTTCACGCTGTCGCAGTCGGGCATGGTCCGCCACTGGTTCACCGAGCGCGGATCCGGCTGGCGCCGGAGCGCGCTGATCAACGGGGTGGGCGCGGTCGTGACCGCGATAGTGGTTGTAGTCATAGCCGTGTCGAAGTTCGACCAGGGCGTCTGGATGATCATCGTCATCGTGCCGATCCTGGTTCTGCTGATGCTCTTCATCAAGCACGAATACGACCAGGAAGGGATCGGCCTGGAGGTGCAGCCGGACGTCGTCTTCGGGCCGCCGCATCGCCGCCAGAGGGTGGTCGTGGCGGCTCAGTCGATGAGTCGCGCCGTCGTCCAGGCGGTCAAAGTCGGCGAGACGATGGGCGAGGAAGTGCAGCTCGTCCATGTCACGATCGATCCGGCCGAAGGCGAGTACTTCCGCGAGCGCGTCGAACGCCAGCTGCCGGGCGTACGGGTGGTCCTCGTCGAGTCGCCCTACCGGGCCCTGGTCCGGCCGTTCGTTCGCTACCTGGAGGTATCGCAGGCCGAGGACCCGGATCGACTCACCGTCGTGCTGCTGCCCGAGCACCTGCCACGCCATTGGTGGGATCGACTGCTGTACAACCAGAACGTGCATCGCATTCGGGCGGCGCTGGTGGGGCGCAAGGAGTTCGTGGTCCTGGACACGCCGTACCGGCGGGGAGCGTAGGCGCGGCGCGGTCTGCCGAAGCGCCGTGGACGACGGGGCCGCCTAGACCTCCAGCATCGTCCCCGGCCGGGCGACCTCGATGGCGCCGGTGTAGCCGGAGGCGGCACGTTCTATCGCCTCTTCCTCGCCGAGCCCCGGAGCGAGATGAGTCAGCACCAGCCGGGCCACGCCGGCATGGGCCGCGGTGATGCCGGCATCTTCCGGGGAGAGATGGACCGAAGGAATCTCGATGACGTCGGTGCCGACCTCGGAGACCAGGACGCGGGCGCCCTTGGCCAGCGTCACAAGGTTCTCGCACGGCCCGCTGTCCCCGGTGTAGGCCAGCCGTCTGTCACCGAACCGGGCGGACAACCCGAAGGCGGGGACGCCGTGCTCGACTGCCCGGGCCTGGATGTGCAGGTGTCCGATCTCGGCGATGCCGCGATCCTTCAACTCGACTACCTGGAAGTAGTTGCTCATCTTGTGATCGACCGCGCTCTTGACGAATGCCTCGACGCGAGGCGCCCAGCCGACCGGCCCCAGCACGGGGATCTTGCGCAACGGGCGGTCGGAGAAGGCGAAGGCGTAGTAGAGGAGCGGCATGTCCGCGAAGTGGTCAGCGTGGAGGTGGCTGATCCAGACGGCGTGCAGGTCCTCGAGCCGGATGAATCGCTGCATGGCGGCCAGCGCCCCACCGCCGATGTCCACAAGGACGTTGGCTCCGCCGGCCTGCAGCAGGTAGCCGGAGCAAGACTCCTCGGCCGTCGGGAAGGGCGCGCTCCCAAGCGTCGTCCACCTGATCGGACCTTCCGGCTTGTTCTTCCCGGGCACGCCATCTCCCTCTCTGCGGTCTCTCGTCGAAAGGTAGCAGCGACAGGCGAGTCACGTGACCCGGCGGCGCACGCCGCGGGCCGAATCAGGCCACGGCAGTGGCTCGGAAGAGGGCCACGCATCCGTGAGTGGCGATCTCCACGTCGGCGAAGCGCGCCTCGAGGGACGCCCGCAGGCCGTCCAGGCTGTCGCGGGCGTTGCCGAAGATGCCCATGGCGTTGTACGCGGCGATCCAGAGTCGGGCCTGGGGCGTCAGCGAGATCCCGTGCCTCAGGACCGTTCCACCGAAAAGGGTGCCGCCGGGCCGGAGCAGCGGCCGGAGGTTGTCGAATGCCACGGCCTTGGATTCCATCGGTCCGGGCAGGCAATGCAGCAGGTAGTTGAGCCCGATCGAGTCGAACGGCTCGATCTGTGTCGTGATCGGTTGCAGAACATCGGCCCGGTACATCTCCGGGGCATACCGGATCAGCCGCCTGGCCGTATGGGTGAGGCTGTTGCCGTTGAGGTCCAGCAGGCCGAGGCGCGGAGCCGGCGCGGGGAACTCCACCTTGTCGAGGAAGTAGCCGGTCCCGACACCGACGTCGAGATGGTTCGCCGACACGTTGGCCTGGTACTGGGCCAGGACGCGCGAGCTCGGGCAGCGCCACAGCAACAGGCTCGACACCCCGAGCACGCCGGCATCGTAGAAGTGAAGGCCGAGCCGGCCGTATACGCCGGCCCCGAGGCTCCGCTGCTTCCCGGTTTCCCCGCCTTCGCTCATGGCCCGAGTGTGCGGTAGGGGGCGGGGCCTCGCAAGCCGAGGGCCGGCCCATGGCTCGGGTTCACCGTCAGGCCGCCGCATCCGCCTCTCGGACGATCGCCGTTAGTTCGTCCGCATGACGCGTGGCCATTCGCACGCCGTGATACCGTCCGTTGGTCAGCGAGCTGTCGTCCGGGCGGACCAATTCGAGGGTGACCTGAACTTCGGGGCCCGGCCGAGAGCCGTAGCGATCGAAGGGGCCCTCGCGCCGGCGCCCAGGAGCCAACCCGTGGCGCGGCGTCCCGTTGAATAACCTCCTGAGCTGCCAACCGCCACCGAGCCAAGGAGCAACTGGTGATCCGTTTTACCCAGCTAGCCATCGCCAAACGCAGCGTGACCGTCTTGATCACGCTGGGCCTCCTCCTTGCGGGCGTCTTCTCGTGGGCGTCGCTCAAGCAAGAGCTGCTGCCCGACATTCAGTTCCCGTTCATCGTCGTCGTCACGCCGCTGCCGGGCGCGAGTGCCCAGGACGTCTCCACGCAGGTGACCCAACCGGTCGAGCGCTCGATCGGCAGCGTCCCCCGGCTGGAACACGTCAGCTCCAGTTCGGTGAACAGCCTTTCGATCGTCGTCGCGTCGTTCGCCTACGGCACGAACATCAAGGAGACGACGGCGACCATCGACGCCAACGTGAAAGCGATCGGACTGAGTACGCAGCCGACGATCCAGTCGTTCGACATCAACGCCTTTCCGTCGCTGATCGTGGCGATTCGCAATACCGGTTCGACCACGACCGATCAGCTGAACACCCTGGCGGCGACGAGCATCGTCCCGGCACTGCAGGGGATCGATGGCGTCAGCAAGGTCGACCTGAGCGGCCAGTCCCAGTACCGCCTGGTCGTCCAGCTCGATCCGGCGAAGCTGGCCGCCAGCAACATCTCGATCAGCCAGATCCAGGGCGTGCTGGCCGCCAACAACCTCGTCCTTCCGGCCGGCTCGATGCCCAAGACCAATGCCGATGGAACGGTCGTCTCGATCCCCGTCTCGGCGCAACACCAGCTGATCCTGCAGAACCCCAACGACCTCCTCTCGCTGGCCGTCGGCGTCGAAGATGCCGGCCGCCGGTTCCGCGGCTGCCGCCCCCACGCCGATCACGCTCGGCGATCTCGGAACGGTGCAACGGGTGGCCTCTTACCCGACCGGATACGCGGAGCTGAACAAGGACCCGCAGCACGATGATGCCGGTCCGGCGCTCGTCATCAGCGTCACCAAGACCTCCGATGCGAACACGGTCAACGTCGTCCAGGCCGCGAACGACAAGCTCAAGCAGCTTCAGGCGCAGGGCAACGGCGCCTTCGAGATCGACGTAGTCTCCGACTCTTCGACCTTCATCATCGAGTCCCGCGACAGCCTCGTCCGCGAAGGCGGCCTGGGCGCGATCTTCGCGGTCATCACGATCTTCGTCTTCCTTCTCAGCCTGCGGTCCACGCTCGTGGCCGCGGTGAGCATCCCCGTCTCGATCATGACGGCACTGGCGCTCATGCTCGTGGCCGGCGTCACGGTCAACATCATGACCCTGGGCGGACTGGCCATAGCCGTCGGCCGGGTCGTGGACGACGCCATCGTCGTCCTGGAGAACATCTACCGTCACCGCGGCCGGGGCGACCCGATGCGCGAGGCCTGCATATCCGGCACCCGCGAAGTCGCCAGTGCAATCACCAGCTCCACGCTCACCACGGTGGCAGTCTTCCTGCCGCTCGGCTTCGTCGGCGGCATCGTCAGCCAGTTCTTCCTTCCCTTCGCCCTGACCGTCACGTTCGCCCTGCTTGCCTCGCTGCTGTGCGCCCTCACGGTCGTCCCGGTCATGGCGAGCCTGTTCATCGACCGCATCAAGCTGGCACCCGACGAAGGGCCGCAGCACCACGACACCATCGTCCAGCGGATCTACACCCCGCTTGCTGCAGGCCGCGCTCCGCAACCGCCGCAGCCGGTGGGGCGTGCTCGGAATCGCCGCCGCGCTCGTCGTCGGTGCCGGGCTACTGGCGCCTCACATCCCCACGCAGTTCCTCAACGCCGGATCTCAGAAGCAGCTCTCTGTCAGCGTCTCCCCACCCTCGGGCACGCCGTCCTCGGTCGTCCTGACTCAGGCAAGGGCGGTGCAGTCCAAGCTCCGCGCCTATCCCGAGGTCAGGCTCATAGAAACCACGGTTCCCAGCGAGGCGGACACCGGCCTGACCGCGCTCGCGGCAGCCTTTACCGGCGGTTCCTCGAACGCGGCGTCCGTAGTGATCACCCTGGACAACAGCACCAATCTCGATGCCGAGCAGCAGAAGCTGTCGGCCGATCTGGCCCAAATCGCCCCACAAGGCTGGCAGATCCAGGTCACGCAGCTCAGCCTCACCGGGGGTGGAAGCTCGATCAGTGTCATCGTCAGCGGCGCGAACTCCGCCGACGTTGCCAGCGCCACGACCGCCGTCGTCGCCGAGCTCAAGAAGCAGGGTGACCTGCTGAACGTGAAGAGCGATCTCACGGCCACGACGGTCCAGTACAACATCGACGTGGACCCGAACAAGGCGATCCTCGACGGCACGAGCACCGTCGGCATCCAGGCCGAAGTTCACAACGCCCTCGTGGGCACGAAGGCCGGCACGGTCGCCCTCGCCGGCGCCCCGACCGATGTCTACCTCCAGCTCGCCGCGAACCTGACGCCGGATACCCTCGCCCTGATGCCGGTTGGCGCGGGACGGCTACCGCTGGGCGCCATCGCCACGGTGACGCCCGCCGACAACCAGGCTCGCATCAGCCGCGTGGATCAATCGCCTGCCGCGACCGTCTCGGCGGACACGACCAGCAAGGACACCGGCGGCGTCTCGACGGAGATCCAGGCCGCGATCGACAAGCTCAAGGCCGAGGGAAAGCTCTCCGGGGTTACGGTCACCCTCTCGGGCGTGACCGAGCAGATGAACAGTGCCTTCGGCGGTCTGTTCCTCTCGATGGCCGTCGCGGTCCTGCTCGTCTACATCGTCATGGTCCTCGTCTTCGACTCTCTGATCGACCCGTTGGTCATCATGTTCAGCCTGCCGCTGGCTACGATCGGCGCCTTCCCGGCGCTCTTCATCACCCAGCGGCCGATCGGCATCAGCGCCCTGATCGGCTTCCTGATGCTGATCGGCATCGTCGTCACGAACGCCATCGTTCTGCTCGACCTGGTGGAGCAACACCGGCGGCGGGGTATGCCGATGTACGAAGCCCTGATGCAGGGCGGGCGAACACGAGTCAGACCGATCCTGATGACGGCCATCGCCACGATGCTGGCCCTGATACCGCTCGCACTCGGTCTCTCGGAAGGCGAGATCATCGCCTCGGAGCTGGCCACGGTCGTGATCGGCGGCCTCTTCACCTCGACGTTCCTGACACTGATCGTCGTGCCTGTCGTGTACTCGCTCGTCGAGGACGCGAAAGTCGATGACGCGGCGCCGGGTCGGCCTGGCTCCGGAGCACGCCGAGGCATAGCCTCGGAGGCTCGCGGCTCTCGCGTCCCTTCACGGTGGTTGCGCACCCTGCGACGACCTGCATGCCCGAACCCGGAATACCGGCGGGACGAGTGGAATTCTGCGGGCAACAGGCTCATGCCCGCTGCGCCTGGCAGGACGACTGGCAAGGAGTCTGCCCGTCAGTGGCAAGGCTTTGCGAGTCGAGGCGAGACCAACCCCCGGCCGGACGCACGGGCGCAAGTGGCCCAGGGAGGTGCCAATGTCACCCGGAAATCGGGAGATCCCCGCGTCGGCCGGCCGCCGGTTCACGGCTCTGCGGCGGCTGCTGACCAGTCAGGTAGCGGTGGTAGTAGCCGCCGCGACGATGTTCTCGGGCGTAGCCGCCCAGCCGGTCGTCGCCGCCGCGCCGCTTCACACCAACGTCATCAACGCTCGGGGCCTGTCCTTCCCGCCGACGACGTCCTACTGCCTAACGAACTTCGGCATCCACTGCTACTCGCCGGCTCAGTTCGAGAAGGCCTACGACCTCAGCCCGCTGCACTCGCACGGGATCGACGGCCGCGGCGAGACCATCGCCGTCGTCGACTCGTTCGGCTCGCCGACGATCGCGAACGACCTCCACGTCTTCGATCAGACCTTCGGGCTGCCGGATCCGCCGAGCCTGAAGATCATCGCTCCGGCAGGGCCGATCCCGGCCTTCGATGCGACCAACTCCGACATGGTCGGCTGGGCCGAGGAGACGACCCTCGACGTCGAGTGGTCTCACGTCTTCGCGCCCGGCGCGAACATCCTGCTCGTGGAGACCCCGGTCAGCGAGACCGAGGGCGTGACGGGCTTCCCGGAGATCGTCAAGGCCGAGAACTACGTCATCAACCACAACATGGCCGACGTGATCTCGCAGAGCTTCGGCGCCACCGAGAACACGTTCCCCAGCAAAGCCTCGATCCTGAACCTGCGTAGCGCCTTCTTCAACGCCTACGCTCACGGCGTGACCGTGCTCGGATCCTCCGGCGACGAGGGCGCCACCGACTTCCAGTCGAACCTGAGCGACCTCTACACGTTCCGAGTCAACTCCTGGCCTTCGAGCGACCCGCTCGTGACCTCGATCGGAGGCACTCAGCTGACCCTCGACGACGCCGGCAATCGGCTCGCCCCGGACGTCGTCTGGAATGACGGCTTCGGCGCCGGCGGCGGCGGGCTGTCGTCGGTCTTCGCCCGGCCCGACTTCCAGGACGGCGTCCGCAAGGTCGTCGACGGCAAGCGCGGGACTCCGGACATCAGCATGAGCGCGGCCGTGGACGGCGGCGTGATCGTCTACTACACGTTCGATCCGGCCCACGTGGGCTACCACATCTTCGGCGGAACGAGCGAGTCCTCGCCCGAGTTCGCGGGCATCGTGGCCATGGCGGACCAGCTGGCCCACCATCGCCTCGGCCTGCTCAACAACCGCCTGTACGACCTCCTCCACAGCCCGGCGTCGGGCATCGTGGACGTGACCATGGGCAACAACACCTTCGGCCCGTTCACGAACAGCGACGGCAACACCTACACGGTCGTCGGCTTCAACGCCGGCAAGGGCTACGACCTGGCCAGCGGCGTCGGCACGGTCGACGCGGCTCGCTTCGTGCCCGCACTCGCCTTCGGGCACTGACCCTCAGCGCCACAACGAACAGGGCCCCGGGAGACCGGGGGCCCTGTTCACGTATCTGCCAGATCCACTCGGGTCCGCGGGCCACGTTGCCGGCTACGGTCGAGCGTCGGCCGCAGGTCCGCCCTCCGATGATGGGATCAGCAGGTAGGCGAGAAACGCCCCGAGGCCGTTCGCGGCCACACCGAAGAAGAATCGCCACCTCGATAGGCCATATTGCGAGCATCGCGCCGGTGATCGCGGCCCCGATGGGAAAGCCGGAGAAGTTGAGGTTCATCGATACCGTGAAGGCCCGGCCCATCCAGGCCGGGTCGGTCCGGCGCTGGCGCAGCGTGAACATGGCGATGTCCATCGGGCCGTTACACAGCCCGCCTGCTGCCATCGAGAGAGCGATCGGAAGCAGGCTCCCCGGCCACAGCAGGATCGCCGTCGCCAGGGTGAAGCCGACGGCCGGGATCAGGATCATGCGCCTCTCCCGTCCTTCGGTCCTGATGTCGACCCGAGAGGAAGGCCGAGACGACGCCGAAGGCCCCCATCAGCCCGAACATGTAGCCCACGGTGTCCTGGCCCATGCCCAGATGCTTGAGGATCAGCACCGGCACGACGATCTCGATCATGCCGCCGGCCAGGTTCATCGTCGACAGAGAGATTGCCAGCGCCCGAAGGGTTCTGTTGTTCCAGGTGTAGACGAGACCCAGCCAGGCGTCCCGGAGCAGGCTGCCGGTCGAGGCCACTTCCGTGCGCGGATCGGGAGCTCCGATCATGACCAGCGCCGCCGCGAGATACGCCACGGCGATGATTGCCATGGCCGTCTCGAAGCCGAGCAGCTGGGCGAAGACCGCGCCGAAGGGTGCGCCGACGACCGTCGCCAGAACCCAGCCGTTGGAGTCGACGGCGTTGACGCGCTCCCACAACGGCTCCGGGACCATCAGCGGGAAGAGGCTGCGGAGGCCGCTGCTGCTCAAGGGGACCGGTGAGGGAGGCGACCGCCGCGATGGTGACGAGAAGCCAGGCCGGCAGGGCCGATGCCAGCGAGAGCCCGGCGACCAGCAGCATCGCCGTAGCGGCGACCCCGTAGTCCAGGATGATCAGGCGGGCCCGGCCGTGGCGATCGAGCAACGCTCCGGCGATCGGGCTGATCACCATCCCCGGAGCGATGCTGGCGAAAGCCACCGCGCCGGCGAGCTGCGGTGAGTTGTAGCGCTGCAGGGCGAACAGGATGACGACGATGCCGACCATCGACTGGGCGATGCGGGCGATCTGCATGGCCAGCAGGACGCGCCAGAGCGAGGGGACGCCGAGGAGCGCGCGGTACGAGGGACGGGTTGTGACGGGCTCGGTCATGGCACGCGTTCGGATGCGGGCTGATGACCGGAGCGTGCCACAAATGGCCGAGGCGCGCGCACGGCGGGGCGCGGGGCCGAAGGGGCGCGGGGCCGAAGCCTACTCTCCGGGCGCCGGCCCGGCGCCGTCGTCGCTCGCCTTCGTCTGTCGCCCCGCTCGCCGGCGGTCCCGCTGAGGCGGGATGGGTTTCTGTTGGCGCGCTCGTCGACGCTCCTGTGGAGCAGCGGAGGGGACCTTCTCGACGACCAGCGCCTCGGCCACCTCGGGCGGGACCGGTGTATGTTGCCGCGCTCCTCGGCGTTCCTGCGGAGCAGCCGCGGGAGTCTCCTCGACGATCGGCGCTTCTGTCGGGCTGGGCGGAACCTGAGTCCTTCGCTCCGCTCGTCGACGCTCCCGTGGGGCCACCAGGGGGATTCCCGCCATCCGCGCCGCTTCCGCCACGTCGGGCGGGATCTGAGTCCTTCGCTCCCCTCGTCGACGCTCGCGCGGAGGAGCAGCGGGGATTCCCTGCGGACGGTCCGACCACCGACGGTTCCGCCGGTGACCCGCAGGCCGCGGCGGTGCGTCTGCGAGCGGTGACCCGAGGTCACCCGCCGGCGTCGGCCAGGGCATGCCGGGCTGAGCCAACGGACCGCCCGACCACTCGTCCGAGCTTCCGGCCGGCAGGCCTGTCGCCTGGGCTGGCGCTACGCTCGAGACAGGTTCGACTTGCGTTGGATCGCCGGCGAGCACCGGAACGGGGTTCCGCGGCCGCCGGATGAAGACGTTGAGCACGACCAGGAAAGCGATAGCCAGGAGCAAGGCAAGCAGAACGCCCAACCGGACGATCCCCTGGAGGCGCGACCCCTGGATCTGATCGATAACCGACTGGGCACGGGCTCCGGCAGAGTCCGGCCTCACGTTCGCGAGGTCGGTCGTGGCCTGCTTGAGTGGCGTCTCGATATCCGTGCCCAGGAGCCCGACCGTCTGGAAGATCCCATTGCCGTCGCGGAGCTTGGTCGCTCGGTCGATTGCTCCGGCCGCGTCCGCCTCCTTCTTGATCAGCGTGAGCAGGCTGTCCAGGTCGGTCTGGCCGGTGGCACCCTCGAACGCCTGCTGGATCGACGTTCCATCGAGCGAGAAGCCCGACAGCAGCTTCTCTATGCCGTCTCGGACTCCGAGGATCTCGGAAGACGTCGCCATTGCCTTCTCGGCGCCGGCGAAGTCCCAGCTGGCCATCGGCGCCCGCACTGCCAACGGCAGCTTCCAATTGTCCGCGGCGGTTGCCAGCGCGTGATAGGTAGTCCGTGCCTGCGACCGGCCTGCGAGCGTCGTCGAGTTGAAGATGCCGAACGTGGCCAGGAGAGCCTGTGCCTGGTCCAGGTTCTCGATACCGGCCGGGAACATGCCCCGCTCGTCGACGAGGTCGAGGAATCCCTGCGCGCTGAGTGCCGGCCCGGCACCCTGCGCCTTCTCTCCCGGCGTGGCGCCGATGTAGGCCATCTCGCCCGCGGCCGCGGCTTTCATCACGGCCTTGAAGTTGTCCGGGCCCATCGCCTTGGCCAGGCTGGCGATGATGTAGCACGAAGCTGCGTCCTGGTAGTTGGCGAGGGCTTTCTCCTGTGCCGTGGCGTCGTTGCCCAGAAGCAGCCACGTCGAGAGGGCGGGCGAGTCCGAGCCCGGATACGGTCCCGGATCGCCGCAGGGCGTTGAGTTGCCCGCTCCCGCGACCTGCGCGCTGTATCCGGCCAGGCCCTCCGAGGCCCAGTCGGCGGCGAACGTCTTCCGGTTGAACCAGATGTGCGACAGCCCGTCGGCGATCGTGGCGGGCAGGACCGTTTCCGGGACGTAGGCCGTCGCCGTCGTGGCGTTGTAGGCGCCACCGTATTCGCCCAACTGCCAGTCGCCGACCTCCATGATCTGGACGGGTCCACCCGGCATGGACAGGCCCGTCAGCCCCTCGAGCTGCTGGACGACATCGGCCAGCTTGGTCTGGACGGCCGTGGCCCAGGTCGGATCCTCAGGCCACGCCCCGATGTCGAAGACCTGGCCGCCGGCCGTGGTCGAGGTATGTGTGAGACTCGAACTGTTCTCCGCGTCGATGCAGGCCCGGAACTTGGAGGGCGCACTCTGCGTGCCGCTCGAGTAGACCTGCTTGCCTTCGGCGTCGGTGGTCCTGGTCAGCCCGCCGCCACTGTCGACGTGGAGCGCGAAGCCGTCGGGGATCACGACGGAGACGGTCCCCGAGTCGGCGCCGTTGCCCGCGACGCACAGGCCGGCGTAGGCCGCGACGGCTCGAAATCCGCCCTTGGCGTGTGGCCCTGCCGGGATGGCATATGTCGCCGTCACGACTCGCGTCTGGCCGTAGTAGACGTTGGGGTAGTTGAGGGTGAGGTAGCGGTAGTACTCGTCCGTCTTGGCCAGGGATTGCGAGACGGCGCCGGCATTCGAGGTCACGGAGACGGGACCTGCCTCGTTTATCACCGCGATCTGGGTGGAACTCCAGAAGTAGGTGTAGTTGGCGGTGCTGGGCTTGCCGTTGTAGATCGAGAGCGAGACGGTTACAGAGATGACGTTCTTGCCGGGGACGACCTCGTATGTCGTCGTCCCCGTTTCCGTCAGCCCGTCCGCCGCTCGCACCGTGGTCGGGGCAGCCAGGAGCAGAGATCCGGCCAGGATCGTCGGGGCGAACAACAGGGGCAGACGGCTGCGCATCCTAAGTTCCTTCTCGGTCGTGACCCGGCGTCGCAAGGAATCCCGCAATGACGGCTGCGGCAGCCCCGCTAACGTCCGGCAATCCCAGGAAGTCAACCCTACGCTCCGGGCCGGGTCAATAGTCCTCACGGCCCATTGCCGGGCCTCACCACCGGGTGCTCGCCTGGACCCTGGCCGCGGGCAAGGCCTGCCCGGCGGCACCCCGGAGGTGCGGCAGCTTGCCTGCGCTCGTTCGATCGATCCCGGCTATGGTGAACGGCGATGCAGCTCATCGGCGGAAAGCCCGTATTCGCGGCCACGGACCTGGTCGGTTTCCTCGCCTGCGAGCATCTCGTTGGCCTGGAACTGGCAGCCATGGCGGGCCTGGTGAAGCGACCGACCAGGCTCGACCCGGAGATCGACCTGATAGCCAGGCGCGGCCTCGAGCACGAGGCTCGCTACCTGGCCGGCCTGGAGGCGGGTGGGCGGGTCGTGACTCGGATCGACCCGGGCGATCACGACGCTCCGGCCTCCGAGCGCCTGGGCCGACTGACTGCGGCGGCGGCGGCCACTCAGGCGGCCATCCGGCGCGGCGACGACGCGGTCTACCAGGCCACGTTCTTCGACGGCCGGTGGCTCGGGCTGGCGGATTTCCTGCTGCGGGTCCCGCGCCCCAGCGCCCTCGGGGAGTGGAGCTACGAGGTCGTCGACACCAAGCTCGCCCGCCACGTCAAGGCCTCGGCGCTACTCCAGATCTGCTCGTACGTGGAGCAGCTGACGGTCATCCAGGGCGCCCAACCGGAGTGGATGCACGTGGCCCTGGGCGGCAGCGCGAGAACGGTGGAGCGGCATCGCGTCGCCGACTACATGGCTTATTACCGGACGGTCAAGGCCGCGTTCGAGGCTCGCGTCCGAGCCGATGGGGGAGTGGCCGCGGTCTATCCTCCCGCCGCCACGTACCCGGAGCCGGTGGAGCACTGCGACGTGTGCCGCTGGAACCTGGTCTGCCAGGCGCGCCGCCGAGCGGATGACGACCTCGCCCTGGTGGCGAGCGCGCCGACCCGGCTTCGCCGCGCCCTCAAGGGCAGGGGAGTGGCTACGCGGCGCGGGCTGGCGGCCCTGGAACTGCCACTGCCGGTGCCACTCGACGGCGTGGGTCCGGTGGCGCTGGCCACGGCCCGAGACCAGGCCGCGATCCAGGTCCGCGGCCAGGACGAGGCCAGGACGATCTACGAGCTGCTGCCGCCGAGCCGCCTGGGCGACGGGGCGCTCGAGCCGAACCGCGGCCTGACGAGCCTCCCCCAGCCGCGGCCCGGAGACCTGTTCTTCGACATAGAAGGCGATCCCTTCGCTCTCGACGACGGCGTGGAGTACCTGTTCGGGATCCTGGAGCCCGGACTGGCGGGTCCCGACGGCGAACCGACTTTCCACGCTTTCTGGGGCGTCGACGAGGCCGGCCACGTCACGCCGGAGGCCGAGAAGCGCGCCTTCGAGCAGGCTATCGACCTGATGACGGACCGGCTGGCGAAGGATCCGGCGATCCACGTCTACCACTACGCGGCTTACGAGCCGACGGCCGCCGGCAGGCTCATGGGCCGCCACGCCACGCGCGAAGAGGAGGTCGACCGGCTGCTACGCGGCGACGTCTTCGTCGATCTGTTCCGGGCCGTGCGGCAGGGGCTCCGGGCTTCGGTCGAGAGCTACTCGATCAAGAAGCTCGAGCCGCTCTACGGGTTGACCCGCGAGGTGGAGCTGCGCGACGCCGGCTCCAGCATCGTCGAGTTCGAGCGCTGGCTGGCCGAGTCGGAGACCGGATCGGCGGCGGCCCGATCGCCTCGAACGGACCCGATTCTGCTCGGGATCGAAGGCTACAACCGCGACGATTGCGTATCCAACTGGCGTCTCCGGGACTGGCTGGAGGAGCGGCGGACCGAACTGGCGGCCCGGATCGGCGAGGCCCTGCCACGGCCCGGTCCGCAGCGAGCCCGGCACCCCAAGCGGAGCTATCCGATCGGCTGGCGCACGTGGCCGAGGTAGCGGATCGGTTGTCCGCGGGCGTGCCCGAAGACCCGGCGCAGCGGTCTCCGGAGCAGCACGGCCGCTGGCTTCTGGCCCAGCTCCTGAGCTGGCACCGGCGCGAGGACAAGTCGTTCTGGTGGCGGTTCTTCCACCTGATGAACGATCTCACGGACGAAGAGCGGATCGCTGAGAGAGAGCCGATAGGCAGGCTCCAGTTCGTGCGTCTGGTCGGCGAGGTGGATCGCTCGGTCGTCTATCGCTACAGCTACCCGGACCAGGAGCATGCGATCGAGGTCGGGACAGACGTGCGCGACCCGGCCACGGGACGCTCGCCGGGCAGTGTCGTCGCCATCGACGAGGCGGCGGGCTCGCTCGACCTGAAGCGAGGACCCAGGACGGACGGCCCCCATCCCACGTCTCTGGTGCCGTTCGATTTCGTCGACGCGGCGCCGCTGCGCGAGAGTCTGCTCCGGATCGGCGAATGGGTGGCCGAGCACGGGATCGAAGCTCCGGGACCATATGCCTCCGCCTGCGAGCTGCTGCTCCGGCACCCGCCGCGGATCGCCGGCGGGCAGCCGCTCTGCCGTCCCGGCGAGACGCCTCTCCAGGCCGCGGTTCGAGTCGTGCCCGAGCTGGATGCCGCCTGCCTGGCGGTCCAGGGGCCGCCCGGATCCGGCAAGACCTATCTCGGCGCGGAGGTCGTCGTCGAACTCGTCCGGCGCGGGATGCGGGTCGGCGTGACGGCGAACAGCCACCGGGTCATCGGCCACTTGCTCGACTCGGTGGCCGCGCGTGCCGTCGAGCACGGAGTCGCCGTCCGGATCGGCCAGAAACCCGACAGGTCGGGCGATTGCACATCGGACGCGGCCGAACCGTTCGGCGATTACGGCAGGTTGCTGGCGGCGCTCGCGGACGGCGAGGTGGACGTCGTCGGCGGCACGGGCTGGCTGTGGTCTCGGCCGGACTTCGCCGGGGCCGTGGACGTGCTCGTCGTCGACGAGGCCGGCCAGCTGTCGCTCGCCAACGCCGTTGCGGTGTCGCCGGCCGCTCGAAGCGCGGTCCTTCTCGGAGATCCGCAGCAGCTCGACCAGCCACTCCAGGGCACCCACCCCCCCGGCGCCGAAGCCTCGGCCCTGGGCCACGTCCTGGCCGGCGAATCGACCATGCCGCCCGACCTGGGCCTGTTCCTGGCTCGCACCCGGCGACTCCACCCGGACCTGTGCAGGTTCACTTCGGAAGCCTTCTACGAAGGCCGCCTCGAGTCCGAGGAGTGGCTGGCGCGCCAGGATCTGGAGGGCAGCGGCGCACTCACCGGCACGGGTGTCCGATTCGCACCGGTCGTCCACGCCGGCAACAGCACCGAGTCGGCGGAGGAGGCGGCGGTCGTGGCCGGCCTGATCGGCCAGCTGGTCGAGGGTGGCGGCACGTGGACGGATTCCGATGGCGCGGTCCATCGCATGGGCTGGGATGACGTCCTGATCGTGGCGCCGTACAACGCCCAGGTTGCCGAGATCGCGCGCGTCCTTCCGCGGGCCCGGGTCGGGACGGTCGACAAGTTCCAGGGCCAGGAGGCGCCGGTATCGATCTACTCCATGGCCACCTCCACGCCGGAAGACGCCCCGCGAGGGATGGAATTCCTGTACAGCCTGAACCGGCTCAACGTCGCCACTTCCCGGGCTCGCTGTCTGGCCGTGCTGGTAGCAAGCCCGGATCTCATCCGCGTCCGTGCCCGAACCCCTCGCCAGATGCACCTCGCCAACGCCCTGTGCCGCTTCCTGGAGCTTGCCGCAGGCTGAGTCAAAGTCCCGGGTGAAGGTAGAGCTACCCGCGGCCGATACCCCCTTTGCTGGCTCCCTGTTCGGGGAGAGGACGGCCGAACGGTGCTCACCCATCGTCCGGCTGGGAGCGTATGTCGGTCTGGAAGACCCGCGACCCAAGGATCTGGCATGGAAAGCAGCAACGACCTGGCAAGAGTCACCGTCTGGCGCCCCCTGCGCGCTCGCTGGGGCATCTACTTCGGGCTGGGCCTCGCAGTCGTGTGCGCCGCCGTCAGTGGCGTCGCCCTGCTCGTAGGATGGGCTGTCGCGGATAGCCCCGTGGTAGTTCTGAGCATCGGCCTGGCAGTCGGCTGGGGCGTGACCTGGGCGATCTACGTGATCACCGTCTCGCGGCCCCTGGCTCGATTGGCCCAGGCTACCGAGGCTCTCGCGGGAACGGATGCGGCCGCCCTCTCCGACGTTCTCGCGGCAGTCGCCGAGGGGGACCTGACCCGCCGCGTAGAGCTACGGGCAAGGCCGGAAGCCGTCACGGGAACGGCCGAGGTCACTCGCCTGGGCGAAGGCATCGGCGAGATCATGGCCAGGCTCGGCGAAAGCGCCTCGAGCCTCAACAGCACGACAGACGAAGCCTGCCAGCGCCTCTTCTACGTTGGCCCGGACGGCTATCTCCAGGGCCAGATCTGTGGCGAGGAGATGGGTCGCACCATCGGCCGGGGCCAGGTCCTGATCGTGACCTCCTCGTTCGAGCATGCTGGCCTGGAGTTGCGCCGCAAGGGCTTCGAGGGCGTCCTCCACGAGCGATACCCGAACATCGAGATCGTCCAGGCGATAGAGAGTCCGTACGAGGCGGCCGAGATGCGCGCCACCGTGGCGCCCATGCTCAAGAAGTACCCGCGGCTGGCCGGCATCTACGCAACGGTCGCCGCTGCGGGCATGGCCTGGGCCGTGGCCGACGCCGGGCTCGCCGGGAAGGTAACGATCATCTGCCACGACGTCGTCAACGAGGCGATGCCGTACGTGGTCAAGGGTGTCATCTCGGGCGTTCTCGGCCAGGACCCATACGGCCAGGGGCACGACCCGGTCATCCATCTGTTCAACCACCTGGCGGCCGGCTGGCAGCCCACCGAGTCGCGGCTGCTGACCTCGATGGAATTCGTCACGGCGAACAACTACGGCCAGTACTGGCAGGCCGGCAAGGGCATCACTCGAGACGCCGGAGATGGCCGTCCGGCGCCCCAAACCGATCAAGCGCTCCGCGCGTCCGCTGCGAATCGCCGTGCTCGGGATCGAGGACGCCGTCTTCTGGGACGACGTCCGCGCCGGAACCCTGGCGGCCGCCGAGGAACTCCGGCCCTACAACGCGACGGTGGAGTGGATCGTCCCCGAGTCTGATGGGCGGTTCGGTCTCGCCGTCCGCTCCGAGGCCATCGAGAGGGTCACCAACCAGGGCTACGACGCCATCGCCACGCCGGTGAACGACACCGGTCTGGTGGCCAGCATCAACCGCGCCGTTGCCGCGGGTGTTCCCGTGGCGACCTTCAACTCCGAGTCGTCGAGCCTGCGCGGCTTGATGACAACTCTCGCCCTCCGGGCCCAGAAGCTGATGATCGTCAGCAGCAGCCTCGCCGCTTCCGCTCAATCCTCCGGAGCCGCGACGCAGCAGATCGCCGAGACCATCTCCCAGATGGCCGAGGCGGCCACCAGCGAAGCCGCGGCCATGACCAGGGCCAACGCCAGCATCGAGCACATCACGGAATCCGTCGACGCCATCGCCACGGGTGCCCGCGAGCAGGCGGAAGCAGCCGAGAGCCTCTCGCAGGCAGCCACTCACATCGCCGAAGCGGTCCAGCTCGCCGGGTCCAGCTCCGAGTCCGTCGTCGCCGCTACGATCCAGGCGAGAAGCACGGCCGAGAGCGGTTCGGAGGCCGTCCGCCAGACGCTCACTCAGATGAAGTCGATCGAGAGTGCCGTCGACACATCGGCGGCGACGATCCGGGAGACGAACGACCGAGCCCAGCAGATCGGCGAGATCGTCGACACGATCGAGGACATCGCCGCTCAGACCAACCTGCTCGCCCTGAACGCCGCCATCGAGGCGGCCCGGGCCGGAGAGCAGGGCCGAGGCTTCGCGGTCGTCGCCAGCGAGGTCCGCAAGCTTGCCGAGAAATCCGCCGCCGCGACAAAGGAGATCAGCGGCATCATCGCCACGGTCCAGGACACCGCCCGGCGTGCAGCCGAGGCAATGGACGTAGCCATGCAGAAGGTCCACGACGGCTCGTCGATGGCCCAGCATTCGGGCGCCGCCCTCGATGAGCTGCTCGCATCGGCCGTGACGACGCAGCGCCAGACGGGCGAGATGGCCGATGCCAACCGGACGGTGGCCAGCGTGATGGACGACCTGACGGCGGCGATCGAACGGGTGTCGGTTGTCGTGAGGGCCAACATGGAGAGGTCCGAGACGGCCTCCGCCAGCATCCGCGAGACGCTGGACATCGTCGAGAGCGTCGCCGCCATCAGCCAGGAGAACGCCGCGTCGGCGGAGCGAGTCGCCGCCTCGACGGGCATGGTCTCGCAGCAGGCCCAGGAAGTGAACGAGGCGGCCTCCGAGCTCACCGACATCGCTCGTGAACTCGAGGGCTCCACGGCGCACTTCAAGCTCACGCGAAGCGACAGAGACGGCGAGGACGTTGTCTCGTCGGCAGCGGTCGGCCCTGGCGTCGTCGCGAACCCTCGACCTCCCAAGCACTCTCGGGCGGCGTGACAGGACCGTCCGACTGATCCCGGCCGCGCTCCGCGGTCCGTGATGAGTCTCGATCCGTAGTGGTGACCGTGGCGGGATAATCTGTGGCAGGTCCGACCCTCGGCCGCTTCACGTTCCGCGCGGTCGCAAGGGCGGCACGTCAGGCCCGGGCTGTCTCGCCCCGCCGACGAGAGGAGTGGCGACATTGTTGTATCGAAGGCTTGGCAAGACAGGTCGCGACGTCAGTGCGATCGGCTTCGGCTCGTGGGCGATCGGCGCCGACTGGGGCACCGTCGACGACACGGACAGCATGCGCGCCCTCCACGCGGCCGCCGACGCGGGCGTGACCCTGATCGACACGGCCGACGTCTACGGCGACGGCCGGAGCGAGAAGGTGATCGGCCGCTTCCTGCGCGAGCGCAGCGGCGAGAAGTTCTTCGTTGCCACCAAGATGGGCCGGCGAGTGCCGGTGGAGATGAAGAACTACACGCCCGAGGCCTTCCGCGAGTGGACCGAAAGGAGCCGCGACAACCTGGGTGTAGAGCGTTTGGACCTCGTTCAGCTCCACTGCCTTCACCCGAGCATCTACTACAGCCCGGAGCACTTCGCGGCCCTCGACGACCTCGTGAAGGCCGGCGTCATCGCCGACTACGGCGTCAGCGTCGAGAAGGTGGAAGAGGCGCTCAAGGCCATCGAGTACCCCGGTCTCGCGACCGTCCAGATCATCTTCAACATCGTCCGCCAGCGTCCGGCCGAGCGGTTCCTGGCCGAGGCGAAGCGGCGCGACGTGGGCGTCCTGGCGCGAGTGCCCCTGGCATCCGGCCTTCTGACCGGCAAGATGAGCAAGGCGACCACGTTCGACCCTTCGGACCACCGCCAGTACAACCGCCACGGCGAGTCCTTCGACGTGGGCGAGACCTTCTCCGGGGTCGACTACGAGACCGGATTGGCGTTCGTGGAGGAGCTGCGCGGCTTGGTGCCCGGCGGGGCGACCATGGCCCAGATGGCCCTGCGTTGGATCCTGATGTTCGATGGCGTCACCGCCGCCATCCCGGGTGCCAAGACCACGGAGCAGGCTCGGGCCAACGCGGCGGCTGCCGACCTGGCCGCGATTCCGCCGGCGACCATGGCCCAGATAGAGCGCCTGTACGCGGAGCGCATCAAGCCGCTGGTCCACCAGCGCTGGTAGACCAGCGGGCGGGGCGTGGTCGGCGCGCGGCCGCGCCGAGCTATAGCTTCGGCAGGCGGCCGTAGAGCTCGCGGTATGGGCCGGCCATCTCCGCATAGAGACGGACGTGGTCCGGGTCCGGCTCCATGACTCGTGTGTCGGCCGGGAGCGGGAGCGTCCCCTGGGTGGAGGAGGGGACTATTCCCGCGGCGACGGCCCCCAGGAGGGCGGCTCCGCGGGCAGAGGCGTGTTCCGTGGCCCCGAGCGCGACGGGCATGTCCAGCACGTCGGCGATGATCTGCTGCCACAGCCGGTTGACGCCGCCGCCGGCGACTACGCCGGCCTTCGGCTCCACGCCGATGCCGCGCATCAGGTCCAGGCCCTCGGCCAGGGCCAGCGCGACTCCCTCGAGCACCGCTCGGGTCACTTCAGGCGGACCGTGCCTCATCCGCAGCCCCACCAGCGCTCCGCGCGCGGCCGGGTCGAAGTGCGGCGTCCGTTCGCCTCGAAGGTAGGGCAGGAACAGCAGCCCGTCGCTTCCGGCCGGAACCGTGGCCGCCGCGGCAAGCAGCTCTCGTGCGCCGTTCGGGTCGTCGGGGTGGAGCAGGCGCACGACCCAGTCGAGAGAGGCCGCGGCCGACAGTATCGCGGCCATCACGCACCACTGCCCCGGGACCACGTGGCACAGCCCGTGGAGCCGTCCCTCCGCGTCGACCCTCGGCTCCGCGACGGGCGCCAGTACCTGGCCGCCGGTCCCCAGCGAGATCAGGACGGTGCCGTGCGAGTCGGCCTCGCTCGCCAGGCCCAATCCGAGGGCCGCGGCCGGAGCATCGGCGCCGCCGACTGCCACGTGAATCCCGGCCGGAAGGTCGAGCGCGCGCGCGGCATCCTCGAGCAGGCGTCCGGCGGTAGCTTCCGATTCGGAGAGCGGGGCAAGCTTCTCCCGATCGATCTCCAGCCGGGCGCATATGTCGTCCGACCAGGTCCGCTCGCGCAGGTCGAAGAGGAGCGTGGCAGAGGCGTCTGAGACGTCGCCGCCGACCTCGCCGGTGAGGCGGGCTCGCAGGGCGTCCTTGGGCTGCACGATCCACCGGGCCCTGGCCATCGTCTCGGGCTCGTTGTGGGCAACCCACATGATCTTGGGGGCCGTGAAGCTCACGTTGGAGCGGTTGCCGGTGATGGCCACCAGTTCGTCGCGGGGGATCCGCCGCTCGATCTCGGCCGTCTCCTCCTCGGCCCGGGCGTCCGACCAGATCATTGCCGGCCGAATCGCCTGAAGCGTGTCGTCGATGAAGACCGCGCCGTGCATCTGGCCGGTCAGGCCCAGGGCCTGGACGTCCGCGCCCTGCATGGCCGGCCGGGAGAGCAGCTGGGACATCGCCAGGCGCACCGCGTCCCACCAGCGGTCCGGGTTCTGCTCGGCGTACCCGCCTTTGCGAGACTCCGTTGCGTACGCGGCCATCGTCACGCCGAGGCTCTCACCGGCCTCGTCGAGCGCCAGCAGCTTTACCCTCGACGAACCCAGGTCGATCCCGATCGAAACGCGCACCTGTTCCTCCGCGATAGCCTGACGGCTGCTTGACTTGCCGGTCGGTAGAGTACCCCCTGGAACCGGTAACGGTGGTCGAACGGAAGGTGTCGGAATGGGACGGAGCGAAAGGCGCTTCTCACGGTGACCGAGTCCGATGAGTCCGGCCGAAATGTGGTGCCGACCTCCGCCTGGTTGATCGACGGAGGCCGCGTCAGGGTGGTCGTCGCGAGCCCGGGAGAGCTGGCGATCGTGGCCGGGATCCTCGACGAAGCCTCTGCCTGGCTAGGGCCTCGCGGGTATCCACAATGGCCCCGGCCCTTCCCGGTCGAGTCCCTGGAAGCCGACCCGGCGAACCGAATCGTTTACCTGGCCTGGGATGGATCTACTCCGGCGGGAACCTTCGCCCTTCACAGGACCGACCGAACGTTCTGGGGCGACCTGCCGGCGGAGCCGCCGGACCACGCCATGTACCTGCACAAGCTCGCCGTTCGGCGTGGCAATCGAGGTCTGGGCCGGGCGCTGGTGGAACTGGCGGCCGTGATTGCCCGATCGTCGGGAGCGGAATGCCTCCGGCTCGACTGCGTGGCCGACAACTCAGCCCTCCGGAGCTACTACGAGGCGCTCGGGTTCGAGCACCGTGGCGACCTGGACGTGCCGACCCTGACCTGGCGAGCCAGCCTGTACGAAAGACCGCTCGTCTAGACGCACGGAGCGCTTCCCGGCGGACTCACGGCGCCCTCACGAGGCCCCAGAGGCCCCAGAGGCCCCGAGCCGGCTGCGTGTGCTTCAGCAGCGCTGGAAGTAGGTCTCCCGCTCCCAGGGAGTGACCTGGCGCCGGTAGGCCTCCCACTCGAGCGATTTGGCCGAACGGAAGAGCTCCATGAGTTCGCTGCCCAGGGCGGCCATGATTACGTCGTCGTCCTCGAGCGCGTCGAGCGCCTCGCCCAGCGAGGCAGGGAGCGGCTTGGTCACGCTGTGACGGCTGCCTCCGAAGCCGTGCTCGATCTCCTCGAGGGGCGGGCCCAGCTCGCAGCCCCGATCCATCCCATCCAGGCCCGCGGCGAGCATGGCCGTGAAGGCAAGGTAGGGGTTGCAGCTCGGGTCGGGGAGGCGCAGCTCCAGGCGGGTTCCGAACGTCTCCCCCGGAGCTGCCTCCTGGCGGATCGGAGTTGGGACGCGGATCAGGGCGCCGCGGCTGTGGCGGCCCCAGCTTCCGGCGACCGGGGCCTCGTAGCCGGGCACCAGGCGCTTGTAGGAGTTGACCACCGGAGCGACGATCGCGCACATGCCCGGCGCGTGGTCCAGCTGGCCGGCCAGGAACGCCCTGGCAACGGCCGACAGGCCGTATGAGTCGGCCGGGTCGTCGAAGACGCTGCGGCCGCTTCGGTCGACCAGGACCTGGTGGGTATGCATGCCCGAGCCGGCAGCGTCGGCCAGTGGCTTGGGCATGAACGTGGCCTGCATGCCTCGTTCGCGGGCAAGCTCCTTGACCGCCGGCTTGAGGGTGGTGACGGCGTCGGCCGCGACCAGGGCCGGCAGGAGCGGAAGATCCAGCTCGAATTGGCCGCTGGCGACCTCATGATGGCTGGACTCGATCCGGATACCCATCCCTTCGAGGCTGGAAACGATCTCCAGCTCGACCTGGCGGGAGCGGCCCCGGCTCCGTTCGAAGTAGCTGCTCGGGTCGTCGGCCAGGGGGCCGATCCCGTCGCCGGCCGGGAAGAGGAAGAACTCGATTTCGGGCGCCACGACGTACCCGAGTCCGGCCGATTCGGCCTGGTCGAGCAAGGAGCGAAGCGCCCCACGCCCGTCGCCCCGGTAGGGCTCGCCGCCCGGGGTAACGACCTCGCAGATCAGCCGGGCGCACGGGACGCCGCCCGGCTCCACGATCGAGAAAGTCGTGGGGTCGGGCCGCAGGTACATGTCCGACTCCACTTCGCGAGCCAGGCCCTCGATGGCCGAGCCGTCGAACCATTCGCCGTCGGCCATCACCGCCTGAATCCGCCGCGCCGGGACCGCGACCGTCTTGATCGCGCCGGTCACGTCGGCGAACTGCAGTTCCACCTGCTGCACGCCGGTATCGCGGATGACCGTCAAGACCCGTTCCACGGCCCGACGGTCGGTGTCGCGGACGGCGCCGCTCGGGCCGTCCGGGTTCGCTTCGCGATGATGCGTGGCTTGGCTCGCGTTTGGATGGGTCAGGCATGGATTCCCTCCCGCGCGGTCCTCGGGGCGCCGGCGCGGCTGTCAGTGGGCATGGCCGATGAAGTAGGCAAGGACGATCAGGAAGATGCTGCCGGTCAGGAATGCGGCGCTGACGCCGAATATCAGAAGTACCAGGCGAAGGTCGCTCGACCGCGGCGCGACGACCTGCTCGTCGCCGAATATGAACTGCGTGAGCGGCAGATCCCGCCAGTGATGAAGATCCGACTCGAGCGATCCGGCGTCCTCGTAGCGCTCGTTGGGGGCCTTGCGCAGGCATTTGCGGACGATCCCGTCGATGGGCGGCGGGACCTCCGGATTGAACTCGTGGAGGGGCGGCGCCGGGGAGTTGATGGCCTGGCTCATGACCGAGAGGGCGTTGTCACCTTCCCACGGCACGCGGCCGGCCAGCATCTCGAAGATGATCACTCCGATGGCGTAGACGTCGGTCCGGGCGTCGCCGCGCTTGCCCTGGATCTGCTCGGGCGACATGTAATCCGGCGTGCCGAGAGCCGTCGAGAACCAGCGCCATGTGAGGCGCCGGGCACCGGCCATCAGGGCCACGCCGAAGTCCGTCACCACGAGGCGCCCATCCGGGGTTACGAGGACGTTCTCCGGCTTGAGGTCGCGGTGGATGACGCCTTGCGAGTGGGCGTAGGCCATCGCCGCGGCGAGCTGGCATCCGTAGTCGACGGCTTTGTCGACGGGGAGGCGCTTCTCGCGCGAGAGAACCGCTCGAAGAGTCTCGCCGTCCACGTACTCCATGACCATGTACGGGCGGCTGCGATCCGAGGTGAACTCGATCGGGCGCTGGATTCCGGGGTGGCTCAGATGGCGTGAGATCTCGAGCTCGCGCCTGAACCGGTCGAAGGTGGCGACGTCGCCCATGATCGATTCGTGGGGGCACTTGAGGACGACCTGGCGGCCGCCGGGATCCTCGGCCAGGTACACGTCGCTGTATGCGCCGTGCCCGATCGCCTTGACGATCGTGAACTGGTCGAGTTTCGCGCCCGGCTGGATCTCAGTCGTGGTCACGAGAACAACCTCCGCCATCCCTGCGGCGTCTCCGGCCGCTGCCCGGCTTCCCGAACCCGGATCGCCATGGCTGTCGCATTATCGTCGCCGCCACGCTCCAGGGCGAGATCGACAAGGCGCCGGCAGGCGTCGGCAGGGGGCTCGCTCAGCGCCTCGGCTATCTCGCTCGACGTGACGTTGCTCCACAGCCCGTCGGAGCAGAGAAGGAAGATATCGTCTGTTTCGAGCCGTTCACTTCTGACGTCGACGCGGACCGTGATGTCCCCGCCCACCGATCGAGTCAGGGCGTAGCGGGCCGGGTGTTCGATCGCCTCCTCCGGGCTGATGATGTGCAGCCGCAGCAGCTCCATCACCTGGCTATGGTCGGATGTGAGCAGTTCGAGGTCGCCGTCGCGGCGACGGTACACGCGACTGTCGCCGACGTGCCCCAGGTGCGCCTCGCCCGGCGTGAAGACGAGGGCACTGAGGGTGGACTGCATCTTGCGGCCTCCCTGGCCGGAGATGGCGGCGTCGAGTATGGCGTGGTTGGCCCTGTTGAAGGCGTCACGGAGAGTGCCGGCCACGCGCCCGCCGCCGGCGAGGATCCGCTGCGTGTGGCCCAGGATCGCGTCGACGGCCATGCCGGAGGCGACCTCCCCGCCGCCGTAGCCTCCCAGTCCGTCCGCCACCGCGAAGACGAGGCCCAGGCCGGAGCTGACACTCGTGCCGGGGATGCCCGTTTCCGCGGCCGGCGTCACGTACGGTGGCTCGCCGTCGATCGCGACCCAGCCGAGGCGATCCTCGTTGTGTTCGCGGACGTGGCCGATCACGGTCAGGCCCGCGCATTCGACGGCGAGACCGGTGGTCACGGCTTGCATGTTGGGTGATGTGACCGACCCGGCGAAGTGGTCATGTCAACCTCGAGGCGGCCTGAGACCGCGCCTGTGGCAGTTCTCCTGCTCCTGCCGGGGGCGCGGTCTCGAACTGGCGAAGGCGCCCGGGCCTAGCGCTCAGGGCTGAGATTCTGGGGTTTGACCAGCAGGCTGGTCTTGGTCGCGGCCGAGTTGAAGAGGAGCCACACGGCACCGATCAGGATCCAGACTCCCACGATCCCGAGGGCGATGAGCGTGTCGGTCTGGGTGGAGCCGCCGGACGAGACGCTCATGTAGATGACTCCGACGAGCATCGCGATGTTTGCGAGCAGCCCGGCCACCGGAACGATCACGTGCTTGACGAGGTTCCGTTTGTGCAGGCCGCCGAAAGCGAACAGGACCAGGGCGTTGGTCATGCCGTACACCAGGAAGGTGCCCGTGTTGCTGGCCAGCGTGATCTGGAGCAGGTTGTCCGCGGAGAGGACGGCATACCCGCCGAGGATCGCCGAGACGATAGCCAGCGCGATGACGCCGTAGTGCGGTGTGGCATGGCGGAAGTGCAGCAGGCCGAGGATGCCGGGCATTTCCTTGTCGCGGCCCATGACGTAGGTGATGCGGACGCCGGTGTTCAGGCAAGCGAGTGTGGTGCCGATGAGGGCCACGAGAACGGTCGCGGCAAGGATGATGACCAGGGCGAAGCCCGTGCCGCCGAGCATGGTGTCGCCGATTATGCGGACCATGTCGCCGATCGGGGCCCCCGAGGCCGCCGCTGCCCCGTAACCGGAAACGGTAGCGCCCGTGGAGTCGGTCGCGGTGACGCTGCTGTTGACGAAGAAGTTGGCCGCGACGTACTCGAGGACGTAGGCCACGGCACCCTGGATGGCCAGGGAGAGCAGGACCGCCCGCCGGACGTCGCGCTTGGGGTTGATCGCCTCGCCGCCCAGCGCGGTGACCGACTCGAACCCGACCAGGAGCAGGATGGCGATCGTGCCCTGGAAGATGACGTTGGTGATGCTGTGCGGCAGAACGACCGAAGTCAGGCTCGAATGCGCGTACTGCAGATCCGGATGGGTGAGCCGGAAGGCGATGGCCAGGACTGCGAAGCCGACCAGGGCCGTGAGCTGGATGGCGTTGATGACGATGGCCGTCATCGTCGAGCCGGAGATGCCGCGATACGCGATCAGCCCCACGAGGCCGGAGAAGAGGACCGCCGCGCCGATCTCGAGCGGCGAGTTGAGGACGATACCGAACTGCCCGAGGATGAAGACGAGGAGCGTCGCGGTGAACGCGACCATGATGCCCGGGTAGATCCAGTAGTAGAGATGCGAAACCCATCCGACGATGAATTTCGCCAGCCGGGCGAACTTGTAGTGGACCGCCTCTTCCTTCTGCAGGAACGCGGCCTCGGCGAAGTAGTAGGACGACCCTGCGCCGGCCTCGGGGTAGATGTTGGAAAGCTCCGCGTAGGAGAAGGCGGTCAGGAATGCGAGCACCAGGACGAACAGAAGTCCGGGAACCATGTCGAACGCGGTCGTCGCCCCGCCGTTCTGCTGGACGACCTGGGCCTGGAACGTCGTCCACAGGAACGCGCCCGGTGCGATCAGCGCCATGGCGTTGATCGTCAGCCCGGTCATCGTCAGGGTGCGCTTCATTTCCGTTCCTGGCGCGGCGGCCATCACGGTCCTCCTGTTCGAGCAACGGCGCTGACCTCGCATCCGGCCTCGTGACCGGCGGCTGCCGTGCTGGGATAGAGGTTGGAAGAGGCCGCCGCATGAATCAGCAGTGAACGAGTGACCGTTCGGCGTCGCCAGGGTTGCGATGTGCCCGGGCGGCGGTTGCGGCTTCGGGCACGGCAGGTTGCCGGACCGTTACGCGGGCGATGCCGGGCCTAGTGAGCGAACGTCACGAACGCTATGAGCGACGACGGCCCGGAGAACGCGACTGCGGCCCCGGTCGAATTGGCCGCGACCTGGCCGCCCGTGACCGGCAGCTTCGCGAGTTCTGGGGGCAACGAGGCTGCCCGGAATGGCGAATCCCGGGAAGCGAGGGAGAAGGTCCCGAGCCAGGGATGGCCCAATGTGTCGCTCCCCATCGCCACGGCGCCGTCTCCGGCCGGGGCGACGGAGAAGACGCTACCCGGCTGGACGAGGCTCGGCGAGCCGTCGAGAGGGAACCACCACATCCCATCGGCCTCGCCCAGGAGGACGCCGCCGGGGATGGCCGCGCCGGCCGTCGGCTGAGTGGCCGGGCCCGCCCCGACCTGCTGCCAGGTCGAGCCGTCGTCGCGCGACTCGAACAGCGCTCCGGGTCCCCAGCCCATGAGCAGTCCCGTCGTGTCGAAACCGATGGGAATCACCGTTTCGCGGATGCCGGTCCAGGTTGCGCCCGCGTCGTGGCTGAGGAAGAGCCTCCCATCGCCCGCCGCGAGAAGCGTCCCCGCCTGCGCCGGATCGAAAGCGAGCCATGACGGACTGCCGGTCGCGCCCGGAGGGAGGGGGCCGGCCGCCCAGGTACTCCCGCCGTCTGCGCTCGAATGGTGGCCGGGGTCGCAGTAAGCGCCCAATCCGGAGGCGTACACGCTGCCCGACGAAGGGTCGCCGGCGATCGCCTCGACGTGCCCGGCCTGCTCGCCGAGCCACTCCGCCTGGCCGTTCGATGCGATGACCCCGGTCACGTCCGCCAGGCATTGGCGGGCCTCGGGGTGCCAGTCGGTCGAGCCCTCGAAAGTGGCCACGAGCGAGCTGCCGGTCGCGGCCACGTGAACGCTCGACCCGCCGATGCCATCCTGTGCCACGGTCACCGTCGCGATGGTAAGTGGCGTAGTTGGGCCTCCGATCGGGCCGGCCGCCGCTCCGCGGCTTGCCCGAAGGTTCGTCACGCTCGCAAGGGCCACGACGATCGTCAGCACAAGGATCGCCAGGAACGTGTTGATCGCGAATCCCCAACCGTTTGCCCGGGCGATCTGGTGTCGCTCGGCGGCCGCGGTCTCGGCCTCGTGGAGACTCCGCTGCAGCCGCAGGCGGAGCGCCAGCGGCGCATCCTCGCCGGGGTCGCGCGACTCGTAGACCTCCCGCAATCGGGTCTCGATGGGCGCCGTTCCGGGGCGGCGGCGTCTCCGCCCAGCTCGGCCAGCCTCTCCTCGAGCCGGCGCAGCGGTTTCGACGCGGCCCCGCTCGAAACGGCACTCTCCGCGAACCCGTAGGCTCGGGCCAACTCGAACCGGTCTTCGGCGCCCAGGGCCGCGAGGGCCGCCTCCAGCGACCCGTCCGCGGGAGCGGCTTCGGGGCCGATCGATCTGAGAGCCGTCCGGCAGCCGGATTCCAGGTGCTGCCGGAATGTGCGATCGAGAGCTGCGGGTGGCCACTCGCCGGCAACCTGCCAGGCCGCCATCGCGGCGTCGTGGACGACCTCCTGCGCCGCGATGGGATCGTCCAGGGCCATCGTCGCGATCCGGTAGGCGGTCGCGAGGTTGCGCCTCAGAAACCCGCCGAAATCGCCTCCGCGGGCTCTGCCTCCGACCTCGAGCGCCAGTCTGTCTTGCACTCGATCTCCGTCGTCGATCCTGCCATCGCGCCGATCCGCGCCGATCCGCGTCGGACGAGGTTAGTGGTCGCCGTCGCAAACGATAAGGCATTTACTACTCTATGCAACGGCCCAACTCGTCCGGGTGCGAAGCAGCCGGGTCTCCCGGGCCGGTTCGCGCCGCGGGAATCGCCGAGCGGCCGCCACAGGCGGCCGCTCGGGTCTGGGCTCGGGTCGAGGAGCGGTCACGCCGCCCGGCGGTCACGCCGCCCGGCGGTCACGCCGCCGGCGGTCACGCCGCCCGGCGGTCACGCCGCAAGGTCGCGCCGCTCGAAAAGGAACACCGAGAGAGCCAGGAAGGCTGCGGCAACCGCGGCCAGGACCGCCGCGTCGGTCAGGTTCAGGCCGTAGCGGAGAGGGTCGCTGCCCATGTAATAGCGGAAGAGAGAGAGCGGCCGAATGGCGTTGAGGCCGTCGATGATGGTGGCCAGGGCATCGGCCAGGTACATGACCACCATCACCGCCACCGCGATGCCGATGGCGGCGCCACGGTTCCCGGTGCCCGCAGAGATCGCCAGGGCCATTGCCCCAAAGGCCAGGCCGAGCAGGACCAGCATGACCAGGGCCGCGGCCAGATCATCCCAGGGCAGCACGCTGGCGCTGACGGCCGCGCCCGCGACAGCGAAGACCCACACGACGATGGCGGCGACCACGCAGCCAACCATCACGGCCACCCACTTCTCGAGAACCAGCCGCCGCCGCGAGACCGGGTAGGAGAGCAGGACGTCGATCGTGCCGCGCGACTCTTCGCCGGCGGTGAAGCCGCTCGCCACTCCGGCCGCGAAGGCGACCATCAAGGCCGGCAGGATCATCGAAAACAGTTCGATGTGCAGGAAGCCGACGAGGGTGCTGGCGTCGCCGAGGCTCGCGCCCATGAGCTTGGCCGCGGGGCCCATCTTCTCCAGGATGCTGTTCAGGTCGATGATCTTCGAGTACGTCGGGAACAGGACCGCGAAGTAGCCGGTCATGGCGCCCATTCCCAGGGCGACCCAGAAAGTCGGCCAGCGCAGGTCGCGGATCGTCTTGGTGAATACGTTACGCAGCAGCATGGCTGGCCTCCTCTGCGCCGGCGCCGGCCGCGGCGATTCCCTCGCCGGAGCCGTAGTACGCCATGAAGATCTCCTCGAGGCTCGTCTCGATGCTGCGGACGTTGCGGACCTCGAAGCGAGCCGCCGTCTTGATCAGCGCGTCGACGCTGCCCATGACCGTGCAGTTGAGAACGTCGTCGTGGACGCTCAGGTCGCGGATTCCCGGCAGCCCGGCGAACGCGTCGGACGCGACAGGCCCGGCGAAGTCGATCTCCAGGCGGCGCAAGGCCCGCTCCTTGAGATCGGCGATCGATTCGACTGCCAGCAGCCTGCCCTCGCGGATGATGCCGACCCGGTCGCACAGGTGCTCGACCTCGGGCAGCTGATGCGACGAGATGAACACGGTCCGGCCTTCGTCGCGGGTCTCCTCGCACAGGTGCTCGAATTCGAGCTGGACGAAGGGGTCCAGGCCCGCGGTCGGCTCGTCGAGGATGATCAGTTCCGGGCGGATCATGAACGCCGCGACGAGGCCGACTTTCTGCTTGTTTCCGCGCGACAGGCTCTTGATGCGCTTGCTCGGATCGAGTTCGAGGCGTTCGATCAGCCCGTCACGGTAAGCCCCGTCGATCGGGCCGTGGAGGTTCCCCAGGTAGGTCACCAGCTGGCGTCCGGTCAGTTCGGCGTAAAGGGAGAGTTCGCCGGGGACGTAGCTCACCCGCCGGTCTATCGCCAGCCGATCGCGGTGGATGTCGAGCCCCAGGACCCGGGCGCTCCCGCTCGTGGGCCGTATCAGGTCCAGCAGGAGCCGGATCGTGGTCGACTTGCCCGCTCCGTTGGGGCCCAGGAAGCCGAAGATCTGCCCGGTTTCGACAGCCAGGTCGATGCCGACGATTCCGCGCGCGTGGCCGTAGTTCTTGCTGAGCTTCTCAGTCTCAATGGCGGCCGTCATCAGGTGGCCTCCTTTCGAACCGTAAGGCGTTCCTCTTCCCACCGATCGAACAACCGGGGTAGCTCACGTTCCAAGAACGCGTACATGTCGCGCACCTCCTGCAAGCGGCTCGGGGTTGCCCTCAGGACCCAGTAGTTCCAATCCGTCGGCGGCCAGCTCCTGAAGTCGCTGCAGGAGCTCGACCCGCCACATGATCATCCGGGCCCAGGCGCCGGACTTGAGCACGAAACGATCCCGCCTGTCGCCGGCCCGGACCGTCCGCGCGATGAAGCGGTAGTGGATCAGCAGCTGGGTCATGTTGCTGATCGAGCCCTTGCTCGCCTGCAGCGTCTCCGCCAGTTCTGCGGCCGTGAGACCGTCGGCCGGGCCGAGAAGGATCGCCCCGAGGACGCGGCCGGCCATGCGTGGCAGGTGCAGGGAATCGAAGACCAGCCCGATCTCCTCGACGAAGCGCTCCGCCGAAATGCGAGTGCCGCGCCTGTCCCGACCTCTATCCCAGACGTCGTTCATCTGCAGGGGACTCCCGGAAGTGCGGTCTCGAGGGCGGCCGGTGGCGGCCTCGTAACCAGCGTTCACCGGATAGTAGTGTGTTCGTGTTGTTCAGTCAATACTGAACAGACCGGTCGGGCCCTCTCGGCGGCCTCGTCCGGCACCACGAGCCTGGTCTGTGTGGCTTAGTACCTACGCCCGCGATCGCGGCGACCGTCCCTCCCCGAACGGCGTGCTCGCACCGGGAATGGCAACCCACGATCCCGGGCCGATGCTGGGGCTCAGATCGGAGGACGAATATCGCATCGCTCGATCGTCCCCGGCCACGACAGGCATCGCAAGGATCGCCCAATGGAAATCGCCAGCTATCCAATAGCGGAACTCAGGATGCCGCCTCGCGGGACGGCAGTGCTCGACCCAGAACTGAGCAGGGACGAGATCGTCGAGCGCTACGTTCATCTGGTGAAGTACGTGGTGGGCCGGCTGGGCGTTTCGGTTCCGGGCCTCTTCGACCACGAAGATGCGATGCAGGCCGGCGTGATCGGTCTCTTGCGCGCGATCGACGCATACCGACCGGAGGCTGCGGCCTCGTTCGAGTCGTACGCGATCCTGCGCATCCGGGGCTCCATTCTCGACGCCGTCCGCTCTCTGGACACGGTCGGCCGGGCCGGCAGGGAAGCGGCGCGCGCCATCCAGGGCGCCGTCCGCGACCTGCAGCACGAACAGGGTGGATCTCCCAACGAACGGGATATCGCCGACAGGTTGGGCCTCTCGCTGGACCGTTACAGGGAGCGACTCCAGGCGGCGTCGGTCGTCACCGTCTCGCTCGACGAAGGGGACTCCCGCGAGAACGACGACGAGACGGTTGCTCTGGCTGACAGCGTTCCGGACCACAATGCCGTGGATCCTGCCGAAGAGGCGACGCGACGCGACGCCATAGTCTCGCTGATCCACGAGATCGCCCGGCTCGGAGAACGAGCTCGGATGGTCCTGGCGCTCTACTACCAGGACGAGATGACTTTCAAGGAGATCGGCCAGGTCCTGGGTGTGACAGAGTCGCGCGTCTGCCAGATCCATACCGAGGCCGTCCTGGCGCTGCGCGGCCGAATAGTCGACGCCGACGTTGTCGCTCGTTTGAGCCGGCGGCGCGCTCGAGCCTGATCGGCGGCCCCGGCGCCGCCCGAACCCGAGCCGGCCACGTCCCCGGCCGGTGCCGCAGACCGCCCCGGCGCCGCGGTGCAACACATACGTCGAACCGATGAAGGTTTTGGCGTGTTTTGGGTCAAGTCCTTCGCCGTTCCGGCCGATCCCTTACCTGACACCGAAGAGGGTAAGGCCATCAGAATCGACAAGCCGCAATCGCGCTCCTGGTCACCGGCATCGAGCCGGGAGATACAGCTTGCGCTCCAGGCCGCCAGGGCGGTACCCGACGTGCGTATGGACCTGGTGATGGAGACCCGGCGGCGAATCGCCCAGGGTACCTATCGGGTGAGGCCGGACGTGATTGCCTGGCGGCTCCTCGAAGCCCGACGCTAGCGCGCGCCGACTCGGACGCCGCTCACGACAGGGGCCGGGACGCGCGCTTCCTCCCGCTCGCGATTGTCCAGTTGCTCTCGGACCAGATCGAGGAAATGGTGCAGCCGGAACGGCTTGAGGATCAGTCCGTTGACGCCGGAAGCGCGGGCCGCCGCCTCGTCCGGTGACTGACCGGTCAGGATGAGAATCCGCATTCCCGCCAGAGAGGGGGCCTGCCGCAGGTCCGCGGCGAGCCGGTAGCCGTTGCGGTCCGGCAGACCGACGTCGACGATCGCGAGCAACGGCCGGTGCTGCAGAGCCAGCGCCTCGCCTTCCGCCGCGGTCCGAGCCGTCAGCAGGCGGACACGCAGCCCGCGCAGGGCCGCCTCAAGGGTGCCGAGTACGTACTCGTCGTCATCGACGATGAGGACGGGCTGCGCCCGGGTACCAATGGCCTGCTGGGTGCTTGGATGCAACATACATCGCGACGTTAGTCCCCAGATGGGTAGGGCCGCATGCGACGTTTGCATGGTCTTAAGCAAGGACTCACGTTCGCCCGGCTCTTTGCGTCAGGGTCGCTCGTAGAAGGTCGATCCCGCAGGCACCAGGCCGACCGCCCGCGCGTTCGGGATCGCCTCGGTTGCGCCGAGGAAGAGGACCCCGCCCGGCCGGAGCGACTCGCGGAAACGGCGATACAGGTCCGTCTTGGCCTGCTCCGTGAAGTAGATGACGACGTTCCGGCAGACGATGATGTCGAAAGAGGCCTCGCATGGATCGGCCAGCAGGTCCTGGCACCGGAACGTGACGAGCGCCCGGAGCTCGGGGCGGACTTCCCAACCGCCATCCGCCGGCTGGAAGAACCTCTCTTGCCGGGCGGGCGACACGCCGGCCATCTGGGACCCCGTGAAGATGGCCTTGCGGGCTTTCGACAAGGTCGTTTCGTCAACATCGGTGGCCAGGATGTGGACGCGTCCGAGCGGGGCGATCTCCCGAGCGAGCATCGCGATGGTGAACGGCTCGAAGCCGAGCGAGCAGCCGGCGCTCCAGATCCTCACCAGGGCCTGGTTGTCGAACATGGGCCGCAGGTACTGCTCGGCCAGGGTGCTCCAGACCTCGGGGTTCCGGAAGAACTCACTTACGTTGATCGTCAACATGTCCATGAAGGCCTGGCGAAGGACGGCGTCCTGGCGGGCCCGAACTACCAGTTCCTCCGCGCCGGACAAGCCTCTGGCGGCCGCGAAGCCGTTCACTCGACGCCAGACCTGCGTCGGCTTGTAGCGGCTGAGGTCGATGCCGAGCAGGAGATTGACCTCGCGGGCCAGCCGCCCGTACGCGACGATATCCAGCTGCGGGGTCGGCGCGAAGTTAGACACCGGCATCGGCTGCCGGGGCCGGGGCATGGTCTCCATCCATCGAGTTATCGGCGCCCTCGCGTCAGAAGTTGACCGGCCTACAGGGCGTCATCTCAAGGGGGAGGGTGGGTGGGCCGACACCTCATGCATGAGGGCCCAGTGCCCTCCGTCGTCTGCGAGTGTCCATGTCTGCTCAACGGCTCCTCGCCCCGGCCTTTCCAGGCTTCGAGTCCGTGCCGGCACGCCTGCTGGCGGGCATCTCGACGCTGCCATGCGACCTCTACGTCTGGCGCGGACCGCGCCCGGCGCTGTACGAGCTGCGCGGCGGCGATCTCGGCAAGGTCATCGCCCGGGCGGAGCGCGGCACGCCATTCCTCGTACGCGAGATCGACTCGGAACTTCTGCGCGGCGCCCTGGCCGCGTCGCTGCCCGCGGTCCTCGGTAACCAGAAGATCTCGCCGGTCGAGCGGAGCAAGACCACCTACTCGATCGCGGCGAAGGTGCTGGGCCGCCTCTTCGTGCGAGAGAGTCCCCTCGATCGCAACGGCCTCGTCTTGACCCGCCAGCCGATCGACTCGATCGCCCTGGGCCTCCTCGAGTGCCAGGAGATGATGTGGGCGATGGTCGCGACGATGCAGAAGCACGCCGCGACGCATACTCACGCGATCAACACGGCCGTCTACGGGATCGCGCTGGCCCGCTCCGTTCCCCTCGGCGGCCAGGCTGCGATCCGCAGCGTGGCTCTGGGCGGACTGTTCCACGACATCGGCATGAGCCGCCTTCCCCGCGCCCTGCTCGACAAGGCGGAGCCACTGGATTCCGTCGAGTGGAAGATGGTCCAGGGCCACGTAAAGACCGGCCACGAAATGATCGTGCGGGCCGTGGGCCACCCGCCGGATTACGCTCACATCATCGCCGAGCATCACGAGCGCTGCGACGGGTCGGGCTATCCGATGGGGCGGGATGCCTCGGATATCGCGCTCGACAGCCAGGTTGTCTCGATCGCCGACGCCTTCGACGCGCTGACGACCTCGCGCCCCTTCAAGCCGGCCTCGAGCCCGTTCGACGCGTTGCAGCTGATGCGGTTGGGCATGAGAGGTCAGTTCAACGACGAGCTTCTGTCCGCCTTCGTCGGCCTGCTCGGAGGCTGGAAGGCACTCAGCCACAACCTGATGGGTACCGACCTGGTCGGGTCCTTGAAGAAGGCGGGCTAGGAGCGGGTCCTCAGGCGACGAGCGCGATCGGCCGTGACGCCTGAGTGGCACTCGAGGTGGAGCGGTCTATCAAGGCCGCGATGTCGACCACCAGGCCGACCGAGCCATCGGCCATGACGGTCGCGCCGGACAGACCTACACGCTCCCCGGTAACACCGCTCAGCGACTTCAGGACGATCTCGTGCTGGCCGACGAAGGCATCCACGGCCAGCGCCATCTCGGCGCTCCTGGAGCGCACGACGACCAGGTTCACGAAGCCTCGCTCGTCGGTCTGAAGAGGCATCGGCGGATCGCCCAGGGCGGAATCGAGCCGCTCGACCGGGATGACCCGATCGCGCAGGGTCAGGACGTCGTGGCCTCGGACACGGCCCAACGACACGGGGTCCGCTCGAAGGGTTTCCACGACGCCGGTCAACGGCAGCGCACAAACGCGTGGCCCCGATCGGACGAGCAGGGCGCCGATGATCGCGAGTGTCAGAGGGAGCGATAGCGATATGCACGTCCCCGTGCCCGGGACGCTGCTCACGTCGACCCAGCCGCCGAGCTTCTCGATGTTGTTGCGCACGACGTCCAGTCCGACGCCGCGCCCGGATACTTCGCTCACGAACTGGGATGTGGAGAAGCCCGGCGCGAATATGACTCGCAGGGCCTCCGCGTCGGTCATGGCGGCCGCCGCTTCACGGCTCATTACGCCCTTTTCGACCGCCGCGAGTCTCAGGGCCACGGGATCCATTCCGCGCCCATCGTCCTCGACGGTGATCAGGATGCGGCCATCGGCGTGGCGCGCCGAGAGGCGGACGGTCGCGGGCAGCGACTTGCCGAGGGCTCGACGCTCCTCCGGAGACTCGATCCCATGGTCCAGCGCGTTGCGAACGAGGTGGCTGATCGGATCGCCCACCACCTCCAGCACCGACCGGTCCAGCTCCGTCTCCTTGCCCTCGATGACGAGTCGGACCTCTTTGTGGAGCTGGGAATCGATGTCGCGCACGACGCGCGGGAAGCGGTTGAAGACGGTGTCGATCGGCAGCATCCGGAGCCCGGTTACCTGATCCTGAACCTGGCCGGCGATGCGGGCGAACTGCTGGGCGTCCTCGTCGGCGCGGCGCGCCAGCGGGTCGTCGCCCAGGCGAGCCGCGAGGTCCTGGGCGCTTCGCGCCATGCGAGTCTTGGTGACGACCAGCTCGCCGACGAGGTCCATCAGCTCGTCGAGCCGGGCGACGTCGATACGGATCGTCTGCTGGCTCAACTTGAGCTGGTCGCCCGTGACGGAGCTATGCGCGCCGTTGGGAACGTATGCCTCGACGCCGGGGTGGCCCTCGGCTGTCGCATCCGGTTCGCCGTCCGGGTCAATGGCGGCGTCAGTGGCGGTGGGAGGGTCGTTCGGGGCGGCGTTCGGGGCGTCGTTCGGGGCGGCGACGACATTTACCCCCACCACTTCGTCGATCGCAGCCAGGCGAGCGCGCATCTCGAGGAGCTCGATCGGTCGACCGCGGACCAGCATCGCCAGGAGCGAGGAGCCCAGCTCGCTCTCGATCTCCTGTCGACCGGGCGCCGAGGCGATGAGGGCGCCCGTCTCCTCGCATTCGATGACCAGCTGCAGGAGCCGGACTGCCTGCCACTCGCTCATCGGATCGACGCGGCAGACGACCAGCGAGCGTGGCTCGAAGCCACCCGGCGCCTCCCAGAGGAGCCGGTTGATGAGCGGCTCGAACGCTGCGTCCGTGGCGCCGGCCTCGCTGCCGGCCGGGAGCGCCTCCAGGTCGTTGGTCTCGGACTCCACGGATCCCGGTGCGGCCGTGGCCTTGGAAAGCAGCTCGCGCAGCCGGCCCGTGAGGGGCTCAGGCGCGTCGGTCAGGGTCGAGCCCTTGTGGACCTCCGAGACCAGCGTTCGAAGCACGTCGATCGTAGCCAGCAGGACGTCGGCAAACGGTCTGAAGTCGGTGAGCGCGCCGCTGCGGAACGCCCCGAAGAGGTCCTCCATGGCGTGGGTCAGTTCCGCCATGCGGCGGTGGCCGATCATGGCCGCGGAGCCCTTGAGCGTGTGGGCCGCTCTGAACACCTCGTTGACTACGGCCGGGTCCAGGCTCCGCTCCAGCTCGAGCAAACCCTCCCTCGATCTGGCCGATCTGCTCCAGCGACTCGTCCGTGAAAAGACGGTCGTCGCCCGGTTGCAGGTCGAGGGTCAGGCGCATGGCCTAGGCGGCTCCCGCGAGTGCGGTCCGCTCTTCGGCGCCGAAAAGGCCATCGAGTTCCAGGAGCAGGACAAGCCTGCCGCCGAGCTTGGCGATGCCCCGCAAGTACTCCGCGTCCGCTCCGCCTGCGACTGCCGGCGTCGGTTCCACCGCGTCCGCCGGAACGAGCAGGACTTCCGACACGCTGTCGACGATGAGCCCGACTCTGGTGGAAGGGCTCTCCGCGACCACTATGCGCGTCTCCTTGGTCGGTTCGACCTCGGGCATTCCGAACCGGGCCCGCAGATCGACGACCGGAATGATCCGGCCGCGGAGGTTGATGACGCCCTTCACGAAACTCGGCGCTCGCGGGACGGCAGTGATCTGCTGGTGCCGGATGATCTCGAAGACTCTGGCGATGTCCAGGCCGTAGTGCTCATCCGCGAGCTCGCAGACGACGATCTGCAGCTCCCTGGACTGGCCGCTGCCGGTGGACATGGGCTCGTCGGCCATGGCCCTTACTCCTTACGTCGCGCCGGACGCGATCCGGCATCGGGACTCTCGTACTAGTTATCGGCGCGTTTTGCGTCCGCGTAAGCCGCTCGGGGAGCGCCCCGGGAACGGCCTCCCGGGACCGCGGTGAGGCCTGTCCGGACGGGCTTCGGGCCGGGGGACTCCTGTTCGTCGGCGGCACACCACGCGGCCACTGCCGAGGCGATCTGATCGAGCGGCAGGACCTGGTCCGCGAGGCCTGCCGTGGCCACGGCCCCGGGCATGCCGTAGATCGTCGCCGTGGCGGCGTCCTGGGCGATTACCCGGCCGCCGTAGTGCTTGACCGCCCGGGCGCCGTCTCGGGCGTCGACACCCATGCCGGTCAGGACCACGCACAGCAGCCGCTCACGCCAGATCGGGGCGACCGACTGCAGGGTCACGTCCGCCGCCGGCCGTACGCCGTTGACGGGTAGCAGGCGAACGATGCGGACATGGCCGCTCGTCGAGCTGATCATGTGGTGGTCGCCCGGGGCAACCAGGATCTCGTCCTCCACCAGGACGTCCTCCGACGTGGCTTCGGTGCAGCGCAGCGTTCCGGCCGTATCCAGGCGGGCGGCGAGCGAGGTGGTGAAGCCTGCCGGCATGTGCTGCACGATCACGACGGCGGCCCCCAACGTCGACGGGAGTCCCCTCACGAGGGCGTTCAGGGCGGTCGGGCCGCCGGTTGACGACGCCACGACCACGAGCCGGCGAGCGGCCGTGCGCGGCATGTGGCGACGATGTGCGGCAGGGCACACGGCCGGCAGATCGCCTGGGACCGGAGCCGGCCCTCCGCCCGGCAGCGGCTTCGCGTCCGGCCGCGCGAGGCGCGCCTTGGCGCGAGCCCGGGTCACGTTCTCGACTGCGATCCGGCAGTGGCGTCCAAAGGCCGTCTCCGACATCGTGACGGCGGCCTCGATCTTGCGCCTGAGGTCGTCGCCGACCTGGGCGAGGTCGATCGAAAGGGGACCCGTGGGCTTCGCGACGAAGTCGATCGCCCCGCGATCGAGCGCGTCGAGGGTCAGCTTGGCGTTCTCGGTGGTCTTGCTCGAGAGCATCACGACGCGAGTCGGCATCTCGAGCATGAGCCGTTCGAGCATGGCCAGTCCGTCGAGGACGTCCATCTCGACGTCGAGTGTGATGACGTCCGGTCGCAGTTCGCGGGCGAGCTTCAGCCCCTCCTCGCCATTCGACGCGTCCCCGACGACTTCGATCGAAGGAATAGCGCCCAGCATGCGGCCGACGCTGCGGCGCATGAAGGCCGAGTCGTCCACGACCAGGACACGGGTTCTAGCCATGATGGCAGCCTGCGCTATGCGACCAGGAGCCGGTTCACGGCGGCCAGCACGCGACCCGGAGCGAACGGCTTCACGACGAAGTCGCGGGCGCCGCGCTTGATCGCGTCCATGACGATCGACTGCTGGCCCAGGGCCGTCAGCATCGCCACTCGTGCCTGGGGGTCCGCAAGCCGGATCTCGGCGAGTGCCTCCAGGCCGTCCATCTCGGGCATCGTTATGTCCATGAGGACGCAATCCGGGCGCTCTCGCAGGTAGGTCTCGACGGCCAGCCGTCCATTCTCGGCCTCGATGACCTGATGGCCGGCCTCGGCAAGTAGCTTGGACGCCCGTAGACGCATGAAGGCCGCGTCATCGACGACGAGGATCTTGGCCATCGCGAATTGCTCCTGATACTTGTGCTGCTACAGCTCGGTGACGGTTGAGAGACTCTTGACCACGAATCTGCCGTCCCGGACTTCGAGTTGGACGGTTCGGCCGGCGGTTCCCCCGAGCGCGATCGCGGTCAGCTTGAGACCCCGTGCGGCCAGGCCGGCTTGGATCGATTCCGCATTCCGTGTGCCTATGCCCAGGCCGCTGCCGATCGCCAGCATCGAAGCTGCGCCGGCGGCCTTGAGCACGACGCGGCTGGCGACGGCTCCTCGCGACTCGAGGGCGGTCAGGAAGTTGTCCAGGCCACTGTCGATGAACTTGACCGGCCCGCTGCCGTTGGCCGGCCCGGTCGGAAGCATGAAATGCGCGAGACCGCCCACTCCACTGGTCGGATCCCACGCCGCCAGGGCGACACACGACCCGAGTCCGTAGGCGACCAGGTGGGAATCCGGGCTGGAGCTGAACACCATCTCGCCTATGCCGGCGACCAGGAGCGTCGATGGCGCGGCAACAGTCATATGCCGAGCGCCCCCAGCGCATCCAGGAGGACCGGGAGGCTGCTGGCCCGAGGCAGGACGAGGAGCGTTCCGTCGATCTCGCGCCCGCCCTCCGTGAAGACGGTCTTGGCGGCGAGGACCTGGTCCACATCGCTCATCAGGTCCACCAGGACGGCGTCGAGGACGGCGCCGGCCATCTCGATCACGAGTTGCGGCGGTGTCGGCTGGACGGCCTCGTGGAGGTGCATCCCGAGCTCGTTCAGGAAGGCCGAGATGGTGATGTTGCCGGCCTCCGTGACGGCGGACAGTTCCATCTCATCGAAATCGAAAGGATCGCTCGATGCCTCCGCCGGCGATTCGTGGGGCCCGACCAGGCTGGCCAGAAGGATCCGGGCCAGGCGGTGGGCGTCCGGGGGCGAGAAGAGCAGTAGTGCGTGGCCCTGAAGCGAACCCTTGATCCCGACGTACACGGCCACGATCACCGTTTCCGGCCCGCCGGCCATTTCGAGGACGGCCGCCGGCCGTGCAGCGGCGGAGCATCGGCGTCTTGACGTCGATGACGTTGCCGCTCATCGAGCCGAGGGCCTGGCCGGCACGTCGCATCGCCCGCGAGAACGTCCTCGCGACGACGCCCTCGCCGGCTTCAGTGAGAGCTAGCGTTGCCACGGGGTGCCGCCTAGGTCAGAAGTGGTTTCGGAAGACACGCTCAAGATCCTCAGCGCCGCTTGCCGCGGCAGGGCAGAACTACCTCTGGTCGGGGCGTCGGTAGGAGGGGGGTGCGACTTGAACGATCTGAGGACGATCAGCGGGCCCCGGAGCGCGGCGCGTCTACGCGGATGGGTCCAGGAGGCCGAGCTTGAAAGCCATGATTGCCGCCTGCGTACGGTCCGCGACCCGAAGCTTCCAGATGATGTTCTGGACATGCTTCTTGACGGTGTCTTCGCTGATCGAGAGGCGTCCGCCTATCTCCTTGTTCGTCAGGCCCTCGGCGACGAGAAGGAGGACATCGTGCTCGCGCGGCGTAAGGGCGTACAGGGCCTCGCGCTGGTGGGCCGAACGGTCGATCTGGGCAGACTCGTCCCTGGTCGAGAGCGCCTCGCGCAGCAGCTGCGGCTCTACCGCGAGCTGGCCGCCGGCCACGCTCCGGAGCGTTTGGAGAACCTCCGCCGTGCTCGCATCCTTTAGCAGGTAGCCCGCGGCGCCGCGGCGGATCGCCTCCAGAACGTAGTGGCGGTCGTCGTAGAGGGTCACGATGATGACGGCGATCCGGGAGTTGTAGGCCTTGAGCCGCGCCAGGCAGGCCAGCCCGTCGATGCCGGGCATTCGGATGTCGAGAAGGACCACGTCGGGCTTGAGGGTCTCCGCCAGCTCCAGCCCAGCCTCACAGCAGTCGCCCTCGCCCACAACCTCGACCCAGTCCGCCGAAGAGAGCATCGCGCGCAGGCCGCGGCGAGCCATCTCGTGATCGTCGATCAGGAGTACGCGCGTGCGCTCGCTCACGTATTGCCTCCGCTGTTCGTCAGGAAGCGTAGCCGCCCGCGTGCCCGTATGGCGGGCGATCGGTATCGAGATCCTGACCAGCGTTCCCGAGCCCGGCTGGCTCCGGATCGACGAGGATCCACCGAGCCAGCGCGCCTGCCGGCTGATGCCGAGCAGGCCCAGGCCGCCTCGGGCGCGGCGGTGCTCCGCCGCCGCGGGATCGAACCCCAGGCCGTCGTCCTCGACCGTCACGATGGCCCGTCCCCTAGTCACCCTGAGATCGGCGTGGATGGAGTGGCCCTGCGAATGCCGGACCGCGTTCGTCAGGGCCTCGACGGTCATGCCGTAGAGCCCCTGCTCGACCCAATCGTCGAGCCGCGGCAGGTCGCCTTCGAGCGCCATCTCCATTCCGGATTCGGCCGCCAGCGCCGTCATTCTGCTCCGGATCGCATGGGCGAGGCCCAGCTCCTCGATGCCGGGAGGGACGAGATCGGCCAGGACGGCCCGGACCTCCTTGATGGCCACGACGAGACGGTCCGAGGCGGATTCGAGATACGTCTCCACCGACTCGCCGGGATTCTGCTTGTTCAGCTCTCGCGCGGCGTCCAGGAAACGGAAGGCGCTGACCATCGACTGCGCGGCCGTGTCGTGAATCTGGTGGGCGATGCGAGCTCGCTCGTGCTCGCTCGCCCTGAGGATCTGGCGGGCAAGTCGATCGAGGCGCCGCTGGTTGCGCTCCAGCTCGTGGCGTTGCCGCTGGGAATCGCGGTACAGCTCGTAGAACTCCTCGGCCGTGGCCACGATCTGGGCCAGGGCCGCTGTCGCGGTCCGGCGCCACTCGGAGCCACGCAGCCGCTGCTGGATCTGCCACTCCAGGAGCCGGTCGGGGTCCCGCAACACTCGCGCCGCCGCCAGTGCCGCCCGGGCGTCCGGCGGCGGCGTCTGGCGAGCTGCGCGCCGCAGGGCCTCGGGGGCTACTCGTATCCGATCGGCCACAGCGGCCGCATCCCGGGGCTTGGGCGGGCCGACGCGCAGGATGGCGGCGGTGCCGCGAGAGCCACGCGGGGCCGGGAATCCGAGGAGCATGCCGCCCGCCCGGCAGCGGTCGTGGGCGGCGCGCCCGGTGGCCATGACTCGCGCCGCGAGAACCTCCGAACAGCCGCGGCAGAACTCGACTCCGACGTCGGTCGAACAGACCGTGGCGCAGAAGGGTTCGCCGTCCTCCCAGCCTGAGACGAAGGCCACGGCCGGCAGGTCCGGGTGGGCCACGGCGGGCGAGGCGCCCTCCACGCGCGCCCACAGCTCGGCACCGCCGAGATGGCGGGCGAGGCTTCGTTCTTCCATCGTGCCGCCAGTGTAGGTCCGGGGCCGGGCCCGCGGAGACCAAATCACCCTTTCGGACGACCCCGCCCCCGTCAGTTGGAGGACTCACCTCCGCCGTCTGTCGCTATCATTTGCCTTCAATCCGAGCGGGAGGACCCATTCGCGCAGTGTCGCTCATCGAGACAGCGAGCCTCACGAAGCACTACGGGCCGGTCAAGGCTTTGACCGGTCTCGACCTGCACGTTGAACCGGGCATCATCGGTCTGGTTGGAGCGAACGGGGCCGGCAAGAGCACGCTCATCAAGATCCTGCTCGGCCTCCTGCCGCCGACGAGTGGCAGCGCCTCGGTCCTGGGCATGGATATCGGCACAGAAGCCGGCGAGATCCGCAAGGTCGTGGGCTACATGCCCGAGCACGACTGCCTCCCTCCGGACGTCGGCGCGACCGAGTTCGTCACTCATATGGCCCGCATTTCCGGCCTGCCCCGGGCCGCTGCCCGCGAGAGGACCGCCGAGGTACTGCGCCACGTCGGGCTGTACGAGGAGCGCTACCGGCAGATCGGCGGCTATTCCACGGGCATGAAGCAGAGAGTCAAGCTTGCCCAGGCCCTGGCTCACGATCCCAAGCTGCTGCTGCTCGACGAGCCGACGAACGGCCTCGATCCAACCGGCCGCGACGAGATGCTCGACCTGATCAAGCGCACGGGCACGGAGTTCGGCATCTCCGTCGTGGTTGCGTCGCACCTCCTTGGCGAGATAGAACAGGTCTGCACCTACCTGCTGGCCATCGACGCGGGGCACTTGCTCAAGGCGGCCCCCATCTCCACGTTCACCCAGCGGACGCCCGTGATCGCGGTCGAGGTCGAAGAAGGCGCCGACCGGCTGGCCGCCGCCCTGGCCGGGCGCGGCTTCACCGCCAGGCAGGAAGGGGATCGCGTCCTGCTCGCCCTCGAGGATGAGCGCCTTTACGACGCGATCCGCGACACCGTCGCGGACATGAGTCTGCCGCTCGTGCGAATTCAGCAGGAACGGGGCCGTCTCGAGGACATCTTCCGCGAGCCGGCACCGGTCGGAGGCGTCCAATGAACGCGGGCACCGGCTCGCCGGCCACGAGGTCGGCTCAAGGGCCTGCGGGCAGCATCTACGACCTGGGATATCGCCACTACGAAGGCAGGCGCCGCGGCCGCCTCTACGCCGCGTGGTCGCTGTACGTAGACAGCCTCCGGGGCATCTGGGGGTTCGGGCGTCCGGTCAACGCCAAGGCGGCTCCGTTCATCCTGACCGGACTCTACGCCTTCGCGGCCTTCATTCAGCTGGCCTTCTCGTCGACCATCCAGCAGTCGATCCAGCAGGACGGGGCCACCGACCTGTTCACGTACGGCAACTACTTCGAGCGGCTCGGCTTCTTCATGATCCTGTTCTGCGTCGCCCAGGCCCCGGAAGTCGTCTGCCGCGACCAGCGGTACCAGGTGCTGCCTCTCTACTTCACCAGGGCCATACGCCGCCTCGACTATGCCCTGGCCCGATGGGCCTCCCTGGTGACCGCGATCTTCCTCGTGCTGATGATTCCGATGATCGCCCTTTTCATCGGCGACGTGCTCATGAAGCCGGACACGATCAAGGCGATCGGCGACGAGCTGCCCGGGGCCCTGCCCTCCATCCCGGCCCACTTCCTGGTTGCGGTGAGCATGGCCTCCATATCGCTGGCGCTCTCGTCGTACTCGCCGCGACGGGCGTACTCGGCCATCGGCCTTGTCGCGTACTTCCTCCTGATGGAAGCGATTCCGGCAGTGATCTACTCCGTCGGGCAGCAGGCCGGCTGGACCTGGTCCGACAAGCTCATCCTCACCACGCCGCTGACGGCGTTGAGCGGGGCCACGGCCTGGTTCTTCAACCGGCCGCTGAACGCCGACTTCCCCAAGACTCTCGGCCCGGAGGCCTACCTCCTCGCCTGTGTCGTGAGCGTCGCGGTCTTCACCGCGATCCTGCTGTTCCGATACCGGAGGATCTCGGCATGACCGTCGAGAGCGCGACCGTGAGCGAGCTCGTGCCCGGCGGCCCCGCCGCAGCCCCCGCCATCGAGCTGGTGAATGCCGCCCGGTGGTACGGCAACGTCGTCGCGGTCAACGACATCAGCTTCGCCCTCGGCCCCGGCGTGACCGGGCTCCTCGGCCCCAACGGCGCCGGCAAGACGACACTCCTCCACATGCTGGCCGGCTTCCTCGCGCCTTCGGCGGGAACCGTCCGCGTTCTGGGCCGGAGTCCCCATCGAGATCCCTCCGTCTACCGCCAGATCGGCCTCGTTCCCGAGCGGGAGTCCGTCTACCCGTTCCTTACGGGCTACGAGTACGTTCGCTTCAACGCCCGGCTCCAGGGGATGCGCGACGCCGAATCGGCCTCCAGAGCCGCCATCGCCCAGGTAGGCCTCGAGGACGCGGCGGATCGACCGGTCGGTACGTACTCCAAGGGCATGCGCCAGAGAGTCAAGGTGGCCGGCGCGCTCGTCCACCAGCCCCAGGTCCTTCTCCTGGACGAGCCGTTCAACGGCATGGATCCACGCCAGCGCCTGTCGATGATGGATCTGCTGGGGGAGCTGGCCAACGCCGGACGAACGATCCTGTTCTCGTCGCACATCCTCGAGGAAGTGGAACGAGTCGGGTCGGAGATACTGGTCATGGTCGCAGGCCGGCTGGCCGCGTCCGGTGACTTCCGGGCGATCCGTGCCCTCATGACCGATCGGCCGCACACGATCACGATCCATTCGAGCGACGATCGCCGGCTGGCGACGACCCTGATCGCCGATCCGGCCGTCTTCGCGGTTGAGCTGCGGCCGAACAACCTATCGGTGCAGACCGCTCATCTATCCGCCTTCCGCAAGGTCGTCGCCCAAGCCAGCCGTGGCGCCGGAGTGCGCTTGACGGAGGTCGTGCCCGCCGACGAGTCCCTCGAGAGCGTCTTCGACTACCTGGTGCGCCGATGACCGGAGCCACGATGTCCAGGTCCGCATCGCTGTCCGTCTTCCCGGAGATCTTCCGCGTAACCCTCCGTCAGCTGCTGGGGCGGCGACGGACACTCCTGCTGTTGCTCCTTGCCGCGTTGCCTCCGCTGCTGGCCCTGATCTTCCGGGCCGCGAACGAGACCGACATCCGGGCGTTCACCAGGGGCGTCTTCGAGCCCGTCTCCATGACGATCGTTCTGCCCCTGGCCGCCGTCCTCTTTGGGACCGGCGCGTTCGGAGCCGAAGTAGACGACGGCACGATCCTGTACCTGCTGGCGAAGCCGGTGTCCCGCTGGATCGTCGTCTTCGCCAAGGCATTCGCGGCCGCGATCCTCACCGTCGGGATGACCGTCGCGTCGGTCCTGCTGGCCGGAGTCGTCGAGCTGCTCCCTGCCGGGGCCGACGGCGTGTCCGCCACGGAAGCCTACGTCGTGGCGATGGTCGTCGGCTCGATCTGCTACGTGGCTGTCTTCGTGGCCCTCAGTCTCTTCACCCGCAGGGCCTTGATCATCGGCATCGGCTACACCCTGGTCTGGGAGGGCGCCCTCTCGTCCCTCCTGCCCGGTATCGCGAACCTGTCCATCCGCCAATACGGGATAGGCGCGGGCGACGCGTTCTTCCAGCTCCACACGGGTCCTGCGCCGCTGTCGCCGACGACGGCCTTCACGCTCTCGGCGGTCCTGATCGTTGCCGCGCTTGCGATCGCGACCTGGCGGCTCATGCGCTTCGAGCTCTCCGGCGGCTCCGACTGAGGTCCAGGTAGCTCGTCGTCCCGGCGGCATCGCTAACATGCCTGGGTGCGCACCTTGAAGCCGGCTCACCGGACCTTCCTGCTGCAGTGGCTGCCCGTCGTCTTGTGGGCCGGGCTGATCTTCGCCTTCTCGGCCCAGTCGAATCTGAGGTTCGCCCAGGCGGACACGACTGATTTCGTCGTCCGCAAGGCCGGCCACATGTTCGTCTTCGGGGTGCTGGCTGTGCTGCTTTGGCGCGCCCTGACCTCGGCGCGAATCGACCGCGCGGTCGTGTGGAGCTGGCTGATCGCCACCGCCTATGCCGGGACCGACGAATTCCACCAGTCGTTCACACAGGGACGCCACCCGTCTCCGGTAGACGTGGGGATCGACGCCGCGGGCGCCCTCATCGCGCTGTGCATCCTCGTCGTGTGGCTGCGTCTCAGGGCCAGGGGCCGCGCGGCCGACTCGGGCTATTCGGCTACCGGCAAGCCCAGGATATTGAAGCCGCCGTCCACGTAGATCGTCTCGCCCGTGGTCTTGCCCGAGAGGTCGCTGGCCAGGTAGACGGCCGTTCCGGCCACGTCTTCGATGGTGATGTGGGTACGTAGCGGCGTCACGTCCGCGAACGCGCCGTACATCATCTTGAAGCCCGCGATGCCGTGTGCGGAAAGGGTCCGAACCGGCCCGGCGCTGATGGCGTTGATGCGGATGCCGGTTGGGCCCAGATCGGCCGCCAGATATCGCGTCGAAGCCTCGAGGGCCGCCTTGGCCACGCCCATGACGTTGTAGTGGGGCACGACCTTCTCCGCCCCGTAATAGGTCAGCGTGATGATGGAGGAACCTGGTTTCATGTATGGCCGGGCCTCGCGAGCCATCGCGATCAGCGAATAGACGCTGATGTCGAACGCGGTGTGAAACCCATCCCTGCTCGTGTCGGCGAAATGGCCGGCGAGGTCCTCTTTCTCGGCGTAGGCGACGGCATGGACGAGGATGTCCAGATCGCCTTGCTTCGAATGCCAGCGCTCGAAGACGCGCTTGATTTCGTCGTCGTCGCGGACGTCGCAGCCCTCCACGAAGGTCGAGCCGATCGATGCCGCAAGGGGCCGAACGCGCCGCTTGATCAACGACGCCATGGAGCTGAAGCCCACCTTCGCGCCCTGGTCGTGCAACGCTTTGGCGATTCCCCAGGCGATCGAATGGTCGTTGGCCACTCCGAAGACGAGCGCCTTCTTGCCGTTGAGCAGGCCGTTGCCCTCGCAGTCGTCGGCGGCCCGGGCCAGGCGACGGCCGACCCGCGGCTTCGCGACGGAGGTTGGGCCGTCGATGGCGGCAGCCACGGATCCGTCGAGCGAATCGATCGGCTCGGCGGCGGCCTCCGCCGGGGAGGCATCTCCGGCGGCGGTTCCGGGCTCGCCTGCAGCTGCCCTTCGCTTCAATCTCATCGGTTCAGGAACTCCTCGGCGGGCTGGCGCCCGACATTGGCGGCGTGCGGCCGACGTGACATTCGACTACTCAAACCCCGCGCGGAGGGAATCGTTACAAAAGCGCCCAGAGTCGGCGCTCAGGCCGGAGGATAGCCTAAGTCGGCCGCTACACATACGGCCGGCTCACCTATCGAACCCTCGGCGAATCTCCGCGACGCGGTCCGCATACCACCGAATCGGCGCGCGCGGGCCCGCGCCGTGCCCCGGCTAGCCCAGCAGTGCCGGGATCGCCTCGAGCGGCACCGGATCGGATGCCACCACGATCGCTCCGGCGGCCCGAATCCGGGGCGCGACGGCCGCCAGGTACGTCCTGGCAACCGGCTTCTTGGATTCCAGGACCTTGGTGTCGCGCAGGAGCAGCCAGGCGCAGGTCAGCCAGACCGCCATGTCGACCAGGTCGCAGGCGTAGTAGTCGACCCGGTCGCGTTCGGGCTGAGCCTTGAGCGCATCGACCGCCTTCTGGAAGAGGGCGGTGCAATCGACCAGGATCGCCTTCTCGGCAGCCATGTCGGCCGGGTACTCGGCGGCCTGCCACTCCGCGAGGAGCGGATCGAGCGAGTGGTTGAGCAGCTTGCCGATGGCGGCGACCACCTGCAGCTGGCTCGTGCCCTCGTAGATGTTCGTGATTCGAACGTCGCGGAAGAGCCGCTCGATGTTGAACTCGCGCATGTAGCCCACGCCGCCGTGGACCTGCATCGACTGGTAGCAGACGCGGTTGCCCGTTTCGGTGGCGCAGTACTTCACCATCGGGGTCAGCGTCTCGGCCAGCGTCTGGCACTGCTTGTGCCGGGCGCGTAGAGCGTCCAGGTTCGGCGCCGTCGTATCGGCGAGCGCCTTCTCGTGGACCTTCCACAGGTCCACCCAGCTGGCCGTCTCGGCGAGCAGGGCCCGGGCCGCCTGGAGGTCGACCTTCATGGCGAGCAGCAGCCGCCCCACGGCCGGCAGCGACCGGATCGGCTTGCCGAACTGGATCCGCTCCCTGGAGTAGCGGTCCGCTTCGCGGTACGCGGCCTCGGCGATGCCCATGGCCTGGGCGCCGACCGCCAGCCGGGCCCCGTTCATGAGGTTCATCGAGTAGCGCATCAGCCCGAAGCGGCGCTTGCCGAGCAGGATCGCGGGCGTGTTGTTGTACTGGATCTCGCAGGTGGGCGAGGAGTGGATCCCCAGCTTGTTCTCGATGCGGCGGATCTTGACGGTGTCGTCCTTCTCGACGACGAACATCGAGAGGCCGCGGGCGTCCGTCGAGCCCTCCTCACTGCGGGCCAGGACGAGCGACACGTCCGCAAGACCGTTGGTGATGAAGCGCTTGACGCCGTTCAGGTGCCACTGGCCCGTGGCCTCGTCGAGCGTGGCCTTGGTCGCCACGGAGCCGAGGTCCGAGCCGGCGTCCGCCTCGGTGAGGACCATCGCGCCGGAGACTTCGCCGCGCGAGAACCGCGGCAGGATCCGGGCCTTGGTCTCCTCGTCGCCGTATTCCTCGAGGCACGAGGCGATCTCCTGCAGGCCGTACACGGTCATGAGGCCGCTCTCCGCCCGAGCCACGACCTCGACCATCATCTGGTAGATCGATTCGGGCAGGTTCAGGCCGCCGAACTCGCGAGGCAGCATGGCCCCGAATAGCTCGGCCTGGCGCAGGGCCTCGATGGCCTCCAGCGTCGGCGCGGCGTAGGTGACCTCGCCGTCCTCGAAATGGGCGCCTTCCTCGTCCGCCTCGGCGGCCCGAGGAGCGACGCGCTCGCCGCAGACCTCGCCCAGGACCTCCAGAACGATCCGGTAGTTGTCCTTGGCGTCGGCGTAGTTGCGCGGCGCGGCCGGGTAGAGCGCGGCCTCGGAGTAGCCCTTCTCCTTGAGCTCGAGCGCTTCCCGGAGGTCCAGTTGCTCGAGCCGGAACTGCAGGTCCGGGTTGTCGAGGAAGAAGTTCTCGCTCATTCGGCGTCTCGCTGGTCCATGGATCCCTCGGCCGGCTCGGCTTCGCCCAGCGCGCGCTCGCGCAGGGTCTTGATGATCAGGGGCAGCACCTCTGCCGCGTCGCCGACGATCCGGTAGTGGGCGATCTGGAACATCGGCGCGTTGGGGTCGGTGTTGATGGCGATGATCTTGCTCGACTGGTCCATCCCGGCCCGGTGCTGGATGGCGCCCGAGATGCCGGCGGCGATGTAGAGCCGGGGCCGGACCGTCGTGCCGGTCTGGCCGACCTGATGGTCTCGCCCGATCATCCCGGCGTCGACGGCGGCGCGCGACGCGCCGACTTCGCCGCCGAGCAGGTTCGCGAGGTCCTGCAGGAGGGCGAACTCCTCGGCGCTCGAGATGCCGGCACCTCCGGACACGATCACCGGCGCGTCCTTGAGCTTGACGGTCGACTTGCGAACCTGGCGGCTCAGTACCTCCAGGGCGAAGTCGCCCGGCTCGAACGACGGCGTGACGGCTTCGACGACACCCGCGCGGCCGGCGTCGGCGGCCGGCTTGCGCATGACCCCTTCCCGGACCGTGGCCATCTGGGGCCGCGTGTTCGGGTTGACGATCGTGGCGATCAGGTTGCCGCCGAATGCGGGCCGGATCTGATAGAGCAGGTTCTTGTAGGTCTTGTCTTCCTTCTTGACGTAGTAGTCGCCGATCTGGAGATCGGTGCAGTCGGCGGTCAGGCCGCAGCGCAGGGCGCTGGCCACCCGCGGCGCGAAGTCGCGGCCGTTGGGCGTGCCGCCGATCAGGAAGATCTCGGGCCTGCGCTTGCGTGCCTCGGCGATCGCCACTCGGGCGTAGGGGAGGGTGCGGTAGGCGGCGAGTTCGGGATGATCCGCCAGCAGGACGCGGTCGGCGCCGTGGTGGATGACGTCCTGGGCCAGCGAGTCCACGCCGTGGCCGCACAGCAGACCGACGACCTCGTAGGTCCCGTTGGACGCTTCGGTGCCGTGGGACGCCTGGCCGAGCTGGTCGGCCAGCTCGCGGGCCTTGCCGGTCAGCTCGAGGCTGACGTCGGCGATAACGCCGTCGGTGTGCTCGATGAATACCCAGATGCTCTTCTGCTCGGTCATGTCGCGCCTACCCGACGATGTATTCATGGACGAGCTCCGCAACCATGGCCGCGATGGCCTCGGGAGTGGGGGCGATGGTCTTGCTGTCGCCGCTCTCCAGGACCACGAAGTTGACCCTGTGGACCTGCGTGGGCGAGCCGGCGAGCCCGATGCTCCCCTCGGTCGCGCCGACGTCGTCGGCCGTCCAGACGGGGATCTTCAGGTCGCGCTCGGTCAGGTACTCGTCCAGCGCGGCGTCCGTCTCGAACTCCGGCCACTGGGCGCGGATCGCGGCGTACTCGCCCGGGGCGGCGGCGAGCTTGCGCTCCATCCGGCGGCGCACCGATGCCGGACGCGGCGTGTTGGCCGAGCCGACGACGGTGAGCAGGCACGGCATCTGGCAGCGGACGATCTCCGTGCCGGAATCGAGGGCACGCTGCGCGGTGATCTTGCCGTCCGGCGATCTCGATGATCGACTCGGCGTAGGTGATCTGCGGGATGCCGAGCTTCTCGGCCGTCTGCGGGCCGACCTGGGCGGTGTCGCCGTCGATGGCCTGCCGGCCGCACAGGACGAGGTCCACCTGGCCGAGCTTCTGGACGGCGCACTGCAGGGCGTAGGAGGTCGCCAGGGTATCCGCGCCGGCGAACTTGCGGTCGGTGAGCAGAACCACCTTGTCGGCGCCGCGGAAGAGCGACTCGCGCAGGATGTTGGCGGCCTTGGGCGGGCCCATGGTGATGACGGTGACGGTCCCGCCGTGGCGGTCCTTGATCTGGAGTGCCATCTCGAGGGCGTTGAGGTCTTCCGGGTTGAAGATGGCCGGCAGGGCGCCACGGTTCATCGTGCCGTCTTTGGTCATCACCTCGCCGGTGATGTTGTGCGTGTCGGGCACCTGCTTGACCAGGACCACGCAGTGAATCGGTCTGTCGGTCATCCAAATCTCCGGAGACGGCCCGGCAGCGCCGGGCGGACTATGTCGAGGCTCGCGGGTTGAGGTCGGTTCCCGGGTTCGGGTTGGCCCCGGGATGGCGTGGAACCACGGGGACGCAGGCGCGGTTCCGGTGAAGGATACCCGGCCGAGCGGAGGGTCGTGCGGCCCCGGATGAGGCCGGACTCGGGGTGACCGTGGCCATGCGCGGCAGCGGGGTGGGCGGCTTTGTGGCCCGGCGGTAGACTGGCGGAAACTGGCTGCGCCCTGCTGCGAGCGTGGCGCTCGAGGCGGCGCAGCCCGGTCTGGGTGCTCGGCACCAGGAGGGCGTCCGGATGGCCGCGACATCTGAGCCCCGGCTCAAGATCACCTACGCCACGCTGCGCAACGACAACGAGCAGCTCCACGCCTCTTACGACGCCGGCCTGGCCACCGCCCGCGGCGAGCTGGGCGCAACCCACGGTCTCTTCATCAACGGCGAGTGGCGGTCCACGACCGATACGTTCGAGAAGCGTTCTCCGATCGACGACACGCTGGTCGGTGAATTCGCGAAGGGCACGCGCCAGGACGTGCGAGACGCCATCGCCGCGGCCCGCGCCGCGGCGCCGCATTGGGCCGGCACCCCGTGGCGGGAACGTATCGCGATCATGCGCCGCATGGCCGACCTGATCAGCGAGCGCCAGATGGAGCTGGCCGCGCTGATGGCCATCGAAGTCGGCAAGAACCGCCTCGAGGCTCTCGGCGACGTCGAGGAGACGGCCGACCTGATCCGCTACTACTGCGACCAGTTCGATGCCAACGAAGGCTTCGACCACGCCATGGGCAACCTCGGAGATGCGACCGTCCACACGCGGTCCGTGCTGAAGCCACACGGCGTCTGGGCGGTGATCAGCCCCTTCAACTTCCCGATGGCCTTGTCCGGCGGGCCCGCCGGCGGGGCGCTCGTCGCCGGCAACGCCGTGGTCTACAAGCCTTCGAGCGACGCCCCGCTTTGCGGCGTCAAGCTGGCCGAGATCGCCGACCGCGCCGGCCTGCCGCGCGGCGTCTTCAACATGGTCACCGGGCCGGGCGCCAGTCGTCGGCGCCGAGCTGCAGGAGAACGAAGGGATCGACGGGCTGCTCTTCACCGGCTCTTTCGAGATCGGCTTCAACCACGTCTTCAAGGAATTCAGCCGGCGCTATCCCAAGCCGGTCATCGTCGAGATGGGCGGCAAGAACCCGGCCATCGTCAGCGCGCGGGCGGACCTCGAAGAGGCGGCCGAAGGCGTCATGCGGTCTGCCTTCGGGTACGGCGGGCAGAAATGCTCGGCCTGCAGCCGGGTCTACGTCGAGGCGCCCGTGTACGACGCGTTCCTCGAACACCTCCTCGCCAAGACCAAGGCGATCACCGTCGGCGACCCGACCGACCGCAAGAACTGGCTCGGGCCGCTCGTGAACGCCGAGGCCCTGGCCAAGTACGAAGCCGCCGTCGCCGAGGCCCGGCGCGATGGGCGGATCCTCTGTGGCGGCGAGTGGCTGAGCGGCCCCGCTTATCCGAGCGAGCTGTACGTGGCTCCGACGATCGTCGTCGACCTCCCGCCCGAGCATCGAATCTGGCGCGACGAGCTGTTCGTCCCGCTGCGTCGCCGTAGCCTCGGTCAAGTCGCTGGACGAAGCCATCGAGCGCGCCAACGACACGGTCTACGGCCTGACGGCCGGGTTCTTCAGCGAGGATCGCGCGGAGATCGCCCGCTTCGAGGCGGCGATCGAGGCCGGCGTCATCTACATCAACCGGCGCGCCGGCGCCACCACGGGCGCGTGGCCCGGAATCCAGCCCTTCGGCGGCTGGAAGGGCTCGGGCACCACCGGCAAGGCCTCCGGCGGCCTCTACTACGTCCAGCAGTTCATGCGCGAGCAATCCCAGACCCTGGTCGACTGACCGGCCGAGCGGGCTGCAGCCAAGGAGAGGCGAGACATGGCTTTCAACCAGGACATCGTCAAGCTTGCGAAGGCCAATACCTATTTCCGCGAGGTCCTGGCAACCGGACCGAATGCCCAGATCGTCGTCATGAGCATCCCACCGGGGGGCGAGATCGGCAGTGAGGTCCACAAGGACGTGGACCAGGTGCTGGTCTTCGTCCAGGGCGAAGGCCAGGCGATCCTGGACGGAGAGAAGAGCGCCGTCTCCGTCGACCGGCTCGTGCACGTCCCAGCCGGAACGCGCCACAACTTCGTGAACACGGGCAAGACGGACCTCAGGCTCTACACGATCTATGCCCCGCCCGAACACGCCCCCGGCACGATCCACAAGACCAAGGCCGAGGCGGACGCGGCACACAAGGCGGAGCACGGGGCCTGAGCCTCGGGTGCCGCCCGGATATACTGAGTGGACTATCCAGCCTGCATAAAGGCTATCCGTCCCAGCGGCAGCTGCGCCCGATCCGCGGCCCGCCATACACGTGTCGAGGTGCACCGTGACCCAGGCTCCCGGCGAGCTCGTCCAGGCCTCCGCTGTTCCGCACCTCGTCACCGAGCTGCCCGGCCCCAGAGCGCGCGCTCACCTCGAGTTCGACCGCCAGTGGACTTCTCCCAGCGTGCCGCGAGCGTATCCGGTCGTGCCGGTTCGGGGCGAGGGATGCACGATCGAGGACATCGACGGCAACCTCCTTCTCGACTTCAACGCCGGTATCGCCGTCACCTCGACCGGCCATTGCCATCCCGACGTCGTCGCCGCGATCCAGGACCAGGCCGGCAAGCTGATCCACTACAGCGCCGACTTCTACCTGCCCATCTACGCCGAGATGTGCTCCGAGCTGGCCCGCATCGCTCCGATCGCAGGAGAAGTGCCGGGTCTTCCTGGGCAACTCCGGGACCGAGGCCGTCGAAGGCGCGGTCAAGCTGGCCCGGTTCGCCACCAAGCGGCAGTACATAGTCGCGTTCCTGGGAGCGTTCCACGGACGGACGTACGGCTCCGTTTCGTTGACCGCCTCGAAGGCCAAGTACCACGCCGGTTTCGGACCGATGCTCCCGGGCGTCTTCCATGCCCCGTTCGGGCACGTCGAGGACCTCAAGTGGTTCGACGAGGTCCTCTTCGACAAGCTCGTCTCGCCCGAAGAGGTGGCGGCGATCATCCTGGAGCCGATCCAGGGCGAGGGCGGCTACGTCGTCCCGGAGGACGGCTTCCTCGCGGGCGTGCGCGCGATCTGCGACAAGCACGGAATCCTGCTGATCGCCGACGAGGTCCAGTGCGGCGCCGGCCGGACCGGCAAGATGTGGGCCATCCAGAACTGGGACGTGGAGCCGGACATCGTCGCTACGGCCAAGGGGATCGCCAGCGGCATGCCCCTGGGAGCGTTCATCGCCCGCGAGTCGCTCATGACCAAATGGGGTCCGGGCGCCCACGGCACCACGTACGGCGGCAACCCCGTCGCCTGCGCGGCGTCGCTCGAGACGATCAAGCTGCTCGAAGGCGGTCTGATGGCCAATGCGAAGGCGCGGGGCGACCAGCTGCTGCCCGGGCTTCGCGAGCCTGCAGAGCCGATTCCCCGGCATCGTGCGAGACGTGCGCGGTATCGGCCTGATGATCGGCGTCGAGTTCGACACCCACGAGCACGCCGACGCGGTCGAATGGGCCGGCCTTCCAGCGCGGCCTGCTGACCCTGGGCGCGGGCCATTCGGTCATCCGGATCTCGCCGCCGCTCGTGCTGACCGAAGAGGAGGCGGCCGTGGGCCTGAGGATCTTCGGCGAGGCCGTAGCCGAGGTCGCGGCCAAAGCTTGACGGCCCGGCTTTGCGGCGCGTGCCATGATGGTCTCAGTTGATCCGCAGGTGATCGCGAGGTGAGCGCCGATGGGTAAGGTCGCGTCGATGCGCGACGCCGTCGCCGCCCTCGTCCACGACGGTGACGTCGTCGCCATCGAAGGCTTCACGCATCTGATCTGCTTCGCCGCCGGGCACGAGATCATCCGGCAGCGTAAGCGCGACCTGACCCTGGCCCGCCTCACGCCGGACCTGATCTACGACCAGATGGTTGCGGCCGGCACGGCCCGAAAGCTCGTCTTCAGCTGGCTCGGCAATCCCGGCGTCGGCGGCCTGCATGCGATTCGCCGCCGCGTGGAAGACGCGGATCCGATCCCGCGCCGCTCGAGCTGGAGGAATACAGCCACTTCGGCATGGTCGGGCGGTACACGGCCGGGGCGTCGAACCTGCCGTTCTTCCCGCTGCGGTCGTACTTCGAAACGGATCTGCCAAAGGCGAACCCGCTGATCCGGCCGATCCGCTCGCCGTTCGGCGATGAGACGGTCTACGCGGTGCCGCCGCTCAAGCCGGACGTGACCGTCGTCCACGCCCAGCGCGCGGACGCGGAGGGCAATACCCAGATGTGGGGCCTGCTCGGCTGTCAGAAGGAAGCCGCCTTCGCGGCCGAGCGGGTGATCGTCGTCGTCGAGGAGCTGGTCGACGAAGCCGTCATCCGCACCGATCCAAACCGAACCGTGATCCCAGGCCTGATCGTGGACGCGGTCGTGGTCGAGCCATGGGGCGCCCACCCCTCTTACGTCCAGGGCGCCTACGACCGAGACAACCGTTTCTACCGCGACTGGGACGCCATCAGCCGCGACGCCGCATCGACGGCCGCCTGGCTCGACGAATGGGTCTACGGAGTCGGCGGTCGGGGCGAGTACGTCGAGAAGCTCGGGCCCGAAAGGCTCGCCGGCCTGCGGCCCTCGGGCTCGGCGCCCTCCGGTTCGGTCGACTACGGAGAGTACAGATGAGCGAGCATGCCGCGGCGGCGCCGGCTCCGGCTCCGGCTCGGGCTCGGGCGCCAATTCGGCCGGCCCGGCGTTCAGCAAGTCCGAGATGATGATCGTGGCCGCGGCCCGCGAGCTGGCCGGCCAGCGAGTCTGCTTCGTGGGAGTCGGCCTGCCGAACATCGCCGTCAACCTGGCCCGGCTCACCGTGGCCCCCACGCTCGAGCTCGTCTACGAGTCGGGCGCGTTCGGTGCCAAACCGGCCCGACTGCCGCTCTCGATCGGCGACCCGACCATCGTCACCGGGGCAACCGCCGCGGTTTCGATGTTCGAGCTGTTCAGCTTCTACCTGCAGGGTGGGCTGGTGGACGTGGGCTTCCTGGGCGCCGCCCAGATCGATCGATTCGGCAACATCAACAGCACGGTCATCGGCGACTACGAGCATCCGAAGACCCGGCTGCCGGGTTCCGGTGGCGCGTGCGAGATCGCGATCAACGCCCGCCAGGTGTTCGTGATCATGCGCCAGTCGAAGCGCTCGTTCGTCGACCGGATCGACTTCCGGACCTCGCCCGGCAACCTGGGCGGCGCGGAAGCGGCGGCTCGGACGCGGCGCGAGGAGGGCTGGCTCGGATCGGGGCCGTCGGTGGTCGTGACGGACCTCGGCATCTACCACTTCGACGAAACCGGCGAGATGCGCCTCGACTCCATCCATCCGGGCGCCACGCTGGCCCAGGTTCGAGACACGATCGGCTGGGAACCAAAGGTGGCCGAGCCGCTGCCGACGACGCCCGAACCTTCGGCCGAAGAGCTGCGCCTGATCCGCCAGGAGCTCGACCCGGAAGGCGCATACACGAAGTAGGAGAGTCGGCGCGGCGGGGGACGGTTCGCCCCGCGCCGGGACAAGAGCGCGGATCGAGCAGGGTTCGGGCGTCCGACTATGTGCGCGGACCGGCTGCCGCTCCCGGCCCCGCCTCGGCCCCGACCACGACCTTCGGCTCGCAATGGACCGGGAAGTTCACCGACTGGGCGATGAAGCACAGTTTCTCCGCATCTGCGTGGAGTTCCTGCGCCCGATCGGCCATCGACGCATGGGCAACCGTGACGACCGGCCGGAGAGTGGCTTCGGTGAAGTGCCCGCCGCCGCCCTCGGTCTCGGCCATCGTGCCGCTCGCGGCGTCGGCGTAGGCGATGACCACGACGCCGTTGTCTGCGGCCAGGTGCAGGTATGTGAGCAAGTGGCACTCGGCCAGGGCCGCGACCATCAGTTCCTCAGGGTTCCAGCGGTCGGGCTCGCCGCGGAAGTGGCGATCCGCGGAGCCGGGGATCGGCTGCTTGCCCTCGCCTCGCATCTCGTTGGTCCGGCCGTAGTCTCGATAGCCGCTCGTGCCCGTCCCGAGGTTGCCCTGCCATTCGAGCGTGGTTTCGTAATGGTGAATTCGTCCGGACATTGCGTCATCGTAGATACCGCCGCGGCGAGCCGGTCATGCGGCGCGCCCAGAGTGCGGAGGGCGCGACTAGCGCCGGACCGCGTCGGGGCGGCCGCGGATCACCATCACCGGGCAGTGGGCGTGGCGGACCACGTAGTCCGAGACGCTGCCGATCAGGAACCGGCTGACGCCGCTGCGGCCGTGCGAGCCGACGACGATGAGATCGGCGTTCTCCGCGTCCGCCGCGGCGACGATCGCGTCGCCGGCCTCTCCCTCCCAGACCAGGAACGTGGCGTCGACACCGGCAGCCTTGGCCCGCTGCACGATCGCCTGGGCCTTGGCCGTCAGGGAATCACGCGAGTCGGTTACCGCCGAGCCGGCCGCGGCCTCGGAAGGGCGTGTCGCCGCGGAGAGGACACTGACGACAAGGAGGCGCGCCTGGACCTGGGTGGCGAGATCGATCGCCTGGTCGCTGGCCGGCTCCGACGCGGGCGATCCGTCGGTCGCGAACAAGATGACTTCGAGCTGAGGCATACGTTCTCGTGCCGCCGAACGAGCCGACTTGCTGCCAGCCTCGTGTTCGGCGATGGTGGGCGCGCTTCGGGGGAGGGCCAAGGGACCTCCGGCCCGTTCGCGCGGGCACAAAGGTCCCCGGCCTCCGCCGAACCGGGTGGGCCGGCCCGTTTCGGCGGTCAGCTGCTCGACTCAGTACGACCCGCGGAACCATGGTGTGCTGAGCGAGCACCGGAGTACCGGCTGGGCGTTGGTCGCTGTTCGGCCCTACCGGCGACGCGATGCCGGCGCTCGTTGCGAATGCGGATCTCGCAGATGTCCGGCGTGGCCGGACAAGATTCGGCCAGCAGGCTGGTTGTGGGTTGGCGGTGTGCGATGTCAATCGTCCGCGCGAGCCGAATTGGTGGCGACAGAGGCCAATTCGGCCGCGCCGGGGCGCGTTCAACCATCGAGGGCGGCGCTCCGGGTCCAGGCTTGCGCCCGAACGAGCGATGCGGTCGGTTTCTGTCCGGGACAGCCGGACAACTGCGGGAAGGCCGGAGCCGCCGCTCGCCACACCGCCGCGCTCGGCTCGCCACACCGCCGCGCTCGGCACTCTGCGGTGGCGCCTCTTCGGTTGCTCGGTCCCGTTCGCCCGTTTCGTGCGGCCAGCCATGGCCGCCTCCCGCGACACGCCCGATCGGGCCTCCTGCTAGGCTCCTGATGATGAGCGCCCCCAATTCCACCCCGAACGCGAGCGAGAGCCCCGCCGGCCTGGTCGGCCTCCGAGACGTCGGCGAGGCGCTGGAGCAGTGGCAGGCGGATCCGAGCCCTGAAAGCTACGCCTGCCTCGAGGACGGGTTCGCCCGCGTCGTCGCCAGTTCCGGACTGCGCGGCGGTCATCTCCATCTCGACGCCCCGCCCGTGACCGAGGTCGAGCTGCGGGCCGGCAGCCTCCTCGACCAGGGGGCCGAGACGGCCGGACTTCGAACCTATCAGCTCCGTTTCGGCGACCTCGTCCTGGCGACCCTCCAGCTGGACGCCCCGCCGGGAGCGGTATCGTCGGTCGACGAGTGCGCAAGCGGCCTGGAGATCGTGATCGGGTCGGCCTGGTCACGGGCCCGAGCCGGCCGGGCTTCCGAGGAACTGACCGCGCTCGATAGCGCCACCCGCGGCATCGCCGGCGTCCTGGACCTGGATCGCGTCCTGCAGCTGATCACGGATCGCGTCCGCGAGCTGGCCCACGCCCAGTACGCGGCCCTCGGGATCGTGGACCAGGAAGGCGGGATCGAGCGCTTCGTTACGAGCGGCATCACCCGCGCCGAACGAGAACGGATCGGTGCTCCGCCGCGCGGTCTGGGACTCCTGGGCGCGATCGCCCGCCAGACTCATCCGGTCCGCGTGCACGACATCGCCACCGATCCCCGGCGCAACGGCTTCCCGCCCAACCATCCGCCGATGACCACCCTCCTGGGGGTGCCGATCGGCGTCAAGGGCCGCTCCATCGGCCGCCTCTATCTCACGAACAAGCAGCCGTCCGGCGACTTCACCGAGGACGACGAGCGGCTCGTCGAGATGTTCGCCCTGCACGCCGCCATCGCGATCGAAAACGCCCGGCTCCACGAGCAGGTTCAGCGGCTGGCAATCGTCGACGAACGAGAGCGCATCGGTCGCGACCTCCACGACGGCATCATCCAGAGCATCTACGCCGTGGGCCTGTCGCTGGAAGATGTTCCGGACCTGATGGCGGACGAGCCCGAGGTAGCCAGGGCTCGCGTCGAGCGGGCCATCGATTCGCTGGACCAGTCAATTCGCGACATCCGCAACTTCATCTTCGGCCTCCGGCCCGAGCTGCTCGAGCAGGCGGGGTTGGTGGGTGGCCTCGCGGCGCTTGCCGACGAGTTCCGAGTCAACAGCATGGTCGACATCGACCTGGATACCTCAGGGGCGGAGGAGCTGGACCTCCCGCCCGACGTGACCGGCCAGCTGCTTTCGATCGCCCGGGAAGCCCTCAGCAACATCGCGCGCCACTCGAAGGGGACGCGCGGTACCGTGGAGGTCGAGTCGCGGGCGCGGCCGCGTCAAGATGGTCGTGAGCGACAACGGCGTCGGCTTCGACGCGACCAAGTCCCGCAGCGCAGGTCATCAGGGCCTGGTCAACATGCGAGCTCGTGTCTCGTCCATCGGAGGCGCCCTGGAGGTGGACAGTGGTCCCGGCCGCGGCACGCGTATCATCGTCGAGGTGACCCGTCGCGACCTTCCGGCAGGCGAGGCCACGGATCGAGGAGACGTATGACAGACCAGACCGAAGCTCGCCCGCTGAGGTTACTCGTCGTCGACGATCACGAGGTCGTCCGCCAGGGCCTGGTCTCGCTGCTGGAGCGGCGCGAGCATTTCCAGGTTGTGGCCGAGGCCGGCACCGCCGCCGAAGCTCTGGAGATGGCCCGCAAGTTCGAGCCGGACCTGATCGTCATGGACGTGCGCCTGCCGGACGGCTCGGGGATCGAGGCCTGTCGCGAGATCCGGGCCGAGTTCCCGCGGACCCGGGTCGTCATCCTGACCAGCTACCCGGACGAGGAAGCCGTCCTTTCGGCAATCATCGCCGGAGCCTCGGGCTATCTGCTCAAGCAGATCCGCGGCCGTGACCTCGTCAGCGCCCTCGAGTCGGTCGGTCGTGGCGAGTCTCTGCTGGACCCGGCCGTGACCGAGAAGGTGCTGGATAGGGTGCGCCGCATCGCCACGGGCACCTACACGGACGAAATGGCGCAATTGACCCAGCAGGAGCAGAAGATCCTGCTGCTGGTCGCGGAGGGAAAGACCAACAAGGAGATCGCCTCCGACGTCTTCCTGTCCGACAAGACGGTGAAGAACTACGTCAGCTCGATCCTCTCGAAACTGAATCTCGAGCGGCGAGCCCAGGCCGCCGCTTTCGTCGCCCGCCACCGCATGAAGGGCGGCGCCTGAGCTTCGCGGAGCGAAGCTAGGCGTCGATCGGCCGCGGCAGACCGGAAGCTGCGTCACTGCCGGTCGTCCCGTCGCCATCCGGGCCGCCCGGCATCTTCGCCCATGGCCTTCGGCTCTCCCTCAATTCGCCGCGCCCCGTACACTCCGCGCATGCGAATAGTGAGCGCCGCCGAAGCGGTCTCGGGGATCAAGTCCGGCCAACAGATCTTCATGCAGGGGGCTGCGGCCACGCCGTCGGTCCTCCTGAGTGCTCTCGTTGAGAGAGCGCCGGAGCTGCAAGACGTCAAGATCGTCCACATGCACGCCGAGGGGCCGCATCCTCATCTAGCGCCTGAGATGGTCGGCCACTTCCTCCACAGGTCTCTTTTCATCGGCCCGAATGCCCGCGCGGCGGTGAACGAGGGCCGAGCGGAGTTCATCCCGGTCTTCCTCTCGGACATACCGGCCCTTTTCGAGAAGGGCGTTCTGCCGCTCGACGCGACGCTTATCAACGTGACGCCGCCCGACGATCACGGCTTCTGCTCGCTCGGCACGTCCGTGGACACGACCCTCACCGCGATCCGCTGCGCCAAGACCGTCATCGCCCAGATCAATCCGTCGATGCCGCGAACGCTGGGCGACAGCTTCGTCCACGTCGATCGGATCGACTACGGCGTCGAGGTAGACCAGCCTCCATACGAGCATCCCGACCCCGAGATCAACGATATCGAGCGGCGCATCGGCGAGTCCGTGGCGGAACTCGTGCCCGACGAGGCTGTGCTGCAGATGGGCATCGGCGCCATCCCGAGTGCGGTCGGCCAGTACCTCTACCACAAGAAGGACCTGGGCATTCACACCGAGATGTTCACCGACGTGCTCGTCGACCTGGTCGAGCGCGGCGTGGTCACGTGCCAGAGGAAGGACGTCGACTGCGGCAAGATCGTCGTCACGTTCATGATGGGCACCAAGCGCCTCTACAAGTTCGTGGACAACAACCCGATGGTCGAGATGCGGCAGGTGGACTACACCAACGACACCTCGGTCATCCGCCGCCAGCGGCGCATGACGGCCATCAATTCGGCCATCGAGGTGGATCTCACGGGGCAGGTTTGCGCCGATTCGATCGGGCACCGGATGTACAGCGGCGTCGGCGGCCAGCTGGACTTCGTCCGTGGGGCGGCACTCGCGGAGGAGGGTCGGGCGATAATCGCTCTTCCTTCCACGGCAGCCGATGGCAAGGTCTCGCGGATTACGGTCGCGCTCAAGGAAGGCGCCGGGGTAACCACGACCCGTTCCCATCCCGTCACGATCGTCACGGAGTACGGCGTGGCCGAGCTGTTCGGGCAAAGCCTTCGAGAGCGCGCCAGACGGCTGATCGGGATCGCCCACCCGGACTTTCGCGACGAGCTCAGCGCTTACGCAAAGAAGGTTTTCGGGCTCTAGGAGCTGCGGCGGCCGGTGGGCATAAAAAGGACGAACGCCGGGCGTCCCCTCCGGCGTTCGTCACGAGGGGAAGTCTGGGGGTCCACGAGGACCCTGCGCAGTGCCGAATGGCCCTCCGCCGCGGGCATGTCGTACCCGCTCCAAGAGGTGTCCGGGGGCGGTAGAAAGGGCCCGCCGGCGGCCGGGCGTTCCGGACCGTCCGGGCTACCCCGGCGGCAAGAGGCACCTGCCCGTTCGAGGGGTAGGCCCCTATCCCGGATTGTGCCCGTGCGGGCCATATGGCCCCCGGTCTTAGGGAGCCCTGTCGCTAGGGGTGGTCCAGCCCGCGGCGCACCCTTACGGCATGCTCGCCGACTCCCAGATACCTTTGCGCCGACTGCTCATCGTCAGTCAGCACCGCGCCGCGACCGAGGCGCTCTGCGATCACCTCTCGCGCCATGGCTTCATCGTCGCTCAGGCGTCGTGTGAATCCGCGGCCCGCGAGGCCGCTACCGCCCGGCCGGATGTGGTGCTGCTCGATGCGGACGTCGCGGGGGGATGGCGGCCGATGGCGGCGGCACTGCGCGATCTGGTTCCCCCGGAACGGATCGCCGTGCTGGCCTCCTATTGGCACACGGACGAGCAGCGCGAGGCAGTCGCCAGCGGGATTGGCGGCACCCTGCTCAAACATCTAGATGGAAGCGCGCTGGCCCGCCAGCTGCGCGCATTGAGTGAACCGACCATCGTGACGAACAAGCCGACTCCAGAATTCCCAGGCATCCCGGCCATCATCGACGGCTCGGAGGCCATCGCCTACGTCGAGACAAGGATCAGTGACGGCGCGTGCGCCTACCCGATCACGCCCTCGACGACCATGGCGGCGGTCTACCAGGTTGCCGTCGCCAACGGCACCCCCAACCTGTGGGGGACGCACCTGAAGTTCGTCGAGCCGGAGTCTGAGCACTCCTCCGCCTCTGCCGCCGAGGGCTTTGCCCTTGCCGGTGGCCGGGTCACGAACTTCACGTCCGCCCAGGGCCTGATCCTCATGAAGGAGGTCCTGTACACCATCGCCGGCAAGCGTCTGCCTGCGGTCTTCCATGTCGGGGCTCGCGCCCTCACCTGGCAGGCTCTCAACATCCATGCCGGCCACGACGACATGATGGGTGTCGCCGACACGGGCTGGGGCCAGTTCTTCGCCCGCAACTGCCAGGAGGCGGCGGACCTCACCGCTATCGCTCGGCGCGTCGCCGAAGACGGCGAGACGCCGTGGTTCGTGGCCCAGGACGGCTTCCTGACCACCCACACGATCGAGAACGTCCTTCTCCCCGAAGACGACCTGCTCCGCCGCTTCGTGGGCGATCCCCGCAAGACGGTCCGCAACCTGTTCGACCCCAACGATGCCCTGCTCTCGGGTCCGGTCCAGAACCAGGACTCGTACATGAAGGGCCGCATCGGCATGCGGGCCTGGTACGACCGCCTGCCCGAGATCGTCGAACGCGCCATGGCCGAATGGACGGAGCTCACCGGCCGCCCGTACGGCATGATCGCTCCCTACCGAACCGAAGATGCCGACTACGTCCTCGTATCGATGGGGACGATGGCCGATACGGCTCTCGCGGTCGTGGATTCGCTCCGCGCCGAGGGTCGCAAGGTCGGCTGCATCACCGTCACCTGCTTCCGGCCGTTCCCGGCCACCCAGCTCGCCAGCGGCGCTCGCCAACGCCAAGGTTGTGGCTGTGGTGGAGCGCACGGACGATCCCGCGGCCGCGGACAATCCGCTGACTCGTGAGCTCAAGTCCGCCCTCGCCGATGCGGCGATGGACGGCGCCCACCTGCCGCGTGTCGTGTCGGTTGCGGGTGGCCTCGGCTCCCGCGACATCCAGCCGGGCGACCTCGGCGCCGTCTTCGACATGATGACGGACGAGAAGGCCATGAAGGAACACCGCCACGCGGTGCTCGGCATCAAACACCCTCAGGCTCTGACGATGAGCGGCATCAACGTCCGTCCCAAGGGCGCCTACAGCCTGCGCGGCCATTCGGTCGGCGGCTTCGGCAGCGTCACCACGAACAAGCTCGTGGCGACGACCGTGGGCGAGCTGTTCAACCTCTACGTCCAGGCCTATCCGCGCTACGGCTCGGAGAAGAAGGGTCTCCCGACGACCTATTTCCTGACGATCGCGGAGGAACCGATCCGGCTCCACAACGAGCTGACGGAAGTGGACTTCGTGCCGCTCTTCGACACCAACTCGTTCAAGCAGGGCAATCCGCTGGCGGGTCTCGTTGACGGCGGCACGGTCTTCGTGCCGACTCCGCTGACGGATCCGGAAGAGATCTGGGCCGCACTCCCGCCCGCAACGCGAGCGGAGATGCTGGCTCGCAAGATCCGGCTTCTGGCCCTGGACACCGCGTCGCTCGCCATGAAGCACGCACCTCGCCCGGATCTCGAGATCCGGATGCAGGGCGTGGCGCTGGTCGGCGTCTTCCTGCGGGTCTCGCCTTTCGCCGAACGCGCCGGTCTCGACCGGCCGGCTCTGATGGAGGCGGTCCGCGGCAACCTGACCCGTTTCTTCGGCAAGCGCGGCACCGCCGTCGTCGATGCCAACCTGGCTGTCATCCAGGGTGCGTATGACGGCGTGATCGACGTCACCGCGGCACTCGCCGCAAGGCCCGCCGTCGAGGCCGCTCGATGAACCATGCTCGAACCGTTGGCGAGGTCATGACTGCCAACCCGATCTCCATCGCCGAGACGGCCTCCCTCGCGGAGGCCGCCAAGATCCTCGACACCCAGAAGATCACCGGTCTTCCGGTCCTGGATGCGGGCGGAGCTCTGGTGGGTGTCCTGAGTCAGACAGACCTGGTTCGAGCGAGAGCCAACCAGCAGTACGTCCAGAACTGGCCCGGCCTGCCCGTCGGGCAGATCATGACCACGCCGGCCCTCACCATCTCCATGACGGCCACCCTCGAAGAGGCCGCCAAGGTCATGGACGGGCGCCGTGTCCACCGCCTCGTCGTAACAGACGGAGCGTCCACCCCGATCGGAATCATTTCCGCCAGCGACCTCGTGCGGTCGTGGCTGAAGTAACCCGAAGACTGAGCGAGCGATGACCGAGACGATTGCCACAAAGAACAACGGCCACAGCCCGGCGCCCATGGTCGACATCTCCAAGCTCGGGACCGGCCCGGGACTGATCGCGCCCCAGACCCTCGACGTCAAGGCGTACATCGACGACTTCAACACGAACGTCATCGATGCCTATCGTCGCGGCATCGCGGATGTCGATCTGCCGGCCGACATCGGCGTGGGACGGAGCCTCATCGCCCCGGCCACCGCGGGAGTACGCGACTTCAGCGCCCTGTCGCCGCTCATCCCGCAGTTCGATGCCGAGAAGTGCGTCGGCTGCATGGCCTGCGTGAGCGCCTGCCCGGACACCGCCATCATGGCGACTGCCCAGCCCAAGGGTTCGCTGGCCAAGGCAATCGACGGTTTTGCCGCGGGCAGTCCGAACGCGGACCTCGCGACCCAGACGGCGAAGTCGCACTTCGTCCACACCACCAAGTACGCCGAGGTGCCCGCCAAGAAGGGCCTCGAAGGCGCCGACTTCGGTCTCTTCATCGACCCCTACCACTGCAAGGGGTGCGCCGAGTGCGTTGAAGTCTGCGCAGCGCTCGACCACAACGCCCTGACGATGGTGGAGAAGGTCGATGCCGAGGCCAGCGGCGAGTCCACGCTCGACCGCTTCCGCCGCGACATCGCCTTCTACAAGTCCCTGCCCCCAACGCCGGTCGAATACCGCAACGAGAAGGTCCTGGCCGACCTGATGCTCGGCGAACACGCCTTCGGCTACGTCGGTGGCGCCGGCTCCTGCTCGGGCTGCGGCGAAGGCACGCTGATCCGCATGGTCGTCGCCGCCACGCTCCAGACCTACGGACCGCAGGGCATGGGCATCGTCGCCGAGACCGGCTGCAACAGCGTTCTCGGCAGCACCTACCCGTACAACCCGTTCACGGTTCCGTGGACCAACTCGCTCTTCGAGAACGGCCCGGCCGACGCCATGGGCATCCGGCTCCGCTGGGACCAGGACGGCCACCCCGAGCGGCGGCTGTGGGTCTTCGGCGGCGACGGCGCCATGTACGACATCGGCTTCCAGTCGCTGTCGCGACTGGTCGCCTCGGGGATGGACGTCAAGGTCCTCGTCCTGGACACGGGCGTCTATTCGAACACCGGCGGCCAGGCATCGACGGCTTCGTTCACGGCGCAGGTCTCCAAGCTCGCCGCCTACGGCAAGGCCGAGCATGGCAAGTCCGAGAAGCGCAAGGAACTCGGCCGGATCCTGGTGGCCCACGGCGACGCGTATATCGCCCAGGTCGCGGCCTGCACCATCAACCACCTCTACAAGGCGGTCATGGAGGCCAACGAGTACCCGGGTCCGGCAGTCGTCATCGCCTACGCACCCTGCATGCCCGAGCACGGCATCGCCGACGACATGGGCACCAGGCAGGCCAAGCTGGCCGTCGAGTCGCGGGCATTCCCTCTCTTCACCTACGACCCGCGGCGCGGGCGCTCGACCGCCGAGCGTCTCTCTCTGCAGGGCAACCCGGCCGTGAAGGAAGACTGGACCAAGAGCCCGGACGGCTCCACGTTCGACTTCGTTTCCTTCGCCCGGACCGAAGGGCGTTTCGCCCAGCACTTCGACAAGGAGGGCAATCCCTCCGCCGAGCTGCTGACCTCCCAGGACGACCGCCTCCTCAACTGGCAAACCCTGCAGGAGATGGCCGGCGTTCTCCGCGCCGGACCGCATTCCTAGAGCAAATCCACAGCCGTCACCAGAACCGGGGCTACGTAAGGGGCCCCGGTTCTGATTCTGCCCGGGCGGGCCGGGCGGCTCGTATCGGCCCGGCCGCGCGCGCCTCGGAGTCCGTGCGGCCGCTCGGGCGCTCCGTCCAGGCGTCGTGGCGAAGCAGCGGCACCACGCCGACGACCATGATCAGGGCGGTGTCCGTTATGTACGGCAGGGCGATCATGGCCGCGATAGGGACGACCCATCGGGCGTCGTAGCGGGCCGCCACCACGGTCATCAGCGAGGCGATCACGAGGCGGGGCAGGAGCGGCAGAACGTGGATGGCGAACGACGGCTCGGGGTAGCCGGCGTTGCTCTTCAGGACGTTGACCCAGTCGAACCAGAGATTGGATGAGAACGAGAACGACACAACGACGACCGCGGCGGTTGCCGCGAGCGCGATGAAGAGATTGCGCCACTCCCGACGGACCAGGAACCACAGCAGGCCGACTCCCGGTGTGACCTTCGTGAGCAGCAGGAACGAGTACGTCCACGGCCAGCGGAACCCGGCCACGACGGCGAGGGCCATGGGCAGGAAGATGTTGCCGCTCGAGAGGTAGTGCCTGGGGACCGCCAGCAGGTCGATGCCGGGCACGAGGAACGTCGCGAAGATCAGGCACGCCAGCCACGGACGCGCCATCCAGGCCAGGAGGGCCGTCAACAGCCCGAGCCAGATGGCGTGGAAGGCCAGCCAGGGCAGGGAGAGCAGCGGCCACAGGGCCTGGTCGAAGGCTGGGGAGTAGAGGTAGCCCTGGGGCGCCGCGCCGGATGCGGTCGCGTTCTGGTAGAGGTTCTCCCAGCGGATGCTCTGCCAGTAGCCGTAGGCGTCACCCTCGTAGACGTTGCGCAGGTAGTACACGTAGACGGCGACGGCCATCAGGACCGCAAGGGCGAGGACGCCGCGCCGAACCGGCGGCCGGTCGGCCCAGCCGCGGAGGTCGGCGTATCGCTGCCGGAGCGGCCTCGGGACGAGCCTCGGTGCGGCGTCGAGCATTCGCGGAATCCTCTCGGTTCGCCCGGGCGTCGGCGTCGGGCATGCGACCGCAGTCTAGCGTGGGCACCTGCCTGGGATCGCGACAGCTCGAGGGGTCGCCGCGCCGCCTAAGCCGCCGCGCCCACCGCCCCGGCCTCGAGACCGGCCTGGAAGACGCCGAGGTCGGCATCGACCACCTCCGGCCGCTTCCTGCCCGCCATCTCGCGCAGGGCGGCGCGTATCGAGTCCGGGGTCACCCAGCCGAGACGTCCGACGAGGGCGCCGAGGGCGACGACGCTCACCAGCTTGTCGTCGCCGCCCCTGGCCGCCAGCTCGGTGCACGGCAAGCCGCATCTCATCGATGTCGGCGCGGCCGCCTCCGTGGTCGCCGAGGAGCGAGCTGTTGACGATCAGCAGCCCGCCGGGTGCGACCAGCGGACCGAACTTGCGAAGCGACGGGAGGTTCATCACGACCGCGGCGTCGAACTGGTCGACGACGGGCGAGCCGATCGGTTCGCCGCCGACGATCACGGTGCACGAGGCCGTGCCGCCGCGCATCTCGGGACCGTAGGAAGGGATCCAGAAGACCTCCAGGCCGTCCTTGATCGCGGCGCGGGCGAGGGCCTGGCCGGTGAACAGAAGGCCCTGGCCCCCGAAGCCGGCGAATACGACCGAGTGCTCCATGTGTCAGGCCTCCGGCCTTTCGGCCGCGGCGGCTGCCGGATGCGCCGCTACCGGACCGGCCGGCCCGACAGCCGTACGGTCCACGATGACACCGAGCGGATAGGCCTCCGCAACCGGGCCTTTGAGATGCTCGAGCGACTCCTGAGGCGTCATGCCCCAGCCGACGGGGCAATTCGACAGGACCTCGACGAGGGCGAATCCGCCGCCCTCGAGCTGGACCTGGCAGGCCCTCCTGATCATCGCCTTGAGCTTGCCGATCGAGGAAACGTCGGCGACGCTGCCGCGGGCCGCGTAGGTGACGCCCGGCAGCTGGGCCAGCATCTCGGTGATCCGGATCGGGTAGCCCATCAGAACCGCGTCGCGGCCGCTCGGTGAGGAAGTGGTCCGCTGGCCGAGGAGCGTGGTGGGGGCCATCTGGCCGCCGGTCATGCCGTAGATGCCGTTGTTGACGAAGATCGCCGTGATGCGTTCGCCGCGGGCCGCGGCGTGGACGATCTCCGCCGTCCCGATCGCCGCCAGGTCGCCGTCGCCCTGGTAGGTGAGGACGAAGGCCTCCGGCCGGACGCGGCGGATGCCCGTGGCCACGGCCGGGGCGCGGCCGTGCGGCGCCTCGACGAAGTCGACCTTGAAGTAGTCGTAGATGAAGACCGCGCATCCGACCGGGGCGACGGCGATCGTGTGGGCCGGCAGGTCCAGCTCGGTCATCACCTCGGCCAGGAGGCGGTGGATCACGCCGTGGCCGCAGCCGGGGCAGTAGTGAGTGGCGCGGTCGACGAGCACGTCCGGCTTGCGGTAGACCAGCCGCGCGGCGCCGGCCTGCGCACTGGGCGCACGGCCGCGATCGCCGGCGCCGCGAACGCTCGCGTTCGCGCCGCGAACGCCCGCGTTCGCGCGGGGTCGGGAAGGGGAGCGGCGGGCTTGCAGTGTCATGCGCCGGCCTCCGGAGTGCACCGCGTGGCCGGACCGGGCTCGTTCGGCCTTCCCGCGCAGGGCCTTCAGGGCGCCGAGCAACCTCGTCCGGCGTCGGCACAAGGCCGCCCATTCGGCCGTGGAAGGCCACCGGGCAGCGGCCCTCGACCGCCAGCCGGACGTCCTCGACCATCTGGCCCGACGAGAGCTCCACGGTCAGGATTCCGCTCAGATTGCCGGCTGAGTCGGGCCAGCTCGCGTTCGGGGAAGGGCCACAACGTGATCGGGCGGAACAGCCCGACCTTGATGCCCTTCTCGCGGGCTCTGGCGATGGCGCTGCGGGCGACTCGCGCGGCGGTGCCGTAGGCGACGATGGCGAACTCGGCGTCATCGAGCTGCCAGCCTTCCCAGCGGGTCTCGTGGCGGGCGATCTCGCGATACTTGTGCTGGAGGGCCAGGTTGCGACGCTCGAGAACCTCCGGGTCGAGGTCGATCGACTTGACGATCCGAGCCGGTCTGCCCGACGCGCCGGTCAGAGCCCAGTCGAACACGTGGCGCTCGGGCGTTCGGAATCGAAGCTCGACCGGTTCCATCGCCTGGCCGAGGATCCCGTCGGCGACGAGCATGACCGGCGTCCGGTACCTCTCCGCCAGCTCGAAGGCGGTCGCCATCAGCTCCATGGCCTCGCCGATCGAGGCGGGGGCGAGGACCGGCACGCGGTAGTCGCCGTGGCCGTGGCCCTTGGTCGCCTGGAAGTAGTCGCTCTGGGACGGGCCGATGCCGCCCAGGCCGGGGCCGGCACGCATGACGTTGACGAGCACCATCGGCGTGCCCGAGCCGGCCATGTAGCTCATCGCCTCGGCCATCAGGCTGATGCCCGGGCTCGACGACGAGACCATGACTCGGGCGCCCGGTGGCGGCCGCGCCGAGGGCCATGTTGATGGCGCCCAGCTCGCTCTCGGCCTGGACGAAGACCCGGCCCAGCTCCAGCATGCGGCGAGCCATCCACTCCAGCAGCTCCGCCTGGGGCGTGATCGGGTAGCCGAAGTAGGCGTCGCAGCCGGCCTGGACCGCCGCCTCCGCGATGGCCTCGTTGCCCTTCATCAGTACGCGGGCGCGCCGGCCGGCGTCGAGCTCGGCGACGTTCGGCCGGCGCGACTCCGACTCGCGGTTCGGTCATCGCGACCGCTCCTCTCGGGGCGCGGCCCAGACCGTGAAGACGGCGTCGGGGCAGACGCGGGCGCAGAAGGCGCAGCTCGTGCAGGCCGCGGCTCGGTCAGCTCGACGGGGTGGTAGCCGAGGAGCGTTGACGCGGCTCCGGTCCAGGGCCAGGACGCACTTGGGGCACGCGGCGACGCACAGTTCGCAGCCCTTGCAGCGATCCTCGGCGATTACGAGAGGCGCCCACGGCACGGGGCGGCCGGAGAGCCATGGCAACTGGACTGATCGCCATTCGCTATTCGCTTTCGGGTGCGGAACCCGTCGACCGGAACAAGCCGCGAACCTTGCGGTCCGTGGCAGTCCCGCGCACGGGACTTGTTGGCCGTAGCGTCGCGCGCGGCGTGCCCCGGGGCAAGGGCCGAAGGACCCAGGCCTGGCCGGGAATCTGCGAGGCGGGCCGTGGCACGATGCGTCGCCATCCGGGCACGACGCCGCTGCAGGTAGCTCTCGTTGACCGCCGTCCACTGGGCGATACCTTGGCGGCGATACGCACGCGGCCGCTCGGGCTGCCGATGGCATACTGCAAATGGAGTAGGGCAGTCCCCAGAGGCCCTGGATCCGGTCACGGCGAGTCCGCACTCAGAGGGCCTGATGACGACGACCGACGCAGGCGCGCCGAGACCTTCACCAAGGCTCCGCCCGTCAGCTTCGACCCCGACGCCACGCCGCCCGAGCCGGTCCGCGCCCACTTCCCCGGCGAGGAGCCGCCGGAAGGACTGCGCGTCGACGACCTCGGGCCCGGCGGCGAATCGGAGCCGCAACATCCGCCCGGCGCTACTCGGCGAGCCGTTCGACGACCCCCTCGCCCCGAGCAGCGTCCGCTGCGTCGCCTGCGCCCACCGCTGCGTCCTTCGGCCGGGCCGGATCGGCATCTGCGGCGTCCGCCAGAACCGCGGCGGCTGGCTCTACACCCTGGTCTACGGCCAGATCGTGGCCGCCAAGGCGGAGCCGATCGAGAAGAAGCCCTTCTTCCACTTCCTGCCGGGCAGCTACGCCTACTCGGTCGCGACGCAGGGCTGCAACTTCCACTGCGCCTTCTGCCAGAACTGGGCAGATGTCGCAGGCCCATCGCGAGGGCGTCGTCCCGGAGAGCCGCCACGTCACGCCCGGAGCAAGTGGTCGAGGAGGCCGTCGCGGCGGGCGTTCGGAGCATCGCCTACACGTACGTCGAGCCGACGGTCTTCATCGAGTTCGCCCTCGACTCGATGGTTCGGGCCCGCGCCGCCGGCCTGCACAACGTCTTCGTCACGAACGGCTACGAGACGCCCGAGGCGATCGAGCTTGTCGCGCCCTACCTGGACGCCGCCAACGTCGACCTCAAGGCCGCCAACGACGGCTTCTACCGACGCGTCTGCGGCGCCCGGTGGGAGCCGGTCCGCGACTCGGTCATCGAGATGCGCCGGCGCGGCATCTGGTTGGAGCTGACCACGCTCGTGATCCCCGGTCTGAACGACGATCCGCGAGGAGCTTCGGGCCATGGCCGAATGGATCGCCACGGCGGTCGGGCCCGAGACGCCCTGGCATCTCACCCGCTTCCAGCCGGCCTACCGGCTCGGCCGGCTTCAGCCCACGCCGGCGGCGACTCTGGTCGAAGCCGCGAAGATCGGCCGGGAGGTCGGCTTGCGCCACGTCTACGTCGGGCAATGCGCCCGAGGTGGAGGAGGCCACCACCTCTTGCGCCCGCTGCGGCGAGCGGCTGATCGCCCGCGCCGACTTTGCCGTTACCGAGTGGCGGCTGGTCGAGGGCCGCTGCCCGCGCTGCAGGCACGCCCTGGCGGGCGTCGGCATGGAGGACTCGCCGCTCGTCACGTGAGTGGCGAGTGGGCGATGCCGGCTTCGTCCAGCGAGCGCCCGCCCACTCGTAGCGATGGGGACCTAGTCGGGACCTTCGGCACGAGGTGCGGGCCGCTCGGCAGGCGGAAACTGGAGCGAGACGGTGTGAGATAGCTGTGGGCGAGTGGCTCGGCCGCGCGCTCGACGGGCGATTGAGCCCGGCTCCGGAGTCCCCGACGGAGGTTCGATCGAATGCACGAGGCAGGTCTGGCGCGAGGCGTGGCGAAGCTGCTGCGCGAGAACGGCCTGCGTGTGGGGCAAGTCCGGCTGGTCGTTCGCGGTGGCCACCACGACCCGACCGAGTTCGAGGCGGGGCTGCGGACCCATCTTGTGGCCGAAATGCCACAGGACGCCGCGGCGGTGGCGAGCCTCGAGATCCGGCGCGTACCGTTCGGTCATTACTGCCCGAGCTGTGACGCGGAGTTCGGATCCGTGGAGTTCGCTCCCGCCTGCCCCAGCTGCGGCGCCGAAACCCTCCCGGACATCGCGAACGAGCTGATAGACGTCGAACTGCTGGAGACGGTCCCGTGAAGCGCGCACCCGATGGCGAGCGTGTCACGCGATCGATCGAGGTCCGGGGCGTCGTCCAGGGCGTCGGCTTCCGGCCGTTCGTGTGGCGTCTCGCCGCCGAGCTTGGACTCGACGGCTCGGTCATCAATCGGGCCGGCCAGGTCGAGATCGAGGTCGCCGGCACGGAGGAGGCGGTCGAAGCCTTCGCCGCTCGACTTCGATCGGACGCTCCGCCTCGCGCTCGTGTGGAGGAGGTCGTGGTCCTCGACCACGGCACGATCGGTCGCCGCGGGCTCAGGCTTCACGATCGAGGAGAGCGAGTCCGTCGCCTCGACCGAGCGGCTCTTCCCGCCCGACATCGCCACCTGCGACGACTGCATTCGCGAGCTGCTCGACCCGACGGACCGGCGGTACCGGTACCCGTTCACCAACTGCACCAACTGCGGCCCGCGGGCCACGATCATCGAGGATCTTCCGTACGACCGGGCCCGGACCAGCATGCGCGAGTTCCGGCTCTGCGCCGCGTGCGAGGCCGAGTACCGCGATCCCGCGAACCGCCGCTTCCACGCCGAGCCGGTGGCGTGCCCGGACTGCGGTCCCCAGCTGAGCTACCGGAGGCCGGGTGACGCTGCCCCGGCGGCGCGACGGGAAGAGGCGCTGCAGGCCGCCCTGGCCGATCTCCGAGAGGGGCGGATAGTCGCGGTCAAGGGGCTGGGCGGTTACCACCTGGCGTGCGATGCCACCGATCCGGTTGCCGTGGCCCGGCTGCGCGACCGCAAGCAGCGCTGGGCCAAGCCGTTCGCGGTCATGGTCCGCGACGTGGAGGCGGCCCGCGCCCAGGCCGACATCTCCGCCGAGGAACTGGCGCTTCTGACGTCGCCGGCCCGGCCGATCGTGCTCGTGGAGCGGCGCCGGGACGGCGCGCCATCGCTGGCCGATGGCGAGCCACAACTCGCCGACGGCGCGCCATCGCTCTGCGATGGCGTTGTCAACGCCGACCCAACTCGCGCCGCCGCGCTGAATCGCCGCGTGGGGCTCTTCCTGCCGTACACGCCGCTGCACCACCTCCTGCTCGAGGGCCTGGGCCGGCCCATCGTTCTGACGAGCGGCAACCTGTCCGACGAGCCGCTGGCCACGGACGACGCCGAGGCGCTGGAGCGGCTCTCCGGGATCGCCGACTCGTTCCTGGCGCACGACCGCGAGATCCGGGCCCGCTACGACGACTCGGTCACCCGGGTCGTGGATGGGCGCGAGAGCCTGATCCGCCGCGCCCGCGGCTACGCCCCCGACCCGCTCGACCTGCCGATCGCCACGCCCGAGACGCTTCTGGCCGTGGGCGCCGAGCTCAAGCACACCTTCACCCTGGCTCGCGGAGGGCGCGCCCACGTCGCTCCCCACACGGGCGATCTCGAGGATCTGGCGACGTACCGCGCCTTCGAAGGCGAACCTGGCTCACCTGCGAGCGCCTGCTCGATCTCGAGCCGGCGTGGGTCGCCCACGACCTGCATCCCGCGTATCTCTCGACGCAGTACGCGGTCGGCCAACTTCCCGGCGAACCGGCGTATCGGCGTCCAGCACCACCACGCCCACGTCGCCTCCGCCGCGGCCGAGGCCGGGCTGACCGGCGAGTTCATCGGCGTCGCGTTCGACGGCCTGGGGATGGGCGACGACGGCACCTTCTGGGGCGGCGAGGTGCTCGTGGCCACTCTCGCCACTTACCGGCGGGTGGCGCGGTTCGGCCGGGCGGCGATGCCCGGTGGGGCGCATGGCGATCAAGAAGCCGTACCGGATGGCGCTCGGCTATCTGCTCTCGGCCGAGACGTTCGAGCCCGGAGGGCACGGTTGCCGACTGGATCGACCCGGGGTTGACCCGGGCCTTCCTGGATCGGCTGGACCCGCGCGAGGTCGAAGTCGTTCGGGTGCAGCTCGCCCGAGGGCTCAACTCTCCGGTGGCTTCGTCGGCCGGCCGGCTCTTCGACGCCGCCGCCAGCCTGCTGGGCATTCGAGACGTCGCCGAGTACGAGGCCCAGGCGGCCATCGAGCTGGAGTTGCTGGCGGAGGAGGGGAGCGTCCGCCCGCTGCCGTTCGAGATCGTCCGGCAGGAGGGGCTCCTCGTTTACGACCCGCGGCCGACGCTCCGGGCCCTGCTCGAGGGTCGCGCAGCGGGGACGCCGGTGGAGACGCTCGCCGCGCGGTTCCAGGAGACGCTGGCAGCCGTCACCCGCCAGCTGTGCCTCGATATCCGAACCCAGACCGGTCTGCGGGCCGTGGCGCTCTCCGGCGGCGTGTTCCAGAATCAATGGCTCGCGACGACCCTCGTCCGGCGCCTCACCGGCGACGGCTTCGAGGTCCACACCAACCAGCGTGTCCCGGCGAACGACGGCGGGATCAGCTACGGTCAGGCGGCGGTTGCGGCCGCTCGTCTGGCCGGAGCTTCGTAGCATGCGCAATCGGGTGCCGCGGCCAGGCGGCGGCGGCACCGGCAAGGAGAGCTTCGAATGTGCCTAGGCATCCCCGGCAAGGTGGTCGAGATCCGCGACGGCGGTCCGTTGCGGATGGCCCTCGTCGACTTCGGAGGCGTGCGCAAGGAAGCCTGCCTGGCCTACGAGCCTGAGGTCGTACTCGGGGACTACGTCATCGTCCACGTGGGCTTCGCGATCAGCCGCCTGGACGAGGAAGAAGCGCTGCGGACGCTCGAGATGATCCGGGCGATCGACGCCGAAGGGATGGCTCAGGAGCTCGGTGCGATGGGGCCGGGCGACCTCGCCCCGACGACGGGCCCTCCGGGCGCCGGTTCGGGGCTCGCATGAAGTACATCGACGAGTACCGCGACTCGCAGCTGGCCCGCAAGCTGGTCGACGAGATCCACCGCATGACCACCAGGCCCTGGGCTTTGATGGAGGTCTGTGGCGGCCAGACTCACACGCTGGTCAAGCAGGGGATCGACGAAGCCCTGCCCGCCGGCGTGCGGATGATCCACGGCCCCGGCTGCCCGGTTTGCGTGACGCCGCTCGAGCAGATCGACAAGGCGCTGGCGATCGCGGCCCGGCCGGACGTCATCTTCACGAGCTACGGCGACATGCTGCGGGTGCCCGGCTCGACGACGGATCTGCTGAGCCTCAAAGCCCGCGGCGCCGACGTTCGGATCGTCTACTCGCCCCTCGACGCGGTCCGTATCGCGGCGGCCAATCCCGAGCGGCAGGTCGTCTTCTTCGCCATCGGCTTCGAGACGACCGCTCCGGCGAACGCGATGGCCGTGGCAGAGGCCGCTCGGCTGGGCCTGGCCAACTTCTCGGTCCTGGTCAGCCACGTCCTGGTGCCGCCGGCGATGAGCGCGATCCTCGAGTCGCCGACCTGCCAGGTTCAGGCGTTCCTGGCCGCGGGACACGTCTGCGCGGTCATGGGCTGGACCGAGTACGAGCCGATCGCCGAGCGCTACCACGTCCCGATCGTCGTCACCGGCTTCGAACCGCTCGACCTGCTGGAGGGCGTCCTGATGGCGATCCGCCAGCTCGAATCGGGGCGGGCGGTTGTCGAGAACCAGTACGCCCGGGCGGTGAAGCGGGAGGGCAACCTGCAGGCCCAGGAGACGGTCTTCCGGGTCTTCGAGATCGGCGACCGCAAGTGGCGGGGCATCGGCATGATTCCGGCGTCGGGCTATCACCTGCGGCCCGAGTTCGCCCGCTTCGATGCCGAGGCGCGCTTCGACGTGGGCACGATCACGACGGCCGAGCATCCGGCCTGCATCGCCGGGGAGATCCTGCAGGGGACGAAGACTCCGCTCGACTGCACGGCATACGGCGTGCTCTGCTCCCCGAGGAAGCCGCTCGGGGCGCCGATGGTCTCCAGCGAGGGCGTGTGTTCGGCATATCACGCCGCGGGGCGAGGGCTGGCGGCGCCCACGGCGTTCCCGCTCTACGACCTGGCCCGGAGCAAGTCATGAGCCCGCAGCGCCCCTCGGCCGGTCCGAACGCGGCCTCCCTGCCGGACCCGGTGTCCGCCCCGGACCCGGCGAACCTCGTTTGCCCGGCGCCGATCCCGGAACTGGCCCGCGTCCTGCTCGGCCACGGATCCGGCGGCCAGCTTTCGGCGGCGCTGATGCGCGAGGTGATCGGGCCGGCCCTGGCGGCAGCCGCCCCGGGCGGTCCGCTGAACGACGCGGCCGTCGTGGAGGTCGCCGGCCAGCGCCTCGCCTTCACGACGGATTCGTTCGTCGTCAGTCCGCTCGAGTTCCCCGGCGGCGACATCGGCGAGCTTGCGGTCAACGGCACGGTCAACGACCTGGCGATGATGGGCGCGCAGCCGCTGGCACTCTCGCTGGCCTACGTGATCGAAGAGGGCCTGCCGATCGAGGAGCTCAGGAAGGTGACCGAATCGGTCGCCAGGGCGGCCCTTCGGGCGGGCGTGCGGATCGTCACCGGCGACACCAAGGTGGTCGGCCGCGGGGCGGCGGACGGGCTCTTCGTCAACACGGCCGGCATCGGGCTGGTGGCGCCGGGGGTGACGGTTGGGGCCGATCGCGCCGTCGCCGGGGACGCCCTCGTCCTTTCGGGCCCGATCGGCCTGCACGGCGTCGCGATCATGAGCGTTCGCGAGGGGCTGGACTTCGAGGTCGAGATCGCCTCGGACACGCAACCGCTGAACGGACTGGTGGCCGCGATCGTGGCCGCATGTCCGGACGTCCGCGTCCTGAGAGATCCGACGCGAGGCGGCCTGGCCTCGGCGCTCAACGAGATCGCCTCCGCCTCCGGCGTGGGCATCGACCTCCGCGAGGAGACGATCCCGATCCCCGGCCCCGTTCGCGCCGCCTGCGAGATGCTGGGCCTGGACCCGCTCCACGTCGCCAACGAGGGCAAGCTCGTGGCCGTCGTGCCCGCTTCCGCGGTTGATGCCGTTCTGGCAGCGATGCGCGCCGGTCCCCGAGGGAGCGGAGGCGGTCGAGATCGGCCGTGTCGTGGCGGACCATCCGGGGATGGTCACGATGCGCACGATCGTCGGCTCGCAGCGGATCGTGGACATGCTGGTAGGGGAGCAGCTGCCCCGCATCTGCTAGCCGGTCTGCGCCGGCCTGCCGCGGTCCATTAGGCACTACAGGCAGTTCGCCCCCGTAGCGTCGGGTCGAGGGCTGTAGACGCGCACTGATGCCGTTTCCCATGCCATTCGGCCCGCGACCTCGGGACTCCCGTACCTATGCGCACCTGCGCATATGACCAAGACTGCATGGCATGGACGAGGTGTACAGGCTCCAGGCGGAAGTGCTCAAGACGCTTGCCAGCCCCAAGAGGCTGGAGATCATCCATCTGCTGGCGGACGGGCCCCGCGAGGTAAGCCGGCTGGCGGAGGAACTCGGCATCAGCCAGCCCAACGTCTCGCAGCATCTCGCCCTGATGCGGACGTCCGGCGTCGTCGAAGCCGAACGGGATGGCCGTGAGGTCCGCTACCGCCTGAGCGACCCCGAGATCATCTGCGCCTGCGAAACGATGCGCGGCGTCCTCGTCCGTCGGCTGGCCCGTATCTCCCAGGCCGCCACGCGAACGCCTGCCGAAGTCGTGGCAGGTCGTGTCTCCGCGTCGACTGCCACTGCCAACGACAGCGCTCACTGAGGATGACGCATGGACGAAACCGTCTCGATCGTGCTCTTCTCCGGCACGGACGACAAGCTCCAGGCCGCCGCGACCCTCGCCGCCGGCGCGGCCGCCCTGGGCAAGCCTGTAAAGATCTTCCTGCAGTACTGGGGGCTGGATGCCTTCCGCGCCGATCGGATCGATGCCGATCACGGTCTGGCTCCGGAAGCCGGAGAAGCGGGCAGGGCCGCCGTCGCGGCTGCCGAGAAGGCGGGCCAAGCCCGCTGGACCGAGACGCTCCGCGCCGCAAAGGAGCTGGGCGAGGTCGACATCCAGGCCTGCTCTGCTTCGATGGCGATCCTCAAGCTCGAGCAGTCCGATCTCGATCCCCTCGTGGACGGAATCGAAGGCGTGGCGGCCTTCTACATCAATGCAGGCGAGGGCCAGATCGTCTTCATCTAGCAAGCAAGCGCGGGACGCCGGGGAGGCGGCCGCGAACGAAAGGAAGGGTCGCGTTGAGCAACCTCGATATCAAGCTCAAGGTCGATGCCAGCGGCCTGTCGTGCCCGATGCCGATCGTGAAGGCGGCTCAGGGGATCAAGACGATCGCCCCCGGCGAGTTGATGGAAGTCCTCGCCACGGACGCGGGCTCAGTCAAGGATTTCGCCTCCTGGGCCGCGTCGACGGGCAACGCGCTCGTCGAATCAGACTCCGACAACGGCAAGTTCCGCTTCGTGCTTCGACACAAGTAACAGCGACCCGAGCGGACGCCGAGGCAGGCGATCCGCCGGCCGCGAAAGGATCGATCGAATGTCCGCCGTCGCCACCGCTCCCGCCCCCGCGCCCGCTCTCGCGTCCGAGGGCGCAGTCAAGACCAAGAAGTTCGTGATCATCGACTACAGCGGCGACCTGGAGAAGACCTGGGCGACCACGATCCTGACCTCCACCGCCGCCGCAATGGACATGGAGGTCTCGGTCTTCGTCACGTTCTGGGGCCTCCAGACCTTCGTGAAGGACAAGAAGCGCATCACCGGCCAGAACTGGATGCAGAAGATGATGTCCTTCATGCAGCGGCCGGGCGCGAGCCACCGCCCCCTGAGCAAGATGAACTTCATGGGCATGGGGCCCTGGATGATGTTCAAGCTGGCCAAGCGGTACAACGTCTCCAAGCCCAAGGACCTGCTCGAGATGTCGATGGCGCTCGGAGTCAAGTTCTACCCGTGCCAGATGACGATGGACATGTTCGGCCTCAAGCGCGAGGACATGATCGACGGCATGGAAGAGCCGGTGGGCGCGGCCACGGCACTCCAGCTCATCACCGAGGCGGACGGGTCGCTCTTCATCTAGCCGAGGCTCGATCCGGCCGAGTCCGGGGGCGAACCTCCGGGCAACGCGGCGTGGCCTCAGTGCAGCAGGAAGATGCTCGCCAGCAGAATCGCCAGCACGATCGCCGTGATCGCGGTGTAGAGGCGGTCGCTCTCGGACGCGAAGGCAATCACTGATGCCGCCACTCGCACTACAGGCGTGGCCAGCAGCGTCAGAAGCCCGAGCTGAACGATGGCGAGCGGCTCCAGGATGCCCAGGCGCGAGGTAAGCCCGCCGAAGTCGGTGGTCGGCGCGTTGGCGGTCGTCGCCGCTCCGACAAGCGACCCCTGCCAGCCGATTGCCAGAGCCGCAACGAAGCCGACACCGATGAGCGTGGCGCTTACGCCCACGCCCACCGCCAGAACGAGGCTCACCATCAGGCGGAAGCGCTGCGGGCTCATAGTCCAAACCCCAATCCGCGGCCGATGGTCTCGAGACCCACGGCCACGAGCACAGGCAGGAAGATCAGCCGAACCGCGCGGTTGGACACCCGGTTGAGCAGCCGCGCCCCAATCAGCGCGCCGGCCAGCACGCCGAGCGCAACCGGCGCCGCGATCTGCGGATCCACGTCGCCCCGCCCCAGGTAGATCCCGGCCGAGGCCGCGGCGGTGACCCCGATCATGAAGTTGCTGGTCGCCGAGCTGACCTTCATCGGCAGGCGCATCGCTCCGTCCATGGCCAGTACCTTGAGAACACCCGATCCGATGCCGAGCAGCCCCGACACGACTCCGGCGATCCACATGAGGGCGAAACCGAGCGGCACGCGCCGGGCGGTGTAGGGGACCTCGCGGCCAAGCCGGTGGTCCGGATAGGACGAGCTCAGTTTCATCGCCGCGGCGATCCGCGATGGCGGTCCTGCCGGCGGCGTCTCTTCGTCCAACCGTCCTGCGTGCATGGCAGCCGAGCCGAGCAAGACGAAACCCAGAAGGACGTACAGGAATGCCGGCGCAACCACGGCGGCCAGCAACGCTCCCGTGACCGCCCCGGTGGTGGTCGCCAGCTCCAGGAACATACCGATCCTCATGTCGGTCATGCGGTCCCGGACGTACGCCGCCGCGGCGCCGGAACTCGTCGCGATCACGGACACGATGCTGGCGCCGACCGCGAGGTGGATGTCCACGCCGAACACGAAGGTCAGGGCGGGGATCACGAGAATCCCTCCCCCGACTCCGGCCAGCGATCCGATCAGGCCGGCGCAGACGCTGACGGCGAATATGCCGAGGTCGGCCTGCGGGGTCATCGGCACAAATGGAATGTCGACACGGCGCTGTTCCTTGTTATCTACTTGCGCAAGTATGCAACCACTGGTAGTATACCCGGGTCGGTCCCACCGGCAAGGCACGGCCAGAGGCACAAATGAACGATAAGGCGAATCGGGACCCCGAGCGATATCGGCTCCATGCCGAGGTTTGCAGAGTCCTTACAGATCCCAAGCGGCTGATGCTCCTGGATCTGCTCCGCGAGGGCGAGCACTCGGTCGGCGAGCTGGCCGATGAACTGGGCTGCAGTCTCGCCAACGCCAGCCAGCATCTGGCGGTCCTCCGGTCGGCGGGCCTCGTCGATACGCGACGCGACGGAACCACGATCCGTTACCGCCTGGCCGAGCCGTCTCTCATCGCGGCCTGCGATGTCATCCACGAGATCGTGGAGCGGCGCCTGGCTAGAAGCCGGTCCTCGAGTGGCACTCCCAGGTCGCCGTTGCCGCCGGGTCGAGCCGATCATGACCAACGCTCCGGCTACACCCTCGGGACTCGCCTGGGCGGTCCTATCTCCGCGGCACGACCGCGGGTAGAGGCGGCGCTCAAGGCCGAAGGATTTGGGGTCCTGACCGAGATCGACGTCGCGGCGACGATGAAGGCGAAGCTCGGCGTTGACGGGGCGCCATACCTGATCCTGGGCGCCTGCAACCCGACTCTGGCGCACCGGGCTCTCGAGGCGGAGCCGTCGGTCGGCGTGCTGCTGCCGTGCAACGTCGTCCTTCGTCAGGAGGGCGCGGACACCATCGTCGAGGCCATGGATCCCCTGGCGGTCGTCGGGATCGCCGAATCGATCGAAGTCAAGAATGTGGCCGCGGAGGCTCGAGAGCGTCTGGGCCGAGTAATCGCATCTCTGGAGTCGGACTGATGGGTAGTTATCTCTCGCACAAGGCCACTTCCACGGGCGGGACGCATCGCGTCATCGTCTACTCGTCGCCCACGTGCGTCTGGTGCATGCGCGCCAAGACGTATCTGCGCAACCGCGGGGTTCCCTTTCGCGACGTGGATGTCAGCCGCGACCCGGCAGCCGCGCGCAATCTGGTGCGGCGGACCGGGCAGATGGGCGTACCGGTCATCGAGATCGACGGTCGCGCGATCGTGGGTTTCGATCAGCCTCAGATCGACAGCGCGCTCGGCCTGTTCGCTAATTGACAAGAACCAGCCACGCTAAATCCCGTACGGAGTCAGGAGCAGATGGTGCAGCCGTTCCCTCGCCGGGCCACGCCCGAGATAAGTGTCGACGAGCTCGACGGATTCCTGCGCGACGGCGGCGTTCGCCTGGTGGATGTCCGTGAGGCCTGGGAGTATCGACGGGGTCGCGTCCCCGGCGCGCTCAGCGTCCCTCTGAGCCAGTTCGCCCGGCAAGCCGCCGACCTCCCCCGGGACAAGAGAATCCTCCTCATCTGCGAGAGCGGCAGTCGGAGCCTTGCCGCAGCGGATTTCCTGTTGGCATCGGGATTCGAGGGCGCGGCATCGGTCCGTGGCGGAACGGATGCCTGGGCTCGAAGCAATCGGCCGCTGGAGAGGGAGTAGATCGTGGTAGCCGACGAGCGCCGAATCCAGTGGGACACTCGACACCGGGCGGGCGATTTCGAGGGCGAGGGGCCGAACCCGACGCTGGTCCTGGGCACCTCCGGCCTGCCGCGCGGCAGCGCGCTCGAGCTGGCCGCCGGAAGCGGCACCAACGCGGTCTGGCTGGCCGGGCAGGGCTGGCGCACGACCGCCGTGGACTGGTCGCCGGTCGGGCTTGCCAACGGCCGGGCGAAGGCGGATGCCGCGGGCGTCTCGGTCGAGTGGCTGGAGCGCAATCTATTCGACTGGACGCCACCGGTTCGGTCGTTCGACCTCGTCGTCATCGTCTACCTGCACCTGCCTCCGGACGAGCGCCGACCCGTCTACGCCGGAGCGGCGGCAGCGGTGGCCCCAGGCGGTCGGATGCTCGTGGTCGGCCATGATCGGCTAAACGCCGCAGAAGGGGAGGGCGGACCGCCCGATCCGGAGCGGCTCTTCACCGCGGACGAGATCGCCGCCGACCTCCTGGCAGCCGATCCGTCGCTCGAAGTCGAGCGAGCGGAAGTCGTGCGCCGCGTTCCGCCTCCGGCCCGAGGCCCAATCGACTCGCTTCTGATCGTCCGCCGTCCCGCCCCCAAGGAGAGTTCCAAGTGACCGTCAAATCGTCCGTGGCCCGCTTCGACGGGCCCGGCATGCGCTTCACCGTCCGGACCGGATCCGGCCATGAGATCGTGCTGGACGACGCCGGCGGAAACGCCGGTCCGCGCCCCGTGGAGATGCTCCTCGTCGGCCAGGTCGGCTGCACCGGCATGGACGTGATGTCGATCCTCCAGAAGAAGCGGCAGGTCGTGACCCGGTACGAGGTCTCCGTGACCGCGAACCAGCGCGACGACCGGCAGCCCGCGATCTATACCAGCGCGGAGGTGATCCACGTCGTGGAGGGTCCGTCCATCGACGAATCCGCGGTACGGCGGGCGATCGAGCTTTCGGCCACCAAGTACTGCTCAGTGGCGGCGATGCTCTCGGCGGGCACGGTGGAGATCCATCACCGATACCGCATCCTCGGCGGCGCGGCTCCGATCGAGGGCGAGGTCGTCGTCACGGGACCTCACGCCGATCCGGACGATCTGGGACAGCCGGCACCGAGCTATGTTGCCGGCTAGGCGGTGAGAACACCGCGGCTCCCGGACCTGGGCAGCCGGGGCCAGGGGTGGTTCCTGATCCAGCTGGTCCTCTTCGCCGGCATCGCCCTTGCCGGGAGGTCAGGGCCCGCATGGGGTGGGCCGGCGCTCTCAGTCGGAATGGCAGCCGGCCTGCTGCTGATCGCCTGTGGCGCGATCCTGGCACTGCGGGGCTTGTTCGACCTCCGAGAGAACCTGACGCCGTTCCCGAGGCCGCTGGCGGGCGCGCGCCTGGTGGAGTCGGGTGCGTACAGCCTCGTTCGCCACCCCATCTACGGCGGCCTCATCCTGGGCGCCGTCGGGTGGGGTCTGGCGACGGCTTCGCCGCTCGCCCTTCTCGGCGCCGTCGTCCTGGCCGTCTTCTTCAACCTCAAGTCGCGGCGAGAGGAGATCTGGCTGGCCGACCAGTTCGAGGAGTACGACGCTTACCGCAGCCGCACAAAGCGTCTGCTGCCCTGGGTCTGCTGATTTCGGACCGCCGGAAAGGCTTCGGGGCTGCCTCCGGCCACTCGCGAGGCCGTTCTGAAGCCGCCGTCGGCGCCTTACTGGCGGTTCTTCTGGACCAGGCTGCGCCCGGACGCCTGCCAGGCGTTCATGCCGCCATCGAGGTTCCAGACGTTTGTGTAGCCGAGGTTCAGGAGCGTTTGCGCGGCCTGGGCGCTCTCAACCCCGCTCCGGCAGTAGACCAGGATCTTGGCCGACTTGGTGGACGGCAGGGCGCTCGCGCGAGCGGTGAGCTGGTCGTACGGGATGTAGAGGTCGGTGCCGTCGATCTCGCCGATGTAGGGCGTCTTGACGTTGACCAGCGTGAAGTCCTTGCTCCGGATCATCTGGGCCAACCGGTCCGGGGTGACGTTGGTCCAGTGGCCCCCCTGGCCCTGGACGATCGTGTCGCCGGTCGACAGGCTCGGCGCAGCGTTGGAACCGCCACCGCCGAGCGCGACGAAACCGATCGCAATCACGGCCAGCAAGGCCAGGGCTCCGCCGGCGATGGCCAGGTAGATCCGGTTGCGGCTCGTGGCGGCCGGCGCGGCCCTGCCTCGGCCGGCCTGCACGGCCGAACGCGAACCCGGGCCCTTGTTCCTGCGTTTGCTCGCCATGACCAGCCTCCTAGCCCCGCAACCGGATGGCGAAGAGCGCGACCGGACGGTACAGGACGTGCGCGAACTTGCCGAACGGGACCAGCAGCACGAGGGCCATCGCCACCGCGACGTGGACCAGGAACATCGGATAACCCCATGACGGCGCGCTGGGAAGGTAGAGCCCGAGCTCCAGGATGAAGCCGGTCAGGCCCGCGATCCACAGCATCGACAGGAACGTCCAGTCGGACGTCGTCGAGTGTAGGCTCGAACGGTCGCTGCGGCGCAGCCTTCGGACGATCAGGACGCTGGTGCCGTAGATCAGCGCGGCGCCGGCCAGCGTGCCGAGCAACCGAACCGGATACCAGATCGGCACCGGCGTTCCGGTCGCCTTGAGGCCCAGAAGCTCCAGCCCGTAGTCGAGCATCGTCGCGGCCAGCAGGCCCAGGAAGCCCCACATCGTGGCGAAGTGGATGAACCAGCGCTGGGAATACCAGGGCCGGGTTTCGGTGGCGTCCGCGCAGTCCTTGCGGAAGCGGGTCTGGGCCAGCGACTCCACGGCCACCGCGTTCCAGGCCGCGTCCACCGTCCTGCCGAGGGTGGCCTTCGCCTTGCCCGGCACCGGGCCGCGCAAGCACACGCCGGACCATCTCGAAGAGCCCGATCAGGGCGGCCACTCCCATGACCGCCATGACGGCGATGCCCATGTTGTGGATCACGTCGGAGGGCACGAAGTCGAAGAAGGCCAGCGTCGAGCCGTCGACGGGTTTGTGGACGGAGTACATGAACGCCGACAGCAGCCCAACCAGGGCGGTCACGAAGACGAGGGCGAAGACTCTGGAGGTCGCCAGGGACTGGGCCAGATGGGTGCGGTCGTAGCTGGCCACGGCGTAGCGCCGGGCCGCGGCCATGAACGAGGCCGGGTCCGCCTGGGTCGGGCACGAATCCGTGCACTCGGAGCAGCCGTAGCACGACCACAGTTCGGGGCTGGAGAGGAGCTTGTCGCGCATTCCCAGCTGCGCGTAGCGGGACATCCGCCGCGGGAACGACGCCCCGTCGACGGAGAGCGGACAGATCGCGGTGCAGACTCCGCAGTTGAAGCAGGCGGAGATATCCGTGGCGCCGTAGCGCTGCAGCTCGGGGTAGAGATTCCGGTCGACGCGGGTGGTCATGGCCGCTGCTCCCTGGCCACTGCCTGGTATCGGAAGTAGCCATCCACGGCCGCCTCCTTGACCTCACGGACCCAGCCGTAGCGGCGCATCCCCATGACCCAGTACATCGCCTCATTGGCCGGCCGACCGATCGCCTCGGCGATCTCCGGGACCGTGTGCGGCCCTTCGGCGAGGACCGCGAGGATCCGGCCGCGCATGAACGGCTCCTCGCGGACGATCTCCCGGATCTCCCGTTCGAGGGCGGTCATGCGATCGCCTCCTGGAGCAGGCCGTCGATCATCGCCGTGATCTGGGCGTCGGTGTAGCCGCGCAGGTCGATGGCGTTCTCGGGGCATATCGGGACGCATCCGCCGCAGCCCTTGCAGCCGGCCTCGCTGATCGTGGCGACCTCGCGGCCGTTGAGCGAAAGCTGCTCGATGGCGCCGTACGGGCACGCGTCGAGGCACTTGCCGCACCACGTGCAGGCGTCGGGATCGACCGTGGCGACGAGCGGATCCAGCTCGGCCGAGCCCTTCTTCAGGACCGACGCGCTTTGCGTGACCGCGGCCAGGCCCGACGCCACGCTCTCTGCCGAGCTCTTGGGGCCCTGGCATGCGCCTGCGATCAGCACGCCGTCGACCATGGTCTCCACCGGCCGCAGCTTCGGGTGGATCTCGTTGAAGAAGCCGTCCTTGCCCAGGGGCAGCTTGAGGAGGCCGACGAGGTCCGTGTTCGCCCGAGGCACCATGCCGGTCACCTGGACGACCAGATCGACCGGGATCTCCAGCTCCTCGTCGCCGGAGAGCAGGTCTCGGACGGTGACGGCCAGCCCGCCCGACCTGTCCGCGGCCACACCGGTGGCGCGCACTGCGGTGGCGCATCGTCGGGGAACTTGACGTAGATCGCCCCGTCCTTGCGTGCCTGGGTGTAGAGCAGCTCGAACGAGCCGTACGTCCGGATGTCGCGATACAGGTGGTACTGGCGGATCTTCGGGTCCAGTTGGGCGACGCGGATCGAGGCATGCGCCGTGGCCGTGCAGCAGAAGCGCGAGCAGTACTCGTTGCCGTCGGGCTGGCGGCTGCCGACGCAGTAGATGTAGGCGAGGCTCCGGACCGGCTTGCCGTGGTAGCGCAGGCCCGTCCCCGAGGCGGCGTCGATCAGCTCCTTGAATTCGGGCAGGGTGACGACGCCGTCCATACCCGTGCCGAACTCGCCGTCGGCGGGCCGGTACGAATCGAAGCCGGTGGCAACGATGATCGAGCCGACTTCGACCGGGATCGTCTGCGGCGGGTCGGCGGAGACGCGAATGCCGACGTCGTAGTTGCCGAAGCTGCCGGTCTTGCTGACGACTTCGGCGCCGCTGAAGACCTTGATCGCGGGCCGCTTCTTGACTTCCGCGATCAGGCCGGCGATCAGCTCGCGGCCGTCGCGTTCGTGCGGGTAGATCGGACCGAACCGTCCGACCCAGCCGCCCAGCTCCGCCTCGCGCTCCACGAGGAAGACGCCGAGCCCGATGTCCGCCAGGCCGATCGCCGCTCGCAGCCCCGCGATGCCGCCGCCGATGATGAGCGCCTTCTGCGTGGTTTCGACGACGAGCGGCTCGAGGGCTTCGGACAGGCGGGTCCTGGCGATGACGCCCCGGACCAGGCCGATGGCCTTGCTGGTGGCGCCGGCCGGGTCATCGGTGTGGGTCCAGGAGCATTGCTCGCGGATGTTGGCCTGGTTGTACTCGTAGGGGTTCATGCCGGACCGCTTGGCCACGCCCCGGAACGTCACGACGTGGAGCTTGGGCGAGCACGAGGCCACGACCAGGCCGTCCAGATCGTTGGCCGCGATGTCCTGCTTCCATCTCCTGCTGGCCCGCGTCGGAGCAGGCGAACATGGTGTGCTTCGCGACGACGACGCCGGGCTCGTTCTTCACGGCGTCGACGACGGCTTGGACATCCACGTAGTCGGAGATGTTGCCGCCGCAGTGGCAGACGTAGACGCCCAGGCGCCGCTCGCCGGCAGGAAGATTGCTCATGCCGGCACCTTCAGGCTCTCCAGGTGGGCCGCCACCTGGGCCGCGGCGGCTCCGGCGTGGAGGATCGAGTCCGCGATGTCCTTGGCGCCGGACGCCGTGCCGGCGACGAAGACGCCGGGGATGCTGGTCCGGCCCGGGTCCATGTCCTCGTTGGGCTCGGCAACGTAGTGGTAGGCGTCGAGCGCCAGACCGTCGCCACTGAAGAGGCGGTCGACCTCCCGGTTGGGCTGGACGCCGACCGCCAGCACGACCATGTCGTACTCGGCCTCGACGAGCGCCCCGCCGTGCTCGATGTCCTCGTAGCGCAGGATCAGGTTGCCGTCGTCCTTCTCGGTGATCTTCGCGACGCGGCCCTTGACGTAGGTGGCGCCCATCGATTTGGCGCTCTCGTAGAACTCGTCGTAGCGCTTGCCCGGCGCGCGGATGTCCATGTAGTGGACCGTGACTTCGGCCAGCGGCAGGGCGCCCATGATCAGCTGGTTCTGCTTGATGGAGTACATGCAGCAGAACCGCGAGCAGAGAGGGTTGCCGACGGTCTCGTCGCGTGAACCGGTGCAAAGGATGTAGGCGATCCGCTCGGGAACCTTGCCGTCGCCGGGGCGAAGGACCGTGTTGTACGGCCGCGTCGGGGCGAGCAGGCGGTCCATCTGCATGCCCGTGATCACGTTCTTGTAGCGGCCGAAGCCGTACTCGGGCTTGGCGTCGGCGGCGAAGAGCTTGTAGCCCGTGGCGACGACCACCGCCCCGACGCTGCACTTCTTCGATCTGCTCGCGCATGTCGAGGTGGATCGCATCCGACGGGCATGCCGTGACGCATTCCTGGCACTCGGAGCAGACGCCGCAGTCGAGGCAGTCGCTCGAGCCGGCCAGCGCTTCGGCTTCGGTCATGGGCGCCTCGATCTCGGCGAAGTCGCGGACGGTGGCCGAGCCGGACGCGAGTTCGGGCGCGGTGCTGTGCGTGTAGCCGACCTGGCGGGCCAGGACCTTCGTCTTGTCCACGACCGGCAGGAGGTCGTCCATCTCGAAGCCGGCGAGAGGCTCGCCCCTCAGCCAGCGGTCGATCATGTGCGCGGCCCGGCGCCCCTGGCCGACGGCCCGCGTGATGTCGGAGGCGCCGGTCGTGACGTCGCCGGCGGCGAAGATGTGGGGCACCGCGGTCTGGAGAGTTGTCGGGTCCGCGACGAGAGTCCCGTTAGGGTTCGAGGCGGAATGCCCGCCGAAGGCTGATCCTTCGGGCGCCATCCCGATCGCGACCAGGACGGTGTCGCAGGGGAGGACGAACTCGCTGCCCTTGATGGGCTCGGGGCGGCGGCGGCCGGACGCGTCCGGCTTGCCGAGGGCCATGCGCTGGCAGCGCAGCCCCGTCACGTGGCCGGCGGCATCGCCGACGACTTCCACCGGCGCCACCTGGAATGAGAAGCGGACGCCGTCGCGCTCGGCGTCGTCGACTTCGGCCTTGTGGGCCGGCATCTCTTCACGGCCGCGGCGGTAGGCCACGGTCGTCTCCATGGCGCCCAGGCGAACGGCGGTCCGCGCGGCGTCCATGGCGACGTTGCCGCCGCCCACGACCACGACCCGCTTGCCGGTCAGATCGGCCGCCGAGCCGAGCCTCGTGGCGCGCAGGAATTTCAGACCGCTCACGACGCCGTCGAGCTTCTCGCCCGGGACGTTCAGGCTGGTCGAGAGCGGCGTCCCGGTCGCCACGAGCACGGCATCGAAGCCGTCGCGCCGCAGCGCCTCGAGATCCGTGACCGGCGAGTCCGTCGCGATCTCGACGCCGATGCCGGTTACGTTGGAGATGTCCTGATCCACGACCTCGGCCGGCAGGCGATAGGCGGGGATGGCCAGGCGCAGGAAGCCGCCGGCGACCGGGGCGGCCTCGAAGATCTTGACGCGGTAACCCCGGCGGGCGAGCTGCCAGGCGGCGGTCAGGCCGGCCGGTCCGGAACCGACAACGGCCACTCTCTTGCCGTTGGCCGGGCGGGATCTCCACGCCGGGCCCCTCGATCGCCTCGTAGTGGCGGTCGGCGGCGAAGCGCTTGAGGCGGCGAATCGGCAGCGTGCCCTCGAGCGACCCGCGAGTGCACTCGCCCTCACAGGGCGCGTAGCAGGCTCGGCCCAGCGTGCCGACCAGCGGCGTCGCTTCCAGAACGAGCTGGAACGCCTTCTCGTACTCGCCGCTGCGGATGAGCGAGACGTAGCCGTGGGCCTTGATGCCGGCCGGGCACGTGTAGGTGCAGGGCGAGGTGCCGGCGCGCTCGAGAACGGCCTTCTTCGGCACGGCCTGAGGGAAGGCGATGTACGCCGCCCGTCGAGCGACCATGTCGGCGTTGAACTGGTCCGGCACCGCCACCGTGCAGGCCGTTTCGCACAGCTGGCAGCCGGTGCAGGCCGCCTCGTCCACGAAGCGCGGCTTCCGGCGGATCGTGGCCTTGAAAGTGCCGTCGCCGTCGCGAGAGATGTCGTCGACCTCGGTATAGGTCAGGGCGGTCACGTTCGGATGGTGGATCGAGGCGGCCATCTTCGGCGTGGAGATGCAGCTGGCGCAGTCCAGGGTGGGGAAGACCTTGCTCAGCAGGATCATCCGCCCGCCGACGCTGGCCTCCTTCTCGACCAGCAGGACCTTGTAGCCCATGTCGCCGAGCTTGAGGGCGGACTCCATGCCGGCGATGCCGCTGCCGACGACGAGGGCGTCGTAATCGGTCATCACGTCGGCTCCCGGCCTCGGCATCGCGGCGAGCGCCTCCGAGAATTGGGTCATGTGCTTGGCGAAGTTCTCGGCGCAGACCGAGCAGATGGCGGCCATCTTCAGGCGCTGCGCCTGGTAGCCGTTCGCCTTGAGCAGGGTCTGGGCTTCCGCCACGATCCGCGAAGCCCGCTTGGCGCAATCGGGAAGGTAGGCGCACTCGTCGCCGTCGGATGCGATGAAGACTCCGTCGAATCCCTGCGCGATGGCATGGAGGATCCACGACGGCCGAATGCCGCTGGTGCAGGGCAGGCTGATGACCCTGACGCCGGGCGAGTAGTGGAGGTGGGCGCTGCCGGCCAGGTCGATGCCCGGATCGGAGATGTTGTTGGTCGAGAAGACGAGAATCCGCGGTGCGGCGATCGGCACTTCGTTCTCAACCGGGGCGGCGGCGAGCGCAGTCATCAATGCGGATGCTCCTGCGATGCGTTGCGTGGTCGAGCGAGGGTGTCGCTGCCTCGATCGGCGCCGGTGGCGCTACTTGCCGCGACGAATGAAGACCCGGTCGTAGCCGTCATCCTCGATGACGCCGAGGAACTCATGGCCCACCTTGCCGGCCCACGCGCCGATATCGGACTTGGTCGCCGGGTCGCTGGACCAGACCTCGATCACATCGCCGATTGCGATCTTGCCCATCCCCTTCTTGGCGTCGAGGAGGGGACCGGGGCAGGCCGCCCCCCGGGCGTCGATGACTTCGGCGGCGGTGACGGCTTCGAGTTCGGCTACGTTGAGGGCGCTCATCTCTGATCTCCGATTACTGCGGGTGACTAGTAGGTAAGGGCGTTCGTAGCCGAGGTGATCTCGGCCACGAAGCGCGCGGCGGCGACGACCTCGGCGTTTTCGACGAGTTGAGTGGCCGGGTCGATGCCTCGGGATTTCATGCAGGGATTGCAGACCAGGAGCTTTCCGCCCTGGTCGCGGTAGTCGCTCATGAGCTTGGACAGCGGCGGGAACCCGTCGGCGGCGACCGTATCGGCACGGCCCTTGACCGCCAGCTCGACTCCATCGGCTTGCAGCCCGATCACGACATCGACGTCTGACGCCTGTGCCGCAACCGCCATCACGAACGGGATCGTGACGTGCTCCGGGTGGTCCGGACCGTGGATGACCATGAAGACGAGTTTCTCGGCCATGGCTGAGTGCTTCCTCCTGGCAGCCGGCGCTACCGGCGCGCTCCGGCCGGCTCTCCGGCTTCCTGGACCTGGCTGGTGTAGGCGGCGGCGACGTCGCCCAGGCGTGCAATCCGTCGAACCAGAACCTGGCGCATCAGGCTGCAAGCGGCCACGATCTCGGGGTCGGCGAGTCGATAGCGGACTTCTCGCCCGTCGCGAACGGCTTCCACCAGGCCGACACTGCGCAGCGCGGCGAGATGCTGCGAGATCGCCGGCTGGCGATCACCGAAATGCTCGGCGATCTTCCTGACCTCGATCGGGCCGGTTTCGCTCAGGAGATGGATCAGCTCGAGGCGGCGGGGGCTGGCCATCGTCTTGAGGAGCGAGGCCTGAAGGCCGTAGATACCGTCCTCGGGTCGCATCACGGCTCAGCGCTCGCCCGTGGGCGCGGTCGACACGAGCCGGAAGACCTGGCTGTGTTCGCGCGAGACCTGCAAGGGGTTCGACATTCGGCGACTCCGGGCTTGGGATCTATTCGTGGTATATGAATAGATGACCTGCCTGTATATGTCCCCTTCCGCATGTCACGTCGTGCCGGCCCTTTGGCCCTGAGTAGATCACTTAGGTATTCGGGGCGGCCGGTCGTGGAAATGCCGGGAAGGATGCCCCGACGGCTACTCGACTCGACGGGCGACCAGTTCGACCAGGTGGAAGTGGTGCGGCTCCCCAAGCGCGGTCTGAGTCTCCTCTTCGCGATCGACCCAGTGTTCGATCTCGAAGGAGGCGAGGCTCGCGCGGATCACCTGGGGCGACGGGCACGTCATCGTGGGATCCGAGGCTGAGCCGTCGCGGTCACCGAACAGCATCGCCGCGACTCGCCCGCCGACGGCCGGCGCTGCGAGTACCCGCTCCCATGTCCGCCAGAACGGCTCGGGAGCGAGGAAGGGAAGGCAGAGGCTGGCGTTGACGAGATCGCACGCTGGTACGTCCACAGTGGCAAGGTCGGCTACTCGGGTCTCGAGAGCCGGACGGAGCTGCGGCGATGTGGCGGCCCGGAGCGTCTCGATCGCGCCGGCCTCTCGATCTATCGCCAGAACGCGCCAGCCTGCTCGCAGGAGCTCTCGCGCGTCTCGGCCCGCCCCGCAGCCGAGGTCTACGGCGAAACGCTTGCGCGGGTGTTCGGCATCGTCTGCGGCGAAGAGCCGCAGCGCCAGCTTCACCGTCTCCCAGGCCGGGCGGTCCACGGTCACGGCGTAGTAGCGAGACCAGTACTCGGAATCCACCATGGGCCCGAGCGTAGCAGTTGCCGCTGCCCGGGGATCGGACGACGAGGTGCGATCAGAGCGTTGGGACCGGCCGCCTGAGGGGTTCGGTATCCTTTTCGAGGGCCATCTCGTCCTTGGAGTAGAGCGGCCGATCGTCGACCGCGACTCAAGGAGAAGACCCGTGAAGCTTCAGATCAACGAACATCCCATCGACCGCGTCGTCCGGATCGTCCTGGCCGTCGCGTTATTCGCGCTCGTCGCCACCGGCTCCGTCGCTGCGCCGTGGCCCTATCTTGCGGGGTTCGTCGGAGCGATCATGCTCGTGACCGGCGTCGTCGGCTTCTGCCCGCTCTACGCGATTCTCCGGGTCTCGACGCTGCCGGCACGCCGATGAGTCGATGACCGAGCCACACACGACGATCGATACCGCGGACCGGGCCGATGAAGGCGACGCTTTCGCGGCCCGGCTCGCGGCCGAGCTGCCATGGCTCGTCCGCCTGGCAACCCGCCTGGTCACCGATTCCGACCAGGCGGAGGACTGCGCCCAGGAGACGATCGTCGGGGCCTGGCGCCGGCGAGATCAGCTCCGGGACTCGTCGGCACTGCCGGCCTGGCTACGGCGCAGCCTCGTCAATCGGATCATCGACCGCTCCCGCCGCCACCACGACGAGCTCGACGTCGACGCCGTCGAGGGGGACTGGCGGGACGACTCCTACTCGGTCCAGCCGGAGCGAGTGCTCGAGCGGGCCGAGCTGCGAGACGAGCTCCAGGATGCCCTGGCTCGGCTGCCGGTCATCTACCGCGTCCCGGTGATCCTCCACGACGCCATCGGCTGGACTGCCAGCGAGATCGCCGACGCGATGGAGATCGGCCTGCCGGCGGCGAAGCAGCGCCTCCGACGGGGAAGGATGATGCTCGTGAATGCCCTCGCCTCAGACGATGCCCGCCGGAGGGCCAGCCTGGCTCAGCCGATCCGCTGCTGGCAGGCCCGCCGCCACGTCTCGGCGTACATGGACGGGGAACTCGACGATCGGACCAAGGGGCCTGGTAGAGGGACATCTGGCGGGCTGCCCAACCTGTCCTCCGCTATACGCGAGCTTGGTCGGAGTGAGGGCCACGATGGGCGAACTGCGCGATCCCGACTCGGTCGTGGAGGATGAGATCGCGGGCAGAATCCGCAAAGAGCTCTCGGCCGAACACGCTCCGAGGCCTGCCATCTGAGGCCAAGTCGAGCCGACGCCGCCGAATCGCGCGCGTCCATCGAACCTGGCTCTGGGCTCCATGACGCGTCCATTTGCGGATCTGATCCTCGTAGTCAGATCCCGGACGCATCAGGCCGGGCAACCAGAGCCCGCAAGGGCTGCATCGGAGGCATAGACATGCGCAAGCTCATTGCCGCGATCGGCGGCACGGTATTCGGTTCACTCCTTCTGGTCGCGACCGTCGCGGCGGCGAACCCAACGCCCGGGCCGTCGTCCGCGCCCGCCACTTCCGGCGGCACCGTTCCGGCCGTGCTTGGCCTGAGCCAGGCACAGGTGCAGGATCTTCGTCACGACGGACTGAGCCTCGCCCAGATCGCGACGCAGCAGAAGGTCGAGGTCCAGAAGGTCATCGACGCGCTCGTGGCCCGATGGCACGATCGGATCGACGCCCGGGTAGCGAGCGGCGCGCTCACCCAGGCCCAGGCGACTCAGCTGCAGACGCAGCTGACGACCCAGGCCCAGACGATGGTCTCGAAGACGACGCTGGGCGGAATGCAGGGCGCAGCCGTCGGCGCCGGTCCCCGGAATGGAGCCGGAAACGGAACCGGAGCACGCGGCGCCGGTAGCGGCACTTGCGACGGAACCGGACGGCCGTAGTCCGCAACCACGCACGAACGAGACGGTCGGGCCTTGCGCGGCCCGGCCGTCCCTCTATGGTGATCGCATGAACGCTCGGATCCTCGTCGTCGACGACGAGGCGCACATTCTGGACTTCGTCCGCGGATACCTGGAAAGGGACGGATACGAAGTCCTGACCGCATCCGACGGGGACGAGGCGCTCGAGCTGGCGAGCCAGGCCCATCCGGACCTGCTCGTCCTCGACGTCATGCTGCCGCGGCGGTCCGGCTTCGACGTACTTCGGTCACTCCGCTCGGCCGGGTCGTCCATACCCGTGATCATGCTCACCGCACGCGACGACCTGATCGATCGGGTCGCCGGCCTCGAGCTCGGCGCAGACGACTACGTCGCCAAGCCGTTCGAGCCGCGGGAGCTCGTGGCTCGGGTCGGAGCGGTGCTGAGGCGGCTCGAGCGGCCGGTCAGCGGCGCCGTGCTCAAGCATTTCGATCTGATTATCGACACGACCGCACGCGAGATCCGCCGCCAGAACGAGTTGGTGCCGCTCACGCGGACCGAGTTCGATCTCCTTGCGACGCTCAGCTCGCAGCCGGGCCGCGTCTGGACCCGGGAGCAGATAGGCGAGCAAGTCTTCGGCGAGTCGTTCGAGTCGCTCGATCGAACGATCGACAGCCACGTCAAGAACATGCGCGTCAAGCTGGGGCAGCGGCCCGACGGGGGAGCGTATGTCGAGACGGTGCGCGGCGTCGGATATCGGGCGCCGCGTGCGGGGGACGCGGCATGAGCCTCCGCCTGAAGATAGCCCTCGGTTTCGCGGCCGTCGCGCTTGCCACCGCCGCCGTCATCGCCATCACGGCTCCTCCGATCATCGGCCGGGGCTTCGCGCAGCTGCAGTCGGATGCGAGCCAGGCACCTACCGGCGGGCACGGACCCGGGAACGCCGCCGGAAACGGCTTGGGCCAGGGGCCGCAGACCGGAGCCCACGCGGCCCAGGTGCAGCAGGACACGACCGAGACCATCATTCTGGTCGCCCTTGCGGCCGCGCTTGCCGCCTCGGTGGCGGGATTTGTCGCAGCCGGTTTGATGGCGCGACCCCTGACTCAGCTCGCTCGTGCATCGCGTGGGGTCGCAGCCGGCGATCTCGGCAGCCGGTCCGGGCTGGCAGGCCGGATGGATGAGTTCGGTGAGGTGGGTCGTTCGTTCGACGAGATGGCGGCACAGCTCCAGGGAGCGGATGAGCAGCGCCGCCGGTTCGTCCAGGACGTAGTCCACGAGTTGCGGACGCCGCTGACGGTGATCGAAGGCACGGCGGGCGCGGTCGAGGAGGGGATCTTCGCGTTCGAGCCGCGCTACATGCGAACGATCCGCGAGCAGACGCAACTGCTCAGCCGGATCGTCGATGACCTGCGGACGATCGGCCTGGCCGAGGCAGGTGAGTTGCCGCTCAAGCGTGAGCGGGTCGATGCCGCCGGAATTGCCGCTGCCACCGTCGCCGCGTTCGAGGCCAGGGCGAGTGCGGACGGCATCGCCCTGTCGACCGACGTCGAGCCCGATTGCACCGTCGACGCGGATGCGGACCGGCTCCGACAGGTTCTGGCGGCCCTGACCGACAACGCCCTCCGGCATACGCCACGGGACGGCGGAGTGAGCTTGATCGGCCGCCGAGTGGGCCGGCTGATTCGCATATCCGTTGAGGACTCCGGCGGCGGGATCGCGCCGGCGGACCTGCCGCGCGTGTTCGACCGCTTCTATCAGTCCGATCCGTCACGGGACCGGCGCACCGGGACGAGCGGTCTCGGGCTGTCGATAGTGCGAGCGCTCGTGGAGCTCCATGGGGGGCGAGTTGGGGCGGAGAACCGCCCGACCGGCGGAGCGAGCGTCTGGATCGAGCTACCGGCGACAGGGTGAACGGCCCGCGTCTGAGATGACGGCGCGGATCTGGGCCGAACACGCGCCGGCGGTGACTTGCGTGGCTCCCCCTACAATCCGGGCATGAGCGCCACCGAACGAGAAGCTGGGGCCGGCGGGTCGACCGCGCGGGTCTTCCAGCGGGTCCTCGGCCGCGATCTGCCGAGGGCCGTCCGTGCCGAGGGCTGCACCATCTGGGACGCGGACGGCCGGGCTTACCTCGATGCCGCCGGCGGGGCAGTCGTGGTCAACGTGGGCCACGGCCGCCAGTCGATCGTTGATGCGGCCGAGAAGCAGGCGCGCGACTTCACTTACGTCCACGGGACGACGTTCACCAGCGAGCCGCTCGAGACCTACGCCCGAGCCGTTGGCCGGTACCTGCCGCTGGACGACCCGGCCATCTACCCCGTCAGCGGCGGATCCGAAGCGATCGAGAGTGCCCTGAAGATGGCGCGGGCGTATCACCTGGCCCGTCGCGAGCCGGATCGGACGGTGGTCATCGCTCGTCATGGCAGCTACCACGGCAATTCGCTGGGGGCGCTGGACCTCTCCGGACGAGAGCCGCTGCGCCGGCCCTACGAGCCGTGGCTGGGCCGCTTCGCACACGTCAGCGCCGCGTATCCGTATCGCGCGGGGGAGGCCGCGGCCCACGCCCTGGGCGACGCGAGACCAGCTTGCCGCGGAGCTGGAGGCGGCCATCGCCGAAGCGGGGCAGGGGAGAGTGGCGGCGTTCGTGGCCGAGCCGATCGTCGGCGCGACACTGGGCGCCGTGGTCCCACCGGACGGCTACTGGCCGGCCATCGCGGAGGTGTGCCGGCGCCACGGCGTCCTGCTGATCGCCGACGAGGTGATGACGGGCTTCGGCCGCACGGGCCGCTGGTTCGGGCTGGACCACTGGGGCATCCGGGCCGACATCATGGCCGCGGCCAAGGGCGTGGCCGGCGGCTACTTCCCGCTGGGCCTCGCCGTGGCCAGCGGAGCGGTCTACGAGACGATCACGGCCGGCGGCGGTTTCGTGCACGGTTTCACCTACAGCCACTCCCCGGTGGGCGCGGCGGTGGCGCTGGAGGTGCTCCGCATCCTGGAGCGCGAGGACCTCGTCGCCGCCAGCAAGACCAAGGGCGAACGGCTCCTGGAGCTGGTCGAGGCCCGCCTCGGCAATCACCCGAACGTCGGTGAGGTGCGCGGACGCGGCCTGCTGGTCGGGATCGAGCTCGTGGCCGACCGCTCCACGCGCCGGCCGTTCCCGCGCCGGGCCCGGCTGATAGAGGCGGTGATGACCCAAGCCCGCGGCGCCGGCCTGCTGCTATACCACGGCACCGGCAACGCGGACGGCACGAACGGCGACACCGTCCTGCTGGGGCCGCCGTTCGTGGTCACCGACGAGGAGCTGGCGACGATCGCCGAGATCCTCGGCGATGCCGTCGAGAAGGCGATCGCCGAGGTCTCCTCGGCGCTGGGCTAGCCGGCTCCGCGCCTCGGCGCAGGCCTCGGCAAGCACGGTCCTGCTGGATCGAATAGGCGGATTAATCGCCCAAGTTGGTGATGCGCCGGCGCGGGCAAACCCGTAGGGTTGCCTCATGGTTGCATTGAACCCGGATCTCATCATGTCCGGCCGCCCTTCAGGCCGGGCCGTGCGGTCGATCGTGCCCGTTCGGCCGCCCGCCGCATCCGCGTCGGTCGAGGCCGCCGACGCAGCGCGGGAGGTTGCCGCGTGACCTGGGAGTTTCGCCGCTCGCCGTCGGGGACCGCCCGCGTTCGAGTCCTGTGCGTCGACGACCAGCCCGTAGTCCTGCATGTCCTGAGTCGCCTGCTGCAAGTCCAGGGCTTCGAGACCGTGGAATGCAGCGACCCGTTGGCCGCCGTTTCGACTTTCGCGGCGGGAGCGTTCGACATCGTCGTCACCGACATCGACATGCCGGGCATGAATGGCCTGGCCCTGATGCGGACGCTGCGAGAGAAGCAGCCGGAGCTGCCCGTGGTCATCGTGACCGGCCTCGGAACGGTGGAGACGGCCATCGAGGCACTGCGACAGGGTGCCACGGGAATGCTTGTCAAGCCGTTCACCGGGCAGGAGCTGCTGGCCGAGGTGCGACGTGCCCTTGCCGCCGCACGGTTGCGCTACGAAGCGATCCAGTACAGGTATCTGAGCCCGGTGCTCGATTCGATCGCCCTCACGCTGTCGACCGCGATCGAGGCCCGCAACGTCGAGACGGGCGAGCACTGCCGCCAGCTCGGCAAGCTTGCCGAACGGATGGCCGCGGTCCTGGGTCTCGACGAGCGGCAGCAGATGATCATGCGCATCGGCGGCTACCTGCACGACATCGGCAAGATAGGTATCGCCGATGCCGTCCTACTCAAGCCCGGCCGTCTGACCGAAGAAGAGACGGTGGAGATGCGCCGCCATAGCGAGATCGGCGCGGCCGTTCTCGACGTCCACGAGGCCATGTCCGACATCGCCCAGATCGTGCGACACCATCACGAGCGGTGGGACGGCCTCGGCTACCCGGCCGCCTTTGCGGGTGCCGATATTCCCCTCGGCGGGCGCATCATCGCCGTCGCCGACGCCTTCAGCGCGATGACGGGCGATCGCGTCTATCGCCCGGCGCTGCCGCTGGATCGGGCCTGGGCCGAGCTTCGGACTCACGCCGGATCGCAGTTCGATCCGGAGATAGTCGAGGCCTTCGAACTGGTCGTGGACGAGGGAGGGCGGCTGCGCGACCTGGGCTCGGACCTCGAACGGACGTTGAACGGCGCTGGGGCCGCCCAAGCCGCGGCTGGCGGGCGATCAGTAAGCGATCGGCCTGCGCCGGTCAGTAGCTCCGGCCGCGGCGGTTTCTGGCGACGATGTAGATACCCAGCAGCACGATCAGCGTCGGGCCGATGAGCCGGTCCGTGGCGATGTTGGTGTTGGCCGCAGCCACCTCCGCCCCGCCCCACAGGGTCAACAGGCCGCCCGCTCCCAGCGTCCAGCCCCAGCGACGGCCGGCCGTCGAGCGGACCAGGGCGATGGCCATTACGCCAAGTCCCAGAAACAGCATCCCCCAGCCCTGGCCGTGGATGACTCCCGCGCCGCTCAGCAGATCCGACAGCGCCAGCGCGCTGATGAACGCACCCGCGTACAAGGCCAGGTCGCTGCGGTCCTTGAAACCCGTGAAGACCAGGATCAACCCGACCGCGAGGAAGAAGGCCGACGCCCCGATCTGCAACTGCTGGAACAGCTGGCCGGCGGCCAGCAGAAGCCCGAGGACGATCAGGAAGATGCCGACCAGTGGGACTCCGCTGCCGCGGCCGCTCCAGCTGCCCTCGAACCCCCAACTGTCGACGCGTACCGCCTTGGGCGGCTCATCCGGCTTGCTCATGGCAGGAGAGTACCAGTCCGCCGCTGGGCCGGCGACACCTAGCGCGCCCTCGGCGATTACCGATCCAGCGTCGCCTCTACGCTCAGTTCGACGCTGCCGGCCAGGGCCCGAGAGATGGGGCAGCCGTCCTTCGCCTGGACCGCGATGGCCTTGAAGCGGTCCTCGTCGATCTTCGGAACGCGGCCGTGAACCGTGAGCCGGCTCGCCAGGACGGTCCATTTGCCGTCTACCTGGTCGAAGGTGACTTCCGCGGCGACCTCCAGGTGCTCGGGCGGAGTCCCCGCCTTGGTGAGATCGCTGGAGAAGGCCATGGAGTAGCAGCTGGCATGCGCGGCCGCAAGTAGCTCCTCCGGGCTGGTCCTGCCGTCGGCCTGCTCCGTGCGAGAAGCCCACGTCACCGGAAGCGCTTCGAACGCCTTGCTGGTCGCGGCGTAGAGGCGCCCCGACCCGGACGCCAGGTTGCCCTCCCAGTTGACCGTAGCCTTACGAACGACAGCCATCTCACTTCCTCCCGAGTCTCTAGTCGCAGGGATATTCCCACTTTGGCCGGCGCCGCGCGGGCGCGCGACCGGACAGGCCGGCCGTCGGGACGCTCGAGCTCAGGACGAAGCAGCGCGACGGGTGGCCGATCCCGTGCCGCCCCGCACCGGCCGGCCGGAGCCGCGGCGGACCCGGACGCGGCCCGACAGGGCGTCGAACAGCGGGCGGTGCAAGCGACCGGGGGCGGGTTCCAGGGTGTCGGCCGAGGCGAATCCCAGGTAGGCATTCAGGGCATCCGCAAAGGCGGGCACGAAGCCGGGCCACTCGAGGGGAAGGAAGCCTGGCCTCCCACGAAAGGCCCAGAACGCGCACCGTCTTCGAGCCGCGATCGATGCGCGGTTCGATCCGCCCCACCAGCCGGTCGCCGAACAGGATCGGCAGGACGTAGTAGCCCCAGCGGCGCTTCGCCGCGGGCGTGTAGACCTCCCAGCGGTAATCGAAGCCGTAGAGCGGCAGGAGCGCCTCGCGGTCCCACATGATCGGATCCAATGGGGCGAGGAAGCAGCAACCCGGGGCCCCGTCGCCGGGGCGAAGCTCGTCCCCCGCTGCTTCGGCCGCTATCTCACGCTCGGCCTGGGCGAGCAACGGAAGCTCGTCCGCCACGATGAAACGCTGGCCCTTGAGTCCCTCGACCGCGACCGCGACGATCTCGCCGCGATCTACCAGCTCGGCCCGGAGCTCAGCTCGCAGCGCGGCCGGTCCGATCCCGAGCCACAGCTCGCCGCTCCCCGAGGACCCGAGCAGGCCGTGGGCTCGGAATCGCGACAGAAGCTTGTGGCGCCGCTGCTCGCCCTCCGGCACGCGTACCTCCAGGAGATCGGCGGGGAAGAGCCGCTCGGTCAGGTCGTAGTAGCGGCGGTTTCCGTCGCGCCGGGCCAGGCCCAGCCGGCCGGACACGTTGAGGGCTTCCAGCACGGCCCGGACCGCGGACGTGGGCCCCCACCACCAGGAGATCGCCTCCGTTCGCTCGAAGTCGGTCGAGCTCTTGGGACCCTCTGCGGCGATCGCGGTCAGGACCTTCTCCGCCAGTGGGCCTTGTCCGGCCAGCAGCTCGCCCGACCGCCCGGCAGCCGCGGTCTCCCAGGAGATTCGGTAGTAGGGCAGCTCGCGCGTAGGCAGCAGGTTCAGCGACTTGTTGTAGGCCTCGAAGAGGAGGCGTCGCCCGTAGAGCAACTCGTCGGTCAGCTCGCGCCTGTAGCCGGCGACCCGCGCGTGGAGCACAAGGTCGTGATTCCGGCCGGCAACCTCGAGCGGGTCGAACTGCAGCGACCCGAGCCGGTCGACGGCGGCCAGCACTCCCTCCGGCGTGCCCGGCAGAGCCCGCGGGGGTGCGAGCAGGTGGCGAATGGCCAGGAAGCGGCGAGCTACGTCGTTGCCGATCTGCGGAGGCATGGTGCGATTGTGCGGCACCCGTACGTCAGCCGACGGCAGGTATCACGTCCCGGTTGGCTTCTGCCCCGACTGGCGCTCGGCGCTGAGCAGGACCAGCGATCGTGGGGCGACGGCGATCGACTCACCGGCCGCAAGCGGACCGGGCGGATCGGCCGCGCCGCCCCCTTTGGCCGCGCCGCCGGCAATCCCGGAGAACGTGTCGATCTCCCGGCGCCACGAACGAGGACCATCGACATCGGGCAGCGTGAACGTCACCTCTTCCGGCGAGCCGTTGAAGACCAGCAGCAGGTCGTCGTCCAGCATGGGCCGGCCCCGGTCGTCGCGGTCCGGATCCCGCGCCCCGTCGAAGTAGGCCGCGACGCTTCGAGTCCCGTCGACACCCCAGTCCGAGTCGGTCAAGGCCGAGCCGGCCGGGTTGAACCACCGAATGTCGTGTTGCGGGGCTCCGCGCGCGAAGCGGCGACGGCGCAGGACGGGATGGCGGCGCCGGGCCGCGATCAGCTCGCGGACGAAGGCCTGCATCTCCTTGTCCGCGGCGCCCCAGTCGAACCAGGAGACCTCGTTGTCCTGGCAGTAGGCGTTGTTGTTGCCGCCCTGCGTCCGGCCGATCTCGTCGCCGCCGAGCATCATCGGGACGCCCAGGCTGAGCATCAGCGTCCCCATCAAGGCTCGAGCCTGGCTCGCGCGAAGCTCCACGATGGCCGGGTCGTCGGTCGGCCCTTCCACGCCGCAATTCCAGGACCGGTTGTCGTCCGCTCCGTCGTTGTTCAACTCGCCGTTGGCCTCGTTGTGCTTCTTGTCGTACGAGACCAGGTCGCGCAGGGTGAAGCCGTCGTGACAGGTGACGAAGTTGATCGAGGCGTTCGGGCGCCGCCGGGAAGGTCCGTACAGGTCGGCCGAGCCTGTCAGGCGAGTCGCGAGATCCGGCAGCGTTCCAGCCACCCCGCGCCAGAAGTCGCGCACGGTGTCGCGGTACTTGGCCGTTCCACTCGCTCCAGAGCGCCGGGAAGCGGCCCAGGTGGTAGCTATCCGACTGCCCCACATCCCACGGCTCGGCGATCACCTTGACCTTCGAAACGATCGGGTCCTGCGACACGAGGTCGAAGAAGGCGGAGACCCGGTCGAAACGGCCGTGTCTCCGGGCGAGAGCAACGGCCAGGTCGAAACGGAAGCCGTCGACGTGCATCTCCGTGACCCAATAGCGCAGTGAATCCATGATCAGGCGCAGGCAGACGGGGTTGTCGGCGTTGAGGGTGTTGCCGGTGCCGGTGGTGTCCAGGTAGTAGCGCTGGTCGTCGGCCATGAGGCGGTAGTAGGCCTGGTTGTCCAGACCGCGGAACGACAGCGTCGGCCCGAGGTGATTGCCTTCGGCCGTGTGATTGAAGACGACGTCGAGGATTACTTCCAGGCCGGCGGCGTGGAGAGCTTTCACCATCGCCTTGAACTCGTCGACCTGGCCGCCCGGCCGGCCGGCGTGAACCTCGGCCGAAAAGCCCGCATGCGGGGCGAGGAACCCGAGGGTGCTGTAGCCCCAGTAGTTGTCGAGGCCCTTGGATCGAAGGAAGGCGTCGTCGGCGTGATGGTGGACCGGCTGCAGCTCCACGGCGGTGATGCCGAGGCTGGTGAGATGATCGATGGCGGCCGGAGTCGCGAGGCCGGCGTACGTGCCCCGAAGCTCCGGCGGTACGTCGGGGTGGCGCTGGCTGAAGCCCTTGACGTGGGTCTCGTAGATGATCGTGTCGGAGTAGGGGATCGCCGGGGCGGAGTCGGTGCCCCAATCGAAGTGGCTTGCCACAACCAGGCTCCGCGGCACGCAGGGCGCCGAGTCCAGGCCGCTCATGGCATCGGGATCGCCGGGCACGTAGCCGGCCACGGCGTCGCCCCAGGTCACGTCGCCGTCGATGGCGAGCGCGTACGGGTCGAGCAGCAGCTTGTTGGGGTTGCAGCGAAGCCCTCGTGCCGGCTCGTACGGCCCGAAGACGCGGTAGCCGTAGGCCTGGCCGGGCCGCACGCCCGGAACGAAACCGTGCCATATGCCGCCGTCCTCCTCCTGGAGCGGCAGCTGCGTCTCGACGCCGGACGCATCGAAAAGGCACAGCGAGACGCCCTCGGCGACGTCCGAGGCGACCGCGAATCCGGTGCCGTCAACGGAAGGCGTGGCGCCCAGCGGGAAGGGCCGGCCCGGCCATAGCTCGAATTTCAGCTGATCTCCCTCGCGGATCGGTGCATATCCAGACTCAACCTGCCATACGGCGGCGTGGCCGTCCAGGGTCGCCTAGCTCAGGTATCTGCGTCTGGGCGGCCTGCTCGTGGCCCGCCGGCTCGAGTCAGTACCAGCCGTGAGCCTTCCAGAAAGAGTAGGCGTTGCAGGCCGACCCGTATCGGCTGTAGACGTACCAGATGCCCCATTTGACCTGTGTCAGGGGGCTGTAGCGCCAGTTGGAGCCGAAAGCGGCCATCTTGGATCCGGGATAGGCCTGAGGGATGCCGTAGGCGCCGGAAGGATTGCCGGCCTGCGGGTTCCACTTGGACTCGGCGGTCCAGACGGGGTTGATGCAGTCGTACTGCCGGACGCCGATGCGGTTCTGGACGTATATCCGGGCATTCCAGACCGTGTCCCGCGGCGGAGGCGCCGGCGTCGGCTTGGCCGTTGGCGCCGAGCTGGGCCAGATTCGGGTCATCGACGGCGCCGGGGTCGGCGACGTGAAGGTAGGCAGCGGAGGCTCGAGCCACGCTGGGTCCAATGACGGGTAGGCCGTAGGATCTGGCGTGGCGACGTCGGCGAGCAACAAGCCGTCCGTGCTCGCCGCAGTCGGCGAAGCCACGGCGGACGGCGCTGGATCGGCCAGGACGGTGGGCGCCACCACGAATATGGCGTCGGCGAGGAAGATCGAACCCGCGACCACCAGCAGGCCGATTGTGGCGGGTGACAATCGATTCAAGGACTTCCTCGAGAGTTGCGTGATGCCTCGGCCCTATCGTGACGATGAGGAGGCGCGCCTACGGGCCAGAGCCGCGCAGGTCCGGGACTCAAGGGCGGACGCGAATTCGGCAGGTGTTGAATGCGTCCGGCCGCCGGCCGGCCGCAGAATAGCACGGCTCGCCCCGACCGGTGTAGGCCGGTCCGGCGCCCGCGACCGGCGTTTGACTCACTGCCGACTAATCCCGATAATAGAGGTCGGAATTAGAACATTCCCGCGGCGGCGGTCCGGCGTCCCCCTCCGCTCGGACCGCCGACCCATTCAAGGAGCGAGATGGCGACAAGCCCCGAGATCGTCTCCAGCGAGTACAAGTTCGGTTTCCACGACGAGGTCGACTACCTCGAGGAGACCAAACACGGCCTGACTCGCGAGACGGTCGAGGAGATCAGCCGGATCAAGGGCGAGCCGGCCTGGATGCTCGAGTTCCGCCTGCGCGCCTACGAGCACTTCCTGTCGCGGCCGATGCCGCAGTGGGGCGGCGACCTCAACCAGATCGACCTCGACAAGATCGTCTACTACCGCAAGCCGTCGCAGGGCGAGGAGAAGTCCTGGGACGACGTCCCGGACAAGATCAAGAAGACGTTCGAGCGCCTGGGGATCCCCGAGGCGGAGCGCAAGTTCCTCTCCGGCGTGGGTGCGCAGTACGACTCGGAGGTGGTCTACCACTCCGTCCGCGAGGAGCTGACCAAGATCGGCGTCGTCTTCATGGGCACCGACGAGGGGCTGCGCCAGTATCCGGAGCTCTTCAAGAAGTACTTCGCCACGGTCGTGCCGCCGGAGGACAACAAGTTCGCGGCGCTCAACAGCGCGGTCTGGTCCGGGGGGTCGTTCGTCTACGTGCCCAAGGGCGTCGAGGTCCCGCTGCCGCTGCAGGCCTACTTCCGCATCAACGCCGAGAACACGGGCCAGTTCGAGCGGACGCTGATCATCGTGGACGAGGGCGCCAAGGTCCACTACATCGAGGGCTGCACCGCGCCGATCTACACGACCGACGCGCTCCATGCGGCCGTGGTCGAAGTCATCGCCCTGCCGCATTCCAAGGTCCGCTACACGACGATCCAGAACTGGTCCAACGACGTCTACAACCTCGTCACCAAGCGGGCCCACGCCCATGCCCACTCCACCGTCGAGTGGATCGACGCGAATACCGGCTCCCGGCTGACGATGAAGTACCCGAGCATCTACCTGCGTGGCGAAGGCGCCACGGCCGAGGTGATTTCCGTGGCCGTGGCCGGCAAGGGCCAGCACCAGGACACCGGGGCCAAGGCGATCCACCTCGCTCCGAACACGCGCAGCCGCATCATCAGCAAGTCGATCTCCAAGGACGGCGGCCGGACTACATATCGCGGCCAGCTGAAGGTGGCGCCCGGGGCGACGGGCGTCGTGGCCAGCGTCCGGTGCGACGCGCTCATCCTCGACGAAGGCAGCCGCTCCGACACGTACCCCTACATCGACATCCAGGAAGACGACACGACGATGACCCACGAGGCCACCGTCGGCAAGATCAGCCAGGATCAGGTCTTCTACCTGATGAGCCGCGGCCTGACGGAGAACGAGGCCACGAACCTCGTCGTCCAGGGGTTCCTCGAGGTCTTCACCAAAGAGCTTCCGATGGAGTACGCGATCGAGTTCAACCGCCTGGTGAAGCTCGAGATGGAGGGTTCGCTAGGGTGAGTGCAGCCGAGGGGACTCCGGTGGCCCCCGCCACCGGCGTGGTGCCTGCCGCTCCAACCGCCAAACCGGCCGCGTCTGCCCGCCAGGCGCCGACGGACCTGACACTGAGCTTCGTCAACGAAGCCACCGTCCGCGAAGTTGCCGCCTTGCGAGGCGATCCCGATTGGCTCCTCGCCGACCGGCTGGCTGGATTGCGCGCCTTCGAGGCGTTGCCGATCGAGACCAACCAGCTGTACACGACCTACGTGGACCTCCGCAACGCGCATCTCGCCGGCGTGCGCCCCGTCCCGGCTCCGGGCGGCAAAGCCGTTTCGGCCGGACCCAAGACCGATCAGCGGCTTCTCCCCGTCGGCGCGGCCGCGTACGCGGAGCTCGACGAGGCGGGTGTCCGGGTGCTCGTCGTCTCGCCGGAGGCCGGCGCCGCGGGGCTTGCGATCGAGACTCTCGCCGGTCTGCAGGCCCGGGACCCGGAGCTGCTCCGGAGGCTGCTCGAGGGCGGCTGCACGCTGCCCGAGAACGACAAGCTGGGCCAGATGAACCGGGCGCTGTGGTCGGGCGGCCTCTTCCTCGATCTTCCGGACGGAGTGCGACTCGAGAAGCCGGTCGTAATTCGCTGGTCGGTCGGCACGCCGGGCGCAGCGCTCCTGTCTCGGACCGTCATCTCCGTCGGAGAGGACGCAGAGGTCTCCATCCTCGAGGAGCAGGTTGCCTCGGATGCCGCCGCGACGGACTCGGTCGAGCAGGGCTTCTTCGCCGGAACCACCGAGATCCACCTCGGCGCGGGCTCGAATCTCTCGTTCGCGGGCTTGCAGGATCTTCCGTTCCGCGAGGTGGCGTTTCAGCACCGTTCGGCCGTGGTCGGGCGTGGGGCTACCCTCCGCTGGGCGCTCGCGCAGCTCGGCAGCCGGGTCGTTCGAAGCCGGATAGACAACCGGCTCGAGGGCGACGGTTCGACGGTCGAGCAGGCGGAGATCGTCTTCGGCTCGGCCGACCAGGTCTTCGACCTGACCTCCTATACGCGTCATGTCGGACGCGACACGACCGGGAACCTGCTCTCGAAGGGCGCTCTGGCGGATCGATCGCGGGCCTACATGAAGGGCCTGGCGACGATCGAGACGTCGGCCCACGGGACGGACAGCTACCTGGGCGAGTTCGCGATGCTGCTCTCCAAGCAGGCCCGTTCCGTGGCGATCCCCAGCCTGGAGATCGACCAGCCCGACTGCCGCCGCGTGGCCCACGCCAGCTCGGTCGGCCCGATCGACGAGTCGCAGCTCTTCTACCTGGAGAGCCGCGGCCTGGAGCGCGAGGAAGCGCGCAAGTTCATCGTGCTGGGCTACCTGGAGCCGGTCGTCGCCCGCGTGCCGCTCGAGGCGGCACGGGAGAGTCTGCGCGAACTGCTCGAGGCGAGGTGGGCTGCCCAGACCGGTTCACGGCCTGCCGCCGCCGTGGCCTGAGCCGCGCATGAGCCGCCGCCTGGACCTGTGCGCCGAGGACGAAGTCCCGCCCGGGACGATGAAGTTGTGCGAGGCGGACGACGAGCTGGTCCTGGTGACGAACCTTGAGGGGACCCTCCACGCCACCCAGGGTGTCTGTAGCCACGAGTACTTCGAACTTGACCGGGGATTCCTGACGGGCGAATCCCTGACCTGCGCGCTCCACCTGTCGCGCTTCGATCTCGATACGGGCGAGGCCCTGGATCCACCGGCGGAGTTGCCGCTGGCCGTCTATCCGGTAATCGTGGAGGGCGGGCGCGTTCTGATCGAGGTCCCGGATGGCCCGCTGGAGGTCAACCGCTAGCCTCGCGGAGCCGACCGTCAGCGGGGGAGCAAGCGGCCCAGTCCGAGCAACTCCGCCCTGGCGAGTACGGCCGCGGCGAAGACGACGTCCGCCAGGCCCACGCCCAGATGCGTGACGAGAATCCGGCCGCCGGTTCCGCCGCCGGCCCTCGGCCGGTGCGACGCCTCTCCCCGGAGCAGCTCGCCGAGCGTGGCATCCGGATCGGGGTAGCCCGCGAAGGAGTCCGCCGAGCGCGTGGCCAGGAACTGGTCCCTCTCGTCGACGACGAAGAGCGCCTCTCGGGCCAGTGCCGCCTGGGCCTGCATGTCGTAGTCGACAGCGACGAAGAGCACGTCGGGCGCAAGCGAGGCCGTGTCGAGAGCCTGATGCGTCGGCCCGAAAGAGACCATCGAAACCACCACATCGGCCGAGTCCACCGCCTCGTCCACGCCCGCGACTGCCCGGATGGAGCCGATCCCTTCGACCTGCGCCGACTCGTCCGCAAAGGCGGCGGCGCGCGTTCGATCGACGTCCACCACCCGAACCTGCGCGCCCGGGAGGAGATGGCCGATGACGGGGAGGTGGCCGCCGGCCTGGGCGCCGGCACCCAGCATCGCCACCTGCCACGGTCGCGCCCGCTCCCGCGCCGAGGCCGCCGCGCCTCCGGGCAGGAAGTGGCGGATCGCCGTTCCGCTGATGGCCGCCGTCCGAGCCGCGGTAATCGTGCCCGCCTCCATGACCGCCAGCGGCTCGCCTGTCGATCGGATCGTTCAGCACCACGAGGGCGTGGTAGGCCGGCAGGCCGCGCGATGGGTTCTCCGGGAATCCGGCGATCCACTTGGCCCCGATGAGGTCGCGGGATCCGTCCGCGGCGTCGCCGCGCAGGAGGGCCGGCATCGCATGAGCGAGGGATCCGGGCTGGCGGGGATGAACCCCGATCTTCGGAGGTAGTTCCGCATCGCGGCCGAGCGACCGCATCGTTCGCTCGGCCAGGTCCAGCCGTTCCGAGAGAGGCGGCATGGCCGCGGCGACCTCGGCGGCGCAGAGGTGTCGGAGGGATTTCATGTTCCTCACCGGAAGGGTCGGCTGGCGATTCCGCGGCGCCTCGCGACCGGCCTTGCGCCGATCGGTGCGCGCCCCCGGAGTGTAGCGGTACGATGGGGCGGCCGGCTCGCGGACTCGCGCGCCGGACTGGGGCCGTATCACTCCGGCGCAGCGCCCCGTGCCGCGCCGCCACGAAGGCACGTGGGAACGGACGAGGAGACAGATTGCAGCGTCTTCGGGGCGTCATCACAGGATCCCTCGTTGGGCTCGCGCTCGCCGCCTACGTCGGTTTCTGGCTGCACGGCGTTCGAGAAGCAGCCATCCTCGCGGGAGCCGGCATCGGCCTCGCCATCGCGCTGGTCGTCGGCACGCGGAGAGATCCTGCCGACGCCGCCGCGGACGAGGCCTGGCGGGAGGTCGCGCCGGACCTGCCACCGTTCTCGGACCGGACGGCGCTCGAGGCGTCGCAGGCGAATATGCCCGGACCGGCCCAGGTTCGACCCGATGTTGGGGCGCCGGTCGATGGGAGCGCCGGTGCTCCGCCGGCCGCCGGAGAGTGAGCGGAGAGTCTCGCGGACCGGCGCACCCACAACCGCAGCGTTCGTCCTGCCCCTCGGCCGCGGGCCCCGGGCCCGGTTCCTATGTCGATTCCGCGGGGATAGGCTAGGCTGGAACAGATGGGCGCATTCGAGAAGATCGATCACACCGACGCCGGCATCCTCGAGCTGCTTCAGCGCGACGGCAGGGAGTCGTACTCGGACGTCGGCGAGTCCGTCGGGATGAGCGGGCCTTCCGTGCACGAGCGGGTCAAGAAGCTCGAATCGCGCGGGGTGATCCGAGGTTACTCGGCGGTCGTGGACCCCGCGCTGCTCGGCTACGGGGTTCTCGCCTTCATCTTCATCAAGCAGGTGCCGGGGACCATCGCCACGGACATGACCGGCGATTTCGTCGGCATCGACGAGATCGAGGAATGCCACCACCTCGCCGGCGAAGCGGACTACCTGCTCAAGGTTCGGGCGACGGACACCCGCCATCTCGAACGGGTCTTGCACGCGATCCAGCAGGTTCCGCACGTATTCACGACGCAGACGCAGATGGTCTTCTCGAGCGCCTTCGAGCGCCGGCCCCTGCGGCTCGTGCGCGAGGTCGAGCCGACCGCCAACTCGAACGGGTCGTGAGCCGGGTCGAACCCGAAGCGGGCGTCCAGCGTTCGACGCCGCAGCCGGCCCGATCCGGCAACGTCGTGCCCGAGCCTCGGGTCACGACGATGTTCGACTCCATCGCCCCCGTCTACGACCGCATGAACACGCTCATGACAGCCGGCCTGGACGGTCGCTGGAGGAGAGCGGCAGTGCGGGCGGCGAGATTGTCGCGCGGCAACGCCGCGCTCGACGTCGCCTGCGGGACGGGCAAGCTCACCGCCGCCCTGGCCGCGGCCGTGGGGCCGACCGGCAGGGTGGTGGGTATCGACCTCTCCGAGGCGATGCTGGAGCGAGGCCAGACGCGCTTTCGGCAAGCTCGCGAACGTGGAATTCCGCGTCGGCAACGCCCTGGCCCTGCCTGTGGAAGACGGATCCTTCGACGCCGCGACTATCGCTTTCGGCCTGCGCAACCTCTCCAGCTTCGAGGACGGATTTCGCGAAATGGCCAGGGCGGTCCGGAGCGGCGGTCGGGTGGTGTGCCTGGAGCTGTCGGTGCCGCGCCCCAGAGCGGCCGGTCGCATCTACACGGCCGGCTTCCGAGTCACGGCCCCGGTAATGGGCGCGATCTTCCGGCGGCGGGCCGCCTACTCGTACCTACCGCACTCGCTCGACGGGTTCCCGGCGGCCGAGGAGATCGCCGAAACCATGAGGCGTGCCGGGCTGCGCGACGTCAGGTTCAAGCGTCTCGCCCTTGGGGCCGTCGCGCTCCACGTGGGGATCGTGGCCTGACGCCCCGCTATACGACGTCGGATCGGGTGGGCTCCGCCTCCGCCTCTGCCTCCGCCTCTGCGTGGTCGCGCATCCAGCCATCCACGTAGGCGCCGTGCAATTCGAGCAGCCTGATCACCGTGGCCTCGTCCATCGGCGAGCCCGCGGCCTCCATCTGGCCCGCCAGGAAGGAGGCTTCGAGAGCGTCGACCGGCCCCCCAGGCGTTTCCCTGGACTCGAAGGGATGATCGGCCACGAAGAACCACGTGATGAGCCCGCCCACCACGAGACCGAGAATGCCGAAGAAGAAGTAGAAAGGCATGTACCGAGCCCTCTGGTTCGGGCGATCCTGCCGCCTTGGCCTAGCTAGCGACTCCGGCGCCGGCCTCGAGGGCGGCCCGGATGTCCCGGCCAGTATATGGGCGGCTGCCGCGTAGCGAGTCCTTGGCCGTTGCCCGCTACACTTGCCGACCATGATCGACTTCACGCCCAATCCCATCGCCTTTGCCCTGGGCTCGTTCGAGATCCGCTGGTACGGAATCGGCTATGTCGCCGCGATCGTCGCCGGCACGTGGCTGGCGACTCGCGAAGCTCGCCGTCGCGGGGAGCGGACCGACGTGATCGTCGACGGCGTCGTCGTGCTGGCCATCGCCGCGCTGATCGGAGGTCGGGCGTACCACGTCATCGACCAGTGGGCCTACTACCAGGACCACCTCGCCCAGATCTTCCTGCCGCCCTACAGCGGCCTCGGCATCTACGGCGGCCTGTTCACCGGCATGCTGGCACGATCTGGTATGCCCGCCGCCGCCACCTATCGTTCTGGCGCTGGGCCGACATCATCGTTCCTGCCGTCTTGCTGGCGCAGGCCGTCGGGCGCTGGGGCAACTTCATGAATCAGGAGCTTTACGGGCCGCCCACGAACCTGCCCTGGGGCATCGCCATCCAATGTCAGAATCGCGTCGCCGAATTCCTCTGCCCGGCACAGGGCGGGACGACTCCGGTGGACGCGCATTTCATCCCGCTCTTCTTCTACGAGTCGATGCTCAGCCTCCTGGGCGTCGGCGTGATGCTCTTCTTGTGGCGGCGATTCACCGCGCGCGGGCGGTTCTTGATCGCCGGCGATGTCGGATTGCTCTACTTCGTCTGGTACGGCGTAGAGCGAGGCATTCTGGAGACGCTTCGCGGCGGCTGGAACTGGACGTTCTTCGGCATCCCCATGGCCCAGCTGGTGGGCCTGGGTGCGGCCGCCGCGTCCATCATCGCCATCGCGATCCGCCACTGGTACGTCCGGGGCCACCCCGAGGAATCCGGGCCCACGCCGGCGGAGAGCGGGCCGCTGGCAACCGCAGTGCCGGAAAGCCCGGCCGCAACCTAGGTCCGCAGCTCCTCGTCACAGCCGAGCCAGGGTCCGCCGAGCGGGTCACTCGCCGGCCAGGCCTCGTGACTACCAGCGCTTGCCTGGCCGCCCTCCGGGCTCAGGGCCGTCGCGCCGGGTCGCGGGTTCGTCCGGGCTATACAGACATCGGCCAACGGACACGACCGAATCAGCAGTCCGCCCGCCGGGCGGGCGTGCCATCGCCAGCGCCTGGAGCGTAGCGAGACCGCGCTCGTCCAGGCTGATCTCCCATCTTCGCGGCCCTGCCCGGGCCGGATCGCCGCATTCCATCGCATCGGACCTCCTCCTTTGGGCATGCTACGAACCATCGATTGGCGGCGGCTTATCCGCCGCTTATCGGCGCCGCTTATCGGGCGCTCATCGACTCGGCCGCGCATTATCGGCGCGCAGATCTGAGCCGTGGAGGACCTCGGGGTCGCCCCGCAGGTCCGAATGGCCTCATGCGTCGCGCGGCGGAGCCGTCGTCCGGGTACAATTCCCGGCATCCCCAAATACGTCGCGACTCTAGACAGAACTCCTGTCCGACCGGCGCGGCACCCAGATATGCCAGCACCGGGTCCCGAGCGGCCCCGTGTCGTCCCAGCCAAGCGAGGAGAGATAGTGGCCACCGCCGGCGCCAGAGTCGAAGGGCTTCCAGCCAACCTACCCGCGGACCATGCGATCGTTCGCTGGGTGAACAAGGTGGCGGCCCTGACTACGCCGGACGCCATCCACTGGTGCGATGGCTCGCAGGCCGAGTACGACCGCCTCTGCCAGATTCTCGTCGACGCGGGAACCTTCACCCGCCTCAATCCCAAGCTTCGGCCCAACAGCTTCCTCGCCCGTTCGGATCCTTCCGACGTCGCCCGCGTCGAGGATCGGACCTTCATCTGCTCCGAGAAGGAAGAGGACGCCGGCCCGACCAACAACTGGCTCGACCCTGCCGACATGCGCCGGACGCTCGACGGTCTCTTCGCGGGCTCGATGCGCGGCCGGACGATGTACGTCATCCCGTTCTCGATGGGTCCGGTCGGTTCGCCGATCGGCCGGCTCGGGATCGAGATCACCGATTCGGCGTACGTCGTGGTCAACATGCGAATCATGACCCGCATGGGCACCGCAGCCTTGAACGCGATCGTGGAGACCGGCGAATTCGTGCCCGCCGTGCATTCGGTCGGCGCTCCCCTCGCCCCGGGCGAGAAGGATGTCGATGTGGCCCTGCGACCCGGAGCGGAAGTACATCGTCCACTTCCCCGAGACGCGCGAGATCTGGTCCTACGGCTCCGGCTACGGTGGCAACGCCCTGCTCGGGAAGAAGTGCTACTCGCTGCGCATCGCCTCGGTCATCGCCCGCGACGAGGGCTGGCTGGCCGAGCACATGATGATCATCAGGGTCACTTCGCCGGATGGACGCGTGAAGCACATGGCCGGCGCCTTCCCGTCCGCCTGCGGCAAGACCAACCTGGCCATGCTCGAGCCGACGATTCCGGGCTGGAAGGTCGAGACGATCGGCGACGACATCTGCTGGATGAAGTTCGGTCCGGATGGGCGACTCCACGCCATCAACCCTGAGTCCGGCTTCTTCGGCGTGGAGCCCGGAACCAGCATGTTCACCAACGCCAACGCGATCCGCACACTCCGCTCGAACTGCATCCACACCAACTGCGCCCTGACCGACGACGGAGACGTGTGGTGGGAAGGCCTGACCGAGGAAGCGCCCGCTCACCTGATCGACTGGCAGGGCAAGGACTGGACCCCCGATTCCGGCCGCAATGCCGCTCACCCGAACGCCCAATTCACGGCCCCGGCAAGCCAGGATCCGGCGATCTCGCCCGACTGGGAGGACCCGGCCGGCGTGCCCATCGACGCGATCATGTTCGGCGGCCGCCGAACCACCGTCGTGCCGCTCGTTCGCGAGGGATTCGATTGGGAGCACGGCGTCTTCCTGGCCTCGATCCAAAGCTCGGAAACGACCGCCGCGGCGATCGGCGCCGTGGGCAAGCTCCGTTTCGATCCGTTCGCCATGCTGCCCTTCTGCGGCTACAACATGGCCGATTACTGGGCTCACTGGCTGCGCCTCGGCGCCTCGGCCGACCCGGCCAAGCTGCCGCGGATCTACTACGTCAACTGGTTCCGCCGGGATGCCGACGGACGCTTCATGTGGCCCGGCTTCGGTGAGAACAGCCGCGTGATCGAGTGGATCTTCGGGCGCTGCTCCGGCGAGGACGACGCGGTCGAGTCGCCTATCGGGCTTCTGCCCGCGCCCGGCGCGCTCGATACCCGCGGCCTGGATATCGACGCCACCGACCTTGCCACTCTGCTCGCCGTCGACACTGCCGCCTGGGCGCAGGAGGTCGTCTCGATCGAGGAGCACTACGCCAGGTTCGGCTCGAAACTGCCGGCGGCTCTCTCGGGACGGCTCGAGCAGTTGAAGTTGGCGATCGCGGCCACCTGATACGCGCAAGTGGCGGCGTAGCGCCTGCCGGAAAAGGTAGGCGTCCGTCGAGGAAACGCGTCGCGTCCGGGGTACGATCCGCGCTGTGGCCGGCGAACGGCCAGGTCCGCCCAAGGCATTGATCCCACCGCGCCGGCTCCCTCCGCCGGCGTCTCCACCAGGGAGGTCCGCAAATGCCAGTCTGTCGACGCAAAGTAACCGTCATCGGCGCCGGCAACGTCGGCGCGACGGCCGCGCAACGGATCGCCGAAGCGGGCATAGCCGACGTCTACCTGGTCGACGTCGTAGACGGCCTGCCACAGGGCAAGGCCCTCGACCTGGTAGAAGCTGCGCCGCTCCAGCACCACGATCAGATGATCTACGGCACGAACGACTACGCCGACACGACCGAGTCGGACGTGATCGTGGTGACGGCCGGCCTGGCGCGCCAACCGGGCATGACCCGGGACGACTTGCTCCTGAAGAACGCGGGCATCGTCGGGGACGTGGTCAAGAAGGCCACCCGGTACTCTCCGGACGCGATCCTGATCATGGTCACCAACCCCCTCGACGCGATGGTCCACGTCGCGTTGGAGGTCAGCGGCTTCCCGCGCGAACGGGTTATCGGCATGGCCGGGGTCCTGGACAGCGCCCGCTTCCGCGCCTTCATCGCCCAGGATCTGGGCGTTTCCGCGTCGGACGTGTCGGCGTTCGTCCTCGGCGGTCACGGTGACACGATGGTTCCGGTGCCGCGCTATTCAACGGTCGGGGGGATTCCGCTGCCGGAGTTGATGAAGCCAGATCGCATCGAAGCCCTGGTGCAGCGGACCCGCAACGGCGGTGCGGAGGTCGTGGCGCTGCTGAAGGCCGGCAGCGCCTTCTACGCCCCGGCTTCGTCCGTGCTGCACATGGTCGACTCGATCCTGAACGACCGGAAACGGGTCCTGGCCTGTGCCGTGCTGCTCCGCGGCGAGTACAAGATCGACGGGCTGGTTATGGGCGTGCCGATCATCCTGGGCGCTTCGGGCGTGGAGCGGATCATCGAGGTGTCGCTGACCGAACCCGAACTCACGGCGTTGCACGCCTCGGCCGGCGCCGTCCAGAGCCTGGTCGACACGCTGGGCGCCAGGGGCTAGAGCCTCGCCCGACCGCCTGGAACCGGCGTCAGGGCTGATCCCGAAACTGGGAAAGCCCCGGCGGTCCCGTCCGGCCGAGGCTTCCCAGAGCGAATGACTGGTTTTCGGCGCCGGTCCCGGCCCCCCGGGATTCCGGGCCCGGCGCCATCGCCCGTCCGATCCCCCTCGGGGCGGCTCACGCCGCATATCGGGCGACACCCCCGTTCGACTCGATGCCACACCGGGCTTGGGGACCGGTCCGTCATCGATGGGTTGAATGAAGCCACGTTGTGGCGCCGCGGCGGAGCGCCCAGCCGACAGTGCATGTGTCGGCTGGGCGACAGACAGGCCCGGATGGACCCCTCTATGAGGTCGATAGCTGCGGTCCGGCTCGGATTCGGTCGGCTCGGGGCCGATATGATCACGTCGGGCCAGCTACAGCGGAATCGACCGTATTAGGATCAGCCAATGCCTGTGCAGATAGCGAAGGTCAACTACCGCGGCTGGGCGAACTCGTATCGCCTGTCGAACGACGTCATCGACCTGGTCGTGACCACGGACGTGGGGCCCCGCATCATCCGCTGCGGTTTCGTGAACGACGAGAACGAGTTCAAGGAGTTTCCGGACCAGGTCGGGCGAACAGGCGGCGACGAGTGGCGGATATACGGCGGCCACCGCTTCTGGCACGCCCCGGAAGATCCTCATCGGACTTACTTCCCCGACAACTCGACGGTCGCATGCGAGCAGGTGGGCGATCTTCTCCGCCTGATCCAGCCGGTCGAGCCAACGACGGGAATCCAGAAGGAGATCGACATCCTCCTCTCGCCCGATTCCGCGAGAGTTCGAGGTGACACATCGGATGCGGAACCTGAACCTGTGGAGCGTGGAGCTGGCTCCCTGGGCCATCAGCGTGATGGAGGTCGGAGGAACGGCGATCCTGCCGCTGCCTCCTCGCCGCTCGTTCCAGGAAAGCCTCGTGCCCAAGTTCCACGCTGACGTACTGGGCGTACACGGACTTGAGCGATCCGCGCTGGGGCATCGGTCGCGCCTCCATCCTGCTGCGCCAGGACCCGACCGCGGCAGGCCCCCAGAAGATCGGCCTGATGGCTCCCGCCGGCTGGATCGCCTATGCCAGGAACGGTCACCTGTTCGTCGTGCGTACGGCCTACGACCCGGGCGCCGTCTACCCCGACTACGGCTCCTCGCTCGAGACCTACACCTCGGCCGACATGCTGGAAGTGGAGACGCTTGGTCCCGTGGCGCGGATCGAGCCTCAGGCTTTCGTCGAACACGTCGAACACTGGTTCCTGGTCCCGGATGTTCGGACCCCCGAAAACGACGCGGACGTCGTGACCCACGTTCTGCCACAGGATCCCGACCCTGTAGCCCGGAAGCGGCTCAAGTCGAGCGGGGCGACCCGGAGGCCGCGCGCCCGGTACACTGCGGACCGTGCTCGATGTGATCCGCTTCGACTTCGACCCGACGGTCGCGCCATTCGGGCTGACCGTTCGCCTGGAGACGCTGCTCCTGGGCGTGGTCATCCTGCTGGTGCTCGTGCTGATCGCGCTCAGGGCCGGCCGGGAGCGGCGGCCGGGCACCGCGGCAGGCGAGCCGCCGGCCGCAACGGGCCCCGCCGATTCGGCCGGACGGTTGCGGCGCGACGATCTGATCCTGATCGCATTCGGCGTCGTCCCGGGCGCCTTCGTCGGCGGCCGGCTCGGCTACGGCCTGATCCACCTGGACTACTACCGCGCCAATCCATCGCTCCTCGGGGATCCGGGTCAGGGTGGGCTTGCCCTGACCCTCGCGGTTGTTCTGGGGACTCTCACCGGGCTCGCCGTAGCGAGGCTCCTGGCAGCCCCGATCGGACGGTGGCTGGGCGTTGCCGGACTCCCCATCCTGCTCGGTCTCGGGCTCGGAAAACTGACCATGGTTGCCGGCGGGGAGGGGCAGGGGGCCTATTCCGACTCGTCCTGGGCGACGAGCTTCGCCGGCCCCGGGCCGTGGGGCAGCTCCAACCCGAGCTACTCGGCGCTGCCCTCGCAGGCGCTGGAGGGGGCGCTGGTCCTCGCCGCGGCCGCGGTCGTCGCCGGCTTGCCGCTTCTCCTGCGGCTTCGTGTCAGGCGCTGGCGGCGAGTCGTTCGGCCGGGCTGGTCGCCCCGGCGCGACTGGTCCCTGCTGGCCGGCGGTCGAGGCTTCGCGGTCATGCTCGCGCTTTGGGCCGCGGCCCGGTTCGCGGCTGCCTTCACGTGGCGGGATGCACGAGTGGCCGGCCCGTTGTGCGTCGAGCAGCTCGTCCTCCTGGGTCTGCTGGCCATCCTTGTCATGGTCCTGGTTGTGCCGGTGGTCGTAAGGCGGACGCGGCGAACGTGGGTTTCCCGGCGCGCCGCGCGGGCAGCTGCAGGGGCCGGGTAGATGTCGCCGCGGCCGGGCGCCGAGCCGAATCGCGAGCGAGCTCCCTCACTGCCGGCCGCGAAACCGGCAGCCTCGAAGGCGGCCCTGGGGCCGGCATCCGGGCCCGCCGGCACGGCCTCCACGGAGGCCGGAGCAGAGGCGGCTCCGAAGCCGCCCGCCCGAACGGCCACGCGCACTCGGAAGGTGCACGTCCGCGGCAGGCAAGTCGCCCGTCCGCCTGAGTCGTCCAGGACGCCGCCGGTCCTCGTTCGCCAGATCCGCGGCGGCATCGTCGAGAGCCGCCATCGAGGTTCGATCGTAGAAGTGGGCGCCGACGGGAGCGTGCGGCGCGTGCTGGGCGATCCGGAGACGGTGGTCAACCTTCGTTCGGCCGTCAAGCCTTTCGGGCTGGTGGCATTGGTCGAATCCGGAGCTGCCGAGGAGTTCGAGCTTTCGGAAGCCGAACTGGCCGTAATGGCAGGCTCGCATTCGGGCGAGGATCTCCATGTCAGGACGCTCCAGGCCGTCTTCCGCCGGGCCGGGATCACTCAGCAACTGCTGGGCTGCGGGGCCGAGGGGGCTCCTCTCGACGCCTTGACTGCCGCTCGGCTCGCTCGCGATGGCGAGAAGCCCGGGCCTCTCCGCCACATGTGCTCGGGCCAGCACGCTTCCATGCTCTTGCTGTGCAGGATCGCGGACTGGCCGACTGCCGAGTACTGGCTCGGGGACCACCCCGTCCAGCGCCTCTACGCGGCGACCGTCGCCCGCGTCTTCGACACCCTGCCGGAGATGCTGGTCAGCTCGGTCGACGCCTGCGGAGTGCCCACCTACGCCTTCCCGCTGTACGAGGTGGCTCGGGCGTTCGCCTTCCTGGCCGAACCGGCCCTCGTCCCCGCGGCTGACTCGCGCGCAAACCTGGCCGGCGCACTGACCCGGATTCGGGACGCCATGCTCGCCAACCCGGAGATGGTGGCCGGGAACCGCGACCGGCTCGATACCTCGGTGATGAAAGCCGTGCCGGGCCGCATCGTGAGCAAGGGCGGGGCCGAGGCGCTGCGAGGCTTCGCGATCCTGCCCGGGCCGGACGGAGGCAAGCCGGCCGGAGTGGCCCTGAAGATCGAGGACGGCGGCGGGTTCGAGCGAGCCATATCGTCCGTCTCGGTCGAGACTCTCAAGCAGATCGGGGTGCTGGACTCAGCCGCCTTGCGGGCACTGGGGCGCTACCACCGGCCGCTGGCTCTCGATCCGCGGGGCGAGGTGGTAGGGGAGACGGTGCCCGATTTCGAGCTGGCGCCGGTGGGCGAGCTGCTCTGACGTCGGCGGGCGATTTGCATGCGGCCGTCGCCGGCCGTCGCTCGCGGCGCGCTCGAGCCGGCCGTCGCTCCGCGCAAAGCCGCTGCGCGGCCCAGAGCGCTGCGCGAGCGGCCGCCAACGCCCGCTGAAATCCGCCGGCCGTCGCTCCGCGCGGCTACTCGCTCAGCCAGAGGGCGATGTCGCCGGCCGAGGGGATTCGGCCGTAGCTCACTACCTTGCCGTCGATGACCAGGCCGGGCGTGCTCATGACGCCGTAGGCCGCGATCGCGCCGTAGTCCGTGACCTTGACGACTTCGGCCTCGACGCCGGCCATTTCGACGGCCTCGCGGGCTACCTTCTCGAGCCGCACGCAGTTGGCACAGCCGGGACCCAGGACTTCGATCTTCTTCATTGCGCTTGATTCCCTTCTTGTTCTGTCCGTCCGCTCAGGCGGGACGGATCTTCTCCATGGTCGCGCCGAGGCGCGAGCGGTAGGCCTCGATGACCGCGGGCTCGGTTTCGGCCAGCGGGTGGACCGGGATCAGATCCATTACCTCCGTGGGAGTGAGCCCCGCATTCATCGTGTCGAGCGCACCTCGCGTCATCCGTTCGACCGCGGTGGCCGCGGCTTCGTCGGAGAGCCCGAAAGAACGGCCCAGCTCGCGCAGCTCGTAAAGCTGGAACCAGAGGTAGGTGGGACCCATCGCGGCCGTGATGGCGTAGGCCTCGAGGCACGCCTCGTCGACGACCGGTGCATCGCCGAGCGGCACGAGCAACTCGAGGATCGCGGCACGGTCGCCCTCACCCAGCGCGGGCCCGAAAGCGACGGGATTGAAGCCCGAACCCACGATGGAGGGCGCATTGGGGATGACCCTGGCGATCCGGTCGAAGCCACCCAGCATGGCCGACAGCTTCGCAATCGTCACCTTCGGCGCGAGTGAGACGACGATGGCGTCTGGCTTCAGCGTGCTCGCGATCTCGGGCAGTGAGTCGGCGAACATGGGCGGATGAAGACCGAGCAGCACGACCGACTGATCGGCGGCCCGGCAGTTGTCGCCCCGGCACGCCTCGATCGAGGGGAAGCGCGCCTTCAGCGCGTCGAGAGTGGCGGGATTCGGGTCGGCGACGACGACCCGCTCGGGCATGGCGTCGGCGCGGAGCCAGCCCTCGAGCATGATCCGGGCGACGCGCCCTCCGCCTACGAAACCAACGGACCCAATTCGCATGTGATTTCTCCCTTCGGAAGCGATCTGGTCAACCGCGGCTACGACCAAATCAGGCGATCAAGAAGTTGAACAGGTAGCCGACGAACAGGACGCCGATCGTCACCACCGTGCCGAAGACGGCGATCAGCGGCCACTTGATGACGCGGCGCAGGATGATGAACTCGGGCAGGCTGATGGCGGTGATGGCCATCATGAAAGCCAGAGTCGTGCCCATCGGCATGCCCTTGCCCAGAAGGGCCTGGACGATCGGGATGGTGCCGGCGGCGTTCGAGTAGAGCGGCAGCGCGATCAGCACGACGATCGGCACCGCAAGCGGGTTGGAGCGACCGCCGATGGCAGCGACGAGCTCTGTCGGGGCGTAGCCGTGGATGAGGGCGCCGATGCCGATACCGACCAGCAGGTAGGGCAGGATCCGCTTCACCAGGTCCTTGGTGTAGGCCCAGGCGTCGTGGATGCGGTCTTCCCAGGTCAGGTGGATCTCGATCGCGGTACCGCCCTTGCCCTGCAGCGCCCAGACGTAATCCTCGACGTATCGCTCCATGTGCAGCTTGCCGATGACGAGCCCGCCGATCATCGCCACGGTCAGACCCGCGGCCATGTAGACGAGCGCGATCCCAGGTCCGAACAGACCCCACAGCAGGACAAGGGCGACCTCGTTGACCATCGGCGAGCTGATCAGGAAGGCGAAGGTCACGCCGAGCGGGATCCCGGCCTCGACGAAGCCGATGAAGAGCGGCACGGCCGAGCAGGAACAGAACGGGGTGACGATGCCGAATGAGGCCGCCGCCGCGGAGCCGGCGACGGTGCCCCGGCCGGCCAGCGCCGCCCGGACCCGCTCCGGCGGGAAGAAGCCCCGGATCAGCGTCACGACCGTGATGATGCCCAGCAGGAGCAGGAGCACCTTGGGCACGTCGAGCAGGAAGAAGGCAATCGCCTCGCCGAAATGGCTGCCCCGCTCGAGACCGAAGACCGAGAACGTCAGCCAGTCCGACAGGGGCGCCTCGGTAAACCAGGCGACGAGCCACGCGACGACCGAAATGCCGACCGTCAGCTTGAGCGGGAGACGAATCCGGCGGGCGGCGCGCAGGCTCAGGGTGGTCATTCGAGCGGGCTCCAGAAGCGTTCTGAGCTGCGCCAGAGCGGCGGTGCAGGCGGCCTCGTCGCGCTCGTAGTAGACACGCCGAGTGTCGCCTGCCGGGCGAGAAGCTCGGACGAGCCCGGCGTCGCGAAGACGGGCCAGGTGGTTGCTGACGTTGTTCGAGCGTTCGTCGAGGGCCGCGGCCAGTTCGCACACGCAATGCGGCCCGTCTCGCAGGATTGCGAGGATGGTCGCTCGGTTGCGATCGGCGAGCAGAAGGGCCGCAGAGAGTGGGGCCTCGATGTCGGGCGGGGCGAGGTCGAGGCGGATCTCGGGGAGAGTGGCGGAATCAGATGGCATCTGGCACCTCCGCGGTCATGCCGTTGACGGCCGTGGTTCCGGTGGTCATGACAGGGGGATCCCGAACAGGACGGGAGCGAGCACTAGCAACATGTCACTGGGTAGTGTGTCAGCCGCGGCTGAGATATCTGAGGGACTGCCGGCCCGTCTTGATGGGCCGAAGGTCATCGTGCGCGCTCTCGTCGCTACGCACAAGCCGCAAGGCTGAGTGCTCGCAGCGGTCGCCGCTCCCATCGCCGGGCTGCGTCGGCGTCCGTCCATCCGTGAGGGTCGCCGCCCCTGCTCGTACACTTAGGGCATGACCGAGGTCCGCGTTCGCATCGCGCCGAGCCCTACCGGGCCGCTCCACCTGGGCACGGCCCGGACCGCCCTCTTCAACTTCCTCTTCGCACGGCACGTCGGCGGCACGTTCATCCTGCGCCTGGAGGACACCGACCAGGCCCGCTCCACGGAGGCGTTCGAGCGCGACATCATCGACGGCCTGCACTGGCTGGGGATGACGTGGGACGAAGGTCCGGCCGTGGGCGATGAGCCGGAATGCGGCACCTACGGTCCCTATCGCCAGATGCAGCGCCTGCCGCGATACCGCGAAGCTGCGGATCGGCTGCTGGCGGAGGACAAGGCCTACTACTGCTACTGCTCGCCCGAGGAGCTGGACTCCGAGCGCAAGCGCCAGGAGGCCGCCCATGAGTCCCCACGCTACAACGGCCGCTGCGCTCGCTCTGACCGCCGAGCAACGCATCGCCTTCGAGGCCCAGGGCCGCGAGCCCGGTCGTCCGCTTCCGCATTCCGCCGGATCGCACGATCGTCTTCGACGACATGATTCGCGGGCGGGTTGAGATCGACACCGCCGCCCTCGGCGGCGACCTGGTAATCGTGCGCTCGGACGGGACGCCCCTGTACCACTTCACGGTGGCGGTTGACGACGCGGCCATGGCGATCACGCACGTGATCCGCGGCGAGGACCATCTGTCAAATACCCCCAAGCACATCCTCCTGTTCGAGGCCCTGGGATCGAAGGTGCCGCAGTTCGCCCACCTGCCGCTCATCCTCAACCCCGACCGGACCAAGATGAGCAAGCGCAAGAGCGAGACCGCGGTAGCCGGGTATCGGGCCGAGGGCTTCATCCCGGAGGCTTTCGTCAACTACCTGGCCCTGCTCGGCTGGTCGACCGGAACGGAGGAAGAGGTCCTCTCGCTATCCGAGCTCTCGGAGCGGTTCGAGCTTTCGGCCGTCAACCGCGCCGGGGCCGTCTTCAACCGCGAGAGGCTCGAATGGCTGAACGGCCAGTGGATCCGCCGCCTGTCGCCGGACGATCTGATCGACCGGCTCCGTCCGTTCCTGGAGGCGGAGGTTGCGGCGGGCCGAATCGATTGGCTGCCCACCGATGGCGAAATGCGGGCCCTGCTGCCGGTCGTCCAGGAGCGGTTGCCGACCCTCTCCGCCGTGGGTGACCTCATCGGTTTCCTGTTCGTGAAGGATCTCGAACCGGACCCGGCGCTGCTGATCCCCAAGCGCTGGGACGCGGGCATGGCTGCCGCCGCGCTCCACGCCGCCCGCCACACGATCGCCGAAGTCGGGCGGGTCAGCTGGGAGGCGGAAGAGATCGAGCCGCCGCTGCGGCGCCTTGTCGAGGAGCGCGGCTGGAAGGTCGGCGATCTGTTCATGGCCATTCGCGTCGCAATCACCGGCCGGACGGTCTCCCCGCCGCTCTTCGATACGATGGTGGCTCTCGGATACGAACGGACGCTGGCCCGGATCGATCGGGCCATCGAAAGGCTCGAGGCGCTGCCGGCCGTCACGCCGTAGGAGGGAATTCGGTGGCTCGGACGATCCTGGTCGTCGACGACGAACGCACCCTGCGCGAAACCCTGGCCGAAAGCCTGGAGACGGAGGGCTTCACCGTCGTCCAGGCGGCCGACGGGCGTGAGGCCGTGGAGGCGTTCCGGCGTCACCACCCGGACCTGATCCTGCTGGACCTGATGCTGCCCGAGCTGAGCGGCACCGAGGTTTGTCGAATCATCCGAGCCGAGTCGGTCGTGCCGATCCTGATGCTGACCGCCAAGAGCGCCGAGGTCGATAAGGTCGTCGGTCTCGAGCTTGGGGCGGACGACTACGTGACCAAGCCGTTCAGCTTCCGCGAGCTGCTGGCCCGCATTCGGGCCCTGCTGCGCCGGACCGAGCAGCAGGCCCTGTCGCCGGAGCCCGAAACGGTCGATCTGGGCCAGGTCAAGGTGGACATGGCAGGGCATCGGCTGCTGCGTGGGGGAGAAGTCCTGCCGGTCAAGCCGAAGGTCTTCGAGCTGCTTCTCTTCCTGATCAGGAACGCCGGCCATGTCTTCACTCGCGACCAGCTCCTGGAGCAGGTCTGGGGCTACGACTACGCCGGAGAGACGCGCACGGTGGACGTCCACATCCACTGGCTGCGGGCCCAGATCGAGAAAGATCCGGCCAACCCGGTATACCTGGAGACCGTCCGCGGCGTGGGCTACGTACTGCGCCGATCCGAGGGCGAGTAAGCGTTCTGCCGGGCCCGACGGCCAGGTCGTGATCCGGCTAGACGCCGAAGACGCGAAGCACCGAAGCCACCAGCCCGGAGGACAGGTGCAGCCCCAGGTATGAGACCGCGGCGATGGCGGCGGCGCACGGGATGGTGAGGATCCAGGCCGTGACGATGCTGCGGGCCACGGCCCAATGGACCGCGTGGACTCGGTCGCTTGCGCCCACGCCCATGATCGCGCTCGAGATCACGTGCGTGGTCGAGACCGGCATGCCGAAATGGGAGGCGCCCAGGATGATCGAGGCCGCCGTCGTCTCGGCCGCGAAGCCGTGGACCGGATCGAGCTTGACGACCCTCTGGCCCATCGTCTTCATGATCCGCCAGCCTCCCGCCGCGGTGCCGAGAGACATCGCCGTGGCGGCCAGGAGAATGACCCACACCGGTACGGTCTTGTCGTGGATGGCGCCGGCGCTGAACAGGGCCAGCGTCATGATGCCCATCGTCTTCTGGGCATCGTTGGAGCCGTGGCTGAGGGCCATGTAGGTGGCGGACAGGACCTGGAGGCGTCGGAATCGATCGTTGATGCGCTTGGGGCTGGTGCCGGTCACGGGCGGGTCCTCGGCTCGGCCGGTTTCGCCGGCGCGGCGGCTTCGCGGGCTCTCGCCGTCCGGAGTGGCCGTGGAGTCGATGCCGGCCGCCGAGGATCGCGGCGTCGGAAGGCCGCCGCGGCGTGGCGTGGATTCATCCAGCCGATGGCATTGAGCAGCACCACCATGAGCGCAAGGCCGATGGCGAAGCCGAGCAGCGGCGAGCTGACCAGGGGCACCAGCACTTTCACGGCGAAGTTGCCCCATTGAACGGCGTCGGCGCCGGCCGAGGCCCAGGCTGCGCCGATCAGGCCGCCGACGAGGGCGTGGCTGCTGGAGCTGGGGATCGCCAGAGCCCAGGTGATCAGGTTCCAGGCGATCGCGCCGATGAGCGCCGCAGCCAGCACCATGGATCCGTTGGCCAGGATGTGGCTGTCTTGGACGATGCCGCTGCCGATCGTGCCCGCGACCGCCGTGCCGAACACGAGCGCACCGACGAAGTTGGCGGCGGCCGAAAGCACGATGGCGTGCTCGGGTTTGAGAGCCCGGGTGGAGACGGAAGTGGCGATCGCGTTGGCAGTGTCGTGGAAGCCGTTGATGTAGTCGAACGTGACCGACAGCGCGAAGATCGCGATCAGGCCAAGTACGGTTGCCTCGGACAAGCTGGGAGCCCTCGTCGTGACGGGCAAGTGCGGGATCGCGGCAGGGGCCGCCGCCACGGCAGAGGCTATCAGGTCGCGAGCGGCCTTGCTCCCGCCTCGCCCACCGGCTGGGACCTGCACCCACGACCGGATCCCGAGGAGAGCCCTAAGGGTTCAGGTCCTCGACCTCGCCCGTCGCCAGGAAGACCACGTCCTCGGCGATGTTGGTGACACGGTCGCCGATGCGCTCGAGGTAGTGGGCCGCGAAGAGGATCCGCGTGCCGGGGTCCACCTTGGCCGGGTCGGACCGCATCTCGGCCAGGACATCGTCGAAGACCTGGTGGTAGAGGCGGTCGATCTCGTCGTCACGAGCGGCGACTTCCCGGGCCTTGTTCTCGTCGATGTCGACCAGAGCCAGGACGACGTCGCGGACCTGCTGCGCGGCAAGAGTGGCCATCGGCGTCAGCTCGTCGTAGGTGACCATGCTCACGACGCCGGCGAGCTTGCGGGCCTGCTTCGCGACGGACCCGGCGTGGTCGCCGATGCGCTCGAGCTCGTACGTGACTCGGTCCAGGGCGAGCAGGAAGCGAAGGTCCCGTGCCACGGGCGCCTGGGTCGCGATGGTCAATGCCACCACTCCGGTCACGTTTCTCTGGACCTCGTTGATCCGTCCGTCCGAAGCGATGACGGCGGCCGCCAGAATGGCGTCACGATTCATGATTGCGTCGTGCGCCGCCAGAATCTGCTCCTCCACCAGGCTGCCCATGCGCAAGACACCATCCTTGACGTCTCGCATCTCGGCGTCGAGGCTCCCTCGGATGTGCATTGAATGGCGCTCGACCTCGGTCACAGCCTCGGCGACCGCGTCGGATCCGGCGGCGGCCGGCTCCACGGCCGGCGTGCCGGCGGCTTCGTCCAGGGACTGCATCGTCGACTCCTCGCCTTCGTGTGCGCTCATCCGAACCGCCCGGAGATGTAGTCCTCTGTCAGTCGCTCGCGAGGCTGGGTGAAGATGCGGCCCGTGGGGCCTTCCTCCACGAGGTACCCGGCTCGGTCTTCGGCCATGGTCAGGAACGCCGTTCTGTCACTCACCCTGGATGCCTGCTGCATGTTGTGGGTCACGATGACGATGGTGTAGGAAGCCCGCAGATCGGACATGAGCTGCTCGATCTGAAGCGTGGCGATCGGGTCGAGCGCGGAGCACGGCTCATCCATCAGGAGCACATCTGGGGCCATGGCCAGCGCGCGAGCGATGCACAGCCGCTGCTGCTGCCCACCGGACAATGACGCTCCACTCTGGCGCAGCTTGTCCTTGACTTCGTCCCAGAGCGCCGCCTGCATCAGGCGACCGTTCGACCAGGTCCGCGGCTCCGTGGCGGCCGTCGATGAGACCGTTGAAGCGCGCGGGAGCCGCGACGTTGTCGAAGATCGACATGGTCGGGAACGGGTTTGGCTGCTGGAAGACCATGCCGATGGAACGGCGGACCGCCGCGGGATCTATCCGCTTGTCGTACAGGTCCACGCCGCGATAGGCGATGAGCCCGGTCGCGCGCGCATGAGGCACGACTTCGTGCATCCGATTCATGCAGCGCAGGAGCGTGGATTTGCCGCTTCCGGACGGCCCGATGATGGCTGTGATCGAGTTGCGGGCGATGTCGAGTGAGATGTCTCGAACGACTCGCTTGGAGCCGTAGAAGGCCTCGACGTTCCGCAGGCGCATGACGACGGCTTCCGCCGGCAGAACGTGATCCGATCCCGCCGTCTCAACGGTGGGAGTCGGGGCGTGCCTGGTGTCAATCGCGGTGACCATGGTTACCTCTTCCATTGCTTGCTCACCTTCAGTGGCCGGCATTTCTGCCAGCTTTGCGCCGCGCAACCAGCCACCGGCCAAGCAGGTTGAACGCCAGGACCATCAACACCAGGGTGAGGGCCGCACCCATCGCTCTATCACGAGCCGCGGGAAATGCCGAGTTGAGGGCATTGCGATAGATGAGCAGAGGCATGCCCTGCATAGGCTCATTCATGTCGGTGGTGAAGAAGTTGTTGCCGAGCGATGTGAACAGGAGCGGGGCCGTCTCGCCGACCGCCCTGGAGACGGCCAGCAGAAGGCCCGTGAAGATTCCCGACAGAGCCGTCGGGATGAAGATGGACACGTAGGTCCGCCACCTCTTCAGACCGAGTGCCCGTGCACCCTCGCTGATGGGCCTGGGGATCAGGCGGAGCATCTCCTCGGTGGAGATGACGATTACCGGAAGCATGATCGCCGCCAGCGCCACCGAGCCGGCAAAGCCCGAGAAGTGGCCTTGAGCCACCACGACCAACGTGTAGACGAAGATTCCGACCACGATGGATGGCAGGGCGGCCATGACGTCGACAAGGAATCTCGTCGCCGTGGCCGCACGGCCGCCGATCTCGGTGTCGAAGATGGCGATCAGGATGCCCGCCGGAGCGGCGATAACCGTGGCCAGGGCGGTCATCTCGAGCGTGCCGGCGATTGCGTTGCGGATCCCGCCACCGGCGGCGCTTAGATCGCCGGGCGGGTCCTGGGTGAAGAAGTCGAGACTCAGCACGCCTGCGCCATTTGAGATGACGTAGACCATCACTGCGGCCAGGGGGATCAGAGCGGTGACGGTCGCCACTACCGCCAGAACGACCACGAGGTTCGCCTTGAATTCGCGGGTGCGACTGGTCGGCTTGAACAGCGTCGTGAACTCAGCGGCCACGGCTGGCGCTCCTTTCGAAGCGTCGACGGACCATGAGGCCGGCGCCGTTGACCGCCACCGCCATCGCCAGGAGCACGACACCCAAGGCGATGAGCGCCTCCGGGTGGAGTTGCTCAGTCGCTTCGTTGAACTCGTTCGCGATCACGCTCGCGAGCGTGAAGCCGGGCGAGAAGATCGAGCCGCCCACGTGTGGGGAATTGCCGATCACCATCGTCACCGCGATCGTCTCGCCGATGGCTCGGCCGAGTCCGAGGAGGACCGCCGCCATCAGCCCGGTCCGGCCGATCGGTAGCACGACCTGCCGGATGACGTCCCATCGCGTCCCTCCAAGGGCGAGGATCGCCTCGCGCTGGAGACGCGGCGTCGTGGCGAAGACCTCGCGTGTTACGGCGGCCACGATCGGGATGATCATCAGCGCGACGATCAAGCCCGCCACGAAGTAGCTTGGTCCCGGAGTTGGCGGGCCCATGAACGGGATGACCGTGCCCGGTCCCGTTGCGAGGTTGTGCTCGATCGGCCGTATGAACGGCACCAGGACCAACAGTCCCCAGAGGCCCCATACAACCGAGGGGATCGCCGCCAGCAGGTCCACGACGATGGCCACGGGCTGGCCGATCCGAGGCGGCAGGAACTCCGTCACCAGCAACGCGATGAGGACCGCGATCGGGACGGCTATGACCAGGGCGATGACGCTGGTCACGATCGTTCCGAAGATGAACGGCCAGGCGCCGTAGATCGTGAATGCCGGCGACCATCGTTGGCCTGTGACAAAGCCCACTATTCCAAAGCGTGCGAAAGCCGGCCACGCCGTTTGGATGATCTGCGCCACCATCAGGGCGATGAGCGCGAGCACCACGGCGGCCGAGACTGTGGCGACGACCCGGAAGACCAGGTCCCCGTCGGCGAATCGCCGACGGGCCAGGCCGATTGGGGTATTTCCTACGTCGTCTCTCAGGCTGTCCATTCGGGCGGTCATCGATGCCTCTCGGAAGATGGACTAGGCCGCCGCTCCGGGCCGATGGCCCCGAGCGGCGGCCTCATGCTCGACTGTGCTAGGGAAGGAGAGGCGCTCCGGCCCAGTTCAGCGACTTCACCGCCGCCTCGTCTTGGGCCAGCAGGGACGCCGGTATAGAGCCGTAGTTGAGCGGCGCGGAGTCGGCCTGACCGTCGTGGATCGCCCACCACAGGAAGTCCACGAGCGCATTGGCTCGGTCCTGCGTCTTGAGGACCTTGGACAGGTCCTTGTAGACGATGATCCAGGTCGTGCCGGAGATCGGGTAGCCCTGCGCGGCGGCCGTGTTGGCAAGGTTGAAGCGCAGGTCCGCCGGGTACGACGGCAGGTCCGCCGCGGCCGTGAGCGACGCGAGCGATGGGGTGATGAAGTTGCCGCTGCTGTTCTTCACGTCCGCGAAGGGGATGTGATTCTGCAGGGCGTAGGCCAGCTCGATGTAGCCGACGCCGCCGTCGGTCTGGTTGATGCCCTGGGTCACGCCTTCGTTGCCGCTGGCGCCCAGACCGGTCGGCCAATCGACTGTCTTGCCGGCTGACTTCGTCGCGTCGCCAGCGCCAACGGTCGTCACCCAGTCGGGGCTTGCCTTGGTCAGGTATGTCGTGAAGATGCTGGTGGTGCCCGATCCGTCGGACCGGTGGACGACGCTGACGTCTGTGCTCGGGAGGCTCACGCCCGGGTTCGCGGCCGCGATTGCCGGATCGTTCCAGGACTTGATCTTGCCGTCGAAGAGTCCGGCGACGATGTCGGCGGTCATCTTGATCGGCGCGGTCAGGCCCTTGAGGTTGTAGGCCACCACGACGGCGCCGAAGGTCACCGGGATCTCCACGGCCACGCCGTTCTTGGCCGCGGCGGAAATGTCGGAGTCGGCCAGGTATGCGTCAGATGCGCCGAAGTCCACGGTGTTGCTGGTCCAGGCCTTGATGCCTCCGCCGGACCCGATCGATTGGTAGTTCAGCTTGACTCCGCACTTCGCGTTGTAGTCCCCGCCCATCTTCGAGAGCAGGGGGAAGATGAAGGTCGAGCCTGCGCCGTTGAGCTGCCCGTCGCCCTTGGTGCAACGGTACGTGTACGTCACGGGCGCGGGCGTGGCCGAGGCCGGGGCCGCCGAGGACGTGTCCATGGCCGCCGGCGTGGGCGTGGCCGGGGCCGGAGTGTCAGCTGGCGCCGGCGTGGGCGAGGCGCCGGCCGATGAACATGCCGACGCAAGCATCGCGGCTGCGATGGCCAGTGCGCCGAAGCGACGCGTTCCGTTCAACAACTTGGTGTCTCCTCTTGGTGGGCGGCTAATGAGTCCAACCTGCTCCCAGGTTCCGTACGGATCGTCGGAGGCGGCGCTTAACGCCGTGTTGGCGGTTCGTTAACGTTCGGCGGTCTCGGGGGCCGCCTGCTCGGGGTGGCGTCGCGACCGTCAGGTCCGCTCGGCGGGCGTCTTGGGCGGGTCGAACAGGTAGCCCGAGCCGCGGACCGTCACCAGGTGGACCGGACCGGCCGGATCGCGTTCGATCTTCGAGCGGAGCCAGAAGACGTAGACATCGACGACTCGCCCGTGGCCGAGCGTGTCCCGCCAGACGTGCTTGAGCAGCTCCTCGCGGGAGAAGGCACGCCCGGGATGCAACGCCAGGAACTCGAGCAGCGCCAGCTCCTTGGGCCGGAGCGATATCAGGCGACCGTCGCGACGGATCGCGTGGGCCCGACGGTCCAGTTCCACCCCCTCGCCCACCGGAATCCTGTCGTCGGGTTGGTGCTCGGTCCCCGGTCCGCGGCGCCCGGCGATCGACAGTCGCCCCACCACCTCCATCGGGTCCGACGAGAGATCCACGGCGTCGTCGAAGCCGAGTTCGAGGGCATGCAGCCGGGACGCCACAGACAGGTGGGAACTCAGCAGTACGGCGGACGAGTCCGCGTGCCCCCCAAGCCAGCTCGCCACGCGCTGAAGGTCTCCCGGTCCCGCGGGCGGTGAGATCAGCACGACGAGGCGCGGCTCCACGACCGAGAGCGCCTCGGAGAACTCGGCGGATGTGGTCTCCACGCGAACGTCGACGTCCGGGAAGAGGCGCGTCAGATCGATCGGGCCGTCCGGGTCGGCCAAAGCCAGCCAGCCGGTGAATCGCGCCGGGGGAGCGGAGCCAGCGATGCCGTCGTATCGAGGGCCTGCGCCGGCGCCACTGCGAGCGTGGTCATGCGCCTGCGTCATTGTCGGAATGTCGGGGCGCCAGGTTAACGGCGTGTTCCGGCGATGTAAACGTTGGCTCGGGCAGCCCGGGGTCGAAGTCTAGATCGAGGCCGCGGCCGTGGGCTCAGGCGTGCTTGACGACGATCCGCTCGATCATCTGCGCGACGTCCTCGCACTTGTCGATGGTTTCCTCGAGGAAGGAGTAGATGTCCTTCCACTTGAGGACTTCCATCGCCTTGGCGCCGTCGTCGAAGAGGTCGGCGATCGCCGAGCGGGCCAACCGATCGCCCTCGTTCTCCAGGCGATGGACCTCGATGACGAACTTGTCCAGGTCCTTGAAGCCGCGAAGGTTGCTGAGGGCCTGGTGGAGCGTCTCGCAGCACTGGACGATCAGTGCAGCCTGCTTGATCGAGGTCTTGGTGGGCGAAGCGATGCGGTAGAGGACGAACGTGTCGGCCACTTCCTCGATCAGGTCGAGGATGTCGTCCAGGCCGCTTATGAGGGCGTGGATCTCCTCGCGGTCGAAGGGCGTTACGAAGGCCTGCTCCAGGCGACGGCCGATGTCGTGGCTGATCTCGTCGCCCTTGTGCTCGGTTTCGCGGATCTTCTTGGCGGACTTGTCAGGGTTGTCGAAGGTCCGCAGCATCGTCTCCAGCTGGCGGGCGCCGTCAAGGACGTTGGCCGCATCCTCGACGAACATGTCGAAGAAGCGCTCCTCGCGTGGGATCAGGCGAAACGACGGCACTTGCACCTCCGTGAGTTGACCTGCTAAGGGTAGCCGTTCCGCGGCTGGGGTTGCTACCCGAATCGGGGCTGCCGAACTTCCGGCAGTGTGCCATGCTCGACCTGTGGACGCGGTGTCGGTCCTGTTCATCGCCTGTCTGGCGATCCTGTTTGCCTGGGCGCTGGCCGTCGCCATCACCCGGGGACGGGCGATCGACCGGCTGCGCGACGCGACCGGCGCCGGCGATGCCGACGATGTGGAGCGACGGGTCCGCGGGGCCCTCGAGTCCGCCGATGTAGCCCGCTGGGACGCCGAGCAGGCAGCCCACGACACGGGCTACCTCACGGAGCTCATGACGGCGGGTGTCGTCCGGCTTCGCGACGATCTGACGGTCGAGTCGGCGAACGGCGCGGCACACGCGATGCTGGAGCGCCGGCCTGGGACGATGGTCGGCCGCTCCGCCCTGGAGGCCTTCGTCGACGCTCGGATCGAAGAGGTCGCCCGGACTGCCATGGAGTTGGGTTCGGCCAGCGGCGAGTTGACGGTGCGGTCCAGCACCGCCGCGACCGTGACGGTTCGGGCCCGCCGCTCGCCGGTTTCGGGCGTTTGGCTCGTCCTCGAAGACGTCTCGGAACTCAGGCGGCTGCAGCGCATCCGGACGGAGTTCATCGACAACCTGTCGCATGAGCTGCGGACGCCTCTCACGACGATCAGCCTCCTGGCCGAGACGGCCGGACGCGACGCCGCCTCGGCCTCCCCGCGCCTCCGCGAACGCATCGCCAAGATCGAGGTCGAAACCGGCCACCTGAACCAGATGGTGAACGAGCTGCTCGACCTCTCCAAGATCGAGAGCGGGACCGTTCCGCTCCTGCTGGACGATGTCGACCTGGTCCAGGTGGCCCGCTCCAACACGGAACGTCTGCGCCCGTTCGCCGAGCGTCAGCGGCTGCGCTTGACCCTGGACCTGCCCAATCACGTGGCTTTCGTGCGCGGCGACGAGGATCGGCTGGGCCAGGTCCTGGTGAACCTCCTGCACAACGCGGTGAAGTTCAGCCCAAACGGCGGCGCGATCGTCGTGGGTGTTCGCGAAGACGACGGAGAAGTCGTGGTGTGGGTCCGGGATCCCGGGATCGGCGTCCCACGAGCCGACATCGCCCGGATCTTCGAACGCTTCTACAAGGTCGACCGGGCCAGGGTCCGCGGTCGTGGCGGGACGGGGTTGGGCCTCTCTATCGCCCGCCACGTGGTCGAGATGCACGGCGGCCGGATCTGGGTCGAGTCCGAGGAGGGCAAAGGGTCGACCTTCTCGTTCGCAATCCCGGTAGTGCCACCGGGCGCCATCCCAGGTTCACCGTCCGCGGCGGCTCGCGAGGCGACCGAGGTCGCACGGGATCGCGGCCCCGCAGCGCCCGCCTGAGCACCCGCTCGGCGCGAGCCGAGAAGCCGCAATCCGCGTCAGGGGGCTCCGTCGGAAGGTCAGGACTTCGGGGGCGGTTCCGAGACGGTCGCCGGCGCCTTTGCCGGCGCAGGCTTGGCGGGCGTCTTGGGCGAGGCACCCCTGGCCGGGGTCCTTGCCGCTGCCTTGGACGGCGCCGCCTTGGCGCGTGCCACCGCCGGTGCCTTGGCCGGCGCGGTCCTCGCGGCTGCCGCCCCAGGTGTCGCCTTGGCCGGAACGACCTTGGAAGTCGCGTCGCCGGTCGCACTCGCCGGCGCGACCTTCCGAGTCTTGGTCGAGGGAGCTGGGGAGAGGGAGGCCGCCATTCGAGCCGCTTCTATCTCGGCCTCGATCCGCTGGCGCCGGATATGCGCTTTCTCGAGCTTCCGAACTCGCCGGCTTTCCTTGGTCGCGGCGACCGCGAGCATCTTCTCCAGCCGGCGCAGGTGTCGTCGCAGGCCTCGGCCGGTGGCAGATGCCGGATTCTTGCCGGACTTACCGCTGGTCTTCCGATCGCGCTTCTTGCCCATCAGTCTCCTTCCGCGACGGCGTCGCGGAGGCGGCGCGCTCCCTGGATCCCGGCGCGCTTGGGACGTCGGCGAAGCATAGCGCCTGCTCGCGGACCGTCAATCGGCGGGATCGCGCAGCGCGAGCAGGTCGGGAGGTATGAGCCACCGAAGGACGCCGGCCCCGGGCCGGATCGGCCGCTCGACATCGATCCGGACCAGCGTTCCTTTGCGGATCGGGAGGTCCGCCATGCCAACCAGCTCGGCCGCAAGAACGCTGAAATCCGGGTCGTGGCCAACCAGCAAGGGCCGGACCGGGTTCCCGGCGATGGCGAGCAGCTCCTCCACCATGCCGAGGTCCAGCGGGCCGGCGAGCGCATCGACGACCAACGTCGGCAGACCCAGCGGCGTCGCGACCAGCCGGGCCGTATCCAGGGCCCGGATCTTCGGGGAACTGAGTATCGCGTCCGGCTCGAAGCCGGACTCTGCCAGGAAGAGGCCCAGTCGTTCGGCTTGACCGCGACCCTTTTCGGAGAGTGGACGAGCATCGTCCGGGCCGCTCGCCTTGATGGGATCGCCCGCATGGGCATGTCGTAGCAGGTGAAGCTGGATCGAAGCGTGGGCGGTCACGCCACGATGATCGCATGTTGACGGCGTGCCCATCCCGGGCCGCAAGGCTACAGGGCCGCCGCGGCTCGGCCCAGGGCTCGCCTGAAAGGGGCTCCGTTGACGCGCGCGCCAGACCGGCCCGAGCGAACGACGGCGCCGGGCCAGCTCTCGCTCCCGGGAGTGGAGGTAGGCGCCGATCGCCTCGGTCTCCACTCGGGACAGCTCCCCGGCCCGGGCTACGAGCACGTCTCGGGCGAGCTTGGCGGCGACGTCGGCATCGTGCAGATAGCCCAAGAAGTCCTGCAGGGCGGTCACGCGTCCCAGGAGGCGCGGGCCGTCCGGGCCCAGCGTCTCGCCGAAGAACTCGAGCGTGTAGCGGAGCCACTTGGTGGCGATACGCAGCTCGTGGATGGTCTCGATGTCGGCCCAGGGCAGGACCAGCTCATAGGCCCGGACCGTCTCGTAGGCGCCCCAGATCTGGGACGGTGCCGTGTCCCTGACTCGGTGGGGGATCGTGGGAGTGGGCACGGAGGCGGCCGCGTTGGAGCCCGCCGCGAGGAACTCCTCCATCTCGTGGACGAAGGCCGAGTAGCCCCCCGAGTCGAGCTCCTCGATGAGCTGCTTTCGGGCAGACGACCGTTGCCGGGCCCACAGCGACAGCAGCGGGTCCAGGCCGGGCTGCTGCTCTGGATCCAGACCCAGGCGGTAGGCCTCCAGCCCTTGCGTCAGCACGTCCAGGTCCCTCACCGTGCCGAGCTTGTCGGAGAGGCTCTCCAGACGCCGCCTCAGGCGCTTGGTGCGGCTCGACTTGAAAGCGTCGTCGAAGACCCGCCAGGCCGCGCGCATCCGCCGGACCGCGACCCGCATGTCGTGCAGATCCTCCGCGTCGTCGCCGTCGCGGGCCCCGGCTTCTCGGTTCTGCATCCGGGCGAAATGGAACCGGAGGACCTTCCTGGCGGCTTCCGGCAGGCTGTCGTCGGCCACTATTCCGAGGGTCCGGGGACCGGGGCGACGCGCGTGGGCGGTGGGGCGGAGAACGTGCTCGGGTCGATCTTCGGACGACGCGGAATCGGACCCGTCCTGCTCCGAGGCCGCGGGTTCGGCATCACCGCCCGGTGGCGTTGCCGGGTCCGTCTCGGCTGTGCGGCGGCGGATTCGGTGGCGGGTCGGTCCTTGGGTCGGGCCGCCTTCGGTTTGCCGTTGAGGAGTTCGCGGTGGAGCCGTCTGCCAGCGCCCGCGCACCGACTCGGGCATGGTCGGCAGCGCCGCCCTCATGGCCAGGACCGCGCGGTCCAGCTTGGATCCGGAGACCGGGCGGAGGGCCTCGTCCGTGTCGAGTAGATCCGCGAGAGCCTCCAGGGGCTCCTCGCCGCCCTTCTTGAGCTCCACTTCCAGCTCGTCGAAGCTCTCGAGCGAGTCTGCCGTTGCCGAGAACCTCGACCTCGTCCAGGCTCAGCTCGACCCTGGTGTCGCCGGCCTCCAGCCGGCGGACGCGACGCAGCTGCCGGATGGTGAGGAGCTCGACCAGCGGTTCGTCCCCGCACAGTTCGAGGATGATCGTGCGAGCTTGGGAAGCCGGCCAGTCTCGCGGTGGCAGAGCCGCGTCCGCCGGCCCTTCCAGTTCCTCCCGCCGCTGCATGCGGGCGCCGGACGTGGCCTGCGCCTTGACGCTGATCAGCGTTCCCCCGGAGGTCCGGCGCAGGCGCGCGGCGAAGCCGGCTCGCGCGAGGCCCCAGTCGGCCGAATCGACGTAGCCGTCGTCGAGCCGAACCGATCGGACCTGGCCGACCGCCTTGAACTGGCCGAGCTCGGGCGCCACCAGATAGCGATCCGCGCCGCCGCGGGCGGCAACCTGGTACTTGAGTTCGACCTCGATCTTGCGCTCCGTGGCCATCCTGCCTCCGGCCGTGGCCGCTACGCCCTTGGATCGAGCGATCCGATGCCGGCGTGCGGTCGTCGCGGTGCTGCCGCCGCCGCCGTCGCGGATCCCATGGCCAGCTCTTGCAGCGTCGCGAAGACGTCGATGGTACCCGGAACGCCGTTGAGTTCCTCGGTCCGGCGGTATGAGCCGTCGGCGCCCAACTGCCACGAATGCCTGTCGTCGGCGAGCATGACTTCGAGCATCGTCTGGATACGCTGCTGCGCCCCGGGGTCCTCGATCGGCACGAGGGCCTCGACTCGCCGGTCCAGGTTCCGCTCCATGAGATCGGCCGAACCGATGTACCACTCCGGGTGGCCGTCGTTGGCGAAGTGGAAGACGCGCGAGTGCTCGAGGTACTGGCCGACGATCGAGCGCACGCGAATGCCGTCGCTCACGCCTGGGATGCCGGGCCAGAGCGAGCATATGCCGCGGATGACCAGGTCGATCTCGACCCCGGCTTGCCCTGCCGTATAGAGGGCGGCAACGCATTCCGGATCGACCAGCGAGTTGAGCTTGAGGATGATGCGAGCCGGCCTGCCGGACCTGGCGTGTTCGGCCTCGCGCTGGATCATCTCCAGGACCCAGTTCCGCAGGTTCATCGGGGCGACGACCAGTCGCCGGAACTCGCGCTGCCGTGACAGGCCGGTCAGGACGTTGAAGAGGTCGCTCACATCCGCGCCCAATTCGGGCCGGCAGGACAGCAGGCCCAGGTCCGTGTACAGGCGGGCCGTTCCGGGGTTGTAGTTGCCCGTTCCGATGTGGACGTAGAGGCGCGGCGTCGACCCTTCGCGGCGGACCACGAGCACCGTCTTGGAATGGGTCTTGAGGCCGACCAGGCCGTAGACGACGTGGGCGCCGGCTTGCTCCAGCTTGCGGGCCCAGGTGATGTTCGCCTCTTCGTCGAAGCGGGCCTTGATCTCGACCAGCACCGCGACCTGCTTGCCGCGTTCGGCGGCCGAGATGAGATCGCGCACGATGGGCGAGTCGCCGCTGGTGCGGTAGAGGGTCATCTTGATCGAAAGGACGTCCGGGTCGCCGGCGGCCTGGGCGATGAACCGCTGCGTCGAGGCCGCGAAGCTCTCGTACGGATGGTGGACCAGGATGTCCCCGGCCCGGATCGCGGCGAAGACGTCGGCCGGCTCGTCCTCGTCCGGCGGCACGAGGCGCGCCGGCACCACGGGCGAGTAGGGGGGCAGCCGGAGATCGGGCCGCTCCTGCGCGGCGATCTGCCACAGCCCGGTGTGATCGAGCATGCCGGAGACCTCGTAGCAGTCCTCGGGGTCGACGCCGACGCCGCGCTCCAGGATCCGGCGCATCGAAGCCGGCATCGCCCGGTCCACCTCGAGCCGGACGGCTTCCCCGAACCGCCTGCGCCTCAATTCCTCCTCGATCGCCATCATCAGATCGTCGGCCTCGTCCTCCTCGAGTTCGAGGTCGGCGTTGCGTGTCACCCGGAACAGGTGCGTTTCGTGGATCTTCATGCCGAAGAAGAGCCGGTCCAGGTTGGCGGCGATTACCTGCTCCAGGAGGACGAACCTGCCCGGCTCGATCTCCATGAACCGAGGCAGCACCGGCGGGACCTTGACTCGGGCGAACCGCTCCTCCTGCTCGTCGGGGTCTTCCATCCGGATCGCCACGGAGAGGCTCAAGGTGCTGATGTACGGGAACGGATGGCCGGGGTCGACGGTCAGGGGCGTCAGGACGGGGGAGATCTCGTCGATGAAGCGCTGGCGCAGGGCCGCGTGGTGTTCGGGCACGTCGGCGTACTCGACGATCTCCAGGCCCGCGTCGGACAGCGCCGAGCAGACCTCCTCGAAGGCATCGGTCCTGCTCGATGAGCAACTCCCGGTAGCGGGCCCGGATGGCCGCCAGCTGCTCGGCGGCCGGGTGCTCGCCCGGCGTGCTCGGCGGGGCCTTTGCCGCGGCCTGATCCATCAGGCCCGCCACGCGGATCTGGAAGAACTCGTCGGTGTTGCTGGCGAAGATGGCCAGGAACTTGGCCCGCTCCAGGACCGGGTTGCGCGCGTCGCGGGCTTCGTACAGGACCCGGCGGTTGAACTCCAGCGAGCTCAGCTCGCGATTGATGTACGGGAACTCCGAACCGGCCTCGCGACTGGCGGAGGCCGAACCGGCTGCGGTCCTTCGAACGATGGCGGTCACTTGCTGGCCGTGCGCCTCGAGGCTGTCAGCTCAACGGGCGTTGAGTGCATCGGCCCATTCTCGTCAGTCGCGGCCGCAGCGCAAGAGGCGCCCTCCCGGCGCGGCAGAGCGCGCCCGGAGCTCCTCCGAACCGTCGGCCTCAGCTCTCGGCCCTGTAGCGGCGCTCGCCGGTCCGAGAGTCGACGTAGACGCGCATCAGGCGATGGCTGGTCGGGTCGACGAAGACCTCGGTCGTGGGCGCGAAGCGAGGCTCCAGCGCAGCCCGTCTCGCCGCCGCCGGGTCCAGGGTCGGCCCGGTCTATCTCGGCCGCGCCGGACCGGTAGCGGGAGCGCTGCATGACCGCGGCGATCATGAGCACCGAACCGATCAGAATCACCCACGCGCCGGTGAGACGCTCCGGCCCGCCGAGGCCCAGCGTGGCCACTCCTCCGAGGAACATGAGGAGTCCAAGGCCGAAGGCGAGGAACCGAATCGAAGTGTGGAGCATGCCGTCTCTCAGTTGACGTGCGGCCGGGCCCGGACGGACTCCGTCAGGAAGCGGTCGTCAGTGGGCCTGCCAGTAGCGCCGTTCGCCGGTCTCCTCGTCCACATAGACCTGCATCGTCCGGCCGGTGCCGGGGTCGCGGAAGACCTCCGCCGTCGGCTTGAATCGCGGGTCTCGACGGGCATGGCTGCGCCGGACGCGCTGTCCGGCCACATACCCGGCCGCGGTCAGGACCACCAGTCCCAGGACGATGACGACGAAGAGCCCGGTCACGCCCAACACCTGGAGGCCGAGGAGGAACGCCAGGCCGGCGATGGCCAGGGCGATCCAGGAATAGACGTCGGACATCTCGAGGCTTCCCGCCCAGTCCCTAATCGGCTACGGGCTGGCCCGCGCCGGCGGCCGGGACGACGACGACGGCGGTGCCGTAGGCGACGATCTCGGACATCGACGTGCCGATCTCGGAGGAGTCGAAGCGCATGGAGATGACCGCGTTGGCGCCCATCAGGGTGGCGTTCTGGATCATTCGATCCAGGGCCTGCCGCCGCGTGTCCTCGAGGAGTTGCGTGTATTCGTGGATTTCGCCGCCGACCAGCGAGCGCAGCCCCGCTGCGACGTTGCCGGCGAAACCTCGGCTTCTGACGACCAGGCCGAAGACCTGGCCCTTCACCTCGGTGACCTGGTATCCCGCGAGAAAGGGAGTTGTGGCGACGATCATTCGATCTCCTTCGATTCATGCGCGTGCCGATGATTTCCGGCACTCTGCCAGCTGGTTCGATTATGTCGGGTCCCAACCGCCCCGGTCGTCGGTCGATCAGACGATGACCGGTACACCGAAAGGCGGAACGTTCCGGTCGACCGGACCGGTGCCGGCGCTTCGCTGGCGTCCCGGAAGAACCTCAGGCCTCGCGGGCTCGCGCGGCGGCACAGATCGGGCAGGGGCAGTTCTCGCGAAGCGACTCGTAGGTGTAGTAGCCCGTGTCGTGCCCGTCCGCCCATGTCACGGCGATGGCGTACTGTCCGACGAGATGCGCTCCGACGATCTGGGTTTGCTCGTCGGTGAGGGCCGGATTCGTGTCGAGCCATCCCGGCCTCCCCGCTTCGCCCCGACAGAAGGCACACGGACAGAGAAGCCGAAGCGGCGCCGCGCCGTATTCGGTGCGGTGGCCGTCCGCCCAATCGATGGTCAGCAAGCCGGCGGCGCGATCGGCGTTGATGTTGACGGGCAAGTTTGCGGGACTCTGGCTCATGCCTCATTCTAGGGGCGGCGTCGGGGCGGACGCCCGGGAGCGTGACAACCGAGCAGCGGACCCGGCTCGAAGCGTAGGTTGCCATGAATCTCCCCGCCCGCGAGCGCGCCGCGGCTCGCCCGGCCGACCCTATTTCTGACCTGTCCGGCGTCGCCGCGCAGATGACCGCCGACTCCGTGCTGGAGCGGCTCGGGACGGATCCGGCCACCGGTCTCACACAGGAACAGACCTCGGAGCGGGCCACCAGGTTCGGTCCGAACGAGCTGGAAGCGGTTCGCAAGACATCGTTGCTGCGCCTCTTCTGGGACGGCGCGCGCGAGCCGTTCGTCGTCCTGCTCTTCATCGCCGGCTGTCTGGCGATCGCCTTGAACGAAGTCCGCGACGGCCTGCTGGTGCTCGTGATCCTGGCCCCGATCGTGGGTGCGGGCGTCATCACCGAGTACCGCGGCGAGAAGGCGCTCGAAGCGCTTCGCGAGGCCGCGGCCCCGTACGCCAGAGTCCGGAGAAGCGGCCAGGTAGACGACGTGCTGACTCGCGAATTGGTCCCCGGCGACGTCGTGCTCCTCAGGGTCGGAGACGTCGCACCGGCAGACCTGCGGTTGATCCGCTGCCGAAGCCCTGGCCTTCGATCGGAGCGTCCTGACGGGCGAATCGCTGCCGGAGCCCGGTTCGGTCGAGCCCGATCCCGAAGGCGCAGCGATGGCGGAATGCCACGCCATGGCATATGCGGGCACGGCCGTGGTCGGCGGGCGAGGCGAGGGCGTGGTCGTGGCGACCGGCCTGACGACGGAATTCGGGCGCATCTCGCAGGCCCTTGCCGGTCGCGAGCGGCGCAGGTCGCCACTCCAGCGCGAGATGGACCGCCTCGTCCGGATCCTGCTGGTCGTCGCGATCGGACTGATCGTCATCGTGCGTCGGTCTGGGCTTCATGCGCGGGAACCCGGCGGGCAAGAACATTCTGGCCGGCGTATCGGCTGCGATCGCGGCGATCCCCGAGGAGCCGCCGGCGCTCGTGGCCGTGGTGCTCGGCCTCGGTGCCTACCGGCTGTTGCGGATGAAGGTCCTCGTGAGGCGCCTGTCGGCCCAGGAGACGCTCGGCTCGGTCGACCTGATCGTCACCGACAAGACCGGCACGCTCACGGAGAACCGGCTCGCCCTGACCGCGATCCGGACGCCACTCGGAGTGGTCGAGGATCGCGACCGCGTGGCCGAGCTGGCCGTCCTTGCCGTCCGGGCCGAAGAGGACGCCTGGAGCGTGGCGACCGGCAGCAAGCCGGGCTCGTTCAGCCGCTCGCTCTTCGGCTTCCTATCCGAACAGGCCATCGTCCTGGAGCTCGATCCGTCGGACCTCATCGACGCGGAACCCGCGAGCGACGAGCGTCCCTACTCTCGAACTCGCGCCCGTACCCAGACGCCCGACGGCCTGCCCGTCGAGGAGGAGTTGTGCCTGGGCGCCCCAGAAGCCGTGCTGGCCATGTGCGCGGGCCTCTCCGCCGCCGAGCTGGGCGCGTGGGCCGATCTGGTGGAGAGTGGCGCCGAGGCGGGCGAGCGGCTGCTGCTGCTGGCGCGCCGCCTCGAAGGCAGGAAGTGGCTGCCCCTCGGTATCCTCGCCTTTGCGGACAGGATCCGGCCGGGGATTCGCGAGGCGATGGCCCTGGCCGTCAAAGCGGGTATTCAACCCCTCGTCGTGACCGGCGATCACCCCACGACCGCGGCGGCGATAGCCGCCGAGGCGGGGTTGCCGAACGAGCGGGTGGTGACCGGCCAGGAGCTGGCCGCCTGGGACGACGATCGCCTGGCCGCCGAGCTGCCGACCCTGAACATCGTTGCCCGCGCCGTCCCGGAGCAGAAGCTCCGGATCGTCGATGTGGCACGGCGGTCCAACCGGACGGTGGCGGTGACGGGTGACGGCGTGAACGACGCCCCGGCGTTGCACCACGCCGACGTGGCCGTAGCCATGGGGAGTGGCACGGCGGTGGCTCGCGAGGCATCGGACCTCGTCCTGGGCGACGACTCGTTCGTGACCCTGATGCATGGACTGCGCGAGGGGCGCCGCCTGGTGGCCAACGTCCAGAAGGGCCTGGTATTCCTCGTCTCCACGCACGTCGCGATGCTCGGCTTCATCCTCATCGCAACCGTCGCGGGCTTCAGCCAGCCCCTACTGCCGATCCAGATTCTCTGGCTCGAGGTCTTCATCGACATGCTCACGGCCGTCTCCTTCGCGGGCGAGGCGGAGGAGCCGGGCTCGATGGATCGGCCGCCTCGGCCGCGTACCAAGCCGATCCTGGACTGGGGGATCCTCGCCCGCATCTGCCTGGCAGGCGGGTTCAGCGCGTTCGCGGCGCTTTACCTGATCGAGCTGCACAGCGTCGACTTCGAGCACGCCCGATGGCTGGCCTACAGCGCGCTCGTGGTGGGCCAGGTCGTGCGCGCCAATGCCAACCGCAGCCTCGCCTACCCGGTATTGCTGCGCCGCCCGAATCCGCTGCTGCTCCTGGGCGGGGTTCTGTGCGTCGTCATCCAGGTCGCCATCCCCTTCGTGCCGGCCCTCGCCGACGCGTTCCAGGCGACTCCGCTCGACGTGTCCGATTGGCTCCTGGTCGCCGCCGTCGCCCTGGCGCCGGCGCTCTTCGCCGAGGGATATCGGGCCATTCGCCACCGGCCCTGGGTCGCCTGAATCTCTGCGAGAACGCATCGGCCGGCGCTCCCGGCAGCCGCGATCTGTCAAGGGGACTTGACAGGCTGAGCTTGTCAAGCTAACTTGACAGGCATGCAGAACGACGTCCGGAAGCTGCGCGAACAGCGAGGCATCAGCCAGGGCGAGCTGGCCCGGTGCCTCAACGTATCGAGGCAGACCGTGAACGCGATCGAGACAGGGAAGTACCTGCCGTCGCTGCCGCTGGCCTTCGCCATCGGGCGATTCTTCGGAAAGGCAGTAGAGGAGGTCTTCGATGACAATGGCGGACGGTAGCCCGAAGAAGGGCCGTAGCCTGGTTGCCCCGCTCACCGGACTCGTCATCGGCGCCGTCCTCATCGGCATCGAGCTCAGCCAGGGGGCCCGTCTCGATAGGGCCGCCGGCGGCGTAGCCATCCTGTTCGTCTATGTCGCCGCCCTGTGGTTCCTCCAGAACCGCAGCGAGACGGTGAGCACCCTGGCCGGCCGGCCCGTCGACGAACTGTGGCGGAGCATCCACGAGCGCGCGATGGCAGCGGCGGCAACAATTGCCGCGATCGTGGCCCTGGTCGGCTTCGGGGCCATGGAGTTGCTGGGTCGCGACAACTGGCAGTTCGGGTTGATGGCCGCGGTTCTCGGCGCCGGCTATATCGCCGGCATCGTCTGGTACAGGTGGCGACTGTGATGCGCGGCGCGTCCCGGCGCTCGAGCCAAACGTTCCGCCTTTCGACGTAGCGGCGGTCGTTCGATCGGGCGACGGCCGCGGCGGCCGGGCACGACATAATCGAACCAACCGGCCGGGCACCCGGTCGTATGGATGTATCGCACCTCAGAAGAGGAACGCAATGTCGTTGATCATCGACTCGATCTCGAAGCGCTTTGGTGAAGTCCAGGCGCTGGACGACGTTTCGCTGGAGATCGGGCCGGGCCAGGTATTCGGCTTCCTCGGCGCCAACGGCGCCGGCAAGACCACAGCCATGCGGATCGTGCTGGACATCCTGCGGCCGGACTCCGGGACGGTCACGTGGAACGGTCGCGCGAACACCGAGCTGCCGCGCGAGACCTGGGGCTACCTGCCCGAGGAGCGCGGCCTCTACGCCAAGATGAAGGTCCTCGACCAGCTGGTCTTCTTCGCCAAGCTGCACGGCGTGAAGCCGAAGGCGGCCGAGCGCGAGACTCGCGAGTGGCTCGAACGCTTCAGGATTCCCGAGTACGCCGACCGTCGCGCCGAGCAACTCTCGAAGGGCAACCAGCAGAAGATCCAGTTCATCGCCGCGATCCTCCACGACCCTCAGGTGCTGCTGATGGACGAGCCCTTCACCGGCCTGGATCCGGTGAACGTGGCGCTGCTCAAGGAGGCGTTCCTCGAGATGCGCGACCGGGGCAAGACCCTCATCTTCTCGACTCACCAGATGGAGACGGTCGAAGAGCTTTGCGAGTCGATAGCCATTCTCGATCGCGGGCGTGTCGTGGTCGGCGGCAACGTCCGCGACGTGCGCCGCGCCAGCGGCCGGCAGGTGGTCCGGCTGGCCGTTGACGGCGACCCCGAGATCGCCTGGCTGGCTGGGATCGACGGCGTTCGCGTCACGAGACGTGGCCAGGACTACACGGAGGCGGAGGTGGCCCAGGGCTACGACCCCGGCCTGGTTCTCCAGGCCGCCCTGACCCGGGGCTGCAAGGTCCTCCATTTCGAGATCACCGACCCATCGTTGGAGGAGATCTTCATCGAGCACGTCGGTCAGATGGACGTGAGTGAGAGAACGCTCGCTCCCAGGGCGGTGCACGCATGAACGGCTGGCGGAGTCTCTTCCCGAACGCCTGGTACGTCGCGGTCCGCGAATATCGGACCCGCGCCACGAGCCGGAGCTTCCTGATCGGTACGCTTCTGCTCGCGGCCATCGCTTTCGCGGCGACGCAGCTCCCGGTCCTGATCGATTTCGCCTCCGGCACCAACCAGACGCGCGTCGAGGTGGTGGTCAACGCGACGGGCATGCCGTCCGATGCGCTGCCGGTCGTCGACAACGTGCTCAACGGTTCGGCCGCGGTCGATCCGACCGCCCACAAGGCTTTTGCGTTGAGCTGGCTGGTGGACGCCAACGCCGCTTCGGCTCAGAGCGCGCTGGAGAGCGGCAAGTTCGACGCCCTCCTGATCATCGATCGTGACCCGACCAGCCGCGACCTCGTCTTCACCCTGAGAACCGACATGCCTTCCGATGGCCGGCAGGCCCAGATGATCGCCAGCGCGACGCAGATGCTCGCGATCGAGGATGGTCTGGTTCGTGCCGGTACATCGACTGCGTCTGTCCTGGCGCCCTCGAACCTGAAGATCCTGCCGGTCAGCCCGTTCGGGACTGCCACGACCAACAACCTGAGCCACGAGATCTCGTCCACCCTGCTTTCGACGGGCCTGATCGTCCTGATCTTCATGGCGATCATCACCTACGGCACTTGGGTGGCGATGAGCGTGGCCGAGGAGAAGGGCAGCCGGGTGATGGAGCTGATGCTCAATGCCACGACGCCGCTCCAGATGCTCGCGGGCAAGGTGATGGGGAACGGGGCGGCCGGGCTGACTCAGTACGGGATCATCCTGGCAGCGGCCATCGGCGGGCTTCTGGCCCAGGGCCCGATCCACGAACGAGTTCTCGGGAGCCCCGTCACCGACGGCACACTCGGAGGCCTGGACGTTCCCGTGGTGGGCGCGTTCGCCGTCCTGTTCGTGCTCGGTTTCCTCCTGTACTCGCTCCTCTACGCCGCTCTCGGCTCACTCATAAGCCGGCAGGAAGATGTCCAGAGCGCGACGTCGCCGCTGATGATGCTGATCATGATCGGCTACTTCCTGTCCATCTTCGGCCTCCAGGCGATCAACGAGACCTGGGTCAAGCTCCTTTCGTTCGTGCCGTTCTTCAGCCCGTATCTGATGCTCGCCAGGGTGTCTGTCGGCCACGTGGAGATCTGGGAGTTCGCCCTCTCCGTCGTCTTCCTGCTGGTCGCCATCGCGATTGCACTGGTCCTGGCCGCACGTATCTACAGCGCCGGGGTGCTGCTCTACGGCCAACGGGTCGGCTTGCGGCAGATCCTGAAGGCGGCTCGGGTCTCGCGCTAGGCGGCGGCCGCGAGCGACCGTGGCGGGCGCCGGCCCGGCAAGTCAGTCCTCGAGTGGGAGCCGCTGGATCAGCGCCAGCACCGGTCTCGAAGGCGGCGTGGCCCCGAGGTCGGGCTCGGCGCGCACCGCGACCTGGCCGGCTTGGGCGGCGATCCAGCGCCACAGCACGCTGCGGCGGCCCGGCAAGTACGGGCTTCGCAGATGGCGCGCCATGATTCCGCAAAGGCCCTGCTCGTTGACCGCGGAGAACAGGTCCATTCCGTCGTGGACGATGCCGGGCAAGACCACCAACTCGGCGCTCGGGCGCACGATTCGGGCCAGGTACTCGCGCCGGCGGACCAGCGGCTGGGCGATGATCGGCCGTCCCGCCGCCCACAGGAGGTCGAAGGCCAGGAAGACCGGAACCGAGCCCGTCGTCTGGCCGTCGGCCAGGCGGCCGACCAGCGCCTCCTCATCCATGCGCCCGATCGCGTCGGGGACGACGATCTCACCGTCGAGGATCGCCGGCAGATCGCCGACGAGGTCCGTCAGAACCGCAAGCTCGGGCAGGTGCGGAGCGAGGTCCCTGCCCTGTTCGTCGAGCAGCCTGAGGCGCGCGCCGCGCCCGGCTCGGCCGGGCTCGATGAATGCCAGCGCCCGGCGGCCGCCCCAGCGCGGCTCGAAGAGATGCTCGTCCGAATCGAAGGCGGCTTCCGCGGGACTCGGCAGCATCGGTCGCAGCGATCGGGGCAGGTGCGCCTCGTCGCCGGTGAGACTCAGGTCGAGCTGATCCGGCACGCCGCGATGGTACGCCCTGGGGACCGGCCCGGATGGCGGTCGCACTCCGGAGGAAGGCGCCGGGTCCGGCTCGCGATACCATCTTGACGTGCGTTGGTTGCGAGCCCTCTACGTCTCCAACGGGCTTGCCGTCGGCGCCCTGTACGGCTTCGTGCCCGTTCTGCTTCAGGCGAAAGGATTCGGTCCGGCCCTGATCGGGCTGACGATGAGCCTGGGCTCGGTTGCCTACACCGCGGCCCTGCCGGCCTGGGGGCACGTGGGCGACGTCATCAGCGGACCCCGACGCGCGCTGCAGATCGCCTGTCTGCCGGCCGCGGTAATCGCGTTCGGGTTCAGCCTGCCGCTCCCGATCGTGGCGTTGATGATCTGCCAGGTGCTCCTGTGCGCCGGCGCCGGCCCGGCCATGGCCCTGACCGATGCCATGGCCATGCCCGTCCTGGCCGATCCCTCCCGCGAGTACTCGCGGCTTCGACTGCTGAGCAGCGCCGGGGCGGCAGCCGGGGCGATCGGCTGCGGCGTCCTCTACAGCCAGACCGGCTACGTGGCCGCGCCGTTCATGTACTTCGTGGCCATCGCCCTGACGCTGATATCGGCCCAGTTCGTCCCGCTCGGACGCGACAGCGAGCGCCGCAGGAATGCCCGTCGCGCCCTCGAAGGGCGGGACCGCCTCGTACATGACCGAGGGCGTTTCGGGTCGGTCGGGGAGGCGTTCAAGATCCGGCCGCGGCTGGTGGCCGTCCTCCTCTCGGTGATTCTCATCTTCATGGGCGTCATGGCGGCCAGGACGTACATCACTCTGCGACTGACGGACCTGGGCGGCGGAGCGGCGGAGGTTGGGCTCTCGAACGGCGTCGGGTGGTTTGCCGAGGTGCCGGGGCTGATCCTGGCCGGTTGGCTCATATCCCGGCTCGGTATGCGGACAGTCCTCCTGGTCTCATCGGTCGGGTTCGCGGCCTGCATGGCGAGCTGGATCGTCCTCGTCGACGCCCTCCCGATCATGGTCACGCGCTTTGCCTCGGGGATCTTCTTCGGCGGCATCATCGCGTCGCTGGTGCTGACCATGGCTCGAATCCTGCCCGAGCGGCTTCAGGCGACGGGCCAGACCCTCTTCCAGGCCTCCGGCTTCGGTCTGGCCGCGATCCTGTCGAACCTGCTGGGGGGCGTGCTCTACGCGACGGCCGGGCCACTCGGCGTCTTCGGAGGCGGCGCCGTCTGCGCGGTTGCGGGCGGCCTCATCGGCCTCGCCGCCCTGCCCGGGGACGAGAGGACGACTGACCCGGCCCTGGCCGAGTCGGTCGCCGGGGCGGCCTAGCGGGCGCCCCGAGGGCGATCCGCTCGCGATCCGGCGCTCGCGTCGGTCACGGCGGCCCGGTACCATGCCGTCAACGGCGCGACGGAGGAGGACCGATGCGGCTCTGGGGCGGTCGATTCGAAGGCACGACTGACGAGCGGGTGGCGGAGTTCACCCGGTCGATCGATGTCGACCGCGCACTGGCGCTCGACGACATCACCGGCTCGATCGCCCATGCCCGCGGCCTGGGCCGGGCGGGCTTGCTTGCGCCCGACGAGGTCGAGACGATCTGCCGCGGCCTGGAGTCACTCCGGAGCGAAGTGGAGTCGGGGACCATCGTCTGGGACCCCGCCCTCGAGGACGTCCACCTGAACCTCGAGCAGGCGTTGAGGGACCGGGTGGGGCCGATTGCCGGGCGGCTGCACACCGGCCGCTCACGCAACGATCAAGTCGCCACCGACCTGCGGCTGTGGCTGCGGCGCACGATCGACGGCCTCGACGACGCGGTCCTGGAGATGGAGCGGGCGCTCGTCCGGCTCGCCGAACGTGACGGTCAGGCGATCCTACCGGGTTCCACTCACATCCAGCCGGCTCAGCCGATCCTCTTTGCCCACCACCTCCTTGCGTACGTGGAAATGCTGGAACGCGATCGCGGCAGGCTGGCCGACTGCCGGCGCCGGGCGAACGTCTCACCTTTGGGCTCGGGCGCGCTCGCGGGAGCCGGCTATCCGCTGGATCGTGAGGCGACGGCCGCGGAGCTCGGTTTCGACGGCGTGACCGCGAACTCGCTGGACGCGGTCAGCGATCGCGACTTCGTGGCCGAGGCGCTGGCGGCTTTCGCACTGTGCATGGTCCATCTCAGCCGCCTGGCGGAGGAGATCACCTGGTGGTCGAATCCTCGGTTCGGCTTCGTGCGCGCGGCCGACTCGTTCTCGACCGGTTCGTCGATGATGCCGAACAAGAAGAACCCCGACCCCGCCGAGCTTGTCCGGGGGCGGGCGGCGCGGGTGATCGGCTCGCTGACGGGCTTCCTGGCGCTGCTGAAAGGGCTGCCGCTGGCGTACCAGAGGGACCTGCAGGAGGACAAGCCACCTCTCTTCGAGGCCGCGACGACGCTGGAGGCCTCGCTGGGCGTGATGGCCGGGATGATCGACACACTGACGGTGGACCGGGCCCGCATGCTCGCGGCGGCGGGGGAGGGCTACACCACCGCCACGGCCGTTGCCGATGCCCTCGTCCGCCGGGGAGTGGCATTTCGAGCGGCCCACCACGTCGTGGGGGCGCTCGTCGCCGAAGCGGAGAGGATCGGAGTGGGGCTCGATGCCCTTGACGACGCCACGATCGCGGCGGCTCTGGCCGCGTCCGACGACTCCGTCGCCCTTACGGTCCTCGGCGACTCCGCGCTTCCCGGGGAGCTGCGGGCCGCGGCGGCCCTGGACGGCGCTCTGGCCGGTTGCGACGTCATCGGCGGGACCGCTCCACGTCGCGTCGCCACGGCCCTCGCCGCCGCAAAGGCGCGCCTCGAGAAGCGATGAAACTCCGCCAGGATGAGCCGGCAGGGCCGGAAGCCACGCCGCTCGCCCTTCATCGCGAGGGGTCCTTCGTGCTGACCTGTGCAGCTTGCGGCTGCCGCCTGACGGCTCGGGAGCCGCTTTCCCAGGGCGGCGAGTACGGACCGGACGCTGCCTGGCGCCACTACTGGGGTCTGCCCGGCCGCGACGGCCGGGGTTGCCGGGTCGCCTGTGTCGACCTGCCGCATCGAGTCGACGCCGGTCGAGGCGGCCTCGGCGTAGGCCCGGGTTCGCCTGCTCCGATCGTTGCGCGGCGCCACCTTCGCGGTCCGCATTGCGGATCGCCGTCCTGAACGGCAACCAGTGCGCCACCTGAGCGTGACCAAGGGTTAACTCGGCGGCTACTGATTTCGCTCAACCGCATCCTTACCCTTCGGTCGTCGGGCGGCGCCTGCGGCCCGCGATGCGGCTCGATTCGAAAGGGGACGTGCGTGATCCTGACCGGACATCCAATCGATTCGGGCGACACCGCCTGGGTACTGACCTCGACGGCGCTCGTCATGTTGATGACGCCCGGCCTCGCGCTCTTCTACGGCGGCCTGGTCCGCCGCAAGAACGTGCTCAGCACGATCATGCACAGCGTCTTCATCCTGGCCCTGGTGAGCGTCACGTGGGTCCTGTTCGGCTTCACGCTCGCCTTCGGGACCGACGTGAACGGCTGGGGCATCATCGGTGGCCTGGACTTCATCGGCCTGCACGGCATCGGCAAGGACCCGATCTCCTACGCGCCGACCGTTCCGGCAAGCGCCTACATGGCCTTCCAGATGATGTTCGCGGTGATCACTCCGGCCCTCATCACGGGAGCCTTCGCCGAACGCAAGAAGTTCAAGGCGTTCGTCCTGTTCTCGCTGCTCTGGACTCTCCTTGTCTACTCGCCGATCGCCCACTGGGTGTGGGGTCAGGGCGGCTGGCTCAACAAGATGGGCGCAATCGACTTCGCCGGAGGGACGGTCGTCCACATCAGCTCCGGCGTCGCCGCGCTGGTCGCGGCGCTCGTCCTGGGCCCGCGGGTCAAACGAGAATCCGAGCGCTTCGAGCCACACGACGTCCGCCTGGTCGTGCTCGGCGCCGGGCTGCTCTGGTTCGGCTGGTTCGGCTTCAACGGCGGCTCGGCCCTTGCGGCGAACGGCCTGGCGGCCAACGCCTTCGTCGTCACCAACACGGCCGCGGGAATGGCGGCACTCACCTGGGTCACCGTCAGCTGGCTGCACAAGGGCACGCCAAGCGTCGTGGGCGCGGCCTCCGGCGGAGTGGCCGGGCTGGTCGCCATCACGCCGGCCTCCGGCTACGTGGACGCGAGCGCGGCCATCATCATCGGTTTCGCGGCGGGCTCAGTCTGCTACGGCGCCATCCTGCTGCGCGAGCGGCTCAAGGTGGACGACGCGCTCGACGTCTGGGCCGTCCACGGCGTCGGCGGGACGCTGGGCGCGATCCTGACCGGCGTCTTCGCGCTCGCCGCGGTCAACGGCGTTTCGGGCCTCATCGACGGCAACGCCGGCCAGCTCGGCAAACAGCTCGTCGCGGTCGCCGCCACCTGGATCTACAGCGGCGTTGCCACGTTCGCGATTCTCAAGGTCGTCGACTTCTTCGTGGGCCTCCGGGTCGAGGAGTCCGAAGAGGAAGCGGGCCTCGACTCCTCCCAGCATGGCGAGGTGGCCTGGCAGTCGTAACCGATCGGATGCTGGGGCCGGTCTGACGGCCGGCCCCGAGCCACAGCAGCCGAGCCCGCGGGCCCGGCTGCTGAGACGCGTCCCGAACCACAACCCTGGCGCCACCACAGCGCTACCGCCGCGCTACCGGGCCGCTACTGATTCGCGGTCGGAGCCTCCATACGCTTCACCGGTCCGAAACCTTTCCCAAGGAGTCCCCGCGTGATCAATGGCGGCGATATCGCCTGGGTCCTGACTGCGACGGCGCTGGTCATGCTGATGACGCCCGGCCTGGCGCTCTTCTACGGGGGCCTCGTTCGCCGCAAGAACGTGCTGAGCATCCTGATGCAGTGCATGTTCATCCTGGCCCTGGTCAGCGTCACGTGGGTCCTCGTCGGCTACACCCTCGCCTTCGGCCAGGACGTGAACGGCTGGGGGATCATCGGCAACCTCGACCACATCGGCCTCAAAGGTGTGGGCGTCTTACCCAACTCCTACGCGCCCACCATCCCGGGCAGCGAATTCGCGCTCTTCCAGATGATGTTCGCCATCATCACCCCGGCCCTCATCATCGGCGCCTTCGCGGAGCGCAAGCGATTCAAGGCGTTCGTGCTCTTCGCGCTGCTGTGGAGCCTCCTCGTCTACTCGCCGATCGCCCATTGGGTGTGGGGCCAGGGCGGCTGGCTCAACAAGATGGGCGTCATGGACTTCGCCGGAGGCACCGTCGTCCACATAAGCTCAGGGGTGGCCGCTCTCGTGGCCGCCCTGGTCCTGGGGCCACGCGTCAAGCGCGAGTCGGATCGCTTCGAACCTCACGACGTCCGCCTGACCGTCATCGGCGCGGGCATCCTGTGGTTCGGCTGGTTCGGCTTCAACGGCGGTTCCGCCCTGGCCGCCAACGGCCTGGCCGTCAATGCGGTCCTGGTGACGAACACGGCCGCCGGGATGGGCGCTCTCACCTGGCTGACGATGAGCTGGCTGCACAAGGGCTCGCCGAGCGTAATCGGCGCCGTCTCGGGCGCCATCGCCGGTGAGGTGGCCATCACGCCCGCCTCGGGCTACGTGGACCCGAGCTCGGCCATCGTGATCGGCTTCTTCGCGGGCGCGGTCTGCTACGGGGCGATCCTCCTCCGGCAGCGGGTGAAGATCGACGACGCGCTGGACGTTTGGGCCGTCCATGGGGTCGGCGGCACGCTGGGCGTCCTGCTGACCGGCGTCTTCGCCACGACCGCCATCAACTCGGTAATCAGCAAGGGCGGCCTGATCGACGGCAACCCGGGCCAGATAGGTACGCAGCTCGTGGCGATCGCCGCGGTTTGGATCTACAGCGCGGTGGCGACCTTCGCGATCCTCAAGCTCGTGGACCTTGCCGTCGGCCTCCGCGTTGCCGAATCCGAGGAAGAGGCGGGGTTGGACGCATCTCAGCACGGCGAAACGGTCGTCTACCAGGCCTAGCCTGGACCAGCCATTCGGCCGTTTTCAGCCGCGGAAGTGACCCGGGCGCGCCCCGCGCCCGGGTCACTCTAGTTGTCGGGCCGTGCTCGCGGCCTGCCTCGTATGGGCGCCGGGCGCTCCATCGAAGCTCGCGGCACGCCCGGCCGCGATCGGCGCGCCGTCCCGAACCGCAACCCGCGCGATACCGGGGCGCCACCAATGGGCTACTCGGGCGCTACTGATTTCGCGAGGCGGCATCCGTAGACTGCAGGTCAGTGAACGGGACCGGATCCCGCGGTTCAGCCGAAGGAGCCAACAAATGATCGCAGCCGCCTTCATCAGTTTCGGGGTCCTGGTCGTCGGTTGGTTCGTAGCCCCGTCTCGCGCGAAGGCTGAGCAGTAGACCCCTTCGACTCGATTCGCGTACTCGCAACGCCAGGCTGAGGCCAGCCACCGCTCCGTAGTGACGCTCAACGCAACACCGACCCGCGCACCTTTCGGCAGGCAGCGCGGGTTCGTTGATTCTTGGATGGGCGGGCGCGGTGCCGCCTGCGGCTCCGCGGATCCGGGCCTGCGGGCCCCAGCCTGCTAGCGGGTCTCTTCCAGCCGGTAGCCCACGCCGCGGACCGAGGCCGGAACCGGCGCGCCGGCTTCGGCGAGCTTGAAGCGCAGGCGGGCGAGGTGCGGCTTCAGCCACTGCGGATCGGGGTTGGGCTCGCCCGGCCAGCCGGCGTTGAGCAATGCGCTGTGGGAGACGACATGGCCCGCGGCAGCGACCAGCGAAGCCAGGAGGCTGTACTCGGTGCGCGTCAGAACGAGCTGCACGTCCGCCACCGAGGCCGTGTGCCGGCCGCGGTCCAGGGCGATCGACCCCCAGCGCAGCTCCCCGACGCCACGTGGCTCCGCATCGTTGCCACGGCGCCGCATGACGGCGCGGATGCGAGCCAGCAGTTCCTGCTTGCCGAAGGGCTTGACCACGTAGTCGTCCGCCCCGGTGTCGAGCGCCTCTACCTTGGCCCGCTCGTCCGCCTCGCCCGTCAGGACGATGATCGGCACTTGGGACATGCGCCGGATCGCCCGGCAGACCTCGACTCCGTCAAGGCCCGGCATGGCCAGGTCGAGGAGAACGAGGTCCGGCCGCTCCTCGGAGAAGCGGCGCAGGGCCGTGTTGCCGTCATAGGCGGTGACAACACGGTGGCCGGCGCGGCCGACCAGGGCCGAGACGGCGCCGACCATGGCGGGCTCGTCGTCCACGACGAGTACCAGCAGGCTCGTCTCCCCGTTCGGACTCATCCCGTTCACCTCGGTGTCTCCATTGTGGCCCTACGCCTCGGGCCCCGCCTCGGACATCACGCCCGCCTCCGGACCGGCGCTGTCTTCGCCAGTTTGGCGCATCTCGGGCACGGCCACCATGAATCTGCTGCCACCGAACCCGTTCGGCTCGAGCCACACGCGTCCGCCCATGGCAACCATGAGCCGTCTGGCGGCGTAAAGCCCGATGCCGGAGCCGCGTGGCCGGTGGGCCGTGCGAACGTAGGCCTCGAAGACCGCCTCCCATTCTGACTCCGGGATGCCCGGCCCGTCGTCGGTCACGTACACCAGAATCTCTCCGTCCTGGCGCTGCGCGCCCACGCTGACGGCCCCGCCCTCCGGCGAGTACTTGACTTCGTTCTCCAGGAGGTGCTCGAGGACCTGGCGGAAGCGGCCTTCGTCGCCGATCCCCATCAGCGCTTCCCAGGTGCCGTTCCGCCGGAGCGGGTGACCTCGGAGCAGCGGCGTCATCTCGCCGATCGTGTCGTTCACGGCCTTGGCCACGTCGAAGGGGGCGCGGGCCAGTCCGGCGGCCAGGCCGTCGCCCCGAACCGAAGCCAGGATCGAGTCCACGAGCCGATCGAGCCGCGTTACCTGTGCGATCGCCTGGGCCCGCCACTCCTCGACGAGGGCCGGGTTGGGCCGGGGGCCGGCGGGCTCGTCGCCGCCTGCTCCACCGGCCGCGTCCACGGCGGCATCGGCCAGAAGGTCCATATATGCCCGCACCACCGCCAGCGGCGTGCGCAGCTCGTGAGTCACCACCGCCAGCAATTCGGCCCGCGCGCCGTCCAGCGCGGTGAGCGTCTCCAGCTGCTCCTCGGCCTCGGCCTGCAGGCGACCCTTCTCGACGACACCGCCGAGCAGCGCGCCGATGGTCACGAGGAACTCGACTTCCTCGGCCGAGAACGTGCGGGTCTCGATGGCCTGGACGTTCACCACGCCGACGATCGTGTCGTTCCAGGGCATCGGCACCGACAGCATCGAGGTGAACTGCGATTGGTCGAAACCCGGGACCCATTTGAAAAGTGGATCCACCCGCACGTCCGGGGAGGCAACCGGTTCGCCCAGCTGGGCTGCGCGTCCGGTCAGGCCCTCCCCCAGGGCCATCGTCACCCGACCGATCTGGTCGCGGTCGAGGCCGTTGGTGGCCGCCAGGCGCAGCCGTTCTCCATCGCGCTCCATGAGATAGACGGAGCAGACCTCGACGTTCAGCGCGTCGGTGGTGCGGTCGACGATGGTCCCCATCAACTCGTCCCAGGTACGGGCCGTGGTCAGCAGCTTCGCGAACTCGTGGAGGAACTCCAGTTCGCGCAGCTTGCGCTCGCCATCCACAGATGGCGCGCCATCCACAGATGGCGCGCCCGGCCCACGGGCCTTCTTCGGATCGATCGAGCCGGCCAACTGCCTGTCTCTACCCAGGGCCCGCCTCCTACTCAGCCGCCGCGGGCGCGTCCGTGGGACGCCCGGCGTCCGCGGGCCGCCCCGAATCGTAGACCTTCGTCGGCAGGCTCTCGAGGAGTGGATCGGTCCAGGTCCAGGCCGCGCCGTAGCTCCGGCCCACGGCTCCGTGGCGGGCGGCTTCGGTTCGCAGCGGCAGCCCGAAGATCTCGATGAAACCGACCGCCGCGGCGTGGTCGTAGCTGTCGTCCGCCTCGTACGTAGCCAGGGCCTTGTCGTACAGCGACAGCGGGCTGCGCCGGCCCGTGACGATGGCGTTGCCGTGATCGAGCCGGACGCGGACGTCGCCGCTGACCACGCGCTGGCTGCTCGCCGCGTAGGCGCGCAGGTCGCGGTGCAGGGCGCTGAACCAGAGCCCGTCGTAGGTGAGCTGAGCCAGCTCGTCGGCCACGACCCGATTGAAGCGGAGCGTGTCCTTCGAAAGCGTCAGGCCTTCGAGGGCGCGGTGAGCTCGATGGATGACCGTCGCGGCGGGAGCTTCGTAGATCTCGCGGCTCTTGATGCCGACGAGGCGGTCCTCGACGTGGTCGACGCGCCCGATGCCGTGAGCTCCGGCGAGCTCGTGCAGGCGCTCGACCAGGGCGACCGGACCGAGCCGATCCCCGTCGAGCGAGACGGGCACCCCGCCTTCGAAGCCGACCACGATCTCGACCGGCTCGGGCGCCGCCGCCGGGTCGACGGTCCACTTGTAGACGTCGTCGCGGGGAGCGGTCCAGGGATCCTCGAGGATGCCGGCCTCGATGGAGCGGCCCCACAGGTTGACGTCGATCGAGTAGATCGACTCCTTGGAGATGGTGATCTCGATGTTGCGCGCCTTCGCGTACTCGATCTCCTGCTCGCGGGAGAGCCCCATCCCGACGCGCATCGGGGCGATGACGGCCAGGGATGGGTCGAGCGCGTGAGTGGCGACGTCGAATCGGACCTGGTCGTTGCCCTTGCCCGTGCAGCCGTGCGCGACGGCTTCGGCGCCTTCCTTGTGCGCCACTTCCACGAGCAACTGGGCGATCAGCGGGCGAGCCATGGCCGTGGCCAGCGGGTACACGCCCTGGTACAAGGCACCCGCCTGGACGTGCGGCCAGCAGAAATCGCGGACGAATCGCTCGCGACCGTCGACGACATAGGCCCGAGTCGCCCCGGCGCTGATCGCCCGCCGGTCGACGTCTTCCTTGAGTACGCCGCCGCCGAGATCGACAGTCAGGGTGACGACCTCGACGTCGTACTGCTCGCGCAACCAGGCAACGGCGACCGAGGTGTCGAGTCCACCGGAGTAGGCGAGCACTACTTTCTTCATCGAGGTGCCTCCGTGATCGTGAAAGGAAGACCCGCCGAAAGCCCTGTGGCGCCGGCCGGTTGATAGCCTCCGAAGCGGACGAGCCACCGTTCCAGGGCGGCTTCGGTCTCGAAGAGCACGAGCAGCGTATTGTCGCCCGCCAGAGTCCCGACCTGATCCTGCAGGCTGGACTGGTCGATGGCCTGGGCGATCGCCCCGGCCGAGCCGGGAGTCGCCAGCAGGACAAGGCTCAGGCCGCTGCGCGCGATTCGGACCGGGATGTCCTCCAGCAGCCGGCGCAGCCTGGAGTCGTAGAGATTGCCCGTGGCCGCGGTCTCGGGCGTGGCGTAGGCATGGCGGTCGCCGCGGGGCACTTTGACGAGCCCCAGCTCCGCGGCATCGCGGCTGACGGTCGCCTGCGTCACTTCGAAACCAGCCTCGTGGAGCAACTCGACCAGCTCCTCCTGGCTGCCGATGGCCGAGCGGGCGACCAGCTCCAGGAGCATGCGCTGGCGGCGCTGCTTGGCGTTGACCTGGTTGCCGTTGAGGATCATCGATGCCATCCGATCAGGCGGCGCCGGTGGCGCCGGCGGCGCCGGTGGCGCCGGCCGGTCCGGCGGAGCCGGCGGCCGTGATGCGGGTCCCGAACGTAGCGTCGGTGAGGGCGCGGGTCAGGGCGTGCGGGTCCGCGGAATCGGCGATGACCGCCTCCGCTCCCGGCCAGTCGACCGCCTGCAAGGCGGCCCGGATCTTGGGAACCATGCCGCCCTTTATCACGCCGTCGGCGATCAACTTCTCGGCCTGGTCGGCCGTCATTGCCGCGAGCTTCTCGCCGGCGGCGTTGCGGACGCCGTCCACGTCCGTCATCAGGACCAGCTGGCGGGCGCCGAGCCCGGCCGCGATGCCGGCCGCGGCGTCGTCGGCATTGACGTTGCAGACGATTCCCTGCTCGTCGCGGGCGAGCGGCGCCACCACCGCCACCTGGCCGGCCACGAGGAGCGTGTCCAGGAAGTCGCGCCTGAGGCCGACGATGTGGGCCACGAGCCCGAGACCGGGGATGCGCTCGGCGATCATGAAGCCGCCATCCACGCCGGAGAGGCCGACGGCATCGACCCCACGATCGCGCAGGTCGGAGACCAGCTCGGAGTTGACCACGCCCCGGAGAACGGCCGCGGCAACGTCCAGGGCGGCCTGGTCCGTGACGCGCAGACCGCCCTCGAACCGGCTCGGGACGCCGAGACGCTCGAGCCACTCGGTGATGCGCTTCCCGCCGCCGTGGACGAGGACGACGGGGCGGCCACGAGCGACGGTGGCGACCTCGTCGAGGACGTGCGCCTGGTCGGCGAGCGTCGTCCCGCCGAGCTTGATGACGAGCACTTCGCTCACGTCGTGTACTCCGCGTTCTCGATGACGTAACCCTCGGTCAGATCGCAGCCGAACGCCTCGCCCGTGCCGCCGCCCAAACCCATGTCCAGGCGGATCAGCACCTCGGGGGCGTCCATCGCCTTGCGGACCGCGTCGCGGTCGAAGGGGAGGGGAGCGCCGGCGAAGACGAGGGTGCCGGCGATCGCGATCCGGAGCCGCTCGATCTCCAGCTCGGGCGCGCGGCCGGCCCGTGGCATGGCCTCCGTGTGATGCAGGCCGGCCGCCTCGAGCAGCTGCTCGTCGGGGAGGCGGGCGTTGCCGGCGGCGCTGGCGACGCGGCCCCAGTTGGGATCGCGGCCGTGGACGGCGGCCTTCAGGAGGCTGCTGCTCACGACAGAGCGGGCGATGGCACGAGCGTCGTAGTCGTCCGCCGCGCCGCTGACCTGGCAGGTGATGAGGGTCGTCGCGCCCTCTCCGTCCGCGGCTTGCTGGCGGGCCAGCGATCTTGCCACCGCTTCTATGGCCCGGCCCAGGGTCTGGGCCTCGGGGCTGCCGGCCGCCACGGCGCCGGCCTTCGATGCCCCCGATGCCAGCAGGAAGACGGTGTCGTTCGTGCTCGTGTCGCCGTCGACGCTGGTCTGGTTCCACGTTCGCTGGACGATCGGAGAGAGCAGGCCGAAGAGCGTGGCCGGCGAGGCGCTTGCGTCGGTCACGATCACGCTGAGCATCGTCGCCATCCGCGGATGGATCATCCCGACGCCTTTGGCTATCCCGGAGACCGTGACCTTGACCGCATTGCCATCCGGTGCGGGCAATTCCACCGAAGTCGTGGCGAGCTTGATCTTCGTGTCCGTCGTCATGATCGCCGTCGCGAAGGCCTCGAGGCCGGCGTTCGTGCGGTTCCAGCAGCGCGACGAGCCGGGCCAGCCCATCGCAGACCTGAGGCATCGGGAGCCTGACGCCGATCACGCCAGTCGAGAGGGCGAGGGTCCGCTCGGGAGTGGTGTCCAGCAACGCCGCGACGGCCCGGCCGAGCTCCTCCTGGTCGGCGTCGCCCTCGGGGCCGGTGGCCGCGTTCGCCGACCCGGCCGTGGCGACGACGGCGTCCGCCCAGCCGAACCGGCCGCCGCCGCCGATCTCCGTGGCGTTCAGGTGGGCTTGCGACAGCCGTATCGGCGCGGCCACGACCGCGTTGCGGGTGAAGACCGCGGCGGCGGCCGCCGGCCCGTGGAGCGTTGCCAGGAGGGCCAGGTCCGGCCGCCCGGACGGCTTGATTCCGCAGGCCAGCCCGGCGGCTCGGAATCCGCCCGGCATGACGGCTCGCGCCTCAACGGGCGGAAGCGAGTCTGTCAGAGGCGCCAGCAGTTCGCCCGGTGACGCATCGGCTATCGAGGAGCGGTCGGGGCCTGGCTGCATAGAACGGGCTGCCTCCAATGCTGGCACCTGGTCAGGGCTACGACGGGTCGCGAAAGAGGGCTCTAGGGCGCTATCGGATACTGCTCGAGGCCGGCCGTCTCGGGCAGGCCGAACAGGACGTTGAGTGCCTGCACCGCCTGGCCCGCGGCACCCTTGACCAGGTTGTCGACCACTCCGAGGGCCAGCACCTTGCCGCTGCGCGGATCCACGCGGACCCAGATCCGGCACAGGTTGCTGCCGAAGACGTGTTTCGTTGCCGGCGGATCGTCCACGACCTGCACGAACGGCTCGTCGCGGTAGGCCTCGCCGTAGAGGGCGTCCAGCTCGGCCTGCGTGACGGGCCTCGTGGTCCGGACGTGACAGCTGGCGAGGACGCCGCGCGTCATCGGGATCAGGTGCGGCAGGAAATCGACCGTGGCCACCCCGGGGTTGGCGTCACGGCTGCCGAGCGCCCCGCGTTCTCCCTGCTCCTGGAGTTCCTGCTCCATCTCCGCGGTGTGGCGATGGTTGAACATGCCGTATGCCTTGACGCTCTCGTTGACCTCGGAGAAGAGCAGATCCGGTTTGGGCTCACGTCCGGCGCCCGAGACGCCGCTCTTGGCGTCCACGGCGAGGTCGGCGATCAGACCGGCCCGGGCCAGCGGCGCCAGGGTCAGGATCGTCGCCGTCGGATAGCAGCCCGGCAGGCCGATGATCGTGGCGGTGCGGTCGGCCGCCCCGCGAATCTCCTCGCGGTGCAGCTCCGGCAGGCCGTAGACCGCCTGGCCGAGCAGCTCCGGAGCGGGGTGGTCGAACTTGTACCAGCGCGGGTAGTCGGCCGGGTCGTGCAGCCGGAAGTCCGGCCCGACGTCCAGCAGCGCCGAGCCGCCCGCGACGATCCCGCCGGCCATCTCGGCCGCGACGCCGTGCGGCAGGGCCGTGAATATGGCGTCGGCCTTCGGTATCGCCTGGTCGATGACCAGATCCGTGGCGCCCAGGTTCGGGTGCGACGCCCCGATCGGCTGCTTGTCGCGGTTTCGGCCGTACAGCCCGGCCAGGCGGACGTTGGGGTGGTGCAGCAGCAGCCTCACCAGCTCGCCGCCTGCGTATCCCGTGGCCCCGACTATGCCTACCGTGATCGTCCGGCCGCCGGATCGCGTCCGAGCCGCCCTGGGCCCCAGGCCGCGCTCAGAACCGGCCGCGGGCAGGACGGCGTCGGTGGCGTCAGGTGTCGATCGGGTGGCGGTCATGGTCGCGCATTATACGGTTTGTTGCATAGTGATGCAAGGCTGCGGCATCGACCGGAGTACGCGGGACTCAAACGTAGCCCGCGGCGACCATCAGGACCCAGGACAACATGAACCAGTGGATCAGGAAGCCCCAGAAGAACGATCGGGTCCGCCACGCCAGGATTCCGAAGAAGGCTCCGCCCAGCACCGTCGACAGCTGTTCGATCTCGGGCTTCCAGACGTGCATCAGGGCGAAGGGAATGATCTGCAGCCAGATCGCGTCGGTCCCGAATTTGCGACCCCAGCCCCACAGAAGCCAGCCGCGGAAGAAGAACTCCCAGGCGAACAGGTCGATGCCCGTGTCGATCACGAGGCGCCACATCGGCCGGCCGCCGATGGTTTCGGTGTAGTACTGGTGGAAGTCGGGCCAGCGGCCGAGCAGCCAGATGACGACGGCCATGCCCGCGATCACGGCGATAGTGACGGGCAGGCCAAGCCGCCAATCGCCGAGCCGGAGGCCGTATCGTCTCGGGTCCTCCCGCCAGGCAAACAAGATGATGGCGATCGGGATGACGAACTCGAGGAAGAAGCGGTTGTACTCGTCCTGGACGAACCGGTTGTTGAAGGCGACGATCAGGATGAGGGTGGCGACGACCACGATCTGGACGATGCGGGCATCGAAGGAGACACCCCAGATTCGCCAGATCCGAGGCTCGACCGGACCGAGCGTGCCCGCCTCGGGAGCTTCGATCTTCAAGTCCCTCCCTCATCGTCGGCGCATTCGCCGTCCGTCAGTCTGCCAGAACGTCCTTGCGCGGGCCTTCCACTACGACCTCGCCCAATTCCTCGGTCGGCGGGGCTCCGGCCGCGGCGGGCCGCTTGATGGTGTAGCGGTGCGTGATCCGGGCCACGCCCGAGGCCAGCTGGGCGCTGACCGTGCAGTACTTGGTGGCCGACAACTCGATCGACCGGCGCACGGCCTCGGTCTCGACGTTGCCTTCGACGACGTGAACGACGGTGATATCCGTGTATACGTTCGGCGGCTTCTCGCGCTGGGAGCCGCTGACCTCGACCGAGTAGCCGTCCACGACCTGGCGCTTCTTGGCCAGGATCTCCACCACGTCCATGGCCGTGCAGCCGGCCAGCGCGGCGAGGACCAGCTCGGTCGGCCGCGGGCCGGTATCGCCGGCGGCGTTGTCCATGACGATGTCGTGGCCCGAGCCCGACCGGGCCACGAACCGCGACCCACCCGTATGCCTGAGGGTGACCTGCTTCTGACCCAATGCTTCCTCCTGTTGCGCGACCGCCCTGCGCGCTTTCTATGGCTCCAGCCTAACGCGCCGGGGCCGACTCGGCCTCGGCCGGCTCCTCGGGGGATTCGAATTGCTCGCGGTAGAGCTCCGCATACAGCCCGTCGGCGGCGAGCAGCTCCGCGTGGGTGCCGCGTTCGACGATTCGCCCGCGCCGGTAGACCAGGATCAGGTCCGCCCGCAGGATCGTGGAAAGCCGGTGAGCGATGGCGATCGTGGTCCGGCCGGCCTCGAGCCCTTCGAGGGCTTGCTGGATCAAGCGCTCGCTCACGGTGTCCAGGGCGGAAGTGGCCTCATCCAGGATCAGGACCCGGGGATCCTTCAGGAGCACGCGGGCGATGGCGATGCGCTGCTTCTCGCCCCCGGAGAGCTTGTAGCCGCGCTCACCCACGACGGTGTCGTAGCCCTCCGGCAGCTCCATGATCCGGTCGTGGATGGCGGCAGCTCGAGCCGCCGCTTCCATCTCCGCGTCCGAGGCCGCCGGCCGCGCGTAACGGAGGTTGTCCCTCACGGAGCTGTGGAACAGGTACGTCTCCTGCGTCACGAAGCCCACGATCCGCCCGATGGACTCGAGCTTGATGCGGCGAACGTCGAGCCCATCCAGTTCAACGGCCCCCGAGTCGACGTCGTACAGGCGGGGAATCAGATAAGTCGTGCTGGTCTTGCCTGCGCCCGAAGGACCCACGAGAGCCACCAGCTGGCCCGGTTTGACCTCGAAGTCGATCGATTCGAGGGCGAAAGGACGGACTTCGTCGGTGATCTCCGCGGACTCGAGCGCCTCCATCGACGCACCGGCGGAGGCTTCGACCGGTCCGACTGCGCCGTTGCCGGCACCCGCGCCGTCGGGGCCGCGTTCCACGGGACGCGCCGCGGCGCCGGTCGGGTAGCTGAACCAGACGTCGCGGAACCGGACGGCTCCGCGAACTTCCCCCGGCTCCAGCCCGACCGCGTCCGGAGCGTCGGCGATCTCCGGCTTCATCTCCAGGTACTCGAAGATGCGGTCGAAGAGGGCCAGGGCCCCCTGCATCTCCACCTGGACGCTGAGCAACTGGCCGAGCGGGAAGAAGAGGCGGCTCTGGAGAGTGGTGAAGGCGACGATGTCGCCGGCCGTGGGCGGATGTGGGTCGTGATTGATCGCGAGATAGCCCGCCAGCCAGTACACGAAGGCGGGGATTATCGACATGATCGTGCCGATGAGGGCGAAGAACCACCGGCCGACCATTGCCTGGCGGATCTGGTTGGCGGCGACCCGGTCGTTCAGCGTGCCGAACCGGTCCACCGACGCCTGCTGCTGGCCGAACGTCTTGGAGAGCAGGATCCCGCTGACGCTGAGAGTCTCTTCGGTGGCCGCGGTCATGTCGGCCAGCGACTTCTGAGTCTCGGTCGAGGCCGCTCGGCGGACCTTGCCGACGCGATTGGCGACGAAGGCGAACAGCGGCAGCATGACGAGCGACAGTGCCGTCAGGCGCCAGTCGATGAAGAGCATGGCGACGACGGTGGAGACCACGATCGCCACGTTGCTGGTGACGCTCGCCGCCGTGTCGGTGACGACCGACTGGATCCCGCCGACGTCGTTCGAGAGGCGGCTCTGGATCTCGCCGGTCCGCGTTTCGGTGAAGAAGCGCAGCGGCATCGACTGGAGATGGCCGTACAGGAGCTTCCGGAGGTCGCGCATGACGCTCTGCCCGACGCGGTTGTTGAGGTAGCTCTGGCCGACCCCGATCAGGCTCGAGACGATCGGTACGAGGATCATCAAGCCCACGAACAGGTTCAGCAGGGCGAAGTCCCGGTGGGGGATGGCGACGTCGAGGAGGAGCTTGAGCAAGATCGGGTTGATCACGCCCAGGCCGCTGGTCACCAGGATCGCGAACAGCACGACCAGGACTTCGGTCTTGTAAGGCGCGAAGAAGCGGACGATCTTGCGCGCCGTCCGAGTCCGCGGTTCGTGCGGCGGGCCGGCCGGGCTACTTCTTTCAGAGGCGGCGGCATAGCGGTGGCGACCGCCGCCGGGGAACGACATGGGCTTACTCCGAGGTGCGCCAGACGAGGCTATCAGGACCCGCCGCGGCTGGCCGCCGGCGCCCGTCGCGGTGGCGGTGCGCGGCTCGCGTCTGAGCGGGAGGCGTCAGCGGCTGGCCACTTCGGTGGCCGGGGCCGTGGTTTCCGCCCGGGCTCCGGCCTGCTTGCGCTTCCAGCCATCGCTCGGCGTCGATTGCGGCGCGGCAGCCCTCGCCGGCCGCGGTCACGGCCTGGCGGTAGCGGTGATCGTCCACGTCGCCGGCGATGAAGACGCCGTCGATCGAGGAGGCTGTGGTGGCGCCTTCTGTCGAGAGATAGCCCTTCTCGTCCGACTCGAGCCAATCGCGGAAGACGGCCACGTTGGGCCGGTGCCCGATGGCGACGAAGAGCCCTTCGACCGGAAGCGTCTCCTCGCCGGGGCCGTCGGTCCGGGCAAGGCGCACCGACTCGACGTGCTGATCGCCCAGGACTTCCTTGATCGTGCGGTTGACGTGGAGCTCGATCTTCGGGTTTGCGGCGGCCCGCTCCAGCATGATCTTGCTGCCCCTGAACTCGTCGCGGCGATGGACCAGGTGGACCTTGCTGGCGAAGTGCGTCAGGTAGAGCGCTTCTTCGAGCGCAGTGTCGCCGCCGCCGACGACCGCGACTTCCTTGTCCTTGAAGAAGAAGCCGTCGCACGTGGCGCAGGCGCTCACGCCGCGGCCTCGCAGCCGCGTCTCGCTCTCGATACCGAGCCATATGGCCTCGGCGCCGGTAGCCACGATCACGCTTTGGGCGCGGTACTCGACGCCGCCGGCCCAGAGCCGGAACGGCCGGGTACCGAGGTCGACCCGGTCGACGTCGGCATCGACGATTCGGGCTCCGAAACGCTCGGCTTGCGCCCTGAAGAGGGCCATCAATTCGGGTCCGCCGATCCCCTCGGGGAAGCCCGGGTAGTTCTCCACCTCGCTCGTGATCATGAGCTGGCCGCCGCCGCTGACGCCCCCGATGACGATCGGCTGCAGGTTGGCCCGAGCGGAGTAGATGGCGGCGGTGAGCCCCGCCGGTCCCGAGCCCACGATCACGACGCGCGCCTCCTCGACCGGCGCTCGCTTTCGCGGCGCCGGAGTCAGGGCGTGCCTGCGCAGTTCCCTCGCCTTCGGCGGGGGCCAGGAAGGTCAGGCTGAGGCCGTCGAGCGGGAGTTTGGACTTGGGTTTGGCGTCATCGCTCATGGACATATCCTAACACGTCCCCGATACTCCCTGGGAGTATATTGTCGCGTCCGCCGGGCGTGCTGCGGGCGGGTCGATCAGACCGCCGCCTCGCGTCTCGGCCAGAGCCATGCGGCAAGGATGGAGGCCGCGGCCAGGGCAGCCAGCATCGCCAGCCAGGCGGCGCCCGCGATCAGCTCCGCGTTGGTCTCGCGCTGCTCGACGAGGCGCAACGACCGGCCGGCAAGGACCGTGCCGCCTTTCCAGGCGACGACCACCGCCGCTATCCGGACGCCGTCGCGCGGCTGCCACGTAACGGCGTTGGGCGAGCCCGGCCGGGCCGCGGCCAGAACGCCCTTCGGTGGCGCCGGCGGCCCTCCGTCCAGGGTTGCGTTCGAGGCCAGCACCTGGCCGTTGGTGTCGAAGACGATCACGAACGGCGCCAGGCTCGCGGCCAGGTCGACCGTCCGGCTCGAAATCGGCGACGGTCGCGCCGTCGGCTCCGGCGTCGAGGCGAGCCGCGCCGTCTTCGGCCAGCTGGAACTGGGGGTCGTTCGCGCCGCTCCGGAGGGCCTGTTGAGTCTCGGCGTATGCCAGTCCGCAGATCGCGGTCGCCAGGACGGCCAGAGGCAGGAAGATCGCAGTGGCCCGCCGAAGGAATCCAGGGGGCATTCGAACGCCTATGCCCGAACGAGCCGGCTCGGCCGCCATCGGTCGCCTCTAGATCTCCGCCGGTTCGAGGTCGTGAACGGCCGGCAGCACTTCTCGGCCCAGCGTTTCGATGTTGCGAACGTCCCAGACGTTCCCCAGGTTGATGATGACGTGCTGAACGCCGACTGCCGCCAGCGTCCGGAAGCGCGCCACCACTTCGGCCGGGTTCTCACGCTCCAGCTGAATCGACTGGAGGTTCGTGCGCTCGATCTCGGCGAACGGCCGCCCGACCTCGACGCAACGTTCGCGCAGGACTCCGAACTTGTGGGTCAGCTGGTCGGGACCGCCGAAGATGTTGCAGGCGTCGGCGTACTTGGCCACCAGACGGAGGGTCTTCTGCTCGCCGCCGCCGCCGATGATGATCCGCGGATGTGGCTTGCTGATCGCCTGGGGCGAGTTCAGCAGCCGCGTCGCCTGGTAGTGCTTGCCCTCGAAGGCCGCCTCCGATCCACGTTCGCCCTGCCACATCGAGTGGCAGATCTGAAGGGTCTCCTCGAGCATCTCGAAGCGAACGCCGAGGGGCGGCATCGGGAAGCCGAGGCCGTGGCTCTCCTCCTCGTTCCAGGCGGCGCCGATGCCGAGATAGGCTCGACCGCCGCTGATCACGTCCAGGGTCGTCGCGGCCTTGGCCCAGAGTCCCGCCTGCCGATAGTGGACGCCACCTACCATCAGGCCCAGCGTCGCGCGCTTCGAATGGGCGGCCATGTAGCCCAGGGCCGTCCAGCCCTCCAGCATCGGCTCCTCGGGTCGCCCGACGCCGCGGATCTGATAGAAGTGGTCCATCACCCAGAGCGAGTCGAATCCGACACCGTCCGCGGTCTCGGCGACGCGGGCCAGCGTTGGGCCGATGGCGGAGTCGCCTCCGGGCCAGGTGAACGAGGGAATCTGCAGACCGAGTTTCACGAGCGGGCTCCCTGCCGGCCGGCAGGCCGGCCGATCGATCGAGGATTGGGGTAGTGGTGACAGCGTATCACCGGCTCTCGGTCGGGCCCGGTCCGCCGGCGGGCCCGACGGCTCGCGCTGCGTTTGCGCGGTTTTGGCGACGGTGCTAGGGTTCCAGCCGATCCCTACGGCCCCTCCCGCAACTGCCGGAGCCGTCCCCGCACAGGAGACCGTATTGCATCAAGCCAGCGGCCGCCATCCGCCGGCTACTCGCCCGCTTCGCGGTCCCGTCGATCACGTCAGCCGGTATGCGGTCCCTCCTCGGGCCCGTCTCCGACTCGGTGAACGAGCTCGTCGGGCGCGGCCGATCCCGATCCGCCGCCCGCTCAGCGGGGTCCGCGGGAGGCCGGGCGCCTGCCGCCGCGCCGTGGTTCGGAGCCGCCGGCGCGTACCGCCGGATAGCGGAGACCCTCGACCGCCACGACCTCCTCGAGCGCCTCATCCCGGTCGGAATCTGCCTGCTTCTCGTGGCCGCGGCCGTTGTCAGCTCCCTGCCGGTCGTGAAGTCGGCGTCGGCGGCGGCTCCGCCCAGTGCGACGTCCCCAGCTCTTGGGTTGGCATCGCCGGCCGCGGCCGGTGACCCAACCTACAGCCCGGGGTCGGCCGACACGGGCAACCTGGGCGCGGGCAATCCGTACCTGGGCGACGGCTCGATCCCGAACATGATGCAGAACCCCGGTGTCGGCACCGACGCCAAGAGCATGCTCTTGACCTACACCGTCCAGCCCGGGGACACGCTCAACCGCATCGGCGGGAAGTTCGAACTCGCCGCGTCCACGATCTACTGGGCCAACAAGGCGCAGCTCCCGAATCCCGACTCGCTTCGCCAGGGCCAGCAGCTCCTCATCCCGCCCATGGACGGCCTCCTGGTCAAGGTCGGGGCCAAGGACACCATCGACTCGCTGGCAGCCAAGTACAAGGTCTCCGCTCTCGACATCGCCGATGCCAACAACCTGCCGGAAGCCAGCGTCGTGCTGGGTCAGACTCTGCTCATCCCCGGAGCCAGCGGCGGGCCGATGCCGGTCTCCAAGTCCGGATCGGGGTCGTCGAGCGGCGGGAGTGGCGGCGGCTACAGCGGGGGCTCGTTCAGATGGCCGGTCGCCGGTTACAACTACATCAGCCAGTACTTCTGGTCCGGCCATCACGCCATCGACATTGCCGCCAGCGAGGGGACGCCGGTAGTGGCCGCCGCCGGCGGAACGGTGGTGTTCGTCGGCAATCGAGGCTTCAATGGCGGCGGCAACGTCATCTGGATCCAGGAGAGCTCGAAGCTGTTCACGACCTACAACCACCTCTCCAGCTGGAACGTTCGGGTTGGCCAGAGCGTGTCCGCCGGGCAGCGGGTCGGGTCGGTCGGTCACACAGGTGACGCCACGGGCCCGCACCTCCACTTCGAGGTGTGGCTCGGCTATCCCTGGGCCCTGGGCAACAACTCCGACGCAGTCAATCCTTGCCGTTACCTGGCGGCCTGCTAGCACGGGCGACGGGCGACTCGGCGGCGTCTCGGCCGGACGCGCCGACTAGATGCGGCCGATCCGGCGAGGCGCGAATCGCGGACCGACGGCGGGGTACGGCGATCCCGGCCACTTCCAGCAGACGAACCACGCGTGCTCGCTGACCCTGGTAGGGGGCGAGCAGCTCCAGCATCCGCGCGTCGTCGGCTCGCGGCTCTCCCGCAAGCGCCCACGAGACCAGGTCGGGGAGGTGGGCGTCGCCGAGGCTGACGGCGTCGGGGTCGCCGAAAGCGACCCGCGTCGCCTCGGCCGCCGTCCAGGGCCCGATGCCACGCGTCGATCTGGAGGCGGGCGAACGCGTCGCCGGCGGGCAGCGCCATCAAGGCCTCGATCTCCGATTCGCGCCGGCCGATGAGTGCCGAGCAGCTCGGCCCGGCGGCGCTCGAGGCCCAGGGGGTGGAACTCGAAGTAGGGGAGCGCCGCCAGGCGCGAGCCGGCCGGCGCGACCATCAGGCCCGCGGGACCGGGAGCCGGCTCCCCGTAGCGGCGGACTATGGCCGAGTATGCGGCGTGGGCCTCGCCGGCAGTGACCTTCTGCTCGATGACGGCCGGGACGAGGGCCGGCATCAGCTGTCCGGTCCGGGGCAGCCGCAGGCCCGGGAAGCGACGCTGCAACTCGCGAACCAGGGGATGGCGCGGTGCGAGGAGGCTCGGGTCGTCCAGCAGCCCGGCCAGCCCGGGAGCGGCCTCCAGGGCAGCGACCGCCCCCGGACCCCAGGACTCGGCCCGGATCGCGCCCGCGGCGCCGTCCGCCCAGAGCCGGAGCGTCGCCGGCCCAGACCCGGTCCGCCTGGCCAGCCAGACGCCGTCGCGGCCCGAATCGGATGGTCGGGTCGTCCGGACCATGCCTCAGAGCGGCCAGCGTGAGCCGCAGATCGATCGGCTCGGGAGCCGGGAAGCTGGCCTCGAGCGGCCGGGGTCAGCCACCCGGCGAGCGCATGACCGCGTGGCCGGCCACTGCCGGCGGCACGGTCGCGGCCGCGAAACCGCCCGTCCGGCGGACCTCGCTCGTCACGGAAACAGGTCCATCTCGCGGGGCATGAGCACGTCCGCGATCCGGGCCTCACCGCGCGTCGGATGCGCGCCGCGAACGATCGCCGCCGGCCTTCCGGTGGTCTTGCCGAGCGCCAGCTCGGCGGCAGTGGCGATCTCGTCGGCGGTGGCACGAACGGTGCTGCGCATGATGCGACCGTCGGCGTCCGGCGTGCCGCGCAGATCGTCGAGGGGGAGCATGCCGCTCACGCCGATGGCGACGTCGGTGATGCCCCACCGCCACGGCCGCCCGAAGCTGTCCGAGATGAGGACCGGCACGTCCACGCCGAAGGCGCGCTCTGACCGCCGCGCGGATCGCGGCGGCCGAGGCGTCCGGATCGACGGGCAGCAGCGTCACCACGTCACCGCTCCGCGGGCCCATGTTGGAGGCGTCGATGCCGCCGTTGGCGCAGATGAAGCCGTGATGGGTCTCGGTGATGAGCACGCCGTTGGCCATCCGGACGACGCGGCGGGCCTCCCGTAGCGACGACCTCCAGCTGGCGCGGCATCGCGGTCCCAGCGCTCGGCGAAGGCCACCAGCTCCGGCCGCGGCTCGACCTTCGTCAGATCCACGATCGCGCCCTCGGCTTTCGACACGACCTTCTGGGTCACGACCAGGACGTCATCGCCGCGCAGCGGCAGCGCCTCCGGCGTCGAGCGCGAGCGCCTCGACCAGCGCCGCGGCCAGGTCGTCGCCGGGGTGGATCTCCGGCACGCCCTCCAGGGCGATCACGGCGACCCGTCCGTCGACCTGAGCGGCGCCCTGCGCGATATGGTCGGAGTTCATCGCTCTGCCTCCGTGCGGCTCATCGGCCGACGCCGTCGTCATCGGCCTGACGCCGTCAGGCTCATCGGCCTGACGCATGGTCAGAGTCCGCGCCGGTCCGCCTCGAGCAGGTCTTCGGGCGTGTCGAGGTCGAAGGAAAGCGGCCCGTCGAGCTCGACGTAGGTCGCGCCGGCGGCCTCGGCCGCCGCCGCATGTGCGGCTCGGCTCCCTTCGCCGAAACGGAAGTCGATTGCGTTTGGCGGTGCCAGGAGCAGGGCGTTCGTGCCGCTACCGTGCCGGTCGGGAACCAGCACGACCACGGGTCGATTCGGGATCTCGCGCAGCGAGACCTCCGCCGTCTCGACCAGCCGGTCGACTCTCCGAGGCGGTGACCCCGGGCAGGTCGGCCGGCAGCACGACCACGCCGGTGGCCGCGCCGGCAGCGAGACGGCCCTCGGCCAGAGCTTCGTTGAGTCCGCCGGCCTGCTGCTGGATCGAAGCCGCACCCATGGCTCGCGCCTTCGCGACGAGGTCGGGATCCATGGAGACGACCATGGCGCCGGCCAGACGCTCGGACCCCAGGGCCGCCTCGACCGAGCGGCGAAGCAGAGCCAGGATGAGATCGGCCCTCTCCTCCGGATCCAGCGGCTCGCCCAGGCGTGACTTCGCCCCGCTGAGCGATCGGACCGGCACCAGGGCAACGATGCGCGAAAGGTCTGTGACGGTCACGGACGCCCCTCTTCGGGCTGTGCGTGGAGGCCTCGACCGGCGCGCAGTGCGGCAGCCGCATCGAGCATCTCGCGGCCAAGTCGAGCTCGTGACGGCACGGACGTCATGATCGTGTCCGTAACCACGACTTCGAGGCCCAGCGCCCGGACCGGGTTCGCCAGGGCGCCGTCCTCGCGGTCGATGAAGAAACCGTCGAGCAGCTCCTGAGCGGCATATCGCCGGGCGACACCGAGCGCCGTCGAGTCCTCGCCGAGCCCGGCCATCATCCTGTCGGCCGGGCCGCGAAGGGCCTTGCCGCCGACGATGCCCGAGACTCCGATCGCCGGGACGCCGCGGGAGCGGGCGGCAACGATCTCCGGCAGCAGCCCCGGTACCGCGAGTATCGGCCCGATGGAGACGATCGGATTGGAGGGAGCGACGACGATGACTTCCGCCGAACGGATGGCGTCGCGGCACTCGGGCGTCAGGCTCGCCGACTCGATCCCTTCGAACCGAACCTCGCGGACCTCGGGAGCCTGGCGCAGGCGGACGAAGTAGTCCTGGAAGTCGAGCCAGCCGTCGTCGGTCCGGACTCGGGTTCGAACGGAAGCGTCGGTCATCGGGCAGGATTCGAGATCGGACGCCCAGTGCCAGAGCCATCTCCAGGGCAACTTCCGTCGGTCGGGCGCCGTCGCGCAACCTGGCGGTCCGGTACAGGTGGCGTGGCGATGTCCTTGTCGCCAAGGCGGAACCAGGTCTGCTCGCCCAGCCGCTCGAGCTGGCCCATGACCTGCCAGGTCTCGCCGGCGATCCCCCATCCTTGGACCGGATCGGCGATTCCGGCCAGCGTGTAGAGGACCGTGTCGTGGTCCGGGCAGATCGCCAGGGAGTGGAGTTCCAGGTCGTCGCCGGTGTTGACGATGACCGTCAGCTCTCCGGGCGCCAGCGTCTGCTGCAGGCCGTCGGCGAGCTTCGCCCCCCCGACGCCCCCGGCAAGACAGACGACGCGCATCGTTCCTCCGCATTTCCGGCCGATACGGGAAGGTTAGCGTCGCCTGTCGTCCCGCGCCGGGCTGGGCCGGCTCTCAGCCCATGCCCTCGAGCATCGGCCGGACCTCCTTCGCGAGGCGCGTCGCGGACTCCTCGTCGTAGGGTGCCGGGTGACCGACGATCAGGTGGCGGTAGCCGATGTCGAGGTACGGCGCGAGCTTCTCGGCAACCTCCTCGGGCGTGCCGACCGGCTGGTCGTCCCAGGGGTGCGCGACGCGGTTGACCTCGAAGAGGCGCCGGAAGACCCGTTCCGCCTCGGCATGCGAGTCTCGGATCACCACGACGCCCGCGCCCACCGTGCGTTCGATCTCCTTCTCGTCGCGGCCGACGGCATCGCAATGGCGGCGCAGGATCTCCTCCTTGCGCTTGACGGTCTCGAAACCGCCGCCCAGGTTGTCGGCGTCCGCGTACTGCGCGACGAGCTTCAGGGTCACCTGCTCGCCGCCGCCGCCTACCAGGATGGGCAGATGGGGCTGGAGCGGCGCCGGATCGTTCCGAACGTGGACGGCGTGGTAGTGCGGGCCGGCGGCTGTGGGCGCTTCACCCCGGAGCATGCCGCGCATGATCGGCAGCGCCTCTCCCAGCCAGCGCAGCCGCTCCGGTGGCCCCGACCCCATTTCGAGGCCGAAGTCGCCCGCCTCGTTTTCGTTCCAGGCCGCGCCGATCCCGAGGTAGGTCCGGCCGCCGCTGATGTGGTCGAGGGTGGTGGCCATCTTCGCCACCAGGGCCGGGTTCCGGTACGGGTTCGCGCCGACCATGAGCCCCACGCGGATGCGTTCCGTGGCCGCGGCCCAGGCCGTGATCGTCAGCCAGCCCTCGTAGAACGGCCCGTCCGGGTCTCCGACGATCGGGTAGAGGTGGTCCCAGGCCCACAGGCTGTCGTAGCCGAGCCGGTCGGCTCGAAGGCCCGCCTCGTGAAGGGACCGCCAGTCCGTGTTCTGGTTCCAGCACAGGAGTCCGAGTTTGATGGCAGGCATGTAGCGCCTCCTCGGCGGATCAGGCGGTCAGTCCGGGCAGGACCTCGCGACCGAAGGCCTCGATCCATTCGGCCTGGTTCCGGCCGACGTTGTGGAGGTAGAGCTGGTCGAAGCCCATGTCCAGGAACTTCTGGATCTCGCGGCGATGGGCCTCCAGATCGGACGAGATGAGCATTCGGCCCTGGAAGTCCTCCGGCCGAACGAGCTTGGCCATCTGCTCGAAGTCGCCCGGTGAGCGGATGTCGGCTTTGGGGAACTTCATCCCGCCGTTCGGCCACTCGGACATCGCGTTCTGCAGCGCTTGATCATCCGTCTCGGCCCACGACAGGTGGAGTTGCAGGATCTTGGGCATCTTCGCCGGATCCTTGCCGGCCTCTCGCGCCCCCTCCTCGAACTTGCCGAAGATCATCTCGAGCTTGCCTTCCGGCGCCCCGACGGTGATCAGGCCATCGGCGAGTGTGCCCGTTCGCTTGGCAGTGACCGGACCGGCGGTGGCGATGTAGATCGGCGGCGGGACGTCGGGCATCGTCCACAGGCGCGTCGTCTCGAGCTTGAAGTAGCGGCCGTCGTGCTTGACGTCCTTGCCGGTGAAGAGCTTCCGGATGATCTCGATCGCCTCGAACATGCGGTTGATCCGCTCCGGCGTCTCCGGCCAGTATCCGGCCACGACGTGCTCGTTCAGAGCCTCTCCGGAACCGAGGCCCAGCCACGTTCTACCCGGGTACATCGCCTCGAGCGTGGCCGCGGCCTGGGCGACGATGGCCGGGTGCATCCGGAAAGACGGGCACGTGACGCCCGGGCCCAGGTCGCCTTTCGTGCGTGCGCCTGCAACGGCCAGGACCTCCCACACGAACGAGGCCTGTCCCTGCTGCGGCGTCCAGGGCTGGAAGTGGTCGGCGGCCATCACGCCCGAGAAGCCGGCCGTCTCAGCCAGGGCGCAGAAATCGAGAACCTCGCCGGGTCCGAACTGCTCGAGCATCGCGGCGTAGCCGATCTTGGGTGGGGCCATCTGTCACTCCTTCCCATAACCGCAGAGAGCGGGGGAGGGCAGGCGTCCGTTCCGGGCGGTCGTCTGGCGCGGTGCGGGTATGGACCGCCTGGATGGTAGCGCCGACTGGCAGAGCCTGCCGTGACCCGCCCGGGCTTGTCGTCTACTGCCCGGACGCGACCGGGGGCCGGACCGCCCCATCCCAGCCGCCCACCGACGGGATCGCGAGCTTCAACTCGTCGATATCGGCGAGGCGCCGCGGCTGCAGGGGCTCCACGGCCGACCGGCCCAGCAAGTACCCCTGCCCGAAGTCGACTTCGCGCTCCTGGAGCGCCAGCAGGTCTCGCCGGGTCTCGATCCCTTCGGCGACCACGTGGGCCCCGATCCTCCGGCTGAACGAAACGAAGGCTTCCACCAGCGCCTTCTTGGCCACGGCGTCCTTGTTTCCGATCCCGGAGACGATCTCGCGGTCGATCTTGATGATCGTGGGTTCGAGGGCGGCGATTACCGTGAAGCTCGCGTAGCCCGCACCCGCGTCATCGACGGCGAAGCCGAAGCCGAGACGTCGCAGGGCCTTGACCTGCTTCTTGAGCCGCGGCACATCGTGAATGGCCTGCTGCTCGGTGCACTCCACGACGATCTGCCGCGGCGACAGTCCGACGGACTTCACCTGGTCGGCGAATGCCTCGGCCTCGAAAGCGGGCGACAGCAGGCTTGTCCGGCAGGAGATTCACGCCGAACTTCATTCGCCCCTTGTTGGGTCCCGACCCGACCACCTGGGCAATGCGTTTGAGCGTCAGGTCGACGACGAAGGTGTCGAGGTCCAAGGGCCGATTCGCCTGGAGCGCCGCGTTCACGATGTCCGAGATGGTCGCGGACCCCATTCCGGGGCTCAAGCGGAAGAGGCACTCCCACTCGTGTGCCTCGAACGTGGCAAGGTCCACGATCGGCTGGAACTCAACGTGGTGCTGCTGGCAGGCGAAGAAGAGCCACAGGATCTTGCGGCTGGCGATTTCGGGAGTCTCCCCCATGCCGATTCGATCGCCCAGGCCCGAAATCTGGATGGCGTGCCCAAGCGCCACCAGGTAACGCTCGGTCGGGGGCTGAGCCGGATCGACGTCAGCCAGGCCGCACGCCGCTTCCCCTGAGATGCCGGCCCACGAGATCCTCGGTCAGGTCGCTGGCGGGGCCGATGACACACCAGCCCGAATTAGCCAGCTCGATGACTCGAGCTGTCGGCAGGTGCTGGGTGACGCGAGACACGACTCGACTCTCGCGAGTCCAGAGAAGCCGCTCCACCGCCCCCCGTGGAGTTCTGACGAACCGCACGCTGGTTCCTCGTTATCCGGACCCTTTTGGCGGGCACCCGACCGGGAGATGTTACCGGTCACACAAGGGTCTGGCTAGTCTCATATTGGCGCAACCTTGCGCCGGTCCTAGCATCCAAGGGTACTTGTGACCTTTGGGCTGTCGGTACCATACGACGTATCCAAGCCGTGGAAGACGTCGTATGTGCGTATGTATCCCAGGTTCTCCACACTTTGTCCACACCTAACCTCATGATTCCTCTCCCGACAGGCCCGGACTGCATACGGGCGCGCCCCGATTCCGTTGCGCCGAGTCGACAGGGGCCGCCGTTGTCAATACGCATGCAGTCGAGGCGGCGGCGGCGGTGAGAATCAGCGGCAGGGCGGGATTCCGCCGAAGGTACTGCCGCGCGCCGGCCGGGGGCCGCGGTGGGAGCGTCCGTTCCGGCGGACTGCCGCAGCCCCTAGAATCGGTTTCAGACTCGCGTCGGCGCGTCCGGTCGTCGGGCACGCCGGCCGGCCACCAGCGCATTGAGCAGGAGCCCAGCCCATGCCTCAGATCCACCTCCGGGCCGAGTCCCAGGACTACGCCCCTGTCGTTCTGCTGCCCGGCGACCCCAACCGCGCCACCTGGATCGCGGAGAAGCTCGACGGCGGAGCAGGTGCCGTCCGCCAGGTCAACTCCCATCGGGGTCTTCTCGGGTACACGGGGACGTACAAGGGCGTCCCGGTCAGCGTCCAGACCAGCGGCATGGGCGCTCCCAGCATCGCCATCGTGGTCGAGGAGCTGCTGCGTCTGGGAGCCAGGCGCCTGATCCGGGTGGGCACGTGCGGTGGCATCGGGCGAGGCATCAAGACCGGCGAGATCGTGATCGCCAGCTCCGCGGCGCCCGTCGACGGGGCCACCGCCACGTACCTCCACGGCGAGCCGTATGCCCCGACCGCGGACTTCGGGCTCGTCCGTGCGCTGGTCGAAACGGCCGAGAAGGGCGGTCTGAAGCCGCATGTGGGGCAAGTCGCCACCGTCGACGTCTTCTACAACCCGGATTCCGACTACTTCTCCAGGTGGCGCAGCCGCGGCATCCTGGCCTTCGAGATGGAGTCGTCGGTGCTCTACTACCTGGCGGCACGGGCCCGGGCGGCGGGCGCCGAGGTCGCGGCCGCGACGATCCTCACCGTCAGCGACGTGCTCTCCGAGGAGGCCACCTCAGAGGATTCGTACCTTCCCCTCGACGAGCTGAATCGGTCGATCGAGCGGACCATCGAGATCGCCCTCGAAGCTGGGATCGCGGGCTGATGGGGTCGGACGTCTCCGGCGCGATCTACGCCGGACCCGGCCCGCTTCGGCAGGTCGCCGGCCTACGGGGCCGAACTCGAGCTGGCCATCGATCTGGCCCATCAGGCCGGCAGAATCCAGATGGAGCGATACGAACGACTGGAGCGGATTCAGGCGAAAGGCCCGCGCGACGTCGTGACCGAGGTCGATCACCTCTGCGAGGACTTGATCATGCGGGCTGTCCAGGAGCGCTACCCGAACGACCACTTCTACGCCGAGGAGATCGGCGAGGTGGCCGCGGCAGGGGCGGTCAAGTCCGGCCGGGTCTGGATCGTCGATCCGCTGGACGGCACCGTCAACTACGCCAACGGCATCCCGTTCTTCTGCGTCTCGATCGCGCTTGTGGCGGAGGGCCGGCCGGTCGTCGGGGTGGTCTACGACCCGAGTCGCGACGAGACATTCGCGGGGGCCATCAGACGGGCCGTCGCTGCGCAACGGCGAGCCGATCCGCGTGGGCGACAAGGAGCTGCTCGAGGATCTCGTCGTGACCCTGGCCGTGGGCGGTCGCGGAACCGTTCGCAAGCGACGCGACGCGCTCAAGAGCATTCGAGCGCATCGGTCGATGGGCTCCGCCGCGCTGACTCTCGCGTACGTCGGCTGCGGCCGTTTCGACATCTACGCCCAGGGCGCCGGTCTCTCCGCCTGGGACGTGGCCGCCGCCGGGCTCATCGCCGAGCGGGCGGGGGCGACTGTGTCGACCCTCGATGGGGGGCCCTGGTTCGACCTGGCCTACCCGGCCAAGAAGTGGTCCTGCCTGGCGGCGTCGCCGCGCCACCACGCCAGCATGCTGGCGATGCTCAGGTAGCCCCGCTAGTCCCGCCAGAGATGCGGCCGCTCGGCCAGACGGGGTTGGCCCAGCTCCTCGCACAGAGCCAGAAACGGACCGCGGCGCGCCCCGAGCCAGCGCAGCTCGCCCGGTTCGCGTTCCGGCAGGGGCGCGTCGGTGCGAAGCGTCGCCAGACGCCGGAACAGCATCGCATCGGGCCAGCTGCGACCTCAGTGTGGCGTTGAGAGCCGCCGCAGACCGAACGTCCACGTGCCAGTCTCCGACGGCCGGCGGGATCGACTCCAGATGGGTGAAGCGCGCCAGGACCGCGGCGGCGGAGCGGGCGCCCCATCCGGGCAGGCCCGGGAAGCCGTCGGCGGCGTCGCCGACCAACGCCAGGTAGTCGGGGATCGAAGCCGGTGGAACGCCCCACTTCTCGTGCACGCCGGCCTCGTCGATGGTCAGGCCGCGGCGCCGGTCCCGCAAGACGACGCGGTCGCCGCTCACGCACTGGGCAAGGTCCTTGTCCGGGGTGCAGATCCAGATGCGTTCGACATCCCGCCTGCCTGCCCATCGGGCCGCTGCCGTAGCCAGGGCGTCGTCCGCCTCGAACTCGACCATCGGCCACACGGTCACGCCGAGAGCCTCCATCGCCCGCTCGGCGAGCGGGAACTGGTCCAGCAGCTCGGCAGGGACGCCGGCCTCGGTCTTGTAGCCGGGGTACAGCTCGTTGCGGAACGATCGGATGACGTGGTCGGTGGCGCAGCCGACGTGCGTGGCCCCTTCGTCGCGGAGGAGCGTCAGCAGGGTGTAGAGCAGGCCCACGACCGCCCCTACATCGCGTCCGTCGCGGGCTCTTACGGTCGGCCGCGGTGAGTAGTAGGCCCGGAACAGCTCATAGGTGGCGTCGACGAGGTGCAACTCCATGTGGTCCTGGGCTCCTGTCAGCGCTTCGGCGTTCATCGGCTGTCGTGGCGTGGTGGGCCGGCCCGGTGGGCGGCGAGCCGCCGGAGATCAGCCCGTTGCCGCGCGCTCTCCGACGAGTACGACGCCCGCTTCCTCGATTTCGTCGAGGGCCCGGTCGCCGTCGCCCGGCGCGAGGTCGACGGCCCGCACGCAATCGAGCAATACCGCGGTTTCGTAGCCGAGCCGCACACCGTCGAGGGCCGTGGCCTTGACGCAGTAGTCCGTGGCGAGGCCGACCACGACCAGCCGTTTCGGCCCCGGCCCCGGCGATCGTAGCGTCCAGTTCCGTAGGCACGGTCAGGCCGTCCGCCGGGTTGCGCATCGAGAAGCCCGAGTATCCGTCCTCGCCGTCGGCCCCTTTGCGCACGACCGGGCCGCGCACGGCGAGGGCGGGGTGCAGCTCGGCGCCCCACGTCTCTCGGACGCAGTGGACCGGCCAGATGCCGCCGTCCTGGGCGAAGTGGGGAGTGTGTGCCGGGTGCCAGTCTTGCGTGTAGGCGACCGCGGCGCCGGCTGCGAGGGCACGTTCGATTTCCGCGTTCACCAGCGGGACGATCTCGGCTCCGCCGCGAACCCAGAGGCTGCCGGAGGGATCTGCGAAGTCGTTCTGGACGTCGACGACGACGAGGGCCACATGGGGATCGTATCGGGCATCGGGATCGCCGATTGCCCAGGTCCCGCGAGCCGCCGATCTGGAGCTGCCTCTCATCGCCCGGGTTCCTCCGCTCTGGGTCCGTCGTGAGCGCGACCTGGTCCCGACCGCTTTGTACGCGATGAGCGGTAGTCGCGCAAGCGAACGGCGGTCTGGGTGCGCCGACGTCCGGCCGATTCCGACTCTGCAACGCCGATGCAACGGCCCGGGAGGCGAAGGCCAACGCGGCCGACAGGCGGGCGGAGGCTACCTTTGTCCTACTCCTTCATGTAGTACTTGACCACGGAGACGCCGGTGACGGGGCGTCCTCCGAAAGAACCAAGCGGCCCGGGTCCCCCTCCTCGGGCCGCTTGTTCTTGCCGCCGGCCGAGGCGTCAGTTCGAGGCCGGATCGACGTCGAGCAGATAGCCGATCCCCTGGAAAGTCTTGATCCGCCCCGGTTCGCCCGGCTTCGCGCCCAGCTTGCGCCTGACCCGGCTGACCCAGACCCGCAGGTACTGCAGGTCGTCCCGGTACTCGGGCCCCCAGACCTTGGTCAGGAGCTCGGTGTGGAGGACGACCTTGCCGGCGTTGGTCGCCAGGTGCTGCAGCAGCAGCCATTCGGTTCGCGACAGCTCGACGAGCTCGCCCGCCGCGGGTGACCATGCGCCGCTCCAGGTCGATCTCGATGTCGTCGAAGCGGACGGTTCCCGTGCCCACGCGCGACGCCGGAGGCCCGCCGCAGAACGGCCCGAACGCGCGCCGCGAGCTCGTCCAGATGGAACGGCTTGGCGATGTAGTCGTCCGCGCCGAGATCGAGACCCTTGGCCTTGTCGCGCGGCGGAGCCCTTGGCGGTCAGCAGGATCACCGGCACGGCGCGGCGCTCGCGCAGCTGGCGCATGACTTCGATGCCGTCCATATCCGGCATGACGATGTCCAGCAGGACGATGTCCGGCCGGACCTCCTCGGCCTTGGCGAGCGGCTTCCTCACCGCCGGAGGCCGTCACGACCCGGAAGCCCTCGTCGGTGAGGGCCATCGAGACCAGCTTCGTGATCCGCTGCTCGTCGTCGGCAACCAGCACCAGGGGCTGGGTGCTCACTCCGCGCCTCTCCTGTCGCCCTTCGCCCGGCGGCTCGGCGATCGCTGGCCGCGGCCGCCGTGTCTGCAGGCGCTTACTGTGCGCCGATTCGTCTCGTCAAAGCGAGCGGCGTATCACGCACGCGGATCCACGTCTTCGGCCCGAGGCGACCGCAGATTCGCGACGTTCCGCGTGCCGATCGGCTAACCTGCAATCGCGAGGTCGCCCTCGGCCCAGACACGGCCGTGCCCGACCAGGCTCCGGAGAACCAGCCGAACCGATGTACTTCGACGAGTTCAAGCACCAGCTGCCCGACATCGACCCTGCCGAGACGCAGGAGTGGCTGGATGCGCTGGACCAGATCCACGGCCAGGAAGGCGACGAGCGCGCCCGCTTCCTGCTCTACAAGCTGCTCAAGCGTGCCCGCCAGCTGCACGTCGGCCTGCCGCCTCTGACCCAGACGCGCTACATCAACACCATCAGCCCGGAGCAGGAGCCGTTCTTCCCGGGCGACGAGGAGATGGAGCGGCGCATCCGGCGGCTGATCCGCTGGAACGCCGTGGCCATGGTCCTGCGGGCCAACAACCGGGCGCCCGGGCATCGGCGGCCACCTCGCCACCTACGCCAGCGCGGCGACGCTCTACGAGGTCGGCTTCAACCATTTCTTCCGCGGCAAGGACGACGCGTCTGCCGACGGCGCTGGCGGCGGCTCGGGCGACCAGATCTTCTTCCAGGGCCACGCGGCGCCCGGGATCTACGCCCGGGCCTTCCTGGAGGGCCGCCTGACCGAGGAGAACCTGGACCACTTCCGCCAGGAGGCGCTGTCGCGGCGTCGGGCTGCCGAGCTACCCGCATCCCGCGCACCATGCCGGACTTCTGGGAGTTCCCGACGGTCTCGATGGGCCTGGGCCCGATCGCGGCCATCTACCAGGCCCGCCTGAACCGCTACCTGGCGAACCGCGGCCTGGCCGACACCTCCGCCAGCCGGGTCTGGGCGTTCCTGGGCGACGGCGAGATGGACGAGCCCGAGTCGGTGACCGGCCCTTTCGCTGGCCGCCCGCGAGGGCCTCGACAACCTGACCTTCGTGGTCAACTGCAACCTGCAGCGCCTCGACGGCCCGGTCCGCGGCAACGGCAAGATCATCCAGGAGCTGGAGGGGCTCTTCCGCGGCGCCGGCTGGAACGTGATCAAGGTCATCTGGGGCCGCGAGTGGGACGACCTGCTGGCCCGCGACGTCGAGGGCGTCCTCGTCAACAAGATGAACGAGACCCTCGACGGCGAGTTCCAGAAGTTCTCCGTGGCCGGCGGGGCCTACATCCGCGAGCACTTCTTCGGCCCCGACCCGCGGCTGCGGCGCCTGGTCGAGAACCTCTCGGACGACGAGCTGGCCCGGCTCCGCCGTGGCGGCCACGACTACCGCAAGGTCTACGCCGCCTACCGCGCCGCCACCGAGTACCGCGGCGGGCCGACGGTCATCCTGGCCAAGACGATCAAGGGCTGGGCGCTCGGCCCCGGCGTCGAGGCTCGCAACATCACCCACCAGGCCAAGAAGCTCTCCGAGGCCGAGCTGCGCGTCTTCCGCGACCGGCTCGAGCTGCCGATCCCGGACGACAAGCTCCACGACGCGCCCTACTACCACCCGGGCCCGGACTCGGAGGAGGTCCAGTACATGCTCGAACGGCGGCGCGCCCTGGGCGGGTTCGTGCCGCAGCCGGGTCGTCCGGGCCGAAGCCGCTGCCGGCGCCGCGGCCCGAGGTCGACGCCGAGTTCACCGCTGGGCTCCGAGATGGCCGTCAGCACGACCATGGCCTTCGGCCGGCTGCTGCGCAACCTCATCCGCGACCCGCAGATCGGATCGCAGGATCGTGCCGATCGTCCCCGACGAGGCGCGAACCTTCGGCCTGGACCCGCTCTTCAAGGAAGTGGGGATCTACGCGGCCCACGGCCAGCGCTACGAGCCGGTCGACTCGGACCTGGTGCTGAGCTACCGCGAGGCCCAGAACGGCCAGGTGCTCGAGGAGGGGATCACCGAGGCCGGCGCCGTGGCCTCGCTGCAGGTCGCCGCGACGGCCTACGCCACCCACGGCGTGCCCCTGATCCCGTTCTACATCTTCTACTCGATGTTCGGCTTCCAGCGGACCGGCGACCAGTTCTGGGCCCTGGCCGACGAGCGCGGCCGCGGCTTCGTCATGGGTGCCACGGCCGGACGGACGACGCTCATGGGCGAAGGCCTGCAGCACGACGACGGCCACTCCCACGTGCTCGCCTCGGTCATCCCGAACATCCGCGCCTACGACCCGGCCTACGCCTACGAGCTGGCCGCGATCGTCCGCGAGGGCATCGACCGGATGTGCGGCGAAGGGCGAGGACGTCTTCTACTACATCACGCTCTACAACGAGAACTACTCGATGCCCAAGCGGCCGGACGATCTGACCGACGAGCAGATCGTCGCGCGGCATCTACCGGCTTCTGGCGGCGCCGGACCTGAGCGGCGGCCGGGCGAAGGCCGGTCGGCAAGGCGCGGCCGCCGGCTCGAAGGCGCCGGCGCCGGTCCGGCTCGTCGGCAGCGGCTCGATCCTGCAGCAGGTCGTGGCCGCGCGGCAGACTCCTGGCCGAGCGCGGCATCGCTGCCGAGGTGTACAGCGCGACGTCCTTCCAGCAGCTCCGGGCGGACGGTCTGGCCGTCGATCGCTGGAACCGGCTTCACCCCGGCGAGAAGCCGCGCGTGTCCGCACATCGCCAGAGTGCTGCCCGCGGACGGCGGGCCGATCGTCATCGCGACCGACTGGATCCGGGCCTATCCGGATCTCGTCGCGCCGTGGCTGCCGGCCTCCCGATTGGTCCTGGGCACGGACGGCTTCGGCCGGTCCGACACCCGCGAGGCGCTGCGCCGGCTGTTCGAGATCGACGCGCCGCACATCGCCGCGGCCGCCCTTGTCGGGCTGGCCCGGGACGAGCGATTGAGCAAGGCCGATGCGGTGGCCGGGATGCGCGAACTCGGCGTAGACCCGGAGGCCGTCGATCCCCGGTCGCTCTAGGGCGAACCGGGAAGCGCTCAGGCGCCCGCTTCGGTCGAGTCCGGTTTCGGCGGCACCAGCTCGATCACGACCGCGCCCGTGGCGTTGATCAGCGTCGTCTCGCCCGACCTGATGCACCAATCGGTCGTCGAGGCCAGGGGCGTGTGGCCGTGCAGCCATAGCGGCGGAGCGAGGCGCTCCATGAGCCAGCGATAGCCGCGGAAGCCGCGGTGGAAGCCTCCGTTGGGCACGTCCCCGGCTCCGAAGGGGGGCACGTGGCTGATGACGATGAGAGGCCCGCTCCTGCCGAGCCGGCGTATCGCCAGCGAGATGGCCTGGCGCCAGGCCGAACGCTCGCTTCGGGTCGCGTGTTTGCCTCGACTGCCCGGCCATGTGAGGCCGGCGACCGCCAGGCCGGAGATGTGCCGCACGGCGGTGGAGTGGATCGGATCGGGGCAGTAGCTCGCGCCGCCGGTCCAGCCTTCGCCGGCGTCGTGGTTGCCCCTGACGTAGACGAGCGGGGCGTTGACTCCGTCGGCGATGAACGCCAGGTCGTTCCGGTCGAGGTCGCCGCAGCCCACGATCAGGTCGATCGGGCCCAGCGCCTCTCGGTTGCGCCGATCCATGAGCGCGGGGTCCACGGCGTCCGAGACGACCAGCAGCCGAATGGCGGCCCCGTCGCGATCGCGGAATGGCTTCGGGTCGGGCCACTCGAACTCGAGGCGATGCGTCACGTCAGTCAGGCTCCTCCGGGCCAGGCGGTTCGGGCGGGGCGTAGCGTTCGGTGATCTCTTCAGCGGCGGCGTCCTGGGCGGCGATCTCGGCGCCATCCGGGGCCTGCCGTTCCTCGTTCCGCATTCCGACGGCCGGCTGCAGGCCCTGCGCGGCAGCTCGCATCGCGCCGGAGTCGCCAATGTACGACAGCAGGTTGGTGGGGCGCTCGCTGGTCTGCCCATCGAGCGGGATCAGTTCGGTGACCATCGCGTCCAGCCCGACTCCGTTGGCGTAGAGCGTGGCGGCCACGCGATTGTGCCCGTCGACGACCCAGTATTCGCCATCGAACTTGATGAGGTCTACCGGCGGAAGAGGCTGGAGGCTCTCGTGGGCCTTCCTGATGCGCTGCCAGCGGGCCTCCCAGTTGTCGCCTCGAAATGGCTTGAGGGGCAGGAAGTCCCCACCTCGCTGGGCTATGCCGGCGACAGCCGTGCCGCGTATCTCCTCCACCGGCACGAACCGCAAGCCGAGCTCACGAGGCGATGCCAGGCGGGCCTCCGCATACAGCTCGTACAGATTGGCCAGTGGCTCTCTCGCCATGCGCCTGACCCGCCGCCCGACTACCGAATCCTGTCCGGACCAGGCCTGGCTGGCCGCCCCGAAGACGCTGCCGATCGCTCCCGCGACAGGCGCGACTATGTGGTCGACGAACGGCTCGACGACGTTGACTACCGGTTCCGCGACCGCCTGGAGATGGCCCACGATGCCGCCGGAGGAGCCATCGGAGTCGGCCGGCTCGGCCGGGGGCGCCGCCTTCTCCGGCGGATCGGAGGAGATCCATCCGCGCCAGGGTGGCTCGACGGCTGCCGGGGATCGCCGGTTCTTGCGTGTCGGGCGGTCGCTCTCGCTCGCTCGATTCGCCCGCGAGGCGCTCGAGCCGTCTGCCCCATCGTGCCTTTCATTCACGCCCTGAGCGTACCATCCAGGGCATCGTGCGGCCCTCGTTCAGCCGGCGGCAGGGGCTATCCCGCGCGTCGGGGCTGGCGGCGGGGTCGGTCCGGACCGCACGCCGGGGCGGGGCCGGGGCCCCGGCCGACGGCGATACTCGCGGCGGGAGCATGTCCAGGTAGACCAGCGGGGCGCTGATCCAGCGCTGCAAGCCGCCGCCCCTGATTCCGCCAGCGGTCGACGACATTCCGTAGCCACAGTGGCCAAAGCCCGACCAGGACCGCCAGGCGCGTCAGCGAGAAGATCGGCATCGTTGCGGTGGCCGCCACGAAGGCCAGCCAGTCGAGGCGCCAGCGGATGGCGACCAGGATCGCGGCCGCGCCGATGGCAACTCGGATGGCCAGGTCGAGACCGCCGTGATCCGGCACGATCGCGTAGACGAACATCGCGTGCATCTGCGAGGACGCCTCCCAGCCGAAAGTGCCGGCGTAGTCCCACCACAGGCCGGGCGCGATCGCGAACGACGCAAGGCAGGCGGAGGCGAATACCGCGCAACCGACGACGATCGCGCCGGCGCGTCTCGGGCCGCGTCCACCACAGGTAGGGGAGCAGCAGCGCCGGTCCGAACTTCATCCCCGCGAACCACGGCAGAAGGACGATGCCGGCCGTGGCAACGCGGCCGCGGCCAAGGCACATCAGGCACACGACGCCGAGCTGGAGAGTCACGTTGCCGAAGCCCAGTTCGGCGAAGACCGGCCACTGAAGGGCGGCCAGCACCGCCAGCTTCCAGGATCCGGCCAGGTAGCGCAGGCACAGCACGCCGCCGATGCGCCACAACCAGGCGACGAGCAGCTCAGGTGCGAAGCCGATCGGGAACACGAGCTGGGCGTAGACGGGCGGGTACTTGTAGGCTCCGGCGGTCCAGATCTCGGCCTGCGTATACAGGGGGCTGCCGTCGAGAAGGTGGCGTGCGGCGAGCCAGTAGGCGTTCGTGTCGTAGCCCGGCCACCAGTTGAATCTGACGTTGTCGATGACGGTGGCGGCGAGCTGGACGGCGATCGCCACCAGCACGAACCACGCCACCAGGAACCCGACGGACTCGGCCCTCGAACCGGTCGGCACGAACCGCCTCCACGCGAGTCGGCCTCGGCCCGCGGTCCGGCTCGCCGGATTGGGCCGGGGTGCCTCGGAGCTCGCGGACGGACTTGAACGCTTCACGGCGGGGCCTTCGTCGATCGGTGGCGTGGGGCCGGACAAGTCTACCGGCACGAAGTCGCCCGGGCCCGCCTCAGCCGGCGATCGGCTGGCCCCACCAGACGCTCGCCGCCAGGATGACGTACAGGCCGATCAGGGCCACTCCCTCCAGCCAGGTTGACTCGCCGTCGATGACGACCAGGGCGGCGAGGAACGCGGTCAGCGCGAGGGCGACGACCAGCAGCGGAGAGATCACCAGGGTCATCGTCGCGCCGCCGATGAAGAGGCTGGCCAGGACCAGGACCGGCGCGAGCGCCAGGGCCACCTGGAGGCTGGAGTTCAGGATCACGCTGATCGCCAGGTCGCCCTTGTCGGCGAGCATGGCCTTGACCCCGACGAAGTTCTCGACGGCGTTTCCGGCAATCGCCACGACCACGAGGCCGGCGAACGTCTCGGACATGCCGAGTGAACTCATCGCCGGTCGCAGCGCGCCGACGAACCAGTCGGAGACGAAGGCGGCACCCACGCCGGCGGCGAGGAGAGTGCCGACGGCAAGGGACATCGGCCAGGCCGTCGGGCCCGGCCCGGTATCGGACCGTCTCTCCGACCGCCGGCCCCTTGCCGATGGCGGACGGAATGCTCGCGGCGAAAACGACCAGCAGCACCACCGAGACGAAGACCGACAGCTCGGTCTCGTGGCCGTGGGCGGGGCCGCCTGGTGCCGTGGCGACGGTCGGGATGGCAAGCGCCGCGACGGCGAGGACCAGGAGCGTGGAGATCAGCTTGGTCTGGTCCGTTCCGAACCGCTGCGGCCCGTGCTTGAGGCCTCCCAGCAGGAAGGCGAGCCCCAGCACGAGAAGCGTGTTGGCAAGGATCGAGCCGACCAGGGCGGCACGCACTACGTCGAGCAGGCCGGCTCGCAGGGCGAAGATCCCGATGAAGAACTCGGGCAGGTTGCCCAGGCCCGATTGGAGGACGCCCGTTGCCCTTGGCCCGAGCCGTCGGCCCAGCTGCTCCGTGCCCTCTCCCACCATCGCCGCCAGGCCGGCCAGACCGACCGCGGAAGCCGCGAATACGGGGACGCCCTGGGCGCCCATGACGCAGCAAAGCCAACGCCGCCGCGGCTGGCGCCGATGGCCACGAGGGCGATGATCCTGGTCCGGGTCTCCACGTATGCCGACAGGATTGGTCACCTCCTGCGCGGATTGTGCCGGAGGGCGGACGCCGGTGTAGCGTCGAGGCGACGGGTCAGTTCGCGCCCGCGGCAGGCGGCGTATCGTCAGTACGGAGGCCAGGGGATGGCCGGCCGGTTGCGGTCGGGTCGGGGGAGTCGGCCCGTCTCCAGGAGGGCCGCGATACGCCGCGAGGTGGCCTGGACCTCGGCCGGGGCGAGGAGCCTCTGCAGTTCGGCGCCGAGCTGCCCGCGCATCTGCGAGTGGAGGCGCTCCAGGACCGCGCTTTCCTCGCCGGTCAGTGGCTGGCCTCGCCATCGCCACAGGACCGTCCGCAGCTTCGGCTCCACGGCGAAACACAGGCCGTTGTCGACAGCCCTGGACCCGTCCGTCGGGGAGAGGCAGGAGATGCCCGCCCTTGCGATCGGCGTTGTTCAGGACCGCGTCCAGGACCGCCATCCGTCGCAAGGCCGGGTTGTCCGTGTCGATCAGCTCGGAGAGATCGACCGATTCGTCGACCTCGACCCATAGCTGGACCATCCCCTCGCCGAACGGACCGTCGCGCATAACGGTGGGCGGGACGATCTCCCAGCCGCTCGCCTCCGAGACGGCGTGCGCGGCAACCTCCCGGCAGGCGAGCGTGCCGTCCGGGAAGTCGTACAACGGCCGCTCGCCGCGAATCGGCTTGTAGACGCAACTGGCGGCCACCATTCGCCCCGACTGGTCAAGCGGGCCCTGGACCACGCAGAAGAACGTCGCGTTCGAGGCCGTCGTCAGCCGGCCCACGACGCTGATCTCGCCCTCCTCCAGCAGGCGCAGCGCCGCGGCCTTCTCGAGATGGCCGGCAAGCTGCCGTCCGGCCAGCGCCGCCTCCTCGATCTCGGCCCGGGTCAAGCCGGCGATCGGGGATTCGGCAGGCGCGCCGTCTCGGGCTTCGTCTCGCGTACCGAAGGCGCCATCCGCGCCCGCGTCGGTCATCTCGCTCAGTGCATGAAGCCGTTGCGGCGGGCGCAGATGTGACCTTCCGGATTCAGCGGCTGGCCGCAGAACGGGCACGGCGGCCGGCCCGCGGCCACGACCTCGAGGGCTCGCTGGGAGAACGCCAGCGCCTGCGCAGGGCGCAGGCGGACCCGCACGACGTCCGAGTCGTCGTCGTCACCCTCGTCAGCCTCGGCGGTCGTCTCCAGCTCCTCGTCCTGCTCGGTCATCTCGCGCGCCTCGACGAGGATCGTCTCTTCTTCGCCGTCCCAGACGATAGCCATGGCGCCGACGCGGAAGATCTCGTCGATCGGCTCTTCCAGGGGCGCGGTGTCTATCTCGTCGGCTGCCGGTTCTTCGGGCACGCCCGCCCCGCCCTGGCGGACGTCGCCGAGCAGCTCCTTGAGCCGTTCCGCCAGGAGAGTGACCTGCACCTTCTCCAGGACTACCGAAACGAGCCGGCCGGCGTCGCGAGCTTGCAGGTAGAAGATCCGGCTGCCCGGCAGGGCCGATCGCGCCGGCCACGAACCGGTCCGGGTTCTCGAAGTTGTAGACGCGTCCAGCCATCGTGGCCTCCAGCCCGGTCGATGAGCAGCGTGCGTTGCCTCCCGAATCTATACCCCCTCGCCATAGAGGTCCGCCGAGGGCCCGAGGCGCGGCGCGGGCCGGTCTCACGCGGTCCGGCGTCCGGAGGTTCCCGCGCCGGAGGTCGAGCCGCCCGGGCCGTCATCGGGATCGTGCGCCGTGGCGCGTGGATCGTCTGCCTCGACCACGTTGTGTGGAGCAGATATCACAAATTGGTATCTTGGACTTGACAAATAGAATAGTCAGATGCCATAGTGCCAATCAGCAAGAGCCATTGTCTTCCGGCGAAGCACGCGGGATGCCCGCAGCGGCCGGAGGCGGTGCCGGTAACAGAAGCTGGTAACGCATGTCACGCGACGTCATCTCAACCTGTCCCATCTGCTCCAGCGAGCTGTCGATAACGCGGCTCGTATGCCGGGGCTGCGGCACCGCCATCGAGGGCGACTTCAACGTCGGTCGGTTCGGGCGCCTGAGCCGCGAGCAGCTCGCCCTGCTCGAGAGCTTCCTGCGCGCCCGGGGCAACGCCAAGGAGCTCGAGCGTGAGCTCAAGGTGTCTTACCCGACCGTTCGGGCCCGGATCGAGGCCCTGGTCCGAGCGCTCGGGCTGGCGGACGGAGCGCCGCTGGGCGACGGAACGGAGGCCGGGTCCGCCGCTCCGGTGAGAGTCGCCGATCTCCGCCGCGAAACGCTCGAGCGTCTGGCGCGCCACGAGATCACGTCGGAGCAGGCCGCGGCCGTGCTCCGCGGTCGGAAGGAGTAGGAGATGGGAACCCTTGAGCGCACCGAGACGCTCGCCCATCGGCTTGGGACCAACGGACGGATCTCGATCAAGACCATCGGCGGGCTGCTGCGCGTTCGGGGCATCGACGGCGAGGAAGCCCGAATGACGATCGCCTACAGGATCCGCGCCACGGATCACGCCGCGGCCGAGCGGGCGCTCGAGACCGGGAGAATCCTGGTCGATCGCGGCCCTGGATCGCTCGAAGTCGAGACGCCCGAGCGGCGACTCTCCAGCGGGCTCGCCTGGCTCTTCGGCGGAGCTCGGGTCAGCGCCGACATCGCCATCGACGTGCCCTGGGGAACGCAGGTTCGCCTCGAGACCATGAGCGGCTCGATCGAAGCGATCTCCCTGGTCGGCGACCAGAAGTACCGCACGGTTGCGGGCGACATTCGCCTGTGGGGCCTGGGCGGGCTCGTCGAAGCCGGCACGATCTCGGGGTCGATAAGCCTCGATAGCGGCGGCGACCTCAGGCTTCGCTGCAACACGATCTCGGGCGGCATTCGCGCCCGGGCCAACTGCTTCCACGGCATGATCCTTTCGTCGACGAGCGGCAGCATCGCCGTTGTCGGAGCGCTGGATCCGGCGGGAGACCACCGGGCCGAATCGATCTCCGGAACTGTCTCGTTGACACCGCTGACCGGCGTGACCGCGGAGCTCCGGACGGTGTCGGGCTCGATCACGTCGGAGATCGAGCACCGGGTGGAAGGCGGGCGGGGATTCTGGCGGTCGATCGTCGGAGACGGCAGCTCGGCCTTCCGTGTCAACTCCACGTCCGGCGGGTTGAAGCTGCTCGCGGCGAGGCCGGAGGATCGTCCGGTCGCGGCGCCGGGTCCCTCGGCAGCGGCCGCCGCCCTCGTCCACGACCGAGGACTGCCGGCGGAGCCGGGAAGCGGCCGAGTCCAGCGAGAGCTGGGACCCCGACGAGACTGCCGACGCCAGCGGCGGCCCGGCCCAGGAAGAGGAGCTGGCGGTTCTGCAGGCCCTCGAACGGGGCGAGATCGGCGTTGACGAAGCTGCCGAACGCCTCGATCGGGCGCGGAGGTAGGGCCGTGTCCGGTGAGCTCGAAGCCCTGCTGAAGCTGGTCTCGGAAGGCAGCCTGACCGCCGAGGAAGCTGCTCCGATCGTGGCCGCACTCGAGGAAAGGGACGCGGGCAAAGGGGCGGACGACTCGCGGAACGCGCGGCGAGCGAAGGCCGTGTGTCCGCCAAGGACGTCCTGGCCGGGCAGGCGGATACGGGTCTTCGTAGCCGAGAACGGACGCCCGGTAGTCAACATCCAGATCCCGCTGGCGGCGGCGGGTTTCGCGATCGATCAGGTGCCCGGCCTTTCGCCGGACCACAGGTCTCGCATCGTCGAGGCGATCCAGAGCGGCATGACAGGGCCGATCCTGGAGGTCTCCGACGGCGGCGACGAGGTACGGATAGTCATCGAGTAGCGCTGCGGCCTGGAGCCGCCGGCAGATCCCAATTCGATCGAGACCCGGACGCCTTTGGCGGCCCGGCCTGGATAGGTGTTGCCAGGAGGAGTCTCGCAAGGAGGAGGCGGCCTCGAAAGGCCGCCGGCCGTGGGACGGTCCTCGGGTGCCGCTCGCGGAGCGCTCCAGCCGCTTGCGGCTCTGCGCGAAGCGACGGCCTCCCGAGGACGCCAGAGCTCAGCCAAAGGGGGCAAACGTGTTGCTGCAGATCGAAGAACTGACGAAGGTCTACCGAACCGGTACCCGGGCCAACGACCGGATCAGCCTGGCCATCGGCGAGGGCGAGGTCTTCGGTCTGCTCGGCCACAACGGCGCCGGGAAGACGACGCTGGTCAACCAGGTAGTCGGACTGCTGCGGCCCACCTCCGGCACCATCCGCATCGACGGCCGCGACGTGGTCGCCGATCCCGGGCTGGCCCGGCGGCTGTGCTCCTTCCAGGCCCAGGCCCAGGTGCCGATCGACGGCCTGACGCCCCGCCAGGCGATCGAGTTGCTCGGTCAGCTCCGCGGGTCGTCGAGACAGGACGTCCGGCGCCGCCGCGAGAGGCTCGTCGATGCCCTCGACCTCGGGGAGTGGCTGGACATCGACGCGGCCCGGCTTTCCGGCGGCGTGAAGCGTCTCGTGGCATTCGCCATGGCGGCGGTCGCACCGGGCCGCGTGGTCATGCTGGACGAGCCGACCAACGACGTCGATCCGGTCCGCCGACGCCTGATGTGGCGGCAGGTCCGAACGCTTGCCGACCACGGGGCCGCGGTCCTGCTCGTTACCCACAACGTGATCGAGGCCGAGCGCTCGGTCGACAGGCTGGCGATTCTCGATGAGGGCCGGGTCATCGCCGAAGGGACGCCCGCGGAACTCAAGGCCCGCCTCGGGGCCGCGCTGCGACTGGAACTGGTCCTGGATCCCGACGCGCCGGACCTGCCGGTCTCGCCGTTCGCCGGCTCTGCCGGTAGCCGTCGGAAACCGGTTGATGATCGGCGTTCCCGCCGACGGCGCAAGCCAGGCCGTGGCCTGGGCCGAGTCGCTTCAGCGCGCCGGCGAGATCGAGGAGTTCACGCTCGGGCCGGCCACGCTCGAGGACGTTTACGTGGCCCTGGTCGGCGGCGTGGAGGCAAGACCGGCCGAGATCGAGGAGGCCCTGGATGCAAGCGCTGCGTAGCTACCGGTTGCTGGTCACCTGGCAGGCCATGCGGAAGAAGTCCTACCTGCCGCTGATGATGGCCGTCCAGACGCTGTTCTCGCTCGGGATCGTGCTCGGCTACCCGCTCCTGTTCCCAACGCTCGACCGGACATCCATCTACCTGATCGCGACCGGCGCGCCGGCCATCTCGATGATCACGGTCGGCCTGGTGGCGCTGCCGCAGACGATCGGCGAGCAGAAGTCCGAAGGCAGCCTCGCCTACATGCGCTCGCTTCCCATTCCGCGCCTCGCGTATCTCGTGGCCGACCTGACGGTCTGGCTCGCGATCGTGATCCCGGGCGTAGTCCTGGGCGTGCTGGTCGGCGCCTGGCGGTTCGGCCTGGACCTGCAGGTCAGCCCGCTCGTCGTGCCGGCGGTCTTGATGGTCGCCCTGACCGCCACCTGCGTGGGTTACGCGATCGCGTCGGTCCTGCCCTACATGCTTACGGTCATCATCACCCAGGCGATCGTGGTCCTGGTGCTCATGTTCTCTCCACTGACCTTCCTTCCGAGCAAGCTGCCCGGCTGGCTCGAGGTCGTCCACAGCGTCCTGCCGATCCAGGCCATGGGCGAGGTGACCCGCGGCACGCTCGCGCCGAACGAGTTCGGGTTGCCGTTGGGCGCCTTCCTCGTACTGGGCGCGTGGTGTGTCCTGGGGTTCGGCGTGACGTACGCGGCAATGACGCGACGGGGCTAGCCGGCGCACTTCGACGCGGCCCGCACGCTAGGCTGTCCGGCATGACGACCCCAGTTGCCACGTGGCCGCGGACGTGACCGGCTTGCCGGGCAAACTGCCGGCCCGGGACTTCGAGGAGATCCGCCTGGCGGAGGCCCTCGAGCGCGGCCGCTGTCCGGTCTGCGACGCCCGCCAGGAGGCGAGCTACGCGGCCCTGCGGGGCCTGGCCCGCGAAGGCGCGACCGATCGAGGTCTGCGCGATCAGATGGACAAGGGCCTGGGATTCTGCCAGCGGCACAGCGTCGGGCTGTCGCGGATGGAGTTGCAGCAAACCAGCAGTCAACTGGCTACGGCGGTTCTCCTCGATGCCGTCCTGCGGCGCAGGCTCGCCGCCCTCGAGAAGCTCGCGGGCAGCGACGCCTCCTCCCAGGGTCGCAGGCTGGCCGAGCTCGCCGACGCTCGGTGCCCCGTCTGCGCCCGAATCGCGCGAGGCGTCCGGAGCTGCGGCCAGGCGATTGCTCGCCCTTTCCGCCGATACCGAGCTGGTCGTCCGCCCTGGGTTCGGCCGAGATCTGCCTGGACGACCTGTACCTGCTCTGGACACTCGCGGCGGCCGGTTCCAAGGAATCCCAGCAGCGCTGGTCGGCTGTCGTGGCGGGCCAGCTGCGGCGTCTCGAGGCTCTCCAGAAGATGCTCGCCGACTACGCCCACAACAGCACGCACGACCGGCGCCACCTGATCACGAAAGAGCAGCAGGAGGCCGGCGCCGCCTCGATCCGGTTCTTCGGCGGATCACCGGAGATAGACCGCCAGCGCTGAGGTCTCTATCTCTGCGACGCCCCGGCCGCCGGGAGCCGGCTCGGCGAGAGTCGCTCCCGAGTCCGTACAATTCCGGCAGCCATCCGTAAGCGTCCCCGCTCGGAGGTTCGAATTTGCCGGCGCTGCCGTATCCGATTGCTCGCCTGATCGACGCCGCCCTCGTAGGCGAGCTGACCGTCATCGGGGCCGACGGCCGCCCGATCACCTACCCGATGATTCCGCTCCTGTGGGGCGACCGCATCTACATGACCTCAAGCGCGCTGGACAGCACCAAGGTCGCCCACATCAAGGCCAATCCAAGGGTCAGCTTCTCCATCACCAACCCGGAAGCGATCGGGACGTTCGTCGGCAAGGTGACGATCCAATGCGACGCCAGGGTCGCCGAGGAGGACCTGCACGCCGGCTGGGAGCGGCTTCTGGCGAACTGGAAGCGCAAGGACCCGTCGGTCTTGGGCTTGCTGAAGTCGCGGCTGGGGTTCCCGCTGCTCTTCGAGCGGGTGCTGATCGAGCTGACTCCGAGGCGGACCTGGTTCTGGCCCGATGGCCTTACGGATCGTGTCCCGGAGGTGACTATCGCGCCCGAGGTAGCCCGATGAGCCCCGCGCGCCGATCGTCGAAGTCACGTGGGGCGCCGGCAGCCGGCGAGCCGACCGCGCTCGAGTCCGCCGAGCCGAACGAGCCCGCGGAGCCGATCAAGCCGGTTGAGCCGACCGGCCGGGCCGAGCAGGAGCTGACCGGACCGGGCTCCGACCCGTCGAGCTCTGCCGAGGCAGACCCCGGAGCGACGTCCGCGGGAGACTCGCCCGTGGCTCCTGTCGCGGAGGCGGCCTCACCGGCCGAGCCCCTCGAGCCCGACAACCCCCCGGGCCCGCCGCCGCCGACCGTGACGGAGAGCCTGGCGAAGCTGGCCTCGTTCAGCCACGCAGTCCTGAGCTGGGTGGCTGAAGACGGCTATCCCGTCAACGTGGACGTGGCGATCGAGGTCAAGCCAGACCCGGGGATAGTCCGGTTCCGGGAGCCGGCCGGCTTCAAGCTGCCGTCGGGAACCCCTGTCGCGCTGACCGGCAGCCACATCCGGCCGCTGCCCGAAGGCGGGTTCGACGAGCGCAGCCATGTCACGATCTGGGGAGTGGCCACAGCCCGGCCGCGCGGCCGCTTCGTCACGACGGTCGCCCGTGCCTGGGCCTGGGATGAGCGCGATTTGCCACTGCCAGCCGCCTACGAGCGGAATCTGCCAAAGGCGAGGCGGTACTTCGAGGCTCTCTCCGCGGCCCGGGGAAAGCCGGTTCGGCCGCGCCTGTCACCGGCGCTCTTGCTTTTCCGGGCCACCCGAGCTCCCTTCCTGAGCGCCACCTTCGCCCCCGTTCTCCTCGGAATCGCCGTCGCCGCGAGAGCCGGCTTCTTCGACGTCACCACCGCGCTGATCACCCTTGTTGCGGCCAGCGCGGTCCACCTCGGCCTGAACGTCGCCAACGACATCTTCGACACGCTCCAGGGCGCCGACGATGCCAACACCACCCCAACCAAGTTCAGCGGCGGCTCGCGGGTGCTGCAGAACGCGCTGGTCTCGATCCGCGAGATGTCGATGCTGGCGGCCGGCTGCTATGCCGTCGCGGCCGTGCTGGGGCTGGTCCTGCTCCTCCTGCGGGGCTCGCCGGCGCTGGTGGCGATCTGCGCCCTCGGCCTCTTCATCAGCCTTGCCTACACCGCGCCGCCGTTCAAGCTCGTGTATCGCGGATTGGGTGAGATCGCGACGGCGATCGGCTTCGGGCCGGTGATGCTCCTTGGCGCGTTCACGGTCCAATCGCGGGGCACGATTACTCTCGAGGCCCTGGTGCTTTCGATCCCCGTGGCCCTTCTGGTCGCTCTCATCCTGTACGTCAACGAGATCCCCGACCGAACGAGCGACGCGAGCGTCGGCAAGAGGACGCTGCCGGTCCGCTGGTCCAAGCGGGCCGTGATCCTTGGCTTCGACGTAGCGGCCGCCGGCAACTTCCTGGTCGTGGCAGGCGGGGTCGCCACCGCGGTCCTGCCGATCCCGGCGCTGCTGACTCTCCTTGCGATACCTCTGGCGCTTCGAATCCACCGCGGGCTGGTCAGCTTCTACGACAACCCCTACGCGCTGATGGCCACGATGGCCGCCAACATCCAGCTCCACCTGACCGTCGGTCTGCTCCTGCTCCTGGGCTATCTCGCCACGATCGCGGATCAGACACTCCTGGGGCGCCGTCCGTTCCTCTGGTAGCTCGAGCCACGAGTCGGGCGCCCCGAGTCGGGCGCCGGGACTCGGTCGCATTGCCGTATCTCGAGCACTAACCGCGCTCGGCGAACCAGCCGTCGAATCCCGGAGTCCAGGCCAGCCGTGCGTCCGATCCGTCCCGGCCTCCGGTCACTGCGCAGCCTTCGTAGCCGGGCCGGCCGGCCAGCCACGCCAGCCCGGTGGGGCCGATGGCGAAGGCGGCCGTGGCATAGGCGTCGGCATATGTAAGGCTCGGTCCGACGACCGTCACGCTGAGCACGCCGGAAGGGGCCGAGCCCGTGAACGGGTTGCGGACGTGCTCGCCTCGCTCGTATGCCCCGGAGGTGGCCACGGCGCCGTCGCGGACGGCCAGCACCGTGGCCAGCCGGTCCGCGACGATCGGATGCCGGATCCCGATCCGCCATGCCTGCCCGGGCGCCGCCTCGCCGCGCGCCACGATGTCCCCGCCGCCGTTGATGCAGTAGTTGCGTGCCCCCGCGGCCTCGAGTATCCGGCCGGCCTTCTCGAGCGACCAGCCTTTGACCAGGCCAGACGGGTCGAGCCCGCCATCGGTCCGGTGGGCTCGAATATCGAAGTAGCCTTCGCTGTCCCGCCGCACCCGCTCGCACAGCTCCAGGACCTCGCGCAGCTCCGGGCTGCAGTCGGTCTCCTGGATCTCTCCGCGACTCAGGCGGCTGACTTCGCTTTCGGGCTTGTACGTGCTGAATCGGCTGTCGACCTGGCGCAAGTACTCGAATGCCTCGTCCAGGGCGTGGTGCGCCACGCTCGCGTCTCGGACGTCCAGGCTGATTGCCGTGCCCATGATCTGCTCGACCCGGCGCAGGCCGGGCAGGGGCGCGGTCGCCGGTTCCACCGGGGACGGCACGGGCGGACGATCTGGAACAGGCTCAGGCATGACCGCATTATCGGACCGCGCTGCTCGGCGGTCTCGCTTTCGCGGCGGGCGGAGCCGGCAAGCGTTCGTCCGCGGGACGACCGGCGGCCCACCCGCGGGCACGTCGGGCAACGCTCGCGAAACTGTGCAATGCTGCCGCCTACGCGGCGGCGCAGGCTGACTGGAGAGAGCGCCGCCGCCACCCCCCGTGGAGACCGAGACCGCTGCTGCGCGCCCTCAGCGGCCCTTGACGTGGAACAGGCGAAGCAGGACGCCCAGCAGCCCCGGCAGGGGCATGAGCTCCGGCTTGCCGGCCGCGAGCCAGGCTTCGTGGCGACTGTCCAGGAGTGGCGCGATGCGCTCGTACGTGGCCCAATCGTCGGGGACGTCGTACTTGTCCGCCCGCTTCCCGAAGACCGCTCGCCAGTCGCGGGCGTAGCCGTACTCCGGGGCGTAGTAGGCGCCGGTAAAGGCGCGGCCTTCGGGTGTGAGCATCTCCGCCGCCAGTCGCCCCTCGGTCACGTCGCGCAGGCCGGAAGGCGTCGCCCGGCGCTCCGCGACCGCCATGACCGCCTCCTCGGCTCCGGCCCTGGCGACCCAATCCGGATCCAGGAAGCCGAATTCGATCACCCAGGCCAGGTACACACCGATGTGAACGTAGCCCTGCTCGGGCGGTCGATCCTTCGGGAAATCGCCCTCGACATGCCAGCGCCACACGTCGTACTCGGAAAGAGCTTCCTGCTCGGCGGATGAGACGGGCTCAGTATCGGGGGGCTCTGGAGGCGGCATGACCTGATCCTACCGGAGCCACGAGGCCGGCGTACACGGCGGCCCGTGCGTTAGCGGTTCAACCCCGGTACCGGAAGCAGCCGGGAAGGTGATCGTCCACCAGGCCGACGCTCTGCATGAAGGCGTACACGATCGTCGATCCCACGAAACGGAAACCACGCCTCCGGAGGTCGGCCGAAAGGGCGTCGGACTCGGGCGTAGTGGCAGGGACGTCGGCCCAGGTACTGCCGGCCGCCAGAATCGGCGCCGGGCGAGGCAGGAACGTCGCCAGGTAGCCGGCGAACGATCCGCGGTCGGCGGCCAGATCGAGGAACAGCCCGGCGTTCCCGATCGTGCTGTCGATCTTGGCCCGGTTGCGCACGATCCCGGAGTCGGCGAGGAGGCGTTCCCGGTCGGCCTGGTCGAATGCCGCGACCGTCGCTGGGTCGAAGCCGGCGAAGGCACGCCGGAAGGCCTCCCGTTTGCGCAGGATGGTCGCCCACGAGAGACCCGCCTGGAAGCCCTCCAGGGCCAGGCGCTCGAACAGGGACCGATCGTCGGATACCGGCACGCCCCACTCCTCGTCGTGGTAGACGACCATCAGGGGGTCGGCGACGGCCGAGCCATCGGGCCACCAGCAGCGGACTCGTTCATCGGGCGGCATCGGGCCCTCCATCAGCCGTTCTTCTCGATGAAGCGGAGCACGCCGTCGCGGAAGATCTCCGCCCGCTCCACGGTCGTGGCGGCCGCGGCGCGATCGATCGGACCGGTCAGCTCTCCCGTCGAGGCTTTGCGAAGATCGACTGCGTCGAGCAGCCAGCGGTGATAGGCCGAATAGAGACGAGCCGTCCGACCGAAGCGCTCACCGTAGGCCAGGCACGCCGCCCGCGCCGGCCCGGGCTCGAGACCGTCCACGTCGAGGCAGGCATTGGCCAGGCGGAGCATGGCAACGCAGGCTCGTTCGGCGGCCGCTTCGGCATCGTCGGCATCCAGGTCGAGCTTCGCGGTGGCGATGGCTCGATCCGCCGCCTCGAGCAACTCGGCGGAGCGTGGTGTCACAGCGACACGGCCTCGGCTCGGACCAGGGGCAGCTGGCCGTCGGTCCGGCCGAGCCAGTCGGTTTCCGAGACGAATACACGGCTGACGATGATCCCCAGGTCAAGCGAAATCGAGGCGATGGCCGCGCTCGTTCGGTCGAGCTCCTCGCCGTATCGGTCGACCCGATCCAGTACCACCACCAGCTCCACGTCCGAATCCGGCGGCGCCCCGCCCGACGCCCGCCGGCCGTACAGGTAGACGCCTCGGAGGCGTTCGCGGTAGATGGCCCGCATCTGCGCGGCGAAGGCCGACCCCGCCTGGAGGGCCACGGGATCCGCCTCCGCATCCGACCGAGGGCCGCCCCCGGTCTCAGCCGTCCCGGCCGCCCGGGCAGAACCGGCGATAGCCGTGGCGCCGCGTGCCCGGTGCATCGGACGAGTGGAGCCACGGACGCGGGCGCGGTCGACAGGAGCGCGTGCAGCATCGCCGCGAACGGGGAGGTGGAGCCGCGGAAGTAGACCTGGTTTCCCTCGGCTTCGCGCTCGATCAATCCGGCCGAGACGAGCTTCGCGAGCTCGCGGCTGGCCGTCCCGGGGCTCGTCCTGGCGCGTCGTTGAATCTCGCGCAGGTGCAATCGGACTCCCGGTTCGGTCAGTATCAGAGCGAGAATCCGCTGCCGAACGATCGATCGACCCAGGGCCAGGTTGGCGATTCCGCTGTTCTCAAACATGAGAACGACCCGGCTCGTGCGAGCGCAATCGCCCGCGAGAGGGTGAAGAGTCGCGCTCTGACATGGGTCAAGCGTACTCAGGTTTGAGAACATATCAAGTCCCGCCGGCAGGGTCCGCCCTCCGTTCCACGTCTCAGCTGCCGGCTTGCCATACTTGGGCAATGACCGCGACCCGACTCGATGAAGCTGGGGCCAATGCCGTGCCGTCCGCCGGACGCGCGACCGGGACTCCCGGCCGAGATCGGCTGGAGACTCAGGCACCGGCCACGTCTGCTCTGCGCTATTCGGTGTCGCGACTTGCGGTCCAGGCCGGAGCCCGGTTCTACTCCAGGGTCCGCGTCGAGGGCCGGACCAGACTCCCGGACGGCCCATTCGTTCTGTGCTTCAGCCACCAGAACTGGGCCGATCCGCTCTATCTGCTCGGATCGATGCCCGGCCGGCCGCGGATCTACTTCTTCGGTCCCGAGCAGGAGGAGATGAGACGCGGCGTCCGGAACCGGCTCATGCGCTGGGCCGGCGTTGCCGTGCCGTTCCGGCCGGGGGATCGAGGTCTCGTGGCAGCCACGGCCCGGGCTCGAGCGGTGCTCCGCGATGGCGCGATCGTCGCCATTGCCGGAGAGGGGCGGATCCACGCCGGAGAAGGAGCGGTCCTGCCGCTGCAGGCCGGCCCGGCCTATCTGGCCTTGCGTTCGGGCGTCCCGGTGGTTCCCGTGGCCGTCAACGGCACGAGCTGGCTCGGTTTCCGGCGAGTCGTTCGTCTCCGCATCGGATTGCCCATCGGCATCGGGTCGGAGGCGCCTTTGCGCCCGACGAGTGAGGCGGTCGACGGGCTGACGGCCCAGATCCAGTCGGCGCTCCGGACTCTCGTCGCCGACTTCCCCGAGCAGCCCAGAACGGGTCCGATCGGCCGGTGGTTGACGGAGCTCTTCAACCGATGGCCGGACGGCTCGCGGCCCCCGGCCTCGCCCCGCTAGCTCTGCGGCGCGGTCTGCGATACTGCGCTGGACACACAAGGAGGAGAAGTGGGCGCGACGGGCCTGGCGGCAAACCCGACCGAATACCGCGGTCGGCTTCAGGAGCAGACAGACGAGCAGCTCGACGCGTGGGCGGCAGAACTCATGCGCGACGTGGCACTGCGACGGGGAGTCGTCAAGGTCGTGGCGGACGTGCAGAAGACCGCACACCTGGACGAACGAACCTTCCGCAGGGTCTTCGCCCGTGGGGGAGGAGCTCCGCAAGTCGTCGGCAAGGATGCCCAGGGGCATCTCATGGTCCCGGCCATCGCGCTCCATTTCCTGGTTCCGGGATTGCGCGCGGAAGTGCCCGAAGCGCGCGAGCGTCTGATCGCCTACCTGGTCGCGGGCTTCGACGAAATCGTCTACGTCTAGCCGGCACGCTCGGGCAGCCGGCGGTGGCCTGCGGGCAGATCCGCGCTACCGGCCGGTCCGTCAGTCCGGTTTGCCCCGCCGGACGACACCGATGGCGTTCTCCAGGCGAACCTTGACGATCGTCAGGTACTTCGCCAGGTTCTGGCGGTCCGTCGAGTCGATGGTCTTGATCGCGTCCGATTGGAGAATCTCCACCAGCTCCGCGACGGCGTCGTTGAGATGGGATCGGAGGGCGATCAGCGAGTCGTCGGCGAGAGGCTTCTTGGCACCGGCCGCGAGCCACATCGCGTCAGCATCCGTGTCGACGGTCGAGGAGGCGGCACCGCTGGCAGGCGACTGCTTGGTGGCTATCGGGGACTTCGCCGCCCGAGCTGCTCGCGGCGCACCGTCGATCTTCTCGCGCAGTTTGACCAGGGAAAGCTCGCCCCGGGCCACCATCTCGGCCAGGTGTTTGCGCCGCTTCGGGTCCGCGACCTTCAGGAGCTCGTACGCGTGTGACAGGGTGTCTTTGCGCACAGACACCAGGTCGCGGATCTCCGGCGGCGCGTCCGCCAGCCGAAGCCGATTCTCGAGATAGCCCTTGTCCTTGCCGAGTCTCAGGGCCAGTTTGCGGATGCTGTAGCCGTGCTGGTCGATCATCTTGGCGTAGATGAGAGCCTCGTCCAACGGCGAGAGGTCCTCGCGCTGGAGGTTCTCGATGACGGCGATCTCGAGGGCCGTCTCGTCGTCGATCTCCTCGATGAGGGCGGGGATTGCCGCGAGACCGACGGCACGGGCGGCGCGCAGGCGGCGCTCGCCGGCGATGAGCTGGTAGCGGTTGCCGACTTCGGGCCTGACCAGGATCGGCTGTAGCACACCGTGCTCGCGAACCGACGCGGTCAGATCGTCGAGCCCTGCCTTGTCCATCGCGAGGCGAGGCTGATTGGGGTTTGGGTCGACCTTGTCGACGGGGATGTTCCGGACCGCCGTCGGCCGGATCGCGGTCGTCTTGTCGGCGCTCAGGAGGCTGAGCACGTTCTGCGAGAGAACCTGACCCCTCTCCTCGTTCAGGCGGGCGGTGGCCGCGGCGCGGAAATCTGGCTTAGCCAAGCGCGATTACCTCCCTCGCAAGATCGCGGTAGTTGTTCGCGGCGTCGGAGGCGGCCGCGTATTCGGTAATCGGCCGGCCCGTCAACGGAGCCTCTCCGAGTTTCACGGCGTTCCGGATGATCGTGGCGAAGACGTGGTTCTCGCCATGCTCGCGCATCTCCTCGAGCATCTCGCGGCCGAGCACGGTTCGAGGGTCGTGGAAGGTCGGCAGCAGCCCCAGGACCCTCAGGTCCCTGTTGAGCTTGGAGCGTATCGTCGCGATCACCTTCACCAGCGCGGTCAGGCCCTTGAGAGCGTAGTACTGGGTCTGAACGGGAATGATCACGCCGTTCGCGGCCACCAGTCCGTTGATCGTCAGCAGACCGAGTGTCGGTGGGCAATCGATCAGGATGTAGTCGTAGTTGGTCTGGGCCCACTCGTCTATCGCCTCGGCCAGGGCATATTCCCGGCCGATCGAACTCATGAGATCGACCTCCGTCGAGGCGAGGTCGAGCGTGGCAGGCGCGACGTCGATGTTCGTGCTGTTGGTGGGCAGGACCACTTCCTCCAGATGAGCCTTGGGCTCCATGAGCACGTTGGCCATCGAGCGTTCGACCGACCCGAGGTTGATGCCAAGCCCGACGGTCAGGTTCGCCTGTGCGTCCATGTCGACGCAGAGCACGCGCAGGCCTTGCTCGGCGAGGGCGCCAGCCAGGTTGATGGCGGTGGTCGTCTTGCCGACGCCACCCTTCTGGTTCGCGATCGCGATGACGTTGGCCACGGCGATTCCACCTCGCTCCGCATCAGGTTCCGTCGCGGACAACCTGCCAACTCGGATGGCGCTGCCCCTCGGAGCAGGCCCTGGGAATGGCTGGTGCCAGGCTCGTTGCGACTCTGCCTGATCGTACCGCACCGGACCGCCCCGGCGGCTCTGCCTTATCCACAGAATCGAGAAGTTGTTCACCAATTCTGTGGACAACAACGAACCGAGTCTGCACCGTTCATCGCCGGGAACGCGCCGGCGCCGACGGGCACGACCCGGGAATTCGAGGTCGGGCCATGGCGGCGTCTTTGCGCAAAGACGGGCTCGAGGGAGGGAGCCGCCGGCCGATGGCAGGCGTGGGTACGGCTTGCGGATGCGCCCGGGTTGGCCATCATCGATGCGTCCGTGCCATCATCCTTGGCACGCCCATCCATGACGGCGGGACAGCGAGAGGAAGCGGCACGTGGCTCAGGACCGGGACGGAACTCAGGACGAACGAACCGACATACCCGCGGCCGATTCCGGCAGAGAGAAGTGGCGGGCGACGACGCGTGCCCGAGCGCTCTCTCGATCGCCTGAACGTCAGGAGCGTTTCCTGACCACGTCGGGGATGGAGGTCCAGGATCTCTACACCCCGGCCGACACGGCCGGCCTGGACGAGGACCGCGACCTCGGCCGGCCGGGCGAGTATCCCTACACGCGCGGCGTCCAGCCGACCATGTACCGCGGCCGACTCTGGACGATGCGCCAGTACGCCGGCTTCTCCACCGCAGAGGAAACGAATCGCCGTTTCCGCTACCTCCTCGAGCAAGGCCAGACGGGGCTGTCGGTCGCGTTCGACCTGCCAACGCAAATGGGCTACGACTCCGACGCGCCGCAGGCGGAGGGGGAGGTCGGACGAGTAGGCGTGCCGATCAGCTCGCTCGCCGACATGGAGGTTCTCCTGGACGGCCTGCCGCTTGCGACGGTCAGCACATCGATGACGATCAACGCGTCCGCGGCCGTTCTGCTGGCGCTCTACGTCGCCGCAGCCGAGAAGCGGGGAGTGGCCCGGGCCCAGGTCAGCGGAACGACACAGAACGACATACTCAAGGAGTACATCGCCCGCGGCACTTACATCTTCCCGCCGCGTCCCTCCATGCGCCTGGTGACGGACATCTTCGAGTTCTGCGCCAGGGAGCTGCCTCGCTGGAACACGATCAGCATCAGCGGCTACCACATGCGAGAGGCCGGGGCGACGGCTGCGCAGGAACTGGCCTTCACGCTTGCGGACGGCATCGCGTATGTCGACGCGGCCCTGAGCCGGGGGCTCGACATCGACGACTTCGCCGATCGCCTCAGCTTCTTCTTTGCCTCCTGGAGCGAACTATTCGAGGAGGTCGCCAAGTTCCGGGCCGCGCGCCGGATGTGGGCCAGGATCGTCAAGGAGCGTTTTGGAGCCACCAGCGCCCGCTCGATGGCGTGCCAATTCCACGTCCAGACCGCCGGCTCGTCGCTGACGGCCCAGTCGATCGACAACAACGTCGTCCGTACCACGGTCCAGGCCCTGGCCGCGGTGCTCGGCGGAGCCCAGAGCCTCCACACCAACTCCCGCGACGAGGCGCTGGCACTGCCGACCGCCGAGGCGGCGCGCCTCGCCCTGCGAACCCAGCAGATCCTGGCCTACGAATCCGGCGTAACCGAGACGCCGGATCCGCTGGCCGGCAGCTACTTCGTCGAGTCGTTGACGAACGCCCTGGAGGCGGCCGCCAACGATTACCTGGCGGAGATCGAGGCCCTGGGCGGAACTCTTGCGGCGATCGAAGCGGGCTATCAACAGCGCCAGATCCAGGAGTCCTCGTACCAGGTCCAGCGCGCCATCGAGAACGGCTCGAAGGTCGTGGTCGGCGTCAACAAGTTCCGCGACGAAGAGACCTCGACGCCGTCCCTGCAGGGGATCGACCCGGAGGGCGAGCGGCGCCAGGTCGCCCGCGTCCGCAAGGTCAGGGCCGAACGGGATGCGGCCGCCTGGGAGAACTGCATGCGCCGGCTCGAGGAGTGCGCCCGCGGCGAGGAGAATCTGCTGCCGCCGATGATCGAGGCGGTCAAGGCCTATGCCACCGTCGGCGAGATCTGCGACCGCCTGCGTGGCGTGTGGGGCGAGCACCGCGAGCTGATCACGGTCTAGGCAGGGCAGGGCAGGGGAGCGGCACGGTTCCGCTGCCATGGATAGCTGCGGACAGCTGCCGCGCCCCGACAGGCAGGGCGCCGGTGTGACAGACTGCCGGCAGCTGTCATCCGAACCACGTCTCGGCCGAAATCCCGGCTCGTCAGGAGCCGTTCGATCGTGGTTCTCGTACCATGGAGGCAAGGAGCGTCGGCGCAGCGCTGGAGCGTGTCGAACGCCTGTCCGGTCCGGAGCCAATCGAGCAGCCGCAGGAGAGTCATGGATCAGCTCAAGTCCGCACTTCCCGAAGGCCTCGGTATCGGGAAGATCCACCATGTCGCCTTGATAGTCCGCGACATGGAGGCAGCCCTGGGGCTGTACCGGGACAAGCTCGGCCTGCAGGTCGACGCGGTCATGGACATGGAGTACGACCACGTGATCATCGGCTTCCTGCCGGTCGGCGAGGTCAAGATCGAGCTGGTCCAGCCCACGGACACCACGACGGGATCCGCACGGTTCCTCGAATCGAAAGGTGAAGGCTTCCATCACGTGTGCTTCGAGGTGCCGGACATCCAGGCTGCCCTGGACAAGCTTGCCGCGGCCGGCCTCCAGCTGATCGACGCCGAAGCCCGGAAAGGCGGAGAGGGCCCCGTCGCCTTCGTCCACCCCAAGAGCTGCCACGGCGTGTTGGTCGAGCTGATCGAAGCACCGGGCGGCCCGGCCTGGACGAAACTCGGCTACTGATCCTGGGACCGACTTCAGGCTCTCCGCGCCGCGATCGGCCTAGAGCGACCAGGCGAAAAGGACGTCCTCGGCGCCTTCGGCGCGCCGGCAGAAGTCGACAAGATCGCCGGCCAGCTCGCGAAACATCGGTTTCTCCTCGGGATCCACGTCGCAGCCTTCGCATTCGAGGAGGTCGATCCAGCGGGCGGCGATCCGGTCGATCCGGCTCTCGGGGAGTCGCGCCACCGCGTCGATCCAGTGCGGGTCGACGCGCTCGACCGTCCGTTCGGAGGCGTCGCCGAGCCTGCTGTCCAGAGAGTGCGTGGCCGTCGGTGAACGGCCCGGGCGACTCGCTGCCGATGGTCTCGCGCGCCGCCAGGGCCAGGAGGTCGAGCCAGGTCATGTCGAGCCCGCCGCCGAGAGAGATGTAGGCAACGAACCGGGAACGGTCGCGCAGGCCCGCCCAATCGTCGACGCTGATCGCGAGCAGGATCTCACGAGCGTCGCCGGCGATCAGATCCATGAGAACGCCCACGATCTCCTCCGTACCCGGTATACGACCGAATCTACGAGCGGAATCCGGCTTCCAGGAGCAGCTTCGGCAGCTGAGTGGGCGAATCGGCCACGTGGACCCCGGCCGCCTCGAGCGCCGCGATCTTGTCCGCCGCCGTCCCCGAACCGCCCGAGATGATCGCCCCGGCATGGCCCATGCGACGGCCGGGCGGAGCCGTCCGGCCGGCGATGAATGCGGCCATCGGGACGCCGCGCAGGTGCTCGGCCGCGTAGGCCGCCGCTTCCTCCTCGGCCGATCCGCCGATCTCGCCGATCATGACGATCGCCTCGGTCTCGGGGTCGTCGTGGAATAGCCGCAGCACGTCCAGGAATGTCGTGCCGATGATCGGATCGCCGCCGATGCCGACGCACGTAGACTGCCCGATGCCGGCGTCGGTCATGGCCTGGACCGCCTCGTAGGTGAGCGTGCCGGATCGGGAGACCACGCCGACTCGGCCGGGAATGTGGACCGAGGCGGGGATGATGCCGACTTTGGCCCGGCCGGGTGACGTGACGCCGGGGCAGTTGGGCCCGATGAGCCTGGCGCCGGCCCGCCGCACGGCCTCGACGACCGGGATCATGTCCAGGGCCGGGATCCCCTCGGTGATGCAGACGATCGTCCCGATGCCGGCGTCCACGGCCTCGAGGATGGCATCCGGCGCGCCCGAGGCGGGGATGTAGATGACCGACGTGTTGGCGCCCGTCTGCCTCCACGGCCTCGCGCGACCGTGTCGAAGATCGGGACGGTGCCGTCGATCGCCTTCTGGCCGCCCTTGCCGGGGCGCGTGCCGGCGACGACCTTCGTTCCGTAGGCGATGGAGGCGCGGGTGTGGAACTCGCCTTCGCGGCCGGTGATGCCCTGGACCACGAGCCGCGTGTCGCAGTCCGACGAGGATGCTCATCGTGCCGCCCCCTTCGCCATCGCTACCGCCTTCTCGGCCGCCTCGTCGAGCGAGGTCGCCGTCTCGAAGCGAGCTTCCCGCAGCAGCCGCGCCGCCTCGGCCGCGTTGGTGCCGACGATCCGGACGACCATCGGGACCTCCCGCGACTGCTGCGCTCGGGCTTCGATCAGCCCCGCGGCGACCTCGTCGCCGCGGGTGATGCCGCCGAAGATGTTGACCAGGATGGCCTTCACCTTCGGGATCGGCCAGGATCAGCTCCATCGCCCCGCGAACCGTCTCGTGGCGAGCGCCTCCGCCCACGTCGAGGAAGTTGGCCGGTTCGCCGCCGAAGTGCTTGACGAGGTCCATCGTCGTCATGGCCAGGCCGGCGCCGTTGACCATGCAGCCGATCGAGCCGTCCAGGTGGATGAAGTTGATGCCCAGCTTGCGGGCCTCGGCGTCCGTCGGGTCTTCCTCGTCCAGGTCGCGCAGGGCCTCGAGCGCCCGATGGCGCGCCAGCCCGGAGTCGTCGAGCGTGATCTTGGCGTCCAGGCAGACGAGCCGTTCTCGGCGGCGAGCCGTCCGGCGCGGTCTCGGCCACGACCGCCAGCGGGTTCACCTCGACGAGATCGGCGTCGTTGGCCTTCATCGTCGCGTACAGCCCCTGCGGCGATGGCCACGAATTGGTTCAGCAGGGGATCGCGCAGGCCGATCGCCAGGCCCAGGCTCCGGGCCTGGAAGGCGAGCAGGCCGAGCAGCGGATCGGCGGAGACGCGGTGAATGGCGCCGGGGTTCTGGCGCGCCACTTCCTCGATCTCCACGCCGCCTTCGGCCGACGCCATCAGCACGATCCGGCGGCTGGCCCGATCGATGATCGCGCCGAGGTAGATACTCCTTGACGATGTCCGCGGCCGCTCCGACAAGGACCTTCCGGACGGTGATGCCCTTGATGTCCATGCCGAGGATCTTCGAACCGACCTCGACCGCTTCCTCCGCGGAGCCGGCGAGCTTGACGCCGCCGGCCTTGCCGCGGCCGCCGACGAGGACCTGGGCCTTGATCACGACACGGCCGGCGCCCGCGTCGAGGAACGTCTGAGCCGCGGCCTCTCACTTCCTCGGCCGTGCGGGCGACTTCCCAGGGCGGAACTGGCAATCCCTGGGCGAGCAGGAGCGACTTCGCGTCCGCTTCCTGGATCTTCACGCCGGCAACTCCTCGTCGTTGACTGGGGCGCGGCGGGTCCGCGGCAGCCCGGCGCGTTTGGCCGATCGTAGCAGCCGCGGCTGCGATCCGGGCCTCGACTCGTGCAGCAGGACCGGCCGCGCAGACGGCGTCCGTCCTGCGGCCGCCCACTAGCCTGCAAAAGGCTAGAATGCCGCTCATGGCTCAGCCCGTTACGCTCATCCCCGGAGACGGCATCGGCCCCGAGCTGGCCGAAGCCACCAGGCGCGTCCTGGACGCCTCGGGCGTCCAGTTCGAGTGGGAGGTCGTCGAAGCCGGCGAGGCCGTCATGGCGAAGGAGGGAACGCCTCTTCCGCAGTCCGTCCTCGACTCGATCCTTCGCAACAAGGTCGCCATCAAGGGGCCCATCACCACGCCGGTCGGGGAGGGCTTCCGATCGGTCAACGTGGCCCTCCGGCAGACCCTCGGGCTGTACGCGAACCTCCGGCCGGTCCGGTCGATCCCCGGCCTCAAGACCCGCTACGACAACGTGGATCTGGTCATCGTCCGCGAGAACACCGAGGACCTCTACGCCGGCATCGAGCACATGGTCGGTCCCGACGCGGCGGAGAGCATCAAGATCATCACCCGGGCCGCCTCGGAGCGGATCGCCCGTTTCGCCTTCGAGTACGCCGTCGCCAACGGCCGCCGCAAGGTCACGGCCGTCCACAAGGCCAACATCATGAAGCTCTCCGACGGCCTCTTCCTGGAGAGCTGCCGGACCATCGCCGCGCAGTACGAGGGCAAGGTCGCCTTCGAGGACCGCATCGTCGACAACATGTGCATGCAGCTCGTCCAGAAGCCCGAGCTGTACGACGTGCTCGTCCTGCCCAACCTCTACGGCGACATCGTCAGCGACCTGTGCGCCGGCCTCGTGGGCGGGCTGGGCGTCGCCCCGGGCGCGAACATCGGCACCGGAGGCGGCCGTCTTCGAGGCCGTCCACGGCTCGGCGCCCAAGTACGCCGGCATGAACAAGGCCAATCCCACGGCGCTGATGCTCTCCGGGCGTGCTGCTGCTTCGCCACATCGGCCAGCAGGCCGCCGCCGAGCGAGTCGAGGCATGCGATCCGGGCGGTCCTGGCCGAGGGCCGCACGGTCACGTACGATCTCGGCGGAACCGCCGGAACGAGCGAGTTCGCCGACGCGATCGTCGCCAGGTTGGCCTAGTTGGTGGCCGACGGCCTGATTGGCCGCACAGGCCCGGTCGGGCGTACCGACGGGTCAAGGTTCGGGAGGCTGCATGCTGCTTCGCTACCGCGGCTCCGAGGGGATGGTGGCCTGGGCGTTCCACCGCATCTCGGGGATCGCCATCTGGTCTTTCGTGCTGCTCCACGTCTTCGACATCTACCTGTCGGGCGGCAACCCGAAGCGTCTACGACGACCTGCTCAAGTTCTACGCCAGCCCGCTCGGGCGGATCCTGGAGGTGCTGCTCGGCGGCGCGCTCCTGTACCACGCCCTCAACGGCATCCGGATCCTGCTGATGGACTTCTGGCCGCGCCTGACCGTCTACCACAAGCAGATCTGGTACGCGAACTGGGTGATCTTCGTCGTCGCGGGCGTGCCCGGCGGCGTTCATCATCCTCAAGCCCATCTTCGGCGCTGTAGAGGGAGGCGAGAGATGGCACTGTATTCGCGATCCGGCCGGCCTCGCCCCCAGAGCGGTGGCTTCGAGCTTGCCGCCTGGTACTACATGCGGCTCTCGGGAGTCGCGCTCTTCGTGCTGGCGCTGACGCACTTCAGCGTGATGCACTTCCTGTTCGACCCCGCTCAGGAGAAGAGCGGCTTCATCAGCGCCGCGCTGGAACGACATCGCTGGTCCGCAGCTTCGACTGGCTGTTCCTGATCGTCGTCCTCAGCCACTCCTTCCTGGGCATCCGAACGGTCACGATGGACTACCTGCAAGGGCGGCCGGCGGACCCTGGCCCTGATGGCGCTCTCGATCTGTCGGCATCGTCGTCTTCGTCATGGGCACCATCGTCGTCATGACCGCCAACATCCAGCCGGCCTAGCGATGGACTACCCGTTCGATGCGATCGTCGTCGGCGCCGGCGGGGCCGGCCTCTGGGCCGCTCTCGAGCTGGCCCGCGAAGGCGTCAACACCGCCGTCCTGACCAAGCTCTATCCGACCCGCTCTCACACCGGCACCGCCCAGGGCGGTGTCTGCGCCGCTCTCGGGAACCTCGAGGAGGACCACTGGGAGTGGCACATGTTCGACACGGTCAAGGGCGGCGACTACCTGGTCGACCAGGACGCGGCCGAAGTCCTCGCCCGGGAGGCGATCGAGACCGTCATCGAGCTCGAGCACATGGGCCTGCCGTTCAACCGCACGCCCGACGGCAAGATCGACCAGCGCCGTTTCGGCGGCCACACCAGCAACTACGGCGAGGCGCCGGTCCGGCGGGCCTGCTTCGCGGCCGACCGAACCGGCCACATGATCCTGCAGACGCTCTACCAGCAGTGCATCAAGCACGGCGTCAAGTTCTTCGACGAGTTCCAGGTCGTGGATCTGCTCTTCGAGGGCGGCGAGCCCGGTGCCGGGCGGGCGAGCGGCCGGAGTCGTGGCCTATCGGCTGGCCGACGGCGCAGCTGCACACGTTCCGGGCCAAGGCGGTCCTGCTGGCCACCGGCGGTTTCGGGCGGATGTTCCGGATCACGTCCAACGCCTACAGCCTGACCGGCGACGGCGTGGCCCTGTGCTACCGCCACGGCATCCCGCTCCAGGACATGGAGTTCTTCCAGTTCCACCCGACCGGGATCGTCGGGCATCGGCATCCTGCTCTCCGAGGCGGCTCGCGGCGAGGGCGGCACGCTCCTCAACGACTCGGGCGAGCGCTTCATGGAGCACTACGCGCCCAAGCTGATGGAGCTGGCGCCGCGCGACATGGTCAGCCGGGCGATGTACCAGGAGATCCGGGCCGGCCGCGGCATCGGCGGCAAGGACTACCTCTACCTCGACGTCCGCCACCTCGGCCGCAAGGTCATCGAGGAGAAGCTGCCGGACATCACCGACTTCGCCCGCATCTACCAGGGCGTCGAGCCTCTCAAGGAGCCGGTCCCGGTCCAGCCCACGGCCCACTACGCCATGGGCGGCATCCCGACGAACGTCCAGTCCGAGGTCGTTCGCGACGACAAGGGCACGGTCGTGCCCGGGCTCTTCGCCGCCGGCGAATGCGCCTGCGTCAGCGTCCACGGCGCCAACCGCCTCGGGCACGAACTCCCTCGTCGATCTGCTCGTCTTCGGACGGCGCGCCGGGCGGCAGATGGCGCGCTACGCCGGCAGCGTGGAGCGGCCGCGGCCGATCGCCGATGCCGTGGAGCCGGTTCGAGCCGCAGCTGGAGGCGATCCGGTCGCGGCCGGCCGGCGGCGAGTCGGTGGCCGTCATCCGCACGGAGCTCCAGGACGTGATGATGGACAACGTCGGCGTCTACCGCGACGCCAAACTGCTGACCGCGGCCCTGGCCAAGGTCAAGGAGCTGGAGGCCCGCCACGGCCGGATCTCGATCGCCGACTGCGGGTCCGTCTTCAACACCGAGCTGCTGGAGGCCCAGGAAGTCGGCTACTTGCTCGACATCGCGCACGCCACGGTTTCCGGCGCGCTGGCTCGGACCGAGAGCCGCGGCGCCCACTCGCGCGAGGACTTCCCCGAACGCGACGACAAGAAGTGGCTCAAGCACACCCTCGCCTATCAAGGGCACCGACGGGCCGACGCTCCGCTACAAGGACGGTCTCGATCACCCGCTTCGAACCGAAGCCGCGGACGTACTGAGGCCGCCCGATGGAACGTCGATCTGCGCATCCTCCGCTACGATCCCGAGCGACGACGCCAAGCCCCACTGGGAGACCTACACGGTCGCCGTCGATCCGATGGACCGCGTCCTGGACCTCCTGATCAAGGTCAAGGCCGAGCAGGACGGCGTCGCTCAGCTTCCGCCGCTCCTGCGGCCACGGCATCTGCGGCTCGGACGCGATGCTGATCAACAGCCGCAACCGGCTGGCCTGCCGGATCAGGGTCGATCAGCTGGGCAAGAAGATCTCCGTGGCGCCGCTGCCGGGCCTGCCGGTGGTGAAGGACCTGATCGTCGACATGAACGGGTTCTTCGGCAAGTACCGCTCCGTCAAGCCGTACCTGATCAACGATCAGCCGGAACCGGAGCGCGAGCGGCGCCAGAGCCCCGAGGACCGGGCGCAGTTACGACGACACGACCAAATGCATCCTGTGCGCGGCCTGCACGAGCTGCATGTCCGTCCTTCTGGGCCCGGCCCGAATACGTCGGCCCGGCGGCGATCGTCCAGGCCCACCGCTTCATCTTCGACTCCCGCGACGAAGGCGCCGCCGAGACGGCTCGAGATCCTGTCCGACGAGAACGGCGTGTGGCGCTGCCGGACGATCTTCAACTGCGTCGACGCCTGCCCGCGCGGCATCAACATCACGAGGGCGATCCTGGAGGTCTCCTCGGCGATCGTGGGGCGACGAGGCTGAGCGCCGCGACGGGGCACGAGCCGGGCTGGGATTCCCTCTGGCACTCGGTCGGAGCCGGGGCAGGGGAGGGGTCTGATGTCGCGTCGGGGCGAGCCCTCCGGAGCGGGCGCGGATACCGCGGGCTCCGGCGGGCCTGCGGCTGATCGTCCGCACCGACGGCGCCGCCCGCGGCAACCCCGGCCCGGCGTCCCTCGGGGCCGTCTTGATCGACGCAGCCTCGCCCGGATCGCGCCGCGCCCGACGCGCCGCCGCTGGCTTCGATCTCGGAGTACCTGGGCGTTCAGACGAACAACGTGGCCGAGTACACGGCCGTCCTGCGGGCGCTGGCGCTCGCCGAGGAGCTGGGCGCGGCCGGCGTGGACATGCTCCTCGACTCGAAGCTCATCGTCGAGCAGCTCAACGGCCGCTGGCGGGTCAAGGATGCCAAGCTGATCCCGCTCCACGCCGAGGCCACGGCCCGACTCGCGCGCTTCGGGCGCTGGTCGGCCACTCACGTTCCGCGGGCCCAGAACAAGCAGGCGGACGCCCTGTGCAACGAGGCGATCGATCGGGTCCAGGCCGGGCGGTCAGCGGGCGGTGGTGGTTCGACCCTAGACGACCTTCAGGCCTTCGACGCCCGGTTCGGCCTCCGGATACTGGGGGTTCAGCCCCTCCAGGGTGTCGGCCACGATCTCGCTGACGGCCACGTTGCGGAGCCAGTTGCAATTCGACGGCACCAGGTGCCAGGGAGCGTAATCCGTGCTCGTCTCCGACAGCATCTCCTCGAAGGCGGCCCTGTAGTCGTCCCAGAACTTGCGCTCGGCGATGTCGGCGGTCTTGAACTTCCAGCGCTTCGTCGGGTCGTCGATCCTCTCCTGGAAGCGAGTTCGCTGCTCTTCCTTGTCGATGGCCAGGAAGAACTTGAGGATCGTCATGCCCTCATCGGTCAGCATTCGCTCCCAGTCCCGGATCTCGCGGTAGTGGCGGCGCCACGTCGCCTCAGGCTCGAGGTTGTGGACGCGGACGATCAGCACCTGCTCGTAGTGGCTGCGGTTGAAGATGCCGATCTCGCCCTTGCCCGGGACGGCGGCGTGGACCCGCCACAGGAAGTCGTGAGCCAGTTCCTCCGGCGTGGGCACTTTGAACGACGTGACCGGCGTGCCCTGAGGGTTGAACGCCCCGGCGATGACCGAGATCGTGCCGTCCTTGCCGGCGGCGTCGATGCCCTGGAGGACGATGAGAACCGCGTGCTTGGCCTCGGCGTAGATGCGCTCCTGGAGGGCGGTCAGCCGAGCCAGATTGGCGGCCAGCGTGGTTTCGGCCTCGGCCTTCTGGCGGCCGAACGTCGCGCCGCAGTCGAAATGAGCGAGATCCACCTTCTCGCCCGGTTTGACGCCCAGAAGATCCCGAAAAGCGCGGCCCTTGCCCTTCACAGCCATCGTCAGCTCCCGGTTCATCCTGGCCCGCGTCCGATACGCCGGCGAATGCCAATCCTACGCGGAGGAGCCGTCGCCCTCCAGGCTGTAGCGGATTTCGGCCAGCTTCACGCCGGCGATCTCCAGCTCCTGCCGCCCGCCGTCCGGGCGCCAGCCCATCGCCTCGTAGAAGGCTCGGGCCCGCGCGTTGCCCTCCAGCACCCAGAGCACGAGTCGGGTGGCGCCGCGTTGCCGCCAGTACGCGGTCGCCGCCTGCATGAGCGACCGCCCGACACCACCGCGCCACTCCTGCGGCAGGACGTAGACGGCATACACCTCCGCGCCGGGGAGTGGCACGTCCTCGTCCCGCGGCGGGCCGCTGCTCACGAATCCGACCGGCAGGCCGTCGCGCTCCGCGAGCCAGGCGGGGATGCCGCCGTCGGCATCGCGGTCGAGCATCTCCCGCCAGGCCGTCTCGCGACCGCTTACCGAGAGCCCGGCCAGGAATTCGTCCGGCATCAAGCCGCGATAGGCCGCCTGCCAGCCACGGACCGCGATCTCCGCGACGGCGCGCGCATCGGCAGGAAGGGCGCGGCGGATACGGACCGGGGCTCCGCCCGAGCCGGCCTTGCGGTCACCGACCATCTACTCCTCCGATCTCCGAATGGATCGTGGGTTGGCCCGGACACGAGACTGGACTACAATCCCGCCTCGGCGAGTCGGCTGGATGATCGCGTGTCAGCCGTGGCGGTTCTTCGGAACCTGCCGGGGCTGACCCGAGGAAAGTCCGAGCTCTTCAGCGCAGGGTAGCGGGTAACGCCCGTCCGCCGCGAGGCGAGGACCAGTGCCACAGAGACGTAGCCGGGCCCGGGGCGACTCGAGCGCGGTAGGTGAAACGCGGCAAACTCTACCCAGAGCAAGGCCAAATAGGAGGACGCGGTTCGGAGGTTCGGGTAACCGGGCGTTCGAACGGAAGAGGTCGCGCTGCCCAGTCCTCGGGTCGGCCGCTTGAGCCGTCGGGTAACCGGCGGCCGGAGATGGATGATCGTCGCCGCTGCGTGAGCAGCGGTACAGAACTCGGCTTACAGGCCGGCTCGCCGCCAATCCTGCTCAGCCGAGCCGGAGACCGCCCTAATTCGAACACGAACGAGGGATCCCGGCGGGCTGAAAGGGCCCCCAGACCTTTGCGATATGGAGTATCGGCTGAAGGCCGATTCTCCCAAACTGAAGCGCCTTCGGCGCCTGCGCTATGGAGTATTCGGCCCTGGCCAAATACTCCCAAATTGAAAGGGCGACGCCCTTTCAATCCTCATCCGGCCGGAAGATGTGGCTGGCTGCGCAGGGTCCGCAGATCTCGAGGCTCGATTCCATGCTCCCGAGAGGCAGGGGCACTCGCCTGTCTGGGTACAGGCAGCTGACCTCGTACCCGGATTCGGGGCCCGCGTCGACCCGGCTGAGGCGGCGGAAGGTGCAGCGGCGTATCCGCGGCGCGGCTGATGCCGCAGCGAGCGGCGGTGAGTCGTTGACCGGCTGAATCAAGGCCATAGGGACCGAACGGGACCTCCGAGAGGCGGGAGGCTACCATCGAGAGCACAGGGACGGCAACCCTCGAAAGGTACTAGACTCCCCGACATCGGCTGCCTGGCTGTACCTGCCGGGCGTAATCTTGGGGCAGGGAGAGGTCGTGGAGGCAGGCGAAGGCGCGGAGGGTCGAGACGGGCAGGGTGGCCGGACACCGCCCGACGAAGAACAGATGAGGCTTGGGCGCGCGCGCGTCGCTCGAGGCCTGCCACCCGAAGAGGGCGACGACGCGGACATGCCCGGCGGGCTCATCGGTGCCGGCCCCGGCGATGAGGCGTTCCCGCCAGAGCCTCCGCCCAGCGCACCGCTCGGCATACCCGCCGGCACCGTGCCTGCTCTTCAACCCGATACGGCCGCCGGATCGGTCGACCTCGGGCCGCGGTTCCGGCCCTGGTCGGAGCCGGCTCAGGCGGCTTCCGGCCCGATGCGTTGCCACTTCCTTCGCAGCGTCGGCCCCGACGGCCGGCTGGCCGATGCGCAAAACTCAGCCGTGCCGACGCATCGCTGCGCCGCCTTCGGCGATCCGTTGCCGCTTTCCCTGCGCCAGCAGGAGTTGGTGTGCTTGCAGCGAGTCCACGTCAGCTGCCCGCGCTACGTGCGGGGTACGCTGCTGGCCAACGAAGGAGCCGCCACGGCGGCGCCGGAGGACGAGAAAGCCGCCTTCCCTTTGATGACGGTTGCCGCGGTCGTCCTCGTGATTGCGGCGCTCGGGATCCTGGTGACCGGACCGATCCTCGGCGTGCTGCCTTTTGGCGGCGCCGGCCATCAGGCTCCGGTAATTGCCGCCGGCTCGCCTTCGCCGGCGGGGACGGCCACACCCAGGCCGTCGGTTGCCGTTTCGCCAAGCCTGATCGCCACGCCGGCCACTTCGCCGGCCACCTCGCCGAGCCCGCAGACGACGCCGAAGGCCACGCCTGCGCCGACGCCTACGCCCTCGCCAACTGCGACCGCCACGGCGAAGCCCACGCCGACCCCCGCGTGGCCGCCCGGAGCTACGGCTTCCCGGATGAACCTGGTCGCGCCCTGCCCCGACCAGGCCAACTGCTACCTCTACACGGTCAGGGGAGCGGGCCAGAACGGATCCTCGGTCGCCGACACTCTCCCGAACATCGCGGCCTTCTTCGGCGTCGACATCGCCAAGATCCGCCAGATGAACCCATCCCTGGCCAGCTCCGACGTCATCCACCCGGGCGACCAGCTGAAGATCCCGCCGCCTACCCGATAGCACCCTCTCGGAACGTGGCCGTGGGACGCGCGGTCGCGCTCTGGGCGAGAGGATGCGACTCGGGGCACCTACCCGGACGGCGCTACTCACAGCCGAGCCGGTCACGATCCGCAGGGTCGAATGGCACTGGCCGGCGATCGACCGTTCGGAGCCTCATAGAACGCACGCCGGCCGGTGCAGCGAGACCTGGTAAGGGCCGGAACGGTGACTCGAATGAAGGAGCCAAGGGATGTCGATCGGGTGGCAGCCGAGCATGGAAACCGGCGCGCCGCAGCTTGATGCGCAGCGTCGGGCCCTCGTCGAGCGAGCCGACGTCCTGGTAGCGACCATCGAGACTCGCAGCGAACGGTCCATCGTCGAGCGCGCGCTCCGCGACTTCGGGGACTACTCCGTTCGCCATTTCTCCCAGGAAGAGGACTGCCACCTGCGTGGATCCTGCCCGGCCATCGAGTGGACCGGCCGGGCCCGCGCCGAGCTGATCAAGATCGTGGCCGCCTTCCGCCTCTCCTTCGAGCGCGATGGCGCAAGCCTGAAGCTGGCCGACGATCTGTCCTGCGAACTCTCGGGCTGGGTGGCGCGCTACATCCCCGGCCCGGCCGCAGCCGATCTGCCCTGCGTTACTCCAGCTCGTTAGGTAGTTCGCCCGGCGCGAAGAGCCGCCCGAAGCCCGGGTAGGCACGCAACGGCAGTACTTCGAACTCGATCAAGCCTGCGACCACGAGCGGCAGCGATGCCAGAACCTCGCCGGCCGCCGTGATGTCGTCGCACTCGAGCATCAGGACGGCCGACGACTCGTCCTCTCGAAAATAGAGGTCTCGGAGAGTCCCCGCCTGGTACAGCTCCCACACTCGACGTGCCTCCGCGGCCGCCAGCCGCTGGGTGAACTGGGCGTCCGAGACGCCCGGAATCGACCGTTCGATCGCCAGGATGCGCATCGGAGAATCCTTCCCTCCTGAGTTGCCGCCGCTGGCTCGATTGTGAGCGGTCTCCGGGCAGCCGGCGCGCCCAGGATCGTACCCGCCGGCCGCCGATGGTCGGGGTGGACCGGCGGCCGGAATTCCTATTCACGGGCGTTGACGGTCACCCAGGTGGGTGTATCATCCGCTTCAGTGGTGCTCAGTGGGGAATCGTGGTGATTCCCACGCTGCTCGGTCGAGCGACACGGCCGGACGAAGAACGAAGCGGAAGAGCGACGCCTGATGTTCCGGGGCAGATACACGCACACTGTAGACGCGAAGGGCCGGGTGGCAATCCCGGCCAAGTTCCGCCTGCAACTCGACGAGGGCGCCGTCCTGGCCAGCTGGATGGACGGTTGCGCGGCCATCTTCCCGCGCGATTCGTTCGAGACGCTGGCCGCCAAGGTCGCGGCTCTGCCGCTGGCCAACGACAACGCCCGCAGGCTCTCGCGCTTCCTCTTCTCCAACGCGTTCGACCTGGAGACCGATGCCCAGGGACGAGTCGTCCTGCCCGCGTCGATCCGCGAGTGGGCCGGGCCTCGGGAGCGAAGCCCTGGTCGTGGGGCAGCGGGACCACGTCGAGATCTGGAATCCGGAGCGCTGGGCGGAATCGCAGCAGCCGGTGGACTCGCCGCGACGACCTGGCTGCCGCAGCTGTCCGGGCTGGTGATCTGACATGAGTGACAAGGAATCCCGCGACCCGCTCGAGGTGGCGACCGTCGGCACTGCCGCGGCCGGCTCTCTCGAGGGGGGCGCCGAACGGGAGGTAGGGCACCTGCCGGTGATGGCAGGCGAGGTCGTCGAGACACTCGCCCCGCGTCCTGGCAGCCTCCAGCTCGACGCCACCCTCGGTGGAGCCGGCCACGCCGAGCGGATCCTCGAACGATCCGCTCCTGACGGCCGCCTCCTCGGGCTCGATGCCGATGGGGCGGCCATCGAGAGGAGCGCCCGGCGCCTGGCCCGTTTCGGAGATCGAGTCGTCCTGCGCCAGGCCAACTTCGGCCAGCTGGCCGAAGTGGCTCCGGCCGCCGGGTTCCCCGAAGTGGACGGCTTGTTCCTGGACCTGGGCCTTTCGAGCTTCCAGCTCGCCGACGTGGAGCGCGGGTTCGGTTTCCGGGCCGGCGGGCGCCTGGACATGCGTTTCGATACCAGCCGCGGCAAGTCGGCGGCGGACCTGCTGGCGACTCTCGACGCGGGCGAGCTCGCGGCTCTCTTCCGGCGCTACGGCGAGGAGCCGTTTGCCGGGCGCATCGCCCGGACGATCGTCGAAACGCGGCGCCACTCGCCGGTTGAGACGGCGGAGCAGCTGGCGGCCCTCGTGGAGCGGGCCGTGCCGACGCCCAAGGGCCGGCGCACGCACCCGGCCACGCGCGTCTTCCAGGCCCTGCGGATCGCCGTCAACGACGAGCTGGCCGCCCTGGAAGCCGGGCTTGCGGCGTCGCTCGTGCTGCTTCGGCCCGGCGGGCGCCTGGTCGTGCTCAGCTACCACTCGCTCGAAGACCGCATCGTCAAACGCTTCATCGCCGCCGAACAGCGGGGCTGCATCTGCCCGCCCGAGGTCCCGGTGTGCGTCTGCGGCCACCAGCCGGCCCTTCGATCGCTGGGAAAGTCGCGCACCCCGAGCGCCGAGGAGATCCACGCCAATCCACGTTCGCGGAGCGCCCGTCTTCGGGGCGCCGAGCGCGTAGCCGCCTAGACCTGATCGAGAAAGGAGGAACCGATGAGCAAGCGACACCAGGCCAGCCGTCGCCGGACCTACGGCCGCCGCCAGCACGAGATGCACGAGCGGCCTGAGCGCCATGCCGGGCTCCTTGGGTGGCTTGATGATCTGGAGATCCCCGGCGTAGGCGATCGCTGGGACGTGAAGCCCTCCGGCAATGTCGCGCCCGGTAATTGGCTGCAGCTCCGGGGCATCCACTGATGGCCGTCTATGAGGGCGCCCGCCCTCGCTCGATGTTCTTCCCGCACCGGCGCCTGGAGGCCCCCCTCCTCCGGCCCCAGGCGCCGGCGTCTTCGCGGCGGCCGTCGCGCGTCTACTTCCGGCGAACGAGGCGGCATCCGCGCGTCTTCGGGATGGCAATCGGTCTGATCGTGATCGCCTTCCTGCTGAGCTTCTTCTCGCTGGTCCAGACCGTTCGCGTCTCCGCGTCCGGATACGACATGGGCCAGTTGAACGCCGATTACCAGGGGCTCCAGGTCCAGCGGCAGCAGGATCTCTCGGACATCGGCCGCCTGAACCGGGAATCGGCAATTCGGCGACAGGCGATCTCCGGCGGTCTCACTCAGCTGCCCGCGCCGATCATCCTGCCTGCTCGCTGAGGAGCGGCACCAATGCTCGGCCGAACGGACTCGCGAGGCCGCCTCCTGCTGCTCTTCATCGTGCTGACCCTGCTGTCCGGTGGCATGGTCGCGCGCCTGGCCTACTGGCAGGTCAACCAGCGCGAGCAGCTGACCGCCATGGCCGGCGGGCCCTCCGCCGTGAAGCACTTCCTGCCGGCGAAGAGGGGCACCATCTACGACCGGACCGGGACGATCGTTCTGGCGGAGACGATCTACCGCTACCGCCTGATAGCCGACCTCCACGGCATGGACCCACTCGATCGTCAGCGCGAAACCGCGGCGCTGGTCGACTACCTGGACCTGACCGGGGATCCGGAGACGGCCTTGCGAAAGGCCATGACGGGCGATGGCTACTACGTCATCGTGGCCAACGAACGTCGACGCGGACGTGGCAAATGAGATCTCCCAGGGCCAGGCGGTCGGGGCGCTGGCCAGGATCACTCTCGAGCCGACGCCGGTGCGAGTCTATCCCCAGGCCGGAGGAGCCCCTCGCACGTCGCTCGCGGCTCAGGTGCTCGGTTTCGTCAACGCATCGGGGGCCGGCCAGTACGGCCTGGAACAGCAGTACGACGCCGTGCTCGCGGGCAGGCCCGAGGTGGTCCAGATCGATCCCAATACGCCGGGGCCGGCCGGGACCACCGTCCTCGATCCCGGCACGCCCGGGCAGGACATCCGTACGACGATCGACGTCGGCCTCCAACTCCAGGTAGAGCAGGAGCTGTTCGCTACCTGGATCGCCGACAAGGCCAAGTCGGTGTCGGCGATCGTCATGGAGCCGAAGACCGGGGCGATCCTGGCGGAAGGGACGTACCCCTCATACGACGCGAACCTGTACGGACAGGTCGCCGCGCAGAACCCGTCGCTCTTCATGGATCCGATCATCAGCGAGGTCTACGAGCCGGGCTCCGTCTTCAAGATGCTGACCGCGTCCGCGGCCCTGGAGACCAAGACAACGGCTCTGACGACCAAGATCAACGACTCCGGCGTGATGAAGCTGCCGGGCAACCAGGAGGTTGCCGATGCCGACCGCAAGTCGATGGGTTGGATGACCTTCGCCGACGTAGTCGCCTGGTCCCGCAACGTCGGCGCCTCGCAGGTTGCCTTCCGGCTCGGCAAGACCATCGACTCGGCCTCGGCGACGCTCTACAAGACCTGGCAGGAGTACGGCATCGGCCAGAAGACGGGCGTGGATCTTGCCGGTGAGGTCGCCGGCATCGTACGAGACCCTGCCGTCAGCCCATGGAGCCAGATAGACCTCGCCAACGCGTCGTTCGGCCAGGGCGTGGCGGTCACGCCGATGCAGATGATCTGCGCCTACTCCGCGATGGCGAACGGCGGCACTTCAGTCAAGCCGCACGTGGCGGAACGGGACGCCGCACAGGCCAGCCGCGTCGCCAAGCGAGGCCCCGCCACCCCGGATCATCAGTCCAACTCTCTCGGACTCCCTGACCGGGCTGATGACCCACGTCGTCACCGCGGTGCCGTCCTACGCGCAATCCACCTACATCCCGGGTTACTTCGTAGGCGGCAAGACGGGCACGGCTCAGATCTGGGATCCCACCCTCGACAAGGGCAAGGGCGGCTGGCTAAGCGACATCTACAACTACAGCTTCTACGGCTGGGTCGGCCACAGCTCGCCGGACGTGACCATCGGCCTGGTCATCTACCAGGGCACTCCGACGAAGGTCAGCCAGGGGGTGCTGGCCATGCCGGTGCAGTCCACGGAGCTGTTCCGGCGGATCGCGACCGACGCTGTGACAACGCTTCAGATCCCGGCCAACAAGAACGGCCCGGCGGCCCCAGGTGGAAAGAAAGCCAAGTCGCTGGGCTGATGGCGGAGGCCAGTAACGTGAGCTGCCGGCTGTGCGACACTGGGAGCGTGACCGAGACCCGACCCCGCGCGTCGCAGCCCGGCCTGGGATCGCCCGCCCTGACCGCCGCCGAGATCGCCGCAGCCACCGGCGGAAGACTGGTCCGTTCGTCGGGCAGGTCCGTCCGCGGCGCAGCCGTCGACTCCCGCGCCGTAGCGCCCGGCAACCTCTTCGTCGCCCTGCCCGGCGAGAAGACCGACGGCCACCGCTTCCTGGGCGAAGCGATGGCGGCGGGTGCGGCCGCTCTACTGGTGCGGGAGGCCGACTGGTCTGCAGGTTCCGCGGTAGCCCTGGCGGCCGCCGACGCGTCGGACGTGGCGATCGTGGCGGTTGCGGACACCCTCTCCGGACTCCACGCCGTGGCCCGGGCCTGGCGTGGCCGATTCTCGCCGCTGGTCGTGGGCGTGACCGGCAGCATCGCCAAGACCTCGACGAAGGAGGCGGTAGCCACGGTGCTGGCCGAGCGGTACGCCACTCTCAAGAGCCAGGGCAACGCCAACAACGAGATCGGATTGCCCCTGACCGTGCTGCGGATGGGCCCCGAGCACGAAGCCGCCGTCCTCGAGATGGGGATGTACGTGGGCGGAGAGATCGCCCAGCTGGCGGCCATCGCTCGGCCGCGGATCGGGGTTGTGACCGCCGTTCGCGAGGTCCACCTCGCGCGCATCGGCGGCATCGACGACATCGAGCGGGCCAAGGCGGAGCTCGTCGAGGCACTGCCCGCCGACGGCACGGCGATTCTCAACGCCGACGATCCCCGGGTGCTGCGGATGCGAGCTCGGACCGCGGCAGCGGTCATGACCTACGGCTTCTCCCCGCAGGCGGATGTGCGGGCAGAGGAAGTGGTTTCGGCCGGCCTGGACGGAATGAGCTTCAGGCTCGTCGCACCCGGCGGCACGGTCATGGCATCGACGCCGGCCCTCGGCCGCCACGGCGTACACAACGGGCTGGCGGCGGCGGCCGTCGGAGTGGCGGCCGGGCTCGACCTGGACCGAATAGCGGCCGGCCTGCGCCGGGGCTGGGAGGCGGAGCATCGAGACCAGATCGTCAGGATCGCCGGCCTGACGGTGCTTGACGACACGTACAATGCCTCGCCGGCCTCGATGCTCGCGGCGCTGGAGCTGCTCGCTACGCTGCCGGGCCGCCACGTGGCGGTCCTCGGGGAGATGCTGGAACTCGGCGACTCCCACGAGCGCGGCCACCGAGACGTCGGTGCCGCGGCGGCCGGAGTCGTTGAAGAACTCGTCGTGGTCGGCCCCGGTGCGGCCGGGATCGCCGCCGGAGCGGCGAGACTCGGGGACGGGGTCGTCCTCGTGCCGGACTGCGAGGCCGCGCTGGCGGTGCTGCGGGAACGGCTCCGCCCGGGAGACTCGGTGCTGGTCAAGGCCTCGCGGGGCGCCGCGCTGGAACGGCTGGTGGGCTCTCTGGAAGCGAGTTTCGGGGGTTGGACCAGGGACGCGGGGGCGCTGGGAGGAGCGCACCCGAAGGTCGAGGAGGTCAGGTGAAAGAGCACGGCGTCGAGCTGATCCAGGGGTTGCTTCTGGCTTTCGCCTGCATGGTCATCCTGATGCCGCCGTACCTGCGCCTTCTGCGCTGGCTGGGGATGGGCAAGCAGATCCGCGAAGAAGGCCCTGGCAGCCACCTCGTGAAGCAGGGGACGCCGACGATGGGCGGCGTCCTGATCGTGATCGTCGTCCTGGGCCTGGCCGGGGTCTTCGGCGCCCTCGACGCCTCTACCTACTCGCCCCTCTTCGTGCTTGCGGTCATCGGGGCGCTCGGTGCCATCGACGACTTCCTGAACGCCCGCACCGGCATCGGGATCCGGGGACGCCACAAGCTGATCTGGCAGCTGGTGGTCGCGATCATCGTCGCGGTCTACGTCCAGAACCACTTCGGTTTCAACGGCCTCCGAGTCCCATTCCTCGGCGATCGCGAGTTCACCTCGACGATCCTTCTTCCCCTGGTCAACAGGGACATCGAGCTGGGCGCGATCATCTTCATCCTCGTGGCCGTGGTCGCCATCGTCGGCGCCAGCAACGGGGTGAACTTGACGGACGGCCTCGATGGGTTGGCCGGCGGGACCCTCGTCTTCGCCTTCATCAGCTTCCTGATCATCGCCCTGCTCAACGAGCCCTTCCAGGAGAACCTGGCAGTCGTAAACGCCATCGTCATCGGCACGATCCTGGGATTCCTGTGGTTCAACGTCCATCCGGCCCAGGTGTTCATGGGCGACTCCGGCGCCCTTTCGCTCGGGGGGATGCTTGCGGTCGTCGCCCTCATCACCGGCCAGGTCCTGATCCTGCCGCTGATCGGAATCATCTTCGTCCTGGAGGTCGCCTCCGACATCATCCAGGTGGCGAGCTACAAGCTCCGAGGCAAGCGCGTGTTCCGCATGGCCCCGCTCCATCATCACTTCGAGCTGGGCGGCTGGGACGAAGAGAAGATCACGATGCGCTTCTGGATCGTCGGGGCCCTGGCCGGCATGCTCGGGGTGACGCTCTTCGTCGCCTCGATTCCGAAGTAGGCGGACGATGACCGCTTCTGTCGTCGATCTGGACCGGCTCACCGCGGCCGGCGTCCGCGACGGCTCTCCTGGCCGGCCGGCCGGTGACGGTGCTCGGGCTGGCCCGGAGCGGGATCGCCCTGGCCCGCTTCTTCGCCGACGCCGGCTGTCGCGTCACGGTCTACGACCGAAGGACGCCCCTGGAGCTGGCTCCCGCGATCGAAGCGCTCGGCGGGCGAGCCGTCGCACTCGCGCTCGGACCCGACGTCGACCCGGCTGCGACGTGGGCCGGCGCGCACCTGATCGCCACTTCGCCCAGCATCAATCCCGACTTCCCGACCACCGAGCCCGGCCTTCGCCGTGCACTTCGAGCGGTCGTGGAAGCTCACCGGCTCGACCCCGGCGGCGCCCCTGCCCTGGTCAGCGAGGTGGACCTGGTGCTGCGGATGTGCCCGTGCCCGACCATCGGGGTGACTGGGACAAAGGGCAAGACCACGACCTCGGCTCTGACCGCGGCGCTGCTGGCCGGAGATCCGGTCCACCCGGCCGTGCTGGGTGGGAATATCGGCATCCCGCTGGTGGAACGCCTCGCCGAGCTGACGCCCGCGCATCGCGTCGTCATCGAACTCTCCGAGCTGCAGCTGCCGACTCTGTCCAGGGGCACCACGGTCGCGGTGTACACGAACGTCACGTCCGACCATCTCGATCGCCATGGCTCGCTGGAGGCATACCGAGCGGTCAAGCGGCGCCTGGCCGAGCTGGTGGATGGGGGCGGCGCGCTGGTCATCAACGCCGACGACCCGGTCGTCGCCGGATACGCCTCTCTCGGAACCGCGACGGTAGTGAGCTACCGCCTCGATCGGCCGGCACCTGGCGGAATCGGCGTGGAGGATGGCTGGATCGTGGCCCAGGGAGTGGGGCGCCTGGCCGCCGCGGGTGGAGGAACGGCTGAGGTCGGGCCTCGCGGTCGGATACTCCCGATCGACGAACTGGCCATCCCCGGCCGGCACAACGTCTCCAATGCGATGGCCGCGGTGGCCGTCGCCTTGCTCTTCGGAGTGGCCCCGGCCGCCATCCGCAGCGCGGCCGCCGGGTTCACCGGAGTCGAGCATCGCCTTGAAACGGTGGCGACCCTGGACGGCGTCCGGTTCGTCAATGATTCCATGGGCACCCAGCCGGATGCCGTGATCGCGGCGCTGCGAGCCTTCCCACGTCCGCTCGTCCTCATCGCGGGAGGCCGGGACAAGGGCGTGGACCTCGCCGGGCTCGGACCCGTCGCGGCGGCACGCGCCGACGCCGCCGTTCTGATCGGAGAGTCGGGGCCCGTGCTGGCGGAGATGTTCCGGGCAACGGCATGACCCGCGTGGAGGTGGCTCCGAGTCTCGAGGACGCGGTCGTCCGCGGAGACGCGATCGCCCGGGGCCTGCTCGACGCTGCCGGCGCCGGTGCGTCCGGACCGGCAACGGTTCTGCTCAGCCCGGCCGCCGCCAGCTTCGACATGTTCGTGGACTACGCCGCCCGAGGCCAGGCCTTCAAGGCGGCGGTCGCGGAGCTGGTAGCCAGGCGGCGAGCGGTGGGGACCTCCCGATGAACCGCCGGAACGACCGCTGGAACCTGCCCGATGAGCCGACGCGGCGGGAACGAGTCAAGCGCGACTCCGGTCCGAGCCCGGTCAGCCACCAGCCCAGCGGCCTGGCCGATCCGGGCGTCCTGAAGCGCGAGGCCCACGAGCCCGACTACATCATCCTGGTCGCGGTCGTGGCGCTTTCGGCGATCGGAATCCTGATGGTCTATTCGGCCTCCGCGATTCCGTCCTACGCACAGAGCCAGAACACCTTCCAGCTCGTCGCGCCCCAGGTCGTCGCGGGAGTGCTGGGGCTTGTCGCGATGGTCTTCTTCATGCGCCTCGACTACCGCTACCTCCGAGTGGCGAGCCGGCCGCTGGCGCTCGTCGCCCTGGTTCTGCTGGCGATCGTGCTTCTGCCCCAGATCGGCATCCTGCACAACGGGTCGCACCGCCGGATCCAGCTGGGGCCGCTGCCGGACCTGCACGTCGCCGAAGTGGCCAAGCTGGCCCTGGTCGTCTACCTCTCGCACTGGCTGGCGACGCGAGGGTCGCGCATTCGCAGCTTCCTCCTCGGCACCGTGCCGTTCGTGATAATCGTCGCCCCGTTCCTGTTCCTCGTGGTTCGCGAACCGGACCTGGGGACGGCCAGCGTGCTGGCGCTGATCGCGTTCTCGCTCTTCTTCGTCGCGGGCGCGAACCTCTTCCATCTGATCCTGGCAGGAGCCGGCGGCGTCACCGGCGGGTTGTTCCTGATGCTGGCCATCGGCGACTACCCGTTGCAGCGGATCCAGACCCTTCTCGATCCGTGGGCGGATCCCCTGGGCGCGGGCCACCAGACCATCAAGGGCCTCGAGGCGATCAGCGCCGGCGGCCTCTTCGGCACGGGCCTGGGCAACGACCGCATCTTCGTGCCGAACGACGCCAACGACTTCATCTTCTCGGTCATCGCCCAGGAGCTCGGGCTGGTGGGCGGTGCCGTCGTCATCGGTCTCTTCGTCGTCCTGACGTACGCCGGGATTCGAACGGCCATCCGAGCGCCCGACACGTTCGGCGGCTTGATGGCGGCCGGGATCACCTCCTGGATATGCTTCCAGGCACTCATCAACATCGGTGTCGTGGTGGCGGTCGTCCCGGTTACCGGCATCACCCTTCCCTTCGTCTCGGCGGGCGGCTCTTCTCTGACCGTGAGCCTGGCCGCCGTCGGAATCCTCTTGTCGATATCTCGAGAAACGGTGGAACGAGGTTGGATCAGTGCGTCTGCTGATAGTGGGCGGGGGTACGGGGGGACATATATACCCGGCTCTCGCCGTCGCACGATCGCTGCAGGCTAGGCCGGTCGCGCCCGAGCTGCGCTGGGTCGGAGGCCACCGAGGTCTCGAGGCGCAGGTCGTCCCGGGGACGGGCATTCCGCTCCGGCGGCTGTTGCTGCGCTCGCTCCGGACTGTCGGGATGGATGGCCACGTCCTCCTCGATCCAGTTCGCCTGTCGTTGTCGGTCCCCCAGGCCCTGGCGATCCTGATCCGGTTCCGGCCCGACGCGATCTTCACGACAGGCGGATATGTGGCTCTGCCCGTGCTGCTGGCCGCGTCGACGCTTCGCATACCCGTGGTCATGTGGGACGGCAACGTAGTCCCGGGTCGAAGCGTTCGCGTCACTGCCAGGCTGGCCGGGTGTCTGGCGGTGTCATTCGAGGGAACGTGCCGCACTCTCGGCCGGAACCGACCGTGCTTCGTCACGGGGACGCCCATCCGAGAAGCGCTGGGCGTCGATCGGCAAGATGCGAGGGCGGCTCTCGGGATCCCGGATGCCGACGGGCTGCTTCTGATCTTCGGCGGGTCCCAGGAGGTCCGGCGCTTCAACGAGGCGGTCGCGGAGGCCTTGCCGCGATTGATCGAACGAGTCCGGGTCATCCACATCACGGGCGAGGGCGGGTACGAGCAGGCGGCTGCCGGTCGAGACGCCCTGCCGCCCGACTTGCGGGTTCGCTACCGCCCCGAGAAGTACCTCGATGAAGAGATGACCGTGGTTCTCGGCGCGGCCGACATGGTCGTGGGCCGGGCGGGCTCCTCGACGCTGGCCGAAGTCGCCGCCTTTGGACTGCCGATGGTGGTCGTGCCATATCCCCATGCCGCCGGTCACCAGCGCCGCAACGCCGAGGAGATGGTCGCTGCCGGTGCGGCCCGCCTGATCGAGGACGGAGACTTCGACGCCGAGGCTCTGCTTGCGGCCGCAGCCATCCTCGACGATTCCGGCGAGCGGGCCTCGATGGCGGCGGCAGCCAGATCGCTGGCGAGGCCCGGAGCCGCGGCCGCGGTGGCTGAGCTGGTTCTGGCCGCCGCGGAGAGGCGGGCCCTGCCGGAGGCCGCCCGGATAGAAGCCCTCTCGCGGGGAGTGGCTGTATGAGTCGCCCCGGCGGCACGACGGCCGCGTCGCCCTGGGGCGCCCTTGCCGCCGAGATCCGGGGTCTGGCCGGGGTCAGCGCCCGCCCGGACGCGCCGATGGCCCCGCACACGACGATGCGCGTCGGCGGTCCGGCGGATCTGCTGGCCGTGGTCAGTGAGCGTGCCTCCCTGGTGGAGCTGGTCCTGCTCGCCCGTAGCAGGGGGATTCCGCACGTGGTCATCGGCCGTGGCAGCGATCTGCTGGTCAGCGACGCCGGTATTCGAGGGCTGGTCATCCTGTGCCGCACCGAAGGCTGGCGGTTCGAGGATCGACGCCTCGTCGCGGAAGCGGGCCTGCCCATGGCCAGGGCGGCCACGGTCGCGCAGCAGGCGGGCCTGTCGGGCCTGGAATTCGGGCTGGCCATTCCGGGGACGGTCGGCGGGGCCGTCTGGGCCAACGCCGGCGCCCACGGCTCCGACGTGGCGGCGATCCTCGAGTCGGTGGCCGTCCTGGGGGCGAACGGCGAGGAGATCGTCGAGGCGGCCTCCGCACTTCGGCTGGCATATCGAGACAGCCGGTTCAAACGTCGAGCAGGGGAGGGGAGTGGCGAGGGTTCCGAGGCGACCTCGGCCGGTTCCACGGCCGGCGCCACGGCCGGCGCCACGGCCGGCGCCACGGCCGGGCAGGAGCTGATCCTCGAAGCGACATTTGGCCTGAGCCCCGCGGCTCCCGCCGAGATCCGGGCCCGGCTCGATGAGATCCGCCGCTGGCGGCGGGAGCATCAGCCTCTGGACCTGCCAAGCGCCGGCAGCGTCTTCCGCAATCCCGAGGGGGACTCCGCCGGCCGCCTGATCGACGCCTGCGGCCTCAAGGGGACGCGCCTGGGCGGGGCCGCGATCAGCGAGACTCACGCCAACTTCATAGTCAACGCGGGTGGAGCATCCGCATCCGACATCCGCCGCCTGGCGGAGCGAGCGCGGGGCGCCGTCGCGCGGCGTTTCGGCATCGATCTCGTGTACGAGGTTCAGTTCATCGGCGATTGGTCAGACTGGCACGCGGAGGTGGCATGAGGAGCGGTACTGGTTCGGAGATGGCCGGCAACGATCACGCGAGAGGCGTCGTCGTGCTGCTGGGCGGGCCTTCGGCAGAGCACGACGTCTCCGTCGTCTCGGGCTGGGCCATCGCGGACGCACTGACGGAGGCCGGGCTGACCGTGGAGCGGATCTACATCGACCTGCTGGACGGCTGGTGGTCCATTCCCGCCGCCGCGTCGGTGGGCCGGCCGCGTCCCGGAGCGTTCGACGATCCGCGGTCGCTCGGGGCGCAAGGGCCCAGGACCCCGGCCCAGGCCCTCGAGGAGATCGCGCGCCGGAAGACGCCGCCGATCGTCTTCCCGGCTCTGCATGGTCCGTTCGGCGAGGATGGGACGATCCAGGCCCTGCTCGAGGCGTACGACCTTCCCTACGCCGGCGCCGGTGTCGCGGCCTCGGCGGTAGCGATGGACAAAGCGCTGTACAAACGGCTCGTCAGAGGCCTCGGCATCAAAGTCGTCGAGTGGGTGGAAGTGACGGCCGGCCGCTGGGCGGCCGACCGGCAGGGTGTCCTGGACGAACTCGAGACCTTCTCCGAGCGCTGCGGCGAGCGCCGGCTGATGATGAAGCCCGCGCGAATGGGGTCGTCGGTCGGAATGACGATCGCGCATTCCGCCGCCGAGCGAGGCCCGGCGCTCGACGAGGCCTTCCGCTTCGATACCCTGGCGATCGTCGAGCGCTACCTGGACCACCCGCGGGAGCTCGAGGTGGCCGTCGTCGGCAACGACCCGCAGGCCCTCGGAGTATTCGGCCCGGGCGAGGTCTTCCCGGGTCGCGAGTTCTACGACTATGTCGCCAAGTACAGCGACGGCGTGTCCGAGACGACGACCCATGCCGATATCGACGAGGCCCTGGGCCGGCGAGTTCGCGAGACGGCCCTGGAGGCGTACCGGGCCGTCGGCTGCGAGGGGTTCGCCCGGGTCGATTTCCTGCTCGCCGGCGACGAGCTGTACCTGAACGAGCTCAATACGATCCCGGGCTTCACGCCCATCAGTCTCTTCCCCCAGGTGGCGGCCGCCGGGCTCGGCAGCTTCGAGGCGGTGTGCCTCCGCATCGTCGAATTGGCCGAGCAGCGCCATGCCGGGCGCGTCCGGCGACGGTTGACCGCCGCCGACCTTCCTCGCTGAGGCCGAGATGAACCGGGTTGTGCCATCTCGCCGCTCCGGATCGCACGTGCGGCGCACGCCGGTGCGGCGAACCGGGCCGCGCCTGCGCTCGGTTCAGGTGCTCGCCGGTTTGTTCATGGCAGCCTGCGCGGCCGGATTCCTGGGCGTCAGCTCCGCCCCGGCGTTCGATGCCCGAACCCTGGAGATCCACGGCGCCACGTTCACGAGCGAGACGATCATCCGATCGATCGTAGGTGTGGCCGATTCGCCCAACCTGTTCCGAATCCACACGGATCGAGCGGCCGAGCAGCTCGTCCGGCTGCCGGCAGTCGAGTCGGCCAGCGTGCACGTCAGGCTGCCGTCCACGATCGTCGTGACGATCGTGGAACGGGAACCGAAGATCATCTGGGCGATAGGCGATCGGCGCTACGCGGTGGATCAGGACGGGTTCCTTTTCGGGCTGGTGGACCAGGTCGGGAATCCGATCCCCTCGTCTGCCGGACCGCTGGCAGAGCCGACCGAGGCGATCGCGACTCCGACGCCTGCCGAGACCGCCTCGGGCGGAGGCTCGCCGGAGATCGAGAGCCCGACCCCCACGGCCAGTCCCTCTCCCAAACCTACCCCGACGCCCAAGCCCAAGGCCACGCCGACGAAGAACCCCAAGGCCACGCCGACCAAGCCCGGAAAGGCCACGCCGTCGCCTTCGCCGACGCCGGTTCCGACGCCAACCCCGAACCCGTCGCTCATTCCTTCGCTCGCGCCTGCCCCGAGCGCGGATCCCAACGCCAGCCCCGGGACCGGGGCGCTGGCCCTGCCCGTTGTCTTCGACCGCCGCTCGGAAGATGCCGGCCTGGACCTCGGCGGCGTCATCGACCCGGTCAACCTCGACGCCGGCTTCCGCATCGCCGGTCTGAAACCGGTCGACGTCGGCAGCAATGCCACTGCCCTGGCGGTCGTACTCGACGATGACAACGGCTTCACGCTCAGCTCCGTGCCGACGGGCTGGGTGGCGCAGTTCGGCTTCTACGCCCCGACGGTCCGCCAGGTGACGGTCATACCGACCCAGGTCCGGGACCTGCGATCGGCCCTATACGAATGGGGCGAGGGCAAGGTTGCCTGGGTCCGATTGGTCTCGGACGTCAGCCAGAATCATGTCGATACGGTCACCCTCCGCTAGGCCGCCTCAGGCGCGCCAAGTGGGCTCTGCACGGCCGGGTTGCCCGGCCTCCCTCGGGTCGGTTAGCCTTGACCAAGACTCCGGAATCGACAGGTGCCGTCGGCCGGCCCACCGTAGCAACGAGGACGGGAGCGAGTGGAACGCGAAGCAGTGCTCGTCGGTATCGATGTCGGCACCAGCAAGGTCTGCGCTCTCATCGGAGAGGTGGCCCGCGACGGCAGCCTGACGATCGTCGGCAAGGGGGTCGTGCCCGCCATCGGCCTGCGGCGGGGGGTGGTGGTCAACATCGACCAGACCGTCCGGTCCATCGCCGGGGCAGTCGACCACTCGGAGCGGCTGTCCGGCTACCAGATCGATCGGGCCTTCGTAGGCGTGGGCGGGCAGAACGTCGAGAGCCAGAACTCGCGCGGAGCCGTGGCCGTGAGCGGCCACAGGCACGAAGTCATGCGCGAGGACGTGAACCGGGCCCTGGAAGTCGCCCGCGCCGTGTCCATCCCCTCGAACCGCGAAGTCCTGCACGTGCTGCCCCGCGGTTTCATCGTCGACGGCCAGGAGGGCGTCAAGGACCCGCTCGGCATGAGCGCGATCCGCCTCGAGATCGAGACCCACATCGTGACCGCGGCCGCGACCGCGGTGCGGAACCTGGCCAAGTGCGTCCAGGCCGCGAACGTCAAGATCGACGAGCTTGTCGCGGGCTCGCTCGCTTCGGGGGAGTGCGTCCTCTCCGACACGGAGCGGGACCTGGGCGTGGCCGTGGCCGACATCGGCGCCGGCACGATAGACCTGGCTCTCTTCCTGGACGGTTCGCCGTTCAAGACCGTCGTCCTGCCGGTCGGCGGCAACAACGTCACGAACGACCTGGCCATCGGCCTCAAGACCAGCCTGGAGATAGCCGAGGAACTGAAGATCCAGCACGGCAGCTGCGATCTGTCGACGGTCGCCAACGACGACCTGATAAGCGTGTCGATGCTCGGCGAGACGGCCGGCCGGACCATCAGCCGCGTCGACGTGTGCCGCATCATCCAGGCTCGGATGCGCGAGACGTTCGAGATGCTCGCGGCGGAGATCCTGGCCGCGGGCGACGGGATACTTCCTGCCGGCGTCGTGCTTACCGGCGGCGCCTCTCAGCTGGCGGGCGCGGCGGCCTTCGGTCGAGAGGTGATGAACATGCCGGTCCGGGTGGCCGGCCCGACAGGCGTCGGCGGCTTGACCGACAACATAATGAACCCCGCCTACAGCACGGCCATCGGCCTGCTCTACTGGGGCGCGAAGGCACTGGAATCGGGCGAGGCCACGCGCTTCGAGTCGGCCCCCGCTTCCGGTCTGCTCGGGCGCGTAAAGGACGGTCTGGGCCACTTCCTGCCCTGACGCCCGGACGATGAAGACCGCCGAGCTGTCGATCCAGACCGGGCGCCGCCGCGGGCTCTACGACCTGACGGCCGCCTGCGAGGAGTTCGTGGCCGGCGAGGGCGACGGGCTGCTCGTCGTCTTCGTGCCCCACGCCACCGCCGGGATCGTCGTCGTCGAGCTCGGTGCAGGCTCCGACGCCGATCTGATGACGGTCCTGGACCGGCTCCTGCCCCGGGACGAACGATGGGTCCATCGCCACGGCGCCCCCGGCCACGGTGCGGATCACCTCGTGCCGATGGTGGCCTCGCCCTCGCTCACGGTGCCGGTCCTCTCGGGCCGGCTGACCCTGGGCACCTGGCAGTCGATTGCCCTCCTCGACCCCAACTCGGACAACGCCTCCCGAGCCGTCAGACTGACTTTCGTGGCCGGCTGAAAGCAGCCCGCCGGGCGTGCGAATCGGCAAGATTCGCGATTTGGCGCGATTCCGGCCGTTTTGTCGAACGCACGTTCGACCGTTCTTCATGAAGAACGCGTTTCGGTGTGCGATTTGCGGCCCCAATTCGCCGGTTCCGGCGTATACTGTCGGCATCCGAGCCAGCCCCGTTACGCGCTAGTGCTCTACCTGATCTCGGGGGGGCCGGACCGAACGACAAAACACATCAGCCGGAGAGCCACCGGAGGATCAGGAATGCCGCTACGGTCCGATTCCGAGAACTTTGCGCTGATCCGTGTGATCGGCGTGGGCGGCGGCGGTAGCAACGCCGTCAATCGCATGATCCAGGCCGAGATGATGGGGGTGGAGTTCATCGCCTGCAACACGGATGCGCAGGCTCTTCTCCAATCCGACGCCCCTCACAAGATCCGGATCGGCGACAAGATCACGCGTGGCCTGGGCGCGGGCGGCGACGCCTCGATCGGCCAGCGGGCGGCCGAAGAGGACTCCGAGAAGATCACGGAAGCCCTGGCCGAATCTGACATGGTCTTCATCACGGCCGGATTGGGCGGCGGCACTGGCTCTGGCGCTGCCCCGATCGTGGCCGAGATCGCCAAGGACCTCGGCGCCCTGACAATCGGCGTAGTCACCAAGCCGTTCAGCTTCGAAGGCGCGCGCCGCAAGCTGGTCGCCGAGAGAGCTGCCGACGAGCTCCGGGAGAAGGTCGACACGCTGATCACGATCCCGAACGACCGCCTTCGCGACGTCGTCCAGAAGAACACGTCGATCATCGAGGCCTTCCGCTTCGTCGATGACGTGCTGCGCCAGGGCGTCCAGGGGATCAGCGACATCATCACCGTCCCGGGCATCATCAACCTCGACTTCGCCGACGTGCGGGCCGTCATGAAGGACGCCGGATCGGCCCTGATGGGGATCGGCCGGGCGAGCGGCGACAACCGCGCCCTGGAGGCTGTGCGCCAGGCGATCGCCAGCCCGCTCCTCGAGGTCAACATCAACGGTGCGCAGGGAATCCTCTTCAACATCGCGGGATCGTCGAACCTCAGCCTCTTCGAGGTGACCGAGGCCGCGGACGAGATCCGCTCGGTTGCGGACCCGGAGGCGAACATCATCTTCGGCACCAGCCTGGATGGGCATCTGGCGGACGAAGTCATGATCACGGTGATCGCCACGGGCTTCGATCCCAGCCACAAGCGCGAGTCGTCGCGCATCGAGGCCAGTCAGCGGACGCCGGTCGATGTCCATGCCTCGCCCTATGACGGCGTCGACTTCCTGCACGAGCTTGGGCGCCCGCGGCCGAGTCCCGTTGAGGCGGTCCGCATCCAGAGCTACGGACCGGCAGGTCTCCCCGAGCGCCAGCCGGTCCCGGTTCCGGTTGCCCCGACCCATCGGCCCGCGCCGGACCTGTCCTCGCGCCGTGTCTACGACGACAGGGACCTGGAAATCCCGAGCTTCCTGCGGCGGCCGCCGGCGGAGGATCAGGTCTAGGCCTCCGGCATCTTGCGCCCCGATCCCGCATCTGGACGCCGTCGCGGGATTGCGCGCCGCGCGATCCGCGGTTCTCGCCGCCGTTGCGGAAGCATGCGGCCGGGCCGGGCGCGACCCGGCAGATGTCCAGCTGGTCGCGGTCTCCAAGCTCGTCGCCGTCGACCGCATCAACGCGGCAGTTGCGGCCGGACTGACGGTCCTGGGAGAGAACCGCGTCCAGGAGGCCGAGTCCAAGGCACCCCACGTGCCGGGGGCGCACTGGCACCTCATCGGCCCCCTTCAATCGAACAAGGCTCGCCGGGCCGTGGAGTTGTTCGAGACGATCGAATCGGTCGACTCGGTCGAACTGGCGCGAAAGCTCGATCGTCTGGCGGGCGAGTCACGCTCCTCGGCCCTGGCTGTCTACCTGCAGGTGAACGTCGATCGAGACGCGGCGAAGGCGGGCTTTCTGCCGGAGGTACTGGAGGCGGAGCTGCCGCGCATCGCCGAGCTGCCGAACCTGTCGTTGCGCGGGCTCATGACGGTCGGACGGCTCACCGGCTCGCCGGAGGAGGCCCGCCCTACATTCGTCCGTCTTCGCGACCTGTCGGTGCGGCTGCGGGGGGAGACGCCGGCACTGGGAGCCGGGCTTTCGATGGGCATGTCCGACGACTACACCGTGGCGGTTGAGGAGGGGGCGACCGTCATCCGGGTCGGCCGAGCGCTCTTCGGGCAGCGGCCCGGCCTGCCTGAGGGTCCCGGTGGGCGGGACCGCTAGGGCGACAGGCAGTGAGCCGGCGCGATAATCGCACGATGCGTCCCGGCTACCGCACACCCGACCGCACGCCCGCCTCGGTGAGATTCGCCGTCCGCTTGACGCCGCGCGCCGCCGCGGACCGCGTGGACGGCGTCTCCGATGAGGGCGTCCTGCAGGTTCGTGTCACAGCGCCCGCGGTGGAGGGAGCGGCCAACGCGGCCCTGGTCCGGCTCCTGGCCGACGAGCTGGATGTCTCGCGCAGCTCGATCCAGATGGTCGCCGGCGCGACGGGTCGCCACAAGCTGATCGTTGTGGACGGAGTCTCGCCCGATGAGGTGGCAGCTCGCTGGCCCGGGCTCAGGGTCTGAAAGAGCACTGGGTGGTCCAGCGAGGCGCCCAGGTCCAGCGAGGCGCCCAGGTTCCGCCGGGGAGCGGCGGATCGCTATAATCGGCCTCCGGCGCGCAAGGCGCCGCATCGGTGGGCGATTAGCTCAGCTGGTTAGAGCGCGCGGTTCACATCCGCGAGGTCACTGGTTCGAGTCCAGTATCGCCCACCATTTCCCCCGGTGATGCCGGCACCCGGCGGCAATCGAGGACGGACGCGGCCATGGATAGACAGCTCCTTTCGGGCGACGAGGCGGTCGCCCTGGCGGCCCTGCATGCCGGGGTCGCGCTCGGGACGGGCTATCCCGGCACCCCCTCGACCGAGATCCTCGAAGCCTTCGATGCCCTGGGCGGAAAGGCCCAGTGGGCGCCCAACGAGAAGGTGGCCCTGGAGGTCGGCCTCGGCGCCGCCTTCGGCAACGCCCGCGTCCTGGTGACGATGAAGCACGTCGGGCTGAACGTGGCCGCGGACCCGCTCTTCACCGCCGCATACACGGGCGTCAGCGGGGCGCTGATCGTGGTCACGGCCGACGATCCGGGGATGGCCTCCTCGCAGAACGAGCAGGACAACCGCCGCTATGCGATCGCCGCCGGGCTGCCGATGATCGAGCCGTCCGACTCGCAGGAGGCCTACGACTTCTTCTTCGCCGCCATCGGGATCTCCGAGCGCTGGCACATCCCGGTGCTCTTCCGGATGACGACGCGGGTATGCCACAGCAAGTCCGTGGTTACGCCGGGCGGCCACGACGCGGTCGCGGCCCCGCCGAAGCCGCATTTCGAGCACGACATCTCCGGCCGGGTCATGATCCCGGCCAATGCGCGGCCGGCGCACCGCCGGCTCCGGGCCAAGCTGACCGAGATCGCGGCCTGGGGCGAAGGGCCGGACGGCGATGCGCTCAACCGGGTCGAGCCGGGCAATGCCGCACTGGGGATCGTCGCCGGCGGGGTCGCCTACCTGCACGCGGCCGAGGCCGCACCCGGGGCGAGCTTCCTCAAGGTCGGCCTTGTCAACCCGCTCCCCGTCGAGCGGGCGCGGGCCTTCGCCGCCTCCGTCGAGCGCTGCGTCGTGATCGAGGAGGGAGATCCGATTGTCGCCGACTCCCTCCGCGCCGCCGGAATCGACGTCGAATCGAAAGCCGAGATGTACCGCTTCGGCGAGCTGGACGTGGCGCGGGTCCGGCGCATCCTCGCGGGCGACACGTCTCCCGAACCCGCGCCGGCCCGCGGCAAGCCACCCGAGCTGTGCCCGGCCTGCCCGTACCACACCGTTTACGGCACGCTCCGGAAGCACGACTGCATCGTGGCCGGCGACATCGGCTGCTACACCCTCGGCGTCCTGCCGCCGTACGAGGCCATGGACACGTGTGTGGCGATGGGCGCCTCTATCGGCGTGGGCCTCGGGCTGCGCCAGGTCCTGCCGCCCGAGGAGGCGCGTCGCGTCGTCTCGGTCATCGGCGACTCCACGTTCGTCCACTCGCGGTATCTCCGGCCTGGTCGAGATGGCCTACAACCCGCCGCCCGGCGGCCACGTCGTGATCGTCCTGGACAACGGCACGACCGCAATGACCGGCCAGCAGGAACACCCGGCCACGGGCCGCACGCTCGATCACCAGCCGACGGCGAAGCTCTCCATCGAAGCGGTCGCCTTCCGCCGTCGGCATCGGCAGCGTGACCGTCATCGATCCGTACGCGGACCCCGACGGGTTCGAGCGGTTGCTGGTCGAACGCCTGGCTGCGCCCGAGCTTTCAGTCATCGTCGCCCGCCGGCCGTGCATCCTGGCCGCGGCCGACATTCGGAAGTGGGAGCAGCAGGCGGCAGAACTTCGGGCCAGGGCGCCCGAGCAAGCCGCCGCGGACCTGCCGATGGGGGATCAATGAGCGTCACCAACGTCGTCGTCGCCGGCCTCGGCGGCCAGGGGGTTATCAAGGCGTCGGACATCCTGGCCGACGCGGCCCTCCGATCCGGCCTGGACGTCAAGAAGGCCGAGGTCCACGGCATGAGCCAGCGCGGCGGATCGGTCACCTCGGACGTGCGCTTCGGCGCCACGCCGGCGGACCGCGTTCTGTCGCCCATGGTGCCCCGCGGCGAGGCGGACTTCCTGGTCGTCCTCGCCGAATCGGAGGTGGAGGTTGCGCGGGCGATGCTGCGGCCGGGCGGCGTCCTCCTTTCGCCGGACCTCATCCCCGATGCGGAGCTGCCCAACAAGCGCAGCCTGAACGTCGCCCTGCTGGGAGCTCTGAGCCGGTACCTGGACCTGCCGGCCGCGGCAATTCTCGAGGCGATGAGAGCGGCCCTGCCGGACCGACTCCATGCCGTGAACGAGCGGGCCTTCGAGCTGGGCCGAAACGGGGCCGCCGGGCGAGGCACAATCTCATAGACGGGCGCTGGCCGGTTGTCGGTCCGGCCCCGGCCCACGAGGAAGTTCCATCCAGTCGAGGAGGGCGTGGTGAGCACTTGGAACGACCCGCCGGGCGGGTTCCACCCGGTCAGTGCGCCGGACTACCTGCCCCGGCCCCAGCTGGCGGCGGTGCAGCTCCAGCGACTGCAGTCCGTGGTGACCCGCGCCTACGACCGCGTGGCGCTCTACCGGTCGCGAATGGACGAGCGCGGTCTCAAGCCGGCCGCCTTCACCTCGCTCTCGGAGATCGCCAGGCTGCCGTTCACCGTCAAGACGGACCTGCGAGACACGTATCCGTTCGGGTTGTTCGCCAGCCCCATGGAGGAAATCGTCCGCCTCCACGCCTCGTCCGGCACGACCGGCAAGCCGATCGTGGTGGCCTACACCCAGGCCGACCTGGACGTGTGGAGCGAGGTGATGGTCCGCGCCTTCGCGGCCTGCGGCGTTCACCGCGGCGACGTGGTCCAGAACGCCTACGGCTACGGCCTCTTCACGGGCGGCCTCGGCGCCCACTACGGGGCCGAGACCCTGGGCGCCACCGTCATCCCGATCAGCGGCGGCAACACGGAACGCCAGCTGATGGTCATGCAGGACTTCGGCGTCACCGCGCTGTGCTGCACGCCCAGCTACTTCCTCCATCTCCTGGAGTCCGCCAAGGAGATGAAGATCGACTTCTCGCGGTTGCGGGTCGGGGTCTTCGGGGCGGAGCCCTGGAGCGACTCGATGCGCGAGCGAATCGAGCGGGAGAGCGGCATCAAGGCTCACGACATATACGGCCTCTCGGAGATCATCGGCCCCGGCGTGGGCGTCGAGTGCGCCGAGCAGCACGGCCTGCACATCTTCGAGGACCACTTCTACCCGGAGATCATCGATCCCGAGAGCGGAGAGGTCCTGCCCGACGGCAGCGAGGGTGAGCTGGTCCTCACGACCCTGTCCAAGGAAGCGATGCCGATGATCCGGTATCGCACCCGCGACGTGACGGCGATCATCCCCGAGCCGTGCCCCTGCGGCCGAACCCTGCGCCGGATCCGCCGCATCGGCCGCCGGTCCGACGACATGTTCATCATCCGCGGCGTGAACGTCTTCCCGTCCCAGATCGAGACGGCCCTGCTGAGGGTCGAGGGCACGCTCCCGCACTACCAGATCGTGCTCACCCGAGAGGTCGGCCTCGACCAGGTGGAGGTCAAGGTCGAGGTAACGCCCGAAGTCTTCTCCGACGAGATCCGCAAGCTGGAGGCGTTGCAGCACCAGCTCGAAGCCTCGATCGAGAACATCCTCGGCCTGCGCGTGAAGGTGACCCTGGTCGAGCCCAGGACTCTGGCCCGCAGCGAAGGCAAGGCCCGGCGGGTAACCGATCTCCGCAACGTCTGACGAATCCACGGTCGTAGCGGCGAGGGTCCGCCCTCGCCGAGGAGGCCACCGAATGAAGCTCCAGCAGTTGTCGCTCTTCGTCGAGAACAAACCGGGGTCGCTGCGCGCGCCGTGCGAAGCCCTGGCCGCGGCCGATATCGATCTACTGACGATGTCGCTCGCGGACACGAGCAGCTTCGGCATCTTGCGGTTCATCGTCCGCGAACCCGAACGCGCCAGGCGAGTGCTCGAAGAGGCGGGCATGGTGGCCCGGGTCAGCGAAGTCGTGCCGGTCGAAGTCGAGAACAAGCCGGGAGGCCTGGCCGCGGTCCTGGCCGCGATCGAGGCGGCCGGGCTCGCCGTCGAGTACATGTACGACTTCGGGGCGGCGTCCCACGGCGGCAACGCGGCGATCATCTTCCGCTTCGAGGATCCCGACGCGGCTCTGGCAGCCCTGCAGGCGGCCGGAGTCCGGGTGCTCACGAGCGAGGAGGTCCTGGGAGGGTAGCGCCGCCGGGGGCCATCGCCTCGGTGCGGCTAGTCCCGGCCCCTCAGCAGCGAAACCTTGAAGCCGCGCAGCTCGCCCGTCGCATAGCCGCTGGCGATGGCGGGGTCGTCCGCCATGATGCGCCGCGCCGCCGGTCTCGTCCGGCGCTTCGATAACGGCGATGCCCCGTGTTGACGCGCCCCAGCGTCGGGCCGGCCATGACCAGCGTTCCCTCCGCCAGAAGCCGTTTGAGACGCTCGAAGTGGAGCTGCCAGACGCGTTCCTCGTCGGGCGTCATGGTCGCCGCGAAGTCCTCGCGCGGCGTGTGAAGGAAGTAGATCCACTCGGCCATTTGGACCCCTTGCTTCTTCACTGATCTTGCGCTCAGTATGGGCACTCCGAGGACGGCCCGGTTCGCCGTCGCCGATAACGGCAGACGAGGGCTGCCGCGTGGCCACCCGCCGACGGTCGTCTCGCAACCGCCAAACCCCGAGCTGCGCCGACGGGTACAATTCATCTCGGACCACTTCGCGGCGCGGTGGACCGCAGTTCTGCAGGAAGGCGGGGACGATGCGGTATCGGACGTTCGGTCGCACCGGCTGGCGGGTCGGCGAAGTCGGCTACGGAATGTGGGGCATGGGCGGATGGACCGGATCGGACGACGTCCAGTCGCGCGCTTCGCTCGAAGCGGCCGTCGCACGAGGCGTCAACTTCCTCGACACGGCCCAGGCCTACGGTGACGGTCACAGCGAGCTCCTGCTCGGCCGGCTCATGGCTGCCCTGCCGGACAAGCGCCTGTACGCCGCGACCAAGGTTCCGCCCAAGAACGGCCAGTGGCCGAGCCGGCGCGGCGTGCCGCTGGCGGAGGTCTTCCCGCGCGACTACCTGCGGCGCTATGTCGACATCAGCCGCGGGAATCTCGGGATGGAGACGATAAGCCTGCTCCAGCTCCACGTCTGGGAGGACGATTGGCTGGCTGACGGCGACCTGCAGCGCACGGTGGCCGAGCTCAAGAAGGAAGGCTCGATCCGGGCGTTCGGGCATCAGCCTGAACCGCTGGGAGCCGTGGAACGGCGTCAAGGCCGTGGAGTCGGGCCTGGTCGATGCCGTCCAGGTCATCTACAACATCTTCGATCAGGCCCCCGAAGACGAGCTGTTCCCGACCTGCCGAGCCAACGGCGTCGGAGTCATCGCCCGCGTGCCCTTCGACGAGGGAAGCCTGACCGGGACGTCTCACTCTGGAATCGAAGTGGCCGGCGGAAGACTGGCGCAGCACTTACTTCGTCTCGGAGAACCTGATCTCGTCGGTTGCCCGCGCCGATGCCCTGAAGCCGCTCGTACCGCCCGGCATGACCATGGCCGAGATGGCCCTGCGGTTCATCCTTTCGAACCCGGACGTGGGCACGGTCATTCCCGGTATGCGCAAGACGGAGAACGTGGAGGCGAACACCGCGGTCAGCGACGCCGGTCCGCTACCCCCCGAGCTCCTTGCCGAGCTGCGCAAGCATCGCTGGGACCGCCGGCCGACGAGCTGGAGCCAGTAGGCAGCTACGCTGCCAGCCACGCAGGACGCGTCCGGCGTCACCAGGCGCGGCCTATCCCGGCTCCGAGCCGCGGTCCGCGTCTCCTTCACGATGCGCCGCAGGACCGCCGGCAGAATCCCGCCCTGGCGGTAGTAGTCGATCTCGATCGGGCCGTCCAGCCGAACGGTGGCCTCGAAGCGGAGCTCGCCGCCGTCATCGGCGCGTGCCGACACCGTGACCCGCGACCGCGGCGCCGGCCCGCCGGCCGGCAAGGCGATCGTGTAAGCCTCGCGGCCCGTCAGCCCGAGGCTCGCCGCGCTCTCGCCCGGGAGGAACTGCAGTGGCAGGATCCCCATCCCGACGAGATTGGTGCGGTGGATCCGCTCGAAGCTCTCGGCGATGACCGCCTTCACGCCGAGCAGCCGCGGGCCCTTGGCCGCCCAGTCGCGCGACGAGCCGGAGCCGTATTCCTTGCCGGCGATCACGATCAGCGGCACGCCATCGGCCGCGTAGCGCATCGCCGCGTCGAAGATCGTGGTCGCGTCGCCGTCGGGGAAGTGGACCGTGAACGGCCCCTCCCTGTCCGGCCAGCGCGTTGTGCAGCCGGATGTTGCCGAAGGTGCCGCGCATCATCACCTCGTGGTGACCGCGCCGCGCCCCGTAGCTGTTGAACTCGGTCGGCGGAACGCCGTGGGCCTGAAGCCACTGACCGGCAGGCGACGCAGGGCGCGATCGAACCGGCGGGGGAGATGTGGTCGGTCGTCACCGAGTCGCCGAAGAGCGCCAGAACGCGCGCCCCGCGGATCGCCGCCACCGGCTCGGGCTCCTCGCGCAGGCCCACGAAGAAGGGCGGCAGGGCCACGTAGGTGGAATCGGCGTCCCAGCGGTAGCGGTCGCCGGTCGGCACGTCGAGGGCCTTCCACTCGGGCCCGCCCTCGAAGACCGACGCGTACGCGGCCCGGAATAGCTCGCCGCTGACCGCCGAGCCCACGGTCGCCCTGACCTCCGCGGCCGAAGGCCAGAGCTCGGCCAGGAAGACCGGCCGTCCGTCCGAACCGACGCCGAGCGGCTGGGTGGTGAGGTCGATGTCCACGGTGCCGGCCAGGGCGAAGGCCACGACCAGCGGCGGCGAGGCGAGGTAGCTGGCTCGCACCAGCGGGTGGATCCGGCCCTCGAAGTTGCGGTTGCCCGAGAGCACGGCCGCGACCACGAGATCGTTCTCCTCGATCGCGGCCGCGACCGGCGCGTCGAGCGGTCCGCTGTTGCCGATGCAGGTCGTGCAGCCGTAGCCGGCCAGCGCGAACCCGAGCTTCTCGAGCGGGTCCATCAGGCCGGCTCCGCGCAGGTACTCGGTCACCGCGCGCGAGCCCGGCGCCAGGCTCGTCTTGACGGTCGGCGGGACCGTCAGGCCGCGCGCGACGGCGTTGCGGGCCAGCAGACCGGCCGCGACCATGACCGTCGGGTTGGAGGTGTTGGTGCAGCTCGTGATGGCGGCGATCGCGACCGAGCCGGTCGCGATCTCGACTGAACGACCGCCCGCCTCGACTCGGACCGCCGGATAGCTCGCCCGCAGGCCTCGCCGCAGGACCGGCCGGATGTCGGCGGAGCCTCGGCCGCCAGGCTCGACGTCGACGCCGCGATCGGCGCCGCGGCCTTCTCCTGCAGGCCCGTCGGGAAGGCGGCTCGGAAGTTCGACTCGCAGGTCGCGCAGGGCAACACGGTCCTGCGGCCGGCGGGGACCCGCCAGAGAGGGTTCCACGGAGCCCAGGTCCAGCGTCAGCAGCGCGTCGAACTCCGGCGTCACGCCGGGCTCGCGCCACAGGCCCTGCTCCTTGGCGTAGCGCTCGACGAGCGCCACATGATCGGCGGCGCGGCCGGTCAGCCGCAGGTATGCCAGCGTCTCGTCGTCGATCGGGAAGAGCGTCGCCGTCGGCCCGAACTCGGGCGACATGTTGGAGATCGTGGCCCGGTCCGCCAGCGCCAGGCCGGCCAGGCCGTCGCCCGCTGAACTCGACGAACGTGCCCACGACGCCGTACGCGCGGAGCATCTGGGTCACGACCAGGACCAGGTCCGTGGCGGTCGCGCCCTCGGGCAGCTCGCCGGAGAGCCGCACGCCGATGACCTTCGGCATCGGCTGGTAGAGCGGCTGGCCGAGCAGCACGGCCTCGGCCTCGATGCCGCCCACGCCGTAGCCCAGGACGCCCAGGCCGTTGATCATCGTGGTGTGGGAATCGGTCCCGACCAGCGTGTCGGGGAAGGCGACCTCGCCCGTGCCGTCCGCGTCCCGGCGGCGCGCCACGACCGTGGCCAGGTACTCGAGGTTGACCTGGTGGACGATGCCGGTGCCGGGCGGAACGACGCGCAGGTCGCCGAAGGCGGTCTGGGCCCAGCGCAGGAGCTGGTAGCGCTCGCCGTTGCGCTCGTACTCGCGCTCCACGTTGAAGGCGAACGAGTCGCCGGTGCCGTAGCGGTCGACCTGGACGGAATGGTCGATGACCAGGTCGGCCGGCACGAGCGGGTTGACCCGGGCCGGGTCGCCGCCCAGCTCGGCCATGGCGTCGCGCATCGCGGCCAGATCGACCACGGCCGGGACGCCGGTGAAGTCCTGGAGGATGACCCGCGCCGGCATGAACGGGATCTCGATCTCGGTCGTCGCCCAGGCGCCCGGCTTCCAGGCGGCGAGGGCCGCGACGTCCTGCTCGCGGACGATGCCGCCGCCGGCGTGGCGGAGGACGTTCTCGAGCAGGATCTTCACCGTGACCGGCAGCTCGCCCAGGTCCAGGGCGGGTACGGGGCCGGTCGCTGTCGAGGGCCGAGAGACGGTAGAAGTCGGCAGGCCGGCGCCCAGGGGGCCCGGGCGCCGAAGGGATCGCTGTGCACGGTCGCTCCTTCGAACTCTGGCTCGCCGGCCGAAGCCAGGCTCGCCTGACCCTGGCGGGGGTGCGCCTCTGCCGCCAGGGACACGCTACACTCGGTCTGGCGGTCGCCGTCGGGCCGCGCCTGAGCGCAACCCCAGTGCGGCCGGCCGCCACGGTGCAGGTTACGGCCGAAGGATACCGCCAGTGCGGTAAGGGGAGGATGTCGCGTGAAGCCATGGCGCGACGATGCACGGCGCGGTCCGGGCGGCCTCGATACGCCCGACGGGCCGGAGAGGGCCACGTCCACCCGGATCGAGCGGATGGGCGTCACCGCCACGGCGACGAGATCCATGCCCACCTGGAGCCGCACCCGCAATCCACGGTGCCGCGGGAGCGCCGAGCGTCGGGATCGTCGGCGCCGGCCCCGTCGGCACCGCCCTGGGTGTCGCAATCAGCCGGGCAGGCTGGCCGGTGACGGCCGTCGCGAGCCGGGACGCAGGCAGGCGCGAGCGATTCCGCGAGCCTCGTGCCGGCGGCCCGGGCCTTCGTCGGAGCCGGCCGCCGTCCTGGACGAGGTCGAGCTCGCGATCCTGGCCGTCCCCGACGACGCGATCTCTTCGGTCGATCGAGCCGCTGCGGCTGTACAGCGGCCAGACGCTCGTCCACACCAGCGGCCTGCTCGGGGCCGAAGTGCTGAACCGGCCCGCGCCGCCGGCAGCCAGATCGGGGCATTCCACCCGCTCGTCTCGTTCACGTCGGACGTGGAGCGATCGGTCGCGGCGATCCAGGGCGCGACTATCGCCCTCGAAGGCGACGATCGCCTGATGAGCCTGCTGGCGGACCTGGCCGAGGCGATCGGCGGGGTGCCGGTTCGCCTGCCGCGCGGGCTCCAAGGCCGCCTACCACGCCGCCGCGGTCCTGGCTTCGGGCGGACTGGTCGCCCTGCTGGACGCCATTGCGACTCTCGGCGCAACGGCCGGCCTGGACGAGCCGGGTGCCCTGGCCGTCTACGGCCGGCTCATCGAGCAGACCCTCGCCAACGCCCGCGGCCATCGGCGTGGCCGCATCGCTGACCGGGCCCGATCACTCGCGGCGACGCCGGCACCCTCGAGGCCCATCTCGCGACCCTCGCCCGGCTGGCGCCGGACGTGCTGGACCTCTACCTGGCGGCGGCGCGGCGGGAGGTCAGGATCGCCGAAGAGCGTGGCGCCCTGTCACCGGAGCAACTGGATCGTGTCAGGCGCGCGCTTGCAAAGGTCGGCTGACCGGGTACGATTGACCGCATGCAGCACAGCATCGCGGCGAGGTACGTGGCCTGGCCTGCTGCCCGCTTTGCCGGCACCGGCGGCCGAGAGGGTGAACGGCGGCTCGGGCTTCATTCCAGCCTAACGTTCCAGCGGGCGGCCACGAACCGGACGATTCTGCGCCCATATCACCGGGGCTCGCGGGCAACCGGCTGGCGCCCTGCGACCACGACTCCCGGCAGCGTGTCTCGAAGCGGCCTCGTTCGGGCCGCCGTCACGATCCACTGGACGGGCGTCGGGCGGCCGCAGGCCGACCGGCGGTCGAGCCTGGCGCCGGCCCCGTGGCGAGGCTGACCAACGCCACCGCGACTTCTGCCGGCGGGATCGTCGTTCGATACCAGGACACGGTCCCGCAGCTCGTTGTCGGCCGCCGGAAGCGGGACAGGGACGGCCAGACGTGGACCCTGCCGAAGGGCACTCCAATTCCCGGTGAGAGCCTCGAGGAAACCGCCCTGCGGGAGGTCTGCGAGGAGACCGGGCTGACCGTTCGGATCGTGTCGCCCCTGGACTCCATCAGGTACACGTTCGTCCAGCGAGGCACGCGGATCCACAAGACGGTCCATTACTTCATGATGGAACCAACGGGCGGTGGGCTGGAGAATCACGACCACGAGTTCGAGGAAGTCCGCTGGATCGCCTTCGACGAGGCGCCGGGTCTTCTATCCTTCGATACGGAACGATCGCTCGTGGGACTGGCCGCCAGCCGGCTCCCGGCTACCTGACCGGCACGTCCCTCCAGACACGCCCGGCCACAACCGTGGCCGGCGCATAACCACCACGACCGGAGGTCCATTCCGATGGCCCGAACTCAAGAGGCGCCGCTCGCTACGGCGCTGGCCGGCCGACACGAGGCCCTCGGAGCTCGGATCGTGGAGTTCGGCGGCTGGCTCATGCCCCTCCAGTACAGCGGCATCCTCGAAGAGCACCGGGCGGTGCGGGCGAGAGCCGGCCTGTTCGACCTCTCGCACATGGGCGAGCTGTTCGTGGAGGGTCCGGAAGCGGCCGCCTCGCTCGGGTATGCCCTGACGACCGAGCCGGCGAGCCTGAAGGTCGGGCGGGCCCACTACTCGATGATCTGCTTCCCCGAAGGCGGGGTCCTCGATGACCTGATCGTCTACCGGCTTGCCGACGAGAGGTTCATGGTCGTGGCCAATGCCTCCAACGCGGGGGCCGTAAGCGATGCCCTGGCCGAGCGGCTGACCGGCTTCGGCGTGGTGCTGGACGACCGCTCGCTGGCCATGGCGCTCATCGCGGTCCAGGGTCCGCGAGCCGCCGCGATCCTGGCGCCGCTGACCAATGTCGTGCCCGACAGCCTGCACTACTACGGCATCGCCGAGGGCCAGGTCGCCGGCGTTGCCGCGATGGTGGCCCGGACCGGATACACGGGCGAGGATGGGTTCGAGGTCTTCGTCGACGTGGCCGGTGCCGGCCGGGTATGGGACGTGCTCATGGAGACGGGCGAGGCCGCCGGGCTCGTGCCGGTCGGGCTCGGAGCCAGGGATACCCTGCGTCTGGAAGCCGGGATGCCCCTGTACGGCAACGAGCTTGGGCCGGACATGACCCCCTTCGAAGCCGGCCTTGGACGAGTCGTCCATCTGGAAAAGGTCGAAGACTTCGTCGGCAAGGAAGCATTGGCGAAGGCCGCCGCGGACGGTCCGAACCAGATGCTCGTCGGGCTGATCGTCAGAGGTCGAGGGATCGCCCGCCACGGCTACGAGGTCTTCGCCGGCGACCGTCGCGTCGGAGTGGTAACGAGTGGAACCCTCTCGCCCACGCTCGGTGAGCCGATCGCGATGGCCTACGTCGCGCCCTCCGAGGCCGGGGCCGGTACGATATTGGACGTCGCGATACGCGAGCAGCGAGTTCCGGCCGAAGTCGTGCCACTGCCCTTCTACCGGCGGCCGGTCTAGGCGATCGTTCAACGCAACTCGACCTGCGGACCCGGGCAGGGACGACTGGGCAGGTGACCGGCGTAGGAGGAGTCATAGGCAATGGTGCCGCAGGATCTGCGCTATACGAAAGAGCACGAGTGGATCCGCGTGGAAGGCGACCTGGCAACGGTGGGGATCACCGACTATGCGGCCCATCAGCTTGGGGACATCGTTTTCGTCGAACTGCCGGAAGTCGGCCGGAAAGTGGACCAGTTCTCGCCCGTCGGCGTGATCGAGTCCGTCAAGGCGGTGAGCGATCTGTTCGCGCCCGTCGGCGGCGAGGTCGTGGAAACCAACGCCGAGCTGAGCACTCGGCCGGAACTGTTGAACAGTGAGCCCTTCGGGGCCGGCTGGATGGTGCGCATTCACCTCTCCGACAGCGGCCAGCTCGGCAAACTCCTGAGCCCGGCCGCATACGATGAGCTGACTCAAGAGGCCTGACCTTCGTCCCGCGAAGCCTCGTGCCCCGAAGACGCCCCAGCTGACGAACCCGGAAGGGAGTCGAGTCGATGGCCTATGGACCGCACACGGACCAGGATCGCGCGACGATGCTCGCCGCGATCGGTGTCGCGTCCGTAGACGAGCTCTTCTCCGACATCCCGTCTTCTCTTCGGGCCTCGGGCCTGGGCCTGCCGGAACCGGAGTCGGAAGTCGAGCTGTCGGACCGGCTGCGCGGGCTGGCCGATCGCAACCGGGTCGATCTCGTCAGCTTCCTCGGTGCCGGCGCCTACCGTCACTTCGTTCCCGCGGTCGTGGACCAGTTGCTGCTCCGAGGCGAGTTCTACACGGCATATACGCCGTACCAGCCCGAGATCAGCCAGGGCACTCTCCAGACGATCTACGAGTACCAATCGCTCATGGCGGAGCTGACCGGCCTCGACGTCGTTTCCGCATCCCACTACGACGGCGCGACGGCCACGGCCGAAGGCGCCTTGATGGCCTGCCGGGCGACGCATCGCCAGCGGATTCTGATCAGTCGCGGGGTGCACCCGCACTATCGCCAGACCCTGTGCACGTACTTCGGAGGAGCATCGCTCGTGGCCGACGAGATTCCTCTCGTCGCCGACGGTCCGGCCGCGGGCACGACCGATCTCGAGGCCCTCGAGCGGATGCTGGCCGACGCGGAGAACCCGGTCGCGGGAGTGGTCGCCGCGAACCCGAGTTTCCTAGGCCTGCTGGAGCCGATGGCCGAGATGGCCGGCCTGGCCCATGCCGCGGGCGCGCTCTTCGTATCCGTGGTGGAGCCGGTCTCGCTGGCGGTGATCGCGCCGCCTGGTGAGTACGGCGCCGATATCGCCGCGGGAGACGGGCAGCCGCTCGGCATTCCACTGGCATTCGGCGGCCCCTATCTGGGTATCCTGGCCTGCCGGGAGGCTCTGGTCCGCCAGATCCCCGGACGGCTCGTCGGCATGACCTCCGACGTCGACGGCCGGCGCGCCTTCGTGATGACACTCCGCGCTCGTGAGCAGGACATCCGCCGCGAGAAGGCGTCGAGCAACATCTGCACCAACCAGGCTCTGTGCGCGCTGGCCGCGGCGATCTACCTGGCGGCGATCGGGCCTCACGGACTGCGAGACGTGGCCGCGCTTGGGGCCGCCCGCGCCGAGGAGCTGGAACGAGCTCTGGCCGCGGCGGGTGCGCCGCGCATCCATCCCGGGCCGTACCTCAACGAGTTCGCGGTCAGAGTCCCGAATGCCGCGGAGATCCATCGACGCCTCATGGACCGGGGCGTTCTGGCCGGGCTCGTGCTGGCCGCGATCGAGCCTGCCGACCCTGCTCTGGTCGACGCCCTTCTGGTTTGCGCCACGGAAGTCACCAAGCCTGCCGAGATCGTCCTCTTCGGCCGGGCGCTGGAGGAGGAGATCTCGCGGGAACGCGGGTTGCGCCCGGCGGGCATGGGCGCGCCCGGGCCGGCCGATTCGTCCGGCACGGCCGGGGAGGCCGCCCGATGACCGCCGCCGGAGAGCGCCTCGGACCCACTCTGTTCGAACGATCCCGGCCCGGGCGTGGCGGCGGCAAGATCCCGCACCCGCCGAAGGACGCCCTGGCTCGCATCCCCGCCGGACAGCTGCGCTCCCAGGGGCCCCGGCTGCCCGAGGTGTCCGAACCGGAGGTCGCTCGGCACTACGTCAACCTCTCCCAGCTCAACTACTCGGTCGACGGCGGCTTCTACCCGCTCGGCTCGTGCACGATGAAGTACAACCCCAAGATCGACGAATGGGCGGCCCGTCTCCCCGGCTTCGCGTCGCTGCACCCGCTGGCACCCGACCGTCTTGCCCAGGGCACGCTGCAGCTGCTCTGGGAGCTGGAGCAGGCTCTGGCGGAGATCGGCGGCATGAAGGCCGTGACGCTCCAGCCGGCCGCGGGAGCCCAGGGCGAGCTCACCGGCATCCTGATGATCCGGGCTTATCACCGCAGCCGGGGCGACTACGAGCGGGCGGAGGTCCTGGTCCCGGACTCTGCCCACGGCACCAACCCGGCGACCGCCTCCATGGCCGGCTTCCGCACCGTCACCGTCCCGTCCGCTCCGGACGGCGGCGTCGACATCGCCGCCTTCACGGCGGCGCTCGGGCCCCGCACGGCCGCGGTCATGATCACCAACCCTTCGACCCTCGGTTTGTTCGAGTCGCGCCTGTGCGAGTTGCTCGACGCCGTTCATGCCGTCGGCGCCCTGGCCTACATGGACGGCGCGAACCTGAACGCCATCATGGGCCGCTTCAAGCCCGGCGAGGCCGGCTTCGACGTGATGCACATCAACGTCCACAAGACGTTCGCCACGCCCCACGGCGGAGGCGGGCCCGGGGCGGGGCCGGTCGGAGTAGGGGAGAAGCTGATGCCTTTCCTGCCCTCGCCACGCGTTCTCCGCGAGCCGGACGGAAGCTTCCGCCTGGAGAAGCCGGGCGAGCGACCCCTGAGCATCGGGCGTGTGCGGGCCTTTGCCGGCAACACCGGCGTCCTGGTCCGGGCGTACTCGTACATTCGCGCCCACGGCGCACAAGGGCTTCGCGAGGTCAGCGACGATGCCGTCCTGGCGGCCAACTACCTCAAGACCCGCCTGACCGGGATACTGGACGTTCCCTTCGAACGTCACTGCATGCACGAATTCGTGGCCTCGGCCGCGACACTCAAATCGGAGACGGGGATTCGCACGCTGGATGTGGCCAAGCGCCTAATCGACTACGGCTTCCATCCGCCGACGATCTACTTCCCGCTGACCGTGGAAGAAGCGCTCCTGATCGAGCCGACCGAGACCGAGGCGCTCGAGACGCTCGACCAGTTCGTCGAGGCGCTCCGGCTGATCGTCGGCGAGGCTCACGATGACCCGGAGTTGCTCCATTCGGCTCCCCACCAGTCGCCCGTCCGGCGGCTGGACGAGACGACGGCCGCGCGTCAGCCCAATCTGAGATGGCGGACCATGACGGGCAGTCAGACGCCCTGCCCCGACTGATAGCCGATGGCTGCCGGCCAGGAAACCGGGTTGGGGTCGCGCCCGTGGAGGCACGGATGCGGCGGCGTCTAGGCAGCGTACTCACGATCGCTGTCCTGGTGGCGAGCGCCTGTTCGTCATCGAGAGGTACGCCTCCGCCCGGGACGGCGGCCTCGGCGACCCAGATCGCGCCGATCGCGGCCCCGACGCCGACGTCGGCGGCCCTCCGTTTGACCGGATCCACTTACAAGGCCACGCCCCCGACGGCCAGCGGCGGCAAGATCGTCCTCGCCGAGTGGCAGTATCCGACTACCTTCAATCCGTATTTCGCGCGACTCGCAGCCGACTTCGAGGTCACGGACAGCATGTTCGACGGCTTGCTCGAAGTCACGCCCGACCTGCGCTACGCCCCCGACCTGGCCCTGGGCGTGCCGACCATCGACAACGGCGGTGTCGTCCTCAAGGGCGGCGGCATGGACGTGACCTTCGATTTGAAGCCCGGCATGCTGTGGTCCGACGGCCAGCCCATCAACTGCGACGACGTAAAGGCGACGTGGGCCTGGAACATGGATCCGTCCAACTCGAGTCTTGCAGGCGGAACCGCGGGCTGGGAGGACATCACCGGCATCGACGGCGGAACCGGCACGAAATGCGTCATCCACTTCTCCAGGGTCTACGAGGGCTACCTCGGCCTCGTTGCGGCGGTCCTTCCCGCCCACTACATCACCACAGTCCCGGTCAAGGACGCTCCGGGCAAGCTCTATCCGATCAACAACCCGGGCGCCGGCGTATACAGCGGCCCCTACATCCCGACGGCTACCAAGCCCCGGGCTCAAGTGACTCTGGTTCCCAACCCGAAGTGGGAGACCATCAGCGGCCACGCGCCCTGGCTGCAATCTGTCACGTGGAAGTACTACCCGGATACGGCCACGATGATCGCCGGATTCAAGACCGGCCGGTTACGACGTCGGCCAGGGTCTCGGCAACGCCGACATCCCGGCGCTCGCGGGGATCGACCCGAGCCAGACGGTGATCCACGACTCGCCGGCCTATGAGCTCATGGCCTTCAACAACGCGAGCATCAAGACCAAGTTCGGGACCGACTACCCGATCATCATCCAGGCCATCAGGCTCGCGACCGACCGTCCGGCCATCGCGAACGGGCCGCTGGCGGGCCACGTCACGGTCAGCAACAACTTCACGTTGCCGCTCACCTGGTACCACAAGGACGTCGGAGGCTCCATCGCTGCCGATCCGATCTCCGCCTCGACGCTCCTCGCCAACGCCGGGTGGAGCAAGAACGCCGACGGCTATCTGTCCAAGCAGACCAAGCTTCTGGAGTTGTCCTATTGCAGCGACATGGGGCAGGCCCGAGTGGACACGCTGAAACTGGTGGCCTCCCAGCTGAAGTCGATCGGCATAAAGGTGGACGTGAACACCAAGCCGTCTGCGGATGTCTTCGGCTCGTGGAACGCCAGCAAACCCGAGACTCAGTGCAACCTCAGCCACGGCAATTTCGACGTGGCCGAATTCTCCTACGAGTGGCCTCCGATGGATCCACTGCTTCAGTACCGGGCGTACCGATCGGACGAGACCCCGGACAACCCGCCGAACACCGGCCAGAACGTGACCCGCGTCAACAACCCGGCGCTCGACAAGGCGTACGACACGGTGAGGGGGAGCGTGGACTTCGGCCAGATTCTGGATGCCATGTCCGCGATCCAGGACATCTACGGCTCCGACAAGAACACGTACGAGCTGCCCCTCTATTTCCGCAAGGATGTCTGGCTCGTCGGCTCCCGGCTCCACAACTTCACGGGTAACCCGTCACCCGCTGGAGGAGAGTGGAACATCGGTGACTGGTGGGTCGGCTGATCGTTTCCGCGCCTGGAGCCCTCTTGCGGCCGGCATCGCGGCCGGGTCGGACCCCGGTGGAAGGCATCCGGGTTCGCGCGCTGCCGGCCCGGACCCGGTTGACAAAGACAAAGCGTTAAACGTGACGTTTGACACCCATGCGGAGCGTGGCCATAGTACGGGGCAGTGACAGCCCAACAACGCCCAACGTGCTCAAGAACGAACGATGTCTGGTCCTGGTTGTTCCCGGAGGGACGGACATCTCGGGCCGCGATGAATGGGCTGCATTCCTTTTTGGGAGGCGGATAGATGCGGAAACGTCTGGTCAGTGTTCTATCGGTTGCGGTTCTGGTGGCGGCGGCCTGCTCGTCATCCACCACCACGCCATCACCGGCGGCCACGCCGGCTCCAGCGGCAACACCGGCGGCGGCCACGCCGACTCCGGTGCCGTCTCCAACGCCCCTCAGTGACCTGGACAAGGCCCTGTTCGGCACCAACTACAAGCCCGCTGCCGGCAAGCCCGGTGGCACGCTCGTCATGGGCGAGTGGCAGCCGGCATCTCAGCTGAACCCGTTCTACACGACCGCCTTCACCGACTTCGAGGCCCTCGGGCCGGTCATGCGCGGCTTCACGACGATCAGCTCCGACGGCAAGTACATCCCTGACCTTGCCACCACGGTTCCCACGCTGACCAACGGCGGCGTGACTGTCGACGCCGATGGCAAGGGCATGAGCATCAAGGTCACGCTCAAGCCAAACCTCAAGTGGTCCGATGGCAAGACCCTGGATGGCAACGACTTCGCGTACACCGTGAAGTGGGCCCAGGATCCAGCCCAGAAGGGCTGCACCTCTTGCGCCGTCGGGTTCACCTATCTGGATGCGAACGGCAAGACGCAGCCGCTGATCGACAAGGTCGACGTCTCTGCGGACGGCCTGACCGTGACGATGCACTTCGTGCAGCTGTACTCCAGCTGGCTTAGCTTCCTCGCCGGCCCGGCGACGATCCTGCCCCAGCACTACATGAGCACCATCCCGATCGCCGATGCCTCGACCAAGTCGATGCCGGTGAGCGCAGCGGCCGCCAACGTTCCGTGGAGCGGCCCGTTCATGATCACGGCGGCCGGCCCGACCGAGATCGACTACAAGCCGAACCCATATTGGGCCGGTGGCGTCGGCGGAGCGCACGCCCCGTACCTGGCTGGGCTCAAGTTCCAGTTCTTCACCGACAAGGCGGGCATGATCGCCGCCTTCAAGAACGGTGAGATCGACCTGGCCCTCGACCTGACCCAGGCCGACGCTTCGAACGTGAAGAGCACGGATCCGAAGATCGGCAAGGCCGAAGTCACGCCGGCCTGGCAGTACGAGCACTTCGACATGAACCGCCAGCAAGAACGCTCCGTTCCTGTCCGACGTGAACGTTCGCAAGGCCATCTACGAGGCCGTCGACAAGCAGTCCATCATCGACGCGGTCTTCCCCGGGTCGGGCGTCACGCCCGCCTGCTCGAACGTCCCGCCCGGACTGTGGTATCTCACCGATGTGACCTGCCCGACCTACGACGTGGCCGCAGCCAAGTCGCTCCTCGACGCGGCCGAAGCTGCCCGCCGGGGCGGACGGCAACCGCACATACAACGGCAAGGCGATCGACCTGCTGCTCTGCACGACGGCCGGCAACAGCACCCGCCTGACCGAGCTCCAGAAGCTCCAGGGCTACCTCAAGGCAGTCGGCATCAAGAGCCACATCGTGACCGCTGATGCCAGCTCCGTGGTCTTCGCAGGCTGGAACGATACCGCCGCAACCCCGAACAAGGATTGCCAGATGTATCGCGGCAACTACGACATCGTGGACTACGCGTACATCATCGGCGGCAGCCCATACAGCGACAACAATCCCGTCTATTCCAGCGACCAGTGGCCCGAGAAGGGCGATCACACTGGCGCCAACGACACTCGCTTCAGCAGCCCCGACATGGACGCGGCCCTCGAGATCCTCAGCTCGGCCGTTGACCCGAAGGACCAGCTGACGGCGATGGTCGACGTGCAAAAGGCTTACATCGCCGGCCTGCCGGAGATCCCGCTCTACTACCGCGCGGAGACCACCGGAGTCGGTGTCCACGTGGGCAACTGGCCCGGCTACAACCCGAGCTCCATCGGCCCAACGTGGAACGTGGAGGACTGGTTCTTCCAGTAGATCGAAGCCGCTAGGCCTTCATCAGTCCGAGCAACCAGGGGGCGGGCGATGGTCACCATCGCCCGCCCCGTTGTTGCCGCTCCCACGGCTCATCCCGTCGCCCCGGCTGCGTTACGATGTGCCGCAACTCGCCGCTCGCCTCAGGTCCTCAACTCCGCCGGCAGGGGCCGTAACGGTCCTCCCGCAAGACGCGTAGGAAAGCGATGACCAAGTACATCATCCGGCGGCTGCTGCAGGCCATCCCAGTCATCTTCCTGATCAGCATCGTCTGCTTCGTTCTGATGCTGATGGCCCCCGGAGGCCCGCAGGCTCAGTTCAACCAGAACCGGTTCATCAAGCCGGAGCAGGTCGACCAGTGGCTCCAGCACTGGTGCCTGGTTCGCAACCCGGGCCCGCCGGACATGATCAAGGAGTATGCCGGCTGGCTGGGGGTCTGGAATTGCAATACGCGAGCTTCCTCAGCGAGAACGGAGGCCTCAACTTCCTGCCGTCCTTCCTCGGCGGCGGCGTCAACGGGATGCTACACGGCGATTGGGGGATCTCGATCTACCTCAACCAGCCCGTCCTCGACGTGATCCTCGGCCGGCTACCCGTGACTCTGCTGCTCATGGTCACGGCCTGGATCATCTGGCTCACCCTGGCCCTGATCCTGGTGTCGTGGCCGCGATTCGGCGCTACAGCCTCTTCGATCAAGCGGCGACGCTGTTCAGCTACACCTTCTACTCGTTACCCACCTTCTGGCTGGGCTTGATGCTGATCGAATCTTCGCCGTGACGCTGCACTGGTTCCCCAGCCAGCTGATCCAGTCGCCGCAGGATCTCGCCCGGCCCATTTGCGTCGGGAGTCTGGTGGGAGGCCTTCTGGACCAATCCGGGACTCTACGGCTGGGACGTGGCGATGCATCTGGTTCTTCCGGTGACGACCCTCGTGGCCGTCAGCGTGGCCGGAGACAGCCAATTCGTGCAGATCGGCCATGCTGGAATCGCTCAACCAGGATTACGTGAGAACCGCTCGAGCCAAGGGGTTGTCGGAGCGAAGAGTCATCTTCAGGCACGCCTTCCGCAACGCCTTGCTGCCGATCATCACCAACGGCGCCCTGGAGGTCGCCTTCCTCTTCTCGGGGGCCATCGTCACCGAGACCATCTTCAGCCTGCAGGGGATGGGCTACCTATACATCCAGGGCCTGCAGGCCCATGACTACTTCCTGCTGATGGGAATCGTGTTCATCGGCGCGATCCTGGTGGTTGTGTTCAACCTGGTTGCGGACGTGCTATACGCAGTCGCCGACCCGCGAATCCGGTACGACTGAGGCCCGCAGAAGATGTTCAAACCCGAATCCGCGGAGTAGCTTGCCGATCGCCGCAAGCGCGGCCACGCCATCCTTGATAGACGGCCCGGAGCTGCCCATCGATATCGAGGTCGCCCTCGAGTCGCTCAATCAGTGGCAGCTCGCCGTCAAGCGCTTCATGCGCCACAGGATGGCCCTGATCGGCCTTGGCATGTTCTCCTTCATCGTCCTGGTGGCGATCATCGGCCCCATCGTGGCTCCATATAACCCGATCGACATCCCGGGCGCCATGCACCAGGGTGGAGATGGCCCATCGTTCACCCACCCGATGGGAACCGACGATGCCGGGCGAGACGTCTTCACGATGGTGGTCAACGGGGCCCACATCTCCCTGGCGGTCGGCTATTTCGCGACGCTCATCGCAGGGTTCATCGGAATCATCGTCGGTTCGATCTCCGGAGCAGCCGGGGGAGTCGTCGACAACATACTGATGCGCCTGGTCGATGTCACCTTCGCCGTCCCGCTGCTCTTTCTCATCCTGGTGGCCGCCGTCTTCTTCGGCCAGGGCAGCATGGTCGCGCTCATCCTGGTCTTCGGGATACTCTGCAATGGGGGCTCATCGCCCGGCTGGTGAGGGCCCAATTCCTGAGCCTGCGCGAGGCGGACTTCGTCGAGGCGGCTCGGGCGGTCGGCGTCGGCACCTGCGCATCACCTTCCGCCACATCCTGCCCAACGCCCTTGGCCCGGTCATCGTCGTGATGACCCTGCTGATGGCCTCCAACATCGTGCTCGAGGCATTCGTGAGCTTCCTCGAACTTCGGTATCGCCGCCAACGACGCCACCTGGGGCAACGTCTTGACCAACGCGCAGAACGCACATGGTCGACGGCAACTGGTGGTGGGCCTTCTTCCCGGGCATGGCGATCGCCCTGACGGTGATCTCGCATCAACTTCATGGGTGACGGGCTGCACGACGCACTCGACCCGAGGCAGCCGCGAGTGACCGCGATGTCGATCTCCGGCGCCGGCCGACGCCGGGGCCGTCGATCGGCGCCGCAGCCGCCGGACGGCGCGCTGCTCGAGGTCCGCGGTCTGAGGACCTACTTCCACGTCATGGACGGCACCGTTCCCGCCGTGGACGGCGTGGACTTCCAGATCAAGCGCGGCGAGACGCTCGGGCTCGTGGGCGAGTCGGGCTGCGGCAAGAGCGTGACCGTCACTGACGATCATGCGCCTGATCGACATCCCGCCCGGCGAGATCGCTGCCGGCGAGATCTGGTTCGACGGCCGCGACCTGCTCAAGCTGTCGACGTCGGAGATGCGCGCAGTCCGCGGCAGCGAGATCGAGCATGATCTTCCAGGAGCCGATGACGCAGCCTCAACCCGGTGTTCACCGATCGGCGACCAGATCTCCGAGGCGATCAAGCGCACCGGAACGTCGTCGCAAGAAGGAGGCCGAGATCGAGCCATCGAGATGCTCGCGGCCGTCGGGATCCCGTCCCCGGAGCGGCGGGTCAAGCAGTATCCGCACGAGCTCTCGGGCGGCATGCGCCAGCGCGTCATGATCGCCATGGCCCTGTCTTGCGACCCGAAGCTGATCATCGCCGACGAGCCGACAACGGCGCTCGACGTGACGATCCAGGCCCAGATCCTGGAGCTCATCAAGGCACATCCAGGAGCGGACCGGCACGGCACTGCTGCTGATCACGCACGACCTGGCCGTCGTGGCCGAGACGGTCCAGACGCATCGCGGTGATGTATGCGGGCCAGATCGTCGAGGCCGGGACCGCCGAGGAGGTTCTGCTCGCACCCGCAGCACCCGTACACCCAGGGCCTGCTGACCTCGATCCCCGGCGTCCGAAGCGCGGCCAGCGCTCTGAACGTGATCAAGGGCGTGGTCCCCAACCCGTTCCGGATGCCGCCGGGTGCAAGTTTCGAGCCGCGCTGCCCGCACTGCCTGCGGGGCCGTGCGAGGACTGCGAGCCCGACCTCGTGCCGGCCGGCCCGAACCGGAGTCGGCCTCGCGCTGGCTTCCTGCATCGCGCCCGAGGGAGCGAGCCGCCGAGAAGCGATCCGAGAAGCGGTGCTGGCGACCGATGGAGAGGGTGGGCGGCTGACGTGACCGACAGCCTCCAACCGATTGCCGCCGACGACCTCCCCGGACTCGCGACCGACGACACGGCCGGTGTCTGCTGGGACCGCAGAACCTCATCAAGTACTTCCCGATCATGGGCGGGCTGCTGCGCCGCCAGATCGGCAGATGTCAACGCCGTCGACGACGTCAGCCTCCGAGATCTACAGAGGCGAGACGTTCGGCCTCGTCGGCGAGTCGGGCTGCGGCAAGACGACCTTCGGGCGGACGTCTCCGCCTCGAGAAGGCGACCGGTGGGTCCGTCTCGATGGACGGCCAGGACGTCCTGGCCCTGCACGGCGACGAGCTCTGAAGAAGCATGCGCCGCCGCATGCAGCTCATCTTCCAGGACCCGTACGGCTCGCTGAACCCGCGCATGCCGGTCAGCGACATCATCGGCGAGGGGCTGCTCGCCCAGGGCGACAAGGCCAACGGCTGGAGGAAGCGATCCATGCGCGACAGCGCGTCGGCGACTACCTCGAGGCCGTGGGCCTGCGGCGCGACTACTCGCGGCGCTACCCGCACGAGTTCTCGGGCGGCCAGCGACAGCGCATCGGCATCGCCCGCGCCCTGGCCCTCGATCCCGAGTTCATCGTCTGCGACGAGCCGGTCTCGGCCCTGGACGTCTCGATCCAGTCGCAGATCCTGAACCTGCTGCTCGATCTGCGGCGGGAGTTCAACCTGACCTACCTGTTCATCGCCCACAACCTGTCCGTCGTCGAGTACTTCTGCGACCGGATCGGCGTCATGTACCTGGGCAAGATCGTCGAGGTCGCGGCGACGGAGCGCTCTTCGCGCGATCCGCGCCACCCGTACTCGCGTGGCGCTCCTCTCGGCCATCCCCGATCCCGGACCCGCGGGTTCGCAAGAAGCGCCTGGTCCTGCAAGGGCGACGTTCCATCGCCCGCGAACCCTCCCTCTGGCTGCCGCTTCCACACGCGCTGCTGGCTGCGGGAACGGCTGGGCAACCGGCCGAAATTGCTCGACCATGGACCCACCGCTGCGCGACACTGGGCGGCGGCCAGCTGGCCGCCTGCCACTTCGCCGAGCAGGTGACCGTCCAGGCGGCGCAGGAGGCGGCCGCAACGCAGTCGGTCATCGAGACCGCCGTCGACGTCGACGTAGCGGCTCGCGATCGCGTCGGGGCCTGCAACAGTGGCCCGACTTGATATAGGGTGGCGGGGCTTGCGAAGTCCATCTCGAGGGGCCCGACTGTCCTGCCCAACGTGACGGTCGTGTGCACCGGGAGAGGGCCAACTGGATGAAGGGAGAAGAAATGAAGCGTCTGGCCTCGTTGCTTGCCGTTGCCGCCCTCGCGGCCGCGGCGTGCGGGAGCGGCTCCAGCTCGCCGCCTCCGGGGTCAGTTCCCAAGTCCGGTGGCACCCTGTCGGTCGCGATCGCCGGCGACATGACATATGCGGACCCCGCCCTCGTCAGTGACGAGAGCTCCATGCTCGTCGCCAGCCAGGTGGTCGAAGGCCTGGTCGGCCTCAAACCGGGCACGATCAGCGAAGTGGTTCCGGTCCTCGCCTCCGAGCTGCCGGCGGTCAGTCCCGACGGTTTGACCTACACCTTCAAGCTTCGGACGGGCATCAAGTTCCACGATGGCACCGACTTCAACGCCGCGGCGGTGAAGTCCAACTACGACCGCTGGAAGGCCTTCCCCAAGGGCGACCTGCAGGACCACGCCACGTACTACGCGGCCGCATTCGGTGGCTTCGGTGACGCGTCCAATGTGGCGTCCGTAGAGGCGCCCGACGCCACGACGGTCGTCTTGACGCTGCGCGTCCCGCAGAGCAACTTCCTGCTCAGCCAGACCGGTCCCGCCTTCGGCATCCAGAGCCCCACGGCGATTCAAGCCAACGAAGGCGACAACCCGACTCTGAGCAACAATCCTTATGCCCTCGGACAGGGCGGACAGGGCAAGGCCATGGTCGGCACGGGGCCGTTCATGTTCGGCGAATGGAAGCCCAACGACCAGATATCCGTGGTGAAGAACCCGAGCTACTGGAACCCGAAGGGCCGGCCTTATCTGGACCAGATCGTCTTCAAGCCGTACGCCGACTCGGCCGCGCGAATCGGGGCCCTCCAGAGCGGCGCCGTGGATCTCATCGGAACCCTCGATCCGGCTGCCGTCGGCACCGTTCGGGCCTCGTCCAACCTCCGTGTCCTGCATTCCGGCTCATCGTGCGCGAATGCCCAGATCTACATGAACAACGCGGCCACGATCAACGGCCAGGCCAATCCTCTGGCCAACAAGAACGTCCGCTTCGCGATCGCGTCGTCCGTGGAGAAGCAGTCCTATATCAACGCCTTCTACGCCGGCGGGGCGACCGTCGCCGACAACTGGATGCCGGCCGGGGCCGAGTACTACAAGCGCGAGTACCTGCCGTCGTACGACGTCACCCGGGCCAGGAGCTTCGTGGCCCAATCCGGACTTTCGAGCGCCGCATTGACTCTCGATCTGTGGTATCCGTCCGGAATCGCGACGTTGTCCCTGCCCGACCCGCAAGGTCTTGCGCAGGCGATTGCCGAGGATCTCGGGACCATAGGGATCACCGTCAACATCAAGACCGAGGCGAACTCGCCCAACTTCCTGTCGGACCAGGCGAACGGCAAGCTCCAGATGTGGCTCTCGGGGCGGTCGTGCCTCTGGGGCGGGCCGGACGACTTCCTCAGCAGCGGTCTCTTCCGCTACGTCGGCGGAGTCCCGTCGCCCGAGTTCAGCTACACCAACGATGCCCTCAACGCGGCCATGACGGCGGCGCTCTCGGCGGCGGACCCGGCAGCCGCCCAGTCCGGCTGGTACAAAGCCCAGGACCTCATAGCCGCGGATATGCCGACGGTCCCACTCCTCGACGCAATGCGGCCCGCGGGCGCGCGGGACTACGTCGTCGGCTTCGTCGGGTCCGGCAGCGGCATCGAGAGCCTCAGCTCGGTGTGGCTCAACAAATAGCCGCTGACAAGGTCAGGCATCTGGCATACGCTGTGGCAAGTGATTTCATCGCGAAATCGAGGATTTGACCGGGCTGCCCAATCAGGTGCCACGCCTTCCCGGTCAAGGGAGTCGAGTCAGGAAAGGGAGAGAACATGAAACGTCTGGCCTCGCTATTGGCCATCGCGGCGCTCGTGGCTACTGCATGCAGCAGCAGCAGTGGCACGCCGGCTCCGGCCGCGGGCGGCACGCTCATCGTCGGGCTCAACGGCGACATGGTTTTCGCCGACCCGTCACTCGTCAGCGACGGCAACTCGCTCTATGTCGGAGCCAACGTCGTCCAGGGCCTGGTCGGGCTGCAGCCCGGCACGATCAGCACGGTAGTCCCCGTCCTCGCCTCCGCTCTGCCGACGGTCAGCGCAGACGGCAAGACCTATACGTTCAAGCTCCGGACCGGCGTCAAGTTCCATGACGGCAGCGACTTCAACGCGGATGCGGTCAAGTTCAACTACGACCGCTGGAAGGCCTACACGAAGGGCGACCTCCAGGACAACGCCTACTACTACGGCGCGGTCTTCGGTGGTTTCGGCGACGCCTCCAACATCTCATCCGTCGATGCCCCCGACGCCACGACGGTCGTCATCAACCTGAAGGCTCCGCAGTCGAACTTCCTGCTCGCCTCGACGCTCGCGGTCTTTGGGATCCAGAGCCCGACGGCGCTGCAAGAAGGACAACGCGGACACGACCCCGCTCAAGGACAACAAGTACGCCCAGGGTCAGGGCGAGAGCATGGTCGGCACCGGGCCGTTCATGTTCAAGTCGTGGACGCCGAACGACAGCATCGTGATCGTCAAGAACCCCAACTACTGGGACAGCGCCAATGCGGCCAAGCTGGACCAGGTCACGTTCAAGCCGTTCGGTGACTCGACGGCCACCCTGCAGGCACTGCAGTCGGGTGGCATCGACCTCGCCTTCTCGATCTCGCCGCTGGACGTCGCCACGGCAAAGGGCGCCGGGCTGACCATGATCGATCGCGGCGCGTCCTGCAACCAGCTCAATCTCGACATGAACCAGAGCGTGGGCGGTACCCCGACCATCTACGCCAACAAGAGCGTCCGCATGGCCGTCGCCGAGGCCGTGAACAAGGACAGCTACGTCACCGCCTTCTACTCCGGCCTGGGCAAGGCGCCGACCGGCTTCATGCCTGAGGCCACGACCGGCTTCAAGGCCGAGACCCTGCCGGCATACGATGCCACCAAGGCCACGGCCGACCTGAAGGCCGCCGGTCTGACCGCCGACCAGCTCAAGGTCGATCTCTACTACCCCTCCAACGTCGTCCGGCCGTACATGCCGGATCCCAAGGGCATCGCCACGGCGATCGCCAACGACCTCACCAAGGTCGGCTTTACCGTGAACCTCAAGACCGAGGACTGGAAGGGCGGCTACGTCAGTGACGCCACGGGCGGCAAGTTCCCGCTCTACCTCTTCGGCTGGACCTGCGACTGGGCCGGCGCGGACAACTTCCTCTACACCGCCTGGTTCGGCTATCAGGACAACAAGCCGAACGCGCAGTTCGGCTGGGCAAACGACCAGGCCAACACGCTGATGCTGAAGGCTCTCGGCGAGCCGACGGTGGACGCGGCCAACGCCGACTGGGGTCAGGTCCAGGATCTCCTGGCCCAGGACATGCCCATGGTCCCGATCGTCAACTCCCAGCCGCCTGGCGCGATGAGCTCCAAGGTGCACGGCTTTGTCGGTGCCAGCAACGGAATCGAGTACTTCAACACCGTTACTGTCACCAAGTAGTCTCGGAGCGGGACGAGCTTCCGGGCGAGTCCCGCTTCGCCAGGTCTGACGGTCCCACTCGGCCCCCAACGGGGCTGTAAGATCGAGGCAACCAACCCCCCGGGGTCGCAAGGCCCCGGGGGGCCTGTACCCGCGGAGGAACCCGTCCCTCGTGCTCAGGTTCATCGTCCGGCGAGTGCTCGGGGCCATCCCGGTTCTCTTCGGCCTGTCGGTAATCCTGTTCCTGTTCCTGCGGCTCCTCCCGGGTGGCGGACCTGCCGTGGCGATCCTCGGGCAGCACGCGACGCCGCAGCTGATCGCCCAGATCAACGAGACACAGGGTTTCGACCACCCCCTGTATGTCCAGTACCTGGACTACCTCGGCCGGCTCTTCCACGGCGACTTCGGCGCGAGCGTCATCGACGGCCGCACGGTTGCCGAGAGCTTCTCGATCAGGTTTCCGGCCACGGTCGAACTCACGATCGGGGCCTTGATCTTCGCCGTCGGCCTGGGCATCCCGCTCGGCCGGCTGGCGGCCCGGCACCCCAACGGCTGGATCGATGGAGTGGTTACCGCGATCTCGCTATTCGGGATCTCGATCCCCGTGTTCGTGCTCGGGTACACCCTCACGTTCTTCTTTGCGGTGCAGCTCCACTGGCTGCCCGCGTTCGGCCAGATCGATCCCCGCTTGAACGTCCCACCGGTGACCCACTTCGCGATCATCGACGCGCTCCTGGCCGGCAACGGGTATGTCGTCGACGCCGTCGCCCATCTGATATTGCCTTCGATCGCGCTCGGCTCCATCCCGCTGGCCGTGATCACGAGGATCACCCGCGCCTCGGTCATCGACGTCAGCAACGAGGACTACGTCCGAACGGCCAGAGCCAAGGGCCTCACCGATCGACGAGTCAACAGCCGCCACATCATGCGCAACGCCTGGTTGCCGGTCACCACGGTCATCGGGCTCCAGGTCGGGGCGCTCCTGGCGGGAGCCGTCCTGACCGAGACGGTCTTCACCTGGAACGGAGTCGGCTCCTGGGTCGTCACCTCCATCCAGAACCACGACTACATCGTGGTCCAGTCGCTGATCCTGATCTTCGCCACGATCTTCCTGACGGTGAACCTGATCGTGGACGTCGGCTACGCATTCCTCAACCCGCGCATCAGGTACAGCTGAGATGGCGGCCCTGCCCGGTTCCGTAGCGGTCGTGCCTACGCGGCGGATCAGCCGCGGCCTCTGGCGCGACGCCGCGCGGCGGCTGCTGCGCAACGGCCCGGCGATCGTCGGCATCGTCTTCATCGCCTTCTTCGTGATCGCCGCCATCCTGGCCCCGATCATCGCGCCGTACAGCCCCACCGCGTGCACGCTCTCGGACGGGATACACGGCCCGAGCCCGGCTCACATCATGGGCACGGATCTCCAGGGCTGCGATGAGTACAGCCGCGTCCTGTACGGAGCCCGGATCAGCCTGACCGTGGGCATAACGGCCGTCTTCTTCGGCCTGGTCGGAGGGGTCCTGGTCGGCGCCATCGCGGGTGGTGCGGGCGGGATCGTCGACGGCGTCCTGATGCGCATCATCGACGTCCTTCTGGCCGTCCCCGGGATCTTGCTTGCGATCGGCATCGTGGCCTGGCTGGGGCACGGCGAGATCCAGATCGTGCTGGCGGTCGGCGTCTCCTACGCGCCGATCTTCGCCCGCCTGCTGCGAGGCAGCCTCCTGGCCCTCCGAGAGTCGGACTATGTCATCGCGGCCAGGTCGATGGGCGCATCGCCCGTGCGCATCCTGCTGCGACACATGCTCCCCAACGCGCTCACCCCTCTGATCGTCCAGGCCACTCTGGCCGCGGCGACGGCCATCATCGACGTCGCCGGGCTTGGCTTCCTGGGCCTCGGCCCGGGCGACCCGCGAGTGGCGGAGTGGGGCGAGATGCTCACCGACTCGGCGCGCTTCCTTCAGAACGCGCCTTACCTGATCCTCTTCCCCGGGCGCCGCGATCGTGATCAGCGCCATCGGCTTCAACCTCCTGGGCGACGGCCTGCGCGAGGCCCTCGACCCGAGACTGAAGCGGTAGCCGGCGATGCACCTCCTCTCCGTCAACAACCTCCTCGTTCGCTTCCGAACTCATGACGAGAGCGTCTTCGCCGTCAACGGCGTCTCCTTCGATCTCGACGAGGGCGAGACGCTCGGGCTCGTCGGCGAATCGGGCTGCGGCAAGTCCGTCACGAACCTGGCCGTCATGCGGCTCCTGCCGACGCCGGCGGGCAGGATCGAGGGCGGCGAGGTCATCTTCGACGGGCAGGACCTGCTCGTCGCTCGACGAATCCGAGATGCGGGAGTTGCGGGGCAAGGAGATCGCCATGATCTTCCAGGACCCCATGACCAGCCTGAACCCGGTCCTCACCATCGAGGAGCAGATGGTCGAGACGATCCGGGCGCATCGTCGAGGTCACCCGGACGGAGGCGCGTGCCCGGACGCTGGAACTGCTCGATACCGTGGGTATCCCTCAGCCCGAAGCCCGGCTGCGCGACTTCCCACACCAGTTCAGCGGCGGCATGCGCCAGCGCGTGATGATCGCCATGGCCCTCGCGCTCGAGCCCAAGCTGCTGATCGCGGACGAGCCCACGACGGCCCTGGACGTGACCATCCAGGCGCAGGTGCTCGACCTGCTCCAGCGCCTCACCACGGAACGCGGCACGGCCGTGATCCTGATCACCCACGATCTGGGCGTCGTGGCCGGGCATGACGAAGCGGGTCAACGTGATGTACGCGGGCTTCGTGGTCGAGAGCGCCTCCACGGCAGATCTCTTCGCCCAGCCGCGCCACCCCTACACGGTCGGCTTGCTGCATTCGATGCCCCGCCTGGACGCCCAGCCCGGCGAGCCCCTGATCCCGATCGAGGGCGTTCCGCCCGACCTTCGCCGGGCCCCGGTCGGCTGCCCGTTTGCGCCTCGGTGCGCATGGCGGATTGAGCCGCTGCTGGACCGCGATGCCGCCGCTCGATCCGGTCGACGCTACCGCGGAGGTCGTGACGAGCGGACCCGATCGCCACGCACCGGGTGGCCTGCTGGAATCCCGCCCACTCCGGACGAGGCGGTCGCCGCCAGGCCGATCCGGCCCGGCTTCGTGCCGGCTGCTCCGCCCAGCGAGTCCGTCTCGTGACCGGCCCGATGAGCCAGCCGTCTCCCGTGTCGGCGACGACGCGCGCGCCGCTGCTCGAGATCACGGACCTGCAGATGTTCTTCCCGATCACCAGGGGCGTCCTGATCAGCCGCCACGTCGGCGACGTCCGGGCGGTCGACGGCGTCTCTCTCGCCATCAAGAAGGGCGAAACCGTCGGCCTGGTGGGCGAGTCCGGTTGCGGCAAGAGCACCGTCGGCCGGACCATCCTGCGCCTGTACCGCCCGACCGGCGGCCGCATCGTCTTCGACGGCCAGGAGATCACCACCGCCGAGGGTTCGACCTTGCGAGGCGTGCGGCGGCGGATGCAGATGATCTTCCAGGACCCGTACGCCAGTCTGAACCCGCGCATGACGGCGGCCGGGATCGTCTCCGAGCCGCTCGAGATCCACGGTGTGGGAACCGGCCCGGAGCGCCGCGCAGCGGGTCCGCGAACTGCTGGCGACGGTCGGTCTCGATCCGGACTACGGCGATCGTTATCCCGCACGAGTTCAGCGGCGGCCAGCGCCAGCGCATCGGCGTCGCCCGGGCTCTCGCCCTGCATCCGGACCTGATCGTCGCGGACGAGCCGATCAGCGCCCTCGACGTCTCGATCCAGGCCCAGATCATCAACCTGCTCGAGCGGTTGCAGGGCGAGTTCGGGCTGACGTATCTGTTCATCGCCCACGACCTCTCCGTGGTCCGCCACATCAGCGACCGTATCGCGGTGATGTACCTGGGCCGTCTCGTCGAGACCGCGACCTCGCGCGAGCTGTACGAACGGCCGCTCCACCCGTACTCGGTGGCCCTGCTCTCGGCGGTACCGATCCCGGATCCCGTTATCGAGAGCCGGCGCAGGCGGATCATCCTGACGGGCGACGTCCCCAGCCCTTCGAACCCGCCGGCCGGGTGCCACTTCCATACGCGCTGCTGGCTTCGGACCCGGCTCGGCAACCCCGAGAGGTGCGTGGCCGAGCAGCCCGTCCTTCGCGAGATGTCGCAGCGGCCACGCGGTCTCATGCCACTTCGCCGAGGAAGTGGACGGATCGCCGGAGCAGGTCCTCCAGATCACGGGCGACAGCGCGGCCGGGTCCGTGACGACCAGGACGGTGACCTCGCCCGCTCCGGCGCCGGGCTCCGTACCGCCGGGCCAGAGCGCGCCGCCGCCCAGCCCAAGCGCGCCCCAGGGGCCGGCTCCGCGACGGCGGGACCGAAGCTAGACTCAACCCGTGCAGCCCCTTCGCATTGCCCTGGCTCAGCTGGCGCCGCGACTCGGCGTCCTCGAGGAGAACCTCGACCGCCACCTGGCGCTGCTCGCCGAAGCGCGTGAAGCCGGCGCCGGTCTGGTCATCTTCCCCGAGCTGGGCCTTACCGGCTACCAGCTGCAGGACCTGGCGGCCGAAGTGGCGATCCGCCGGGACGATCCGCGCCTTCTCGGCCTGGCCGCGGAGACGAGGGACTTGTCCGCGGTGGTTTCTTTCGTGGAGGAGGCGGACGACCATCGTCTCTTCATCGCCGCGGCCCTCCTGGAGGACGGAGAGGTCCGTTTCGTCCACCGCAAGCTCTTCCTGCCCACCTACGGCCTCTTCGACGAGCGCCGGTTCTTCGCGGCCGGGGATCGTTTGCGGGCGGTGGATTCTCGCCTCGGATTCCGACTCGGAATCGCCATCTGCGAGGACTTCTGGCACATGGCCGTCCCGGAGACGCTGGCTCTCGACGGCGCCGAGATGCTGATCAACGTTTCGTCGTCGCCGGGCCGCGACCTGGCCGCGATCAATGAGGTCGGGCTGGGCACGGCGGTGTCGTGGCGGACGCTCATGCGGACCTATGCCCAGCTCACCACGAGCTTCACCGTCTTCTGCAACCGCGTCGGCCTGGACGAGACGATCAGCTTCTGGGGCGGATCCGAGGTCGTCGCCCCGAGCGGCGAAACGCTCTTCAGCGCGCCTCTCTTCGACGAGGGTCTGTACCTGGTCGACGTCGAGCTGGGGGACGTCCGCCGCGAACGGATCGGGCTGCCTCTGCTGCGCGACGAACGCCCCGAACTCCATCTGCGGGAGCTTCGCCGCATCCTGGCCGAACGTACGGAGATGGCGCTCGACCAGGCCAGCGAGCCGCCGACAGGGAAGCCGCCGAAGACCAAGCCTGGGGGCGCGAAGTCGAAGGCGCAAGGGCGAAAGCCCAGGGCCCGATGACTCCCGACGCCGGCGCCGATCCTCGCCGGTCGGCGCCCATCTCGAAGCAGCTCTTCGAATTGCCGCCGGAGCTGGCCATCGACGCCGACGTCGCCCGCCGGGTCACCGTCGGCTTCATCCGAAACCAGCTGCGACAGGCCGGCTTCGACAAGGCCCTGCTGGGGCTTTCGGGCGGTATCGACTCGGCCCTGGTGGCCTTCCTCACGGCCGAGGCGATCGGGCCGGAGCGCCTGCTGTGCGTCCTGATGCCGTTTCGGACCTCCTCGGCGGAGTCCGTCGACGATGCCCGGACGGTCGTCGAGCGACTCGGGTGTGCCAGCGAGCTGGTCGACATCAGCCCGATGGTCGACGGCTACTTCGGCCGCGAGCCGGAGCCCGGGGCGAGTGGGATCGAAGGCCTTGAGGCCGGGCAGCTGCGCCGCGGCAACTTCATGGCCCGCCAGCGGATGTGCGTCCTGTACGACCGGTCGGTCACCTGGGGCGGGCTTGTCGTCGGCACCGGCAACAAGACCGAAGCCCTGATCGGGTACACCACCCTGTTCGGCGATTCGGCTTGCGCCTTCAACCCGATAGGCGACCTGTACAAGAGCCAGGTCCGCCAGGTCGCGGCAGCCGTCGGAGTGCCCGAGCAGATCATCCGCAAGGCGCCGTCGGCGGACCTGTGGCCCGGCCAGACCGACGAGGCGGAGGCCGGCTTCACCTACCCGGAGCTGGACCGGCTGCTGTTCTGGATGATCGACAAGCGGCGCACGGACGAAGAGCTGGCGGCGATGGGCTTTCCGGAGGCCGCCGTGGAGCGGGTGAAGCGCCTCGTCGCGACTTCCGAATTCAAGCGCCAGGTGCCGCCGGTGGCCAAGCTCGGGCCGCGGACGACGGGCGTGGACTACTTGTACCCGCGGCGGCGGCCCGGCTCGGCCCGGCGATGAGCCGCCCGGCCGCGGACAGGGGAGCGGCCGCGGGCGGGGCCGCGGGCGGACAGCTCTTCGTCGTCGCCACTCCGATCGGGAATCTGGGCGACGTCACCTACCGCGCCATCGAGGTGCTGCGGGCGGTGCCGCTCGTCGCGGCCGAGGACACGCGCCTGACGCGGCGGCTCTTCGCCCGCTACGAGATCGCCACTCGCCTGGTCAGCTACCACGCCCGGAGCGGCCCGGGCCGGGAGGCTGAGCTGCTGGCCCACCTTCGCTCCGGGCTGGACCTGGCGCTCGTCACGGACGCGGGCACGCCACTCGTCAGCGACCCCGGCGGCGAGCTGGCCTCGGCCTGGGCGGCGGAGGGCGGCCGGGTCACGCCGATCCCCGGCGCATCGGCCGTGCTGGCCGCGCTCGTGGCGAGCGGGCTGGCCGCGGCTCGCTGGACGTTCGAGGGGTTCCTGCCGCGGAGCGGCCGCGAGCGGCGGGAGCGGCTGGCCCGGATCGCCGCCGACGATCGGGCGTGCGTCATCTACGAGGCTCCGTCTCGGGTACCGGCCACTCTCGCGGACCTGGCCGTGGCGGCCGGATCCGAGCGCCGCGCGGCCGTTTGCCGCGAGCTGACCAAGATCCACGAAGAGATCGTCCGAGGGCCGTTGGGCGACCTGGCGGCGCGCGCCACAGCCGGCGAACTCACGTTGCGGGGCGAGTTCGCGATCGTCGTGGAGGCGGTCACGGCCGCCGAATCGGCCTCCCGCGCGGCCGCGGCCGCGCCGACCATGGAGGAGGGGGGGCCGCAGGTCGACCGTCTCGTGGCCTCCGGGACCAAGCGTTCCGAAGCCGTCCGTCGAGTAGCGACCGCCACCGGCCTGGATCGACGCGAGCTGTATCGGCCGGAATAGCGGACGGCCGTCGCAGCGCCGCATATACAATCTGCATAAGGAGGTTCGCTCCAGGAACCTCGGGAGTTGTCACGGCAGGGAGAAGTGTCAATGACTGGTAGGCTCCGCCACGGGTTTGCGCTGCTGGCAGCGGCTGCTCTCGTAGTCTCCGCGTGCTCGAGCTCCGAGCAGCTCGCCCACCCCGGCACCATTGAAGATCGGGGTCGTCACCGACGTCGGCACCATCACCGACAAGAACTTCAACCAGTACTCGTACGAAGGGGCCAAGAACGCCGCCACGACCCTCGGCACCACCGCCGAGTACGTCGTGCCGAAGGACGCCTCGGACTACACGGCCGACATCCAGGGCTTCGTCGACAAGAAGCTACAACGTCATCGTCACCGTCGGCTTCAACCTCGGCGACGCCACGATCAAGGCCGCCAAGGCAAATCCGAACATCTGGTTCATCGCGGTCGACGTGGCTCCTTGCGTCGACGCCACCGGCGCTCCCGACAGCACCTTCAAGTGCGCAGGCGATGCGTCTACGCTGCTGCCCAAGCTGATCGGCGTCACAGTTCGAGGAAGACCAGGCCGGCTACCTCGCGGGCATCGTCGCCGCCTCCGTCAGCAAGACCGGCAAGATCGGCCAGCTCGGCGGCATCAACAACAACCCGGCGGTCGTCCGCTACCTGCAGGGCTTCCAGCTGGGCGCGCTGTCCTACAACCCGAAGCATCAACGTCCAGACCGCCTTCTTCTCCACCGGCGACCTGGGCAAGGCCTACGGCGACCCGGTCTACGGCAAGACCTTCAGCACCCAGTTCATCCAGCAGCAGGGCGTTGACGTGGTCTTCCAGGTGGCCGGCGGCACCGGCAACGGCGCCCTCGACGCGGCCTGCGCCGCCAACATCATCGGCATCGGCGTGGACGTGGACGAGTACCTGTCCTACCCGAGCGCCGACAAGTGCATCGTGACCTCGGCCGAGAAGCATCTTTCCAGCGCGGTCAACCAGACGATCACCGCCATCTCCAAGGGCACCGCCAAGGGCGGCGTCTCCAAGTTCAACGCCGCGAACGACGGCATCGGCTACTCGCCGTTCCACAACACCTCCATCACCCTCCCGGCCGACGTCCAGGGCAAGCTGGACACGGCGCTCGCCGCGATGAAGGCAGGAACCCTCAAGACCTGCACGGACCAGTGCGGAACCTGGACGGGCCAGTAACCGCCAGCTTGTAGTCTCTCGAGCGGGCCGTGCCTTCGGGCCGGCCCGCTCGTCGCATCGGTCACCGGGCCAGCGAGGCCGTCATGACAGGAGAAGCGGCTGCAACGTCCGTCCCCGCGCTCGAGATGCGGGGCATCACCAAGCGCTATCCCGGGGTCGTCGCCAACGACCACATCGACCTGGACGTGCGCCGCGGCGAGATCCACGCCTTGCTGGGCGAGAACGGCGCCGGCAAGACGACCCTCATGAACGTCCTCTACGGTCTGGCGCGCCCGAACGAGGGGCAGATCCTGCTCGACGGCAAGCCGGTCGACGATAGCCGGCCCGTCCGACGCGATCGACCGCGGGATCAGCATGGTCCACCAGCACTTCATGCTGGTGCCGGTCCTGTCCGTGGCCGAGAACGTGGTTCTGGGCGCCGAGACGATGGCGAACCGCCTCTTCCTGGACCGCGGAGAGGCGAACAAGCGCATCGCGGCACTGGCGAATCGCTTCGGGTTCGCCCTCGATCCGGAGGCGAAGGTCGGGTCGCTGTCGGTGGGACAGCAGCAGCGCGTGGAGATCCTGAAGGCGCTCTACCGCGACGCGCAGATACTCGTTCTGGACGAGCCGACGGCGGTGCTCACGCCCCAGGAAACCGATGAGATCTTCGCCCTGCTGCGCCAGCTGGCCGGCGGACGGGCGCTCGATCGTCTTCATCAGCCACAAGCTCTACGAGGTTCTGGCCGTCGCCGACCGGATCACGGTCATCCGGCGCGGCCGCGTCATCGGCGAGCGAAAGCCGAGCGAGACGACCGAGGCCGAACTGGCCGAGCTCATGGTCGGGCGCGAGGTGGAGCTGACCGTCGATCGGGGCGTGTCGCATGCCGGCGCTCCCATGCTCCAGGTCGAGGGTCTGCGCGTTGCCGACGACCGGCGCCAGGAAGTCGTCCCCGAGGCGACGCTCCAGATCCGGGCCGGCGAGATCCTCGGCATCGCCGGAGTGGCCGGCAACGGCCAGGACGAGCTGGTCGAGGCTCTGATCGGGCTCCGCCGCCCCAGTGCCGGAAAAGTCACTCTCGACGGTCGCGACGTCACGGGATTCTCTCCGCGGGCCATGAACGAGGCGGGAGTCGGCTACGTCCCGGGCGACCGGCAGCGGTTCGGATTGATCCTCGCCTTTCCGCTGTACGACAACCTGGTTCTGACGAGCTACTACCGGCCGCCGTTCGCGCATGGTTTCCTCCGCGAGGACGCCGCCGTACTGGAGTCGGCCGACGAGCAGGTAGAGCGATTCGACATCCGCGTGCCGTCGTCCACCGTGGCGACCGCCACGCTATCGGGCGGCAACCAGCAGAAGGTCGTAGTGGCTCGTGAGTTCGACCGGCCGCTGAAGCTGCTCGTCCTGGATCAGCCGACGCGCGGCCTGGACGTGGGCAGCATCGAATTCATCCACCGCCAGATCATCGCCAAGCGTGACGCCGGCACGGCCGTCCTCCTCGTCTCCGCGGAGCTGGACGAGGTCATGGAGATCTCCGACAGGATCGCGGTCATGTTTCGCGGCCGGATCGTGGCGGAGCTGGACGGGCGCACGGCCGACAAGAGCCAGGTGGGATTGCTGATGGCGACGGGCGGAGACAAGGCCACGGCGGAAGAGGCGACGGCATGAGCGCGACCGCACCGACGGCCAGATCGCGGCGCTCGGCTCCGGCCTGGTTGAGAAGTCTGTGGTTGCTGCTTGCCGAGTCGGTGGTCGCGATTCTGCTGGCCCTCGTCGTCGGCGGCATCGGCATCGCGGCGTTCAGTGGGCTTCTCCCCAACCACAGCTCATTCGATCTGGGGCTGCCTATCGCCGCTTACGGAGCGCTCTGGTCCGGGGCCGTCGGGTCCACGAACGGCATCACGTCGACGCTCGTCTACTCGACCCCTCTGATCCTGGCCGGGCTCGGCGTCGGCCTCGGATTCAAGGCCGGGCTCTTCAACATCGGCGGTCGGGGCCAGTTCCTCATGGGTACGGTCGGGGCCATGAGCGTGGTGACCCTCATCGGCTCCAGCACGCCCGGGTACATCACCATTCCTCTGGCCCTGATAGTCGGCGCCGCGCTCGGCGGGTTCGCGGGCTTCATCCCGGGAGCCCTCAAGGCGACCTCGGGAGCCCATGAAGTCGTGACCACGATCATGCTCAACTACATCCTGGTCTTCACGACCTACTGGGCGATCAGCGGTCCGCTGCGTCTGCCCAACTCGCCTCAGCCGATCACGGTAGACGTGACCACGCGGAATGGCGCCCTGCCGATCGTCCTCGGACGCGACGGCCATATCGGCATCCTCTTCGCGCTGCTGGCCGTTCCTCTGGTCTGGTTCCTCCTGTATCGAACCACCCTGGGCTTCGAGCTGAGGACCGCCGGTGCCAACTCCGACGCGGCTCGCTACGCCGGCATGAAGACGCGGCAGTTGATCGTCCTGGCGATGACCCTGAGCGGGGCGCTGTGCGGTCTCGCCGGCGCGACCACGCTTCTCGGCGTGGTTCACCAGATAGCCCCGGGCTATGACACCACCATCGGCTTCGATGCCATCACGGTGGCTCTGCTAGGTCGATCGAACCCCGTGGGCATCATGCTGTCCGGGCTTCTCCTGGGCGGGATGCGGGCCGGGGCGCAGTCGATGCAGATATCGCCCGGCGTCCCGGCGGAGCTGGTCGACGCCCTGCAGGCGATCATCCTGCTGTTCCTGCTCGTCAATGTTCTCCGCCGCTGGCGGGCGCGCCGGGCTCCGGGAGGATCGGCGTCGGCATCCGCCGGCTCGAGCGATATTGCCCCGGCATTTGGGATGGTGGCCAAATGAGCGGGATTCCGGGAACCCTCGACTCCATCCCGATCCTGGGGATCCTTTTCCAGTTCCTCGGCTACGCCCTGGCGAACCTGGAGTTCATCTCCAACACGACCGTTGCCGTCGCCGTCCCGATCACGCTGGCCGCCCTGTGCGGGGTTCTGTGTGAGCGGTCCGGCGTGGTCAACATCGGGATCGAGGGAATCATGCTCACGGCCGCCTTCGTGGGCTGGTTCATCGCCGCTCTCGCGGCAAACGCGCTCGGCACAGGAACTCCCACGCCGTATTTCGGCGTCACCCTGCCCCTCGTCATCGGGCTGGCCGCGGCGATCGCGGCGGGAATGCTCGTCGCCCTCCTGCACGCCTGGCTGGCCGTTACGCTCCGGATAGACCAGATCATCAGCGGCACGATCATCAACATCGGCGCGGCCGGTTTCACGGGGTACATGTACAGCTTGATCGCGTCGCAGTCCCTGGTGGGCGCCGGCAGCTTCAGCAAACTCGTGGTCCCCGCATGAGGTCGAGGGCGTGCCGATCGTCGGCTGGCTGCTGAACGCGGTGATCGGCCAGGGTCCCATCGGGATCACCACGCTCGTGATCGTCGTGATGCTCCAGATCATGCTCTTCCGGTCGCGCTGGGGACTTCGAACGCGGGCCTCCGGCGAGCACCCTCGTGCGGCGGAGACGGTCGGGATCGACGTCGTCTGGCTGCGCTACCGCAACGTCGTGGCGTCCGGCGCCCTGGCCGCGCTCGGCGGAGCCTGGCTGAGCATGGAGCAGACCGGCGGATTCAACGCCGGCATGACCCAGGGCCGAGGTTTCATCGGCCTGGCCGCAATGATCGTCGGGCGGTGGACGCCGGTCGGGGCATTCGGGGCGGCCCTTCTCTTCGCCTCGGTCACCGGCCTCAGCCAGTCCATAACGATCTCCCGCCCAACCGGGGACCTCGGCAACTTGATGAACCCGGTACCGGGCGAATTCTGGGAGGCGCTGCCCTACATCATCACGATCGTAGTGCTGGCCGGGCTGATCGGTCGCAGCATCGCCCCGGCCGCCGACGGCCAGCCGTACGAGCGGGAGTCTGCCAGCTAGAGGCGACGAGACCGGGGCTCAACGATCGGCGACGAGGGATGGGTAGAAGTTGGCCTTGCCGGCCGCTTCCTTGCGGCGGCGCCATTCGTCGAGGATGACCACCGCCTCGTTGGCGGCGCTATGGCCCGCTCCTCCGCGCCGTTGTCGCCGAAGGCGTTCGTGACCCGGTTCGCGACCGCTCCCAGGATGGCGCCGCTGCGCATGCCGAACAGGCGAGCCAGGACGAAGAGGGCAGAGCACTCCATCTCCAGGCAGACGACCCCGGCCTTGCCCAGGTCGTCGATCAGGCCATCGGCCGATGACTGCCAGAAACCTCCGGTGACGGGCCTTTCCTGACCGACGTAGAAGGAGCCGACGCTGCAGACGATGCCGGTGTGGTAGCGGTAGCCGAGCCTCTCGCAGGCCTCCACCAGGGCCATGTAGACCTCAGGATCGGCGAACGCGGGATGCTCGAGCGGGAGGTAACGATCGGCCGTGCCGTCGCGCCGGACCGCGGCCACCGGCACTATCAGATCGCCCGGCGCTATCTCCTCGCGCAGTGCCCCGCAGGTCCCCACGCGGATGATCGTCCGGCCGCCGATCGTGGCGAACTCGTGGGTCGCGATCTCCAGGCTGGGCGCGCCGACGCCGCTCGAGATCGCGCCGATGGGCACGCCCTTGAAGGTGCCGGCGGCGGAACGGTACTCCCGGTGATAGGCGAGCTCGCGGGCGTCCTCCCAGGTCGCGGCCATCCGGAGAACGCGGTCGGGGTCGCCCGGCATCAGGATCGTCGCGGGTATCTGTCCGGAGCTGAGGTGCAGGTGGTACTGTGCTCCCGCCTCGTTCGTGGGAGCATCGGCACGACGCGTGGCAGGACCGCCCGGAGATGGTTTCCGTCCGGTAGTCGCCATCGGTGGTCTCCCTCCTGCGTCGTTTCTGGAACCGTTCACGCAGACGCTATCACTACTGCCGGACGGGCTTCGCAATCCATGGAGGAAGCGCCGTGACTGGCGAGATCGAGCGGCTCGACAGGACCGCGGCGGCCTCTCGTCTGGCCGAGTTTCCGGCCTTGATCGATGTGGCTCTCCGGGTCCAACGCAACGCCCGGGCGCCGTACTCGCATTTTGCCGTGGGTGCGGCCGTCCTGGCCGGCAGCGGCGCCATCTTCGCAGGCTGCAACGTGGAGTCGGCCTCGTACGGGGCCACGATCTGCGCCGAGAGAAGCGCGCTGGTGGCGGCCGTGGCCGCCGGCGAGACTTCGGTGTCGGGCCGTCGTCGTGGTGACTCCGACCCCGGAGCCGTCGACTCCGTGCGGGATCTGCCGCCAGCTGATGGCGGAATTCGGCCCCGACGTCATCGTCCTGGCTGCCTCGAGCGTCTCGGACGTGGTCCTTGTGGCGACTCTGGGCGCCCTGCTTCCTCATTCGTTCGGCGCCTCCAACCTGGACGAAGCGGCCCGATGAGCGAAGCGAAAGAGGCCGAGTCGTTCGTCCTCGGTCGCGAGATTCCCCCGGCCGAACAGCCCGATCGCCTGGCGGCCCTCGAGAACGCGATACGACTCCGGACGGGCCTTCGGCCAAGGGTGGGGCTGGTGCTGGGATCCGGGCTGGGAGGCCTGGCAGACGCCGTCGAGGTGGAGTCCGCCTTCTCCTTCTCGGAGCTGCCGGGCTGGCCGCCGGCCACGGCGCCCGGACACGCAGGCCGCCTGATCCTGGGCCACCTGGCCGGCGTACCGGTGGTCGTTCAGCAGGGGCGCTTCCATCTGTACGAGGGCCACTCCCCGGGTTTCGTGGTCCAGCCAGTTCTGCTGATGCGCCGCCTGGGAGCGGACACCCTGGTGCTGACCAACGCCGCGGGTGGCGTCAACCCGGCCTTCGGCGCCGGGACGCTCATGATCATCGCCGATCACCTCAACCTGACCGGCCGCCACCCGCTCACCGGGCCGAACGCCGATTCGCTCGGCACGCGGTTCCCGGACATGACCGGCGTCTGGGATTCCGATCTCCGCGCCCGCCTGCGCAGGGCAGGGGAGGCCCAGGATGTGGCCCTCGCCGAGGGCGTGTACGCCTGCCTGAGCGGCCCCAGCTACGAGACTCCCGCCGAGGTGCGCATGCTCCGGGGTCTCGGGGCGGACGCGGTGGGGATGTCCACGGCTCTCGAGGCGGTCGCGGCGCGGTGGGCCGGGCTTCGAGTCTGCGGCGTCTCCCTGGTGACCAATCCCGGGGCAGGGTTGACAGCGTCGGAACTCAGCCACGCCGAGGTCATCGCCGCGGCCGCGACGGCGGGTCCGCGATTGTCGCGCGTGATCGCCCGCTTCGTCGAGGATCTGGGCACGGCCTGAGGCAGTATCGGCAGTCCGGGACGGCACGCGGCCGGCTGCCGTTGAGATCTGGCGGGGCGCCGGACCCTTGGGGGGCAAGGAACGGCGCCCCGAGGGAAGCTACGCCAGAACGAGGGCCTGCTCGTCCTCGCCCGAGGCATCGGCTCCGGTCTCTTCGGGGGAGTTGTCCGCCGATTCGTCCGTGTCGGTGACGTTGCCGTCCGCCGGACCGGCTTCGCCGGAGGCCTCGGCCTGGCTATTGAGCGACTCCGCCTCGTAGTCCCGCTTGCGGCGGCCCGAGAGCATCTCGACAGAGGTGGCCACCACCTCCGTCTTCCAGTGGCGCGCTCCGCGGTCGTCGTCCCACTGGCGGGTCTGCAGCCGGCCCTCGACGGCGACCTGCTGGCCCTTGCCGAGGTACTGGCCACAGACCTGGGCAAGGCGGTCCCAGACCACGACGTTGTGGTACTCGGCGTGCTCCTTGCCGTTGCCCCGGAACTCGTTGGTCGCCACCGCGAAGGTGGCCACGGATGAACCGCTGGCCAGCGATCGCAGCTCCGGATCGCGGGTCAATCGGCCGGTAAGAAGGACCTTGTTCACGGTCCCAACTCCTCTTCATGCGCCGCTCGATGACGGCGTTTCTCTGTGACGGCGGGTGACCGAACCCTACTCACACCCGATCAACCGCGGCTCATCCAAGGCTTATGCGGCAGCGCATACTCAGTGTTAGCCGACCGGGCTCGAAGACCGAGAGACACTCGCGCGCGGCCGGATGCACTGGAGGAGGGGTCGATCATGGAGAGCGAAGCGGGCGACAGCCCGAACGCAGGCCCGACGGTCGATCCGAGGGACCGAAGCCTCCTCGCGCTCCTGGAGATCGGGGCCGCGGCAGTTCTCATCGGTTCGTTCTTCGTGCCGTGGCTGGCGCCTTCAGAACCCAGATCCTGGACGGGGATCTCGTGGGGCGGCTCGGCCGGCGCGCTGACAACGCCGGACCTTCTGATTCCCTTCGCGACGCTGCTGGCGATCGTGGTCACCTCGCCGGCCTGGCGTTTCCGGCGCGTGGGGCAAAGATCGCGATCCTGGTCGCGTTCGCGGCGGCGTCCTACGGAGCGATCCTGCAATTCCAGGACGTTCTATCCGGTGAGCTACTACAACTACCTCGTGCCGCCGACCGCAGGGGTCGGACTCTGGCTCTTCACCGGGACCGCCGCTGCGGGTGTCGTGCTGGCCGTGGTGGATCTCGTGCGGGGCGGCAATTCGACGCTTCGTGTGGCGCGCCATCAGAAGACCGTCCGTGAAGCGATACGGCCCCATGGTGGCCTACGTCGTGATGCTGCTGATCACCTTGCCGGTGGCCCTATTCCCGATGGACCCGTCGTGGTGGATCTACGTCTGGTTGGCTGCGCTGCTGATGCTGCCGCTGTGGGTGGTTCGAGCCAGAAGGGCAACGTGACCTGGTCCGAAATCCGAGACGGTAGCAGCGCTGGCCGCTAGACCCGTTTGCGGCCGAGCGGTGCCCGGGTCGGCAGCGAGGGCGTGCCTTCGGCGACGCTCCGCGGGGTCCGCGCTATGCTGGCCCGGGCCGGGTCACGATCGTGACGGCCGCGTCTCGGAGGTGGTCGAAGTAGCTGCACGGCGGGAAGTCACGACCTGGATCGGCCGCGCGATAGCGTTGGGCGCAGTGCTGGCGCTGGGCGCGGCTTGCTCCTCGGGCGCCGCCACACCGACGCCGGCGAGCCTCGGCGGAAGCAGCCCGGTCGCATCGGTAGCCGCGCCGGCGACGGCAATGCCGGCCGGATCATGCGCTTGCTCGACGCCGGCTTCGTCCGGGACGGTCGTGGCCTGGGGCGACGACAGCTCCGGCCAGGCGACCGTGCCGGCCGGCCTCACCGGGGTCGTGGCCGTTGCGGCGGGAGACGAGTTCAGCCTGGCATTGAAGTCCGATGGGACGGTTGTCGGCTGGGGAGCGAACGACGTCGGCGAGACCAGCATCCCGGCCGCCGCCACGGCCATCAAGGAGATCTCGGCCGGCAGCGCCTTCTCGCTTGCCCTGAAGCAAGACGGAACGGTGGTCGGTTGGGGCGACAACACGGACGGCCAGGCGACCGTCCCCGCCGGCCTCAACGGCGTCGTCCAGATTTCGGCCCGCGGCAGCCACGCCCTGGCGCTCAAATCGGACGGAACGGTCGTGGCCTGGGGCTCGGACGCGAACGGCGAGATCGACGTCCCGGCCGGCCTCAAGAGCGTGATCCAGGTCTCGGCCGGGTACGACTACAGCCTGGCGCTGAAATCGGATGGAACGGTCGTGGCCTGGGGCGACAAGACCGTGACCGACCAGCCGAGCGGCGTGACCAAGGTTCCCGCCGGTCTGGCCGGCGTCGCGAAGATCTCGGCGGGCTACTACCACAACCTCGCCCTCGAGCTGGGTGGCACGGTCGTCGCCTGGGGTACCAACGACTCGGGCCAGACCGCGGTCCCATCCGGTCTTTCCGGGGTCATGGCCGTGGCTTCCGGTGGCAACTTCAGCGTCGCCCTCAAGTCCGACGGGACGGTGGTCGCGTGGGGCGGAAACGAGTCAGGTCAGACGACCGTGCCGTCCGGTCTGTCGAACGTGAAAGCCATCGATGCCGGCGGCAGCCATGCTCTGGCGGTAGTCGGCCAACCCTGAGCGCTGTAGCAACGAGTCTGACGGAGGACCAATGACTGACATCCGAGCCCGACTGGCCAATCGTGCGCCGCTGGATATGGCCGAGCCTGGACGAGCGGGCGCTCATGGGCTGCATCGACCATTCGATTCTCCGCCCGGAACTGACCAGGGCCGAAGTCGAGGCGGCGATCGATGTCGCCATCGAATGGCAGACGGCGACTATCTGCTGCCGTCCCGCCGATCTCGAGCTTGTCGTGAAGAGACTGCGCGGCACCGCCGTCGGTCCGACGACCGTCATCGGGTTTCCGCACGGTGCCCACACTTCTCAGATCAAGGAGAAGGAAGCACTCCTGGCCGTCGATCAGGGTGCGGTCGAACTGGATGTCGTGGTCAACATCGGGGCCCTCCGGGCCGGCGATCTCAGGATTCGTCCGCGACGAATTGGCGGGCATCTGCTATGCCGTTGCCCCGACTCCGGTCAAGGTGATCCTGGAGACGGCTTACCTGACTCCCGAACAGGTCGAGGCGGGTTGCAGGACCGTGGTCGAGGCCCGAGGCTCGTTCGTGAAGAACGGCACGGGCTACTCACCTCGCGGCGCCGAGCCGAACGAGATCGCTCTCATGCGCCGGGTCGTGGGCGATCGAATCGGCGTCAAGGCCGCCGGAGGCGTTCGAACACTCGACGCGATGCTGGGAATGCTGGCCGCGGGAGCCTGCCGCGTAGGCGCGACCGCTACGCCCGCGATCGGTGCCGAGTGGCGCGCTCGCGGTCCCGAGGCCCTCGCCGCGGCCATCGTCGCGCGACCGGCCGGGGCCCCCACTGCCGGGCCCGCGGCGAGCGAGGACGAGTAGGGCGGAGCCGGGCGGGCGCCTGGCGGGTCGGTCCTGGTTCGGGCTCTGCCGCCTGCTATACTGCCGTGGTCCCGGGGTCGGAGGACCCCCGGGTCCCGCCCCAGATATCGCCAAGGAGTGCACGTTGCCCCAGGAAGGCGTGCAGTTCGCCCCGTGAGACGAACCACCACCTTCGCTCCCCCCGGAGCCGCCGCAGCTCCAACGGAGGGGCAGTCTACCCAGGTCCCCGGCCGGCCGGCCGAGGGCTTTTTAGTTTCCCGGAGGTCCATGCGCCGGTTCGGCCTGGCATACGAGCGAGGGGAAGTACGTTGACCGCGACCGTGATCGTCGGCCTGCAGTGGGGCGACGAAGGCAAGGGCAAGACCACCGACTTCCTGGCCGAGGACGTCTCCGCCGTCGTTCGGTACCAGGGCGGCGACAACGCCGGCCACACGATCATGCTGGGCCAGGAGGTCTTCAAGCTCCACCTCGTCCCATCGGGCGTGCTCTACCCGCACATCACCCCGATCATCGGCAACGGCGTCGTCGTCAATCCGGCCACCCTGATCGCCGAGCTGGAGATGCTGGCTTCGCGCGGCATCGAGGTGGACCGCGTTCGCGTGAGCAAGCACGCTCACGTGATCATGCCCTACCACATCGCCCTGGACGGGGCCATGGAGGCCCGCCTGGCCAACGCCGCCGTGGGGACGACGAGACGAGGAATCGGCCCGGCCTACGCCGACCGCGCCTGGCGAATCGGAATCCGGATGGAGGATCTTCTGGATGGGCCGGCGCTGCGTGGCAAGCTCGCGCGGATCCTGCCCGAGAAGAACGCCACGCTCCAGCGCCAGCATCGCGTCGACGGCTTCGACCTCGACGAGCTGGTCGCCCAGGCGGTCGAATGGGGCCGCCGGCTGGCACCCCATCTGGCCGACACGACCCAGCTCGTGCAGGAACGCCTCGCCCGCGGCGATCATCTGCTGTTCGAAGGCGCGCAGGGCGCGCTGCTCGATCTCGACCACGGCAGCTATCCCTTCGTGACCTCCTCGAACCCGATCGCGGGCGGAGCATGCACGGGCGGAGGGCTCGGGCCGCTCCAGGTCGACGAGGTCATCGGGGTCATGAAGGCCTACGCCACGCGCGTGGGGGCGGGGCCGTTCCCGACCGAGCTGACGGACGCGATCGGCGAGGGGATCACCGATCGGGGTCGCGAGTTCGGCACTACCACGGGCCGCCGCCGCCGGGTCGGCTGGTTCGACGCCGTGCCGCTCCGCTATGCGGTGGCCGTGAACAGCGTCAGCTCGATCATGCTCAACAAGATCGACATTCTGTCCGGGCTGGACGAGGTCCTCATCTGCATGGCCTACGAAGTCGACGGCAAGCGGGTCGAGTGGTGGCCTTCGGACGCCGACATCCTTGCCCGGGCGACTCCGATATACGAGCGTTTCCCCGGCTGGACCGAACCGTTGCACGACTGCCGGTCGATGAGCGACCTGCCGGAGAACGCCCGGCGCTACGTGGACGCCGTCGAGAGGCTCTCCGGCGCGCCGATATGCCTCGTGTCGGTGGGGCCGGAGCGGCACCAGACGATAGAGCGGAGGGCCCGGCAATTGCGGCCCCGGCCTCCGGCGGCGGCACCGTCCGCGGTCCCGTCCGAGGCTCCGGCCACGCGATGAACCGGCCCGCCACCCCCGAGCAAGGTGAGGCCGGCCATGCGCCTGCGCGTCTCCTCGTCCTGGGCGGCGGCGGCCGCGAACACGCCCTCGTCTGGAAGCTCGTTCGCGAGGCCGGCGTGGCAACCGTGATCGTGGCGCCCGGCAGTGACGCCATCTCCGCCGAGCCCAAGGTGCGCTGTGCCCCCGTTTCTCCGCTGGATGCGGCGGCCGTCGTGGAGCTGGCCGCGGCCGAGAACGTGGATCTGGTCGTCGTCGGCCCGGAGGCGCCGCTGGCGGCCGGCGTGGCCGATGCGCTGGTCCAGGCGGGCGTGCCCGTCTTTGGGCCGAGCAGGGCCGCTTCGCGGATCGAATGGAGCAAGTCCTTCTGCCGGGACGTGGCCGCGGCGGCGGGAGTCCGAATGGCCCGCGGCCGCGACTTCGCGACCCTCGAGCCGGCTCTGGCCTTTGCCCGGGCCCTGGCGGAAGCGCCCGGATCGCGCGGCGTGGTCGTCAAGGCGGACGGCCTCGCGGCCGGCAAGGGAGTCACGGTCTGCGACGACTACGCGGCTGCCGAGACGGCGCTCCGAGCTTTGTTCGAGGGTTCTCAGAAGGCGCCGCAGGCGGCTTCTGACAAACCCTCGGCTGCTCCGCAGCCGAGGGTCGTGATCGAGGAGCGGCTCTTCGGTGCCGAGGCCAGCCTCATCGCGATCTGCGACGACCACGAGGCCCTGGCTCTGCCGCCGGCGCGCGACCACAAGCGGCTCCTCGACGACGACCGGGGCCCCAACACAGGCGGCATGGGCGCATACAGCCCGGTCCCCGATCTGCCGGAGAGTCTCTGCGCCAGTCTCGTGGACTCCATCCACCTGCCCATACTGGCCGAGCTTGCCCGTCGCGGCGCCCCGTTCCGCGGCGCCCTCTACGCCGGGTTGATGCTCACGCCCGACGGACCGGTGCTGATCGAGTGCAACGCCAGGTTCGGCGACCCCGAGGCGCAGGTTCTGCTGCCCCGGCTGGCGGTGCCGCTGGGTCCGCTGCTTCTGGGCGCCGCGATCGGCGACCTGGCGGGAGCGGCGGCCGGCATGGGGCTCACCGGCCGCGTGTTGCCGGCCACGGACGACGCCGCCGTGGCGATCGTCATGGCGGCGGCCGGCTACCCGGAGACGCCCCGCAAGGGAGACCCGATATCCGGGCTGGACGAGGCTGCCCGCGCCGGCGCAACGATCTTCCACGCCGGCACGATGCGCGGATCGGACGGGCAGTTCCGGACGAACGGCGGGCGCGTCCTGGCGGTCGTGGGAGCGGGGGCTACGATTCCGGCCGCGCGCCGGCACGCCGAGAGCGCCGCGGCGTTCATCGAATGGGACGGGATGCAGCGCCGCCACGACATCGCGGCCAAGCTGCCTCCGGCGGCGATCGCACCGGCCACACCAGCCGGGTCCGCGCAGCCCGCGCCCGCGGGGGCCGCCTCATGATCCCGCGCTACACGTTGCCGGAGATGGGCGCAATCTGGACCGACCGGGCCCGCTTCGAGGGGATGCTGAGGGTCGAGATCGCCGTGGCCCGCGCCCAGGTGGCTCGCGGCACCGTTCCCGCCGCGGCGCTCCGAGCCATCGAGAGCCGCGCCAGGGTCGACGTGGATCGCATCGCCGAAATCGAGAAGACGACGGACCACGACGTCATCGCCTTCGTCAGCCAGGTCGCCGAGACGGTCGGGGAGGAAGGCCGGTATCTCCACCTCGGCCTGACCAGCAGCGACGTCATCGACACGGCCCTCGGCCTGCAGCTCCAGGCGGCCGGGCGGCGCCTCCTGACCGACTGCGACGAGCTTATCGGCGCTCTCGTCGCCCGCGCCCGAGCGGAAGCCGGGACGGTGATGATGGGCCGGCACTCATTCGGTTCATGCGGAGCCGACGACCCTGGGCATGAAGATCGCCGGCTGGGCATTCGAGATCGACCGCGACCGGACCCGGCTCGCCGCCGCGGTCGACGATGCCGCGACCGGCAAGATCTCCGGGCCGGTCGGGACCTACAGCCACCTCGACCCCGATCTGGAGGAGGAAGTGCTGGCCGATCTCGGCCTCCACCGCGACCCGATCTCGACTCAGATCGTGCAGCGAGACCGACATGCGGCCCTCGTAGCGGCCATCGCCATCACCGGCGGCAGCCTGGAGCGGATCGCCACGGAGGTCCGCAACCTCCAGCACACGGAGATCGGCGAGCTGATGGAGCCCTTCCGCACAGGCCAGAAGGGCAGCTCGGCAATGCCCCACAAGCGCAACCCGATCCTGTCCGAGCGGATCGCCGGCATGGCCCGCCTGCTGCGCGGCTACGCCGTCACCGCCCTGGAGAATCAGCCTCTCTGGCACGAACGCGACATCAGCCACTCCAGCGCGGAGCGAGTGCTGCTGCCCGACGCCACGATCCTGCTCGACTACATGCTCACCAAGACGCGGGGCCTGATCGAGCGGATGGTGGTCAATCCGGCTCGAATGCGGGAGAACATCGAACGGGGGCTCGGCCTCCACTGCAGCAGCCGCGTCCTGCTGGCCCTGGTCGAAGAAGCGGGCATCTCGCGCGAGGAGGCCTACGAAGTCGTGCAGCGATGCTCGCTGCGGGCGGCAGACGAGCGCCGCCAGCTGCGCGATGTGCTGGCCGCCGACCCCGATGTCGCCGCCCGGATCTCCGACGAAGCCCTCGCGGCCTGCTTCGACGAGAGCGTCTTCCTTCGCAACGTGGCCACCGCGATGGCTCGCCTGGATGGACTCGTCCCCGCCGGAAAGGAGGCTGCCGATGCCGCCCGCTGACCCTGCCGCCATGCCCGATCGGCCGGGCGATCCTCGTTCTGCCGGCCACACGCTGGCGGGCTCGGGCGGCTTCGTCCGGTCGGGCAAGGTTCGCGACCTCTTCGAAGTGGACGATCGCCTGCTTCTGGTGGCGAGCGACCGTCTCTCCGCCTTCGATGTCGTGCTGCCGACGCCGATCCCGGACAAGGGCCGGGTCCTGACCGGGCTGTCGCGCTTCTGGTTCGAGCAGACGGCCGATCTGATCCCGAACCATCTGCTCGAGACCGACCCCGCGGATCTGCCCGACGGCTTCACCGACGAGGCCGGCCTGCGGGAGCTGCGGGGCCGGATGATGCTGTGCCGCCGCGCCAGGGTGCTGCCGGTGGAGGTCATCGTTCGCGGCTACGTGGCCGGCTCGGGCTGGAAGGACTACCTCCGCGACGGCTCGATCTGCGGCATCAAGCTGCCCCCCGGCCTGCCGGAGTCGGGCCGGCTTCCGGAACCGATCTTCACGCCCTCGACAAAGGCAGAGGTCGGGCATGACGAGAACATCGGCTTCGACGCGATGGTCGAACTCGTCGGAGGCGAGCTGGCCGAGCGAGTCCGCGACGTCGCCGTGGCCCTCTACTGGCGGGGAGCGGCGATCGCGGAGAAGGGCGGCATCCTGCTGGCCGACACGAAGTTCGAGCTCGGCACCGCCGTCGACACCGGCGAATTGATGTTGATCGACGAAGTCCTGACGCCCGATTCGAGTCGCTTCTGGGATGCCGCCGCCTACCAGCCGGGGCGGGCCCAGGCGAGCTTCGACAAGCAGTTCGTCCGCGACTGGCTCGAGACCCAGGCGTGGGACAAGACCTACCCCGGACCGGCGCTGCCGGCGGAGATCGTCGCCGGGACGCGAGAGCGCTACGTGGCCGCGTTCGAGCGGATTACCGAGGCCAGCTTCGAGCGCTACCTGCAGGAGGACGTGATCGCCCCATGAGCGAGTTCCGCTACGCCGTCAACGTGCTTCCCAAGCCGGGGATCCTCGACCCGCAGGGCCGGGCCGTGGAGCTGAGCCTGCCGCACCTGAACGTTACGAACGTGTCGAGGGTTCGGGTAGGGCGCCGGGCCGAGCTGACCGTCACCGCCGATTCGGAGGCCGCGGCGCGTCAGGTCGTGGAAGGCCTGGCCGGGGAGCTGCTGAGCAACCCGCTGATCGAGGCCTATGCGATCGAGCTGCTCGAGGCGACCTCATCGACCGATTCGACGAAGGCGACGCTGGCGTGAAGGTCGGGGTCGTCACCTTCCCGGGCTCGAACTCGGACGTGGACGCGCTGAACGCGCTGGCCGTCGCGGGCGTCGATCCGGTCACCCTCTGGCACGAGTCGCCCGACCTGCAGGGCGTGTCGGCCGTCGTCCTGCCGGGAGGCTTCGCCTACGGCGACTACATCCGGGCCGGGGTCATCGCCCGTTTCTCCCCGGTGATGCGCGGCGTCTCCGAGTTCGCGGCCGCCGGCGGCCACGTCCTTGGGATCTGCAACGGTTTCCAGGTCCTGGCCGAGGCCGGGCTCGTGCCCGGGGCGCTGCTGCGCAACCGGTCGCTGCGGTTCGCCTGCCGGATCGTGGCCATCAAGCCGGAGCGCCTGGATTCGCCGTTCACCCGAGCGGCCACGGGCCGGCCGCATCCACGTCCCGATCGCCCACGGGGAGGGCTGCTACTACGCCGACGAGGCGACGCTGGACGCGCTCGAACGGGACGGCCAGGTGCTCTTCCGCTACGTCCGCGACGATGGCACGCCGGCCCTCGACCCGGACGATCCGGCCAACCCGAACGGCTCCCTGCGGGCGATCGCCGGAGTCTGCAACGCCGCCGGCAACGTGGCCGGTCTGATGCCGCATCCGGAGCGCATGTCCGAGTCGATCCTGGGCTCGGACGATGGGATGCAGCTGATCCGCTCGCTGGTCGTGAGTGCGGGCGAATGGGAGGCGGCCGGCCGGCCGGCTCGCGCAGATCGAAGGTGGCGGCCCGATGAGCGAAGTGACCGCCACACCGCCGGCCGCGGGCCGCGTGCCGAGCCCCTCCACCGCCAGCTCGGCGTAACCGACGAGGAGCTGGAGGCGATTCGCGGCAAGCTCGGCCGCGATCCCAACCACGTCGAGCTGGCCATGTTCAGCGTCATGTGGAGCGAGCACTGCTCATACAAGAGTTCCAAGCCGCTCCTGAAGACCCTGCCGACACGAGGCAGCGGCGTGATGGCGGGCCCCGGCGACAACGCGGGCGTGGTCCGGATCGGAGACGGCCTGGCCGTGGCCTTCAAGATCGAAAGCCACAACCACCCGTCCGCGGTGGAGCCCTACCAGGGCGCCGCGACCGGCGTGGGCGGAATCCTGCGCGACATCTTCACCATGGGCGCCCGGCCTATCGCCGTCCTGGACGCGCTGCGTTTCGGCGACCCGACCGACCCGCGGACCCGTCACCTCGTGGATGGCATCGTGCGCGGCGTCGGCGGCTACGGCAACTGCGTCGGCGTCCCGACCGTGGGTGGAGAGCTCGTCTTCGACCCGTCTTACCAGGGCAATCCGCTGGTCAACGTCATGGCCATCGGCCTGCTCGAGGAGCGGATGCTGATCCTGGCCGAGGCCCCCGGCGAGGGGAACTACGTGGTTCTCTTCGGCTCCACGACCGGCCGCGACGGAATCGGCGGTGCGAGCGTGCTCGCTTCGGCGACCTTCGCCGACTCCGATCCCAACAAGCGGCCCACCGTCCAGGTCGGCGACCCGTTCGCGGAGAAGCTCCTGATCGAGGCCAGCCTGGAGCTGATCGACCGCCGCCTGGTCGAGGGGATCCAGGACCTGGGCGCCGGCGGCATCTCCTGCGCGTCGTCCGAGTCGGCCGACAAGGCCGGCACCGGCATCCTCATGGACCTGGACGCGATCCCGCGGCGCGAGCCGGGCATGGCGGCCTGGGAAGTCATGATCTCCGAGTCGCAGGAGCGGATGCTGGCCACGTGCCGGCCGGAGAACTACCCGGCCGTGCGCGAGGTCTGCGAGCGGTGGGGGATCCCGATCGCCCTGGTCGGCCGCGTCACGACCGACGGCGACATCGCGATCGTGGAGGGCGGCATCGGCTCGGACGGCCGACCCAACCCCGGAGCGACGGAGATCGCCCGCATTCCCGCGAAGGCCCTCACCAGCGAGGCCATCGTCCACTATCGCCTCGCCACGCCCCCGACGCGACGGCGCCAGGCGCCCGCCCCGGGGATCCCGCTGACCGCGCAAGACGGGCTTCCCGAACGTGGCATGGATCCGGCCGCGGTCCTGGTCGCCCTGCTCGGCAGTCCCAACCTTTCGAGCCGCCACTGGGTCTACGAGCAGTACGACGCCTGCGTCCAGAGCAACACCGTCGACTGGCCCGGCCACGGGGCCGCGGTGCTTCGGGTCAAGGGGACGAAGAAGGGGCTCGTTGCCACGACCGATGGAAACCAGACAGTCAGCGCCATCGACCCGTACCTGGGCGCCCAGCTCTCGGTGGCCGAGGCCACCCGCAACGTCAGCATCACTGGAGCGCGGCCGTTGGGCATAACCAACTGCCTCAACTACGGCAACCCCGAGCGGCCGGAGGCGTTCTGGCAGCTGCAGGAGGCGGTCCGCGGCATGGGCGACGCCTGCCGCGCCCTGGGCATCCCGGTCACCGGCGGCAACGTCTCGCTCTACAACGAGTACCCGGGCGGAGCCATCGCGCCGACTCCCGAGATCGGCGTCGTGGGCCTGCTCGACGACATCTCGCTCCTGGTCCGGCCGCCGTTCACGACCGAGGGCGACAGCGTCGTCCAGATCGGACACAGTGCGCCCGGAATGGCCGGTTCCGCCTACGCCTCCCTGGCCGGGCTTTCCTCGGAGGACGCGCCGCCGAGTGTCGATCTCGAACGCGAGGCGGCCCTCCAGTCGTTCATCCGCGAGGCCATCGGGCGCGGGCTGGTGGCTTCTGCCCAGGACGTCTCCGGCGGCGGCCTTGCCGTCGCCATCGCCGAGTGCTGCATGTGGAGCGGCTTGGGCGCCCGCCTGAGGCTGGGTGTATCGGGCTCCCCGGCCATCGAGCTGTTCGGCGAGAGCCCCGGCCGCCTGGTGCTCTCGTGCCGGCCTCGCCAGGCCGCGGCGATCGAGTTGCTCGCCCGCCAGTTCGGCCTGGCGGCCGAAACGCTCGGCACGGTCGGTGGCGACCGGCTCCGCATCGAACTCACCGGAGAGGGCGCGACGGGCGCGGCCGAGGAGCGCGGCTCGCGCGTGGCCGATGCCCTGGACGTCTCTCTGGCCGATCTGCGCCACACCTGGGATCACGGCCTCGCCCGCGCCCTCGGCGTGGAGCACGGCTCGGGACACGAGCCGGGACACCGGACCGAGGCCGTCCCGCCCGCCGCCACCGGCACGGGCAACTAGCCGTGTGCGGGATCTTCGGCGCCGTCACGCCGGGCGTCGACGCCGCCGGCGTCGCCGCGCTGGGAGTCTTCTCGCTCCAGCACCGGGGCCAGGAGTCGGCGGGGATCGCCGTCAGCGACGGCGAGCAGCTGATGCTGTACAAGGACCTGGGGCTGATCGCGCAGGTCCTCGACGAGCGGCGGCTGCCGAGCCTGCGCGGCTCTCTCGCCATCGCCCACTGCCGCTACTCGACGACCGGTTCCACGATCTGGGAGAACGCCCAACCGACCTTCCGGCTGGGCCACGGCCACGCCCTGGCGATCGGCCACAACGGCAACCTCGTCAATACCCGCGAGCTGCTCTCGCACCTCGAGGGCGGCAAGTCACGCCTTTCGGCCTCGACCGACACCGAGCTGCTGACGGCGCTCCTGGCCGACGACACGACCGGCGACACGGTGGAGGCGCTCAAGCGGATCCTGCCGCTGGTGCAGGGCGCCTACTCGCTGGCGATCCTGGACGAGAAGCGAGTCATCGGCGTGCGCGATCCCGTTCGGCTTCCGGCCGCTCGTCCTGGGCCGGCTCGAGCCGGAGCCGGGCGATCCGGAGGGCAAGCATTCGGGCGGCTGGCTGATCAGCTCCGAGTCCGCGGCGATCGAGGTCGCCGGGGGCGAAGTCGTGCGCGACGTCGAGCCGGGCGAGATCGTCGTCCTCGAGGAGGGCAAGGAGCCGGTCTCCGTGCGCTTCGCCGCGGGCCACGAGCAGCTCTGCGTCTTCGAGCTGATCTACTTCGGCCGGCCGGACTCCTACATGCTCGGGCGCAACCTGTACGAATCGCGCCGCCGCATGGGCGTGGCGCTCGCTCGCGAGGCGCCCGTCGAAGCGGACCTGGTGATGCCGGTGCCCGACACGGGAGCGCCGGCGGCCGCCGGCTACGCCGAGGGTTCCGGGCTGCCATATCGCGAGGGAATGGTCCGCAACCGCTACTCCGGCCGGACGTTCATCCAGCCCAGCCAGGCCATGCGCCAGCGCGGCGTCACCGTCAAACTCAGCCCGCTGCGCGAAGTCGTGGCCGGCAAGCGGCTGATCGTCGTGGACGACTCCATCGTGCGCGGCACGACCACCCGCCAGATCGTGGCTCTCCTGCGCAAGGCCGGCGCGACCGAAGTCCACCTCCGCGTCAGCTCGCCGCCGATCCACCACCCCTGCTTCTACGGCATCGACACCCAGATCGAGACCGAGCTGATCGCCTCGACGCATTCGGTCGAGGAGATCCGCGAGTTCGTCGGCGCCGATTCGCTCAGCTACCTCTCGATCGGCGGGGTCCTGGAGGCGCTCGACCTGCCGTACGACCGCTTCTGCTTCGCCTGCTTCGACGGGCGCTACCCGGTGCCGGTGCCCTACGACACGACCCGTCACAAGTTCGTCCTCGAGGATGCGGACGGCGAGCCGGTCTCGCTGGGGGAGGTCCAGGGCGCCGCCGAGAAACCCCATGAGTGAGAGTCGCCCCGGCCACGGGGCCAAGTCGGGCGGGGCGTGGGACGCCTACCGGGGCGCCGGGGTCGACATCGACGCCGGGGAGCGTGCGGTGGAGCTGATGCGGGCCTCCGTCGAGGCCACTCGCCGCCCCGAGGTGATCGGCGGGCTGGGCGGCTTCGCTTCCGCGATGGCCCTGCCCGCCGGGATGCGCGAGCCGGTGCTGGTCAGCTCCACGGACGGCGTCGGAACCAAGACGGCGATCGCCATGGCGCTGGGCGTGTACGACACCGATCGGGCACGACCTGGTGGCGATGTGCGCGGACGACCTGGTCTGCGCCGGTGCCGAGCCGCTCTTCTTCCTGGACTACCTCGCCGTCGGGCACGTATTCCCGGAGCGGGTTGCGGCGATCGTCGGCTTCGGTCGCGGACGGCTGCCGCCTGGCCGGTTGCTCGCTGATCGGCGGCGAGACGGCCGAGCACCCCGGCCTGATGGAGCCCGGCGAGTTCGACCTGGCGGGCTTCTGCGTCGGGGTCGTCGAGCGCGACCGGTTGCTGGACGGAACCGCGGCCCGGGCCGGCGACGCGCTGATCGGGATCGCCTCGTCCGGACTCCACTCCAACGGCTTCTCGCTCGTGCGGCGAATCGTCGCAGAGGAGAACCTGGACCTCGGCGAGGGCTACCGGGAGCTGGCCGGCCGGATCCTCGGCCCGGAGACCACGCCCGAACCGGAGACGGCGAATCGGACCCTGGGCGAGGTGCTCCTGACGCCGACACGGATCTACTCGCAGGCCATCCTGAGGCTGCGGCGGCGTCTGACCGATGCCGGGGCGGACCTGCGGGGAGTGGCCCACATCACCGGCGGCGGGCTGCCCGGCAACGTGCCCCGAGTTCTGGCGGAAGGGCTCGGCGCGTGCGTCCATCCCGGCAACTGGCCGATGCCTTCGGTCATGCGGCTGATCGGCGCCCTGGGCGGGCTCTCGGACGCGGAACTGCGATCGACCTTCAACGGCGGGCTGGGCATGGTCTGCGTCGTGCCGGCCGAGGCTGTGGAAGCTGCCGTGCGCAGCCTGGAGGATGACGGTCTCGAGGCCTGGCATGTCGGCGAGGTAGTGGTGGCGGACGCGGGCGGACCGCGCTATTCGGAGTCCTGATTCGTACTGGCAATGCCCCGGCGGGGTTTGACGGAGGAGGAGCGGCGTGGCGCATCGGATCGCGGTCGGCGTCTCGGGAACCGGGAGCAACCTGCGGGCCCTGCACGCGGCGGCGGCGCGCGGCGCGCTCGACGCCGAGATGGCCCTGGTCTTCGCCGATCGCGCTTGCGCGGCGCTGGACTGGGCCGTGGAGCAGGGGATCGAGACGCTTCTCGTGCCGGCGGCGCCACGCGGCGACGACGCCGCCAGGGCCGAAGAGGACCGCCTTCTCGCGGAGTCGGTCGCGGCCGTTGCCCCGGAGCTTGTCGTGCTGGCCGGGTACATGCGCATCACAGGACCCGCGATGCTGGCCGCGTTCCCGGGCCGGATGCTGAACCTGCATCCGGCGCTGCTGCCGGCGTTCCCCGGCGCGCACGGCGTCCGCGACGCGCTCGCGGCCGGCGTCAAGGTCACCGGGGTGACCGTCCACTTCGTCGACTCCTCGCTGGACGGCGGCCCGATAGTCCTCCAGGACTCCGTCCCGGTCCTCCCCGGCGACACGGAGGAGACGCTCTTCGAGCGGATCCATGCCGTCGAGCACCGGCTCCTGCCGCGCGCCGTGGGCCTGGCCCTGGCCGGCGCGCTGACGATCGAGCCGGACGGCCGAACCGTTCGCATCGATGCCGCCCGAGCGGCGGAGACGATGCCGGTTCCGCGCCGGGCCCTGCTTTCGGTCTCCGACAAGACCGGCCTGCCCGAATTCGGAGCCGGGCTGGTTCGCCTCGGCTTCGAGCTGGTCTCCACCGGCGGTACCGCCAGGGCACTCCGCTCGGCCGGGCTGCCGGTCACGGACGTGGCCGCCGTCACCGGCTTCCCGGAGATGCTCGACGGGCGCGTGAAGACGCTCCATCCGCGCGTCCACGGCGGGATCCTCGCCGACCGGCGGCTGGCCTCCCATCGCGAGCAGCTGGCCGCCGCCGCCATCGACCCGTTCGACCTGGTCGTGGTCAACCTCTATCCGTTCGCCGCGGCGGCCGAGAAGCCCGGGATCTCCTTCGACGACCTGGTCGAGGAGATCGACATCGGCGGGCCTTCGATGGTCCGCGCCGCGGCCAAGAACCACGCCTCCGTCGCGATCGTGACCTCGCCGAGTCGGTATGCGGCCGTGCTGGAGGAGCTGGAGACGAACGGTCGGGTGGGGGAGGGGCTGCGCTCCGCGCTGGCCGTCGAGGCGTTCCGCCACACCGGCGCTTACGACGCCCGAATCGCCGCCGAGCTGCCCGGCGCGAATGGCCGCGGCCGGAGTGGCGCTGCCCGACGAGCCCGGCCTCCCGGGCTCCGCCGACCCGTACCCGCCGACGCTCGTCGTGGGCCTGGAAAAGGTCGAGACGCTGCGCTACGGCGAGAACCCGCACCAGCAGGCCGCTCGATACCGCCGTCCCGGGACGGGGAGATGGGCCGGGCCGTTTGCCATGGGCGGCACCATCCTGCAGGGCAAGGCTCTCAGCTACAACAACGTCCTGGACGCGTCCGGCGCCGACGCCATAGCCCGCCAGCTGCGTGGCGCGGCCTGCGTCGTCGTCAAGCACACCAACCCCTGCGGCGCGGCCGAGCGGGCGACCCTCGCCGAAGCGTGGAAGGACGCCCTTGCCGGCGATCCCGTCTCCGCCTACGGCGGCGTCGTGGCGCTGACCCGGGAGGTCGACGCCGCCACCGCCGAGGGGCTCGCCTCGATCTTCCTGGAAGTGATCGTGGCTCCGTCCTATTCGCCGGAGGCGCTGGCGATCCTCGCCCGCAAGACGAACCTGCAGGCTGCTCGAGGATCCCATCCTCGGCAGCGGCCAGGCCGCCCCGGCGCCGGATCCGCTGGGTTCGATACGCGTCGCCGGCGGTGGCGTGCTCGTGACCGCCGCGGACGTCGTGCCGGACGACCCCGCCACCTGGAAGCTCGTAACGTCGCGGGCCCCGACAGACCGGGAGATGCGCGACCTGGACCTGGCCTGGCGCCTGTGCCGCGGCGTGGTCTCGAACGCCATCGTCCTGGTCAAGGACGGGATGGAGATCGGCCTGGGCTCGGGCCAGACGAGCCGCGTCGACGCCGCCCGCCAGGCCGTCGCCAAGGCCATCGCCTTCCACGGCCAGGAGTCCCTGCGCGGCGCGGCCTGCGGGTCCGACGCGTTCTACCCGTTCCCCGACGCGGTCCAGGTCTGCCTGGACGCCGGCGTGACGGCCTTCGCCCAGCCGGGCGGCTCGATGCGCGACGCCGAGGTAATCGAAGTGGCCGAGAAGGCCGGCGTGGCGATGCTCGTCACGGGAGTGCGGCACTTCCGCCACTAGCCGGGCGCCGCCGGGGCGGGCTCGGCTGGGCGGGGCTCGGCTGGGCGGAGAGCGCCGCGGCCAGCCGGCGTGTGCCAATGGAGGCGGGGAGCACCGTGAGGCAGCCCGCCGCCACGATTGCGGCCGCGATCGATGGCGACAGGGACCCGGTCGCGAGCCCTAAGGAGGCGGCTGCCGCCGGCAGGCCGAGCTGGGCGGAGGCCGCAAGGCCGTAGGCCGACCACGATCGCGGCGCGGCAACCCGCCCTGCCGCGAGGTGGATGGCTATCGCGGCGGCGGCCATCACGACGGCAAGGACCACGGCCCGCGGATCGGCGCCCAGGGCCCGGAAGTCGAGCTCCGAGCCCAGCAGCACGAAGAACGCGGGGACGAAGAAGCCTTCCGCGAGGCCCGAGAGCTGGACTTCGAGCCGCTCGGGTTCCTGGAGTCTCGCGAGCACGAGGCCCGCTCCGAATCCGGCAAGCAGCGTGGAACCGCCGGTCTGGCTCGCGATCAGCGAGAGCCCTATGAGCAGAAGGAGGGCGATGCGAAGCTGGAGTGCCCAGCCGCGCGTTCGAGATAGATCACGCAGCATGAGGGCCCACGGATGTTTCTCGACGTTTCGGCCGAGGAGCAGCGCGCCGAGAGTGGCCACGATGATGAGAGCGTCGCCCGCGAGCGCGGTGGGGATCGTGGACGCGCCGATGAGAGTGAGCGGCATGATCAGCACGGTCACAGCGTCGGCGATCGGTATCCAGGCGATCAGCAGCGCGATCTGAGGGCCGAGCAGGCCGCGCTCCTTGAGGATGGGGAATGCCACCGCGGCCGAGCTGCCGGCCAGGAGCACCGGAAAGAGAGCCACAGGTGCCGACGGCGCGAGGACGGCCCCGATCGCGACTCCGGCCGGGATCGACAGCGCGGCCACGATCGCAAACGCGACGGCGGCCGATCGCGCCCCGGAAGCCAGGGCCGGTCCCTGAAGCTGGACCTGGGAGCCCGCGACCAGCATCAGCATCGCGAACCCGAGCGTATACAGGAAGGCGTTGGCAGGAGTCGTGGGGTCGATGACGCCGAAGCCGGTGCGTCCGAGTATCGCCCCGGCCACGATCTCGCCGACGACGGCGGGCACCAGGGGACGGGGACCGGCGGCGATCAGCGGGCCGGCCAGGCCGGCCAGAACGATGACCAGGAGCGTCTCGAACATGCGCCTCTCACTCTAGACGAGGCGGGCGCCGCCGACGCGTGGACGAGCCGAACCTGGCGTCGGGCGCGGTATTCGAGCCGGAGGCTAGCCGGAGCCGGCGAAGACTCCGGATTCTGTTTCCCGAGTCGCCCAAGCCTCCACGGCGGCAGGGAAGTAGTCGCGGACCTGAGACCAGCCATGCGGCTCGAACGCAACGATCGCGTCGTACCCGTATCCGGCGCCGGCGAGCACCTTCTCGAAGGCGACGGCGTCGGGTCCGTATCCGGGCTGGTCCGGCTTGGCAACGATGATGAAGTGAAGTTGCGACCGCGTCGCGGGTGCCAGCTGCGTGGCCACCAGCGTCGGCGAGTAGTCCGCCAGCAGCGTCTTGACGCCTCCGAACGGGGCCGGGGAATCTCCGCCAGCCGCGCCGGCCTGGAAGTAGCCCGAGAAGGAGATGGCGGTGCCGAAGACGGTAGGGTGGTGAAGAGCGAGGATCGCCGCGCAGTAGCCGCCTTCCGACATGCCCGCGATCGCCCGAGCCCGGCTCTCGGGGATCGTCTTGTAGTGGCCGTCCATCCATGCAACCACCGTCTGACCGACGAAGGTGTCGTACCACTCGCGGTGGTCGAATGAGTTGGCGCATTCGGTGGAGGCGAACGGCCCTCCGGACGAGTCGATGAAGACGACGATAGTGGCCGGCATGGAGCCCGAGTCGATGAGAGTGTCGAGGGCGGTCTTCACGTTCGTCGCGCCATCCCAGAGGTGGTATCCGGTGGGCGCCTCGTAGAGCACGGGATACCTTCTGGAGCCGGTCGGATCGTAGCCGGGCGGCGTGTACACGGTCACGTCTACCGCCGAGGCCGTTCCGCCCTTCCACGGTGCCGGCATGTTCGTGGTCGTGACCCGACCGGTTCCGGTGGGCAGCCATGCGAGCCACGGCCGCGCAGGCCCGCCGGGCGTGGCCGACGGCCCCGGCGTCGAGGACGTGGGGCCGGCAGACGCCGGTATCTCGGGCGAAGGGGAGCTTCCGGAGTCGACGGGAAGGGCCGTGGCGGCGGCGACGTCAACCGGCGCCGCTCCGCGCCTCATCAGTGAGTCCGGCGTGTAGTTGACGAGATCCCCGAAGGTAGGGCACCGCCACCACGAGAAGAACCAGCACCACGGCCAGCCCCACCGGGTAGCGCATGGCGCCCGGTTCGATGCGCCGCTCGACGACGGCGCTCCTCAAGACGCCCAGGGCCCGGACGATCGAGGGGCGGGCCGTGGACCCGAGAGCCGCACCGGCCCATCCCGTGACCGCGCCGCTGACGGCCAGGGCGAGCAGCGTCTGGAGCCAGCCGCCCAGGTCGAAGGCTCCGTCGACGCCCCGGGCACCGAGGGCACCTGCCGTCTCGGCGGCGAACGTGCCGCCGAAGAGCACTGCGGCGGCGCCGAAACCGAGCCAGGCAGCCAGACCGAACCGTGCCGTCGCCAGCATCGCCGCAGCCGCGACGACGGCTCCGATCATGAGCGACGTTATGAGCTGGGCGCGATCCGGATCGAAGCCCATGACGACGAGAGTGGTATTGGATTGGTCCATCGCGCCGGACATGACGGTGGCGGCCAGGATGATGGCGGCCGTTTCGAGGCCGACCAGCAACCTGGGCTGGACGGGGATTCGGGACCGGCGAGCGGACGCGCGCCCGGCCATCCTGCGACCGGCCGGCTCGCGATAATCGCCCGAGGGGAGGTTCATCCCTTCGGTTCGCGGCCCGACGCCGCTTTTCCGTAGCCCTTTTCCGTCGCGAAGCACCGGCACCTCTCGAGAGTCCTGATGCGAACGAGGGTAGCCGAATCGGCCCGAGCGATGAGCTCTTACCCGTTCGGGGAGGATGGATGTCCTGTCCTTCGGTCCGACGAGCTCCTCCGTGCGGCTCTCCATCGGGCGCCGGACGTCGGTGGGCAGGCCGGCAGCCGGTCGCCCGGCGTCGCACCGCCTGATACCATCGGGCGCCATGAGCCCCGCAGATCGCTTCTACGTCACGACGGCAATCGCATATGCGAACAACAAGCCCGGGCTGCACACCCTGTACGAGGTGATCGGCGCCGATGTGATTGCGCGCTGGCATCGAATGAAGGGCGACGAGACTCGTTTCCTGACCGGAACCGACGAGCATTCGGTCAACATCGCCCAGCGGGCCGCCGAGCTGGGCAAGTCGCCGGCCGAGTTCGTCGACGAGAACGTGGCGCTCTTCCGGGCGGCCGAAGATGCCCTTCTGATCAGTCCCGACCGGTTCATCCGGACGACCGATCCGGACCACATCCGGTCCGCCCAGGAAATGATTCGGCGGGCTCATGCCAACGGGGACATCTACGTCGGCACCTACGAAGGCTGGTACTGTCCGAGCGAGGGGTTCAAGGCCCCGTCCGATGTGATCGAAACGGCCGAGGGAACGCGCTGCCCCAACCACCCGACCGTGGTGCTCCAGTGGCTCTCGGAGAACAACTGGTTCTTCCGCCTTTCGGCCTATCAGGAGCGTCTGGAGCGCTACTTCGAGGAGCATCCGGACTTCGCCCAACCCGACTACCGGCGCAACGAGATGCTCGGATTCATCCGGCAAGGGCTGGATGACTTCTCTATCAGCCGGGCCGAGGCGGCGTGGGGGATCCCGTTCCCGATCATGCCCGACGGAACCTCGTCGGAGCGGGCGGACGGCAGCTGGGATCCCGCCGCGGGCACGATCTACGTCTGGTACGAGGCCCTCGTCAACTACGTGACCGGAGCCGGCTTCCCGGACGATCCGGCAGCGTTCGCGAAATGGTGGCCGGCGGACCTCCACGTCATCGGCAAGGACATCGCCCGCTTCCACACCATCTACTGGCCGGCCATGCTCTGGAGCGCCGGGCTCGAGGCGCCGCGCCACGTCTGGATCCATGGCTGGCTGCTGGCCCAGGGCGAGCGGATGAGCAAGAGCAGGGGGAACTTCCTCGATCCGATCGACGTCGTTCGGACGCTCGGAGCCGACGGCGCGCGCTACGTCGCCTTGCGCGAGGTCCCGTTCGACAGGGACGCCGACGTGTCCTGGGATTCGTTCGTGCGGCGCTACAACTCGGACCTGGCCAACAACTTCGGGAACCTGTTGAACCGAACGGTCTCGATGGTGAACCGCTATCGCGAAGGCGAGCGCCCGGGCGCCGAGCCACGGATCCCTCGAGGCGGCCTGGCGGCTCGCCCTTCCGGCGTACCGCGACAAGCTGGAGGCGTGCCAGCTGGGCGATGCGCTCGCGGCACTCTGGCATTTCGTCGACGCCGCCAATCGGGAGGTCGATCTGGAGCAGCCCTGGGTTCTCGCGAAAGAGGCGAAGGCGGGGGTCGAAGGCAAGGCCGAGCACCTGAGCTTCGTCCTCGGCGACCTGGTCGAGGCCTGTCGCCTGGTTGCCCTCGCCGTTGCGCCGTTCATGCCGGGGGCCGCGCGGCGGATCCTGGCGCAGCTCGGGTACGGGTATCCGTACGGCGACGACGGAGTGCCGGCTCCGCCGGCCCAGGGCCCCGGACTACTGGGCATGCTGGAGTGGGAGGCAGGCTTCGAGCCCGGCGGGCGTGTCGCCACCGCCGAGCCGCTGTTTCCTCGGATCGACACCGAGAGCCCGGCTGCGGCCGAAGGCTGATCTCGAGCGGAGGGCGCGCAACGATGAGGCTCGTCGACAGCCACGCCCACCTTCAGGCCGACGCATTCGCCGGAGACCGGGTCGCGGTGATCGCGGCCGCTCGCGAGGTCGGAATCGAGCGGGTGCTCGTGCCAGGTTGGGACGCCGGATCGTCGGAGGCCGCACTCGGCCTGGCGGTCGAGATCGATTGGATCGACGCTGCCGCGGGGATCCACCCTCACGACGCGGCCGTCGCAACGGACGCGGATTGGGCCGCGATCGTTCGGCCTGGCGGCCGACCCGAGAGTCGTGGCGATCGGGGAGACCGGCCTGGACTTCGACCGCATGCACTCCCCGCCGGAGGCGCAGCTCGCCAACCTGAGGCGCCACCTGCGCCTCGCCCTCGACTCGGGCAAGCCGGCCATTCTGCACTGCCGTTCCGCGGCAGGACGGCGCGACGCCCAGGACGCGTTGATCGCCGAGCTGCGCGCGGCGGGCTTCGGGGGAGCCGCCGCCAGGACCGCCTTCGGAGATCGCGCGGGCGCGGTCCTTCACTCGTTCTCCGGTCCGGCGGACTACGCCTCGGTCGCGCTCGAACTCGGCCTCGCGATATCGTTCAGCGGCCTGGTCTTCAGGCGCGGCGAAGAGGCGTCGGCGGAGGTGGCGCGTCTCGTCCCCGGGGAGAGGCTTCTGATCGAGACCGATTCCCCGTATCTCGCGCCGCCGGGCGTACCGCGCCACTCGGCCACGGCCGTGCACGGGCCCGGGTCCGGAGCCGCGTTCTCCGGCCGGCGCAACTCCCCGGAATGGGTCCGCGTCACCGGGGAGTGGCTTGCGGAGCAGCGTGGCGCGACCCCGGATAGCATTGGAGAAGGCCTCGTCGCGGCCTACGACGCCACTTTCCGGCGCCGTTCCCCGAGCTGACGCTGCGCCGTCGGACGTCCCGCCGGCCCTGGGTGCGGCCCAACAGGAGACGACAATGACGGACCGCAGCCACGAACGCGCCAACGACGAATCGCGAGAGCGCATGGCCGGCCTCCTTGCGACCCTGACTCCGGCCCAGATGGCGGTCGACCTGGGCGAGGGCTGGACGGTGGCTTCGGCCGTCGCCCACATGGGGTTCTGGGACCGGTGGCAGTCGGCGCGCTGGCAGGAGATGCTGGCCGGCACGTGGTCGGTCGACGAGGCCGCGGTCCTGGTGGCCGAGGATCTGGCCAACGAATCGCTCCATCCCTATTGGTCCGTAATCGGCGGAGCCGCCCTCACGGCTCTCGCTCTCGAAGCGGCTTCCAGCGTGGACGCCCAGATCGCGCAGGCACCCGACTCGCTCGTGGATTCGCTCGAGGGCGGGCCGAACGCCTTCCTGCTCCACCGGCACCGCCACCGCGGCGACCATCTGGACCAGATCTGGGTCGGTCTCGCGCATGCCGGGACCACGGCCTCGGCTGCCCCCGTGGATCGCTCCTACCTGCAGCGGAACGAAGCCAGCCTGACTCGACTGGCCGAGTTGGCAGCTCGGCTGACCTCGGCCGAGCTGACCCTGCGCGCCGGCGACGGTGCCTGGACGGTGGGCCAGGTACTCGGCCACATGGCGTTCTGGGACAGGTTCCTGGCGGCTCGCTGGCGAGCTGCCCTCGCGTCCGGGGCCGAGAGTGCAGCCGATGCCCGTGCCGCACGAACTGGCCGACCTGCTGAACGACGCCCTGCCGCCCACGTGGGGAGCCTTCTCGGCGGCGGGACGCGGCGCGATAGAAGACACGGTGGCCGCGGCGCGAGCCGTCGACGCCATCATCGCCGGCCTGCCTGCGGCTACTCCGGTCGAGGCCATCCTGGCGGAGCGGCCCGCGCTGCTGGATCGGTCGATCCACCGGCTGGAGCATCTCTCCGCGATCGACCTGGCGTTGACGAAGCGCTGATAACATGCGCCGTGTGCTTGGGAGATGCGGATGAACGGTTCCCGGAGACGCTTCCATGACCGCGGACAGGGGCTCGCCGAGTACGCGCTCATCCTCACTTTGATCGCGATCGTGGCCATCAGCGTGCTCCTCTTTCTTGGAGGCGGGATCGACACGATCCTGAGCACGATCGACAAGTCCCACTAGGCCCGCCGGACGAGACGAGCGGCGCAATCCACCGTCGCGGCCGGTTCAGTCGCGCTTGCGCGCCTTCCAAACCTCCTCGCTGGGCCAGCGACGAGCCCACTCCGGATCGATCCACTTGAAACGGGTGGTGGCTCCCTCGGGCGCCTGGATTTCGATCAGATCCTCGACCTCGAAGCCGTTCGTCCGGAGAAGGCGGACCATCTCGCCGTGGGGCAGGTGGAATTCGACCGAATCGTCGTCGGGCCACTCGAATCGAAGAGTGCCGAACTGGTTGCGCAGAAGGCGGTCCGTCGGCGGCGCGTCGTCTTCGTCGGGACTGCAGAGCATGAAGAGAAAGGCGTTCCCGAGGAACGACAGGCGACCACCCGGACGGAGGAGGCGGGCCGCTTCCGGTATCCAGCGGTACGGATCGGCCCAGATGCAGGCGCCATACTCCGAGATCGCCAGGTCGAAACTGGCGTCTGGCAGCGGCACCCTCTCGGCGTTGCCGTGAATGAGCGGGAACTCCAGACCGTGCTCGACCTGCAGCCGCCGGGCCGTCTCGAGCTGCGCGGCCGAGGTGTCGATCCCGGTCGGCCGCGCTCCTCGGCGGGCCAGCCAGGCCGAGACGTAGGCCGTCCCGCAACCGAGCTCGATCGCGTCCAGGCCGGCTACGTCGTCGAGCATATGAAGCTCAGCCTCGGGAATGCCCCAGACACCCCATGTGGCCTCCGAGGCGGCCCAGTTTCGTTCGCCGCTGGCGACCCACTTGGGTGCGTAGGCATCCCAGTAATGGCGATTCCGCAGAACGTAGTCCGGAAGCTCGTCGTGTTCGCTCATCACTCCGGCCAGTCCTTCTGTGCCGCTGGAATGCCGAGTTCCAGGACGTAGGCCTCGGCCCCAACTCGGAGGCTCCTCCGACACGTGTATTCCGGCTGATCACGGGTTCTCCTTCCGGACTTCACCGCCCAAAGACCGCTCCTACCATACGGCGACGGACCGGGCGCACGCTTGACAGGCTCTCCGGCCGTCATTACGCTGTTAGCACTCTCATTGGTAGAGTGCTAATGCATCCGGTACGCCCGATCCGGGCGTGGCGCGATCGGCGCCGGAAGCGGGGCGGAGACCGGACCGGCATTCATCAGGACGTGGTTGTCAGCCGCGTGTCGGCGCCCCGAACAACCCACATCCACGGCCCATGGCGGCTTACTTAGCCGCCGCACTCAGGAGGAAACGCGTTGGCAACGGCCACTGCGACGAGCAAGAAGCTCAAGCCCCTTGGCGATCGAGTCGTGATCAAGCCGAGCGCTCGCGAAGAGATGACCAAGAGCGGCATCGTCATTCCGGATACGGCCAAGGAGAAGCCACAGGAAGGCAGCATCGTCGCCGCCGGCCCTGGGAAGATCCTCGAAGACGGGACGCGCGAGAAGATGGACGTCAAGGTTGGCGACCGCGTCCTCTACCAGAAGTACGCCGGAACCGAGTTCAAGGTGGACGGCGAGGATCTCCTCATCGTCAGCCAGAAGGACATCCTCGCCATCGTCGAGAACTAGCACGAGGCCGCCCCGCCGGCGCGCGATGTCAAAGATGGGCGCAGCGGTAGGCGATGGCCGCTCCGGTCGAGGACGGACCGTCCACGGCCCAAATTCGAACCGAAACCGGCCCCGGGTCAGCTCCCGGTCGGCCTGAGAAATCCGGAGGACAGACAGACTTGGCAAAGCAGATTGTCTTCGACGAGACCGCTCGTCGCTCACTCAAGCGCGGCGTCGACCGCCTGGCCGAAGCCGTCAAGGTCACGATCGGCCCCAAGGGACGCAACGTCGTCCTGGACAAGAAGTTCGGCGCGCCGACGATCACCAACGACGGCGTGACCATCGCCCGAGACATCGAGCTCGAAGACCCGTTCGAGAACATGGGCGCCCAGCTGCTCAAGGAAGTCGCCACAAAGACGGACGACGTCGCCGGCGACGGCACCACGACGGCCGTGGTCCTCGGCCAGGCGATGATCAACGAAGGTATCCGCAACGTAACTGCCGGCGCCAACCCGATGATGATCCGCGTGGGGATCGAGAAGGCTGTCGACGCCGTCGTCGCGGAGATCAAGAAGCAGTCCCGCCCGATCGACTCGCGTGCGGAGATCGCCGCCATCGCGACCATCTCGGCTGCCGACGCCGAAGTCGGCGACATCATCGCCGAGGTCATGGACAAGGTCGGTAAGGACGGCGTCGTCACGGTCGAGGAAGGCCAGTCTCTCGGTCTGGAGAAGGAATACACCGAGGGGATGCAGTTCGACCGCGGCTACATCTCGGCCTATTTCGTGACCAACGCGGACCGGATGGAGACAGTCCTCGACAACCCGCGAATCCTGATCACAGACAAGAAGATCTCGGCCGTTCCGGACATGCTTCCGGCGCTCGAGAAGGTCGTCCAGATCGGCCGCCCGCTGCTGATCATCGCCGAAGACGTCGATGGCGAAGCTCTGGCGACCCTCGTGGTCAACAAGCTCAAGGGCACCATCCAGGTCCTGGCCGTCAAGGCCCCCGGCTTTGGCGATCGACGCAAGGAGATGCTCCGCGACATCGCCATCCTCTCGGGTGGCACGGTCATCAGCGAGGAGATCGGCCGCAAGCTGGACTCGGTCACGATCGAGGACCTGGGCGAGGCTCGCCGCGTGGTCGCCACCAAGGACGACACGACCGTCGTCGAGGGTGCCGGCTCGCCTGAGTCGATCAAGGCCCGGATGGCCCAGATCAAGGCTCAGATCGAGGAGACCACCTCCGACTACGATCGCGAGAAGCTCCAGGAGCGCCTGGCCAAGCTCGCCGGCGGCGTTGCCGTCATCAAGGTCGGCGCGGCCACCGAGGTCGAGCTCAAGGAGAAGAAGCACCGCATCGAGGACGCGCTCTCGACCGTGCGGGCCGGTATCGAGGAAGGCATGGTCGCCGGCGGCGGCGCGACCCTCCTCCACTGCCAGGCCGTACTCTCGAAGATGAAGATCGACGACCCCGACGCTCAGGTCGGCGTGGACATCGTTCGCCGCTCCCTCGAGTACCCGATCCGCCAGATCGCCGACAACGCCGGTGCTCACGGCGAGGTCATCGTCGATCAGGTCCGGGGCATGAAGGTCGGCTTCGGATACGACGCCCTCAAGGGCGAGTTCGGGGACATGTTCGAGAAGGGGATCGTGGACGCCGCCAAGGTGACCCGCTCCGCCCTCGAGAACGCGGCTTCGATCGCCAAGATGGTTCTCACGACCGAGACCCTCATCACCGATCTTCCGGAGAAGAAGGACGGCGGCGCCGCCGGCCACAACCACGGCGGCGGCGGTGGAGATATGGACTTCTAACCTTCCCCGGCAACCTCTTTTCGGGGCCTCGGACCGCACGGTCCGGGGCCCCTTCTTCTGTACCGTGAGACAAACGGGCAGTTGTCCGGTACGCGTTTGACACCCATATGGGCAGGCGGCCAATCTGGCGCCGCACATACCCCAAGGAGGTCACTAAGTTGTCGCGTCTTCCCAGGAAGGCAGTCGTACTGTTCGCACTGGTAGGCCTGATCGTCGGCGCCTGCAGTAGCAGTGCAACCACCGCCGCGCCGGGCGGGCCAGCCGTGCCCGCAGGCGCCAGCTCCGCCGCCGGCTCCTCGGCAGCCCCCGCGGCCAATCCGAACGACCCCAGCTCGATCATCACCCAGGCGATATCGGGCGGGACCGCGGTCAAGTCGTTCCACCTCTCCGTTGCCTTGAGCGGCACGATCAACGCCGCTTTCCTCAAGAGCACCGGCGACAAGAGCCTGAGCGCCATAACCAGCGACCTGAAGCTCGACGGAACCTCGATCGAAGGTGATGTGGACATCGCCAACTCGGCGGCTCATGTCGCCGTGGCAGTGCCCGCTCTGCCGATGATGGGCAACGTCCCGATCACCGCCGACGTGATCCTCGCCGGCGGAAGCCTCTACTACAAGGCCAGCTTGCTTGGACCGAAGTACACCAAGACCGATCTCTCAAGCCTGAGCTCGCTCGCCGGCGGCCTGCCTGTCGCGGTTCCGACGCCCGGCTCTTCGCCGCTGGCAGGGATGCAGGATCAGATCGCGCAGTTGCGCCAGCAGCTCGACGCCGCCGGAGCCAAGGCGACGCTGGTGGGCGTGGAACAGATCGGCGGCAAGGACGCCTATCACATCAACGTCTCGGTGCCGCTCGACCTGCTCAACAGCCAGATTGCCGCCGCCGCTGCGGCCGCGTCTCCGCCGGTGAGCGTGACGATCGACTCCGCGTCGGTCGACTTCTGGGTCTACAAGGACACCTACCTGCCTGCCAAGTTCGAGCTCAAGGGAGCCTCATCCGCGATCGGGAGCATCGACCTGGTAGTGACGGTGACCAACTACGACCAGCCCGTGACGATCGCTGCGCCGCCGGCCAGCGACGTGAGCGCAGCCCTCTTCCTAGAGGCGCCCGCGAGGCCTCGGCCTCCATTCGACCCTCTTCGAGCCCCGGGCCACTCGGTCCGGGGCTCTTCTGTCGTTGCTCAAGGCAACGGCCGGGGATGACGATCACTTGGTTGACAGGGCAAGTGTGGGCCGCCAATCTTGCCCACAGAGCCTGAGAGGAGGTCACACCTTGTTCCGTCACTCCACAAGAGCCCTTGCCCTGTTCACGGGACTCATCGTCGTGCTGGGGGCGTGCAGCAGCAGCTCCGCCACCTGGCCGGGCGGCGTGTCCCCATTGGGGAAGTCGGCCGGACCCGGCGTTCCCGGGAGCTCCGGCGCAGTCCAGGTCGATCCCAAGGATCCGAACTCGATCATCAGCGCGGTGCTCGCGGGCGGACCCGACACCAAGTCGTTCCACATCAAGGTGGAGCTCAACGGCACGATCAAGGGCGACGCCCTGTCGAGCCTGGGCAGCGACGCCTCGACCGGGCTCACCGGCGACCTGAAGCTGGACGGCACGAAGATCGAAGGCGACGTCGACGTGGCCAACCATGGCCGGCCATGTGACCGCCAGCATCGCCATTGGCTCGGGCGCCAGCACGATATCGGTCCCCGCCGACGTCATCTTCAAAGACGGTGCTCTTTACTACAAGATGGATCTGCCCGGTCTTTCCACTGGGAAGTACACCAAGACCAGCCTGGGAGACCTGGGCGGCTCGCTCACGGGCGGTGCCGTCCCCATTCCGACAGTCGGACCTTCGGGCCTGGCCGGAGTGGAGGATCAGGTGGCGCAGATCCGCAAGACCCTCGACGACGCCGGCGCCAAAGCCACGCTCGTGGGCGTCGAGAAGGTAGCGGGCCAGGATGCCTACCACATCAGCATCTCCGTCCCGCTCGACAAGCTGAACGAGCAGATCGCCGGGTCTTCCGTGAGTGCCGCCTCCGGCATCACGATCGACTCGGCCTCCGTCGACGCCTGGGTCTACAAGCAGGACAACAGGCTGGCCAAGATCGAGATCAAAGGCGCCTCGGCGGCGATCGGGAATCTGGACGTGATCGTTGACCGTGACCAACTACGACAAGCCCGTGACCGTCACGGCGCCTGCCGATAGCGAGATCGAGACGGCGGCCCCCTAGACCGCCCAGGCCCCCGCCTCGGAAAGAGGATGCAATCGGAACCCCGGGCAATCAGCTCGGGGTTCCGCGATTCCCGGGACGGGCGAAGAGGAGTCGCGTGCGGCCTCGTTGACACGAAGCTGGGATGGCAGCACGCTTGCGCGCTCGGGGGGACGGTCACGGAGGAGTCATGTTGATCCGGCGCGGCTCGGCGCTCGCGCTGTGCGCGGTCCTTTTCGCTGTCGCGCTCGCAGCCGCCGGTTGCGGCAGCGGCTTCGTGCTGCCGACCGCGCATCTGACGCCGACGGCCACGCCGACCGCGACCCCGACGCCAACTCCGCACACCGACGCCGACTCCGACACCCATCTCGGACCCGGGCGAGATCCTCATCCAGAGCCTGGGCGGCCTGGAGCATGTCCAGACGTTCCACATCGACGGGAAGCTGGCCGGCTCGATCGACGTCGGCAAGCTCAACGGACTTCCCGGCGGCCCCCTGACCCGGCTCATCGGGAAGGTGCAGCTGGACGGCTCCACGCTCGCCGGCGACGTGGACGTCGCCAACCGGGCGGCCCACCTCACCGCCACGGTGCCGAACCTGTTTGGCCTGACCCTGGACTACATCGTGGTCAACGGTTACCAGTACACCAGGGTGAGCCTGGCCGGGCAAAAGTACGCGAAGACGCCTTTGTCGAGCGTGCTTCCGGGAGTCGACCTCGCGCCTTCAGGATCGCTGGAGCTCGCCGAGCGGGCCCGCACGTTCAAGTCCGAGCTGGACCGGGCCGGGGTCACGTTCGGTCGGGCCGGCCGCGACAGCGTGGCCGGACGCGTCGCCCACCGCGTCACCGTATCGATCCCGCCTGACGAGTTCAACAAGGCCATCGGCTCGGCGGGCGGCAGCCTGGCAGAGGGCGTGACGTTCGACTCCGTGTCCATGGACTACTGGGCGTACGTCGATTCTCTCTTGCCGGCCATGCTGGAAGCGAAGGCAAGCTCGGCGTCGCTCGGCAGCCTGGACCTGACACTGACCGCGACCGGCTACGACCAGCCCGTCACCATCACCGCCCCGCCCGACAGCCAGGTCGATGGCGGCTGAGCCCCGTCCGAAGGACGCCGCTGCCCTTTTCAGGTAGGGGACGGCCTGTAGCCGCTAAACTGCCAGAGCCGCCGTGGCGGGGATGGCCCCGCGCCCGGCGACTCTTGATACCTGCTCGTGTGCCGCCAGCTCGTCTTGGAGGAGTCCAGTGTTTCGTCGGAAGTCGATCGCCACACTCGCGGCCGGCGTGCTGTCCATCACGGCCCTGGTGGCCGGTTGTTCGGCGGCGCCCCTCACCGACGTTCACGAAATCCTGTCCAAAGCCGTGACGGCAATGTCCCCGGTGACGGTGGCCAACGCCGGGACATCGTTGGAGACCGCGAGCCCGGGGAACCTGCAGTCGGTCCATTTCGTGATCGACGCGGGTGGGCAGATCAACTTCGGGGTCGAAGCGGCGACTCCGACGCCGGTGCCCTCCGACACTCCGATCCCGAGCGCCGTAGACAGCTCGTCACCCGCAACCTCGCCCGCCACATCGCCGAGCGCGGGTCCTTCCGCGTCCGCTAATCCGAGCGTGTTGGGTTCGGCCGGCCCTTCTGCTTCGGCCACGGCTGCTCCGACGCCCACTCCGACTCCCACTCCGACGCCCACGCCGGTGCCCTCCGACACTCCGACGCCGTCGCCCACCCCGACCCCGTCGCTCGGGCCGACGCCGACCCCGGTCTTCACGGCCGTCCCGATCCCGTTGGACAACACCCACGCCGAGGGCGACATCGACGTGGCCAACAAGTCGGCCCATATCATCGGCGGCCTGCCCGGCCTGCCCAACTTCTCCGGTGAGATGATCGTGGTGAGCCCCTATCTCTACACGAGGTCTTACGGAGCCGCCAAGTACACGCTCGGCCAGGACTCCTCATTGCCGATCAATCCCGCCCTCGACAGCGGGCCGGCATACCTGGTCCAGCAGCTGATCGCAATCGCTGCCGACCCGCGGCTGAGCCCGGTTCTAGTCGGAACCGAACAGGAGCCGACAGGCGCGGCCTACCACGTTCGCGTGGACGTGTCGCCGGACGTCGTCAACGAGAAGCTGGGCTCGAGCGGCCACGCCTTCGGCACCGGGACCCTGAATCTGTGGATCCTGCACGACGGGTTCTTTGTCGAGCGCATGGTGTTCTCCACCAGCGACCCGGCTTTCGGCGCCGCGGCGGTGCAGATCGTCATGACGAACTTCAACCACGTCGAGCCGATCCTGGCTCCGCCGGCGAACCAGATCGACACCGGAGCCTGCTCCGTCACCCGCGTATTAGAAGCGCCCGAGACCTCGTGAGCCGGGGCGAAGCCGGCGCTCCTACAATTCCGGGGTGAATACCAGATCAGGCGGCGATCAGTTCGAGGCCGTGCCGCCGTTCGCGGCAGAGGAGCCGCCGCTCCCCGACGAGGCCCCGCCGGAGGCTTTCGACGGCCCGCGCATCGAGCCGCCCGAGCCGTCTCCGTTCGAACCCGAGCCGGTTGCCCTGGCCGAGCGCCAGGCCGCCGCGGACGCCCTGGCGGCACGCATCCTGGCGCGCCTGAATCCCGAGCAGCAGCGGGCCGTGAGCACGACGGACGGCCCGGTCCTCATCCTGGCCGGCGCGGGCAGCGGCAAGACGCGAGTGCTTGCCCACCGTGTCGCGTACCTCGTCGGCGTCAAGGGCGTTCGGCCGTGGCAGATCCTGGCGGTGACCTTCACCAACAAGGCGGCGGCCGAGCTGCGGGCCCGAATCACCGGCCTCGTGGGAGAGGAGGCGGGCCGGGAGGTCGCGATGGGCACGTTCCATGCCCTCTGCGCCCGCGTTCTGCGCCGTGACGGATCGGCCATCGGCCTGGACCGCCACTTCGTCGTCTACGACTCGGACGACCAGCAGGCTCTGATGAAGCAGATCCTGCGCGAGGAAGACCTGCCGATCACCGGCGAGTACAAGCCGAGCGCGATCCTCGGAGCCGTGTCGCGGGCCAAGAACGAGATGCTCGACGCGGATTTCATCGCCGCCAACGCCCACACCCACCGCGAGCGCGAGATCGCCCGGCTCTTCCGCCGCTACCAGGCGCGGCTTCGCGCCGCGAACGCCCTCGACTTCGACGATCTCCTCCTGGAGGCCGTGCGCCTCTTCCAGGACGCCCCCTGCCGTCCTGGAGCGCTACCAGGGCCGGTGGCGCTACCTCCACGTCGACGAATACCAGGACACGAACCGTCCGCAGTACCTGTGGGTCAAGGCCCTGGCCGCGGCGCACCACAACCTGTGCGTCGTGGGCGACGACGACCAGTCGATCTACTCCTGGCGAGGGGCCGACATCCGAAACATCCTCGACTTCGAGCGGGACTACCCGAAGGCCACCGTCGTGAAGCTCGAGCAGAACTACCGCTCTACCCAGCTGATCCTGGACGCCGCCCACGCCGTGGTCACGAACAACGCCTCGCGCAAGGACAAGAAGCTCTGGACCGAGAACGCCGGCGGGCGGCTGATCCAGCGCTTCGAGGCCTACAACGAGGAAGAGGAGGCCGAGTGGATCGCGCGCCAGATCGAGGAGGTGACCGGTGGGCGCAGCTCCGTCCTGACCCGGCGCGCCGACGAGGACGGCGAGCGGTGGGAGCGCCGCGACATCGCGATCATGTATCGGACCAACGCCCAGAGCCGGGCGATCGAAGAGGCGTTCCTGCGCTACTCCATTCGCTACCAGCTGGTCGGCGGTACGCGGTTCTACCAGCGGCGCGAGGTCAAGGACGCCCTGGCCTACCTGCGGATCCTGCGCAGCGACACGGATCAGGTGAGCTTCGAGCGGATTCTCAACGTGCCGGCGCGAGGAATCGGCGACAAGAGCCTGGAGGAACTGCGATCGTTCGTGGCGACCGCCGCGGCCGAGGGTTTGGGGGCGGGCGACCCCGAAGCGGGCGAGCCCGACGCGGCCACGTACTGGGGCGCGATTCGGGCGGCTGCCGAAGGCCGCCTCGAGGCGCTCGGCTCGCGGGCGAGAGGCGCTCTCGGCGGTTTCGCCGGCCTGGTGTCCCGGCTGCGAACCAGGATCGGTGTCCTGCCGCTGCCGGAGCTGCTCGACGCCGTGCTGGAGGAGACCGGCTACCGGGCCATGCTGGCCGACGGATCCGAGGAAGGCGAGGAGCGCTGGGCGAACCTGCTCGAACTGCGGTCGGTCACCACTCGGTACGACGACCTCACGCCCGACGACGCCCTGGACCGCTTCCTCGAGGAGACCGCCCTGGTCGCGGATCAGGACTCGTACGAAGCCGGTGCGGACGCGGTCACCCTCATCACTCTCCACGCCGCCAAGGGGCTCGAGTTCCCGGTCGTCTTCATCGCCGGCCTGGAGGAGGGCGTCTTCCCGCACAGTCGCTCGCTCGACGACGAGAAGCAGCTCGAAGAGGAGCGACGGCTCGCGTACGTCGGCATCACCCGCGCCAAGCGGCGCCTCTTCCTGAGCCACGCGGCCCGGCGGGCGACCTGGGGAAGCGGCGGCCTCTCGGTCCCGAGCCGCTTCCTTTTCGAGATCCCCGCAGCCCTCATGTCGGGGCCGCGGCTCGGCCGCGCCGACGAGTTCGACGACGACGTCGGCCAGGTCGATCCGGACCTGGTCTTCGGGCGGCGGGTGAGCAGCCGCTTTGGAACCCCGACACGGACGGGTGGAGGCGCCTGGCGGGCAGGCAGCGGCCAGCCCGGCGCACCGCGTGCCGGGGAGGGCTTCCGCCCCACGAGAGACCTGGGATCCCGACGCGAGGCCTATGCCGCGGGGGCGCCGTCGGGCAGCCTCGTCCCGCCCCGGGCAAACGCCACCGTCCCGGCCTCCGATTGCGCCGCGGCCCCCGGCCGTGGCCGCGAGGCCTCGCATCCCCGGCGAGCGGCAATTTCGCGACGGCGACCGCGTTCGCCACCCGCGCCTGGGCGACGGCATCGTGGTCACTTCCAAGCTGACCCGCAGCGACGAGGAGGTCACGGTCGCCTTCTCCGACGGCGGCGGCGTGAAGACGCTGCTGGCATCGATTGCGAGCCTGGAACTGCTTGGTTGATACCATGTGGGGGCGCCGGCTGATCACCGCCTGCCGAGCCGGTTCCCCGGCCCGACGAGTTCAAGAAAGTAGGGCATCTCGAATATGACCAAGTCGAACGTGTCGCGAACCGGCCGTGCCAAGAGTGGTGGCAAGGCGCCTCTCCAGCCGTGCGCATGCTGCGGGATCGCGCCCGACCCGCTGGGCCGACCCTTCTCGATCACCTTCGAGCAGCCCGACGTCATCTTCGACATCGCGCCCGAGCTCCTCGACACCTGGGGCGGCGATCCGTTCCTGGCCATCAAGAACGTCGGGTTCTTCGTGCGGGTGATCCTGCCCGTCAAGCTCACCGACGGCTTCTCGGCCCACATCGGCACCTGGCTGGAGTGCCAGGCTGAGGACTTCCGCACGGCCTGGCAGACCTGGAACTTCCCCGAGTATGCCGACCTGGCGTTCGAGGGGTACGTTGCCAACGAGATGGAGCCGTGGAAGAAGTTCCCCCACGCGCTCGTGAAGGCCACGGTTCGTGACATGGCCCAGGTCCCGTACCTGACTTCGAGCGAGAACGAGGACTTCACCAGAATCCTGACCGAAACCTGGCCTCATGCCGACGTGCTGGGGCAGTTCGCCGACCTGCTCAAATCCGAGCCTCCGATCGAGGGTTGATCGGGGCGAATCCGCCGTGAGACTGCGCGCGGCACGAAGGACGGTCGAGTGAGCGACGCAATCGAACAACCGGTTGGTCTGCCGGTGGCCGATGAAGCCGTGGCGGCGGCCCGGGCGTTGGGCGGGGCCGCGGCCGCTCGCCGGCATGCCGAACTGGTGCCTGCGCTCCGGCGTGCCAGCGAGCTGTATTACCAGCAGGATGCGCCCGAGATCAGCGACGCCGACTACGACCGTCTCATGCGCGAGCTGGTGGCCCTCGAGGCCGCGTTCCCGGAGCTGGTGACGCCCGACTCGCCGACCCAGCGTGTCGGAGCCGCGCCGACAGGAACGTTTGGCGAGGTGGTCCATCGGCGTCCCATGCTCTCGCTCGGCAACGTCTTCGACGAGGACGAGCTGCGGGCGTTCGACGCCAGGGTGCGTCGCGGCCTGGGCCTGCCTGCCGCCCCTGCTCCGGCACCGGAGCTGCGCTACGTTGCCGAACTCAAGATCGATGGCCTGGCCATCTCGCTGCGCTACGAGCGTGGGCGATTCGTCCAGGGAGCGACCCGAGGGGACGGAACGACGGGTGAGGACGTGACCGCCAACCTGCGGACCATCTCCGTCCTGCCGGAGCGGCTGCTCGAGCCCGCGACCGCCGAAGTCCGGGGCGAAGTCTTCATGCCCAAGGCCGAGTTCGCCCGTATCAACGCCGAGCGCGAAGAGGCCGGCCTGCCCACGTACGCAAACCCGCGCAACAGCGGCGCCGGTTCGCTGCGGCAGCAGGATGCCGGCGTGACCGCGGCGCGGCGTCTCTCGTCGTGGTCGTACCAGCTCATCGAGGACGGGCCGGACGGCCGGCCGTCCGTCGGCAGCCAGTCCGAAGCGCTGGCCAGGCTGGCGGCCCTCGGGCTGCCGGTGAATCCGGACCGGTCGGAGGGCCTGGATATCGACGGCGTGATCGAATTCCTGCGCCGGTGGAAAGAGGCGCGCCATGAGCTGCCTTACGAGACCGACGGCGTCGTCGTCAAGGTGGACAGCTTCGATCAGCAGGAACAGCTCGGGATGGTCGCGCGGGCACCCCGCTGGGCCATCGCCTACAAGTTCCCCCCGGAGCAGGTCGAAACGGTCCTCGAGGACATCGTGCCCTACGTCGGCCGGACCGGGACGCTCACGCCGGTGGCGCACATGCGGCCGGCAAAGGTCGCCGGCTCCACGGTGGCCCGGGCCACCCTGCACAACCTGGACGAGGTCCGGCGCAAGGACCTGCGCATCGGGGACTGGATCGTTCTCCAGAAGGCGGGCGACGTCATCCCGGAGGTCGTCCGGTCCATCCCGGAGCGGCGCACCGGCGCCGAGCGCGAGTTCGAGATGCCGGCCGCCTGCCCGGTGTGCGGGACGCCGGTAGTCCGGGACGAAGGCGCCGTCCGCCATTACTGCCCCAACTCCCGATGTCCGGCGCGGCTGGCCCAGGAATTCGCCCACTTCGCCGGCCGGGGCGGGATGGATATCGAGGGCGCCGGATGGGCCGTCCTGGAGCAGCTGCTGGAGCGGGGACTGGTCAAGAAGCGCGGCGACTTCTACCGCTTGACGGTAGACGACCTGGTGGGGCTCGATCGGTTTGCCCGCAAGAGCGCCGAGAACCTGATGACTTCGATCGAAAGGTCGCGCCGGAGGCCGCTCGCTCGCGTCTTGAACGCCCTCGGAATACCCCAGGTAGGCGAGCAGACGGCGATCGACCTCGCTGCCTGGATCGCGGAGCGCTGGCCTGCGGAGGGGATCGAAGCCGGCGAGTGGACCGCACTGGTGGCGCGAGAACTGCCGCGAGTGCCGGCGTCGGCGTTCCAGGAGATTCCGGGTGTGGGCGCGGTCGTGGGCGCGGCCATCGCCGGCTACTTCGGGGCGCCGGAGACGGCAGCCGAACTGGAGGACCTCGTGGCGGCGGGCGTCGTCGCCGTTCCGCCCGCCAGACGAGCGGCCTCGGGGAGTGGCGCGGCCGCGGGCCCGCTTGCCGGCAAGACCGTCGTAGTCACCGGGACGCTGACGGGCTTCGACCGTGCAGCGGCGGAAGAGGCGATCCGGGCCGCCGGCGGCAAGGCCTCTGGCTCCGTGAGCAAGAGCACGTCGTACGTGGTCGCGGGCGAGAACGCCGGCTCCAAACTTGCCCGGGCCCAGGAGCTGGGCGTGCCGGTGCTGGACGAGGACGGGTTCCGGAGGTTGCTCGGCCAGAAGGAGTAGGGAGCTCGTCCTACCCTGGCCATACCCGATAAGGGGTCGGAATCCTGCCCGTTAGGGTCGGCCTCGGGCCGGGTGGTCGGCGCTTGTGCCGGCCTGCGAGCCGACGATTGCCCGCCTGCCGGACGCCCAATAGGCTGACGTCCTCTTCCCGCAACGGCGCCGCGGAGGCCGAGCTTGTCCAGGTTTAGCGGTCTGTTCGCCCATGCCGAACAGACACGTTCCAGAGCGTATTCGCCACCACCAGGCTATCTCCGGACCGGGTTCTCCATGGTCCTGATGTGCTTCTTGCTCGTCGTCAGCATCCTGGCCGTCGAGGGGGTCTTCGCGTGGCCGGGAAGCGACCGGCACAACCTCATCGCTCGGGCGTCGGACTCGTTCGCTCCCGACGGACCGGCTTTCTTCGCGGCGGTTCCGTCGCCGGTCGCCCCACAGGACAGCGTGGCCGGGACGACTGCGCTCCCATCCTCGGGAGCGAGCCAGGCGGCGGGTCCGGGGCTCGCGCCCTATGTGCCTCCGGCTCCTCCGACTCCTCAGGCTCCGCAGCACGGCGGCCCTGTTCATGCTACGCCCCAGCCGGGCTCCGGCCCGACCCCGTTCGACCCGAGCCCGACGCCGACGCCGCCGCCGTTCCCGACGCTCTCCGCCCTTCCCGACGCCTCCGCCGTTCCCGACGCCTCCGCCGTTCCCGACCCCGACGCCGACGCCTTTCCCGACACCCACGCCGACGCCTTTCCCGACACCCACGCCGACGCCTACGCCGACACCCGACGCCGACGCCTACCCCGACGCCGACGCCCACGCCGACCCCGACACCCACGCCGACCCCGACACCGACGCCCGACACCCACGCCGACCCCGACACCCACGCCGACCCCGACACCCACGCCGACCCCGACACCCACGCCGACACCACAGCTGGCGACGCCGGCCCTGTCCTGCTCATCCGACACCGTCACGATCACCTGCAGCATCACGAACAGCGGGGGCTACCCGGGCGGTGCATCCCCGTTCTGGCAAGTGGACGGTGGCGGCTTCTCCGCAGGGTCGTGGTCAGCCTCAATCCCGGACGACGGCCTCAGTCACAGCTTCTCGGCGTTTGTGAGCGCCACAGGATTCGTGAACTCGTCGACTGGGTCCGCCACTTTCCCGTAACCCGGCCCGACCTACGATCGTGTCGGTCCGATGGGATCCGCGGCCTCAGCCCATCGCCGAGTTGATCTGGCCCCAGATCCAATCCGGCCGCCCTGGAACGTCTGGGCCCAGGAGCATGCGCGGCGCCCGCCAGGTTTCCTGCCAGCCACGTCTCTCGAGTTCGCGGACGGCGGCGGAGTGCTCGCCCGGGACCCCGGCCCGAACGTGGGCGCCCTCCGGAACGACGTGGCGGTGCAGATCCAGCAGATACAGCCCGTCCCGAAAGCGCGGAGCGACTATCGCGCCATAGGCTCGTTCGGCGGGTAGGAGGAAGCCGCGCAGCCGGCCGTCGGGGCTGGCGCCAGGCCGTTCGCCGCGTCGGAGGACCGCAGGTTCGTCCTCGAGCACCCAGCCGCCCGATTCCGCCAGAACCGTGAGCGGCGCCGATCGATCCTCGCCGGTCGCCTGCCGGTCGAGGGCGCAGATGGCGGCAAGGTCGGTCGCCTGAAGCGGTCTCGCGCGCGTGCCCGGTGGCGGCACGGGCTCTTGGGCCAGGTGGTCGGCCTGCAGCTGGTGGTAGTCGGAAACGGGCCGGAATCCCATGCGCTCGTACATCGGCCGGCCCGCTTCGGTTGCCTCGAGCGACAGCGTCTCGCAGCCGGCGAGCTCGAGGAGCCGGATCAGTTCCTCGGTCACGGCCCGCCCGAAGCCGCGGCGGCGGAATCCGGCCTCGACCACGATGCCACCGAGCCAGCCGACGCGTCCGTTGGCGGTGGCGAGGCCGGTGGCCACCAACCGGCCGTCCGCGATCCCGACGACCGGTTGACAGGTCGGCACGCGCATCACGAATTCGTAGAAACGGGTCCGATCGCGGAAACCCTGCGCCCGGGCCAGCTCGATGGCAGCGCCGACGTCCGCTGCCTGCAGGGGCCGAATCTCGAAGCCCTCGGTCGCCATCTCGGTTCAGCCGAAAGCGAACCCGAGGACGCTCCAGATGAGCGTGGGATCCCAGTCCACATCGGGCCCCCGTAGCATCCGCGGCGTCCGGAAGGCCTGGCTCCAGCCGCGCTGCTCCAGTCCGCGCCGGCCCGACTCGTTGGCCGACGGGACGACGGCGTGAACCGTCTTGGTCCGGCTCGAAACCAAGATGGCGAAGCTGGTCCAGCAGGCAGGCGGCGGCGTCGATATCGAGGGCCACTACGGCCCCGCTCGAGGGCAGGATCGATACCAGGAAGCCGCCCAGATCGCCGGCGGATTCGACAACCCAGCCGGACGGGACGAGCGAGTCCAGGAGCCGGCTCCGGTCCTCGCCGGTCGCGCGCCGGTCCAGAGCGTGGACGCGGTCGAGGTCGTCCGGGCGCATCGGCCGCAGGATCCGGCCGGGCGGGGGAGTTGGAGCCGAGGCGAGCGGCGCGGCATCGAGCACCTGGTAATGCTCGTCCACCCGGAACCCCATCTTGTCGTAGAGAGGCTTTCCGAACGTGGAGGCGATGAGGGCCTGGGTGCGGCAGCCGGCCGAATCGATCAGGGCGCAGGCGGCCTCCGTCAGGGCTCGCCCGTAGCCCCGGCTTCGCATCGAGGTGTCGACGAAGATCGAACCGACCCACCCGACCGGGCCGTGGATCGAGGCCGTTGCGGTGCCCACGAGAGCACCGTCGAACATGCCGACCAGCATCCCGATGGCGGGGTTCGCGAGCTCCCACTCGAGGTACTCCCGCCGCTCGCCCCAGCCGCCCGCCCGGTACATAGCCACTGCCGGCTCGACGTCGGCCGGGGTCATGGCGCGGATCTCCAGATCGGTCATGGGTCTCCGCCTCCGTCAACTCGGTCCGGCCCCTGCGGCGCTTCAACTCTACCGCCCGGGACCCTCGTCGCGCTGAGGAGCCTTCCCGGCGGACCGCGGCGGTTCACTTAGGTGCGGTTCCGTCCGGTATCATCCCGCGCATGGCCAATCTGTCCCGTGCCGATGTAGAGCATGTCGCCCACCTCGCCCGCCTCGGGCTGGCGGAGGAGGAGCTGGCGCGCCTCGAGGGACAGCTCAATCACATCCTCGACCAGTACACCGTGCTCACGGCCCTGAACACCGAGCACATCCCGCCCACGGCCCAGACGATCGCCCTGGCGAACATCCTGCGCGACGACGTGGTTCAGCCCTCTCTGGCGGTGGACGACGCCCTGGCCAACGCCCCGGAACGCAGCGGCGACCACTTCGTCGTGCCGGCGATCCTGGGCGGCGAGCGGGCGAGGCGCCGCGGGCGTAGGATCCGGCGCCGAGGCCCGTACGGTGAAGGATCTCACCCGCCTCTACGTCCACGAGATGGCGCGCCTGCTACGCACCGGCGAGGTCAGCTCCCACGCCCTGACCGAGGCCCACCTGGTCGCGGCGGCGCGGCAGAACCACGCCCTCAACGCCTGGCTGGTGATCGACCGCAAGGGCGCCCTGGCCCAGGCGGACGCCGCCGACAAACGCTTCGCCGAGGCCCGGCGCGCCGGAGCTTCCGCCATGGCCGCCCTCCATCCCCTGTGCGGAGTTCCGGTCGGACTCAAGGACCTCGTCTCCGTCAAGGGCGGCCAGGCGACGGCCGGCTCCAAGATCCTGAAGGGCTACCTCGCCCCGTTCGACTCGACCGTGGCCGCCAGACTCCGCCAGGCCGGAGCCGTGTTTCTCGGCAAGACGAACATGGACGAGTTCGCCATGGGATCGTCCACCGAGCATTCGGCCTACGGCCCGACGGCGAACCCGTGGGACCTGACGCGCGTTCCCGGCGGAAGCTCCGGCGGGTCCGCTGCGGCGGTGGCCGCCTACCATGCCCCCGTCTCGATCGGCACCGACACGGGCGGCAGCATTCGCCAGCCGGCGTCGCTGTGCGGCATCGTCGGTCTCAAACCCACGTACGGTCGCGTGAGCCGCTACGGGATCGTGGCCTTCGCCAGCTCGCTCGACCAGATCGGGCCGCTGGCGCGAGACTCCCGCGACGCGGCCATCCTGCTCCACGCCGTTTCCGGGCGCGACGAGCGCGACGCCACCTCCGCGCCGGTCCCCGTCCCGGACGAGCTGCTCGACCTGCCGGCGAGCGACGACGAGGCGGCCTCTTACCTGAAGGGGCGGCGCCTGGCCCTGCCGCGCGAGTACTTCGTGGACGGGATGGAGCCCGGAGTGGCCGCCCGCGTCCACGATGCCGTGGCCGCGATGAAGGCCGCGGGCGCCCAGGTCGAGGAGGTCTCGCTGCCGCACACGGCCTACGGCCTGGCCACCTACTACATCATCGCCCCGGCGGAGTGCTCTTCCAACCTGGCCCGCTACGACGGCGTGGTCTACGGGTTTGCCGACAGAAGCTCGGGCGACTACATCGCCGACTACCTCCGCACGCGAGGCACCGGGTTCGGGCCGGAGGTCAAGCGCCGGATCATGCTCGGCACCTACGCCCTTTCGGCCGGCTACTACGACGCCTACTACCTGAAGGCGCAGAAGGTACGGACGCTCATCAAGGCGGATTTCGACGCGGTCTGGGCGGCAGGGTTCGACGCGATCTGCGCCCCGACCAGCCCGACCGTCGCCTTTCCCATGGGCGCGCGGATCGAGGATCCGGTCTCGATGTACCTCTCCGACGCCTGCACGCTTCCGGTCAACATGGCGGGCCTGCCCGGGGTATCGATCCCGGCCGGCCTGTCCGAGGGGCTCCCGGTCGGCCTCCAGATCATCGGAGCGCCGTGGCGAGAGCTCGGAATGCTACGTCTGGCCCGTGCGTACGAGGCGATAACGGCCAGAGCAACCTGGCGGGACCTCGAGCCCGCCGAGCTGCACCTGACCGACGATCCGACCACGCCCAGCCCGCTGGAACGGAAGGCGCGCCAAACGCAAGGCGCCCCCGCGGCGAGTTCGGCGGACCTAGCCTGAGGACGCACCGATGACCGACCAGACGACCCATCCGAGCACCCGTCTCGCCACCGATCCCTCCATCCTCAACTCCGAGTCGGAACCCACGCGCCCGCCGCTCTCGACGCGTGTCCTGGCCCGCCGCGTCGACGAGGTCCCGCGCTCCGGGATCCGCCGCTTCTTCGACATCCTGGCCACGATGACCGACGTCATCAGCCTCGGGGTCGGGGAGCCCGACTTCGACACGCCCGAGCAGGTCATCGAAGCCGGCCGCCACAGCCTCTCCTCGCGTCGCACTCACTACACCAGCAACTACGGAACGATCGAGCTGCGCCGCGCCCTGGCCCACCACCTCGAGCGGCTGTACGGCGTCCGCTACGACCCGACCGAGGAGATCCTGATCACGATCGGCGCCTCCGAAGCGCTCGACGTTGCCGTCCGGGCCACCCTCGACCCGGGTGACGAGGTGATCACCCACGAGCCTTCGTACGTCTCCTACCGGCCGGCGATCATCTTCGCCGGCGGCGTCCCGGTCGGCGTCACGACGACGATCGAGGAGGACTTCGCCCTGGACCCGGCCAAGGTCGAGGCCGCCATCACGCCCCGGACCAAGGCCATCCTGCTCAACTACCCCTGCAACCCGACCGGCGCCACTCTGCCGCCCGAAGTCCAGGACGAGATTGCCCGCATCGCCGTCCGCAACGACCTGCTGGTCTACAGCGACGAGATCTACGACCGCCTCGTCTACGGCGGCTATCAGATGCGGACCATGGCCGCCCTGCCGGGGATGCGCCGCCGGACGGTTCTGATGGGCGGGTTCTCCAAGGCCTATGCCATGACGGGCTGGCGGATCGGCTACATCTGCGCCCCCTCCGAGATCCTCGAAGGGATCCTCAAGGTCCACCAGTACGTGATCATGTCCGCCCCGACGGTCGCCCAGGACGCCGCGCTGGAGGCTCTGAAGAGCGGCGAGCCGGACATCGCCCGCATGGTCGGCCAGTACGACACGCGCCGCCGCCTGCTCGTCGACGGCTTCAACGCCATCGGCCTGCGCTGCTTCGAGCCCCTCGGCGCCTTCTACGCCTTCCCGCAGATCACCTCCACCGGCCTGAGCAGCGACGCTTTCGCCGAGGAGCTGCTCCGGGAGGAGTCCGTCGCCGTGGTGCCGGGCACGGCCTTCGGCGAGGCCGGCGAGGGCCACGTCCGCTGCTGCTATGCCACCAGCGAGGCCGAGCTGCGCGAAGCGCTCGTTCGGATCGAGCGCTTCGTCAAGCGTCGAAAGGGCGAGGCTTGACGCCGGCGGTGGCTGTGGCAGGCAGAGGGGCGCTGGAGCGCTACGAGGCCGTCATCGGCATCGAAATCCACTGCCAGCTCCGGACCGCCAGCAAGATGTTCTGCGGCTGCTCCACCGAGATCGACGGGGCAGCCGCCGAACAGCCACTGCTGCCCGGTCTGCCTGGGCCTGCCGGGTGTCCTGCCCACGATCAACAAGAGCGCCGTCGAGTACGTGATCGCGACCGGTTTCGCCATAGAGGCCGCCATCGCGCCCACCACTCGCTGGGATCGGAAGAACTACTTCTACCCGGACCTGCCAAAGGGCTACCAGATCAGCCAGTACCAGCTGCCGCTGGCGTCGAACGGCCGGCTGACCTTCGACACCAGCGAGGGCCCGTTCACCGTTCGAATCAACCGCGCCCACCTCGAAGAGGACACCGGCCGCCTGATTCACGCCGAATTGGCCGCCGCGCCGGGCGGACGCCCGGCGCGCCGCGTCAGCCTGATCGACTTCAACCGATCGGGCATGCCGCTCATGGAGATAGTCACCGAGCCCGACATCCGGACGGCCGAACAGGCCCGCCGCTATGCCGAGGAGCTGCGCCTGCTGATGAAGACGATCGGCGCCTCGGACGCGGAGATGGAGAACGGCCAGATGCGGGTCGAGGCCAACGTCTCCATCCGGCCGATCGGCCGGGAGGAGTTCGGGACCCGAATCGAAGTCAAGAACATGAACTCGATGCGGTCGGTGGAGCGGGCAATAGCCTTCGAAATCGAGCGCCAGGCCGTGGCGATCGATGCCGGCGAGACGATCCGCATGGAGACCCGCGGCTGGGACGAGGCCCGCCAGTCGACGTACCTGATGCGGCCCAAGGAGACCGAGAACGACTATCGCTACTTCCCGGAGCCGGATCTGCCGCCACTGGTGACCTCGCCCGAATGGCTGGCCGAGATCAAGGCCCGGCTTCCGGAACTGCCTTCGGCCCGGCGGGCGCGCTACTCCACCGACCTCGGCCTCTCCGCGTACGACGCCGGCGTGATCGTCAACGACGCCGCCGCGATGGCCCTCTTCGAGGGCGTTCTGGCGGCCGGCCCGGGCCTGGCGCCCAAGCAAGTGGCCAACTGGGTTACGGGCGAGTACCTGCGGCTGGCCAAGGGAGCGGACAGCGGCCGGGTCGTCGCGCCGGAAGTCGCCGTCCTCCTCAAGCTGGTCGAGGACGGCATCATCTCCGGCACCAACGCAAAGGAGGTCTTTGCCGAGCATTTCGCCACCGGCAAGGGCGTGTCCGCGATCGCCAAGACGCGCGGGTTCGAGCAGATCTCGGACGCCGGGGCCCTGGGCAAGGCGATCGACGAGGTTCTCGCGGCCAATCCGGCCGCGGTGGCCGACTACCGCGCCGGCAGGGAGGCCGCCGCCGGGTTCCTCGTCGGTCAGGTGATGAAGGCGACGCGCGGCCAGGCAAACGCGACAATGGTCCAAACGGCGCTGCGCGAGCGCCTCGACCGAGCCGAGTAGGCCGCGAAGGAGCGCGAATGGGCCCTGTCAACCTGATCTGCTGGGGCCTCGGGGTGGTCCTGATCGTGGCCGGCTATCTCCGGGCTCGCGGGCCCTGGTCGCGCTACCAGGACCTGAAGGCCCAGGAGGCGAACATCGAGCGCTACGAAGGCTGGCGCGGCACCCGACTTCACGACTCCGGCACGAGCGCGGCGACGTTGATGGCCCAGGAGATGCGCCGCAAGGCTCAGATGGGCGGCCTCGTCCTCGTCGCGGGGTTCGTCCTGGTCTTCGTCGGCTTCGCCGTCCACTAGGCGCGTCTAGCGCCGCAGGCGCCGCAGCTCGATGGCCGTGCAGCGATCCATGACAACCGCCAGTCCGCCTTCGGCGGCGATGCGGGCAGTCTCCCAGTTCACGACGCCCAGCTGCAGCCAGAGGGCCCGGGCGCCGATGGCGACGGCCTCGCGAGCGATCGGCTCGGTCAGCTCGGGCCGGCGGAAGACGTCCACGATGTCGATGCGGCCTGCCGCGGCCGCTTCGGTGAGAGTGGCTACAGCCGGGACTCCCTCGACCTCGGTTTCGTTCGGGTTGACCGGAATGCACTCGTAGCCGGCGTCTACCAGCGTCCGGAAGACGCCGTGAGACGGCCGGGCCGGGTTCGAGGAAGCTCCCACGACGGCGATCCGCCTGGCCGTCCGCAGAAGTTCCGCGATGGCGGCGTCGTCCAGGAGGGCAACCCGGTGAAGTGGCTGCTCGGGCTCGCTCATCGGTTCAGGGCGGCCAGGACGCCGCCCAGCTGGGCATCGAACCCCTCGGGCCGGTCAACGTGGAAATCGCTGACGGCGATCCCGCCGGTCGAAACGTCCTCGAGAGTGACCGCGGGCTCAGTCTGGCCGGCCGCCATGTGGAGGATGGCGTTCCCGACCGCGACGTCGTAGCGCTTCAGGACGCTGGCGATCAGGCACGGTCGCACGTCCGGGATCACCTGCCAGGCGTCGGTGTCGAGTGCGACGAGCCGGGCCTTGCCTGCGCAAGCCTCGCGGAGGGCGCCGATCCCCGAGAGGTCGGACATGGCCGAAACCACTTTGGTGCCCGAAGCGATCAGGCCGGCGGCCGCCGTGCGGCCCTTGTCGGGGGAATCGCCCGTGCCGACGTAAGCGATCTTGACCGAGATTCCCGTCCGGGCCTGCGGAGGCTCCGCTCTGATAGCCGGAAACGTAGTTGGCCGTGCGCAGATCGGCCGCCTGGTCGCCGACGAAGCCGATCGTGCCTCCGCCGGAGAACGAGCCGGCCACGAATCCGGCCAGGTAGCCGGCCTGCGCCTCGTCGAAGACCAGGCCGTGGACGTTGCGGGGCGACGTCGCCGGGACCGCGACGTCCATCTCGATGAACTGGGCGCCGGGGTGGGCGACGGCCGCGGCCTGGACGGCGGCATCGGCCTGCGCACCGATCGTGACCACGAGGGCGAGGTCGCCGGCCGCGGCCGCGGCGACGGCCGTGGCGAGTTCGGCGTTCGAGGCCGGCTGGACTAGCGAGGTCGAGGCGCCGACCTTGCCTCCGGCGTCCTGGACCCCCTTCCAGGTCAAGCCGGATGGCGTGGCGTCCTTCGGTTCGATGACGGGTGCCACCAGCGTGATCGTCTTGAGGAGCCGGGCGCTCGGGTTCACCGTCGCCGGCGCCGGGGTGGGCGTGCCGGTGCTCGTCTGGCCGGTGCCGGTCGGCGGGGCGATGGTCGGACCGGGCGGACTCGAAAGGAAGTTGCAGGTAGCGACCAGCAGCGCGACGGCGACGAGGAGCGCTGCCGCCAGCAGGGCCGGCCGCGCCGGGGGACCCTTCCGGCGAGCCTGGTTGCGATCGGACGCGAACGGCGGCGAGTACTTCGACTAAATCTTCATGCGCAGCGATTGTAGGGACGCCGCGGCTCGCTCGGTGGCACTGCGGCCTCCGAGGCGGCCGGCCGGCCGGTCTTCACGCCAGACTGGGCTCGCAATACGATGACGATTACGAGGAGAGGAGACGGAGTTGGTCTCTCTGATCGAACCGAGCGACGAACGAATCGAAGTGGCGGCCGGGCTGAAGCTGCGCGTCCTCCGCTGGGCCCCGGCCGGCACGGGGTGGCGCGGCGCCGGACGGGCGCCCGGCGCCGTTCCTCCTGGTCCACGGCCTCGCCTCCAATGCGCGGCTCTGGGACGGAGTGGGGCGGCGGCTCGCCGCCGCCGGCCGGACCGCGGTGGCGGTCGATCTCCGCGGCCACGGCCACTCCGACAAGCCGGACGGCGGCTACGACTTCGCCACCGTCTCGGAGGATCTGCGGGCGCTGATCGCCGCGCTGGGCCCCGATTTCGTCCGCCCGATCGTCGCCGGCCAGTCATGGGGCGGGAACGTCGTCCTGGATTTCGCCGTCCGCCATCCGGACCTGACGCGCGGCATCGTCCTGGTGGACGGCGGCCTGACCGACCTGCGCGACGCTTTCCCTACGTGGGAGATCTGCTGGGATCGGCTGGCGCCGCCTCCGCTCGTGGGCATGCCGCTGGCGTCGGTCGAAGGCTACTTCCGGACCAATCACGCCGACTGGCCGGAGGAGGGCTTCGAAGGTTCGCTCGCCAACTTCGAGATTCGACCCGATCGAACGATCTCGCCCTGGCTCTCGCGAGATCGCCACAAGGCCATCCTGGAGGCGATGTGGGGCCAGCGCACGGGCGATCTGTGGCGTTCGCTGCGGGTTCCGGCGCTTGTCGTGCCCGTGGACGGCGGCGAGTCCGACTGGACGTCGGCCAAACGAGCCGGCGCGGAAGTCGCCCAGGCGGCCGCGGCTGTCTCCGGTACGCCGGTCCGGGTCGAATGGTTCAAGGGCGACCACGACATCCACGCCCAGCACCCGGCCGAGTTGACGGAAGCGATCCTGGCCGCGGAGCGCGACGGGTTCTTCTCGCCGGCAAGGGCCCCGCTCGCGATGCGGGCCCGGTCCCGGTACGGAGCGATCGGCGCCGTGAGCGCTCTGCCTCGCATCTTGACGATCATGGGCTCGGGCGAGACGACCCCGACGATGGCCCGCGTCCACCGGGCCGTTCTCGACAGGCTCGGCGAAGGCCGGTCCCGGCAGTCGTGCTCGACACGCCTTACGGGTTCCAGGAGAACGCCGACGACATCACCGAGCGGACACTGGAGTACTTCCGCGTCAACGTGGGGTCGCCGTTCGGGGTCGCTTCGTTCCGATCGGCCGACGCCGAGGGCCTGGTGCGGGAGACGGCGTTCGCCCGGATCCGGGACGCGCGTCTTGCCTTCGCGGGCCCCGGCAGCCCGTCCTATGCGCTGCGTCAGTGGTCTGGTTCGGAGATACCGCGACTCCTGGCGCGGAAGCTCGAGGAAGGGGGCGCGGTGACGATGGCCAGCGCCGCCGCACTGACGCTGGGCCGCTTCACGATTCCCGTCTACGAGATCTACAAGGTTGGAGAGTCGCCGCGCTGGCTGCCCGGGCTCGATCTGCTGACGCCGCTCGGCCTGCCGGTCGCGGTCGTGCCTCACTACGACAATGCCGAGGGCGGCAATCACGACACGCGCTTCTGCTACCTGGGGGAGCGGCGCCTGCGGACTCTCGAGGCGGAGTTGCCCGAGGAGGTCTTCATCCTGGGCGTCGACGGGCATACGGCCCTGGTGCTGGACCTGGACGCCGGGACGGCCTCGGTGCGCGGTCTGGGCACGGTCACGGTCCGAAAGGACGGCCGCAGCACGGTCTTCGCGGCGGGGTCGGAGATGCCCATCGCCGAGCTGGTCGCGGCTGCCCTGCCCGGATCGGCGCCGACCACGGCCGTCGCCCCCTCCGCCTCATCCGTAGTGGCGGCCGCGGACGCCGACTCGCCTCGGCCGCTGCGCGAGGAAGTGGCGGAACTCGAGCGAATCTTCAACGCCTCTCTCGACGAATGCGACGCCCAGGCCGCGGTGCGCGCCATCCTGGCCCTGGAGGAGACGATCCAGGCCTGGGCCGGGGACACGGACCAATCGGACGCCCTGGCCACTGCCCGGTCCACGCTCCGGGGTGCCATCGTCTGCCTGGGCGAGATGGCCGTGGAAGGCTCACGCGACCCGGCCACGCTCATCGGCCCGTTCGTGGACGCGCTGCTGGCCGAGCGCGTTCGGGCCCGCGAGGCCCGGGAATGGGCCGCCGCGGACGCCATTCGCGATCGTCTGCTGGCGGCCGGTATCGAGCTCCACGACACTCCCGACGGCACGACATGGGAGCTGCGCAGCGGAGCGGCGGTAGGCTAGTGGAACCCCTCTTCTTCGAGTCGCCGGATGCCTTCCGCCGCTGGCTGGAGTCGAACGGCGAATCCTCCACCGAACTCTGGGCCGGCTACTACAAGCGCGCCACGGGTCGTCCGTCCATGACGTGGCCGGAGTCCGTGGACCAGGCGCTGTGTTTCGGCTGGATCGATCGGGTTCGAAAGAGCCTGGGGAGGAGGCTTACGCGATCCGCTTCACGCCGCGCAAACGCGGCAGCAACTGGAGCACGGTCAACATCGCGCGCGTCGGGGAGCTGACGGCCCTCGGCCTGATGAAGCTCGCCGGCCTCGCCGCCTTTGCCGCACGCGACGACGAGCGGTCTCGGGTGTACTCCTACGAACGTGACAAGGCGGCACTCGAACCCGAGCAGGAGGCGCGTCTCCGTGCCGACGCGGAGGCGTGGCGCTTCTGGGAGGCGCAGCGTCCGTCGTATCGCCGGGTGGCCTCGTGGTGGGTTGTCTCGGCGAAACGTCCCGAGACGCGACACCGCCGCCTGGAGCGGTTGATCGCCGATTCCGCGCGCGGGGGATCGGCATCGCCGCGGCGGTGCCGAGCCGGGACGCCTAAGGGCCATCGCCACCGTCAGCGCCGGCCGCTGGACGCGGCTCCTCGCGAAGGCCGACGGGCTACCATTAGCCCCCGTGACCGTTGCCCCGAACGACTTCGTCCACCTGCACCTCCACTCCGAGTTCAGCCTGTTGGACGGGCTCGGGCGCGTCAACGAGCTTGCCGAACAGGGCTCCAAGCTCGGGTTCGACGCCATGGCCATCACCGACCACGGGGCCCTCTACGGTGCCGTGGCCTTCGTCCAGGCGACCGCGCTGAAGGGCATCAAGCCGATCGTCGGAGTCGAGACGTACGTCGCCCGGCGGAGCATGCGCGACAAGGAGGGCAAGGCCGACAGCCAGCCCTACCACCTGGTCCTGCTGGCGGAGAACTGGGAGGGCTACCAGAACCTCTGCCGTCTCGTCACGGACGCTCACCTGGACGGCTACTACTACAAGCCCCGGATCGATCGCGAGCATCTGGCGAAGTACTCGAAGGGCCTGATCGGACTCTCCGCCTGCCTGGGCGGCGAGATCCCCAAGGCCCTCGAGGTGGACGATTGGGAGTCCGCGCGCCGCCTCGCGGGCGAGTATCGCGACATCTTCGGGGCCGACAGGTTCTTCCTGGAGCTGCAGGATCACGGCCTTCCGGCGCAGCACCGTCTCAACGAGCAGCTTCTGCGCCTGGGCCCGGAGATCGGCCTCCAGCACGTCGTCACCAACGACCTGCACTACGTCCGCCGCGCAGCAGGCCGAAGCCCACGACGTGCTGCTGTGCGTCGGCACGGGCAGCAACCTGGACACGCCCGGACGGATGCGCTTCGAATCGAACGAGTTCTACCTCAAGTCGGCGGCCGAGATGGCGGCCCTCTTCCCCGACAACCAGGACGCCATCCTCCGAACGCGCGCCATCGCCGAGATGGTCGAGATGAAGCTCCCCTTCGGCAAGTTCCGTATCCCGAGCTTCCCGGTGCCCGAGGGCGAGACCATCGAGTCATGGCTGCGAAAGGAATGCCAGGCCGGCCTGGCGCGCCGCTACGGCACCGTCACGCCGGAGCTTCAAGCCCGCCTCGACTACGAGCTGGACGTCATCTGCCGCATGGGCTACGCGGGCTACTTCCTGATCGTGGCCGATTTCACCGCATTCGCCCGCCAGCAGCGCATCGCCATCACGGTCCGCGGTTCGGCGCCGGGCAGCATCGTGACCTACACCCTCGGCATCACGCCCGTCGACCCGATCTACTACGAGCTGCCCTTCGAGCGGTTCCTCAACCCGGATCGCGTGACCATGCCGGATATCGACGTCGACTTCGAAGACGGCCGGCGTGAGGAGGTCATCAACTACGTCAGCCGCAAGTACGGCGCCGACCACGTCGCCCAGATCATCACCTTCGGCACGATGCTGGCCCGGGCGGCGATCAGAGACGTGGCTCGGGTCGTGGGCATGACCTACGGCGAAGGCGACCGCATGGCCAAAGCCGTCCCGAACCAGCTCGGCATCAAGCTCGAAGAGGCGATCCAGACAAGCCCGGCGCTCAAGGAGATGTACGAAAACGAGCCGCCGGTCCATCGCGTCATCGAGTTCGCGAAGCACCTGGAGGGCGTCGCGAGGAACGCTTCGACGCATGCGGCCGGAGTCGTGATCTCGCGCGAGCCGCTCACCGACCTCATGCCGTTGCAGCGGGCCACGAACTCGGACGGGGTCATGACCCAGTACGAGATGCACGGCGTCGAGGCGCTGGGGTTGCTCAAGTTCGACTTCCTGGGCCTCTCCAACCTGACCATCCTGCGCCAGGCGGTCGATCTGATCCGGGAGCACCGCGGCGAGGAGATCGACCTGGAGCAGGATCCCGCTCGACGACCGGAAGACCTTCGAGCTGCTGGCCTCGGGCGAGACGACCGGCGTCTTCCAGCTCGAGTCGGCGGGGATGCGGCGCTACATCCGCGACCTTCGCCCTTCCACCGTCTTCGACCTGGCGGCCATGGTGGCGCTCTACCGGCCGGGCCCGATGGACAACATCCCCTCCTACATCAGGCGCAAGCACGGAGAGGAGAAGGTCACCTACCTCCATCCGCTCCTGGAGCCGTACCTCAACCGAACCTACGGCGTCTTCGTCTACCAGGAAGACATCATGTCCGCCTCGACGGCCCTGGCCGGGTTCACCGGCCCGGAGGCGGACACGCTCGGCTACGCCATCCGCAAGAAGAAGGCCGCTCTCATGCGGGAGATGCGCGAGAAGTTCGTGCGCCAGGCGGCCGAACGAGGGGTAAGCCCGTCGGTGATCGACGCCGTCTTCGCCGCCTTCCAGCCGTTCGAGCGGTACGGCTTCAACAAGGCCCACGCCACCTGCTACGGCCTGATCGCCTACCAGACCGCCTACCTGAAGGCGAACTACACGGTCGACTACATGACCAGCGTGCTTACCGCCTTCCGCGACAACGAGGAGAAGGTCGCGGCCGCGGTGGCCGAATGCCGGCGCCTGGGGATCGAAGTCAGGCCGCCGGACATCCACCGCTCGTTCGTCGAATTCACCGTCGAGGAGGACGCCATCCGGTTCGGCCTGCTGGCGGTCAAGAACGTCGGCGAAGGGGCGATCGAGTCGATCATCGCGGCCCGGCAAACCGGAGACGAATTCCGGACTCTGGCGGACTTCTGCGCCCGGGTGGACCTTCGGCTGGCCAACAAGCGGGTACTGGAATCGCTCATCAAGGTCGGGGCGATGAACCGGTTCGGGCATGCCGCCCAGCTGCTCGAAGCCCTGGACGACGCCATCAACGCCGGGCAGGCTGCCCAGCGCGACCGGCTGACCGGTCAGACGGCGCTCTTCGACCTCGGCTCGTCGCCGGAGGCGCTCGAACGACCCCTGCCGGCGGTCCCGGAGGCTCTCTCGAAGGAGCGCCTTCGCTGGGAGAAGGAGCTTCTCGGGCTCTACCTGTCCGAGCATCCGCTGGGTGAGATCGCCGATCGACTGGCGCAGTACGCGACGGCCTATTCGAGCGATCTCAAGGACGAGTCGCTCGACGGCCAGAGAGTGGTCATCGGCGGCATCGTCACCGGGCTGCGGACGGTCGTGACGCGGAACAAGGAGACGATGGCCGTCGCCACGCTCGAAGACCTGCAGGGGACTCTCGAGGTCGTCGTGTTCCCGAGGATGTACGCCACGGCGGGCGGAACGTTCACCGAGGGAGCGATCCTGATCGTGGCGGGCCGTGTGGACCATCGGGGCGAGGAGGCGTCGCTCCTCGCGGACGCAGTGTGGGTCTGGGAAGATGCCGCCGCCCGCGGCCCCGAGGCGATTGCCCAGGAAGTGGCCGCCGGGGATCGACGGGGCGGGACGGGGCGGCGCTTCGGGAATGGCAATGGCAACGGTTCCCCCAGGCCACCGGCTCCGGCGACCGTGCCCGCCACAACGGCCGCGGCCACGGCCGCGGCGCCGGGCGCAACTCCGGGCGCGGCCGGTGTTTCGCCGTCGACCCGACCCGCGCCGCCGGTCCGTGTCTCCCCGCTGCGGGGTGGGGGAGCGACGCCGCTCCAGCCCGCGGCCGTCCCGGCCGCCTCCGGCCCCGAGCACATGCCGGCCGAGCCGCTCTCGTCCGTGCCGGCACCGGCGGACCTGGAGTCACTCGCCCCGGATCGCGAGGAGCCGCCGCTCCCCGATGACGAACGCGCCGTTGCGGCCCGCGCTTCCGCCGCGCCGACCGTCCCCGTCGAGGCTCCGGACTCCGGCATCCTGAACGTGCGCTTCACGCGCGGCGCCGATACGGGCCGCATCGTGGGTGCCCTGGAGGAGCTGAGGGCGATGCTCAGAACGCGACCGGGCGCCACTCGCGTCGTGTTCCATCTGCCGCAGCCCGACGGAGCCACTCTCCCGATGGAGCTCCGCGGGGGCGTGGCCTACGACGCCGAATTGCTGGCCGAGGCGGGCCGTCGACTGGGCGAAGGCCTCGTCCGCCTGGATCTCACCGCCGGAGCCGAACGGGCATGATGGCCGAGGCCGGAGAGGTGCCGACGCAGACCACGCGCCGGCCGAACCCGTACTCGACGCTGCAGCGGCAGATCTGCGACTGCAGCACACCCCAAGCCAGGCTGCTTATCGCCATCTCGGTCGTCCTGCCGGCCCTCTTCCTGGGCGCCGGTCTTCTGGCGGGATTGCATGGAGCCGTCATCGCCCTCCTGGTCCTGATACCCACGCCGCTGCTGGGAGTCGCTCTTGGGCTGCGCGGCCGGCGTCGCTGGCCGGCGCTCGATGTCATGTGGTGGCAGAACCGGCAGGACGCGGCGACCTGGCAACTCGAGGTGGGGGGGTCGCCGCCCCGCAACGCCTCGGGAGCCCGGTCGTGGCTGGAGAGCCACCCTGAGGGCTCGACCCCGGCGTGGGCCCGAGGCGCCGTGCTGCTCCGGGCCGGTCGACTCTATTCGGCTCGTCAGACCATCGCCGCGATGCCGGTCGAGACTCCCGCGGACCGGCGCAGGCGCCTCGATCTTCAGCTGGTCGCCGATGCTCAAGAGGGTCTGCCCATCGACACGACGGCCGTTGACGCCGCCATTCGCGAGGACCCCGATCAGCCGCCCGAGGAAGTGGCCGTGCACCTTGCTTACCACGAGGCGCTCGTCGAGGTGGACCGGGGCGGCGATGGCCTGCCCCCGCTTCTTGCCGCCCGTGCATCGCTCGGTAGCATGCCGTCCGATCTCTCCCGGCGACTGTGGCTGTACCGGTTCCGGTACGCCGCGGTGTCTTTCGCCGTTGGGGCATGGCTGCTGGCGATGGTTCTCGTCGGGCTCGCGACCTCCGGCGGAGTCGTCTGGTTCTGAGTGCACGCGCCCGCCGGAACTCGCTCAGTCTGCGCAAGCGTTAAGGGATCTTAAGCCGTAGCCGTAACGTCCCGACACCCGCCGGGCGTCTCCGGAAGGGCCGGTTGGGCCGAGATCAGGCAGAATGGGCACGGCCGGACGCGCCATCACTCGGTCGAACGGACCGCAACCGCGGCAAGGGAGAAGCCACGAGCATGAAGTTCCCGTCTCCATTCAGAACGCCTGTCGGAGCGGCATTGCTCTCTGCTCTATTCCCCGGACTTGGCCAGGCCGCGGCCGGCAAGCCCACGCGAGGGGCGATCGTCGCCATTCCCGCGCTGGCGACTCTGGGTGCGTTGGGCTTCATCCTGCTCTTCTACCGGCACTCCCTTCTCGACTCTGCCTTCAACCAGGCCTGGCTGACCAGCCTGCTGATCCTGGATCTCGGTGCCCTCGTCTACCACCTGTGGGCCGTCGCCGACTCATACCTGCTGGCCGGCAAGGGCCAGGAGGGGCTCCCGACACGGCGCCGCCAGCCTCCGTCTCCGCGTAAGTGGGGCGCCACGATCGGCATCGCGATAATCGTCTCGGGGACGGTCTTGGTCCACGGCGCCGTCGCCAGCGTCGACATGCAGTGGCAGGGCGGCGTCCAATGCGTCGGGGACCTGGGGTGTGGGATACCGACATTCGCCCCCGGCCAGACCGTCGGCCTCGACACGAGCGACCCCGGCCAGCAGGTCGTCGATCCGAGCGGATCGGGGGGTATCGCCTACGGGCAGCGCCTCGCCCAGCCCGTCGATGGGCCCGGCCGGCACCATAGACATCAGCCAGCTCCCCAGTATCCAGCCGACGGACCAATCCAAGAACTGGGCCGCGGACGGGCAGTTCAACGTGCTGTTGCTGGGAGTCGACTTCGAGCCCGGGAGCCGCGCCCAGGGTCTCAGGCCGGACACGATGATCGTGCTCCACGTGGACATCAAGTCGGGCAGGGCGTCGATGATCAGCGTGCCGCGGAACACGATGTGCGTCCCCCTGCCCCAGGCGATCGCGGTGCACTACGCCAAGAGCGTCAACAACTGCCCGACCAACACGTGGCCGTACATGCTCAACTGGCTCGCCGGCGAAGCCGGGTGGGGGGTCGTCACGGGGGTCAGCGCGATCAACAACTTCCCGTTCTACGAGTCCCCGACGGCCGGCCAGGCCAACGATCCCATGGCCATTCCGCGAGGCGTCGAGGCCACGATGGAGGCGATCTCGGTGCTGACCGGCCTCACCATCGACGGCTACGTCATGATCAACATCTCGGGACTTGTCACGTTGATCGACGACCTCGGTGGGATCACCATCAACGTTCCAACCAAGGTCTACGACATGCCGTGTGGGCCGGCGGGAACCTGGGAGTCGAAGTTCAGGGTCTGCGCCGTTAGCCCTCCCCACGACGGCTATCAGGTTCCGCCCGACACGGCCGACGTGATCGACCGCATGAAGGCGGATGCCGCCCAGTCCGGCGGCAAGCAGACCATCACGTGGAGCGGGGGGACGACCGCGGGCGGAACGGACATCGCTTTCACCATCCTGCCCGGCACGCAGCACATGTCCGGGCAATGGGCGCTTGCCTACGCGCGAACTCGCATCTACACCACGGACTACGATCGGAGCCTGCGCCAGCAGCTCGTCCTGAAGTCCCTCCGAGGCTCGCTCAACCCCTGCTCCCTGCTGCCGCGGGTCACCTCGCTCATCAAGGACATGAGCATGTTCAAGACCGATCTGCCGCTGTCGGACATCTCGCAATGGGCCGGTCTGGCGCAGAACATCGTCGGCGGCAACGTCAAGAGCATCAACCTGGATCCGACGACGCTAGGGAACCCCGGCGTGACCTACATCAACCAGACGTCGTGGGCCAAGGCCAAGGATATCGTGGCTCACTCCCTCGACGGCGTCCCGAGCGCTTCGCCCAGCGGCGGCGGTGGCGGCGGTGGTGGCGGCGGCCTTCTGAGCTGCTAGGCGCCCGTGCGACGGCGAGCGGCCCTGGTCACCAACGGTCTAGCGTGGCTCTTGCTCGCTGCGGGCCTGGCGATCATTGCGCTCAACCCCGCCGTGCCGTCCCTCAACTACGCCTTGATCTGGGGCGGTGTCATCGTCGCGACTCGGGGGGTCGGTCTGTTGGCGCCTTGGCTGGGGGCGGCCATCGCAATACCCCTCCTGTTAGTGTGCTTTCTTGGGCTTGAGATAGGCGGCCTGATAGTGGCTCCGAGCGTCCTGCTCTTTCTGACCACGGATCTGCTCCAGCCGTCAAGGCGCTGACAGGATCCGGCCGTCGACGCGCGGCCTGGGGGCAGCGACGCATTGCGGGCGAATACCAGTAGTGTGTCCGAGCAAATCCTCTCGCCCCCACCATTCATGTGAGTCTGGTCTACCACTCTTCCGTCGGCCTGGCTCCCACTTTCCGGCGGCTTGCTCCTAAGCATCATGATGCTATGATGCCGCCATGGCAAAAGTACGAACCACACTGACGGTTGACGCCGATCTGCTGCGCGCCGTGAAGGTGCGCGCAGCGCGCACAGGAAAGGGCGACAGCGAGGTCATCGAGGAGGCCATCCGGCGTGACCTCGGCCTTGATCTGCTCGATCGCATCTGGGCCGTGAACGGGCTCGCCGACGACGAGGCGCTCGCCCTGGGCGTCGAGGCGCAGCACTCGACTCGTCCGCCGCGGCCGTAGCCGTTGCGTGCCATCCTCGATGTCAACGTTCTGATCTCGGCGCTGATCTCCCCATCCGGTAGCCCGGCGCGGCTCCTGCTCGCCTGGCAGGACGGCCACTTCGAACTGATCGTATCGCCGGCGCTTCTTGCCGAGCTTCGGAGGGCGCTCGCGTACCCGAAAGTCGAGCGCCTCATCCCGCCCGAAGATGCCGACGCCTTCGTGGCTTGGCTGTCGCGATCCGCTCTCCTCGTGCGCGATGCGACCGAACCGCCGCCGATTCACGCGACCGACCGCGACGACGATTACCTGCTTGCTCTCGCATCCGAGCAGCGAGCGGAACTAGTCAGCGGGGATGGGCATCTGCTCGCGCTGGGCGGCGACTACCCGATTCAGAAACCAGCCGATTTCCTCGTGACCATTCTCGGACAGCCAGATTGAGGATCTGCAGGGCTGGTGCCGACGGCGGGAGTTGAACCCGCATGACCTCACGGCCACTCGATTTTGAGTCGAGCGCGTATGCCAGTTCCGCCACGTCGGCACGGTCCGGCGGGCATGGTACAGCCTGGCGGCCCGGCGCGGTCGGACGAGACGCGCCGGAATAGCCCCAAGCGCAGGCCGGACGCCGTCAACCCCGTGCTATCCTCGCGCCGCCGCGACCCACCGCGCGGCCCTCTGGCGAGGCGTTCTGGACGACGAAGGGGCTGGCGGCCGAGTCGTGACCGATCCCAAGGCAGCACGAGGCGATCGCGCCGAGGACGCGCCCGGCCAGGGCATCGACACGGCCCTGGTGGAGGAGGCGCTGCGCGGCCGGCTGGAGGCCTTCAATCAGCTCGTGACACGCCACCAGGACCATCTCTTCGCCCTGGTGTACCGCCTCGTACCGGACCGCGACCAGGCAGCCGACGCGGTCCAGGAGGCGTTCTTCAGCGCCTACCGGAACCTGGAATCGTTCCGAGGCGGAAACGTCCGGAGCTGGCTCGGCAGGATCGCCATCAACGCCGCGATGGACATGCAGCGGACGCGTCGCCGCCGGCCGGTGCAACCGTATCCGGAATTCGAGGACGACAGCTGGCAGCCCCCGGCCGGGACGGAAGCGGAGCCGGAAACCCAGGCTCTCGCGGTCGAGCGTTCGAAGGCCCTCGCCCAGGCACTCGACGCGCTGCCGTTCGAGCAACGCAACTGCATCGTCCTGTTCGACGTGGACGGCTACGACTACGCGGAGATCGCCGGGATCATGCGGGTTTCGGTCGGGACGGTAAAGTCGCGAATTCACCGCGGCCGTCTCGTGTTGAGGAACGCGCTGGCCCCGCACCGGGAACTGTTCCGTGGCTGAGTTCGTCTGAGGATCGTGATGCCGAAAGCCGCTGCCGCCAACCACGCCACCCACGACGAGCTGCTCATCGCCCGTCTGTACGGCGACGACGTCGACTCCCGTGAGCGCGCCCTCGCCCTGGAGCTCGTGGCCGGCTGCGACGAATGCGCCGCCCTCTACGCCGATCTCGGCGCCATTGCCACAGCCACCGCGGCGCTGCCGGTCCAGCGCCGGCCTCGCGACTTCGCCCTGACCGAGGATGACGCCGCGCGACTGCGCCCGCGCCGCGGGCTCCGGGCGCGGCTCCTGGGGATCTTCGGCCCGAGGCGAGTCGTTCGGCGGTGCCCTCGTGGCCCTGGGCTTCTCGGGCTTTGTCCTGACAAGCGCGCTATCGATGTTCGGAACGGCGCCGACGTCGATCGGCTACGTCCACGTCCGAACGCTACGCGGCCCCGCAGGCGGTCGGCGCCGCCTCGCCCAACTCCAACTCGCAGGGGGGCGTCGCGGTCGCATCGGCGGCTCCGGCAATCCCGGCGCCGGCAACGCCTGCCCCCGCCAAGGCCGTCGAGTCCGCCGGCCCGGCGGCGACCCCCAACGCCTCCGGCGCGCTCGACCTGGCCGCACCCACAGAGGGACAGGTGGCCGTTGGCGCCAATTCCGCCGCGTCCACTCCGGGCACGGCTCCGGGCGAGGCATTGACCTCCGCCGCCCCGCAGTCCGGGCCGGACGCGAAGCAGCTCCTGCGTGGCCGGTTCGGCCCTGGCGCTGGCCCTGGGTCTGGCCTTCCTGATCCTGCCGGCGATCCGCCGGCGAGCGCGAGGCGGCGCGCGGCACTAGCCCAGGCGGACCGGCGGTAGACGGCGCTCCGGCCGGGGCGTGCCCGCCGGCCGCGAACGGGCCGCGGGTACACTTGAGCGGATCGGCAGGCGACGGGCTGCTTTCCGCCGCTGACCACCGCCGGCGCTGGTACGTTCGAGGGCCGCATGACCCGACTGATGCTGCTCGACAGCAACGGCCTCATCTACCGCGGCTACCACGCTCTGCCGCCGTTGACGACGAGCAAGGGCGAGCTGGTAAACGCCGTCTTCGGCTTCTGCAGCATCCTGCTTCGAGGGATCCAGGACCTCCGGCCGGAGTACGTGGCCGCATGCTTCGATCTCCCCGGCCCCACCTTCCGCCACGAGCAGTTCGCCGCCTACAAGGCCACTCGCGCGCCGATGCCGGACGACCTGCGCTCGCAGTTCCCGAAGGTTCGCGAGGTTGTCGCGGCCCTTCGGATCCCGGTCTACGAGATGGCCGGCTTCGAGGCGGACGACGTGATCGGCACGATCACGCGCGACCTGGACGCCCGAGGCGGCATCGAAACCACGATCGTCACCGGCGACCTGGACATGCTCCAGATCGTGACCGAGCACACCCGCCTGATGACGACGCGCCAGGGTGTCGACTCGACGATCTACTACGACCCGGCGAAGATCTGGGAGCGGTTCGAGCTGCGGCCGGACCAGATGATCGACTACAAGGCTCTCAAGGGCGACCCCACCGACAACATCCCCGGCATCCCCGGAGTGGGGGAGAAGACCGCCGCGAAACTGATCGGCCAGTTCGGCTCGCTGGAGGAGATGTACGGCCGTCTCGACGAGGTCAAGCAGGAGGCGCTGCGCCAGAAGCTCGTGGAGGCGCGAGAGCAGGTATTCGCCAGCCGCGAGCTGGCCCGAATAGTCCGCGACCTGCCGATCTCGCTCGACCTGGAGGCGGCCCGGCTCTCCGACTACGACCGGGCCGAGGTGGTCCGTCTCTTCCGCGAGTTCGAGTTCCGGACGCTCATCGATCGCCTGCCGCCGCTCACGGGCGAGTCGGCGGTGGACGCGGCCGAGGCGCTCCGCTCGGTGCAGGGCAGCGTCCCGGCGGCGCGGGTACCGGGCAGAGGGCCGCCGCGGTCCGGGGTCGCGGGCGGCGTGGCGGGCGGACCGCCGCGCGGTCCCAACCGTGAAGGGCGCCGTCCGGTGGGGGACGGCGGCGAGCTGCAGCTCACCATGGACTTCGGGTCGACCGGCCTGGCCGAGCCGGCGCCCCAGCCCGCGCCTGCCCCGGTCGCGGAGCGCCGGCGCGCGCTCGCGGCCGCGGACGGGCCCGTGGATCTGATCGCGGCGCTGCGAGCCGCCGTGGCGGACCCGACGCTCATGGACCGTTTCGAGGCCACGGACGAGGACGCGGCCGAGGCATCGCACTGGCTCGCCGGCCTCGGAGAGGCGGGCGCGGCCCTGCTGATGGACGATCCACGGCCGCTCCACGGCATGCCCCAGGCGCTGGCGCCTGGCAGGATCGGACGGCCGAGTGCTGGTGGCGGAAGGCCACGAGGCGGTGGGGCGCCTGGGCGACCTCCTCCTCGCATCCGGGGCGCGGGTCGTGGGCCACGAGACCAAGCCGCTCGTCGTGGCGAATATCGCCGGCGGCGCCGCGAAACCGCTGCCGGTCGTCTTCGACACGCAGATCGCGGCGTACCTGCTGAATGCCTCGCTGCGCAGCCAGACCATCGCCGACGTGGCTCACGAACGACTCGACGTGACCCTGCCGCCCTCCGGAGACGTGCCGCCGGCCGTCCGGATCGGGCTCGACGCCCTGGCCGCGCTGGCGGTTCGGGAGCCGCTGGAGAAGGCTCTCGTGGAGTCCGGCCTGGACCGCCTCTTCCGCGAGATCGAGATGCCGCTCCTGCCCGTCCTGGCGGATATGGAGGTCGCCGGCGTGGCGATAGACCGCGAGGCGCTCTCCAGGCTCGACATCGAGTTCGGCACCGAGATGGCCCGCCTGGAGTCCGAGATCTACGCCGACGTCGGCCACGAGTTCAATCTCGGCTCGCCCAAGCAGCTCGAGCAGATCCTCTTCTACGAGCTGAACCTGCCCAAGGGCAAGAGGACCAAGACCGGCTATTCGACCGACGCGTCCGTCCTCGAAGCTCTCAAGCCGGCCCACCCGATGATCGGCAAGCTGCTCGACTGGCGTCTCTACTCGAAGCTTCGCTCGACATACATCGAAGCCTTGCCGCTCCTCGTCTCCGAGCGCGACGGCCGCCTGCACACGACATTCCATCAGGCCGTCGCCGCGACGGGCCGCCTCTCCTCATCCGACCCGAACCTCCAGAACATCCCGATCCGCTCGGACCTGGGCCGGCGCATCCGCCGCGCCTTCGTCGCCGGCGATCCGAACCTGACGCTCCTGGCCGCGGACTACTCGCAGATCGAGCTGCGGATCATCGCCCACGTCTCCGGCGACGAGCATCTCCGCGACGCCTTCGCCCGCGGCGCCGACATCCATCGCGAGACGGCCGCACTCGTGCTCCACAAGGCGCCCGAGGAGATCACCCACGACGAGCGTTCGATGGCCAAGATGGTCAATTTCGGGCTGGCCTACGGCATGAGCGACTTCGGGCTGTCGTCGCGCGCCGGCATTTCGCGGGCCGAGGCGAAGGCCTTCATCGACAACTACTTCGCGACGTACAGCGGCATCAGCTACTACATGATCCACATCAAGGAGGTGGCCCGGCAGCAGGGCTGGGTCTCGACGTTGCTGGGCCGCCGCCGCGCCATACCGGAGCTGCGCATGTCCAACCCGGCGCTGCGTGGCGCCGGAGAGCGCATGGCGATCAACATGCCGATCCAGGGCACGGCCGCGGACATCATCAAGATCGCCATGATCCGGCTGCCCGAGAAGCTGAGGGAAGCGCGGATCGACGGCCGGCCGCTACGGGCTCGGGTCCTGCTCCAGGTCCACGACGAGCTGGTCCTGGAGGTGCCGCGCGACGAGGTCGACGCGGTCGCGCCGATCGTCCGCGAGACGATGGAGAGTGCTCTCAAGCTGGACGTGCCGCTCACCGTCGACATCAAGATCGGCGACGATTGGGAGTCCATGAAGCCGCTGACCCGCGAGGACGCGATCTTCGCCGAGCTCGGCGAAGCCCCGGCAGAGGTTTCGCCGGGTAATTGACGGAGCTGTCGGGACGCAGGTGGCGCGTTGGGGGCCGCCGCGGGTGCGTCGCGGCGCCGCGCCTTGAGGTCGGTGCCGGTGCCGGCTACGACCTACCAGTTGCGGATGTGGTCGTTCTCGCACGGGCGGGAGTCGCCGCCGTAAACGATCGCCAGCGCGCCTACGAAGGCCGTGGCGAGCAAGAAGATGATCAGTTCCATGCCCATACCGTAGCCTTGGGGCTTGATAAGAGCAAGTCGATGTTGTTCAATTACTGATTATGGCAACTGATCATTTGGCCGACGTCGAATTCCGCCACCTGCTGAGCTTCCGCGCCGTGGCCCAGTCCGGCTCGTTCCACGAAGCGGCGGAGATGCTCGAGTACACGCAGTCGGCCGTCAGCCAGCACGTGGCCACGCTGGAGGGGCTTCTCGGCGTGCGCCTGCTCGATCGCTCGAGGGGACGGCGCACCGTCCAGCTCACGGAGGCGGGGGCGCTGCTCCTGCGTCACGTCGAGTCGATCGTGGCGCGGATGCAGGCCGCCCGGGCGGACCTCCGGGCGTACGCGGAAGGTGCGACCGGCGCGCTTCGCGTGGGCACGTATCAGAGCGTCGGGGCACGCATCCTGCCGACCACCCTCGGCATCTTCACCGGCCTGTGGCCCCAGGTCGAAGTGCGCCTGATGGAGACCAACAGCGACGACGGCCTGCTCGACCTGGTGGAGTCGGGCGATCTCGACCTGTCGTTTGCCGTCTACCCGCTCTCCGAAGGCCCGTTCGAGGGGGTCGAGCTCTTCCGCGACCCTTACGTGCTCGTGATGCAGGCCGATTCGCCGCTGGCAGGCCTGGATCGCGTCGCCACGGCCCGCGAGATCGCCGAGCTGCCGCTGATCGGATTCCGCCACTGCCGCAGCACCGGAGCGGCAGAGGCTTACCTGCGAGCGAACGGCGGCGATCCCAAGTGGGTCTTCCGCTCGGACGACAACACCACCGTCCAGGCCCTCGTGGTCGCCGGCATAGGCGTGGCCCTCGTGCCTCGGCTTACGGTGGACGAGACGGATCCCAGATGCGTCGCGATACCGACGGAGGTCCCCCCGCGCGTCCTGGCCCTGGCCTGGCACCGCGACCGGTATCGCTCGCCGGCCCAGGTGGCGTTCGTCGACCTGGCCCGCCAGGTCTGCCTGGACCTCCAGCGGAAGGTGGCGCCGGCGCTGGTCTGACGCCGCAAGTCCTGCGCCGCTACGCTCTAGGCATGCCCGAGCTGCCCGAAGTCGAAACCATAGCCCGCGACCTGCGCGGACTGGTCAGCGGCGCCCGAATCGTCGGGGCAGCCGGCAACTGGCCGCCGACACTGCGCAGCCACGAGCCGGCGGCCTTCGCGGCCGCCGTGGCCGGTCGGGAGATCGAGGGCGTGGGCCGTCGCGGGAAACAGCTCCTGGTGTGGCTGGGGCCGGCCGAGGGCGCGGCCAGGGCCGTGGCGCCCACGGCATCCGTGGCACCTGCCGCGGCGGATCCCGCCGTTCTGACAGTCCATCTGAAGATGACCGGCCAGCTCTTCGTCGTCGAGGCGGGCGCGCCGCAGGACCGCCACGTCCATCTCGTCCTGAGCCTGGCGGACGGCCGGGAGATCCGCTTCCGCGACATGCGCAAGTTCGGGCGGATCGGGCTGTACCGGCGCGACGACGCCACCGGCGAACCGGTCCCCGGCGACGCTCCAGGAGTCCTGGCAAGCGGCGCCGAGCCACTCTCCGATGAGTTCACCGCGCGGCGGTTCGGCGAGCTGCTCGCCCGGCGCCGCGGCCGGCTGAAGACGCTGTTGCTGAACCAGGACTTCCTGGCCGGCGTCGGCAACATCTACGCCGACGAATCTCTCTGGCGGGCGCGGCTCCACCCGCTCCGCGACGCGAGCACCCTCAACCCGGATCACGTCCGCCGCCTCCACGTCGCCCTCCGCGACGTCCTGGCCGAGGCGGTCGAGCGACGCGGCAGTTCGATCGACGACTACACGGCGCCCGAGGGCGACGGCTCGATGCAGGAGCATCTCCAGGTCTACCAGCGGGCCGGCGAGCCATGTCTCCGCTGCGGCCGGCCGATCCGCCGGATCGTCGTGGGCGGACGCTCGACTCACTTCTGCTCGTGGTGCCAGCGGCTTCCGGGCGGCGCCGCCAGGGCCGCCGGGACGCCTGGGCGCCGGGGACCGCCGAACCCATCGCGGCCCGCGCTGGACCGAACTTGACGGCGTGGGTGCGCTCGGGCGGACCGGGTCGGAGGAAGAGCGCGCTCGTCGGGTCGCGGCCACGCGCAAGGCGGCGGCCACTCGCCGGGCGGCAGCCCGAGCCGGCGGGGTCGCCTGATGTCGATCGTGCGGCTCGTCGGCGTCTCTCGCGAGGTCGGCGACTTCGTGATCCTCGACCACGTGGATGCGGCCGTCGCCGCGGGCGATCGAATCGGCCTCGTAGGACCCAACGGCGCGGGCAAGACGACCCTGCTTCGGCTGGTTTCGGGCCTCGACGAGCCCGATGCGGGCGAGGTCGTCCGCAAGCGCGGCCTGACTATCGCCATGCTGCCCCAGGAGGCGCACGTAGACTCGAGCTTCATCGAGGCGCCGAGCCTGAGGCTGGCCGTTCGAGCCGGGGCACGGCGGTTGGAGGAGCTGGAGCGAATCCTTCGCCGTCTCGAACATGACGGCCTGGTGACCGAGCCCGAATACGAGGCCGTCCAGCACGAGTTCGCGGTCGGGGACGGCTACGCGCTCGACCAGCGGGTCGAGGCGGCGCTATCCGGGCTGGGCTTCGGGCGCGATCAGTGGGATCGGCCGCCGGTGAACATGTCGGGCGGCGAGCAGACGCGCGCCGCGCTGGCCCGGCTTCTCCTGGCCGATCCGGAGCTGCTGCTCCTCGACGAGCCGACCAACCACCTCGACCTGGGGGCGCTGGAGTGGCTGGAGGAGACGCTCGGCCGGCGCCACGGAAGCCTGATCGTGGCCTCGCACGACCGCGCCTTCCTCGACGCGACGACTACCCGCATCTGGGAGATGCGCGACCGGCGGTTGACGCCGTTCCGTGGCAGCTACTCCGCGTATGCCCGCCAGCGCGAGGAGCGCGATCTCCGGGCCGCCGAGGAAGCGGAGGATCGGGCGGGCCAGATAGCTCGAGAGCGGGAGCTGGTCCAGCTGTATCGCCACCAGCGCAAGTTCTCCAAGATGCACGAGCACGAGGCTCGCCTCGAGGCTCTCCAGCCGATGGAGAAGAGGCGCTCGGACGCGAGGCTCCGGCTTCCGACCGAGGCGCTCGCGGGGGGCGCGCCCGCTCGCTCCTACGAGTCCGTGGCCCGGGCGGAGGGCCTCGTCGTCGGCTACGGCATCCGCGAAGCGCGCGGCACCGACCAGCCCGTGCCCGTCGCCCGGGTTCCGTGGCTGGAGTTGAGCCGGGGCGACCGCGTCGGCATCGTGGGCCCAAACGGCGCGGGCAAGACGACGCTCCTGCGCACGATCGCCGGAGAGCTGCATCCGCTCGACGGCGCCCTGGACATCGGCCGCAACGTCCAGCTGAGCTACCTCGCCCAGGTCCGCGACGCGCCGATCCCCGGCGCCACGGTCCTCGACGCGATCCTGGACGAGCTGCCGCTCGGCCAGGGTGAGGCGCGCAGCCACCTGGCCCGCTTCCTGTTCCGCGGCGACGACGTGCTCAAGGAGGTCGGAGCCCTCTCCGGCGGTGAGCGATCGCGTCTCGAGCTGGCCCTCCTCTTCCTGCTGCCGGCCAACCTGCTCCTCCTCGACGAGCCGACGAACCATCTCGACATCCCGGCCCGCGAGGCTCTGGAAGCCTTCATGGCCACGACCGATGCCACTCTCCTGATCGTCAGCCACGACCGGCGGCTCCTCGAGACGGTCTGCGAATCGCTCTGGGTCGTCGACGACGGGCTGGCGGTGCCGTTCGAAGGCGGCTATCGAGCCTGGCGGGCGGCGGTGGCGGACGGTTGGACTGTGAAGGCTGCCGCCGAAAAGGAAGCGGGACGGCTTCATGGCGGGCACGCTCCGGCGCCTGACGGACGGAAGCCGGAAACCGCCGGCCGCAGGCCGGCGGTCGCGGTCGGAAGGCCGAGTCGCAAGGCCGGGACGCGATCGGGCAGGGGAGCGGCTCCTTCGGTCGTCCCGAGCCCGGTGCAGCCGCCGCGCCCACCGAGGGCCAAGCTGTCGAAGGACGCCTACCGGCGCCGCAAGGCGCAGGTGGACGAGGAGCTGGCCCGCCTCAACGCCCGCAAGCGGCAATTGGAGTCGGCCCTGCAGGATCCGGGCGTTCATGGCAACTTTGTGGAGCTGCGACGCGTGACCGGCGAGCTCGTAACCGTGAACGAAGCCCTCGCCGCGACCGAAGAAGCGTGGCTGGAGCTGGAGGAAGCGGCGCCATGACGGAAGTTCGGAGGCCCGCCCGCCGCGGGACTCTCGGGACACGCTCGCCGCTGATCGGCCTGATCGGGCCCATCGGCTCCGGCAAATCGACTGTTGCCGGCTGGCTGGCCGATCGTGGCGCCGCCGTCCTGGACGCGGATCGGCTGACGCGCGACCTCATGGCGCCCGGCGCCCCGCTCACGGAGGCGGTCATCGCCCGTTTCGGCGGGGAGTATCGCGGCTCCGACGGGTCTCTCGACCGCACCGCCCTCGGCCGGCTCGTATTCGCCGACCAGGACCTCCTGGCGGATCTCGAGGCGATCGTCCATCCCGCCGTCGTGCGCCTCATGCCCGACGCGATCCGCGCAGCCGACGCAACCCGGCCGGTGGCTATCGTCCTGGAGGCGATCAAGCTCGTCGAAGGCGGCTCCGCGCCGTGGTGCGACGAGATCTGGCTCGTCGTCTGCGACCCGGAGGCCCAGCTCGCCCGCCTCGTCGGCCGTGGCATGAGCGTCGCCGACGCACGTCAGCGGATCGACGCCCAGGAGACTTCACTGCCACTGTGGCGATCGGCCGCCACACGCGTCCTCAACACGGACGGTTCGCTGGAGGAAAGCGAGCGGGCGGTGGACGCCGCCCTTCGGGAAACCGTGGCCGGCCGGGGCCGAGCCGCCGGCACGTAGCCGCCGCGGCTGCCCGGGCTGCCCGCGTGTCCGTCGGGTGCGCGCCCGCCCCTGGGTCGCCGGGGCTTGCCGCCGCCCGGTGTGCGCCAGAGGGGCACATTCGACCGGCCACCGTCGTCCAGGGGCTCCAGCTCGTCGATTGCGTGCAGATGACGCACATATCCGGTAAGCAGACATGTTCGCTGTCGAACTTGCCATCGCAGACGCACAATGCCGACCTTCTCGACCCGCATCCGGGCCTGGGTTGGTCTGATGTGCCCCTCTGACGCACAACCAGGCCCGCTCACGCGGCTGCCGCCCGCCGGGGCCCCGTGTGCGCCGGGTGAGCACATACGACCGGCCACCATCGTCCAGGGGCACCAGCTCGTCGATTGTGTGCGGATGACGCACATATCCGGCAAGGAGACGCGTTCGCGGTCGAACTTGCCATCGCCGGCGCACGCTTCCGGCGTTCTCGACACGAATCCGAGCCTGGGTTTGTCGTATGTGCTCACCCTATGCACACTGGGCCGACCCGCAGGGCAGAAGAGGCGGGCGGCACCGGCGACACTGGGTCGCCGCCACCCCCGCCCAACCGGAGATTCGACACCGGGCGCGTAGAATCCGCGGATGACCGCGTCCCGACCGTCGCGTCGCCGCTGGTTCGCCGTCGGCGCTGCCGCCGCGCTCTTGTTCGCGCTGAGTGGGGCGGCGCTGATCGCAGGTTCGCCGCAGCCGAACACGTCGCCGCAGGCGAGCGGCACTCCGGCCACGCCGGTGGGTTCCGCGCATCGCCGGCGGGCACGGCGGTGAACCCGCCCCCGACCGGCGCCCCGGCAACGCCCTCCGCCACGCCCTCCGCCACGGCCTCTGCCACGCTCACCGACCCGACCGCGGCGCCTCCGACCGGCCCGGCGTTCCAGCCACTCGATCTGTTCGCCACGCCCAGCCCGCCGCCCGCGCGGGGCGCCCAGCCGACAGATCCCGCGTTCACGTCCGATCCCCGCCGGCCCATGCCCGCCCAGTCGGTGGAGTGGCTCCAGGTCAAGGCGGCCGGCCGTGTGGCGCTGGTCGGCGGCAAGATCGTTCGCCTCGATGCGGGCGCCAACCCGCTCGCCATGCCGGCCACCGGCGCCGCCATCCCCGCCGCGCGGACGCTGGACACGACCTGGACCCGCTGGGTCGTGGAGCCGTCGGGTTACGGAACCGACGAGAAGGGCAATCGCTTCTCGAACCTCAACTACTGGAACCTCTGCAGCGCCGGCGCCACGACCGTGGCCCTGTGGTACTGGCAGGCGCTGACGGGTCATCCCAACGTGACCGGCACCGAGGGCTACTTCCTGGAGCCGTATTCGGCCGAGGCCGGATCGTGGCCCACTCCCGGCCCCACCGTGGCCGTGGCCGGCGACGGGACTCGACTCGGCACGTACTGGTCGGGCTCGGACACCGTGAACGGCTTCACGGCCAACGGACGCGGCTTCCTCATGTACATGGCCACCAAGACCCAGCCGCCGGCCTGGCAGACGACCGGGATGGTGGTCTATTCGAGGGCCGACGGGACGCCGCTCTACCCGACTCGCGGCGGGCCCCGGCCGAACATCATGACCGCGCTCAACTGGGAGGCCTCGGACAGGGATCCGAACGCCTGGGTCGAGACCTAGTACACGTCGGTCATCAGGCCCGACCCGACTCTGGCCCGCGACCTCACCGTGGCGGTGGCCCTGGACGTGGGACGTGACGGAGTGCCGGTCATCGCCGCCCTGGACACCTTCGATCTGCCGAACTGGCAGAACGGCGCGGCGACGCCCCATATCCGCCACGCCGTCGCGATCGTCGGCTACGACAACGCGGCCAACCCGCCGACGTTCACCTACATCGATACCTGCGGCCGGGCCTGCAACAACCGCGGCGGCAACCAGAACGGGCAGATCCACGTGATCGCGCAGTCGCAGATGGTGAAGGCGATCCGGGACACGGTCGGCTCGGGCTTCGTCTGGTAGGCCCCGCGAGCCGGGCGCGTAAGATCCATCGATGAGACCGTCCCGATACTCGCGTCGCCGCTGGTTGGCCGTGGCGGCTGCGGCGTTGACCCTCGCAGCGCTGGCGGGGACGGCGATGGTCGTGGGCGCACCAAAGCCGAGCACGGACCCGACCGGTCCAACCGATCCGGCCGCGGCGGCCACGATCTCCGAGTCGGCCCGGGCGATAGCCTCGCCGACGGCCTCGCCGTCCGACGTCGCCCTCGCGACGGCCTCCCCTCCGGCGAGTCCGGCCGGATCGGGCTTCCAGCCGATCGACATGTTCGCCCCGTATCCGGCCGTCTCAATTCGATCGGCGAATCCGTCGTTGCACCCGGACTTCCAGCCCACCGACCGGCCGTACAACCCCAGCGAAGCCAGGCCCGCCCCAGCGCAGCCGGTCGACAGGCTGACCCTCAAGGCGTACGGTCGGCTCGCCCTCGTCGATGGCCAGATCGTGACCCTGGGCCCCACGGTCGACCCGTTGCTGATGCCGGGAACGGGCCTGTCCGTTCCTCAATCTCGCAGGCTGGACGTGACCTGGACGCGCTGGGTCGTCGAACCTCCCGGCTACGGCGTCGACGAGAAGGGCAACCGCTACTCCGACCTCAGCTACTGGAACCTGTGCGGCCCGGGCGCGAGCACCGTGGCCCTGTACTACTGGCAGCAGCTGACCGGCCGGCCGAACGTGACCGGCACCGAGGGCTATTTCCTGGATCCGTACGGCGCCGAGGGCGTGGCGTGGCCGTCGCCCGGACCCGCGCTCCCGTCCTCCGGTGGCAAGCTCGTCGGCACTTACTGGTCCGGCGCGGACAGCGTCAGCGGATTCACGGCCCACGGTCGCGGCATGGTGATGTACATGGCCATGAACTCGCAGCCGCCGACATGGAGCGCGACCGGCATCTCCGTGTGGGCGGCGGCCGACGGCACTCCGTACTACCCGACCCGCGGGAGCTTCTCTCGACGCGATCCAGAGCGGCGTCAACTGGGAGCTGTCCGGCCACGACACCGCCGCCTGGGCCGACTCCTGGTATGGAACCGTCAACAGCTGGGACCCGACGCTGGCCCGCGATCTGAAGGTCGCCGTGATGCTCGACGTCGGCCGCGACGGGGTGCCGGTCGTGGCCGCCGTCGACACCTTCGACCTCCCGAACTGGCAGAAGGGCGCCTCGACGCCACATCTGCGCCATGCCGTATCGATCGTGGGCTACGACAACACCGCCAACCCGCCGACCTTCAGCTACCTCGACAGCTGCGGCAGGAGCTGCAACGCGGCAGCCGGCAACCAGAACGGCGGAATCTACGTCATCCCGCAGTCGCAGATGGTCACGGCCATCCAGGACGCGGTCGGCATCGGGTTCACCTGGTAGGAACCGCGCCTCCGATGGGGAGGTTTGGCGCCGCCATCCGCCTTTCGGGCGACCCGCACCTAGCCCCATATCGGGATGAAATCGGGCCCTCGCGGCCGTAGTCTCTTGGCCATGCAGGAAGACCGATGACGAGACAACCGCGTGGCTGGGACGCTGCCTCGGCCCTGGACCGGCTGGCCCAAGCTCGCGCGGCGATCGTTCGGCTGGACCGCCGCAGCCTCCGGCCGAGCTCATGGGGCGACGTGGCGCTGGCCGTCCTCGTGTGCGCATTCGTGGCCGTCGAGTTGGCTGACCGAGCCGCATCCTGACTTCTCCGCGCGGGGGTGGGCCGCCCACGCCGTCGCCTTCGTCCCCCTCGTCGCTCTTCCGTGGCGTCCACGCCTGGGCGATGCCTACCTGCCTCTTGCGGTCTTCTGCTGGCTGGTGGCCGCGACCCTGTCCAACGGGCTCGGCGCCGACTTTGCCACCTTCATCGGTGTGTATACCGTCGGCACGCGGCACAGCTGGCGCCAGACCGCGGCGGCGCTTTGTGTCGCGATCGTCGCCGGGATGCTGGTCGGGCTGCTGGAGGGCAAGGTCCTGGAAGGCAAGCTCCCCGGCGCCCGTGGAAGCTGCCGGATACGTGCTCGGTTTGCTCGGGTCATTCGGTATTGCCGCTGCGCTGGGCTTGTGGATCGGGCGCCGCCGGGCCTTCGTCCGGAGCCTGGTCGCCCGGGCCCAGGACCTGGAGCGCGAGCGCGAGGCTCTCGAGAGAGCACGAGGAGCGGTCCCGCCAGGCCGTGGCGGTGGAGCGGGCCCGCATCGCCCGGGAGCTGCATGACGTCGTCGCCCACCACGTCAGCGTCATGGTCATCCAGGCCGGCGCGGCCGAGGCCAACCTCCCGCCCGACGCCCCGGCCGCCCGCCAGGCCATCCAGGCCGTCGGGGAGACCGGCCGCGAAGCCATGGCCGAGATGCGCCGCCTGCTCGGCCTGCTCCGGTCCGAGGCATCGTTCGAGCCCGCTTCCGACGCTTCCACCGCGGACGCCGGCCGCGCCCCTCAGCCACGCCTTTCGGACCTCTCCAACCTGGCCGACCGCACCAGAGAGGTCGGCGTCGACGTCTCGATCGAGACGGTGGGGACCGAGCGCAGGCTGCCCGCGGGCGTCGACCTCGCCGCTTACCGGGTCGTGCAGGAAGCCCTCACTAACACGCTCCGCCATGCCGGCCCGGGCGCGCGGGCCGGAGTCCGCGTCGTCTTCAAGCCCGAATCCCTGACGGTGGAAGTGACCGACGACGGCCGCGGCAAACCCGCGGTCGGGTCTCTGGAGCGGCCTCGACCCGGCGTGGGCCACGGCCTGCTCGGCATGCGCGAACGGGTCATGCTGTACGGCGGGCGGCTCGAAGCAGGGCCCCGACCGGGAGGCGGCTTCCGAGTCATGGCCGAGTTCCCGCTCGAAGGACCCTCCGACTCCGGGTCCGAGCCGATCGACGCCGGGGCCGTTCCCGCCCACAGCGAGCCCGAGAGCGGAGGTGAAGCATGAGCATCCGCGTGCTGCTGGTAGACGACCAGGCCCTGGTTCGGGGCGGCCTCCGGATGATCGTCGACGCCCAGACGGACATGCAGGTCGTCGGCGAGGCCGCGGACGGCCGGGAGGGGATCGAGGCTTTCCACAAGCTCCATCCGGACGTGGTCGTGATGGATATCCGGATGCCCAACCTGGACGGCGTGGAGGCGACCCGCCGGCTGGCCGGGCCCGATTCTCCCTACCGCGCCCGGGTCCTCGTCCTGACCACGTTCGACCTCGACGAGTACGTCTACGACGCGCTTCGGGCCGGGGCGAGTGGGTTCATGCTCAAGGATGCCCCGCCCGCCGAGCTGATCGGCGCGATTCGGGTCGTCGCCGCCGGTGACGCCCTCCTCGCCCCATCGGTCACGCGGCGCCTGATCAGCTCGTTCGTGGCCAAGGCGCCGCCCCGCCCCGAGGCTCGCGCCAATCTGGACACGCTGACCGACCGCGAGCAGGAGGTCCTCAAGCTCGTCGCGCGAGGCCTGTCGAACGCCCAGATCGCCGACACGCTGGTCGTGGGCGAAACGACGGTCAAAACCCACGTTGCGCGAGTCCTCGATAAGCTGGAACTCCAGAACCGCGTCCAGGCGGCGATCTTCGCCTACGAAACCGGTCTCGTTGAACTCGGCTCGAGGTAATCCCCCGATGACATCGGATCAGATCAGGCAGGCCCGGACCGCGGACGCGACCGTCACGGTCCTCGACGGCGGAGCGCCGCTGGCGAACCGGCAGGTCACCGTCGCCCAGCGCAGCCACAAGTTCCTGTTCGGCTGCATCGGCTTCGACATGGTCCGGCTGGCGAACGGCGAGCTTGGGGAGCCCGAATCGGGACCCGGAACCGGCGCCCGGTCGTTGGGGGAAGCGCCGGCCGCCCAGGTGGAGCGACTGGCCGGTCTCTGGCTCGAGCTGTTCAACTTCGCCACGCTGCCGTTCTACTGGGGCCGCTTCGAGCCGGTCCGCGGCAAGCCGGATACCGCCCGCCTGCGAAAGGCGGCTCAGTGGTTCGTGGATCGCGGCGTGCCGGTCAAGGGGCATCCGCTGTGCTGGCACACCGTTCAGCCGGACTGGCTACTGCCCCTGTCGAACGCGGAGATCCTGGCTGCCCAGCAGGCCCGCACCCGGCGCGAGGTGGCCGATTTCCGCGGCCTCATCGACATGTGGGACGCCATCAACGAAGCCGTGATCATGCCGATCTTCGACAAGTACGACAACGGCCTGACCCGCATCTGCCTGGCCAACGGCCGGATCGCGACTGTCAAGATGGCCTTCGAATCGGCGCGCGAGGCGAACCCGTCTGCCACGCTGCTGCTCAACGACTTCGACATGTCTTCCGGGTACGAATGCCTGATCGAAGGCGTCCTGGAGGCCGGCATCAAGATCGACGTCCTGGGCCTCCAGAGCCACATGCACCAGGGTTACTGGGGCGAGGAGTGGACGCTCCGGGTGATCGAGCGCTTCGCGCGCTACGGGCTGCCGATCCACTTCACCGAGAGCACCCTGTGCTCGGGGCACCTGATGCCGCCCGAGATCGAGGATCTGAACGACTACAAGGTCAGCGAATGGCCGACCACGCCCGAGGGCGAGGCGCGTCAGGCCGACGAGATGGTCCGCCACTACAGCACCCTGGTCTCGCACCCGGCCGTGCAGGCGATCACCTACTGGGGCCTGTCCGACGGCGGCTGGCTCGGCGCCCCGACGGGTCTCGTCCGCCTCGACGGTTCCACGAAGCCCTCGTTCGATGCCCTGCGCGGGCTGATCAAGGGCGAGTGGTGGCTGCAGCCGACGGAGATGACCACGGACGCCGAAGGGCGGCTCCGGTTCAACGGCTTCCTGGGCGAATACGAGGTCTCGGCGGGGGAGCGGAGCGCCGCGTTCAAGCTGGAGCAGACAGGGCGCGGCGGCGGTCGAGGCGCGGCTGGCGGAGTAGCCGCGCGCCCTCTGGCGGTCGTGGATTCCGGGGCCCCGGCCGAGAGCTGCGCCCCGGCCCGCGGTCCGCAACGAGGCGCCAAGGGTGTCGCCTGTCAGACAATACTAAGTAAGGTAGTAGGCGTACTATCCATCGATTGGATCTCGTTGCTACCCGGCTGGTTAGTGTCCTGGCGAGGGACGACGCCAACGTGGCTACATCCCGACCTGGAAGAGGGGTTCGATGAATTCGCTAATTTCGGCAGCGGTTCGCTCTGCGCAGGACCTTCTCGGCTTCGTCACCCGGCTCCTGGTGCTCGGTGCGGCCGGCGCCCTGGCCGTCGCGTTGATGCCGGCCACGGCCCTCGCGGACGCAACGCGCGGCCGGCAATCGCTGGGACGAACTGGGCGCAGTACCACAACGGCCCGAGCTCACGAGGCGTACAACACGGGGGAGACCGCCATCTCCGCGCTGAACGTCGGTGCCCTCGGTGTTGAGTGGACCGCCACCACGGGCGCCACCGTCACCTCGTCGCCCGCGGTTGCCGACGGCGTGGTCTACGTCGGGTCGATGGACGGCAAGCTGTATGCGTACGCGGTCGGCTGCGGCAGCGGCGGCGGGACCTGCACGCCGATCTGGACGGCCACCGTCCCCGGCGCCATCAGCTCCTCGCCGGCGGTCGCCGACGGCGTGGTCTACGTGGGGGCCCACGATGCCAAGCTCTATGCGTTCGCGGTCGGCTGTAACAGCGGCGGCGGGCCCTGCACGCCGCTCTGGACGGCCACCACCGGCGCCTTCGTAGACTCCCCGCCCACGGTCGCGAACGGCGTGGTCTACGTCGGATCCCAAGACGGCAAGCTCTATGCGTACGGGGTGGGCTGCGCGAGCGGCGGCGGGACTTGCACGCCGCTCTGGACGGCCACTACGGGCAGCGGCATCCTGGCCTCGCCCGCGGTCGCTGACGGCGTGGTCTACATCGGATCAGACGACCATAAGCTCTATGCGTACGCGGTCGGCTGCGCCAGCGGCGGCGGGACTTGTACACCGATCTGGACGGCCACCACCGGCTTCTCCATCTGGAATTCCTCGCCCGCGGTCGCGAACGGCGTGGTCTACGTCGGGTCGATGGACGGCAAGCTGTATGCGTACGCGGTCGGCTGCGCCAGCGGCGGCGGGTCCTGCACGCCGCTCTGGACGGGCACCACCGCCGGCGCCATCAACTCCTCGCCCGCGGTCGCGAACGGCGTGGTCTACATCGGGGGCGGCGATGGCAAGCTGTATGCCTACGCGGTCGGCTGTGCCAGCGGCGGCGGGAACTGCTCGCCGCTCTGGACTGGCACCGTCGGCGGCGGCGTCTGGAATTCGTCGCCCGCGGTCGCGAACGGCGTGGTCTACGTCGGGGGCAGCGATCACAAGCTGTATGCGTACGGGGTCGGCTGCGCCAGCGGCGGCGGGACCTGCACGCCGCTGTGGACTGCCACCACCGGCAGCTACATCGAGTCCTCGCCCGCGGTCTCCAACGGCGTCGTCTACGTCGGTTCCGACGATGACAAGCTGTATGCCTTCGGGATCATCGGCGCCACATACCACGCCCTCACCCCGACCCGCATCCTCGACACGCGCAACGGCACCGGCGGATTGTCGGGCCCGTTTAGTAACCACTGCCGCCCGTACCTTCCAGGTGACCGGCTCCGGCGGCGTGCCAGTCGGAGCCACGGCCGTCACCGGCAACCTGACCGTGACCGGCCAGACGTCGGGCGGTTATCTCTTCATCGGTCCGACGGCGATGAACAACCCGAGGCAGCTCGACCCTCAACTTCCCGGTCGGCGACGACCGAGCCAACGCGGTGACCGTCGCTCTCGGGCAGAGCGGCACGCTTTCGATCACCTTTGTCGCTCCGAGCAACGGTCCGACTGCCCATGCGATCTTCGATGTGACCGGCTACTTCACGCCCGATATGAGCGGCGCCACGTACCATCCCCTCACGCCCGCCAGAGTCCTCGATACGCGCAACGGCACAGGCGGACTGTCGGGACCATTCACCAACCATGCCGCCCGAACGTTCACGGTCGCGCGGCGTACCCGCAGGTGCGATCGCGGTCACCGGCAACCTGACCGTGACCGGTCAGACGAGCGGCGGCTATCTGTTCATCGGGCCGGTCGCCACGGACAACCCGGGCAGCTCGACTCTCAACTTCCCGGTCGGTGACGATCGAGCCAATGCGGTTACCGTGGCTCTCAGCGGCACCGGGACCCTCTCGATCACCTTCGTCGCGCCCGTCCAACGGCCCGATCGGCTCAGGCCATCTTCGATGTGACCGGCTACTTCACCTCGGGCGCAACCGGTGCCCTCTACGTCCCGCTCACGCCGACACGGGTCCTCGATACCCGCGACGGCACCGGCGGCCTCGCGGGTCCCTTCACCAACCATGCCGCCCGAACGTTCACGGTCGGCAGCGTACCCGCAGGCGCCATCGCGGTCACCGGCAACCTGACCGTGACCGGCCAGACCAGCAGCGGCTACCTGTTCATCGGTCCGGTGCGCAACCAACAACCCGGGCAGCTCGACTCTCAACTTCCCGGTCGGTGACGACCGAGCCAACGCGGTGACGGTCGCCCTCGGTTCCGGAGCCCTCTCGATCACCTTCGTAGCGCCATCCAATGGACCATCCGCTCACGCCATCTTCGATGTGACCGGCTACTTCGTGCCAACGCCAGCGTGAGACCGGTCGCCAGGCAGCCCTAGCGTGGGCGACCTGGCCCTGGGACGCAAGGCTGGATCGCCCAAACTACCCAAGCGTGAGCCTTGGACGAACGATCGGAGCTCGCAGCGCTCCCAGCTTGAGTCGTCGCACGCTCCGGCGGGCCGGCCGCCTGGCATCATTGGCACTGCCAATGCGAAAGCTCACCCTCGCGCTCGCAATCGGACTGCTGGCATCCTCCGGCGGGCTGGGGGCGGCCGTCCAGAGCACGGCTGCCGTGACGCCGGTCCTCGGATGCCACGTACCACGCCCTCACCCCGAGCCGGGTCCTCGACACCCGCAACGGGACGGGCGGCCTCTCCGGCCCCTTCACCAACCACGTCGCCCGAACCTTCACGGTCGCCGGCGTACCCGCAGGTGCCACCGCCGTCACCGGCAACCTGACCGTGACCGGCCAGACCAGCTCGGGCTACCTCTACATCGGCCCGATGGCCACGAACAACCCGAACAGCTCGACGCTCAACTTCCCGGTGGGTGACGACCGAGCCAACGCGGTGACCGTGGCTCTCGGGACAGGAGGCACCCTCTCGATCACCTTCGTGGCTCCATCGAACGGACCGACGGCTCAGGCCATCTTCGATGTCACCGGCTACTTCACACCCGACATGAGCGGCGCCACCTACGTCCCGCTCACTCCGTCGCGCGTCCTCGACACCCGCAACGGCACGGGGCCTGGCGGGCCCATTCACCAACCACGTCGCCCGAACATTCACGGTCGCCGGCGTGCCCGCGGGCGCGATCGCGGTCACCGGCAACCTGACCGTGACCGGCCAGACCAGCCGGGCTACCTCTACATCGGCCCGGTCGCCACGAACAACCCGGGCAGCTCGACCCTCAACTTCCCGGTGGGTGACGACCGAGCCAACGCGGTGACCGTGGCTCTGGGAGCCGGAGGCACCCTGTCGATCACCTTCGTCGCTCCGATCCAACGGACCGACGGCTCACGCCATCTTCGATGTCACCGGCTACTTCACGCCCGATATGAGCGGCGCCACGTACGTCCCGCTGACTCCGTCGCGTGTCCTCGACACCCGCACCGGCACCGGCGGCCTGTCCGGCCCCTTCACCAACCATGCCGCCCGAACCTTCACGCTCGCCGGCGTTCCCGCCGGCGCGATCGCGGTCACCGGCAACCTGACCGTGACCGGGCAGACCGGCCGGGGCTATCTCTTCATCGGCCCGGTCGCCACCAACAACCCGACCAGCTCGACGCTCAACTTCCCGGTGGGTGACGACCGAGCCAACGCGGTTACCGTGGCTCTCGGAGCAGCAGGCACCCTCTCGATAACCTACGTGGCTCCGACTACCGGTCCGACGGCCCAGGTGATCTTCGACGTCACCGGCTACTTCACACCGTCATCGACGGGGTCCGTGACGTGGACGTTCGATCTCTTCGACGGGCGAGCGGACCGCTGGCAGAACCCGGACCTCACGGCGTGCACCGCGGCGTCGACCGAGTCGATGCTGAATACAATCTCCTACGCCGCGCCGGCGTCCGGCTTCGTCTGGCAGCCCACCACTTCGTATTCGACGCAGGAGTCGATCCTCGCCTTCGAACGGGCGCATATGACGATGCTGACCAGCTCGGCCGGGACCGACCCACATGGCTGGCGCAACGCACTCAATTACTACGGCTGGGGCGACATCACGGCCGGCGTCTATCGGGATTCGGCCTATACATCGTTCGACGCGGCCGCGAAGGCGGCGGTTTCGGCGCTTGCCACCTATCGGAAGCCGGTCGGAATCCTTGCCCGTTCCGGCCGCCACGGTCAGGTCATCACGGGCTACCAGGTCACGGGTGCCGATCCAAGCACCGGCTCGTCGGATTTCAGCATCGTCGGCGTGGATCTCACCGACCCGTTGGAATCGGCCGGCTATCGCGATGCCTGGATCAGCTATGCCGAGTGGCAATCGGTAGGGTCGTGGGTTCGGTTCTCTCAGTACCTGGAAGCCGACTCGCCGTATCAAGACCCCATCGATGGCCAGGTCGGCAACGACGAGTGGTACGGCAACTGGGTCATCATCGATCCGGTCAAGTAGCACCGGGCGCTGGACCCCCACCGTAGAACGTCCGTGCTAATACCTCGTCCGGCGGTATACTTGAGGCCCACGCTGACGAGGTTGAAGTGCCCGACTTTCGGCTCGTCGCCGACTTCCAACCCACCGGCGATCAGCCCCAAGCTATCGAACGGTTGAGCGAAGGCCTGGCCAAAGGCCTGCGCCATCAGACCCTGCTCGGAGTCACGGGCTCCGGCAAAACCTACGCGATTTCGCAGGTCATAGCCCGGCACCAGAAGCCCACCCTCGTCCTGGCCCACAACAAGACCCTGGCGGCCCAGCTGTACTCCGAGTTCCGCGAGTTCTTCCCCGACAACGCCGTCGAGTACTACGTCAGCTACTTCGACTACTACCAGCCCGAGGCGTACCTGCCGCGGTCGGACACGTACATCGAGAAGGACTCCAGCCGCAACGACGAGATAGACAAGCTCCGCCACGCGGCCACCAAGGCGCTCTTCGAGCGGCGCGACGTGATCATCGTCGCCAGCGTCAGCTGCATCTACGGCCTGGGCGCCCCGGTCGACTACGGGGCCACGATCCTGCGGCTGCGCGTCGGCGGGCAGTACCGCCGCGACGCCGTCCTGCGCCACCTCGTCGATCTCCAGTACCAGCGCAACGACGCCGCCCTGACCCGGGCCCGCTTCCGCGTCCGGGGCGACACCCTCGAGCTGATCCCCGCCGCGGAGGATCTCCTGGTCCGGGTCGAGTTCTTCGGCGACGAGGTGGAGCGGATCACCGAGATGGACCCGCTCACCGGGGAGCTGCTGGCCGAGCGCAAGGAGGTCAACGTCTACCCGGCCACCCACTTCGTCACGCCGGCGGACAAGCTGATGGCCGCGGTCAAGGCGATCGACGAGGAGATGGAGGTCCGGGTCGGCGAGCTGGAGGCGCAGGGCCGCCCCCTCGAGGGAGCCCGGTTGCGGCAGCGCACGACGTTCGACCTCGAGATGATGCGGGAGCTGGGCTACTGCACCGGCATCGAGAACTACTCGCGCCACCTCTCGGGCCGCGAGGCCGGCAGCCGGCCGTGGACGCTGCTCGACTACTTCCCGCCGGACTGGCTCCTGGTCGTCGACGAGAGCCACATGTCGATTCCGCAGGTCGTTGGCATGTACAAGAACGACCGGACGCGCAAGGAGATCCTCGTCGACTTCGGCTTCCGCCTGCCTTCGGCCCTGGACAACCGCCCGCTGACGTTCGAGGAGTTCGAGGCGAGCGTGAACCAGGCGGTCTACATGAGCGCGACGCCGGGTCCGTACGAGCTGGAGCGCAGCCAGCAGGTCGTGGAGCAGCTGATCCGTCCCACCGGCGTGGTCGATCCGCAGATCACGGTCAAGCCGACGGAAGGCCAGATAGACGATCTGCTGGAGCTGATCCGCGGCCGGGTCGAGCGAGGCGAACGTTCGATCGTCACGACGCTGACGAAGAAGATGGCCGAGGACCTGGCCGACTACCTGCACGAGCTGGGCGTCAAGGTCCAGTACCTGCATTCGGAGGTCGACACGCTGGAGCGCGTCCAGATCCTGCGCGACCTCCGGCTCGGCGTGTACGACGTGATCGTGGGCATCAACCTCCTGCGCGAGGGAATCGACCTGCCCGAAGTGACTCTGGTGGCGATCCTGGACGCCGACAAGGAGGGCTTCCTGCGCAGCGCCTGGTCGCTGGTCCAGATGATCGGCCGGGCGGCCCGGAACATCGGCGGCGAGGTCGTGATGTACGCCGACCGCGTGACCGAGTCGATGCGCGTGGCCATCGACGAGACCAACCGCCGGCGCGCCGTGCAGGTGCGCTACAACAAGGAGCACGGCATCGAGCCGGTCACGATCGTCAAGGGGATCCGCGACATCAACGACCGGCTGAAGGCGGTGGCGGAGGCGCACGGCTCGTACGCCACGGCCGGGCCCGGTCACGAGCGCGACCTGTCGGAGCTGGCGAAGGGCCAGGTCGAGAAGCTCGTCGCCCAGATGGAAGCCGAAATGCGCCAGGCCGCCCGGGACCTCGAATTCGAGCGCGCGGCGGCGTTGCGCGACGAGGTCCAGGAGATCCGGCTCCGCGTGCTGGAGGAGGACGCGTCGGCGGCCGTGGCCCGGGCCGCGGAGCGCGCGGCGAAGCCCAGGCCCGATGGGCCGGCCGGTGCCAGACCTGCGCCGGCTCGGGCGGGACGGACGATCAAGCCCGTTCGCCAGATCCGGCGCCGCGAACGCGCGGCCGGCAGAGGCCCCAGAGATGGACGCGGCCGCGCTCGACGTGACGGAGGTGCGGGTGGTCGCCGACGACCGAATCGAACGACGATGCGACCGCGGCCACCGCGTCCGACTGGCTGCCCGGGATCCGCGACGAGCACGAGGACGACGGCTGGTCGGTCAAGTGGCTGGACCGCCCGACGTGGGACCATACGGTCACGCCCAACGTCATCAAGCGCACCGGCACGCGAACGCCGGGGCGCGGCCGGCGAAGACGCTAGGAGGAACGAATGGACCCGCTGAGCGAGGCGTTCCAGCACCACACCTGGGCGACCGAGAAGCTCATCCGGCACCTGCGCAGCCTGCCGGAGGCGGCCCTGACCGCCACGACGCCCGGCGTTTACGGGGAAGTGGCGGCAACGCTGTCGCACCTGCTGGACGCGGACGGCCGCTACCTCCACTACCTCGAAGGGCCGACTCCGCCCTCCCGGACCGGACCGGACCCGGTCCACTCGCTCGACGAGATGGCGGAGATGCTGCGCGACCAGGCCGTGCGATGGCGCGTGGTCCTGTCGCGGATCGGCGAGCTGGACGTCACGTTGCCGGCCCGCAGCGATCGCCCGGAGCTCCAGCACGCCACGAATTTGTTGGTCGCCCAGGCCCTCCACCACGGCACCGACCACCGCACCCAGATCTGCACCGTGCTGTCGGTCAACGGCTACGAAACGCCGGACCTCGACGTCTGGAGCTACTGGATGGAGCGCCGGCTCGAATAGGCGGGCGGCGAGGGCTCGGCGAGGGCGGGGCGAGTGCCCGATTTGCGCCAGATGCACACAACGAACCACGCGGCGCCGCGGCAAGGAGCATTCGGTCGAATCCGTGCAGGTGATGCACGGTTATGACGCTCTCGGGATCCTGAGACCCTGAATCTTGCCTCAGATGCACAACCTCGACGCTTGAGCGGGTCGGCTCCGGTAGGGCTCGTCGGATGTGTGCACCTGACGCACCCCTCAAGCTCGCCACGGCCCGCGTGCAGGGTCTCGTGCCTCGGGCGTACAGAACCACGACAGCGGTGCGGTTCGGCGGGAGCTATGGCTCGAGAGGTATCGCTGCGTCCGAAGAGCGTTCAAGCTAGTCCCGCGGCGGCTCACGGCCCTACCGCATCTCCGAAGGGACCGCCGGCTCGAACAGGCGGGCTAGAACTCGACCGTCCGTCAGGCGAGGTCTATCGGCACCGCGGGCTCGGGGAGTGTGATCGGGGTGCTGACGACACGGCGGGCCATGACCGCCAGTACGACGAGCAGCGCCACCACGAGCGCCAGGGCCGCGCGGATGCCCGTCGCTCCGGCCACCGTGCCGATGATCGGTGGGCCGCTCAGCATGCCCGCATAGCCCATCGTCGAGATTGCGGCGATGCCGATTCCGGCGGGGATGTCCGGGCGCGAGCCGCCGGCGCGCAGCGCAATCGGGACGATGGACCCGAGCCCGAGGCCGAGCAGCGTGAAGCCGGCGATCGCCGCCGCCGGCACGTGGAGCGTCAGCGCCAGTCCGAGACCGCATGCTCCCAGAATGGCGCCCCCGGTCACGAGCCTGGCTCCGCCCAGCCATTCGGTCATGCGGTCGCCGACAAGCCGCGACAACGCCATCGCGGCCGAGAACGCGCCGAGAGTCAGGGCCGCTTCCTGCTGGGTCGAAAGGACGTCCGTGCGCATGTAGACGCCGCTCCAGTCGCCGGCCGAGCCTTCGGCCAGCATTCCGCAGTAGATCAGGAAGCCGAGCGGGAGCAGTGCGCGCGGGGGAAGACGGAAGGCCGAGCCTTCGACCGGTTGGCGGTGGGGGAGCATCGTTCGCAACAGGACCGCCGCCGACAGCGCCATCCACACGGCGAGGAGGCAGAACTGAGCGAAGAGCGACAGTCCGGCGGAAACCGACGCGATAGTCACGAACGCGCCGACGAACGACCCGAGGCTCCACGTCCCGTGCAACCGCGACATGATCGGCCGCGTGCCGGCCTGCTCGACCGACAGAGCGTTGGAGTTCATCGCCACGTCCATCGAGCCCTGGAAGGCGCCCAGGATCAGGAGAGTGGCGGTCAGCGTCACGAACGAGTTGGCGAGCGCCAGAATCGGGACCATCGCCGCGTAACCGAGCAGCATCGCGACGGTCATGACGTGGCTTCCCAGGCGTCCGGCCAGGACCCCGGCGAACGACATCGCAAGGACCGCGCCGGCGGAAGCGGCCAGCAGCGAGAAGCCCAGGGATGTGGCGTCGAGGCCGGCCTGGTCCTTGATCACGGGGATCCGCGACGCCCAGGCCCCGAACATGACCCCGTGGGTCAGGAACGCGTAGGCGACACCGAACCGAGCTCGTCCGAGATGCGGCCTTCCCGAATTCATCGCTGTGCATGCAGGCTCCTCAGTACGTCTGAATTCTGAGCCGTGACGGGGACGGCGCGGCAGCCTGGATCACGCCGCGATTCCGGCGGCACGGGCCACCGCCACGAGCACGACCGCGGCCGTGACGCCGGGCAGCAGCAGCCGCGTCCGGGCCACGACCAGGATGCACAGCCCGACAGCCAGCGGCTCGATACCGACCAGCAGGTGGGGCGGCTTGTCCGAGGTCAGGAGGCAGTTGACGGCGGCGAGCGCGGCCAGAGCCGCGGGACCGGCCAGCCGCAGGTACGCGACGGCGCGCGGCGGCAGGCGTTCGATCCCGGGCGCGAGCATCGGCAGGGCCCGGGCCGGGTAGGTGACGGCCCACATGAGGAAGGCGAGCGGCACCAGGGCCATGCTCATGGCAGGCCCGCCTCGGCCGAAGGCTCGGGAGTCTCAGGCGCGCTCGATTCCTCGTTCTTGGACGGCGGTACCGCGAGCCCGAAGAACGGCCCCAGGACGGCGCCACTGACGAGGCCGACGGAGGCGCCGGCGAGGAGCCCGACCGGGACGGCCACGGCCACCGCACCCACGGCGGCGGCCACGTCGCGCCGGCCCGACACCATCCCGAGCGAAAGCCCGGCCATCGCGGCCGGGAAGGCCACGTCAAGGCCGAGCTGATTCACGTCGACCGCGCCGGCGGCCATGTAGCCGAGGACCGAGCCGATCGTCCACGGCACGAAGATGGCCATCGCGGCGATCCAGTACCCGCGCCGGTCGAACGATCCGATGCGCCGGAAATGCGTCAGCGCCAGGGCGAACGTTTCGTCCGTCAGGAAGTGGGCCATCACGGCTCGTTCGCGACGTGACTTCGTCCCGGCATAGGGCGCCACTGCGGCCGAGTAGAGCAGGTGGCGGGCGTTGATCAGGGCGGTCACGCCGGCGATCGCGAACCACGAAGCCCCGTCCTTGACGAGTCCCGCGGCCGCGAACTGAGCCCCGCCGGCGAGCGCGATCGTCGAGTTGGCCAGGACGTCCAGCAGGGAGTAGTGCGCCTGAAGCGCGGTCAGGCCGAAGACGAGGCCGACGGGAAGCGCGTATGCGGAGATGGCCAGAGCATCGCGAATCAGCCGCCGTCGCGACGCCTCTACCGAGTCTCCCGCCATTGGCTGCGCTGCCACGCCTGTGAACCTCACTCCTCGTCCTGGGACTTTGGATCGTACCGGACGCGGCGCGGATCGGCCGGGTCGGCCGGGTTGGTTGAATCCGGCCGGACCCTGACCATGGCCGACGGCCACGGCACCACGAGCTGGACCTACGACCGTCTCGGCCGCGTGACCCAGGTCGGCCAGCCCGGCTCTGGCGCTGTCGCCTACACGTACGACGCCGTGGGCAACCGGACTTCGGTCACCGCCGGCGGCAAGACCGTCAGCTACGCGTACACGGCCACCAACGCTCTCGCGAGCGTGACCGACTGGGCCAGCCGGACGACCGCCTACTCCTACGATGACGCGGGCCAGCCGGCGAGCGTGGCCTATCCCAACACGATCGCCTCCTCCTACACGATCGATCGGGCAGGCCGCGTTACCAACCTTGCCTACACGCGCTCGGGCAGCGCTCTCGCCGCCTTCGGCTACACCTTCAACGGCGAGGGTCAGCGAATGACGGAGACGAGCCCCCAGGGCACGACCGGCTACACCTACGACGCCCTGGGTCGCCTGACCGGGACCACCTACCCGGATACCCCCGCGGAGACCTTCGGCTACGACGCGGTCGGCAACCGGACCAGCCGCACCAGCTCGGGCGCCACCACGACCTATGCCTACAACGACGCCAACGAGCTGGCCTCCACCACGACCGCCGGCTCGACGAGCACCTACGCCTACGATCAGAACGGCAATCGCACGAGCGTGGTCGTTCCGCCACCGCCCGACACGACCGCGCCTACCGTGCCGGCCAATCCGGCCGCGAGCGCCACCGCCTCCAACGAGGTGACCGTCTCCTGGACGGCCTCTACCGACGACCGGGGCGTGACCGGCTATCTCGTCTATCGCAATAGCACCCTCGTGGGCCTGGTGTCCGGAGCCGTGACCAGCTTCGTCGACCGGACCACCGCGCCATCCACCGCCTACTCGTACACGGTCGCCGCGATCGATGCGGCCGCGAACGCCTCCGCTCAGTCGGGCGCCGCGAACGTCACCACGCCCTCGGGCTCGCCAGGGACAGACACCACGCCACCCTCGACCCCAACCGACCTTACCGGCACGCCCGTGGCCGCCGGCCGGATCGATCTGTCCTGGACCGCCTCCACCGATAACGTCGGAGTGGCCGGCTACAACGTCTACCGCGACGCGGTCAAGCTCAACACCGTCCCGGTCGGCTCCACCTCATATAGCGACACAGGCCTGGCCCCAGGTGTCAGCCACACCTATACCGTGACCGCGGTAGACGCCGCGGCCAACGAGAGCGCAGCCAGCACCAGTTGGAGCGGCGCCGCAGGCTCCGGAGCTCTGACCACCACCTACAGCTATGACCCCGAGAACCGCCTGACACAGCTGGCCAGCGGCGGCCAGACCATCGGCACCTACGCCTACGACGGCGCCGGAGACCGAGTCTCCAAGACCGCCGCCGGAGTCACCACCGCCTACACCCTCGATCTGGCCTCAGGCCTGCCCCAGGTCCTGACCGAGACAGCGGGTTCGGCGGTCACCGCCTACGCCTACGCCGGCGGACCCCTCGAACTCGACCGCTCGGGTGCCACCAACTGGTATCTGACCGACACATTGGGTTCGGTACGTCTGGTCACCGACTCCACCGGGGCCAGCCCCGCCACCTACGCCTACAGTGCCTTCGGCTCGACCCGTGCCTCCACAGGCACTCTGGCCAACGAGGTCCGCTTCAGCGGCGAGCGGACCGATACCGAGTCGGGTCTGGAGTTCCTCCGGGCCCGCACCTACGACCCCTCGGCCGGCACCTTCCTGCAGCGCGACACCTGGGGCATCACCGCCACCGACAGCCAGTCGATCGACGCCTACGCCTATACGGCCAACAACCCGATCAACGCGGTCGATCCGAGTGGCCACTGCGCCTACGAGGACCACTACTCTGGCTGCCAGGGCAACTCCTCCGGCACCGACATGAGTACCTCCGTGTACGAGGCCAAGAAGGACGCGAGCCGCCGTGGCGGGCCGCCCAGCACGACCATCACGAAGTCGGACTCGACTCCTGTCGGTGGGATGGCAAGATACTCGACGAGTTTCCCGCTTACGCCCACCTACGTTCCGATCGACCCGTACGGCGACTACGTACAGCTTGAGCTAAACGTGACATACAAAGGCGGCTGGTCTGGCTCGTCCGAACCGCCAATAACCATCCACACCGACGGCAAAGACGTGGTAATAGGCACCCCCAACGGGACATTCAACCTCGCCGAACCGCTGAAATCGGGGCCGGTAATGACAGTGGCGACCGGTCAGACAGACGTCGGCGGCCATTGGTCTGCCTCATCGACCAGCGTCTCATCTACTCTGCCGAAGACGAACGGCTGGGTCACAACCGCCGACGCATCGTGGACTCAAACGTTCCAAACTGGAGCTTCGAACGGGGCCATCGCTGAACTCGACGCAAGCGTGACCGCCCACTTGGCTTCTGGAGGGTGCCACAGCCGGATTGGAGGATTGTGGGCGGTGTCGTAATCGTCGCCGGAGTAGTTGTGGCCGTGGGGGCCACGGGTGGGTTGTCCCTGCCCGCGGCCGCGGCGGCCGCGGCCGCGCTATGACCTCAGCTCCGCTGCGAGATTGAGTGCCCCAAGGCGCGATCCGGCATGCCGTTGCTAGCAGGGGCTTAACCGTCGACAGCGGGATCACGGGAAGGATGTGGTGCTCATGACTGCCGCTCCGAAGACTTCGGCGCGCAAGTCGGTTCCGTACTGGAGCCGTTGGCGGTACGTCCTGGCTCCGTCAGCGTTCGGTTTGGTGATACTTATCGACTGATCTGCGCGGCTCCAATCTGGCGCGGTGTTCGCCGTGGCCTCGGTCGCAGCCGTATCCCTTGGTCTCTGGTGCTCCGTGACTGGCCTCTGGATCGACTGCTGGAATGGCTGAGGATTGCATCTGCTCAACGATCGGCTGCTCTCCTTGGGGAGCAAGGCGTGAGCAAAGCCAAGGCATTGGCTTGGCTTGAGCAACACCCTCAGCGAAGAGATCGCGCAGCTGCCCAGGCGCTTCTTCTGGCAGGTCGGCCGGAGGAAGCAATGCGGCTTCTCGGGGAGCAGCCGGACGCCGACTTACCCGTCAATCGTTTCCACTTCGCCAGGCTTGCATCAGTTTACGGCTTGGCAGAGGGGCGCAAGCCGGATCTAGAAGCTCTGCGAGCCCTCGCCGAGAAGATCGACGAACCGAGCGAGAGACTGTATGCCGAAGCTTCAGTAGTCCAGCTAAGAATTATGCTTGCTTCCTACGGGGAGCTATCAATCGGAGAGGCGAGGCGCTCTGCTTGGCGCCTGGGTCGCCGGCTGTCTCTGCCGCCATCGAGAGAACTCACCCTGCTGTACTGGGCCTTTGCCGGGGTCATTGTGGTGCTCGCCCTATATGCTTATGAATACGTCGTAGGTGCACTCCGGTAGGGGCGCGAGTCACCCCTGAACCGCTCACTACACCACCACCTACACCTATGACACCGAGAACCGCCTGACACAGCTGGCCAGCGGCGGCCAGACCATCGGCACTTACGCCTACGACGGCGCCGGAGACCGAGTCTCCAAGACCGCCGCCGGAGTCACCACCGCCTATACCCTCGATCTAGCCTCCGGCTTGCCCCAGGTCCTGACCGAGACGGCAGGTTCGGCCGTCACCGCCTACGCCTACGCAGGGGGACCCCTCGAGTTCGACCGCTCGGGGGCCACCAACTGGTATCTGACCGACACCCTGGGTTCGGTCCGTCTGGTGACCGACTCCACCGGGGCCAGCCCCGCCACCTACGCCTACAGTGCCTTCGGCTCCACCCGTGCCTCCACAGGCACTCTCGCCAACGAGGTCCGCTTCAGCGGTGAGCGGACCGATACCGAGTCGGGTCTGGAGTTCCTGCGGGCCCGCACCTACGACCCCTCTACCGGCACCTTCCTGCAGCGTGACTCCTGGGGCATCACCGCCACCGACAGCCAGTCGATCGACGCCTACCTCTACACGGCCAACAACCCGGTCAACGCGGTCGATCCGAGTGGCCACTGCGCCTACGCCGATCACTACTCCGGCTGCCAGGGCAACACTTCCTCTGGCACCGACATGAGTACCGCCGTGTACGAGGCCAAGAAGGACGCGAGCCGTATCGAACAATCTCGATCTGGCGCCTACACGCCGCCAGGCACGGGGGCCAAGCCAGGCACAGGCGGATCCTCCGGTGTGGAGAAGGCGGTTAGCACTGTTGCAGGCCTTAGCGCTTCATTCTGGAGCCGGGCCTACAAGGTGACGTACGACAACCTGCTGAAATGGGCTCAGGGCTTGGAAGACGTTCCGTATTGGCAGGCCTCTGGCCTGGCATACGACGCGGCAACGTCGGTTCGTTGGGTAGCCCGTGGGTTTACCATCGTTGCCGTGGCATTTGGCGCGTTGGACCTCTATCAAGCGTACCAACAGGACGGAGTTTCAGGCGCTGAGCGAGAAGGCGCTGCTCTATCCGCCACTGCTATCGCATCGACTGCCGTCACCGGTGCTTGCCTCGTTGCTCTCGACGCCGAGACTGTCGGCCTGGCGACATTGCCCTGCGTTGGATTGGGGGGCCTGGCCGGCTGGGCGACAAATACGATCGCGCACAACCTGCTCGATCCACGCCAAGTGGTCTTCGGCCGAATGGCAGGATCGATCCTGAACCCGACATCGGGAAGCCAAAGTGGTGGCGGAGGGAAATAGGTTCGCCGAAGCAAATAGTCACGCCGGAGGATAGTCGGGAGCCGGTTCTGGGTCGGCCCTCATGAGATCGGAAGGGTGAATATGTGGGACCTCCTGGGCTTGGCCGTCGCTGGTGCAAACCTGATCCTGTTTGGCTGGGTCTTGTGGCGGGCCTCCAACATCCTGTTCGATCCACGTCCGATGCCGGGACGGATGCGAGGGCGAGCCATGATGAGGGTGGCTCTGATCGCCCTGCCAGTGTGGATGATCTTGCTCATCTTGTTACTTGTGCAGAGCAATGTCACCGGACATTGACCTGGTCTGTCCGGCACGCCCGTGGCCACCGGCCGGATCGACCTGTCCTGGACCGCTTCTACCGACAACGTCGCGGTGGTCGGCTACAACGTCTATCGCGACGCGGTCAAGCTCAACACCGTCCCGGTCGGCTCCACCTCATATAGCGACACAGGCCTGGCCTCAGGTGTCAGCCACACCTACACCGTGACCGCGGTAGATGCCGCGGCCAACGAGAGCGGAGCGAGCAACACCTGGAGCGGTGCCGCAGGATCCGGAGCTCTCACCACCACCTACAGCTATGACCCCGAGAACCGCCTGACACAGCTGGCCAGCGGCGGCCAGACCATCGGCACCTACGCCTACGACGGCGCCGGAGACCGAGTCTCCAAGACCGCCGCCGGAGTCACCACCGCCTACACCCTCGATCTGGCCTCAGGCCTGCCCCAGGTCCTGACCGAGACAGCAGGTTCGGCGGTCACCGCCTACGCCTACGCCGGCGGACCCCTCGAACTCGACCGCTCGGGTGCCACCAACTGGTATCTGACCGACACATTGGGTTCGGTACGGCTGGTCACCGACTCCACCGGGGCCAGCCCCGCCACCTACGCCTACAGTGCCTTCGGCTCGGTCCGTGCCTCCACAGGCACTCTGCCCAACGAGGTCCGCTTCAGCGGCGAGCGGACCGATACCGAGTCGGGTCTGGAGTTCCTCCGGGCCCGCACCTACGACCCCTCGGTCGGCACCTTCCTGCAGCGCGACACCTGGGGCATCACCGCCACCGACAGCCAGTCGATCGATGCCTACGTCTATACCGCCAACAATCCAGTCAACGCGGTCGATCCCAGTGGCCACTGTGCCTACGCCGACCACTACTCGGGCTGCCAGGGCAACTCCTCCGGCACCGACATGAGTACCGCCGTGTACGAGGCCAAGAAGGACGCGAGCCGCATCGGCCAAGCGAGTTCTGGCGCCTACACGCCGCCGAGCCCTGCCACCAGACGGAACACCGAGCGGCCGCCAACGCCGACCATACAGAAGGCAAGCCCGGCTCCGTCGCGGGATTGCGGCCCCTTCGGCGCAGGGTGCTTCGACCCCGGTCAAGCCTGGAGCAATGTCACTGGCACGCTCGCCAGCGCTACCGGCGACTTGACGCGAACCGTTGTGACCGGTGCCGAGGATACGCTGGATGTCCACACGATCGGCGCATGCATCGGGCCCAGCGGCTTCATAGGGATCGGCGGCTTGGGCATCGGCTATGGGGCCCAGTTATGTGTGATGGTTACTGGCAAGGGGCAGGTCGGCGTGACAGCGTCCGTCGGCGCCGGGCCCGGGATGGGCATTACAGGCCCCCCTGGAGTCAGCGCCGGCCCGCTGATCTCCTCTGGCCAATATGTCCAAGACCAGCAGGAGTTCTTCAATCAAGGATCGCTGAGCATGGGGTCTGTCGAGGTTGATTCGGAATGGGGCAACGGACATTGCAGGGTCAATCCGAATCCGGTTTCGACGCAATACGTCGGAAGGCAGCTGATGGCGCCCAGTAACTCGATATGGCAAGGAGGCTCGTATACAGGGGTGATGTGGACGTCATCGGCAGCGCCCGAATGTTGATTCGACCCAGCTTGAGGACCTGGCGTGGCGCGTCGACCACGCGCCGCATAAGGCACGAGTCCACCTGTGTCGGGCCCCTGAAGCGAGGCCGGTAGGGCCGGCCGCAACTCGTCGGTCAGGCATGGAGGGTCTATGACGTACGTCGTGGTATTCGACATAACAGAGCGATTCGTGGATGCCGCGATCGGCGTGATCGCGCTTGTTGGCGCCGTTGCGGGGCTTCTACTGGCCATCCGGCAGGACTCGCGTTCCTTCCTGCGGGCCACCTCCTCGCTCTGGGTAGGGGCCGGCGGGCTCCTATGGGCAGCGTTTGAGATACACAACACGGGTCTCCCGCTCGCCCTGCTCTTAGGCGGAGTCGGTGCTGGAGTCGCCGTCGCCCTGGCATTCCTCGCCTGGCGGGATGTTGTGCTGACGCTGCGCGACAGGACCCCACGCGCCCGTTCCGTTGCTGCGGTTGCTGCAGTTGTGCTGCTCCTGCTGACCGCTCTCGAGGGAGTCCAGCAGCTCAGCGCGTTCGACCTTGCTGACAGACTTGCGGCGGGCGACGCGACGGTCGTCACCGGCCCGGTGCAGGATGTCAGGGGCGATAGCGGGGGATATGAGTGCTTCACGGTCGGTGACCACCGGTTCTGCTACAGCGACGGCCCGACCTCCATCGGTTTCCATCAGGCAGCCATGAACGGTGGTCCCATCCACAACGGCATTCAGGTTCGCGTGAGTTCCATCGGAGACGTGATCGTGCGCCTTGAGATCGCCTCTGGGCAGTGAGTCGCTCAGGGGTTGGTCCGGCTCCTGGGATTGCTACGCTCACGACCACCTACACCTACGACACCGAGAACCGCCTGACACAGCTGGCCAGCGGCGGCAACACCATCGGCACTTACGCCTACGACGGCGCAGGGACCGAGTCTCCAAGACCGCCGGCGGAGTGACCACCGCCTACACCCTCGATCTGGCCTCGAGCCTGCCCCAGGTCCTGACCGAGACGGCAGGTTCGGCCGTCACCGCCTACGCCTATGCCGGCGGACCCCTCGAACTCGACCGCTCGGGGGCCACCAACTGGTATCTGACCGACACCCTGGGCTCGGTACGGCTGGTGACCGACTCCACCGGGGCCAGCCCCGCCACCTACGCCTACAGTGCCTTCGGCTCCACCCGCGCCTCCACAGGCACTCTTGCCAACGAGGTCCGCTTCAGCGGCGAGCGGACCGATACCGAGTCGGGTCTGGAGTTCCTCCGGGCCCGCACCTACGACCCGTCGGTCGGCACCTTCCTGCAGCGCGACACCTGGGGCATCACCGCAACCGATGGCCAGTCGATCGACGCCTACGTCTATACGGCCAACAACCCGGTGAACGCGGTCGACCCGAGCGGGCACTGCGGCGTACTCGATCCGGGTGGCTGCGTGAGCGACGCCATAGGCGGGGTCGGCAACGGGCTGAACCAGGCTGGCCAGGTGGTCGCTCAGAAGGGCAGCGACCTCGCCGGAGGCGTAGGCAACGCCTGGGCTGACACAGGGGGAAGGGTCGTCAACAACGTGTCGGACTGGGTCCAGAAGAACCCAGCCACGACGGCGCTTCTACTGACGGCTGGAGCCTGCGGACTGGCGATTGCCACCGGAGGCGCCGCGTCGCCGCTGTGTGTCCAGATGGCCATTGGGGCAGGTATCGGCTCCGGCACCTATGCTGGAGGCGTGGTCGTAGGCAACGCGGTCGTAGGCAAGGGACTGTCACTCGAAGGGTTCAACACTGAGAGACTGTCTCTCAATATGCTCATTGGAGGGGCATCAAGCGGAGTTGGCTGGGGGACCTCCAAGGCAATCTCAACCCTTGCGACCGGGTCAACGAAAGTGACACTTCCGGTCGCTGAGAATCTTGCGATCCAGGCAGGCGTCGGCGGGCCGGCCAGTACCGTCACGACGCTCGTCACCAAGTTGGCGACGGCGACGCTTTCGCCGTGGAATGCCTTGACCCCAATCACGGCCATGGTGTCGCCTCTGATCAAGAGCGCGGCCGCGCAGTGGCTGCTGCCGAAGGTGGCACCGTACCTGTCGAAGCTGCCGATCATTGGCAGACTGCTTCCTGGATTGGCTCGATAGGGAGGCGTTGACACGGAGACCGCAGTGAACGACTCCAGCAGCTGGCACTGGACACTCCCGGCCAGCAGCGGGACCGACGAGGTAGAGCTCGAACCGAGGCGGCTTCGAGGTGGATACCGGATCTACCTCAATCGCGTCAGTCTCGGAAGCCTACCTGCGGCTACGGACGAGGTCCCCTGGATCGAGAGACAGATGCGCCTCAGCGACGGTCGCGTAGTCGTCGTCGCGCTCGAGTGGAAGACTGACGCTGACCGAGCGTATCTCTTTGCCGACGGCAGGGACGTTCTCGACGGAACTGCCATGGATCCCAGACGCTCGCAGGCGCCGTCTCCGGTTGATCCTTTCGACAAGCTGGTGCGATCTTTCCTTGCCTCAGCGCCCGCGACGGCGGTTGGAGCTGGCATGGTGGGCACTGGTCTAGCAGTGGTTGAAGCCGTCGCCATCTCGCCGCTGCTCATCATCCCTGGGGCAATCGCTGGGTTCCTCTTCGGGTACAGCCTCGTCGCGCTATACGCGAGGATCATGAGTTGGCTCGGGTCGAAGCATCACTGGCAATTGCGAACGAGGCGCATTCTTCTGAGCTTGATCACGGTCGGGCCGTTGATAGCTATCGTGGTGGTCGCCTCCTTGTTCACGCACTAGTGTCCGCTGGGCAGACCGGTTCGAAGCCCCGCAGTAGGCCGAGCTCCTGTAGGCGCTGGATAGGCCGGCTCAGGCTTACCCCAGGTCCTGACCGAGACAGCAGGTTCGGCCGTCACCGCCTACGCCTATGGGGGCGGACCCCTCGAACTCGACCGCTCGGGCGCCACCAACTGGTATCTGACCGACACATTGGGTTCGGTACGCCTGGTCACCGACTCCAGCGGGGCCAGTCCTGCCACCTACGCCTACAGTGCCTTCGGCTCCACCCGTGCCTCCACAGGCAGCCTGCCCAACGAGGTCCGCTTCACCGGCGAGCGGACCGATACCGAGTCGGGTCTGGAGTTCCTCCGGGCCCGCACCTACGACCCCTCGGTCGGCACCTTCCTCCAGCGCGACACCTGGGGCATCACCGCTACCGACAGCCGTGCCTGCGAGCGCTCGGTTGCCCGGGCTATTCCTCCTCAACCGGGAAGGCCCGCCCCCGTATCCGATCCTCGTAGGCCTCTATGAGATCGAATAACCCAGACGCGGCGTAGGTTCTGTCCCATTTTCTGTTCGATAACTCACGTACGACGCCCGCCTGTTCAAGGCTGGCCAAGGCCAGCCTGGCAGCTTCATGACTAACGCCTATTGCGGAGCGAGCGGTCATCGCCGTCATCACCGGCTGGGCCGGCAGAGCATTGATTATCAGGGCGGCTGCGCTGCCTGCTCGCGGGCGAACGATGCCCAGCCATTGAGTCTGCAGATCTCGAACGGCGTTCGCCAACTCCAGGGACATCTCCGCAGCCAACGAACAGGCTGATGCGAACGACGATATCCATTCCTCGATTTGCCCCTGGCGGTATCCAACGAGCCCGGCGATGTACAAATCCGGTCGGGCCGCCAACACCACCGAGACTGGCGGGACGAAAGAAGGCGCGACTCCTCGGCGACGTAGCACCAGGTGAATCAGAACTCGCCCCACCCTTCCGTTGCCGTCGGTAAATGGGTGGATGGTCTCGAATTGGGCATGAGCCATCGCGGCTTGAGCGATTGCCGGGAGGTCATCGCGCTCGAGGAAGGCGACGAGATCGACCAGGAGATCCTCAACCAGATCATGTGGGGGCGGAATGTAGACCGCGTCGATGGGGCTGTCTGAGCTTCCGCCCAGCCAGTTCTGCTCCGTTCGTATCTTGCCCGCGTTGTCCTGATCGGCGTCGGGGGTCATAAGGACCCGATGAATCTCGACGATGTCCTCGACGCGCAGGGGGCCGGCTCGATCTGCGACGCAGATGGCTTGCTCCATCGCGAGAACATTCGCCCTAACCAATTGGGCCGTCCCCTTGGCGGCCCTTGGATCGAAGAGAGCTCGAGCGAGATTTTGTTGAGAGACGGCGAGCTTCTCGATCCGGGATGAGGCCACGGCCTCCGATCGCAGTAGAAGGGGTCCGATCGTCTCGAAGCCCAGAACGGATGCCTGGCTGTTCAGTCTCGAGACCGCGGTCTCAGCCTCATTGATGAGGGCCCCGGTTTCGAAAGAGACGCGAGGCGACGACCCTGCGATAGGGTCCGGAACAAAGGCCTCGTAGGTGAAGCTCATCCGCTTTCGCCTCGACCGACCGGCGAGGTTAGCCTCCCACCTTCTCTTCTCTGTTCTAGGCATGAGGTCGTTCCCTCAACAGCCTTGGGGATCCGGCGGCGCTTTCCAAGGTTCAGTCAGTATCTGGCTATAACCTTGGATAGTCAACCGGCCTTTCCAAGGTTCTCCCGGCGCTAACGCTCATGTCGCCCACGGCGCCACGAGCTGCACGAACGTCTGTTCTGTTTCCGCCAACTGCACTACAATTGCAGCCCATGCCACAGGAACAGCTCGTCGTTCGCGGCGCCCGCGAGCACAACCTCAAGAACGTCACAGTCGCCATGCCGCGCGACCGCCTGGTCGTCATCACCGGCCTGTCCGGCTCGGGCAAGAGCAGCCTCGCCTTCGACACCATCTACGCCGAGGGCCAGCGCCGCTACGTCGAGAGCCTGTCCGCGTACGCCCGCCAGTTCCTGGGGGAGATGCAGAAGCCGGACGTGGACCAGATAGACGGCCTCAGCCCGGCCATCTCGATCGACCAGAAGGGCGCCAGCCGCAACCCGCGATCGACGGTCGGCACGGTGACCGAAATCTACGACCACCTGCGCCTGCTGTTCGCCCGCATCGGCCATCCGCACTGCCCGACATGCGGCCGCGAGATCCAGCGCCAGAGCGTCCAGCAGATCGTGGACCAGATATACGACCTGCCCGAGGGGACCCGCTTGCTCGTCCTCGGCCCGGTCATCAAGGACCGCAAGACCGAGGGCAACCGCGAATACGACAACATCCGCCGCCAGGGTTTCGCCCGCGTGCGGGTGGACGGCGAGCTGATGGACCTGGCCGAGACGCGGCAGCTGGACAAGTACAAGCGCCACACCATCGAGGTCGTGGTGGACCGCTTCGTCGTGCGGCACGGAGAGGCGGAGGGGGCGGCCGGCGACGGCGCGCCCGGCGGCGCGCCGCCCGGCGGAGATGCCCGCCCGGACGCGAGCCGCCTGGCGGACAGCGTCGAGACGGCGCTGCGGCTCGGCGAGGGCGTCGTCCTGATCGCCCCGGCGCCGCGAGACGGAGAGGAGCCGGAGTTCGAGGACCGCCGCTACAGCGAGCGGTACAGCTGCCCCTACGACGGCACCACCGTGGACGAGCTGGAGCCGCGCAGCTTCAGCTTCAACTCACCCCACGGCGCCTGCCCGTCATGCACCGGCATCGGCAGCCGCCTGGAGATCGATCCGGGCCGCGTGATCCAGAACAAGAACCTCTCTCTGGCGGGTGGCGCGCTGGTGCCGTGGTCCCGCCTGCCGATGGAGGGCTCCTGGCACGGCAAGATCATCGAGGCGGTCTGCCGGGAGCACGGCTGGGACTTCAACGCCCCGGTGAAGGATCTGCCGCCGGAGGCCATCGACTACGTTCTCTACGCCAACAAGGGCGAGCGCGTCGTAATCGGCTACCGCCACGAGCGAGGCGAGAACACGTACGGCGCCATCTTCGAAGGGATCGTTCCAAACCTGGAGCGCCGCTTCCGCGAGACGGATTCGGACTTCATCAAGTCCGAGCTGGAGCGCTACATGGTTGCCCGGCCGTGCCCAACTTGCGAGGGCAAGCGCCTCAAGCCGGAGATCCTCGCCGTCACGATCGACGGCCGGAACATCTGGGACGTCTCCACGCTCTCGATCACGGCCGCCTGCGACTGGGTCGGCCGGCTGACCGAACAGCTGACCGAGCGCGAGCGGACGATCGGCCGGCAGGTCCTGAAGGAGATTTCGTCCAGGCTCGGCTTCCTGCTCGACGTCGGGCTGGACTACCTGACCCTCGATCGAACGAGCCAGACCCTCTCGGGCGGCGAGGCGCAGCGGATCCGGCTGGCCACCCAGATCGGATCGAGCCTGATGGGCGTGCTCTACATCCTCGACGAACCCTCCATCGGCCTCCACCAGCGTGACAACGCCAAGCTGATCGCCACCCTCACGCGGCTGCGCGACCTGGGCAACACCGTCCTGGTCGTGGAGCACGACGAGGAGACGATCCGCACGGCCGACTGGGTCATCGACATCGGGCCGGGGCCGGGCGAGCACGGCGGCGAGATCGTCGCTTCGGGGCCCCTGGAGACGATCCTGGCCGAGCCGCGCTCGATCACCGGCGCCTACCTGCGCGGCGAGCTTTCGGTGGCGATCCCGGGCCGGCGCCGCGCGGGGAGCGGCCAGTCGCTGGTGGTGAGGGGCGCCCGCGAGCACAACCTGAAGAACCTGGACGTGGCCTTCCCGCTGGGCTGCTTCGTCTCGGTCACGGGCGTCTCCGGGTCGGGCAAGAGCACGCTGGTCTCGGACGTGCTGTACCGGGCCCTGGCTCGAGAGCTGAACGGCGCGCGCGACAAGCCCGGCGACCACGACGCCATCGAGGGGCTCGCGGCGATCGACAAGGTCATCGACATCGACCAGAGCCCGATCGGCCGGACGCCCACGCTCGAATCCGGCGACCTACACCGGCCTCTTCTCACCGATCCGCGACCTGTTCGCCGGCACTCAGGAAGCGCGGCTGCGCGGCTACAAGCCGGGCCGCTTCAGCTTCAACGTCAAGGGCGGCCGCTGCGAGCACTGCAAGGGCGACGGCATCCTCAAGATCGAGATGCAGTTCCTGCCGGACGTGTACGTCCAGTGCGAGGTCTGCAAGGGCAAGCGCTACAACCGCGAGGCCCTGGAGATCCACTTCAAGGGCCGGTCGATCGCCGACGTCCTGGAGATGACGATCGAGGAGGCGCTCGACTTCTTCTCGGCGGTGCCGAGCGTGAAGGCGAAGCTGCAGACGCTTTTCGACGTGGGCCTGGGCTACGTCCACCTCGGCCAGCCGGCCACGACGCTCTCGGGCGGCGAGGCGCAGCGGGTCAAGCTGGCCACGGAGCTCTCGAAGCGCGCCACGGGGCGGACCGTCTACGTGCTCGACGAGCCGACTACCGGCCTGCACATGGCCGACGTGGAGAAGCTGCTCCTGGTCCTGCACCGCCTCGTGGAGACGGGCAACACCGTCGTCGTGATCGAGCACAACCTGGACGTGGTCAAGACCGCGGACTGGATCGTGGATCTGGGTCCGGAGGGGGGCGAGCGCGGCGGCTACGTCATCGCCGCGGGCACTCCCGAGGAGGTGGCGCGGGTTCCGGGCTCCGCCACGGGCGAGTACCTCGCCCGCGTTCTCCGGGGAGAGCCTCTCGTGCCGCTTTCCGCCATCACGTTCGCCGAGTCCGCCGGCCACGTGCCCCAGGCCCCGGCTCCGGTGCAGATTCTGCCGGCCTCCGCGAAGCGCGCCGCCGCGGCCGGGTCGCGGGGGAGTGGCCCGGGCTGATCGGGCGGCCCGGCTTTCGGGCTGCTAGAGTCCGTCGAGCGTGCGAGTTGCGGCGCCGGGGCAGTCGTCACCGGGGATCGAAGAAGGGAGCCTAGTGGGCAGGAGAGGGTTCCGCCTCGTCACCTTGGCCGCCGTTCCGGTGCTCGTCCTGAGCGCGTGCAACAGCACGGTCGCCACGCCCAAGCCGTCGGGAAGCGTCGCGCCGTCGGCTGCCCCGACCCCAACGGCGCCCCCGGGGACCATCCGCTGGTTCGTCGGCCTCGATCAGGGCGGCGACAACGCCCAGGTCGCCGCCGAGCAGCAGTTCGTGGCCGGCTACAACGCGGGCAACAAGGACGGCGTCACGATCAGGCTCGAGGTCGTCCCGAGCGCGACCGCCGCCGACGTCCTGAGCAAGGAGATAGCCGCCGGCAGCCCTCCGGATATCGTCGGGCCGATCGGCATGGGGGACCTGAACGGCTTCGCGGATTCCTTGCTCGACCTCGGTCCCCTGATCCAGAAGAACAACATCGACATGACCGCCTACGACCCGGCACTGGTCAAGTTCGTGCAGCAGGGCCGCCAGAGCCAGCTCGGGATTCCGTACCTGATCTTCCCCGGCTACATCTGGTACGACAGGGACATCTTCGCCAAAGCCAAGCTCCCGGACCTGCCGACCAGGGTCGGTGACAAGTACCAGGGCCAGACCTGGGACTGGAACCAGCTCGCCAAGATCGGGGCCCAACTTACGGTCGACAAGCTGGGCAGGAAGCCGAGCGACGTCGGCTTCGATCCCAAGACCATCGTCCAGTACGGCCTCGATTTCCAGTGGAACGATCTTCGCCGGATGGCCTCCTGCTTCGGCAGCGGCTCGTTCGTCGCCGCGGACGGAAAGACCGCCCAGGTCCCGGCCGTCTGGGCAGACGCGATCAACTGGTACTACGCCGGCATCTGGGGCACCAGCCCCTTCATCCCGAACGGCCGCGACGAGGCAAGCGACCGGCTCGGGCAGGGCAACGTCCAGTCTTCCGGGGCGGTCGCGATGAACGTCGGCTGGAGCACGAGCATCCCTTCGATCGCCGCCGACGCCGCGACCTCGAAAGTCAAGGATTGGGGCATCGCCGTCATGCCGTCCTGGAAGGGCAACACGACTTCGCCGATGTACGCCGACACCTTCGCGATCACCAAGGCCAGCTCCAACCAGGACGCGGCCTTCAAGGCGATGATGGCCATCATGGCCGACCAGACTCTCCTGAGGAACTACGGTGGGGAACCGGCCAGGACGAACGACCAGCCGGCCTACTTCGCCAACTACGATGAGGTCCTGGCGCCGATATTCCCGGGCATCAAGATCACCTGGTCGGTCCTCGAGGAGATGCAGAAGGTCCCTGCCGTGCCGAGCTTCGAAGCCAACATGCCGGCCTTCGCCCAGGCCCAGGCGGACTACACCGCTCTGCTGACCAGGCTCCAGACCACCCCCGGCCTGAACGTGGCCGCGGAGCTGACCACCCTGCAGACGAAGCTCCAGTCGGACTTCGACTCGGCCAAGCCACTCACCAACCCCTAGCGAGCAGTTGCGAGACCATGCCTGAGATCGAGTACGCGTTCCTGGCGGATGCCGCCGAAGTCCAGCCCGGTCAGAAGTTCCACGTCCTGGGCGGTGGGATCTCGCGGCTGACCGGCCCGTCCATCCCCTTCGTGCACCCGCACATTTCCCTGGTCGTGGGCCTGCGACTCACCTCGGTCGAACGCAATCGAGAGCACGATCTGGGGTTCGTCGTGACCGCTCCGGACGGAACCGAGGTCACCAACGCCTCGGGCAAGGTCGTCGCGCACGGCCCGGCGGACCCGAACGACATCGTCCTCAACATCGCCATCGACCTGTGGAACCTGAACCTGAAGGTCGTGGGTGAGCACGCGGTGCGGGTCACGATCGATGGGTCGGAGCGAAAGCGCCTGCCCTTGATCGTGGCCGTGACGCAGGAGACCACCCCCAACGCACCGGAACAGCGCTACCTGGCCTGAGTTGCCGCGCGACGCCGGGCCGGCCAGGCACGAGCGGCCGGTCATCGACGAGGCCGCCCTCGTGGCCGCACGCGATGCCGAGCGGCTGCTCGCGAACGCCAGAGAGCGCGGGAACGAACGCTGGGCCGGCTTCCTGGCAGACCTGCCGGATCGTTTGCGCGACGCCCCTATCGACGAGCTGCCCCTCGTGGTTCGCCGCGCTCGCGCAGCTTACGGGCCGCGCGACTCCATCCGGGACGCCTTGCCGGCCGAACTGACGGAGCCGTTTCTGGATGACCTGGACCGGCTCCTGCGGGCGCTGGCGAAGGACGCGCTGGCTCGGTGATGGTGGCGGTCCGGGCGTGAGCGGCGCAGGCCGGGCGTGAGCGCGCGGGCTACCGGCCGCGATCGTCCAGTCCCAGCTCGCCGGCGTCGAACGCCTCCAGCATGAAGGGCGACGGCGCCGCCGGGTCGTAGACCAGGGTCAGGGAACGGTGGGCTCGAGTCCAGGCCACGTAGGCAAGCCTCCGCTCCTCCTCCAGGGCGCGCTCGGGTTCGGCGGCCTCGCGCAGGGAACGACCGGAAGGGAAGCGGCCCGCATCCAGCCCGATCACGGCGACGTGGTCGAACTCCAGGCCCTTCGTGGAGTGGGCCGTGGCCAGGGTCAGCGGCGCGTCGTCGCGGCGCAGCTCCGCGACACGCGCGCGGTGGTGGTCGACGGCGGCGGCCAGCTCCGGGAGCGACCGATACGGCGCCGCCCAGCCGATGAGAGCGGCTAGCAGATCGCGCGTCTCGATGGGGAGCTGCTCGTCCGTGTCACGGCGATCCGGCTCCTGCGCGGCAGTGGAGGGGGCGGTGCGTGGCGGCGCGGGCAGTGGCGCGGGCAGCGAGTCGGGCGCGGGTGGGGCGGCGACTCGAACAGCTCGAGGTCCGAACGTGCCAGCGCGGCCAATCGCGGAAGCAGCGGCAGCGTCTCGTCGCAGCCTGTGGCGGCCGCGGCCCTCAGCAATGCCCCCACTCGCGGATCCTCCGACAGCAGGCGCAGCCGCGGCGCCCGGAAGGCCAGCCCCATCTCGACCGCCACCGCGGCCGCCGGCAGCAGCTCCGCGTTGGTGCGAGCCAGGATGGCGCGGGTTCCGCCGTCGTCCGGCCACGTCTCGAGGACGCGCCGCACCCGAACGGCGTCGTCGGAGCCGTCCGGCGCGAGTACGAGCCTGCCCTCGGCAACGGGACCGGCCCGGATCGTCTTGACGAAGCGCTCGCCGTTGTGGGCGACGAGGCGAACGGCCCGCTTGACGACATCGGCGGGGCAGCGGTAGTTGACGGTCAGGTCCATGCGCCGCAGGCCCGGCAACGAGCCGGCCAGCCCGAGCACTCGCCGCACATCCGCGAGTCGCCAGCCGTAGATGGTCTGATCGTCGTCGCCGACGAAGAAGACGTCGTTCGCCGGCGCGGCGAGCAGGAGGGCGAGTCTGAGCTGGCTTCGATCGACGTCCTGGGTTTCGTCCACGAGCAGGTGCTCGCAGCGCTCGCGCCAGCGGGCGAGCAGGCGCGGGCGAGCCTCCAGCAGCCGAAGCGCCCGCGCCACCAGGTCGTCGAAGTCGAGGCCGCCCTGGTCCGCGAGAGCGCCTTCATAAGCCAGGAAGGCGCGGGCGATAGGGCCGGGCTCGTTGTCCGTGCCGACCTCCGCGGCCGTGACCGCGATGTCGAGCTTGAGGCGGCTGAAGGCGTCGTCCAGGCGGCGGAGGGCAACCGGGCTGATGTCCGGCCACATGTCGCGGAGAACCGCCTCGCGGTCGAGGAGGGGCTCCACGGACTCGCCGCCATCGGCGAGGATCTCGCGCCCCAGGGCGTGGAACGTCTTGACCCGGACGGCGCCGGCAGGGAGGCCGAGCGGCTCCAGCGCCGCGTCCACGCGCGACGCCATCTCATCGGCCGCGCGCTTGTTGAACGTGACCGCGGTGATCGTCGCGGGATCCGCGCCGGTGGCCACGAGCCACGCGATCCGGGCGACGAGGGTCGTGGTCTTGCCACTCCCCGCGGGGGCCACGCACAGCACCGGTCCCGGTGGCGCGGTCGCGGCCGCCCGCTGGTCGGGCGCCAGCCGGTCGAGTCGTTCGGCGACGGAGGAGGGGAGCACCCGCGCAGGATGTCGGACGCCGCTTCGCTGAGGCTTATCGGGCAACCGCCGTCGGGTAGAGTTGCCGCCAACCATCAGCGAGAAGACAGCGGGGCCGGAAGGGGAGTCGAATGCTCGAAGTCTTGATCGTCTACTTCCTCGCCAAGCGCATCGGCGGGATCGTCGAGGCAAAGGGCCACAGCGGGACCGGGTACAAGTGGCTGACGGCCGGCCTGTGGTTCGGGGGCGAGATCCTCGGCTTTCTCATCGGCTTCTCGGCGACCGGCCCGAACGGGGACATCCTCGCGGCCTATCCGTTCGCGATCGGAGGGGCGGTCCTGGGCGTCGTCATCGCCTGGCAGTTGGCCAAGCAGGTCCAGCCCAATCCGAGCCTCCTGTGGGGCCCGAATGCCATGACGCCGCCGGCGGGTATGCCGGGCTGGGCGCAGCCGGACCCGGCGCAGCCCCCGGCTCTGACCATCCCGGGGAACGTCGGGCTGCGGGTCGAGAGTCGGCTCGGCGACTGGGCGCAGGTGTCTGCCGCAAACGGCTGGCACGGCTTCGTGGATGCTCGGATGCTCCTGGCATGGCCTGGGCTATAGTCGGCGCGCCCGTTCGGGCGGGAGCGGCGCCGGGCCGCAGACGGCGGCCGGCCTCTCGTGAGGAAGCCTTCGCGTGAACAGAGGGCGCGTGACCGGACTGCGCGTGGCCGCCGGCCTGCTTGGCGTGGCCCTGATCGGGGGTCTCGGGACGGTCCTCGTGGTCGAGATCACGGCGCCTGCCGGGCCGGCCGGCGTGGCCGTTGCGTCCGGCAGCCCTTCGCCCGTTCGGTCGGTGGACGCCACGGGCACCGTCACCGCCGAGCCCAGCCATCGACCGCGTCCGTCCAGCCCACCGCCGGGACGACCTCGACGGCCGCCCCACGCCCCGCCCACACCCGGCCCCACGCCGCGCCCCACGCCCGGCGCTTCGTGGGTGCAGGACTCGTCCTTCATCGCCGCGAAGATGGCAGGCCGCGTCGGTCGTGACTCCCAGGGGCGGGCAGTGGTGCTGGCCCAGGCTCCCGAGCTGACATTCCCGACGTCGGCCGGTCTTGACACGAGCTGGTCGGGGCTGATCCAGGAACCGCCTCGCACGGGCACCGACGACCGTGGTGTCGCGTATACGGACTACAACTACTCGAGCTTCTGCGGCGCCGGCGCCGCCGCGGTGACCCTCTACTACTGGCCCGGATCGACCGCCGCGGTGACCACGAAGGCCGGCTCCTTCACCGAGCCCGTCGACTGGGCGTCGCCCTATCACGCCACCACGTACTGGAAGGCCACGGGGCCGAACGGTTACGGTCGCGGCATGATCATGTACCTCTCGGAGGTCGCGTGGCCGGCGCCCGACAAGGGTGCGCCGTGGTGGCAGAAGCCCGGTATCGTCGACTGGACCACCCGCCCCGGCCTGGCCGCGACCAACGTCGCCAACCTCACCGACGCCGTCAACTGGGAGGCGTCGGGCGGGTCGAAGCTGGACTACTTCTACGTCGCGGTCGCGGCGGACCGGCTCAGCGCGGCCGACCTGCGGACCTTCGTCCACATCGACATCCACTACGGCGTGCCGGTGATCATCGCCGCCCGAACCTCGGACGGCACCTACGCGCTGCCGTACTGGAACGTGAAGTCGACTTCGCGCGCGGTCAATCACTTCGTCACGATCGTGGGCTATGACGACGCGGCCGGGACCTACTCGGTCATGGATACGTGCGGCCCGACGTGCAACGACAAGAACGCCAGGGCGGGCGTCAAGACGATGAGCCAGGCCGCCCTGTTCGCCCTGATAGCGGCCGAGTCGGACAACGACGGGGTCATCTGGTAGCTCGGACCTCGGGGTTCGCGGCGCGGTTCGCGGCGCGCGCCTCAGCGGCTGGCGGCGTAGATCGTGGCCTGGGAGTTGGACCAGATCGGGTGGTAGCCGAAGGCGACGAAGTCGGTGCGGATGTTGGCGAGCACGTCGGGAGGCAGCCCATCCGGTTGGAGCACGACATAGCCATAGTCGGCGGCGAGCTCACGTTCCAGGTCCCCGAAGCCGAGCAGGCGGCCCCCATCGGTGTGAATGCTCACTTCGGGATTGAGCGAGATGGAGGTCTCCATCGCTCCGGTGAAGACCCCGATCGGGATGGCCACCCACTGCTGGAAGCTCGAGGCGATGTTGAGGACCTTTGTCGAGGGCCCAAGACGCCCGGCTTGCTCTTCCGCGCGCAGCTCGGCCACGACCTCGCGCCTCGGCGCGTCGATGATCAGACGCGGGTCCGTGTACGGCTTGGAGGAGGATCGGTAGTCCCAGTAGCCCAGCTCCGCCTCGAGCATCGCCAGCCCGAGCAATTCCGCGCCGCGGTGCTCGCTCACCTGGAAGTTCGCGGCCAGCGGGGCGTTGACTCGGGAGTCGTCGACGACCAGAGGGCCGATGGCGATGGGACTCGTAATCGGGAATAGCGAGACGACCAGGAACACTCCTATCGCCACCGGCCGCAGGGGGCCCAGGCGGCGCTGCCGGAGGATCGCGGCGAGTCCGCCCGCCGCTCCGATCGCGAGCATCGCCGGGATCCAGTACTGCAGAGTCTTGGGGACTTCGAAATGGACGGCCTGTTCGGTGAAGCCGTTGGTGCCGACGAGCCCGGAGGCTGCCCAGGCCGCCAGGCCGGCTGCGATTCCGCAGCCCAGGAGGATCCAGCCCCGACCGAGCCGGAAGACCGAAAGGACGGCCCCCAGCAGGCAGACGTCCAGGATTCGAATGAAGTCCCTGGGAACCTCCGTGACGGGATCGTCGGGCGGGCCGATGTAGGCCTGGGCGATCCGGAGAAGGGCCAGGATCGCGACTACGAGCAGGGCGGCGCGCCAGTACGCCGGCATTTCTCGCGGCGGCGCCACGCGGTCGGCGACCCATGCGGCGCCGGCCGCCAGCGGGAAGGCGAGGGCCGCGCCGATCCCCAGGTACGCGATCCCGACCCAGGCCGGCGCCCCGATTCCGGACATGGTCAGGACCTGCGGGATGGCGATGATCGCGCCGCCGGCCATGGCGGGGATCAGCTTGCGGCCGAGCCGAGCGGGGTAGAGGAGGAGCGCCCCGGCCGCCGCGGTGAACGTGACGAGGCCCACGATCGGATGCATCAGGAAGGCGCCGCCGAGGGCGAAGGTCAGGATGAGATCCGGCCGGTTGCCGCCGGTCCGATCGCCGGTCCGATCGCCGGTTCGCGGCCGCAATTCCTCGGCGATGCGGATCAGAGCCAGCGCCGCGAGCGGGAAGACGACGACGGTGTCCCGCGCATCGGGTATGCGCATGAACATGAACGCGAGCGGGAACGTGAGCAGGACCCAGAAGCCCGCGCTGCCGCCGAAGAGCCGCCCGGCCAGGCGGCGCAGGGCGAGTATCAGGAGGATCGTCAGCGGCAGGCCGAAGGCCGCCTCGGCCAGCACCGCGTCCAGATTCGTGATCGTGGTCACCTGGCTGAGCAGCGCCACGTAACCGAGTATCAGCCGGGACGGCCCGTAGATCGGCGATGGGGAAGTGGTCAGGGTGGCGAAGCTGCCGAAGATCCGGACGTGCTCGACGGGGGCGACGTGGTTGGGGAGGACGTCCAGGAACGGAACCGTCGGCGAGGCGAGCTGGACGATGAGCGGGCCCGCCCAGACGGCCAGCACGAGCGGCCACCAGACCGCGGGTCGCGAGAACTGCGCCCGAACGGGGCCGGCCAGCAGGCGTGGAGATCCGGCGGCGTACCACGTCGCCGCGACCGCCGCGTGCAGGAGAAGCAGCTCCGGCCAGCCGTAGAAACCGGTGCCGCCGAGGACGAAGAGCGTGGCCGCGTCCAGGATCACCGCGGCTGCGAAGCCGCCGAGAACCAGGTCCGTCAGGGATCGGAAGGCCGGCGTCCCCGCCAGGCGAAGTACCGCGGCGCCGGCCAGGACGTTGGCGGCCACGGCCGCGGCCACGAGCACGGCCGCGGGTCCCGTCACCGGCAGCTGGGAGAGGATCCCGCCCAGCGCGCCGCTCAGGGAAAAGCCCCACTGGGGCGAGACGCTCACGACTTCGAGCCCGGCCCACAGGACCGCAAAGCCGGCGAGGAGGACGACGCTCAGGAGCCGCAGGTCTCGGCCGCGGCCGAACATCAGGTCGCCGATGCCGGGCGAGTAGTCCGGGCCCGGCTCGGGCGGGGTGCTGTCGCGGTCGGGTTCCCTCACGGCCGCATGATCCCACAGCCGGAGGCAGAGTCGGGTTGCCGGAGGATCGCGGGTCGGCGCGGGCCACGCCGATTGCCTCGGGCAGGTCGCTCGGTCCACGCCTCCGGGCGGTTCACTCGGGCGGATTGCCCGAACGGTCCCTAGAATGTCCGACAACGAAAGCGCCGGCCTCGCCTGAAGGGCCAGCCTTCAGGAAGCGCGGATCGGCCGGCGGGGTCGATCGGGCGAGCCAGGATGGAGGCGACATGGCGATATCGGAGATCGGAAGGGCCGGAACCGGCGAGGTTCCTGCGGGCGAGGTTGGCGAGGGCGGAGCGGTTCTGAGCCAGCCGTTGCTGGGGCTCACGTTCGACGACGTCCTCTTGATCCCGCAGTACTCCGAGATCCTGCCGGGCGACGCGAACGTCGGCAGCCGATTCTCGCGGCACATCTCTCTGAACACGCCGATCGTCAGCGCGGCGATGGATACGGTCACAGAGGACCGGATGGCGATCGCCATCGCCCGCGAGGGCGGCATCGGCGTCATCCATCGCAACCAGGCGCCGGAGCGCCAGGCGGAGCAGGTCGCCCAGGTGAAGGCCGCCGCGATCGCCGCGGCCGCGACGCTCGCCAACGTGGATTCGCAGGGTCGGCTGCGTGTTGCCGCCGCGGTCGGGGTGGGCGCCGATTCCGTGGCTCGGGCGGAGGCGCTGGTCCGGGCCGGCGCGGACGCGCTGTGCGTGGACACGGCCCACGGCCACACCCGCAACGTCATCGACGCGCTGCGCCGCTACCGCGCCTCCTACGGCGACTCGATCGATCTGCTGGCGGGTAACGTGGCCACGGCCGAGGGAACGGCCGCGCTCATCGAGGCCGGGGCGGACGGCGTGAAGGTGGGCATCGGCCCCGGCAGCATCTGCACGACGCGCATCGTGGCCGGCGTCGGCGTCCCGCAGCTCACGGCGATCATGATGTGCGCCGCCGTGGCACGTGCCCACGACGTGCCGATCATCGGCGACGGCGGCATCCGCTACTCCGGTGACATCGTCAAGGCCCTCGCCGCGGGCGCGGACTCGGTCATGCTGGGTCGCCTCCTGGCGGTGGCGGAGGAGAGCCCCGGCGAAAGCGAGCGGGTCGGCGGCCGGGTCGTCAAGGAGTACCGCGGCATGGGCTCGCTGGGCGCCATGTCGGCCGGCAGCGACCGCTATCCGCAGATCGACCGCGCCAAGCTCGTCCCTGAAGGGGTAGAGGCCCGCATCTCCGTCGAAGGGCCGCTGGCCGGCATCCTCTACCAGCTAATCGGCGGCATGCGGGCCGGCATGACCTATTGCGGCGCGGAGTCGATCGCGGACCTGCGGATCAAGGCGCGCTTCGTCCAGCTGACGCAATCGGGCCAGGTCGAGAGCCATCCGCACGACATCGAGCTAGCGAGGTCGGCTCCGAATTACCCGTAGGGGGTCGCCGGCGGCCGATCCTCTAGCCCTGCCCGGGGTTGGCGTCGTGGTCGGCGAAGGTGGGGCGCCATTTGCCCGAGCCGGCCACGAACGGCTGCATCAGCGCCCGTTCGGCCTGGACCGTGTGCATCAGATCGTGGGCCGCCCACTCGTTGAGCATCTCGCGCATCGTCACGACGCCCAGTTCCTCGTGGCGAGCGGTGCGCTCCAGATCGGCCGGCGTGACTCGGTCGAGAACGACAAGGCTGCGAACCCGGGCCGCCTCGAACTGCCTCGCGAGCACCATCGGCTCGGCCGACGGCTCGGGCGTGGAGCCGGAAGCGTCCGGGTCGAAGTTGGCGAAGTCGCGGCCGGCCAGGAAGGCCTCGACCCGGATGGCGAACGCCTGCGTGTCCGTGTCGATGAGGTGCTGCAGGCACTCCAGGGCCGACCATTCGCCCGGAGCGGGGCGTCTGCTCAACCGAGCGGCCTCGACCGTCTCCGCCAGCCTTTCCCAGCGTTCGGGCGTGGTGACGAGGATTTCTCGAACTCGGGCGATCAGTTCATCCATCGACTGCCTCCTGTCGAGATCGTAGCGGCCATCGGCGAGACTCGCGAACGAGTCGCCCCGAGGTTGCCCGGCCGGGCCGAAATCGCCCCTCGGGCTGGGGTAGTCTGTTCGCGCAGGCAGAGGACGAGGAGGAGCTACCGATGGGAGCCGCCGAGCGGAGCGCCGACAAGGTCCAGAAGCGCGTGGCCAAGGTCCCGCGGCGTGTCGTGGTCGCCGGGGACGTGACGGTCGACTGGAACCTCGCCCGTACCCGCCGGCTGCTCGACGGCGCCGCTTCGTGGAATGCCGAGGACCGGACCGAGACATACGGCGGGCTGGGCGGCGCCGCGGTGCTCGACCGGCTTGTCGAGGAAGTCGGCAAGACACTGTCCGATGAAGGATTCGCCGTCGAAGTGGAGGGCCCGCCGGCTTTCGCGGGACCGCTCTCGCCGGGGGACCCGAGGTTCAACCACTCCTTCGCGTTGTGGTCCCAGCAGCCTCGCCGCAAGGGGGACCGCGATCGAAGCGATCTGGCGCGTGCAGGAGTTCCTGGGCCTCGATCGCGCCCACGCGGCCCCGACGGCGAAAGTGGCCGGCGCTCCGGCAACCGGCCCGGCCACCGGCCAGGCCAGCGCTCGGGCCGCCGGCCCGGACGACGCCGACCTCGTAGTCATCGACGACGCCGATCTCGGCTTCCGGGACAGCCCGGACCTCTGGCCGGCGGCGCTGCACCTTGGGGCCGGCGCGGGGCCCAGGACCGGCGCCGCGACCCGTCGCCCCGCCAGGACCGCGGGCTCGCCATGGGTCGTGCTGAAGATGGCGTGCCCGGTCGCCTCCGGCGACCTCTGGCGCCGGCTGCTGGCCCACCATTCGGGACGCCTGATAGTCGTGATGACGCTCAACGACCTGCGCCTCAGCGAGGTGAAGATCAGCCGCGAGCTGTCGTGGGAACGGACGGCCGGCGATCTCGCTCGCGAGCTGGTCCGCCATCCGGCGGTGAATGGCCTGGCGCGGTGCGCCCACGTGGTGGTGTCGCTCGGGACCGGTGGGGCCGTGCTTCTCTCGCGACCCAGCGCCGCGGCCGGTGGGCCGGACAGCCTCGAACAGCCGGACTGCCACGTCTTCTTCGACCCGGAGGCTATCGAGAACAGCTGGGCCGAGCAGTATCCGGGTTCGATGATCGGCTACACGACCTGCCTGGTCGCCGGCATCGCCCGCGAGCTGATCGTGGCACCGGACGCGCCCGACGTGCACCGGGGGATCCGGCGCGGTCTCGGCGCGGAGCGCGCTCTGCACCTGAACGGCTACGGCGATCCGAACGATGAGCTCGGCCGTGCCGGCCTGATCTTCCCGGCTTCGGCCATGGCGAAGGAGCTGCAGAACGAGCCGAAGGTGTTCGCGACCGCCCGCATCGAGCAGCCGGTCCGCGACTCGTGGTCGATCCTCGAAGCGCGTTACCCGGAAGGGCTCGAGCCGGTCGCGGAGGCCGTGGCGACGCGACGGCGTGGAGTCGGCCCTGCGCGACGTGCCGGTGGGGCGCTTCGGGAAGCTGCTCACCCTGGACCGCGGCGAGATAGAGGGTTTCCGGAGCATCCGTGCCCTGATGCGCGAATACGACTCGGAGCCCGCTCCGCGACCCCTGAACATCGCCGTCTTCGGGCCTCCCGGCGCCGGCAAGTCGTTCGGCGTCAAGGCTGTGGCGAAGTCGGCTATCGACGGCGACCGCATCGAAGACCTCACGTTCAACCTTTCGCAGATGCGCGAGCCATCCGAGCTTGCCGACGCGCTCCACCAGGTCCGCGACGCCGGCCTGCGCGGCAAGCTCCCGTTCGTGCTCTGGGACGAGTTCGACTGCGACATCGACGGCCCGTTCGGCTGGCTCCGCCATTTCCTCGCCCCGATGCAGGACGGCGCCTTCCAGCAGGGCCAGATCCTCCATCCGATCGGCAAGGCGATCTTCGTCTTCGCCGGCGGCACAAGCTCCCGCCTGGCCGATTTCGCCGGCAACCCGACTCCCGAGTTCCGTCTGGCCAAGGGCCCCGACTTCGTAAGTCGCCTCAAGGGCCACGTGGACATCGTGGGCCCGGATCCGCGAGGCGGAGATCGGGAAGCGGACCCGCACTTCCGCATCCGGCGGGCGATACTGCTGCGCTCGATGCTCCTGCGCGACCGGCCCAACCTCTTCTCGAGCCAGGGCGGCAAGGTCCACCTCCAGATCGACCCCGGCGTCTTGCGGGCTTTCCTGGAGGTTTCGTCCTACCGCCACGGCGCGCGATCGCTGGAAACGATCGTCGCCATGAGCACACTCCACGGCAAGAGCCGCTACGAGCGTTCGGCGCTGGCCGCGGCCGACCAGCTGAACGCCCACGTCGACGCCCGCGAGTTCCTGGGGCTCGTCGAACGCTACGTCCCGGACGGAGACCTGCTCGAGCGTCTGGCGGAGGCCATCCACGTCACCTATTGCGAGGAGATGCTCGACCAGGGCTACGCCTGGGGCGGCAGCCGGGCATACCTCGCCGGGCAGCCCATGCTGGCCGGATTCATCGGCAAGAAGCCGACCAGGGAAGCTCTGCCTGCGTTGGTGGATTGGGCCGACCTGCCCGCGAATCTCAAGGAGCAGAACCGCGGCGCCGCTCGAGACCTGCCCGAGAAGCTCGCGGTCCTGGGCTACGTGCTCTGCCAGGACGCGCCGGTAGGGGCGTCCGAGGTGACCATCGATCCGAGGGATCCCCGTGTCGAGCGACTGGCCATGCGAGAGCACGAGCGCTGGGTCGCGCGCAAGCTCAAGACGGGCTGGCGATACGGCGACCCGCGCGACAACGTCCGGCTCCTTCACCCGTCGATACTCCCCTGGGAGGAGCTTGCGGAGGCAGAGCGAGACAAGGACCGCTTGCTCACCGTCGAGCTGCCCAAGATCGTTGCGGCCGCGGGTATGACGATCGCCCGGATCGAGGGGGTCGGCGAGCTGACGATCGGAGTAACGGGCCACCGCGTCCTGGCCGAGACGGAGAAGGTCGAGGCGGGGATCGAGGCGGCTCTGCGCCGCATCGCCGACGCCAATCCGGGCCGGTCGCTGACGATCGTCTCGGCCCTGGCCGAGGGCGCCGACAGGCTTGCCGTGGAGCCGGTGATGGCGCGAGGCGGGACCCGGCTGGTGGCCGTGCTGCCGCTTCCGAGGTACGACTACATGGCGGACTTCGAGTCCGTGGACTCGAAGGCGGAGTTCTTCCGCCTGCTCGACCGCGCCGACCAGATCGTGGAGCTGCCGGAACGGGAGAGCCGCGAGGAGGCCTACGCCGCGGCCGGCAACGAAATCCTCGAACGGTCCGACGTCCTTCTCGCGATCTGGGACGGCCAGGGCGCGCAGGGCGAGGGCGGCACCGGAGAAGTGGTCGCCCGCGCCCGAGCCCGCCACGTGCCCATCGCCTGGGTCCACGCCGGCAACCGCGTCCGCGAGACGATGGAGCCCACCTCTCTGGGCCGCGACCAGGGCCGCGTCACGTACGAGAACCTGTAGCCGCGGGCGGATTTCGCGCTCGCTGCCGCGGGCTCCCGCTCGCTGCCGCGGGCTCCCGCTCGCTGTCGCGGGCTCCCGCTCGCTGCCGCGGGCGGATTTCGCGCTCGCTGCCGCGGGCTCCCGCTCGCTTCCACGGGCTTTTCGGGCCCGCCGCGTGGAAATCGCCGGGTGATCGGGCGATGAGGGAACGGTCGCAGACTACCGGGCATGGATCAGCGACTCGGACGCCTCGTTCGGGCTGTCAGGCGGCGGCGCGGGCTGAGGCAGCTCGACCTCGCACGTGTGGCGGGAGTCTCAGATTCGACGATCTCGCTCATTGAGCGTGGGCACTGGGAGAAGCTGTCCCTTCGTACGCTCGAGCGGGTGGCACGGCGCTCTCGACATTCGGGTCGAGCTGACGCCGCATTGGCGGGGCGGTGACGCGGGAAGACTCCTCAATCGAGGGCACTCTGCGCTGGCTGACAGCGTGGCTGCCGACCTCTCAACCCTGGCCGGCTGGGTCGTGGAGCCGGAGGTCTCATTCTCGATCTATGGAGAGCGGGGCGTGGTCGATCAGCTGTGCTGGTACGCGGCGCGAATGCATCTTCTCGTCGTGGAGCTGAAGACCGAGTTCGTCGACGTCAACGAGATGCTCGGAACGCTGCATCGCAAGGTCCGGCTGGCGGGGCTATCGCAAAGCAGCGCGGATGGGAGCCGGCGAAAGTCAGCGCCTGGGTCATCGTCTCCGACACGCGCACGAACCGACGCCACGCGAGTCAACATCGAGCCCTGCTCAAGGCAAGGCTCGAGAGTGATGGCCGAAAGTTGCGCGGGTTCCTCCGCGACCCGGTGGACGCGACCACGGGTCTGGCATTCTGGCCGGTGGACGCGACCACGGGCCCGGCATCCGGCCGGTGCGTACACGCCCACGGTTCGTGCCAATCCGTGCCAGACTCACCGGGGGATGGACTTGGGCGGCAGACGGACGGACTCACGCAGTGCGTTCGGGCCCGCGCGGCGGATCCGGGCACGTGCGGGCATCGGAGGGCCGCCGCGCCTCTCCTGTGCTCCTCGCCCGACGGCCGCAAGTGGCCGGTGCCGGCTGATCGCGGCGCCCGCTGTCGTCTGGCCAACGGTGGCCGATCTGGCCGATCTCGTCGGGAGCTGAAATGGCTGTCTCCCTGGCCTTTCTGCTGGCTCTGCCGCTGCCGACGACGATCCGACTCCGTCCAGCCCTGGCGCTCGACTGACGGCCAGCATTGGAACCAGGTCGAACTCTCCAGCCTCGGGGACTCGTACCGCGGGCGCTGGCCGACGCTCGCGGCGATCGTCAAATGGCCGACGGAACGGCCGGCCGTCTGGCTCTCAACATGGGTCGACGTGGTCGAAGGCCGGCGACCTGGAGGTCCCCACCGAAGCTTTCCACTCCCGGGCCTTTACAGTGGAGGGCACGACGGCCGGGTCCGTCGGGACTGCTACGAGGCCGGCCATGCCCCGGTCACGCACCCGCAGGCGCCACCAATATCTTGAGCTCCATCCGGATGGCCGACGGCGGCTTCGTGGGCCTCGGCGCCGACTTCGTCTCGGGCGGCAACGGCACGCTGATGCACTCGGCCGACGGGCTCGTCTGGGAGGCCGACTCCACGACTCCGGCGGGTAGTCTGTTTGGCCTGTCGCAGGTGGGGAATCGGCTCGTTTTGACCATCTCGCAGCCGAACAACGACGGCCCGTACTCGGTCTGGCAATCGTCCGACCGGGGCCAAACCTGGCAGCCGCTGCCCGGCCCGGACGGCTACCAGCTGACGACGATCGCCAGCCGGCTTGGTGACGATCTCTCGTCCGTGACTGGCGCCGACGCGGTGGTCGTTGCGGTGGGAACTCTCAACAGCCGCTAGACCGCCGATCCCGTCCGCCGGGCCCGGACCGATGCGCCGGGCCCTGTGCGGCCAGCCGACTAGAATCGCCACGTGACCCCCGATCTCGCCGCGACCCTCAAGCGACTGCCCGACCGGCCCGGCGTGTACCTGATGAAGGACGCGCGCGGGACGGTCATCTACGTGGGCAAGGCCCAGAGCCTGCGCAACCGCGTCCGGAGCTACTGGCAGAAGCAGACCGGCGGGGGCGAGAGCCAGCTCATCCGCAGCGTCATCGACAGGATCGCCGATCTCGAGTACACGATGACCGACTCGGTCAGCGAGGCGCTCCTGCTCGAGATCAACCTGGTCAAGCGCTACCGGCCGCGCTACAACGTCCGGCTCAAGGACGACAAGAGCTACCCCTTCATCAAGATCACCCTCGGCGAGGACTTCCCGCAGGGTCGAGCGAACGCGCAAGCTGCCCGCCGACGGCAGCCGCTACTTCGGGCCGTACGCCTCGGCGAGCAGCGTCGACGAGGCGATGAACCTGATCCGGCGGCTCTTTCCGTTCCGGACCTGCACCCTCGACATCCACGAAGGCCGCAAGGCGATCGAGCGGCCCTGCCTGCTGTACCACATCAAGCGCTGCCAGGCGCCGTGCGTCGGCTACATCGGCAAGGCCGACTACCGGTCCCAGATCGGGCAGATCGAGCGATTCCTCGAAGGCCGCCAGGAAGTGGTCGCACGCGAGCTGACCCGCCAGATGCAGGCGGCATCCGAGTCGACCGAATACGAGCGCGCCGCGGCCCTCCGCGACAAGGTCAAGGCCATCGAGCGGACGATGGAGAGCCAGAAGATGGCCGCTCACGCAACGACCGAGGAGGACGTGCTGGGCCTGGCCCGCCACGATGCCCAGGCCGCAGTCCAGCTCTTCGCCGTGCGCGGCGGCAAGATGGTCGGGCGCGACGTGTTCCTGCTCGACGCCCCGCGCGAAACGGACGACGCCACCGTCCTGGCGGGTTTCGTCAAGCAGTACTACGAGCGGGCCGCGAGCGTCCCGCCGGACGTGCTCGTTCCCGCGCTCCCCGAGGACGCGGCGGATCTGGAGGGATTCCTGGCCGGCCGCCGGGGAGGGGCCGTCCGCATCCACGTCCCGCGGCGCGGCGAGAAGCGCGAGCTGCTCGAGCTGGCCACCCGCAACGCCACCGAAACCCTCCAGCGCGAGCACGCCCGCTGGCTGGCGGACCAGGGCAAGACCCTGGCCGCCCTCGAGGAGCTCGCCGAAGCCCTCGATCTGCCGGCCGTCCCGATGCGCATCGAGGGCTACGACATCAGCAACTTCCAGGGCGCGCAGTCGGTCGGCAGCATGGTCGTCTTCGAGGAGGGCCGGCCACGGACGGGCGAGTACCGCCGTTTCCGGATCAAGGACGTCGTGGGAGCCAACGACTTCGCCAGCCACCAGGAGGTGCTGCGGCGCCGCTTCAAGCGCGCCCGCTCCGGCGAGGAGGGCAACGAGGAGGAGTTGCGCTGGCAGCTGCCGGACCTCGTGGTCATCGACGGAGGCAAGGGCCAGCTCTCGGCCGCCAAGGAGGTTCTCGACGAGCTGGGCTACCACGATCTGGCGGTCGTCGGCCTGGCCAAGGAGCGGGAGGAGATCTTCCTGCCGGATCGGGAGGAACCGGTGCTGCTGGCCACGACCTCGCCGGCGCTCTATCTGATGCAGCGCCTGCGGGACGAGGCCCACAGGTTCGCGATCACCTACCACCGCTCGCTTGCGGGCCAGGGCCGCTACTCACTCCGCCTTCGACGACCTGCCGGGCGTGGGCCCCAAGCGGCGAGCGGCGTTGCTCCGGGTCTTCGGGTCGGCGAAGCGCGTCCGCGAGGCGCCGGTGGAGCAGGTCGCGGCGGTGCCGGGGATCGGGCCCGCCCTGGCGGCCAGGATCAAGGCCGGACTGGAGGGCTGAGGGGCCGCGGTGCACGGCCGTTGCCCGGCCAAGTTGCCCGGCCGAGCGCCGGTCGCGCGCCGCTGCGCGGAACCCTGCTAACATCCCACCTCGTGCGAAAGCTTGTCCCAATCCTGATCCTCGTCATCGGCGCGATTGGCGTGCTACGTCGACTTCCTGCCCGGGGCGAAATTCGTAGTCCTCAGCAACATCGACGGGGGCCTGGGCCAGACTCCCGAGACGAAGCTGGGCCTGGACCTGCAGGGCGGCTTCGAGATCAAGTACCACACCGTCGACGCCAACGGGAACGCGGTCTTCCCGGCCTCCGGCTCGATGGACGTCATCCGCTCGATCATGGAGCAGCGGGTGAACACCACGGGCGTCTCCGAGCCGATCGTCGAGACGGTCGGGTCCAACGAGGTCCTGGTGCAGGTGCCGGGCGCGACGGATCCGCAGGCCATCCGGGACCTGGTGGGCAAGACGGGGCAGCTCGCGTTCGTGCTGCTTCCTCCGGAGACCTACGGCACGATCAGCGCCGCGGGCTCCAAGACGTCCGCCGGCAGACGGGGACACCCATAGACCCGACGCTCCCGGCCCAGTTCACCGGAGCGCAGTTGGACCTCGGCAAGATCAGCGCCTCGCTCGATACCAGCGTCACCCCCAACGCGTGGGTCGTCAACTTCGCTTTCAAGGACCAGGCGGCCAAGGACTTCGAGACCTGGTCGGGCGCCCACATCAACGACTTCTTCGCGATCGTCCTGGACGGCAACGTCATATCGGCTCCGTATCTGAAGAGCCAGATCACCGGCGGCTCCGGCCAGATCAGCGGCAGCTTCACGGCGTCCAGCGCCAAGAGCCTGGCCACGATCCTCCAGTACGGCGCCCTGCCTTATCCGGTCGCGGAAGAGAGCAGCCAGGACATCCCCGCGACGCTCGGCAAGGCGTTCCTGAACCAGACTCTCTTTGCCGGCGCGATCGGCATCGGCCTCGTGCTCTTGTTCATGCTGATCTTCTACCGGCTGCCCGGCGTGGTTTCCGGACTGGCTCTCACCTACTACGGCATCGCGGTCCTGGCCGTATTCCGCATCATCCCCGTGACGCTGACCCTGGCCGGGATAGCGGGCTTCGTGCTCTCGGTAGGAATGGCGGTCGACGCCAACATCCTGATATTCGAGCGCACGAAAGAGGAGCTCCGAGCGGGCAAGACGCTGGTCAGCGCGATGGAGGCCGGCTTCAACCGAGCCTGGAACTCGATTTTCGACTCGAACGTCTCGTCGCTGATCACCGCGTCGATCCTGTACTTCGGCGGCTCATCGACGATCAAGGGCTTCGCCCTGGTCCTGATGATCGGTGTCGCGACCTCCATGTTCACCGCCATCACGGTCTCGAGGACGCTCCTCCGGCTGGTCGTCCACCAGCAGTGGGCCCAGCGGGCATGGCTCTACGGCGTGACCGACGAGGAGTTCCAGGCGAGAGCGATGGTCGGTCGATTCGGGCGACGGGAGGCCCGCGGACGTGTTTGACGTCATCGGCAAGAGGAACTGGTTCTTCTTGTTCTCAGGCCTGATCCTCGTACCCGGCCTGATCTTCATCCTCCTGACGCCGGCGACCAACGGCGAGGTGGGCCTGAAGTTCTCCGTCGACTACACCGGCGGCACGGTCTGGCAGCTTCAATTCAAGAACCCGAACGCCTCGATCGACGAGGTCAGAGCCGTCCTGGTCCAGCAGGGGATCGGCGACGCCGAGGTCAGCGAAGACAGCGTCCACAACATCACGATTCGCACCAAGCGGGCCGACCTCATACCGCCTCCAACGGCTCAGCCGATTCTGACTGCCGCGCCCAGCTCGTCCGCTGGTGCGAGCGCCGGTGCATCCGGCGAGCCCAGGTCCGAGCACGAGTCCCGGCCCCAGCGCGAGCCCCGGCCCGAGCGCGAGCGTAGCCCCCGAGCGCGAGCACGGCTCCGAGCGCCGCTCCGAGCGCGAGCGCTTCAGCGAGTCCGACGCCCTCGCCGACGGCCACTCCCAACAGCGTCGATCAGACCGGCCAGGCATGCACCCTGCACCTTCCGACCGGCGGAACCCTGGCGGCGGTTGCCGCGGCTCTCCAGGCCGACCCCAAGCTCGGTCCGATCGCCTGCACCGGCCTGCAGAGCACCGTCGGCCCGATCGTCAGCGCCCAGCTGATCCAGCAGGCCATCCTGCTCGTGCTGCTCGGCTCGTTGGGCATCCTGATCTGGGTGGGCATCCGGTTCCAGAGCATCAAGTTCGGCGCGACGGCCCTGGCCGCTCTCTTCCATGACGTCATCGTCGTCGTCGGCATCTTCGCCATCCTGGGCACCGTCTTCGGGGTGCAGATAGACGCGCTGTTCGTCACGGCGATGCTGACGGTCATCGGATTCAGCGTCCACGACACCATCGTCGTCTACGACCGGATCCGGGAGAACAAGGCCCGCCATGCAGGTGAGCCCTTCGACCAGATCGTCAACCACTCGATCCTTCAGACCTTCGGCCGCTCGATCAACACGAGCCTCACGGTCGTGATCACCCTCACGGCCCTGCTGCTGTTCGCCGGCGCATCGATCCACTACTTCGTTCTCGCGCTCCTGATCGGCATCGTCTCCGGGACGTATTCGTCGATCTTCAACGCCAGCCCACTGCTCGTCGTGTGGCAGCTCTGGGAGGACAAGCGGCGAACGAAGCGCCTGGAAGCGCTCCGCGGAGGCCGCCGGTCCTACTGACGCCCCGCCCGATGTCCGGCGGGGTGATCCGCAGGTACGCCGGCGATGAGCCGGGCGTGGCATGCTGGTCGCCATGATCCAATCGCTTTACCGCTGGCGTGCCCCGGCGCCCGTTGCCATCGATCCCGCGTGCCGGGCGCTGGGCGCCGAACGAGGCATCTCGGAGCGCTTGCTGGCGATCCTCGCCGCCCGGGGAGTGGCCGATGCCGCCGCCCTGACCGCGTTCCTCGCCCCGGCCGAGGAGGGGCTTCACGATCCGCGGCTTCTTCCCGATTCCGCTGCCGCGGTTGCGCGTGTGGCCGCGGCGCAGGCCCGGGGCGAGCGGGTCCTCGTCTACGGCGACTTCGACGCCGACGGTTTGACCGGCCTGTCGATCCTCGTGCTGGCCCTGCGGCATCTCGGCCTGGACGCGGAGCCCTACGTGCCGGAGCGGCTTGGAGACGGCCACGGCCTCTCGACGCGGGCCATCGATCGGGCGGTGGCGGAGGGGCGGTCGCTCATCGTGACGGCCGACTGCGGAACCAGCAGCGGCCCGGAGATAGAGGTTGCGGCCGGCCGCGGAGTGGATGTCCTGGTGACGGACCATCACCACGCCGCGACCTGGCCGGCGGCGGCCGTTGCCGTCGTCAATCCGCAGCGTGCGGACAGCGTCTATCCGGAGCGCCAGCTCACCGGCGCCGGCGTGGCCTGGAAGGTGGCCGCGCTTCTCATCGACGAGCTGGGAGGGGAGGGGCCGCCGGCTGGCGCAGCGTCGATGCCGGAATTCGTCCGTGAGCTGGCGGATCTGGCCCTCATCGGGACCGTGGCGGACGTCGCCCCGATCATCGGCGAGAACCGCGCCATCGCCCGGCTCGGCTTGAGCCAGCTGCGCAACTCGCCCCGTCCCGGGCTCGCGGCCCTGCTCGAGCGAGCCGGCGTGGCTCGCGACCGAGTGGACCTGGACGACATCGGATTCGTCGTCGCCCCGCGCCTCAACGCCGCCGGGAGGGTGGGGGAGGCGGCGCGGGCCGCTCGCCTGCTACTGGCCGGTGATCGCGCCGAGGCCGACGCCCTGGCGGCCGAGATCGAGAAGGCCAATCTCGACAGGCGCGAAATGACTCGCGTGGCCCTGGCCGAGGCGCGCCTGGCGCTCGGGTTGGATCCGCCGCCCGACGTCGCCACGGAGCCCGGCGGCGGTCCATCGGCTCCCCGCGACCTCCCCGCCGCGTTGCTGGTCCTCGGGGAGTGGCCGGTCGGGATCATCGGCCTGATCGCCGGGCGGCTGGCGGAGGACCTGGACCGCCCGGCCGTGGTCGCGACCGTCGTGGATCCGGAGGCGGGCACCCTGCGAGCGTCGTGCCGGAGCCCCGGCGGCTGCAATCTGGCAGAGGCCCTGATCGCCTGCGAGGACCTGCTCATCCGCCATGGCGGCCACGCCGCGGCGGCGGGCTTCGACATCGCCGCGGACCGCTGGCCGGAGTTCACCGCCCGGTTCCTGGAGCTTGCCTGCCACGACGCTCGTCCGCCCGGCCCTCCGGAGTTGCCGGTCGATCTCGTCCTGCCGGCCGATTCTGTCGACTATGGGTTCGTTCACGAGGTCGCGCTCCTGGATCCAACCGGAGTAGGCAATCCCGTTCCCACCATCGCCATTACCGGCCTCCGGGTCGTCCGGGTGCGGGCGGCGAGCGGAGGTCATACCCAGCTGGTGCTCAAACGGAGTCGCGACGTGCTGGACGCCGTGGCATTCCGCCGCTCGGACCTGCCGGCGATGCTCCACGAAGGCGACCGGATCGACGTCGTGGCAAAGGCGACCAGCCGTTCGTTCGGCGGTTTCGAGTCGATCCAGCTCGAGATCCTCGACGTCGCGGCGGAGGGCGCCCAGCCGGCCGTCGGCGGCGCGGCCGGGCCGCGCGTCCGCTAACCTTCCGAGCCATGGACTCCTACCTCGAACGGCTGGCGGCGCGAACGCGGGCCGTCGGATCGGTTCTGTGCGTGGGCCTCGACCCGGTGCCCGAGGCCTTGCCCGCCGGATTTCCGGCCACTCTGGCCGGAGTCGAGAGGTTCTGCGAGGTGCTGCTGGACGCGGCTCTGCCCTATGCCGCTGCCGTCAAGCCGAACCTCGCCTTCTTCGAGGCGTTCGGGTCGTCGGGGATCGCGGCGCTGGAGCGCCTTCGGGGACGTGTGCCGGCGGACGTTCCGTTCATCGCCGACGCCAAGCGCGGCGACATCGGCACGACCGCGGCACGCCAGGCCGTGGCCCTGTACGACATCCTGGGCTGCGACGCGGTCACGGCCAATCCGTACCTGGGGTCGGAGGCGATCGAGCCGCTGCTGGGCCGCGGCGACAGGTTCGCCTACCTGCTGTGCCGCACCTCGAACCCGGGCGCCGGGGAGCTGCAGGGGCTCGAAGTCGCCGCGGATCCGGCACTGGACGCTCCGGCCGAGCCGCTCTACGCCCGCGTTGCCAGGCGAGCGCAGGCCTGGGGGCCCGGCGGGACGGTCGGTCTCGTGGTCGGCGCCACCGCTCCGGTGGAGCTGGAGCTGATTCGCGGGATCGCGCCCGGGCTCGCCCTTCTGGTCCCGGGCGTCGGTGCCCAGGGTGGCGAAGTCGAGCCGGTCCTGCGCCACGGCCCGGCGGTCGCGCCCCCCGCGGGCGGCCGCCCCGGCGGGGGATTGCTGGTCAACGTGTCGCGCGGGATCGCCGGGGCGGCAGGCTCCGCCACTGCCGGAGCCACGGCCGGAGCCACTGCCGGAGACGCGGGCGAGCGGCTCGCCGCCGCGGCGGCGGATTGGGCGGCGCGATTGCGCGTCGGAGGCTGAGGCGCGCGACAGACGGCCGGGCCACGGCCGGTCGCGCTGGGCGGGCGCGATAGACTAGTTGCATGCGTGGCAATTCGGACGGGTTCGAGGCAGCCGGCGGAGCGTCGCTCGGCCAGGCCGGCGTTCGGTCACGTCAGGAGCGCCGCGGGCGACCGGCTCGCAGGAGAAGGCGCGGCGCCGGGCAAGCCGGGCAAGCCGGCCAGGTCGGCACCGGTCGCGGACGTGACCAAGACCCCCGCCGAGGCAGCGTCCGAGAACGCGCAGCGCGTCGTGATCCTCAGCGGCCTATCGGGGGCGGGCAAGACCGCGGCGACGAAGCTGTTCGAAGACCTCGGCTACACCTGCATGGACAACGTGCCCGGTGAGCTGCTGCCCGATCTGGCGGAGCTGGTCTCGACGGATCGCCACAGATTCGAGAAGGTCGCCATCGTGCTGGATGTCCGCGCCGGCAACGCGCCATTGGCCCTGTCCGCGATGCGCGGTGCCCTCGAGGGCCGCGGCATCGAGCCGCGCGTGATCTTCCTCGAGGCTCGCGACGACGTCCTGATCCGCCGTTTCTCGGAGACTCGACACCGCCATCCGCTGGCCGGCCGCCGCGGAATCGCCGGATCGATCGCGGAGGAGCGCCGCCGTCTCGATCCCATTCGGGCCGACTCGGACATAGTGGTCGACACCTCCGACCTGTCGCTTCGGCAGCTGAAGGAGCGCCTCTTCTCCCAGCTCGCCGACGCGCCCGTCGGACCAGGGGCTGGTCTTCCAGCTGATCAGCTTCGGCTTCAAGTACGGCGTCCCGCTCGAGGCCGACCTCGTCTTCGACGTTCGCTTCATGGAGAACCCCTACTACGTCGACGAGCTCCGGCATCTGTCGGGACTCACGCCGGCGGTACGCGACTACGTCATGAGCCAGCCGATCGCCCGGCAGTTCTTCGACCTCCTGAGCAGCTTCCTGGACCTGACGGTGCCGGGGTTCAAGAGCGAGGGCAAGACCAGGCTGACCATCGCCATCGGCTGCACCGGCGGCTATCACAGATCGATCGCCATCACCGAGGAGCTGCGGTCGTGGCTGGAGAAGCGAGGCTACGGGAGCGTGGCCGTCTTCCACCGCGAGCTGGAGCGCGAATGAGCTTCCCGCGCCTGCGGATTTCCGGCTCGACTCTGCGGCGCTGGCTGGTCCCCGGGATCGGCGTCAAGCGCTGGCTCGTCATCGTCTTCATCGGCGAGCTGTGCCTGGCCCTGGCCGGAGCCCTGGCGCTCCGCCAGTTCTATCGCGAGGCCGAAGTCTCGGGGCCGGGCCAGGCGCTTGTCTCGACTCTGACCCTCCAGTTCCTGCCGTATTGGGCGCGCGGCGCGATCCTGGGCCTGACCGGCGTCGGGTTCTTCCTGTACGGGTCGTGGCGCGTCATCGGGGCTCTCATGGCGCCGTTCCTGTCGTCCTCGCAGGACCAGCCGCTCGTCGAGGTCATCTACCAGAAGCGATTCCTGTCGCGCGGCCCCAGGATCGTCGTCATCGGCGGCGGCACCGGGTTGTCGACGCTCCTGCGGGGTATCAAGGAGCACAGCAGCAACATCACGGCCGTGGTGACGGTCGCCGACGACGGCGGTTCTTCCGGCCGGCTCCGTGAGGAGTTGGGGATCCCGGCCGTCGGCGACATCCGCAACTGCATCGTGGCCCTGGCCGACTCCGAGCCGCTGATGGGCGAGCTGCTGCAGTACCGCTTCCCCGGCGACGGAGAGGCGAGCCTGGGCGGCCACACCATCGGCAACCTGCTCCTCGCGGCCATGACCTCGGTGCAGGGGGACGACTTCGAGGAGGGCGTCCGCCAGATGAATCGCGTGCTCGCGGTCAGGGGCCAGGTCGTCCCGGCAACCGCGACGCCCGTGACGCTGCATGCCCGGCTGACCGACGGGACCGAAGTGACGGGTCAGTCGGAGATCGGGCGGTCGTCGGGAATCGACCGGGTCTGGCTGACTCCCTCCGACGTCTCGGCAGGAGAGGATGCCCGCCATGCCGTCGAAGAGGCCGACCTGATCGTGCTCGGACCCGGCAGCCTGTACACGAGCATCATGCCGAGCCTGCTGCTGCCTGAGATCGCGACGGCCATACGCCTCTCGCCGGCGGTGCGGCTGTACGTCTGCAACGTAGCCACCCAGAAGAGCGAGACCGACGGGTTCGACCTGGCCGACCACTCGTGGCGCTCGAGCGTCACACCGGGCCGGGCCTGATCGACGTCGTGCTGGCCAACAACCGGTTCGATGCCAGGCGTCCCGGCGGCTACGCGGCGGAACCGGTCAAGCTCAGGTGGCCGCCGGCCGGTCCGCGATCGAGCGAGTCGGGGCCGCGGCTCGTGCTCGACGACGTCGTGGATCCCGACAACGCCCACCACCACGACCCGTCGCGCCTGGCCGCGGCGATCATGCGCGTCTACGAGCGCGAGGCCTACGGACGGCGGCGCTCGCGAGTCTCCCGGACGGCATGAGGTGCCGGCTCCCCGGCGGAGGCTGGCGTGACGACCGCGGAGCGTGACCTGGCGGATGCGCTCCGCGCCGAGCTGGCGGCGATCGATCCTCCTCGCACGGTGCTGCCGCCTGGCCGAGGCGGCCGGACTGGCCGGCACCTTCGCGCCCCGCCGCAGGACGATCGCTCGAGTGGCTCTTCGCCTCAGCCGGGGCCGCGTCCCGGACGAGACTGCCCTTGCCGGGGCTGAGCCGGCCGCGTTCGAGTGGTCGCGCTCCGCCGAGCACTGCCGCGTGGCGTACCTGAGGGGCCGGTTCCTGGCCCACGGATCGCTGAGCCTGGCGTCGGGCCGGACGCATCTGGAGTTCGTGCTGCCCGTCGAGGAGGCCCGAGACCTGTGCGAGAGGCTGCGCCAGTTCGAGATGGCGGCCGGCTGGCGCGTTCGCCGCGGCCGCGGCGTGGTCACCTGGAAGAGCGTGGAGACCGTCGGCACGTTCCTGCGGCTGGTCGGCGGCGGAGCGGCGCTGCTGGAGCTGGAGGCGCGCCAGGTGTCGCGCTCGGTACGCGGCGATCTCAATCGCGTCATCAATGCCGAGTCGGCCAACCTGCAGCGAGCCGTGGCCGCCGCGGCTCGCCATCTGGAGGCGATCGACGCCCTGGAGGCGGACGGCCGCCTGGCCGAGCAGCCGTACGTGGTCCGGCTCGTCGCCGGCGCCCGCCGGGAAGAGCCCGAGGCGACGTTCTCCGAGCTGGCCGAGCGCCTGGGTCTGCACCGCTCCGCCGTGCAGCGCGCCCTCGACCGTATCGAGCGCCTGGCCCTGCATCCGGACGAGGGAGTGGGGAAGCGGGACCGCTCCGACGCCCGCCATGGGGCCGACTGACACCCAGGCGCGTCCGTTCGGCCGCCGAGCGAGGGGCCGAACCTCCCTCCGGCCGGTCTCGCCAGTCTGTCATCATTCCCGGCCATGAGACCTTTGATCATTGCCGCCAACTGGAAGATGAACACAACCCCCGCGGACGCTGGAGAGCTGGCCGCGACAATCGCCGCCCGGACCGAGGAGCCCGGCGTAGTGCGAGTCATCTGCCCGCCTTTCGTGTGCCTCGCCGCCGTCCGCGACGCGCTCGCCGGCAAGAACGTGGCCGTCGGGGCCCAGAACGTCCACCACGAGCCCGCCGGCGCCTATACCGGCGAGATCTCCGCCGCGATGCTGAACGGCCTGGCGACCTGGGTCATCCTGGGCCACTCCGAGCGGCGCCGCGACGCTTTCGAGACCGACGAGCTGATCGGCAAGAAGCTTGCCCGAGCCGTCGCCTCCGGACTGCGGCCGATCCTGTGCGTGGGCGAGGTCCTGGCCGAGCGCGAAGCCGGACGGGCCGTAGAGGTAGTGGCCACCCAGCTCCGCGGCGCCCTGGCGGGCAAGGACGTGGAGGCACTTCAGAACGCGGGCTTCGTCGTCGCCTACGAGCCGGTTTGGGCCATCGGCACCGGCCGCACCGCCTCCGCCGCGGATGCCGCGGCGATGGCGGATGCAATCCGCGCCTGCCTTGCCGCCGACCTCGGTTGGGGCCATGCCGCGGAGGACGTCCCGGTCCTCTACGGCGGCAGCGTCACGAGCGCCAACATCGGCGAGTTCCTTGACGAGCATTCGATCGACGGGGGCCTCGTCGGCGGCGCGTCGCTCAAGCCCGACGAGATGGCCGGCATGGTCGCTCGCGCCGCCGTAACCGCCAAGGCACGTGCCGCGGCCGAAGGCAAGCCCGCATGACGGCCGCCAGTGCCGGCAACTCGCCTCGGCGCCGCCCGCGCCCGATCGTCCTCGTTGTCCTGGACGGCTTCGGCATCGGCCACAAGCCGGAAGTAGACGCCATCGTCCAGGCCCGGATGCCGGTCTGGAACGGCTTCCTGAAGCGCTGGCCGCACTGCGCCCTCGAGGCGTCCGAGGAGTTCGTCGGCCTGCCCGAAGGCCAGATGGGCAACTCGGAGGTCGGTCACCTCAACCTCGGGACCGGCCAGCCGGTCCTCCAGGACCTGCCCCGCATCAGCAAGGCGATCTCGACAGGCAGCTTCTTCACCCGGCCGGTCCTGCTCGAACTGTGCGCCCGAGCCAAAGAGGACGACCATACCCTTCACCTGATCAGCCTGGTGGGGCCGGGCGGCGTCCACGCCAACGACAACCATCTGGTCGCCGTGGCGGAACTGGCCGCCCGCCAGGGCGTGAAGCGCGTCCGCGTCCACGGCCTCCTGGACGGCCGGGACACGCCGCCGCGATCCGCCATCGAGTTCGTGCCCGACCTGGAGAAGCGCCTCGCGGCCGCCCATCCGGACGCGAAGATCGCCACGATCGGCGGCCGCTACTTCGCCATGGACCGCGACAAGCGCTGGGAGCGGACCGGGAAGGGCTACGACGCAATCGTCCACGGCGTCGCCGATTTCCACGCCCCATCCGCCGTTGCCGCCGTCGAGGCCGGCTACGCCCGGGGCGAGAACGACGAGTTCATCACGCCGACGGTCATCGACGGCGTGGACCACGGGACGATCGCCGACGGCGACGCGGTCCTTCACTGCAACTTCCGCGCCGATCGGGCGCGGCAGCTCTCCCACGCCCTGGCCGACGCCGACTTCGCGGGCTTCGACCGCGACGCTTCGGGCCCGGCTCCCAAGGGCATCCTCTACGCCACCATGACCGCATATGAGGCCGATCTGCCTGTTCAGGTCGTCTTCGGCCCCGAGGTCGTTCATTCGCTGGCCGGAGGCCGTCAGCAAGGCCGGCTGGAAGCAGTTCCATGTCGCCGAGACCGAGAAGTACGCCCACGTGACCTACTTCTTCAACGGTGGGCGCGAGGAGCCGTGGCCGGGCGAGGATCGCAAGCTCATCCCGAGCCTCAAGATCGCCACTTACGACCTGCAGCCCGCCATGGCCGCCGAGGGTGTCTGCGACGCCCTGGTCGCGGCCATCGAAGGTGGCACGTACGACCTCATCGTCGCCAACTTCGCCAACCCGGACATGGTCGGCCACACCGGCGTCTGGGAGGCAACCATCAAGGCCTGCGAGACCGTCGACGCCTGCCTGGGCCGCGTCGCCGACGCGATCCTGGCGGTGGACGCCGGCGACCCCGCCGCCCCGGGCGCGGTCATGTTCATCACCGCGGACCACGGCAACGCCGACGAGATGAAGGACGAGGCCGGCAATCCGATCACCAAGCACTCGCTCAACCCGGTGCCGCTCCTCGGCATCGGCCGTTTCATGGACGGGAAGCGCCTGCGAGGACGGCCGCCTCGCGGACGTCACGCCCACGATCCTGGAGATCGGCGGCCTGAAGCCATGGCCGGAGGTTACCGGGCACTCGTTGCTCGCCACGAAGGACTGATCCGAACGACACTCCGGGCCCTTCCGCAGTCGACCGGCGCTCCAGGCCGGGAGACCGCGGCGGTGTGCTAACATGCGCCGGTCCGCCTTCCGAGCGGGCCTACAGACGAGGTTGCTTCCAGCTGTGAACCCCGCGATGGCCGCTGGCCAGGACATCATCGGCATCTTCTTGGTCATCTCCATCCTGCTCCAGGCGCGAGGATCGGGCCTGTCCGCCACCTTCGGCGGCGACTCGTCCGTGTACCGCAGCCGGCGCGGGATCGAGCGGCGCCTGTGGCAGTTCACGATCCTTCTGGCGGTCTTGTTCTGCTTCTTCTCCCTCGCGAGCTACACGGTCGTTCCGCAGCCTTGATCCTCCGGCCCGTGGCCTGGGGGCGCCTCGCGCGGGCCGCTGACGGACGAGTGGGATAGCCCATGGCGCGATCTGCGGGCGTGAATCGCGGTGACAGGGTGGCCATCGCGGGCCTGGCGGTCGTGCTGGCCGTGATCGGCGGAGCGATGCTCGTCCCGGCGTCGCCGGGAAACGATCGCCAAGCCGGCCGGTCTAGCGCCCCGTTCGTGCCGTACCGCGAAGGGATCGTCGGCCACCCGAGTTCGATCAACCCGCTCACCCCGCGTACCCAGGCGGATCAGGATCTGGTCGCCCTGCTGTTCAGAGGCCTCGTCCGAGAGGGGCCGGACGGCTCGATACTGCCCGATCTGGCGGAATCCTGGACCAGGTCCGACGACGGGCGAACCTACACGTTCCAGCTCGTGACGGACGCCTATTGGGAAGACGGTGCGCCGGTCACCGCCGCGGACGTGGCTTACACGATCGGGATCCTGCAGGATCCGGCATACGACGGCCCGTACGGCTCGTCCTGGCAGGGCATCCACGTCAAGGCGGACAGCCCCTCGACCGTTCAGCTTCACCATGACCCTGCCGATCGCAGGGTTCCTCAGACAAGCTGCGCTGCCGATACTGCCGCAGCACCTGCTGCAAGACGTTTCGGCGGCACGGCTGGCGGATTCCGCCTACAGCGCCAGGCCGATCGGCGACGGACCGTACCGGCTCGTGGCCCTGAGCCAGTCCCATGCGGTGCTGCAGCGCGTGCCTTCGGTTGTGCTCAGCAACTCGCCACTGCCCAGCCCGGCCGCGAGTTCGAGCGCGGTCCCGAGCGGCGGCTCCGCTCCGAGCCCGAGCAAGGGCGCGTCGGCCTCGCTGAGCGCGACCCCGATACCGACGCCCACTCCGACACCGACGCCCACTCCGACAGCGACGCCCACTCCGGCACCGACGCCAACGAACGCGGTGACCGGCCCGGTGACCGCCCTCGACACGATCGAGCTCGACTTCTTCGACGACCCCCAGTCGGCGGCGGCGCAGTTCGCGGCCGGCAAGCTGGATGTGATCGGCGGACTGACGCCCGAACAGATCGACTCTGCTCTCGCGGTCCCCGGATCGCGCCTGATCGCCTACCGCTGGACGAGCCTGCTGAGCGTGGTCCTGAACCAACGGCCAGATCATCCGGAGATGCGCGACGTGAACGCCCGAAGCGGCCTGCTGGCCGCCATCAATCGAGGGGCTCTTCTGGCCAAGGTCCTCGAGGGTCGCGGCAGCACCGCCGAGCTTCCCATCCCGAGCTGGTCGCCCGCCTACGACTTCTCGGCCCTGGTCCAGACACCCTATGACACCGCGGATGCGATCGACCACCTCACGAAGGCCGGCTGGCAGCGGTCGGGGACCGCCTGGACGGCGCCGAAGGCAAGCGCGGCGTACTCGCTGGACCTGCTCACGCCGGACGCGGCGAGCAACCCGATCGCGTACCGGACCGCCCTGCAGGTGGCCGCCGATTGGCGTGCTATCGGGCTCGACGTCAGCCTCGACGCAGTCCCGGCCGCGACCTACGTCAGCCGGTTGGGGAGCGGGCAGTTCGCCGCTGCGGTGGTCGACTTCGAAGTCGGCCTGGACCCCGACCTGGGTCCGCTTCTCCTCTCGTCCCAGGTCGGGTCGGGCGGCTCGAACGTCTCGGGGATCCAGGACGCAACCCTCGACCAGCTGCTGCTGACGGCGCGCAAGACGATAGATCCGGTCGACCGCCAGACGGCGATTTCGGCGGTCGAGAAGTACGTTTCGACGAACGAACCCATCCTGCCGCTGGCGTTCCGTGACTTCGATCTGGTCGTCTCGAGGCGTGTCCAGGACGTCTCCGGGACCGATATTTCGGATCCTTCGAGTCGATATTGGGATGTGATAGACTGGCGCCTCGCCAGCGACGGGTAGGCCCGTTGTTGCGTGCGCCGAGGTGGCGGAATGGCAGACGCGCTAGCTTCAGGAGCTAGTATCCGCAAGGGTGTAGGGGTTCAAATCCCCTCCTCGGCACCAGGCAATCTCTGCGCGGCGACGTAGAGCCGTCGCGACCGTATCTCGTGCCCAGGTGGCGGAATTGGTATACGCGTACGTTTGAGGGGCGTATGGAGCAATCCATCCGGGTTCAAGTCCCGGCCTGGGCACCACCATCTCTCACCGGCAATAGCCTCGTTGTCGCGTGCGCCGAGCCGACTTGCGTTAGGGTTCACCGCAGGGGCGGTTAGTTCAGTGGTTAGAGCGCCTCGTTTACACCGAGGATGTCGCAGGTTCGAATCCTGCACCGCCCACCACTCTCCGGTTGCCGGTCACGTCCGGCTCGGCGGCGTCCGTCACGCGCCGCCTACCTTCGGCGGGCCGTCGATCGCACTTCGATCGAACCTAGGGCTGCCCGGGCGAGTCAAATGTTCGAAGGCCCCGGTCGCTGTGCCGGTGGCTGCCTGCTAGACTGAGTTCTCGCCGCCAACTGGCGCGACCCATATCGATCGGAGAAGGGGCATGCTGTACCGCTAATCATCGTCATCGTCGTTCTGGTGGTCCTGGTCGTGCTCGTGGTAGGTATCTACAACGGGCTCGTGACCAGGCGAAACCGGGTCGACGAAGCCAACGCGCAAATCCAGGTCCAACTCAAGCGCCGCCACGACCTGATCCCAAACCTGGTCAACGCGGTCAAGGGTTACATGGACTTCGAGAAGAGCGTCCTGACCAACGTGACGGAGTTGCGTGCCAACGCAGTCGCCGCGGGGGCCCAGGGGCCCGCAGCGCAGGCCCAGGCCGAGAACGCCCTGACCGGCGCCCTCCGCTCCCTCTTCGCGGTGGTCGAGAACTATCCGAAGCTCAAAGCCAACGAGAACGTCCTCTCGCTGCAGGAGCAGCTGTCCACGACGGAGAACCAGATCTCGTTCTCTCGCCAGCACTACAACGCCAGCGTCCTGGACTTCAACAACTCGCTGCAGACCTTCCCGAACGTCCTGATCGCCGGTCCGTTCGGCTTCACCAAGCGCGAGTTCTTCGAGGCCGAGCCGGAGGCCGCCGAGGTCCCCGTCGTCAGCCTGGGATAGCCGTCAACCTGGAATAGGCGTCGTGGGGCCGCGTCGGCGCGACGCCGGCCCGGCCCCGATGCTCTGAGGCCACACACGTGACCACGACCTTCTACGCCGAGGAATCGGCCAACCGCCGCAACTCCATCCTGCTCGCTTTCCTCGTCATCGCCTTCCTGGCCGTCTTCGGATTCGTGATCGGATTCAGCATCGGCTATGGCAGCGGCAGCGAGGTGGCATTCGGCATCGGAGCCCTGGTCATCGCCGTCGGCATCGGCAGCCTCAGTGCGCTGTTCTCCTACTACAGCGGCGACAAGCTCGTCCTGGCCAGTTCGCATGCCCAGGAGGTCACCGCCGAGCAAGCCCCCCAGCTGTACAACGTCGTCAACGAGATGGCCATCGCGGCGGGCGTCCCGATGCCCAAGGTCTACATCATCGACGACCCCTCTCCCAACGCCTTCGCCACCGGCCGCGATCCCCAGCATTCGTCCGTGGCGGTGACCACGGGCCTGCTGCAAGGAGCTCAACCGTGAGGAGCTTCAGGGCGTCCTGGGCCACGAGATGTCCCATGTCCGCAACTACGACATCCGCTTCACCCTCTTCGTCGGCGTGATGGTCGGGAGCATCGCCCTGCTGGCCGGCTTCTTCCTGCGATACACGTTCTGGTTCGGCGGCGGGCGCCGCGGCAACGACCGCGAGGGTGGCGGCGGCGGGCTCGCGATCGTCCTGCTCATCGTCGGGCTGGTCATGGCGGCCGTGAGCTACTTCTTCGGGGCGCTCGTCCAGATGGCGGTCAGCCGCCAGCGCGAGTACCTGGCGGACGCCTCGTCCGTGGAGCTGACGCGGAACCCGCACGGCCTCGAGAGTGCGCTGGCCAAGATCTCCTCGGACCCGGCGGTGCTCCACTCGGTCAACGGCGCCACCCAGCACCTCTACATCGTCAACCCTCTGAAGAAGCACGGCATCGGTTCCGACCTCTTCTCGACCCATCCGCCCATCGCCGACCGCATCAACAGGCTTCGCCAGCTGACCGGCGAGGCTCCGATGAACCCGGCGGAGACCGGCTCTCTCAGCGGCCTGGAATAGGGGACGGGGGAGTCCCGGCGGCATCCCCGAAGGCACCGGCCGGGCTCGTCGACCGCCTGCCGGCCGGTCCCACGGTTGCCTTGCAGCGGTTCGCTCGCGCGTGGTACCTTTCCCGGCGCCGACGGGCAGCCAGTCCGTCTGTTGAACGGGCCGAGATAGCTCAGTCGGTAGAGCACGCGACTGAAAATCGCGGTGTCGCCAGTTCGATCCTGGCTCTCGGCACCATACAATTGAACTGGCACGGTTCTTCGAGCGGAAGTGGCTCAGTTGGTAGAGCATCACCTTGCCAAGGTGAGGGTCGCGGGTTCGAGTCCCGTCTTCCGCTCCATTCCCTTCATTGCTGCTCACGGGCCGTTTCCGGCCGAGAGATCGATCCTCTGCCCCTTCGTCTAGTGGTAGGACAGCGGACTTTGGATCCGTTAGGCGAGGTTCGAATCCTCGAGGGGCAGCCAGTCTGGCCCGCACCATAGCCCGGTTCCCCGGCCGGCCGTCCGAGGCGACGTACCCAAGTGGTTAAGGGGGAGGTCTGCAAAACCTCTATTCGGCGGTTCGATCCCGCCCGTCGCCTCCACTTCCCCCGCTTGCGCGCGCTAACCTTCTGGGCGTGCCGGAGTGGCGGAACTGGCAGACGCAGCGGACTTAAAATCCGCGGCCCGCGAGGGCGTCAGGGTTCGAACCCCTGCTCCGGCACCAGTGGTCCCGATCGCCCATGGGCGCGGGCTCCCGGCCGATCTGGCGGCCCCTTTCTCGGAGGCGTTACGCCGCACAAAAGAAGAGACGGGTCGCAATGTGCGGCCCGTCTCTTCTCTGGTCGTCTACTGGCTCAGATACGTCAGCCCGGGAGCAGATGAGAGAATGAATCGCCTATCGAGGTGAATGCGCTCTGGAGCTGCGTACCCATAAACGAGAGGGCGAGTACGACGATCATTGCAATGAGAGCGAGAATGAGTGCGTATTCCGCGAGACCTTGTCCTTCCTCGCGATGAAGGACTGATTTCACAATGCCTCCTTTCGCAGACGACGGTTGGCGTTCGTCGCGACCTCCGGCGGTGGGTTGTCAGACACGCGAGCAATCCTGACCGCCCCGGGGGTCACCGCCAGCATAGGCGCGCGGAGGCCCGCTGCAGACATAACTTTGGTACTGGCGCCGCGTCCGTGACGGGCTGGGCGGTGCCCGCTTGTCACCATTGAGACGCCTGCCAGCCTGGCCACGGCCGAAGGGGGCCGTCCCTGATAGAATGCGTCGGTCCTTTCGGCTCCGACCGACCGGCGTTGCCGCTCACGCATCGGGGCATACCCATGGGAAGGAGATATGGCGCATGCGCCGATACGAACTCATGCTCGTGCTGCGTCCCGATCTTGCGGACGACAAGGTCCAGGGGACGCTCGAGCGAACCGCCCGGGCCATCGCGGCCGGAGGCGGCCAGATCGTCAAGCAGGCCCCCTGGGGCCGCCGCCGTCTGGCCTATCCCATCGACCACCATCGCGAAGGCTCGTACTACGTAATCCTGTTCGAGGCGCCGGCCACGGCAATCTCCGAGCTCGAACGCGGCCTGCTCATCAGCGAGGAAGTGCTGCGCCACCTCGTGACCCGCGTCGAGCGCCCGTTGCGGGCGACCCGCGGGCATGAAGACGAAGCGGACGTCGAAGTCGCGCCTCCCACCGAAGAAGACGAGATCGAGGAGGATGTCGAGCTGATCGACGAATCCGAGAGCGAAGCGGCGCCTGCCGCTATCGACTAAAGGCCCGCGCCACGCGGAGCTGGAGGGACGCTCGATGTCGCTGAACAAGGCGATGATCATCGGCAATCTCGGCCGCGACCCGGAGATGCGGTACACGCCGAACGGCCAGGCGGTGACCCAGTTCACGGTCGCCGTCAACCGCAACTACAAGGACGCGAGCGGCGAGTGGAAGGAAGAGACCGAGTGGTTCCGGGTAGTGGCCTGGGCCGCGCTCGCCGAACGGACCGCCGAATACCTGCGCAAGGGCCGCAAGGTCTACGTCGAGGGCCGGCTCCAGACCCGCAGCTGGGAGGACAAGGACGGCCAGAAGCGCTACACGACGGAGCTGATCGCCAACACCGTGACCGCTCTCGACCCGCGACCCCGTGAAGACGGCGTCGCGGAGCCGGTCGGCGCACGTCCGGTCCGACGCGACGCGTCGGGGAGCCCGGCCGGTCCGGACGACGCGCCGGCGAGCCCCTCGGGCCCCGGCGACGACTTCGGCTCCGGCGACCTGGACGAGCTGCCCTTCTGACGAGCGGCCGGTGCCAGCCATCTGACGAATCCAATCGCCGCGCGAAACCGCGGCCATCACCAACAGAGGACTACGAAACAAATGCCTGCCTACCCGCGAGAGAAGACCCGCGGCAAGCGAGACGACTACTACCGCGACCGCCGCCGCCGCAAGGTGTGCACGTTCTGCGCGGACAAGACCGTCATGATCGACTACAAGGAAGTCAACCGGCTTCGCCGCTTCCTGTCCGAGCGCGCCAAGATCGAGCCGCGACGGAAGACCGGGACCTGCGCCAATCACCAGCGCCAGCTCGCCGTGGCCCTCAAGCGCGCCCGGATCGTCGCGCTGCTGCCGTACGCGCCCCAGCACGTTCGCCCCTAACTCGCGCGGGCCGGCGCCGGGAGTCCGCCTTCGGCGCGACTCCAGGATCGGGAGGCTGAGTTGGACATCGTCATCCTGGTCGTCTCGTTCTCGGTAATCCTCGCCGGCGCCGAGCTCTTCACCAACGGCATCGAGTGGTTCGGTCACAAGCTCGAGCTGGCCGAGGGTGCGATCGGGTCGGTTCTGGCTGCCGTCGGGACGGCCCTGCCGGAGACGATGATCCCGCTCATCGCCATCGTCTTCGGCGGCGGAGTCGCGGCCAGCGAAGTCGGCGTCGGGGCGATCCTCGGAGCCCCGTTCATGCTCACCACGCTGGCCATGTTCGTGACCGGCGCCGCGGTGCTGCTGATGCGCAAGCGCCGGGTGAACCGCGAGGACGTCGTCGTCGACCCGGGCGTCCTCGGCCACGACATGGGCTACTTCGCTCTGCTGTACGCGGTCGCGGTCGGCGTTGCGCTGCTGCCCGTCGGACATGGTCGTGCCCCGGCAGCTGACGGCGCTCGGGCTGCTCGGCGTCGTACGCCTGGTACGTGATCGGCCATCTCCGGGCCGAGGCCGCCGAGGAGTCCGAGCTCTCGCCCCTGCGGTTCCACCGGCTCGACCGCGCGGGCGCCCGCCCACCCGGCGCATCCGCGCCTGCGCATCGTCTCCGTCCAGGTAGCTCGTGGCCCTGGCCTGCATCATCGGCGGGGCGTGGGGCTTCGTCCACGGAGTGGAGGACCTCTCGAGTTCGTTCGGCCTGAACGGGACTCTGCTGGCCCTGATCATCGCGCCCGATCGCCACCGAGCTGCCGGAGAAGCTGAACAGCGTCATCTGGGTCCGGCAGGGCAAGGACACCCTGGCCCTGGGCAACATCACCGGCGCGATGGTCTTCCAGAGCGCCATCCCGACTTCCGTCGCCCTGATCTTCGCCCCGCAGATCTGGTCGGTCTCGGGCGCCGGCGTCGCCTTCGCCTCCGCCGGCATCACCTTCCTCTCGTCGGCCGCGATCATCCTGCCCATGCTGATCCGTCGCCGGCTCGACGGCCGGGCCCTCCTGGTCGGCGGGCTCTTCTACCTGGTCTATCGTCGGCGTGGTGATCGCGACCCTGGCCGGCGCCGACGTCTGAGCCTCCGCGCCGTGGCCGCCCGCCTCGGCCGCGATCCGGGAGGAGGACCCGGGCGGGTATACTCAGGTACCGTCGGCAACGCCGGCGGATACCAGCAGGAGCGTCGAACGATGGTCACGGAGCACGCACCGGCTCCCGCCGCTAGCGCGGCGGCCAAGCCGGAGCAGAGCAGCTACATCTGCTACTTCCAGGGTGAGCTACGTAACGCTCGGCGAGGCACGCCTTCCGCTCATGACCCACGCCTTCCTGTACGGCACCGGCGTCTTCGAGGGGATCCGCGCCTACTGGAACCCCGAGGAGAAGCAGCTCTACGCGCTGCGAATCAAGGAGCACATCGTCCGCCTGCGCAACTCCAGCAAGATCATGCTCATGTCGGAAGTGCCCTCGGTCGATGAGTTCACCGAGATCGTCAAGCAGGTCCTGCGGCGCAACAACTTCCGGGAAGACGCCTACTGCCGCCCTTCGGTCTACAAGAGCACGGAGGCGATCGGCGTCAAGCTGCACGGCCTGACCCACGACTTCTACGTCCTGGCCATCCCGATGGGCGACTACATCGACACCGAAAAGGGGATCTCGACCGGGACGGTCTCCTGGCGGCGCACCAGCGACACCTCGATCCCGTCGCGCAGCAAGATCACCGGCAGCTACGTGAACCCGGCCTTCTCCAAGACCGAGGCGATGCTCAACGGCTTCGACGAGGCGATCGTCCTGACCGCGGACGGCCACGTCTCGGAGGGATCGGCCGAGAACCTGTTCATGGTTCGAGACGGCGTGCTCGTCACGCCCTCGGTCAGCGACGACATCCTCGAAGGGATCACTCGGGCCGGGATCATCGAGATCGCCAAGCACCTGGACATCCCCGTCAAGGAGCGCTCCGATCGACCGGAGCGAGCTGTACATCGCCGACGAAGTCTTCCTGTGCGGCACCGGCGCTCAGGTCTCGCCGGTGTCGTCGGTCGATCACCGACCCGTCGGCGACGGGCACGTCGGCCCGATATCCAGGCAGATCAGCAGGACCTACTTCGACGCGGTGCGGGGCCGCCTCGACGCCTTCCGGCACTGGGTCACGCCGATCTACACGGGTGAGTGAGGCAGCCGCGCGCGACTCCTCCGCGCCCAGGCTCGTCACCGCCGTCGCGGAACCGGCCCGGGCCACCAGGCGGAAGCTGTCTCACCGGCTCCTGGAGATGGTCCCGGGCCTCCTGACGTGGATCGTGATTCTCGTCGCTGATCCCGCTGTCGTTGCGGTGGCCGCAGGTCCTGGGCGTCTTCGTCCTGAGCTTCGACTTCTACTGGCTGTACCGCGCGGTCGTCCTGGCGGTCAGCGTCGCGATCACCTTCCGGCGCATTCGCCGTGTCGTCGCCGTGGACTGGCGCCAGCGTGCGTTCTCCCTGGCCGACCCGCAGAAGCGTCTCGACGAGCTGGCCGGGCTGATCGAGCGAGTCCGCGTGCGAACTGCCGAGGTGGGGGCCGCCGGAAACAAGCTGGCGGCCGCCGGCGGACGGCGCGAGCTGCGCCGGCTGGTCGACGAGCAGCGCAGCCTGGAACGGCTGGTCGCCATCGGGGAACCGATGCCCGACCCGCGCGAGCTGTGGCACGTCGCCCTGATCCCGACGTATACCGAGCCGTACGAGAAGCTCTACCAGACGATCAAGGCCCTGGCCGACTCGGACTACCCGCGCGACATGCGGATGGTCGCCATCATCACCCGCGAGACGGACCTGCAGGGCCGCGAGAACGTGGCCAAGCTGCGCGAGATCTTCGGCGCCGAGTTCCGGCACTTCTTCCACATCCTCGATCCGCTCGAGCCGGGGGTCGTCGTCGGCAAGTCGAGCGCGATGGCATACGGCGGCCGATGGCTGTACCGCGAGCTGACGGGCCTGGGCTACGACCCCAAGAAGATCGTGGTCACGGACCTGGATTCGGACTACCGCGTCCACCGCCAGTACTTCGGCTATCTGACGTACGTGTTCGTGACCGATCGGGACCGCTATCGGCGGCTGTACCAGCCCGTCCCGATGTTCCACAACAACCTGTGGCAATGCCCGCTCCCGGTCCGGCTCGTGGCCGTCAGTTCCACGCACATCCAGATGTGGCACCACGTCACGCCGGAGCGGCTGGTCAGCTTCAGTTCCTACGCCGTCTCGCTTCAAACCGTGCACGAAGTGGACTACTGGGCGACCGACGCCATCCCCGAGGACAGCCGGTTCTACTGGAAGAGCTTCTTCCGCTACAGCGGGCAGTTCAGGGGGACGCCCCTCTTCATCCCCGTATACGGCGACGCCGTCAGGGCGCGGTCATATCCTCGGAGCCTCGTGGAGCAGTACATGCAGATTCGCCGCTGGGCATGGGGCGTGACCGACATCCCGTTCTTCATCGACAACGCCCTCAGCCACTCCGAGATCCCGTTGAAGGATCGAATCGCCCGCCTCGTCGACCTGTGGGTCGATCACATCAACTGGGCCGTTGCCCCGTTCATCCTGATGTTCGGGGCGGTCCTGCCGGTGGCGTTGAATCAGACCTTCGCTTTGAGCATCTTCGGCCAGCAATTGCCGATCTATGCCGCCTGGATACTCTCCGGCGCCATTGCCTCGCTGCTCGTCCTGATGTTCATCGAGGATCAGCTGGCGCCGCCCAAGCCGGCGGAGTGGGGGATCAGGATGCGGATCGTTTCCTGGGCGCAGTGGATCTGCCTCCCGGTCGTCGGTTTCTTCTTCACGAACCTGCCGGCTCTCGACGCGCAGACGCGGCTCCTGACCGGGCGATACCTGGAGTACCGGGTCACGGAGAAGGCGTAGCCGGGCGGGGCTTCGGGAACGGCGCCCGGCCAGGCGAGGCCGGCCCGGCTGGGGTTGCTCCCGGTTCGCTACGATTACCGCCTCCAGAACGAAGACCGAGGACCATGTTCAGACCAGTCAGCTCCAAGCCCGACCTCGTCGCCCAGGAGCACGAGATCCTGGCTCTCTGGCGCGATCGCCGGACCTTCGCCCGGCTGCGCGCCCAGAACGCCGGCAACGAGCGCTGGAGCTTCCTGGACGGGCCGATCACGGCCAACAACCCGATGGGCGTCCACCACGCCTGGGGTCGGGCGTACAAGGACCTCTTCCAGCGCTTCTGGGCCATGCAGGGCCGGGACCAGCGCTACCAGAACGGCTTCGACTGCCAGGGTCTGTGGGTCGAGGTCAACGTCGAGCGCGACCTGGGCTTCACGAACAAGCGCGACATCGAGGAATACGGCATCGCCGAGTTCGTCAGCCTGTGCAAGCAGCGCGTCCTGACCTACGCCGCCCGCCAGACCGAGCAGTCGATCCGCCTCGGCATGTGGATGGACTGGAACGATCCGCACGAGCTGCGCCGCCTGCGCGACGAGCTGGCCGACGACCCGGGCAAGACAGGTCACGACGACCGGCACCGACGGCAAGCCGGTCACGGACACGGCCGAGATGCTGGTCGGGCGGCTCGGAATGCCCGAGCTGGGCGGCAGCTACTTCACGTTCTCCGACGAGAACAACTACCTGATCTGGTCCTTCCTGGCCGAGTGCCACCGACAGCGGCTGGCTCTACAAGGGCCACGACACGATGCCCTGGTGCGCCCGCTGCGGCACCGGCATCAGCCAGCACGAGATGACCGAGGGCTATGCGGACCGCGAGGACCCCGGCCTGACCGTCAAGTTCCCGCTGCTCGACCGGCCCGGGGAGGCGCTTCTCGTCTGGACCACGACTCCCTGGACGCTGACCTCCAACGTCGCGGCGGCCGTGGGCGAGGATCTGCGCTACGTCAAGGTCCGCCAGGGCGAGGAGACCTTCTGGCTCGGCCGCGGAACGCTCAAGCACGCCCTGAGCGGCGAGTTCCAGGTGCTCGAAGAGAAGTCCGGCCGCGAGCTGGAGGGCTGGCGCTACTCGGGGCCGTTCGACGAGCTGCCGGCGGTCCAGGCCGCCTTCGCGGCGGGCTGGCACCGCCGGACCCAACTACGAGCATCGCGTCGTGGTGTGGGACGAGGTCGGCGAGGAAGAGGGGACCGGCATCGTCCACATCGCTCCCGGCTGCGGCGCCGAGGACTTCGCCCTCGGCAAGAAGCTGGGCCTGCCGATGATCGCGCCGCTCGACGAGAACGGCGTCGTCCTGCCCGGGCTTCGGGCCATTCTCGGGCCGGGACGTGCGCGACGTCGCGGATCCCATCGTCGAGACGCTCAAGCACCACCACCGCTTCTACCGCCTCGAGACGATCACCCACCGCTACCCGCACTGCTGGCGCTGCGGCACGCCGCTCGTCTTCCGGCTCGTGGACGAGTGGTACGTGAGCATGGGCCCGGTCTACGACAAGCCCCGCGACCAGCTGACCGCGGCCGAGGTCGACGCCAGCCTGCGCTACCAGATCATGGACGTCATCGAAGGCATCAAGTGGATCCCGGGCTTCGGCTACGAGCGGGAGCTCGACTGGCTCCTGAACATGCACGACTGGATGATCAGCAAGAAGCGCTACTGGGGCCTGGCGCTGCCGATCTACGACTGCGACTGCGGCACGGTCACCGTCGTCGGCGGCCGCGAGGAGCTGGCCGAGCGCGCGGTCGAGGGCTGGGACGAATTCGAGGGCCACACGCCGCACCGGCCGTACGTGGACGCGGTCAAGATCCGCTGCTCCGGCTGCGGCGAGCCGGTCGAGCCGCATCACGGACGTCGGCAACCCGTGGCTGGACGCCGGCATCGTGCCGTTCTCGACGATGCACTACCGCTCCGACCCGGAGTACTGGAAGCAGCTGGTTCCCGGCGGACTTCGTGACCGAGAGCTTCCCGGGCCAGTTCCGCAACTGGTTCTACTCGCTCCTGGCGATGAGCACGGTGCTGCGCCGCGAGACCCCGTTCAAGACGCTCTTCGGCTACGCCCTGGTCTTCGGCGAGGACGGCCGCCAGATGCACAAGAGCTGGGGCAACGCCATCGAGTTCGACGAGGCGGCCGAACGGATGGGCGTCGACGTCATGCGCTGGATGTTCGCCAACGCCCGGCCGGAGGACAACATCAACTTCGGCTGGCACGCCGCGGACGAAGCCCGTCGGCGGCTGCTGGTGCTGTGGAACGTCTACTCGTTCTTCGTGACCTATGCCCGTCTGGCCGGGCTGGGAGCCGACCGCCGCCGGCGCCGGCGCGTCGCCGAACGCGGGCCGCTCGATCGCTGGATCCTGTCGCGGGTCGCCAGGCTGGCCGAACGAGGTCGAAATCGACCTGCAAGGAGTACGACGCGCTCGACGCCGCCCGGGCGATCGACGGCTTCATCGAGGAGCTGTCGACGTGGTATCTGCGCCGCTCGCGCAAGCGCTTCGGCCGGGGCGCCGACGCCTCGGACCGGGCCGCCGCCTTCGCCACGATGCATGCCGACTCTGGTCGCCCTGACCCGGATCATCGGCCCCGATCATGCCGTTCCTGTCCGAGGCGATGTACCAGAACCTGGTCGTTGCCGGCGGGGTGCCCGGGCGCGCCGGACAGCGTCCACCTGACCGCTGGCCGACCGAGGAGCTGGCAACGCTCAACGACCGCGAGCTGCAGACATCGATGGAGATAGCCATGCGCGTCGTCGACCTGGCCCGGACTCTGCGGTGCCAGAGCCGGCCTGAAGGTCCGCGCAGCCGCTGGCTCGCATGTGGCTCGCCCTTCCCGGCCCGGAGCGGCTGGTCGACCGCGAAGCGCTGCTCGATCTGGTGCGCGACGAGGTGAACGTCAAGTCGATCGAGCTGATCGGCGACGAATCCGATCTCGTCGACCGCCGCGTCAAGCCGCTGCTGCCGAAGATCGGCAAGAAGCTCGGTGCGGCGATCCCGGCCGTCATGGCCGCCGCTCGCGAGGGCCGGTTCGAGATCCTGGCCGACGGATCGGTCCGCCTCGGGCGGCGTCACTCTGGCAGCCGACGAAGTGGAGATCCAGGCCACGCCGCGGCCCGGCACCGCCGTCGCCCACGACGAGGGCCTGGTCGTGGTCATCGACACCGAGCTGACGGCGGAACTGCGCGCCGAGGGCGACGCCCGCGAGCTGCAGCGGGCGATCCAGGATGCCCGCAAGGATGCCGGAGTGGAGCTGGACGACGAGGTAGCGGTCCGAGTCGATGCGCCGCCGCGAGCGTCCAGCACGCCTGGCGCCGTATCTCGGGTCGGTCGAGGCCGAGACGCGGAGCAAGATCGAGTTCGGGCCGATTCCGCCGTCGGCGTGACGGTCGCTGGACGTATCTCTGGACTCCGGAGCGGCGCGGGTCGGCTTGATGGCGAAAGCCGTCGCCCCTTAGGCTTAGCGGAACACCACGGAGGCAATTCACTGGACCCTGTCGAAACGCACCCCCAGACCCGCCGAACCGCTCCGCGGCCGCAGCAGGACGTCGCACGGGCGGCGCCGTGCGGCCCTGATCGTCTTCGGCGTTCTCGCCTGCGCCATCGTCGTGAGCGACCAGCTTCTGAAGCTCTGGGTCGTGGCCAACTACCAGCTGGAGCAACCGTCGCCGATCCTGGGCGACTGGCTTCGGATCGACTTCATCCACAACGCCGGCGGCCTCTTCGGCATGCTCCAGGGAGCGGCGCCAGCTCTGTCGCTCGTGGTCACGATCGGGGTCGTGGCGGTCCTCGTCGGCGATGGAGATCGCTCGGGCTGGCGGAGCTGGCTGGTGACGCTGGCCCTGGCGTTGCTCCTGGGCGGCGCGGTCGGCAACTTCATCGACCGCGTCAGGCTCGGGTACGTGGTCGACTTCGCCGACATCGGCATCGGCACCTGGCGCTTCTACATCTTCAACATCGCCGACATTCGGCGGTGACGGTCGCCATCCTGGTCATGCTCGGCACTCGGGTTTCTGGGGCCTGCCCTGGGGCGGCACTCCGGCACCGAGCGACGAAGACGACCGGCCCCGTCGAGGGCGGCGTCGGACTCCGCGAAGCGGGCCGGTGGTCGAATGAAGCGGCTGACGATCACCGTGCCCGAGAGCCGCCGCGGGTCGCGTCGATCGTTTCGTCGCCGATGTGTCCGGACTGTCGCGCAGCTACGTTCAGAAGCTCATGACCGAAGGCACACGTGACCACGGGCGGCCTGCCGCTCAAGGCCAACGAGATCCGTCGTTCGCGGGCGAGGTCGTCGAGCTGGAGGTGCCCGATCCGCGGCCGCTCGAGGTGGCGGCGGAGCCGATCCCGCTGTCGGTGGTCTACGAGGACGACGACATGCTCATCGTCGACAAGGCGGCGGGCCTGGTCGTCCATCCCGTCGGCGGGCCACGCGGGCGGCACGCTGGTGAACGCCCTGCTGGCCCGCGGACACCGAGTACGGCGGCATCGCCGGCGTCATGCGCCCGGGCATCGTCCACCGGCTGGACCGCGACACGAGCGGCCTGCTGATGGTGGCGAAGAACGACAGGGCCCAGGCCAGCCTGATGGCCCAGCTGAAGGCGCGCGGCATCAAGAAGACGTACCTGGGCCTGGCGCAGGGAGCGGTCGCGGCCACGACGGGCCGGATCGAGGCGCCGATCGGACGCGATCCGCACCACCGGACCCGGATGGCGGTGGTCCCAGGACGGCCGCGCGGCGGTCACCGGCTATCGCGTCCGCGAGCGCCTCCCCGGCTGGACGCTCCTGGAGCTGGATCTCGATCACGGGCCGAACCCACCAGATCCGCGTCCACCTCGCGGCCATCGGGCATCCGCTGGCGGGCGATCCCGTCTACGGCACCGGAACCTCGCGGCGCGGCCCGGACGGGACTCGACGCGGCTCTTCCTGCACAGCTGGCGGATCGAGCTGCAGGCCCCGGACGACGGCCACCTCATCCGCGCGGAAGCGCCGCTCCCGCCCGAGCTGGAGGCGGTGCTCGAAGGGTTGAGGGCGCAGGCGAGCGCCGAGTCCGGTGAGGTGCCGGCGAAGCGGCTGCCGGACGAGGAGCGCGAAGGCGAGTCGGAAGCCTACCAGCGGGAGGCGGCTCGGACCGCGGGGCGGCGTCACCGATGAAGCCGCCGGCCCCCGATGAGGCGTTCGTGGATGCCCCCAAACCCATGCTCGTGATCATCTCGGGGCCGTCCGGCGTGGGCAAGGACACGATCATCGAGGCGCTGCAGAAGCGCGGCCATCGGCCGCCGTACCACTACGTCGTGACCTGCACGACGCGGACCCGCCGGCCCGGCGAGATCGACGGCGTGAGCTACAACTTCATGACCGCCGAGGAGTTCCTGGCCCTGCGGGACGCCGGCGAGCTGCTCGAGGCGAACGAGGTCCACGGCAACTGGTACGGCACGCCGCAGGGTCGGCGTGCGCGAGGCGCTGGCGCGGGGCCAGCACGCCATCCTCAAGATCGACGTCCAGGGCGCCCAGGTCGTCAAGGGCTGCGTTCCCGACGCGCTGCTCGATCTTCGTGGTGCCGCCTTCGATGGAGACGCTCGTCGAGCACCTGAAGGCCCGCCGGACCGAGTCGGCCGACAGCTGGAGCTCCGGCAGCGCAACGCCGCCCTCGAGCTGGCCCGCAAGGACGACTACGACTACGTCGTCGTGAACGAAGAAGGGGACGTCGACCTGACTGCGGAGCGGATCGACGAGATCATCTCGCAGGAGGAGCGCCGCGGATCTCGGCGCTCGGTGACTGTCTGAGGAGCGACGATGGGCGCCTGCCGGCGGCGCGGATGACCGAGGCGAAGCCTGATGGCCGAGGAGATCGAGAGCGCGCTCGACCTGGGGCTGGACGGCGCGTCCGGCCTCGGGCTGGAGACGAGCCCGGCGTCCAGGCGAGGAGGCGACCGCTTCGCAGGCCTCTGTCGAGGTCGCGGTGGATGCGCCCGGCGCCACGAGGACCTACGACTACTCGGTGCCCGTCCCGGCTGGTCCCCGTCGAGCCCGGCGAGGCGGTTCTGGTCGAATTCGGCAGGCGCCAGGCCCTCGGGATCGTGCTGGGACCCTCGACGGGGGTCACCGGGATCGAGCTGAAGCCGATGCTGGCTCGGGTCCGCGCCGACGGGCCGCTGCTGCCGCCGTTTGACGCTCGACTTCGCGCGCTGGATCTCGGCGGAGTACCTGGCTCCGCCCGCGGCCGTCGCTGCGCTCGATGCTGCCGCCCGGGATGCTCGAGCGGCTCGAGCTGGTGGCCGAATGGCTGCCTGCCGGCGGTTCGAAGCGGGCCGGCGTCGGCGGACGGCGGCCGGAACTCGGGGCCGCCGAGATCGCGATCCGTGACAGGCTCGCGGGCGGCCCGCTGGCCGTGCGGGACCTGGAAGGCGGCCAGGGACGCGCCGAGCTGCTGCGGCGAGCTGCGGGCGATGGCCTCGCGTGGCCTGGTCAGCCTGGAGTGGACGCTGACGGCGGCCACCGCGGGGCCCCGGTTCGAGCGCTGGCTGCTGCTCACGGAGGAGGGGAGGCGAGCGGCGCGAGGCCGGCGGAGCTCCGGCGGACGGCCGCGCGTCTGCGGGCCGCGGCAGCGGGCGCTCCTGGCCGAGATCCTGCGCGGCCGATGGCGCGGCGTGGCGTCGCCGCGGCGGACGTCCGCCGAGCTGCCACGGATCGGGAACCGCCACGAGCCTCGTCGGCGCGGCCTGGCAGTGGTCGAGGTGCGCGAGAGGCCGCGCCGGCCGCTGGCGCGGCGGCGGGCCGGAAGGCGCGGCACGCGTCCCGAGGGAGCGGCCCTGACACCGTCCGCAGCGGGAGGCGCTCTCGACGCGATCCTCGCGGCCGCCGCCAGCGCGACGCGACGCCGCTGCTGCTGGAAGGCGTGACCGGAGCGGGCAAGACCGCCGTCTACGCCGAGGCCATCGCCGAGGCGATATCGACCGGCCGGCCCGCCCTGGTTCTCGTGCCGGAGATCGCCCTGGCGATGCCGCTCGTCGATCGGCTGCGGGCGGAGCTCGACGCCGAGATCGCGATCCTGCACTCGGGCCTGGGCGACGGGCGAGCGAGCCGACGAGTGGCGCCGGATCAGGGCCGGCGAGGTCGACGTGGTCGTCGGCACCCGGACCGCCCTGACCGCGCCGCTCGCCGACGTCGGGCTGATCGTCGTCGACGAGGAGCACGACGCCGCCTACAAGAGCGACCGCACGCCGCGGCTCCAGGCTCGCGACGCCGCGCTGGCGCTGGCGCGGCTGGCCGGCGCGGCGGTCGTCCTGGGCAGCGCCACGCCCTCCGTGGAGAGCGTCGGCCGCGTCCGCCAGGGCCGCTACCGCCACGCGGTCCTGCCGGAACGCCCGAGCGGCGCGCCGCCGCGTGTCGAGGTCGTGGATCTTCGGGCCGAGCTGGCCGCCGGGAACCGCGGGCTGCTATCGGGGGCGCTGCGAACCGCCCTCGAGTCGCTGCCGGAGGGCGAGCGGGCCATCCTGGTCATCAACCGCCGTGGCACGGCCTCGGTGGTGGTGTGCCGCGACTGCGGCCACGTCCAGCGCTGCCCCGAATGCGAACGCAGCCTCGTCTACCACCAGGCCGGAGTGACGCTGCGCTGCCACCACTGCGGAACGGCGACGCCGCTGGCGACGCGCTGCCCGGCCTGCCGCTCGCCGCGGATCCGGTACCTGGGCGGCGGAACCCAGCGCGTGGAGGAAGAGGTCCGGGCCGCGTTCCCGCACCTCCGGGTCGGCCGACTGGACCGCGACGTCGCCGAGCGCAAGGGCGCCGTGGAGCGAGTCCTGGACGCGTTCGCCGAAGGCCGGCTGGACGTGCTGGTCGGCACGAGCCTGGTGGCCAAGGGCCTCGACATCCCGGAGGTGACGCTCGTCGGCGTCGTTTCCGCCGACGTCGCCCTCAACCTGCCCGACGAGCGCGCCGCCGAGCGGACTTACCAGCTGCTGACGCAGGCCGTCGGTCGGGCCGGGCCGGGGCGAGCGGCCCGGGCTGGCGATCATCCAGACCTACCAGCCGGACCATCCGGCGATCAAGGCGGTGGCCTCGGGCGACGCAGCCGCCTTCTACGACGCCGAGCTGGAGGTGCGCCGCCGGTTCGGCTCGCCGCCGTTCGGTCGCCTGGTCAAGCTGACGGTGGGTCTGCCGGACTCGAGCGGCCGCCGAGAAGGAGGCGGCGGCGATGGCCGATCGCTTGATCGCGGCCTCCTGCTCTGCCGGAGCACGTCGCCGCCGGCGTCCGAGTCTCGGTGCTCGGTCCCGCGCCGGCGTACATCGCCCGCCGGGCCGGCCGGTGGCGCTGGAACGTCGTACTTCGCGGCGACCGCCCGCTCGACCTGCTCGACCCTCCGCCCGGCGCTCCGTGGTCGGTCGACGTCGACCCGGACTCGCTGCTGTAGGTCTGAACCGCCGGAGCCGCGCAAGATCGGGCCGAGACGACCCGTGCGGGCAGGCTCGGTATACTCGGGCCATGAGTGTCCGACCCATCGTTCTTCTCGGTGACCCGCGGCTCCGTCTGGTGGGCCAGCCCGTCGACAGCTTCGGCAAGTACCTGCACGAGCTGCTCGACGACCTGGCCGAGACCATGCGCAAGGCGCCCGGTGTCGGGTCTGGCCGCGCCGCAGCTCGGCGAGGCCGTCCGCGCCTGCACGATCGAAGTCGAGGGCCAGCTGCACGAGCTGGTGAACCCGCGCATCGTCCGGGCGAACGGCGACGACCGCGACCTCGAGGGCTGCCTCTCGATCCCGGGCTACGTGGCCTACATCACGCGACGCGAGAAGGTCTGGGTCGTGGCCCAGAACCGCCTCGGAAAGAAGATCAAGGTCGCCGGCTCGGGCACTCCTCGGCCGGGCCTTCCAGCACGAGATCGACCACCTGGACGGCAAGCTCTACATCGACTACCTCGACTCGATGGACGAGCTGATCTCGACCGATGCGGGCGAGGAAGAAGAGGGATCGCCGGAAGCCTCGCACGTCGCCGTAGGGTGAGCGACCGGACGGCGGCCGAAGGGGCGACTGCCGGATCGGCGTCGTCGTCTCAGGACGGCCCGACCGTTCGCACGGTCTTCTTCGGAAGCGGCTCGTTCGCGCGTCCCCATCCTCGACGCGCTGGTGGCGATGCCGGGCGTTCAAGTCATAGCCGCGGTCTCGGCGCCCGATCGACCGGTCGGCCGAAAGGCCATCCTGACGCCCACTCCCGTCGCCTCGCGGGCCCGTGAGCTCGGCCTGCCGTTGCTGCAGCCCGCGCGAGTCCGCGCGGCCGAGTCGGTGGCCGCACTGCAGGCCCTGGCGCCGGATCTCGCCATCCTGGCCGACTACGGGCAGCTGATCCCGCGCGCGCTGCTCGACCTTCCGCCTCGCGGGTTCCTCAACCTGCATCCCTCCGCGCTGCCGCGTCATCGGGGAGCGGCGCCGATCCCGGCGACGATCCTGGCGGGCGACACGGCATCCGCGGTGACGCTCATCGTCGTGACAGAGGAGATGGACGCGGGCCCGATCGTGGCGGTCGAGCCGCTCGAGGTGCGGCCCGACGACACGGCCGTCGACGCTCGAGGAGCGCGCTGCCGGCGTGGCGGCCGCGGCGCTGCTGTCCCGGGCGCTGCCCGGATGGCTTGCGGGACGATTGCCGCCGCGGCCGCAGCCTGTCGAGGGCGTGACGCTGACGCGGCCGCTGCGCCGCGAGGACGGGCTGCTGGACGCGCAACGCCCGGCGGTCGAGCTGGAACGGCAGGTTCGGGCATACCAGCCCTGGCCGGGCAGCTTCTTCGAGACGCCGGCCGGCAGGCTGATCGTGTGGCGGGCAAGCGCCGGCCCGAACGAACCAGGGGACGAGCCCGGGAGGCTGGTGGCTTCCGGCGATGGTTTGGCGCTGTCGACCGCGATCGGCCGTCTCGGTCCTCGACGAGGTCCAGCTCGCCGGCAAGCGTCGCGTGACCGGCGCGGAACTCCGGCGCGGCTACCCCAGCCTGGCCGGTGCGGTCGCGGAGTAGTTCGGACCGGGCGCCGGCCGGAGCGCGAATGCGGCCCGGGCCGTGAGGACCGGCTCAACGGCCGCCATCGGCCGAGCCCCGGCGGCATGCGATAATCGCAGCTCCGTGAGTCTCAACCGCGCGTCCGGTGAGGAGTTCGCCGGCGCCACTTCACCCCCGTCACGCCATGCCACCGACCCGCGCCCCGGGTTGAGTGGCCTGGGCGACGGCGCCCTCGAGGCCTGGTTCGCCGGCCAGGGCCAGCCCGCCTACCGCGCCCGTCAGGTCCGGGACGCCGTGTGGAGGACGAACGCCCAGACCGCGGACGAGTTCACCACTCTCCCGGCCGCGCTGAGGGCCCGCGTCGACGAGGCTTTCCGCGTGGACACGATCGCCGACGACGAGGTCACCGTCGCCGACCGCGGCCTGACCGAGAAGACCCTCCACCTCCTCTCGGACGGGGCGCTCGTCGAGTCCGTCCTGATGCACTACCCGTCGCGGGGGATCGGGTCGTCCGGCCGGCCGATTCATCGCGAGCGCCACACCCTGTGCATCTCCAGCCAGGCCGGCTGCGCCGTCGGCTGCCCTTTCTGCGCCACGGGCGAGCTGGGCTTCGGCCGAGACCTCGAGACCGGCGAGATCCTGGATCAGGTCCGCCATGCCGCTCGACGCCTTGCCGCCGGCGGAACCGGCCGTCAGCTCACCAACGTCGTGTTCATGGGCATGGGCGAGCCGCTGCTCAACCTGGATCGAGTCCTGGAGTCGGTCGCGGCGCTCGCCGACCCGCGGCGGTTCGGCCTGGGGGCGCGCCATGTCGTCGTCTCGACATCCGGCGTCGTGCCCGGCATCCGCCGGCTCACGCAGCTCGGTCCGCAGTTCACGCTGGCGATCAGCCTTCACGCCGCCCGCGATCCGCTGCGAGACGTGCTGGTTCCGCTGAACCGCCGCTGGCCGGTCGCCGAGGTCGTGGCGGCGGCTCGAGATCACGCTCGCGTAACCGGCCGGCGCGTGAGCTACGAGTACGTGATGATTTCCGGTGTGAACGACACCGATGTCGACGCCGACGCGCTGGCGACGCTGCTGCGGGGAGATCTGGCGCACGTCAACCTGATCCCGATGAACCCGGTCGCCCACACGCCCTGGCAGGCCAGCAGCCCGGAGCGAGTGGCCGCCTTCGCCGCTCGCGTCCGGCGCGGCGGCGTCGGCGTCACGGTGCGGGCCAACCGAGGCCAGGACGCCGGCGCCGCGTGCGGGCAGCTTGCCGCCGACAGGGCAGGGGAGCCCCCGACGCCGGCCGTGGCCCACCGCCGCGAAGTCATCATCCGCCAGAGCGAGGCCGCGCTTCGAGGCGACCGCAACGCGGAGATGCCCGCGGAGCTCAGGACGGCCGTCGCGGGCCCGGTCCGGCGCGATGCGGACGGAGCGGTGCGCTGATGGCCACGCCGCCGCAGACCCTGGTCAGCGCCAGCATCCTCGACGCCGATCTCGCCGATCTGGAGAGCGAGTCGCGCAAGGCGCCTGAAGGCCGGCTCGGATCGGATCCACCTCGACGTCATGGACGGCCACTTCGTCCCGAACATCACCTTCGGGCCCGGGCTCATCAAGCGGCTGCGATGCATCGGCAGGAAGCCCTTCGACGCCCACCTGATGATCTCGGAGCCGGGCCGCTACATGGACCAGTTCATCGACGCCGGCTGCGACTCGATCACCTTCCACGTCGAGGTGGAGGAGCCGATCGAGCCGACTCTGCTGAAGATCCGCAAGGCCGGCCGGCAGGCCGGTCTGGCCATCAAGCCGGGTACTCCGCTCTCGGCCCTCGAGCCGTACCGCGATCTGCTCGACATCGTCATGGTCATGACCGTCGAGCCGGGGTTCGGGGGCCAGACGTTCATGAGGGATGCCGCTCGCAAGATCCTGCCGGCTCACGGTCTTCCTGGCGGATCGCGCCATCCGGGCAGGTCCACGTGGACGGCGGAGTCAACCGCAAGTCGGCGGCGCTGTGCGGAAAGTTGGGCGCCGAGGTCCTGGTCGTCGGCTCGACGCTCTGGAAGAAGGGGCACGACATCGCCCGCGAGATCGCGCTGATCAAGGCCCTGGCGGACGAGGGCTACAAGAGCGGCTTCGGCAAGACGCCGATCGATCCTGGAAGATCCGAGTGAGCGAGGAAGCGGCCGCGAGCCAGGGGGTTCCAGTGGTCGTGGTGCCGGGCGATGCCGCCGCCGGCGGGCGCTGCCGGCGCCGCCGCACGCGCACCTGGGCCGGCGGAACGATCGGCTGCTTCTGCTCGCCGTGGCCGCCTACGCGGTCCTTCTCTCCATCCTGATGATCGCCCGCGGCATCTCGGTCACGCCCGATGTCGTGGTCGTCGGTTTCGGCCTGGCGGCGCTGCTCCTGGGTCGCGGCAAGCTCTTCCTCCGCGACTGGATCCCGTTCCTGGCCCTCTTCTTCGCCTACGAGCTCATGCGCGGCTATGCCGACAAGTTCGGCCTGCCGATCCACGTCACCGACATCGTCTGGCTGGAGCGGATCGTCGGGCTGGGCGGGTTGCCGACGGTCTGGCTGCAGGGCCTCTTCCACAGCGGCCCGTCAGACCGCTTCCGACGGTCTTGCCACGCTATCGCTGATCTTCTACTTCCTGCACTTCCCTTTGCCGCTGGCCGTCGGCTTCCTGCTGTGGATCCACCAGCGGCGGATCTACTACGACTACGTCGGCGCGCTGATCGTGCTGTCCATGGCGGCCTTCGTGACGTACCTGCTGCTGCCCGTCGCGCCGCCCGTGGTGGGCCGAGAAGTACGGCTACGTGACGGGCGTGCTGCATCTGCGCGATATCGGCTTCCAGGGCCTGGCCAACCTGTTCGGGTTCGGCAACTACTTCTACTCCTACACGAACCTCTACAGCATCAGCTCCAACGACGTCGCGGCCTTCCCTTCGCTCCACGCCGCATACCCGTTCCTGGCCTTCCTCTTCGCCCGGCGGGCCTTCCCGCGAGCGGCCTGGCTGATGCTGGCCTACACGGTCTGCGTCTGGTTCGCCATCGTCTACCTGGGCGAGCACTGGGTCGTCGACATCATCGGCGGCGGTCGTCTACGCCCTGGCGGCCTACTTCGCGATCGTGCACGGCCCCCGCTGGGCCCGGCGCTTCATGGAGCAGATAGCCGACGAGGAGATCGAGGCCGGAGTCGAGGCCGAGGACGAAGGGGATGTCGGGCGCCTTGCGCCGGCTCGAACGCCGGGTCCGCTGGTCGCTGGTCGCGCAAGGGTTGGCGATTGCCGGGGTCGGCGCCCTCCTCGGGTACGGCATGAATGCGCTGGGCTGGCTCGGCGGTGCTCATAGCGCCGCTCTACCTGTTGCCGTGGCTGGCGATCCTGGGTGGTCTGTGGCGAGGGGCCGCCGGGCTCTTCAGCCGCTGAGGCGGGACCGAAGATGCGCGCTCTGCTGCAGCGCGTAACCCGGGCTGAAGTGCGGATCGACGGGCACTCGGTCGGCGCGATCGACCGGGGCTTGCTGGTCTTCCTGGGCGTCGCGCCCTCGGACGACGAATGGGTGGCATCCGGGATGGCGGCCAAGGTCGCCGGGCTGCGCATCTTCGCCGACGCCGAGGGACTGACGAATCTGTCGCTCTCGGAGGTGGGGGCGCGGCGCTGGTGGTCAGCCAGTTCACGCTCTACGCCGACGCTGCGGCGCGGCCGCCGTCCCTCGTTCATCGGCGCGGCCGGCCCCGTTGTCGGCGAGCGCCTGTACGAGGTCTTCTGCGAGATCCTGGCATCGGCGGGCGTTCCGGTGCGGCAGGGCCGTTTCGGCGCGGACATGGAGGTCGAGCTGGTCAACGACGGACCGTTCACGATCTGGCTGGACAGCGCCGAGCTGGGGATCGAACCGCACGCGTCGGAGTGAGCCGCTCGCGAGCGTGGAGGATGACGACGACGGCTTGTCCGGGGTGCGGAGCCCGTGGTGCCCGATATCGACGGACCCGTCCACGCCTACGTTCCGAGCGCCCCCGGCTGTTGGGCGGCGTTCGGTGCTCTCCGTGCGGACGAGATGCTCCGATTCCCCGGATCGGAGGCGAACAACCTTGCCGTTGACACCTACATGGCCCAGCACCCGGGCGACGGTATGGATCGGCGCGACCGCCAGTCCGTGTTCGTCCACCTCGTGAGCCTGTGCGCCGTCATCGAACGCGGGGCGTCACCGTCGCTCTCACCGGACCTGCTTCGAGCCGTACTCGTTCGCCACAGGGAGTTCTCGGTCCTCCGTCGGGCTCATGGTCCCGGTGACCTGACAGTCCTCTCCGCTATGGACGCGGCGAGTCTCGGCGATCACGACGATCGGGTCCGCAGGTGGGCGGACTCCGTCTGGGAGTCGTGGCGCGAGCATCACGCCACGATCAGAGCTGCCCTCGACGCGACCTACTGAGGTCAGGGTCGCGCACACACAATCGGCGCCGAGCGGGTGCTCGACGCCGAGGAAGGAACTGGGCGATGTGGGGACCGGCGAGGCGCTAGCGGGCTCCTCGCGACATGGTGCGCTGGCAGCGGGTGCACACGAGCGTCTTGACCGTCTTGCCGTTCTGCTGGATCGTCGCCTGCTGGAGGTTCGGGCGGAAGCGGCGATGCGCGCGGACCCGGTTCATTCCGGACGACTGCGCGTTGAAGCCATCCATAGAGACCTTCCCGCAGATGGCGCAGGAGCGTGCCATGAAGTCCTCTCGATTACTTGCTCGGAAGGCGCGGTCCCGTCCGGGACCGACCGGGGCGGTATGATAGCACACCGTTTCCGCCGCTCTGGCTGGAGGTCGTGCTAGCACATGCCCGAGCGTTCGGTGGCCGGCAGATCGATCGTCACCCGCCGCGCCATCGTCGACATCGTGCGGATCGCCGTGCAGGGTAGCTACGGCGTGACGGGCTTCAGCGACCCCTCGTTCGGCCGTCGATTGCTGCGCTGGATCGGCCTGGACCGGCCCGGAATCCGGCTGACCACCGAGGGCGGCCTCAAGCTCGACGTCTTCATCACGGTCGCGTTCGGCGTGCCGGTCGCCGAAGTCGCCCGCCAGGTCGATTCGGCCGTGCGCTACTCGCTGCGCCAGTACGTCGGTGCCGAGGTGGCGTCGCTCTCGATCCACGTCGATGGGCTCCGCTACCAGCCGAACGCCGTCGAGCGGGCGGAGGCGATCGAGCGGGCGGAGGCGATCGACCTCTCCGGCGTGTCGCCCGAGCAGCCACCCGTCGAGGCGGGCAACGGCGAGGCGGTCGCGGCTGCGGCGGCGAAGGGGACAAGGGCGGCGAGGAAACGCAAGACCACATGACCACGCGAGCCAACCGATGACGCGCCGATCGGGGGATGGAGCGGGGCTGCTGGCTGCCTTTCGCAATGCGGTCGACAACCTCGCAGCAGCATGTCGACGAAGTGAACGCCCTCAATGTCTTCCCGGTGCCGGACGGCGACACCGGCAGCAACATGCTGGCGACGGTCCAGGCAGCCCTTGCCGAGGCCGAGGCCTGTCGAATCCGTCGGCCGATCGAGTCGCGCAGGCGATCAGCTTCGGGGCGTTGATGGGGGCCCGGGGCAACTCGGGAGTGATCGCGTCGCAGATCTTCCGCGGCATGGCCGAGGCTCTTGGCGGCAAGCATCGTTTCAACGGGCCGGACCTGGCCTACGCCCTCACCCAGGGAACCGCCACGGCCTACAAGGCCGTCGGAAAGCCGGTCGAAGGCACGATCCTGACCGTCATCCGGGAGGCCGCTGCCGCGGCCGTGGTTGCCGCCGAGGAGGACGGCGACCTCGAGGACGTGCTGACGGCGGCGGTGGAAGCCGCGCGCGAAGCCGTCGCCAAGACCCCATCTCTGCTGCCGGTCCTGCGCGATGCGGGGGTCGTCGACGCGGGCGGGCAAGGACTGTACCGGCTGATGCAGGGCACGCTGCAATACCTCGTCTCGCGTAGTTCGCCTGCGCGGCCATGCCGCGGAGCCGGTTTCGCCGCGCGCGGCGGCCCTCGTCGCCCAGGGAGATGGAGACTTCGGCTACGAGACGATGTTCCTGCTCCAGGCCGCGCGCCGTACCGCTGGACGTGGATCGGCTGCGGGCCGCGCTCGAGGCGCTCGGTGAATCGGTGCTGGTGGCGGGCGATTCTCGCGGCGTCAAGGTCCACGTCCACAACGACCGACCGGACAAGGTCATCGCCCTCGGGCCTGTCGATGGGCTCCCTGACGCGAATCACCGTCGAGAACCTCGATGCCCAATCGCAGGAGGTCCGCGACAAGCGAGCGGCCGACTGTGGGCGCCCGCGACTCTCGGCCGCGCGGATCTCGCACCGACGGCCGGCCGCACGTCGATCTCGAGACGTTCGGCGCCGATGTCGCGCTCGCGAGCGCAGGCGGTGGCACGGCCGGCGCCGGACTCGGGCACTCCGTCCGGCTCGAACGGAACCGGCACGCGCCTCGATTCCGCACCACCTCGCCGCCCTGGCCGTGGTTGCCGTCTCCGCGGGCGAGGGGCTGGCTCGCATCTTCGATTCGTACGGCGTCGCGGCAGTGGTCCACGGCGGGCAGGCCAGCAACCCCTCGACCGGCGAGCTACTCGACGCCGTCGAGAAGATCGACGCGGAAGAGGTCCTGCTGCTGCCCAACAACCCCAACGTGGTCCTGGCGGCGCGCCAGGCGAGCGAGATGGCGACGCGCCGCGTCCGCGTCGTGCCGACTCGCAACGCGGCCGAGGGATTCGCGGCCCTGCTGGCGCTGGATCCGTCGCGTGACGCCACCGCCAACGCCGAGGTCATGACCCTGGCCGGGCGGGCCGTGCAGACGTTCCAGGTGACCGAGGCGGTCCGTGACGCGACCATCGGCGGGCGAAAGGTCCACAAGGGCCAGACGATCGTGCTCGATCCCGACGACGGGCTCCTGGCCGTCGCCAACGACCGGAACAAGGCGGTTCTCGCGGCCCTCGAAGCCCTCGAACCGGGTTTCGAGCTGGTCACCCTCTACTACGGCGCCGGCGCCGACCTGGCCGAGGCCGAGGCAGTGGCGCGGCGAGTGGGGGAGTGGCGGTCCGGCGTGGAGGTGGAGGTCATCCACGGCGGGCAGCCCCATTACCGGTATCTCATCGCGGCCGAGTAGCGGATGGCGGGCCGGGAGTCGGGGCGGGAGCTCGGCGGCGGGGCGACGAGGGTCCGCGGAACGGCCGTGCCTCGCTTACGCGGCCCGGTCGGCCCGGATACCCCGATCGGGATGAGTGGCTTCGCCGGGGCCACGGTCCTGCGACGGGTCGGGCCCAGGCTCGGCATCCACACCGTGCGCGACCTGCTCTTCCATCTGCCTCGCCGATACGACGACCTCCGAGAGCTGAGCAGCGCCCGGGATCTGGCCTGGATCGCCGGACGGCGACCCCGCGAGCGCCCGGCTCCAGGTGCGGGGCGTGCGAAAGGAGCAGACGTTCCGGCGCCGCGTCGAGCGTACGACCGCATATCTGGGTGACGAAACGGGCGAGGTCGAGGCGACCTGGTTCGGGCGCCGGTACATCGACAGGCGGCTGCAGCGAGGGACTGTGGATCGTGGTCAGCGGCAAGGTGAAGCGACGCGGCTTCACCACCACCTTCGACAACCCGGAGTTCCAGCTCGACGACGGATCGGCCCTGCTCCACGCGGGCCGCATCGTGCCGGTCTATGGCCTGACGGCCGGGTTGACGGCCGTCACGTTGCGGCGGGCAATCCGCCAGGCCCTGGACACGGTCGGTGCCGGCTACGCCGAGTATCTGCCCCCGAGCGCCGCGGCCGGGGCGGCGACCACAGCCGGCCCGGGCCGAAGCCGGCGCCGCGGCCGAAGCCGGCGTCGCGGCCGAGCCCATGCCGATCTCGGCCGCCCTGGAGAACGCCCACTACCCGGACGACTTCGATCTGCGCGATGCCGCCCTGGCCAGGCTCGGATTCGACGAGCTGCTGGCCCTGCAGGTCGGGATGGTGGCCCGAGATCGGCAGCGCCGGTCGGCGGTCGGCGAGCCCGTCGAAGTCGCGGCCTCGCGGGTGGACCAGGCGATCGCGGTCGTGGAGACGGCCCTGACCGAGCAGACACGGGCGCGGACGGGATCGGATGAGGCGGCCCGGCTCACGCCCGATCAGGCCGCCGCGGTGACGGCCATCGCCGCCGACCTGGGCCGGGCGCGGCCGATGATGCGACTGCTGCAGGGCGACGTCGGTTCCGGCAAGACCGCGGTCGCCGCCCTCGCCCTCGTATTCGTGGCCGACGCCGGTCGTCAGGGCGCTCTCCTGGCGCCCACGGATCTGCTGGCCCGTCAGCACGCGGTGGCTCTGCGGCGGCTCGTGGAGCCGCTCGGCCACGGGGTCACGCTCCTGACGGGCTCCCTGCCGGCGAACGAGCGGCGCGCCGCCCTCGAGCAGCTCGTCGCACCCACTCCCGGCGACGGTCTGCTGGCCTTGACGAGCGGGCGGATCGTCGTGGGGACTCACGCTCTCGTCCAGGAGGCGGTCCACTTCGCGGATCTGGCCCTGGCGGTCGTCGACGAGCAGCATCGATTCGGCGTCGCGCAGCGTGAGGCCCTGGGCGCGAAGGGCCACTCGCCGCACGTCCTCCTGATGACGGCGACGCCCATCCCCCGAACGCTCGGCCAGATCCTGCTGGCCGACCTGGACGTTTCCGATCTCCGGTCTTTGCCGGCCGGGACGCCAGCGCGTCATGACCGGCATCCGCCGCACCGATGACCTGATGGGAACGCGCCAGGATCCGGCCCGAGGTGCCTACCCGCTCGTCGTCCGGGAAGTCCGGGCCGGGCATCGCGTCTTCGTCGTCGTTCCGCTGGTCGAGGAGGACGAGGAGACGGCCGCTCGTTCAGCCGACGAAGTCGCCGCGGCCCTGCCGGCCCAACTCGCCGATGCGGCGGCTCGGGCCGGGTTGCCGGCAGAGCCGGCCGCACGCGTTGGGGTCGTGCACGGCCAGATGAAGGCGGCCCAGCGCGACGCCACGATGGACCTGTTCCGCCGGGGCGAGCTGGACGTGCTCGTCGGGACGACCGTCCTGGAGGTGGGCGTCGACGTGCCCGAGGCCACCGTGATGCTGATCCTCGACGCCGACCGATTCGGCCTGGCCCAGCTTCACCAGCTTCGCGGCCGGGTCGGGCGGGGAGAGGACCAGGCGTACTGCATTCTCGTTTCCGACTCCGCCGACGAGACGGCGAAGGCGAGGATGACGGCGCTGGCCACTCACACGGATGGTTTCGAGCTCGCGGAGCTGGACCTGGAGCTGCGCCGCGAGGGCGAGCTCCTGGGACTGCACCAGAGCGGCCTGCCGACCCTGCGGATCGCGTCGCTGCGAAACAAGGAAGACCGGGAGCTGGCGGCCCGGGCCAGGGAAGTTGCCGAGAGGCTCGTGGACGAACCGGGGCCCTGCGCCCCGGCAACGAAGCCCTGGCCGTGGAGTTGCAGCGCGGCTGGCTGGCTCGGGTGGGGGCGGGCGAAGTGCTGGCCGACGCGGCCGACCGGCCGACGCGGCCGACGTGGCCGACCGCCGCAAGACGCGGGCCGCGACCCGGTAGCGCCATGAGCGACGCGGGCAGGGTCATCGCCGGTTCCGCCCGAGGCACTCGCCTGGTCGCGCCCGGGGAGGGGACTCGTCCGTTCGGCGATCGCGTCAAGCAGACTCTCTTCGCCATCCTGGAGCCGGATCTCGCCGGGGCCAGCGGTCCTGGATCTGTTCGCCGGTTCGGGAGCAGGCGGCATCGAAGCGCTCTCTCGCGGCGCGGCAAGGGCCGTGTTCGTGGAGAGAGATGCCGCGGCGGTTCGCGTGATCGTCGAGAACCTGGCCAGGACCCGCCTGTCCCAGGGCGCCGGCGTCGTGCGCTTCGACGCGGTCGAGTACCTGAGGGAGCGGGCATCGCAGGACGGTCCGTTCGACGTCGTCCTGATGGATCCGCCCTATGCCGAGCCGCGGCTCCTGGAGGCGTCCCTGGCTCGTTCTCGGGGCCCCGGAGCCGGCACTCCTCGCCCCGCTGGCGTGGGTCGTGGCCAAGCATTTCTGGCGGACGCCTCCACCGCAGGCGTCCGGACTGCTAGCATCCGTGAGGACTCGGCGCTTCGGGGAGACCGCCCTGACGTTCTACCGCCAGGTGGACCCGAAGTCGGCCGATCCGTCGGCAAAGCCTGAGGAGGCAGCCAGGTGAAGATCGCCGTCTACCCGGGCTCGTTCGACCCGATCACTTACGGCCACCTGGACGTGGTCTCGCGAGCCGCGCTGGTCTTCGATCGCGTCGTCTTCGCCGTCCTCGTGAACCCTCACAAGTCCCCCATCTTCGAGACGGACCTCCGCCTCACCGTCATCCGCGAGGCGGTCGCCGAGTGCTGCCCGCTCGACGTCAGCTGCCCGTATCGAGGTCGAGTCGTTCGACGGTCTGACCGTCGACTTCTGCCGCCGCCGCGGGGCCACGTTCGTCGTCCGCGGACTGCGGGCCATCTCCGACTTCGAGTCGGAGCTCCAGATGGCTCACACGAACCGGAAACTGGCGCCGGAAGTCGACACGGTCTTCTTCATGACATCGCTCGAGCACAGCTACCTCAGTTCGAGCCTGGTCAAGGAGATCGCGGCCTTCGGCGGCGACGTGACCCAGATGGTGCCGCCGGCCGTTTCCAGGCGTCTGCCCGGCGCGGGGCCGGAGTCTATAATCGACCAGACCGGCAGCCCTCGCGACCCTGCCCAAGGAGGGCCCGTCCGATAGACATCATCGTCTTGATCGAGCGACTAGAGGGGCTCGTGGCGAACGGCAGGAGAGTCCCCTTCAGCAGCAGCGTGATCGTCAACCAGGCCGAGGCGCTCGAATGGATCGACCAGCTGCGAGTGACCATCCCCGAGGAGGTCAAGTCCGCACGGCGCGTCAACAACGAAGTCGAGCGGCTGCTCGAGCAGGCTCGCGAGGAGGCCGAACAGATCCTGGCCCGGGCCCAGGAGCAGGCCACGTACCTGATCGAGGAACGCGAGCTGACTCGCCAGGCTGAGGAGTTGAGCCACGAGATCGTGCGCCAGGCCGAGACGGAGGGGGCCGCGATCCGACGCGGCGCGGACGACTACGCGTCCGAGGTCCTGGTGGGCCTCGAGACCGAAGTGATGCGGACCCTCAAGACCATCAACGCGGCCTGGAGCTACTGGAGGATCGGCGTGCCGTCGAAGTGGAACCGACCCCCGACGAAGGCCAGGAAGAAGAGCCAGGCGAGTACGACGAAGCAGGCGAGGAGCAGCCTGTCCGCGGCTGAGGCGCTCACCTTCCACGTGGCCGGGCTCCTGGCCGAGCCGCTCGGCACGATCCGCAACCTCCACGTTTCGGCGCCACCGCTCGACCTCGGCCCCGACCTCGAGCAGACCAAGGGAGTCGACGGGCGAGGTCCGGCTCACCCGGACGAACCGCGGTCTGCTCGTTCACGCGCGGCTCTCCAGCGCCATCGCATCAAGTCTGCAGCCGCTGCCTGCGCGATCTCGATTGGCCCGTGGAGATCGAGATCGACGAGGAGGCACTGCCGACCATCGACCTCGCGAGCGGTCTCCCGCTGGACACGGAAGCCGAACCCGACGCCCTCCGGCTGAACGATCACCACGAGCTCGAGCTGGAAGGTGAGGTACGGCGACGCGATCCGGCTGGCGGAGCCGATCGCGCCGCTGTGTCGAGAGGACTGCCCCGGGCTGTGCGTCGAGTGCGGCCAGGAACTCGCCAGCGGACCGCACGATCACGCCGCCGCGGAGATCGACCCTCGCCTGGAGGTCCTGCGAGGGTTCGCCGCCGATCCGGAGGACGACCGGCCATCCGACCCGGCGGCCCGGCGGCCCGGGCCGGCGGATCCTCCGAGAATCGGTGACAGGGGCCCCAGGAACCGCTAAACTCCCGCCTCGGTCCTGCCGGCAGGGTATGATTCATCGCACCCCGTCACGGATCGGATGTCGCGCCCCGGCGCTCTCCCGGCCCATGCCATCAGGCCACGCGCGGGAGCGATAAGGAGAAACCACACCAATGGGTGTTCCAAAGAGGCGAGTCTCGCACGCCCGACAGGGCGATCGACGCGCTCACCTGGCCATTTCCGTGCCTCACCTGGAGCCGTGCCCGCACTGCCATCAGCCCAAGCTGACGCACCACGCCTGCCCGGAATGCGGCTACTACGCCGGCCGGCCAACGCTCGAGATCAAGCAGGAAAAGCCGCAGCAGACGGCCTGAGCCTGTGGATCTGACCACGGTCCGCACGGTCGATGGCGGAGCCGTCCGAGTCGCCGTAGATGCCATGGGCGGCGATCACGCGCCTCTCGAGATCGTCCGAGGGACGCTGTCGTGGGCACGCGCGCACCCGTCCGACAGGGTGCTTCTCGTGGGCATCCCCGGGCGCATCGACGAGGTCGCCGGCGGTCCGATCCCGCCGAACGTCGAGATCGTTCCGGCGAGCCAGGTCGTGGAGATGGACGAATCTCCGGCGATCGCCTTCAAGACCAAGAAGGACTCCTCGATCATGGTCGCCATGGACCTGATCAAGCAGGGGCGAGCGGACGCGCTGGTGACGGCCGGACATTCGGGCGCGGGCATGGCCGCCGCGGTTCTGCGGCTCGGCCGTCTGCCCGGGGTCGACAGGCCTGCGCTGGCCGTCCAGATGGTCACCGAGACCGGACCCTTCGTCCTGCTCGACATCGGCGCCAACATGGATTCGACCGGCCAGAACCTCTACCAGTTCGCCCACATGGGCTCCCTGTATGCGGAGAAGGTGCTGGGCGTCCCGAAGCCCCGGATCGGCTTGCTGTCGATCGGCGAGGAGAAGGGCAAGGGCGACCTCGCCATCCAGCAGGCGACGCAGATGCTCGACGACGACGGAACCCTCAACTTCATCGGCAACGTCGAGGGCCGGGATCTGGTCAAACACATGGCCGACGTGGCCGTCTGCGACGCCGTGGTCGGCAACGTGACGATGAAGTTCTTCGAGGGACTGGCCGGCTTCATCTTCAATCTGTGGCGCAAGGAGTTCCAGGCCGGGATCCGCGGCAAGATCGGTTACCTGTTCATGCGCCCCGCGGTGGGCCGGATCCGGAACCTGTTCGACTACGAGAAGCTGGGCGCCTCGCCGTTGCTCGGAGTGAAGGGGATGGTCCTGATCACCCACGGCTCGGCGAAGCGGCGCATGATCGAGTTCGCGGTCGAGGCCGGCGCCACGGCGGCCCGTGCGCACATACCCGACTTGATCGCGGGCGCCCTTGGCGCAGGATCGGGGCGGAAGCCCGAAGCGACCTAGAAACGGAGGCGAGCGCGATGGACGGCCGAAGCTCCGGCGAGGCGACTCGAGCGACTCGCGCGAGATCCGCGGATCCACTGACCGTGAGCCACTCCGTGATCGTGGAGATGGTCAGAGTGGCCGCCCTGGAGGTACCGGGCGTCTTGAAGGTCGGGCGCGGCGGGCCGCTGGCCTGGCTGGCCGGCTCACCAGTAAGGGCTCGTCTCGTCGACGGCAAGGTTTCCGTCCGAGTCTGGGTCCTGGCCCGGCCGGGCCACGCATTGCGTCCGCTTGCCGCTCAGGTCCGGCAGGCAGTCGGAGCCACGATCGAGCGACTGCTGGACCTCGAGCTCGGAGAGGTGACCGTCGTCGTGGACGGAGTGGAAGGCTTGGGCAAGTGACCCCCGCCGCGAACGGCACGCCGTCAGGCCCGCGCCGCACGCCGCCAGGCCCGCGCCGCGACAAAGGGGCGACCGATGAGGTCAACTCCCATCGCCTGGCTCGGCGGCTTGCCCTGGCCTCTCTCTTCGAGGCCGAGTTCGGGCAGCGGACCGCCTCGGCGGTCCTGGAGCGCCATCTGGCGGAGAGTGCCGCCGATGAGGCCACCGCCGGGTTCGCCCGCGCCCTGGTCGACGGCGTCGTGGGTGACCGCGAGAGCATCGATGCCCTGATCGAGCGGCTCGCGCCCCAATACCCGGTCGTCCAGCTGGCCAGAATGGATCGGACTCTGCTGCGTAGCGGCATCGGCGAGGTGCTACACTCCGGCACGCCGTCCCGGGTGGCCATTGCCGAATGGGTCGAGTTGGCTCGCACCTACAGTGGCGAGCCGGCGCGGCGTCTGGTCAACGGTGTACTCGGGAGGATGACTCGCGACTCCGTCGCCGGTGCGCACCACGCCCCGGAGCCGGGGCCGCAGTGACCGTCAATCTCCAGCCCAGGAACCCCGAGGAGGGCGTCAGTGGCCACAACCTACGAGCGACTCAAGAAGATCGTCGTCGAGCAGCTCGGCGTCGACGAGGACGAGGTAAAGCCGGAAGCCTCGTTCGTTGACGACCTGAACGCCGACTCCCTGGATCTCGTCGAGCTGATCATGAGTCTCGAGGAAGAATTCGGGACCGAGATCTCCGACGAAGACGCCGAGAAGATCCGGACCGTGCAGGACGCCGCCGACTACATCGACGAGCACGCGTCCTAGCCGCTCGACCGACTGATGCGCCCCGCGGCCGCTCTTGCCGAGCGGCTGGGGCTCCCGGTCCGTGACCTCGACCTGCTACAGCAGGCGCTGATTCACAGCAGTTATCTGCACGAGCATCGGGACCTGGCCGCCGGCCACAACGAGCGCCTGGAGTTCCTCGGCGACTCTGTCGTGAGCCTGGCCATTTCGGACGTCCTCTACCGCCGCCATCCTGACGACGACGAAGGCGTTCTTTCCGCTCGGCGAGCTTCGATCGTCAGCACTGCCGGCCTCGCCCGCCTGGCCGGCCGGCTCGGTCTTGGCGAGTATCTGCTGCTCGGTGAAGGCGAAGCCAGGCGCGGTGGCCGGCTCCGGCCGACCCTGCTCGCCTCCGCCTTCGAGGCCCTGGTCGGCGCTCTCTACCTCGACCTGGGGTACGAGGTCGCCAGCGGATTCGTGACCGCCCTCGCCGCGCCGGAGATAACCAGCGATCGTCCTCTCGGGGCTCTGAAGAGCCCGAAGAGCCGGCTGCAGGAATACACCCAGCGCCTCACCGGAGAACGCCCCCAATACCGCCTCCTCGACGCGGTCGGACCGGACCACGACAAGGTGTTCAGAATCGAGGTCGTCGTGGGCGGGCGCATCATCGGCATGGGCCAGGGTCACTCCCGGCGCGTGGCCGAGACCGAGGCGGCGGCCCGGGGAATAGAGACGCTGCGATCACAGCCGGGTCACCCCGCCGAAGGCGAGGAGGGGGCGCCGGAGCTGGCCGAGTTCGGCGGGTCGGAGGCCGAGTTCGGGGCCGACGCGAGTCAACCCTGGGAGGCCGCGGCGGCGGATCGGCCCGGACCCGCGGCTCCGCGAGACGCGGAGCCGTGGATCGAGCTGGACATCGACCTGCTCGATGTCGAACCCCGGGCAGGTCCGAGCGACAAGGCAGCCCGAACGACCCGTTCGCGTGGCGCCGGCGGGGGCCCGAAGTCGTGACTCACTCCCAGTTCGGCCCGGGATGCCCCCGGCGCCCATGACCGCTCCCGCTCGCCTGCTGGCCCTTCGACTGCAGGGCTTCAAGTCGTTCGGGGAGCGGACGCTTGTCGAGTTCGGCCCGGGGATCAGCGCCGTCGTGGGACCCAACGGCGCCGGCAAGAGCAATCTTGCCGATGCCCTCCGCTGGGCTCTGGGTGAACAGGGTCGCGCCCTGCGCCTGCGCAAGTCCGAGGACGTCATCTTCGCCGGGTCGGAGAAGCGCTCCGGCGTCGGCATGGCGGACGTGACTCTCGTCTTCGGCAACTCGGACCGCCTTCTGCCGGTCGACTTCGAGACCGTGGAACTCGGACGCCGGCTGTTCCGCTCCGGCGAGAACGACTACCTGCTGAATCGCCAGCGCGTCAGGCTCAAGGACCTCGTCGATCTGCTCGACGCGGCCCACCTGGCCGACAACGCATTCCTCTTCATCGGCCAGGGCATGGTGGACCAGGCGCTGGCGCTGCGGCCCGAGGAGAGGCGCCCGCTCTTCGAGGAAGTGGCCGGTGTCCGCCGCCACGAGCGACGCAAGTCGAGGGCGGAGGAGCAGCTCGTCGAGGCCGAGGCCAATCTCGCCCGGGTCGAGGACGTCCTGGCGGAGCTGCGCCCGCAGGCGAGGCGCCTGGGCGCCCAGGCCGAGCAGCATGCCTCCCGGCAGACCGCGGGCCGAGAATACGGCCGCGCGATCATCGCCGTGGCGAGGTCCCGCTGGTACCAGGCGTCGGCAAACGCCCGGGAGACCGGACGCCAGCTGGATTCGTTGCGCTCGCAGATCGACGCCGCGCTGGCCGAACTGCGGAAGGCCGAAGAGCGGGCCGCGGAAGTGGCTCGCGAGCTGGCTTTCGGATCGGAGACGGAAGCGGAACGGCGGACCGCGTACGAGGCCGCCAGAGCCGCGCTCACGGAGCTGCAGCTCCGTGACGCCCGGGCGGTCGGCGACGCCGGCGCAGCCGAGCGGGACAGGCAGCGGCTCGAGGCCGAGCTGGCGGCCGCCGAGGCGGACCTCGCTCGCGCGCGGCGCGAGCTGGCCGGACCGATTCCGGAACGCGACCTCGCGCTCTCCGCGGCGCTGGGCGAGGCGGAGCGGTCGCTCGCGGAGGCGCTTGGGGAGCTGGGGGCGATGCGCGCCGCCAGGCAGGTCGAGGGCGAAGCGCTCACGGCGTTGAGGCGCGTCGAGGCGGCCCGTACGGCCGAACTGGAGACGTCTCGGCGGAGGTTGGCGGAGGCCGAGAGAGTGGCCGCCGAAGAGCGTGCCCAGGCCGACGCGCTGGCCGGCCGGGAGGCGGAGGCTGAGGCCGCGTGCGCCGTGCCGAGAGCGGCGCTGGCCGCGGCAATCGAGGAGGAGAAGGCGGCCGTCGCGGCCCGAGAGGCCGCCCGAGCGCGGCTCGATCGGCTGGAGGGTGCCCGCCAGGCATCCGCGGAGCGTGCCGCGGCCACGGCCACAAGAGCGGCCGGGCTGCGTGGCCGGCTCGAAGCCGCCGGAGCCCGGCTCGCGGAGGACGAGGCGCGAGGGATCGCCAGGGCTGCCAGGAAGGTCGGAGGCAAGCCCCTGGCCGAGGGGCTCGAGGTGGAGGCCGGATTCCGAGTTGCCGTCGAGGCGGCCCTGGGCGAAGCGATGCGAGGCTACGTGGTCGGCCGGGACGCCGTACCCGGGCTGAACGATCAGCGCGGGGTGCTGGTGCTCGGGGCGGAGATGCCGGCCGGAGAGGGCCGCCGCGGCTCTCGAGCGGACGTCCGGGACCATGCGGCGGAAACCGCCGAGGCGGAAATCGCCGAGGCCGCCACGGCCGCGGCCATCGCACGTGGCGGCGGCCGGCTGGTGGATGCGATCCGCGCCGATCCGGGCGGCACCGCAAGCAGGCTTCTCCGTCGCTGCGTCTGGGCGCCGGACATCGCCGCGGCCCTGGCGGTGCAACCGATGTTGCCCGCCGGTTGGATCGTCGCGACCCGCGATGGGAGCGTGGTCTCGTCAATCGGGGTCGTGACGGTTGGCCGCTCGGAGTCCCTCCTGGAACGGCGAGCGGAGATCGAGCGTCTGACCGAGGAGCTGGCCCGGGTGGAGTCGGAATCGGCGCTGGCGGCCACTCAGGCAGCCGAGGCGGCGGCCGGCGCGGTTACGGCCAGGACCGCGCTGGACTCGGCGCGCGAGGCGGAACGCCGAGCGGGGGCGGCGCGACACGAGGCAGAGGAAGCGGAACGGAGAGCCACGCGAGAGTTGGAGACCGCGGCCAGAGAGGCAGCGTGGCGCGAAGCGCAGGCCGTCCGCGCATCGGCCGAGCGGGATCGGTTGCGTGAGGCCGTTCGACAGAGCGCCGGGCCGGCCGAGCCTCTGCCGGCGCCGCGCCGGAGCCGGGCGCAGGCGGATCCGCGACCGCGGCCGCTGCCGCCGAGGTCGACGCGCCCGTTTCGGGCGACGACCGCGGGAGCGCTCTGAGAGAGTGGGAGACCCGGGCTGCCTCGCTGCGATCCCGGCGAGACCAGCTGGCCGCCGAGGAGTCGGCGCTGGAAGCCGGTCGCCGCGAGATCGAGGCCCGGCGAGCCGGGGCATCGGCTGCCGCCAACCTGAACCAGGACCGAATCGCGGGCCTGGAGCGCCAGAAGGCCGAGCTTTCGGCACGAGAACTGCGCATCGGCTCCGAGCGCGAGAGCCTTGGCGAGGAGCTGGCCGCGGCTGCAAGCCGTGAAGCGGCCATGAGGCTCGAGCTCGAGGAGCTGCGGGCGGCGGCCTCTGCCGCGCGGACCCGGTTGGCCGAGGCGGAGGCTTCGACGACCCAATCCCGCGAAAGGCTTCGCATCTGCCAGGAAGGAGCACGATCGGCCGAGGTTGCCGAGCTGGAGGCCCGCCTGGCGCTCGATGCGATCCGGGAGCAGGTGCTCCTCGAGATGGCCGGTCTGGGCAGTCTCGGGCTCCGCCTTCTCGCCGGCGAGGGCCACGAGGATGGCGATGACGAGGAGGCCGGTCGGGACCTCCGACGACGTCGCGGCCGAGGCCGAGGAGGTCGCGGCCGACTCACTCGAGGCGGCGCTCACCGACGCAACCGCTCGCTGGTCCGCGGCACCGCCGGCCGAACCGCCGGGTCCCGCCAAGCTTGCCGGCTTGCGCCGGCGCTTCCACGAGCTTGGCGCCCCCAACCCATTCGCGACCGAGGAGTACCAGGCCGTCAAGACTCGCCTGGACGGCCTCGAGGCGCAGCGCTCGGACCTGACGAACGCGATTTCCAAGACGCGTGCCCTTGATCGAGCAGCTCAACGCCATGATTGCCGAGCAGTTCCGGTCTACCTTCGCGGCCCTCGAGACCGCCTTCGGGACCCGCTTCCGCCAGCTCTTCGGCGGTGGCTTCGCCCGTCTCAGCCTGACCGAGCCCGAGGACCTGGCCGCCACCGGCATCGAGATCGTGGCCCGTCCGCCCGGCAAGAAAGCGCAGCCGTTGAGCATGCTTTCGGGAGGCGAGCGGGCGCTCACGGCCGTGGCTCTGCTGTTCGCGATGCTCGAGGTCCACCCCGTGCCGTTCTGCGTTCTCGACGAAGTGGACGCCGCCCTGGACGAGGCCAACATCGGGCGCTTCGCCGAAGCCCTGAGAGGCCTCGCGGCGCAAACGCAGATCATCGTCATCACCCACAATCGCGGCACGATCGAGACCGCGGACGCGCTCTACGGCGTTACCGTAGGCGAGGATGCCGTGAGCCGGGTGGTGAGTCTGCGTCTCGAGGAGGCCCGCGAGATGGCAGACCGGGTGGCCCGCGAGAACGCCGCGACCGCGGCCGGCTGATCTGGAGGTGCGACCTGTTCCTGCGCCGTAAGCCCAAGGAACCGAAGAACGAGGCCGAGTCCTCCGCCTCGGAAGCCGTCGCGGCCGAGACCACCGCGGTCGAGACTCCCGCGCCCGTTTGGATCGAGCCCGCCGCGGAGCGGGAGGATCTGCCCGCCATCAAGTGGTCGGACGACGAGCCGTCCGCCGATGAGTTGGCTCCCGGAGACCTCAGCGCGGGTCTTCAGAAGAGCCGCGGCGGCTTCATGTCGCGGCTGCGGGGTTTGCTGGGCGAGGGCCCGGCTGACGCCGACTGGGAAGGCGTCGAGGAGATGCTGATCTCCGGCGACGTGGGCGGTGAGCTGGCCATGAAGGTCGTCGAGCGGGCCCGCTCCCGAAAGCGGGAAGAGACAGCGGAGGCCGCGGTCCGGGCGGAGCTCGCCGCGCTTCTCCTGCCGGTGGAGCCCGGCTGGCGAATGGAGCCCGCGGCGCCGGGCCAGCCCGCCGTGGTGCTCGTAGTCGGAGTCAACGGGACCGGCAAGACCACGACCATCGGCAAGCTCGCCCATGGCTTGCGGTCCGAGGGCAGAACCGTGCTGCTCGCAGCGGCGGACACGTTCCGCGCCGCCGGCATAGGCCAGCTCAAGATCTGGGCCGACCGCTCGGGCAGCCAGTTCGTGGCCCATGCCCCAGGCGCGGATCCCGCCGCCGTAATCTACGACGCCCTGGATGCCGCCCTCGCCCGTCACATCGATGTCGTGATAGCCGACACGGCGGGGCGGCTGCACACGAAGGCCAGCCTGATGGACGAGCTGGCCAAGATGCGCCGGGTCATCGACCGGCGGATCCCCGGCGCCAGGCCGGAGGTGCTGTTCGTCCTGGACGCGACCACCGGCCAGAACGGCCTGGCCCAGGCCCGAGTCTTCAACGAAACGGTCGGGCTGACCGGGATCGTGCTGACGAAGCTGGATTCCACTGCCAAGGGCGGCATCGTCTTCGCCATCGAGGACGCCCTCAAGGTGCCGGTCCGGTTCGTCGGAGTGGGGGAGAAGCTGGGCGACCTGCTGCCCTTCGACCCCGACGCCTTCGTGGCCGCCCTGTTCGCCTAGCGCCGGCAGGCGGCCCGCGCCGCGGTCGCCGCCACAAATCGGCTCCTGTCCGCCCGAGTCTCGATGCGGTACACTCCCCGAGCCTTCGGTGCCGCCAGAATCCGCGGCCCAGCGTCGTCCCATTTCCCGGGACGGCGACACGGATCGAGGAGTCCGAGCCCTCATGTTCGACGCTCTGAGCGAGCGGCTGCGCAATACCCTCAGCGCTCTCACCGGGCGCGGGCGGGTCAGCGCGGCCGACGTCGACACGGCCATGCGCGAGGTTCGACTGGCTCTTCTCGAGGCGGACGTCAACTTCAAGGTCGTCAAGGACTTCGTCGCCCGGGTTCGTGAGCGGGCGACCGGGGCGGACATCCTCGAAAGCCTGACGGCAGGCCAGCAGGTCGTGAAGATCGTCAACGAGGAGCTCGTCGGGCTTCTGTCGGCGGGCGATCGCACTTTCCGGCTGACCGGCTCGCCCGCAGTCGTGCTGCTCGTCGGCCTCCAGGGCTCGGGCAAGACGACCAGTGCGGCGAAGCTGGCCCGGCATCTCCATCGCCAGGGCCGCCGGCCTCTGCTCGTGGCCGCCGATCCGTACCGGCCCGCGGCCGTGGACCAGCTCCAAACGCTCGGCAAGAGCGTGGAGATACCCGTCTACCGCGCCGCCACCGGCACGACCGTTCTGGCCATCGCCAAAGAGGGCGTGGAGGCGGCCCGCAAGCAGGTTCGCGACGTCGTGATCGTCGACACCGCAGGGCGGCTCAGCGTGGACGAGCCGCTGATGAAGGAGATCGCCGAACTATCGGCCGCGCTCAAGGCTTCGGAGACGCTCCTCGTCGTCGACGCCATGACGGGCCAGGAGGCCGTCGGCGTGGCCGAGGCCTTTGCCGCGGCCGTGCCCGTGACCGGCCTGATCCTCACCAAGATCGACGGCGACGCCCGTGGCGGCGCAGCGCTTTCGATCAGTGCCGTGACGGGCATCCCCGTGAAATTCATGGGCACGGGCGAGAAGACGGACGCCCTGGAGCCGTTCCATCCCGACCGCCTGGCCGGGCGCATCCTGGGCATGGGCGACGTGCTCACTCTCGTCGAGCGGGCGCAGGAGCACTTCGACGAGAAGCAGGCCGCCAAGATGGCCGAGAAGCTGCGCAAGAACAGCTTCACCCTCCAGGACATGCTCGAGCAGATGGAGCAGGTCCGGAAGATGGGACCGATGGGCCAGATCATCGACATGATCCCGGGCTTGGGCGGGATGGCCAAGGAAGCTCAGGCTTCGGTCGATCGGGGCGATCTCAAGCGAGTCGAGGCCATCATCCGATCCATGACCACCGAGGAGCGACAGGATCCGACCATCCTCAACGGCGCCCGCCGCCGTCGCATCGCGCGTGGCTCGGGGACGCGGCTCCAGGACGTCAATCAGCTGATGAAGCAGTTCGGCGACGTGCAGAAGATGATGAAGCAGCTCTCCGGCGGCCGGCTCGGGCGGATTCCCGGCATGCTCGGCCGCGGTTAGGAGCGGGATCCCGATGGACCGTCCGGCGAACCACGAATCTGGCGGCGAGCCCCAGGCCGCGGCGCCCCAGGCCCCAGTCCGCCCGGCAGGCCGCGGTCGTGCCCATGGGAGACGAGTGGGCGGCCGGCGTCCATCCGATCGCCGTGACGCCGCGCTCTCGGCGATTGCGATGGGCCGTGGCCGGCGCGATCGTTCTGATCGTGGCTCTGGTCACGACGGCGGGCACGTTCGTGCTCTCCGGCGCGGTCGGATCGAAGTCCCTCACCGCGAGCATGGCCCCCAAGAACTCGCTCTACTTCATGGAACTGCGAACGGATCTGCCGGGCAACCAGCGCGCCAAGCTGTCGGATTTCATGAGCCACTTCCCGGGATGGCAGGATCGGGCCCAATTCAACAACGCCATGGATGAGCTGCTGAACATGCTCATCGGCAGGGTCTCGCCGGACTTGAACTACACGTCGGCGTTCAAACCCTGGATGGAAGGCGAAGTCTCGATTGCCGTCGGGGACCTTGGCGCCGTCGAGACCGGTAACGCACCCGTGTGCAGCCAGCTGTCGATCGACAAGGTCTCCATCCATCCGGATGCCAAGACGGTGCTGGGCGGGATGTCGTTGGCCCGTGCTCCGAGCGCGGTTGCCATCTTCGCCCTCAAGGATCGTGCGGGCGCCCAGAACTGGATCAACGCGGAGCTGAACCAGCTCAAGCTCACCAGCACGCCGCAGGACTATGCCGGCGCCAGGCTGTACACGGTCGGTTCCGGCGTCCTGCCGGGCGCATATGCGCTTACCGACAACGACCTTCTCCTGGGCACGGTGCTCGGAGTCAAGGCGGCCCTCGACACTCGGACCAACGGCTCTCTGGCCGACAATCCGGACTACCAGGCGGCGATGGGGTCGCTCTCGGGCGACAGCCTGGCCCGCTTCTACGTCGACGTTCCCACGGTCGTGGCGCAGGGCCTCGACTCGTCTGCAGCGTTCATGTGCGGTGTACTCGGGGCGCAAGGCGCCACCCTGCCCACGGCGGTCGACACGAGTTCGATGCCGCGCTGGCTGGCCGGCGCCGTCCGGGCCGAGGCCGAGGCGATGGTCGTCGACATGGCCCTGCCGAGGACGGGGATCCCCAGCTTCGGCAATCACTCGAGCCGGATCGCCACCAGCCTCCCGGGCAACACCGTGGGCATGGTGGAGGTGCATTCGCTCGGGCCCGTCGTCCAGGACGTCCTCGGCGCCCTGGAGTCCATTGCGCCGCTGCCGGGCCTCGACGCCGGCTCTCTCAAGAGCGTCGATAGCGCGCTGTCTCTCGTCGGCGGGGTCGGCTGGCTTGGCGACGGAACGGCCGTCGTGACCAGAAACGGCTCCACGTTCGACGGCGGGGTCGTGGCCGAGGCCGCCGACGCCGCCACGGCTAAGTCGAAGGTGGATATGGCCGGCAGCCTGATCGGCCTGTCGAGCATCGCGACCGGTCTGAAGACCAGCACCGAGACGTACGGGGGCCGCACCATCACGGTGGTCTCCGTTCCAGGCGCTGCCGGGCGCGGACCGCTCCAGCTCGCGTTTGCCGCCAAGGACAACCTGATCGTGGTCGGCTACACGGACGCGTTCGTCAAGGCCGTTCTCGACACGACGCCGGCTTCTTCGCTGGCCTCCCAGGCCGACTACTCGACGGCAATCGGCGCGTCGGGCAGCAGCAGCGAGGGATCGCTATACATCAACGTCCCGCAACTGGAGGACGAGGTCGGCCGCGCCGTCTTCCCGACCGACCAGTCGCGCTGGACGATCGACTACAGGCCTTACCTGGACCACGTGGGCGGCATCGCCGCCTCCGTGACCGATGGCAATACGGTTATGGTGCGGCTCGTCGTGACGGCCAGATAGAGTCGCCGCGCGACAAGCCGCCAGCAACAAGGAGGAACCAGTTCGCACATGGCAGTTCGAATTCGTCTCACCCGCGTCGGGGCCACCAAGCAGCCGGCGTACCGCGTCGTGGTCATGGATAGTCGAAGCGCGCGTGACAGCCGCGCCATCGAGACCATCGGCCACTACAACCCCCGGACCGACCCGGCCGAGTTCGCCGTAGACGCCGAGAAGGTCAAGAAGTGGCTTGCGCAGGGCGCACTGCCGTCCGACACGGTCGCTCGACTGCTCGGCAACGCGGGCATCATCCCCAAGGTTGAGCGCAAGGCCGCCCCTTCGACCAAGTAGCAACGGCCGCCAGCCGGCGCCACCCACGTATCTCGGAACACTGAAGGAGAAGGCCATGGCGGCCAAGGATCTGGTCGAATATGTTGCCAAGAACCTCGTAGACGACCCCGACGCGGTAGTCGTCGAGGTCCATACAGGCCCCGACGGGACGGTGATCGAGCTTCATGTCGCCGAAGAGGACATGGGCAAGGTCATCGGGCGTAACGGCAGCGTTGCCAAGGCGCTGCGGACTCTGCTCAAGGTCCTGTCGGCCAGGGAAGGCGAGTCCGTTTCGCTGGAAATCGGTTGAGCCTCGCGCTGTGAGCGCCGGCGACAGGCTCGTAGTCGGGCTGGTCCGGGGTTTCCACGGGCTGCAAGGGCACCGTCCGCGTCGAGTCCCTGACCGATCGAGCGGAGGAGCGGTTCGCGGTCGGCCGCTCGCTGTTCGTCGAGGGCGGTGACGCGCCCCTGACCATTGTCGAGGCCGGGCCGGATGCCCAGGGCTGGCGGCTGCGGTTCGCGGAGGTGGCGGACCGAACGGCCGCCGAGGCGTTGCGCGACGTCTACCTGGAGGCCGTCGTGGCACCCGGCGAGGAGCTTCCCCGGGGCGAGTTCTACTGGCACGAGGTCGTCGGCGCGTCTGTGACCGATACCGACGGCACCGCGCTCGGCGAGGCGGTCGACGTCTACCGGGCCGGCGGTGCGGAGGTCGTGGTCGTTCGCGGCCCGGCGGGCGAAATCGATGTGCCACTGGTGAGAGCGGTCGTCCGGATCTTCGCGCCGGCCAGGGGCGAGATCGTGGTCGACGGCGAGGCCCTGGGCTTGCGGGGTCACGGCGGTGAAGGCGAATTGGCGGTCGATGCGGCCGGGACGCCCGAGCGCCCGATGCGCCCGATGCGCCCGATGCGCACGAGAAAGTGGACCGCGGAGGCCCGGCCCAACCGTGACCGCCGTGGACGAGCCCGAATCGCCGCAGCCGGCGTCCGCTCCGGCCCGAACTCCGCTCGAGATCGAGATCCTGACGCTCTTCCCGGCCATGCTGCAGGGACCGTTGGCGGAGAGCATTCCCGGGCGCGTCCAGGCTCGAGGACTGGCCACGGTCCGAGTCCACGACCTGCGCCACTGGGGCCTGGGCCGCCACAAATCGGTCGACGACTACACGTACGGCGGGGGAGCGGGGATGGTCCTGCGGCCGGAGCCGGTGGCGGCCGCGCTCGAGGCACTTCGGCGCCCAGCCAGCACGGTGATCCTGCCGGATCCCGGAGGCGAGGTCTTCACGCAGGCTCGGGCCCACGACCTGGCCGGCAGGACGCATCTGATCATCCTGTGTCCCCGCTACGAGGGGGTCGACGAGCGCATCCGCTCGATGGTGGACCTGGAGCTTTCGATCGGGGACTACGTGCTGTCCGGAGGTGAGATTCCGGCGCTGGCGGTAGTGGACGCGATCCTCCGCCTGCTCCCGGGCGCCATCGATGCCGAGTCCACGGCCGAGGAGTCCTTCACCGCGGGCTTGCTGGAGTATCCGCAGTACACGCGCCCGCCGGTCTTCCGCGACGTGGCCGTGCCGGAGGTGCTTACCAGCGGCCACCACGAAGCGGTCCGCAAGTGGCGCCTCAAGGAGTCGCTGCGGCGGACCACGTCGGCGCCGGCCGGAGCTGCTGGCCAATCGGCCGATGAGCAAGGAAGAGGCCAGGCTGCTGGCCGAGCTTGGCGACGAGGCCTCGTCCGAAGCCCTGTCGGACGCCCCAAACGCAACGGAGAAGTCGTCTCCCGAGTAGTCATCGCCCGACGGTCGGTCAGCCGTGGTCTCAGACCATCTGCCTGGCGTTGACATACTCTGGCGCCGTCGTTCGTTCACCTTGATGAGGGAGGTCCGAATGACGGCCCTGCACCTGTGGGGGGAGCGCGACCTGGTGATCGACGAGGAGCGGGCCACCGAGCGGCTCGAGTTCCAGCGGATCTACTACCGCACGTGGCCGGATGTGTTCCGGTACGCCTTGACGCTCCTCCGTCATCGCGAAGATGCCGAGGACGTAGCGGCAGAGGCATATCCGCCGGGCCCTGGAATCGTGGGATTCGGGACGCGGGCCGCAGGGCGATGCACTGCCATGGCTATTCCTGATCACCAGACGGATCGCCATCGACCGAATCCGCCGGAGACGTCTGATCGGCTGGCTACCGCTCGAACGCTCGCCCGAGCCGGCAGACACGGCCGAGGAAGCAGCCTTTCGGCGTTCCGAGGTCTGGATCTGGTTCGAGCAGCTGTGTCGAGTTCTACCGCCTGGGCAGCGTGAAGCCCTCCTTCTCCGCTTCCAGTTCGACCTTGGCGACGCGGACGCCGCGAAAGTGATGGGCACTTCCGCGGCCAATGTGCGAACGAGGGTATCGCGTGGCCTGGCCACGCTTCGGCAGCGACCGGAGGTCATGGATCTATGAGCGACGAGGTCAAGCCGCCCCGGCCCGAAGACCACGCGCTGGTCGAACAACTCAGGGCCCGAATGCGAGGACTCGACCAGTACACCCCGCCCGCGCCCCCCTTCCGGCGTATCGAGGAGACGGCTGGAGGATTGCGACCGAACTCGCCGCGCCTGGCGAGTCCACGGCTCCGAGCCAACGTCGGAGTACCCCTGGCGCTGGTCGGTGTTGGGGTAGTAGCGGTTCTGATCCTCGGCTCGGGACTGTGGCGGGGGAAGCAGGATCTGGGGCCGCCCGCGAGTCCGCCACCTCCGACCATCGGGTCCGTCGCGGTCCCCACTCCGACAGCCGCCATCTCTGCCCCGACCCGACCGCCCGCGTCCCCATCGTCCGGGCCTCAGATTCTGTGACCGGCTCCGTGCAGCGCGTGGCCTGGTCACCGGCCGGAACGAAGATCGCCGTCGTTGAGGGCGCCAGCGGAGCCCCATTGACGGTAACGATCATGAGCGTCGACGGATCGACGACCCAGACCGTGAACGCGGACGACGTGGCCTGGATCGATGCCAGCTCCTACGTCACGCATTGCCGGGAATCCCCCCGCAATCATCGTCGGCCATGTTGGGAGCAAAGCTGCCGAGATGATGCCCGGCAACGTTCGCGGGACCATCCTTGCCGGCCCGGCGGGAGTCATGGCTATGCCTCTCGAGGAGACCGGCAGCGACCACTACGTGGTCTGGGACGCCGATGGGCTGAGCGATCCGCGGGACGGCGTGCCGGTCGCTTTCTCGTCCGGACGGGACCCTCCTGGCAGTCGTGCACTATCCGCGAGCGTGCTGTGCCGGCCTGCCGTCGCCCGCACCCAGCGAAGCGCCGGGCCCCACCTACGTTGGACATAGTGCGCACCGGCACTGGCGAGTCGGTCCGCGTCGCGGCAGACGTGTCCTGGGGGTACGGAGCGCTGGTTTCGTTCAGCCCGGACGGTCGGCTGGTCGCCTTTCGCATGAACCAGAAAGACCAGGCGTCGCTCGAGAGGGTCGGCATCCTCGAGGTCGCCACCGGCAAGGTTTGGGTCGTGGACGCGGGCATGGTCGGATCACTCACTTGGACCGACGACAGCCACCTCCTGATCGGGTCGTCAAGTCCGGCGACCGACCACGCCCGCCGGCTTGCCGGTGACGATCAGCTACGCGCCGCAAGATGTCGAGGAAGTGGCCGTCTCCTCGCGCGGAGACGTCGCCATGGCGCGTCACGATGCGAGTCAGATCGTCATCGACCGGGCCGGCACCCAGGAGACGATCGATCTCCCGGGCACGCGCCACGTCTTGGCGTGGTCGCCGGACGGATCGGCTCTCATCGCCATGTGCGCAGACAACACGGTCGAGACACCCGACGAGGTCGTGCTCATCCGCCCCTGAGCGACGAGGCGCGGTTATGCTATTCTTCGCCGTCGGCCGCGCTGGCGGCCAGTTCCAATGTGCCTTCATCGCAGCCGGGCTGCGGGCCGTCATCAGCCACCGAGCGCAGCCGAGGCGCTTGACGAAGAGTAGGGACCGATCGTGAGCGTGCTCGAAGAGATAACCCAGGACCAGATCCGGACCGACCTTCCGGAACTCAGCCCCGGCGACACCGTCCGCGTCTCCGCTCGCGTCGTCGAAGGCACTCGAGAGCGCATCCAGGTCTTCGAGGGGACCGTCATGCGCCTCCGGGCCGGCGGGATCCAGCGCTCGATCACGGTTCGGCGGATCGCCAGTGGCGTGGGCGTGGAGCGGACTTTCAAGGTCAACAGCCCGCGCATCGACAAGATCGAGGTCGTCCGTCACGGCCAGGCGCGACGCGCCCAGCTGTACTTCCTTCGCAAGCGGGTGGGCAAGGCGGCGACCCTTCGCGAGCGCCGCGTCAACAGCTAGCTGCCTGGAGCGGCATGCCGAACGCCAGTCGCTCCGCCGCTTCAATCGAGGACCCCGTTCGGTCGCCCTCCGGGGCGCGGCGGGGTTCTTCTGTTTACGCCCCCGGCTCGGCCGGCGGCCGGCTGCAGGTAGCGCCCTGGCACAGGCCCCGGCTCGACCCCGACTTCGCGGAGGAGCGGATCCTGTGGTCGCGCGGCTATCGCCACGTGGCCGGGATCGACGAAGTCGGCCGCGGCTGTCTCGCCGGTCCCGTGGCCGCGGCGGCGGTCATCCTTCCGCCGGATTGGCGACCGCGAGGCCTTCGGGACTCCAAGCTCCTCAAGCCCGAGGATCGGCAACGGCTCGACGTGGAGATCCGCCAGCATGCCGTGGCGTGGGCGATCGCCTTCGTCGAGCGCGGAGCTGATCGACCGCATCAACATCCTCCAGGCGACCCTGCTCGCGAGCACGCTGGCCGCGGCCCGGCTGCCGGTCCGCCCCGACGCGCTGCTCCTCGACGCGGTCGCCCTGCCCGAGGTGCGCGTCCACCAGCGCGTCCTGGTCTCGGCGGATCGTCTGTGCGCCTCCGTGGCCGCCGCGTCGGTGATCGCCAAGGTGGCCCGCGACCGCTTGATGGTCGAGCTCGATGCCGTCTACCCCGGCTACGACCTGGCGGGGAACAAGGGTTATGCCGCGCCCGAGCATCGGGCCGGCCTGGCCGAACTTGGCCTCTGCCCGATCCACCGTCTCTCCTTCGCCCCGTGCCGTGATCGCGAGCAAATGACGCTGTGGCAGGATGCCGCCGAAGCGGACACGGACGACGAGCCCGAAGCTCTCGAGGTCGCCGAACTCATCGACTGACGTCCGCCCGCACGGGATGGAACGATCGAGTCGAAATGGGCGATCAACTGGCCAATGCTCGAACGAGCCGGCAGCTGCTGGGCGACGCGGCCGAATCCCTGGTGGCGGAGCGCCTCGCGGCACGCGGCTGGCGTGTCCTGGCCCGAAACGTCCACGCCGGTCGCAGCGAGCTGGACATCGTGGCCGTGGATCCGGGCCCACCGGCGCGGCTCGTGGTCGTGGAGGTTCGGTGGCGCCGCTCACGCGAGTTCGGGCTGCCCGAGGAGACAGTGGATTTCCGGAAGCGTGCGCTGCTGCGGCGCGGCATAGCCCGCCTCCTGGACGCGGGCGCGCTGCCCGACGGCTCGCCGTTGCCGCATCTGCCGATCGCGCTGGACCTGGCGGTCGTGGAGCCCGGCACTGGACCATCGCCGACGATCAGGCTCTACCGCAACGCGCTGGCCGATAGGCGGCTGACGTGGCTGCGGCCGCGCGCTGCCCTGTCCGGCCTTGTTGCTGTGCTACACTCCCCGCCGGTCACCGCATGAGCGATGACACACGTTTACGCCCACCGCCAACGTGGGCGAAAACGGAGATCACACGCAGAGCCGCCGTGTCGGAAGCGGTGCCGGACGAGACGCACTACGCGCCTCCCGGTTTCCGGCAGGAGCGCTGCGGAGGAAGTAACCGCAGGAGGTTCGTTTCATGCCGTCCGTCTCGATGCGAGCGCTGCTGGAGGCCGGGGTCCATTTCGGCCACCAGACCCGCCGCTGGAATCCCAAGATGCGCCCGTTCATCTTCGCCGAGCGCAACGGGATCCACATCATCGACCTCGCCCAGACCGTGAAGCGGCTGGACCTTGCCCTGGCCGCCGCCCGCGACACCGTCGCGCGTGGAGACAGCGTCCTGTTCGTCGGGACCAAGAAGCAGGCCCAGGAGCCGGTTCTCCAGGAGGCCACTCGGGCCGGCCAGCCCTACGTCAACCGCCGCTGGCTCGGCGGCATGGTCACCAACTTCGTCACGATCAAGAAGCGCATCGCCCTTCTCGACCAGCTCGAGGCCAGGCAGGCGAGTGGCGACTTCGAGCGTTTGACGAAGAAGGAGACGGCCAAGCTCGTCGAGGAGATGGAGCACCTCCGGGACGTCTTCGGCGGCATTCGCAAGATGAAGCGGCTGCCGGGCCTGGTCTTCATCGTCGACCCGCACCGCGAGCGGATCGCCGTGACCGAGGCCCGCAAGCTCGAGATCCCGATCATCGGCACCGGTGACACGAACGTCGACCCGGACGAGCTCGACTACATCATCCCGGCCAACGACGATGCCATCCGAGCCATTCGGTTGCTCTGCCAGCTCGTGGCCGATGCCTGCATCGAGGGCCAGCGCGAGCGCGGCGCCCGAGCCGCGGGCGAAGCCGAGCAGCCCGAGGCGCCGGCGGAGCCGGAGATCGAGGAGACCGCGTCCGAGGAGCTGGTCGCGGCCCTGGCGGGCGGCGCCGCCCTGACATTCGAGCCGGATGTCGACGAGGAGGAGGTTCTTCTGCCCGGAGTGCGCGTCGTCCCGTCCCACCCGCGCGAAGCCGAGCCCGAAGAGCCGCACCGCCCTCACTGATCAGACCCAGTCGCCCGAGGGCGCGCAGGGGCGCCTGACCCTCGGGCGTACGCCACACAACAGGAGAACAGAGCAACTATGGCGAAGATCACTGCGGAGACCGTCAAGGCTCTCCGTGAACTGAGCGGTGCGGGCGTGATGGAGTGCAAGCGCGCTCTCGAGGAGACCGACGGGGACCTCGAAAAGGCCGCCGTGATTCTGAAGGAGCGCGGCCAGGCCGCAGCCGCCAAGCGCGCCGACCGAGCCGCGAACGAAGGCCTCGTTTCGAGCTACATACACCCGGGCAGCAGAATCGGGGTACTGATCGAGGTCAACTGCGAGACCGACTTCGTCGCCAAGACGGACGAGTTCCAGAAGCTCGTACGCAACCTGGCCGTTCAGGTTGCGGGCCTGAGGCCGCTCTACACGACTATCGACGCCATCCCGGCCGATGAGCTCGAGGCGAAGCGGGCCGCGCTCCTCGCCGATGAGGGCACCGCGAAGAAGCCCGAGGCGATCCGGGCGCAGATCGTGGACGGCCAGCTGAAGAAGTGGTTCGCGGAAGTCGTGCTCATGGAGCAGCCGTTCCGAGATCAGGACCGGACCGTCGGCGAATTGGTTACTGAAACGATCGCCAAGACAGGCGAGAATATCAAGGTTCGACGCTTCGTCCGGTTTGAGCTGGGGGAGTAGATGAGCGAGGCCACCGCGGCCACAGGAGAAGCCTCCGGTAAGGTCGAGCCCGACCCGGCCGGTGGGGCTGGCCGGCAGCCGGCCTATAAACGCATCCTGCTGAAGATCTCCGGGGAAGCGCTCCTCGGTAAGCGGCAGTACGGGGTGGATCCGGACTTCTGCGCTTTCATCGCCGCGCAGCTCGCGGAGGTGCATCGGCTCGAGGTCCAGGTTGGCATCGTCGTGGGAGGCGGCAACATCTTCCGGGGTCTGGCGGCTGCCGCCAAGGGCATGGACCGGGCCACGGGCGACTACATGGGCATGCTGGCCACGGTGATGAACGGTCTGGCCTTGCAGGACGCGCTCGAGAAGGCCGGCGTGCCGACGCGGGTCATGAGCGCAATCGCCATGAACGAGATCGCCGAACCCTACATCCGGCGCCGCGCTGTCCGGCACCTGGAGAAGGGCCGCGTCGTCATCCTGGCCGCCGGAACGGGCAATCCCTACTTCACGACGGACACCGCGGCCGCGCTCCGGGCCGTCGAGATCGGGGCCGAAATCATCCTCAAGGGCACCAGGGTCGACGGGGTCTACGACTCCGACCCACTGACCAACCCCGGGGCGAAGCGCTACGAGCAGCTGACCTATTCACAGGTGCTGGCGCAGCGACTGGGCGTGCTGGACTCGACAGCCGTGTCGCTGTGCATGGAAAACGACACCCCCATCATCGTCTTCGATCTCAACAAGCCGGAGAACATCACGCGGGTCGCCGCGGGTGAATCCGTAGGCACCCTGATCACGGGAGGGAGCCGCCGAATGAGCACCGAGACGTTGACCTCCGCCGAGCACAAGATGATCCGGGCGGTGGAGGTTCTCGAACGCGATCTGCAGGGGATCCGAACGGGGCGCGCCTCCACCTCGATAGTCGAGCGGATCCTCGTCGACTACTACGGCACACCCACGGCGCTGAACCAGATCGCCGGGATCAACGTTCCCGAGGCCCACCAGATCGTGATCCAGCCCTGGGATCGCAGTGTTCTCGCCGCCATCGAGAAGGCGATCATCAAGAGCGACATCGGCCTGGTCCCCAACGTCGACTCGTCGGTCATTCGGCTCAATATCCCGCCCCTCACCGAGGAGCGGCGCAAAGACCTGGTCAAGCAGGTTCACAAGCGCATGGAAGAGGCCCGGGTCGAGATCCGGAATCTGCGCCGAGACGCCGCCGAACAGCTCAAGAAGGAAGAGCACGACGGCACGATCGGCACCGATGAAGGGCACCGCGAGCACGAAAGCCTGCAGCGGGTGACCGACAAGCACATCGCGGACGTCGACCGCGTCGGCGCCGCCAAGGAGCAGGAGATCCTGGAGGTCTAGTGGCTCGCCGGATCGCCCGCCCGACGGACTCTCCCGCGCTGGTGCACCGGGAGACGGAGCGGGCGACGGCGCCGCGCGACGTCGTGGGCTCTCCCGACGCCGCACCCACGGAGCCCTTCTCGGTCCCGCCCGAGGAGCTCCCACGGCATGTCGCCATCATCATGGACGGCAACCGGCGCTGGGCCCGAGCACGCGGTCTCAACGAGATGGAAGGCCACGCGGCCGGCGTTGAAGCAATTCGCGAGATCATCCGCCACGCCGTTCGCCGGGGCATCGAGGTCCTCTCGCTATATGCCTTCAGCCGCGAGAACTGGGCCCGCTCCGACGACGAGGTAGGGGGACTCTTCATGCTCCTCGAGAAGGTGATCCGCAACGAGACCGACGAGCTGCGGCGCCAGGGCGCGCGCGTTCGCCTGCTGGGCCGGATGGAGGAGCTACCCCCCGAGACGCGGGTCTCCATTCAGGAGGCCCTCGACGCCACTTCCGGTGGCACTCGGCTCCAGCTCAACATCGCCTTCAACTACTCCGGCCGGACCGAGCTTGTCGACGCGGCCCGCGCGCTGGTGGCGCAGGGACTTCGACCGGAGGAGATAGACGAGGAGGTCCTGGCAGGGGCGCTGTACACGGCCGGCCTCCCGGACCCGGACATGGTGATCCGGACCGGCGGCGACGAGCGGCTCTCCAACTTCCTGATCTGGCAGGCCGCCTACGCCGAGTTCTACTTCAGTTCGATTCTCTGGCCGGACTTCGGGCCGGAGGCCTTCGACGCCGCGCTCGTGGAATACGCGAGCCGCCAGCGCCGCTTCGGCCGCTAGGCGCCGGCCGATGCTTGCGCAGCGGGCCGTGGGCGTGGCGATCGTCGTTCCGCCCCTGCTTGTCGGGATCGCCCTCGGCGAGCCGTGGTTCGCGGCCCTGATCGCGGTCTTCGTGGCGGCTGCGGCCTGGGAGGCGGTCCGGTTGCTGCGCGCGGCCGGATACCCGGCCATCCCCGCCCTGGCCGTTGCCGGGGCACTTGCCGTGGCCGCCGACGTCGCCGGCACGGCCCAGCTCGGTTCCTATGCGGATCTTCTCGTGGCCGCCGTCCTGATCGTGACCGGCATAGCCGCGTTCGCGGAGAAGGACACGAGGCTCGGTTTCGGGGCGTGGATGGGCACGGCCTTTGCCGCGGTCTACGTCGGGATGCTCGGAGCCCTGGTTCGTGTAGGACAGGTGGCGCCGGCCTTTGCGGGATCGGCTCCGTCATCGGCGGCAGGCGCCGTTGCCCAGCTCGACCGTGCCGCACCCGTCGCGGGCTCGAGCCGGTCGCCGATATCGGCGCGGAGCGAGCCTGGATTCTCCTGGTGGTGCTGCTCGTTTGGTCCTTCGATACCGGGGCTTACCTGGTCGGAGTGGCCCTGGGGAAGCGGAAGTTCCTGGTTCATATCTCTCCGTCCAAGAGCTACTGGGGCCTGCTGGGGGGATTCGCCGCGACCACGGCCGTCGCCGTGGCCGGACTCTGGCAGCTGGGTCAGCCGCCGGTCATGGGCCTGCTGCTCGGACCGCTGGTCGGGGCGGCGGCGCAGGCGGGAGACCTGGCCGAATCGCTGCTCAAACGGGCCGCCGCGGCCAAGGACTCCGGCGGTCTCATTCCCGGGCACGGCGGCGTGCTGGATCGCGTGGACTCGTTCATCTTCGCCGCCCCCGTGGCTGCGGCGTTCGTCATCGCGCTGGTGCGCTGAATGGCGGCCGACGCTCAGGGGCGAGTCACGCGCGTGGCGCTTCTCGGCTCGGGCGGGTCGATCGGTCGCCAGGCAGTCGACGTGCTGGCCCGGCACAGCGACTCGTTCCGGGTCGTAGCGCTGGCCACGGGCTCGCGAGCGGAGGTTCTCGAGGAGCAGGCCCGCCTTCTCGGCCCCGCCGTCGTCTCACTCGCGGACGCGCGGGCCGGCGCCCGTCTGGATCTGCCACCGGGCACCGCGTTCACCGGCGGTCCGGACGCACTGCAAGAGCTCGCCACGCGTCCGGACGTGGATCTCGTCCTCGTCGCCACCGGCGGGCTGGTGGCGCTGCATCCGGTGCTGGCGGCGCTCGGCGCGGGGAAGGTCGTGGCCACCGCCAACAAGGAAACGCTGGTCGCGGGCGGGCACCTCGTCATGCCGCTGGTCCGGCGATTGGCCGCCACGGCGGCCGGCGAGGCCGGCGGCGCTCATGGCCCGCTGGCAACTCCGTTGGGCTGGCTCCGGCCCATCGACTCGGAGCACTCCGCGATCTGGCAGTGCCTGGTCGGCGAGGACCACGCAGCCATCGAGCGATTGCTGCTCACCGCATCCGGCGGCCCGTTCCTGGACTCGTCCGTCGCGGACCTCGCGACGGTAACCCCCGAGAGGGCTCTGCGACACCCGACCTGGACGATGGGCGCGAAGATCACGGTTGACTCCGCAACCTTGGCCAACAAGGGGCTGGAGGTCATCGAGGCGCACTGGCTGTACGATGTTCCGCTGTCGGCGATCTCCGTCGTCATCCACCCGCAGAGCGTCGTCCACTCGGCTGTGCAATTCGTGGACGGCTCAGTGAAGGCACAGCTTGGGACACCAGACATGCGACTACCGATCCAGTACGCCCTGACGTATCCGGAGCGACGGCCATCGCCCGCGCCCGCGGTCGACCTGATCGCGGCCGGACGGCTCGAGTTCCGGGCTCCCGACGAAGGGCGTTTCCCGGCTCTTCGGATCGCCCGTGAAGCCGGGCTTGCCGGTCCCCGGGCGAGCGCCGCGCTGATCTCGGCCGATGAGGTCGCCGTCGCGCGATTCCTGGGCGGGCGGCTCGACTTCAACGGCATCGCCGGGCTTCTCGGCGCCGCCGTCGAGCGCTTCGGCGAGGCAGGCCCGAACGCGCCGTCTCTCGAAGGACTGATCGCGCTCGACGCGGAAGTCCGGACTTTCGCGGAGGCCTACCGATGAGCCTGGACGGCATCCTCTTCTGGGGCAAGGCGGTCCCGGTCCTGCTGATCATCCTGGTCGGCCTCGTCCTGGTGCACGAATTCGGCCATTTCATCATGGCCAGGCTGACCGGCGTCCGGGTCATCGAATTCGGCATCGGCTTTCCGCCCAAGGCCAGGGTCCTGGGGCACGATCACGAGACCGAGTACACCCTGAACTGGCTGCCCATCGGCGGCTTCGTCCGCCTCGAGGGCGAGGAGTCGGACTCGGAGGACCCCCGCTCGCTGAGCAACGCGACGCTTCCGAAGCAGCTGCTGATCATGGTCGCCGGCGTGTTCATGAACCTGGTGACGGCGGTCCTGCTCCTGTTTGCCGTGGCCTGGATCTTCAACCCCATGGTGCAGCCGAGCGTGGCTTCGGTGGTGAGCGGCTCACCCGCGGAAGCGGCGGGCATCAAAGCGGGCGACACCCTCGTCTCGATCGACGGCCGGACTCACTCGCTCCTGGATTTCGGCGCCGACCCCATCGAACCCTGGCGGTCCTACTTGCTGTCGCACGCCGGGCAGACGGTAACGGTCGTGGTAGCGGACAGCTCCGGCCAGCAGCGATCCCTCCCGGTTCGCCTGCGGGTCCCCGAGGGCGGCAACGGGGCTCTCGGCGTGAGCATGGGTTTCTCGTTCTCATACACGGCCGGCAATCCGGTCGATGCGATGGGCACCGCGGTCAGCAGCACGATCAAGGCCCTGGGCCTGGTGACGGTCGCGCTCGGGGACATCGGCAATCAGATCGCGACGAATCCCACCCAGGGACCGCCCGGGGTTCAGGGCCCGGTGGGGATTGCCTCGGATGTCGGCCATCTCCTGTCCCAGAACGACGCGCCTGATGCTCCTCCTCCTGCTGGCGGGCGTCCTCTCGGCCAACCTGGCTCTCGTGAACATCCTGCCCTTCCCGCCACTCGACGGCGGCAAGGTGGCCTTCATGCTCGTGAAGAAGGCCTTCGGCAAACGCGGCGTCGGGGCCTTCGAAATCGCGACCAACCTGATCGGTTTCGGCCTGCTCATGGCGTTCATCGCATGGGTCAGCTACTTCGACCTGATCCGGGCCGGCCAGTAGCCATGGGCGGGCTGGCCTTCGGAGCGCGACGGCGCTCCGTGGCGGTCGACGTGGGCGGCGTGATGGTCGGCGGGGGCCACCCGATCGTCGTCCAGTCGATGACGAACACGGACACGGCCGACGCGAACGCGACGGCGCTCCAGGTCGCGCAGCTGGCTCACGCGGGGTCCGAGCTGGTCCGAATCACGGTCAATACCGAGTCGGCAGCCGCCGCGGTCCCCGAGATCCTGCGCATGGTCCGCGGCCTTGGCGTCTCCGCGCCGATCGTCGGCGACTTCCACTACAACGGCCACAAGCTCCTGGCCGACTACCCGGAGACGGCCAGGGCTCTCGACAAGTACCGCATCAATCCCGGCAACGTCGGCTCGGGCCGCCACCACGACGACCACTTCGAGGCGATCGTCCGCGTCGCCATCGAGAACGGCAAGCCGGTCCGGATCGGGGTCAACTGGGGCTCGCTCGACCAGGCGGTCCTGGCCGAGATGATGGACGCGAATGCGCGCCTGCCGCGAGCCTCGAGGACGCGCGCGACGTGATGATCGAGGCGATCGTCGAAAGCGCGATCCGGTCGGCCGAGCTGGCGGAATCGACCGGCCTCGCCCACGACCGAATCATCCTCTCGGCCAAGGTTTCCGGCGTCCGCGATCTCGTCGAGGTCTACCGGCGGCTGGCGGCCCGCGGCGACTACCCGCTCCACCTGGGCCTGACGGAGGCGGGGATGGGGATGAAGGGGATCGTGGCCTCGTCGGCCGGGCTGTCGCTGCTGCTGGCCGAAGGGATCGGCGACACGATTCGCGTCTCGATCACGCCCGAGCCCGGCGGCGACCGGACCGAAGAAGTGGCGGTGGCCCAGCAAGTCCTTCAGTCGCTCGGCCTGCGGTCGTTCATGCCCCAGGTTTCGTCATGCCCGGGCTGTGGCCGAACCACGAGCACTTACTTCCAGGAGCTGGCCCGCGACGTCCAGTCGTACCTCCGCGAGCAGATGCCGATCTGGCGTGAGAGGCACCCGGGCGTCGAGGAGCTGCGCGTCGCCGTGATGGGCTGCGTCGTCAACGGACCCGGCGAATCCAAGCACGCGGACATAGGAATCAGCCTGCCGGGCACGTTCGAGGAGCCGGTTGCGCCCGTCTTCATCGACGGGGCCCTGGACCGGACGCTGCGGGGCGACCACATCGTCGACGAGTTCAAGGCGATCCTGGACTCGTACGTGGAGAGGCGGTTCCCGGCGCCGGGGGTACTGGCGGGGCGCTAGACAGGCCGGCGACCCGGCCGGCGATCAGTAACCGTTGCCGCCGCCGCCACCGCCGTTGTTGCAGGCTGCGATGACGAGAGGCAACGCAGCGAGGGCGAGCCACAGGATGTGGGCGCGGGCCCATGTCAGGCGTGTCTTGAAGGTGGCCATTCGATCTCCAACGGTGCGCGCGACCGGGTAGTCCCGCCTGTAGGTAGTACGGGCCGGGACCGCGTCGCGGCTGGGCGGGCGCGCCTGACGCGACGCCTCCTTGCGCGACCTCCGAGGCGACTGGTTTGGGGGCTCCGTGAACGAGGCGGCGGAGTGCGGCCGGTCGGCGGCGCATCCAGGGCGCCTTGAGGCGGTACGATTGCGCGAAATCGCCCGCGTTTCGGTCTGCCGGAGGAGGATTTCGTGCCCAGCGAGGCTTTCGTCACCAGCATCACCCGCCAGTCCGAGGATTTCTCGGACTGGTACAACGACGTGGTCCTGAGGGCGGAGCTGGCGGACCACTCCCCGGTTCGCGGTTGCATGATCATCCGGCCGTACGGGTATGCCATATGGGAGTCGATGCAGGCCGAGCTCGACCGCCATATCAAGGCCACCGGCCACAGCAACGTCTACTTCCCGCTCTTCGTGCCCGCGCAAGCTCCTGGAGAAGGAGGCCGCGCACGTCGAAGGGTTCAACCCGCAGGTCGCCTGGGTGACCCACGCCGGAGGAAAGGCGCTCGAGGAATGGCTGGCCATCCGTCCGACGAGTGAGGCGATCATCGCCGAGAGCGTGAAGGACTGGATCCAGTCGTATCGCGATCTGCCGCTGCTGATGAACCTCTGGAACAACGTCGTCCGCTGGGAGATGCGCACCCGCTTCTTCCTGCGCACCACGGAATTCCTGTGGCAGGAAGCGCACACGTTCCATGCCTCGCGCGAGGAGGCGGAAGCGGAGGTCGCTACCGGTCTCGAGTGCTACCGCCAGGTCTCAGAGGAGTGGCTGGCGATCCCGGTGATCAAGGGCCGCAAGACCGAGGCCGAGAAGTTCCCCGGGGCCGACTTCACCTGGTGCATCGAAGCCATGATGCGCGACCGAAAGGCGCTCCAGGCCGGCACGAGCCACATGCTCGGCCAGAACTTCGCCAGGGCCGCGGGGATCGAGTTCCTGGACCGGGACAACGTCCGCAAGAACCCCCACGGAACGTCGTGGGGGTTCTCGACCCGCATGGTCGGGGCCACGATCATGGCCCACGGCGACGATTCCGGCCTGGTGCTGCCGCCCAACGTGGCACCGACCCAGGTCGCGGTCGTGCCGATCTTCCGCAAGGACGAGGAGAAGGCCGCGGTTGCCACGGCGATCGACCGGCTGCAGGCCATCCTGGCGGAGACGCCCGAGGGGCGGGCGGTACGGATGAAGGTCGACTGGCGCGACGAGTCGCCGGGATTCAAGTACAACCACTGGGAGCTGCGCGGCGTGCCGTTCCGGCTCGAGATCGGACCGCGCGACGTCGCCGCGGGCCAGGCCATGGTCGTCAAGCGCGTCGACCGCTCCAAGGAGGCCGTGCCGCTCGAGCGGCTGGCCGCCGAGCTGCCCGCTCGACTTGCCGCGTACCAGGCCGAGCTGTTCAAGCGTGCCCTGGATTTCCGCGAGGCCAACACTCACCGCGTGGACACGTACGAGCAGTTCAAGGCCGGCTTGGACGGGGAGGGCGGCTTCTTCATGGCGCCCTGGTGCGGCGACGCCAAATGCGAGAAGCAGGTCAGCGACGAGACCGGAGCCACGATCCGCTGCATTCCGTTCGACTCTCCGGACGAGAAGGGCAAGTGCATGGTCTGCGGAGGCTCGTCCGAGCGCCGCGTGCTCTTCGCCCGGGCGTACTGACTCACGTAATCGGCAGTGGCATCCTGGAGCGAAGTCGAGGCAGCCGCGCCGGAGCTTGCCGCCGCGGTGAAGCGCTACTTCGACGCTCACGTCCACAAGACGATCGCCACTCTCCGCGCGGACGGTTCGCCGCGGATCAGCGGCACCGAGACTCAGTTCCGCGGCGGGGAACTGTGGATCGGCAGCATGCCGCACTCGCGCAAGACCACAGACCTGCAGCGAGATCCGCGGTTTGCGCTGCACAGCGGCTCCGACGAACCGGCGACGTGGAGCGGCGACGCCAAGATCTCCGGGCGGATGGTCGAGATTACGGATCCGGCCCGTGGTGGCCGACGTCAACGGGACCGAAGTGGGCCCGTCGCACTTGTTCCGGGCGGAGATCGAGGAGATCTCCACGGTCAGCCTCAACGACAAGAAGGACAAGCTCGTCATCGAGAGCTGGCGCCCGGGCCGAGAAGTCGAACGGGTTGAGCGCGACTGATGGAGTGGCGGCGTCCCGCCGGATGAGGCCAGGCCTCATCTGCTCCGGGCTTGACGGCATCGGCGCCGGCGGATGAGACTCGCATCGAACGGTCGTGGCATATCCGTACCGTCACCGGAGGGGTCCATGACGTCGCCTCAGGATCCGAACGCGCCACAAGGCTCAGGTGAGCTCGCGCCGGGCCAACCGGCGCCACCGGCGCGACCGGCGGATACTCAGCCCGGCTGGGCCGCCCTACCTCCGAACCAGCCCGGCTGGGGCGCTCCGCCACCGCCACCCCAACCGCAGCCCGGCTGGGGCGCTCCGCCACCGCCCCGGGGTACCCGGGCTGGGGCGCACCACCACCTCCGGGGTACCCGGGCTGGGGACAGCCCGGCTGGGGGCCGCCGCCTCGGAAGAAGGGCCACGGCTGCCTGATCGCCGCCCTGATCGTGGTGGGACTGCTCGTCGTGCTGGTTGCCGGATGCGCCTGGCTCATCGGCCCGATCGTCGGTACAGAAGTGAAGCTCAACCAGGATCTCGGACCGCGTGCCACCAGCGTCGAGTTCAATTGGAACAACGGCGCAACGACATTCGTGATCCACCTGGCCCCCGGCTACGAGAGCGAGGCCGAGAGGATCGCCTGCCAGATCGTGAAGCCGGACCTCCGGACAAGCTCAACTCCCGACGCCCACTTCGAAATCGTGAGCTCTCGTGGGTACGTGCTGGCCGACGAGACGACTCCCTGCGGCTGACGCCCGGCGGCCTCCGGGCCGGCCAAAGCGGGGAAGCGCTAGTCTTGCCCGGAATCTTGGGGGACACATCCGCGCCGTCACGGGAGGGTCGATGACGTCGCGCAAGAGTTCAATGGCGAGTGGGGCTGAGTCCGGAGGCGGCCCTCGGTCGAGCGGTTCGATGTCGTGGTCATCGGCGGTGGCATGGCCGGCCTGGCTGCGGCCGACACACTCTGGCCCGGGGCCTGAGCGTACAGGTCGTGGAAGCGGCACCGTCGGTGGGCGGTCTGTCGCGAACCTACAGCGTCGGCGGCGAAGGCATCGAGGCCTACTACCACCACATCTTCCCGCAGGATCGAGAGCTGCGCGACCTCATCGATCGGCTCGGACTTGCCGAACGACTCGAATGGCGGCGAGCCTCGACGGCGGTACTGGACGGGGGACGGGTCTATCCCTTCGACACGCCCATCGACCTCATGCGATTTCGACCGCTTTCGCTGTGGGCGAGATTGAGATTGGGCATGGGCGCCGGCGTGGCGATGCTTCGAGGCGGAGCGCAGCCTGGACCGATCGCGGGTGGGGGAAGCCGGTCCGCGGTGGTTCGGGCGAAGCGGGTATCGCGTGCTGTGGCAGCCGCTGCTAGAGGGCAAATTCGGCCCGCTCGCACCGGACGTGGCGATGGCGTGGCTCGCGGGCCGGATGCGGCAACGGGCCCAGGCCCGCAAGCGCGGTACCGGCGACCGGCTCGGATATGTCAGCGGCGGGGTCGGCGTCGTAGCCGAGTCGCTCGCGCGGGATCTGACGGCGAGAGGCGTTCGCATCGACTGTGGCGCGCCCGTCGAGTCCGTGGCGCGATGAGGATGCAGGCTGGCGAGTGCGCTACGGCGGGCGCGACTCTGTGGCGCGATCGGTCGTCGTTTGCGCCGGCGGCGAGGTCCTGGCCGGCCTCGTGGCCCTGCCCGACGTGTACCGCCGGACAGTGGAGTCAATCCCGTACCGCGGCGTCGTGTGCGTGCTGGTGGAGCTGGATCGGCCGCTCGGCCACTACTACTGGGTCAACCTGGCTCAGCGCTCCGAGCTGTCGTGCCTGGCCGTGATCGAGCACACAAATTTCATCCCCGCCGAGCGCTACGGCGGCCGTCACCTCGTATACCTCACTCACTATGTCGAGCCGGGCGGACGCGTCTGGAACGCCGGCGTGGACGAGATCGTGGCGGCCCTGGAGGACGTGCTGAGGGCCATCAACCCCGAGTTCAGGAGGGAGTGGGTCAAGGCCTCGCATCTCACGCGGGACCGCTGGGCCCAGCCCGTTCCGCTGGCCGGCGGCCCGATGCCGGGGTTGCCGCTGGAGACGGGCCTGCCGGGGTTGTTCCACGCCAGCCTGGCCCACATCTACCCGGACGATCGGGGAGTCTCACTGGCCTTGCGATTGGGCGGGCGCGCCGGAGAGGCGGCGGCCGCGTGGTTGGCGGGTGGGGCCACAGACGAGCCGCCGGAACATCCGGCGTGATGGTGCCTCGAGTCGCGAGGCTGCCGCGGATCGTGTGGCCGGCGTCGCTGGTGGCTCTGGTCGCAGGCTTGCTCGCCCCAGGGCTGACGAAGGCCCTTCGCCCGACCCCGCCGTGTTCGTCCTGATGGGCGTACGGATCCGTGCGGGGGCGATGCCGTATCGCGATCTCTGGGACCACAAGCCGCCGGGCTCGTATCTGGTCAATGCCGCCGGCCAGACGGCCTGCCGTGGCTGGATCCGTGGCTCGTCGGCTGGATTGTCTCGCTGGCATCGCACCGGGATCGCCGTCCTGCTGATCGATCGGTTGTTGCGGCGGCGGGTTTCCGCGCGGATGGCTTGGTTCTGGAGCGCCGTGTTTGGCGTGGCCGTCGCGAGCTATCCCACGGCGCTTGGGGGCGGGTACACCGAGACGTTCGCTTTGCCGGCGCTCGTGGCGGCGCTGTGGATGCTGGATGGCAGACCTCGGTCCCGGGTCGCGGTCGCGGCCACCGGAGCTCTGCTCGGGGTCGCGTGCCTGCTGACCGTTCAGTCGGTTCCGGCTGCGCTGGCTGTCGGCGCAGCGGTCGTGTTCGTCCGCGGCGATGCTCGGAGCTCGGTGCTGAGGCTGGTGGCCTTCGTGGGGGGCGGCGTCGTTCTGCCGATTTTGGTGCTGGCCTGGCTGGCGGCGGGCGGCGCCTTGGTGACGCCGTCGATCAGCTGCTTGGATATACGGCGGCTTACCGCGTCACGAGCCCGGGCCTGATCAAGCCACTGATCGTTGTCTTGACGTTGCTCGTGTGTCTGCTGATACCGGTGGCGGTGGCTGCCGTTCGCATTCTGTCGGCGCCGCGATCGGCGGCGCGAATGGAATGGGTTTGCCTGGGCTGGCTGGCGGGCTACGGCGCCTGATCGGCTACGAGAACCGCCTGTACCTCCATTACGTCATCGTGGCCATGCCGCCGCTGATCCTGTTGAGTGCTCCGGCGGTTGGCTGGCTGTGGGCCCGCATTCGGTCGCCCGAACCCTGGCTGAGGAGGGTTGCGTTCGGTCTGTGGGCCGGGACCGTCGCGATGCTTGGTCGTGGCCGGCGCCTTCACGGTGGAAGCGACGACGGCGACGCTGGCCGACGCGAGTAGCTGGCGGAGCGCGTCCGTCACCACCGCCGGACTGGCTGCGCGCCAACACTCCGGCGTCGGCGAGGCTATTCGTGTGGGGTGACCATCCGGATCTGTATCTCTCCGCCGACCGGGTTCCGTACGGGCGTTTTGTCTACCAGTACCCGATCGTGACCAGGGTTACTGGTCGGCGGCGAAGACGTCGGCCCTGGTATCGGCCTGGCAAGCCGACCCGCCGGAGATCGTCGTCGAAACGCCGGCGGACGTGCCGCTCTTCGAGAAAGCCTGGGACAGCGGCGACGGACGCGACTTCGATTCGATGGCTCCGCTGCGAGATTTCATCGCCGCGCATTACCACCTGGCCGCGACCACCGGCGGACTGCACGTCTATCTGCTGACGCGAGAAGCTGACGCGCGGCCGAATCCGGGCCGGCCGGACGCGGACCGGTTGGATCGGGCGGACGGCTCGCCACTGGCGGCCCACCGGAGCCAGCATTGGATGGTCCGGGGGCGATGTGTATACTCTCGGTAATCTGCCGGCCGCTCGTGACGTGGGTGACCCCCACGTCTTTTATTGACCGGTTGGCGGCCGGGTGGACTATCCAGGGCCGATAGCACGGATGGGAGGCGCGCAATGAGTCGAGATTTCGTCGGCGCCCTCCTGCAGCTCAACGCCGAGAAGGGTGTCTCGCGCGAGCAGCTCGTCCGGACCGTCGAAGAGGCGATCCAATCCGCCTACCGCCGCGTCGCTGGTGACGAGGACATCCAGGTCCGCATCGACGCCGAGACCGGCAAGGTTCGGGTCTTTCGGGCTCGCGTGGTCGTCGAAGAGATAGAAGACCCGACGATCGAGATGACCGTCGCGGACGCGCAGGCGTACCAGCCCGGCGCCGAGGTCGGCGACCTGGTCGAGACCGAACAGCTGGACCAGGAGGCCTTCGGTCGTATCCACGCCCAGACCGCCAAACAGGTCGTGCTGCAGCGGCTCCACGAAGCTGAGCGCAACGTCGTATTCGACCAGTACGCCAGTCGCGAGGGCGAGCTGATAACCGGTACCGTCTCCCGGGTCGAGCCGCGGGCCATCGTCCTGGACGTGGGCAAGGCCGAGGCGATCCTGGCCACGACCGAACAATCGCCCCTGGAGCACTACCGCATCGGCCAGAACGTCAAGGCCTATGTCCTGGAGGTTCGCCGCAGCGCCAAGGGTCCGCAGATCTACGTCAGCCGGACCCATAAGGGCTTCCTGCGCCGCCTCTTCGAGCTGGAAGTGCCCGAGGTTCACGCCGGAACAGTCGAGATCAAGGCCATCGCCCGCGAAGCCGGCAGCCGGTCCAAGGTGGCCGTAGCCTCGCGCCAGCCGGGGCTCGACCCGGTAGGCGCCACGGTCGGCCAGCGCGGAGCGCGCGTCCAGGCCGTCGTAGCGGAGCTGGGCGGCGAGAAGATAGACGTCATCGAGTGGTCGGAGGACGCCTCGACCTTCGTGGCCAAGGCTCTGAGCCCGGCCCAGGTCATCGAGGTCCGGATCGACGAAGAGCACCGCATCGCCAACGTCGTGGTGCCCGAGCGGATGCTTTCGCTGGCCATCGGACGCGAAGGCCAGAACGCCCGACTTGCGGCCAAGCTGACCGGCTGGCGGATCGACATTCGCAGCGACGTATCGGTCGCCGAGGCAGCCAGGGCAGAAGCCGCGGGTCTATCCACCGAGGCGCAGCGCCTGTTGTCTCGGCAGTGGCGGTCGATGCGGACGCCTCCGAATCGGCCCCCGCGGCGCAGCAAGAGACCGTGGCCGCCGAGACCGTGGCCGCGAGGCGGAGCCGAGCCCGGCCAAGCCCAAGCGGCGAAAGGCCGCGGTCGCGGCCGAGCCGCCGAGACGGCCGAGGCGAAGCCCCGGCCAAGCCCAAACGACGCAAGGCCACGGTCGCGGCCGAGCCCGCCGACACGACGGCCGAGGCCGAAGCCCCGGCCAAGCCCAAGACGGCGAAAGGCCGCTCCGGCCGAGCCCACCGGCGACCCGGAGGTATCCCCGTAGCCCGGGGCGCGCCTCCGCGGCGGTTTCCGACGAGGTCCTGCGTCGTCTGTCGCACGGCGCGGCAGAAGCGCGACCTGCGGCGGATAGTGCGGACGCCGGACGGCCGGGTCGTCGTGGACCCGACGGGCAAGATGGACGGCCGGGGGGCGTACGTCTGCAACAGCGAAGAGTGCCGAAGAGTGGCGTTTGAAAAAGGATCGCTCGAGCGTGCGCTCGGGGTGCCCATCCCAGCCGAGCTCCGGGCCCAACTGACCGGAGACGCGAGCACGCTCCAGCCGGCGGGGACCCTGCCGACGGGGACCCTGCCGGGAAGGATCGAAGAAGGAGACAGCGGTGGCCAAGAGTAGGAGCGGCACGAGGGGCCGGCGAGGACCTCGCAAGCCACCGCGCCGAGACAACGGAGTCCCGGGCGCAGTAGCGGTCGGGGATCCGCGTGAGCGTGGCGCGATCGAGCTGCCGTCGAGCATCACCGTCAAGGACCTTGCTGACGTGCTCGGCGTCAACCCGGCCGACGTCATCCGCGAGCTGATCAAGAGCGGCATCTTCGCCAACATCAATCAGGGAATCGATCGGGAGACCGCCTCGCTCGTGGCCGAAGAACTCGGCTACGAAGTCGCCGAGACCGTCGCCGCCGGTGCTCCTACCGGAGCCGACGGTGCGGCCGACGAAGCGGCCCCGGTCAGCGCCGCTACGAAGGAGCAGCTGTTCGAGGAGGACGACGCGTCGCTCCTCCAGCCGCGCGCGCCGATCGTGACCGTCATGGGTCACGTCGATCATGGCAAGACGTCGCTCCTCGATGCCATCCGCACGACCAAGGTCGCTGCCGGCGAGCGCGGCGGCATCACCCAGCACATCGGCGCCAGCGAAATCGTCAAGGACGGACGCCACATCGTCTTCCTGGACACCCCCGGTCACGAAGCCTTCACGGCCATGCGTGCCCGCGGCGCCAAGGTCACGGACATCGCCGTGGTGGTCGTCGCCGCGGACGACGGCGTGATGCCCCAGACCCTCGAGGCGATCGACCACGCCCGCGCGGCCAAGGTGCCGATCGTCATCGCCCTCAACAAGATCGACAAGCCGGACGCCAACCCGGATCGGGTCAAGAACGGGCTGGCCGAGGCCGGCGTCGTCGTCGAGGAGTACGGCGGCGACGTCCCGATGGTGGCCGTCTCCGCCAAGGCGCGCCTGGGCCTGGACGAGCTGCTCGAGATGATCATTCTCGTAGCGGACCTGCTCGAGCTGAAGGCCAATCCCAAGCGGCCCGCCATCGGCACGATCGTCGAGGCGGAGCTGGACAAGGGACGCGGCCCGGTGGCGACGGCCCTGGTCTCGACCGGAACCTTGCGCGTCGGCGACGTCATCGTCGTCGGCGAGACCTACGGCAAGGTGCGGGCGCTCGAGAACGCCCTGGGCAAGCGCATCTCCAAGGCGGGCCCCTCGACCCCGGCCGTGGTTCTGGGCCTCGCGGACGTCCCGCAGGCCGGTGACATCCTGCGTGTCGTCGCCGACGAGAAGATCGCCCGGACCATGGTCGAGGAGCGGCGGAACGCCACCGCCTCGCGGTCCGAGGGCAGCGGCAAGTCCACCCTGGAGGATCTGTACGCGCAGATCCAGGCCGGCCAGACCAAGGAGCTGCGGATCATCCTGAAGACGGACGTATCGGGCTCCCTCGGTGCGATCACCCACGCCCTCCAGCAGCTTTCCACGGACGAAGTCCGCATCAACGTCATCCACGAGGGCGCGGGCGACATCACCGACAACGACATCATGCTGGCCTCGGCCTCGGACGCCATCGTCGTCGGCTTCAGCACCAAGGTCACCGATACGGCGCGCCGCGCCGCGGAAACCGAGAAGGTCGACGTCCGCCAGTACGACATCATCTACAAGCTGACGGACGACATCTCCGCGGCTCTGCGCGGCATGCTGGAGCCCGAGCAAGTCGAGACGGTGGAAGGTCGGGCGGAGGTCCGGCAGATCTTCAAGGTCGGAAAGGTCGCGGTCATCGCCGGCTGCTACGTCACCGACGGACGCATCGTCCGGGGCGGCTCGGCCCGTGTCTGGCGGGGCGGCAAGGTCGTCCTCACCGACAGGATCGAATCGCTGCGACGCTTCCGCGACGACGTTCGCGAAGTCGCGACCACCTTCGAGTGCGGGATCGGCCTGGCCGGCTCGAACGACCTGGTCGAGGGTGACATCATCGAGTGCTTCACTCAGCAGATGGTGAGCCGGGCGACCGGTTGAGCCGGAGAGGCCAGCCTCGATGACACAGCGAACGGACAGGATCGACGAGCTCCTGCGCCAGGAGATAGGCCAGGCGTTGGAGCGCGAGGTGACCGACCCCGGGATCGGTTTCGTAACCGTCACCAAGGTCGAGACAAGTCCGGACCTGGCCCACGCCCGCGTCTGGGTCAGCGTCATCGGCTCCGAAGAGCGGCGCAAAGAGGCGCTCGCGGGGCTGCGGCGGGCCATGCCGTACATCCGCCGCGGGCTCGGCTCGAAGATCAGGCTGCGTCGCATCCCCGAGCTGGATGTCCGGCTGGACGACACTCTGGTGCGCGGCACGCGAGTCCTCCAGATCATCAACGAGCTGGAAGCGGGCCGGATACCGGAGGACGTTCCGGAGACGGGCGAGTCGCTGCCTACTCCCGTTGCGCGTCTTCCGCACGAAGGCGACGTCGTACGGGATGAGGCAGCGCCTCAAGCCGGGCCGACGCCCCGGAAGAAGAGGGCCTGGAGGCCGGATCGCGGTCCGGACCGCGGGTCTGCCGGCGCATCGGAGCGGGACCGGGGCGGCCCGGGTCCGGGCGCCCGGCCGACCAAGGGTTCCTCCTCGCGGAGGCGCCGGTGAGCCCGGCCGATCCGAGCGTGGATCTTTCCGCCTACGCCGCGGCCGTTCCGGATGCCGTGGTTGCGCGACTCCGATCTGCGCGCCGGGTTCTGGCGATCTGCCACGAGAACCCCGAGGCGGACGCCCTCGGCTCGGCTCTGGCGGTCAGCCTGCTCGTCGAGGCGGGTGGGGGAGTGGCGACGCCCGTTTGCGCCGATCCGGTCCCGGCGATGTACTCATTCCTGCCCGGCATGGAGAGGTTCCGCCAGCAGCCCGACCCGGCGATCGACTACGACCTGCTCGTGGTCGGCGACTGCGGTGAGCTGGAGCGTGTCGGGCCGGTGCTTCAGACCCACGCCGAGCTGTTCGGTCGCGTTCCGATCCTCGACATAGACCACCACATCTCGAACCGCCACTTCGGAGAGGTGGACTGGGTCGATCCCTCGAGCTCCGCGACCTGCGAGATGGCCACGCTGCTGGCCGGGCGCCTGGGCGTGCCGCTGACTGCCCGGGACGGGATGCTGGCCACGGCTCTGGCGGCCGGTGTCGTGATGGACACCGGGAACTTCCAGCACCCCAACGTGACGCCTCGGACTCTGGTGGTGGCCGCGGCCCTGCGCGAGGCGGGCGCGCCTCTCAGTGAGCTAGCGCGGCGGCTGTACCGAAGCAAGCCGAACACACAGCTATGCCTCTTCGGGCGGGTCCTGGCCCGCATGGAAACGGACCTGAACGGCCGCCTGGTCTGGTCGACACTGGAGTTGGCCGACCTGACCGCCTGCGGCTCGCTTCCGGCCGAATCGGAGGGCCTGGTCGACCTCCTGGGCCAGTCGGAGACATCCGAAGCCTCGATCCTCTTCAAGGAAGCCGGCGCCGAAACGCGCGTCAGCGTCCGAACGCGCGACGGCGGAGTCGACGCGACCGTGCTGACCGGTGCGTTCGGTGGAGGCGGGCACGCTCGAGCCGCCGGGGCCACGGTGCCGATGCCACTCGAGGAGGCCCGGCGGGCCTTCCTGGCGCGAGCTGCCGAGCTCGTCGCGGCGGTGGAGCGCTAGCCGGTGGTGGATCGCCCACGCGGGATGGACGGGATTCTCGTCGTCGCGAAGGATCCGGGCTTCACCTCGCACGATGTCGTCGCCCTGGTTCGTCGCCTGACGGGCACTCACCGGGTGGGTCACGGCGGGACTCTCGACCCGTTCGCCGCGGGCGTACTGCCGGTCTTCCTCGGCCTGGCGACGCGCCTGGTCGAGTACCACATGGGCGACGCGAAGGCGTACACGGCCACGATCTGCTTCGGGTCGACCTCGGAGACCGACGACCGCGACGGCGAGCTCGTGCCCGGCACCGGTCCGGCGCCGACGCGTCAGGTTGTGGAAGCGGCCCTGGCCGGGTTCCGCGGGCCCATCCTGCAGCGGCCGCCGGCATACAGCGCGCTCAAGGTCGGTGGCAGGCGGGCCTATCAACTCGCTCGAGAGGGGACGCCTCTGGATCTTCCGCCGCGGGCCGTGAACATCCACCGGTTGGAACTTCTCGAGTGGGACGCCACGGATCCCGAGCGTCCGACGGCCGTCCTGGCAATCGAGTGCGGCGCCGGTACCTACATCCGGTCCCTCGCCCGCGACCTCGGGGAGCGGCTCGGCTGTGGCGCATACCTGGGAGCGTTGACTCGGACCGCCAGCGGACCCTTCCACCTGCCGGCCGCGCGCTCCCTCGACGAGATCCGCCGGGCGGCCGCCGAGGGGCCCGCGGCACTGGCAGGGCTTCTCCTGCCGATCGACGCCGGCCTGAAGGGGATCGCTCCGGTCTTGCTGAACGAGGCCGAGACGGCGGCCGTCGTGCGCGGGCAGCAGGTAAAGCCGGCCAGGCGGCCCCAGGCCGGGCAGGACGACCGGCTCCGCATCCTCGACGAGCACGAGCTGCTCATCGGCATGGGGTCGTGGAAGGGCGGGCGCGTCGTCCCGGAGAAGATCTTCGTCGGCCTTGCGGGGAGCGGCCACGCGACGGTCGAGGCGGCCGGTGCCGTGCCGGTGGCCACGCCCTCCTCGAGAGGCGAACGCGCTCTCCGGGTCGTTCGCCCTGGAAACCGAATGAACGTCGTGTCCGGGATCGACGAGCTGACCCGTGAGGCCGGGCGGTTGTACCTGGCCGTCGGTGTCTTCGACGGTCTCCACCGCGGCCACCTCTATCTCCTGCGGGAATTGCGCAAGGCTGCGGCTCGCGCCGGCGCGCGGCCCGCGATCGTGACCTTCGACGCCCATCCCGAAGAAGTCATCGAGGGTCTTGCTCCGCCGCTTCTGTGCGATCCGGACGAGCGTCTGGTCCGCCTGGAGGCGGCCGGTATCGAGGTCGCGGTCGTGCAGCATTTCGATCACGCGTTGCGAACCACCACCTATGACGCATTCGTGGCCCGGATAGCGGATCGAGTCGACCTGGCCGGATTCGCGATGACGCCGGACGCCGCCTTCGGGTTCGAGCGAGGCGGGACACCCGAGACCCTCGCGGAGCTGGGGAAGCGAATTGGATTCACGGTCACCGTCGTGAATTCGTACCTGCTCGACGGCGAACAGGTCCGCAGTTCGGAGATCAGGCGCCGTGTCACGGCCGGTGACCTGGCGGGAGCGCGGCGTCTGCTGGGCAGGCCGTTGAGCGTCACCGGGCGAGTGGCGGGCGAAGCCGGGACCCAGCCGCCGAAGCCGGGACACCAGCCGCCGAAGCCGGGACACCAGCCGGCCGCCGGTTGGCCTTCGACGTGCCGGTCTGCCTGCCGCCCGACGGGGCCTACCCGGTTCTCATCGGCCCGGGTTGGGCCATTGGGGCGGCGCCGATACCGGCAACTGCGCGGGGCACGGTCACCATAACCGGTGGCGCCGCGTGGCTGGACACGATCATCGGCGGCGGCCAGGTCGGCGAGCGCGTCCGCATCGTGTTCGAGACCTCCACGGCGGAGTCCTGAGACCCAGATCCGCGCGGCAGGAAGCTGCGGAAAGCAGCCGGGACTGAGGCGGTGCTTCGGTCTCAACTGGCATAGCCGGGCCAACCCTGCTACCATCCGCCAGGCATTTAGAGAGTTAGTGGAAACATAGCCAGAGAGAGCTATTCGGAGGATCGTGTGCCGCTCGCGCGGGAGACGAAGGAACAGGTGATCTCGGAATACGCCGTCAAGGACGGCGACACAGGCTCAGCCGAGGTGCAGGTAGCGCTCTTGACCGAAAGGATCAGGGAGCTGAATGAGCACCTGCGGAGCTTCCCGAAGGACAACCAGTCCCGCCGCGGCCTCCTCAAGCTCGTCGGACAGCGACGCCGCCTTCTTGCATACCTGATCAAGAAGGACAACGCTCGCTATCGGGCCGTCATCGCACGGCTCGGTCTGCGCCGCTAGCGCGCAACTGCCTTCGATGCGAGGCTGAGGCCTCGTCAAGGCAAATCTCGCGCCCGGTTCGCCCAGGCGAGGCAAGGACACCTTCTTCCTCCTAGCTCAGGAGGAAACAAACCCGTGTCTCAGACATTCGAGACGCAATTCGCCGGCCGCACCCTGACCATCGAGACCGGCAAGATGGCCCTGCTCGCGGGCGGCGCCGTCACCGTTCGCTTCGGCGACACCATGGTCCTGGGCACCGCCAACCGGTCCGATCCGCGGCCGGGCCTGGACTTCTTCCCGCTCACGGTCGAGTTCGAAGAGCGCATGTACGCCGCCGGGAAGATCCCCGGGGGCTTCATCAAGCGAGAGTCCCGCCCGTCCGAGCAGGCCATCCTGGCATGCCGGCTGACCGACCGACCAATTCGGCCGCTCTTCCCGGAGGGCTACAAGGACGACATCCAGCTCGTGATCACGGTCCTGTCGACGGACCAGGAGAATCAGACCGACGTCCTCGGCACGTTTGCCGCCTCGTGCGCTCTGACCATCAGCGCGATCCCGTTCCTCGGGCCAATTGGCGCAGTCCGCATCGGCCGCATCGACGGCGAGTTCGTCGTCAATCCCACGATCAGCGATCTCGAGCGCTCCGACATCGACCTGATCGTCTCGGGCACTCGCGACGCCATCATGATGGTCGAGGCCGGCGCCTCGATCGTGCCCGAAGATGTCATGGCCGATGCCATCCTCTTCGGCCACCGTGCCCTTCAGCCGCTCATCGACATCCAGGAAGAGATGCGGGCTGCCGTCGGCAAGCCCAAGGTCCTGGGCTATCTCGAGCCCGGCACCGGCTCCGTCCTGGAGTTCGTCAAGAAGGTCGGCGAGCGCGGGTCCGAGTTCGTGGTCGTCGACACCGAAACGACCGGCCGCGATCCCAAGGTCGCGGACCTGATCGAGATCGGCGCCGTTCGCGTCCGCGACGGCAAGATCGTCGATCGCTTCTCCACGTTCGTGAACCCGGGCCGCGACATCTTCGGCGCCCAGATGCACGGCATCACCAACGCCGAAGTCGCCGGCGCCCCGGTGGCCAAGGAAGCGGCCGAGAAGCTGCTCGCTTTCGTCGCCGGCGCCCCGATCGTCGGCCACAACGTGGGCTTCGACATCGGCTTCCTGGACATCGCCCTGGGCGAGAACGGGAAGTTCATCGAGGGCGGTTACTTCGATACTCTCGCGATCGCCCGAGAGGGCTACCCGGACCTCGAGTCCTACAAACTCGGCGATGTCGCCAAGTTCTTCGGCATCGCCGTCGAGACCGCTCACCGCGGCCTGGCCGACGCCGAGACGACCGCCGCGATTCTGGCCAAGTTCGCGGAGGACCTCCCGAACCGCATCCAGAACCTGATGGACGCGATCGCCATCTCGATCCGCGCCAATCGCAAGGAAGGCGAGGATCCGGCCGGTCTGCTCGAAGCGGCCCGCCGCCAGGTCCGCGTCAGCAAGGGTCTGTTCCAGCTCGTCCAGAAGAAGACCGTTCGCCAGACGATCCTCGACGAGGGGATCCGCATGGACGGCCGCGCCGTAGACGAGATCCGCCCGATCACCGTGGAGGTCGGCGTTCTGCCGCGCGCCCACGGCTCCGGCCTCTTCACTCGCGGCCAGACGCAGGCCTTGACCGTCGCCACGCTCGGTCCCTCTTCCGACGTCCAGCGGATCGACACGATCAGCCCCGAGACGGAGAAGAGGTATCTCCATCACTACAACATGCCGCCCTACAGCACCGGCGAGAACAAGCCGATGCGCGGCCCCGGCCGGCGCGAGATCGGCCACGGCCACCTGGCCGAGCGGGCCCTCCTGCCCGTGCTGCCGTCCGAGGAGGAGTTCCCTTACGTCATCCGCCTCGTCAGCGAGTGCGTGACGTCCAACGGCTCCACTTCGATGGCTTCCACGTGCGGCTCCAGCCTGGCCCTGATGGATGCCGGCGTACCGATCAAGGCGTCCGTCGGTGGCGCCGCGATGGGTCTCATCACCGAGCCTGACGGCCGGTTCGTGATCCTCACGGACATCCTCGGCAAGGAGGATGCCTTCGGCGACATGGACTTCAAGGTCACGGGCACGCGCGAAGGCGTCACCGCCCTGCAGATGGACATCAAGGTCAAGGGCATCAATGAGGCGATCATTCGCCAGGGCCTGCAGAAGGCCCACGAGGCCCGGATGGCGATCCTCGACAAGATGGACGCCGTAATCCCGACCAGCCGGACCGAGATGAGCAATTTCGCGCCGCGCATCATCACCATCAAGATCAACCCGGAGAAGATCCGCGACATCATCGGCAAGGGCGGCTCCGTGATCCGCAAGATCCAGGAGGAGACCGGCACCGAGATCAACGTCGAGGATGACGGCACGGTGCAGATCGCGGCCGTTTCCGGCGAGAACTCGCGAAAGGCGGTTACCTGGATCGAGTCGCTGACTCGCGAAGTCGAGATCGGCGGGCTCTACCTGGGTAAGGTGACCCGAATAATGGGTTTCGGCTGCTTCGTCGAGATCCTGCCCGGCAAGGAAGGCCTCATCCGGATCGGCGAGCTGGCCGACTACCACGTGCCCACCGTTGAGGACGTGGTTTCGGTCGGCGACGAGGTCATGGTCGTCGTCATGGAGATCGACCGCCAGGGACGGATCAACCTCTCGCGCAAGGCCGCCATGCAGCGGCATCTTGCCAAGAACGACGCCGAGTAGAGCCGGTCCGCGGGGGTCGGTCGAGTCGATCGGCCCCTCTCCGCTTGGTGCATACGGCCCTGCATAGGCTCAGTTGTATGCATCTGGCGAGGGTCGTCCGCCGGGGCGCTGGTATACTCGCCGGGTGCCCTTGTACTGAACCGTCCTGAGTGGAGCCATGTCCCGAGAGCCTCAATCGCTGACCGTTGCGGTCGTCGGTGCCACTGGCGTCGTCGGTCGAACGATGATCCAGGTCCTCGCCGAGCGGCATTTCCCGATAGGGGAGCTTCGGCTGCTGGCGTCCGGCCGTTCGGCCGGATCTACCGTGAGCGCCGACGGGCGGACCCTGACGGTTGGAGAGGCGACTCCCGAGGCCTTCGATGGCGTCGATATCGCCCTCTTCTCGGCAGGCGGGGACGTCTCGCGCGAGCTTGCCCCGCAGGCGGCCGCTCGCGGCGCGACCGTAATCGACAACTCGAATGGATGGCGGATGGATCCCGCCGTGCCGCTCATCGTCAGCCAGGTCAACCCGGAGGACGGGGAGTGGCACGAGGGCATCATTGCCAACCCCAACTGCTCGACGATGCAGCTCGTGCCCGTCCTCATGGCCCTGCGCGACAAGGCCGGGTTGGAGCGTGTCATCGTCGACACCTACCAGTCGGTCTCGGGCACCGGCGCCGAGGCCCTGGCGGAGCTGGAATCGCAAATTCGGGCCCATGTAGCCGGTGAGCCCAAGGTCGCCAGCGTTTACCCGCACCCGATCGCCTTCAACATCCTGCCGGAGATCGACGTCTTCCTGGACAACGGCTACAGCCGTGAGGAATGGAAGGTAGTCACCGAGAGCCGCAAGATCCTGCACCTGCCGGAGTTGAGGATCTCCTGTACGGCCGTGCGCGTGCCGGTCTTCGTCAGCCATTCCGAAGCCGTCCACGTCGAGACGAGCCGCCCCATCAGCCCCCAGGAGGCGCGGCGGGCATTTGCCTCCGTGCCCGGCGTCGTCGTAATGGACGATCCGGCGGCGCATGTCTATCCGACGCCGATCCAGGCCGCCGGCAAGGACGACGTCTATGTCGGGCGAATCAGGACCGACCCTTCGGTCGAACGAGGGCTTGCCTTCTGGGTGGTCAGCGACAATCTGCGCAAGGGCGCGGCAACGAATGCCGTCGAGATCGCCGAGGTTCTCGTGGAGCGAGGCTGGGTCAGGGCACGGTCGCGCCGAGAGGCGCCGGCCGGGGCACGGGAGACATCGTGACCGACGCTGAGCGCAAGGCTGCGCTCGATGCCATCGCGGCGGAGGTGGCGGTTTGCACCCGATGCCGGCTGCACCAAACCCGCACGCGAGCCGTTCCCGGAGAAGGGACGGCGGCCACCGAAGTCCTCTTCGTGGGCGAAGGTCCGGGCTACAACGAAGACCAGCAGGGCAGGCCCTTCGTGGGTCGGGCGGGAGCCCTTCTATCCAGGTTGCTGGAATCGATCGGCTGGTCGCGCCAGGAGGTCTTCATCACCAACGTCGTCAAGTGCCGGCCCCCCGAGAACCGCGACCCGGAGCCGGACGAGATCGCCGCTTGCGCCCCGTTTCTCACTCGCCAGATCGAGGCCCTCGACCCGGCGCTGATCGTTACCCTGGGCCGGTTCTCGATGGCTCGCTTCAATCCGGGGGCACGGATCGGGCAGGTCCACGGGACGTTCCGACCGGCCGACCCGACCTCGGGCGCGCCGGGGGCTCTCGCGTATTTCATGTACCACCCCGCCGCGGCCCTGCGCACCAGCTCGGTTGAAGCCACCTCCTTCGCGGACATGCAAGGGATCCCCGCGGCCCTTGTCGAGGCCCGAGCCACGAGAATCGGCGGCCCTTCCAGCTTGGAGGAAGAGGTCGGCGACGTGGCAGACGCCATGACCGGCCCCGTCGAATCCGACCCTACGGCACAACTCCCCCTCTTCTAGGATGAGCACCAGCGAACTGTCCCGTCACGCGAGCATCGATGCCAGATAACCAGACCCCGCTCCGCATCATTCCCCTCGGCGGCGTGGGTGAGATCGGCAAGAACATGTACGTCTTCGAGTACGGCGACGACATCGTCGTGGTCGACTGCGGGCTCATGTTCCCGGACGAGGAGATGTTCGGCATCGACCTCGTGATTCCCGACGTCACGTACCTTCGCGAGAACCGTGAGAAGGTCCGAGCCTTCCTGATCACCCACGCCCACGAGGACCACGTCGGCGGGCTTGCGTACGTGCTCCCGTACTTCCCCGGCGTGCCCGTGTACGCCTCGACGCTCGCCCGCGGATTGCTCGGCATCAAGATCAAGGAGCACAAACTCCACAACAACCCGCTGCTGCCTCTCGACCCCGGCGACAACCTCGAGCTCGGACCGTTCCGCATCGAGCCGTTCCGGATCAGCCACTCGATCCCGGACGCCATGGGGATGGCCCTTCACACGCCCGTCGGGACCGTCGTCACGACCGGTGACTTCAAGTTCGACCACACTCCGGTGGACGGCCGCCGGTCGGACTTCGCGATGCTCTCGCGGCTGGGCGAGGACGGGGTCATCTGCCTGCTCTCCGACTCGACCCGCGCCGAGAGCCCCGGCTACACGTTGTCGGAGCGAACCGTCGGCGAGACCTTCCGCGAGATCATGGAGCCACTCGACGGCCGGGTGATCGTGGCCACGTTCGCCAGCAACATCGCCCGCATCCAGCAGGTTCTGGACGCGGCGAATACGTTCGACCGGAAGGTGGCCGTCGTGGGGCGGTCGATGGAGCAGAACTTCCGGATCGCGACCGACCTGGGCTACCTGACGTTCCCGCCCGGGCAAGTCGTAAGCAAGGACCAGATCGGCTCCACGCCGGCCGGTCAGATGGTGATCGCCACGACGGGCTCCCAGGGCGAGCCGATGGCCGGTCTGGCCCGCATGGCCAACCGCGATCACCGGTTCGTGGAGATCCAGCCCGGGGACACGGTCATCGTCAGCGCCAGCCCCATCCCGGGCAACGAGGAGTACGTCGCGCGCACGATCGACAACCTCTTCAAGGCGGGCGCGAACGTCTACTACCACGCGGTCAAGCACGCTCATGTCTCGGGCCACGCCAGCCAGGAAGAGCTGAAACTGATGCTCGGCCTGACCCGTCCCAAGTACTTCATCCCGATCCACGGTGAGTTCCGGATGCTGGTGCAACATGGGCGCCTGGCCGTCGAAACGGGCGTGGCCCCTGAGAACATCTTCATCATCGAGAACGGCCAGGCTGTCGAGTTCTACCCCGACGGCACGGCGCGGCGCGCGGCCCCCGTCACCTCGGGGTACGTCCTGGTGGACGGCCTGTCGGTGGGTGACGTGGGCGAAGTCGTCCTGCGAGACCGGCGCGCCCTCGCCAGCGACGGCATGTTCATCGTGGTCGTCACCGTGGACAAGCAGTCGGGCAAGGTGGTGGCACGCCCGGAGATCGTGACCCGTGGCTTCGTCCACGGCAACGAGCGGGATCCACTGATGGAGGGCGCCGTCGAGCACATCATGGCGGCGATCGAGAGCCCGGGCGATCGAACGAGCGAGGTCGGACTGCTCAAGAGCCAGATCAAGGACGAAGTCTCCCGCTATCTGTACGAGCAGACCCGCCGCCGGCCGCTCGTATTCCCCGTCGTGGTGGAGGTGTAGATGGCGACCCGCAGGCCGGCCGCCTCGAGCCGCTCCACCGCCGGTCGGAGCACCCGGCCGGCCGCCTATCGGAGGCGCAGGCAGAAGGTCCACATCGCTCCCGATCTGGTGCGCCAGGTACTGGGGGTCGGCTTCCTGATCCTGGGCGTGACGCTGCTCATCGGGCTGACGCTCAAGGGCGGCCAGCTGACCGACCTCGAGCTGAATCTGATCGCGCCGTGGTTTGGGTCGATGCGATGGTTCCTGCCGCTCCTGCTGATCCCACTCGGCTACTACCTCGAGCGGGCGAACGGGGAGCATTGGGACTGGCAGCTAACCGTGCTTGGGGCGTCGGTTGGGTACGTCGCCGCGGTGGGTTTCGGAAGCCTCGTGAACGAGAAGTGGGGCGGGACGGTCGGCCGGGCGGTCGCCGGCTTCCTGAGCCCTCTGGTTACGGCCCCGGGCGCCGGCCTGATCCTCGCGATCCTGGTGATCGCGGGCGCTTTGCTCGCGCTGGACATGTCGCTGCCGGCCGTAGTCGAACCTCCGGCAAGGCTGCTCGGGCGCGCTTTTGCGAAGCTCTTCCGTCCCGCGCCGAAGCCGTCACAGCCGGGCGCGGCATCGCTGCCCGCCAGATCCGACCGCACGGAGAGGACGGCTGGAGATTGGTCCGCGGCCGACCTTCGAAGCAAGCCGGCGAGCGACCGAACCGGGTCGATCCCCGTGCCTATCCAGAATGCGGGCCCGACCTCGCAGACCTTCGCGCCCCCGGCGGTCCCCTCGTCCGCGCCGCGGGACGGCGGTCCGTTGAGAGAGGCGCCGTCGGAAGTCGAAGGCGCGCTCCCCGGAGGCCCCGGCCGCGACGGGCACTCCATTCGTGACGGCGTTCCGGCGAGGGGTCAACGATCGGGGCTCGGAGACGGAGGACCGGCTGTCGGCGGGATCGGTGGCGCGCCGACGACGACTCTGGCGCTGCATCGCGAGTACCACCTCCCACCGCTCGCCTTGCTCGAGGACATTGCCCCGCGGGCCGTCGACAGCCCCATGGATCATGCCCGGAACGCGGCCATCATCGAAGGCAAGCTGGCCAGCTTCCAGATCCCGGCTCGCGTGGCTGTCTGGAACGCGGGTCCGGTCGTGACTCAGTACGAGGTGGAGCCCTCGCCGGACATCAAGGTCAGCCGCATAGAGGCGCTCGCCGACGACCTGGCGATGGCCCTTGCCGCCCGCACGATCCGGATCGAGGCGCCGATCCCAGGCAAGAGCGTGGTCGGGATCGAGATCCCGAACAAGGACTTCAATATCGTCGCCCTGCGCCGGATTCTCGAGGAGGTCGACCTGCGGGACGCCTCCAAGCTCACCTTCGCCCTGGGTCGGGACGTGGCCGGCCACGCCCGAGCCGCGGATCTGGCCAAGATGCCGCACCTGCTCATCGCCGGCGCCACGGGCTCGGGCAAGAGCGTCATGGTCAATGCCCTGATCACGAGCCTGCTCTGCAACGCCACCCCGGACGAGGTCCGCCTGGTGCTGATCGATCTCAAGAGCGTCGAGCTTTCGGCATACAACGGCCTCCCTCATCTGATGGTCCCGGTCATCACCGAGCCGGGCCGGTCCAAGGCGGCCCTGAAGTGGGCCGTCAACGAGATGGAGAACCGCTTCCGGCGATTCGCGGGGGCCAGCGCGCGCAACGTCGCCGGGTTCAACGAGACACGTGCCGACCCGGCCGACCGCATGCCTTACCTCGTCATCGTCATCGACGAGCTGGCCGACCTGATGATGCGCGGGGGAAAGGACATGGAGGAGCCGATCGTCCGCCTGGCCCAGAAGGCGCGGGCCACGGGCATCCACCTCGTCCTGGCCACCCAGCGGCCGTCGGTCAACGTGGTAACGGGCCTGATCAAGGCCAACTTCCCGAGCCGAATCGCGTTCGCCATGTCGTCCCAGATCGATTCGCGGACGATCATCGACACGCCCGGCGCCGAAGACCTCATCGGCCGGGGGGACATGCTCTTCCAGCCGGCCGACCTGCCACGGCCGATCAGGCTGCAGGGCGTGTTCGTCTCCGACAAGGAGATCGCCAACATCTGCGAGCACTGGCGCGCCGAGGCGGAGCCTCACTACGACATGGGCATCGTCGAGACGGACGAGGAGCCCGAGGGCCTCGATCAGCAGCCGATCGACTCCGAGGCCGACCGGCTCCTGCTCGATGCCATGGGCGTCATCCAGGAGTACGATCGTGCATCCGCGTCGCTGCTGCAGCGGCGGCTCAAGATCGGGTACGCCCGAGCGGCTCGAATCATCGATCAGCTCGAAGCTCGCGGATACATCGGGCCCTTCGACGGGTCCAATGCGCGGCAGGTGCTGCGCGGAACTGGCACGCCGTCCAATCCGGCCTTCGGAAGCGGCGAGGATGAGGAATGACGAGTACCAACCCACCGCGTCGCGTGACGACGCGACGCCCCGTGGGCTTCCGTGCGGGTCACGGCGGCTCGGAACCGAGCGGTAACGGCCGCTCGCCGGTGGGGGAGCAGCTTCGGAGCGCCCGCGACGTGAAGGGTGTCGATCTCCACCGCGTGGAACGCGACACCAAGATCCGCATCAAGTACCTGGAAGCGCTCGAAAACGGGGACTTCGGCGATCTTCCGGGTGACGTCTACACCCGCGGCTTCCTGCGCAACTACGCCACGTATCTGGGCCTCGACGCGGACGAAATCGTCGAGGAGTGGCGTCACGAAGCCGGCGAGCCGGAGCCATTCAGGCCGAAGCTGGCGGGCCCGCAGCCGATCACGATCAGGCGGGGCGTCGTCTTCCAGCGCAGCCACGCCATCATTCTCGTGGTCGTGCTCATCGTGGCCACGGTCGCGTCCTACTTCGGATACCAGGTCACGCGGTTCCTGCAGTACCCGACGCTGGCGGTCTCGGATCCTTCCGGGCAGCAGACGCTCCAGCTTCCCCCGGGAACGACGAGCTACGTCCTGAAAGGCTCGGCCACGCCGGGCACCACCGTCCTGGTCTCATGGGACGGTCAGGACCCGACGACCGTCGTGGTAGATGAAGCGGGCCACTGGACGTATACGGCGCTGCTCCATTTCGGCAGCAACCAGTTCGACATCACGGCCAAGAACCTTGACACGAGCCACGCCAGCACTACGTCGCGAGTGATCATCCAGGTGCCGGTGGTTACGCCGGTTCCGCCCGAACCTGAGATCGCGTTCGTTCTGCCGGCCGATGGCGCGTCGATCAAGGACGGGACGGTCAACGTGAGCGGCACGAGCTCGCTGGTGACCAGCGTGACCGTGACTCCGACGTACCTGGGGCCGCCGCCCGCGCCGGGAGCGACGATCCCACCGCCGCCCACGCCGGGGTCATCGGCCGCTTCCGCCCCTTCCGCCAGCTCGGGCACTTCTCCCGGTACCTCTGCCGGGCCCAGTCCCTCGGCCGGCCCGACGCCCGCCACGATCAAGGCGGCCGCGGACGGCTCGTTCACGTTCTCCCTGCAGCTGACCCCAGGTCGGTGGCAGTTGACCCTCCTCGGCGTCGACGCGAACGGGAAAGCCGCTCCCGCTGTCTCGCGCACTGTCATAGTGCCCTACAAGGGTCTCAACATCGTCGTCCAGATCAAGGGCGGTGACGCGTGCCCGAACTACTTCGTCGACGGCGGAGGGCAGCAGGGCGGCTGTTCCGCCGACGGCACCAGCGTCACCGTCACGGCCAACAAGACGTTCTGCATCAACGTGCCGGGCCGGCCCAACTACGTGTTCCTGACGGTCAACGGCACCTCGCTCGGGCCGGTCAGCAAGTTCGGCGGCCAGCGCGTGTACATCGACACGACGAGCGGGGCCAAGCGAGTCAGCTCCTGTTGACGTGAGATGGAGAGCGAGCCGCTGGCCCAGCTGACAGCCCGACTCCAAGACCTGTGCCTGGAGCGAGGCCTGACGCTGGCAACCGCCGAATCATGCACCGGCGGTCTCATCGCCAAGCTCATCACGGACATTCCCGGATCGAGCGGCTACTTCCGAGGCGGAATCGTGGCCTATGCCAACGAGACCAAGGAGCAGCTCCTGGGCGTCTCCGCCGAACTCCTGGCCGCTCACGGCGCGGTCAGCGCCCAGGTGGCGCGGGCGATGGCCCAGGGCGCGACCGCGCGGACCGGAGCCTCGATCGCGGTGGCGGTCACGGGCGTTTCCGGGCCGGGCGGCGGAACCGCGGCCAAGCCGGTAGGCCTGACCTACGTGGCGGTGGCGTACTCGCGGCGGAGTCGAGGTCCGCCGCCATCTGTGGCCCGGCGATCGCGCCGCGAACCGGGAGGCGACTGCCCGTGCCGCCCTGGAGCTTCTGCTCGATTGCGTGGCGACGGCGCCCGCGGCGGCGGACCCGGCTTGAGCAGCGTCCGCGGCGCGGCCTCGATCGGTGGCGGGCTCGAACCGGGCCGGGCGGCCCGACCGATCCGCCGGGATGAGCGAATCCACGTAGTCGGCGCGGCGGGGGCCGGTGCGAGCGCGGCCGCCCTGCTTGCCCATCGCAGCGGCGCCCTCGTCAGCGGCTGCGACCCCGGCGGGCCTTCACCGTACACGCCTCCGCTCGTTGCCGCGGGGATCGAGCTGGCCTGGAGCCACGATCCGCGCCACGTCACCGCCGGAGCGCGGCCCGATCGGCTGGCCGTAACCAAGGCCCTCACGGCCGTGGATCCGCACAATGCGGAGCTGGAGGCGGCCCGGGCGGCCTCCGTGCCCCTCGAACCGTGGCAGCAGGTGGTGGCGGACGCCGCCGTCGGGAAGCTCCTCGTCGGCGTCGCCGGAACCCACGGCAAGAGCACTTGCTCCGGCTGGCTCCTGCACGTTCTGGCTTCAGCCGGTCTCGATCCGTCGGGGTTCGTGGGCGCCTTGCTGCCGGCGGACCTGACCGGCGGGCACGCCGCGACGGCGCGCTGGGGGCACGGCGAGGCATTCGTCGTGGAGGCGGACGAGTACGCCGGCAACTTCGATCCGTACAGGCCGGCCGTGGCGATCCTGACTTCGGCCGAGTGGGACCACCCCGATGTCTTCGCCGACCGGGAAGCGGTCGTCGCCTGCTTCACGGCGTGGCTCGAGCGCGCGGTGCAGTCGGTTCCCTCACCGCTCCTGGTCGCAAACGTGGCAGACCCGGGCGTCGCCGCCGTCGCGGAGCGCCTGAACGGATGGCCCGGGCGAGTGCTGGCGACGGCTCTCGCCGGCGAGTCCGGCCAATTCCTCGATGCGTCGGATCGGGACGATCTGCGCGCTCGTTTCGCGACCGGCGGAGGACCCGCCGATCTACTGGAGGGGCGAATAGCGGAGGCCGGGCCCGAGGGCACGACGCTCCAGATCCGGGCCGCCGGCATCTCGGTCGACTCTTTCACGGTACGCCTTCGGCTGCCGGGCAGGCACAACGCGGCAAACGCCCTGGGCGTGGCGGGAGCCGCTTTGTCGATTGGCGTTTCGGGCGAGATGGTCGCCGCCGGGCTGGCCGGCTTCCGGGGAGTGGGAAGGCGGTTGGAGAGGAAGGGCGAGGGCCGTGGCGTCGTCGTCTACGACGACTACGGACATCATCCGACCGCGATCCGGGCCACGCTGGCCGCGCTCCGCCAGATCGAGCCCGGAAGGCGCATCTGGGCCGTCTACGAGCCGCTGACCTACCACCGGACGGCGGCCATGCTGGAACAATTCGCGGAAGTTCTGGCCACGGCCGACTGCGTTGCCATCGCCGACATCTGGGCCGGTCGCGACCCGGACACCTCGGTGGCCTCCGCGGCCGCCCTGGCCGAGGCCGTGGCGCGTCAGCGGCCCGGCGTCGTGGCGGTCGCGCCCGGTTCGGTCGAGGCCACGTCGGCCTGGCTGGCGAAGGAGGTCCGGCCCGGCGACGCCGTCCTGGTGATGGGGGGAGGGAAGAGCTATCGGATAGCGGAGCTGCTCGTCCAGGCGCTGCGAGGCTGACGGGCGGTGCCGGGTCGGCGCCTCCAGCCGCGCGGCGGGCCCCGGAGACGCGACGAGTGCGGCACAATCAACGAGACAATCCGCCCGGTTCGCGGCAAGGACGCCGTATCGGCCCCCGTGGAGCTACTCACGGGCCGGCCTCAGCGTTGGGATGCAGGAAGGCAGGAGGCTAGATGGCCGGAGACTCCTCATTCGACGTGGTCAGCGATTTCGACGATCAGGAGATGCGTAACGCGCTCGACCAGGTTCGGCGCGAGGTCCAGCAGCGCTACGACTTCAAGGGCGCGACGGTCGAGCTGACGCAAACCCCGACGGAGCTGGTACTCCTGGCCGACGATGAGTTCCGGGCCAAGGCGATTCGCGATCTGATCGAGTCGAAGGCGGTCCGGCGCAGCCTGTCGCTCAAGATCTTCGATTGGGGCAAGCTCGAGCCGACGGGCGGGAACAAGGTCCGCCAGCACATAACTCTGAGACGCGGCCTGGACGAGAACCTGGCCCGCAAGCTGAGCAAGCTCGTTCGCGAGGAGTTCCCCAAGGTCAAGCCGCAGATCCAGGGCGACGCCCTGCGGGTCTTCGGCAAGAACAAGGACGACCTCCAGCGGGTCATCACCCGACTGAAGGAACTCGATGAACCGGTGCCATTGCAGTTCACGAACTATCGGTGAACGTTGCCCGCAGCAGCCGGCGCAACGATCCCAAGGAGTGCGGCAATGTCGACGACTGAAGACCAGGGCGCGACCCGAACGGTCGGCTCTGTCCTGGCCGAAGGACTCGCCCGAGCGGGCGTGAAGATCGCGTTCACGGTGCCGGGCGAAAGCGTGCTCGGGCTGCTGGACGGCCTGGCGGCAAACCACATCCGCGTGGTCGCCGCGCGCCACGAAGGGTCGGCGGCCTTCATGGCCGAGGCCGTTTCGCAGCTGACCGGACGGCCGGCGCTGTGCGTTGCCTCGCGAGGACCCGGCGCATCCAATCTGGCGATCGGGCTGCAGGCCGCGCAGGCCGACTCCGCTCCGGTCATGGCGATCGTGGGCGACGTTCGCCGCGACGTGAAAGGCCGCGAGGCCTTCCAGGAGATGGACATCGTCGCCACATTCCAGCCGATCGTCAAGTGGGCGGCGGAGCTACGCGATGCGGCCGACGCGGGGCCGATGATCGAACGTGCTCTGACAACTGCGACGAGGGGACGGCCGGGGCCGGTCGTCCTGGTCGTCCCGGCGGACCTGTTCGATGTCAACGTCGCCCGAGCGGTGAGCCGAGCCAGCACGGGGGAGTCCACCCGGAGCATCACGCAGATCCGGACCCGACTCTGGTTCGAAAGGTGCTGCATCTTCTGGCCGACGCTCGAAGGCCGCTGATCCTGGCCGGGGCAGGAGTGCTGCGAGCCCGTTCCACCGACGCGCTGGTTCGCTTCGCCGAGACCTTGCGCGTTCCGGTCGTGAGCTCGTGGCGGCGTGCCGACGTGTTTCCGAACGACAACCCGCTGTACCTGGGAATGACCGGCCTGGGCGCGCCTCCGACCGTACGCGCCCGGCTCGAGGAGGCCGACGCGATCCTGGTCCTGGGGTCCCGCCTCGGGGAGATGACAACCTACGGCTATCGTTTCCCGGGCCCGTCGGCGAAGTGGGCCCACGTCGACCTGGAGCCGCAGGGCACGGCGTCGCCTCACCGTCCGGAGATCGTCATGGCCGCAGATGCGGCCGCTTTCCTGCGCGTCGCCCAGCGCGTGCTCGCCCGGGCCGTCTTCGATGCGGCGTCCCTGGACGAACGAACGGCCGCAAACGCCGCCGATCGAGCGGCCTATGAGCTGGCCTCCGTCGTGGACGCGGTCGCGTGGGCCGGCCCGGGAGTCCATCCCGGCCGGGTCGTCGCTACGCTCGCCCGGGTCCTGCCGCCGGAAGCGATCATCACCACCGACGCCGGCGACTTCGGCACCTGGGCGGCGCGAGGGTATCGCTTCCACCGACCCGGGACTTTCCTCGGCTCCACGGCCGGTCCGATGGGCTTCGGCCTGCCGGCGGCGATCGGGGCGACGCTGGCCCGGCCGGGCCGCCTGGCAGTGGCCCTGGCCGGCGACGGCGGCTTCGCGATGACGATGGCCGAGCTGGAGACAGCCGTTCGCGAGCGAGCTCACGTGATCGTCGTGGTCTTCGACAACGGCCGCTACGGCACGATCTGGCGAGAACAGGAGAGCCGCGCCTCCGGCACCGGCCTGGGCACCCGGCTCGGACCTATCGACTTCGCGGCCGTCGCCGCCGCGTGCGGGCTCATCGGCCTGTCCGTAACCGCCGACGACGAGTTCGAGCCGGCTCTGCGCCAGGCCCTGGAGAGCGGGCGGCCGGCCCTCCTGCACCTGGCCCTCGACCCGGCCTGGACGACCCCCGACTTCGACCCGTCCGTCCGACCGGCGGCCGGTGCCGGTGCCGGAGCTGGTCGAGGAGGCGATGGAAGACGCGTTCGACCGTGCGGCTGAAGAGGCGGTCCTCGGCGCGATCGAGGAGAAGTTGGTGGAGGCGATCGCCGAGGCCGAGCTGGAGCTGGAGATCGAGGAGGTTGTGGCGCTCGACGGCTCGGCGGCGCCGTCGGAGGCTCCAGGCGAGGACCGTGAGGCTCAGGCCGAAGCGATCGGCGAGCCTGAGCCTGGGCCGGACGCGGCGGAGTAGAGGGCCGGCTCGGGCCGGACGCTCGTCCGAATCGTCAGGTCGTAGCCCGGGGCAGGCGTCTCTGCAGCACCTGCTCGAGGCGCCGATCGTGCAGCCGGCGCTCGAGCCCGACGGGGTACATGTGCGGGTTGAGAAGCCGGCGGATGGCCGGATGCAGGCTCTCGAGCTGGGCGCGGGTCCGAGCCCGGATGGAATCGAGGTCCGGCGCCGGGGCGATCCGCTGGCCGCCTCGCAGGACGGGCAGCACCAATTCCTCGGGCCGCCAGTCCGCCTCGATGGAGCGCATGTGGAGGGCGTCGGCCGGGTCGACGATGACGCCCTCGTCGGAGGAGACCGGCAGATCCTCGTCGTAGATCATGTCGGCCCTGAAGCGGCCGGTGGGGTCGGCGAACCGCCGGACGCCCAGGACGCCCGGAATTGAGATCTTGGCGCTGTGCTCCGAGAGTTTGACGGGGTACCGCCAGCCGCCGGCGGGATCGCAGAAGGCGGTCAGCTTGTACACGGCGCCCAGGGCCGGCTGGTCGAAGCAGGTGTCCAGCTTGGTGCCGACGCCCCAGATGTCGATGCGCGCGCCCTGCGCACGAAGCGAGGCGATGGTGTGCTCGTCGAGGTCGTTGGAGGCGACGATCTTCGTGTCCGTCAGGCCCGCCTCGTCGAGCATCCGGCGGGCCTCGATCGAGAGGTAAGCCAGGTCGCCCGAGTCCAGCCTGATGCCTGCCAGCGAGCCGCCGCGTGGCCGCCAGACGCAGGCCGGTGGCGATTGCGTGGCTCACTCCGGAGAGCGTCTCGTACGTATCCACCAGCAGGGTGACGTTGTCGGGTTGAGCGTCGGCGTACGCGTCGAAGGCGCGTTGCTCGTCGTCGAAGACCTGGACCCACGAATGGGCGTGCGTGCCGCGCACCGGAATCCCGAACAGCCGGCCCGCGAGAACGTTGGAAGTGGCCGCCACTCCGCCGATGTACGCAGCGCGCGCGGCCGAGAGTGCGCCGTCCGGTCCCTGGGCGCGGCGCAGGCCGAACTCCAGGATCGGCGCGCCGCCGGCGGCCTCGACGACCCGCGCCGCCTTCGTGGCCACGAGCGTCTGGAAGCCGATGACGGTGAGGAGCACGCTCTCGACGAGCTGGGCCTGCAGGAGCGGGCCACGCACTCGGACGAGGGGCTCGTTGGGGAAGACGACGGTGCCCTCCGCGATGGCGTCGACGTCGCAGGTGAATTCGAAGGACGCCAGCCGGTCGAGGAAGCTCGCGCGGAAGATCGGTCGACCGGCGGCTCCGCGACAGGCCTCGCAGGTAGTCGATGTCGGCCTGTTCGAATCGCAGGTGCGCCGAGGATCTCGAGGGCGTCGTCCAGGCCCGCCGCTACCGCGTACCCGCCGTCGAACGGCAGGTCTCTGAAGCTGAGCGAGAAGACGGCTTCTCGATCCGCCACCCCGGCTTCCAGATAGCCGGCTCCCATGGTCAGCTCGTACAGGTCGGTCAGGAGCGCGAGGTTGGTCCTGTAGAGGTCACGGACGGCGGACATCGCGCCGGTCCTTGGGAGGGGTGGAGTTCACTCGGTGAGGGTTGCGACGCCGCCTTGGGACTCGGCAGCGGCTTGGGTCCGATGAGTTCGACGATCGCCTCCAGCGTACCGATGATGGTCGCCACGAGGAGTCCTACCGTTGGCTCTGCCATCGTGATGGGCTCCGGCGCGCCCGGCCGATAGCTCTCGAGGAGAGCGACCTCATGGGGGTAGATGTCGTCCAGTGAGGTCCCGACCAGCAATGCCATTGCGGCGTCCACGGCGCGGCCGGCGGCGGCCCGGAGATCGGTCTCTCCCGGCTTGATGAGGGGCATCGGCTCCCCGCCGGCCTCCAGGGGAAGCGGGCAGGGGAGCGCAGCCAGAAGATCGGCGATCGTGGCCTGCGTGACCTGATCCAGCCCGGAATTGCGCCGGATAAGCCCGCCAGCGTGCGGGCCAATTGGTCTCGATTCTCGTTCTGATCGAGACGAGCCGGATCCGGCAGTCATGGACAGAATCCAGGCCGCTCAGCTCCGCGATTCGTGCTCGCAATAGTTGTGTGAACGGCGGTTCGCTCATCGTCCGACTCGCTGTGGGGAGGTCGCCTGCCGATCCTCGTGCAATCAGGATAACGATCGCCGCGCCGGATCGACGCGCCTAGAAGATGAAGGACAGGAAGCCGAAGAACAGGCCAAGGTCGGTCCAGTCGATCTTGGTGTCGAGTGTCACCCAACCCCCGTGCGTCACCACGGCAATGGCGAAGCAGATGCAGGCCAGGACGACCAGGATCGATTTGTTGCTCTTGAGCATCGGAGTCTCCTTCGGGACTTGGCTGTCCGTTGAAGGGCGTGTCGCGATCCTAGAGGTGGGCTCGACTCCGGCGCCCGGACGTCAGGGCGTGCCAGGTGACGATCACGGCGAGCGCCGGCTGTCGCGACGATACAGCTCTCGGAGGTTGATGCCGTCCATCGTCCCGAAGTGGGAGACGACGAGTCCGCCGTATGCCACATCCCTGATCGAGATGCCACGGGTAGTCCTTGTTGCGGCATTGAGACCCAAACGGGCAGGTCAGACGAGGCGCACGCCCGTGGTTATGGGTAGGGCGAAACCTTGGTGTCGCGCGGCGTGCACCGTCGAATGCGCGGGCCGGCACACCATCCAGAACCGGTCCCCGTACGGGTAGCGTGGGCTCGTCAGCAGCGTGTTTCAGGAGTCCACTTGGACCGGCGCTGCAGGAGGCAAGAATGTCATCGCGGTCCTCCCGGCGTCGCGTCACGAGGCTAGGAGCCGGGCTGGTAAGCATCGCCTTGGCCCTGGCTGCGGCGGGGCTGGTCAACGCCGATACCGGCAAATCGAGCGCTCTCAATGTGTCCATGAACGGCCTGTCGATCCAGGTATCCGGGACATGGACCTGGCCGAGCAATGCGGCAAACGGCCAACTTCACTATTCCGGATTCGCAATCGACTGGGGCGATGTCGCGACCGGCAACCAGGTGGGTACCTTCCACATCGGCGACGGCACTCCCGCCACCAACATCGTCATGCAGCCCACGACGCCCGATCGCGGAACGAGCGGGTCATGGGGCCCGGTCGGTCACACGTACGCCAAGGGGGGCACGTACACGGCCTGCGTGATCATGTACGACATCGGTACGGTAAAGCCGTTCAAGACGACCGGCTACCACAGCCTGCAGGCTGGCGGGCCCGGGCACAACGTAGACAACGCCGTCGAACACGGCAACACCGCCGGCGCCGTCTGCGCGACCTTCGCCGTCGACCGCGGCCACCCCGGTCCCAACGCCGACCCCGGTCCAGTCGGTCCTCGATGCCACTGCCACGCCGGCCCCGGTCTCGACCCCGACCCCGTTCCAGTCCGTCCAGGGCGCTACCGCAGTGCCGGTCGCGAGTGCGCCTCCCACCGCAACCAGCTCCGGATCCATCCCGCCCGCCAACGGCGGGCCGGCTCTCCCACTCGTACTTCTTGCACTGTCGTGCCTGTTCGGCGCGGTCGCCTTCAAGCCCGTGCGGGCCGCGAGACGCCGCTAAGCCGGAAGCTGTCACTCGTACTCGACGCGAGTTCGGCGGATCCGCCGAACTCGCGTCCACGTGCGTTGCGGGTCCAGGCAATGACGCAGGCGGCCGCCCGGCCGGCGGTTCAGAAGGGCGTCAGCGTAACGCCGGGTTGGCCTGTGCCGGGCGAGTGGCAATCGCGCTGCCCGCGATGACTGCGGGCACCATGGCCGCCAGAGTGAGAGGGCGCCTGGCCCCCGCGAGGTACAACCCGACAGCCAGGCCGATCGACCCTGCGGCCAGAAGCCGCAAGGTGGGGTCGGACATCGTCTGGAGCGTGGTGGCTGTCTCCTGCGCGCCAACACGGGCGCGTTCCACGGCCTCAGGCAGGTGCTCGGCGACTTGAGATGCGCCGTTGCGCGCGTTTCCGAGCAGGTCTGGCATTCGCTCGAAGGCACCCATCACGGCGACCCGCGCGCTTTCCGTGACCGAGCGTGACTCGTCCGCGGGCTGGTCTAGCTGTTCTCGGCCGGCGTCGACGGTTTCGGCGGCCCTCTTGGGGGCCTCGATAGCTGTCATCTGATCTCCTCTGAGAGGCAGTGCCCGATTGGGCGGCGCGTCTCACATTGTTTTCGAGACCGAGGAAGCCGGCTACCGCTGGATCAAGTTGAACCGCCTGACGGTCACGACCGCGGCATGGGCGGATGACTGGGGTCCAGACCGCCTTCTCAGAGCCAGCTACCGTTTGGCGCCGACCAACCGAAACCTCGATGGCAGGGCGAACTGGGGCTTCCTGCCCTATCGCAGCACGTTGAAGGCGGGCGAAGGTGCATTCGCATCGGAGCATACGAGCGGTGGAGAGCGACGGAGACGGGGCCGGGACGGTCTCCCGATCGCCCCAGCCTTTGCCATTGCCCGTACCGACCGGACTCCGGGTAGCGCGGCATGAACCGCCAGCATCCGGAGCTGGAAACCGCGAGGCCCTCGAGAACGCGGAGGCCGCCGGTGCCAGGACTCAAGCGTTCTGTCGCATCAGCATGGCACTCGTTGCCAACCGTGACCTCCGGGGTCTCCTGGAACGGATCATGGACGAGATTGCCGAGGCTCTCCCGGCCGACATGGCCCACCTCATGGCGCTGGACACGGAGCGCCATCTGGTGACGGGCCACTACCTCGGGTGGACCCAGAGGTCGCCACTACACGGAACTCGACTACGCGGAGCTGATGGAAGGACTCGGCGGTTGGGTCCTGACCCATGGCGCCACGGCCATCTCCATCGGGAAACGGTCCGGATCCTCGCGAATCTCCACGCGTGCGCGCACGCCGGGCGAGGGTCAGGCTGGGTCCGATGATGGTGTCGCCGGTCTCGTACGACGGTCGCCCGCTGGGGATCATCGTGGCCAGCCGTGCGACCGACCAGCCCGAGTTCGATCAAACCGATGCCTATCTACTGACTGCCCTGGCCGCGCAGGCCGCCGTGGCGATCGAGAGCGCCGCCGTTCACGAGCAGCTACAGGCGGCCCATCGGGAGCTGAAGGAGCACGTCGCGGAGCGTACGACCCAGCTGGCCGAGAGCGAGCATCGTTACCGGCGCATCACAGAGTCGATCACCGACTACATGTACAGGGTCGTTGTCGCCGGAGGCGTGGCGACCTCCACGGAACACGGTCCCGGTTGCGTCGCGGTGACCGGATACACGCTCGGAGGAGTTCGAAGCGGACCCCGGCCTGTGGCTGCGGCTGGTGGTGCCCGAGGATCGCGCCGTGGTGCTCGAGCAGACCGCTGACGTGGAGGCTAATCGTCTCATGCGTCCCGTCGAACACCGGATCGTCCGCAAGGACGGATCGCTTCGGTGGGTCCGCAGCACGCCGGTGCCTCAGTACGCGGTCGATGGAACGCTGGTCGGGTACGACGGTTTGATTCAGGACATCACCGAGCGCAGAACCCTCGAGGAGGAGCTGGTCCAGGCCCAGAAGATGGAAAGCATCGGGCGGCTGGCCGGCGGGGTCGCTCACGACTTCAACAACCTCCTGACCGCCATCATGGGCAACGCGGAGCTCGCGCTGATGGATCTAGGGCCGGATAACCCGACGCGAGACAATATCGCCGAGATCGTCAAGGCAGCCGATGGGGCAGCTCGTCTGACCAGCCAGCTACTTGCCTTCGCCCGCAAGCAGATCATCCAGCCCGCGTCTCTGGACCTCAGTGCCCTCGTCGACGGCTCCCTCGAGATGCTGCGACGTCTTCTCGGCGAAGACGTCGAGATCGACGCGGTCCTGGATCCAGGACTGGGCACTATCGAAGCGGACCCGGGCCAGATCCAGCAGCTGCTCGTCAACCTGGTGGTCAACGCTCGGGACGCGATGCCCGAAGGCGGCTCCCTCGTCATCGAGACCGCCAACGAGACAGTCGACGGCGAGTACGTCGGCAGCCGTCCCGAGATAGCGCCGGGAGCCTACGTCAGCCTGTCGGTGACCGATACCGGCACGGGAATGACCGGGGAGACGATGGGCCACCTCTTCGAGCCCTTCTTCACCACTAAGGGCCTGGGGAAGGGGACCGGCCTGGGCCTGGCCACGTGCCACGGCATCGTGAAGCAGAACGGCGGGCATATCTGGTTCCACAGCGAACTGGGCCTGGGCACCACGGTCACGATCCTGCTGCCCCGGGTCGCGTCCCCAGCTACGCCGGCCGATGGAGCCGGCGTTCAGCGGGCCCCGGCGATCGGCACCGAGACGGTGCTGGTCGTGGAAGACGACCCGAGCGTCCGGCGACTGGCGATCATCGGCCTTCGGTCTCATGGGTACCGCGTGCTGGAGGCAAGGAACGCGGCCGAGGCTCTCGAGGTCGTCGCCACGGAGCCTGTGCTGGACATGCTCGTCAGCGATGTCGTCATGCCCGGCATGCGCGGTTCCGAGCTGGCGGGCAGGGTGCGTCAGGTTCGGCCGGGCGCGAAGGTGCTGCTGATGTCGGGTCACACCGACACGATGGAGGCCTTCCACGACATCGATGGCGAGCCGATCCAGCTCCTGCAGAAGCCGTTCACTCCGGATCGCCTGGTTCGCAGAGTCCGCGAGATCCTGGACGGAGGGTGAGCCGGAGGCCTGGGGGCGACCTGTCGCCTCGGAACCGGTGCGTCCATGTGCGTGCGCGGCCCGCGTACAATCTCCGAAGTTGCCCGCCCGACGCCCAGCGCCGGTGTGACTGACATGGGTGGTGCCGGCCGCGGGGCTCTACATGGTGTAAGCGTGCCCAACAAGCATCGGGCGGACGTTCCCGCCAGCGTCGTTGAGCCAGTGAACGCCCGCCGTGGCGAGAAGCTCGTCGCGACGCCCACGGGCGAGGAGCGGGCGGATCGCGCCGCCCTGCGAGCTTCGGAGGCGCGTTACCAGAAGGCTCTCCTCGAGGTCCACGCCGCGCTGAACAGGTCCGAGGCGCTCTATCGGGTCACCAATTCGATGGTCGCCGCCGAAACGGTCGAGGCGGTACGACAGCGCGTAGCCGATGCCATCGCCGAGGCGTTCGGGACAGACCGCGTGACCCTCTTTGCCCTCGACATAGACCGCAAGCTCGTCACCGGCAATTACCGTGGCGGGCCAGGCGCGGAGCGGGAGTTCTACGCGGACTTCGACGAGCTGATGGAGGGGCTGGTCGGCTGGGTTGTGCGTAAGCGGAAGGTCACGATCTCTCCGGGCGGGGTCCGGGATCCACGGGAGCCCCAGCACGTGCATGACCACCGTGCGGAATTCGTCCACGGACCGATGATCATTGCTCCCATCCTCTACCGGGATCGGACGCTGGGTGCGGTCACAGTGACGAACCTGCCCGACGGACGCCAATGGGAGCATGCCGACGCGGACCTGCTCATGGCCATGGCTACCCAGGCGGCCGTCTGCTTCGAGACCGCAACGCTGGGCGAACAGCTGGAGGCCGCCCGGTCCGAACTGGAGGCCCGAGTCGCCCAGCGGACCGCGGCCCTTGGGGAGAGCGAGGAACGATACCGCCGGATCACCGAAGCCATAACCGACTACCTATTCCACGTGGAGTTGTCCGGCGGGACGGTCGTAAGTACGCGCCATGGGCCTGGATGCATCGCGGTCACCGGGTACAGCCCCGACGAGTTCGCGGCGGACCCGCTGCTGTGGCTGCACATCGTTCGACCCGAGGATCGTGAGCTGGTGATGCAACAGGCTCATGACGTGGAAACGAACCGCGGGATGCGGGCCCTGGAGCACAGAATCGTCCGCAAAGACGGGGCCGTCCGTTGGGTTCGCAGCACGCCTGTTCCGCAATACGAGCCCGACGGCTCCCTGGTCGCCTACGACGAGCTGATACAGGACATCACCGAGCGCCGAGCGTTGCAGGAAGAGGTCGTCCAGGCCCAGAAGATGGAGGGGATCGGACGTCTCGCCGGCGGCGTTGCCCACGACTTCAACAACCTGCTTACGGCGATCCTGGGCAACGCGGAGCTTGCTCTGCTGGACCTGGATCCGAATCATCCGGCACGGGCCAACATCGATGAGGTCACGAAGGCGGCCGAAGGAGCGGCCAGGCTCACGCGCCAGCTGCTCTCCTTTGCGCGGCGCCAGATAATCGAGCCGGTCCCGCTCGATCTCAACGAGGTGGTCAGGAGTTCGCTTGAGATGCTCCGACGGCTGCTGGGCGAAGACATCGAGATCACCACCGCTTTCCAGGAGCCCGTGGGGATCGTGGAGGCGGACCCCGGCCAGATTCAGCAACTTCTCGTGAACCTGGCGGTCAACGCCAGAGACGCCATGCCCAATGGCGGTCGCCTGGTGATCGAGACCGCCAACGAGATGGTCTCGGACGGGTACCCCGGGAGCCAGCCGACGATACCTGCGGGTTGCTACGTGACATTGTCGGTGACCGACAGCGGGACGGGCATGAGCGAGGAAGTCCAGGGGCACCTCTTCGAGCCGTTCTTCACGACGAAACCCCAGGGCAAGGGCACCGGCCTCGGCCTGGCCACTTGCCACGGCATCGTCACGCAGAGCGGCGGCCATATCTGGGTCCACAGCGAGGTGGGTCAGGGAACAACGGTGACCGTCAGCCTGCCCCAGCGCTCACCGTCTCCCGAGCGCGCGGCGGATCCGGCCCTGCCCGAACGATCGGCCCGAGGAACGGAGACGGTGCTGGTAGTCGAAGACGAGGCGAGCGTCCGCCGGCTTGCGGTCCTGGGCCTCCGATCGAAAGGCTATGTCGTGCTCGAGGCGAGCAACGCCGAGGAGGCGTTGAGGGTCGCGGCGACCGAGCACGAGATCGCGCTCGTAGTCAGCGACGTGATCATGCCGGGCATGCACGGCCCGGAACTGGCGTCCCGGTTGCGCGAGCTCCGCCCCGACGCTCGGGTAATCCTCACTTCGGGACATACCGAGGTCCCCGACGCGTTCCGAGACGAAGCCGGGGAGCTGATCCCGTTCCTGCAGAAGCCTTTCACGCCGGTTCGCCTCGCCCACAAGGTGCGCGCCGTCCTCGACGGGACAGAAGAGACCCCAACGACCGGCCGAAGGCGACCCGCCTCTGCCGGCAGGTCCGGGCGCGCGCCGCTCCGGCGCTGCTAGTTCAGCGGTCGCGCCGGCCGATCCGCGAGCCGCGACAGGGACCGTCCGACCGAGTCGGGTGGGCGAGCGTGTGATTCAGTAGCGCGGACGCCGACATAGCGACTGCCCGAAAGGAACCGAGCGTGGCCGTTACCTCAATCGATCCGACCGCCGCCTATCTGCCCGCGCTGGCAGGGGGCCGCGCCGAGGCCGTGCTGGCTCTGTTCTCCGGAGATCCGCTCATCGACGATCCACGGGCTGGAAGGATCGCGGGCGGCAGCGCAGTTCGTGAATTCGTGACTGCACAGGCCCAGTGGGTGCGTGAACACCGCGCCGAATTCGAAGTCTTGCGAACGACTGTCGGACGGGGCTTGTCTCTGACCGAGACGCTGGCTCACCTGACGGTCAATGGCGAACGAACCGAACTGCCGATCGCAGTGGTGGGTGAGGTACCGGGTGGCTCGCTGCGCGCCCTCCGGATCTATCACAGCAACTGGCCTCTCGAGGGCCGGCACCGCCTCCGCGCCCCGATCGTTCCCGAGAATCCGGGCCTCATCCTGCCGGACATCGTCGGCGCATACATGGAAGCTCTGCACTCCGCCAACCTCCAGGGGAGCATGTCGGTCTTCGAGCCGGACGGCTACTTCCGCGAACCGAGCGGCGGGCCGCATATCTACCGCGGACCGGAAGGGATCCGGAGCGCGTACGGCGCCTTCTACGCCGTGGGTCCGATCCACCTGCGCCACTGCACCGTGATCGACGACGGCGTCGCGTGCGGTGTCGAGTTCATCGCGGACGGTTGGGGGCCCCGCAAGTTCGAGCCTCAGGCCGGCATCGGCGTATACGAACGCGGCCGGAGTGGCAAGCTAGCGGCAGCCCGAATCTACGACGACGTCGACGTCGACCTCGGGCTTCAGCCCTGAGGCGAGGCCGTGAGCGCAGTTCCGAATATCAAGCTCAACAACGGTGTCGAGATTCCGCAGCTCGGGTTCGGTGTCTTCCAGATCGAGCCGGGGGAGACCCGGGCCGCAACGCTCGAAGCGCTGAAGGCCGGTTACCGGCACATCGACACCGCCGAGATGTATCGCAACGAGCGCGAGGTGGGCGAGGCCATCCGGGACTCCGGCATCGGTCGCTCCGAGATCTTCGTGACGAGCAAGCTCAACAACGGGTTCCACGCTCACGACAAGGCACTGGACGCATTCGCCCTGTCGCTCGAGGTCATGAAGCTCGAGTACCTGGACCTGTTCCTCATCCACTGGCCGCTTCCGGGCATCGGCGACTTCGTCGAGACGTGGAAAGCGTTGGAGGAGATGTACCGGTCCGGGCGCGTGAAGGCCATCGGCGTCTCCAACTTCCAGCCGCACCAGCTCGAGAGGCTGGCCCGGGAGGCAACCGTCGTTCCGGCGGTGAATCAGATCGAGATCCACCCGTACTTCACCCAGGACGACGTGCGCGCATACGATCGCGAGCACGGGATCGCCACGGAGGCCTGGTCACCGCTCGCTCAGGGCCAGGTGCTCGACGATCCGGCGATCACGGGCATTGCGGGGCGGCTGCACCGGACGCCGGCTCAGGTGACGTTGCGCTGGCACATCCAGCGGGGCGAGATCGTCTTCCCAAAGTCGGTGACGCCGGCGCGGATCGCCGAGAACTTCGCCATCTTCGACTTCGCGCTGACCGATGCGGATATGGCGGCCATCACCGCCCTCCATCGCAAGGACGGCCGTCGCGGCCCGAACCCGGACGAATTCAACTGGATCCCGTGAGGGGAGCTGGTACACGGCGGGGGCTCCGGGCCGCTCACCTAGCTACGCCACGACCAACTCGGCCGCCGTCCGCGGCGGCCTTACCCGGTCGGTCCCGCCCCCAGTGGCCGCTGCATCACGGTGGTGTCCAGCCAGCGGCCGAACTTGAAGCCGACGGCCGCCAGGCGGCCTACCTGCTCGAATCCGAAGCGGCGGTGCAGCGCAAGAGACGCGGCGTCGTCACCGGACGCAATCACGGCGATGACTTGACGGATTCCGGCAGCCTCACAACCCGCCAGCAGTGCCGGCAGCAGCAAGCTGCCGATGCCGCGCCCGACCGCGTCATGAGCGACGTAGACGGAATCCTCGGCGGTGTAGCGGTAGCCCGGGCGCGGCCGCCATCTCGTGCAGTAGGCGTAGCCGAGCACTTCACCGCCGAGCTCCGCGACCAGGAACGGAAGGCCCAGATCGGCTATCTCCTCCAGGCGCGTCGTGCCAGTAGTCGGGGCCCGGGGGCACTTCCTCGAAGGTGGCCGTGCCGTGCAGCACGTAGTGGGCATAGATGGTCTCGATCGCGGCCAGATCGGCGGCCTGGCAGGCGCGAACGATCGGCCCCTCTACGGTCACCTCGTCGCTCAGGAACTCGCCGCCCACTTCGTCCTCCAATTCCACCGTGGGAATGATGGCATGCGTTGGGTACCGGCCGCACCCTCCGGGACTCCAACCCGCAAGAGCGCCGCGCGATCTACGCTCCACGTGACATGAGCCTGGAGCGATACCGCAGCAAGCGGGACTTCGGACGGACGCCCGAACCGAGCGGCGCCACGGAACCGGCCGCCGGCGCCACGGAACGGCCGCCGGGCAGCGGCAGGTTCGTCGTGCAGCGGCACAGGGCGAGCCGGCTCCACTACGACTTCCGGCTGGAGGTCGACGGCGTGCTGGCCAGCTGGGCCGTGCCCAAGGGGCCGAGCCTCGACCCGAGCCTCAAACGGGGCGCGTTCCGGGTCGAGGACCATCCCCTCGACTACTTCGACTTCGAGGGCACGATCCCGAAAGGCGAATATGGGGGCGGGGACGTCATCGTCTGGGACTGGGGGACCTTCGAGCCGGAGTTGACGGCCGATCCGGGCGCCGCGCTGCGGGCCGGAGAGCTAAAGCTGGTCCTGCGGGGCGAGAAGCTCCGCGGGCGGTTCACGATCGTGCGGACGAAGGGCTGGTCCGGCGGCGGAAACAGGTCGGATCGAGAATCATGGCTGCTCATCAAGAAGCGCGACGAATGGGCGGTCGAAGGTTGGGACGCCGAGGCACATCCGGAGTCGGTCAAGACCGGGCGCACCAACGACCAGGTTCGCGACGGGGTGGCGGCCAAGGAGGGGGTTGCCGCCCCCGCGCCCGGGCCGGCGGCGCTCGAGTCGATCGGGACGCCCTCGCCGAGGCCCGGCTTCATCGAACCGATGACCGCCACCCTGGCCGACCGGCCGTTCAGCAACCCCGACTGGCTCTTCGAGGTGAAGTGGGACGGCTATCGGGTCCAGGCCCACGTCCGCGACGGCAAGGTCGCCTTGTACACGCGGCGCGGTCTCGATGCCGCGGCGTATTTCCCGGAGCTGGCCGGACCGCCCACATGGATCGAGGCCGGCGAGGCAATCCTCGACGGCGAAGTCGTGGCTCTGAACGAGGCCGGCCAGCCCGATTTCGGCCTGCTGCAGGCGCGCAGGGGGGCGGCCGGGCGCGCGGGCGCTCGCGGGGCTGCCGGCGGCTCTACGCTGGCCTACGCGGTCTTCGACCTCCTGTATCTCGACGGACGCTCGCTCTTGAACGAGCCGCTGGAGGCTCGCAAGGGCCTGCTGCGATCCGTGCTCCACGACGCGGGGGCCATCCGGTACGCGAGCCACGTCGTCGGCGACGGCGAGGAGTTCTACGACGCGGTTGCGGCACGCGGCCTGGAGGGGATGATGGCCAAGCTGCGGCGCAGCCGGTACGAGTCCGGTCGTCGCTCGGCCGCCTGGCTGAAGATCAAGCGCCGCGCCGAGCAGGAATTCGTAATCGGGGGCTGGACGCCTCGAGAGGGGACCGAAGACGACCTGGGCGCCCTGATCGTCGGTGTCTTCGAGGACGGCGTGCTCAAGTCGGCAGGCAAGGTGGGCACCGGCTTCGATGGCCGGGAGCGGAGCCGGCTGCTCGACCTCTTGCGGCCTCTGGCTCGGTCGACGGCGGCGTTCAGTCCGGTACCCAGGGAGAAGCTTGCCCGCTGGACCGAGCCACGCCTCGTCATGCGCGCCGAGTTCGCGGAGTGGACCGCCGACGGCCACCTGCGCGCCCCGGTGTACAAGGGCCTGGAGATCGATGCCGATCCGCAATCGGTCGTGCGCGAGACGGGCTCGCCAAACCGTTGAAGCGGCGAACGACGCGGCGGCCGATCTGCCCGGGGTAGGGGAGGCGTCATCGGCAAGGCCGCGGCCGAAGTCCCGGCCGCCGTGCCGGCCCCGGCCCGGGATCGCGTCTCATCCAGCGAGTTGGAGGCTCTCGACGCCCTGCCCGGCAAGGGCGGACTCTGGTCGATCGGCGGCCTGCAGCTCAAGCTCTCGAACCTGGACAAGGTGCTGTGGCCCTCGGACGGCATCACCAAGCGCGACCTGATCCGCTACTACGTCACGATCGCTCCGTACCTGCTGCCGTACCTGCGCGGCCGCGCCCTGACCTTGCAGCGGTTCCCGGACGGGATCGATCGGCCCGGCTTCTGGCAGAAGCAGGTTCCGGGCCACGCCCCCGACTGGGTCGAGTGCTGGCCGCGGGTCTCGAAATCGAAGGGCGAGCCCACGGAATACCTCATGGCCGACTCCGCGGCCACGCTGGCGTGGGTGGCCAACGAGGCGGCGATCGACATCCATCCATCCACGTTCATGGTCGACGCTCCCGAGCGACCGACGTGGGCCCTGATCGACATCGACCCGGGAGCTCGGACGACCTGGGAGGAGACGCTTCTCCTGGCGCGCCTCTATCGGACCGCACTCGATCATCTGGGCGTGAGCGGCTTTCCCAAGCTCAGCGGACAGCGCGGTATCCAGGTCTGGATCCCGGTGAAGCCGACCTATTCGTTCGACCACACGCGCGACTGGGTTGCGGCCCTCTCCCGCATGATCGCCGCGTCCGCGCCCGAGCTGGTCAGCTGGGAGTGGGAGAAGTCCCGCCGTGACGGCCTTGCCCGACTCGACTACACCCAGAACGCCTGGAACAAGACCCTCGTCGCGCCGTATTCGGTGCGCCCCGTGCCGGGCGCGGCCGTCTCGACCCCCATCTCCTGGGACGAGCTGGACGATCCGACCCTCCGCCCCGACCGCTGGTCGTTGCGCACGATCCTCGATCGGTTGGGCGAACGGGGCGACCTGTTCGAGGGTGCGCCCGGCATCGACCAGGAGTTGCCGCGGCTCTAGAACCAGTGCGTCAGCAGCACGGCGAGCGAGACCGCCAGGAGCGCCAGCCACAGCACCGAGAGCGCCGCTTCCGGCGCGCCGACGAGCGACCGGGCGTCGATCGCCTCTCGAGATCCGTCCGCGTAGAGGATCTCGCCGCTCACGCCCACCGCCCGGCGACGGATCGAGCGCGCGCGTGTGGAGAGTCGCCGCTGCGCCAGGCTCAGGAGGGTGGCCGCCAGCGCGGCCAGCGCGGCCGGCACAGGATGGGCGCCGGTCGCGGCCGCGGTCGCGGCTACGGGGAACGCGCCCCATCCCAGCGCGAACCCGACGTCCGTGTGCACCAGGGGCGCTTCGATCCCATAGAGGAGGACGAGCGCCACGCCGGCGCCGACGAAGAGCAGGAAGAGCGGCCCGACCATGGTCGCCGCGGCGACCCCGATCGCTGCGGCCACCAGCAACGCCGCCGATCCGAGCGCGACCAGGACCGGCGATGGGATCGCGGTGCGCAGGGGCCGTCCGTTCAGCTCGTCGAACGCGTGCGCGCCGACGCCGACGGCGAGCCCGAACGCGACCAGGGCGCCGGCGACGACCTTCGGGTCCGGCGACGGGGCGAGGGCCGCGCCGAGAAGCACGTAGGAGAGGTGCCACACGGTGTATGGCGGATGGAGGAGAGTCCAGTAATCGCGCCAGCCGCCACCGCGGGCCGCGTAGAACGCCGGCTTGAGGAAGGCCTGAGCGGTCTCCCGAGCGGGCGCCTGCGCGGCAGATTGCGCGGCTGCCTCCGCGGCGACGGGCGGCTCCGGCTTCGTCGCGGTCATGACGACGCCGCCGCCCAGGCTCATCCGGCGCGTGTGCACATCGCCCAGGCCGGCCTCGCGCCAGTAGCGCTCAACGGTCGGAAGTGGGTGGTCGGCGTAGAAGCGTTCGATGCTCGGGCCGAGGAAGGCCCCTACCGCCGACCACCTGGCGGAGACCACGCGACCGCCGAGCCGAAGCCCCAGGCGCGTGTACAGCCACCACAGCGGCCGCCATAGGCCACGCGGCAGGCCAAACTCGACCATCGCCACCCGGCCCCCTGGCTTGACGACGCGAGCCAGCTCGCGCATCGTCGCCGCCGGGTCGTCGACGTAGCGCAGCAGATAAGTGAACGTGAGGTGGTCGAACGACGCGTCCGGGAACGGCAGGCGCTCAGCGCGCGCTTCGACGATCGAGTCGTAGACGCCTTCGCGGGTCCGGGCCACGGCCAGCATGTCCGCGCTCTGATCCAGGCCTACGACGGAGCAGCCATACCGGTCGCGCAGTGCCTGGGCGACCATCCCGGTACCCGTGGCGACGTCGAGCACACGGTCGGTCGGGCGGGCCTGGATCGCGTCTACCGCCGCGCGGCGCCACCGCGGGTCCTGACCTAGAGAGAGGATCGTCGCGACTCGATCGTACGAGGCGCCGATTCCGCTGAAGATGCGTTCCGGATCACCTGTCGCCATCGCGCAAGTCTGCCAGATCGATCACGTGGTCGGATCGCTTCTGACCGTGGCGAGCCGGTGCTCGGGCCTTGAAGGGTAGACTGCCCTCGTGTCCGCACTCGACGAAGCGCCCGAGATACACGCCGACGACCGGGAGACGTGGCGGCGCTGGCTCGAAGCGAACCACGCCACCGCCACCGGGGTCTGGCTGGTGACCTGGCGCGTCGCGGACCGGCCGGATCCGCCTGGACTACGAGGCCGCCATCGAAGAGGCCTTGTGCTTCGGCTGGGTCGACAGCACGGGCGGCCACCTGGATGACGAACGCGGCAAGCTCTATTTCGCCCCGCGAAAGCAGCGGAGCCCTTGGGCCGCCACCAACAAGGCGCGCGTGGAGCGGCTGATCGCCGGCGGGCGCATGGCTCCGGCAGGCTTCGCCGCCATCGAGCGGGCGAAGGCGAATGGATCGTGGGAGGTCCTGGATTCGGTCGAGCGGTTGGAGGTCCCGCCGGATCTTGCGGCTGCGCTCGAGGCCCGACCGCCTGCTGCTGCCTGTTTCGCGGCGTTCACGCCGTCCGCCCGCAAGATGCTCCTGGGCTGGATCGCGCTCGCGGTTCGGCCGGAGGCTCGCGCGAGGCGCATCGCGGAAGTTGCGGAGGCGGCCGCACGCAACGAGCGTGCCCGGGGCTGAGCACGACGCCGTTGCCCGCGACTGGGCCAGGTAGAGGGGTGGCGCTGCGACCTGGGTAATCGCAGCGCCACTGAGTGACTGCGTGGATCCTGGGCGCGGGCGCTCTCGCTACCCGGCGTTACTACCTAGGGCTGTTTCGTGAGCAGGCCCGGCCGATACGGCAGCAGGCCGTAGTCACCGCCGGAGCTGGGGCTGCGTCCCTGGTAAAGCAGCTGCAGATTGCACGGGTCGACGGTGAAGGTCTGGTCAGGATTGTTGCGAACCAGATCCCCGTGGCTGATGTCGTTGGTCCAGGTGGCACCGCTGTTGGCTTTGCCGGCGAAGGGATTGCTTTCGGACGTGGCATTCGCCGTCCACGAACCACCGAGACTGGTTGCGGTATACGAGCGGAAGTACCTTCCGTTGGCGCCGATTGACTCGACGAGCATGAGGTACTTGGTCTGACCCTGGAGCTTGTAGACCTGAACGCCCTCGAACAGGTCGTTAGTGGTGCCGCTCAGGACGGTCGTAGATGAACTGCCGAAGCTGCCGGGGAAGTTGCCGATCGGCATGCTGGCGCGGTAGATCTTGCCGTTGTCCCCGGCAAAGAACAGATACATGTTCGTGCCGTCGCCGATCAGGGTCTGGTCGATCGGCCCCGTGCTCGAACCCGAGATGGTTCCGGTGAAGAGCGTGTTCGCCCCCGACCAGCCGTTCGGGTTGGTGGGGTCGGACGATGTCTTGTAGCTGAAGGCGGTCGGGCCCCACTGGTAGGCGAGGATCCAGACGCTCTTCGGAGCGAAGTAGAAGAGCGTCGGCGCGACCGTTGCGGCGGACATCCCGGTCTGGGTGGCCGAGGCCATGTCAGTCCAGTTGGTGAAGGGGGCGAAGGCCATCGAGCCCCATGTCGATCCCGGTGTCGTGAGTCGTCGCGTAGACGATGTGCTTGCCGTTGTAGACGACGTTGGTGAAGTCCTTGAGCGAGGCCCAGCCCGATTTCGGGTTCGCGAGCGAGCCTGTCGAGGTCCACCTGTATGTCGTGGGAAGGGCGCAAGTGCCAGTCGCGGTCGCCGTCGGGGTCGGGGTCGCGGTGGGTGTCGGCGTGGGGGTGGGATTGCCCGCTGCCACGCGTAAAGCCGTTGATCTTGGGGTTCTCGGTGACCGCGGTGAACCCGATGACCACCTGGCCCTGCCGTTGGCCGTGGTGCCGAAGGTTCGGGCGATGGCCCGGTTCTGCGCCACCGGCGGCGGCATAGATGTCGAAGTTGGAAAGAACGCTCGTGCCGTTGATCGTCACGTTGAAGACGCGCTGCCCGGCGGCGGTCACGTAGGTCTCGGCGAAGTAGAGCGTGACGGTCTGGGCGCTCCCGTGCGGCTTGGAGACGGTGTAGGTCATCGCCCCGTAGCGCTCGGTGTTGAAGATCGCGGCCGGCGGCGGATTGGTCGTGATCTGGCTCATGTCGATGGTGGCGGTGTTGGTGTAGGTGCTGCCGCCGCTGAAGTACTGGTCGGCCGTGAAGATCCGGTGGCGCTGCCGCCGGAGTTGACGGAGACGGTGCCGTCGCGGCCGGGCGGGCGATCGCGCCAACGCGGCAACGACCAGCGCACAGCCTGAAGCATCCTGGCGCTACGCCGCGTCCGCGCTGGCATTGGGTGTCCTGCGACGGTGGTCGGGACTGCCGCATCGGGCCGCTCGCTCGCTACCCGGTACGCTGAGGCCGTTGACCTTGGGGTTCTCGGTTGACCGCGGTGAAGCCGATCACGACCTGGCCAGCTAGTTGGCCGTGGTGGTGAAGGTCCGGGCGATGGCCCGGTTCTGGCCACCCGCGGAGGCGTAGATGTCGAAGCTACTCAGGACCGTCGTGCCGTTGATGGGCACGTTGAAGAGCCGCTGGCCTGCCGCGGTCAGGTAGGTCTCGGCGAAGTAGAGAGTCACCGTGTATGACCTGCCCGCGGTCCGGTTGGGGATGGTGTAGGTCATCGCCCCGTAGCGCTCGGTGTTGAAGATCGCGGTCGGGGGCACGTTGGTCGTGATCTGGCTCATGTTGATGGTGGCGGTGTTGGTGTAGGTGCTGCCACCGCTGAAGTACTGGTCGGCGGTGAAGCTGCCGGTCGCCGCGCCACCCGAGTTGATCGAGAGGGTGGTGGTCCCGGTCGGCGTAGCGGTCGGAGTCGGAGTCGGCGTCGGGGGTCGGACTGCCGGGGGCCACGCGTGATGCCGTTGACCTTGGGGTTCTCGGTCTGGGCCGTGAAACCGATCACGACCTGGCCCGAGTTGGCCGTGGTGTTGAAGGTCCGGGCGATGGCCCTGTTCTGGCCACCTGCGGCGGCATAGATGTCGAAGCTACTCAGGACCGTCGAGCCGTTGATGGTCACGTTGAAGAGCCGCTGGCCTGCCGCGGTCACGTAGCTCTCCACGAAGTAGAGCGTGACGGTCTGGGCGCTACCCGCGGTCCGGTTGGGGATGGTGTAGGTCATCGCCCCGTAACGCTCGCTCTGGAATACCGCGGTCGGGGGCACGTTGGTCGTGATCTGCGAGGTGTTGATGGTCGCGGTCGTGGTGTAGGTGCTGCCACCGCTGAAGTACTGGTCGGCGGTGAAGCTACCGGTCGCCGAGCCGCCCGAGTTGATCGAGATGGTGCCCGGCGCGGGCGTCGGGGTGACGGATGGCGTTGGGGTTCGAGTCGGAGTGGGTGTCGGAGTGGGGGTCGGGTTGGGCGAGGCGGAGTTGAGAACGTTGAGGACCGACGTGTAGGCGGCCTTCTTGTTGCCGCTGCCGTCGAAGAGGAGCGGGCTCTCGCTGGAGCGCCAGGAGTCGCTGTCGCGAACGCCCCAGACCGTGATGCCGACGCAGCGCGGAACGTTCACGCACGCCTGGGTCAACCCGGCGTACTGGGTGGTGTTGGCGTTGGTGACATCGACCTCGGTCAGGGCCACGTCAACGCCGAGGGCGGCGAAGTTCTGCAGCGTCGTCTGGAAGTTGCTGGGCAGCGAGCTGCCGCCGGTGAAGTGGGTCTGGAGACCGACGCAATCGATCGGGACGCCGCGGTTCTTGAAGTCCTGGATCATGTTGCGGACGGCCACGGTCTTGGCGTAGGTCGCGTTCTCGATGTTGTAGTCGTTGTAGCAGAGCTTGACGCTCGGATCGGCCGCGCGGGCCGTCCTGAACGCGACCTCGATCCAGTCGTTGCCGGTCTGCTGGAGGTTCGAGTTGCGGCGGCTGCCGTCCTCGTTGAAGGCCTCGTTGACCACATCCCAGTAGGCGAGCTTGCCCTTGTAGTGGGCCATCACGCCGTTGATGTGGTTGATCATGGCGTTGCGCAACGCAGTGCCGCTCAAGCTCTGCATCCAGCCAGGCTGCTGCGAGTGCCAGGCCAGCGTGTGGCCGCGGACCTTCTTGCCGTTGTTGACGGCCCAGTTGTAAACCTGGTCCCCGGCGGTGAAGTTGAACTGGCCCTGGTTGGGCTCTGTGGCGTCCGGCTTCATCTCGTTCTCGGGCGTCACCATGTTGAACTCGCGGTTCGCGATCGTGGTGTACGCGGAGTCACCGAGTTTGCCGGCGGCGATGGCGGTGCCGAAGTAGCGGCCCGACTGAGCCGCGGCGGCACCGAGAGTGCTGGCCGCACTCGCGACAGAAGTGGTCGCGACGGCCACCAGAAGCGCGGTCGCGACGACCGTCACGATCCTTATCGGACCGAACCTGCGTACCCGGGTAGCGCTGGACATTCGATTTCCTCTCCTGAGCTGCGGGCGTGAGGCCGAACAAGAAGATTCGAGTTACGGACTCGGCATCACTCTCGAGGGGAGCCGGGCTCCGGGGTTTGGCGTGGCGGGCACCCCAGACTCCGGCTTGGAAGATCTCATGCCGATGTTCTTTCACCACCTCCCAGCCGCGACAGGCGAAGAGACCAGATGGCCGAGACGGCCAGCGGCTCGACGACCGCGCTAGCCGCACAACGTCCGAAGTCTGCTGGGGCTCTCGCGGCGGACGGGTCCGCGAGCGCGGAGTGTCCAGGTCCACTCCCCATATCCGAGCCCACCTGCCGACCTGTCAACTCCGCGGCTGGGGGGCGCCGTTACCGGTACCGGGACCGGTAACAGTGACGGTAGTCGCGTTACGCGCAGGCGTGTCACTCGGTAAGCTGACCTAAAGTTGCGGGGGAGCGTCGGCAACTTTCGAAGCGGCCCGGGCGCGGGCGCAGTGCGGAGACGCCAGAACTGAGGGCGGACACCTGCGGCGTCGGTAACCGGCATCCGGCGCAGGAATCTGGTGCCGAGACCGCTTGCGCTAGGATGCTGCTTGTCGTGCCGAGTAAGGAGTGGGAGAGAGAGTCCTGCACGATTGAGAAGGACGAAAACGTAGCGCAACGACGCGTGACGGATCCTTGGCGCGATGGGCTAGGCGATCCGGCAGCGAAGGGCTCGGGCGTGGCAGGAGATGGCATGACGGCAGAGGAAGACGAACCCAGGACGACGGAAGGCGGGAAGACGCCGCCCCGACGGTCTTCATCATAGCCACGCCAGCGAAGACTCGGCGAATGGCCAAGCCGAGGTCTGCCGGAATCCTCGAGGGCGACGAAAAAGCATCCGCTGCTGGAATATCAGCCCCGCGCGAGATGTACGAGACCCGGGCGCCCGTTCTCCGAGGGGATCCTCGATGGCATCGAGTCGACGCGAGTAATGGTCCTGCTCCTGTCCGGGCACGCCAACCAGTCGGCGTTCGTGAACAAAGAAGTGGAGCGGGCGATATCGAAGGGCAAGGTCGTCATTCCGCTCCGCATCCAGGACGTCCAGCCGTCCCGGGCCCTCGAGCTGTTCATCTCGAGCACGCAGTGGATCGATGCCTGGGCGCCGCCGCTGGAGTCTCGCGTCCACGTCCTCGCCGCCGCGATCCGCGGTCTGTTGTATCTGCCGCCGCTCCAGGGCAACGAGCCGACGCCTGCGACACCCGTGCCGACGCCCGGTGCCCCGTGCCGGCGCCTGTGACACCCGTCGCGCAGGTGAAGGCGGCTCCTCGGGAGCGTCGACTGCCCGTGAGTCGTCGCGTGGCAGGGCTGAGCATCGCCGGGCTCGTGGCCGCGGTAGCTTGCGTCGTCCTCGTCGCCGGTCTGCTCCTCGGCAGCACGCTGGGAGCAAGACGAAGGGCCCCTTCCAGTGCTCCGTCGACTGCGGCTTCCTCATCACAAGGCGTTCCCGTCGTCTCCAGCGTGGATCTGAGACAGGACACGTCGACTGGACAGCTGGTGGTCTACCAAGACGTGCATTTCTCGGACAGTGACGGCGATGTCTATCGTTGGGATTTCCGGATAGCCGGATCCACAATCCCCGGCGCGCAGTCGCAGGGTGGGGAGTTGGAACATTCCCAGTGCGTTCCAGAAGTCTGGAGCGGTCGCCACAGCAGAGTGGCTCTGTGGAAACGGTGGCTACTCGATGCCTCTGCAGGTCACATTCACGGACAGGGCCAATCATCAGAGTGTGCCCTATGAATACACCCTGGACTGCGTTGCGACCGGCTAGGCAAACGCGCTGGACGTCCCTTTCGCAGGTAGTGGACCAGGGCCTGGCAGTACATCCGGCGACTGAGGAATCCGCCGCTCGTACGGTTTGAATGCGGCGCCGTATGCCCGACAGTCCGTACATGCGCCAAACTGCGGCCTCGCGGTCGTCCCACGTCGCCCTGGATCAATGGGGTATCAAGTTCCCATTGCTCCCCGAGGATCTCGCTGAGCTCGTCCAGCCGACCCCATCGAGCTTCGCCCAGGCCATTGCCTCCCGGCGCTTTGCGATCCCGAGGTTGCTGCCGAGGCGTGCCGACGCGCTCGATCAATGGGGCATCGAATTCCCGATTGCCTACGACGAGCTGGCTGCAATCGGCGCGAACTGCCGGGGTGGAGCCAGTCGGGCTCGAACCTCGGCCATGCTGGACGGCCATCTGCGTGCCCTCTCCAAGTTCGGCGCATACGCGGCCGTCCTGGCGATTCTTGTCGCCGGGAGTGCCTCCGCCGTCCCCTCGACTGCCTCGGCCGGTGCCCTGCCGACTGGCAATGAGCCGGTTCCCGCGGTTGTCGCCGACTCGGCTCAGATTGCGGGTCTGCCATCGATCGCCGAGGAACCGCCGGCGACCTCGATCCCGACGCCCGGTCCGACGCCCGGCGCAACCTGGAACCCGACTCCCGGGCCGACGCTCGGGCGGGCCCGTCGCCGGGCAGCCGTCGCCGATCCCGAGCCCAACACCCGGGCCGACGCCCAAGGCGACCTTGCCGGCGCAGACGATCGCGGTCAAGCCCACTTCCCAGCCGCCGGCGCCCGCCGTACCGGAGGCACGTCAATCTGCCGTTGCCGTGCCTGCCGTTCCAACGGTCCAGGACGCGAGGAACTACGTGGTCGCCCGGTTGGGGTCCGGCGTGGATCGGCGCTGGGGCAGGTCTCAGTCTCAGTGCGCCAGCCTGATATTCGAGGACGAATCGCGCTGGAATCCGCACGCCACCAACAAGAGGTCGGGCGCGTACGGCTTGCCCCAGGCGTATCCGGCGAGCAGGCTCGGCACCTGGGCGGATGCCAAGGCCGCGGCCGCGGCAAAGGCCGGCGATGCCGAAGCCGCCTGGCTGTACCGGGCCTGGCGGGATAACCCGGTGGTGCAGGCGGAGTGGGGCGTCGACTACATGATCGAGCGCTACGGATCGCCGTGCGCCGCACTGGCGTTCCGGGCCGAGCGGGGCTGGTACTGAACCTCCGGCTCCTGGGCCGTGCTGCCTGGCGAGCCGTCGGCTGACCCCGGCGCCTTCATCTCCGGAGATGGTCCACTCTCGCTGGGCCGTCGAGTGAGTAGGGAGGTATCGAAGGTGGCACGAGACGATGAGCGCCTGGCGCGCTCGCAGGAAGAACCGATCGTCGGTGGCTTGCCCGAAGCCCCGGGGATCCGGGTGGCTATACAGCTGACGCCGGCGCTCGGCAGCCATCTTCTCGGGCTTGCCGACGCCGTCCTGGTCGACGACTACCCGGGCGCCACGATCCAACGCGCCGAACGGGAGATGCTCGCCGAAGCCGTGTCGGCGGCCAACGACTGCTTCTTCTGCATGGACTCGCATGGAGCGCATGCCGCCGCCCTTCTCGAGAAGCAGAGCGCCACGCAGCTGCTGCCGCTGATCGACGCGGTCAAGATCGGGTCATTCGACCAGTTCTCGCCCAAGATGCGAGCCCTGATCAAGATCGCTCGCACGGTGGGACGAGCGCCTCGCGACCTCACAGCGGGCGATGTTGCGACCGCCCGGGCGGCGGGCGCCACGGACGCCGATGTGCAGCTCGCGGTGCTCATCGCGTCCGCATTCTCGATGTACAACCGGATGGTCGACGGCTTCCGTGCCCGGACTCCGTCGGACCCGGCGACCTATCGAGCCCGCGCCGCCCAGATCGCGGACCAGGGCTACAGCGCTCGACCGGTTGCCACCGTCGCCAACCGGGACTGAACAGACCTGGCCTGCCGGCTGAACGCCGGCCGAGCAGGCCCGTGAGTCTGTATATTTGAGTGGCCCGCACCGCCGGTGCCCAAAGCCGGACGGTGAGACGTGGTCGGCCGCGGACGGCAGGGGCACCCCCGTACTCCGGAGAGCGTATCGGGAGGCGAAGTGACGCAGAGCACTATCTCGCCGGGGAGGACCATCTCCCTGGGCGGCCACCGGTATCCGCTGATCCTGCCCAGCATCCGCGACCCGCGACTCGGGATCGCGGCGGTCGTCCTGAGCCTCCATGCCCTGGGGCAGCTCGGGCTGCATTGGCCGCTGAGCGTGCCCCAGATCCTTGCGGCGATCCTGACCTGCGCCGTCCTCGAGGTCGGGATCACGTTCGCGCGGAGCCGGACCATCGTGTGGCCGGCCAGCGCGCTGCTCACCGGCAGCGGCGTGGCGCTGCTCATGCGCGTCGTCGGGACGCCCGCGGACCATCCGTGGGCAACAAACGGCCTGTTGTTGTTCGCCGGCGTCGCCGCGTTCTCGCTGCTCCAGAAGTACGTCGTCCGATATCGGGGCAAGAACCTGTTCAATCCGTCCAACGTCGGCCTGGTGCTGGCCTTCCTCGTGTTCGGCAACGCTCGCCTGGAGCCGCTCAACCTGTGGTGGGCGCCGCTCAACATCTGGATGATCGCGGCCTACGCGATCATCATCGTCGGCGGCACGTACGTGGTCTGGCGGGCGAGAGTGCTGACGCTGTCCGTGACCTTCTTCGTCGCATTCGCCATCCTCCAGGGGGTCCTCGCCGGATCCGGCCACTGCATCACCGCCAACTGGGCGTTCCACCCGGTCTGTGGCGCGGAGTACTACCGCATCATCGTCACGTCGCCGGAGGTGTTCATCTACGCGTACTTCATGGTCACCGATCCACCCACCGTGCCGCGCGGCCGGGTCGGGAGGTTCGTGTTCGCCCTTTTCGCGGGCTTGTCCACGACCCTCCTCATGGCGCCGCAGACCGACGAGTTCGGGACCAAGGTGGCGCTGCTGGGGGGCCTCACGGTCCTCCTCCTTGCCCATCCGCTCTTCGACCGCGTCCTGCCCGAAGCGCGGTCGGCGCAGGACACCCTCAAGGGGTTCGCGACCAGGCTGGTGACCGGCGGCCGTCCAGGCCTGCTCCGTCCGGTCGCAAGCGTCGGGACGATGGCCCTGGTCCTGGCAGTCGTCGGCGCCGGGGTGGTCTACGCCGGTACGCCGGCGCGCGCAGCCTCCGTGCCCAACACGACCGAAGCCCTGAACGCGGTGACTTACCAGGTCAATCCCGAGACGCTCCCGCCGATCACCGTCAACCAGTCCGTCAAGGACTGGGACCACGAGATCGCGGCCAGCGCGCCGCAGCTGCTGGTGATCCTGGCCCAGAACCTGGACGTCGAGAGCCAGGCACTCCTCAGGTCGGACGCCAATTTGCTGACTGCGGTAGATCACGGCGACCGGCTGGCGCAGATGCAGGCGCGGCTGCAGAGCGACTCCGCGACCGGCACGTGCGTCGTCGACCTCTACAAGTTCGACTCGGTGAACGTGACCCTGATCGTGCCGTTTGGCGTCCAGACGGGCCTGAGCCTCGGCTTCGACGCGCGGGGGACTGTCACCCACGAGACCCACGACTCGGCCGGGAAACTCGTCTCGACGCAGTCGTCCCAGTTCGCGAGCACGTTCGCGATTCGCCGGGCGACCGGCGCACGCTGGCTCAACGTGGCCGTTCTTCCACCCGGGACCGGCAGCTGAGCCGGGCGTCTCGATAGCCGATCGCAGAATGTCGCCGCGAACTCCGGCCTGGCTGACCCGTCGCAGGGGCGCGATCATCGCCGGCGTCGCCGTTCTGGCGATCGTCGTCGCGGCCGGCGGGTACGCGTTCGTCGTGGCCGGGCCGGGAGGCGGGGGCTCGTCCGGGACGCCGCACTTCGTCGACGAGACAGTCGCGGCCGGCATCGACCAGACGTATGACGGCGGGGCCACGTTCGACACCGGCGGCGGCGTGGCGGTCTTCGACTGCAACGGCGACGGCAAGCCGGAGATCTACATGGCGGGCGGCACGAACCCGGCCGTGCTCTACCGCAACGACAGCCCGGTCGGCGGCGCGCTCCGCTTCACCGCCATCCACGACCCCGCCACGGATCTCACCGGCGTCACGGGGGCCTACCCGATCGACATCGACGGCGACGGCAATCCCGACCTCGTGGTCCTGCGGGCAGGCGGCAACGTCGTCCTGCGGGGCCTGGGCGGCTGCCGGTTCGAGCAGGCGAACGAGACCTGGGGGATCGACGGCGGGAACGGTCTGTCGATCGCCTTCAGCGCCACCTGGGAGGCGACGAATCGGCTTCCGACGCTCGCGTTCGGGCGCTTCCGCACGTTCAAGCCGAACGGCGACCTCTCGCTGGACTGCGACTCGCCCATGCTCCTGCGTCCCGATTCCTCCGGGACGCGGTACGCCGCGGCCATCAGCCTGGTGCCGGGCTACTGCCCGCTGTCGATGCTATTCAGCGACTGGAGCGGCACGGGCGAGCGGGACCTGCGGGTCGCGAACGACCGCAACTACTACATCGGCGGCCAGGAGCAGCTGTGGCGGATCGTGCCGGGCCAGGCCCCCAGTCTCTACACGGCGGCAGACGGTTGGATGTCCGTTCAGATCCAGGGCATGGGGATCGCGAGCTACGACCTGGCCGGGAACAACCGGCCGGACTACTTCCTGACCAGCCAGGCCGACAACAGGCTGCAGGAACTGGGCGGCGGGCCCGGCCTGCCGACCTACCACGACATCGCGCTGAAGATGGGCGTGACCTCCGCACGGCCCGGGGCGGGGGGCGACATCCTGCCGTCGACCGCCTGGCACCCGGAATTCCAGGACGTGAACAACGACGGGCTCATCGACCTCCTGATCACGAAGGGAAACCCGAGCGCGGTCCCCGAATACGCGTCGCGCGATCCGAGCGCTCTCTTCCTGGGCCAGCCGGACGGCACCTTCGTCGACACGGCCGAGGCGGCCGGCATCGTCGACTACGACCGGGGCAGGGGAGCGGCCATGGCCGATTTCAATCTCGACGGCCAGCTGGACCTCGTGGAGATGTTCTACCAGGCTCCCGCGAAGCTCTGGCGCAACGTGGGCGCCGGCTCGGCGGCCAACCCCGCGCCGATGGGCCACTGGCTGGGCATCAGGCTCTCGCAAGCGGCGCCGAACACGGACGCGATCGGCGCGTGGGTCGAGGTCCAGGCCGGCGGAAAGACGCTCCGGCGCGAGCTGAACGTGGGCGGTGGGCATGCAGCGGCGAGCTCACCTGGACGCACTTCGGCCTCGGCTCCGCGACGTCGGCCCAGGTCCGGGTCAAATGGCCGGACGGCACCGTGGGCCCGTGGCAGCCCGCCAGCGCCGACACGTTCCTGGTTGTCACGAAGGGCGCGACCGAAGTCAGCCCGTGGCAGCCGCGGGCGCCTACGGGGTAGCGCCCGAGTCCGCCGCCTTGGTTGCCTGGCAGCGCCCGCCCGTCGCCATCCGGAAGCAGATGAAGGTGAACGCCGCGATCGCGAGCCCGAACAGGATCGCCCGTTCGCCCGACATCGGCACCAGGAGCAGGGTCGAAACGAACTCGACGGAGATCAGTACGTACAGGAGTCGCACGATCATGTCGCGCGACATGCGGGTGCAGATCAGCGCCCCGGCGGGGGCTCCAATGGCCACGATCGGCACGGCGGCCAGCCACATGTCCACCACGGGGCCCGTGAAGTCGCTCATCAGGAAGACGTGTGTGGCAAAGCCGGCCCAGCTCACCGTCGTGAGCAGGACCACGGTAGTCGGCGTCACGACGCGCTCGCAGACGCGGAAGCCCAGAACGAGCAGGGCGAACATGATGGTGTTCTCGCCGAGGCCGGCGGCGCCGGAGAGCAACCCGCCGACAAGGCCGGCGGCGAACAGGGCAGCGCGCTCCCGCGAGCCGACCCGCTCCAGCTCGTCTCGTCTGTCGGGGGCGCAGCGACGGCTTATCCAGAGCGCCAGCCCCAGGCTCGCCAGGATGGCCGTGAAGAGCAGCCGCACGCTCGGCGCGTCGAGCCGCGGCGCCAGCGCGAGCGAGCTGACGACAACGCCCAGGACGGCCCAGGGCGCCCCGTTGCGGATGGCCCTCCATTCCAGCGGCACCCGGTTGTAGATGATCGTGAGCGTGGCGGCGCCCATCCCCACGCTCTGGATGGCAAACGTGAACAGGCGCGCCTGCGGGGCCGGAACGGCGAGGACCTTGGTCATAACCGGGAAGGCGATGGCGCCGCCGCCTTCGGACGTGCCGCCGCCGACCATCGAGCCGAAGACCATGGTCAGCGAGACCTGCCAGTGGTTGGCCACGGCCTGCAGGGCCCGATCGCCACCCAGGACAAGCCAGACGACGAAGACGGTCGCGCCGATGACGAGGTTGGTCCGGGCCATGCGCCACAGGCCGGGCCGCGCCGGTGCAGGCGCAGGTGCCAGGTCACGTTCGGCTGGGATGGTGGTGGCGCTCACGGCCGTCATTCTGGCAGTCCCGTGGCGCGGAGCGCGGCCGCGACGTCACGAGCTCCGATGAACCACCCGGCCTCGCGCGCTGTCAGAACTGGCTGATGAAAGCCCAGGCTTCCGGCGGATTCCAGCTGGTGGTTTGGCCGCTGTCGTGAGGATTCGGGGTGTGGTCCCCATCGAAGGCGCACCACTCCACCGGGTACTTGGCGGATCCGCCCTGGTACTTGGTGCAGATGTGCGTCCCGCTGCCGATCGCGGGCTCGGGCGGATTCTGTGGCGTCACGCCGTTCACTTGCACGAAGTGGTCACGCAGACTCCGCCCGTTCGAGATGGGGAGGACGCTGTCGGCCAGGCCGTGCGATGCGTAGAAGGCGATGGGCTTCGTGCCGCCGTCGCAGCCGCTGAGGAGCGAGCCCGAGTAGAGCGCGACTCCCCGGAACACGTCGGGCCGAGCGCATGCGACCGCGTAGGACATGGAGGCGCCGAAGCTGAACCCGGTGGCGAAGATCCGGCCCGTGTCGATGCACAGCCCGGCCTCCAGCTGGGCGAGCATCGCGTCGGTGAAGGCCACGTCCTCTCCGTTGGTGTTCGGCCAGCCCGTGGCCTGGCCCGAACCCAGGCCCACCGGCGCGACGAAGATGGTGCTGTTGGTGGCCAGGTCCCAGAGGCCGTAGAACGGGCTCTCCGAGGCCCCGGTACCGGCTACCACCTGGTCCGCCGTTCCGCTGCCCCAGTGGTAGGCAACGACGAGCCGGTACGGATGCTTGCTGTCGTAGTTGTCCGGGGCGCGGAGGATGTACGAGCGCGTGCCGTTGCTCTCGATGGTGATCGACCCGTTCGCGAGCGCTGGGCTCTTGCCGCAGCCGGCGCTTGGCTTTACGTCGGCGCTGTTGGTAGGCGGTGGGGCGGGCGTTGGGGTCGGAGTCGGGGGCGGGGGAGTGACGGTGGTGCCGCCGCCGGTCACCGTGATGCCGTTGATCTTGGGGTTCTCCGTGCCGGGTATGAACTTGATCACCACCTGGCCGGTCGAGTCGGCCGTCGTGGTGAACGTCTTGGCGATGGCTCGCGCGGCGCCTCCGGCGCTGGCAAAGATGTCGAATTTCGAAAGGACCGTCGCGCCGTTGATCGTCACGTCGAAGAGCCGCTGGCCCGGGCCCGTGAGGTAGGTCTCGGCGAAGTAGAGCGTGACCGTCTGGGCGCCCGAGCGGTTGGGAATGGTGTAGGTCATCGCCCCGTATCGCTCCGTGGCGAAGATCGCCGCGGGGGGTGGGTTGGACGTGACCTGCGACATGTCGATGGTCGTGTTGTTGCCGTAGGTGGCGCCGCCGGTGTAGGACTGATCGGCCCAGAAGGCGCCCGTCGCCGGGCCGCCGGCGTTGATGGAGACGGTGCTGGCGGGGCCGCCGACGTTGGGGGCGCCGCCGCCGGGGCCGGTGGTGTCCGACGACTGGACGGCTGCGGCCGTCGCAGAGCTGCCGGCACTGACCGGGACCGTGCTGGTTGCGCCGGAGCAGGCCGAGAGGCCGCCGACAAGGAACGCCAGACCAAGAAGCACTCTCAGCGGTCGTGTAGCTCTCATTTCCTCATCCTAGCGTGTACCGGAGCACTCGACTTCATGGAAGGACGTTCACCAGGCAGGTCGGACCGCCATCGGCGAGGGCGAACTCGTCCAGCTCCAGCTCGTGAACGGCGAGGCCGGTCTCACGCAGGAGCCGGGCCGCGGTGGGGTTCCCGGAGGCGAGGAACGCGTGCCCGTTGAGGGCGAGGACGTTGGCGCCCGGCAGCTCCTCGTCCGGGAGCAGCAGGCGGCGAATCTCTTCGGGCGGGGCTACGTCCGGCCCGGCCGCGTCCAGCGTCGCGAAGCCGGCGGCCGTGCCGATCAGCACGTCCGGACCGACGGGCGTGACGGCCGTGGCGAGATGCAGGCGATCCGTCACTCGGGAGGTGAAGGCCCGGTATCCGAGGCGGCGCGCCCTTTCGGCGAGCACCAGCGCGCCGCGGATGTTGGTTCGGTCGCTGATGCCGATCGCGATGCGGTTGCCGTAGACGATGACGTCGCCGCCCTCGAGCGTGCCCGGGTCCTTCACGAGCTCGATACGCGTTCCGGCTGGGAGGTGGTCGATGGCCGCGCGGAGAACGGAACTCACCTCCGGCTGCCGGGACTCCTGAGCAGGCCGCGCCGCCACAATTGCCGCGGTGCCACGGAGCAGGGGAAGGGGGAGTGCGACCAGGGTGTCCGAGACGAACGTGGCGTCCGGCAGGTCCGGCTCCTCGGGAAGTCGTAGCAGTGGCACGCCGGCGTCCTCAAGCGCCGCACAGAACGCCGCGTGCTGGTCCCGCGCCCGCGAGACGTCTATCCGGTCACGGTCGGGATGCGTCGAGATCGCGTCGCGGAAGGCGGGGCCGGGCGGCCGGACGATGACGAGCATTGGCGCATCTTAGCGGCCGAGGTGGGCGCTCGGCCGGGATCGGCGTTACCCAGATTCGCTAGAGTGGGGGAGCATCGTCACCGTCTCACTTGGCTGGGGTGTCGACCTATGGGTAATCCGTCCGGTTTCGTCGTCCAGCGGGGCATCAACCTGAGCCACTGGCTCTCGCAGGACTTCGGATGGGCGCCCCGAGATGAGTTCCTGAAACGAGAGGACCTCCTCGACCTGGCCCGGCTCGGCTTCGACCACGTCCGCTTCCGATCGACGAGAAGGAGCTCTGGCAGCCGGACGGGCAACCCAACGAGGCCGAATTCGACCGGCTGCTGCGGGGCATCGGCTGGTGTCGCGACGCGGGCCTGCGGGTGGTCGTGGACTTGCACACGGTCAGGAGCCACCACTTCAACGCCCTCAACGAAGCCGGCAACAACACGCTTTGGGCCGACGAGGGCGCCCAGGACCGGTTCCTGGGCGTCTGGCGCGAGCTGTCCGCGCGTCTCGGCCACCTCCCCCTGCGCGAGGTTGCCTACGAGTTGCTCAACGAGCCCGTCGCCGACGATGACGAGGACTGGAACGAGCTGGTCCGAAGGGCGCACGCTCTGCTCCGGGAGCTGGAGCCGGATCGAGTACTCCTCCTGGGGTCGAACCGATGGCAGCAGCCGCAGACGTTCCCACTCCTGGCCGTGCCCCCGGACGATCCCAACATCATCCTGAGCGTGCACACCTACGCGCCGCTGCTGTTCACCCACTACCGGGCTTACTGGACGTCCTTCCCGCACTTCGAGGGCTCCGTCCGGTATCCAGGTGCTGTGACCGACCCTGAAGGCCTGGCCGCGCTTCGAACCAACGCCCCGGCTCAGGTCCTGCTCGAGACCGCCGATGCCGCCGACGACTGGGGGCCGGAACGGCTTCGCCGGGGCTTTGCGCCCGCAATCGATCGAGCGCGCGAGTGCGGCCTCCAGCTGTACTGCAGTGAGTTCGGGTGCCTGCCGACGGTTCGGCGTGAGGACAGGCTCGCCTACTACCGCGACATCACTTCGGTCATGCGAGACGCGGGGATGGCCTGGGCCGCGTGGGAGTGGACGGGCGACTTCGGCATCTTCACGTGGCGCGGTCAAGACGACTTGCGGACGCCGCTGGACAAGGAGCTGGTGGACATTCTCGTCGCGAAGTAGGGGAGTGGCCACCACTGCTTCCCGGCGGACAACTGCCTCAGTCGGATGACCTGCGCCGGCTCTTGCTGTCAGGATATCTACGGGATATCCTATTCCCCATGACCAAGGTTCTGATCTCCGTCTCAGACGACCTGCTCAGGCGCATCGACCTGCGGGCAAAGGTGCGGGGGACCACTCGGAGTCGCTTCTTCGAGGAGGCCGCCCGGCGCGAACTGGGCTGGCCGGAGCCCGAGAGGCTGGACAAGGCGCTGGCACGGGCGAGGGAAGCGCTGGCGGGGTACGGCTCGTTCGAGTCGGCCGACCTGATCCGTCGGGACCGAGACCTCCGCGATGCCGATCGCTGACGTCCTGTGCGACGCGAGTGTCGTCCTCAAGTGGTTCCACACCGAGGGTGAGGAGGAGGCCGAGTCGGCGCGTGCTCTACTGGACCTTCATCGTGACCGAATCGCCGCCCTGTCCGTGCTGGATCTGACGGCCTACGAGGTGGGCAACGCGCTGCTCCGAGGTGTCGGCGCCGAGGCCGCCCACGTCACGGCAGTCCTCGATGCATTGAACGAGATCTGCGCGCGCCTCACGCTGACCCCGGCCGAATGGTCCGACGCCGCAGCCCTGGCCCAGACGCACCGGCTCACGATCTACGACGCCGCCTATGCCGCCGTCGCCCGGGCGCGCCGTGCGGACCTGGCCACGTGTGACCGAGAGTTGCTGGAAGCGGGCCTGGGTAGCCGGCCATCCGCGATCCTGGCGAGCCGCGAGGGACCGACATAGAAGACCTCCCCCCGCCGACCTTGTCGAGCGAGGGGAGGTTCGCCATCAGAGCGACGATCGTCTATGCGTGTGCCGTATGGGGCAGGAAGGGTGCGAGCAATTGCCCGAGGTCGGGCGAGGAAAGAGGCTCGTCGATCGTGATCTTGCCATTGACGACCCGGTAGTAGGCCAAGCCCATGGCGGTCGTCTTCGGATCGGACCGGGTCACAGTAACCGTGAAACGAGCGACTACCAAATCGCCCTCGGCCACGAGGTCTTTGACATCGAACGTCAGACCGGCCGACTTGAGAGCGCCCAGCATGCCCTTGAAACCCGTTCGATCCACGTTGCCCATGCTCGTGTTGACGTAGGAGGGATCGAGAAACTGATCGACCAGGTCGAGGTTGCCTCCCTGCAGGACCTCGGTCATGAAGCGCCGAACGACGGCTTTGTTCTGCTCCAGAGTTGCCATGCGGTACACCTTTCTGGGCGGGGACGCCCGGCCGACGGGGTCGGTCTCGCCATTGGGGCCTGCGCGGCGACTCAGGCGACCGTGATCGCTGGTGGGAAGTTCGGCACTTCCCGTCTCCCGATCGGCCCCAGAGTATGCCCGCCCGGAGCTGCCTCAACCCGCATCGATGCGCCTGTCGGACCGCGTAAGAGCCCTCATCTGTTGGAAGGCCCCACCCTAGCGCCGACAGACCCAGGCGAGCGCGTTGCGGAGGATCCGCTGCACGCTTTCGTGCTCGAGCTGTTCCGTGCCGTGGCCGAGCGCGCAGTAGCACACCCGGCCGAGGCCGTACGGGCGGACCCAGGCGAGTGGGCGGCGAAACCCGTCGAGTTCGGCGCTGAGCAGCACGTCGAACGGCGCGAGCTCCTCCATCAGGTACAGCTCGTCCGAGATCGAGAAGTCGCCCACGCCGCGCATGACCGCATGGTCGGGCGCCTCCACCTTGACCGAGAAGGGCCCGAGCGGCGGATGACCGAGGAACCCGGCGCCCAGCATCCGCTGATACGCGCCAGAAGCGGACGTCACGACCGTCGCGCCGTGAATGCCCAGGAGCCCCTTCGGCGCGCCGGTGTCGCCCCACGGGCTGCCGATCATCGCGTTCAGCAGCATTTGCTCGTGTTCGGGCGTCAGGCTGCCGGCAGACGCCAGGATCGCGATTGCATCGAAAGGCGCGATCCGTGCGGGCTCGAACGCAGCGGGGTCAGAGGTGACCTGGGCCTCGTAGCCGGCCTCGGCTGACCAATCGCGCGAGCAACGGGCCCTGGATCGAGAAGTCGTGGTACGGGCTCTCCTCGCCGCCGAAGATCAAGACCCGCTTCGCGCTCACCTCACCACTCACAGGGCTGTCCGGTGTGGTCCAAGTACGGAGGGCCGTCGATGTCGGAGTTGCGCGCGATCACGTCGACGATGCCGCTCGCCAATTCGCGCGGGTCCAGGTCCGCATCCGCGCCGCCCATGGCCGTCCGCATCCAACCCGGTTGGATGGCCAGCACCTTGACGCCGTCGTCCTTGACCCGCCGCTGCAGGATGACCGACTGCATGTTCAGCGCCGCTTTCGACATGCAGTAGGCGTACTCGCGCGATCGCCAGTTGTGCGAGATGCTCCCGGCCTCAGACGAGATGTAGACGATCTTCTTGCCCGATCCGGCGAGCACGAGCGGCAGGAAGTGCTTGGTGACGAGAAGCGGACCGACGGCATTGACGTCGAATGTCCGGCGGACGATGTCCGCTTCGAACTCAGTCGCCTCGGTGTACGGTTTCTCCAGGTAGATCGCGGCGTCGTGGATGAGAAGGTCCACGGCACCGGCGACGCGAGCGACCTCCTCGGCGGCGCGGCGGACTTGATCTTCGTCGGTTATGTCGCAATGCAGCGCGTGAAAACGATCGCCGTAGGTGCGGGACAGCTCGGCCGTCTGGTCGAGCCGATCCAGGCCGAAGACGGTTGCTCCCTGCTCGAGGTACGCCTGGGCGAGGCAGAACCCCAGACCCCGAGCTGCTCCGGTGACAACGACTGTGGTCATGCTGTTTACGATACGGCCCTTTCTCCGATTCGGTCCGTGCGCGGTCGCCCCGAAGGCCTGACGGCCTATGTGAGCAGCGCGACAAAGACCATGTTGCTTACCGTGACGGTGATGAGGCTAGGCCAGATGCTGTTGGTCCGAGCGGCCGCCCATCCACCCGCGATGCCAACCGACAGGAACGCATACAAGAGCACGTAGACGACGGCCTGAAGTGGGGACATGAACGTCGCGACGATCATCTGCGGGATGGCAAACAGGCCCGCCTGAAGAACGATTGCCCGAGCGGATCCCATCCGTGGGCGGAAGTACTGCAAGAGCCAGCCGCGGAAGAAGAGCTCCTCGCCGAACATCGTGATCAGGGCGGAGTAAGCGGTCATGCCGGCAATTCCCGGCAGGCCCGGGTAGCGAACGAGCCAGGCGAAGGTCGAATCGATCGGTCGGGTGGTAGTGGCCAGTTCGATTACGCGGTCGTACGTGTGCGACCAGGGCTCGACCAGAAGCGCCACGGCGAACGCGATCACAAGATAGAGCGCCGCGGTCTGGAGCACGAGACGCACCGGCACCGTACGAATGCCAACCCGGCTCGCATCACGTGCGCGCGCCACGACAACCACCGGAACCCCGATCCAGACGATCGTCAGGATGGGAATGGCCGCGTCCAGGAATAGCGCCAGCGGGACAAGTGAAACCAGTGCGATTGCGGCCCAGGCGTAGAAGGCTTTGGTTACCCGGCCTTGCCGAACTCGTTGCGCGGTGTCCCCTTCTGTCACCTTCCAAGATTAGCGACGGCGGGGCCAGTTCGACAGGGCGGTGTGACTACGGTTGATGCCGTCTGTCAGCCCAACCTTCACAGTCGGGCCAGCCTCGCGCGGTTGGCGGAGGACCGTCCACAGACATCGGCAACAGCGCGCCGGTCGCACCGAGCCGCAGCCTATTCCTGGCCGAACGGCGCACGCCCACCAGCCACGCGGAACGCCCAGGAAATGCAGAGAACCTCCCCTCGCCGATCATGACCCGTTACGCGTCGTGGCGGCGTGGTCCGCCGCTCACGGTGGCCAGGACCCGGGGTCGCACCTGCGCGAAGCCGGCGTCCCGATCGGGTTCTGGAGCCGGGTCGGGGACTAGTCTGAGGTAGTGGGCGCAGAAACTTGCCCGCGCCGCGCGGCGGCTCGCTAGAGTAGGGGAGCACCGTCACGCAAGCGAGGGTAGGGGATTTGGCCGAGGCCGCCGCCAGCCACTCAGCGCCCAACAACCACGCCGGCCTCATCTGGGCCATCGCCGATCTGCTGCGCCGCGACTACAAGCAGTCCGAGTACGGCCGAGCCATCCTGCCGCTCGTCCTGCTCCGCCGCCTCGACTGCGTTCTCGAGCCCACCAAGGCCCAGGTCCTCGCCCGCGTCAAGACCCTCACCGTCCAGACCGTCGGCCCCGTCCTCAAGACCGTGACCGGCATCGAGGCCTACAACACCTCGCGCCTGAAACCTGCGAGCCATTATTTGGCCAATTGCCTATATAGCTTGGTGATAGAGTATGGAACAGAGGGTATATCCCGTCAGCCTGACATACACAATGCACTAAATTATCGTGATCTTGCAATTTGGCGGTTGGTATATGAAACCCCTGAGACTCCTGATACTCGCCTCTTCTCTCGCCGTATCTCTTGCCGCATTGACTTCATGCAGTACCCCTTCTCAGTCCGTATCTTCTTCACAGGCTGCAACTTCCGGCCAAACCGAAACCGCACCTCGTATCTACCGGCCTGATGAACTGCTCACGGCCGAAGAAGCAACATCCATGGTCGGATACACGGTAACCCTCGAGGAAGGATCTCTCTATACAAGCACTGACCTGGGCTATATATCCGAGAGATATGTCTATGATATTCCAAAGGAAGGAACTACATCCACCGATACAATCCACGCCCTCGTGCAAATCACGCAAAACGGCCTGATTTCGCCTGATAGCTTGAAGCAAGGGCATGATGCAAAATGGAATTTCGACAATGAAAAGACATTCAGCGTCGCCGAAATCTCCAGCATTCCCGGATTGGGTGAAGATGCCTTCTACTTTACCGGTACAAGCCAGGTCCACGTCCTCTTCCAGGACTACTACTTCATCGTAGCCTTTGAAAGAGATCCCTATGATGCGGCAAACAATGTCGATGTGAACAAGGCGATTGCCGGGTTCATTGTCGGGGCACTTTCGCTGGCACCGCTAACAGAGTGATCGGCGTACATCTACATTCGTTTACAAAAGATCAAAAGGCTCTTCCAGGACGACTGCCTAGTTATCCGATCAACCATGGGGCTTGTCGGACCATGATCGGTCTCGGCAACATCGCGAGCCCGGGCATCACATAGGCGCAGGGACTCGCTGCCGGCTGAGCGTGGCATCCTGATCGCGTGGATACCCGCGTTACCAAAAGGCACCGCTGCCGCCTCGGGGCGACGCGTGGTCCTGACCGATGGTTCGATCCCGACAGCGGCATAGCACGGACCATAACCTCGAGTCTTGATCGGTAGCATCGTAGCTCAGGCAGACAGGAATGCGTGTCCGATCTCAGTGGCGCATCAGGGTGACTCATTCGCGCTTGTACTGGACGTTGGAGATGCGCTTACTCTCGCCCGGCCCGCTTCGCTCGCAGGCTGGCTGATGCCACCGCGGTGTGCAACGCGAAGCGGCCCGCCGGCGTGCGGGCTCGGCGGGCCGCCTTGTGACGGACACAGAACGCCCGAAGGAACCGCGACCCCGCATCGTTCGGCCGATCCGGAGATCGGTCGAGTCGTTCGGTTGTCCGTGGCCCCTCCGGGCAAGGACGAATCTAGTCCGCCGCAGGCCGGATTCCAACCGCCTTATCCACTTGTTTGGAAACTGGCGCGCGGGGCAAGACGGGCTTTCCACGGCCTGTGCACAAGCGGCGTGCCGACCTGCGTCTGGCGACGCCGCGACTCGAACGGGCGTGCTTGCCGGGCTGTGCGGACGTCAGGCTCCGGATCCAGGACGGATGCGCTTGCGGCGACGGAGGTTCGCGAATCGCAGCGCCAGGACGAGCAGGAACGCCTCCATGAAGATGTTCATGCTCATCTTCGACTGCCCCGCCCTGCGTTCCTCGAAGGTGAACGGGACCTCCACGATGCTGGCGCCGGCGAGACGGGCCTTGAATGTCGTCTCGATCTGGAAGGCATATCCGCCGGCGTGGAGCCGGTCGAGATCTATCTCCTCGAGGACGCCCGCTCGCCAGGCTTTGAAACCGCCGGTGAGATCGCGTATCGGAAGCAGGAGCACTACGCCGGCGAAGACACTCCCACCGCGGCTTACCAGGCGGCGGAGGATGTTCCAGCGGGGAATGTGGCCGCCCTTGACGTACCGGGAGCCGAGCACCAGGTCGGCCTGGCCGGTACGCAGCGGCTCCAGGAGCGAGGGCAGATACCTGACGGGGTGGCTGAAGTCGGCGTCGATCTGGACGACGATGTCCGCGCCGCGACCGATCAGCTCCTTGAAGGCGGCTACGTACGCCCGCCCCAGCCCCTGCTTGGCCGGACGATGCAGGACCGCGATCGCAGGATTGCGGGCGGCCATCTCGTCGGCCAGCTCGCCGGTCCCGTCGGGCGATCCGTCGTCCACGATCAGGATGTGAGCCTCGGGGACGGTCTCCAGGATGGCGTCGGTGATCGGGCCGACGTTCTCCCGCTCGTTGTAAGTCGGGACGATGATCCAGATGGCGGGGGCCGGGGGCGGCATCGACTTCCTTCTGCGATGGGGTCGCGGCCGAGAATAACCCCTGGGTCCCCTACCCTGCTCGGCGGTATCGCCCTCGCCGGACACACAAAAGCGCCCGAAGGAACCTGTTCGATCAGACTGCGGTCTCGCGTGTTCCGGCCGCTTCGACCTCCGCGAACAAAGAGTCCGAAAACTCCTCGCTCAAACGGCGGACCGCGCTCCGGCCACTGCCGGGACTGCCACCGACCCTCTACATTCCGACTTCCGCGGTTCACGGTCTGCTTTCCAGTTCAGAAACCCTTGCGGGCTCCTGGACCTTCCGGTAGATCGCTACACCGTTTCCGTCGAAACCGCTGAGTCGGTGATGATCTCGCTGGCCCCTCCGGGCAAGAGAACAATAGGCTCCGGCGCTCGCCAGAGGAAGTGACTTATCCACCAGTTTGGAAAGCCAGCGAGGCTGTTTGGCGAGTTGTCCACGCGCTGCCAACATGGGTAGGGGCCGTGCGGGCCGCGCGCCGAATGAGTGGGAACGGATGTTCTGTGTCTCACCCGCCGGAGGACGATCTGGAGCGTGACCTTCGGCTCAGGCGCCGGGGGCGGTACCGTTGCCGTCTCGCTGGGCTTCGCGCCATCTACCCGCGACCGCCTCCAGCTCCGCGGCGAGGATCGGGCTCACTCGCCCGCTGATCCGGACGTCCGAGTTTCGGTAGTCCAGCTCCACCGTGCCGCGCTCGCGCACTCGGGCCAGCAGCTCTCCGGAGCTGTAGGGAATGGCGACGTCCACGTCGACCCAGAGCGATGCCAGCAGGGCCGACAGCTCGGCTCGCAGAGTCTCCAGCCCGTAGCCGGTCACGGCCGAGATCAAGACCGTGCCGGCGATGGCCGGGCCCGGGGTGTTGCCATCCTTCGCGGCCGGCTCGATCAGATCGGCTTTGTTGAAGGTCACGAGGCGCGGCTTCTCTCCGGCTCCCAGGTCTTCCAGGACTGTCTGTACGGTTGCCCTGTGCTCCGCGAAGTGGCGGTCGGAAGCGTCGACGATCTCCAGCAGCACGTCGGCGCGCGTCACTTCCTCGAGGGTCGCTCGGAAGGCGTCGACCAGCTGGTGCGGCAGCTTGTGGATGAAGCCGACCGTGTCGGTGACTATCGCCGTCTGCCCGTCACCGAGCTTGACCTGGCGCGAGGTCGGATCCAGCGTGGCGAAGAGCCGGTCCTCGGCCTTCACCACCTCCTGGCCGACGAGGGCGTTGAGCAGGGTCGATTTGCCGGCGTTCGTATAGCCGACGATGGCCACGGTGGGCATGAGGCGGCGGTCGCGGCCGCGGGCGGCCGTGCGCCGCTGCTCCCCTACCTGGTCCACCCGCTCCTTCAGCTTCTTGATTCGGTCGCGGACGATGCGCCGGTCCGTCTCGAGCTGCGACTCGCCGGGGCCTCGGGTGCCGATCCCACCACCGGTGCGGGATAGGTGTGTCCACAGGCGGGTGAGGCGCGGCAGCTGGTATTCGAGCTGGGCCAACTCGACCTGGAGGCGGCCCTCGTGCGTCTGGGCGTGCAGGGCGAAGATGTCCAGGATCAGGCGCGACCGGTCGATCACCTTGGTCTTGACGGCTTCTTCGAGGGCCCGCTGCTGGGCAGGCGAGAGTTCGTCGTCGGCAACGAGAAGGGTGTAGCCGGTCTCCGATTTGGCGGCGACCAGCTCGTCTACCTTGCCCTTGCCGACATAGGTGTTCGGGTCGACGTGGCGGCGGTTCTGCCATTCCGCGCCGACGACCTCCGCGCCGGCCGTGTCCGCGAGGCTCGCCAGCTCCGCGATCGACTCCTCGGCAGTCCAGCCGGGGTCTTCGCCGCAATCCACCGCGACCAGGAAGGCGCGCTCCACGGGCGCGCTGAGATCGATCATGTCTTTGGTCACTGGGGCAGGATACCGGCCTGGCGACGAAGGACCGTCGCTGCGCTCACTGGCCGAGCGGCTCGGGCATGGAGCGCAGCGACCGCACCGGCGAGAGAAGCACGGCGAGGAACGGGAGGCACGACCCGAGGGCGCCGACCCAGATCGCGTTGTGGACGCCCGCCCATGTCGCCACCAGGCCGCCCAGTACCGCGCCGATCGGGATGGTGCCCCACACGAGGAAGCGCATGGTCGCGTTCATCCGACCCTGGATCGCGGTCGGGGTGATGGCCTGGCGGTAGCTCACCTGGTTGACGTTGTAGACCACCGCCGAGAAGCCCCCCAGCGCGACGGAGGCGATAAGCCACGGCACCGGCGCGTCGTGAGGAGCGAGGGGCAAGAGAAGCAGGGCCGGTCCGCCGAGCGCGATCGAACCGATGATCGCGCGGCCCAGCCCGGCTCGAGCCGCGACCTTGTTGGCCGCCAGCGCACCGCCCAGCGTCCCCAACGCGCCAAGCCCGAAGACGACGCCGACGATCGCCGGGCTCAGCGCGAGTTCCCGGTACAGGTAGACGGGCAGGATCGCGAAGATCATGTTGCTGAACAGGTTCGACGAAGACGTGGCCAGGGCGATCGCCCGCAGGTATGGGTTCCGGAGGACGAATCGGAGACCCTCCGCAATCTGGCGCCGCAGGGGCTCACGGGCCAGACCGGCCGCCAGACGCTCGGCCTCCGGGTGCTCTTCGGGACGTCCGATCCGCAGTACGAAGAGTGCCGACGCGAGATAGCTGACCGCGTCGGCGACGACGGCGAACGGCGCGCCGACCAGGCTGATGAGCGCCCCGCCGAGCCCCGGTCCGACCACCTGAGCCGAAGCCTCGCTGGCCTGGAGCTTGGCGTTGCCTTCCACGAGGGCCTGCCGTTCGACAAGGGAGGGCAGGTACGACTGATACGCGACGTCGAAGAAGACGGTGGCGATCCCGGCCACGAAGCTGACCAGGTAGAGCTGCCAGATCGTCAGCGCTCCGAGCGCCCAGGCGACCGGGATCGTGCCCAGCGCAACCACGCGCGCGAGGTCGCCGAAATGAGGATCGGGCGCCGCCGGAGACGGTCCACCCAGGCTCCGGCGGGGAGCGTGAAGAGGATGAAGGGCAAGAACGCCAGGGCTCCAAGCAGCGGCCACTTCGAAGGGGCTGGGCGTGAAGCAGCACGGTGGCGATGAACGGGATAGCCAGCAGGCTCACCTGGGAGCCGAACTGGCTGATCGTCTCGCCGACCCACAGGCGCCGGAAGTCGACCTCGCGCAGCAGTCCCAGGCGACTCTGCATCTGCGCCTACCTCGTCACGGCGGCAGCGAGATAGTCCGTGGTAGCCGCCACCGCCTTCTGGATCGGCAGTTCGTGGGTGGCATCGAGCCACGCGATCTCCGGCTCGCGGCGGAACCACGTGGCCTGGCGGCGGGCGAACAGGACGTTCCGGCGCGCGTCCACGGCGACGGCCTGCTCCAGGGAGAGGCGGCCCTCGATGACGGCCAGGGATTCCGCGTAGCCGATCCCGGAGAAGCTGGGCAGGGTGGCGTCGAAGCGGGCCGCGAGCGCCCGCGTCTCCTCCACGAGGCCGGCGTCGAATTGGGCCTGGGCGCGAGCGCGAATGCGGGCCCGCAGGACGGCCGGCTCGACCTGCAGGCCGAGCCACAGAACCGGCCGCCCGTAGCCCCGAGGCTCGGGGAGTGGCGCGTCTCCCCGGAGACGGGCGATCTCCAGGGCCCTCACCACGCGGCGCGGATTGCGCAGGTCGATGGCCGCGGCCCGGGTCGGGGCGATGCGCCGCAACTCGGCCACGAGCGCAGGCAGGCCGTCCGCGTCCAGCGCCGCGTTCAGGGCGGCCCGGACGTCCGCGTCCCACGGCAGCTCGTCTACGGCCAGGCCACGGGCCACGGAGCGGAGGTAGAACCCGGTTCCGCCGACGAGGAGCGCAACCGCGCCACGCTCCGCGACTCCGGCCAGGGCCGCCGAGGCATGAGCCGAGTAGTCGGCGACGCTGAAGGCCGCATCCGGATCCACGAGGTCGAGCCCGTGGTGCGGAAAGCGTGCCCGCTCCTGTGGGGTTGCCTTGGCCGTGCCGATGTCCATGCCGCGGTAGACCTGGCGGGAATCGGCGGAGACGATCTCGACGGCAGCGCCGCCGGCGGCCAGCGCCTCGGCCAGGGCCAGCGACAGGGCGGTCTTGCCGGTGCCGGTGGCGCCGGCCACGACGACCAGCGGTGGGAGGTTCTGGGCCACGGGCGCCTCGGAGGGCCCGCTAGGCGAGGACATCGGGCTGGTCCTGAGCTTCGACCAGGCGGCCGCGCAGGGCGAACGGCCCGGCGTACTCGACGTGGACCCTTACCCGCTGCCCGACGAGGCCTGGATGACCGGCCAGATGGACCAGCTTGTTGTGGCGTGTGCGGCCGGCCAGGGCGACGCTCCCCTCCCCTGCCGTTCCCGCAAGGACCGGAACCGGGGAGGCGGGAAGGTCGCCGTCCTCGGTCGCGACGTCATCCGGGTTCAGGCGCCGGCGGGTCGGCGTGACTTGCTCCACGAGGACCTCGACGTCACGGGCGAGCCATTCACGGTTGCGCTCGAGGCCGATCGCCTCCTGGACCCGGAGAAGCTCGTTGAGGCGTCGCCGTTTCTCCTGGGCGGGAACGTCGTCGGCCATTTGCAGAGCCGCCGTGCCCGGTCGCGGTGAGTAGGCGGCGGCGAAGACCGTGTCGTAGCGAACCTCTTCGAGTACTCGCAGGGTGGACTTCGAACTGGGCTTCCGTCTCCCCGCAGAAGCCCACGATGACGTCGGTGGAGACGGCCAGGCCGGGGACCGCGCTCCGCAGCCGTTCCAGGCGCTCGAGGTAGTGGGCCACGGTGTACTGGCGACCCATCCGCCGGAGCATCTCGTCGTCCCCGGATTGGATCGGCAGGTGGAGGTGCTCGCAGACCGAGTCGCACTCGTCCATCGCGGCGATGAGCCGGTCGGAGAGGTCCCAGGGGTGCGAGGTTATGAAGCGCAACCGCGAGATCGCGGGCTTGCCGTCGTCGCCGTGGATGGCGTCGATGGCCCGCAGCAGCTCGGCCAGGTCCGGCCGGGCCTGCAGGTCCAGCCGCCGGCCGGCGAAACGGGTGGTGTCTATGTGGCCGAAGCGCTCCTCGGCCGGCAGGTCGTGGCCGTAGCTGTTGACGTTCTGGCCGAGCAGTGTCAGCTCCGCGAACCCTGCCGCGGCGATCTGGCGGGCCTCGGCCACGATGTCGTCGAAGGGCCGGCTGCGTTCGGGGCCGCGGGCGAACGGAACGATGCAGTAAGTGCAGGTCTTGTCGCAGCCGTAGACGATCGGCAGCCAGGCCGAGATGGTCGACGAACGGGCGACCCGGCTCTCAGCCAGGGCGCTCGCGCGGCTGGCGGCCAGCCTGTCGGCGGCGCTTACGGGCCGCCCGCTCAGGACGGTGGTCGCGGCGGTGTCCGCCGTGCGAAGGCCCACGGGCGCCTGGGCCGATACGAGCCCAAGGCGGAGCGCCAGCTCGGGCTCCTCGTCCGGTCGGAGGAAGAGGTCGACGGCCGGGAACCGTTTCGCCAGACCGGCCCGCTCGGATTGCCGGACGCCGCAGCCCGCCAGCACGACCCGCATCCCGGGCCGGGCCCGCTTCAGGTCCGCGAGCAGACCCTGGCGGCCGATGACCCTGGTCTCGGCGTGCTCTCGCACGGCGCAGGTGTTGATCACCACGAGGCCGGCCTCTTCGATCGAGGCGGCGCGCTCGCAGCCCACCGCAAGCAGCTGGCCGGCCATCTCCTCCGAGTCGCTCTGGTTCATCTGGCAGCCGAGGGTCCATATGAAGAAGCTCGGCAGGGCAGCCGATTCGGGGCGGAACTCGGAAAGGCCGGCTTCCACTGCCGGCTCCGGGGCCTGGAAGGACGGCGGTGTGACGAGCGGCGTGAGTCGTCTCTCCGTCATCGGCACGGTCTGGCCGAGCGACGCGAGGACCGCCGTGGCGTCCGCTTCGGGCACGAAGATCGTGGCGTGAGCTTCCGCATAGGTCTCGCCGTCGCCGTGGTAGTCGCTGCCGCCGGTCGGGACCAGGCGCAGCTCGGCTGAGAGGGTCTCCATCTCGGCGACCGTCTCCGCGTCGAAGCGGCGATAGTGGACCTCCAGCCCTCGCAGACCGGCCTCGATCAGCTCGCCGACCAGGTCGCGCCGCACCAGTGCGTCCGGGAAGTGAGCCAGCACGGGCAGACCGCCGGCCCTCGCGATGGCCGCGATGGCCTCACGCGGCCCCAGCCCCTGGCGCTGGATGTACGCCGGCCGGCCCCTCGCCAGCAGGCGCCGCATGGCGTCGTCGACGCTCCGGGCGTGGCCGGCGGCCACCAGCATCCGGGCGATCGTCGGGCGGCCCAGGGCCACTCCATCCGCCGGGCTCTCGGCCGGCAGATAGGCGTCCACGCCAAGGCCCAGCTCTCGCAGTCGCTGGAGCATGAGCTCGAACCGGTGAGTCCGGCCGTGGCGCTGGCGTTCGAGGGTCGCCTCGAACGCCTCGTCGGAGGGGTTCACGCCGAGGCCGAGGATGTGCAGCTCGCCCTCCCACAGACGGTCGATCCCGGTGGCGACGCTGTTGATCTCGACCGCCGGCACAAGCTCGAGGGGAAGGGGCGCCCGGCCGGCCGCGCACAGCTCACGAACGCCGGCCAGGGTGTCGTGGTCGGCCAGAGCCAGGTACCTGACGCCCACGGCCGCGGCCGCCTCGACGAGCGCGTCGGGCTCCAGGACTCCGTCGGAGCGGCTGCTGTGGGTGTGGAGATCGGCGGGCGACGAGTAGGGCGGCACTACCGGCTCGCCCAGTGCTCGGGCGGTATGCGGTGCCTCGGAAGCGCGTCGATCCGGCCTCCTCGCGCGGGTCTTCGCCGTCGCGCCCGGAGCCGGTCACCTCAGACCTCGACCACGCGCTGGATGCGCTCGATCGCCACGGCCCGGCCGGTGGCCGAATCCACGTCGATCAGGCAGGCGTTGAAGACGACCGGCCCGCTGCCGACCTCGAAGCGGGTCGGCAGGCCGTTCGTGAATCGCGGAATGACCGTGGCCGGGTTGAAGCCTATGACGCTGTGGATCGGCCCGACCATGCCCAGGTCGGACTGGTAGGCGGTGCCCTTCGGCATGATCCGCTCGTCGGCCGTCGGGACGTGGGTGTGCGTTCCGACCACGGCGCTCACCCGGCCGTCGAGGTAGATGCCGAAGGCGCACTTCTCGCTCGTCAGCTCGCAATGGAAATCGACGACGCGGACCGGCGGCAGAGGTTCGGAGGCCTGCTCGATCAGCCGGTCGAACTCCGTGAAAGGGTTCTCGATCGGGATCATGTAGGTTCGGCCCTGGAAGTTGAGGACGGTTACTTCCGTGCCGTCGGCGGCCTGGTATATGCCCCAGCCACGTCCGGGGACTCCGTCGGAGCCGTAGTTGTGGGGGCGCAGGATGCGCTCGTCCCGGTCGAGTTGCTCGTAGATCTCGCGCTTGTCCCAGATGTGATTGCCGGAGGTGATCACATCCACGCCGGCACGGAACATGGCCTCGGCCGTGGAGGCGGTCAGCCCCATGCCGCCGGCGACGTTCTCGCCGTTGGCCGTGACGAAGGCGATGTCGCGCTCCCGCCGCAGGTCCGGAAGGATCGCCTCGAGAGCGAGCCGGCCCGGCTTGCCGATGAGATCGCCGATCATGAGGATCCGGCAGATGCCCCGCGCTGGGGCGTCCGAGTGAGATGCGTCCTGATGGGGCGAACCGCCGGTGGTGGCCACGCGGCTACTTGGCGTATTCGACGGACCGCGTCTCGCGGATGACCGTCACCTTGATCTGTCCGGGATAGGTCAGGCTGGCCTCGATCTTCTTGACCACGTCGCGAGCGAGATGGGAGGCGGCGACGTCGTCGATCTGGTCCGGCTTGACGAGGACTCGGACCTCGCGGCCGGCCTGAACGGCGAAGCTCTTCTCCACTCCCTCGAAGCTCTCGGCGATGGCCTGGAGATCCTCCAGGCGGCGGACGTAGGTCTCCATGGATTCGCCGCGGGCTCCCGGTCGCGACGCGCTGATGGCGTCGGCGACCTGGACGATCGGGGCCTCCTGCGAGGCGAAGTCGACCTCCTGGTGATGAGCGGCGATGGCGTTCACGACCTTGGCGGAAAGGTTGTGCCGTTGCGCGATCTGAGCCCCGAGCTGAGCGTGCGGGCCTTCCGTCTCGTGATCGACGGCCTTGCCCAGGTCGTGGAGCAAGCCACCAACCTTGGCGGCCTGGACGTCGGCTCCGAGTTCGGCGGCGATGATCGCCGCCAGGCGGCTGGTCTCGACCGAATGGACGAGGACGTTCTGGCCGTAGCTGGTGCGGAACTTGAGACGTCCGAGCAGCTTCACGATCTCGGACGGAAGAGCCGGGATTCCGGCGTCGTAGACGGCCTGCTCGCCGGCCTGGCGCATCGTCAGGTCCACCTCGGCTCGAGCCTTGGCGACGACTTCCTCGATGCGACCCGGATGGATCCGGCCGTCAGCCATCAGCTTGGTCAGGGCCAGTCGGGCTATCTCGCGCCGGACCGGGTCGAAGGCGCTGATGACCACCGTCTCGGGCGTGTCGTCGATGATCAGATCGACGCCCGTGGCCTGCTCGAGGGCGCGTATGTTCCGGCCCTCGCGGCCGATGATGCGGCCCTTCATCTCGTCGTTGGGCAGGTGAACCGTCGAGACCGTGTGCTCGGCCGTGTGGTCGGCGGCGATCCGCTGCATCGTCGTTATGACGATCTCTCGGGCTCGCTCCTCCGCCTCATCGCGCGCCTGGCGCTCGATCGATTTGGCGAGGCGTACGGCGTCGCGGTCGGCTTCCTCGCGGACGGCCTCCAGGAGCTGAGCCTTGGCCTCTTCGGCGCTCATGCCGCTCACACGTTCCAGGGCCGCGACGTGATCCATCTGGGCACGGGACAGGTCCTGTCTCGCGGTCTCCAGCTCACGCTCGCGGTCCAGGAGCTTGCGATCCCGTTGCTCGAGCATGTCCGACCGGAGATCGAGCTGTTCGTCCCGGGCGAGAAGTCGGGTCTCCAGCGTGGCGAGCTCGGCTCGTTTGGCGCGAGCCTCGTCCTCGGCCTCGCGGCCGCAGCCGAAGCCGCTCGTCCTTTGCCTCGAGGATGAACTCTTTCTGGGTGGCGCGAGCTTCGGCGACGATCCGAGCGGCCTTTTCCTGCGCGCTCTTCACGCCCTGGTTGGCTACCCGGCCGCGGGCCACGAAGCCAACGAACACGCCCACCACAACGGCGGCCACGAGGGCCGCGGCCACCAGGGCGGTATCCATATGAACTTGCCTCCCACCCGATCGATAGGCACGACCGGAGGTACGTCAAAGTAAGTTGTGGCGGCTCATGCGCGGACTGCTCCCGCTCCCGGGGAGGCCGCGGATAAGCCGCGTTGTCGGTGATTCGAGCTGGCGACGTCGCCACGCCATTGCGCCGGCGACGCGTTGTTCGTCTCGCCGCGTAGTCTACGGCGCCCGCGAGAATCGGGCCACGCGATTGCTGCGCGGGGAGTTGGCGTTGCGTGCGCCGAATGCGGACCTATGGCTCGTCGCCCGCCTCGTCGTCCGAGTCGAGTCGAGTCGCAACGACCAGGTGAGCACTCGCCTCGCGGCAGATCTCCGGGCTGAAGCCGTTGCGGGCCAGCAGTGCGTAGGCGCGCTGGCGACGGGCCCGAGGATCGGCGATGCGCGCCAGCGCGGTGCCGCGTCGCTTCAGCAGGTTCTCCGCCGCCCGCCGGTCTGCCCCAGGCCCCGCCGATGCCGAGCCCCAGCCGGCCGAAGCCGTCGTCCGGAGCCTCGCCCTGGCCTGCCCTCTCGGCAAGAATCTCGGCGATCAGCTCGCGCTCCAGGCCCTTGAGACTCAGCTCGCGCCGCAGGGCTTGTTCGCCGCGTGGCCTGGCCCGATCACGCGATTCGACCCAGGCCCGGCCGAAGGCCCGGTCGTCCAGCATGCCCAGTTCGAGCAGGCGAGCAACGGCGCGCTCTATCAGGCCGGCCGGGTAACGCGCCGCGGCCAGGTGGCGGCGCACTTCGTCCACCGACCGGGAGCGCACCTCCAGGAATCGGGCGGCCGCGTTGAGGACCACGGCCGGGTCTTCTTCCACGGCGTGGCGCTCCAGGCGCCGACGGCGCGCCTCGAGCCGCTGCGGTCCGGTCGGCCGTGGCATGCCGGCCTATTCGGCCTCTTCGATCCCTTCGACCGGCAGCGTGACCTCGTTCATCTTGCCGCGGATCTGCTTCTCCACCTCGGCCGAGACTTCCGGGTTGCCCTTGAGGAACTCCTTGGCGGCTTCCCGGCCCTGGCCCAGGCGCGTCTCGCCGAACTGGAACCACGCGCCGGTCTTGCCGACGATGCCCATGGCCACGCCGACGTCCAGGAGCCCGCCTTCGCGCGAGATGCCCTCGCCGAACATGATGTCGAACTCGGCTACGCGGAAAGGCGGCGCGACCTTGTTCTTCACGACCTTGACCCGGACGCGGTTCCCGACCGAGTCCGTGCCCACCTTGATCGTCTCGATGCGCCGGATGTCCAGCCGGACGCTGGCGTAGAACTTGAGCGCGCGCCCGCCCGGCGTGACCTCGGGGTTGCCGAACATGACCCCGATCTTCTCGCGCAGCTGGTTCGTGAAGACCAGGGCGGTGTTCGACCGGCTGACCGCGCCGGCCAGCTTGCGAAGAGCCTGGCTCATGAGGCGGGCCTGGATACCGACGAACGAGTCGCCGATCTCGCCCTCTATCTCGGCCTTGGGCACCAGGGCGGCGACCGAGTCGAGGACGACGCAATCCACGCCGCCCGAGCGGATCAGGGTCTCGGTGATCTGGAGGGCGTCCTCGCCCGTGTCCGGCTGGCTGACGAGCAGGTCGTCCACGTTGACGCCGCAGGCGCGGGCGTAGCCCGGGTCCAGGGCATGCTCGACGTCGATGAAGGCGACGACTCCGCCGCGCTTCTGGGCCTCCGCCAGAACGTGCTGGCAGAGCGTCGTCTTGCCGGAGGACTCGGGCCCGAAGATCTCCGTCATGCGGCCGCGCGGGATCCCGCCCACGCCGAGGGCAAGATCCAGGGCGATCGAGCCGGTGGGGATGAAGTCGACGGCCTGACGCTCGGACGAGCCCAGCCGCATGATCGAGCCACGGCCGAATTGCTTCTCGATCGAAAGGATCGCGGCGTCAACGGCCTTGGTGCGCTCTGCGGACCGCTCGCCGTTGGTCCTGCCGGCGTCGGCTCCTCTCTCGATCATCGCCATCTTGCTCCTCGCTCCTGTGCTCGGGATTCGCGGAGCGGTCGCCGGATGGCGTCCGTCCGCGAGCTAGCTCTCCGGTTCTTCGGTCCGCGGCTTGCGCTTGGGTTTCCAGACCTCGACGTTGGTAGGCGGCTCCAGAAGAGGCTGGATCTTGGTCTTGGCGGACGCGTCCTTGGGCTTCTTCTTCTCTTGCCTATGGGGGCGGTCTCGACTGGCCATCTGATGCGCCTCCGCTTGCTACAGGCTACGAGTGGGCTCTTCACTCCGACTGCACTGCCACTTCACGCGACCTCGACGGATGGACGCGTTCTCGAAGCTGGGACAGGCTCGCGGAGAACGTGCCGGAGCGCAGAGCGGAGCGGATTCCGGCCATGAAGTCTAGGGTGAAGGTCAGGTTGTGACAAGTCGCGAGACGGTAGGCCAGGAGCTCCTCGGAGCGGAACAAGTGGGCCAGATAGGCGCGCGAGAACTGCCGGCACAGGAGGCACGGACAGCCCTCCTGGACCGGGCGCGGATCGTCCACGAAACGGGCGTTGCGCATGTTCAGGCGACCCTCGGGGACCCACAGCTGGCCGTTGCGCGCCACTCGCGCCGGCAGCACCGAGTCGAACAGGTCGATGCCGCGATGGACGGCCTCGAGGAGATCCGCCGGCGAGCCCAGGCCCATCAGGTAGCGCGGCCGGGGGTCCGTTTCGAGCAGCCCGACGACCACGTCCAGCACGGACTCTCGCTGCGCGGCCGTCTCGTCGCCGGCCAGGCCGCCGATGCAGATGCCGTCGAACGGCAAACCGGACATGAAGGTCGTGGACTCGGCTCGCAGAAGCGGATCGAGGCCGCCCTGGACGATCCCGAAGAGGGCCTGATCCGGCCTGGTATGGGCGTCGAGCGATCGCTTCGCCCAGAGGCTCGTCCTGGCGGTTGCCTCCGCGACGGCCTCGCTCGTCGAGGAGGCCGGCGGCACGGGCTGGTCGAAGGCCACGGCAACGTCCGCCCCAAGCGCCTCCTGCACGGCGATCGAATGCTCGGGCGTGAAGCGGTGGTAGGAGCCGTCGAGGTGGCTCTGGAAGGTGACCCCGTCGTCGTCGATCTTGCGAAGCTCGCCCATCGAGACGACCTGGAAGCCGCCCGAGTCGGTCAGGATCGGCCGGTCCCAGGCCATGAAACGGTGCAGGCCGCCCAGGGCGGCGATTCGCTCGTGGCCGGGCCGCAGGTAGAGGTGGTAAGTGTTGGAAAGGATGATCGTGGCGCCGACCTCGCGCAGGTCGGCCGGATCGAGCGCCTTGACGGTGGCGTTCGTCCCGACGGGCATGAACTGCGGGGTCTCCACGACGCCGTGGGGCAGCGTCAGGCGGCCCAGCCGAGCCCGGGTCGAGCCGTCGGCAGGCGGTGGCACGAGCACTTCGTAGCGCGCCGGCGAGTTCGGCCGGATCCCCGGTGCGACGCCGATGCGCGGCAGGTCGCCTGGGGCGGCCGGCTCGTCGGGACTCGGTCCCATCAACTGGCGGGCGGTTCGAGTTCGCCGGAGGCGCCGTCCCAGAGAGCCGGCTGATCCTGATCCGTCCGACGCTGCGGCGGGACCTCGAAACCCATGCGGGTCAGGTGCGCCCGGGCGCCATCCGTCGCGATCCGCCCTTGCGGTGTTCGATCCAGGAAGCCGAGGCGCAGCAGGAACGGCTCGTAGACGTCCTCGACCGTCTCCGGTTCCTCCGCCAGGACGGCCGCCAGGGCCTGCACGCCTACCGGCCCGCCGCCGAACTTCTGGACGATCGCGGCCAGGAGCTTGCGGTCGGTTCCGTCGAGTCCTTGATCGTCTATTTCCAGGGCGGCAAGGGCCAGGTCCGCGGTCGCGGCATCGACGCGGCCGTCGCCGTTGATCTGGGCGTAGTCGCGGACGCGGCGCACGAGCCGGTTCACGACACGCGGGGTTCCCCTCCCCCGCCGGGCGATTGCCGAGGCCCCGTCCGGGCTCAGCTCCACGTTCAGGAGCCTCGCCGAGCGTTCCACGATGGCGGTGAGATCGGCCACGTCGTAGAAATCCAGCCGGTAGGTGGCCCCGAAACGGTCGCGCAGCGGGCTCGATATCCGGCCGGCGCGCGTAGTGGCGCCGACGAGCGTGAAAGGCTTCAGGCTCAGGCGCAGGCTCCGCGCCGAGGGCCCCTTGCCGATCATCACGTCCAGCGCGAAGTCTTCCATCGCCGGATAGAGGATCTCCTCGACCGCGCGGTTGAGACGGTGGATCTCGTCGATGAAGAGGACGTCGCCCTCGTCCAGGGAAGTCAGGATGGCGGCGAGATCCCCTGCCCTCTCGATAGCCGGGCCGCTGGCGTACCGGATGTTCGCGCCCAGTTCCCTGGCGATGATGCTGGCGAGCGTCGTCTTGCCGAGGCCCGGCGGGCCGTGCAGCAGCACGTGATCCGCGGCGTCCCCTCTCTGGCGGGCGGCGCCGAGCAGGATCGACAGGTTCGCCTTCAGCTCCCGCTGGCCGATGTACTCGTCGAGGGTGCGCGGCCGCAGAGTGCGGTCGACGGCGATCTCGACCTCATCTTCCACGTCGGCGGCGAGTATTCGCGAGATGTCGGTCACGGGCTCTCTCGCTCATTCGCGCAGTGTACCAGATAGAACGGGTGTTCTGTGCGCTTCCGCCGCCCGTTCGGGCCGGCAGGCCTAACCCTTCAGCAACGTCCGCAGTGCCGCTTTGACCCGATCCTCCAGGCCTGGGCCTACCGCGAGGTCGGCCAGCGCTTCACGGGAGGCCTGGCGCGCCTCGCCCGCCGAGTAGCCGAGGGCCAGGAGCGCCGCCACGACCTCCGACTCTCCGCCGCCGGCCCCGCTCCCGGCCGCCGCTCCCGCCGCGACACCCGCGGCCGCGACCTTCTCCTTGAGTTCCAGGACGATGCGGGCAGCCAGCTTCTTGCCGACTCCGGGCACGGCCGTCAGCAGGGCCAGGTCGTCCGACAGGATGGCCAGCTGCAGGTCGCCGATGGCCCGCGACCCGACGATCGCGAGCGCCACCTTTGGACCGACGCCGGTCACCGTAAGCAACAGGCCGAAGAAACCGAGCTCCTCGGGCGTCCGAAAGCCGTAGAGCGCCTGCGCGTCTTCGCGGACGAGATGGTGAGTGAAGAGCTTCGCCCTCTCCCCCGTCTTGACGGCCGAAAGCACGGCCGGAGCGCAGAAGACCCGATAGCCCACGCCGCCCACCTCGAGAATGAGTGAGTCGGCGAAGACCGCGCTGACCAGCCCGTCCAGGGATGCGATCAAGTGATCATCCTCCCGTAATCAGTTGTCGTGGCTGAAGACCGCTGTCCTCGCACCAACGTGGATTATGGCGACCTCGAGCGCACCGCGAACCTGCCGGGCTCTTCGCACCGACTGCTCGTGCGGAAATACATATCCGACTGTTGGGCGGCTGTGATCGCCGGGATCGTCGAAACTGCGCGTCGCAAGATACAGAGCTGACCAGCCCACGCAACCCGCGTCGGATCTGCGCGCCGCCGGTCACACATTCGACCGATGTCGCCCGTCGCCAGGTCGAAACGTCTGACGTGTACCTCTAGATGAGCACCGACCTGGCGTTCGGGCCCTCGGCGTGGAGATTGCATCTCCAAACGGGCACATCCGACGGAACGAGGCACCAGTGACCGGCGCGCCTGCCTAGGAGGCTGTCTTGGACTTGGGAACGCGCGTGGATCGCTCGTTCGGCCCCACCCCGAGACGCTCGCGGCGCAACGCCTCCCGAACGGCCTTCTCGTAGGGCGTGGCTTCCGTGGAGACAGGCTTGATGGCCGACCTGTCGAGGGCGCCGACAGGGATGCGGCTCACCGAGCGTTCCCGATTGGCGACGCAGATGGCGATTGCCAGGGCGTCGGCGGCATCGTCCGGGGTCGGGAGCTCGGCCAGGCCCAGGATCGCCTGAACCATGCGCTGGACCTGCTCTTTGCCGGCCGAGCCGTGGCCCGCGGTCGCGACCTTGACCTCGTTCGGCGTTGCCTCGCGGATCTCGAGATCGTGCATCGCGGCGGCCAGCAGGACGACTCCCCGAGCCTGACCGACCGCGAACGCGGTCTGGACGTTCTTCGTGAAGAAGAGACGCTCGACGCCGACGATAGCGGGGGCATGCAGCTCGATCAGGTCGGTCACGGCCAGGTAGATGGCCTCCAGCCGCTCCGGCAGCGGCAGCTTGGCGGAGGTGGTGATGACGCCGTAGTCGATGGCCCGCAACCTGGGTCCCGTCCGCTCGACGAGCCCGTACCCGAGGGCTGCCGTCCCCGGGTCTATCCCCAGAATGATCACGAGTGAACCTCGCGTGCCGCGAGGTTCACTTTGGCGAGATCCGCTCCGCGTATCTCGCAGAAACGGAGCTCGGCTGCGCCTCGCGCAACTCTCATGCGCCGACCTCGGCGAGGAGCTCTTCCGGGATCTCGAAGTTGGCCGTCACGCGCTGTACGTCGTCCTGGTCTTCGAGGATCTCGACCAGCCGAAGCGCCTGGCGGGCCTTGGAGACATCCAGTTCGACCGTGTTCTTCGGGGTCATCGCCAGCTCGGCCGACTCGATCTTCACGCCGGCGGCCTCCAGGGAGCGGCGTACCGCTTCCAGGTCGTGAGGCTTGGTATAGACCTCCACCTGCTCGCCGCTCGCGTCGACGTCGTCGGCGCCGGCGTCGATGGCCACGAGCTCCAGCTCTTCCTGGTCGCCGCCCGGGGCCAGGAGGATGACGCCTCGCTGCTCGAACTGCCACGCGACGCTCCCGGGCGCGGCCAGCGAGCCGCCCGCCTTCGTGAGGACGGAGCGCACTTCCGCCGCGGTCCGGTTCTTGTTGTCCGTGGCCGTCTCGACGATCATCGCCACGCCGCCGGGCCCGTAGCCCTCGTACATGATCTCCTCGAATTGCTCGCCGTCGCCGCCGCCGGTGGCCTTTTCGATGGCGCGCTTGATCGTGTCGAGAGGCATGTTGATGGCGCGGGCTCGTTCGACCGCCAGACGGAGACGGAAGTTGCCGTCCTGGTCAGCCCCGCCGGCTCGGGCGGCGACGCTGATCTCGCGGCCCATCTTGGTGAAGACGGCACCGCGTTTTACGTCGTTCACGCCCTTCTGGCGCTTGATCTGGGACCATTTCGAATGACCTGACATCGGCCCGAGTATAGCGCCCGAGGTGCTTGCAGGGCCGGTCCGGCCGGCCGGGCGGGCGGTCGGCGGCACTCTGCGTCGTGACACGCTCGTCCCATGAAGCGCGCCCGGCTATCATGGCCTGACCGCGGCCTCCGCCTGCCACGCCGCCTGTCCGGCGCGCTCCAATGCCACCTGAGGTTCGATTGCGCAGATGCCTACCAAGAGTGTCGACCTCCCCCACCTTCGCAGCGTCGTCATAGCCGCGCACGCCGGTGCCGGCAAGACGACGCTGTGCGAACGTCTCCTCTTCGATGCCGGGGCGGTCACCCGGCTTGGCCGCGTCGACGACGGGTCGGCCAGCCTGGACTACGAACCGGAAGAGCAGAAGCGACGCCAGTCGCTGAGCCTCGCCGTCAGCTCGCTGGATCACGAGGGGACGCGGATCCAGCTGGTCGACACTCCCGGATACGCCGACTTCGCGGCCGAGATCGTCGAGGGATTTGCGGCCGCAGACGCGGCGGTCCTGTTGATGGACGCCTCCGGAAACGTAGAGGCGGGACTCGAGTCCACGGTCGCGGTGGCGCGCAAGACCGGCCGGCCGGCTCTCTTCTTCATCAACAAGTGCGACCGGGAGAACGCGAACCCGAGCGCCACGATCGACAAGCTCAGGGCCTCTTTCGGGCAGAAGATCGCGCCCCTGCACGTGGCGATCGGTTCCGGAGAGTCGTTCACCGGCTTCGTGGACATCATCCACCGCAAGGCCTACCAGCTTCAGGGCGGGAAAGAGGCCGAGGTCCCGGTACCGGCCGGCCTGGCGGACGAAGTCGCCGCCCGCCGCGATCAGCTGATCGAGGCCGCCTCCGAGGCCGACGACGACGTGATGGCCAAGTACCTGGAGGGCGAGGAGATCACCGACGCCGAGCTGGAGGCATGCGTCAAGAAAGCCGTTCGGGCGGGTGTTGTGGCGCCGGTCCTGGTCGGCAGCGCGACCAAGGACATCGGCGTGCGGGCACTGACCGAGGCGATCGTGCGCTACCTGCCGTCGCCGGCGGATCTCGGCGAGATCGTGGTCGCCGATCCCAAGAGCGGCAAGGAGACCCGGATCGTGCCGGACGCCGCGGGACCGCTGGTGGCGCGAGTCTTCAAGACCACGGCCGACCCGTTCGTCGGCCGGCTGACCTTCCTGCGCGTGCTCTCCGGGACACTCCAGGGCCAGGCTCACGCCTGGAACTCGACCCGCGGCGAGGACGAGCGCCTGGGCCAGCTGCTCCTGCTCCACGGCAAGGACCAGGAAACGGTCGGGCAGCTCCACGCCGGTGAGATCGGGGCGGTCGCGAAGCTGACCGTTACCGGGACGGGAGACACGCTGACGTCCTCGCGGGAGAACGGCTACGCCCTGCCTCCGCTCGACTTCCCCGTGCCGACGCTGCAAGTGGCGATCGAGCCGCAGACGAAGGCGGACCTGGACAAGATGGGCTCGGCCCTCCAGCGGATGCTCGAGGAAGAGCCGTCTGCTCGCGTCATACGCAGTGAGACCGGCGAACAGGTGCTGGTTGCGATGGGCGACGCCCACATCGCCGTCCTGGGAGAGCGCCTCAAGCGCAAGTTCGGGGCGGCGATCGTGACCTCCGATCCCGAAGGTCCCCTACAAGGAGACGATTCGCGGCAAGACGCAGTCCCACGGCCGCTACAAGAAGCAGACCGGCGGCCACGGCATGTTCGGCGACGTCTGGATCGAGATCGAGCCGAATCCGGGCGGCGGCGTGGTCTTCGCCGAGCACGTAGTCGGCGGCACGGTGCCGAAGAACTTCTTCCCGGGGGTCGAGAAAGGGATTCGCGAAACCGCGGCCGAAGGCGTGCTGGCCGGCTATCCGCTCAGCGACTTCAAGGCGACCCTCTACGACGGCAGCTTCCATGCGGTCGACTCGAACGAGCTTTCGTTCAAGCTGGCGGCCCGGCTGGCTCTCAAGAGCGGTGTCCTGGAGTGCAAGCCGGCGCTCATGGAACCGATCATGAACGTGGAGATCCGGATCCCGGAGGCCTACATGGGCGACGTGAACCGCGACCTCAACGGACGCCGGGGGCACGTCCTGGGAATGGACACGAAGGACGGATACCAGGTCATCACGGCCCAGGTCCCCCAGGCCGAGCTGTTCACATACGCCACGGAGTTGCGGTCGCTAACCGCGGGCCGTGGCACCTTCACTTCGACCCTGGACCACTACCAGGACGTTCCGACGCACATCGCCGAGAAGGTGATCGAGGCGCACCGGAAGGCCCACGCGGACGAGGAGCACTAGGCCGGGGTTCGAGGTCCGTCCGTGAAACTGAGCCGGCGTTCGATCGGCCTCGCCGCCGCCGTCGCCTGCGTTGCGGTCGGAGTGGCCTCGCTCGCGGCCTGGGGATCGCCCGCGGGGTCACCGGCGCCGAGCTCGTCGCCGACCTTCGCCGCCACCGGCTCGGGAGCCGCGTGGCCGACAACCGGCTCTTCGTCTACCGCGGCGGCTACGCCGTGGCCGTCCTTGCCGTCATCCAGCCCGGTCCTGGTGGGGGCCGGCGATATCTGTCAGGTCCTGCGCATGGGCAACGCCCGGCAAACGGCGGCCCTCGTGGAAGCCCTGCCGTCGGCCGCGGTCTTTACCCTGGGCGACAACTCGAACGACTCGGGCACGGCCGGCCAGTACGCCACCTGCTACGGCGATACGTGGGGGGCATTCAAGGCACGTACGCGCCCGACCGCCGGCAACCACGACCACCTGACCTCGGACGGCGCGCCGTACTACGCCTACTTCGGCGCTGCTGCCGGGCCGGCGGGGAAGGGCTACTACAGCTACGACCTCGCGCAGAACTGGCACGTCATAGTGCTCAACGCCATCTGCGGCAAGGTCGGGGGCTGCGAAGCGGGTTCTCCGCAGGAGGCGTGGCTGCGCTCGGATCTGGCCGCGAACCCCGGCAAGCATGTCATCGCGATGTGGCACATTCCGCGGTTCAGCTCGGGCCTGCACGGCAGCTCGAGCGTCTACCAGACCTGGTGGCAGGACCTGTACGACGCCCACGCCGAGATCGTGCTCAACGGACACGACCACGAATACGAGCGTTTCGCGCCCCAATCCCCCACCGGCGTGGCCGATGCCGGCGGCATCCGGGAATTCGTAGTCGGCACGGGCGGAGCCGCCCTGGCACCCTTCCTCTTCGTCAAGGCCAACTCGGAAGTCCGCCGGGCCGGAACGTACGGCGTCCTGAAGCTCACCCTCGGTGACGACAGGTACGCCTGGCAGTTCATCGCCGTCGCGGGCGCGACGTTCTCCGATTCGGGGCAGACCGCTACTCACTCCTGACCCTCGGATCCACGGGCCGCTCAGGCTCCACGTCGCACGGACACCGCCCTCCGGCGTCACGCCACCGGGGGCTGCCTCGTCGTGAAGAGCGTTCCCCAAGCTGATGCTAGAGTGGTTTGCCGTGTCTTACTCAGAACCCGTGGTGCGCCCACGGAGATCCAGGTCTCCTTCTTTCAGCGCCCTGCTGTCTTTCCTGTGGCCCGGGCTTGGGCAGCTGTACGCAGGTCGCCGCCTTCTCGCGCTGATCTTCGCCATCCCTGCCGTGGCCGCGGTAGCGGTGGTCTTCTACGAGTCACGGGAAGGCGCCGCCGTCCTGGCGGCCCGATTCCTGGACCCGGAGTTCGCCTGGGCAGCGTTCGTCGCCGTCGTGGCGCTGGGGTTGTGGCGCCTCCTCGCGGTGATCCACGCCTTCGTGACGGGCAACCGCGACCTTGCGACGCGGACCGGAGAACGATCCGTGCTGGCGGTCTTGCTGCTTCTCATCGTCGCCAGTCACGCGGCCGGGGCCGTCTACCTCTGGTCCGCCCACGACATCGGCGCCCATACGTTCGGTGGCGGAAGCCACGAACGACGAGACGGCGGTCGTTCCGGTGACCGGATCGCGGACGACGATCCTTCTGACCGGCCTCGATCAGTTCTCGGGGCGATCCGAGCAGCTCTACGACTCGATCATGGTCGTCAGCTTCGACTCGGCCACCAACAGGGTGGCCATGGTCAGCGTCCCCAGGGATACCGCCGGCTTCCCGTTCTACTGGGGCGGGACATCCAAGATCAAGATCAACGCCCTGCCGACGTACGTCGGAACGGCTGGATCAACTCGCCGGATCAGCCCTTCCCGACTCTCGTGAAGGAGATCAGCTACCTGGTCGGCGTCCCGATCAACTACTACGGGGTCGTCAATCTGGCCAACTTCATGACCATGATCGACATGGTGGGCGGGATCGACATCAACAATCCCGGGGCCATCAACGACCCGACGTACGACTGGCTGGATGGCTCGCCCTACGGGTTCAAGCTTGCGGCCGGCAACCAGCATCTTGACGGGCGGCACGCCCTCGCGTACGCGAGATCCCGCCACGGCAGCGGCAACAGCGACTACGCCCGCGCCGGGCGGCAGCAGCAGCTCCTGGTGGCCCTCGAACACAAGATGGCGACGCCGAGCGTGGTCATCAACCTGCCGACCTGGACGCAGCAGGCCGGATCGTTGGTCAGGACCGACTTCCCGGCCTCGCAAGTGGCCGACATGGTGGCCGCCGGACAGAAGGTCCCGGCCGACGAACTTCGACCGGTACGTCCTGGGTCCCCCCTACAGTGTCTCGAGTGCCACGGCGACCGCCTCGACCAGCTGCCTGATGCTGGACAAGGTTGCGCCGCTCTCGATCAAGCTCTTCGGCCAGGACAGCCGCTACTACGGCAAGACGCAGGCGCCTACCTGCTGACGGACGGCCCCGCTTCCGTCTCCGGACCCTCTCCGTAGACCAGGCGGAGCGCGTCTGGCAGATCCAGGCTGCCCTCGTAGATCGCGCGACCCACGATCGCGCCGGCACAGCCGATCGCCCGCGTCGCGGTGATGTCCCGTAACGACGCGATCCCGGCCGAGGCGATGATCTCGCCGCGGCCCAGGGCGATCATCCGGCCGAGCAGATCCAGGTTGGGACCGCCGAGCAGGCCGTCGCGCTCCACTGCCGTGACGATGAAGGTCCGGGCGCCGCCATCCGCGACGGCGGCCAGGGCCTCGTCCACGGGCACGCCCCGGGCGCCCGGAACCCAACCCTGACCGACGGCGAGGCCGTCACGCACGTCGAGAGCGATCGCAATCCGGTCGGCGCCGAAGCTCGCCACCAGCCGCTCCACGAACGACGGATCGCGCAAGGCCGCCGTGCCGACGACGGCCCGGGCAGCTCCGGCGGTGAGCACGGCCTCCACGGAACCCTCGTCCCTCAGGCCGCCGGCCACCTCGCACGAGACTCCAGGCCCGGCCGCGGCCACGACCCGCGCCACCACCTGGGTCTGGCGGCGCGCTCCTTCCCGCGCGCCGTCCAGGTCCACGACGTGGATCCAGCGGGCCCCGGCCTCGGCGAACGTTCGGGCAACCTCGGCCGGATCGGTCCCGTAGACCGTCTCGCGTCCGAAGTCGCCCTCGGACAGCCGAACGACCAGGCCTCCGCGCAGGTCGATGGCCGGCAGTAGCTCGAAGTCGGCCGGATGTTGCCGCGTTCGTTGTAGCATGCTACTATGCTACTACAGTGTGAGGGAGACGGAGGGCCATGCAGGCATCCAGCTCCCACTGAGAACGACCGAAGAGGCATGCAATGAGCGCTATGGAAGCCTGGCGCGACGAGGCTACGAGCGAACTGTTCGAAGCGATCCTGCGCCTGGATACGGTCGACGAGGCCTCGGCCTTCTTCCGAGACCTGTGCACGCTGGGTGAACTCCATGACATGGCCCAGCGCTGGGCGGTAGTCCGCCTGCTGGACCGCGGCATGCACTACGCCGAGATCTCGAATCGGACCGGTGCCAGCACGGCCACGATCACACGCATTGCCCAGTGGCTGCGACACGGCGAAGGGGGCTACACCGGGGCCCTGGAGCGGTTGCGGTCGGCCTCGGGCCAATCCCCTGCCCCTACCGGAGACTCGACTCGATGATTCGCCGGCTACGCCTGGCCATCCCCAACAAAGGACGCCTCGTCGAACCGACCGTCAAGCTGCTGCGCGACGCCGGGCTGGTCTTCGAGGCCGGCGAGCGGGCGCTGGTGGCGCGCGTCCAGAACTACGACCTCGACATCCTGTTCGTTCGGACCAACGACATCGTCGAGTTCGTCAGCGACGGGGTCGCCGAATTGGGTGTCACCGGACTCGATCTCGTGGCCGAATCGGGCTCCGACGTCGCTCAGCTGCGAACGCTCGGTTTCGGGCGATGCCGCCTCACCGTCGCGGTCCCGAACGACTCGCCGTACCGCTCCGCCGCAGACCTGAAGGGCCTGCGCGTGGCCACTTCCCACATGAACCTCACGCGCCGCTTCTTCGAGGGCCGCTCCATCCCCGTGGACGTCATTCCCGTCTCCGGCGCCGCCGAGGTGGCGCCGCGACTCGGCCTGGCGGAAGCGATCGTCGATCTCGTTTCCACCGGCTCGACGATGGTCGTCAACGGGCTGCGACCGATAGAGGAGGTCTTCGCGTCGGAAGCCGTCCTGCTGGCGAACTCGACCGCCCTGCGCGACCGTGCGGACGTGCTGGAGTCGATCCAGACGATGCTGAGCGCCACGCTGGCGGCACGGGACCGCAAGTACCTGATGATGAACGCCCCGGTCGGCAAGGCCGCGGAGCTCGAGGATCTCCTGCCGGGGCTGGAGTCTCCATCCGTGATCCCGCTCGCCCACGAGGGGATGATCGCCATCCACGCGGTCGTGGATGCGGACGCGGTGTGGTCGCTGCTCCCGAGGCTCAAGTCGGCCGGTGCGTCCGGCATCCTGATCCTGCCCATCGAGAAGCTCGTCCCATGAGCCCCACCAGCGTGGAACTGCGCCGCCTGGAGCTGTCTCGCGCCGCCGCGGACCCGGCCGTCGCGGCCGAGATCAAGGCTCTGCTTCGCCGTGGGGCCGTACCCGATCCCAGGGTTCGCGAGGGCGCGCGGGCAATCCTCGCGGCCGTCAAGAGCGGCGGCGACGCGGCGGTCCGAGACGCCAACGTCCGTTTCGGCGGTGGGCGAGCCGATGGGACGTTGCTCGTCGGCCGCGCCGAGATGGAGGCAGCTCGCGACGCCCTGCCGCCGCGCATCCGGGCCGGCCTCGAGCAGATGATCGCCAACATCCGCCGCTTCGCCGAAACGGAATTGCCCGAGACGCGGTTCACGACGATCGTCCCCGGGGTGGAGATCGAGCGCCGCTGGGTGCCGCTCGCCAGGGTTGGCGTGTATGCGCCGGGCGGGTCGGCCGCCTATCCGAGCTCGCTGCTGATGGGCGTGGTCCCCGCGCTCGTCGCCGGCGTCGGCCAGGTCGTCGTGGCGTCCCCTGCGGATGCGCAGGGTCGCCTGAACGAGACGCTGCTCGGCGCTGCCGGACTCGTCGGTGTGGACGTGTTCGTCGTGGCCGGCGGGGCCCAGGCCGTCGGAGCGCTGGCCTACGGCCTCCCGGATGCCGGCGTCGAGCCGGTCGACCGGATCGTAGGGCCCGGCAACGCCTGGGTGACCGCGGCCAAGCTGGAGGTCTTCGGCGAATGCGGCATCGACCTGCCCGCCGGCCCGTCCGAAGTGATGGTCGTGGCCGACGCCAGCGCCGACCCGGTCCACGTCGCCGCGGATCTCCTCTCCCAGGCCGAGCACGGCCCCGACTCCCCTGCCCTGCTGGTCACGTGGGAACCGGCCGTTGCCGCGGCCGTTGAGCGCGAGCTGGCCCGTCAGCTGGCAGACCGCGGCACGTCGCGAGATCCTGGAACGGTCCCTGGCGAGTTGCGCCCTCGTCGTGCTGGCTCCCTCCCGCGCCGCGGCCCTCGATTTCGTGAACGGCTATGCCCCGGAGCACCTCTCCGTCGTCGTGGATGACGTCGAGGAAGCCGTCGCGCGGCTGAGGAACGCGGGTTCGCTGTTCGTCGGCCCGTACGCGCCGGAATCCGCCGGCGACTACGCCTCGGGCGCGAACCATGTCCTGCCCACGGGCGGTCTGGCCCGATCCTGCGGCGCCCTGTCCACGGAGAGCTACGGCAAGTTCGTGCAGATCCAGCGCATCAGCCGCGACGGGCTGGCGGCCATCCGCGACGCCGTCGAGTCGATCGCCGAGGCCGAAGGCCTGATCGCCCACAAGCGTGCGGTCGAGGTCCGGTTCGAGGAGGCCGGCACATGAGCCTCGAGTCGCCGGCCGAGAAGCTGCCCACTTACGTCTGGGAGCCGACTACCGACTTCCTTGCGGCTCGCTACGGGCTGGCGCGCGAGTCGATCGTCCGCTTCGACGTGAATACGTCGCCCCTGGCGCCGGATCTTCGCGAAGTGCTGTCGGGCTCGTTCGACCCGCCGCTTTGCGAGTACCCGCCCAGCGACTACGCCGCGCTCGTCGCCGCGGCCGCGGCCTCGTACGACGTGGCGCCGGATGAGCTTCTCCCGACTGCCGGGGCCGACGAGGCGCTGGACCTGACCGCTCGCGCCTATCTGCGGGAAGGGTCCGTGGCCGTGGTCGCGGCGCCGACATACGCGATGTACCGGATCGTCTCGGAGCAGCGCGGCGCGCGGGTGATCGCCGTTCCGCGGCTGGGCCCAGACTCGGGCTTCGGGCTCGACATCCCGGCGCTGGCCGAGGCGGCCCGCGGGGCACAGCTGGTCTGGTTGTGCGAGCCGAACAACCCGACCGGCGCTTTCGAGCCTCCGGAGCGGATCGGCGAGCTCCTGGCGACCCTGGAGTCGCGAGCGTTGCGCGACGGAGCCGAGGCTCCGGTCGTTGCCGTCGATGAGGCCTATGCCGAGTTCGTAGGTCGCACCGTGCTGCCTCTTCGGTGCGACTACCCCCGCCTGGTCGTGATCAGGACCTTGAGCAAGGCTCACGCGCTGGCGGGGATTCGCGTCGGCTTCGCCATCGCCCGCCCGGAGACCCTCGGGCCGATCGTCTCGTATCGAGCTCCGGCCTCGGTCGGCACCGTTTCGGCGGCCCTCGCCACCGCGTCTCTCTCCCGCCCCGGTCTGGCCGCGGACAACGTCGCGCGAATAGCCCGGCAGCGCGACCGCCTCACCAGCGAGTTGACTGCCATCGGCTGGCAACCGTATCCATCTCAGGCCAACTTCGTGCTGGTTCGTTTCACCTCGCCGGAGAGTGCGGCCACGGCCGCCGAAGCGCTTCTGCGCGAAAGGCCTCGTGCCTCGCACGTTCGGCCCCGACCATCCATTGGCCGACTGCCTCCGGCTGACCGTTCGGTCGGCCGAGGAGAACGACCGCCTCATCGACGCAGCCAGAGGGATTCCGGCATGAGCAGCCAGATCGGTACCGTGGTCGCCTCGGAGCCGCGCTCCGCCACCGTCACGCGCAAGACGCGGGAGACGGAGATCACCGTCACTCTGCGCCTCGACGGTACCGGCGCGACCAGGATCGAGACCGGCGTCGGCTTCTTCGATCACCTGATGGGCTCGCTGGCGTACCACGCCCTCTTCGACCTGGAAGTTGTCGCATCGGGCGATCTGGAGGTAGACGAGCACCACACCGTCGAGGACGTAGCCCTGGTCTTCGGCGCCGCCCTTGCGGAAGCTCTCGGCGATCGCTCCGGAGTCGCCCGCTTCGGCGATGCCAGCGTTCCCATGGACGAGTCGGTTGCGACCGCGGTCGTGGACGTGGGCGGCCGCCCGTACGCGGTCGTCGATCTGCCGTTCAGGGGCAAGCGCGCCGGCAAGCTGCCGCTGCAGCTCATCGAGCATGTCCTCGAGTCCTTCGCTCGCGCCGGCGGCGTGACGCTCAACGTTCGCGGCCGGGGCCGCAACGACCACCACCTGGCAGAGGCGGCCTTCAAGGCTCTCGGCCGGGCGCTCGGCGCCGCGTGCGCCGTGGACGCGCGGCGAACCGGCCCCGCCTCCACGAAAGGGACGCTGGGCTGATGGCCGCATCTCGGCCCCGGATCGCCGTGCTCGATTACGGGGCGGCGAACCTGGTCAGCATCACCCAGGGACTGGTGGCCGTAGGTGCGGAGGTCGTCGTCGCCGCCGAACCCTCGGTCCTGGCCGGCGCCGACGCGCTGGTCGTGCCGGGTGTCGGGGCCGCGGCCCCGGCCATGGTCCACCTGCGCGAACGCGGCCTGGCCGAGCCCCTGCGCGACTGGGTTCGGGCCGGCCGGCCGTGCCTGGGGATCTGCCTCGGGTTCCAGCTCTTCTTCGAGGCGAGCGACGAAGCCGACGCCGAGGCGCTCGGGCTGCTGGCGGGCCGGGCCGTCGCGCTGCGGGACGCCCCGACGCTGCCGCACATCGGCTGGAATACGGTGGACGCAGTCCGGCCCCACCCGCTCTTCGACGGCATCCCGGATGGCTCCTACTTCTACTTCGTCCACTCGTTCGCGCCGGCGCCGCTGGACGACGACGTGATCGTGGCCCGAACAAGCCACGGAAGGCCGTTCGTAAGCGCGATTGCCAGGGGCTCCCTCTACGGCGTGCAGTTCCACCCCGAGAAGTCGTCCGATGCGGGCCTGCGGCTTCTGGCCAACTTCCTTCGCCTGGTCGAGGGCAACGTCCCGGCCGCCGGCCGGACTTCCGAGGTGGCGTGATGCTGGCCCGTCGAGTGATTCCGTGCCTGGACGTGGACAAGGGCCGCGTCGTGAAGGGAACCAACTTCGTGAACCTGACCGATGAAGGCGACCCCGCCGAGCTGGCCGAGCGGTACGCCCGTGAAGGCGCGGACGAGATCGTCTTCCTCGATATCACCGCCGCCCACGAGGAACGCGGAACGATGCTCGACATCGTGCGCCGGACCGCCAGCCGGGCTTTCGTGCCACTTACCGTCGGCGGCGGCGTGCGCAGCGTTCAGGAGATGCACGACGTCCTCCGAGCGGGCGCGGACAAAGTCTCGTTCAACACGGCGGCGGTAGCCCAGCCTGAGCTGCTCACGGCCTGCGCCGAGCGCTTCGGCAGCCAGGCGGTGGTCTGTGCCATAGACGCCCGCCGCCTGCCACGGCTCGAAGGCGCCGACGCAGGCATGGGAAGTGGTCACGCACGGCGGTCGTCGCGCCACGGACCTCGAGGCGGTCTCCTGGGCCACGCGGGTCGTGGAGCTGGGCGCCGGCGAACTGCTCGTCACGTCCATGGACAGGGATGGGACTCACACCGGGTTCGACACCGACCTTCTGGCGGCCATCGCGACGCGGGTGCGGGTGCCGGTGATCGCCTCCGGCGGAGCTTCCGGGCCGGAGGACTTCGTGACCGCCGTCCGCGACGGAAAGGCGGACGCCGTCCTTGCGGCCTCGATCTTCCACCGCAGCCTGCATTCGATCGCCTCGGTGAAGGCAGCGATGGCCGCGGCGGGCTTGCCGGTGCGACCCGCTCAGGAGGCCGTGGCATGACCGCCAGCCGGCTCACTCCAGAGGAAGTGGCTTGGGGGCCGGGCGGCCTCATCCCCGCGGTCGTCCAGGACGTGGCAGATGGCCGAGTCCTGATGGTCGCCTACATCGACGCCGAGGCACTCGCCGCCACTCTGGAAACGGGCCAGGTCCACTTCCACTCACGCTCCCGCGACAGCCTGTGGCGCAAGGGCGAGACGAGTGGCAACGTGCTGCGCCTCGTGGACATCGCCGCCGATTGCGACGGCGACGCCTTGCTGCTGCAGGTCGACCCCACCGGCCCGACGTGCCATCGCGGCACCCGCAGCTGCTTCGACCCGGCTGAGGCGCCCGCCCAGACTGTGCCGGCGCCCGCCGCCCGCCAGGGCTTCGAGTGGCTCGAGACGCTGTGGGCCACGATCGATGCGCGCGCCGCAGCCGACCCGCCGGCTTCGTACACCGCCCGGCTCTGGCCGGCGGAGTGGACGCTGCCGGCCGCAAGGTCGACCGAGGAAGCCACCGAAGTCCTGATGGCGGCCAAGGACGACGCCGTGGCCTCGGCCGACCGGCGCGAGGCGACCCGCGACGCGCTCGCCGGCGAAGTGGCGGACTTGCTGTACCACACCCTGGTCGTCCTGCGCGAGCGGGATCTGCCGCCGGCCGCGGTGATCGCGAAGCTCCGGGAACGCCACAAGCCGTAGGCCGAGCCCCGGACTAGCTCTTGAGCCGGCCGATCCGGACGCTCTTCTTGCCCGCCCGGAGGACGAGGTATCGCCCATCGATCGCGGCCGGGACGGCATCCTCGGGCGCCGTGACCCGCTCGTCGTTGATCGAGAGCCCGCCCTGGGCCATGGCGCGCCGTGCCTCGCCGTTCGATGCGTAGATACCGCTGGCGACGGCCAGGCGCAACGCGCCGCCCGCCAGATCCTCGGCCGTGAACTCGAAGTGGTCGATCTCGGCGAATAGGCCGGCCAGTACCTCAGGGTCGCGGATCGGGTCCTTGGAGAAGGCGGCCTCGCTCAGGCGGACGGCGTTCTTCGCCGCATCCTCGCCGTGGACGCGGGCCGTCAGGTCGTAGCCCATGGCCTTCTGGGCCACGCGAGTCTCGGGATGGGCCGCCTGCTGAGCCTCCAGTTCCTCGACCTTGGCCCGGTCGAAGAGCGTGAACGTGCGCAGGTACTTGCCGATGTCGCGGTCGTCCGCGTCGATCCAGTACTGGTAGAAAGCGTACGGACTGGTCTTGGCGGGGTCGAGCCAGACGCTCGTACCGGCGGCCGTCTTGCCGAACTTCTCGCCGCTCGGATTGGTCAGCAGCGGGTAGCTGAGCGCGAACGCCAGATCCTGGCCGTCGCCCGCCCCGAACTCCTTGCGGATCAGCTCCAGGCCGGCCGTCATGTTGCCCCACTGGTCCGCGCCGCCCATCTGCATCTCGACGCCGCCGGCGCGGTACAGATGCAGGAAATCGGCCGCCTGAAGGAGCATGTAGCTGAACTCGGTGAAGCTCAGCCCCGCGTCCAACCTTATCTGGACCGAGTCCTTCGCCAGCATGTAGGGCACGGTCAGGTGCTTGCCGATATCGCGCAGGAAACGCAGCAGCGAGTAGGAGCTCAGCCACTCGTAGTTGTCGACGACCTCCGCGCCGTTGGGGCCGTCGAAGTCCAGGAACCGCGTCAACTGACTCTGGATGCCCACGATGTTCTCTTCCACCGCGGGGCGACTGAGAAGCAGTCTCTCCGCCGAGCGGCCGGACGGGTCGCCGATCATCGCCGTGCCACCGCCCACAACGACCACGGGCGTGCCTCCCGCCCGCTGCAGGTGGATCAGGCCGAAGATCGGAACGAGGCTGCCGATGTGCAGCGATGTACCGGTGGGATCGAATCCGTTGTAGCCCTTGATGGGCCGGCCGGTCGCCAGGCGTTCCGCCAGACCCCTGCTGGCCTGATGCAGCATGCCCCGCCAGCGCAGCTCATCGAGCAGCCCGGGCAATCCGCTCGGGGGTCGTCGAGGGTTCCATTCCTTCGGTTTCGCCAGCCAGAGTCATGGCCCGAGTGCGCTCCACTTCGTCACTTCGCGGCGGACGTACTCGTCCGAAGCCCGGCGGTGGGGGTTGGGATGGCCGCCTGTCTAGCTATGCTATCTTGCGAGCCGCCATGAAGACCAGCCTTGCCCAGCGAGAACGCCGTCGGCGCAACGGCAATGGCTCTCACCGCTCGGCGGGCGGCCCGAGCCACCGGGTCGCGCTCATCCTCCCGCTCTTCCTGCTCGGGACGTTCTTCGTTCTGAGCACCGTGACCTTCGTCGGTGCGGTCCAGCTGTACTCGTCGTACAGCAAGGACCTCGACGATCCGAAGGTGGCGCTCCAGAAGATCCAGTACAACCAGCAGACCGTCCTTCTCGACCGCACCGGCAAGATCCAGCTGGCGGCCTTCGGCTCCGAGAACCGCCGCGTCCTGACCTACGCGGACATCCCACCGGTCGTCCTCGATGCCACGACCAGTGCCGAGGACAAGACCTTCTGGTCGAACACCGGCTTCGATCCGGCGGCCATTCTGTCCGCACTCCGTGACGCGCTGTCGGGCCATGCGCGCGGCGCGTCGACCATTACCCAGCAGCTGGTCCGGCATGGAGCTGCTGCCGCCGACGACCAGCACCCTCGACCGCAAGATCAAGGAGATCATCCAGTCGGTCCGGCTGACGCAGGAGTACCCGGGCGACGAGGGCAAGCAGTCGATCATCACCGCCTACCTGAACCTCAACTACTTCGGCAACCAGAGCTACGGCATCGCGGCCGCGGCGCAGGGTTACTTCGGCATCACGGACCTCAATCAGCTCACCGTCGCCCAGGCCGTGATCATCGCCGCCCTGCTCCAGGCGCCCTCAGCCTACGACCTCGTCGCAAACGCCGATCTGGCGGCCGACGGCAAGACGTTGGTAGTCGCTCCCGACGCGGCCATAGTGCTACGCCGAAACGCGATCCTGGAGGATATGCGGCGGAACAACCGCGACGGCCTGCTGAAGGGGAAGTACGACGACGCGACCCTCCTCCTGGCGGAGTCGGAGCCGGTCGATCCTCCACCCGCCCGACCGGCCGCCGGACATCGCGCCGCAATTCGACCTCCTGGTCCGGCAGCAGCTGGCCGACTTGCTCTGCAACCCGGGCGTCGACCCGGCGGACTGCCCAAGGGTCGACACGGGCGGCTACAGGGTCGTGACGACCCTGGACGTGGGCATGCAGCAGGCGGCCGAGAAGTGGCTGAAGGCCTACATCTTCGGCCCCAACCAGGGCAGTACGGCCGCCGACATCGCCTATCTCGCGGACCTCGGTATCACCGCCAAGAGCGACGCCTACAACTACACCCGGATCATCGGCCCAAGCTCCACGAGCAAGAACGGCCTGCAGTCCGGGAACATCCACAACGGCGTGCTCATCGCCCTCGACTACCGCACCGGACAGGTCCTTGCCTATGCCGGCAGCGCGGGCTTCTACGAGAAGCCGGTCAAGGACCCGGCCAAGCCCGGCCAGAACTACTTCGACCCCGAGTACGACGCCCTCTCGTCCGGAATCGGCCGCCAGCCCGGGCTCGTCCTTCAAGCCCATCAACTACCTGATCGGCATCCAGGACAAGGCCCTGACCGCGGCGTCGCTGTTCATGGACGTGGCCACGGACTTCGGCGGCGGCTATACGCCGCACGACGCCGACGGCTTCGAGCGCGGCCCGGTCCGGCTGCGCGAGGCGCTTCAGTACTCGCTGAACATCCCGGCCGTGAAGGCCGCCTCGATCACGACCGTGGCCCGCGTCATGCAGCGGGCCCAGGACTTCGGGCTCCAATTCCCGCCCAACTCGAACCCGGGGGTCTCGGTCGGCATCGGCACCGTGGAGGTCCATCCGGCCGACCTCGTATCCGCCTACGGCGCAATCGCCGACTCGGGGACACTGGTCCAGCGACGGATGATCCTGTCGGTCACCGACGCCGGCGGAAACGAGGGCGTACCGCCCGCCGCACTGACCCCGAAGGTGACGCATCCGTCCACGCCCCAGGCGACGTACGTCATGACGAGCATCCTGGCCGGCAACACCGATCCGGCGCAGAACAACTGGTGGAGCCAGTACCAGCTGACCGAGGGCAAAGCGCGACGGCCGGCGACCCTGAAGACGGGCACCAGCGACCAGACCGAGGATCTCTTCGCCGTCGGCTACGTGGCTCCGCCCGCGAGCCAGGATGCGCCGGCGATCGTGGCGGGCGTCTGGGCGGGCAACAGCGACCACGCACCGGGCCACAGCGTGATGTCATTGGAGCTGGCGGCACCGATCTGGCACGCCTTCATGCAGGACGTCACGAAAGGTACGCCCGTCGTCGACTTCCCCCAGCCCAGCGGCGTGACCTGGGCCACCGTGGACGCGAACAGCGGCCTTGCTCCCGGGCCCGTATACGACGAAGACGGTCAAGGAGGTCTTCATCGACGGCACGGTCCCGCAGCAGGTCGACAACACGAAGACCGCGGTGGACGTGGACACGGTGAGCAATACGCTCTGGACGTGGGACTGCCCGGGGATCAAGGACACGAAGGGTTTGCTGGACCTCAGCCAGGTGGACGCCAGGCAACCCCAACTTCCAGAAGTACGACCAGATCTGGATCGCCAGGGCACGGCAGGGCGTCAACGTGAGGGGCGGACCCAACAACGGGGCCACCATGTACTTCTACCAGACAGGGTTCTGGACGCCGTTCGGCCAGACCTGGGGCGCGCCGTTCGCCCCAACGACGACGTGCACATCGAATACCGGCTCGCCGCCGCCTTCGGCCGTACCGACCGATACGCCGGTCCCCACGCCCACGCCGACGCCAACGCCACGCCTGCACCAACCCCAACGCCGACACCCAAGGTGACCCCACACGCCGACACCCAAGCTGACCCCGACGCCGACACCGGTGCGCGCCACACCGACTCCGACTCCGACGCCGACTCCGACCGCCGCCACCGGCGCCGGCGCCGGCGCTCGTGCCCTTCGTGCCGTTCCTGCCGCTTGTCACGCTGGGGCGCAGGCTGCGGTCAGGCCTTTGATTGCTTCGACCCGGCCCCTTTCCGGCGGCCGACGAGCGTCCTGACCAGACCGAAGGCCGCGTCCAGCTCGGGCAGGCGCCAGGCGCGAGCCCAGGCGAGATAGACCACGAGGCCGACCAGACCCGCGGGGCCCAGCTCGGCGACCCGGGCGATGAAGGAGGTCGGCCCGCCCGTGTACTGCTCGATGTACCGCGCCGCCAGGTAGGCGGCTGCGGAAGCCACCACTCCCCCGCCGACGAACGCGATCGAGTGGCGGGCCATGCGGCCTCAGGTCGAAACCGATCCGTTTCTCCATGAGCGTTACGAGCAGCACGACCTCGACCCACGCCCCCATCCCGATCGCCAGGGCGAGCGCCCCAAGGTGGAAGAACGGGAAGAGCACCACGGCGGCGGCGATATCGACCGCGACGGCCACCAGGGCGGCGGTCACGGGTGTCCTGGTGTCCTTGCCGGCGTAGAAGATGGGGGCAAGCAGCGAGATCATCACGTGGGCCACCAGGCCGGCCAGGAAGACGATGTAGACGGGGACCATGGCCGCCTGGGCTGCCGCCGTGAGCTTGCCGTAGCCGTACAGGATGGCGATCGTCGGCGTGGCGAGCGCGAGCATGAGCCCGGTGAGAGGGATCGTGACGAAGAGCAGCAAGCGCAGGGATTGGTCCGCGAGCCCGCGGAACCGATCTCGCTGACCCAGAGAGAACGCCCTCGACAGCGGCGGCAGCAGGACGATCCCGAGCGGCACGCCGAGCAGGCCGACGGGGATCTGCAGGGCCATGAACGAGTAGTTGAAGATCGTCACGTCGCCCACGGGCTGCGTCGACGTGAACATGGAATAGACCAGGAACACGACCTGGGTCGCGCCGAGGCCCAGGGCTCGCGGCCCCATGAGCAGCAGCGTCTGGCGAACCGCCGGGTCGTTGAGGTCCATGACCGGGCGGTAGAGCTTCCGATCGAGGAAGGGACGGGTCTGAGTCAGGACGTGGCCGAGCGCGCCAAGGGCCACGCCGATCGCCAGGGACTCGATTCCGAAGAACGGCGTCAGGAAGATGGCGGCCGCGATGATGACCACGTTGTAGACGTTCGGGGCCATGGCCGGCGGACCGAATATGCCGAGCGAGTTCAGGCCCGCGGCCATGACGGCGCCCGACGGCCAGGAAGATCGGCGATAGCAGCATCAGGCGGGTGAGGTCGATGGTCGTCTGCATCCTGGCGGGCTCGAAGCCGGGAGCGATCAGCGGCACCAGGGCGGGTGCCGCGAGCCAGGCGATGGCCGCCAGGGGCGCGAGCACCAGGACCATCAAGTTCGCGATCGTGGAGATCAGCCGGCGCGCTCCTTCGGTGTCGCCGTGGGCGACCAGCTCCGAGGCAACCGGCACCACCGCGGAGCCGATCGCGCCGGCGGCCACGAGCTGGAAGAGCGTGTCCGGGATGCGGAACGCGGCATTGAACGCGTCGAGGTTGGCGCCGGCACCGAACTCGGCGCCCAGGACGGCCAATCGGACCTCGCCCAGCACCCGCGAGAGCACGACCCCGATCACGACGACCAACCCCGCCAGGGCGATGGCTCGGCCGCCCATCCGGGCCGCGGAAATGGCCGCGAGATCCGTGGACGATTCGTCCGTGGCCAGAATCACGTCTCCGGTGACGTCGGATCCGATGATCGGCGACCCCTCCCGCCGCGCCCGTGGAACGAACGGTTTGTACTCCTCCCTGGCCGGCCGCGCCGGCCCGCTGTGGCGGCGTCTTGTCCGGGATCGATCCCGGGGTTTCGCCTCGGCCACTCAGTCGCGGGATCCAGCTGCGCGGCCGCCATCCTCCATGGCGAGGCGACTCGTCCGGCCTCAGGACGCTCCCTGCTCAACGAAACCGCCGCCCAAAGCGCCATGTGGCGCGGAGGAATGCGTTGGGCGAGTATTCGTGGGCTCGGACACGCACCACCGGACGTCCGCCGAAGCGTCGCTTGAACAGGTACAGGTTCCAGAGGGGATGGGATTCGTCCTGGGGCACGCCGGGTGCGGCCTGCGTGTCCACCCCGCCCATGTCATAGCCCCGGAAGCCGGCCTCGGCCGCCCAGCGAAGGATCCGCCACTGGAGCAGGTGGTTCGCCCGGGTTCGATGCATGTCGGCATCGTCGCGCGAGCCGGCGGCGAAGTAGACGACGTTCGTCCCCGAATGGAGCAGCAGCGCTCCGGTATCCCGACGGCCAAGGCCGGCGAACCACAGGCTCGCGACGCCGGATTCGCCAAGGCTCCGCCACTGGCGCAGCTCGTAGTCGCGGTCCCTCACGAGGAACCCCTCTCGCTTGCCGGTAGCGGCGTGGATGTCGAAGAACTCGGCCAGAGCGGGCTCCCGGGCGGCCGGATCGGCCAGATCGACTCTTTCGGTCGTCACGCCGAGGGCGATGGCACGCTGGATGTCGGAGTAGGTCGTATGGCCCAACAGCGCGCGCTGGGCATCTTCGGACGCCGCCAGGGGGACGACCATCGCGGTTCGGGAGACCTGGATCTCTCGCGATGCCTCGCGAAAGCCCGATCCGGCCAGGGCGCCGGCCAGGTCGCTCCCCTCCTCCCACGCCGGATCGATGGTCAGGGCAAGCGCATGGCGCTCCCGGGCGATGAGCCGTAGCCCTGCCAGCGCGGCCGTCGCGGCGGTTGGGTCTGGCTCGAGGAGAACCGGACCTCGCGGGGCATACAGGATTCCGGCGCCCGGCGACGATGGACCGCTCCTGGATCGAGACCACCCCGATCCGTCGCCCGGAGAGTTCGATGGCGTAGCGCAGCGGCGTCCACCCCAGGCCGCGCTTGAGCTCGCCCCAGGCGTGGCTTTGGAAGGCCTCGCCCAGGGGGCTTCGCACCGCCATTGCGTCCCACGTCGCCGGCGAGGTCTCCGTCGCGTCCACGATCGTGACTGATCGCGCGACGTCGGCCGCTGCCGCCGGGGTCGTGGCCAAGCTCGGTGCCTCCTCGATGTGGCGATAGCCGCTCCGTGCGCCGCTATCGGCTGCGATTGTCGCACCAGCGCGAGCGGTTCTGCCGGTTGGGATCAGAGCGAGACGAACGTGGCTCCGTCCCCGCCCTCACCGCGACCACCCGGCCGCCATGACCGGACGAGCGGATGCCCGGTCGCGTGCTCCCTGACCGAGTCGCGCAGGGCGCCGGTCCCAACTCCGTGAATGATCGTGACCTGCTCCAGGCCGGCCAGCGATGCGTCGTCGAGATAGCGGTCCAGCACCTCGAGGGCTTCCTGTACCTTCGCGCCGCGAAGATCGAGCGAGGAGGCCACGGTTCTGGCTCGTTCGAGCTGCAGGCGGGAGGGCGCGCTTGGGGCGAGTCGACTGGTGCCGCGGGAGATCGACGATCCCGGGCCGGTGCCGGCCACGCCCCGGCCTGCCTCGCCGTCCGAGGCCGGTTCGCCGGATGCCGGAGCGAGGTCCTCGACGGCCAGGCTGATACGCATTGCGCCTGCCTCCAGCGTGGCCCGCCGCCCGTTCTTGTCGATCGCGGCGATCCGGCCTTCGGTGCCCGTGGCCTCGCTCCGGGCTCGCATCCCGACGCGCCAGACGACCGGAACCGCCGGCCCCCTCCGGATCGGCTCGGGCTCGGGCGGCGCCAATCGCTCCAATTTGCCACGGACTCGCTCGAGGTCCTCGTCGAGGCTGCGCTGCGTGACCGTCTCGCGCTCGAGCTTGTGCCGGATCCCGCGGACCTCCGCCCGAACCTCGTCGACCATCCGCTCCGCCTCGTCGCGCGCCGTCTTCAACGACTCGTCACGCTCGCGGCGCGCCCGGCGACGCTCGTCTTCGGCCGCTGCCTGGGCCGCCCTGGCACGCTCCTCGGCGATCCGCACTTGCGTCAGCGCCTCCGCAACCTCAGCCTGCGTCGCGTTGATCGAGGCGAGCGTCTCCTCGAATGCCTGCTGCTCCTCGGTCAACCGCGATCGGGCATCGGCGACGATCGGGCCGGGCAGGCCGAGCCGTTCGGCAATCGCGAAAGCCTGGCTCCGGCCCGGCAGCCCGATGGTGAGCTTGAAGGTGGGCCTCAACGTCTCCACGTCGAACTCCACCGACGCGTTCCGGGCCGATGCCGTGGTATGGGCATAGAGCTTCAACTCGGCGTAGTGGGTCGTCGCGGCCACCAGGGCTCCGGAGCGGATGAAGTAATCCAGCAAGGCCTGCGCGAGGGCCGAACCCTCGGTCGGATCCGTGCCCGCGCCCAGCTCATCGAGGAGAACCAGCCTGTTCGGCCCGGCCGCCTCGACGATGCGGACGATGGAGCGCATGTGACCGCTGAAGGTGGAGAGCGACTGCGCGACCGATTGCTCGTCGCCGATGTCGGCATAGATGTCCGACAGGACGGGCAGCCTGGTCCCGACGTCGGCCGGAACGTGCAGACCCGACTGATGCATCAGGCCCAGGAGGCCGAGGGTCCGCAGGGCGACGGTCTTGCCGCCCGTGTTCGGTCCCGTGATGAGCAGGGCCGTGAACTCGCCGCCGAGCCGGACGTCGATGGGAACGACCTTGCCGGCGAGACCGGGATGGCGCGCTCCCAGGAGCACGATCTCCGGCCGTTCCGCGATCTCCGCCGGAACGGCATCCATCTCCTCGGCCAGGTGCGCCTTCGCCGCCCAGAAGTCGAACCGGGCCAGGGCATTCAGGGTCTCGCGCAGAGGATCGGCCTGCCCTGCCACGAGGGACGAGAGCTCGTCGAGGATGCGCTCGATCTCGGCCGCCTCGGCAAGCTGAGCCTCACGCCAGGCGTTGCCGAGCTCCACGGCCACGATCGGCTCCACGAACAGCGTCTGGCCGCTGCCGGAGGCGTCGTGCACGATCCCCTTGACCCGGCCGCGAGCGTCGGCTCGGATCGGGATGACGTAACGGCCACCGCGGAGCGTGACTATGCGGCTCCTGGAGCGAGCCCGCGAGCTCGCCCGAGTGAATGAACTGGTCCAGGCGGGTTCGCAGGCGCTCGTAGGCCACCTTGACGGCCCTGCGCAGGCCGCCGAGGCGCGGCGAAGCGGTATCGAGCAGCTCGCCGGCCGGATCGAAGCTTCTCTGCAGCACGTTCCGCAGGCTCGGGAGTTCGTGGATCTCGCGTGACAGATCGTGAAGGAGGGGCTGCCGGTTGCCACTCAGCGCCTCGCCCAGGCGGGAGGCGGCCTCGAGGGTCGCGACGATGTCGAGGAAGTGGCCCGGATCCAGGCGACCGCCCCGGACGGCGCGCTCGATCCACGGCCCGATGTCCTTGCTGCCGCCAATTCCTGCCGTGGGGTGCGAGGCCACGAAGGCCCGCGTCTGAGACGTCTCCTCCAGCCCGCGGGCCACGATCACCGGGTCGGTGGACGGCTCCAGAGCCTCGGCCAGCCGCCGGCCGGGCGGGAAGCCGGCCGCGGCCGCCAGTCTGGCGCGTATGAGCGGGAACTCGAGAAGCGCGAGCGAGCGGCGGTCGAGGCCGGCCGCGGCCGTGGCCCTGGGCGGCGCGCCGGCGTCGACCGGGCGGTTCGACCCGTGCACGTCTGCCCGTACTCATCCGCCCGTCCTCGGGCGCGGCCGCCGAGCGCCATGTGAAACGGCGGGGTTGCCCGGTACGTAGAACCGCCAGGGCCGGCTATGCCACGGTTCGGGGACCGAGCCCATCCCGATGCGCGGGCCGGTCGCCACGGGCAGTGGCGCGTCGTCGCCCGTCTCGAGCCGCAGGTCGGATCGGGCATCGCACAGATCGACCGAGTTGTCGGCGCGTGTGACGGAGAAGGCCTGGCACAGCAACCCAGGACCGGAGGCCAGGGCGATCTCGTCGAGCGCAGCGACACGGCTCAGGGCTCGCGGAAGCCGGTCGTCGGACCGTGACCGGAACCTGGATTCCAGCCACTCGAGCCTGGCCCGGCGCATCGCGTCGATCCCGGCGATCGGCTCGACCGCTCGCACGAGCAAGGCGGCCGGACGTCCATCGGCTTCGGTTACGACGTTCAAGCAGTGGTACATCCCGTAGGTAAGGTACACGTAGGCTCTTCCGGGCAAGCCGAACATAGCCGAATTGCGTGCGGTACGGCCGGAATGGGCGTGCGACGCGAGGTCCTCCCGGCCCACATACGCCTCGACCTCGACTATGCGGCCGACACGGGCACCCGAACCGCTGCCTCTGACCAGACGCGCGCCGATCAGGTCGCGAGCGGCGCGCAGAGTGTCGCGCGCGAGAACCTCGCGGTCGAAGGGGCGGCCTGTCACGGGTCGACTCGAGACGGCGGACGGGCTCAGGGGAAGATGGTGGTCAGATCGGATGGCAGGAGGAAGGACAGGACGTGGATGAACGGCGGCGCCAGCACGTCCTTCACGCCTCCCGCGATTGTCGACCTGTGGATGGCGTCCTGGGCGTTGCGCAAGAACGTGACGTCGCCCGATTGTGCCGTCGGCAGCGTGAAGGAGTTCAGGATGACCACGACGACAAGGAGCAGCAGCGCGCCCTGGACGAGCCCGAGCGCGCCTCCGATCAGGTCGTCCACGATGGGGTGCTTGGCGTAGATCTCCGTGCGCTTGTAGAACCCCTGGATGAGGATCGAGGACGCCACGGCGCCCACGATGAAGATGATCACGAAGGCCAGGAGGCTGGTTGTACCCCGGCGAGAACTGGGTCCAGTTGTCCTTCAGGAGGTTTCCGACGTGGATCTCGCAGATTCGCGGCGATCAGGAAGGCGAACAGGATCGAGATGATGCCGAGAATCCGACGGATCGCGCCTTGCATCATCCCGATGATGAAGAAGAAGAAGAGACCGAGGAATATGCCCGCGTCGATCACGGGCGCGCTAAAGATGTCCATCGAATCCTCCGGCCTGCCGCGAACGTGGCCCGAGTCTCTCTCGGAGGAACCCGAGATAGGTTAGCAGCGCCGTCGACGGCCGATCAACGCGTCAGGCGTACCTGCATGCCGGCCGTCAGTCCCGTTCAGGTGCGAAGGTGCCCGCCCATCTCCGACTCGAGTCCGGCCCGGACCTGGGCCATCGCCGCGTCTACTTCAACCTCGGTGAGAGTCCGCTCGCTGCGCCCCCAGAGTGAGGCGATAGGCCAGGCTCTTCTCGGTCGCGCCGAGCGGCGCGCCTCGATAGAGGTCGAAGAGTCGAAGGCCGCGCAGCAGCGGCCCTCCGTGGCGGCGGATCGTGGCCTCGACCTCGGCCGCCGTGTGGCTCTCGGCCACGATGACGGCCAGATCGCGTTCGACCTCGGGGAAGCGCGGTATCGGCTCCACGTGCACGCGAGCGGGAACCGGCGAATCCAGCGCGGAGCAGGCAATCTCGGCGACGATGACGCGCTGGGCGCGCAGGTCCCATTTCGCGAGCACGTCCGGGTGGATCTCGGCCATCCGGCCCGAGAAGGCCTCCCCTGCCCCTTCCGAGTAGACGGCCAGGGCGCGGCCGGGGTGGAACGGGAAGCCCCGCGTGTCCGGCACGTACGAGGGCGCCGGCAAACCCAGGTTGCGGCACACGATCTCGACGATGCCCTTGGCGTCGTCGAGATCGTAGTTGCGGGGCGCGCGGTTCCACGCCGCCGGCTCCGCGGCACCCGAGAGGAGAAACGCGAGGCGGGTCCACTCGCGCGGTCGATCGTCCACTCGGGCGTAGCGCTTGCCGATCTCGAAGACGGCGACGTCGGCGCGGCCCTGGCGCTCGTTCAGGGACAGCACGTCGAGCAAGCTCGCGGCCAGATGCTGCCTCAATACCGAGTGCTGGGCGGAGAGCGGGTTCGTCACCACGATCTCCGCGCCCGGCTGGGCCGCCAGTTGCGGCGGAAGCGCAGGTTCGCTCACGTCTTCCGGCCACAGCAGCCGGGCTTCGTCATGGGAGGAAACCAGCGCGTGAGTGACCACCTCGCTCACTCCGGCGCCAGCGAGAGTGGCGCGGATCATGTCCCGGACCTTGAGCGGCGAGGGACGGTAGGCCGGCATCAGCGTGTCCGGCAAGTGGGCGGGGGTGGTCTCGTAGCCCCTGACTCGCGCGATCTCCTCGATCACGTCGGCCTCGATGGCCAGGTCGCGACGCCACGTCGGGACGACCGCCACGAGGACCGGATCGCCGTCCGCCGCCACGGACAGCGGCTTGGGATCGGCCGCCACCTGGATGCGGTCGGTCGCAGCGCCCTCTTCGGTCTCGATGCCGACGCGCCGCAGCAGCGCCCTCTGCTCCGCGGCCTGCGACTTCGGTCCCCAGCAGCCTGCCGACCCGCCGAGGCCGGAACGCCAGCCGTGAAGGCTCGGGCTCCGCGGGCGCCGTGTCGATACGGCCCTTCGCGACCGAGCCGCCGGCCCAGGCCAGCGTGAGCTGAGCGACGCGATCGGCGCCGATCCGGGCCAGGCGGAATTCCTGGCCCTTCTCGAACCGCAGGCTCGCCTCGGAGCGGAGAGCGTAGCGATGGCCGGTGCGGCGGATGCTGACCGGATCGAAGATGGCCGACTCGATGGCGATCTCCGTGGTCGCGTCGGTGATCTCGCTCTCGGCGCCGCCCATGACTCCCGCGATGCCGATGGGCCCCTCGGAGTCGGCGATGATCAGGGTCTCCGGGGTCAGCTCGCGATCGACGTGGTCGAGCGTCTCCAGGCGTTCTCCCGGCAGCGCCCGGCGGACGATGATCGTGCCGTCCGTGGACCGCGGCGCCGTCGAACGTGTGAGTCGGCTTGCCCAGCTCGAGCATGACGTAGTTGGACGCGTCGACGACGTTGCTGACGGGCCGCATGCCGGCCGTCTGCAGCCGCATCTGGATGCGGTCCGGCGAAGGCCCGATCTTCGCGCCGCTGATCCAGCGGCCGACGAAGCGGGTGCACAGCTCCGGCTCGCGGACCTCGACGCGGAGCCGCTCGGCGACCGGGCTGCCGGTCTCCTCGACGCCGATCTCGGGCCAGCGGACGGCGGCGCCGGTGGCGGCCGCGACTTCTCGGGCCAGGCCGATCAGGCACAGCGCGTCGCCGCGATTCGGCTTGACGTCAACGTCCAGGACGACGTCGCCGTACAGATCGGAGAGCTGCCGGCCGAGGGTCGTGTCCGGGGGCAGGATCAGGATCCCCTCGGCGTCGGTGGTGATGTGCAGCTCGTCACCGGAGCAGAGCATCCCCTCCGAGGCGATGCCCATCTTCTCGGTCCGCTCGATGCGCCGATCGCCCGGCAGGACGGCTCCGGGCAGGGCCACCGGCACGCGCTGGCCGGGGGCGATGTTGTTGGCGCCGCAGACGATGTGGAGCGGCTCGCCCGAGCCGATGTTGACGGTCGTGAGATGCAGCCGATCGGCATAGGGGTGCTTCTCGACGGTCAGCAGCTCACCGACGACGACGGAACGCCAGTCGGCGCCCCACTGCTCGATCCCCTTGACCTCCATGCCGAGCAGCGTCAGGCGTTCGGCCAGCTGCTCGGGGGTCTGCTGGACGTCGACGTACTCGCGCAGCCAGCTCAGCGGAACTCTCATCGGAACTGCTCCAGGAAGCGCAGGTCGTTCTCGAGGTAGTAGCGAAGGTCCGGTACGGCGTGGCGAAGGTTGGCGATGCGCTCCACGCCCATACCGAAGGCGAAGCCCTGGTAACGCTCCGGGATCGATGCCGCCGTACTGGAGCACGACCGGATGGACCATGCCCGCGCCCAGGATCGTCATCCAGCCGGACTTGGAGCAGGCCGGGCAGCCGACGCCGCCGCAGACGACGCACTCGACGTCGAAGGCGACCGAAGGCTCGGTGAAGGGGTAGTAGCCGGGCCGGAAGCGCGTCTTGCGAGGACCGAACAGGGCGTGGGCGAACTCGTCGAGGAGGCCCTTGAGGTCCGCCATCGAGGTCCCCTCGTCGACCATCAGACCCTCGACCTGGAAGAACTCGAAGCCGTGGCTGGCGTCGACCGCCTCGTAGCGGAAGCAGCGGCCCGGCAGCAAGGCCCGGATCGGCGGCTTCGTCGACTGCATGACGCGGATCTGGCCCGGGCTCGTGTGCGTCCGCAGCAGGTGGCCGGGGATGTCCACGTAGAGCGTGTCCCACAGGTCTCGCGCCGGATGGTCGGGCGGCGATGTTGAGCATCTGGAAGTTGGTCAGGTCGTCCTCGACCTCGGGCCCTTCGTAGACGACGAAGCCGAACTGGCCGAAGACCTCCGCGATCGCGGCGATCGTCTCGGGGATCGGGTGCAGGGTGCCCCGAGCGACCGGCCGGCCCGGGCAGCGTGACGTCGACCTTCTCCGCGGCCAGGCGGACGGCCTGGACCTGCGCGTGCAAGACGAGCTCGCGCGCCGCGAGCGCGGCCTTGACGGCCTCGCCCACTTCGTTGGCGATGGCGCCGACTCGCGGCCGGTCCTCCGCCGGCAGGGCGCCGATGCCGCGCAGGACGGCCGTCAGGTCGCCCTTCTTGCCGAGGTACTGGATCTGCAGCTGCTTCGAGCGCCGCCGGGTCCGGCGCGGCCGCAGTCTCCTCCAGGGCGCGCTGCTGCAGGGCCCGCAGGTCGGCGCTCAGGCTCTCGAAGTCCACGCTGCCTTCCTCACTGGTCGGGTCCCTCGCGATCGCCTCGCCGACTCGACCCCGCCGGTCGCCCGTGATGCTCCAGCCTTCGGCCGGCGATCTAGGCTCGGCGACCTCGCGGCGAAGGCGGCCTGATCGCGACGGCGATGTCGGCCAGGATCTTGCGGTCGAGCTCGATCTTCGCGGCCTTGAGGCCGGCGATGAACTTGCCGTAGCTGAGGCCGTTCTGCCGGGCCGCGGCGTTGATGCGGATGATCCACAGCTGGCGCATCTGGCGCTTGCGCTGCTTGCGGTCGCGCGTCGCGTAGGCCATCGCGTGGAGGGCCGACTCATGGGCTCGCCTGATGAGCCGCGAGTTGGTACCGTTCGCGACCCTCGGCGTCGTTGAGAAGGCGCTTGTGACGGTGATGGGCGGTTACGCCCCGCTTGACGCGTGCCATCGAAGATCAGACTCCCAGGTACGGCAGCAGCCGGCGGACCTGATCGAGCGACTCGCCGGTCACGATCGCCTTGCCGTCATAGCGGCGGGTTCGCCGCGACGACTTCAGCTCCAGGTGGTGGCCGCGCCACGACTTGACGCGGAAGGCCTTGCCACCGCCGGTGACCCCGATTCGCTTCTGGGCCCCCTTGTGGCTCTTCATCTTCGGCACGGTCTCACACTCCAGTCGACGCCGAGCCGGTGTCCGGCTCGGGTCTCGGTGCAGCCGGCGGGGCCGGCGGCACCTCGTTCGTCTCGTCTTCTGCGGCCTCTGGTGCCGCCTCGTCTTCCGTTCTCGCGTGAGCTCTTGGCCGTGGCCGACGGCGTCGGCTCGTGCACCTTCGGCTTGTGGGTCGAGGCGACGCTGATGTGCATCGACTTGCCCTCGAGCAGCGGCGGCCGCTCGACCACGCCGTGTTCCTTGATCTGTTCCGCGAACTTGTCCAGCAGATCGCGCCCGATCTGCGGGTGGGTCAGCTCGCGACCCCGGAACTGGACGGCGATCTTGACGCGATCGCCGTCCTCCAGGAACTCGATTGCCCGCCTGACCTTCGTATCGAAGTCGCCGACGCCGATCTTCGGCTTGAGTCGGACTTCCTTGAAGGTGATCGAGCGCTGCTTTCGCTTGGCTTCCTTCTCACGCTTGGTCAGTTCGTACTTGTACTGGCCGAAGTCGAGGAGTCGCGCCACAGGGGGACTGGCAAGCGGTGCGACCTCTACCAGGTCGAGCCCCCGCTCCTGCGCAAGCCGCAAGGCGTCTGCCGTTCGCATGACACCAAGCTGGCTACCGTCTTCGTCGACGACCCGAACTTCGAAAACGCGGATCATCTGATTGATGCGCAGGTCTCGGCTAATGGCGAACCCCTTCTAGCGTGTTCCGGTTGCCGCCTTCGGGATTCGACCCCGAAAGCAGACGAGCGGCCCAACCCGGCACGCTGCACCGGGCGGTCGCCCGCGGGACTATAGCACAGGGGTTTCGCGGCGGCAAACCCCCGCCGGGCGGCGTTGGCAGTGCCCGGCGGTGCGGTTCGGCAGGCCGCGTCGCTCTCGGCGATGGCACTATTGGGTCGGCTCGATTGCCCCGGTGCCGTGCACTCAATGGCAGCCATACCCGGCGCCTCAACGTCCCGTACGGAGGATTGAGTGCCCCTCGCGGTCCGGCGCTCGATCGGCTACTTCGCTGCTCTTCATGTGCTTGGGCCTCGACATGTCCCTCATCGGGCCCACGCTGACGGCTCTGGCCGGACAGACGGGAACCACCGTGGGCGAGATCGGCCTGGTCTTCTTGCTGGGCGCCGGCGGCGTCACGCTCGGCACGCTCCTGGGCGGCTGGACTCTTCGACTGGGCCCCCGGCCGCTTGGTCCTCGGAATCGCCGAGATATCTCCGCGTCACTGCTGTTCCTCGTCCCGCATATCCGCTGGTATGCGCTCTGCTGGCGCTCTTCATCGTCAAGGGGATCGCCGGCGGCGTGGTCGGCACCGGCGCGAACACTCTCTCCTGTGGACCCACGGCGGCAAGGCCGGGCCCTTCCTGAACGCGCTCCACTTCTTCTTCGGCCTGGGCGCGTTCCTCAGCCCGTTCCTCCTGGGGCTGCTCTTGACCGCCGGCGCGCGCGTACTGGCAGGCGTACACGTTCCTGGCCGTCTTCGACTTCACGGTCGGCGTCGCGGTCCTCCTCCGTCTATCGCCGCCGCCGCCGCCGCCGATGGCGCGCGGCGAGGCCGGTGCCACGGGCAGGCAAAGGTCGTATCTGGTGCCGATCGTGGTCGCGGCGATGCTCTTCCTCTTCTTCTACGTCAGCGCCGAGATCACATTCGGTGGCTGGATCTACCACGTACGCGGTCAAGCTTGGACTGGCCGACGCCGCGCTGGCCGCCTACCTGACCTCCCTGTTCTGGTTGGCGTTCACGATCGGACGGCTGATCTCCATCCCGGTCGCGATCCGCTTTTCGCCGGCCCAGTCCTCGTGGTCTCCTTGATCGGCTGTGCCCTCTTCCTCGGTCTGCTCGTCGTCTTCCCGGCCTCGCCCGGATCATGTGGGTTTCGGCGGCCGGCATCGGGTTCTCGATGGCTCCGATCTGGCCGAGCGGCTACAACCTGGCCGTCCAATCGATCCGGCTGACCGCCGGCGTCGGCGCCGTGATCATGCTCGGCGACAGCGTCGGCGGGATGGTGCTGCCAGGGCTCATGGGCCTGTTCATGGAGCGGGCCGGCGCCGAGGCGATGACCTGGCTGGTGCTGGCCAGCATGGGCGCCACTGTCGTGGCCTTCGGCGCGATCGTCGTGTTCCGGGCGCGCCGGGGCGCCGCTCTGATGCGCCGCGTCCAGACGCCGCCGCGAGCGAGCCTCGAGCGCTGAGCCGGCGGCCGTCGGGCCCGGCCGTTACGGACGCCGGGCGGCGGTCTCCTGCGCCAGGCGCTCGATGAAGGCGTCCCAGGTGACGCCGTTCTCCTGCTCGCCGGCCCGATTGCGGATCGCGACCGTCCGGCCTTCGACCTCGCGATCGCCCAGGACGAGCATGTACGGGACCTTCTGCTCCTGAGCCAGGCGGATCTTGTTCTGCATCCGGCTGTCCGAGCCGTCGACCTCCACGCGGAGCTTGCGCGCCGAAGCAAGGCCGGCCAGCTCCTCTGCGGCCTCGACATGCCGGTCGGCGATCGGGATGACGATGGCCTGGACCGGGCGCGCACCACACCGGGAAGGCCCCGGCGAAATGCTCGATCAGGACGCCGATGAAGCTCTCCAGCGAGCCGTAGATGGCCCGGTGGATCGCCATCGGCCGGACGGCCTGGCCGTTCTCGTCGATGTAGGTGAGGTCGAAGCGCTCCGGCAGCATGACGAGATCGACCTGGATCGTGGCCGTCTGCCATTCGCGGCCCAGGGCGTCCTCGACCTGGATGTCGATCTTGGGCGCGTAGAAGGCCCCGTCCTTGGGCTTGAGCCGATACGGCTTGCCCAGCGAGTCGAGGGCGGCCTTGATCTGGGCTTCGGCCGTCTCCCACAACGCCGGGTCGCCCAGGGCTTTGTCCGGCCTGGTGCCGAAGGTGAAATGCGGCTCGAGCCCGAACCAACCGTAAGACTCGTAGACCTCGCCCAGGAGGGCCGCGATCTCATCCTGGAGCTGGTCGGGGCGGAGGTAGATGTGGGCGTCGTCCGTCGACGAAATGGCGTACGCGGGTCAGGCCCGAGAGCGCGCCGGACAGCTCGTTGCGATGCAGCTTGCCGTACTCGGAGAGGCGCAGCGGCAGGTCGCGATAGGAGCGAAGCCGGCTGCTTGTAGATGTAGGTGCTTTCGGGGCAGTTCATCGGCTTGAGGCTGAAGGTCTGGTCCTCCGCCTCGAGGACGAACATGTGCTCTCGGTAGGCGTCCCAGTGGCCTGACGCTCCCAGAGCTTCTTGTGCACGAGCGGCGGCGTGTAGATTTCCTGGTACCCGCGCCGCTCCTGGAGCTCGCGCATGGCGTTCTCGAGTGTCCGGTAGAGCGTCCAGCCCTTCGGATGCCAGAAGGGCGAGCCGGGGCTGACGTCGTGGAAGCTGAAGAGGTCGAGCTGGACTCCCAGGCGGCGATGGTCGCGCTTCTTCGCTTCCTCGCGCCTCTCGAGGTAGAGGTCCAGCTCCTCCTGGGTCGGCCAGACCGTGCCGTAGATCCGCTGCAGCATCGGCCGCTTCTCGGAACCGCGCCAGTAGGCGCCGGCTACCGTCATCAGCTTGAACGGGCCGATCTTGCCCGTGCTGGCCACGTGCGGTCCCTTGCACAGGTCGATGAACGAGCCGTGCTCGTACGTGGAAGTGGGCGGTACCGGCGTGCCCGATTCCTTCGCCTTGGCTGCCAGGTCGTCCAGGATCTCGACCTTGAACGGCTGGTGGCGGCCTTCGAAGAAGGCACGGCCCTCGTCGAACGGGACTTCCTTGCGGACGAACGGGTGATCGGCGGCCATGGAGGCGCGCATTCCGGCCTCGACGGCCGCGAGGTCGTCCGGGGTCAGCGGGCGGGATAGGAGGAAGTCGTAGTAGAAGCCGTCGTCGATCGAGGGGCCGATCCCGAGCTGGGCATCCGGGAAGATGGCGACGACGGCCTCGGCCATGACGTGGGCGGCCGAGTGGCGCATGGCATCCAACTCGGTGTGGGCGCCGGCGTCGAGCAGCTCGTCCACGGATCCGCGAACGGCGGCTTCGAACATGTCATCCGGTTCCTCGGCGGCCGGCCGGCGGCTGAGACGGCTGCGGCCGGAGCCTGTGCCTGGTCGTCTTTGCTCATCTCGTCTCCCATTCGCCGTTCGCTTGCCGTCTGGGCCAAATACAAAGCCTCCCGTCCGACAGGACGAGAGGCATCTCTCGCGGTTCCACCCGCCTTCGCGCCGGCACCGTTCGCTTCTCGGCGCCGCCGCGCGCTCTTGTCCGCGCTAACGGGCGGTCCCGGACCGGTTGACCGGTCGCTCGCGGGTGGTGCCGTTGCCGGGTGCGATCGCCGTCGCTCTCAGCCACGACTCGTGGCGACGGCTCTCTGGGATCGTTCCGGCGGGGCCTGTCCCGCTCATCGCTTTGGTTGCCTCGATGGTGGGCGGTAGAGGACTTGAACCTCTGACCTCATGCATGTCAAGCATGCGCTCTAACCAACTGAGCTAACCGCCCGGGCGGGCCGGATCGTAGCACAGGGGCGGCCGGCGGGGCTCGCCTCCCCTTCTGTCACGGCGATCCGCTGGAAGCACATTCCCCCAACGCGAGCCATGTGCCTCACGGTGTCACATGCAACTCCACCGAAACCCTCAAGGCGTGACTCTCGTCGGGGCAGATGTCGTCGGTGTTCACGTAGGCCACTGCGGTGATTCGCCAAGTGCCCGCGGGTAGCTGCAAATGCGGGCCGGTCATGAACCACTTGTGGAAGTCGGACGATGGGGCAGCGGGATCATAGGCTCCCTGCTTGGTGATCGGCACGACGAGCGGCTTGCCGGCTTCGAGCGTGCTCTGCTTGCAATCTAGGGAGTGGATGCCTTCCACGGACCGACTCCCGCCCACCTCCGCGAAGGAGAAGATGATGGGGCCGCTGGCGGTGGTCCCGAATTTGAGTGTCTCCACGCCTACGAGCGAGAGAGTCGCCTCCCCGTTGATCGTATCGGTTGCGTGCCAGTCCGCCCGAGGCAACGCCAACTGCAGCTTGAACGGCCCCTTGTTCGCTTCGGCGACGACTGGAGAAGGCGATGGCCCGACTGGAGAAGGCGATGGCCCGACTGGAGAAGGCGATGCGCCGACACAGGCCGCGACGATGATGGCAAGGACCGCAAGGGTCGAGGCGCGAAGACCCAGTCCTGCCACGCCTGGGACTCTGGCTGCTTTCATGCAGCACCTTCTCCCGACCGGCTAACCCTCGTACCCCAACGTGCTCGTGAATACCACAATAACCAGCCGGCGTTCGCTCATCCCTCTCACGCGTGCCGAGAGGCTTCGCTACATCGCTCAGGGCTAACCGCCCGGGCGGGCCGGATCGTAGCACACAGGGCCCACACGTCGATGACGCGGCAGCGACCCTTCCCGAGGTCCAGCCGGCCACCCGGGTCTGGGCCCACCAGATGGGACGCCATGGCCTACTGGCGCGCTCTGGTTGGGCCGTGGCCCGGACAGCGGATCATCTGCCGGCCCATCCACACCCCCGGCGCATCTTGCCTACGATTCTCCCCTCAGGTCGGCGCCACATACGAACGGCGAGGCTCTCCACCGGACCCGTCCTGAGAAGGCCGACACCATGATCAGTGCTCTCCCCTCGAATCTCCTCGGCGGCGCCCGTGACATGACCGGGCTGCTCGCGGCCGCGTTCGTCGCGAATCTGGCCGATCTGGTGACGTTCCTTCGCGTGAACCCCGCCCTGATACCCACTCACGAGACGAGCCCGCTGCCTCACTTATTGGGCCAAACGGCCGGAGCCGTGGCGGCGAAAGTCGTGGTCGCGGTCATCATCGGGGTCGTTCTCGTGGCGTTTCGCGGACGCCCGCGGACGCGAGCTGCGCTGTTGGTCGCCTGCACCGTGACGGCCCTGGTCGGCGCCGCCTCGAACGTCATGCTCGGTCAGTAACTCGCTCAACCCCCGCGGGAGGCCTTCAGGGCAGCCACACCTGATCCAACGCCTTGGCCAGAGGGGCCGCCGAGTCGAATTCCATCACCCAGGATTCGGCCTGTCTGCGGTATCCGATTGCCCGCGTCGACGAGACGACGCCTCCTGGCGCCACCTTCCCCGAGAACATGGCGAGCCTGGCCCCGGAGTCGTCGAAGGCGAGTCCCCAAATGACCGCCGAGGGGTCGACCGCGGCGACAAGGCCAGGTTCACCGGCCGCCAGGAACGCCTCGACCGTACCGGCGTAAACGCCGCGTGCCCGTGGCTGCCGCCAGAGAGCGCCGGTCGGGCGACAGGGCGAAGACGCGCACTCCGGCCAGAGTCATCGCCGGCTCGATGGTCAGAGCCGACACGTCGATGACCGCGAGCCGCGAGACCTGTGCTTCGTCGGTCGTCAGGACCAGCAGTCGCGAATTGTCCAGCCAGGCCACGAGCGGGGTGAACGCCTGTGCCGGGGCCGGTTTCAGCGGCTCCAAGCACTCCGTCGGCTGCCACCAGCCAGTAGCTCTGGGACTCGCCGTCGCTCGTGGCGATGGCGACCTTGCCGCCCGGCGCTCGAGCCAGGGAGACGATCTGCGCCGCCGGAGAAGGACCTTGCCATCTCAGCGGCAGGGCCGATCCAGGGGCGGCCGGCGTCGCGGCCGATCTCAATTCAACGGACCCTCCACTCGATATCGCCACGCTGTCGCCGAAGCGGGCGATTCCCGTCGCCCCGGGCAACGAAGCGGCCTCCGACCATGTGTTTGGAGCCTCGAAGGTCCAGAGGCCGCGTTCGCCGGCCGGGCCATCTCCGAGAACCACCAGCCGGGATGGGGGCGGTGCGGTCGCCGATGCATTCGCACCTGGCGTGGGCATCGGCGATCCCGAGCACGCCTCGGATAGCAGGCACAGCGCCGCGACAAGGGTCGCGACCTTTGTCACGTAGCGATCTCCGACCATCTAGTCCCCTTCCCTAGCGCTGCACTGTCATGTGTCTGCCCGTCCGTGGCCGCCAGATCGACGGCCACGGACGAGAACTGGCCGGCGGCCGAGGCTACTCGACCACGTCACCGCCAAGAAGGGTCCCGTCGGCCGCGTCCACGTACAGCGTGACCAACGAGACGTAACTCGCCGCCACGCCCGACGGCTTGACATTTGCGACCCAGGCCAGGCGGTACGGACCGGGAGCGAGCCCGACCTTTGCGGGATCGAAAGCCGCGTTCGGGGCGACCCACTCGAGGTTCATCTGCTGGACCGCGTAGCCCGAATTCCGGCCGGCGAACCAGCGATCGAACTGACCTGTCACCAACTTCTTCGCGTCGTCGATCCCAAGACGTTGACCCGGTGTGGCCGCCAGCTCGTGCTCGACGTGCGCTACGCTCTGGATCCGCCCATCGGGCCAGACATGGACCCGCGTCTCGTCGCCGCGGACCTGGAAGCCGTCCTTCGAGCGATCCCAGTGGACGTCCCATCCACCCATGACGGAGTTGGCCTCCGCCTGATACTGGCCTGTCACGGCCAGGCCGGAGGCCGCGATGCCCTTGGTGGCTGCGTTCGCTGCCGCGTCTCTGTCGACCTTCGATGAAGTCGCCGAAGAGCGGTCGAATCGGACGGCCGAAACCAGACGTCCGTCGGGATCGAACTGCGTGAGGGCGAGGGGCTGATCCGCCCCGTCGACTTCTTCGACCTCGTCGTACTCGGTCGGACGGTAGGTGTCTCGAACGTGCCTGCCCGTGCGTTTCGCCCCGACCGGGAAGCCCAATGCATCCCTTGCCGAGGCCGCTCGACGGAATACGTCGGGCCTATCGTCCGCATCGATTACCGTCGCGATCGCTACCGGCGGACCGGCCTTGGCGGCGTCCACGCCACCGACGATCGCTCCCGAGTTGGGGGCGCCGGTGCTCGTGGCAGCCATCCGGTCGGCCGTCACAGCCAGACCGACGACCATCACCGCGACGGCCAGTACCGTCCTGGCGGCCCCGGCTCCCAGGTTAGCTGGAGTCTTCTTCGTTCTGGTCATCTCCATCACCCCGGGATTCCGTTGTAGTTGGGGTTGCCCCACCAGTTGGCCTGGAACGGGTTGGCCGAGTCCGGATAGGCATATCCACCGATGCTCATCGCGTACGTGAAGGCCGAGGAAGCGCTCCTCAAGTGGAACAAACCGCCGTTGAGGTAGCTCCAGAACGCCTGCTCGAAGCGGAACGCGGCGCTGTCATAGGTGGAGTACACGTAGCCGAGGTAGAACTCGTGTTGCGTGGAGGACTTCGTCTTCTCGATCTGGAACGCGTCCGGCATCGTGCTCGAGTTCGCACCGAGCATGCACGTCGACATGATCACCATGTTGAAGTACCCGCCGGCGGTGGCCTGCTTGATCGAGCTGGAGCGGATCATGTCCGACCCGGAGTTGCATCTGCCGGAGCCGGGATCCTGGAGAATGCCCGAGTCGACGTTGGGATAGCCGGAGGCCGCCCAGTAGTTGTCGCCGTGCGTATGCGCGTAGACGGCGTAGGGGTACAAAACGTTGCCCAGGAAGGCCGATCTCGTGAAGCCGGGGCCGAGCTCACCGCGCAGCGGGCCGTACCCGAGCTTCGCCAGTTGAGTGTTCGCAAGGTTGTAGAGCTGCTGGGGGTACGTATCCGTGAACCCGAGGCAGTTCACGCTGAACCCGTCCGAGTTGGACCAAACGTCCGCCCGATGCGCGGACACAACCTGTGCCGTCGCCCCGAGCGTCGACGCCGCAAGCAAGATGGAAACGAGCAACATCTCCGCTCGTTTCATGGGACCTCCTCTATGAGGCGGGCGGAAAGTGGACTTGCGGCGGGAAGCGTGGCGGCAAAGCCCGGATGGCCAACCGTCACGCGCTTCTTCGGACGATGCGCGGCTGGTCGATAGCCCCTCCCGACATGAGACGCCGTCACGTGGAGCCGACGGCACCGGCCCCGGCGCTGCGCCGCCCCAGGTGGTTTGCAGGGCGATCGCCGCACCGACAGCCCGACTCTACGTGGCCCCGCTTATCCCCGGCTTATCAGGGGCAGCCCCCGTCGCGCACCTACCGCCGCGTCGCCGCGCGTTCCGGCTCGGGCTGGGACGAGCCGCTGTGCTCCATCCTCACGTAGCGGATCGGGCCTCGGCGGAAGGCCAGGTCCGCCAGAGCTCTCGGCACGGCAACGAGCCAGAGTCCATTGAAGAGCGACACCCGGAACGCCCGCTTCAGCCGCTCGCGCGTGGCGAGTGGTCCCCCGCCGGCGCGGCTCTCCCAGCGCAGGGCGTCCCAGCCCAGGAGAGCGCTTACCCCCAGATAGCCCGCGACGATCGCGATCAGCGGCCGCCGGCGTCCGGTAATCACGCTCGACGCCGCGGCCCCGAGGACTATCGGGGGCACGGCCAGCTGGCCGACGTAGGTGACGAAATCCAGCCGAGCGCCGACAGACAGACGCGGGCTCGCCACTACCGCCGGGCCGTGCTCGAGTGCCCGCCTCAAGGCCCCTTCCGCCCAGCGGAAGCGCTGGCGCCACAGGCTGTCTGCGCTGCGAACGGGTTCCTCCCACACTTCCACGTCCAGCGCCCAGGCGACGCGCTCCCCGGCCAGGGCCGCGATGCGGCTCGACAGATCGATGTCCTCGGTCAGGGCGGAGGCGCGCCACCCACCCGCCGCCGCGAGCAACTCCCGACGAATCATGATCCCGTTGCCGCGGAACTCGGAGCAGCCACCCAGCGCCCAGCGGCCGCGGTTGAGCTCGCCGTCGAGAGTCTGCTCGTCTGCCTGCGCGCCCTCGAGCCAGCCGTGGTCCGCGTCGAGGATCCTGCGGCGGGCCGTGACCGCGTTGGCGCCGGCCGCGAAATACCCGGCGGCACGCTGAAGGAACCACGGCCCAAGCCGTGCATCCGCGTCGAGGACGAGGATTACGTCGCCGCTGCAGTCCTCCGGCGGGGCCGCGGTCAGGGCCGCGCCCTTTCCGTCGGCGAGCCCGTCTCCGCTGCGCGTGATCACGCGTGTCACCGCACCTATGCCGTACTCGGCCGCGGCCGCCAGGACGGCATCGGCGGTACCGTCGGTCGACCTGTCGTCGACGACTACGAGTTCGAAGAGCGGCCGGCCGTCGCCGCTTCGGTAATGCTGCCGGCTGACGTCGCCGACCAGCTGCGGCAGGACCGCCGCCTCATCGCGGGCGGCCACGACGACGCTGAACGTCGGCGGGGCATCGGTGTCGGCGAGCGCGTCGGCGGCCTCTTCTGGGGAGATGGGCGGCCGGCGCGAGGCCAGCGCCACCGGCACGGCGCAGCCGAGGGCGACTCCGGCAGTGATCAGCGGGACCGCCCGACTCAGACGCCTGTTGCCGGTCATGAGTCCCACGCCGAAACCACCGACCAGGACCGCCATGGCCGCGGCACGCCATGCGTCGGGGGTCGCGGGCCGGCTCGCCGGCTCCTCTATCCCGGGCCCCGCCGGGTTCGTCATCTGGGCGGCTCGCCGTCCTCGAGACCGTGTCTCGAGCCGTGCCCGGCAGCGGGAGCCGGCGGGTCATCCGTGGACGCGGCCGTGCCGGCCGCCCGCTCGCCGGATGCGAGGGCCGCGGTGATCGGGTCTACCGGTGCCCCGCTCGGCGTGGACGGCGCCCGCGCGGCGGCCTCCTCCGGCAGGAGCGCTCCCCGGCCGACGAAGCTGCCCAGGCCCCACAGGCACACGAAAGCGCCGACGACAAGGATGACCGCCGGGACGCCGACGGCATCGGCGACGGCCCCCGCCACGATCATCGGGGCGAGGCTGGAGATCGAGACGAGCATGTTGAGAACGCCGAAGACACGGCCTCGCACGTCTTCGGGGAGTTCCTCCTGGAGCTGCGTCTGGGACGAGATGGCCACGACCGAGTAGGCGGCGCCGACGAGGAACGCGATGCCCATGACCATCGACAGGAGCGAAACCACCTGGCTGGCCTCGGCCAGCCCGTTGGAGGTCGCCTTGGCCTCGAGGAAGCCGGATAGCGGGCTGGCGAACGACAGAAGGACGAGCAGGAGGCCCATGCCGACCATGCCGGCTTCGATCGTGCGCCGCCGGGGCAGGTACCGGCCGTAGGAGTTCAGGACCAGGATGCCGGTGACGATTCCCAGGCCGATCGGCAGAACGATGAGGCCGAAGTCCTTGGGGCCGAGGCCGAGGGTCGACTGGGCGAAGCCCGGTCCGAGCACGGCCAGCACGCCTATGAGCGCTCCCGTGATCCCCAGGTATGAGAGTGACCATCCGACGTTGTGGTGGTCTCGGATGTAGACCATCCCTTCGACGAACTCGCCGACCATCGTCTCCACGGCCCGTTCGGCGTCGGCGACGGTCTGCCCGGGGCTGACCACGGTCTCGGGAACGGGCGGATCGGAGGGCAGGGTCCAGCAGAAGACCGCGGCCACGAAGTAGAGCACGGCCACGATGACGATCAGCAGCTGAGCGCTTGCGAGGGCCACGAGGAACGGCCCCACGAGGGCGAAGCCCAGGGCAAAGGCCACGTTCATCGTGAGGGTGAAGAGCCCGTTGGCGGCCAGCAGCTGGTGCCTGGGCACCAGGAACGGGATCATCGAGGCTTCCGCCGGCCCGAAGAACGTGGTCACGGTGGCCACGAAGATCATCAGCAGGTAGAGGCCGGCCAGGTTGGTGCCGACCAGGAGGACCGCCAGTACCGCCAGCCCGCGGAGCACGTTCGTGACCAGCAGCATGTGGCGCTTGTCGACCCTGTCGACGAAGACGCCGGCCAGCGCCGAGAAGAGGATCGCCGGCAGAAGGAAGCTCAGCAGCAGGGCGCTCACCGCCGTGTGCGAGGCATAAGAGGTCGAGATGATGATCGTCAGGCCGTAGATGACCATGTTGCCGCCGACCTGCGACGACGCCTGTGCCAGCCACAGCAGCAGGAACGGCCTGTTTTGGAGGACGGTCAGGCCGCCCGGCTCGACCTCAGCCGACTTGGGCGGGCGTCGCCGGACGCGATTGGCCTTGTTTGCGCCCGTTCGCGAGACCGGGGCCTTCATCGGCCGTGGCCGGTGGACGGGGGTCTCGGCGTCGCGAGGCTGCGGCGCGACGGCGAGGCTCATGGCCAGATCGCCGCGAGACACGAAGCCCGTGAGGCGCCTCTCCAGCGTCCTGCGATCCATCAGGACGTGGCGATCGCAACCGTGACAGCGCAGCCCGATGTCGGCGCCGAGCCGGTCGACCAGCCACTCGTGGCTGCCGCAGGGATGGGCGCGGCGAACGGTGACCACGTCGCCGAGCCGGAATTCGACGACCTCAGGCTGACCCGGAGTCACTATGCCGGCCCGCGACGAAGGAGTCTGATCGGATTGCTCATAACGGCCGCTCAATCTATCAGAGCCTGGGGCGCTCGTCGCGTCGATTGGGCCGCAGACCTAGGTGGGCGGCCGGTCGGATGGCCATTGCTCGCGCGTTGTGAGCAGATGCAGGACGATGCCGGCCGCCGAGCACGACCAGCCCGGCCAGAAGGATGAGACCGGCCAGGGTGTAGGCGGCGGAGTCGGAGTCGTCCGGCGGGTTCTGGCTCCCGCCCGCCGGCCCGGCGCCGGGGATGGTCGAGGGCGGTGCGACGGGAGGCACCGTTTCCGTGGAGCCGTTCCAGCCCGGCGGTAGCGGCCCGGTCGGAGCCGGCTGGGGGCCGTAGGTCTGTGAAGCCGTGACGCCGTTGTCCGCCAGCCAGGCCTTGTCGAAAGCCGCGGTGTCGATGCCGAGGGCGGCCGTGAATGCCTCGTCGTCGGTTGTGCCCGTGGCGTAGCTCGCGACGAGCTTCTGGATCGCTGCCTTGCCGTACTTGCGGACCATGAAGTCGACGGCCGAGACCGCCTCGGCATACGACAGGAAGATGCGGGCGCTGTCGAGGGCGAAGTAGCCGGCCAGAGCCGCGAGCGGAACGAGGGTGCCACTCCTGGCCGCCCTGGACACGAGCCCCCGGTTGTCGCTCCCGTAGCCCTCGGACAGGTAGACCGCGAGGCCCTCGTTCAGCCAGCGCGGCGGCGAGTGGTAGGGATTGTCGGTCACATCGTTGAAGACGATGTGAGTCAGCTCGTGCGGGACGACGGTGCTGCCGTAGGCGAGATCGGTCGGGCCGACCTGGGCGTAGCAGACTCGGAACTGCGACTCTGCCTGGCCGCCGATGGTCTCGCTCACGCCCAGGGCGGACTGGAACGAGCTCTGGGTGTTGTAGATGTAGAAGTCGGCCCGCTTCGTCTCGGTTATGCCGAAGAAGGCCGCCGATTTCGGGACGGCCTGCTCTCGCGTAGCCAAGCAGGGTCTGACCGAACGTGTCGCTCCCCTCGATCCAGTGGATCGTTACGAACTTGCCCGAGGCCGACTTCCACTTGTAACGGTCATCGGCGTATGTGAGGTGAATGTCCGGACCCGCCTGGACGGTCCCGTCGGTGAGGGTCACTACGAAATGCGCCGTCAGCGGCTGGAAGGGCGCCAGGCCGCCGTTCGATGTGTCCAGGGTGTATGAGAGCACGCTTCGGCCCTGGGACTGGAGCGAGATGAGGGAAGGACCGAGGTCGCCGGGCGCTTCGATGGCGATCGCCGCTTCGGTGATCCCGCTGCCGGTGTATGGCTGGCTGAAGACGATGCTCTGTCCGAACGTGGACTTGAACGATGGGGTGCCGAACGTGACGGACGCGGCCGTCACGGCGCCCGGGACGATCAGCAGCCCGAAGATGGCGCACGCCAGCACCGCAGCGCCGCGGCGCGCGACGGCGGTGGCGAGCGATCGGCCTCATGCGCCCGTCGCCCATGCGAGGCCGGCGTATCGCACCAGGCCTTGCGTGTTCGGAAGGGCACCCAGAAGTCCCTTGGCCACGAGCGAGTAGCCCGCCCCGTAGTCGACCGGGATCACCGGTACCTGGTCCTGAACCACAGCCTGAGCCTGGTCGAACGCCTGCTGCATCGACGCGGCGTCCGTGGTCGAAAGAGCGCGAGCTACCGCGCCGTCGAAATCGGTGTTGGCCCAGCGGCCGAAGTTGTTGGTCTGGCCGGAGCCGAGGAGGATCCCGAGGAAGTCGTTGCCGCCCGGGTAGTCCGCGACCCAATCCATCTCCCAGAAGGCGGGCGGGTCGTTGAGGAGTCGCTGGTTGTAGGTGTCCCAGTCGAGTACCTCGGACAAGACGGTGATACCCAGGTTGTCGTGGAGCTGACGCAGGATCGCCCCGTCCAGGCCGCGGCCACTCGTGACCAGCGCGACTTCCGGAAAACCCGCCCCGTTGGGGAAACCGGCCGCGGCAAGCTCCGACTTCGCCTTGACCAGGTCGAATTTCGGGCCGTAGTCCGTGGCGCTGTGGCCTGGGACGCCGTCCGGGACCATGCCGGTAGCCGGGACGACCAGGGGGTTGGCGAGCAGCGTCACGATGCGCTTCCAGTCGATGCCCAGCGCGAACGCGCGGCGAACGTGAACGTCGTTGAACGGAGCCTTCGTCGTGTTGAAGCCGTAGAACTCGACAGAGGGAGAGGGTTCGATCCGAAGTGACGGCCCCAGCGTCTTGTCGTAAGCGATCCATGTCGCATCCCCTGTGGAGATCGGCGTGTAGTCGAGATCGCCCGCCTGGAACATGTCCACCGGGCTGTTGCCGGCGGTCGAGCTCAGGAGATGGACCGTGGTCATGGCAGGCTTGCCGGCCCAGTAGTGGGGGTTGGCGGTCAGCGTCGTCTCGGTATCGGTCAGGCCGCTGACGACGTAGGCGCCGCTGCCGACGAAGGTGCCGGGCTCCAGGAGGTTCGGATTCGAGCTCAAGTCGGGCGGAACCACCGCCAGGGTGGGGCTCGTCGCGATCGCCGGGAAGTCGGCGGCAGGATTCGCCAGGTCGACCTGGACTTGCGTGGAACTCGGCGCACTGATCCCGACGGAGGTGGCAGTCCCGCTGCCTTCTCGATACGCCCGAGCGCCCGTCACGTCGTCGAGGAGCGATGCCAGCTGGCTTGGGTGGCCGGGTGCGAGCACGCGCATCCAGCTCTTCACAACGTCGTCCGCCGTGAGGGCCGATCCGTCCGAGAAGGTGAGGCCGGGCCGCAAATGGAAGACCACGCGCTTGCCGCCGTTGAGCGTCTCCCAGCTCGATGCCAGGGCGGGCTCCACGCGCTGGTTCGAATCGACCGAAGTCAGCGACTCGAACACCTGCGCGACCACCTGCGCGCTGCCGGCGTCCGCCTGGACGGCCGGGTCCAGTGAGGCCGCCGCGGGGCCGAGGATGGTGACGCTGTCCCTCGCTGCGGCGGCGGTAGACGGCCGCCAGGCCATCCCGGCGATCACGACGATTGCCAGCGCGGCCGCCACGGAGGCAACCAGCAGGCGGCGTGGCCGGCCGTCGCGCGGGCTCTGCGGAACGGCCCACGGATACGCGTACATCACAGGCTGGGCCGTCTCGGCAAGCTGAGATCGAGGAGTGGCCGTGACATGGCGGGAGTATAGGTTGCTCCGACCGGAGGCACGGAAGGACCCGTTCCGACGTTCCGAAGTCCTACGTCGACCGGCTTGTCCGCTCGAAAGCGGCCGAGGCAACGGCCGTCAGCTGTCTCAACCCGGACCTCGCCTCCGCGCGAGACCGCCGCGGGAACGACGATGCCCACGATGCCGGCGACGGTCCCGGCGATCGCCAGAGGAGCCCCGATGAGGGAAGCCGTGCCACCCGTCTCCTCTCCGATCGATCCCGTGTCGAGGACCCGAAGCCAGAACCCACGATCGGATCGCAGTGTCGGGGCTCGACGCTTGAATCGCCCGGATGCGGCCACGGTTCGCAAACGAGGTTTGTGTGCCGGCGGACTCGCCCGCGGCCGGTCCTCCATTCAGGAAGGCCACGAACGCGTCCGAGGCCCCGCAGAGAGCCGCCGCGTGGCAGGCGGTCGCCTGAGCCACCTCCTCACGCGTCGCGGCTCCGGCCAGGTCGTGAGCGGCGTCGACAAGGGCATCCGAGACCGAGCGGCTGCGAGCCGGTTCCAACGCCGCGACATCCACTCCGCTCCGCTCGCTCAGGATCCGCTTGGCCCGATAGAGCGCGGCATCGGCCGCCTCGACGAGCGCCGCACCGGCCGGACCGTCGGCGGGCCAGTGAGACGCTCCGATCGACGCGCTGACCTCGGGTCCCAGGGCACCGACCGGGGACGCCCGAACCCCTTCCCGAACGGCCCTGCGCACTCGGGCCGCCACCTCCGCGGCATGGCCGCTGGAGGCCCCGATGAGGAGCAGGGCGAACTCATCGCCGCCGTATCGATAGGCGCTGTCGTTCTGGCGAATCGCACTGACGATCGCCTTGGCCACGGCCTGCAGCAGGGCGTCCCCAGCGGGATGGCCGTACGCGTCGTTGAACGCCTTGAACGAGTCCAGGTCCATCATCAGCAGAGAGAACGGCTTGCCCGCCTCGATCACCGACGCCAGGTCCCGCTGGAACGTCCCGTGGTTCCGTAGACCGGTCAGAGCGTCCAGGTCCGCCCGCGTGGCCATCGTCACGTGGGCCTCGGCGTTCTGCAGGGCGATCGACGCCTGACCCGCGAATAGCTTGCAGAGCTCGAACTCCTGCTCGCTGAACGGAGCCTCCGGGCCGCCGACTCGCGTGAGGTTCAGGCTGCCTACCACGACGCCGTGGACTCGGAGCGGAACAACGATCATGTTCTGAGTGTCGCGCCGCTTCCTCTCACCTCGCCGGCCCGCCGTCCTGGGCGATGCCTTGGGGCCCGAACGAGTCCGACTCACGCCGTCCAGGGCGGACGCGATTTCGCCTTCGCCGACGTCGTTGGCGCAGACCGCGTCGCCGCGCCCCACGACCCAGCTCGTCAGCCCTTCGTCGAGTGCCGCACCTTGCGGCGCCGGATCGGTCGTGGCCCCGGAGTTCGCCCTGGACAGCACCGGTTCGATACCGCCTGCCTGACCCTCCAGGCGGTAGATCGTCAGCCGGTCGTAACGGACGACCAACCCGATCGTATCCGCTATCTGCTCGAGCACGCGGCGCGGGTCCAGCGTGGAGACGAGCTGCTCGCTCAGATCCAGGAGCCTTCGCTGGGCGGCAAGCTGGCGTTCCAGCAGGATGTGCTGCCGTTCCAGCTGTTCGATGTTGTCGGCGTTGACGATGGCCTGCGCGGCGTACCGCCCGAAGATGGAGAGCGCCTGCTCGTCGTCCGGGCCGTACATGCCCACGCCTTCCTTGGAGACGACCAGGACGCCCTGCACGGCGTCGCCGTACGACATCGGCACGAGCAGCAGGGACTCCGGGCCGAAGCTGGTGCGGAAGATGGAGCGCCGCTCGACGGTGGCGTCGGGAATGATCAGCGGCTCGTTGCGCTTGGCTACCCACCCCGGCAACGTCTCGGTCTGACCGCTCGTCAGCGTCTCCAGGGGTGGCGATTCCACGCCCGCGAAGGTTCCGGAGGCGGCCACAGGCCTGAAGAAGTGGCCCTCCGGTTCGAGCCGGTAGACCCGGACCGTGTCGCAGTCGACGAGATGGCCCACCTCGGCCACGATGGCCTCGCCGATGGCGCCCACGTCGCGGAGCTGGGCCAGCTTCAAGCTGAGCTCGTGAATGGCCGTCAAGCCGGCTGGCGAGCGACCGTATGGACGTGTAGAGGCGGGCGTTCTGCAGGGCCGTCGCCAGCTGGCCTGCCAATCCGGTCGCGAGACCGAGGTCCCGCACCGTCCAGGGGTGCGGTTTCCGGTGGACCACGATCAGCATCCCCATCATCTGGCCGGGGATGCGGCACGGCACGCCCGCGAGCCCGACGATCGCCTCCGCCTCGGTGACGCTCCTGATCTCCTCGGCGATGGGGTTGGTCGTGTCGTTCAGCGGTACCGCTACGAGCGGGCTCTCCGGCCAGCGTTGCATGATCGATTGCAGGGCCGTGATCGCGTGGCGGTCCAGTGCCTCGAGGACGTTCTCGGAAATGAACCGGCTTGCCGTCAGGACCAGCGAGTGATCGGCCTCCTCGCGCCAGAACGCCGCTCCGTCGGCGACGCAGGACGAGCTCGACCGAGGCAAGGACCTCGTCGAAGACGCGCTGACGCGCCGCCCGCTCGGCCTCACCTTCGGACTCGTGCCCGCCCTGGCGGCTCTCCATGGCGTCCATTGTGGCCCCTGCGAAGTACCTGGCTAGGGACCCGATCGTTGGGGCCCGGAGGACGCCGGATGTCCGACTCAGAGGGTCAATCCGGGTCGTCCGCTGCGCTCGACGTTCCGTGATGCGCATCGTCCGGCTGGTGCGGATGCGAGTGGGCGACGGTTCCGTGGCCGTGGAGATGCTCGTGGATGAGGTTCGCACGGACCAGGAGACGACGTGTCCGCCAGCACCGAGGCCGGGGATCCGTCGGCGAGGACGCGTCGATCCTCGCCCAGAACGATGACCCGGTCGGCGATGATCGGGACGATATCCAGTTCGTGGGTGGCGACGATCAGCGTTCGCCCCGCGGCCGACAGGCGGACGATCAAGTCCACCAGGAGCCACTTCGTGCGCGGGTCGAGCGAGGCGGTCGGCTCGTCGAGCAGGAGCACATCCGGACGCAACGAAAGCACCGAGGCGATCGACGCCCGCTTCTTCTCGCCCCCGGACAGCTCGAACGGGGCTCGATCGGCGAGATGGGCGATCTCCATGGCGGCCAGCGCTTCGTCGCAGCGTCGCTTGACGTCTTCCCGGCTCAGCCCCAGCTGGAGCGGTCCGAAGGCGACGTCGTCGAGGACGGTGGCGCTGAACAGCTGGATGTCCGGGTCCTGGAAGACCAGGCCCACCTCGCGATGGAAGCGGAAGCCGTCCTCGCCCTGCGGCGACGGCGGCTACATCCCTGCCCAGCGCCCGCATCGTCCCGTCCGTGGGCCCCACGACGCCGTCGAGAAGCTTGAGCAGGGTCGACTTGCCGCTGCCGTTGGCGCCGAGCAGGACGACCCGCTCGCCCGGCCATATCCGCAGGTCGATGCCGTCGAGGGCGATCTGCCGGCCCGCGTAGACGTAGCGAACCTCGCGCAGCTCGAACAGCGGCTCGTCCGTCGCCACGGGGACGGCCTCGACGGCGGCTTCGACGTCGGCCGTCACGGCAGCACCCGCCCCGCAAGCACGGCAGCCGCGGCCACGGCCGTGACGCCGCGCCAGAGCAGCCAGGTCCGCGACGCGGAGCCGGTACGCCGAGTAGGCCCGTATCTCGCCGGTGAAGCCACGCGCCAGCATCGCGGCGTAGACGTCGTTGCTCATCTTGAAGGCACGGCTCATGAGATTGCCCATGGTGCCCGTGATCCAGCGGCGCTGCTCTCCGCCGCTCGTCCGGCCCACGACGCGGCTCTTTCGCGCCAGCAGGATCCCGTTGGCCGTGTGCAGGAAGAGGAAGATGTAGCGGTAGGTCATCGACAGGACGAGGACGAACACCTGCGGCACCCTGAGCGCCCGAAGGCTCTTGAGAACGTCCGCCCACGGCGTCGTCACCACCAGGAGCACCGCCAGCGAAACCGAGACGCCGACGCGGCTGACGAAGATCGCCGCACCTGCCAGCCCGTTCCACGAAGGCGCCAGGTGGGCGGGCCCGAGCGGGAGGTCGAAGACCCGCGGACCGGGCACGAAGAAGATGGCCGGCAGGACCACGATCCCGGCGAAGAACGGGATGCCCAGCCAGACGCGCTTGACGAAGAAGCCGAACGGGACCCGGCTGGCCCGCGCCGCGCCGAGAGTCGCCACGTACAGGATCGCCAGACCGGCGAGCGAAGCGGTCAGGCTGGCCGCCAGGATCGCCACCAGCATGCCGACGATCTTCGCCCGCGGGTCGCGCCGCTGGAGCCAGCCGGCGGACCTGGCGTGGTGCTCGGTGAAGACGGCCTGCTCGATGTTGCCGGTGATGCCGCCGAGGGTCTGCTCGAGCCAGCCGATCCGACCCTCGGCCCGGCGATTCTTGCCGCCGGCGCGGCGGCCGCATCGGCGGCGCGTCATGCTCCGGCCCCTTCCGGGACCCGGTCGGTGGATCCGCGTCGCAGGAGCGCGGGCCAGGACGTAGGCCGCCCCGCCGACGAGCATGACTCCCAGGATGCCGGAGATCTCGTAGCCCACGGCCGCGTGCCAGAGCGGCGCGCTGGCGTGGGAGAAGAACGGCAGCGGTACGTCGTAGCCCGACAGGGGCGCACTGAAGAGGCCCGAGAGATCCTGCAGCCCGGACGGGACGTAGCCGAATGCCGCCCTGACATCCTCGCGCACTCCCCTCTCCGTACGCGAAACCGGGGGCGATCAGGCCGAGCGGCGCTATGACCGCGATGGCCGTGAATGCCGAGCCGACGCGCTTGAGTCCGCCGGCAGCACCACGTACGCCAGGGGGACGAGCACGAGTCCGACGACGCGCGGTGACGAGCAGCATCGTCCCCACGGACGGCCAATCGACCCTCGACCAATCCGCGCCGAACATTCGACCGGGATTACCCCCGCCCTCCGCCAGGCCCACGATCGCCAGCACGACGACGGCCGCGGCGGCCACGGCGGCCACTACCTGCCAGAGCGGTCGCCGCGCGGCGGTCCCGTCCGCGGCCGCGTCCGGTGCGAAGACGCCCCGCAGGCTGGTCAGGTACTCCGGATGTCGCCGCTGGAGGAACGAGACGCCCAGGCCCGTGATCAAGCCCTCGACGATCGAGGCGCCGAACACGTGGGCGGCCAACATCGCCGGAATCGCCTCCGACAGGCCGTACGGGCTGTACAGGGCATGGCCGTTCTGCGAGAAGAGCGCCGGCTCGATGCCCAGCTCGATCCCGACGGCCAGAGCGGAGACGGTGATGCCGGCATACGCGCCGATCCCCGCGGCCACGGCTCGGCGGGTGGAGAGCACGGGCGATCCCGCCGCGAGCAGCCGGTACGTCGCGTAGCCGACGAACGGCAGGATGATGCCCATGTTCAGGCAGTTGGCGAAGATCGCCAGGATGCCGCCGTCGCCGAAGAAGAGGGCCTGGAGGATCAGGGCCGTGCTCACGGCGATGGCCGCGGCCCACGGGCCCAGCACTACCGCGATCAGCGTCCCCCCTACCCCGTGAGCCGTCGTGCCGCCCGGAACGGGGATGTTGAACATCATGATCGTGAAGCTCAAGGCCGAGAAGATGGCCAGCAGCGGCACGGTCCGGTTGTTCAGGACCTTCTTGACCCTCTGCGTCGCGATGGCCCAGACGGGGATCGTCGGCACGGCCAGCGCAAGCGAGACCGCGGGCGCCAGGTAGCCATCCGGGATGTGCAAAGTCCGTTCTCCGTCGCGCCTGTCGAAACTAGTGGCTATTGCAACACGTTGCGCTAGTATCGATAGTGTATGCCCATCGGCGATGGGTCACAATCGAGCGAGCAGCGAGGACCGCACCGTGCCACAGCCAGACTCAGCGCGTCCGCCGGGAGGCTCCGCGACCAGTCCATGGGACGGGGTCGCGGGTCGGCTGCGCGCCGCCGGGCTGCGCTGGACTCCCCAGCGGCGAACCCTCGTCGAGGTCCTGCGCGAGCAGGAGGGCCACGTCACCGCCACCGAGCTGATCGCCCGCTGCCGGGAGCGCGACCGGACGACTACTCCCTCGACCGTGTATCGGACGCTCGACGTCCTGGAGAACTTCGGTCTTGTCCGGCACGGCCACGGGGCGGACGGCCGCGAGGAGTACCACGTTCTCCCGGAGCAGGTTCACGGCCACCTCCACTGCGTCGGCTGCGGCGCGACCTGGGAGATCAGGCCGGAGACGGGAGCCGTGATCGTCGACGCGCTCGCCGCGGATCTGGGCTTCGCGGTGGACCTCTCGCACGTCACGATATCGGGCCGCTGCGAGCACTGTCGAGACTAGGCCGGAACCAATTCCCCCCGCGCTCCTCCTGCGCGAAGCGCGGTCGACGCCGCCCAGCCGGCCAGGGCCATGCCCGCCACGAAGACCGGCCACGGGTACCAGCCCGGCATCTCGCCCCTCATCAAGGCCGGAGCGTCCAGAGTGAAGCTCAGGACGACGATCAGGCCGCCCGCGACGGCAATCGCCAGCCTCCGCCGGTAAACCAGAGGCGGCCTTCCCGAATGGCTCGCATGAGCTGCCGCCAGACCGAATCCGATGAGCGCGGCACTCACTGCCACCGGCGCCCAGACCGGTCCAGCCCACGGCACCGGGATGAGGAACAGCACGTCCCAGGTCCCGGGCGAGTGGGGCCAGCCGATGAATACCCACAGCCAGGCGTAGTAGGCGATGTCCCAAACGCCAAACGCGACAGACGTCCAGGCCAGCCGATCGACCCAGCGGCGGCCGAAGACGCAGCCGATCCAGGCCAGCAGCACGAGAGTCACGAACTCGCGACCGACTTCGATCGCCACGAGGCTGCCGACGACGTCTCCACTGCGCAGCGGGAATAGCCGGTCCGGATCGATCGCGAGGGCGTGCTGCAGATACACGACGCACGCCGACTCGAGGTAGGCCATGGCGACGGCGAAGACGATGACCGTCAGGGCGATGGTTCGGAACCGCATCGGCGCCTCCGTGCATTGCGTGCCGGCTGCACGGAAGCGTGGCGCCCCGGCGGGGCCTGGGGCGTCGGACCGGCGCCCGAGGACGCGCCGAAATACTACGCCGGGGCGAGTCGAGGCAGCTTGCGAGCCGGCCGGCGGTCGCTACTGCTGCTTCTCGAATGCGGCCCGAGACATCGGAGCCATCTTGGCGGTCCCGAAAGCGACTTCCATGGCGAGCGTGACCGCCATGGTCATGTCGCAGGCCGGCTTGACCTGCTTCAGGCCGTCGGCCAGCGCCACGGCGCACACGACGTGCCGGAGATTGCGAGCCAAACCCGCCTTCGACTGGGCCACGTCGACCGCGCCGCGTAACTCGAATGCCACCCGCAGCGGCATGATCTGCGGCTTGTTGCTCGCCGCCACCGACGTCGTAACGTTGCCCCACTCGGCCTTGCCGACGCTCTCGGCTACCCAGGCGTAGAACCGATCGAGTGGCCCGAACAGGTCGAGTGGAACGGTGGCGGGTACCAGCTCGGAAACCAGGATCCCGACCACGCTGTCGGCTGGGCACTTCGCCACATCCGCCTGATCGCCCGACAGGATGCGGTTGATCGCGTCGCCGAAGACGGCGGCGCCCGGGGTGATCGTGCTCGTCTCGATGTCGTACAGGTCGGCGGCGACGAGAGCCGCCTCCCCGGTCAGGGTCGCGAGGACGGCCACATAGTCCTCGACTCGGACCGAACCGGACTCTTCCTGCACATACCCCATCGCCACGGCCGCGAGCTGGGCGGCCGACTCTCGCACCGCCGGCGTGACGGCCGTTGTCCCTCGCGCCAATCTGGCCTCCCCTCGTGCCGTGCTCGGAACTGGCGCCCCCGGCCGGATTCGAACCGACGACGCCCGCCTTAGGACGGCGGCGCTCTATTCCACTGAGCTACGGGGGCTCGTCCCGATGTTACCGCGTCCCGACAGCGCGAGTCGCTGGCGTCCGGACGCCCCTAGACGGCTCGGTTCGAAGATGAACCGATCGCGGTCGCGGACCAGCCGGCCGACCGGATGGACCGGCTCGTGGGAGAGGACGATCGTCCAGCCCTCGTCGGCGGCACGGGCGAATAGCGACGCCTTGACGGCCACCGAGTCGAGCGGGAAGTCGTCGAAGGCCGTGACCCACTTGGGATTGGCGCTCCACGGGCGCATGCACAGATCCCCGAAGAAGCCCACGGTCCTGTCGCGACCCCGGACGACCACTCCCTGGTGCCCGGCCGAGTGGCCGCCGGTGGGGATCACCGACACCCCGGGCAGTATCTCCGCCTCACCGTCCACGGCACCGGCAACGCCGAGCTCACGAACCAGCCTCAGCTCGGGCTGGTCGTAGCTGGCCACGAGACGCGGATTCTCCCCGAGCGCGATCTGCCACTCGGCGAGCTGGGCAACGAACCGGGCCCGCGGGAAGGCGCGCGATCCGTCCGGTCGCAGCACACCGCCGGCGTGGTCGTAATGGAGGTGGCTCACCGCGACGGCATCCACCGATTCCGGGGCAAACCCGGCTGCCTCGAGCGCCGGCAGGATCCAGGGACCCTGGTAGCCCCGCATCCGGCGGCCCTTCTCGTCGATTCGATCCCCGATCCCCGTCTCGACCAGGACCCGCCCCGACGGCGTCTCCACGAGAAGGCAGTTGAGCGCCTGCAGGAGGCGGTGATCGGCGTCGATCTCATCGACCACGAGCTTGTTCCACATGATTCGCGGAACCACCCCGAGAAGCGTCCCGGCGTCGGACCGGAAGGTGCCGGCCTGGATCAGCGCCACGCGCGTCCCTCCGCCGAGTTCGGCGGACCAGTGGACGGCGTCGTTGAGCGTGGTCACCCGGCGGTCCCTTTGGGAGCCTTCGGACCGCGGCGGGCCCGTTCGAAGTCCTCGTGGTACGCGGATGCCGTCGGCTCGGACTGACCCTGGTACTTCGACCCGAGGCCCGCCGATCCGTACGGTCGATCCACCGGGCTCGACATCGAGAAGAAGCTGATCTGGCCGATCTTCATCCCGTAGTACAGGGCGATCGGGAGCTTGGCGACGTTCGACAGTTCGAGCGTCAGCTTGCCCTTCCAGCCCGGGTCTACATAGCCGGCGGTCGAATGGATGAGCAGGCCCAGCCGACCGAGCGATGACTTGCCTTCGAGCCGAGCCACGAGGTCGTCCGGCAGCTCGACCCATTCGAGGGTCTGACCCAGCACGAACTCACCGGGATGGAGCACGAAGGCTTCGTCGTCGGTCACGTTGAGCAGCTCGGTCAGGTCGGGCTGAGGCGCCCGGACGTCGATGAAGGCGTAGCGGTTGTTGCGGAAGACGCGGAAGCTGCGATCGAGATGGAGGTCGATCGAGGAAGGCTGAAGGTCGGCCTCCTCGTACGGCTCCACCTTGACTCGAGCCGCTGCCAGCGCGGCGGCGATGTCCCGATCGGACAGGACGCTCACTTGACGGTGGCTCCGCTCTCACGCTGCGCGTAGAGGTTGTCCACCTCACGCTTGAGGGTCTCGAGGTCTTCGAAGCTCTGGTAGACGCTGGCGAACCTGATGTAGGCGATCTGGTCGAGGCCGCGCAGCTTGTCCATCGCCAGGCGCCCGACATCCGACGACTCGACTTCGGTGGCGCCGCCGGCCCGCAGCTGGGCCTCGATCTGATCGGCTGCCTGTTCGGCCGCGTCGTCGGGCACCGGCCGGCGAGTCAGTGCCTTACGGAAGCCCGAGACCAGCTTCTCGCGGTCGAACTCCTGCCGTGCCCCGTCGCGCTTGACGACGACCAGCCGCGGCGCCTCGATCCGCTCGTACGTCGTGAACCGCGCACCGCAGGTCTCGCACTCGCGCCGGCGGCGGATGCTGGCTTCGTCGAGATCGCGCGAGTCGACGACTCGCGTCTCTCGCTCGCCGCACCTGGGACAGCGCACCGGCTCCGACCTCCTCGAACAAGAGGGACCAACGTCCCCGCGAGGATATCACCGGCCATCGAACCGGCCCGCGACCCGGCACGGCGCCCGCGATCCGGCGTCAGTCTCGGCGCACCGGCCAGGCGGCCTCGCCGCTCGCCTCCCTCGCCAGCTGTTCGCCCCTGGTACGGATCGCTTCCTTCGCGTGGACGAGGTTCAGGTAGCCTCGTTTGATCGAGGTCTCGCCTTCACCGACACGGTCGACCGTCATGTCCAGCATCATCTGGCGTCCGTGTTCGATCAATGCGACCGCACGCTGGGCGCGCTCGATCTCGGCCAGCAGGCTCGAGCCGGCGTCGTGACGCGGACCTTTCTCGGCGATCGTCTGCGCTTCCTGGGCATATCGGCGCAGAGCGTCGGTCGACGCGTGCAGGCTCGGGGCCCCGGATTCAGGGCCGGACTTCCCGCGCCGCAGGTCGTCCACGATGGCACACAGCTCCGTGAGCGACGTGACGGCGCGCCGGGCGATATCGGCAGCGGCTCGCTCCTGCTGAGCGCTGCGCCGGAGCTGTCCCCCGACGACCATGACCCTCCAGATAAGGAGGGCGACGACAACGCCCATGGCGAAGAAGATGAGGAGCGGAGCGAGCACGCCGGACGTCACGGCGTGCCTCAGGCCTCGAGGGCCGGCGGACGGAGACCGTTCGTCCATCGATATCACCAAGTACAGCCTCCTCCGGTGTGGCGACGCTCTCACTCTAGCGAATGCCGAACCTGCAGGCGAGGCCTACTGACCGGTCAGATCGTCCGGTGGTCGCCTCAGCCGTTCACCGGCGCGGTGCGGCGGCATCCCCGGACCCCTGCCGGGGCCGGCGCCGAATCGACCGGCGATCCGGGCGCCCTTGGGTGGCTTCCGGCCGCTTCCCGGCTCGCTCTGGCGCTGCCAGACCTCGTTCTCGCCGCCGACGGCCGAGACGAGCCTCACCGACCGGATCGACGCGTCCGGCTCCAGGTCCCTGATCATGTCGTAGACCGTCAACGCGGCGACGGCAGCGGCCGTCAAGGCCTCCATCTCCACGCCGGTCGCGCCCACGGCGGCAGTCTCGCTCCGAATCCGAACGGCGCCGGCGGCCCGATCCGGCATTGCGTTTACGAGCAGCTCCGTGAGGCCGGCCGTGTGGGCGAGGGGGATGAGATCGACCGCCCGTTTGCCGGCCATGACACCGGCAAGCTCTGCCACCGCCAGCACGTCGCCCTTTGGGTTCGTGCCGTCCACGATTGCGCTCAGTGTCTCCTGGGAAACCGCCACCTCGGCCTCGGCGACGGCGCGGTGCACGCCAACCGGCCGTTCCGTCAGATTCGGCATGTGCGGCCGGGCCATCCTCGCGACATGTCCGGGTCTGCGCCGCTCCGAGCGTGACTCGTCATCGAACATGCGACGTCCTTTCAGAGGCCAAGGAATCGACCCCGCTTCTTCTGTCCGGAGGCGAGCATCTCGCGCTGATGCTCTTCCGCCTTCGCCTGTATCAATCGGGCAGCCGAGCGGCGTGTTACGAGCGCCGGGTCGCCTCCGCTCGAAGCGAGCAGGAGGGCGTCCAAACCGGAGCGCTCCAGCATCTCGAGCGCCGTCCAGAGGCCGGTTTCCGCGATGATACGGGGGACGTTGGCGATCGGGACCATCGCCTGTTCGGTGCGCGTATTGGTCCACGACCGCCGCGGGATCCGCCGGATCTGGGCCGTGCCGAGCAGACCGATCAGTTCGGCGCCCCGTTCCACGAGTGCGGCCGTGCCTATGCGCTCGCCGAGATACTCGGCGGCGAACACGTCGAGAGTCAGCTGGGGTGGCACTCGGGCCGCCTCCGTATCGGCGGCATCGCCTGCGTGCAGGCCGGCCACCAGGGCCTTGCAGCAAGCTGCGACGATCGAGCAGGCGGCTGGACCCCACGATGAGCCAGCCGGCGACTATCAGCCCCAGGCCGCCGAACAGGTCCAGGAAGGCCATGGTCAAGGCTCCTGCCACCATGAAGGCGAGACCCACGTAGCGACCTACGCGGACGGCAGCCGCTGTCGCGGCGGCCTCCTGGCCGGTCTGGCGCCAGGCAAAGGCATGGACGATCCGGGCGCCGTCCATCGGGTAGCCCGGGATGAGGTTGATGAAAGCCAGGAAGGCGTTGAAGACGCCCACCATGACGAGGACGAATTGGATCGCCTGAATCCCCTGCGGTGCCCGGTTGATGTCGAGCGGGCCGGCGCCGAGGAGCGCCGCAGCCGCGCCGAGCAGGACCGTCGCCACGAGGCTCAGAGCCGGACCCGCGAACGCGGTCCGGAACTCCTGGCCCGGCGTCTTTGGATTGAGCTGCGTCACGAAACTCCCGCCGAGCAGCTGAACCACGACAACGGGCGCCTCCATGCCGTTCCGGCGTGCCACCGCGACATGGGCCAGCTCGTGCGCCGTCACCGAGGCGAAGACAAGACCGGCCGTGGCGATGGAAGCGGCCCATGCCAGATCTGCGGGCCAATCCGAGCCTCCGCCGGTAGTGAGATCGAGGCTGAAGAGCACGGAGATGATCGCCAGGATCGGGATCCAGCTCCAATGCGCGCGGACCTCTGTGCCGAAGATGCGGCCGAGCGGAACGTTCATCGGCCGGCCCCCGGAACCGAGGGCTCGCCCAGCGCGCTCGGCGCGTCGGCCGCGACCCCGGCGTCCGCGAGGCGCCGGGCGCCCGACCGCGACTCCAAGGGCGAGGACCAGGACCACGACCGCCAGCGCAACGCTGGTCTCCGACCAGAACTGGTCCGGGAAGAGCTGGACGAGCTTCTCAGTCTTGGGATCGAACGAGTAGGTGCCCGGCGGGAAGAAGATCTCGTGGAACAGCTCGAAGGCCTGGTCGAAGAAGAGCACGAAGGCGATCCCCACGACGATCACGCCACCCGCAAGGACGGAGGCTCCCAACGCAGTTGCCTGCCAGAACCAGCGCCGGCCGCGGTAAGCCAGGCCGATCGACACGAGCACCAGTGCCGCGACCAGGGCCACCAGGCCCAGGCCGGCGAACACGGTGCGGACGTCCGCCATGTGGGAACGCGCGCGCTGATCGAGCACGGGCTGGCCGTCGACCGTCACGTCGAACGAGGCCGGGCCGAAAACCAGGTCCGAGAGGATGCTGCCGGTCACCTGGTGCACCTGCGACGGCGTATAGCCGGTCAGCTCCGCCGCGTTGGTGCGGTCCTGGTCGAAGCCGACCCAGATCGGGTTGAGGAACAGAAGGACCGCCACGGCCACGATCACGATGGGCACGGTCACAGCCGCGGCGATGGCAGCGAGGCGTTCCAGGGGCGAGAGTCTCACCTGGTCATCCTAACGGCCGCGGACGCTCATCGCCCGCGGATGCCCCGGGCCGGGGCGACTAACCCGGCTCGGGCCCCAGAGCGGCGGCCTCGCGACGGACGACCTGCCAGACCTGCTCCAGGTCGGCTTCCTCCATCCTCAGGTTGTTGATGGCCACCCGAATCGCGAAACGACCGTTGAGCCTCGTGTGGGACAGGAATGTCTCGCCGGACCGGTTGATCGACTCCATCAGGCGCTGGTTCAGCCGGTCGAGCCGGTCTGCCGTCGCGGGGCTGTCGCGGTCGGCCGCCAGCGCGGCAGGGACATACCGGAAGCAGACCGTCGAGAACGGCGTCGGGGCCATGCGTTCGAAGTCGGGATCCGCGTCCACCCAGCCCGCGAACCGCTGGGCCATCGCCAGATGACCCTCGATGCGGCGCCGCAGCCCCTCCAGGCCGAAGTAGCGCAGGTTCATCCACAGCTTGAGGGCCCGTAGCCGGCGGCCGAGAGTGGGCGTGTACTCGTTGTAGTCGCGGATCGGGCCCTCACGGTCGAGCGTTCGGAGGTACTCCGGCACGAGGCTGAAGGCGTCGCGCAGCACGGGCATCCGACGGGTCAGCAGGAGCGAGGCGTCGACGGGCGTGAAGAACCACTTGTGCGGATTCGTGACGATCGAATCGGCGTCCTCCCAGCCGGCGAACGGCCCGCGCCGCTCGGGAATGAGGGCCACGGCGCCGGCGTAGGCCGCGTCCACATGCAGCCACAGACCCTCTCGGCGGGCGATCAGAGCCAGCTCGGCGATAGGGTCGGAGGAGGTCGTGGATGTCGTCCCGACGGTCCCGACGATGGCTATCGGGTCGAACGCCCGCCTTTCGGTCCTGCGCGATCGCCTCCTCCAGAGCGTCCGTCCGCATCTCGAAGCTCTCGTTCGTAGGGATCTTCGAGAGGCCGGCGCGTCCCAGGCCGAGGGTCATGCAGGCCTTCTCGATCGACGAGTGGGCCTCCGCCGAGGCGTATACCCGGAGCTGAGGCACGTCCACGCGCCCCGGCAGCCCCTTCGCCGCAGCATCGATACCCGCCGCCTGGCGTGCCGCCGCGAGGGCCAGCAGCGACGAAGTCGAGGCCGTGTCGGTCAGCAGGCCGTCGAATTCCGGCGGCAGGCCCAGGCCCTGGCGCAGCCAGTCGACGACCACCATCTCCAGCTCCGTGCCGGCCGGGCTGGTCCGCCACAGCATCGGGTTCGAGTTCAGAACGGCCGTCAGCATCTCCCCGATGATGCCCGGCCCGGAGGCGGAGCTGCTGAAATAGGCCAGGAACCGCGGGTGCTGCCAGTGAGTGACGTTGGGCTCGAAGAGACGGCGGTAGTCATCGAGGATCGTCTCGATCGGCTCGGGCTCCTCGGGTGGCAGCGCCGGGAAGAGCGGGCGCAGCGAGCCCGGCTCTATCTGCGGCATTACGGGCCTCTCCCCCACCCCGCGCAGGTAGTCGGCCATGATGTCTACCGCGGCGTGGGCGGCCGCGCGGAAGTCCTCGACGTCCATGTCGCCCATGCCGGAGCGCTGCTGGGCGTCCAGCTCGGCCACCTCAGCGGTCTCGTGCGATTCCCCCGTGCGTCCCGCAACCATTCGTCACTCGTCCCGGCTCAGCCAGATCCGGCCGCGCACGCAAGCCTTGGATCAGGGCCGAGTTTACCCCGGGTCGACGGGGTCCGGCCGAAGCGACCGTGGCGGGCGCACAATGGGCAAGGCGCCGCGATTGGAGCGCAGAGCCTCGCGCGGTCCATACGCGAGATCCGTTCGGAGGAACGGACGCGATGATGTGGCAGCCCTCGCCCAACCAACTGGCTCCGGCCAACGGCTATTGGCAGCCGCCGCGTGTCAGTCGCGTGTCCGCAGCATTGGCGGCTGTGGCCGTCGGGCTCCTCTGCACAGCGGTACTGCCATGGGTCGGCTGGAGCTTCTCTCTTGGTGAGGGCAGCGGCTTCGACTTCACGCATCTCCGCCAGCCTGTGGACGGTCGTCACCGCCGGCGGCACAAGCGTCGGTGGCGCCGACTGGATGTTTCTGGTCGTCTCGGGCATGGTCGCTGCCGCCCTCGGGACCTTCGTCGAGGCGACCCAGCGGCCGGTAAGTCGAGCTCCGACTTGGATTGCCCTGGCTGGCTTCGGCGGAGTAGTCGTCGGCTGCTGCTTTGGGCTGGTATCCGGTTCCAGCCCATTCGGACGCTCGTCCTCTCTCAGCGTCCGACAGCGTCACGAGCACGCTCGAGTACGGCTTCTGGATCGCGCTGGTCATTGCCGTGGTGGGCGTGGTCGTGTCTCTTGTCAGGTTGACCGAACCCCCGAACTCGGCCCGCCAGCCGGCCTTCTTCGCCCCTGGTCCGTGGGGTCCTGTTCCTGGGTCGTGGAGCCCGCCTCTTGGTTACTACCAGCCGGCCCCTGGCTGGCCCGACTACGCTCCTCCTGGCCCGACTCCATCGGGGTACGGTCCGCCGCCGTTCGGCCCGGCCCAATACCCGGCGCCCGGGTTCGCCCCTCCGGGCTACCCGATGCCTGGCGGTCCCGCTCAAGGGTGGGTACCACGCGCCGACCGGGGCGTCGGCGACTCGACCGTGGCCGGCTCGCCCGCTGCTTCACCCGAGGCAGCCGGGCTCAGCGACCGAAGCCCCGACGCCACATAAGAGCCAGGCGCCGGGTCAGCCACCGGCGCGATCTCACCCGCCGATAGCTCGCGGATCGCACGGACGCCGTATTGGACCGGGTTCGGACAAACCGCACGAGCCCGCGGAACGGCCGAACCGGCCATTTCACGAGGGATGAGTGGTCGGGGCGGAGCGATTCGAACGCTCGGCCTCCTGAACCCCATTCAGGTGCGCTACCAGGCTGCGCCACGCCCCGACGCCCGACAGGATACCAGACGCCGCGAGCGCCCCCGCCGGCCGCCCAGGGCGCGATGGCGCCGGTCTCAGCGCTGCGGGTTGCGGTGCCCCGTGCTCGACCTCTTGGAGCCGCTCGTTCCCCTGCGTGGGGATCTTGTCCCGGAGCCGGGACGAGCGGACTTCGCCGGTCGTGGGCCGGCCGCCGTTCGCGGCGCCGGGCTTCCGTCGCCACCCCTGCTCGGGCCATCCGATCGCCCGCTGGCGCGTTCGCGGAAGATGAGCCGGACGGGCGTGCCGTCGAACCCGAACTCCTCGCGCAGCTGGTTCTCCAGGAAGCGCTTGTAGCTGAAGTGGACCTGGTCCGCGTGGCGGGCGAAGAAGACGAAGGTCGGCGGCGCCACCGACACCTGCGTCGCGTAGAAGATCTTGGGCGGGCCGAGCTTACCGGCCGGCGGCGCCTGGCGGAGAGAAGCCGCTCGGATGAGACGGTTCAGTTCGGGCGTCGGAATCCGCTTGCGGCGCTCGCCCCAGACGTCAACGGCCAGCTCCAGCACGCGGCTGACGCGCTGGCCGGTCTTGGCGCTGATGGAGACGACGGGCGCGAAGTCGAGGAACGGCACCTCGCGGCGCATCTCGGTCACGTACTCGTCGAAGGTGCGGTCCGTCTTCTCGGCCAGCAGGTCCCACTTGTTGAGGGCGATGACGAGACCCCTGCCCTCCTCGGTCACGAAGCCGGCGACGTGGGCATCCTGGGCCGTCAGGCCCATGAAGGCGTCGACCACGAGGACGGCCACATCCGCCCGGTCAACGGCCTTGAGGGCCCGCAGCGTGGAGTAGCGCTCGGCATCGGCGCCGCTGGCCACCTTCCCGGGCCTCTTGATCCCGGCGGTGTCGATCAGAACGACCTCGCCGCGACCCCACTGCAGGTGAGTGTCTATGGCGTCGCGAGTGGTCCCGGGGATCTCGCTGACGATAGCCCGATCTTCGCCGATCAGCGAGTTCAGAAGACTCGACTTGCCGACGTTGGGCCTTCCGACCAGGGCGATCGAGACCGATTGCTCGTCCTCGCCGGCCTCCTCCTCGAGACCGGCCGGCAGTTCGGCCCCGTCCTGGTCCGCCAGTTCGTCCGCCGCCGCCTGGCGTCGCTTTCGGGCAAGCTCCTTCTCGCTCTCGGGTGGGAGAGCCCAGACGATCGCATCCAGCAGGTCCGCCACTCCCCTGCCGTGGGCGGCGCTGATCGTGTACGTCTCCTCCCAACCGAGCGAATAGAACTCGGCCGCCTCCAGCTCGCGCTTCTCGTTGTCGGCCTTGTTTGCGGCCACCAGGACCGGCGCCTTTGCGGTCCGAAGCGTGTCGGCAGCCTCCTGGTCCGCCGGGGTCATGCCGGAAATCGAGTCGACGACGAAGACGATGACGTCGGCTTCGCGGATGGCCAGTCGCGCCTGCTCCTGGACCTTCTCCTCGATCGGGTCGCCGGGACGAATCTCCAGGCCCCCGGTGTCGACGGCGATGAATCGACGCCCGTTCCAGTCCGCGTCACCGTAGATACGGTCGCGGGTAGTCCTGGCCCGGTCCTCGACGATGGCGGTCCGGTGGCCGACGATGCGGTTGAAGAGGGTGCTCTTGCCGACGTTGGGGCGGCCGACGATAGCGACGATGGGCAGTGAGGTCACCGGCGAAGTATGGCCGATCCGGCCCGAGCCCCGATGAGCGGCGTCAAGCGGCCCCGGCGAAGAGGGGCAGCGAGGTAGTTCGACCGGCCGGAGTGGCGGCGGCGGCGAGCGCAGCCGAGGCCAGTTCCTCGGCGCGAGCGGCGGCTTCCGGTGTTCCGGCGAGACGCAGGATGCGCTCCGCGACGGCGCGCAGATCCTCGATCGGGGTGGAGGTGCCGCCGGTGACACCCACCACGCGCGCTTCCTGGAAGACGGAGGCGTCCGCCAGGTCCTCCTCGGACTCGATCTGTACGGCACGCGTGCCGACGATCTCGCACAGGCGCGTCAGCTCCTTGGTGTTGGCGCTCGACCGGCCGCCCACCACGACCATGAGATCGACCTCGGCCGCGGCTTCAACGGTGTCCTGCTGCCGCCGGATCGTGACCGGGCAGACGGTGTTGACGATCTTCAGCTCGTGGCACCGGCCCACCATGAAGGCGGCCAGCTTCTCGAACTTCCAGGGCGGCTGCGTGCTCTGGCTGAGCAGCGCCATCTTCTTGCGGCGCGGGATCTGCTCCCAGTCCGCCTCCTCGTCGACGACGATCGCATCGGGCGCGAAACCGAGCAGACCCACGACCTCCGGGTGCCGTGGCGTTCCCAGAAGGACGATCGAATAGCCCTCTTCCACTAGCTCGGTGATCGCGTGCTGCTCCTGGATCACCCACGTGCACGTGCCGTCGATGACGTCGAGGCCGCGGGCATCGGCCCGGGCCAGCACTTCGGGCCGGACGCCGTGGGCGCGAATCACTACCGCGGACCCGGCATGGACGTCGTCCAGCGTGTCCACGGTCTCGATCCCCTGGGCCGACAGCGCGGCGATGACGCCCTCGTTGTGGACGACCTGGCCGAGGGTATGAGTGTGCTTCCCGGCCGCGGCGGACTCCTTGGCCTTGTCGATGGCCTCGCGGACGCCGTAGCAGAACCCGGTGCGCCTGGCGATTCGGACTTCTTGAACGTTACCCATTTCGCTTCAGTATCCCACGCGCCATCGCAAGCAGCCCAGGCTCACCATAGTGTCGCAGTGTGCGCATGGCTTGGAAGGTGTAACGGAGGGCATTTACCAAGACGCCGATTGCCAAGATCAGAACTCCAATCCACTCGAGGAGTTGGCCCGATCCTTCTTCGGCCGCCCATGCGGTGAATCCAAGCCATGTGGATATCGCCAAGAAGGCAGCTCCGACTCCGAGCAGGAGAAGGCCTTGACCAAGCTCGCGACGCGCCTTCCACGCGGCATAGCCGTCGAGATCCGGCTGTGCCCAAGGTCCGATCCGTGACTTGCTCCGCGACAACCGAGATGGCTTCCGCTCTGTCTGCCGGAGGCCTGCATCCGGCCACCAGGTCCCGAAGAGGACGGACAGCGGGATCTTGTTCGGATCGACGCCCAGCGTATGCAGATCCACGCCGAACGGCACGCGCATTGCGTGCACCAGTCGGTCCTTCAGTCGCGCCGCGGTTCGTCCGTCGCCCAGTCGGATCTCCAAATCCTCGGCATTGGATGGCTGCGCTGCGGTGGCGATCCGAGCAAGACTGCCGGCCTCGTCTCTACGAACCTCGAGCGTCTCGACTCCCTGCGGTGACTGCCAGGTCAAGCGGAGACTGTCTGGCTCGAGAACGAGCCTCAGGCGACGTCGACTGCGGTGGCGAAGCAAAGGCCACCCGATGAACACAACGTGAAGCGCTCCAAAGCCCAGGAGGAAGGGGAGGCCTCCCCACCAGCGCCCGCTGATGAGCGACAAGAAGGCGGACACTGCCAGCACCATCAGCATGATCTGCGGCCACGAGTTCAGGTACTCCTCAGACTGCTCGTTTAGGCCACGATCCATCCATTCAGCGACCAGCGTGCCCGTCCACTCGCGCTTCAGTGGGACGTCCGGTTCGCCGAGCCACCGCAGCTCGCGCCGCGTCTGGGCTGCTATCGAGTTGCCCGGGATTCATTTCCGCGCCCCCCTTCCGCCAGGAGGGCCTCGGCGTAGACGCCCCGCTGCTCCGGTGGCAGCAGCTCCGCGATGTGGCTCATCAACTCCACGGTGGCAAGGCGCAGGGACTCGTGGCGATCGGCGCCGGGTGGCATCTGCAGCGTGAATGGCTCCCCCACCCTGACGGTCATCCGCCGGCCGGGCCGCGGCAGCAGCTTGCCCTTCGGCCAGAAGCGCTGGGAGCCGACGATCGCGATCGGGAGGACCGGCGCCGCGCTCCGGACCGCCAGCACCGTGGCCCCTTCCTTGGCCTCGCGAAGAGCGCCGTCCGGCGAGCGGGTTCCCTCCGGGAATATCGCCAGGACGCCGCCGTCGTCGAGAACGCTCTTGGCGAGCTTGAACGCCTCCAGGTCTCCGGCGCCGCGCCGTATGCCGAAGACCCCGTTCTGGCGCATCCCCCAGCCGAGGATCGGCCAGCGCATGGCCTCCTCCTTGCCCGGCCAGCGCATCCGCCGGCCCAACTGGGGTACGAAATAGGCGATCAGGAGGAGGCCGTCGGCGTTCGAAGCGTGGTTGCAGACGACGAGCACCGGTCCGTCGGCCGGTATGTTCTCGAGGCCTTCCACCTTGACGCGGGTCAGGCAGGCCGCCGCGATGCGCAGGACCGCGCCGCTGAAGCGGGGCCAGAACGGAAGGCGCCTACCCGCCATTTCGGCCCACACCGGCGAGCCGCCTCTGAGCCTGCCGAATGGCCCGCACGACCGTCGTCACCGTCTCGGCAAACGTCTTGCCGTCGGTCTTCAGGACGAAAGCGTCCGGCGCCGCCTTGAGCGGTGCGATCTGCCGCGTCGAGTCGATCGCGTCGCGACGGCGCAACTCCTCGAGGATCTGCCCGGCCGCCGGGACCGCGGCTTCCCCCCGCTGCGCGACCCTGCGCCTGGCCCGCTCCTCGGGCGACGCGTCGAGGAAGATCTTCACATCCGCGTCGGGCAGGATGACGGTCCCGATGTCGCGCCCGGCCATGATGATCCCGCCGTCGGCGGCGATGCTGCGCTGCCGGCCAACGAGGGCGGCCCGAAGCTCCGGAACGATCGAGTAGGCCGAGACGGACCGATCCACGGCCGCGCCGCAGACCTCATCGGTGACGTCCCGCCCGTCGGCCTCCACTCGCCGAAGACTGCCCCGCTCATCGGCTACCAGATGGACCTCGGCCGCGAGCGGCACGACGGCCTCGCTATCCGTGGCCGTCACCCCGCGCTCCAGGGCCAGCCAGGTCACGGCGCGGTACAGCAAACCCGTGTCGCAGAAGCGGTAGCCCAGCCGGCGAGCGGCTTCCGCCCCGACGGTGCTCTTGCCGCTCGAGCTGGGACCGTCGATCGCGACGACGGGGAGTCTCGCTGGCGGCGCGGGCGTGGCCTCGGGGTCGCTTCTCACGCCTGCAGGATAGCGTGGCGAGTCCGCCCGTGGCCGCGATTGTCCGCGTCCCCGGGTGAGTTCCTTCGGTCAGATCTCGGGCGGCGAATCCACGCCGGCGGCGACGGCGACGGCGCGACGTGGCGCGGACCCGTCCACTGCCGGAGTCCGACCGTGCCCGAGACGCCAGCTGCGTTACTTCCTGGTGCGTCAGCCGCCGTGTCTCACCGTAGTGGAGGTCGGTCAGCTTGAACGTCCCGACTCTGACCCTCACGAGCCGGCGGACGGGAGCGCCCACCGACTCGAACATCCGCCTGATCTGGCGCTTCCAACCCTGGGCCAGAACCACGCGATACCAGCGCAGCTCGGCATGGGGTGGCTCGAGGAGGTCCAGGAGGTTCCGTACCTGAGCCGGGGTGGCGTCCTCCAGTCGGTCCAGGCGCGCGGGACCCTCTTCGAGCTCGACGCCGCTCCTGAGAGCCGTGCGCTGGACCTTGGTCACCGAGCGGTCCAATCCGACCATGTACTCGCGCTCCACTCCGTGGCGGGGGTGCAGCAGCAGCTCCGCCCACGTGCCGTCGTCCGTGAAGAGCAGGAGCCCCTCCGACTCCTCGTCAAGGCGCCCGACCGGGTAGAGCCGCGCCTGCCGCGCCTCGGCCGGGAGAAGCTCCATCACCGTCCGACCCGCGTGACGATCCTTGACGGTCGAAACGACGCCGGCCGGCTTGTTCAGGGCCCAATAGGAGCGCACTTTCGCGACCGCCGGCAGCGGCTTGCCGTCGACCTGCACCCGCTGCATATCCGGATCCACCTTCTCGCCGAGGATCGCAGGACGCCCGTCGACCTTCACCCGTCCGGCCCTGATCAGGTCTTCGCTGCCGCGCCGCGATCCGATGCCCGCGTCGGCCATGACCTTGTGGAGCCGCGCCCGTGCCACTCAGCCGGCCTCCGGCCTCTCGCCGGCCTGAGTGCCGTCGAACAGGCGCGCGGCGACATCGGTCTCGAGGGGCGGCAGCTGGTCGATGCCGGTCAAACCGAACCTCTCCAGGAAGTCGAAGCCGGTGCCGTACAGGATCGGCCGGCCTGGGGAGTCCGAGCGGCCCAACTCGGTGACCAGACGGCGATGCATCAAGGTTCGGAGGGTGTAGTCCGAATCCACTCCCCGGATCCGCTCCACGGTGGCGCGGGTGCACGGCTGGCGATAAGCCACGATAGCCAGCGTCTCCAGTGAGGGCGTCGAGAGGCGCGGCGCGTCGGCCCCGACATAGCGGGCGATGAGCGCGCCCGCCTCGGGAGCCGTGGCAAGTTCGAGCCGCTCTCCGGACTCCACCAGCCGGATACCCCTCTCGGCCAGCGCGACCTGGAGATCGCCGACGCGGGCATCGACAGTCTCTCGATCGACTCCGGCTAGCTGGGCGATCTCGGACCGGCCCAACGGCCGCTCCGCCACGAAGAGCAACGCCTCGAGCTGGGTCTCGGTAAGCTCGCCCGGCTCGTCGTTCCGCCGCGGCAGCGGTCGACTCCTCCGGCCCCGGCGTCCGGGTCGGCTGACGATCTTGGTCGGTCACGCGAACGACTCCAGGCTCTCGTCTATCTCGGTCTCGCTAGATTCTGCTGCCGGCCTCCGTCGGACGACGATCGGCCCCCAGGGCTCGGACTGTTCGAGAGTGATCTCCCGGCGCTTCGAGAGCTCCAGCATTGCCAGGAAGGTGACGGCGACGACGACTCGATCCCGAACGCCGCCGAGCAACTCCTGGAGCACGATCGTGTCCGAGCCGCGCAGGGCAGCGCGGATGATCTCCGTTCGCTCGGCGATCGTAATGGTACGGGCGACGAACTCGACCGGAAGCGGCGTTTCGGGCACGACGCTCGCCAGGCGGCCCAGGGCCGCCGTCAGCGCGGCCACGGGCAACGGCGGTCGCTCCGGAGGCACGGCCCCGGCCCGGCCCGCCACTGCCGCCGTCTCGGCATCGCGGCGGAACAGACGGCTGCACGCCGTCTCGATCGCCAAGGGCGAGGCCAGCATCGCGATAGCGCCGGTACTCGAGAAGGCGCGCCCGCAGCTCCGCCTCGGGATCGGGTGTGTCGTCCAGGGGTATCGCCGAAACGGACGGCGGCCGCGGCAGGATCGCCCGGCTCTTGATCAGTATCAGCTGGGCGGCCACGGCCACGAAGGACGAGACGCTGCCGAGCCGGTCTCCCTCGAGGCTCGCCAGGGCGTCCAGGTACGCCTCGGCCAGACCGCCGAGGGGAACGCTGAGCACGTCCAGCTGGCGCGCCTCGATGAGCGCCAGCAGCAACGCCAGGGGCCCGTCGAAGTCGTCCAGCCGCACGTGAGTGGCACCCTCGATCCGGCCGCCTCCCAGGACCACCGTTGGGGCAACGCCGAGCTTCGCCGGCACGCCTATCTGGGTCCGGCCGTTCGGCGCGTGAGCTGCGCCGGGAGCGCTGGCCTGTCATCTAGTTGGCCTCGTCCGCGGCCAGGAGGAGGCGTCCGTCCTCATCCGTCGGCGCTTCCTGGTTGCGAATCAGCTCGACCGTCCGGGGACTGCATCCGGCCTCCGCCGCCAGTTCGGCCGAACGCGCCGCGTGGTTCCGCAACGTGGCCAGCCCGTCCCGGAAGGTCGGCAGATGGGCGCTCGCCCGCCAGATCCAGGCGCCGTAACGCTGGCCCAGGGACCAGGCGACACGATGAACGAGCCTTACCCGCGTGCCCTTGCCACAGTCATGGAGCAGTCCGGCGATCAGCAGATCGCCCTCGACGACGCCGTGATGGCGCAGAAAGGCCACTACGTCCAGGCCGTGACGCCGGTCGCTGACGAGCATCCGATCGAACAACTCCAGTTGCGTTGGTTTCAGCCAGGCTGCCAGCTCTGCCAGCTCGGCCGGCGAGACACCGGCACGCAGGTACGCGCGAGTCCGCCTGATCTTCGAACGCCCACCATCCACGCACGGATTGAGCTAGACCAGCTGGATTGGGAGGCCGGTGAGGAAGCTGACGACAGGCCGAGCGACGGGAACGAGGACCTGGCCCGCGACCAGGATGGCCCCGACCAGCAGGAGCAGTCCGTACTGGTTCAGGGTCGCCTGGAGGTCGCGGGACGTGCGCGGATTCAGGAAGTCGAACAAGACGTGCGAACCGTCCAGGGGCGGTATCGGGATGAAGTTGAAGAACATCAGCAGCACATTCAGCCAGACACCCGAGTAGCAGACGAGCTGCACCATCTCGATCGCCGAGGTGTTGCCCCAGCACGACGCCTTGCGCCCACAGAATGCGGAACGGGATGGCGAACAGGGCGGCCAGCACGAGGTTGGAGAGCGGGCCGGCCGCGGCGACGATGGAATTCGGCGTGGTGGCCGCGCAAGGTGTACGGGATTCACCGGCGTCGGTTTCGCCCATCCGAAGCCGGCGCCACCGAGGATCGCGCTCACCGCCAGTAGCGTCCCACCAATGGGATCGAAGTGGACGAACGGGTCCAGCGTGATCCGCCCGTTCCGCTTTGCCGTGTCATCGCCGAGTCGCCAGGCCGCCACGGCGTGAGCACATTCATGGACCGGCCCCGCGATCAGAAAGAAGAGTGCGATCCAGATGACGGCCCGTGCGATGTCATAGCGAAGTCAAAGGTGGACCTCGATTCGGTGACCACCGAAGCGTCGCGGGCGCGCCGAAACGCGGACGCCCTTCGATCTCTCCGGAACTACATGCGGCCGAGCAGCTCGGCCTTCTTGGCTTCGTAGTCCGCGGGCGTGATGGCGCCCTTGTCGCGGAGATCCGCGAGCTTCGCCAGTGTGACGGTTGGGTCGTCCACGCTCGGAGCCGCGGCGGCCGGACCGGTGGCCCTCACGCTGGGCCCTCGGAAGCCGTCGTCGAGCATGTTCTTGGCATTGAGCATGGCCTTCTTGAACTCGACTACCTGCGCCAGCATCTGGTACTTGTCGATCCCCTCCTCATTCGCCGTCAGGATCTCGAGATCGCCGTAGTGGAACATGCGCGCCAGGAGACCCTGCTTCAGGACCGCGTCGTTGATCTTGTCCAGGGAGCTGTCGCCGCTCTTCTTGTCCAGCAGACCTTCGACCTTGAGGACGCGGCGCGTGGTGATGACGTACTCCTCAGCCCTCCAGGTGAAGTAGACGATCGCAATCCAGACGAGCCCGACCAGGGCGATCAGGAGCCCAACCACCGCGATCACCTGGCTCCAATGGAGAACCCAATGCTCGAGCACCGCGAGCACGAGGCCGACGAGAACTATCAGCAGGGGGTTTCGGGCATCCGAGACCGGCGCGAGCCAGAACTGCCTGGCCCGGTAGAGGACCTTCTCGTCCTTCGCAAGCAACGAATCCGCGTAGCTCATCCTCGTCTCCTTCATGGCCCGTCCACCTGTCGGGCTTCTCCACTCGGTCACGCCCGTGGATGGGCACGAGCATATACGTCCTTGATCCGTTCGCCAGTCAGATGCGTGTACAGCTGTGTCGTGCTGATGCTCGCATGCCCGAGCAACTCCTGAACGATACGCAGGTCCGCGCCTCCCTCCAAGAGGTGTGTCGCAAAAGAGTGCCGCAGCGTGTGGGGGCTGATCCCCTCTCGCAGGCCGGCGCTCCTGGCCGCGGCGACCAGTATCTCCCAGGCGCGCCGGCGATCGAGGCGGTCGCCGCGCACGGACAGGAAGACCGGCCCCCCACGGCGTGCGTCCCCGTGCCATCCCGCCAGCCAGCCGGGCCTGACGTCGTCGACGTACCGCCGCAGCCAGGTCAGAGCCACCTCGCCGACCGGCACCTGGCGCTCGCGATCGCCCTTGCCGACGACGCGCACCAGACCTTCGTCAAGCGAGATGTCCTCGATGTCCAGGCCGACTGCCTCCGATATGCGCAGCCCCGACGCGTACAGAAGTTCCAGGAGCGCTCGATCCCGGATGCCGACCGGAGTCTCGTCGCCCTTCACGCTCAGGAGGGCCTCCACCTCCTCGACGCTCAGCACTTCCGGCAGCAACCTCGGCTGGCGGGGCAGATCGAAACGCGACGCCAGATCCGTCTCGATGAGCCCCTCGGCGAAACAGAAGCGATAGAAGCCGCGCAACGAGGCCGCGCGTCGCCGGAGAGTCGTGGGTCGCAGGACGTGGCGCCGGACTCGCCCGGGCGTTCCCAGCATGCTCAGGTACCTGATGGGGATCTCGGCGCTGGTATCCCACGTGGCCGAGGCGCCCCGGCTTGCGGCAAAGTCGAGCAGATCCGAGCGGTAGGCCGTGAGGGTCGCCGGGGAGAGGCCCCGCTCGACGCGCAGTTGGAGCAGGAACTCCTCGATCGCGGCGCTCAGTCGGTCAACCGAGCCGGACGCCGCGGCCGCCACGTCACCTGCCCTCGTTGGCACGACGCCAGGCCGCGGCGCGCTCGAGCAGTTCCTCGGCGCTCGCCCTCGCGGCGGCTCCGCCTTCCGACCCGGCCAGCATCTGGGCCAGCTCGGCAACCCGGTCGGGGCCCTCGACTCTGTGCACTTCCGTCACGGTCCGCCCGTCCCGCTGGCCCTTCTCGATGCGGAACTGCGCGTCCGCGTAGGCCGCGATCTGGCCCAGATGCGTGACGCACAGAACCTGATGAGTCCGGGCGAGCTCCCACAGGCTCCGGCCCACCGGCTCGGCGCTGCGGCCGCCGATGCCGCTGTCGATCTCGTCGAAGACAAGGGTGGGAGTGCGGTCGGCCTCGGCCAGGATCTGCTTGATTGCGAGCGCGACCCGGGAGAGCTCCCCGCCCGATGCGATTCGGGCCAGCGGCCGGGCCGGCTCGCCGGGGTTGGGCGCGATCAGGAATGCCACCGAATCCAGGCCGCTGGCGTCGAAGGCGACCCGCTCGCCGCCGGATTCCACTGCCGGCTCGGCGGGCCCGGCCTGCCGCCGGGTAACCGAGACCTGGAACGTGGTCTTGCGGAACCCGAGGCCGCCCAGGGCCGCTTCAACGGATCTCGCCAGCTTCCCGGCGGCGGCCGTCCGTCCCTTCGTGAGGGCCCGACCGGCGGCCGCGACCTCCGCCAGCAAGCGGGCCGACTCCGCCTGACGAGACTCGCGCGACGATTCCAGGTCGCGCAATCGCGAAGCCTCCTCCGCGGCCTTCTCCCCGTACGCGATCACGGCCGTCTCATCCTCGCCGTACTTGCGCTCGAGGGAGTAGATCAGGGAGAGTCGCTCTTCCATCCGGGCCAGGGCCGCCGGGTCGTGCTCCAGCGTCTCCGCCAGTCCGCTTGCCTCCGCGGCCGCATCCTCCAGTTCCGCCGCCAGGCCGAGCAGCCGCTCCGCGACGGGGCCGTAGCGGTCGTCCAGCCGCGCCAGCTCGCGGGCTCGCTGCGCGGCCGCGGCCGTGACCTCTCTCGCGCCGCTCCCCTCCCCCGTGAGCGCCTCGTGAATCTCGCTGCTGCCTCGGGCGATCGTCTCGCCGTGCTGGGCCGCGGCCAGCCGGGCCCCGATCTCCGCGGCTTCGCCGGCGCGCAGTTTCGCACCCTCTATCTCGGCCGCCTGGTGTTCCTGCAGCTCGAGGCGCCGGGTCAGCTCGCGTGGATCCAGCGCAAGTTCCGCCAGAGCCGCCTGGTTCCGGCGCCACGACTCCACGGCCGTCGCCATCGCGGCTCGTTCCCGTTCGAGGCGCCCGAACGAGTCGAGCAGCTCTCGCTGCCAGCGCTCGTCGAGCAGCCGCTGCTGGTCGTGCTGGCCGTGGATCTCGACCAGCCGACCGGCCACCTCGGACAGATGGGCGGCCGTGACCGTTTCGTCGTCGATTCGCGCCGTGGATCGCCCGGTGGAGGAGATCTCCCGAACGCAGATCATCGGTTCGGGCAGGCGATCGAAGAGCGCCTCGACTCGGGCCGCATCGGAGCCGTGACGAACCAGGGAAGAGTCGGCCCTGGCCCCGACCGCGAGGCCGAGGGCGTCGATGAGCAGGCTCTTTCCGGCGCCGGTCTCCCCGGTCAGGACGTTCAATCCCGGCTCGAAGGCGATCCTCACCCGGTCGATCAGAGCGAGATCGTGAACGCCCAGGCTCGTGAGGCGTCCCGCGATTGCCGGAGGCGCCTCCGCCCCCGAGTCGCCGCCCGATTCGCGCCCGGCCGAGCCCCCAACCAGTTCTACGCCCTGCGCCCCGAGGTCCGTGTCGACGCCGCCGGTCATGAAGGCAGCAGCTCCGACTTCTGCCGGAGCAGGTCCCAGAACGGCAGCGCGCCGTGAGGTTCGATGAACCGGATGGGCCGCGCCAGCTCACGCACGGACACTACGTCTCCGATGGCCAGTTTGCGATCCTCGCGACCGTCCACGCTCATCAGGACGTCGTAGGCGTCGACGACGCGGCATTGGACGGTGTGGCGGGGGCTCACCACCACGGACCGTATGGCGGACAGGTATCCGGCGATCGGGGTGACGACCATGTTCCTGCTCGTGGGATCGACGATCGGACCGCCTGCCGAGAAGGAGTACCCGGTCGATCCGGTTGGGCTCGATATGACCAGCCCATCGGCGACGAAAGTGGCCAGATGCGACGGGCCGATCTCGACTTCGAGCCGGCAGACGCGGACCAGCGAGCCACGGGCGACGGCGATCTCGTTGAGGGCGAAGAAGGTCTCGCCGGCTTCGATGCGCCCGCCGGGATGGATCGTGGCCTCGAGGGCCATTCGATTCTCCAGCGTGAAGTCGCCTTCGACGAGCTGACCCAGTACCGCCTCCAGCTCCTGCGTCTCGACCTTCGACAGAAACCCGACCTTGCCCAGGTTCACGCCCAGGATCGGGACGTCGATCTCCGCGACGGCCCGAGCTGCCCGCAGGAAAGTGCCGTCGCCGCCCAGCACGACCAGGGCGTCGGTTCCGGGAAGCCGCTCCAGCAGCGCGGGCCGTTCGCCGGCCGGGGCCGCCCAATGAGCGACGCCCTTGACCTCGCACCATTCCTCCGCGCGAGCGCGCAGGCCCAGGGCGGCTTCTTTCGTTGGGTTGTAGGCGAATCCCAGACGACCGACCTTCATGCCCCGGCCAGCTCCTTGAACCTGCGCAACCACTCGTCGGCCAGCTCGGCCTGCACGCCGTCCGGCCCACCGTATCCCGCCGGCACCTCGAACTCCAGGAAGAACTCCCGATTCCCGGCCGGGCCGGTTAGTGGCGAGGCGATCGCGTTCCGCAGCTTCAGCCCGATCCCGGCGGCATATCGGGCTACGGTTTCCAGCGTCTGGCGGTGGATGGCCGGATCTCGAATGACGCCGTCGCGGACCTGCTTGCGTCCGGCCTCGAACTGTGGCTTGACGAGGGCCACGATCCGGCCGCCGAGCGGCCCGAAGCACGTGGCCACCGGTCGCAGGATCCGGTCCAGCGATATGAACGAGACGTCGACGACGGCGAGGTCTACCGCGGTCGGAAGCACGCCCGGCCCCAGGGCGCGGGCGTTGGTCCGCTCCATGGAGACGACGCGCGCATCGTGCCTGAGGGCTTCTGCCAGCTGGCCGCGGCCGACGTCCACGGAATAGACGCGACTGGCATCGCGCTGCAGAAGCAGGTCCGTGAAGCCGCCGGTGGACGAGCCCACGTCCAGGCACACGAGACCGACGGGTTCGACACCGAAGAAGTCGAGCGCGGCCCGGAGCTTCAACCCGCCTCGCGAGACGAACGGCGGCGGCGACTCGACTTCCAGGGCTATGGTCGTCTCGACCAGATCGCCGGGCTTGCGGTCCGTCCGGGCCGCGGCACCTTCGCCGACTCTCACGTGGCCGCCCATGACGAGGGCCTGGGCGCGCGTTCGAGTCTCGGCCAGGCCTCGCTCCACCAGGAGCTGGTCCAGTCGTTGGCGGTTGGGTCGACGTGCGGCAGGGCTCATGACATCAATCGTGGCACAACCGGATCATCGCGTGCTGCGCCGGCCTGCGGGCCGAGTCGCGAGGCTAGGAGTTGCCGGCGGCGTCGGTCCGCCCCCAATTCGCGACCGGAGCGACGGCCACGGCCTCAGGCGTGCTACCCAGTCTGGCCAGAGTCTCACGAATCTGCTTTGCGATGCCTGCGGCATCGAGCCGAAGCAGGCGGCGGAGCTGGTCGACCGAGCCGTGCTCCACGAATCGATCCGCCGGGATGCCGACGACTCGAACGGAGACGTCCCGATAAGCCGGATCGGCCAGCCGTGCCTCCTCGATCAACTCCAGGACCCCGGCTCCGAAGCCGCCCGTCACGACGCTCTCCTCGAGCGTGACCAGCAGCTTCTTGCCGCGGGCCTGATCCAGGATGAGCTGCCGGTCGAGCGGCTTGGCGAAACGGGCGTTGATGAGACCGACCGACCAGCCTTCCGCCTCGAGCATGTCGGCAGCGTGCCTGCCCCGTTCGACGATGGGTCCGAAGCCGACGATCAGGACGTCGCGACCCTCCCGCAGCAGCTCGCCGACGCCGACCGGCACGATCTCGGGCTCACGGACCGGCACGCCCAACCCGGGGTCGCGAGGGTAGTGGAGCGCAAACGGGTGGTCCTGCGAGAACGCGGTGCGGACGAGAGAACGCAACTCCTGCTCGTCCTTGGGGCTGGCAACGACCATCCTCGGCAGCTGGAGCTGGGTCGGAAGCGTGAACATGCCCTGATGGCTGGTCCCGTCCTCGCCCACCAGGCCGGCCCTATCGATGGCGATCAGCACCGGCAGGTCGTTCTGGCAAACGTCGTGAACCTCCTGGTCGAAAGCTCGCTGCAGGAAGGTCGAGTACAGGGCGACGACCGGTCTCTCGCCGGCGAGGGCCATTCCCGCGGACAGAGCCACGGCGTGCTGTTCGGCGATGCCGACGTCGATGAAGCGGTCCGGGAACCTCTCCTGGAACAAGTGCAGGCCGGTCCCGGTCGGCATCCCCGCCGTGACGGCGACGATGCGCCGATCGACGGCCGCCAGCTCGATCAGCTCGCGGGCGAAGTGATACGTGTAGTTGGGCGGCCGGTGGGTGGCCGCCTTCCTGGCCGCGTCGGAAGGGGTACCCATGTCCGCTCCCCCAGCGGATGTGTTGCCGTTGCCGGATGGCTCCACCGGAGCCTCGTCGAACCGGCCGGGCACCGGCATCGCGCTCTCCTTGCGAGCCAGCGCCGGTCCCGTCAATGCCGGCGAGGTTCCCGTGCCGAAGGCCGCGGTCGCGCCTGGACGGTCTGCCAGGTCGGTCATGGGCGGGAGAGCGGCGCCGTGGAATCCAATCTGGTCGCGCTCGGCAGGCCGGTAGCCTCGCCCTTTTCTGGTCCGGACGTGGACCAGGACCGGCCCCGGGACGTCGAGGGCGGCGCGGAAGATGTGCTCCAGACCTCGAACGTTGTGGCCCGGGATGACGCCCAGGTAGGTGATCCCCAGGTCCTCGAAAAGCTGGCCGGGCTGGGCGAAGTTGACCACCATGCGTCGGATGCGCCGGGACAGCGTCAGTGCCGGCCGGCCGACCACCGGCAGCGACTCGACGATTCGGTCGTACGCGGTCTTGCTCTGTTTCCAGGCCGAGGAGAGCTTCAGCGTCGAGAAGTACTGGCTGAATGCCCCGACCGTGGGGCTGATCGACATGGCGTTGTCGTTGAGCACGATCAGCAGCTGGGTCTGGCGGTGGCCGATGTCGTTGAGCGCCTCGAGAGAAAGGCCGCTGATGAGCGCGGCATCGCCCACGACGACCGCGATCCGCTCCATCGAGTGGCGCATGTCTCTCGAGGTAGCCAGACCCTGCGCGATGGAGAGCCCGGTGCCCGCGTGGCCACCGTCGAAGACGTCGTGCTCGGACTCGCCGCGCCTGGGGAAGCCGCCGATGCCACCGAGCTGCCGCAGCGACGGGAAGCTGGAGTAGCGGCCGGTCAGCAGCTTGTGGGCGTAGGCCTGGTGGCCGGTGTCCCAGACGATCTTGTCACGTGGCGACTCCAGTACCCGGTGCAGGGCCAGGGTCAGCTCCACGACGCCCAGGGACGACCCGAGGTGGCCGCCCGTCTTGGCAACGGTCGCGATTATGTATTCGCGAATCTCCTCGGCCAACCCGTCCAGTTGGTCGCCGGATAGGCCGCGGAGGTCGCTCGGGCCCTGCAGCGTGGGCAGGATGGCCAAATTCTTTTGCTCCTGGGCGGATCCCCAATCCGCGCCTGCTGCGGAGGCGCTTCAATGGCAGCGGTTCGGCGCCTCGTTATGTCTGGCGGCAGTCTACCGCTCCTGCCCACCGCCGCTGCGAAAGCCCCTGACGGCGGCGCAGGGCGGACCGTGACGCGCTAGTCCTGGTTGGGAACCTCGCCGGCCCGCAGCTCCGCGACCTCGAGAGCGCCCGCGGACCGCTCCAGCAGCCGTTGAACTCGAAGGTCCGCCTCGCCCAGCAACGCCGCACACCGCTCGTGCAGGCCCACGCCCAGCTCGTAGAGTGCCAGGGACCGCTCCAGCGGCAGGCCCCCCTGCTCTAGCTCGGAGACCGTGCGCTGGAGCGCGGTCAGCGCCTCGTCAAACGAGAGCGAATCGATCTCGAGGGCCGGATCGGGGACCTGTTCGTTAGTCACGTCGGGATTCCTCCTGTGAAGCTCGTTCCTCGATCGCCCGGTCCAGTCGCCTCCCGACGAGCATACCGAGACGAAGAGACAGCGCGAAGACGCCCACGGCGACCAGCAGCAGAGCCGCCGCCGCGGCGGCCAATCTCGATCACGGCCGTCCTCCGGGTGAGGCGGCGTCCTCCACGCGCGCGGCAACCTCTCCTCTGGCAACCTTGATGGATAGCCGGGTGCCGGCAGGGGCCTCTCCGGGATCCCTGACCACGAGACCGTCGAGAGCGCGGCGCACGATTGCGTAGCCGCGGTCCAGCGTCGCCTGCGGCCCGAGAGCCTGCAGGGATGCCGCGTTCCGCTCGACCGCCGCCCGGGCTACGGCCAGGCGCGTCTCCGCGACGGGGGCAAGTCGTGCCATGGCCGCCGCTTCAAGTGCCCGCCGCGTCGCCACCGTGTCCCGCAGCGCCCGAGTCGCACGGTCGAGCAGGTGGCCCGCCCGCTCGCGGGCCTGGGCCAGCTGAGCGCCCGGCCTCAGCCGGTCGAGGGCCCGCCCTTCGGCTTCCAGCTCATTTCGCGACGACGCTACCGCCGATAACGCCAGATTCCTGCCGCGCCGCGCCAGTTCGGCCACGCCGGCCGCGACTTCAATACGATCCGGAACGACGAGCTCGGCCGCGGCCGAGGGAGTAGGCGCCCTCACGTCGGCGGCGAAGTCGGCCAGAGTGACGTCTACCTCGTGGCCTACGCCGCAGACGACCGGGACGGGGTGAGCCACGACGGCCCGCACGACTCGCTCGTCGTTGAACGACCAGAGGTCTTCCAGCGAACCCCCGCCACGCGCCAGGATGACCACGGCCGGGGCCTCCTGGGACCGGCCCTCGGCACGCAGCATCTCGCCCCATCGGGCCAGCCGGTCCAGCCCGGCGACAACGCTGGCAGCCGCGCCGTCACCCTGGACCTGGCAGGCGGAAAGCACGAGCCGGGCCATGGGCCACCGCCGCCCGACGACCTGACAGATGTCGTGCCAGACCGCGCCTGAAGCACTCGTGACGACGCCGATAACCGCCGGCCGGAACGGCAGCGGCCGTTTCCGGGCGGAGTCGAAGAGACCCTCGGCGGCCAGCTTCGCCTTCAGTGCTTCGAACTTGAGGGCCAGCTCCCCGAAGCCGGCCGGCTGCACGCTCGAGACATAGAGCTGGTACAGGCCCTGGGACTCGAAGACGTCGACGCGCCCGTGGACGACGACTCGCAACCCGGTCCGAGCTTCGAACGGAGAGGCCAGACGCTCGTCCCTGAAGAAGATGCAGGCCAGCTGGCTGCGCTCGTCCTTGAGGGTGAAGTAGGAGTGCCCCGCGGACGAGACGGTCACGCGGCCGACCTCGCCCTCCACCCAGACGTCACGAAGGGCGGGCTCCGAACGGACGGCGTCCCGGACCGCCCGCGTGACCTCGCTGACTCCCAGGATCCGCAGGCCGAAGTCGGAGGCGGGCTGCGCCGGCCTGTGGGCCCGGCCGGCCGGCGACTCCGGGGCTTCCGGTCCGGGCGTTTCCGCCGGCAGATCCACGGGCGGCTCCAGGGCGCGCTCCGGCACGGCGGGGTCGTCGATCGCGTCCCAGGCCGGCAGCGCCCACTCCGGCGGGTCGGCACGCCGGCCCAGACGGGCTTCGTGCTCCGTGGGCGGCAGAACGTCCCACAGCGTGTCGCTCTCGGGCGGATCGCCGCGACTCAACGGCCGCTCCTCTGCTCGAACACGCCCATCATCCCCGGCTCGGAGATCAGAGACGCGTCTGGTATTCCCCGGTTCGAGTGTCCACCCGGATGGTGTCGCCTTCGCCGACGAAGATCGGCACCTGGATGACGAGTCCCGTCTCGAGCTTCGCCGGCTTGCGTGCGCCGCTCTGGGTGTCGCCCGCGAAACCTGGCTCGGTTTCGACGACCTTGCAGGTCGACCGTGACGGGCAGCTCGACGCCGATCGTCTCGCCCTCATAGCTGGTCCGGTCCAGCAGCATCCCGTCCTTCAGATAGTTGACGGCATCGTCGAGCTGCTCGGCGCTGACGCTGAACTGCTCGTAGCTCTCGGTCTCCATGAAGTGGTAGTCGCTGCCGTCCTGGTACATGAACTGGATCTGGCGGTGATCGATCTGCGCCCGAGGCCACCTGTCGCCGGCCTGGAAGGAACGCTCCACCGTCTGGCCGCGCTTGACGTTGCGGAGCTTGATGCGGACCTGGGCCGAGCCCCGACCGATCTTGAGGTGGTGGTAGTCGAGGATCTGCCACAGGTCGCCATCGAGCTCGATGACGACACCCTTGTGCAGGTCGCTTGTTGAGATCATGGTCGAGGGGGACTCCTGAGGGTGGGAGGCGCAAGGTTGGGCGGACACTCCGCTCGAACCGCGATTGTAGCCGAGGCGGAGGCCGGGACGAACGCCCTCCGGTCCGAGCGACTAGACGCCGACGACGACGACCTCGCGAGGAAAGCCCGTAAGGCGCTCGAGCCGGCGAGCGCCGGAATCGAACAGGACCAGATCCTCGATTCGAACCCCGGTCTCGCCATCGAGGTAGACGCCCGGCTCTACGCTGAATACCGTCGGGCTCGGTAGCGTCTCGTCGCGGGAGACGGTGCTGAGTACGGGGAGCTCGTGCGTGGCCAGGCCGATGCCGTGCCCGAGCCCGTGGCCGAAGTGATCGCCGTGGCCGGCTTGCTCGATGACCCGACGGGCCACTCCGTCGGCCTCCTTGCCGCCGGGGACGGGCACATCGCCGCGCGCCGCGGCGGTCAGCACATCGATGGCAGCCTGCTGAGCCGCCGCCACCAGGTCATAGACATCCCTGTCGCCGGGTTTGGGCTCTCCCACGAACAGCGTCCGCGTCATGTCGCTTCGGTAGCCGTCGACCATGGCTCCGAAGTCGAACAGGAGAACCTGTCCGGCGCGGACTTCCCGGCTCGATGGCGATCCATGGGGCAACGCCGCGTTGGAGCCCGCCAGGCAGGCGATCCCGAAGGCCAGTGCGTCTCCCCCACCCGTCCGGATCTCCCACTCGAGCATCAGGGCCAGATGGCTTTCCGTGTGCCCGGGCTTGATGCGGCGCAGGATCGATGCCAGGGCCCTGTCGCCCACGGCGCAGGCCGCCCGAATCCGTTCGATCTCGCTCGGCTCCTTCACGGCCCGGTCGGCCTCCACCCAACCGGCCACCTCTACGAGCTCGGCGTCCGGCGCGGCGCGCTCGAGCTCATGCCAGAGCTGGCGGCTCACGAACGCCGCCTCGACGGCGATTCGTTTCGCCCCGACGCTTCCCAGCAGGGCCGGCCAGATTGCCGCCAGATCGTAGGTCGTGGCCTCGATGCGGGCGTCCGGCGCCTCGGCGATGGCCTGCAGCCGGTAGCGGCTGTCCGCCAGAAGCACTACTTCGTCCGGCGAGACCAGGAAGCGGCCCGAGTTGCCCGAGACTCGATCCTCGCCGTCCTCGAGGACGAAGCCGGTCAGGTACCGCGAGTTCTCGGGCCGTATGCCGAAATACGCATCGACTCCCTCGGCGGCCATGCGCGATCGGAGCCTCGACAGGCGCATCGGTCGTGCGGCCCTGTCCGCTTCCGCCCATCGCGCGCGATCGGCCGCGCTCGGAGGCGCCGGAAAGTCGGCCGGCTGTGGTAGTCCGCGAACGATGTCGGTCATTCGCTCATGTTAGCGAAGCCGCCGCGACCCCACATCCGGCTGGTCGCGCGCCTGGGCGCTAGGGCGTGTAGCCGTACTTCTTGGCGTTGGCGTCCTGCTCGGCCTGGGTCTTGGCGAAAGCGTGCGTGCCGCTGCCGTCGTTCTTGGCCAGGAAGTACAGATAGCCGTCGGCGGTATCCGGCGTGACCGCGGCCAGCAGAGAAGGCGCGCTGGGCGAGCAGATAGGCGCCGGCGGGAGACCGGCATGGCTGTATGTGTTGTACCCGGCCAGCTTCCCGGGGAAGACGACCTTGCTGAGTGCCCCAGCCGTCTTGATCGAGTTCCAGAACGTGTAGTCCACCCAGGACTCGATCGGGTGCGCCGGATCCTGCAGCCAGATGGAGTCATTCGCGTAGTTGAGCGTCGGGTTGGCGTTGAGCAGTCCGGTCGGCCAGATCTTCGGATTCAGCCGGTTCGTATACACGCCGGCGATGAGCGGCCGGTCCGAGTCCACCTTGGCCTCGCTCTCGACCAGCGAGGCGATGTTGACCTTCTGGTAGATCTCATCCGGCGGAAGTTGCAGCAGCGCCGGCGGGGCATGGTTCGCGAAGGCGTCGAGGAGCATCGTGAGCAGCTCCAGCGGCGTCGTGTCCGGGTCGACGTCGTAGGTGGCGGGGAAGAGGAAGCCTTCGAGCGAAGCCCCGTCGGGCAGCTTGAGCCACGGGTATCTGGCAAGCAGATCCGCCGGTGGGTGCATGGCCAGGTCGTAGAACTGGCCGGGGTTCATCGTGAGCGGCGCGGTCGGGTCTACCGGGTTGGCCTCCAGCAACTCGAGCTTGGCAACCATCTGTTCGATCCGCAGCCCTTCACGGAAGGTGATTCGCACCGTCGGCGGGGCGACTGGCGGCTGAATCAGCACGGAGATGATGTCGTCGACGGTCATGGACTTGCTCACGACGTGCCGGCCGACCTGGAATTGCGAGGTCACGTCCCGCTCGATGGCCTGGAAGACCAGGGCCCTGGCCTCGGTTACCGCGCCGGCCTGGACGAGCTGGTCCGCGATCTGCCGCGGCGTTTCGCCCGGGCCGATGATGACGACGATCTCATTCCGGTCCGAGGGGTTGACCGGCCTGGTCAGGCTCGAGCCCAACTCATTGCGTACCACGTCGGCCACGAAGGGAACCTGGAGGGCGCTCGGGTTCTCGGCGGCCCAATCGACGATGCCGCCGACAACGATCGGACGCGCCACGAAGTACAGGCCGCCCACGACGAGCCCGCCCAGCAGGAGAGCGAACACGGCAAACCGAAGGAAGTGACCGGGTCCGCTCGTTCGACTCGACCGGTAGTCGCGCCGAACGGCCATCGAGGCCGGCCGCCGGCCTTCGGCGATCTCCTCGGCGGTTGGCGGCATGAAGTCGTCCCAGCCCATGTCGACGACAGGCCGCGGTCGCTGGCTCGCGATCCTGGCCCGGTCGCCCTCCCGACCTCGGGCCGCCGCCGTCTCGAACCGTCATCTGGTCTCCGACTCCCGTTCCCCGTTCGTGATGGCGTCCAGCTCATCCTGGAGGATCAACGCCGCCGCCTCCCGATCGATTCGAGCCCTTCTGCCGTCGCGCTGAGCGGCCGTCGGCGGCCCGCCGGAGCGACCCCTGGCCGGCGTTCCGATCCGCCGCTCGGCTCGCTCGCTGGAGAGACGCTCGTCCCGGAACCGCACGGGCAAGCCGGTGGCTTCTGCCACGGCCGTGGCCCATTCGCGCGTTCGGATCGCCTGCATGCCTTCCTCGCCGCTCATGTCGAGCGGCAATCCTACGACGAGAGCGCCGGCTCGTTGTTCTGAGGCGAGCCTCGATATGACGAGCCCGTCCTCCCGGATGTTCTTGGCCCGGCTCAACGTAGTCAGGGGGGTGGCGATCCGTGCGTCCAGGTCTCCAATCGCCACGCCGATCCGGCGCTCCCCGAGATCGATACCCAGCACGCGACGGGAGGTGACTGCGTCCTCGCCCTGGGCCTTCGCCATCACGACGCCGACGGGCCGGGCGACGTTACGACCGGGGGCGGCGAGGGTGAGATCGACGGTGGAGCCGGACTCGCGGACGCCGAGGAGTCCGCAGACTGCGCGGCACGGCGACGGCGACGGCTGGCGTCGGCACCGCACTTGGCGTCGGCACCAGGCCTGGTGTCGGCACCAGGCCCGGTGTCGGCACGACGCTTTCGGACGGTTGGACGGTTGGCTTGGAGCTGGGGGCGGAAAGCCGGACGTCGATCCTGAAGTCCCAGCTGGGCATCGTCGAAGCCCAGCCCGGGTCCACCGAGATGTCGACGCGGCCGAACTGGGCGAGATACGCTCGCGCCTCCTCTACCGTCTTGCCCAGGACGGCCTCCCGGAGAACGCCGGCGTCGACGATCGGCGTCTGCAGGCCCTCGGCCGTGACCGGAACCAGGACCGCGTCTCCTTGCGTCGCCGCCGTCCCCAGCTGCGTCGCGATCGATCCGGCCACGAGGTTGTAGCCGCTTCGCACGGCGCTCCTGAGTCGCGTCTCGGCGACGCTTCGAACGGCGGACATGTCCGCCACGACGGCGGTCCCGGTAGCCGAGGCGCTCAAGTCGAACGAGGCGACCCCCTGGTTGAGCAGTCCCTGCGGATCGGGAGTGAAGACCGCGTCTCCCAGCTTCGCCGTATCGGAGAACAGGTTGGACCCCGACGGAACCGCGCCGGGCGCCGAAATCGCTCCCTGAAGGGCCGAATCAAGCTGCGACCTGAGATTGGCCTCGGCCTGGTCGATGTCGGCCTGAACGATCATCGGCGACACCACGTGCGTCCCGCCGATCGTGGGATCCGGGTTGGTACGGAAATGAGGAGGGCCGCGAGGTCGGACGGGACGCGCACGATCGTGTTGGCCGGCACGTTTCCGGCCGTCCCGTTCTTGACCGCCGTGACCGGCGCGTCGACCGTACCGCGCCTGCCGGTCGAGAAGGTCGCCTTCTTCACGGTCCGAGCGGCAGTGGTGGCGAAGGCGATACCCGAAGCCGTCGTGACCTGCGTGCCTGCCGGAATCGGCACGTCGAGGAGGGTGTTCTCACTGCTGAAGGTCACCGTTCCGGTTGCGGGAGTCTCGACGACGCTCTCCCCGCTGGCGTCGAACGATCCGGAGACATCCACCGGGAAAGCCTTGGCCACGCCGGGCACGGTGGCCGCCTGGTCGTTCGGGGTCGTCACCTTCGGATCCACGGTGACGCTCAGGTTCATCGGCCCGAGTGTCTCCTCGCGCACCGTGATCGCCACGGTAGCGCTGGGGTAGAAGAAGAACGCTCCGAGTCCCACGACGAGGACGACTACGGCAGCGAGACCGGCAAGCACCGATGGCGGGACTCCCCCGATCCGGGCGCGGCGCTTCTGGGCAGGACCGGCCGGCCCGGGCGGCGCGGTTGTCGGACGCCCCCTCGACCCATTCGGCCCGAGGGTCATCGCCAGCTCTCCGAGCGTGGCGGTCGTTGCCAGCTCGGGCCCGCCGCCGGCCCGGACCGCCTCGGCCTTCTCGTATTCCCCCACCGTGGCGAAGACCGGCAGTTCGGCCGTTCGCGCCACCGACTGCACGGCCGGGTCCGCGACCACGATCGCGAGCTGCTTGTTGCGGCGCTTCGCCTCTCCCGCGAGAAGGCGGAAGTTGATCCGCGACGTGGCCACGCGCGACCCACCCGCGAGGACGAGTGCGATCCGGTTGTCGGAAGAGTCGCGGATGCGCGCGGCGGCTGAGGTGATCTCGTCTTCGGCGTCCAGGTAGTAGATGGCCATCGGCTACATCTTCATCACCCGCAGGACTTGCCGCAGAGCGACGTCCAGCGGATCTTCGTTCGTCTGCAGTTCGATGGCCTGGTAGGCCAGGCCCAGGGGCGTGACGTCCTGCTGATCGACGAGCAGGTTCGTGCCGTCCTTGATCCGTTCCACCTGCTCCGGGGCCATCACGGCAACCTCCGGCGGCCGGCTGAACGGCAGTCGCTTCCAGAACTTCTCACTGGCCAGGATCTTGCCGATCTCCGGCAGGTGCGAACCGCCACCGCAGAGGTACACCCGGCCGGGCAGAAGGTCGCCTGCCGCCAGCTCTTCCAGGACCAGCTCCACGCCGGCCGCCCAGATGTCGACGTCTTCGGCGACGATCCGGGCCACGTCCGCGCGTTCCTTCACCGGCAGGCCCCTGGCGTAGTCCACCTTGATCTCCTCGGCCCGCGGGAAGGGCAGATCGAGCCGGTCGGCGATGGACTTGGTGAATGCGCGGCCGCCCAGGGCGAACATGCGCGTCCCCTCGATGCCGCCGTGGCGGACCAGCGCCACGTCCGTCGTCCCGCCGCCGATGTCGATGAAGAGAGCGCCCGACTGCTGGACCTGCTCACTGCCGAGGACCCGCGCCACGGCGTACGGCTCGGCGACGATCTCGAGCAGCTCCAGCTCCAGCTGCTGGGCCACGGTCTGCAGCGCGCCCAGGTGGACCAGGGGCGCGAAGGCGTTGAAGATGCTGATCTTGACGTGCCGGCCCTTGAAGCCGACCGGGTTCGTCACCGGGTAGCCGTCGATCTGGGCTCCGGTGACCGCCGCGTGGACCAGCCGCACGTCTACTTGCGGCAGGCCGGTCTCCCAGGTAATCGCGCGCTCCGCCTCGCGAAGGGCCTCACGCTGCACGCCGCCGATCAGCTTCTGGAGCTCGGCGTCGGTGATCGGCGTGGTGGGTCGCTTGCGCTCCTGCGAGTGCATCGTGGTGAAGCCCTTGACCAGCTCTCCGGCGATCCCGATCACGCATTGTGTCGGCCGGAAGCCGGCCATCTCCTCGGCCTCGGCGAGCGCGACGGCGCAGTTGTCGACGACGGCGTTGATGTCGGTAACGGTGCCCGACTGCATGTGCGAGAGGCCCTGGCGCTTCCGTCCGACGCCGCGTACGGTGCCCATGCCGCCCTCGTCGATCTCGAAGACCAGGGCCTTGGCGAACTCCGTACCGATGTCCAGGGCGGTGCAGGCGGCGAGGGCCGCTTCCGTTTCATGGCCCCAGATCCTGCGCCAGAACGCCACGGCCGCTCCCCTAGCTGTTGGCTATGTGCTCGCCGTCCTAAGTGTATCCGCGATGGCCGCCATGGCCGCACCGATCCCGTCCCGACGGGTGCCCATTCCCTGGGCCATCTCCGGACGGCCCCCGCCCCGCCCTTGCATCGGCTTCATGGCGACCTTCACGAGTTCGGCCGCGGAGATGCCGCGGGCAACCAGTTCCTGGCTGACGGTGACGAAGATCTGGGGAGCATCCGCGTCCAGGGCCAGGGCGATGACGCCGTCGCCCAGGACGGATCGGATCTCCTTGGCGTAGCTCTTCCACTGTTCGGGAGATTCGAAGGCGCCCGAATGCGCCACGAGCCTGACGCCCGGCCCGACCTCGTCGGCGCGGGCGGCCAGTTCCGCCGCCTTGGGCAGGCCGCTCCCCCCGGCTCGCAGACGGCGACGCGTTTCGCGCAGCTCTTCCTGCAGGGCCGCCACCCGATCCGGGATCGAGTCCGCCGACGTGGCGCCCAGCGCGTCCGCGACGCGGTCGAGAAGGGCCAGGCGATCGCGCAGCAGGGCATCGGCACCGTCACCGGTCACTGCCTCTATGCGGCGGATGCCGGCGCCGATGCTGCGGTCCGCGGTAATCACGAAGCTGCCGATCTGCCCTGAGGCCGAGCAGTGGGTACCGCCGCACAACTCGAGCGAGTAGCCCTCGACCCGAACGGTTCGGACATTCTCACCGTACTTCTCGTCGAAGAAGGCGTCCGCCCCGGCGGCGACGGCTTCCGCCATCGGCTGGACCGTGGTCGTTACCGGCCGGTTCTCCCGCGCGATCCGCCGGACCTCGTCCTCGATGGCCCGCCTCTCGTCGGCCGTCAGGGCCCGGTCCATCGGGTAGTCGAAACGCAGGTAGTCCGGCGCAACGAGCGACCCGGCCTGATGCGCCTCCGGGCCCGACGACGTTGCGCAGGGCCCGGTGAAGCAGGTGCGTGGCGGTGTGGTTGCGCATCGTCCGGGCCCGCCGCTCTGCGTCCACACGGGCTGTCACCGTCCCGCCGACCTGCAGCCGGCCGTGGAGCTCGCCGCGATGGACGATCAACCCCGCGATCGGCTTCTGGGTGTCCTCTACGGTGAAGAGCGCGCTGCCGCCGCCGGCCTCGAGCAGCTCGCCGCGGTCGCCGACCTGGCCGCCGCCCTCGCCGTAGAACGGAGTGGCATCGAGCACCACCTCGGCCTCGCCGTGACCGGTCAGCTCCTGGTACTCGGTGCCGTCGCGCAGGATCGCCACTACCCGGCCCTCGGCCTCGGTCCCGTCGTAACCGGTGAACTTCGTCTCGCCCGCCCGCCGCTGGATCGCCTGGTACATGTCGCCGAGCTCGGCGTTGCGCGCCAGATCGGCCTTGGTGCCCTTGCGGCTGCGTTCCTTCTGCTCCGCCATGGCCGCGGTGAAGCCGTCGCGATCGACGCGAACGCCGTATTCGGCGGCCATGTCCACGGTGAGATCCACGGGGAATCCGTAGGTGTCGTGAAGCCGGAAGGCGACCTCGCCCGCCAGTACCGGCGCGTCGGGCGGCAGGCTCTCGGGCCGGCGCCCGATCACACGCTCGGCCGTCGTCAGCGGGGCCAGCGCCGCCTCGAGCTGCCCCGTGCCCGTCTCCAGGGTCCGGGCGAATTGGGTCTCCTCCTGGCGGATCACCTTCAGGATCTTGTCGCGCTGCTCGGCCAGGTACGGATATGCGTCCTTCATCACGTCGATCACGACGCCCGCGGTGACGTCCATGAACGGCTCGCGCCGGCCCAGCAGCCGGCCGTGCCGGACGGCGCGGCGCAGTATCCGGCGCAGGACGTAGCCGCGGCCCTCGTTGGAGGGCGCCACGCCGTCGGCGACCAGGAACGTGACGGCGCGCGAGTGGTCGGCGATGACCTGGTAGCTGAACCGCTCGGCCTCGAAGGCCTCCGGATCGTGGCCCAGCAGTCTCGCGCATGGCCGCGTGGATCGGCGTGAACAGGTCCGTGTCGTAGTTGGTGGGGACTTGCTGGATGACGCTCGTCAGACGCTCCAGGCCCATCCCGGTGTCGACCGAGAGCATCGGCAGCGGGACGCGCGTCCCGTCGGCACGCTGGTCGAACTCCATGAAGACCAGGTTCCAGACCTCCAGCCAGCGCGGGCAGTGCTCGGAGTGGTCCGGGATGCAATGCGGTCCCTCGCTGAACTCAGCCCCGCGGTCGAAATGGATCTCGGAGCAGCGGCCCGCACGGGCCTGTATCGGCCATCCGCCAGAAGTTGGCGTCGTTTCCCTCCTCGACGTTGCCCCAGCGTGCGATCCGCTCCGGCGGCAGGCCGATCTCCTCGCTCCAGATCCGGTAGGCGTCGTCGTCGTCGGTGTAGACGGTGGCGGCGAGCCGGTCGCCGGGGATCTTGTAGACCTCGGTCAGCAGCTCCCAGGCCAAGTGGATCGCCTCGCGCTTGAAGTAGTCGCCGAAGCTCCAGTTGCCCAGCATCTCGAAGAAGGTGTGATGGCGCGGCGTCCGGCCGACCTCCTCGAAGTCGTTGTGCTTGCCGGCCACGCGCAGGCAGCGCTGGTAGTCCGACGGCCCGAACGTAGCTGCGCTTCTCGCGCCCGGTCAGCACGTCCTTGAACTGGACCATCCCGGAATTCGTGAAGAGCAGCGTCTGATCGCCCGCAGGCACCAGCGACGCGCTGGGCACGTGGGTATGACCGCGCTCCACGAAGAACTCGACGAAGCGGCGCCGCACCTCGGCCGCGGTGAGATAGGGAATCGGCAAGTCAGGCATCGCCGCTAACGGTACCAAACCGAACGGGACCGAGGCGGGGCCGCTATCCGGTCCGCCGGCGGCGACTCCAGAGCGTCGATCCGGCGATGGCCGCCCCCAGGAGCGCTCCCATGGCCACGCCTCTTGTGAACGCCACCAGCCTGGGGTCCACGTCCCTCGGCGACTCCCGCCGGAGACCGGCCAGCCGCAGCAGGGTCCCGAACACTAGCGGCCATCCTCCGGGCTCGTCGGGCCCAGGATCGAGAGAACGGTCACGAATCCGATCCCCGCCCAGGCCACGGCCGATGCCGCGATCAGGTGGAAGTCGCCGATCCGCAGCGGATCCACGCCCAGCCTCCCGCCGGTCGCATCCCCGGCCCACGCTCCCAGGGCGGCGGCAACGAAGATGAGGAGGACGCGGGCATCCGCCCGACCGCGCACCGCGACGAACAGCCCCGTGTGAAATCCTCCAACCAGGAGGGCGAGTACTGGAGCGGTGCCGATAGCCACGCGTCGAGTATACGGACGCGGCGTGCCCACCGGACTGCGGCGCGGAGACGAGGCGCGCCCGAGGTCGTGGATCGCGAGGATCACCCTGCGGCGGGGTCCTCCGAGCGGGCGATCCGGCCGCCGCCGAGGACGAAGTCGCCGCGGTAGAAGACGGCCGCCTGACCCGGCGCGGCGGCCCATACCGGCTCGTCGGTCCGGACGGCCCACCGCCCGGAGCCCAGCGGCCGGACGGATGCTTCGGCGACCCGGCCGCGATGTCGGATCTGCACCTCCGCGCGCAGGCCGTCCGCGGATTCGGGCGGAGGATCGCCGGCCACGAACCGAACGTCCTCGACCTGGAAGTCGCGGGTCGCCAGGTCCGAGCGCCGGCCGAGCCTGATCGTGTTGGCGTCCGCGTCGATCTTCCACACGTAGCGCGGCTCGCCGACGGCCACGCCCGTGCCCTGCCTCTGCCCGACCGTGTATGACGCGGCGCCGAAGTGCTCGCCGATCTGCCTGCCGTCGACGTCGATTACGGGCCCCGGCTCGGCCTTCCAGCCTCGCCGCTCGCGGAGCACCTCGCGGTAGTCGCCGCGGGGCACGAAGCAGATCTCCTGGCTGTCCCTCTTCTCGGCGGTGGCCAGGCCCAGCGCTCGGGCGACGTCGCGCACCTGCGGCTTTGTCATCTCACCGAGCGGAAACCGCGTATGGGCCAGCTGCTCCTGGCCGAGCCCGTACAGGAAGTAGCTCTGATCCTTCTGGGGGTCTCGGCCGCGCAGGAGGCCATAGCCCGCGGGTCCGGCCTCCGCAGGTGCGGCGACTCGAGCGTAGTGGCCCGTGGCGACCGCTTCGCAGTCGTACAGGAACCTGGCCCGCCCGAGCAGCGCTCCGAACTTGACGACGCTGTTGCAGTCGACGCACGGGCTTGGCGTGCGTCCTCCCAGGTACGCATCGAGGAACGGCTGCAGTACTCCCTCGTCGAATTCCCGCTCCAGATTCATCACGAAGAACGGGATCTCCAGCTGCGAGGCAACGCGCCGCGCATCCTCGGCCGCGTCCAGGGAGCAGCAGCTCCGCTTGAACTCCGAGTAGCTGTCGGCAACCTCGCTCAGGCGCATCCACACGCCGACCGCCTCGTCGCCGTTGGCCTTGACCAGGGCCGCCGCGACCGACGAGTCCACGCCGCCGGACATCGCGACGAGAACGCGGGTCACTCGCCCGTCGCCTCCGCCGCCGCCACTGCCTCGGCGGGTCCGGACAGCGCCGACGCACGCTGCGCCTCGAGCCGCTCGGCCGCCTCTCTGTGGGATCCGATCGTGGCGGCGATCAGGCGCGCCGCCTCCGCGATCTCCTCGGCCGTGTTGATCCGACCGATCGAGAACCGCAGCGCGCCCGCGGCCTCGTCCTCCGGGAATCCCATCGCTGCCAGCACGTGGCTGATCTCGTTCGAGCCGCTCACGCAGGCCGATCCGGTCGAGGATGCCAGGCCGGCAAGATCGAGCGCCATCGTCACGGCGTTGCCGTCCAGCCCGACTGCCACTACCGACAGCAGGCCCGGCAGCCGCTCGGTGGGGTGGCCGGTTTCCTGGACTCCCTCCAGGGTCCGAAGATGTGCCGCCAGCGTCTCCCGAAGCGCGCGGAGCCGCGGAACCGTGACCGGGCGCTCGGCCACGGACAGCTCCAGCCCCGCAGCCAGACCCACGGCCCCGGCGACGTTCTCGGTCCCGGCCCGCCTGTACCGCTCCTGCGCGCCGCCTTGCTGCTGGGCGAGAACGTTGGTGCCGTGACGAACGTAGAGGGCGCCGACGCCCTTGGGGCCCTCGAACTTGTGCGCGGCGATGGAGAGCATGTCGACGCCCAGGGCGGCAACGTCGAGCTCCAGGTACGGGGCCGCCTGAACGGCGTCTGCGTGGAACAGCACTCCCTTGTGCCGTCGGACCCGCTCCGAGATGGCCTGGATCGGCTGAATGGTGCCCACCTCGTTGTTGGCCAGCATGATGCTGACCAGGATCGTCTTGGGCGTGATGGCCGCATCGACCTCGTCCGGATCGACACGGCCGTACCGATCCACGGGCAGCTCCACGATCTCGAACCCGAACTTCTCCAGGTACCGGACCGTGTGGCCGACCGAGTGATGCTCTACGGAGCTGGTGATGATGCGATGGCCCCGACCCTTGCCCGCCCAGGCCGCGCCCTTGATCGCCAGGTTGTTCGCCTCGGTCCCGCCCGAGGTGAAGACGATCTCGCGCGGCGTGGCGCCGATCGATCGCGCGACTCTCTCATGAGCCTCGTCCAGGCCGGCCCGGGCGCGCCGACCGAATGAGTGAACGGACGAGGGATTGCCGAATCCTTCGGTCAGCCACGGCAGCATCGCCTCGAGCGCTTCTGGCCGCAGCGGGGTCGTGGCGGCGTGGTCGAGGTAGATCGGCATCACGCCGGATTGTACGACGACCGGCGCTGGGCCCCGGTTTGGCGGCTTCGAGACTATCGCCCGCGGACGGCTCTCATGTGGCGTCGATCGTTCCTAGGCCAACGATGATGCCGACGACCGCTCCCGCATACGACATGGCCCCGACTCGAGGCGACGAAGGTGACGCCGACAGGTGCCGCGGCACCGAGAGCCGACTGTCACCCCGTTGGCCCGATCGTCGCCGACCGGGAAGTTGAGGGTCGAGCTCGTCGGGTCGTCGCTGGCGACTGGACCGACGTACAGGTAGCCGTTGCTGGTCTGAGCGGTCACGCTCAGATGCCGGTCACGGCCGGAGCGTTGACCGACGACGCCGCCGATGCCCGTCGACCGGAAGGTGCAGGGCCACGTGCGAGCTGAGCGGCCCAGCCGAGAGTCCCCGGTGCCGTTACGTGTATCGAGAATGCGTGTCGGGTTCACGGCGTGATAGGTGGAGCCGCTGGTGTCGGGCACGAAGTAGCCGGTCACATCGAAGATGACGTGGGCCGTGGGGCCCGAGATTCGGGGCGACGAGAGGTGACGCTCAGGGTCTCCCCCGGCAGCCGAGAGCGACGGTAACCGCGTGACCCGCTCGGCCCCGACCGGGAAGTTGAGATCGACTCGTCCTCACCCACCGGTCCCACGCTCCAGCTCATCAGATGGCACCGACCCACGACGCGACGATCGCGACAGAGCCGATGAGCCACGGCCGCCAACATGACGATCACCCAACCGAGGAGACCCCACCGGCAAGCCTCGATCGATCCTCGCCCTATCGTCCGTCCCCTCCGACGTTGCGCGCTCGTACTCGCGCCCCGCGATGCGGCGCCGATCGTGCTGCGACAGGACTCGCTTGCGGATGCGGATCGACTTGGGAGTCACCTCGACCAGCTCGTCGGTGCCGATGAACTCGATCGCCGACTCGAGGGTCAGGTCGCGCGGCGGGGTCAAGCGGATCGCCTCGTCATGGGAGTGCGTCCGCATGTTCGTCAGCTTCTTCTCCTTGGTCGCATTCACGTCCATGTCATCCGGCCGCGAGTTCTCGCCGACGACCATTCCTTCGTAGACGTCCACCCCCGAGCCGATGAGCAACTCCGAGCGCTCCTGGAGGCTGTAGAGCGCGTAACCGTTCGAAACCCCCTGCCGATCGGAGACCAGCACGCCGGTCATGCGGTGGGTCACCTCGCCGGCCCAGGGACCGTAGCCCTCGCCGATCTGGTGCAGCAGCGCGGTCCCGCGCGTTTCGGTCAGGAGCTGCCCTCGGAAGCCGATCAGGCCGCGGACCGGGATGACGTATTCCATGCGCACCCGGCCGTCGGCGTCCGTGGTCATCTGTTCGAGGCGCGCCTTGCGGTCCGCCAGAGCGGCCTGAACCGGGCCGATGAACTCGGGCGGCATGTCGACCGTGATCCGCTCGTACGGCTCCTGGACCTCGCCACCGACCTCGCGCAGCAGGACCTCCGGTCGCGAGACCTGGAGTTCGTAGCCCTCGCGCCTCATCTGCTCGATCAGGATCGCCAGCTGGAGCTCGCCGCGCCCGCGGACCTCGAACGTGTCGGCCGAGTCCGTCGGCAGGACCTCGATCGAGACGTTGCCCAGGATCTCCTTGTCCAGGCGCGCCTTGAGGTGGCGGCTGGTCACGTACCGCCCCTCTCGCCCCGAGAGCGGCGAGGTATTGGCCCCGAACGTCATGCGCAGAGTCGGCGCGTCCACGTCCAGTCGCGGCAGCGGGCGCGGGTTGGCCGGGTCCGTGATCGTGTCGCCGATCGTCACGTCGGGGATCCCGGCGACCGCGACGATGTCGCCCGGTCCCGCTTCGGGGATATCCACGCGCTCGATGCCGTGGGCCGTGGTCAGGCTCGTCACGGTGCCGGTCGAGCGTGACCGTGCGTCCGGGCTCGACCGCGCCGGCGGTGTCGTCCGCTTCTTCTCGCACGATCACCATCTTCTGGCCCGTCTTGATCGTGCCGTTCCATATCCGCCCGACCGCCATCCGGCCGACGTAGTCGTTGGCCGAGAGGTTCGTGACGAGCAGCTGCAGCGGGTGGCCGGGCGTGTAGACCGGCGCCGGCGTGTGCTCGATCAGCAGCTCGAACAGCGGTCGCAGGTCCGTGCCGGGGACGTCGAGGTCCGCCGTCGCCGTGCCGGTCTTGGCGTTGGTGAAGACGACCGGGAAATCGATCTGATTGGCATCCGCGCCCAGGTCGAGGAAGAGCTCGTAGACGGCGTCCAGGACCTCTTTCGAACGAGCGTCGGAGCGGTCGATCTTGTTGATGGCCACGACCACCGGGAGATGCCGGGCCATCGCCTTCTGGAGCACGTAGCGAGTCTGCGGCAGCGGGCCCTCGGCGGCATCCACGAGGAGCAGGATCGAATCGACCATCAGGAGACTGCGCTCGACCTCGCCGCCGAAGTCGGCGTGGCCGGGCGTATCCACGATGTTCAGGCGGATCCCGTCGTAGTCGACGGAGGTCTGCTTGGCCAGGATCGTGATGCCCTTCTCGCGCTCCAGGTCGCCGGAGTCCATGACCCGCTCCACGACGACCTGATTGGCTCGAAAAGCGCCGGCCTGGCGAAGCATCGCGTCCACGAGCGTGGTCTTGCCGTGGTCGACATGGGCCACGATGGCAAGGTTCCGGATGTCGGCGCGATACGGCGTGCCCGGCGGCGTCGGTGGGCGTGGCGGGGCTCGGCGAGTCACTCATGGGCGGCCGCATTGTCGCACAGTGTCGCGGGAAGGGACGCGGAACGGCATGAGCCGACCCGCGTCAACGCCGCCGAGCGGCGGTAAACTCGGCCGGCAGGAGGTTCCAATTGACCGTCGCAGCCGTCGTCCTGGTACCCGATCTCGAGGTCGCGCTTTCCGACGCCGACGGCGAGCCCGCGATCCGACGCCTGTGCCAGGCCGCGTGGGCCGGCGGGGCGATGCCTATCGTCCTCGTGGTGCCCGACGAATCGCCGCCCCTTGCGGAGGCCCTGGCGGACCTGCCGGTCACCGTCGCCAGCGCCGCCGCCGAAGGCGCCCCCGGCGTGGCGTGGTTCGTCTTCGGACTTCATTCGGCCGTCGCTGCCGTGGCCGAGACCTCCGCGGGGCTGATGTGGCCGCTCCGGTACGCCTGGGTGGACCCGGAGACGGTCACTTCCCTGATCGAGGCTCACGGCGCCGCCGCCGATGACATCCTCCGGCCCGCCTACGGGAGCCAACCCGGTTTCCCGATCCTCGTTCCGGCCGCCCTCGAGACGCGCCTGGGCGCGCTTCGAGGCCGGCACGGCGAGGAGGCCGTGGCCTCGCTGGTCGCGGACGGCGTGCCGCAGCGTTCGATCGAGCTGGGCGATCCCGGCATCACCCATGACATAGCGACGCCGCGCGCCGGCCTGCCCGGATACCAGGGCCCGCCGGAGCCGGCAGCCGGCCCGCCACCGGAGTGGAACGCGGACCTGGCCGCTCAGGCTGAGCGATCCGCCGAGTCCGCCCGGTAGCCACGGACCGGGCAGGATCTGGGTCTACGTGCTCGGCGAGGCTCTCAGAGACGCACTCGGCGAGGCCGCCGGATTCTCGATCACCTGCGGACCGCCGACATTCGTGAACATGTAGCTCGTCTCGATATCGAGCAGCTTCGTTCCGTTCGCGGCCGTGTTGGTCGCCGAGAAGACCGCCTTCACCGGGCTGCCGTCGGGCGAAGTCCACAGGTCCAGCGACACGACCTCCGGTTTGAAGAGCGAACCCGGAGATATCGATCATGGAGATTCGGGCGACGTCCGGCGCCCACGACGCTGGTGCTCCGGAAGTGGTTCACGGGCTGCCCGTCGATGTTCTCCTCCCCGACGAGCTGAAGCATCTGAGGCTTGGTGAGCCCGAACGACTGATCGATCACCAGGTAGCCGGCAATACTGGCCGCGGTCGACCATCGTCGTAGCCGGTGGCACTCTCACGAAGACGACGCCGCCGATGACCCGGTACTCGCGAGTGATCCCCTCCTCGATGACGATCCCGCCTTCATTGCCGCCCGCGATCTGACCGACGAAGGAGACGGCGTGTCTCTCGTGCTTGCCGAGAGACGGGTCGTTCACGTCCGCAACGCTCTGGACGGTGACATCGGCGCTCAGGTTGGGATCGTTGAGCTGCTGGAGCGTCAGGGCGATGCTCGGAGGAAGAGTCGGCGTCGCCGAGGGCTGTTCGGTGCGCGGCACCACGTATCCGGCCGGGGCCGTCGCGGCGGAACCGAAGCCGCCGACGGCGACGACTATCGCAACAACTGCCGCCAGACCGATCAGGACGACTCCCCCGCCGATGAGCAGGCCGGTCGAGTTGCGTCGAGGAAGGGGCCGGAGCGGCACCACCAACGGTGGAGGCACGAACTCCGTGCCTGCGTACCGGTCGACATAGAGCTGGCCGCCCGAATCAGGCTGGAGCGGTCGGCGGCTGGTACGGCGCGCCGCACTTCGTACATGGCCCCGCCTCGGCGTCGAAGACCTCGTGACACCTGTGGCACCGCACCATCTTCTCGGCCATTAGATAGCCTCCGCCGACCGTGTGAGCGCTCGCCCGGCCGCACCCTTCGGCGCTCCAACGGCGTCTTGGTCCCTATTTCGTTGCTTCGAGGCCGACGTATCGCAAGCCCAGTTCAGAGTACTGCTCCGGTTCGGGCTCCGAAGGGGCTTCCAGCATCAGATCCGTCCCCGATTGGGTCTTGGGGAAGGCCATGACCTCGCGGATATTGGTCTGGTGGGAGAAGAGGGCCGCCCAGCGGTCTATGCCCATGGCGATGCCGCCGTGGGGTGGCGCCCCGAAGTCGAAAGCCTCGAGGATGCCGCCGAACAGCTCGTGCATCTTCTCCAATGAGTAGCCCTGGAGGGCGAAGCTCCGTTCCAGCAGCTCCCGCTTGTGGATGCGAACCGAGCCGCCGCCCAACTCCCAGCCGTTGAGGGCGATGTCGTACTGCATGGCCCGCGCCCGGCCGGCCGGATCCTGCCTCGAGGGCCGGTACGGGTCTCCGGAGTCGGTCACGAGAAGCTTCTCATCCTCCGGCACGACGCCGCTGAAGGGGTTGTGGGTGGCGTCCCAGCGGCTCCGGTCCGCGTCCCACTGGTACATGGGAAAGTGATAGACCCAGCAATAGGCCAGCACGTTCTGGTCGGCCAGACCCAGCCGCAGGCCCAGTTCCTGGCGCAACCGGCCGAGCACGTCGGCGACCAGCTCGTGGCTCGCGTCGGCGCAGATCAGAACGAGATCGCCGGGCTTCGCGCCGGCGGCGGCGACGATCGCCGCGATGCGATCGTCTCCGAGGAACTTCGCGATCGGCGATTGACCGGCCCCGTCCGCGGCCACCGACACGTGGGCCAGTCCCCTGGCGCCGTACCGGCGGGCGAATTCGACAAGCTCGTCGATCTGCTTGCGTGACGCGTCCGCCATTCCCGGAGCCACGATCGCCTTGACGCGGCCGCCGGCGGCCAGGGCTTCGTCGAAGACCCGGAAGCCCGTGCCCGCCTCGCCGGGAGCCGGGACTGCCCGCGGCGCCGGCGCCGCCATCAGCGCAGGCGCCAGATCTACAAGCTCCATGCCGAAACGCAGGTCCGGCTTGTCCGAGCCGAACCTTTCGAGAGCCTGTCCGTGGTCGATCCGTGGAAACGGCAGCTGCTGGATCGGCCTGTCCGGCACGACAGCCTTGCTTACGTCGACGATCATGGCTTCGACGAAGTCCATGACCCGCTGCTCGTCCACGAAGCTCATCTCCAGGTCCAGCTGGGTGAACTCGGGCTGGCGGTCGCCGCGCAGATCCTCGTCCCGGAAGCAGCGCGCTATCTGGAAGTAGCGGTCCATTCCGGCAACCATCAACAGCTGCTTGAGCTGCTGGGGGCTCTGCGGCAGGGCGTACACGCTGCCCGGCTGGAGGCGGCTCGGGACTATGAAGTCGCGGGCACCCTCGGGCGTGGACTTGAGCAGGATCGGGGTCTCGACCTCCACGAAACCGGCGCGGTGGTGGGCATCGCGGATCGCCCTGACCAGGTCGGAGCGGAGCAGCAAACGTTCCAGCAGCGGACGACGGCGGATGTCCAGGTACCGATACTTGAGGCGGATCGACTCATCCGTGGTCGCATCCGGCTCGTTGACGTAGAACGGCGGCGTCTGCGCCTCGCCCAGAATCTCCACCGAACCGGCGCGGACCTCGATCTCGCCCGTCTCCAGCTCGGCGTTCTCCTTGCCGGCCAGCCGGCGGGCGATCGAGCCTTCGATCCGCACGACGAACTCGTTACGGACGCGACTTGCCACCTCGTGAGCGCCCTGCGCCTCCTCGGCGTCGACAACGACCTGAGTGATGCCGTACCGGTCGCGCAGGTCCAGGAAGATGAGATGGCCGTGGTCGCGGCGGCGGTGAACCCAGCCGGCCATCGCCACAGTCCGGCCGGCGTCGTCGGCCCGCAGCTCACCGCACGTGACGTCGCGATACGGAGTCGCGAGACCGAAGGCGATCTCGGGCGCAGTGGAACTTGGGCCGGGCTCACTCATGCCGTGCATCGTACCGGAACGAGCGCCCGGGATGGCATCGCGGTCAGCCGGCCGGTGCAGCCTCCCTACCCGTGGTGATGGCTCTTGGCGGCGCGGGCCAGAACCCCGGCCAGGTCCGTCAGCGCCACGACCCGCTGCGTTCCCGCCTCCAAGTCCTTGAGCTGCACGTGGCCGTCGGCCAGCTCGTCGCCGATGATCACCGCGAAATGGGCGTGGTCGCGAGACGCGGCCTCGAGCTGCCGCCCCAGCTTGCGGGTGGCAAGCTCCGCCCGAACCGACAGCCCCTCGGCTCGCAGCATCGAGGCCACTCGCAGACGCGCGACGCGTGTCCGCCGGGTCCGCGCCCACGACGACCGCCAGCGGCGCCGGTTCTCGCGTCTTCTCCGCGCCCACTTCCTCCAACGCCAGCAGCACCCGATCCAGCCCCAGGGCGAACCCGATCGCCGGGCGTGGGCCTGCCGCCGAGCAGCTCGGCCAGCCCGTCGTACCGGCCACCGCCGCCCAGGGCCTGCTGCTGTCCCTCGGCGCCGCTGCGGTAGTACTCGAACGCCGTCCGGGAGTAGTAGTCGAGCCCTCGCACCAGCATCGGCTGGAGTCGATACGGCACGCCGACCGCCTCGAGATGCGCCCTGACCGCCGCGAAGTGACCGGCGCAGGCCTCGCAAAGGCAATCGACCATCTTCGGCGCTTCAGAGATGAGACCGGCCATGTCGGGATCCTTCGAGTCGAGCAGGCGCAGCGGGTTCGTGGAAAGCCGCCGTCTCTCGAGCTCGGGCAAGGCAGCCTCATGACTCCGGAAGTACGCCGTCAGCTTCTCCAGGTAGGCAGGCCGGCACGCCCCGTCACCGATCGAATTCAGAAGGACCTCGACGCCCTTCACCCCTGCCTCGGCGTAGAAGCGCCAGCCAAGCTCCACGATCTCGGCGTCCACGGCCGGACCCGGATCGCCTATGGCCTCGGCGTCCCATTGCCAGAACTGGCGGTAGCGGCCCGCCTGAGGGCGGTCGTAGCGGAACATCGGGCCGAGCACCGAGAGCTTCACCGGCTGCGGCCACGTCTGCATCCCGTGCTGGACGAAAGCCCTCACGACACCGGCCGTCGCCTCGGGCCGGAGCGCCCACGACTCGGCCTCTTCGGTCCGCGGCGCCAGGCGGAAGAGCTCCTTCTCGACTACGTCGGTCGCTTCGCCGATGCCGCGCTCGAAGACGGCCGTTTGCTCGAAGAGCGGGATCTCCATCTCGCGGTAGCCGTACCGGACCGCGAGCGAGCGCGCTATCCCCTCGAGCCTGCCCAGTCCGACGCGAACGTCGGGCAGGAGGTCACGTGTTCCCCTGGGAGCGCGGAATGAGGGCATGGCACCAAGTCTAGCGAACCGCGAATCCGGAAGCGGCCGCGCCGGCCGCCTTTCGGGGCCGCCTTCCGGCCGGAGGCCTTCCGGGTCAGGCGACGACGTTCCCGGTGTCTTCCTTGAAGGCCAATCGGAGGCAGGAGAAGAACCGTCGGACGGCCATCACGATCGACCGTCTGGAGACTCCGCCTTCGACCGACAGGTAGTAGTCGAAGTAGAACTTCCCGTTCGCCGAGACGGACGCCCGGATGAGCTTGACCTGGTCGTTGACGTGGTTGACGTACGCCAGCTTGTCCGCCTGCGGCACGCCCGGACTGGCGCCGAAGATGGCGTAGATCAAGATCAGCCGGCCATCGGGATCGGGTCGCAGGTAGCAGCGGTGAGTGTCCTGCACGATCAGGTCTCCGTCCGTGTCCTCGGAGACCTCCATGTAGAACTCCTCGAAGACCTTCTTGAGGACCTCCGAGTTGATGCCCTCGGGATAGATGAACTCGTCAGACACGGAACCCTCCTTGCGGACCACACTCGGCACTCGATCGCCCAGGGCGTAACGGCGGCTGTGCCATGGTTACTCGACCAGTCCCCGGACTATACCGGACGAAACGCCTCGCGCGCGATCCAGCCGGCCCTACCCCAGGTCCCGCTGTACCGAGATCACGTCCTTGAGCTGCTCCAGACGGCTCATTACACGGGCCAGCTGGGCGACGGAGGCCACCTCGAGCGTGGCCCGGACCGTGGCCGTCCTATCGGGCATCACGGCGACGTTGGCGGCGAGGATGTTGACCTTTGCCTCCGCCACGACCTGGCTCACGTCCGAGAGAAGCCCGGTCCGGTCGTAGGCCTCGAGACGAATCGAGATCGGGTAGGTCTGCTGCATCTGGCTCTCCCACTCGACTTCGATCAGGCGAGCCGTTTCCCGCTCCCCAAGCACCGTATGGCAGCTCTTCAGGTGGACGGTGACGCCCTTTCCGCGGGTGATGAAACCGATGATGGGGTCGCCCGGAATGGGGTGGCAGCACTGGCCGAACCGGACCATCAGGTCGCCGACTCCCTTCACCCGGACGCCGCCCTGGCGGGACGGACCCGGCGGCGCGGCGGTCGGCGGGAGCGCGAGCTGGGCATCGTCGACCACGCCGAGTCGTGAGACCACTTGCTGGGCGCCGATCGCCCCGTAACCGACCGCGGCGTAGAAGTCGTCAAGGTTGTCGTGCTTGTAGGTCCGGGCTATCTCCAGGATCCGATCGATGCCGACGGCTCCAATGCTCGTGCGGGCCAGGCGGCGCAGTTCGCGGTCCAGGGAATCGCGGCCGTGGGCGATGTTCTCGTCGCGCTCCTGGCGCTTGAACCACTGCCGGATCTTCTCCCGCGCGTGGCTGGTCCGGACCAGGTTCATCCAGTCGCGCGAGGGTCCGTGGTCGCCCTTGGTGGTGACGATCTCGACTATGTCGCCGTTCTTGAGCCTGTAGTCGAGCGGCACCAGGCGGTTGTTGATCTTGGCGCCGATACAGCGATGGCCGATGTCGGTGTGGATCCGGTAGGCGAAGTCGAGAGGCGTCGCCCCGGCGGGGAGATCCTTGACCTCACCCTTGGGCGTGAAGACGAAGACCTGATCCTGGAATACGTCGAGCTTGACGCCCTCGACGAACTCGGTCGCGTCGCTGACCTCGCGCTGCCAGTCCATGACCTGGCGCAGCCAGGCCAGCTTGGCGTCGTACTCCTTGTCGGCTCGCGAGCCCTCCTTGTAGCGCCAGTGCGCGGCGATGCCGGCTTCGCTGACCTGGTGCATGGCCCGCGTCCGGATCTGGATCTCGAGCGGCTGGCCATCGAGGGCCATCACGGCCGTGTGGAGGCTCTGGTAGAGGTTCGGCTTGGGAACGGCGATGTAGTCGTCGAACTGCCCGGGGATAGGGCGCCACAGCGAATGGACTACGCCGAGAGCGGCGTAGCAATCCCTGACCTCTTCCACCAGGATCCGGATGGCGTAGACGTCGTAGATCTCGCCGATCTCGGCGCCCTTGCGCTCCATCTTCTTCCAGATGCTGTACAGGTGCTTCGGCCGGCCGGACAGCTCGGCTTCCAGGCCGGCCCGCTTCAGCTCCGGTCGCAGCGTCTCGATGGCGCGCTGGATGAACGCCTCTCGACCCTTTCTCCGGGTGTCCAGCATTCGGGCCAGCTCACGGTATGAGTCCGGCTCCAGGGTCTTGAAGGCCAGATCCTCCAGCTCCCACTTGACGCTCCACATCCCGAGCCGCTCCGCGAGAGGGGCGTAGATCTCGAGAGTCTGGCGGGCGATGCGCCCCTGCTTGTCCGCCGGCAGCGCGTACAGCGTGCGCATGTTGTGCAGCCTGTCGGCCAGCTTGATCAGGACGACGCGGATGTCGTCGGCCATCGCCAGGAACATCTTCCGGATGTTCTCGGCCTGCTGCTCCTCGTGGGTGTGGGTGCTGAACTTGGAGAGCTTCGTGACCCCGTCCACCAGCTGGGCGACCTCGGTCCCGAACTGCTCATCGACATCCTCGAGCGTGAAGTCGGTGTCTTCGGGCACGTCGTGGAGGATCGCCGCCGTGATGGCCACGGGATCGATGCCGATGTCGGCCAGGATCTGGGCCGACGCCAGAGGATGGGTTATGTACGGCTCGCCGGTGAAACGGGTCTGGTCGTGGTGCGCCAGCAGGGCGAAATCGAAAGCCTGCTGCAGGACCGTGAGATCCGCCTGCGGGTAGTGGCGAGCGACCGAGTCCCGGAGCTTGCGAAATTGCGACTGCGGGGACGACCGCACGGCCAGGCCCAGCCGAATTCGCTGGGCCATCGGCCTTCGGCTCGGCGGCTTGCGCGAAGAGGCCTCTTCGGTCTGCGGCGAGGGACCGACCGGTTCGATTGACATCGAGAATCAGTCTACCAGCCAGCCTCCCGGCGACCGTTCCGGGCTAACGGATGGAACGACCGCGGACCGCGGCGCCCAACGAGCCCCCGTCCACCGGATCTAGATGCCCAGCAACGATTCCAGGTCGATGGTCCCGTTCAGGGTGACCTGGTCCGCTCCGATGGTCACCGACGAGATGCGGAAGGGGTTCCCGCCTCCGGGCGCGATCAGAGTCACCGTGGGCAGCGAATCGCCGTCCGGCACGAGGAGCAGCCCCCCCGCCGCGGCCTCGAGACGGCCGGGCTGGGACTTGCCTCCCGCCGTGACGGTGACCTTGTTCGGCGCCGCAAGCGTGACCGTTGCCGCGACACCGAGAGCTTTGAGCTGCGCCACCGCGAGCCGCTGCGCTTCCGCCATGGACACGTCCATCTCCGCGCTCGCGGAGCGCGCCGCTCCGCTCAACGTGACGGTGTCCACGGTCAATGGTTGGCCGTCGGGAGTCGCCACCCGAACACCCTCCAGAGTCCCCGTCACAGTCCCGATCTTGCGGCTGAACAGCTCCACCTCGCCGAGCGTCAGGTCCAGGCTGGCGGCGTGGAGGTCGCCCATGCCGACCTGGCGCGACACCAGGTGGATCGAGTCCGCATGGCCGGTCAAGAGCAGCGGTGGCGGGTAGGCCGAGACGTCCACCTTCGTGTCGGTGCCCGAGAAACCGCCGGCGTTGAGCGCGTTGGTGGCCAGCCAGCTCGCTCCGAAAGGAAGGCCGAACCAGAGCAGCGCGAAGACCACGGCGACCAGGATCAGAAGCTGGAAGAGACAGGACCGCATCTGGTCAGGGTCTCCTTTCGGAATCGCGCAGGCGCACCATCAGCCCCGATAGCCAAGCAGCTCCAGCGCCCGGACGGCTTCGCTGCGTTCGTCCCAGTCTCGCTGGCCCTCAGCCATGATGATCGATTGCTCGTGGCCTTTTCCGGCGAGCAGGACCACGTCTCCGGCGCGGGCCAGGCCGAACGCCGCCTCGATCGCCTCGCGGCGGTCGGCTATGCAGAGGAGGTCCACGTCCCGCCGCCGCCCCGCGGCCTCGGCACCGGCAGCGATCTCGTCGAGGATCTTCCGGCTGTCTTCCCCGCGCGGGTCCTCGTCCGTCACAACGACCAGCCGGCATCGCTCGCCGGCGATGCGGCCCATGATCGGCCGCTTCTGGATGTCGCGTTCTCCGGCGGAGCCGAAGACGGCGATCAGGCCTCCGCCCTGCCCCGATGCGACCGGGCCCAGGAGATCGAGCACCTTCTGAAGGGAGGCCGGCGAATGGGCGTAGTCCACGATCACTTCGAACGGCTGGCCGCGTTCGACGCGCTCCATCCGGCCTGGAACGCCCGCCAGCCCGGCCAGACCCGTGCGGATCTGGTCGGGGTCGAGGTCCAGGGCCTCGCCCACCGCCACGGCCGCCAGGGCGTTGTGCACGTTGAACCGGCCGGCGAACCGGAGATCGACCGAGCGCGTGCCAGCGCGGCGTCATCACGTCAACCCGAAGGAATCGGCCGGTCTCCTCGATCGCGACGGAGCGGACCGCGGCCTCCGCCGAGGTCCCGTACGTAATCGCCCGCGCGCCGGCGTCCGCCGCGGCCGCCAGGAAGAGTCCGGCAGCCGGGTCGTCCAGGTTGACGATCGCGGTCCTGGGCCAGGAGCGAGTCAGCTCCTTGGCCGGTCCCGTGGCCGCCAGTCCACGGAACAGGCTCAGCTTGGCATCCCGGTAGGCCTCGAACGTCCCGTGAAGCTCCAGGTGCTCGTGACTCAGGTTCGTGAAGATCGCCATGTCGTATTCGATCTCCGCGACTCGCCGGAGGGCCAGGCCGTGGGAGGTCGTCTCGACAACTGCCGCCTCGTTGCCGGCCAGTACCATCGCCCGAAGGGCGCGCTGCAGCTCCGGCGCCTGCGGCGTAGTGACGTGCTCCCGGTTGGCGCTCCGAACGTCGCCGATCTTGGTCGCCGCCGTGGTCACGAGACCCGTCGAGATCCCCGCCGTGTCGAGCACGGCGGCCGCCATGTACGAGGTGGTCGTCTTGCCGTCCGTGCCGGTGATCCCGACGACTCCAAGCGAGCGGCTCGGATCCTCGTACCACCACGCCGCGGTCGTGGCCAGGGCCTCTTCTCGTGTCGTCGACGACGATCTGGGGCAGGGCCGCCCCGGGGATCGAGTGGCTCCACGATCGCGGCGACCGCCCCGGCCTCGGCCGCGGCCGCGAGGAAGTCGTGCCCGTCGGCATGGACCCCGGGAATGGCCACGAAGATGCACGAGCTCGCGTACCTGACGAGAATCGAAGGCTATGCCGCCGACGCGCACCGACGCGGGATCCGGCCCGTGTCCGCCCTCCGACGGGACGGCGCTCTCGGCCGGCCGGACGCCCCGCAGGCTGCCACCGGCATCAAGCCGCTCGATCAACTCCCCGAGAGGGCGGCTCTTCCCGGGCTCGGCTCGCGCGAGCGCCTCGGTCAAGGCATCGACGGCGGGTTCCGGCCCACCGGCCGCCCCATCCCTCGTCACTCGCCCGCCTCGGCCGCCTGCGCGGGGCGGCCCCGGTGTCCCTTCACTCCGTGCTTCCACCGTCCGATGCGGTCCTGCATCGATTGGGCGCCGTCGAAGGCCATGCGGCCCAGCGGATCGAGAACCAGGTCCCAGGCGCCTATGTAGTCGATCTCGCGACCGCCGAAGCCACTCTTGAAGCGCTCGATTCCCTCGTGCGAGAGGCCCCACATGTCGTAGCTGACGGCGCCCTGCTCCCTGGAGGTCCTGATGGCCTCCCATTTCAGCAGGTAGTTGGCGCGGCTCTCCGCTCCGGCCGCGGTCATCCCGCCGTACGGCTCGATGACACGGTCGCCCACCCGGAGGACCAGCAGCGTCGCGAGGCCGGTCCCGTCCGGACCCTCGGCCATGAGCAGGCGGGCCATGCCGAGCCGGGCGAATGCCCGCCAGACCCCCAGGTATGACTCGTAGGTGCGAATGACGAATCCGGCACGCCGGGCGGTCTCCTGGTAGATCGAGTAGAACTCCGGGAGCCGGTCGTCCGTGGCATCGACGACGCGGATGCCGCCGTTTCGGGCCTTGTTCACGTACTGGCGCCACTTCTTGCGCAGATCGCCCCAAAGAGCCGCCTCGTCTGCCCGCAGGTCGACCTGGCGAGTTCGGACGGGCTGGATCGGCGTCCCGGCACGCCATCCGGACCGGCGCAGCGCATGCCGGAACTCCCCGTCGACGTCCACGGGGCCGTTCAACTCGATTTCCGGCTCTATTCGCACGTGGGAGACTCGAACTCCGGCGGAGGCCAGAGCCGGGCGCAGCGCGCCCGTGAAAGCCTCGAGAGTGGCCGGGTTCCACCGCTCGAAGATCGGGCCTCGCGGTGCGTACGCAAAAGCCCACGGAAACATCCTGGGCTTCCGGACCAGCAGTTGCACGCCGAAGGCTGTCTCCTCGCCGGCCTCCTCAGGCTGGTCTTCGTCGCCGGCGCCGGCCCCATCCGCCGGCGAGCCCTCGAGCACTGCCCCGCGTCCGCTCGACCGGCCGCGTGCCGACGAATCTCAGGGGTCGCCAGCCATTGGGCGCCTTGACATCGGCCCAGGCGGTCGTCTGCAGGTACGACCCGGGGTTCGATCGCGCCACGAATGCGTCCCAGCCGGCGGCGTCGGGGGCGAGGTCCACGATCGAAGGTCGGATTGGCGCCGTGCCCCGGTCCTGCCTCGCCTCCACAGTGAACCGCTCAGCCATGCGCACACCTCTTATCGCGCCCCGCCTGGCCGGCCACCACGCCCTGGCGACTAGCGATCGCGCTTGCGGGCATCCGTCGGGCCACCGGCCTCCGAACCTGAGTGACTTTCGGGCGCCCCCGCCGAACCGGCCCGTCCGCCCACCTGCGAGAGCTTCGCGCGCGGGTGGGAAGCAGTGTACGCGGCCCGCAACCGGGCCGGAGAAACGTGCGTGTACACCTGGGTCGTGGCCAGACTCTCGTGGCCCAGCAACTCCTGAACGACCCGCAGATCGGCACCGCCGTCGAGGAGGTGCGTCGCGAAACTGTGCCGCAACGTGTGGGGCGACACGCCGTCCGGGAGTCCCGCCGTGCGCCGCAGCCGGTCCAACCGATATCGCATGCCGCGAACCCCCAGCGCACCGCCGAGGTAGTTGAGGAACAGGACGTCCACGGCGCCGGCGCCGGCGGGGTCTGAGCGCTCATCCGAGGGTTCCGCGGCGCGGGCCGCGAGCAAGGGCCGGCCGGCGTCCAGGTACGCCGCGACGGCCGCCCGGGCCGGCCGCCCGAGCAACGACACGCGCTGCTTACGCCCCTTTCCGGTTACCCGGACCTCGCCTCGCTTGAGGTCGACCGAACCCACCGTCAGAGACGCCAGCTCCCCGATGCGCAGCCCCGCGGCATAGGCAGTCTCCACGATTGCGGTGTCGCGCAACGACAGCGCCTCTGCCAGGCCGCGATCTGACGCCCTCACGGCTACCGGCCCGTTCCGCCACTCCGAGGCGGCGGCGATGAGACTCTCCGTCTGGGCGATCGACAGGACGGCCGGCAATCGGCGGGGCTGTCGGGGAGTTGCCACGGCCGTCAGGGGGTTGCCTTGCGTCAGCCCCTGTCGGGTCGCGAACCTGTAGAACGACCGCATCGCCGCCAGCCGCTGGCCGACCGTCCGCCGCCCGTGCCCATCGGCGAGAGCGGCCAGATACGAACGCACCACATTCCTCGTCGGCGAGCGCCAGTCGTGGCCGTTGTCCGCGAGCCACGTGAGATAGGCCTCCAGGCCGGTCCGGTAGGAGCGGATCGTGTTCGGGGAGGACCCCCGAGCTTCAAGCGCCTGCAGGAACCGTTCGACCGCGGCCCAGGCCGCGTCGCCGCTCATTCGGACCGGCTGGCACCGACAGCGCGGGCGCCGGCCGCAGCGGAGGCCTTGCGGCGGGTCGTTCGCCGCGGCGCGCGCCGGGACGTCGGCCGGGCCAGGGCGGCCGGGTTCGGTTCACCGCCCGGCAGCTGCTTGCCCACTACATCGCCCGCCGGCAGCTCCACCGGCGCACCGCATATCAGGCACAAGCCGGCGTCGCCTGCCCGGCCGACAGGGCCGCCATCGGCGTCGTGGGTCGCGCCGATGGGCTCGTGCGATGTCGTGAACCGGCACGTCGGGTAGCGCGAGCAACCCCAGAAGAGCGAGCCCGTTCTTCGCGCCCTTCGAGTGACCAGATGCCCCTGCCGGCAGGTCGGGCACGCCGCTTCGAAGGCCAGCGGTTCCGGCGGCGGCGGCCCGTCCTTCTTGATGTAGTCGCAATCGGGGTATCGCGAGCAGCCCATGAACGGCCCGAACCGGCCGCGCCGCGCGACCAGAACGCCTCCGTCGGTCGGGCCGCATCGCGGACACGCTTCGACGATCGCCGGCTCTCCGGTTCCGCCCGGCTGACCGTCCGGACCCGCCGCGCCCTTGTCGTTTCCGGCGCCGGGCAGCTCGCGCGTCTCCTTGTGCTCCGGGTACAAGGAGCAAGCGAGGAACTCGCCGTACCGGCCCAGGCGGACGACCATCGGATGGCCGAGCGAGCAGACCTCCTCGGACGGGCGCGTGGTGAAGTCGGCCCTGCGGAGCTCCTTGGTCTTCTCCTCGATCCGGATCCGAAACGGCGTGTAGAACTCCCGAACGACCGGCACCCAGGCGCGTTTGCCGCTCGCCACGTCGTCGAGATCGTCCTCCATCCGAGCCGTGAACTCGAGGTCCACGAACTCGCCGAAGTGGCAGACGAGCAGGTCGGTCACGATCTCGCCGACCGGTTCGGGGTGGAGGCGCCGCTCCTGGACTCTCACGTAGCCCCGGTCGAGAATCGTGGATATCGTGGCCGCGTAGGTTGACGGCCGGCCTATGCCGTGCTCCTCGAGCGCCTTGATCAGCGTTGCCTCCGTGTACCGGGGCGGCGGCTCGGTGAAGTGCTGAAGCGGCTGGACCGATTCCACCGTCGTGGCGTCTCCGGCGGCGAGGGCCGGGAGACGGCACTCGGCCTCCTCGTCGACGTCGTCGTGGCCTTCCGTGTAGACGCGCGAAAAGCCGTCGAAGGTGGTTCTGGTCGCGTTGGCCCGAAGGTCGTAGGCGACTCCGGGTCGCCCGCCGTCGGCCGTCAGGTCGACGGTCGTCGTCTCCTGCTCCTTGACGGCCATCTGGCTGGCCAGGGCACGCTGCCAGATGAGGCGATACAGGCGCGCTTCATCGTTGCCGAGGCGGCGCGACAGGGCTTCGGGATCGCGCCTGAACGACGTCGGGCGGATCGCCTCATGGGCCTCCTGGGCGTTGCGCGTCTTCGTCTTGAATGCCCGGCCGCGCGGCGTCGTGTACTCGGGACCGAACCGCTCCTCGATGACTCGGGCGGCCTCCGCCATCGCCTGGCTGGAAAGAGCGACCGAGTCGGTTCGCATGTACGTGATCAGGCCAACCTGGCCCTCGTCGGTCTCGACGCCTTCGTACAGCCGCTGCGCCGCACTCATCGTCCGCTTCGGCGAGAAGCCGAGCTTCCGGCTCGCTTCCTGCTGCAGGCTCGAAGTCGTAAAGGGCGGGGCCGGACTGCGATTCGTCTTCTTGATCGCGACGTCCGTCACGACCGGCCGGCTGGCCCTGATCGCTGCCGCGTGGCGTTCCGCCGTTCCGCCGTCTCCGATTTCGGGCTTCTTGCCCGCGACGCGGACCAGGTCCGCCTCGAACGTCTCCCCGTTGGGCGCGATCAGAACGGCCTTCAGGGTCCAGTACTCGCGAGCGGTGAAGGCGCGAATCTCACGTTCGCGATCGACGACGATGCGGACCGCGACCGACTGGACGCGTCCGGCCGAGAGCCCGGCCCGGACCTTGCGCCACAGGAGCGGGCTCAGCGTATATCCGACGAGCCTGTCGACGACCCTGCGAGCCTGCTGCGCATCGACGAGGTTCTGGTCGATCGAGCGAGGTTGCGCGAAGGCCCGCTTGATCGCGGCCTCGGTGATCTCGGAGAACGTGACCCGGCGAGTGCGACCCGGAGCGAGCCGCGCCGCTTCCGCCACGTGCCAGGCAATGGCTTCCCCCTCGCGGTCGAGGTCTGTCGCGAGGTAGATGAGGTCGGCCTTCGAGGCGGCCTTCACGATTGCCGCGAGCTGCCGCTTGCGGTCCGCAACAACCTCGTACACCGGCGCGAAATCGTGGTCCACGTCGACGCCGAGCTGGTTCTTGCCCGGATTCTCGGGCAGGTCGCGGACATGCCCGTACGAAGCGAGCACGGTGTAGCCGGGGCCCAGGTAGCGCTCGATCGTCTTCGCTTTGGCGGGCGACTCGACGATCACTAGATTGCCGCTCATCCGCGGGAGTCTAGCATCAGCCTCTCACCCGGCCTTGCATCCGCCCAATTGGCGCCACGGCACAGCCGCGGGCTCTGGGCCCATGCGCCCGGCAGGCTCAGGCGTCTCGGACGCGGCGGATCAGATCGCCGTCGAGCTCCTCGGCCGCGCCGGCCTCTCGCCTCTTGCCTGCGTCGAGCCAGGCCAGCCTATCGAGCAGCGTGCCGCTCGGCTCGTCCGCCGGCTGGCCCGCCTCGATCCGCGCCGCTCTCTCTATCCGCAGCTCCTCGATGGCCGCATCCGGTATCTCGACGAACCGGACGTGGCCAAGGGGGATGGCGAAGACGGAATTCGACGTGGTTGATGAAGTCCGGTTTCTCACCGTTCGTCGCCCGCAAGTTGCGGCAGATCAGGACGGTGTCCCCGGGCGCGGACTCGAACAGGAGATCGGCCAGCAGGGGCTGCTCGTTGCGCATGTGCACGATGACGTCACGGAGCATCAGGCTCTCCCGCGCAGGTCCCGCGAGCGGTCGGCGCAACCGTCAGCCATAGAAGTCGACGACCAGGCGAATGGAATTGGAGACCCAAACGCCAATGCCAACCCGGTGGAAGTAGACGTCCATGATGTTGTAGTAGTGGCCGCCACGGTACGGGGCCTCCGCCTGGAAGAAGAGCTGCGAGGCGATCATCCCACCGGTGCCCTCGTTGTGCGGAGATGCGATGTTCTCGCCCCACGATCCGCCGCCGTACCCGGCCGCCTGGAACCGCCCACGCGTCGTCGTCCCGCCGCCGCTGTGTGTGAGGAGGTTGCGATCGGCCAGGTACTTGGCGTAGGGTCGGGCCACCTTCAGCGAAATGGTGTCATCCAAGTAGAGCGCCCCTTGCGCCGGCATGGTGTGATGCCCCGCCGTGCTGCAGTCGCCGCTCGACGTCAACCAGCCGCCTGTCCGGGTGCAGTTCATCAAGCCCAGGTAGTACACCTCAAGGTCACGCCGCTGGGCGGCCGACGGATCCGAAGGCACCGGTCCCGCCGCCACCGCCGCCGCAGTTGCTGCAGCCTCCTCCGCGGGCGATGACCGTCGGCGCCCTGGGCTTGGAGACGGTGAACGTGGCGCTGCTCGACCTTCTCCAGGTGCATGCCCGTGGCCGATCTGGCCGTGGTGGTGATCCTGGCCACGACCTTGGCGCCCACTTTGAACGCATAGCGTGGCGCCAGGGCCAGAACGGTGTCGCCCTCGGACCAGTAGAGGTTGCCGGCCACGGCCCGGCCGTCGGCGGTGACCGAGAAGGCGGACTCGGTTGCCTTCTCGTCCATGGGCGCGGAGAAGCGGACCGAGATGAGCTGGCCGGTATCGAGGGTGACCGAGCCGTCCTGCGGTCGGAAGCTCAGGACCGCCGGCGCTTTCATGGTGTGGCCACTCACCTGTGCCACCGGCTGCAGCGCCGCGCCGGACGAGTCGGTGCCGCCGTCGGCGAAGCTGACCACGAAGTTGGCGTCCGAGGCCAGGGGCGCCTTGGGAGTGATGGTGAAGGACGCTGGGACGCGGCATCGGTGGGATCGTCGCCCACGATCGTGACGTCGACCGCGGGGGTGATCGAGAGGCGGGTCATGACCGTCGAGAGCTTGACCGGCCTGGTGAAGGTCAGGGTGAAGGCGGTATTGGGAGCGACCAGGTTGTCGACGACCAGAGTCGCCGCGAGAGTCCCGGCCGTGGGCGAGCCGGACGGAACGAGGTATGGATCTCGGTCGCCAGGCTCAGGCCCTCCTGGTCGGTGGCCTTGTTGGTGATGTCGATCGTGTAGTTGGTGTAGGGCTCCCAGTGGGAACCGGGCACGATCGAGAGGACCTGCGAGGTCGCGTCCCACTGCAGCTTGTGCTCGGTGGCGGGCTGGATCGTCAGGGCCGCCTCGACCGAGGGCTCGTTCATGGGCTTGGTGAACTGGACCTGGAACGGAACGTCGAGGGCCAGGCCGCTCTCGCTGCGATGGGCATCGGCCTGGGGAGCCAGGGGCGCGAAGGTCGGCAGCTGCTCACCTGCCACAACCTGCTTGGTCGGCAGGGCCACGAGCAAGAGGCTCGCCACAGTGGCGACCGCGACGCCCACCATGAGTACGCCGAACAGGCGCGACCAGCCGACCCGGAACGCGGGTCGCCCGGTTGCGCCGATCAGCCTCTCCCGGCCGGCGGCCAATGCTTTCCTCAAGTGTCCCCTTCCCTCGCGAGGAGGATCCGGTGAACGAACGTCAACTATAGAAGTCGATGGAAACCCTGACGGCGCCGCCGGATACCCAGACCCCGACGCCCGCGCGACGGAAATACGGAGCCATGATGTTGTAGTAGTGCTCGCACCGGCACCAGGATTCGCTCTGGTAGAAGAGCTCGACGGCGATCATGCCGGCCTGACCTGCCGAGGAGGGCCAGGCGATGTTCTCGCCCCACGACGGACCGCAGTAGCCGCCCCAATTGCACAGCCTCCAGGGCGGGTCGTGGTAGCCCTCGTGGATGAAGACCCTGTTGTCGGCCATGAACTTGGCGTAGGGACGGGATACCTTGTTCGAGATGCCCGCGTCCAGCGTCAGCCGGCCCTGGGCCGGCATCGTGTGGTGGCCGGCGCTGCTGCAGGCGCCGCTGGAGGTGACCCATCCACCGGTCCGCGTGCAGTTCATCAGGTTCATGTAGTAGACCTCGGAGGCGCGGTAAGGCGCCGACGCGGAGGCGACGCCGCCCCCATAGGCGATGCTGGACGCCCTCGGCTTGGAAACGGTGAACGTGGCGCTGGCGGCTTTGTCGATGCGCATGCCTGTCACAGATCTGGCCGCGGTGGAGACCCTGGCCACGACCTTGGAGCCGACGGCAAAGGCGTAGCGAGGCGCCAGGGCGAGGACCGTGTCGCCCTCGGACCAGTAGAAGGTGCCGGTGATCGCCCGGCCGTCGTCGGTGACGGAGAAGGCTGCCGCGGTGGCCTTCTCGTCCATGGGCGCGGAGAAGCGGACCGAGATGAGCTGGCTGGTGTCGTAGGTGATCTGGCCGTCCTGCGGTCGGAACTTGAGAACCGCCGGGGCGACCATGGTAGTGACCGCCAGGGACGCCACCGGCTGCAGCGCCGCGCCGGACGAGTCCGTGCCGCCGTCGGCGAAGCTGACCACGAAGTTGGAGTCCGAGGCCAGGGGCGCCTTGGGAGTGATGGTGAAGACCGCGGACGCGGCATCGGTGGGATCGTCGCCCACGATCGTGACGTCGACCGCGGGGGTGATCGAGAGGCGGGTCATTACCGTCGAGAGCTTGACCGGCCTGGTGAAGGTCAGGGTGAAGGCGGTATTGGGAGCGACCAGGTTGTCGACGACCAGAGTCGCCGCGAGAGTCCCGGCCGTGGGCGAGCCGGATGCGAACGAGGTATGGATCTCGGTCGCCAGGCTCAGGCCTTCCTGGTCGGTGGCCTTGTTGGTGATGTCGATCGTGTAGTCGGTGTAGGGCTCCCAGTGGGAACCGGGCACGATCGAGAGGACCTGCGAGGTCGCGTCCCACTGCAGCTTGTGCTCGGTGGCGGTGCGATCGTCAGGGCCGCCTCGACCGAGGGCTCGTTCATGGGCTTGGTGAACTGGACCTGGAACGGAACGTCGAGGGCGAGGCCGCTCTCGCTGCGATGGGCATCGGCCTGGGGAGCCAGGGGCGCGAAGGTCGGCAGCTGCTCTCCTGCCACGACCTGCTTGGTCGGCAGGGCCACGAGCAAGAGGCTCGCCACAGTGGCGACCGCGACGCCCACCATGAGAAGCTGAATTGCGCCGAATCGGCTTTGCTTGCGGCTGGCGCGAGGTGCGCTCCGGGTCCGCGTGGCCATCGCAGTGGCCGCTGGTTTCCGCAAGAGCTCGTCTCCCGTGGCGGTGGGGGTCACTGCCCCTTGCTGACGTCTCGAAGGCAGGGTAACACCGCCTCCCGACATTCGGCAAACACCCCTCGGGGCTCTCGCAAGCCTTCCGGCAAGGCACGCCCGGAGCTCCGAGATACGGTCTTCCAGCGCTCGTGAATGCGTCAGGGGCGCCCCTTCGCACGCTCATCGGGCCAGCGCGCAAGAAGGCCTGCCGGGCGTGTACCGACCGTAGGATCCGCTCACAAGACCTCTCAATTCGAGGAGCGTCAGGGCGCTGAGGATGGCCGCTCCGGGCAAGGAAGTAAGCGCGGCCAGGTTGTCGGCCGTAGCCGGACCGCGGACCAGCGCCTCTGCCAGTCGTCCGCTCCACCGGTCCCAGCGAGGCGAGGACGGCCGCCTTCCCGGCCCCGGCAGTCGAGGCGGACGGCCTCCCGGACCCGCCCGGTCTCCCCTTGGCGAGGGCCGGTTCGATTTGGCCGTCCCCGGCCGCATCGGCGGCTCCGATTTCCAGGTCCTCGATCAGCTCCGGAACGCCGCACACGACTCGAGCCTGACCGGGGAAGGTTCTGCAGGAACGAGTTGCACCCGGCGCTGGTCGGCGAGTCGATCGGACCCGGTACCAGAAAGCACTCCCGGCCCTGCTCGAGGGCCCAACCGGCGGTGATGAGGGCGCCGCTTCGACGGCCCGCCTCGACCACGACCGTCGCGTCGGCGAGCCCGCTCACGAGCCGGTTGCGGCGCGGAAACGAGCCCCGACTGGCCGGCGTATCCGGGGCCAGCTCCGCGACGACAGCACCTCCCGCCGCGACGATCGCGTCCGCAAGGCGTTCATGGGCCCTGGGAAAGAGCCGCGCGTGCCCGCCTCCCAGAACCGCCACCGTTGCGAGTCCCTCGCCCACTACGGCCGCGTGCGCCGCACCGTCTATTCCCACGGCGAGCCCGGAGACCACGACCGCCCCGGCGCGAGCAAGGCCCGAGCCGATCCAGCCGGCGATCAGGCGGCCCTTGTCCGAGGGCCAGCGGGTCCCCACCACCGCTACCGCGTGACTGGCCCCCAGGGAGTCGAGCGACCCCTTGACGAAAAGCAAAGGCGGCGGCATCTCCACTCGTCGAAGCCGATCCGGGTAGGCGGTGTCATCCAGCGTGACCACGCTTAGGCCCAGGGATCGGACCTGTTCCACCGTTCGCGAGCCGACCTGCCCCGAGTCGCATATGCGGCGAGCAAGGTCGGCACCGAGCACCGATCGCCGGCCGTGCCGAACCCGCGGACCACCGACGGCGACGTCATCGGACTGCGCACCGTCCGAGTCCGGTCCCGAACCTGAGTGCGATCCGGCGACTTGCACGTCGTCGTCGGTCCGGTCCGGAGCGTCGAGGAAGGCGTGGCCGAGCGCCTCGCACAGCCGAGACGGACCGGCAGGCCCAGCGGCCACTGCCAGCACGGCGCGGGCCGACCCGAAGGCCGCCAGCAGCGCGGTGAACGTCACCGGACCCAGGCCCGGCACACCGAGCAAGGTCACCCACGCGTCGCGCTCCGAGTCGGCTTCGGGGTCTTCGGCCAGGCGCACGGCTGCGGGCGCGGCGGCCACCTGGCGTGCCGGCTCCCGCACGACGCCCTCGGCGACGCGCCGCGCCGGGACGGGACCCAGGCTCTGCACGCCGAGCATCGCTACACCACTGCCAGGAACCCGGACCGGCGCCCCGACGGCGAACGGAAGCGGGCCGCCTCGTCGAGGTGAATGGTTTCGACGCGCTCCGAGCCGTCGAGGTCGGCCGCGGTCCGAGCTACCCGCAGCAACCGCTCGATCCCTCGCGCGGACCAGCCCTCCATCTCGGCGAGCCGGATGGCGTGAGCTTGCTCGGCCGGCGTGAAGAGGCAGGCCGCCCTGAGCGCCCGCCCCGTGAGCCGGGAGTTGCAGCATCCACTGCGCTGGAACTGCCTCGTTCGAGACTCGGCGATCCTGCGGGCCACCGGCACCGAGCCCTCCGGCGCCGCCGGGCCGACGTACTCGTCCGGCATGACTCGCGGCATGTGAACCCAGAGATCGATTCGGTCGCGCAGCGGCCCCGAGATGCGACCCGCATACCTGTCCACGACGGTCGCCTGGCAGCGGCAGCGGCCGTCACCTTCGCCGGCGTGGCCGCACGGGACACGGATTCATGGCTGCGATCAGCTGGAACCTCGACGGGAAGACCGCCCCTCGACCGACTCTGGCGATCGACACCTGCCCGTCCTCGAGCGGCTGCCGGAGCGCTTCGAGCGTAGCCCTGTCGAACTCGGGAAGCTCGTCCAGGAAGAGGACTCCGTCGTTGGCCAGCGTCACTTCCCCGGGCGACATGTGGGGCCCACCTCCGACCATGGCCGCGTAGGAAATGGTGTGGTGCGGTGACCGGAACGCTCGGCTGCGGACGAGCCCGCGAACCGGCGTCGAGCCCGCGACGGAGGCGATGATCGTGGCGACTCGGGCTTCTTCATCGTCCAGCGGCGGCAGCAGACTCGGGCACCGTGCGGGCCAGGAGCGTCTTGCCCGAGCCCGGGGGGCCGACCATGATCAGGCAGTGTCCGCCGGCCAGGGCGAGCTCGAGCGCTCGCCGTGCCTCGAGCTGACCGCGCACATCGGCCAGGTCGGGTCCCGAGCACCCGCCCGCCATTCCGCCCCGGGGAGCTGCCGGCTCGTCGCCGACTTCGGCCGCCATTTCGATCCGAGGCGGCCGGCTGCGCGTCCGGCCCCGGCTTCCCTGGCGCACCAGCTGCGCCGCCTCCGCGAGCGTCGCCGCCGGGACGACGTCTATCCCGTCCGCCAGGCGCGACTCGTCCGCTCCCTCCACCGGAACCACGACTCTCCGGACTCGGCGCCGGGCGAGGGCGGCCACCATCGGAAGAAGGCCCGGGATGGGACGCAACTCACCGCCCAGCGACAGCTCCCCCAGAACGGCCCAGCGGCCGCTCGCCCGGACCTGCTCGGACCCGACCAGGATCCCGAGGGCCATGGCGAGGTCCAGGGAGGCACCGCCCTTGCGCATCTCCGCCGGCGCCAGATTGACCGTGATCCGGCGGGGTGGGTACTCGTAGCCGCTGTTGCGGATGGCGCCCCGAACCCGCTCGCGCGCCTCCTGGAGCGCAGTGTCCGCCAGTCCGACGATCGTGAAGCCGGGCAAGCCCGGCGCGACGTCCACCTCGACCCGGATCGGACGTCCGTCCAAACCCTGGAGGGTGGCGGAAAGAAGTGATGCGAGCACGACGCGGACCGTATGCCAGGCCGCTTACTTCCGGCTTATCGGGCGCTTAGAACACCGCGATCGGCGCGGCCAAGCTCGACTAGCGGCCCTCTTTCGGCGCGACCGGCTGGAGCTCGAGATCCTTGTCCGCGGCCTTCACGAAGTCGAGAACGTCCCTGCCCAGGACGGAGTCCGCCTTCGTGTACATGAACGGCGCACCGCTGTTGAGGGCTCCGATCGCGGACCGGTACTCGTTGATGATCTGGTAGTCGATCCGGCGCTTCAGGGCGCTCTCGGCGTTCTTGACGTTGATCCCGGTGAACGCGTTCGATCGATTCAGGATGAGCTTGACCTTCTCGTCCGAGTAGCCGAGGTGGTTGATCGTCTCGAGAACGAGCCTGACGTTCTTGAGGCACGGAAGATCTGCCGTCAGGACGACGTAGATCGTCTGAGCCACATCCATCAGCCGCAGGTTGATCTCGTCCAGGCGCTTGTCGACGTCGAGCACGACGTAGTCGAAATCCTCGGCGAGCAGGCCCACGATCTCCGGGAGGTGGTCGCTGTTCACGAGTTCGGCCGTCTCCGGCGACGGCGGCGCCAGCAGCAACTCGATCCCGGACTCGTGCTTGACGAGGATCTGGCGCGCCAGATCCAAGTCCATCGCGGGCGCCGTCGCCAGATCGACGACGCTGGGTCGATCGAGTCCCAGATCCAGGAACACCCGATGGTCTCCGAACTGGAGATTGGCATCGATCAAGCACACCCGGTGACCGAGCTCCTTATGGAGCGCGATGGCCGTGTTTATCGCGATCGTCGTCGTGCCGACGCCGCCTTTGGCACCGTAGAACAGAATGACCCGGGCAGGTCCGCGCTTCTTGGGGGCGGCGACCGGGTGTGGGGCAATCGGTCCGCGGCTCGGCGGCGCGAGAGGCTCGGAGGGCTGGTAGCGAGCCAGCAGGCTGCGCATCCGAGCCATGAGTTCGGCCGGGTGGAACGGCTTGATCAGGTAGTCGTCCGCGCCCGAGCGAAGGGCCTTGCTGCGTCCCTCGGCCTCGTTCTCGGTCAGGAGGAGGATCGCCGGAGTATGCGTTGACGGGCCGTCGTCCATGCGCAGGCGGCTGATTACGGTGAACCCGTCCATCCCCGTCAGGTTCGCGGCAACCAGGACGAGGGCCGGTCGCTCGGAACGCGCCAGACGGAGCGCCTCGGCGCCCTCGTTTGAGACGATGGTCTCGAAGCCGGCCTGCGTGAGCGCATTGCCCAGCGCTCGCTGCACGGTCGGGTCGGCGTCGACCACGAGTATCTTGACGGCCATCGTTACACCTGGTTGCGCGGATCAACCCGCTCACGAAGTTCAGGCGGCGTGCGACCGCCCCCGAGACGCACCGAATTGAGGCGAACCGCCAGATTATAGGGGGCCTGCCGCGCTGGAGGCATCGGCTGCGGCAACGCTCGTCTCCAGCGCGGTTCCGCGGGGAAGCTATTCCGTTCCGGTTGCAGGCGGCGCGCCTGCCGTCGGCCTCTCAGGATTTGGTGTCTGGGCCCTTGCCCATGCCGGACTGAATCATCGAGCTGACCGGCCCGAGCAGCTGCGTGAACTCGAGCGGAATGACGAACTTGGTCGCCGGCCCGCTGCCCAGTGCCTTCAACGCGTCCAGGTACTGCAGAGTCATCGTCTTCTGATCGATTCCGCGCGCCGCCTGGAAGATCGTCTGGAGAGCCTCGCTGAAGCCCTGGGCACGTAGGATCGCGGCCTGCCGGTCACCCTCGGCTCGGAGGATGGCCGACTGCTTGTCGCCCTCGGCGACGTTGATCGTGGCTTGCCGCGTGCCTTCGGATTCGGTGATGACGGCGCGCCGGGTCCGCTCTGCGGAGAGCTGCCGGTTCATCGCCTCCTGGACCGCGGGCGGGGGCAGGATCTCGCGGATCTCGACCGTCGTTACCTTGCCGCCCCAGCGCTCGGTGACTTCGTCGAGCTTGATGCGGAGCGTCTCGTTGATTCGTTCGCGTTCCGAGAGGACGTCGTCGAGAGGGATGTCGCCGATGACCGAGCGGAGCGTGGTCGCTGCCACGCCCTGCAGGGCGCCGGCGAAGTTGGCCACGTTCACGATGCTCATCAGCGGGTCCGCGATCTTCCAGTAGATCAGGAAGTCGACGCTGATCGGGGCGTTGTCCTTGGTGATCGTCGTCTGGCGCGGGACCTCGATGAACTGCTCGCGCAGGTCAACCCGGATCCCTTCGTCGACGATCGGGATGAGGAAGCGAAGGCCCGGATCCCGAACGAGTCCGGGGTTTGTCTGGCCCCATCGTTTGACGACCATCCGCTCCCATTGCGCGACGACCCGGAACGACATTGCCGCGAAGAAGATCACGATGATCGCAATGACGATCAACACGATCAGAGCCACGGTCCCAGCTTCCATCCCCTGAACCTCCTGTCATTAGCGCTGCCAAAGCGGCACAACCAGCTGCCGGTTCTCCGGCGGACCTCTACTCCACGCGCTCGACGATGAGTGTCAAGCCCTCCTGTCTGATGACTCGAACATGCGACCCGCGGGCCAGGCTCTTGCCGTCCGACGTCCGAGCCGTCCACGACTCGCCCGACACGTAGACCGTGCCCGTCGGAGCCAGATCCGCCTGGACCTCGCCGGTCTCGCCGACGATCTTGACGGTCCCGACCATGCCCGAGCCTGCCGGAACGGCCAGATGGCGCATCTGGAGCAAGGTCCGGACGAGGATAAGGCCGTACAGGGCCGCGGCCACCGTCATCGTGATGATGATCGGCCAGGCCACGGCGACGCTCGGCAGATACGGACCGGGCGACCCGTAGAAGGCCACCGCCCCCACGACGAAGCTCGCCAGGCCGCCGATCGTCAGCAGGCCGTGGCTGGGCACGGTCGACTCGAAGACAAGCATGAAGATGCCCAGCACGACCAGCACCACTCCCAGGATGTTGAGCGGCAGGCTGCCCGATCCGTAGAAGGAGAGCGCCAGCGACAGGGCGCCGAGTATGCCCATCAGCAGCGTGGGGTGGAAGAACTCGATCAGCACGAACAGGATGCCGATCACGAGCAGGATGAAAGCGATGTTCGGGTCGTCCAGGGTGTGGAGGAACGACTGGATCGGGTCTTCGCCGATCGTGACCGTCGTGGCGCCCTTGGTGTGGACGACGACCGACCCGGCCGACGTGGTGACGGTCTGGCCGTCGGCCTGGTTCAGGACGTCATCGATGCTGGTGGCGATGCCGTTGACGCCATGGGCGTCGACGGCCTCCTGGGCCGTGTAGGACTGGGCCTTCTCGACGGTCGCGACAGCCCACGCCACGGCCTGCAGGATGGCGCTCCTGGGCGATGCTCCTCATCGTCGCGATGGCGTCGTTCATGACCTTGTTGGCCTCGGTCTGGCCGTAGGTCGCGGCGATGTCAGCGCCGCCGGCCGCCACCGGCGATGCGGCACCGATATTGGTGCTGGGGGCCATGTAGGCCAGGTTCGCCGACAGGGTGATGAACGTGCCCGCGCTCGCCGCCTTGGCCCCGGACGGACCGACCCACACGATGGTGGGGATCTTGGAGTGCAGCGCCGCGTCGATCCGCAGCATCGCGTCCTCGCTGCCGCCCGAGCGTGTCGAGCTGGATGATCACGGCGGCGGCCCCGTCCGACTCGGCCCGGCGAACCGCTCCGGCAACGTGATCGGCCATGACGTCGTCGACGACGCCGCTGGTCGGGACGATTACGACCTCCGGACCCGCAGGCGCCGCGACAGCGCCACTCGGCGGCGGCGTGGGCGGAGTCTGGACGATGTTGGCCGCCACTGCCGGTGGTTCGAGCCATGCCCACGAGCGCAAGGAAGCCGCCGGCAACGACCAGAGTGGCCGCCAGCCTGGCGAGGGCGAAGGCGGACCGCCGCAGCGACCCCACTCCTGCCGCGACGGACGGCGCGATATCGAAGATTCCCGTCCTGGGACGTTCGAGCTGAACCGTCCAGGGCAGAGCCGCGATTTCGTCCGGCAGGGCCGGTGTCCTGCTCGCGGCAGCCGATCGCCTCAGGCGGTCTTCCATCTCGTCGTCGGATCCGTTCTCGAAATCGGAATCGCTCATCTGGTGCCCCCTTCCGCCGGCTCGATCCGGCGGCGCAGCGCCTGCAGGGCGGCGTGGTGTCGCGACTTGACGGTGCCTATCGGGATGCGCAGGCGCTCGGCTATCTCGGCCAGTGACAGATCCCCCCAGTAGCGCAATACCACGACCATCCTCAGCTCCCGGCTGAGCGATGAGAGGGATCGGCCGACGGCGTCTCGGGCGAGCGCGGACCTGAACGGGTCGGCGCCCTCGAGATCGAAGTCGTCCACATCGAGGGTCCGCCGCCGGCTCCGCTGGCGCAGCCGCGTGCGGCAGACGTTGACCAGTATCTGGCTGAACCAGGCGTGGAACCGGTCTCGCTCTCGCAAGGCCGGCCAGCCTTTCCAGGCCCGCACGGACGCCTCCTGGACCGCGTCCTGGGCCTCGGCGGAGTCGGCGAGCAGGTAGCCGGCGAGCCGGTACGCCATGGAGAGCTCGCCCTCCAGGGCGGCCACGAAAGTCGCGTCGATGGCCCGATCCCTTGTGGCGGGCGGCGCCGCGGACGCGCGAACTGCTTCGGATCCCAGGCAGGCTTCCTTGACGAACATGCCACGCTCTTCGTGCGGCCCGGGCGGGTCGCTCATGCGTGTGACTCGCCGATCGAACGATCGGTTCACTGGTCGCGATCCCCGCCCGAGAGACGCAACGACTCTCCGCTCATGGGCACAAGCTCGTCCATCGCGTCGAGCACGAGCTGGCTCCACGTCTCCATCCGGTCGTAGGCAGCGCGCACGACCTCGATCCGCTCGAATGAGCCACTCAGCTTGTGCGTCTCGCGCACTCCGACCGGCCGGCCGGACGCCTGCGCCAGGTACACGAGCCCGAGGTGATGCCTGCCCACATCCACGGTGTCGTCGTTGAGCAGACCCGACGAACTCGAAGGGCGGTACGAAGCCGGCATCGACCTCCTCGCGCCACTCCCGCGCCAGGCCGCCCGAAACCGAGCCATCGCCGGGATTGAGGTGGCCGCCGATGCCGATCGTGTAGTGGTCGTGGAGCCGAGCGTCGCCACCGGCCCGCGTCCGCTTCATCAGGAAGATGCGGTCGCCGTCGCGCAGGATCAGATACGGAATGATCTGCTTGAGCGTCGCGGTCCTTCTCGGCCGCAGCTCTGTGGACGTAGACACCGGTGCCGTCGACCCGCCGCAGGATCTCGGCCACGCCCTCACGACGCACGCCGCGCCATGGGACCACGCCCTCGAACAGGGTCTCGCGAGCCACCGCATAGACGAGCTCGCCGGCCTCTTCGCTCATGACCGCTGCGAGTCCTCGAGCCGCCGGCGCGCCGCGGCGAACCGAGCCAGCAGCACTTCCTCGTTCGGGCCGCCATCCCGTTCCAACTCCGCCAGCCACCCGTCCAGCACGGCGCGGAGCTCGCGCAGCCGGGCCGCGATGGCTCGCGAATTCGTGGCTGCTATCCCCGCCCCCATCGCGGGATCGCCACGTGCCAGGCGAGTCATTCCGGCCCAGCCGGTCGCCGCGAGCACCTCGGCTGCGGCCCAGTCCTCGCGTTCGGGTTCGCCCGGCCCGCCGGCGATCGCCTCCACCAGGGCCGCCGAAACCACGAGCGGCAGATGGCTGATCGCCGCGACGGCGCTGTCGTGGGCCGCGGCGTCCATGGGGATCTGGATGGCGCCGCAGGCTTCCACCAGCTGGCCGATTCGCTCGCCGTCGCAGAGACGCGCATACCGGCCCAGAACCGTCACCCAGGGCCGCTCTACGAAGAGATCGGGCACGGCGGCGCCGTAGCCGCTCAGCTCCCGGCCCGCCATCGGGTGGCCGCCGATGAACGGCAGGCGGGCCTCGTCGGCCATGGCTACGATCCGACCTTTGGCGCTGGCCACGTCCGTGACGGCGCAGTCCTCGGGAAGCGAGCCGCGCAGCGGTCCTGCCAGCATGCCCAGGAGGTCCAGGCAGACCAGCGGCGGCGCGGCCAGGACGACGATCTCGGCATCGCGAACGGCTTCCTCCGGCGTCGCGGCCGCCACGGCCACGACCCCGTCCGAAATGGCCTGCTCCACGGGTGCGCGCCTGCGGCTCCAGGCGGTGACCTGCCAGTAACCGGGCTCGCCCCGCTCGTGAAGGGCGCGCGCGATCGAACCGCCGATCAGACCGAACCCGAGGATGGAGAGTCGCATGGCCCCATTATGGCGGGGCGGTCTTGCGCCAACGAACCGCCCAGGACTTGCCTCCGAGCGCCGGACTCACATGTCGGTGTTCGCCGGCCGATACCTCGATTAGACTAGGGCGCGGTGGCCAACCGTCACCTGACTTGCCACCGGCCCGCCATACAGGCGTCACGAGGACAACCAGCTCATGACCGAATCGTACGGCGAGAATCGACCAATCCGAGTCCTCCTCGTCGACGACCACCAGCTCCTGACCGGCGCGCTGTCACAAATGCTCAGCCGCGAGCCGGACATCATGGTCGTCGGCGTGGCCGGTACCGTCGCCGAGGCCAAGGCAATGGCTCGCGAGCGCCTCGATGTCGTCCTCATGGACTACCGGCTGCCCGACGGCACCGGGGCCGAGGCTACCCGCGCCATCAAAGCCCGCTGGCCGGCTGCCAGGGTCGTCATGCTGACCGCCCTGACCGACGACGAGACGGTCCTGGAGTCCATCCAGGCCGGCGCCGACGGCTATCTCACCAAGGATCGGGCGATCGACGAAGTCGTGAGCGCCGTACGGGCCGCTTACGCCGGCGAGACCCTCCTGCCCCGTTCGGTCATCGTCGGCATCGCCCAGCGGGTCGCCGCCGCGAGGGACCGCAACGTCGAGCGGCGCCAGATCGAGCCACTTACCCCGCGCGAACTCGAGGTCCTCAAGGCCTTGACCGAGGGCCTCGCCACGCCGGAGATCTGCGAGCGCCTGTACATCGCCCCCAACACGCTGCGCACGCACGTCCAGAACATCATGGGCAAGCTGCGAGTGCACTCGAAACTCGAGGCGGTCGCGTTCGCGCTGCGCCACAGGCTCGTCGAGCCGCCCAAGTCGGACGACAACCTCTTCTAGGACCGCGGGATCGCGTCGAGCCCTAGGCGGGTCGTCTGCGCCGGCGCACCCGGCGGTCTTCGACCCTTCGCTCCCCTTCCGGCGGTAGTCCCAGTTTGACCTCCCGGCGCGAGAGCAACGCACGCCGATCCGTGACTCGCCTATCGTCCTGGAGCGAGGCTCCGCAGCGCGGACATCGGCGCTCCTCGGTGAAAAGCTCGAGGAGCGGGACCGTGGCCCATAACGTTCGTCCACAGGCGAAGCAGGCTAGCCGAGGCATGAGTTCATCGTACGTCATCGCCGCCGGCGTTCAACGGCCGTTTGAGGCCACTCCGGGCAGACCCGCGTCCGCTCGAGTACGTCGGATTGGCGATGACCGCCGTTGCTGCGCCCCGAATCCGAGAGCCGCGCCTACCGGCGCGGCTCTTCGGACTTCGAAACCGCTCGCTTACGCCTCGACGGCCTCGAGCGCGTGCTTGACTTCCGCGGCCGGGTACTCGTAGTCCTCGAGCTGACCGCTCAGGTACCTCTGGTACGAAGTCAGGTCGAAGTGGCCGTGGCCGGACAGGTTGAAGAGGATCACCTTCTTCTCGCCGCTGGCCTTGGCCTCCAGAGCGATGTCGACCGCCGCCTTGATCGCATGGGTCGATTCCGGCGCCGGGATGATCCCCTCGGTCCGGGCGAACTGGATGCCGGCCTCGAAGCACGGCCGCTGATGGAGGCTGCGGGCCTCGATGAAGCCCTCGTGCTTGAGGAGGCTGACGAGCGGCGACATGCCGTGGTAGCGCAAGCCGCCGGCGTGGATCGGCTCCGGGATGAAGTCGTGGCCGAGCGTGTACATCTTGACCATCGGCGCCATCTTGGCCGTGTCGCCGTAGTCGTAGGCGTAGCGGCCGCGGGTCAGGCTGGGCGCCGCAAGGGGCTCCACGGCGATCACCTGGTACTTGCGCCCGCCGCGGAAGGTCCGGCCCAGCCACGGGAAGGAGATCCCGGCGAAGTTCGAGCCGCCGCCCGCGCAGGCGATGATGACGTCCGGCTCCTCGCCGGCCATCTCCATCTGCTTGATCGACTCGAGGCCGATCACGGTCTGGTGGAGCATGACGTGGTTGAGAACCGAGCCCAGCGAGTAGTGCGTGTCTTCTCGCTTGATCGTGTCCTCTACGGCTTCGCTGATCGCGATGCCGAGTGAACCGGTGCTGTCCGGGTGCTCGGCCAGGATTGCCCGTCCGGCTTCGGTTTCCATGCTCGGGCTGGGCACGACGCTGGCCCCGTACGTCTCCATCATCAGGCGCCGATACGGCTTCTGGTCGTAGCTGGCCCGGACCATGTAGACCTTGATCTCGATGCCGAACATCGCGCCGGCGTAGGCAAGGGCGCTGCCCCACTGGCCGGCGCCGGTCTCGGTCGCGATGCGCTTGATGCCTTCCTCTTTGTTGTAGAAGGCCTGCGGGATCGCCGTGTTGGGCTTGTGGCTGCCGGCCGGGCTTGCGCCCTCGTTCTTGTAGTAGATGTGGGCCGGCGTATCGAGCGCCTTCTCGAGCCGCAGGGCGCGGACGAGCGGGCTCGGCCGGTACTGGGCGTACAGGGCTCGTACAGGCTCCGGGATCTCGATCTCGCGCTCTGTCGAGACCTCCTGCATGATCAGCGCCATCGGGAAGAGCGGGGCCAGATCGGCAGGGCCGAGGGGCTGGTGCGTCCCGGGATGGAGAGGCGGCGCCTGCGGGACCGGCAGGTCGGCCGCGATGTTGTACCAGGCCTTGGGTATCTGCTCTTCGCCCAGCGTGAAACGGGTGCGTTCGACCATCCGACTTCCTCCCGCCGGCCAACCGGCGACCTAAGCTGCTCGATGCCCGGCGTCGCCCCAACACGACTGTGGCCGCGCAAGCCTAGCGGCTCGCAGGCAGGCCGCGCAAGGCCATTCGACCGAGCCCGGCCAGCGCGACGGAGACGGCCGCGCCCTCCCTATGAGGATCCGAGCGGCGCCTCGGCCAGAGCCTCGTAGCGAGTGGGGCCGTGGCCCATCACGCTCTTGTAGAGGACGAGTCGGTCGGCCTGCCAGCTCAATCTCACGTCCGCGGCCACTCGCCATGAGCCGGCGGGCGTACTCGTCCGCCCCGGCGACGCCGTCGGTCCGGGCGAGCGTCAGATGACCCTGGAAGGGGCGGTCCTCCGACGGCCAGCCGAGCGACCGGAGCTCCTCGTTGAGCCGGAGCGCGAGGCCGGCCAGCTCATCGGTCCCGGCGTCGATGCCGATCCACAGCACCCGTGGACGGCGGGCATCCGGAAAGGCGCCGCCGCCGTTGAGCGTTATCCCGAACGGCGCCAACCCCCGAGCCGCGGATCCGACCGCGGCGGCAACCTCCGCCAGGCGTTCGTCGGGAGTGGCGCCCAGGAAGCGCAGGGTCACGTGCAGGCCTTCGACCCGCACCCAGCGCGGCTGCCCGGGCGCCCGCTCCTCGATCGAGGCTCCGGCGACCCGAGTCATCAGCTCGCCCACGGCGGTCCGGACCTCGTCCGCCACCGGCACGGCTATGAACAGCCGGCTGGTTCCCGGGGGATCGTCCACCGGACGCCGGAAGCCGCCGGGCCTGAAGCCCCCCGGCCTGCGTTCGCCGGCGCTGCCCCCTCGATCGGAGGGCGCGTCTGCCCGGTAGGTCATCGAGCGGAGCTCGAGTCACTCGTTGTAGAGGCGCTCTTCGATGAGCTTCTCCTGGACCGTCCTGCCGTTGGGATCGAAGCACGAGTACTCGAAGTGCTTCTCGAATTCGAGGTCGACGTTGTCCTGGCCGCCCCGGTTCTTCTCTACCGTCAGGACCACCCAATCGCGGAATCGCTGGGCCTGGTACGGATTGAACTCGATGTTGACCTTGGCAACGATGTGGTACTTCTCGTTGATGATCAGGATGATGTCGGCCTCGTAGTTGATCGCCGACGAGCCCCTCAGGTGGTGGTTCCGAAGCCTCTGGGCCTTGAGGCCTTCCTTGTCGGCCGCGACGATGGAGATCATCGCCACCTGTTCGGACAGGGCGATGTCCTTCAGGCCGTTGACGACGAACGTGACCTTCTCCGATTCGGTGTTCGGCTCCGGGTACATCGGCACTTTCTGCATGTAGTCGACGATCACCAGAAGCCGCCGGTCGCCGGAGAGAACGCGGTGCTGCTGCACCAGCTTGCGGACGTTGTCCACCGTGCTGGCGGTCTGGGAACCGCGCATCAGGAACAGGTTCTGGCCGTACCGGGCAATCCGGTCCAGGCTGGGGCGTAGCTTCTGGTTGGCGGTCAGGCCGGCTCCGCCGGCGCCCTCGGCCATCCACGAAGCCATGATCTCCTTGCGAACGTCCTGGATCTTGATGGCGCCCGTCTTCTGGGGTAGATGGGCGAGCGCCGACTCCATGGCCACGAGCCGGTTGAGCAGGTACTGCTCTTCGTGCTCGAAACATATGTAGAGCACGTTGGCCTGGCCTCCCGATGCCACGTTGCGGGCCATCTGGAGAGCCATGGTCGTCTTGCCGGTGCCCTGGGCGCCGCCGATGAGCATCAGCTCGCCTGCCCGCAAGCCACCGCCGATCGTCTTGTCCAGCATCCCGAATCCGAGCGGCAGCGCCTGGTACTCGGCGAATCGCCCGCTGGCCAGGTTGTCGTTGAGGTCCACGAGCACGTCCAGCGCCGAGCGCGGGACCAAGCTGCCGTTGTCTGTGTCCAGCCGCCAGGTCAACTGGGCCGGAGCGGCGTCGGCGTCGGCCGTGCGATTTTGCGTGCTCACGAATGCCTCCAGCCAATTCCTAGTCGGAGCGCAGCCCGATGGGCATCGTATCAGCCACTCCCGGCCCGGGGCACTTACGTCAGGTTACGCCGGTCTGTCCACCGCTCTAGACGATGATCCAGCCCGGCAATCTCATCCCAGTATCGGGCAATGGCCCGAATCCCGGTCTCGTAGTTGGCCATCGACATCCACTCGTTCGGAGCGTGGAACTGCCCGTTCGGCGGGGCGAAACCCAGGAGCACCGTCGAAAGCCCCAGGATCGACTCGAAGCTCGCGCAGATCGGGACGGATCCTCCCTCGCGGATGTAGAGCGGTGCGACACCGAAGGTCGTCTCGATGGCCCGTGCGGCCGCCTGCGTGGCCGGGTTGTCGATCGGGGTAAGGCTGGGCTTGCCGTCGCCGAGGCGCTGGATCGAGTACCGCACCGACTTCGGCGCAACTCGTTCGATGTGCGCCGCGACCAGCGCGAAGATCTTCTCCGGGTCCTGATTGGCGACGAGACGGCAGCTGATCTTGGCGTGCGCGTGGGCCGGGATGATCGTCTTGGGTCCCTCGCCCTCGAAACCGCCCCAGATTCCGCAGACGTCGAGCGTGGGCCGGGCGCCCAGTCGCTCGAGCGTCGTGTAGCCCGGCTCGCCGACCAGCCCCGGGACGCCCAGCGACTCGCGATAGGCCTCCTCGTCGAACGGGAGCTTGGCGAAGGCGGCCTTGTCCAGCGGCGTCAGCGCGGCCACGTCGTCGTAGAAGCCGGGCACCTGGATCCGGCCGGCCGGTGTCCTTCAGCGCGGCCACGATGTGGCACAGGGCGTTGATGGGGTTGTCAACGGCGCCGCCGTAGCCGCCCGAATGGAGATCGACCGTGCTGCCCGTGACGTCCAGCTGGAAGTAGACCAGGCCGCGCAGGCCGATCGTGATCGACGGCAGGTTGCCCTCGAAGAAGCTCGTGTCGGAGATGACCGCGAAGTCGGCCGCCAGACGCTCTCGGTTGGCCTCGAGCCAGGCGTCGAGATGGATCGAGCTCGCCTCCTCCTCGCCCTCGAACACCACACGGATGTTGATCGGCAGGCTTCCGCGGGTCTTCAGCAGCGCCTCGATCGCCCGGATGTGCATGTGCAGCTGCGACTTGTCGTCCGAGGAGCCCCGGGCGAGCATCTTGCCGTCCTTGACGACCGGCACGAAGGGCGGCGATTCCCACAGATCGAGCGGGTCCACGGGCTGGACGTCGTAGTGGCAATAGACGAGCACCGTGGGGCGGCCGGCGGCGTGGAGCCAGTCCGCGTAGACGACGGGGTGGCCGCCCGTCTCGGAGACCTCGACATGCTCCATGCCCGACGGCTCGCAGGTCCGCGGCGACGAACTCGGCCGCGGCCCGGCAGTCGGCGGCATGCGCCGGAATCCCCGAGATGCTGGCGATCCGAAGCAGCGCCTTGAACGACTCCAGGCGTGAGCCCGCGGTCGCGGACAGGAAGCGCTCGAGCGCCGGGTCGGAGGTTGCGCCGGCGGTTGCATCCGACATCAGGGCTTCTCCTGTGGTGTGGCTGCCTTCACCCGATTGTATCGAGCGGCATGTCGTCGCACGGATCGCGAGCGACCGGACTCGCCGATCACAAAGAAACCGGGCGGCTCGCCGCCGCCCGGTCCGATGTGTCGCCTCCCGCTCAGGAGGGGCTTGGGCTGGGGCTCGGGTTTGCGGCCGGGGGTGTCGGGCTCGGCGACGCGTCGGGCGCCGGAGTGGAGGGCCGCCCAGAGGGGTAAGGCCGGAGATGCCGTGCAGGTTCAGCTTGGGCGGCAGATCGGCGAAGAGCTTCTCGAATTCTTCGGACTCGACGCTCTCCTCGGCGATGAGCTTGTCGGCAAGGGCCAGCAGCCTGCTCTTGTACTCGGTCAGGGTCTGCGTCGCCCGGGCGTAGCCGTGCTCGATGATCGAGCGGACTTCGTCGTCGATCATCTTGGCGACGTCATCGGAGTAGTTGCGCTGCTCGCCGATCTCCCGGCCGAGGAAGATCATCTCGTCGCGCTTGCCGAAGGAAAGCGGACCCATCTTGTCGCTCATGCCCCACTCGGTGACCATGCGGCGCGCCAGATCGGTCGCCTTCTCGATGTCGTTGGAGGCACCGGTGGTGGTGTCGCCGAAGATGAGCCGCTCCGCGGCATTGCCGCCGAGCAGGCCGGCGATCTTGTCCTCGAACTCGGTCTTGGACTGCAGGTAGCGGTCCTCGGTCGGCAGGGCCATGGTGTAGCCCAGGGCCATGCCGCGGCTGATGATCGTGACCTTGCTCACCGGATCGCACTTGGGCAGGACGCGCTGAACGACGGCGTGACCGCCTTCGTGGATGGCGATGATCCGCTTCTCCGCGTCGGAGATGATCCGGCTCTTGCGCTCCGGCCCGGCGACGATGCGCTCCAGGGCCTCGTTGAACTCCGGCTGGCTGATGGTCTTGCGGTTTCGCCGCGCGGCCAGGATGGCGGCCTCGTTCACGAGGTTGGCGAGATCGGCGCCCGAGAAGCCGGGCGACTGGCGGGCCAGATTCTCCGGGTCCACGGTCTTGTCGAGCGGCTTGCCCTTGGTGTGGACCTTCAGGATGGCGATACGGCCGCGCAGGTCGGGCCGGTCGAGGATGACCTGGCGGTCGAAGCGCCCGGGTCGGAGCAGGGCCGGGTCGAGCACGTCCGGCCGGTTGGTGGCCGCGACCACGATCACGTTCGTGTTCGTGTCGAAGCCGTCCATCTCGACCAGGATCTGGTTCAGGGTCTGCTCGCGCTCGTCGTGAGAGCCGCCCAGGCCGGCGCCGCGCTGGCGTCCGACCGCGTCGATCTCGTCGACGAAGACGATGCACGGCGAGTTGCGCTTGGCCTGATCGAACAGGTCGCGAACGCGGCTGGCGCCGACGCCCACGAACATCTCGACGAACTCGGAGCCGGAGATGGAGAAGAAGGGCACGCCCGCCTCGCCGGCCACCGCTCGCGCGAGCAGCGTCTTGCCGGTGCCGGGAGGCCCCACCAGGAGCACGCCGCGGGGGATGCGCGCGCCGAGGCTGTTGAACTTCTCCGGGTACTTGAGGAACTCGACGACCTCCTGGAGGTCCGTTTTGGCCTCATCGACGCCGGCTACGTCCGCGAAGGTGACGACCGTCTTGTTGCCCAGGAACATCCGCGCCCGGCTCTTGCCGAAGCTCATTGCCTGGTTGTTCGTGCCCTGCGCCTGGCGCATGAAGAAGAAGATCAGCAGAACCACGAGGCCGACCGGCAGCAGCGTGCTCAGCAGCAGCACGATCCAGCCGGTATCGGCCGGCTTGTTCACCGTGTAGTCGATCTTGGGGCCGGACGGATTCCACGATTCGATCACGGCCGACTCGCCGGCGGCGGGCGAATCCGACTGCACGGTGTAGGTCGTCTTGGCGGCGTCGTTCTTGGTCACCGTCAGGGTGGTGTCCTGGCGGACGACGGTGCTCACCAGACCCGCCTTGACGTCCGACTCGAAGTCCGAATAGGACTTGCTGGTCGGCTGGCTCGGCTGGATGAGCGCGTAGAGAAGGGCGGCGGTAGCGGCAACGAGAACGAGCATCACGATGCCGTTCCGCAGGAAACGCGTGTTCAAGGTGTAACGGAGCCTCCGGATTTGTGGCGGTCGGTCAGGGGCCGATCCGCCACGGCAGTATACGCCCGAGGGACCCGTGGCTCCCGGAGCCGCCCTCGAAACGTGAGCCCGAACTCGGGGGTCGCGAACAGCGCGACAGCTCTCACCCGACTAGACCCTCGACGGGGCCGGAATGTTCGGTCACAGACCGGGCCGGAGGATCCGTCCCGGCCCTCGCACCTGGCAAACGACGGCCCGGGCGGTCGCCCGGGCCGGAAGACGGACGTTGGTAGCTGGGGTTGGATTTGAACCAACGACCTAGCGATTATGAGCCGCTTGCTCTGCCACTGAGCTACCCAGCCAAGATCCGGCGGTAGTGTACCGGATGCATTCCGACGGGGCCAAGGCGAAGAGCCGTCGCGCGGGGCCGGCTGACGGGTCTCGGTCAGCCGCGGTCGAGCAGCTCCAGCACGGGGGCCAGGCCCTCGAGCGATTCGATCGTGATCGGATCGACGACGAGCTGGACGTGCTTCACGCCGGCCCGGGCGTAGGCTCGCAGTTCACTCGGCTATCTCCTCCGGCGGGCCTTCGAGCGGGTTGGGCGTCGGGTCCAGGCCGCTGCCCTGCCAGCGCCCCTTGCCGCCCGGCATGCGAACCAGGACGACGACCGTGGCATCGACCGTGGACGGGTCGCGGCCAACTCTCCCGCACGCCGCCGACACCCGAGCCAGGAGCGGCGCCACGCCGTCCGGGCTGTTGCCCGTGTCGGTGTGCCAGACGTTCCAGGCCGTGACGTACGGCAGGGTGATGTCGAGCATCCGCTCGCCCACCGAGCCGATCATGATCGGCGGACCGCCCGGCCGCGGCCTTGGCACGAGCTCGCAATCCCGGGCGCTGTAGTACTCACCTTCGAAGTCGATCGCGCCTTCCTGCAGAAGCGTCCGGATGATCGTGAACGCCTCCCCGAAGCGCGAGATGCGATGGTCGAACGGGACGCCGTAGCCGCGGAACTCCACCTCGTTCCAGCCGGCACCCAGGCCCAGGACCAGGCGCCCGCCGGAGATCTCGTCGACCGTGGCCGCCTTCTTGGCCAGCACCGCGGGGTTGTAGAAGCCGACGGGCGTGACGAGCGGGCCCAGGGTCACGCGCGACGTGATCGCGGCGGCGGCGGCCAGCACCGACCAGGCGTCCCAGGGCGCGTCCACCACGCCGTGGAGCCGGGTGATACAGGAAATGGTCTCCGGTCCAGATCGAATCGAAGCCGAGCTCCTCGATTCGCCGGATCATCGTGGCCAGCTCCGGCCAGCGAACGAATCGCTCGATCTCCGGCAGCTGCACGCCAACCTTGATCGGGCGGCCGGGCTCAGGCGGTGCCGTCGTCATGGCCGAATCGTAGCGCCGGCAGGGCTAGCGCTGCGATCCGAACAGGGCCTGCAGCCAGGTGTCCAGCGGGCTGTCCACCCGCGGCGGCGCGGCGGGCCGGATGCCTATCGACCCCGGTGCATCGGCAGGGAGAGGCGGCGCGTTGGGGTCGACCGTGAACGGGATCTCCCGAGGCGCTCCGAGGAGGTAGCCCCGAGCCATCTGGGACACGAACGCCGGCTCCTTGATCAGCTTGAGCTCCGCCTCGAGCGACGTGATGTCGCGCTGCATGGCCTCGTTTCGGGCCCGCATCTGATCGGCCTGATTCGCGGCCGCCGACGCGTCGCCTACCTGACGGGCGAAGACGCCGACCAGCCACAGGGCGAAGAGACCGGCTACGAGCAGCGCCAGACGGCGGCGCGTGAAAGGCAGCGCCGGGCCGCCGGTCGACGGCGATCGAGCCTCGAGGTCTTCCGGCGGAATCTCGATGGCGCGTCCGTGCATGGGTGAATCGTAGCTGCGCACAGCTGACGTGTCAACACGAACGGACGCTTGATCGCGCTGCTACACTGGGTCGCACTTTCGTACGGACGTTCTGTTTGAGGTGCGCCATGCGCTACTACGAGCCGGCCGGCGTCGAGGCAGTCCTGGACCGGCTGCTGGGCGAGCCTTCGCTCTCCGGCGGCGTGGTCCACCACGCCCTCATTCCCGCCAGACCGGCCGATTTCGTGCCCATGCCGGAGTGGCTGAACCCGAACCTCGTCGCGGGCCTGGCGACGCGCGGCGTCGAGCGGCTGTACCGCCATCAGGCCGAGGCGATCGAGGCCGTCCGAGACGGCGAAGACGTGGTCGTAGTCACGCCGACGGCCTCGGGCAAGTCGCTGTGCTATCTCGTGCCCACGCTCCAGGCCCTGGCCGACGACCCGACCGCGCGGGCGCTGTACCTCTTCCCCACCAAGGCTCTCGGCCAGGATCAGGTCGCCGAGCTCGGCGAGCTGAGCCGCGCCGCCGGCCTGCAGATCAACGCCTCGACCTACGACGGCGACACGCCCAACCCGATCCGCTCGGCCATCCGGTCGGCCGGGCAGGTCGTGGTCACCAACCCGGACATGCTCCACGCCGCGATCCTGCCGCACCACACCAAGTGGTTCCAGCTCTTCGAGCAACTCCAGATCATCGTCATCGACGAGCTGCACACGTACCGGGGCCTCTTCGGCAGCCACGTCGCCAACGTGCTGCGCCGCCTGCTGCGCATCTGCGCCCACTACGGCTCGCATCCGGTGATCGTGTGCTGCTCGGCCACGATCGGCAACCCGGCGGAGCTGGCGGCCACTGCTGACCGGCCGCACGGCCCGGGTCGTGGATCGGAACGGCGCTCCGTCCGGGCGAGCGCCACATCGCTGCTGGTCCAGCCGCCGCTTCTCGATCCCGCCACCGGCGCGCGCGGATCGGCGACGACCCTGGCGACACGCTGGGCACTGCCGTTTCTTCGGGCCGGCCGCCAGACCCTCGTCTTCGGCCGGTCCCGGGTCGGCGTGGAGCTGATGCTCACCAACCTGCGCGAGGCGCTGCGACTCGGGGACGGCCCGCGCAGCCGCGTCCGCGGCTATCGCGGCGGGTACCTGCCCACGGAGCGGCGGGCCGTGGAGCGCGGCCTGCGCGACGGCGAGCTGCTGGGCGTCGTGAGCACCAACGCCCTGGAGCTCGGCGTGGACGTCGGCCAGCTGGACGTCTCGATCCTGGCCGGCTATCCGGGCTCGATCGCGGCCACCTGGCAGCAGATGGGCCGCGCCGGCAGACGGTCCGGAACGAGCGTGTCGGTCCTCATCGCCGGAGGCGGGCCGGTCGATCGTTACGTCGTCGAGCATCCCGAGTTCCTGCTGGCTTCCACGCCGGAGGAAGCCCGACTCGATCCGGACAACCTCCACGTCCTGCTCGGCCATCTGAAGGCGGCCTGCTTCGAGATGCCATTCGAACCCGGCGAGCGTTTCGGCCCGCAGGAGGCCGAGCCGCTGCTGGCGTTCCTCGCCGAGGAGGGCCTGGTCCGCCAGGCCGGCGACGATCGCTGGTACTGGTCCAGCGACAACTTCCCGGCTTCGTCGGTGTCGCTCCGGGCCGCGGCGCAGGAGAACGTCGTGATCATCGACACGACTCCGAACCGGCCTCGGGTGATCGGCGAGATCGACATCTTCGCGGCCCAGACGCTCGTCCACGAGGACGCGATCTACATGCACGAGTCGGTCCAGTTCCACGTCGACAAGCTCGACTGGGACGAGCGCAAGGCCTACGTACGCGGGTGGACATCGACCACTACACCTACGCCGACCGTGCCGTGACGCTGAAGCCGCTCGAAACGTTCGCTTCCGCCGCGGCCACGGGCGGGCAGCGCGCCCACGGCGAGGTCATGGTCTCGAGCCTCGTGAGCATGTTCAAGAAGCTCAAGTTCGGGACCGACGAGAACCTCGGCTGGGGTCCGGTGCACCTGCCGGAGATCGAACTCCAGACGACGGCCTACTGGCTCATGCTCGGCTCCGCGGCGGAAGGCTGGCGACGGGCGGATCTGGACGTTGCCCTGCTGGGTGTCGGCCGGGCGATGCAGGCCGTGGCGGCGGTCCTGCTGATGGTCGATCCGCGAGACCTCGGGCTGGTCAGCCAGGTTCGCTCACCCCACAACCAGTCGCCCACGGTCTACCTCTACGAAACCGTCCCGGGCGGCGTCGGGCTTTCCGAGCGGCTCTTCGAACGCCACGCGGAGCTGGTCGTCCGGCGCCGCCGACCTCATCGCCGGGTGCGCCTGCGAGAGCGGCTGCCCGGCCTGCACCGGCCCTCGCCTGGAGCCCGACGTGGACGCCAGGGCGCTCGCCCTGCGCCTGCTCAGAGCGCTGGTGGCCGATGCCTCGGCGACCGGGCAGGCACCGGGAGCGGCGGCATGACCGTCGAGGCGGCACGCGACTTCGGCGTCGCCTGGACGACCTGCGCCGGCGATCGTCGAAGCGGACCCGGAGATCCGGCGGGCAATCGCCGCGGTCGTGGCCGCCGGCGAACCGGTCGGACCGCCGCAGCCCGTCTGGCGGGACCTCCCGCCCGTGGACCGGGCGTCGCTGGCCAAACGGATGGCCCAGGGCCTGGATGGCGACGCGGTGGAAACGCCCCACGGCTGGTACGTCCGGCGCGAGCTCCGGCCGGTCTACCTGCCCCTGGATCGGGAGCGCCTGGCGGACCTGCCGGGAATGCCCGCGCGCCGGCACTCCCCTGCTCTGCCTCGACACCGAGACGACGGGCCTCGGCAGCGCCGCCGGAACGGTGGCATTCCTGGTCGGCATCGGCTGGTGGCAGGGCGACCGTCTGCGGCTCCTGCAGCTCCTTCTGCCGGATCACTCGGAAGAAGGAGCGCTTCTCGACGCCCTTGCCGACGTCGTCCCGCCCGAGGCCTGGCTCGTCACCTACAACGGCCGGACCTTCGACTGGCCGCTCCTCGAGACGCGCTACCGCATGGGTCGGCGGCCGCCACCATCCATCTCCGGGCACCTGGACCTGCTCCTCCTCGTGCGGCGCCTCTTCCGCCACCGCCTGCCCGACGCCCGCCTCCAGACGGTGGAACGGCACCTCCTCCGCCGCCACCGCGCCCCCGACATCCCATCGTGGGAGATCCCGGCCGTCTACCACTCGTTCCTCCGCGGAGGGCCGGCCGGTCCGATCCGAGTCGTGGCCCGCCACAACGCGGAGGACGTCGTTACTCTCGGCCGAATCCTGGCGCACCTGGAGCGCGGCTACGGCGACGGGCGAGGTTCGCCGCTGGGCCCCGCCCGGGGATCTCATGCGGCTGGCCCGCCTCTTCCGCCACGAAGGCCGCTTCGACGAGGCGGTGACATGCCTGGAAACGGCCGGCGAGGCGGTCGCGGCCGGGGATCCCGACGTCGCCCTGGCCACGGTCGAGCTGGCGCGGCTGCTCCGCCGCCTGGGGCGCCCGGCCGAGGCGGGCGTGGCGTGGAGCCGCCTCGTCACGGCGAGCGGGCCGCTTGCCGCGCTCGGCTGGATAGAGCTGGCGAAGGAGCGCGAGCATCGCGACCGCAATCTGGCGGATGCCTGGGCGGCCACCGACGAGGCCCTGCTGGCTCTCTACCGGAGTCGGGGCAACGGTTCGGCCATGCTGCGGCGCGGCCTGGAGGCCGACCTTGCCAAACGCCGCGCCCGCCTCGCGCGCCGCCTGGAGCGCCGGGCGCTCTAGTCCCGGCTTCGATCCCGGGGCGGCCGGGCGCCCATCCGGGATTCCACCTCCGCCCTCGTCGCCACTCCGGCCAGGCCCACGCCCTCGACCACGAGCGAGCCGGCGGCCGCGGCGAAGCGCAGGCTGCGCGGCGTGGCCAGCTCCCCTGAGGTCAGCCAGGCGACCATCAGCGCGGCCATGAACACGTCGCCGGCTCCGGTGGGGTCTTCCACGCCGCCGGCAGCCAGGGCTGCGTACCGATTGAGTCCCGCTCCCTGGAGTACAAGCCCGCCCTGGGCCCCGGCGGTCACCACGATCGTGGCCGCGCTCGCCAATCGCCTGAGTTCGGCCACGTCGAAGCCCGGAGGCAGGTCGTCGACGCTGGCGCAGGCCAGACCCGCGCGGCGCAGCGAGAGGCGATGCCGCCGGCGCCTTCCGTTCCATCCAGCCGTCGGCTCCGAAATCGCGCAACAGCCCCTGCCAGCCCAGACCCACTCGCGCATCGGCCGGGACCGCGGCCGCCCAATCGTCGGGCAGTTCCCCGGCCACGGGACCCAGGAGCCAGCCGCCGGCCGTCCGCCACTCGTCGGGGAGCGCCGCGACCGGGATGGCGTCGCTCATCGATAGCCAGCGCTGGCGCCGATGGCCGTCTTCCTCGATGTTCTCGAAGACGGGGCCGTGCTCCAGCGCGACCGGACGCAGCCGGACCCCGGCGAGCCGCAAGAGCTCCAGCTCGTCGGCGTCCGCCGCCAGGCCGTCCACGCCCACCAGGCAGCCGACCCTCAGCCCCAGGCGAGCCGCGGCGAGTGAGCAGTAGGTGGCCGATCCCCCGAGCCGCCAGCCTCTCGTGTCGCGGTCCGTGAGATCGCGCGAAGCCGCGCCGACGACCACCAGGTCCGGCACGTCCGCGCTCTCCGGCCGAACCGATGCGATCGATGGTCCGTCGTATACTCGGCGCGCTTCCGGCATCCGTTCCCCCTGGAGTCCAACCGTGTTCTTCTACGAACTTCGCGAAGGTGACGACGACATCTTCGCCGACGTGCTCCTTCTCCGCGAGGAGGAGATGGACGCCGACTCCTTCTTCGAGCTCGTCCAGTCGATCCGCCTCCGCGTCCAGGACTCGTTCCCGCAGAACACGCTGATCGAGGCGATCGCGGAGGAGCTGGAGCGCGACCACGACTTCATCGCCGATCTCCGACGAACGCCTCTCGGCGTCGGTCAACGTCTCCAAGCTCGACGACGACAACTACCTCGCCGAGCTGGATCCGGAAGACGAAGACGAGGACCTGCCCGACTACAAGGGCATCTTCGTGGACCTGCTCCGCGAGGACAACCGCCCCAATTGACGGCTCGCTACTTGCTGAAGAGGATCTCGATCACGTCGCCGTCGCGGACCGTGTAGGTCTTGCCTTCGGACCGGAGCTTGCCGTGCTTGCGCGCCTCCGCCATCGACTTCAGGGCAAGCAGGTCCTCGTAGGGGACGACCTCGGCCCGAATGAAGCCTTTCGCGAGGTCGGTGTGAATGGCGCCGGCCGCGTCCACCGAGGAGGAGCCGTCCGGGACCGGCCAGGCTCGAACCTCGTCAGGGCCGGCAGTCAGGAACGAGATGAGACCGAGCAGCCGATAGCTGAGCCGGATGACTCGGTCGAGGCTCGACTCGTGCAGGCCCAGCTCTTCCATGAAGACCGCCGCGTCGTCGGGCTCGAGCTCGCCCAGCTCCATCTCGATCTTGGCCGACAGCGCGTCCACGATCGTGTGCTCGGTGCTCGTAGCGCCCGCCTATCCCGGCCACGAGCTCGGGCTCGCGCGGTAGATCCGCCTCGCCGACGTTCAGGAGCACGAGGACCGGTTTCTGGGTCAGGAAGCGGAACCCTCGGATCGACTTCTCCTCTTCCGGGAGCAGGGCCTCGTCGCGCAGAGGCCGTCCCGCGAGCAGCGGCACGTGGAGTCGTTCCAGCAGGGCCAGCTCGCGATCGTTGGCGTCGCGTTCGGCCGGAGTCCCGTGGTGGCCGCTGCCGTGCAGGCGTTCGATGCGTTTCTCCATGACCGACAGATCGGCCAGGGTGAATTCCAGGTCGAGTCGCTCGAGGTCCCGCCAGGCGTCGACCGAACCCTCCGGGTGCGGCAAGGCCGGGTCTTCGAAGGCCCGCACCACGTGCAGCAGAGCGTCGGCTTCGCGCAGCCGGGCCAGCTGGTCGGCCGGCAGCTCCTCGGTGCCCACCCGCCCCTCGGTCGAGGCCGGAGGCGCAGGCAGGTCGAAGTAGGTGACGTCGGCATGGACGATCTTGCGGGGCTTGAATATCTCGGCCAGCCGATCGAGCCGCTCGTCGGGGACCTTGACGGTTCCCACGTGCAGCTCCATGCCGCCGTAACCGCCGGTCTGGGCGTGGCCCCGGGTCAGGGTGTTGAAGACGGTCGTCTTCCCCGAGCCGGCCAGCCCGACGATGGCGATCTGCATGTGGTCACGACCTCCAGAGGGCTGCGCTCGTGCGTCCCCAGATGCTAACCGACGGGCCTCAGTAACCGGCGGCCAGGTCCACGACGTATTCGAGCGGCTGACCGGAGCGGTAGCGGCGCAGGTTGTCGCAGAAGACGTCGAACGTGCGACCGAGGACCGCGGCGCTGGACCACGAGGTGTGCGGCGTGACGATGCAATTGGGCAGCCGGTAGAAGGGCGACGTCTCGGGCAGGGGCTCTTCGCGGAAGGTGTCCAGTACGGCGCCGCCCAGACGGCCGCCCCGAAGGGCTCGCAGGAGCGCCACTTCGTCGACGAGCCCGCCGCGGGCGACGTTGATGAGCCAGGCCCCGGGCTTGACGCCCGCCAGGGCGACGTCGTCGATGACCGCTTCGGTCTCGCCGGTCAGCGGCAGCGCCAGGACGACGAAGTCGGAGACGGCCAGCAGCTCCGGCACTGCGTGGAGATCGCCGAGCACCTCGATCCCCTCCAACGGAGCCGCGCCGAGCCGGCGCCGAACCGCCACGATCCTCGGCCCGAAGGGCCCGGCGAGTCTGGCCACCTCGCAGCCGATGCCGCCCACACCCAACAGCCCGATCGTCGTATCGGCCAGTTCGACGGCCTCGATCGGCTGCCACGTCCGTTCACGCTGCAACTCGATCAGCTGCGGCAGCCGCCGGCAGATGGCCAGGATCATCGTCATGACGTACTCGGCGATCGGCTCGCTGAAGACGCCTCGGCCGTTGGTCACGGTCAAGCCGCGCAATCGCACACAAGGTGTCAGCATCGACTCGACGCCGACCGAAACCGAGTGGATCCAGCGCAGCTTCGGCGCCCGGCCTACGAACCGGTCGAGGGCGTCGCTTCCAAGTGACCAGCCGCGCAGCAGGACCTCGACCTCATCCACCGGCTCGTCGGCGATTCCTTCCGCGGAGACCGGGATGATTCGCGCGCCGGGAGCCGCCTCGAGGATCCTCTCGCGCATCGACCCGAAGGCGTCGCGGCCGGTCAGGACCGGGCTGATGGCGATGGCCAGCGGCGAGCCGCCCGGGCCGTGGCCCGGACCGACGAGTTCGAGGCTGTCAGTGCTCATGGGCGTCCCCTCTTCTCAAACGGCTCCGAGTCCGGGCGCCGGCATGACCCGGGCGACCCAGCGTGACGGCATTTCGATCTCCTCCGGCGAGGGCAGAGTCTCAGGGCTCCGCCAGAGCGCCCGCAGCGCCTCGGCTCCACGCGCCTCGGCAATCGCAGAGACGAACGCCTCGCCCTTCTTGTACTGCTCCATCTTGAGGTCCATGCCGGTCAGTCGCATCATGGCTCGCTCGAAGCCGGTCCGTTGGGCCCGGCGCGCATGGAACTTCGCGCTGATCGTCTCCACCTCCGGGACCAGGTCCTTCCCGAGATCGTCCATGATGTAGTCCCCGAACCCCTCGAGCAGGCTCATGATGGCCTGGATCTCGCGGAACTCCCGCTTCTGCTCGGCGGTCATGAACCCCTCCATCCAGTACTCACCCGCGCCGGCTCCCCGGAGCGCCCGCCGCAGGCGACCGACAGCCTCTCGATTCATCACGGACACGCCGGCCGACAGGGAAACCAGCTGGTGCTCCAACCGCGACGAGAGGTACGGCCGGAGCCAGGGGTGGGCCTCGAACTCGTAGGCGTGCGTCGTCTCGTGGAGCGCTATCCAGGTCCGGAACGGGTTCAAGGGCACGGCGAGCGCGGAGGCGGTGGCCCGGATGTTCTCGTCGAGGAAGACCAGACGGCCGGGTTCGGCCTCCGCCGATAGCAGGGCCAGGTCGTACTGGCCCAGGACCCGCTGCCCGAGGAAGCCCAGCAGATAGCCGACCTGGCGCGTGGTCACCTTGCGGTTGACTATCGCCATGGTCGCCTTCATCACGCCCATCCCCGGCGGCATCACCTCATCGAGCAGGCCCTTCTCGACCTTGCCCATCAGCCTGGCGAAGGTCGCGACGTTGTCGTGGATCCACGTCTCCCGGTCGATGACACCGCTCCGTTCCACGATACCGGGCAGCCGGGCATCGAGGGCCTTCCCCAGTGCCGGAACGATCTCGCCCATGGCCGACGGCATAGATCGGGGCCGCGCGCTCCAGTTCGAACGACTCGAGCCTGCCCGGAGCGCGCCGGATCCGGGCGACCGCCAACCGCTCCGCCGCGTCCCAATCGACCAGACCGCGCCGGGCAGATTCCTCGACCCGCCTTCCGAGCACCGTCACGGCGGCGCCTATGGCCGCCCCCACGAGGAGACCGGCCTGGAGGAAGGCGTCGCGCTTCCAGTTCGGGCGCGACGACCCGGACCCGGAGACACGTCCCGACGAGTCCGCTCTGGAGCCCGCCCCGGTGTCGCCCTTCGCCCCTCGCCCGGTGGAGCGCTTGCTCATGCCCGGCGAACCGACAGATCGACCGGCTCGACATCCGGGAAGGTCTCGCCGAACATGCGCTCCGCGACGGCCCGGAAGGCGGCCACGTCTCCGGTCGTGAGCTGACGGTGGGTCGGCGGCGCCGCTACCTCGCCGGTCGGCTCATGACCCGCCATTCCGGCGTCCGCGGCGGTACCTCGGGTAGTGCCCGGCGCTTCGAGCGCGTTGACCGAGAGCAGCTCGGCCAGCGACGACGCCGGTGGCCGTCGCCGAATCCACTATCGCCACGCCATCGCCGACGGAATCCCTGAGCGGCCCCGCCAGGAGCGGGTAGTGAGTGCAGCCGAGAAGAAGGGTGTCTATTCGTGCCGACTGCGGCAGCGGGAAGATGAACTCGCCGTCCTCGTTCCGCTCCCCCAGGAGTGGCGCGACGGCCCGGCGAACCGCCTCCAGAACCTCCCGGCCCCCCAGCCGCCCGGCCTCGACGAGCGGAACGAGAGCGGGGGTGGCGTGCTCGTAGACCTCGATGGCCGGGTTCTCGTCCTTTATCGCGTTGAAGTAGGCGCGTGAGCGCACCGTGGCCGGCGTTGCGATGACGCCGACGCGGCGGTTGCGGGTAGCCAGGGCGGCTGCCGCGGCGCCCGGGCGCACGACGCCCAGGACCGGCAGGTCGTAGCGGCGCCGGAAGTCGGCCAGGGCCACGGACGTGGAGGTGTTGCAGGCGACGACGAGAGCCTTCACGTCGCGCCTCACCAGGGCGTCGAGCGACTGCGTGCTGAAGCGGCGCACTTCGTCGTCCGAGCGGATGCCGTACGGGGCGCGGGCGTTGTCGCCCAGGTAGATGGTCGACTCGAAGGGCAGCCGTCGCAGGATCTCGCGAAGGACGGTCAGGCCGCCTACTCCGGAGTCGAAAACACCAATGGGACGCGGGTCGGACACGGTCTCAGTGTCTCACCGCGGCGCCGGCGGCGCGGCCGGCGATCGTCTGCGGCAGCGCGTCTCAAGTCCAGACTCACCGCCGCGTCGGGGCTGGAAACGACGAACGGCATGCCTTCGTTGTTCGCCTGAACCACCAGCCGGCCGTCGGAAACCACTTCGAAGTCCGGCCGTCGGCCGAGCGCCCTGGCCAGCTCGTCGCGATTGAGACCGCCGCTCGAGTCGGCCCGGTTCAACAGGTAGTGCACCTTCTCGGGCGCGTAGCCGATCGAGGCGAACACCTCCGCCACGGCGATCGTGTTGTGGATCGTCGTCGAGTCGTAGGTCACGATCGAGAGGACGACGTCGCTGGCGTCGAGGAAAGCGAGCGTCACTTCGGTCAGCGACGATGGAGTGTCGATCACGATGGCTTCGTACAGCCGGCGGAGGAGCGAGATCGTCTTCTCGACGTCGCGAGCGGAGACCATCTCGGCCATCTCGACGCGAGGTGGCGCCAGAAGGATGTCGACGCCGGATGGGTCGCGCCACATCACGTCTCGCAGGTCCGACTCCTGGATCCTGTCGGTCGGCAGGTCCAGGATCGACGGCACGTCGCTCGGCACCTTCAACAGGGACCGAAGGTCGCCGTACTGGAGGCTGCCGTCGATCAATGCCGTCTTCAGCCCCATCTGCCCGAGAGCGACGGCCAGGTTGAAGGCGATCGTCGTCTTGCCCACACCGCCTTTCGGCGAGAAGACGGCCACGACACGACACGCTCCGGAGGCGCGGGCCTGCCGATCCGCCAGGACGTGGGTGAACGTATTCACCAGCTCGAAGCCGCTGAACGGCAGCGTCAGAACCGCGTCGATGCCGCGAGCGGGATCGCGGGCAAGCGGATGCTGGGGCACGGTCAGCACCACTACCGGGATCTCGAGACCGGAGTCGCGCAACTTCTCGATCAGCTGCGGCCCCTTCATCTTGCCCTGCAGCAGCAGATCGATCATCACGACGTCCGGCCGGAGCTGCCTCGCCGACTCGAGGACTTTGGAGCCGTCGTTCAGGACCTCGAGCAGCTTGACCTGCGACTGGACGCTGAGCAGGTTTCGGACGTGCTGACTGACCTGCGGGACATCCTCCGCGATTATCAGACGAATGGAGCTGGGGCTCGCCACTGGCCGACTATATCAAGGTCGAGAGGCGGGTCTGCCCCGCCTCCGTGCTACCAGGATCACCCGTTCGTCATGGGGACCGACCGGATCGAGGTCGTAATCGCCCGCCAGAATCTCCACGTCCAGCTCCGCGGAATCCGCGAGTGAGGCCAGCTCCTCGGCGTTGAGAAGCCGCAGGCGATCCTCGCGAATCCATCGCCTGGCCGGCCCGCCGGGCTCGCCTTCGTCGTAGATGGTCGTCAGCTCGACGTGCCCCGTGGCCGGTTCGTGCTGCGCCGACGCCATCTTCGTCACCAGAAGGCCGGTCTCGGGGTCGAGGCGCACGTACTCCAGGCCCAGCCTTCCGTCGTACCGGGCCAGTTCGTCGCCGCTCGGAACCCACACGTCCACGACCGCGATGCCGCCCGGCGCCAGGTGACGAGCCATCGTTCGAAGCGCCTCGCGCTGGCGGTCCCTGGACGCGAGAAGCAGGATCGAGTTCAAGGCCAGGATGGCGAGATGGAACCGCGGTCCTCCGGGCAGGCTCGAGGCCGATGAGATCGGCCTCGACAAGCTCCACCCTGGCCCGAACGGCGGGATCGGCTCCGGCCGTGGCTTTCTCGGCCCGGGCCAGCATCGCCGGATCGATATCGACCGCCGTCACGTCGTAGCCGGCCTCGGCAAGCGGCACGGCGACGCGGCCGGAACCGCAGGCGATCTCCAGGACCGGCCCTCCGGTTCGCCCGGCAAGCGCCAGGTACAGGTCCAGGTCGCCCGGGTCCTCCGCCAGGTCGACGTCGTACAGCCGGGCCAGCGCGGCGGCGGTCTTGGGATCGCGAGGCGGCTCGGCCATCAGGGTCAAGCCTAGCTCAGCGCTCGACCGAGAGTGTTATCTCGGCCAGCAGGACCAGGACCACGACGAAGACGGCAATCGGGAGACTCAGCACCGCCTGGATCCGGAGCGCGACGAACAGCGCGGTCACCGCGGCGACCCACGATCCACGCCGGATCGCTCGAGACCAATCGCCGAGGAGGGCGATCCGCCGGTGTCGGGCGAACGAAACCAGCCAGAAGAGAGGGACGCTCGTCAGCCCGCAGGCCACGCCTATGGCGCCCGCACCGACCAGGCCCGCCGTCGCGTTCTCTCGCGGGTAGGTAGATGTCACGATCTGCGCCACCACGAGCCAGGCGACGAATGCGGCGCCGATGCACATCGTGTTGGCCAGCCTGTCCTTCGCTTCCACGGCGCCAGTCTACGGACTCGCGGCACTTCCACGCAGGCCGATGGCGGCCTCCAGGTCAATGACAGAATCGACGATCAGGTCTGGGGACGCGTCCGGAGCGGGCGGCGCCGTCGGCAGAGGCGAGTCCTCCGGCTTCATTCGAACCCAGGCGGCCCGCCAGCCGACACGCTGGGCACCCACCACGTCGGCGCCGAGATCGTCGCCCACATGCAGGATCGACGGTCCGGCGGCGACGCCGAGTTCGCGCGCCGCCACCTCGAAGATCTCCGGCCGGGGCTTGACCCACCCGACCCGCTGCGAGATCACGACTGCGCTGAGATGGCGCGACCAGCGCGCGGCCTCGAGATAGCGATCGATGGCGAGCGCCAGGGGCCAGTTCGACACGATGCCGACGCTTGCAGTGGCGGGCCAGCCGTTCGAGCATCGGCCCGATCTCGGGAGGAACCGGCGTCGTCTCGACGAAGACCGTGGCATACGTGTCCAGGATGGCTGCGACCTCCGCGCGGCTCGGAGAAGCCGGCGGCCTCGACGTCGTCCCATCGCTCGCCGGGGCCCGGGACGGAGCAACCGCGCAGCCGGGCCAGAACCCGGACGACGCGAACGTCCATGTCCGCCTCGCGACCGGCAGGTACGTCGTCGGCGAACTGCCTGAGCCTCTCCTCGCCCCAGACCCGGGCGAACTCCTCCGCTCGAAAACCGGCTCGGGAGCTCGTCCGTGCGGCGGTCAGGCGCAGGACGTCGGTCATCGTCGCGGCAGGGAACGGCACCAGCGTGTTGCCGAAGTCGAACGTGATAGCCCGCAGGCCGTCGATCATTTGACCGCGCTCGCCGGGCAGATGTCGCGAAACGCGCAGTAGCTGCAGGCCAGGTAGTCGGGCGTGGCCTCGAAACGCCGGGCTCGAATTCCGGACGCCGCGCGCCGTATCGAGTCCCGGGCCTTGTCGAGTCGCTTCGGGTCCACCTCGGTCCTGCCCACGAGACCCGATTCCAGGAACCACAGCTGAAGGGCGTCCGGGAGCCGTCCGTTCTCGGCCTGATACGCCATCGCATAGATCTGGAGCTGCAGGGACTCCCGGGCTCTCTCGCGGGCCCGCACCGGATCGCGGACATCGCTCGACTTGTAGTCGGTGATGGTCACTCGTTCCGGATGGAGCCCGGGCAGCGCGGGGTGGACGGCGTCGGCGAGCTGCTCCTCACCTGCCCCGCCGCGAGCGACGGCAGGCTCGACCCGCTCGACGTCGACGCGGTCCATCCGGCCGCGGATCCGATCGCCGTCGAGAGTGAAGCTGAACTCACGCTCCACGTAGGCCGGCGCGACCGTACCGGGCTGCAGCTGCCCTTCGCGGAAACGGAGCAGGGCGGCCCGGCCGGCCGCCAATCTCGCCTCCTCGTGTTCGCGAGTCAGGAACCCCTCGTTGGACCAGGCCCGATCGAAGGCCGCCAGCAGCTCGTCCTCGGGCATCAGGTAGCCGCGCGACTGGCGTCGATGGAATTCCTGCACGGCCTGATGCAACGCGGCTCCGTACACGATCGAATGGTGCGGAGCGATCGGAACGCGCAGGACGTGAACGTACTTGTACTTCAGCGGGCAGGTCAGGTAGTCGTCGACCTGGTAGAAGCTGAGCGATAGAGGTCCTTCGACCGCAGCCTCCGGAGCGGCCTCCGATGCCTCCGCCTTCGGCTCGAACGCGGCCAGCCGCTCGAGCGGCGCATGCGCCATTCCTTCGACCAGCGCGCCGGTAGCGGCCACAGCCGGCAGATCCAGTGCCTCGAGCACGAACTGCGACACGCGCCGGGTGCGTCGCCCGCCATAGTCGGCGGCGTGGGTGAGTACCAGCTCGTCCCGGGCGCGCGTCATCCCGACATAGAAGAGGCGCCGCTCTTCCTGCACGTGTGGATCGCCGTCGGGCAGTGTCTCGCGCACCAGCTCCGTCGGCATCGCGAGTGGCTCACGCCGAGTCCGGGCCGGGAAGCGGCCGTCGACCAGGCCCGTCATGAAGACGACCGGGAACTCCAGGCCCTTGGCCTTGTGCACCGTCAGCACCGCCACCGCGTCCGCGTCGGCATCGATCTCGGCGGTGGCGGGGTCGTCGCCGGCATCGATCAGCGTCTGGAGGTGGCGGGCCACGAAGATCGCGCGATCGTCGGGCAGCAAGTCCGACTGGGCCCTGATGATCTCGAAGAAGCGGGCGATGTTCTGGAGGGATTCCTCGGCGGCCACGGAGTCCGTCGAGGCCAGTCTGGACAGGATGCCGCTGTCTCGCAGGAACTGGTACAGGACCTCACCGGCAGGCCGCTCGTGGGCCAGCTCCGTGAAGCGGCGCAGGTCCGTGACGAGCCGATCGAGCGCCGTTCGCGATTCTGCCGATAGGCGCAGCAGCCCTGGCTGGCGAACCAGCTCCTCGGCCACGTCCCAGACGGAACGGTTGCGGCGCCGGGCGCTGTTGACGATCGCCGTCAGATCCGGCCCGCCCAGGCAGTAGACCTCCGAAGCGGCCAGGGCGTACAGGTCGACGCTGGAAGACAGATCCGCGATCGCCCGCAGGAACGCCAGCAGCAGGCGTATCTCCGGCCGGGCATAGAGCCCGGACGTACCGGAGAACCGCCACGGGACACCTGCCAGGTTCAAGCTTCGAAGCACGGCGTCCGCGTCGGCGTTCGCCCGCACGAGAATCGCGAAATCGCGCGGCTTCGCCCCGGAGGTGACGCGCCCGGCGATCTCGCGCGCCACCCAGTCGGCTTCCTCCGAGCCGGCGGCGAAGGCCAGGTGCCGCACCGGCCGCTCGACGCCGTCACCGCCCGCGACTCCCGCTCCGCGACGAGACGCTTGTCTATGCCGTTGCGAACCTCCAGGCGATCGGGATCGTTGAAGCGGATCAAGCGATAGCTCGCGTCCAGGATCGGCGCGTGCGAGCGATAGTTCCGCCGCAGAACGATCTGGCGCGCTTTGCGGATGCCGCCGTTTGAACTCCAGGATGTTGCTTATCGCGGCGCCACGGAACTTGTAGATGGATTGGTCGTCGTCGCCGACGACGGTGACGTTTCCGTGCTCCGCCGCGAGCAGCTCCACGAGCTCCGACTGCGCCCGATTCGTGTCCTGGAACTCATCCACCAGGACGAAGCGGTAGCGGCGCTGAAGCTCGAGCCGAGCCGCGGCCGATTCGCGAAGCAGCCGCAGCGCCAGGCTCACCTGGTCGCCGAAGTCGATCAGACCGGACTCCCGAAGGAGCGACTGGTACTTCGCGTACGCCCGAGCCAGCTCGCCGTGTCGCCGCGCATCCTCCTCGACCGCGGCACGAGCGCCGTCATCGGCCGGCTCGCGGTCTTCGGCGCCGTCGGTCCGGGCCTCCCCGGCACGGGCCGCGAGAACGGCCGCGAAATCGAGGTACGCCTGAGGCCCGACATCCTCGTCCTTGCAGCGGCTGAAGAGGGTCGCCAGGGCGCTCAGGAAACGCGTCGGGTCTCCGAGGGGCCGGTACTCGTCCAGCTCGAAGGCGAATAGCCGCTCCCGAAGGAAGATGACGACTTCGGGCCGGGACAGCACCCGCAGATCCGTGGGCAGCCCCAGCTCGAGGGCGAACTCGCGAACCAGCCGATCCCCGAACGCGTGGAACGTGGATATGGCCGAGTTCGTGTAGCCGTAGGGGACGAGCTGGTCGACCCGGGCCTGCATCTCGTCGGCGGCCTTGTCCGTGAAGGTGAGGGCCAGGATCTCCGAGGGCCGCGCCCGCCGCGTGGCGATCAGCCAGGCGATGCGACGAGTGATTACCTGCGTCTTGCCCGTCCCCGCCCCGGCGACCACCAGGAGCGGACCCTCGCCGTGGCATACGGCCCGCCGCTGTTCCGAGTTCAGCCCGGAGAGCAGGGCCTCCGACCCGTCCTCGCGGTCTTCGGGCGGCTCTTCATGCCGGGGTGGAGACCACCAGACCGGGATCTGCTCCAGAGGCGGCGGTTCGTGTGTCGATGTCCTGTGGCTCGGGCGCGTCATCTGGTGAGGCTCGCCGCCGGCAGTGACATCTCACGTGTCACGAGCCCGGCGTATCCGTACGCTGGCCCGGGATCGCCTCGGCGGCAGCCGGCCGCCCCGGTTTGCGACCGATACGTTCGGAGTCCACGGCGGAGTCCGGGTCCTCGATGGCGTCCTCTTTGCCCTTGCTCTGGCCTTTTGCGACCTGAGTCCGGTCTGCCTTCTCGTTTCCGCCGGCGGACTTCAGATCGGACGCAGGACCCGCAGGCGCGTCTCCGACCGGCGCCGGCGCCTTGGCCGGAGCCGCGGACCTGGCCGCGGTCAGGCCTTTCGCGGGAGCCTGGGCTCTGGTCGGAGGCACCGGAACCGCCTTCGGCGGTGCCGCCGAGGCCGACTTGGCGGCGCTCGAGTCGGCGGCCGCGGCGGCTGCCCTGCCGGCGGGTCCTCGCGGAGCCGCCTGCGCCGGCCGAACCGTCTTTCTGGTTCGGGCCAGGCCCATCGCCTCGTTCTCTTCTGTGGACAGCGACGTGTCGGCCTTGCCGCCCACGATTGCCTTGGCGTAGATGCGAGTCCCCGTTCGGGAATGCAGGCTGCTCACCACGAAGCCGTCCTCGGTCTCGTCGAGGAGGGCCAGGGCGAAGCTCTGATTGCCGCCCGTGTCCGGAAACGGATTGAAACGAACCAGGCCCAGGCGGGCGAAGTGGTGCCTGGCCGAGCTCTCGAGGACCGCCGTCCTGGCGGTCAGCTCGTCGAGATCGCGACCGACCTGGTGAACCGTCTCCAGGTGGGCGTCGAAGACCGCCTCGAGGCTCTCCCCATCGGAGCCGCGCGTCAGCGAGTCCAGTCGCTGCCGGAGACGCCCGATCTGCATCGACTGCAGCACCAGCATCAACACCAGGCACAGGCCCGCCAGGACCAGCACTATCGGGCCCAGATAGTCCGTAATGGAATTCACAACTTCCTCCGCTCGGTTGCTCCGAGTCTACCAGCCGGCGCTGGAGGGCTGCTCCGCGACCCGCGACCTCAACGGGAGCGCCGACGGAGACCTCGCCCTGGACAGGCGGGATGGTATCCTCGCCGAAAGCGCAGGCCCCGAGACTGCCCACCAACACTCAGCGGAGGCCCCTCACTCAACATGGCCAAACGCACTCGCGGCTCACACCGACCCGGCCAGCGTCATGCCGAGCGACGTGGCCCCGCCCGGCCGCAGTCGCGCCCACCGAGCAGGCCGAGCAGCGGCCTGTCGGCCGAAGAAGAGGCCCGAGCCGCAGAGATCGAATCCCAGATCGTCGCCCAGGAGCGGGCCGTGGAGGCCGGCCGGGCCCGGTCCCGCGAGCGGACGAGAAGCGCGGAGGTCGAGCGGCCGGGCCGGGCCCACGGACAGGGGCTTCTGGCGGCTCGCGCGGCCGAGGAGTACGCCTACGTCGTGCGCGACGTGCGGCGCATAGTCACCATCGGGGGCTCGATGGCGGCGGCACTGGCCGTCATCTACGTGCTGGTCAACGTCCTCCACGTCGTGACCATCGCGTAGGGCGGACCGGTTCCACAGCCCGCTCAGCCCGGTCCGAATCCCCAGGCCAACGCCTGCGCCCCGACCAACCTGTAGCATCGGCGCATGGCAACACGCCGCGTCACCCAGAAGTCGGCGGGCGACAAAGGGGAACAGCAGCCGGTCTTCGTTCCGCCGGCCGCTCGAAAGCCACTGGCCGCCCGGATGCGCCCGCGCACCCTGGACGAAGTCGTCGGCCACGAACAGCTCATCGGCGAGCGCGGAACGCTTGCGCCGTGCCCTGGAGCGCGGCCACCTCGGCTCACTCCTGTTCTGGGGGCCTCCGGGAAGCGGCAAGACGAGCCTGGCCCGGGTCCTCGCCGAAGCGGTCGGCGCCCGGCTCGTGACCATATCGGCGGTCATGAGCGGCGTCGCGGAAGTCCGGGCCATCGTGGCCGAGGCGCGGGACGGCCTGAGCCTCCACGGCCGCCAGACGGTCCTCTTCATCGACGAGATACACCGCTTCAACAAAGCCCAGCAGGATGCCCTGCTGCCGCACGTCGAAGACGGGACGGTCACGCTGGTCGGCGCCACCACGGAGAACCCCTACTTCGAGGTGAACTCGGCCCTCCTGTCGCGCCTGAGGGTTTATCGCCTGGAGCCGCTGACCGACGAACAGGTCGCCGTCGTGGTCCGGCGGGCACTGGCCGACGCGGAGCGCGGGCTGGCGGGGGACCTCGGCCCCACGGGCGGGGTGGCCCTGGCCGAAGATGCCTTCGACCACCTGGTCGGCCTGTCGGCCGGCGACGCCCGGCAGGCCCTCAACGTCCTCGAGGGCGCCGTCTCGATCGCCGATTCGGAGGGTGTCCGCGACGGCGCCGGACACGTGGCACCGCGCCTGGCCGACATCGAGGCCGCCGCACAGCAGCGGGCCCTGGCCTACGACCGTGCCGGCGACGGCCACTACGACACAGTCAGCGCCTTCATCAAGAGCATCCGCGGCAACGACCCGGATGCGGCGCTCTACTGGCTGGCGGCGATGATCGCGGCCGGCGAGGATCCCCGCTTCATCGCCCGGCGCCTCATCATCTCCGCTTCCGAGGACATCGGCCTGGCCGATCCTCGGGCGCTCGAGGTGGCCGTGGCCGCCGCCCGGGCCCTGGATTGGGTCGGCCTGCCCGAGGCCCAGTACAACCTGGCCGAGGCCACGGTCATGCTCGCGGTAACGACCAAGAGCAACGCCGCCGGCCGTGGCTACTTCAGCGCGATGGACGACGTTCTGAGCAATGGCTCGCTACCTGTCCCGGCGCACCTGCGCTCGAGCGGATCCGGCAGGAGCCGGTACCGGTACCCGCACGACTTCGAGGGTGACGACGTCGAGCAGCAGTACCTCCCGGACAAGCTCGTCGGACGGCGCTACTACTTCCCCGGCGACCAGGGCATGGAGGCGAGGATCGCCGAGAGGCTGGAGCGGCTCCAGGAAGCGCGGCGCCAGCCCAAGCGCCGCAAGCGGCCGGTCGCGGGCCACTCCGAGGTGGATCCGATGTCCGCCGGATCGGAGGGGATGCGGCGCCGCCGTCAGAGCCTGCAGGGGCTGGCCGAGAATCAACGAAGCGACGCGGCAGCCGATCCCCCAAGCCCCTCGAGACGACGACTGACGCACCCGTTCGGCCGCCGCCGGCCGTCATCCGAAGCCGCGAGTCAGGGCTCCAGGTCCAGCGCGCGCACGTGCCGGGGCCGGAATATGGCGATCGGGCGCCGATCGAAGGCGGCGATGCGCGTCACCCCGAGCCGCTCGGCCGTTGCCACGAGAACGGCATCGGCGAGGCGGGGCCTGTACTCGGTCGTCTCGCGCATCAGTTCGGCCGCCCGGACGAAATCCGCCGTCGTCGGCGCGACGACCTTGATCGCCCCGCTGGCGATCGACTTCAGGAGCGCGAAGGTGGCCCGCAGCCCCAGCTCGCGCTGCAGCAGCAGATCCAGCTCGGCCAGCGTGAGGGCTCCGATCATCAGCGGCTCGTTCACTCGTCCGAACCACGCCAGGGCGGCCCGGTGGTTCAGATCGGACTGATCGGCGGCGGCGAGCACGGCGCTCGAATCGAGCAGCACGGCCACGAGCTAGATCCTCGTCCGGCCCCGGCCGGAGGCCGGCTTCGCGACGCGCGATCGACCGTCCATCCAGGGATAGCCGCCCATGATCGCTCCGACCCACCGCCAGGAACTCCAGATCCGGCGTCGTGTCGTGTGAGTCCAGGTACGACTCCAGAGCCGCCGTGATGACCGAGGTCTTGGTCGTGCCGTTCCTTGCGGCGAAGCGATCGAGGCGTTCGAGCAGGTCGGAGTCGGCGAGGAGCGTAGTTCGCTTCTGCATATGCTGACATATATACCACACTTGCCGTCAGCCCAGGCATCGCTACGCTTCTGTGGCATCCCGCAAACACAGAGAGGTGGCACCTTGAACCGCTTCGAGCCCAACCTTCGCATCCCCGGCCCCACGTCACTCCCGGACGCCGTACGCGAGGCCGGCGCCCGCCAGATGGTCAACCACCGCGGACCGGAATTCGCCGTCCTCCAGAACCGGATCATCGAGCGGCTGAAGACCTTCTACAAGACCCAGAACGACGTTCTGATCGTGACTGCCGCCGGCACGGGCGGGCTCGAGTCGGCCATCGTCAGCTTCCTCTCCCCCGGCGACAAGGTCCTGGCCGTCTCGATCGGCGCGTTCGGGGATCGCTTCGCCAAGATCGCCACGGCCTACGGCGCGGACGTGACGAAGCAGTCCTACGAATGGGGCCAGGCCGCCGACCCGGCCAAGGTGCGCGACGCGCTCGTCGCCGGCGGTCCATGGAAGGCCGTGCTCCTCACCCAGAACGAGACGTCCACGGCCGTCACCAACCCGATCGCCGAACTGGCGGCCGCTGCCAAAGCCGCGGCCCCGGACGCTCTGATTCTCGTCGACGCGATCAGCGGCCTCGGCGCCGTCCCGTTCGAAACCGACGCCTGGGGCCTCGACGTCGTCGTCAGCGGCTCGCAGAAGGCCTGGATGGTCGCGCCGGGGCTCTCCTTCGTGGCGGTGTCGCCGCGAGCGTGGGAAGCGGCCGCGGTCGCCAAGATGCCGAAGTTCTACTTCGACCTGGCCGCCCACAAGACCAGCGCCGAGTCGGGCCAGACACCCTGGACGCCGGCCGTCGCGGTGATGTTCCAGCTCGACGTCGCCCTCGAGATGATGGAGCAGGAAACCCTGCCCGAGATCTGGAAGCGTCACGCCGCGGTCGGGGCCGCCGTCCGCGCCGGTCTCCTGACGCTCGGCTTCAAGCTACTGGCCGATCCCGCCTTTGCGTCGGACACGGTCACCGGAGCCTGGATACCCGAGGAGCTCGACTGGAAGACCTTCAACGGGAAGCTCCGCAAGCTCGGTCTCGTAGTCGCCGGCGGTCAGGGCGCCCTCAAGGGCAAGATCTTCCGGATCGGCCACCTCGGTCACGTCACCGTCCCGGCGATCCTCAACGCGATGGCCGTCCTGGAGCAGGCCCTCATCGAACTCGATCGGCCGGTGAAGCCGGGCGCCGCCGTCGAGGCCGCCCAGATCGCCGCTCTTCGATCCCTCGGCCTGGCCAAGTAAGGAGCCTGACGTGAAAGTCCTCGTTGCCGAGCCCCTGGCCAAGTCGGGTCTCGAAATCCTGCGGGCCCACCACGAGGTCGATGAGAAGATCGGCCTCTCACCCGAAGAGCTGGCCGCGATCATCGGCGAGTACGACGCTCTGCTGGTCCGCAGCCAGGTCAAAGTCACGGCCGACATCCTCGCCCACGCCACTCGCCTGGTGGTCATCGGCCGGGCCGGCGTGGGAGTGGACAACGTCGACCTCGAAGCCGCCACCAAGGCCGGCGTCGTCGTCGTGAATGCCCCCACCGGCAACACGGTCTCCGCCGCCGAGCAGACGATCGCCCTCATGCTGGCCCTCGCCCGAAAGACCGCCGCCGCCGACGCGTCGATGCGCCGGGGCGAGTGGAAGCGCAGCAGCTACACCGGCGTCGAGTTGCGCGGGCGAACCCTGGGCATCATCGGCCTGGGCAAGATCGGCCAGGCCGTGGCCGACCGGGCCGCCGGCCTGGAGATGAACATCATCGGCTACGACCCGTTCGTGACCGCCGAGCAGGCCGCTCTGCACGGCGTGACCCTGGTCGACCTCAACGCGATCGTCGAGCAGTCGGACGTCATCACCGTCCACGTGCCGCTCAACAAGGCGACCCGGGACATCATCGGAGCCGAGCAGATCGCCCGGATGAAGCCCGGCGTGATGCTCGTCAACGTCGCCCGCGGCGGCGTCTACAACGAAGCGGCCGTCGCCCAGGCCCTGACGGACGGCAAGCTGGCCGGCGCCGCATTCGACGTCTACGATCCCGAACCGCCGGTCGATTCTCCAATTCTGACGGCGCCCAATACGGTCCTCACGCCGCACCTGGGCGCCCTCACGGCCGAGGCTCAGCTACGCGTGGCCGAGGAGGCCTGCGAACAGGTCGTCGACGTACTCGCCGGCCGGTCTGCCAGGTACGCCGTCAACGCCCCGCTGCTGACGCCGGAGACTGCCCGCGCGATCGCCCCCTACCTGCCCCTGACCGTAATCCTGGGCCGGATCGCGGCGCAGTACTTCCGCCATGCCGTCAAGACGCTCACCGTGGACGTCGCGGGCGACCTGGCCGACCACGACGCCTCACAGCTGACCGCGGCGGCCCTCCGCGGAGTGCTCGAGAACGCCACGACCGAGCGGGTCAACCTCATCAACGCGGGCTTCCTCGCCAAGAACCGTGGAATGGCGGTCAACGAGCGCAAGAGCTCGGACACCGGAACGTTCGCCTCGCTGGTCACCCTCACCCTCGAGGGCGACACGGGCAAGGCCGTCGTGGCGGGGACGATCGCCAACGGCGAGCCGCGTCTGGTCCGGATCGACGACGAGTGGCTCGACGTGGCGCCCACGCCGCTGATGCTCGTCACCCGCCATCAGGACAAGCCTGGCACTATGGGCCGCATCGGTCTCATGCTAGGCGAGGCGGACGTGAACATCAGCGCGATGCACCTGGCGCGAAATGCGCCGCGCCAGGACGCCCTGATGCTGCTCGCCGTCGACGACGAGATCCCCGATACAGTCGCCACGGCGATCCGGAACCACCCAGCGGTCCTCGACGTGTGGGTGATCCGCGCCGCCACGGATCGTTGAGTCTCTCTCCGCGGGATGCGGGGCGGCCTCGTGCCCGGGAAGCCCGGGCCTCCGGGGCCGCTCCGCTCATTCCCGACGGCCTGGACGCCGTCCTCGTCCTGCTGCGGCACGGTGAGACGGAGTTCATCGTCGACAAGCGCTTCCAGGGCCAGATGGAGGCGCCGCTGACCGGCGCCGGGGAACTGCAGGCGCGCCTGGCGGGGATCCGCCTCGCGAACCCACGCCGCGATCCTCCGCTGCCGATCCCCGACGCCGCTCCGTTTGCGATCGTCCACTCACCCCTGGTGCGGACCCGCCGGACGGCCGAGTACGTCGTGGAAGCCATGGCCGCCGCGGGCGTTGCCGCTCCCCCACTCTTCCCCGAGCCCGGCCTCTCCGAGATCGCCCAGGGTCAGTGGGAAGGGCTCACGGAAACCGAGATCGAGGCCCGGTTCGGCGACTCGCTGGCCGGCTGGAGGCGCTGGCCGACGCGCTTCTATGCTCCGGGCGGCGAGAGCCTGGATCAGGTGGCCGGTCGCGTCGAAGTAGCTCTGGCACGGCTCCTGGGCGATCTGGCGGCCGGCGCCGAGCCCGGCACACACGACCGCAATCAGGTCCTCGGATACGAAGACGAATCGGCCGACACGCGTCGGTGGGCGCTGGTGGTAGGCCACGGCGGCGTCTTCCGGGTCGTGACCTGCCTGCTGCTCGGGCTGCCGCTGGAGCATTTCTGGAACTTCGACTTCGGCCTGGCGGCGCTCTCCGTCGTCGAGATACGGGCGGGCAGGGCCGTGCTCCGGGCTCTCAATCTCGACGCCCACCTCGGCGCCGAGGCGCAGCGAATCGCCGCCGAAGCATCGAAACGCAACGCCGCCGGGGCCCTCTAGCCGGCCGGGCCGGCCGACCGTGCGCGCTCGCCCTAACGGCGCCGGACCACGGTTCCGCCGCCTGCGGTGCCCGGCCCGCCCGGCCGTTGCTTCCGCCCTCGAAGCCTGGGCATCCTGAAGGCGAGGCGCAGCAGAGACTGCCGGATCGCCCGGGCGGCCGCGGACAGCGACACGAGTCGCTCCGTGCCGAGCTGGCGCCTTCCGTACGTCACCTCTACGGCGGCCGTGGCCACTACCCCCAGCGAGTCGCGCGCCTTTGGCACGATCTCGGACAGCATGCCCGTGTATTCGTAGACGGTCTGCGTCGGCTTGGGCTTGTATCCGAGCCGGCTGGCCAGCTTCACGACGTTCTGGTAGACGGTGTCCGGTCTCTCCAGGCGCCTGGGCCGGCGCGACCACAGCACGAACAGGAGCCGAGGGCGACGAGTCCGCCGACGGCTGGCCGGGATCAAGCAGACCAGCCGGGCCAAGCCGCCGCCGCCGGACGAGCCGGCGCCCTGATCGACGACGCCGGTCCCGGCTTGGCGCTCGGGCACCGTAGGCTCGGGAGAGCCGGACTGGCGCTGGAGATCGGGCTGGGGCGTCGCCCCGACGGCGCTGCCGGGCGGCAGAACCGTGGGCTGCCCGATCGATCCTCCGGTCGGATCGAACGGGATCCAACCGTACTTCGGGAAGTACACCTCGACCCAGGCGTGCTTCTGCTGGCTCGTCACCTGCTCGATGAAGGTGTTCTCGGCGGGCGTCCCCGGCAGGTAGCCGAGGACGTAGCGAGCCGGATAGCCGGCCATCCGCATGAGCATCGTCATGGTCGTCGCGTATTGCTCGCAGAAACCCCTCTTGATCACCGCAAAGCAGTCGACCGTGGAGATCCCGGTGCAGCGGGCCATTTCGTTGGTGATGTTCGTGGAGTACGTGAACCGATCGGAGGAGAGGTACGCCTGCATGGCCTTGGCCACGTCGTACTCGTTGTCGAAGTTGTTGCCCTGGGACTTGGCCCAGGCCGAAATCTGGGCCAGCAGAGCTTTGCCATCGCCACCCACCAGATCCGCACCCTGAGTGAACCGGTCCAGGAGTCCGGGCGGGTAGTCCTTGCCGGCGTGCTGCAGGATCCACTCCGTCAGCCCATCGCCGGTCGGATCGATGTTCGGGACCAGGGCGGAGACCACGTAGTCGGTGGCTCCCGTGGTCAGGGACGAGACGTTCATGCTCGGCGATCCCACGCCGATTACGGTGCGCTGGGTATCGACGTTGATGCTGTCTGGTTCGTTGGCGACCACGACGTGCTTGAGCGAGTTGTCCTGGACGTGGACCGTGAGCGAGACCTGGCTGCGGCCCAGCGTCGTGGCGTCGACGAGATCGACCGTTCCCTGGTTCACGGTGCCGCCCGCGATCACCTGATCCTGGCGTGACGACGAGACCGACCAGCCCAGCGTCTGGAAGGTGTCGTAGGCCACCAGACGCCAGTGGAAGGAGACCGGCCCGGTCGACACTCGGATGGTGAAGACCGGGTTCGGGTTGGCCGAGAACGACGAGCTGATCGTGGAAGTGCTTCCGAAGTCCGCAGCTGGGTTGATACCGGCCGGCGCCCCCGCGCGGGAAGTAGCCGCTCATCCCGTTCAGGGAATCCGCGATGTTCCGGCCGGCATCGCGCAACGGGCTGGCCAGCGGAGCCGAGCTCGCGACCATCGTCAGAATGAACGCGCCGCAGACGGCCAGGCCGGCGAAGGCCAGACCGCCCTGGAGATTGGGCGACCGCAAGTCCCGTCCCCTCCAGATCCGATGGCGCAGCCAGTTCGAACGCTCGTCGGCCGCGTGGGACAGGAGGAGAAGCGAGAGCCCGGCCGCGCTGAACAGCACGAGCGCGGGGAATTGGTCGTTGAGGGTCAGCGACATGCTGGCGATGAAGACCACTGCCAGCAGCAGAACGCCGTTCACGGCGCGGTGGTAGCCGAATACGTCGTAGGAAGCGGCCTGGGCCGTGCCCCAGACAACGATTCCGAGCACCAGGCAGTAGTGGCCGTACTGGAGCGTCGTGATCTGATGGCGCCACGTGAGGTCGAGGTAGGCCTGGGTCACCGCGTTGGTGGTTGCCTGCAGCCAGCCGCCCAGTGTCGGCGTGGAACCGGGAATCACCGACCCCACGACTTCGATGACGACGAATGCCCCGAGAATGGAACCGAGGGTATGAGCCAGCCACGGCGGCATGCCCAGACGTGCGCTCACGTAGCCCCACAGCGTTGCCGCGAGTGCGATCCAGATCAGGAAGCTGGTCAGCTCGTCACGACCCAGGACCCAGCGACCATCGGCGATGGACCAGCCCATCGCCCCGGCCAGGACAAGGACGAGCGGGATACTGACGAAGCCCTCGTCGGGCCGCATTCGATCGATGGCGCGGGTCAGGACGTTGCGATCGTCGAACTCCGAGTCGCCTCCGGGTCGAAAGATCTCCGTTCGGCCGCGAGGGACCGCACCTGCCGTCGCCATTTCAGCACCACCAATCGATCATGCGAGCACCGCCCCGAGGTTGTCGCCGGCTCTGACCTCGTAGGCTTTCAGGTCGTATTCGGCCAGTGCGAAACGAAGGGCCCGTTGCTCGCGCGTGGCCAGATCATCCTCCCCGTCTTCGGTCTGGGGCCGTTTTCGGCCCGACGAATTCGTAGCTGGCGGCATCGAGGGCGACTACCGTCGCGGTCACTCCGCGGCCTCGCAGGGCCGTCAGAGTCCGGATCCAGGACCTCTCCCGAGACGGCGTGACCACCACCGCCGTCATGCCGCGGCGGAGCTTCGGCAGGCCGACGAGCAGGACCTCGGCGAGCGGCGTCATGCCATCGCCGTCGACGGCGGCCAGGAGCTGCATCACCTTCTGGCGCTGCCTGGGGCCGCGGTCCGCCGGGATCGAGACGAGCCGGTGACCGCTCGTGGTCAGGCCCACCGCCCGATTCTCGAGGAAGGCGTCGTGAGCGATCGAGGCCGCGACACGCAGCGACTCCTCGACGGTCGAGATGTCGCCCTCGCCGCGCTGGACGGGCCTCTCGAGGTCCACGTAGAGCCACACGTCGGCCGTCTGCTCCAGATCGAACTCCTTGACCTGGATCTCGCCGAGCCGCGCGGTGCTCCGCCAGTGGATGCGGTTGAAGCTGTCTCCGGGCGCATACGGGCGGACGGTGGTCGCAAGCGGGGTCGTCTGCAGCGTGCGCTCCGGCGCCGAGTGGCTGCCCTCGAGATTCGCGTGCGGTAGCCGCCAGCGCGGCAGCGGCACGACCTGCGGGAAGACCGTGATGACAGAAGGCCGGCCGACAGTGGCCGCGGCCTCGAAGAAGCCGAAGGGGTCGCCGGTGCGAACGACCATCGGTTCGATCCGGAAGGTTCCCCGCCTCGTCAGAGGCACGATGGCGATCCACGAACGTTGCGCCCACGATCGCAAGCCCAGGGCCCGGCCGGGGAGCGGAACGGGCAGATCCGACGGGTTGTAGACCTCGAGCCAGGGCTTCGGCAGGTTGCTCGCGTTCGAGATGCTGTACGTCGTTCGCAGATCGTCGCCCACGTGGCCCTGGCGATGATCGACCCGGTAGCCGGCCTCCAGGTCCGCCAGACCGAACCTCGTCAGCACGTAGCTGCCTCCGATCGCCAGCAGGCCGAGGTACACCACGTAGAAGAGGAAGGGCAAGCCAGTCGAGAAGGCGGCGACCAGCAGCACGATCGCCACGACCAGGAACTGAAGTCGCCGGATCACGAGATGAGACTCCCGGGGCCGATCAGCGCGCCGGGCTGCCGGTGGTGCTGCTTCTGGCGGCAGCGGCCCGATCCGATAGTCCTGCGAGTCCGCCGCGGCGGTCCGCGCCGGCGGCTTGCGACTCGTCCACCGGGACCGTGTTGAGCAACTCCGCCACTACCTGGCGGGGGTCGATGTCGTGCATGGACGAGCTGGTCTTGATGATGAGGCGATGGGCCAGCGCCGATTCCGCGAGAGCCTTGACGTCATCCGGGATCACGTAGTCGCGGCCGGCCAGGGCGGCGAGTGCCTGGCCCGTTCGATACAGGGCGAGCGAGCCTCGCGGCGAGGCGCCCAGATACACGTCGGGGTGAGTCCGAGTGGCGTTGACGAGCCGAACGATGTAGTCCGCCACGGCCGGATCGACGTAGATCTCACGGACAGCCGCCTGGAGCGCGCGCAGCTCCTCCAGGTCGAGGACCTCCTTGAGGTCGTCGAGCGGATGGGTGATCTTCTGCTGGTCCAGGATGGTCTGCTCGTCCGCTGGGCTCGGATAGCCGAGGCGGATCCTGAGCATGAACCGATCGAGCTGTGCTTCCGGCAGGGCGAAAGTCCCTTCGTACTCGATCGGGTTCTGCGTCGCGATCACCAGGAAGGGCTCGGGCATCTGATAGGTCGTCCCGTCGATCGTGGCCTGATGCTCTTCCATGCACTCGAGCAAGGCCGACTGGGTCTTGGGCGTGGCCCGGTTGATCTCGTCGGCGAGCACCACCTGGGCCATGATCGGGCCCGGCCGGAACTCGAATTCCTGCGTCTTCTGGTTGTAGATCGACAGGCCGGTCACGTCCGACGGCAACAGGTCCGGCGTGAACTGGATCCGCCGGAAAGAGCAGCCCAGGCTGCGGGCCACGGCCTTCGCAAGCATCGTCTTGCCGGTCCCGGGGACGTCTTCGATGAGCAGATGGCCGCGGCAGAGGAGGGCGACCAGCGTGAGGCGGACCTCCTGGCGCTTGCCGATGATCACGCGCTCGACGTTCGCAGCGACCTTCTCGCCGGTCTCTTGAATGCTAGTCATGACTCTCACTTGTGGACGCGAGGCGGATGGTGACCGCAAGCGACTCGCAGAGTCTCCTGGGTCCTCGAAGCCTTCGCGGCCGGGACGGGCTGAAGGCCGCCAAATAGTACGCCGAGACGACGAGTCGGTCTCGACCGCCGCCGAGCCGTTTCCGGGTCGAGCGCCTCCGGGCCTGTGACGTTGACGGCCGATCCGGGTCGAGGTCTCGGGCCGCGCGGCTGCCTCCTTGCGACCGGCCTTGCAGATCCCGGGACCTTCGGACCCGTCGACGAGTACCAGCGGGCATGATGCCCCGACTCCCCGATCGGCGTACGCTCAGTGATGAGCGTTGCCCCGACGACGCCCGGCTTGCCCCTGCACGACTACGGAGCCTTGATGTTGGACAGGACCGACTCGTACTGCGAACGGTGCGGCACCCGCTACGCGTTCGGTGCGAACGCGCCCAGGACGCTGTCACTGAAGGGGGCGCGAGTCCTGGCAAAAGGGCTCAAGAACTTCGTGCTGACCGATGGGCAGTCGATGAACGACGCCATGGCCCTGGCGCGCCAGGACGACGAGCACGAAGACACGACTCGGATGACCGAGGCGTTTCACCGTACCTTCAACTTCTGCATGACGTGCCGTCAGTACGCCTGCGACAAATGCTGGAACGCGCACCAGGGGGCGTGCCTGACATGCGCTCCCGAGCGGGAGTCCGGGCCCGTTGCGCCCGAGGACCACCTGATCATTCGGACTCCGGTAGCGCGCAGCGACAGCGATTTGGTCGCTGTTCCCGGAGATCCTCGGCGGCAAAGGCGAGGACGCCGCGGACGTTCCGCCCGCTCCGTCGGCATGGCCCGCGCAAGACCTCGAGGCTATGGCGTCCGGCCCAGGCGACGGCGGGAAGGCCAGGAAGGCTCACGACCAGCCGGTTCGCACGCAGGAAGACCTGGATGCCTGGAGCGTCTGGCCCATTGCCGATGAGATCGCGCCCGAGATGACCCTGACACCCGGGGAGATGGTTCTCGTCGAGGCGCAGCTCGCAAACGACGAGGCGATCGAGGCGGCCGCGGTGGCTCAAGAGGCCCCGCTCGCACACGACGAGCCGATCGAGGCGGCCGCGGTGGCCAAGCAGGCGCAGCTCGCACACGACGAGGCGATCGAGGCGGCCGCGGTGGCTCAAGAAACCGTCTCACCGGAGGCCTCCCCGGTCGTGCCGGAGACCGAGGTCTGGGCCATGCCTGGCGACCTGGCCGGGATAGCCGCGTATGCCGGCGAGCCGTCCATTCCGACCGCTGTCGACGGTCTCGCGCCGACAAGCGGCCCGGAGACCACCGCGCCCGAGCGCTACGTCATTCCGTCGCCGATTCCGAGATTGCGCCGCAGACACCAGCCGCCCCGCCCGAGCAACGGCCGGTGGTCGCCCGCCTGCTCGGCAGGTTCTCGCCGTCACACGCCCCCGCCTCTCCGCTCCGTGACCGTGAAGATGCCTCCCCGCGCGGCGAGCCAAGCGGCGACCCATGGCCCCACGTTACCGCGTGGTCGGACCGCCCGATCTCGGTCCACCAGTGGCCTGCGGACGCGAACCCCGTAACGGCGGCGCCTGCCGCCGAGCCTGTGGCTGAAGTTGCGGCCGAGCCTATGGCCGAAGTGGCGGCCGAGGCCTGAGACCGCCCAGATCGCCGCGACCTATACCGAGGTTCCGGTCGAGCCGCAGCCGGTCGAACTCGAAGCCCAGATCGAGGCCGAGACGGCGGCACCGGGCGCCGAACCCGCGATCTCGCCCGAGGTTCTCGCCGAAGTGCCTCCTGCCGCCGATCTCACCGCTGTGTGGGAGCCGGCACCCTCGCCGCCTTCTGCCCCAATACCGGCCCAGGAGCCCGTCACGATCGCGGCGAACCAGCAGACACTGTTCGATGCCGCCCCGGCCACCGACGATGTCGTCGCGGAGCGCGGCCCGGAGCCTGTGGCCTGGCCCGAGGTCTTCGGCGAGGTCGCCGCGGCCCCGCGCCAGCCCGCCGCGCCCGACGCAACACCGCCGCGCCTCCGCTCGCAGTCCGACTCCGCCTTCCCGAGAGCCCCAGGCACCTGCGCCTTGGCCCCCGCTCGGAGCCAGCTGGCCCGCGAAGCAGGCACCGGGCGCACCGTGGCCCGGCCCGGAAGCCCCCTCCGTGCCGGCCGTCGTGGCTGCCAGAGAGGCCGCAGTCCCCGTCCTGGCGGAGATGTGGGCCCAATCGGCGCAGCAAGTCCTCAACCGCGGGTCTGTCCGGGTCTGCCATCACTGCGCCCTGCCGGTCTCGACCCATGCGCGGTTCTGTCGCCGCTGCGGTACCAAACAAGCCTGACGCGAGCGTCGGCTCCACGACCGAAACGCATGCTCCCCGGCTCTATGCCCGGCTCAGGCCTCGAGATCCTCGAATAGGCCGGGCTGGAGATCCTCTTCGTGGACCGAGCCATGGGGTCGCAGGAGTGACCGCACTTGTGCGCGCCTCACGAAGCGGCGGTTCCCCACCTTGATGCTCTGAAGCTGGCCCAACCGGGCCCAGCGTCCGACTGTGGCAGGCGTGAACTTCACGTTCGAGGATGCCAGGAGGTCGGACGCCTCCGCGAGCGAGATCCAATCGGATGGTGGTTTCGGCATCGTCAGTCCGGATCCTTGGACGGCGACGCATCGGAACTCGCAGCCGGAGGTGGCGGCGCGGCGTCGGTCGGGCTCGACTTGGGCTCCTTCGATATCGGTTCGAGGCGTTTTGCGTTTCGGCTCCGTCCGAGCCCAGCCAGTCCCCTTGAAGTGCACGGCCGGGGCCGAAATGGACTTCCTCATGCGGCCGTGGCAGTTCGGGCACGCCACTGGACCGCTCTCATGAAGAGAGTGGGCTACTTCCATCTGGTGGCCGCAGTTCTCGCAGACGTAGTCGTAGAACGGCACCTGGCCTCCCGAGGTCTCGCTACGTGCGCTGAATGCGCATGCCGCATTTGAGGCAGTAGAAGGCGCGTTCATGGCCGGAGTCGAAGCCGCAATGGCCGCACACCGCCCCACCGGCGCCGGCTTCGGGGACCGGCCTCTCCACGCTCACCGTCCCCAGCGCGTTGGCATCGGCGCGAATGTTGTCGAACAGGCCGGCAAGGAAATGCGCGGCATTGCGATCCGTGTCCCCACGAGCGCCCTTTCCGCCCCATCCGACAACCGCCCTGACGATCATGTCGCCGGTGACCTCATCCCAGTGGGAGACGACGCCGCCGATGATGGCGTTGTACTCCGGATAACCGAGCGTGTCCGTCTCACCGTCGAGCAGGCCGCAGACGAGCGTTTCGAAGGCCAGGTCGATGGCGTCCACCGACTCCAGGACGACGAGCGCGTGGCGCGTCACTTCGTTGCGCTTGTGGTTGTACTGGAGCCATTGGGCGCTGCCCGGCAGGCGGGCAATGAAAGGCGTGGCGGAGATCATATCCACGGGCAGCGGCTCGACCAGCTCGGGCAAGCCCTGGACGTAGCCGTCCAGCATGCTGGCCAACCGCGCAACCTGGCCCTGACCGCCCTTGAGGCGCACGCCTTCGGAGCTCTTCGCCGAATACGACAGCTTCAGCGAGTACTCCTGCGAACTGACCTCCTCGAGCAACCGGGGCGGAGGTGTTTCCTTCTTATCGCGGGAGCCGCGGGTCTTGCCGAATAGCGGCACAGTCCCTCCTCCAGGCTAGTGACGGAACCAATACGTATCCTACCAGCGCGCTGGCATCGTACGCCCGGTACGCTTTGCGTTCGTGTGACGGCCGATCGAGTCATCTCGACCTACCCGAGCCGCCCGGCCGGCGCCTAGCTCAACCTCTCACGCAGCCGCTGGACCAACTCCTCCAGCTCGGCGGCCCGTGCCCGGGCGCCCTCCACGACCGACGGCGGAGCCTTCGAGACGAAGGCCTCATTGGCCAGGCGAGCGCCGGCGGCGCCCAGCATCCCCTCCGCCTCGGCCAGCTCGCGTTCCAGGCGGGCGCGATCTCGAGCTTCCTGAGCGTCGTCCTTGGCTGCGGGCCTGACGACGGCCTCGATCTCTCCCGCAATCACGGAGAGACCGCCCTCCACTCCCCTTCGAATCGGATCGGGACCGGGCACCCGCGTCAGCGGCCGTGCCCGGGCGAGCCGTTCGATCGCCGGGCGGAGGGTATCGAACGTGGCGGCGAACCGCTCCGGCACGTACGCGTCCACGGGAAGCCATGCGGCAGGTTCGATGCGAGCTTCCGAGCGTGCGTTTCGCACCGCTCGAACCAGCTCGAGGATGGCGGCCACTTCGGCCTCGGCGACAGCGTCGGCAGCCTCCGCCCGGGCGGGCGGCCAGTCGGCCACGATGAGCAGCTCCGGGTCGCCGGCTGCGTGCGGAAGCCGCGCCCAGATCGCTTCGGTGATGAACGGCATGATCGGGTGCAGCAGGCGCAGGTAGGTGTCGAGGACTTCGACGAGGGTCCACCAGGTCGCTTCCCGCTCAGCCGGGGCAACGGCCTCGTCGCCCAGGCGGATCTTGGCCAGTTCGACCGCCCAGTCGCAGTACTCGTTCCAGATCGCCTCGTAGAGGATCTGACTGGCATCCCCGAAGGCGTACTGCGCCATTGCCTGGTCGACCGCGGCCACGGTTGCGGCGGCCCGGGACAGGATCCACCGGTCGGCGGGGCCTGCGGCCCGGCGGTCGGGGTGCTCGCGTGGCGCGCCGGCCGGGATGGAGCCCGGCCGGGCCCCCAGAACGAAACGGGCCACGTTCCAGAGTTTGTTGGCGAAGTTGCGTGAGTTCTCCAGCTTCTCGGCGCCGAGTCGGGAGTCGTTGCCGGGGGCCGCGCCGTTCACGAGGGCGAAGCGGAGCGCGTCCGCGCCCACCTCTTCGATCGTCGCCAGAGGATCGACCGAGTTGCCCTTCGTCTTCGACATCTTCTGCCCGTACGGGTCGCGGATGAGGCCGGAGAGATAGACGGTGTGGAAGGGCGCCTCGCCGGTCAGGTGGATGCCGAGCATCATCATCCGGGCCACCCAGAAGAAGATGATGTCGTAGGCGGTCTCCATGACCGAACCCGGGTAGAAGCGTTCGAGATCGCGCGTCTTCTCCGGCCAGCCCAGGGTCGAGAACGGCCACAAGCCCGAGCTGAACCACGTATCGAAGATGTCCTCGTCCTGACGCAGCTCCGCTGCCGGACGGGCGCACACCTCGCAGGCCGACGGCCCGGCCGGATCGGCCGTCACCGTCGTGTGGCCGTCGGGGCAGTACCAGGCCGGAATCCGATGGCCCCACCACAGCTGCCGGCTGACATTCCAGTCGCGCATGTCGGTCATCCAGTGTTCCCACACCTTCACGAACCGCTCGGGCAGGATCTGTGTCCGGCCGGATCGGGTCGCGGCCAGCGCAGCCGCGGCCAGGGGCGCCACTCGGATGAACCATTGGGTCTTGAGGCGCGGCTCCACGACGTCGTCGGAGCGCTGGCAGTGTCCGATCAGCATTTCGTGAGGCTTGATGGACTCGAGGTCGCCGCTCGCCTGCAATGCCTCGACGATCTGGCGGCGGGCCTCGTAGCGGTCCAGGCCGGCGAACTGGGCTCCGTTCTCGTTGACGCGGGCCGCATCGTCGAGGACCGTGATCATCGCCAGGCCGTGGCGCTTGCCGGTCTCGTAGTCGTCCTGATCGTGGGCGGGGGTGATCTTCACCGCGCCGGTCCCGAAAGCGCGATCCACGACCGGGTCCGCGATGATCGGGACGGGCCGGTTCACGAAGGGGATCATGGCCCGGCGGCCGATCGAGCGCGGTGTAGCGCGGATCATCCGGGTTGACCGCGACGGCAGTGTCGCCGAGGAGGGTCTCCGGGCGAGTGGTGGCGACGGCGATCCAGGCGTTCGGGTCGGGTTTGCCCGTCGCCTCGTCGATCAGGTGGTAGCGCATCGTCCAGAGGCTGCCCGTGGTCTCCTTCGGGATGACCTCCAGGTCGGAGACGCTGGTCCGGCAGCCGGGGCACCAGTGGATCAGCGCCTCGGTCCGGTACGCCAGCCCTTCCCGATACAGCCGCAGGAACGCCTCGCGGACCGCACGGGCCGAGACGTCGTCCATCGTGAACCGGAGGCGGGTCATGTCCAGCGAGGCGCCGACGCGTCGCTGCTGGCCCAGGATGGTCTCCCGCGTTTCCCGGACGAACTGCCACATCCGCTCCAGGTACTTCTCGCGGCCCAGCGTCTGGCGGGACTCGCCCTCCGCCGCGAGGATCTTGTCGAGGACGTACTGGGCGGCGATCGAGGCGTGGTCCAGGCCGGGCAGGAAGAGCGCGGGCCGGCCCTGCATTCGGGCATGGCGCGTCATCAGGTCTTCCACCGTCGAGCGCTGGGCGTGGCCGAGGTGGAGCGAGCCGGTCACGTTCGGCGGCGGCTGGATGATGACGAAGGGCGGCTTGGTCCAGTCGGCGCGGGAGCCCGTACCGTCCGGATTGAAGACGTCGGCGTCGAGCCAGGACTCGAAGATGGCGTGCTCGACTTCGCCGGGACGGTAGGCCTTGGCCAGCTCCGAATCCCCGACCTGCCCGCCTGCCGAGCTCGCCGAGCCGGCCGGATCGCCGGCGCCTGGAGCCCCCGCCGCCGGCTTTCGCGTCTTCGCCGTCTCTGCCATCGATCGCTCCGTCAATCAAGCGACCCGCTCGTCCAGCGGACGAACGGGTCGTGGTACCACCTGCTGGTTCGGCTTCGCCCGGCACCCGGTCATCCCGGGGCACAACGTGTGGCGTTGCCCTCTCGGCGCGCTATCGGGCGCCTCCCGCATGGCTCGCGAGCTACGTTCGCGCCGCTCCGACTGCGGGGCTTTCAGCCACGCGCCGTGTTTGGGGGCGCGGGCCCCGCTCTCTGCTCGCCGGCCGGCGGCGCTACTCCTCTCGGTCAACGCCGTGAAGGCGGCGATCGTAGCACAGGCCGCCGTGGCGGCCGGCGGCGCCATCCCCTTCCGGGCCCGCCGATAGCCTGGTCAGCCCCCGTTCTCGGTCCAGGGCCGCCGCCTGCGGGTGTCGGAATGACTCGGAGACCGCTCACGCTAGCGCGCGGCTGCCTGACCGAACCAGACTCCGTCGGCCGTAACGAACAGGACACCGTCCCGAAGCGGGAAGACGCGCAAGCCCCTCCCGGCCGCCACGAGCTGGCTCGTGTCACCCTGGAGCGGCAGCGAAGTCCAGACTTCGCCGTCCAGCGACGACCAGCACGAAAGCGCCCCGCCGACGAGGTCGCAGCCCAGGATGTGCGTCCCGTCGCCCGCAAAGACGGCGTCGGGGCCGAGCGGCGTGCTCGTACCGACGCGATGCCACGCGGCGCCATCCGGCGAGCTCCACAGAGTTGCCGTCCCGCCTCCGACGACGGACATGCTGGTCGCCACGAAGCCGTTGCGGCCCGCCTGGATCGAGACGAAGCCCTCACCAGGAGCATCGGACACAAGCGATTGCTGCCACGTGGCACCGTCCGAAGATGTCCAGGCCGCAGGCGCCCACGTCCCGGAACCGGGGCCCGGCATGCGGCCCACCGCCACGAATCGTTCGCCCGACAACGCGATTGACCGGACGTTGTCTGCCGAGGCGCCCGGGATGCTGGTCGTGTGCCAGGTGTCCGACCCGTTCCCGCTGTAGACGAGCTGGTACTCGGGATCATCCTCGACCGCAACCATTCCCCGGCCGTCGCCAACCATCGGCCGATCGCCGATGGGCGGGTTGCCATTGGGACTCGGCGTCCAGTTGGTGCCGTCGGCCGAGACCCACACGCCGTTGCCGTCGTTCCAGGATGCGAGCACGACCGAATCGCCTGCGGCGGCCACCATCGCCGAGCTGCCGGTGAACGTCGCGGCCGGCACGAGGGTCCAGACCCGCCCGTCGGGGGAGGTCCAGACCGTGATCTTCCCGCCGGCGGGTCCGTTCCGAACCGCCACGTACCCGTGAGCCCATGCGGCCACGGACTGTGCGCCGGACGGCCCATCGGCGAGCCTCTGGAGGACGCCAAGACCGGACCACCCGGTAGCCGGCGCGAGCGAGATGCTGGGGAGCGGCGCCAACGTTGGCCCCGGGAGAGGCGTGATCGTCGGCCCTGGAGAGAGGATCTTCGTTATCGTCGCGCCCGTGACGGCCTTCCCGAAGTAGACCCGGCCTCCGCCGTCGTAGATGACCCCGCCGGGAACGACCCAACTCTGGCCCCCCCTCGGGAGGCTGCCGATGTCGCCGCCGTTCTGCAGGCGTTGCCAGCGGCCGTCGCCGAGACTGACCGCGAAGACGGGACCGTCGCCCTGGAAGAGAATCTCGGTGGCGTCCGACGAATTCCTGGATCATCCCTGCGGCGTACTGCGAGAGGTTCGTCTCATCTCTGGTCCAGTGGAGCCCATCCGCCGAGTGGACGCCGTCGAGAACGGGTGACATCGCGTCGCCGAGGCTCCCCCGGTAGACCCTCATAGCCTGGCCAACCGCCGGTCCCGAGTCGAAGCGTGACCAGGTAAGCCCGTCGGCCGAGAACCAATAGCGCTCGAAACCCTTGACGGTGAACTGGCCGGAAGCATTCTCGCCGCTCCACTCGATGTCGCCGGCGGGATCGGCCACGAAACCGGAGACCACGAACCCCGCTCGCGTCGAAGTGACGGCAGTCATGGTTGCGTTGGCCATGTCGGCCGGCACCGTAGCCTTTGCCCAGTTCGCGCCGTCGGACGAGAAGTACGGCGTTGTGGGGCTCCACGTAGGGTTGCCGTCGGACGTGTACGGAGTCGCAAGCACTACCGCTCCGGTGTTGTTGGCGGCAGAACCCACGACGATATCCTCCGAGAACGAGGCCTTGACTGGTTTCCACGCGACGCCGTCCACCGAATACCAGACGGAATACGCGGAGCCGCAAGTCGTGGAGACGGCGACGGGGCACTGGGGTCCGATTCCGAGAAGCCAATCCTTGGCGGCAAGCACGTTGTCCAGCGCGGGCGCACCCGCAACCGGGTGCCAGGTCTGCCCATCGGTCGACGACCACAGCTCTTCCCGAGTATCGGCCAGCAGACTGCCCTTCCAGGCGACCACCGAGCCGGTGCCAATCCCTTCGTACCCAGGCTGGCTCAGCGCCGGAAAGGCCGTGGCGGTGATGTCGTGCCACTCGAGAGCCGACCACAAATCCGAATACTTCGGCGTGGCGGCCGGGGCAGTCGGCCGGTGCGTCGCAATCAGCAGTGTCCCGGCGATGGCCAGGACCAGCGCCGCGGCGAGCCCCGCGACGGCGACCAGCTTCGGCATTCGCAGGAGCCGAGTCCCCGCGAGAGGCCGCAGCATCCACCGCGTCGGCCCATAGCCGCCCTCCGCGCCAGACGCCAACCTCTGCACGTATGTGTTGACCCGGCTCGAGACCTGAGGCTCCGGATCCTGCGAGATGCGGCGCAACCGGCTCTCGAGGTCGATATCGCGATCGAGCTCATCGTCGTGCTTCATCGGGGCACCCTCCCCTCTCGGTCGAGATTCTTGCGGAGCGACCGCATCGCGTAATGCAGCCTGGACTTCACCGTCCCCAGCGGCAGATCGAGCCTCTCGGCGATCTCGTCGAGCGATAGATCGCGCCAGAAGCGCAGTCCCACAACGATTTGTTGGTCGGGCGGCAGCCTACGAACCAGCCGCCCGACCTCGTCACGGGCAAGGGCGTCGCGAAACGGGTCTCGAGCCACCGGGTCCGAGGCCAGTCCGACATCGATCTCGACGATCCTCACGCCACGCCTCTGCCGGAGCCGGTCGTAGCAGACGTTGCTGACGATCCGCCCGAACCACGCAGCAAACCGATCCGGATCGCGAAGCTTCTCCCTCGCTTTCCAGGCGCGCGCCACTGCCTCGCACGTGGCGTCGTCCGCGTCTTCGACGCAGCCGAGAAGGTAGCCGGCAAGTCGGTACGCTCCAGGCAACTCCGCCTGAACCAGCGCGACGAACTCGGCGGACTCGTCCCTCATGGTTGTCGCGAATGCCACCCTCGCCGCTCCTTCCACGCCGCCGACCTCTCGCTCTGCCTTCTCCGACGTACGCCCTATTCGACGTGGCTGACGGTCGAAAGGTTCGAAGACGGCTTGGCGAATGTCGACTCCTATGGTCTGACGGCTACGACCTGGTGGCCCGGTCAGCGGCTCTCCCGAGCGCCACCTCCACGGCCTGGTTGATGCGGTCCTTGATCTCGCCCCGTGGCGCGATGGCCCAGATGAGCATCGTCCCTTCGACCGCGGCCAGGACCGCGGACACGAGCTCCGGTGTGACCGGGCCACGGATCTCGCCGACTCTCGCCGCATCCTCGAGCAGCTCTCCGATGTGCCGTTCCATGGCCGCCAGCTCGGCCGCGAAAGACGCCCGCATCTCGGCGTCGTCGACGTTGTCCGTGTAAGCGGAAATGGCGTTGGCGAGCTGGCGAGGCTCGCCGATCTGATCCATCTCGGCCACGAAGGCGGCCTGCAGCGCCTCCAGCGGCGAGTCGTGCGCCCCTCGAGCGGAAGCGAATCGGAGTTCCGTCTGCTCCACTCGACGGCGAGCCATCTCCACGAGCAGTCCGCGCTTGGAGCCGAAACGCTGTCGCACGGCGGCCGGCGTGACGCCCAGCACGCGCGCCATGCGGGCCAGAGTCAAACCCTTCGACCCGTGCTCGGCCAGCACCTGCAGCCCGGCCAGATAGATCGCGTCGTCGGAGATGACGCGCGGGCGGCCCGGCTGCCTGGCGGTCGGATCGAGGATTGGCCGGTCGTTTGACACTAGTTTCTATCCCGATACATACTAATCCGCCCAGACGCTCTCGCGCCAGGCCGAGAACCGGGCAAGGGTAACGCGCGACAGACCCGTCACGAGAGGAGCGGCAGCATGTTCGAGTTCTTCCGCCTCTGGCTGATCGTCGTCGGCGTCGGAGTAGCTGCCGGCGGCGTGCTGCTGAGCCTGCTGGGAGGCACGCGCGTCCTTGCACTCATGAACCGGCTGATCGACCCGGCGTTCTGGGACGGTCTCCCCGACGCCCCGGCCCAGCGGTTCCGGGCCTGGGTCTACGGCTTGCTGGGCGCGGTCATGGCGGCCTGGGGTCTCACGATCGCGATCCTCGTCAGCCAGGCCTGGAACACCCGCCAGGCCTGGGTCTGGTGGTCGGTCGCCGCGAGCGTTGGCCTGTGGTTCGTCCTGGACACCGGCCAGTCACTGCGTTACCGCGTCTTCGCCAACGCGGCCATCAACACGGTCCTGCTGGTTGTCCTGGCCATCCCGCTGGCATTCACCTTCGGCGACTTCAGCTAGCCCGCCGGCCGGCGCACCGCGACCCATCGAAAGGCGCCGCGCCCGGTATGCTCCTGCGGTGGGCACCAAAGCATGATCGCCACCGAGCAAGATCCCAGCGCCCGCGATGCGCTGGCGGCGGACCTCCGCGCGCGCGTCCGAGGCGAGGTCCAGTTCGGCGCCGGCGATCGAGCCCTCTACTCCACCGACTCCTCCAACTACCGCCAGCTCCCGATCGGCGTCGTGCGGCCACTGGACACCGATGACCTGGCCGAGACGATCCGCGTCTGCCACGACCACGACGCGCCGGTCACGCTCCGCGGCGGCGGCACGAGCCTGGCCGGCCAGGCCACGAACACGGCCGTGGTCATCGACGTATCGCGGCACCTGAACCGGATCCTGGAGCTGGACCCGGAGCGGAGGATCGCCCGCGTCCAGCCGGGCGTGGTCCTGGACGACCTGCGGGCGGCCGCCGAGCGGCACCACCTGACCTTCGGGCCGGACCCGGCCACGCACGACCGCTGCACGCTGGGCGGAATGCTCGGCAACGACTCGTGCGGCGCGCACTCGATCATGGCCGGCCGCACGAGCGACAACGTCGAGTCGCTGGACGTTCTCACCTACGACGGGCTGCGGCTGACGGTCGGCCGGACCACGGACGATGAGCTGGCACGGTTCTGCGCGGAGGAGGGCCCGCGGGGCGAGATCTACCGCTCCCTCCGCTCCTTGCGGGACCGCCACGGGGCGCTCGTCCGCGAGCGCTTCCCGAAGCTGCCGCGGCTGGTCTCGGGCTTCGCGCTGGGGGCGCTGCTGCCGGAGAACGGCTTCGACGTGGCGCGGGCGCTCGTCGGAACCGAGGGCACGTGCGTCACGATCCTGGAAGCGACCGTCCGCCTGGTCTCCAGCCCGCCCGGTCGAGCGCTGCTGGTGCTCGGGTTCGACGACGTCTTCGAGGCCGCCGATCGATCGCCCGAGATCATGACCTCCGGCCCGATCGGCCTGGAAGGGTTCGACGACCGGCTGGTCGAAGCCTGCCGGCGCAAGGGGCTGAACCTGGCCGCGATCGGCGGTCTGCCCAAGGGCGGCGGCTGGCTGCTGGTCGAATACGGTGGCGAGACGGCGCGCGAGGCCCAGGCGAAGGCACGCGCGGCGGCCGAGCGGTTCGGACGGGGCCGCTGGCGCGTCGTCGTCGACCGGGCCAGGCAGCAGGCACTGTGGACGCTGCGCGAGTCGGCCGTGGGCGCCACCGCGGTCGTCCCCGGGCAAGCCGTCGACCTATCCGGGCTGGGAGGACTCGGCCGTCCCGCCCGAGCGACTGGGCGCGTACCTGCGCGAGCTGGACGCGCTGATCGGCCGCTTCGGCTTCGAACGGACCTTCTACGGCCACTTCGGCGACGGCTGCCTGCACCTCCGCACCGGGTTCGACTTCCGACTCGCCCGAAGGGCTGCGCGCCTTCCGATCGTTCGTCGAGCAGGCAGCCGACCTGGTCGTCCGGCACGGCGGGTCTCTTTCGGGCGAGCACGGCGACGGCCAGGCCCGTGGGGAGCTGCTGGAGCGGATGTTCGGGCCCGAGCTGGTCGGTGCGTTCCGCGAGTTCAAGGCGATCTGGGACCCGGCCGGCCGCATGAACCCGGGCAAGGTCGTGGATCCGCTGCCGCTGGACGCGGACCTGCGACCGGCCCTGCCGCTCGCCGATCCGAAGACGATCTTCGGGTTCGCCGACGACGGCGGCTCGCTGGCTCGGGCGGCGGCGCGGTGCGTTGGCGTGGGCAAGTGCCGCCGCGACTCCGGCGGCGCGATGTGCCCCACGTTCCAGGCCACGCACGAGGAACGCCACTCCACCCGAGGGCGGGCGCGGCTGCTGTGGGAGATGCTGGAGGGCGAGGCCCTGCCGGACCTGTGGCGGAGCGAGGAGGTCCGCGAGGCGCTGGACCTGTGCATCGCCTGCAAGAGCTGCAAGAGCGATTGCCCGGTCCAGGTCGACATAGCCACGTACAAGGCCGAGTTCATGGCCCACCACTACGCCGGCCGGCTGAGGCCACGGGCGGCCTACTCGATGGGCCTGATCCACTGGTGGGCGCATCTGGCGCGGATCGCGCCGGGGCTGGCCAACTCCGTGGGCACGATGCCGGGTATCGCCGGGCTCGCCAAGCTGGTCGCCGGCGTGGATTCGCACCGGAACTTGCCGCGTTTCGCCTCGCGGACCTTCCGCTCGGGGCTCCCGGCGGACGTGCCGGACCTGGGCGGCGCGCGCGACGCCGATGGCCAGGCCGCCCGGCGCGTCGTCCTGTTCGCGGACACCTTCACCGAAGGCTTCGCTCCGTCGCAGGGGCTGGCCGCGCTGCGCGTGCTCCAGGCTGCCGGCTTCACGGTCGAGGTGCCGCGGGCGAACCTGTGCTGCGGCCGGCCGCTCTACGACCGCGGCTTCCTCAAGCAGGGGCGCCGGCTGCTGGGCCAGATCCTCGACGCCTTCGAGCCGGAGCTGGATTCGGGCGTGCCGATCGTGGTTCTGGAGCCGTCGTGCGAGGCGGTCTTCCACGACGAGCTGCCGAACCTCTTCCCGTCGGACCCGCGCGCCAGGCGCCTCGACGAGCTGGCTTGCGGCCTGGGCGCGTTCGTGCAGAAGCACCCGCGCGAGTTCGACCCGGCGCTGACGGGCCGCCTCTCCGCCCCGGCCGTGCTACACGGCCACTGCCACCAGAAGGCGCTGGTGGGGATGGCGGCCGAGGAAGCGACATTGCGGTCGATCGGTCTGGCGCCGGCCCAGCCCGAACCCGGTTGCTGCGGCATGGCCGGCGCATTCGGCTTCGAGCGGGGCGAGCACTACGAGCTCTCGATGAAGATCGGCGAGCGCAACCTGCTGCCCGCCGTCCGTTCGGCTCCGGAGGACGCCCTGCTGATCGCCGACGGCTTCAGCTGCCGCGAGCAGATCTCGCAGTCCACGGGCCGCCGCGCGCTCCACCTGGCCGAGGTCCTGGAGATGGCGCTGACGAAGTAGGCGTTGCGGATCGCCGCGAACGGATGCCAGGCGAAACCTAGCAGCAGTCCGACTGAGTCGAACACGTCCCGAGCTTTTCGGCCCCGTTCCGACGACTAACGCCTCGAACCAGTCACGAATGGCACCGGAACCGATGGGCGTACTCTCCATCGCGTCTCGAGGTCGAATCCGGCTTGGCGAAGCGCTCACTCGCGAAATCGGTGATCCTGCTCGAGCAGCTCGAACATCCGGATGATCCACAACCCGGCGTGCCGTCAGCGCCCGGGCCTGCATGGCCCTTCCAGTATCCACTTCACCCCTCCGGTCTCGTCGAGACACATCTGACCCGAGAACGACCGGCTGGACCACCACGTATCCGTGCGATGGACTGAGTACCGCAGCTGAGAGTCCCCAGATCCAGATCGACGGTAGTGGGCTTCAAGTAGCCGCTCCCATCGAGCAGGTAGCAAACGCTCCCGTCTGAGTCGGGGCTCGGACTCGCGCCGGTATACCAGCGCTCCGGCATGTTGCCGGCGAGAAGCAAGTCGCCCGTCTCGACTCCCACTCGAGATGCCGGTCGGCAAGTACATGTCTGGCGCGATCGTGGACTGAGGATTTCCGGAATAGGTCGCCGGAGCCAGCCTCATCGTTTGCCCATTCGCCATGGTGACGTGAAAGGCTTCGTCGTCATGAGTGAAGTCCGCCACCTTCACGATTCCCACGATCTCGGGAGTGAAGTACGACTTCGACGCATTGGATATCCAGTTGCCGGCAAACGTTCCGACGATCACGACCATCATGAGCACCGCGATCGGCAGGACCGATCTGGCCCGCGGGCCCACCGCGACCGCTATGGCCACCGCGAGCAGTCCGATAGGAATCGCCGCCACCATCAGCATCGCCGCAAACACTCCGACTAGGGCACCCATACCGGATAGCGGCATGTCCAGCCACACAAGCGCCTGGCGCACCATCAGCGTGATCAGCACGAGCAGCCCGGCGAGCAGGAGAGTCAGGCAGGAGCCGACGGTACCTGCCCTCCAGTTCCCGGAACTCTCGTCGCCCCCGCCCGCGGGTGTCTCCGCAACGTCAGCGGCAGAGACATCGTCAACCCCATCTTCCGGGTACCGCGGTCCCCACTCCCACGGCATCTATCTCCCCCTCCCCCTACCTCGCCCTACGCCGTCTGGCCGTGCTCCGCCAGCAGCTTCTCGTAGTTCGTCTCGTCGAAGCCCTCGTCGATCTGGCTCTTGCTGAGCAGCAGCGGCGGGCGGCCGGTGCGGATCGTCTCCTCGGTGATGATGCACTTGCGGATCTCGGCGTGGTCCGGGACGTCGTACATCACGTCCAGCAGCGATTCCTCGACGATCGATCGCAGGGCCCGGGCGCCGGTCTTGCGGGCGATCGCCAGTTCGGCGGCCGCCTCCAACGCGCCCGGCGTGAAGACCAGGTCGACCTTGTCGAGCGAGAGGAACTTCTGGAACTGGCGCGTGATCGCGTTCTTGGGCTCGGTCAGGACCCGGACCAGATCCTCCGCAGTCAGGGACGAAAGCGTCACCACCACAGGCAATCGACCGACGAACTCGGGGATGAGCCCGTACTTGAGCAAGTCCTCCGGCATCAGCCGCTCGAGGAGCCGCTCGCGGTCCACCAGGAGCATGGAGTTCTCCGCTCCAAAGCCCATCGACCGCTTCCCTACCCGCTCCTCGATGATCCTGTCCAGCCCGTCGAACGCCCCGCCGCAGATGAACAGGATGTTCGTGGTGTCGATCTGGATGAAGTCCTGGTGGGGATGCTTGCGGCCACCCTGGGGCGGGACGTTGGCCAGGGTTCCCTCGAGGATCTTCAGGAGAGCCTGCTGGACTCCCTCTCCGGAGACGTCGCGCGTGATCGACGGGTTGTCTGCCTTGCGGGCGATCTTGTCGATCTCGTCGATGTAGATGATGCCGCGCTGAGCTCGGGCGACGTCGAAGTCTGCGGCCTGGATCAGGCGCAACAGGATGTTCTCGACGTCCTCGCCGACGTAGCCGGCCTCGGTCAGGGAGGTGGCGTCGGCGATGCAGAACGGCACGTCGAGGATCTTGGCGAGCGTCTGGGCCAGCAGCGTCTTGCCCGAGCCGGTGGGACCGACGAGCAGGACGTTCGACTTCTGAAGCTCCACGTCGTCGATCTGGTGGCCGGCGTTGACTCGCTTGTAGTGGTTGTGGACGGCCACCGAGAGGACCTTCTTGGCCTTCTCCTGGCTGATCACGTACTGGTCGAGGGCGATCTTGATGGCCCGAGGGTTAGGGAGCTTGGCAACCTGCGGCTTGGCGCGCGGCGCCTCGAGCATCTCCTCTTCGATGATCTCCTGGCAGAGGTTGATGCACTCGTCGCAGATGTAGACGCCCTGGCCCGCAATGAGCTTGCGAACCTGCTCCTGGCTCTTGCCGCAGAAACTGCAGCGATATGGGACCTTGGGGCCGCTCTTCGTCGTCGTCACGAGCCTTGATCCGTCCTTTGCGCCGGAACCTTATCCCAGCTTCTCGATGGCAGGCGCAGGGCCGCTGCTCGCGCCTTCTGCCATGTCCCCGTTGCCGGCACTTGCTCCGTCACGGCCCGTTGCCGCGAGCGGATTGCCCGACGCCGAGTAGACAGCGTCGATGATGCCATAGTCCTTGGCCTCCGATGGGGACATAAAGTAGTCCCTGGAGGTATCCGCAACCACCCTCTCGATCGACTTTCCCGTGTGGCGGCTGAGGATCTCGTGATTAGTGTTGACTAGAGTCTCCATCTCCTTGACCTGGATCATGACGTCCGGGGTGTTGCCCCGGAAGCCGCCGGAGCCCTGGTGGATCATGATTCGGGCGTGCGGCAACGCGAAGCGCTTGCCGGGCGCGCCCGCTGCCAGCAGGACGGCGGCCATGCTGGCCGCCATGCCGATGCATATGGTGCTGACGGGAGCGCGTACGTACTGCATCGTGTCGTAGATCGCCAGGCCGCTGGTGATGACTCCGCCGGGCGAGTTGATGTAGAGGCTGATGTCGCGTTCGGGATCCTCGGCGTCGAGGAAGAGGAGCTGGGCGATGACGAGATTCGCGACGTTGTCCTCCATCGCGTCGCCCAGGAAGATGATTCGCTCACGGAGCAGCCGCGAGTAGATGTCGTAGGCACGCTCGCCACGGCTCGAGGACTCGATCACCATCGGCACGAGCATCGGATCGTCTCCTGTCTGCTGAACCTGGCTACGCGCCCGTCTGGGCGGCTGTTTCCTGCGGGGTGGCGCTCTCCGGATCTGCCGCTCCGACCGACGCGGCGGCCTCGACCGACGGAGCGTCGAGCGGCGAGCTTTCCAGGGCTTCCTCGAGATGAACGAGCCGGGGCACCTCCGGGTGGGCCTCCAGCCACTCGTCGACGAGCTGCTCGACCGTCCGCGATCGCCGGATCGTACTTCTGATGTAGCTCCGCCCGCGTTCCGACTCGTAGTAGCGGATGAGGTCGGTGTTGCCGGCGTAGCGAGACCGAGCCTTGTCGATCTCAGCCTGGACCTCGGTCTCGGGCGCCTCCACGCCCTTGGCCTTGGCGATCTCCGAGACCACGAGGAGGGTCTTGACGCGCTTCTCGGCGTCGGGTCTGGCCTCCTTGTCGATCTCCTCCGCGGTCTTGCCGACGACCTTGAGATAGGCCTCCTCGCCGATCCCCTGGCGCTGGAGCGCCGACCGAATCTCGTCGTGAATGACCTCGACCTCCTGATCGACCAGGATGTCGGGCAGCTCCAGTGTCGCGTTGCCCGTGGCGTACTCGATGATCTTGTCCGCGAACTCGTGGCGCGCTCGATCCAGCGCGTTCGCCTCGAGGCGCCTGCGAAGTTCGACGGTCAGGGCGGCCATGTCGTCGAACTTGCCGACCGAGCGCGCGAACTCGTCGTTCGCCTCGGGCAGCACCTTTCCCCGGAGGTCGATGAGCGTCACGGAGAAGTGGGCCGTCTGGCTGCGAAGCGACTCCTCCTGGTAATCGTCGGGGAAGACGATGTCGAATTCGCGCTTCTCGCCCTTGGCCAACCCGACGAGGTTCTCCTCGAAGCCCGGGATCAACCGAGCCTCTCCGAGGATCAGCGGCATCCGCTCGGATGAGCCGCCGGGGAACGGGACGCCGTCGCGCGTGCCGACGAAGGAGACGATCGCGTAGTCGCCCATCTGGGCGCCTCGCCCGTCCACCTGCTCCAGGCTGGACTGGCTGTCGCGCAGCTCGTCGATCACCTTCTCGACCATGGTCTGGTCGACCGGCTGGATCTCGGGCTTGAAGCCGAAATGCTCGTAATCGCCGAGCTTCACTTCCGGCCGAACCTGCACGGTAGCCTTGAAGATGACCGGCTTGCCCTCTTCCTTCTGGGTGAACTCGACTTCGGGCAACGTCAAGGGCGAGAGATCCTGCTCCATGACCGCTTCGCGGAAGGCATCCTCGACGAGCTGGTCGGCGGCTTCATCGATGATCGTGGTCTCGCCCAGAAACCGTTCGAGCATGACGCGGGGAGCCTTGCCCGGCCGGAAGCCGGGAACGCGCGTCTGGCGCCCGAGGCGGCTGACGGCCTGATCTATGGCCCGGCTGAGGCGTTCCGGCGGCAGCTCGAACTCGATCTGCAATCTGGACTGGGGAAGAGGTGTGTTGGTGGTCTGCATCGTCGGGCGATTATAGGTGCAGGGGCGCTCAGCGGCCGGGGGGCGGCGCGCGGCCGCGCCTGCCGGCGCGCGAGCGGGAGAATGCCTTCTGTCGCCCAGGCGACACGCAGTCCGCCTCCGGACCGGATACGTTTGTCGTATGGCGCCGGTCGCTCGCAGCCGTCCATCGAAGACCGCCCAGGCGCAGGGGCGGCGGGGTAGTCCCGGGTCGCGCGCACCCGCCCCGGATGCCTTCTCCGTCGAGCCCTCTCCTCCGTCCCTGCCGGCCGATCCGAATCGAACGGGCGTGGTCTTCGTCCACGGAATTGGAGCCCAGGCCCCCTGCGGAACCCTCCTCGATTGGGCGCGCCCGATCGTCGACCTCCTGATCGACTGGCGCCGCGATCATCCCGAGACGGCCGACCCCACCAAACCCGGCGACCCCGTGGTCAGGTCCGCCTACGACCTGACCGGAGCGCAGCTGCCGTACCTGGAGCTGGAGATCCTCGAATACGAAGGGCATCCGGCCCGGCGCTGGGTGATCACCGAAGCTTGGTGGGCGCAGTCCACTCGGCCTCCGACTCTGCCCGCCATGACCAGCTACGTCCGCAACGCCATGTTCCCGATCATGTTCGGGATCTACAGGGGCTACGACCAGCTGCTGCGGAAGTGGTCGAGGCGAGTCGGGCTGGCCCGGGGATGGGCGGAACAAAACGGGACGGGCGACTATCAGCGCCTGGTGCTCGATGCCGTCCAGACTCACCCGCGCGACTGGATCTACTGGCTCGACCGGTTCCAGATGACGGTGACCGTGTTCGCCTTCATCCCAATCTACCTCCTGAGCTTCCTCGCGCTGCTGGTGTACGACCCGTTCCGGCGAATCCCGATCAAGGCGCTCCAGGACTCGGCGACCCTCAAGTCGGTCGACGGCTTCCTGACCGCGTGGTTCGGCGGGCTGCCGAACGTCGCCGACGACAACATCCAGTCGGCCAACGTCCGCAGCCGGCTAGGCAGCGCGATCCGCGGTCTCCGCGCCCAGGGCTGCGGGCAGATCGTCGTTGTGGCCCATTCCGGCGGGGCCGTCGTCAGCTTCGAGACGCTGTGCGACCCGGCCTATGCCGGGGAGCCCGTGGACAAGATCGTCACCCTCGGCGAGGGGCTGGGCCTGGCCTGGCGCATCGACAACGCCTCCAAGGGCCTGCCGCCGTCATCCAGACTCCTGGGCAACCTCCCGGCCAGTCGGAAAGACCTCCGCTGGGTCGATTTCTGGTCGACCTACGATCCGGCGCCGGCCGGCCCGCTCAGGCCGCCCGAGGGCGTCCAGCTCGTCCCCATCGACAGTCACGTCACCGTCAATCGGATGAGCCTGCTCGAGGACCACGGCGGGTACTGGGACAACGACGAGGACTTCCTGATCCCGCTGCTCCAGAACATCGACACGCCCACCGGCCGCGGGAGCGACTCCCGCTTCTTCCGCGATTCGACCCTGGTTACAGCCCGATCCGCATGGCGGCGCGAACGCGTGGCGGTGCTGGCCGCCTGGAGGTGGGTGGCCGCGCTGCTGGCCGCGGTCCCGATCGGCATCACCAGCTTCAGCGGCGCCTTCGGGCCTTCGACGATGCCGGGTCCAGGCCGGCTCGGCGGCGAATTCGCCACCTGGTGGCGCACGGTACCCGCGCACGAGGTGGTCGCCGGGCCGCTGGACTTCCTCTCGGGAGTCGCGAGCTGGCCGCCCATCCTGCGGACGTTCGGCGAGTGGGCCGTCGGCACCGCGATCGTCGCCGTCGCGTTCCTGGTGCTGGCGCGAGTCGGCGTCTGGTTCTGGGGTAGATGGGATCGGCGCGACCGCAAGGCCGCGCACCAGAAGACGCCGTGGCGGCCAACGCGAATTGTTCCGGCGGTGGAATTCGCCCTCTTGACGGCGATCGGGATCGAAATGTCCCTCACCGCCTGGGGCTTGATATGGCGGTAGCCGATCCGAAGTAATGGTGTGGTGGGCAAGGCGGGACTTGAACCCGCACGCCGCATACGCGGCACCAGCTCCTAAGGCTGGCGCGTCTGCCATTCCGCCACTCGCCCGTGCCCAAGAGTCTAGCGGGGCGTGCGCGACCGGGAGCGACGCGTCGAACCGCCCCCGGGACGATCAGCGCGGTCTGAGAACGTTGCGACCCCGGCCGCGGCGGGGCTCCCGCCTGCCGCCGGAGCCGTCCGCTTCCCCCGCCGAAGCCGGGCCGGCGTCCGCGCCGGCTTCGTGGGCGTCGCGGCGCGCCTGGATCCGCTTCATCGCCTCTGCGAAGCCGCCTCCTTCGGGCGAGAAGAGCTCCGTGGCGAGCCGTTTGCCCGCCTGGGCGGTGACGGGCCGCAGGACGTTCCCACCCAGTTCGGAGATCGTGCCTCGCAAGTCACGGGCTTCGCGGACGGGCTTGTTCTTCTCCAGGTAACCGACGAACTCGCGCTCGATGAGGCCGCGCACCCGGTCGCCGTCGTCGCCGAGCGAGCGCAGGGCCTTGTCGATCTGTTCGGGAAGCATCGACTTGGGCAGGTCCGCCTTGGGCCCGAGCACGGCGTGCCGAATCGCTCGGTACGTCCTCTTGGGCCCGCCGAGCGCCATGAACGCGGTCCCGGCCACGAGCGCGGCCGTCCTGGCCGGAGCGCGCCGGATCTTCGCCGGGATGTCGACGGCCGACCGGCCGGCAGCTTCGAGCCTGACGACCTCGTCCAGGACAACCTGGCGTTGGGCTACGACTTCCGCCCGAGCGGCATCTGTTCGCGCACCCACTCGATCGTCTCCTTGGTAGTTGCGATTGTCTGAACAGGCACGAAGCGAGTCTTGAGCTTGTCCATGTCGATGCCGTGCCGGAACACGAGAACGGCCGCGCACAGCGGCCAGAAGAGCAGCAATGCGGCCACGCCGAGTGCGACCGATACGCGTAGCCCGGGGTGACTCGAAGCGAGCAGACCGAGCAGCCCGCCGATGACGACTCCCGCCACCAGGCCCGCACCGGCCGCGCCTCTCCCGAAGCTGGCACCGAGAACCGCGCCCAATACGCCGAACAACACGATGCCGGCGAGGACCGCGATGGCGAGAGCTCCGGGTAGACCGCTGTTGTTGTGACTGACCGCCGTCCAGTCTGCCGCGAACAACCCCGTGACGGCCAGGCCGACGACGAGAGCCACCAGGAAGGCCCCGAAGGCTCGGATCCAGCCCAGGTCGATGATCGCCAGAACCAGCAGGACCGCGACGCCGATGAAGAACTCGGTACCGTGGAGAACGCCCCAGCCGATCGAGTGGAAGACCGCTTCGTCGACGAACAGCACCGTGCCGATCGTTACGAGGATGGCCGTCAGGAAGAGCAGCACGAGGGCGATCCCGCCCAGCGCGGCGGCGCGCTTGATCTGCCCGCCGATCTCACCGAACTCGGCCTTGGCCAGATTGACGTGGGCCGAGATGAGCCCCACGAGCGCGCTTCGCGTCCGGCCGAATTGCTCGCCCAGGCCGGGTGGCGTGGACTGAGCGTCGCCGGCGGACGACGGATCTGACGTGGATTCGGACGAGGAGGGCCGGTCGTCCAAGTGGATTCCTTCTCTGCGTGACAGACAGCACCCGGATCATAGCAGCGGCGAGCCACGTGCCGGCGCCGCGTCACGGCGCATCGGAAGCGGCGAGGGTTGCCTGACCGTACACTCGGGTGATGAACCGCCCGAGGAGATCGCCGCGACCGCTTCGCTCGGCCGTGCTGCTGGCCGTGGGCAGCGAGTTGACCGTCGGTGAGACGCGAGACACCAACAGCGGCGAGCTGGCCTCGTCTCTGTCGGAGGCCGGCGTGGACGTGCTGTGGATCTCGGCACTCCCCGATCGATTGGCCACGGTAGCCGCGGCTCTGCGCGACGCCCTCGCCTCGGCCGACCTGGTCGTGACAACCGGCGGCCTGGGTCCAACGCCGGACGACCTGACACGCGAGGCGATCGCCGAAGTCCTCGGAGAGCAGCCCACCGTGGATCCCGAGCTCGAGCGCTGGCTGCGCCATCTCTTCGAACGACGGGGCCTGGCCTTCGCCCGGACGAACATCAAGCAGGCGTGGCTCGTTCCCTCCGCTTCGTCGATCCCCAACGAACGCGGCACGGCGCCCGGGTGGTGGGTCGATCTGGCCGACGGCCGCGTCGTGGTCGCGCTGCCGGGCCCGCCTCGGGAAATGGGCCCGATGTGGCGAGATTCGGTGCTTCCCCGCCTTCGCGATCGCGGCCTGGGGCAGGAGCGCGTCACCCGGACCTACCGGCTCGCCGGAATCGGCGAGTCGGCTGTGGCGGCGCTGCTTGGGGAGAAGCTGCTCCGCGCCGAGAATCCGGTCGTGGCCACCTACGCCCGATCGGACGCGGTAGACGTCCGGATCTCGGCGGTGGCACAAGCCGGGCGGGAGCCGGCGGAACTCGTCGAGGAGGCCGCGGCTGCTGGTCCTGGCCGCTCTCGGAGACCACGTCTGGGGTCGCGACACCGACACGTGGCCGGCGGTCCTGGGACGCCGGCTCGCCGAGCACGGCTGGACCGCCGCCCTGGTCGAGGTCGGCACGGGCGGCTCCGCCACCCGGCTTCTGGGTGAGGCGGAGTGGCTCCTTGCCGCACGGACCCTGGCCCCCGAGACCACCCAGCCGATCGCCGCCCTGGCGGAACAGGCCAGGCAGGAGACCGGCGCATCCATCGGGGTCGCGGTTCGGGCAGTGGAGGACCGGCGACGACACGCGCGTGGACCTGGCCGTCGCCGGGCCGTGGGGTCTATCCGAAGCGAGCCAGACGGCCTTCCTGGGCGGCGGCGAGGGAAGGCACCGCGCCGCTCTGGCCGCGGCCGCGTATCTCCACCGCCTCGTCACGGGAGACTAGCCGGGGCCGCTGCGGACCCCGTCGGGCGCCGAGCGCGCAGGTGAGCATCGGGTGGACAATAGAGATCGGAGATTCCGGCCGATCTGGGGAGTGGAGCGAGACATGAGCACGGCGGAGAGTGTCAGCGCGGCCGAGCTTGCGAGGCTTCCGCTGTTCGAGGGCTTGAGCCCGGCGGACCTCGAGGCGCTTTCGGAGTCTTCGGTCCGGCGAGGCCTGGCCGACGGCGAGACTCTCGTCGAGATGGGGGCGCCGATTTCGGAGGTCCACTGGCTCGAGAGAGGGCAGCTGGCCCTGCGCGTCCGACACGAGCACCGCTGGATCCTGGTGTCGACGCTTCACAAGGGCGACATGCTCGGCTGGTCCGCCCTGCGCGAAGATCCCAAAGCCCTCTCGACCGCTCGGGCAATCGGACCGGCCGTCCTCATCTCGGTGCCTGCTTCCGGGCTGCTGGCACTTCTCAGTGGCGGATCGGCCCAGTCCGAGCTGCTCCTCAAGCGGCTGTTCGGGACCGCAACCCAGCACCTGGACGAGAGCCGGGCCCAGCTCCTGCAGCTGGGGCGAGAAGGCGTCATCTCCGCAGGCTGAGACCCGGAGCGCCTACCGGCGAGCCGCCCTGGCCAGTGCCTGCAGGTCGACGACGACGACGCTGTCGCGCTCGAGCCGCAGCAGGCCCTCCTTCTCGAACTCACCGAGCAACTTGTTCACGCTCTGGCGAGTCGCGCCGATCATCGCCGCCAGATCGCTCTGGGTGAGGGGTGCGTCGAGCCGGATCGAGCCGTCCGGACGCCTCTCGCCGTTCTCCTCCGCCAGCCGTGCCAGGCGCGCGGCCAGCCGGCCGGTCAGGTCGAGGAAGTGCAGCTCGGCGACGTGCGTCGTCAGCCGCCGCAGCTCCCTGGCCATCGACTCGAGAAGGGCGTCTCGAATTGCCGGCTCGGTGTTCGCCAGCGCGCGGAACTGGTCGCGCGGCAGCGCCAGCGCGTCGGTGGCTTCCAGGGCGATCGCGCTTGCCGAGCGTGGCGCGCCGTCGAGGAGCGCCAGTTCGCCCAGGAAGTCGCCCCGCCTCAGAGTGGCGAGAATCGCCTCGGCCCCTTCCTCCGACGGCACGACCACCTTGACCGCGCCGGACGCGACGATGAAGAGCGCGTCGCCGGGATCGCCTTCGTGGAACAGGACTTCGCCGCGGCGGAAGTGCCGGACTCGAAGCGTCCTGGCTATCGCCTGCAACGCCTCGGGACCGAGGCCCGCGAAGAGCCGGCAGCGTCCCAGGGCCTGGACGGCGAAATCGGTCTGCAGCATGGCGACATCTTATGCATCGGCGGGGCGCCCGGAGGCGAGTGTCGGACACTCTCGGGATACGGGACTCCGCTCCGGCGGGCCGGCTCAGGCCTGCTGCCGGCAGTCCGAGCCCGTAGGATTGCGGCGTGGAAAGAGCGAAATCCTGGATTCGGTCCCGACCTCCTCGCTACTCGGCGCTGGCGCTCCTCGCGCTGGCGACCGCGCTGGCGGTCGTGGTCGGCCTCGAGGCCGGTCTCCTCGGCGGACGCTCGGCCACCGCGGCCGGCGCTTCGCCCGATGCGACCCCGTCTGTGACGGCCGTGCCGACCGAGCCCGAGCGAGACCGCTTCCGCGCCCACACCAACGCTCACGCCGACGCCCGACGCCCTCCCCCACTCCAACGCCCGCCCCGACGGCTCCGCCGCTCCCGGCGCTCGTCGGCGCCATCGGCGACTCCTACAGCCAGGCATACAGCGTCTCGTCCGACTTCCCGCGCGATCACCCGCAATTCTCCTGGGTGATCGGCACCGCGAACAACGACGGGTTCCTGAGCCTCGAGGAGCGATTCGTGGCCCTGGGAGGCTCTCCCAAGCTCGTGGACGCCGCAACTTCCGGCAGGAAGATGAACGACGCACCGCGGCAGGCCACGGCCGTCGTGGCGGCGGCCAGGAAGCTCTCGGCGGGTCAGACCGCGTACGTCACGTTCGAGCTGGGCACAAACGACCTGTGCGACGACCCCAAGACCGATCCGGCGTCCTTCGACTCCGACCTTCGCTCGGCGATCGCGATCCTTCGGGCCGGCCTGCCGCCGGGCAGCCGGATCCTGATGATGCCCGTTCCCGACTTCAACCACCTGCGGGACATCACCCAGGCGGACCCGACGGCCAGGGCGTTCCTGGCGCTCCCTCGACACTCGACCGCCTGCGCACCCTACCTCGGAGACAACAGCCCCTCGACGCTGGCCGAGGCCGACACGTACCTGCGCCAGTACGACGCGAGCCTGGGCAAGGTTTGTGAGGAGATCGAGGCAACCGAGCGCGGTCAGCGGGAAGCTCTATTGCACGGCCGACGAGTCGCGGCTTTCGCTGAGCGACTTCACGATCGCCGACCTGAGCACGGTCGACTACTTGCATCCCTCACTGACCGGGCAGGCAAAGATGGCCGAGGCGGCCTGGGCAACCGATGTCTGGCATGCCGTGCCGCTGGCTCCCCCGCCGGCGGCCTTCGGCCCAGCAGGAGCGAGCCTCGCCGCCATCCCGCCGCTCGCGCTCTTCGGCCCCGCCCTGCCATTGACCCGGCCAAGGTCAACCCACCGGCGCCGCAGCCGCCGAGACTAGATACCGGTTGGACCTGCGGTCCGCTTGAGCTCGGCGGCCGTGCCCCGGAACGCCTCGGCCTCAGGTGTCGCTCCGACGGCGTCGGCCTCCCGGGCAGCCTGTTCGAGGAGCGGCAGCGCACGTTCGACATCTCCGGCGGCGACCCGATGACGAGCCAGCTCCGCGGCCTCGACACGCGGCTCCATGGTCTCGAGCCGATCGGCCAGGTCCGTGTGGAGCTGTCGGCGTCGCCCGGCCAGCAGGCGTCCATAGGCGGCGTCGAGGAAGAGCTGGTGGCGGAACCGCCATCGATCCGGAGATGCGCCGGGCTCCTCAGCGCTGACTACGATGCCGGCCTCGGCCAGCTGACGGAGATTCTCGCTCTGATCGGCGCCGCACTGCACCGCACAGAAGCGGCTCCGAGAATGTCATGCCGATGACGGCGGCGACCTCGAGCGTGGCCCGGGGCTCCGGCGGCAGGGCGTCTATACGGGCACCGAGAAGCGCCCGCAGACTCAGCGGAACGCCCCGGCGGGCCGCACCACGATCGATCCGGAAGCGTCTCCCGACCTGCCCCAGCCAGCCGGTCTCCTGGAGGGTCCGCATGATCTCGCCCACGAAGAGGGCGTTGCCGGCCGTCCTCTGATACAGCCACCGGGCCGATTCCGATTCCAGCGCGGCACCGACCACGGCGCCGCCAAGCTCCTCGGTGGCAGCCTGGTCGAGACCTCCCAGATCGATCACCTCGACATGAGGCAGGCTGCGCCACGCCGGCGTGGCCGGCGGTCTCGAGCCCGCAAGCACGACCAGCGGCAGGTCCGCGGCAATGCGGATCATGTGGTCCATCAGCTGCCGGCTCGAAGGGTCGATCCAATGAACGTCGTCGAACACGACGCAGCGCGGCTTCTCGGCCACCATCCTGGAGACCCACAACTCGGTCGCGAGCTGCAGCCCGGCCGCCAACTCCGCAGGATCCGCCAGGCCGACCACGCCGGGCTCCCAGCCCTCCTCGGGGAGCAGGTGGATCTCCGAATCGCGGGCCAGCACGGCGACTGCCCCGAGCATCAGCCGTGCGGTCTCCGGATCCAGACCGGGGCCGGCGTCCGCGCCCACGAGCAGCTGGCGAGCGAGGACGCCTGCCGGGACGCCCTGCTCGTCGGCCAGCCAGTCGGCCATGTTGCGGGCGGCTCGATAAGGCGTGTCCATGGTGTGTGGCGCGTTGTCGAGCCACATCCAGGCGAATCCGGCGGCCAGGGCGTCGTCCTCCATCTCGCACAGCAAGCGCGACTTGCCGATCCCGGGCTCGCCCCGGACGAGCGCGGCCCCGCCGCGTCCGGTCTCGGCCGTCCGGCGCAGCAGGCTCGTGAGGATCGCCTTCTCCTTGTCGCGACCGATCAGCGGAGCGGCACGCCGGCAGGGATGGCTGACGATGCGGCGCTCGTTCCGGAGACGGTGGACCGTGACCGCGCGGATATGGCCTCGCAGGAGACGCTCGCCGACGGGCTCGACCCCGATGCGCGGTTGGGCCGCGGACGCAGTCGCATCGTCCAGGAGGATCTCGTTCGCCTCGGCCATCTGCTGGAGCCGCGCGGCAGTCGTCATGGGATCGCCCGTAAGAGCCAGAGACCGCGTTCCCGCCATCTCTCGGGGAGCGGCCACGACTTCGCCGGTGGCTATGCCGATCCGCAGGCCGAGCGGCCCATCCTGCCCGCTGACGTTCCGGGCCATGGCGGCCTGCATCTCCAGGGCGCACAGGCAGGCCCGGAGGGCATCGTCGTCGTGAGCCACGGGGGCCCCGAAGACGGCCAGTACGGCGTCCCCCGCGAACTTCTCGACCGAGCCGCCGAAGTGGAGGACGGCCTGACTCAAGAGACCGAGGGCCCCGTCGACTCGCGCTCGAACCTCCTCCAGGTCGAACTCGGCGACGAGGCGGGTGTACCCGACCAGATCCGCGAACAGCGCGCTGACCACGCGCCGGTCTCCGAGGATCAGCCCTTCCGCCAGTGTCCCGAGCCTGCGACCGCACAGGTGGCAGAAGCGAGCGCCTGGGAGCGGACGGCGTACCGCAATCGGGGCAGAGCATCGGGACCTCTCAGGGATACCCGAATACTACCCGGCGTCGGTCCCTCCGGACGGCCGCCGTCGCACCCTACTTGACCGTGAGCACGACGAGGATCGCCGTTGGCGAGGTCAGGAAACCGTGAGAACAGGCTGCTCGCGCGCGGCCTGGACGCTGACCTTCCCGGCGATGGCGCGGGCGATGTGCTCGAGAGCCTTGGCCGCGGGCCCGGGCTGGCTCTGGGCAACTGCCGGCACGCCGACGTCCGCACCCTGGCGGACGGTCACGTCCAGCGGGATCCCGCCCAGGAAGTCGATGCCGTTCTCGGCGGCGTAGCGCTCGCCGCCGCCACGCCCGAAGATGTCGGTGACTTCGCCGCAGTGAGCGCAAACGAAGCCGGACATGTTCTCCACGAGGCCGAGGATCGGAACGCTGACTCGCTTGAACATCGCCAGGGCCTTGGCCACGTCTGCCAGGGCCACCTGCTGCGGTGTGGTCACCAGGACGGCGCCGGTAAGCGGCACGGACTGCGCCAGAGTCAGCTGCGCGTCGGAGGTCCCGGGCGGCAGATCCACGACCAGGTAGTCGAGATCGCCCCACTCCACGTCCCGCAGGAACTGCTGGATGGCGCCGCCCACCAGCGGCCCTCGCCACACGACCGGCTGGCCCTCCGGCAGGAAGAACTGGATGGAGATGACCTTGACGCCGTAGGCCTCGATCGGCGTGATCTTGCCGTTGGCGCTGGCCACGGGCTGACCCTCGGCGCCGATCATCATGGGAATGTTGGGCCCGGTGATGTCGGCATCCAGAAGGCCGACCGAGGCGCCGGACTGGGCCAGTGCCACGGCCAGGTTCACGCTCACCGTCGTCTTGCCCACTCCGCCCTTGCCGGACCCCACCGCCACGATGTTCTTCACGCCCGGCAACATCTGCGGCGTCATTGGCGTAGACCGTCGAACCGTCGCGCCCCAGCCAACCTCGATCTCCTGGGCCCCGATCGGCTTCAGGGCGGCTTCCACCCTGGCCTGGATCTCATCCTTGAGCGGGCATGCCGGAGTCGTCAGCTCGATCGTGAACGGCGACCTTGGCGCCATCGACCACCAGGTCCTTGATCATGTTTCGAGCGACGAGGTTGCCCCCGAGCTCGGGCTCCTGGACGGTCGCCAGAGCCTTCAGGACGGCGTCTTCGGTCAGAGTCGGCATGTTGGGTGAATTCCTCGAATCGCGGCATCGGCGCGCCTAACGGCCGGCGCGGCCCCGGCCTATATCCTACGGCTTTGGTCAGGTTTCGTCTCCGACGCTCCCTCGTCGCGGCGCACGGCCATCTCCCGGTCGGCGCGAAGCCGGGCGGCCACCTCGAAGCGGTTGTCCCAGTAGGGCCGCCGGCCGCGGAACAGCGCCAGGCCGGACGACCCGAAGTACAGCGGCAGGTACAACGGCCCGAACCGTTGCCACTGGCGGATGTGCTCGATCTCGTGTTCGAGCGTGTGCTCGGGAATCGGTCCGCGGGCGAAGACGTAGCGCCCCAGCGTCTGCGCCTGGACCGGCATCATCTGCACGTCGAAGTAGCGGCCGACATCGGGGTTCTCGACCAGGACGGCGGACACGTCGCCGGCATCGACGATCCGGCTGGGCGCAGGGATGCCGCAGCCGCGCATGACCATCAGCCCCATCAGGTCGCCGGGGAGCGCCCGCCAGGCATGCCGCAGGGACCGCCATGCTCCACCGGGACCGGCCAGGGCGCGAACGGCAGCCAGCCATGCGTCGAGGATCTTCGCCGCGTAGTAGAAGACCACCGCTCAGGCTCCGCGGCGATCCGCCACGATTCGGCCGCCCTGCATGACGAAGACGATCCGCGCGGGATCGCGCCACAACTCGGGTTCCGCGAGCGGGTCGCCGGAGACAGCGATCAAGTCGGCCTGCTTGCCCGCCTCCAGTGTCCCGATCTCCCCCGCCAGGCCGAGTAGTCTTCGCAGCCTCGGTCGTGGCCGCCTGGATCGCCCGGAAGGGCCCCAGCCCGAACTCGGCCATGTAGGCCAGCTCGGCCGGTGGATACATACCGTTGAAGCTGTCCGTGCCCATCACGACCCGCACGCCGCGCTCGACGGCATGCCGGAAATTGACCTGCTGGCGCTCGAAGAGGTACGTCATCTTCTCGACGGCCCAGGGAGGAACCTCGCCCCGCGCCACGCGATCCGCATCCATGAGCGAGAAGTTGATGCTGAAGGTCGGCACCAGGGGCACGTCCCGTTCGAGCATGAGGTCGATGCCTTCGTCGTCGATCAGGTCGCCGTGCTCGATGCTGGTGATGCCGGCGCGCAATGCGTTCTTGATGCCGGCCGTTCCCTCGGCGTGGGCGAACGTGCCTTTGATACCGGCCGCGCGGGCCTCCTCGACGATGGCGCGTATCTCATCGACCGTGAACTGGCTGGCGTCCGGCGTGTCCGCCGCCGAGAGAACGCCGCCCGTCGCCATGACCTTGATCCAATCGGCGCCGGCCCGGATCTGCAGCCGGGCGGCGCTGACGCACGGCGTCCACGCCGTCGGCGATCCCGGGCGGCAGATCGCTCGCCTCCGTCGTCGAGGACGGCGCCGGACGGCGTCCACATGTCGCCGTGGCCTCCGGTCTGAGACAGGGGCGTGCAGCTCACCTGGGTGCGCGGTCCCGGGAAGGACCCTGTCGCGAAGGCACGCTTGATCCCGGCCGGGGCGTAGCCCGCGTCGCGGACCGTCGTCACGCCCGCCTCCAGGAAGTCGCGGCCGGTCTGAAGACCACGGACCACGAGGTCGGTCGCGGAGCGCTGTACTTGGTCGGCCACGGGCTCGAGGCGCAGCGTCAGGTGGACGTGGCAGTCGACGATGCCGGGCAGGACGGTCAGACCGGCGAGGTCGATGCGCTCGGCATCGCTGGGAACCGCGGTGGTCTCTGCGGGGCCGGCCGCTGCGATCCGGCCTCGATCGTCGGTGGCCACGATTCCCCGGGCTATCGGGTCGGAAGAACGGCCGTCAAGCAGACGTGCACCGACCAGGACCCCGGGCCGGACCGGCGCGGGCATCGCTTCCTCCGGATTCGTATGGGATGGGCTGGACCGCCCGAACGCTGGCCGGGGCGGCCACGGGATGCCTGCAGGCGCTCCTACGCGCCCTTGGCCGGCGGCGGCGCCTTGGGCTTCACCTTCTTGACCTTCGGCGGTCGCTTGGGGGTCTTGTCGCCCATCTCTTCAACCTCCGTACTGGTGGGCCGCCGGTCGGTCCACCCGACCTCTGCCACGAATAGCGGTCTTCTCGCCGTGAACGACCCCGAGTCTAGCCGGGTCGGCCGGTTGCGCCACAAGCCGGAGCGCGCGACCCTCACTCGGTCCTTCCCGTTTCGCAGAGTTCCTTCAGCCTGGCGAACTCCCGCTCCGACTCTTCCGTGATACTCGCCTTCATCTTGCGACCGAAGAGGAGGCTCGTTACGTTCGCGGGGAATCTCCATTGAATGGCCGAGACGACGCTGAGGCGAACGAGATCGCCTACCTCGTCGACTTGATAGTCCACGTCCAGGGCGTTGATCCTGCTCTCCAGGTGGAAGGAGATCCGATGGCCCGGCTCGAACGCCGTCACGAGCCCGTGCATCTCGATGCCGCTCCCACCTTCCTCGAGCCTCTCTCGGAAAGTCGTCCCGACCATGCCCGGCTTGCGGTCGATGATCTCGGTTTCCGTCACGCCGGTCATCCAGACCTTCGCCTTCTCGGGCGTGGCGATCCAGGAGAAGACGGTCTCGAGATCGCTGTCGATGTCGACCTCGAGGTAGATATCCATGGTCATGACCCGGCTACCTCGTCTCCTGCAAGCGGCTCAGCAATTCGTCGTGGATCAGGCCGTTCGTCGCGACCGCCGACGGCCCGTCGATGCGCCGCTCTCCGGAGGCGGACGTGAAGCGGCCGCCGGCCTCCTCCACGATCACCTGCGGCGCGGCCCAGTCCCACGGATGGGCGCCGGTCTCGATCATGGCCTCGGCCGCCCCTTCGGCCACGAGCATGTAGCCCCAGAAATCCCCGAAGCCACGCTCTCGCCACGCTTCGGCGAGGGTCGCGTCCAGGCCGGGCATCAAGCCCGACCGCATGTCCTCCGTTCGGCTGCCGTAGAGGAGCGTGCCCTCGGCGACGGTCGCGATCCGGCTCACGGCGATGCGATCGCCGCCGCGCCACGCTCCCCCGCCCCGCCACGCGACCCAGCGCTCGCGCAACGCCGGAGCGCTCACGACGCCAAGCTGCACCTCGCCGTCCACGGCAACGGCCAGCAGCGTGGCGAAGATCGGGATTCCCCGCATGTAGTTGTGGGTGGCATCGATCGGATCGACGTACCAGCAGACCGACGCCCCCGCGCCGTCGCTCCCCTCCTCCTCGCCGATCAGGCCGCAGCCCGGATACGCCGCCCGGATGCGTTCGCGCAGCAGGTGCTCGATCGATCGGTCGACCTCGGTGACGAAGCTCCCGTCCGGCTTGGTCTCGGCGCTGATGTCGCGCCGGAAGCCGGCCATCGAGATCAGTCGGCCTCGTCGCAGAGGCAGCGCGGTGTCGCGCCAGCGGGCGCAGTTCGGCCGTGTCGCGCCGAGCGGGATCGGAGCAGTCTCGGATCGTAGCGAAACAGCGAGGTCCTGGCATCGGCGCCTGATCCGTAGCGGCGTCGCGAGCAGTCCGGCTCGCGAACTGGACAGCTCGCTCGTGCGCGGAATGAAACACGAAGGGCGCCCCTTGCGGACGCCCTTCGCAGTTGCTGACAGGAGAACGGGCTACCGGGCCGCCTTTAGGGCCTCCGGCATCGGCTTGTGGAACTCGACCGGCTTGACGTACTTCTCGACGAGCGCCCGGCTCCCGGGGGTACCGAGCTGCTTGAAGAGGAAGTCCACCTTCTCGGCCTGAGCCGCGAGGATCACGTCCTTCGTGGGCAGGTCCCAGAGCTGGCGCTTGAACGGGCCGATCGCCTTCTTGCGAGCCGTGTAGACGAACTGCGTGTCGGTCTGGCCGGGCTTTCGTTCGTCCTCGCAGTTGGCGAAGCACCATTCCTCGATCGCCTTGTGGAGCTCCGCCGGGAAGGCCGGGTGCTCGTACAGGGCGTTCTGGAAACCGGTCGCGAGGTGGATCTCGGCGCAACCGGTGGCCGGGAACTTGTGGAACATGTCGTCCGGCAGGGTCGAGGCGCCGTGCTGGACCGCGCCCGACAGGCCGTATTCGCGGGCGACCTTCGAGAGTTCGGTCAGGACGCCGAAGTCGAGGGCGACCTCCGCGACACCGCCGTCCGCCAGCGGCGTACCGCCGTGGCTCGTGCCCGTCTGGACGGAGACTTTCGAGAGGCCGATCGCGCCGGTGGCCCGAGAATCGAGCTCGCGGCGATAGCCGTCGAGGTAGGCCTTGAGCTCCTCGGGATTGGAGTTCTTCTTGCCGACCTCGCCGATCTCGCCGCCGACGCTGACGGTCACGCCGTCGGTCTCGAGCGAGCGGATGAGAGCGGTCAGTTCGGCCGCCCGCATGTAGTTCTGGTGCTGCTGCTCATCGAGGGTCGCGAAGGAGAGGTCGACCAGCGTGGAGCTGTCGATGTCGATGTTCCGATAGCCGGCCGCGATTGCGTCGCGGCAGCCCTTGCGGATCTCCTCGGTCATCTTCTCGGGATCGGCCGCGTACTTCTTGGCGTTGAACTGGTAGTGGTCGCCCTGGATGAAGACCGGGCCCTTCCATCCGGCGGCGATGGCTCCCGCCAGAACGCTCGTGGCGTACTCGAAGACGCGCTGGAAGGTGTACGTCTGCTCGGAGCGCGCCAGCTCGAAGATGACGGCGGCTGAGTCGTTCTTCTTGGCCGTCTCGAGGATGACGCGGGCCATGTCGAACGTCTGGGCTCGCAGGTTGATGGCCGGTACGGTCATCCCCTCGTACTCACCGCGCGAACGGGCCTTGTACAGCTCCTGAATGCTCGCCGAGCGAGCGCCGACCGCCTGGCTGGCTTCCCAGATGATCCAGCGTGCGGCTTCGACAGTGGCCTCGTCCTCGCTGAAGGTGGCGCTCCAGGCGAGGTCGTAGATGCCGCGCGTCCGGAGGCCTGCCTCGTCGGTGACGACGAGCCTTTCCCCCTCGATCCGCGCGATGCCGTCGAGGGCGGCGAGGAGCTCCTTTACGGAGCCGGCAACCTTGGGCATGCGTTCATTCTCCTGAAGATGTCCCGGCTTCATGCACCCGAGAGGCACACCGAAGCCAGGAACGGTTCCTGCGGATGGCTCGTGAATGGTACAGCGCCGGACCTGCGTGCCACCCTGCCGCATGGACCGTCGGCCGCCGCCGAGCGGCCGGCCGAGCCCGTGACCGGAGGACCGTCGAAGACGTCTCCGTGTCACGCCGTGACGGATGCACGCCGTACGGACCGCCCGATCGAGAAACGCTCAGTCCAGCGCCTTCACGGCCTCACGCTCGATGGCAAGCCCCTTCTTGTGGCGCACGAAGTACTCCGCGAAACCCTGCACGTCACGCGGGTCGGGCTTGACGGGCTTGCCGATGCCCTTGTTGATGCGTTCATCCAGGTAATCGGGCAGCGACTGCACGACGTCGGCTCGGAGCATGTAGGCGGCTAGGACGGCCATGCCCCAGGCCCCGCCCTCGCCGGCCGTGGCGGAGATTCCGACCGGGACGCCGAGCGCGGCGGCCATCATGCGTTGCCCGGTATCGCCGCCTTTGAAGAAGCCGCCGTGGCCGCGGATCTCGTCGATGACCACACCCTCCTCCACGGTGAGGATGTCCAGGCCGGTTCGGATGGAGCAGAGCGAGGCGAAGTACATCGCCCGCATGAAGTTGTCCAGGGTGAACCTGCTGTTCTCGTTCCGGGCGAACAGCGGCCGGCCTTCGGTGAAGCCGGTCAAGTGCTCCCCGGAGACGTAGTTGATGGCGAGGAGCCCGCCCGCGTCCGGCTCGCCCTGCAACGCCAGCGGCAACAGCTTGCCGTAGAGGTCATCGAGCGTGGGCTGGGCGCCCAGTGCCCTGGCCACCTGGCCGAAGAGCGCGATCCAGGCGTCGAGGTCGGAGGACCCGTTGTTCGAATGGGCCATGGCCACGGGCTTTCCGTCCGGCGTCAGGACGATGTCGATCTCCTCGTGAACGCGGGCCAGGCTCTTCTCCAGCACGATCATGGCGAACACGGAGGTGCCGGCGGAGACATTGCCCGAACGTGGGCGCACGGCGTTCGTGGCAACCATGCCCGTGTCCGCGTCGCCCTCGGGAGGACAGAGTGGGATCCCCGCCCGGAGCTTGCCGGAAGGGTCCAGCAACTTCGCGCCCTCGGCGGTGAGGTTCCCGGCCGGGCTGCCTGCGGGGAGGACGGCGGGGAGGATCTCCCGGAGGTGCCAGCCGAGCTTGTACGGCGCGATCAGAGCGTCGAACTTGGCCATCCTCGCCGCGTCCCAGTCACCGCTGCGTGGGTCGATGGGAAACATGCCCGAGGCTTCGCCCAAGCCCATCTTGTGCTCGCCGGTGAGCTTCCAGTGGACGTACCCGGCCAGCGTGGTGAGGTGGGAGATCCGCGGCACGTGCGGCTGCCGGTCCAGGATCGACTGGTACAGGTGGGCGATGCTCCAGCGCTGCGGGCACCGCGAACTCGAGGAGCGGGGTCAACTCGCCACAGGCCTGGCCGGTGATGTTGTTCCGCCAGGTCCGGAACGGCACCAGCAGCTCGCCCTCGTGATCGAGCGCCACGTATCCGTGCATCATCGCGCTGAAGCCGATGGCCGCCACGGTCGTCAGTTCCACGGAGTAGCGGGCGCGCACGTCCCGGACGAGCGAGGCGTAGCACGCGGCCAGGCCGCTTCCAAACGTCCTCCACGTCGTAGGTCCAGACGCCGTCCTTGAGCTGGTTCTCCCAGGCATGCGAGCCCGAGGCCAGCGGTGTCGTGTCCGGGGCGATGAGAGACGCCTTGATGCGAGTGGAGCCGAACTCGATCCCCAGGATGGCGCCACCCGACCGGATCACCGCTGCCTCGCCAGCCTGTTGTTCGTTCACGCCATTCTCCTCGGCTCTTGCCGGCGGGCCCCGCCGCGGGCGCTCCCGAAGTCCGCTTCGACCGCGTTGCGAGGCTCGCCCATCGATTAGTCCACGTTGGGTTTGACGACAACTTTCAGGCCGCGACGTTCCGCCAGGGCGGCGAACGCCTCGGGGGCTCGAGCGAGAGGAAACCGGTCGGTGACCAGCGCGCCCAGATCCACGGATCCGGCTGCCACTATCTCGACCGCGCGTGGAAGATCCGACGCCATCATGCGCCGGCACTCCAGGAGCGACAGCTCCTTGCGTCGGGCCGAGGCCGCCTCGAACGATGTCCGATCGCCCGACGGGATGCCGACGAGCACGACCCGTCCGCCGGGTCGGACGGCCGCGATGGCGTCGGAGAGCGCGGCATCGGTGCCCGAGACTTCGAAGGCGACGTCGACGGGCAACTCGCGGGCCATGGCGCGCGCCGGCGTGAAATCGGACCCGGTTTCCCCGTCGACCAGAAGCGCATCGGTCGCGCCCATCGCCTCCGCGGCGGCAACTCGGTGGGAGAGCCTGTCCGTAGCCACGATCGCGGCAAGGCCGCGAGAGCGGAGGAGTTGAACGAGGAGCAGGCCGATGGGTCCGGCGCCGTAGACGCCCGCTCTCCCGCCGGCCGAAATCGGACCGAGGTCCAGGGCGTGAAGCGCAACTCCCAGAGGCTCCAGCAATGGCGCCTCGTCGTCACCGATGGAGTCCGGCAGCGGCGACAGCAGCCGCTCCGGCCAGGCCATGTACGTCCGAAGCGCGCCATCCGTGATCCCATGACCGGCGAAACGCAGGGTCGGGCACAGGTTGGCGCGGCCGTCGATGCATTGCCGGCAGTGACCGCAATTGTCCGATGGGTCGACCGCGACTCGCTCGCCGGCCCGCGGTCCGTCGGCTATGACGGCGCCGATTTCGTGGCCCAGCACGAGCGGCCGCGAGAGGACGGAGTCGCCGATGCTCGCTTCCTCGAACCAGTGCAAGTCCGAGCCACACAAGCCGACTCCTGTCACCCGCAGAAGGACCTCACCGGGCCCCGGTACCGCTGCCTGCTCGGGGCCGACGCGAACGTCTCCCGGACCGTGGATCCGGGCCGCTTCGCTCGTGGTCATCGGCTTCGTCGTTGCCCGTCGGAGGACGCGGCCTCCTGCCCGTAGTAGGCGTTCGGCCCATGCTTGCGCCGGAAATGGCGCTCCGCCAGCTGTTCGGCGATCGAATCGACGAACGGGTTGAGGAGCAGCGTTTGGAATGCCATGGCCGCCACCGCTTCCAGGGCCGTGGCGTTGTCGGCAGCCTCCTGGGCGTCGCGTCCCCAGGTGAACGGGCCGTGCGAGGCCACGAGGGCGGCCGGCATCTCGGCCGCGCCGAGCCCAAGGCGCTCCATCGTCTCGATGATCACCGCACCTGTCTCTCGCTCGTAGTCGCCCGCGATCTCGGTCCCGCTCATCTGCCGCGTAACGGGGACGGGCCCGTGGAAATGGTCCGCGTGCGTCGTCCCGAGAGCCGGGATAGACCGTCCCGCCTGGGCCCACGCCGTGGCCGCCGTGGAGTGCGTGTGAACGACGCCTCCGATCTCCGGATAGCGCTGGTAAAGGAGCAAGTGGGTCGGCGTGTCAGACGACGGCCGCAGATCTCCTTCGACCACTCGTCCATCGACCAGCGAGACAGCCACGAGTTGCTCGGGAAGGAGCTGGTCGTACGGCACGCCACTTGGCTTGATGATCAGCACTCCGGCGGCCCGATCCACGCCGCTCGCGTTTCCGAACGACAGAGTCACGAGACCCGATTGCACAAGCGCCTTGTTGGCGAGCCAGACCTGTTGTCTCAGCTCGGGGAGCGACAGCGCTGGCATCTACGTCTCCTATCTGGTGCCCGGCCGCGGAGCCTCTATAACCCGTGAGCCAGATGGTAGTAGGCCTGGTTCCAGCGCAATTCCTTCTTGAAGCCCGGAATGGTCGTCTCCGCGTCGATCAGCAGGAATTCCAGACCGCCCATCTCGGCAAAATCGGCCAACGGCTCCGCGTCTATGGCGCGGCTCAGGACGGTGTGGTGGGAGCCTCCGGCGATCAGCCACGCCTCAGTGGCGGTCGATAGGCTCGGGCGAGGCTTCCACACCGCACGGCCGACCGGCAACCGAGGCATCGGCTTGTCCGGCGGGACCAGATCGATCTCGTTGGCCAGCAGGCGGAACCTATCCCCCATGTCCATCAAGGCGACGACGACAGCCGGGCCGGAGCCCGCGGTAAAGACAAGCCGAACGGGATCGCTGCGGCCGCCGATCGACAAGGGGTGGATTTCGCACGAGACTTTCGCGTCGGAGATCGTCGGGCAGACCTCGAGCATGTGCGCACCGAGGACTTTCGGACCCTCGGGGCCAAGGTGGTAGGTGTAGTCCTCCATGAACGATGTCCCACCCGGAAGCCCGCGACTCATGACCTTGACCAGGCGGACCAGGGCGGCCGTCTTCCAATCGCCTTCGGCACCGAACCCGTAGCCATCTGCCATCAGCCGCTGGCAGGCTATCCCGGGCAGCTGGCGGAGCCCGTCGAGGTTCTCGAATGTGTCGGTGAACGCTCCGAAGCCCCCCTTGGTCAGGAATGACCGCAGCGCGGCTTCAATTCTGGCGGCCTCGCACAGGGCCTCTCTGTCGGCGCCTTTCGCTCGCAAGCTGGGAGCGAGGTCGTAGCTTGCCTCATAGGACTCGATCAGATCGTCGACCGCGGCTTGCGGGACCGCGCGCACCGCCGCCGCGAGATCACCGACGCTGTACCCATTGATCGCCACTCCGAGCCGCATCTGGGTTGCGACTTTGTCGCCCTCGGTCACTGCCACGTTGCGCATGTTGTCGCCGAACCTGGCCACTTTCAGGCGATGAGCTTCATGCCAGGCGCATGCCGCACGCGCCCAAGACCCAATTCGATCGGCCACGGCCGGATCCTGCCAGTGGCCGGAGACCGTCTTGCGAGCGAGCCCGAGTCTCGTCTCGATGTGCCCGAACTCCCGATCACCGTGAGCGGCCTGATTCAGGTTCATGAAGTCCATGTCGATCTCACCCCACGGGAGATCGCGGTTGAACTGGGTGTGGAGGTGAAGAAGGGGCTTCTGAAGAGCCTGCAAGCCCGCGATCCACATCCGTGCCGGGGAGAAGGTGTGCATCCACGCGATGACGCCGACGCACGCGGCAGAGGCTGTCGCGTCGAGGCAAGCGGCGGCGATGCTCTCGGGAGACTTCACCACCGGCTTGTAGACGATCCGGACGGGAATCGCCTCCGACTTGTTCAACCCCGCCACGATTCGCTCCGAGTTGCCGGCCACCTGTCGGAGCGTCTCTTCGCCATACAGGTCCTGGCTGCCGGTTAGAAACCAGACCTCGAACTCGCCGAGCGCCTTCAACTCAACTGCTCCCCTATGTTCTGCCGTCCGACGGCGAGTACGGCGAAGCGCGTCTTCGACGGCGCGAGCCGCCCTGAGTAGCCCATGTCGCCGAAGCTACTTGTCGGTTATGTCCACCGCGTGATCCACGAAGTACTTCTGCTGCTGCGTCTCCACCGGGAGAAGGATATAGAAGCCAGTCCCGTCCTTGGGGACGGCTATCGTCGTCGTCCAGGTTGCCTTTGTCTCCCGCCGGCGTGATCGGAGCGTCGGAGAGGTGAGGGCTCTCGTAGAACCCGTACATCACGCCGTCCGCGCCGATGACCGGAGGTATTCCGATGTGGACGTAGGCCGGGTACTGGCTCGGGTTCGTGCTCTGCCAATCGAACTCGAAACCCGTGTCGGTGCGTTTGACGGCCGTGAGCTGCACTGTGCACTTGTTGATCGCGTCGATCTCCACGCCCGGCTTGGCGATCTCGAGTGAGTCGATCTTCACGGCCACCGGGTACTTCGCGTCGGTCACGACCTTGTCCAGATCGAGCTTCATCGTGCCGTTCGACTTCTGTGAAGGCACGTAGTAGTTGAACGGTCCGGTGATGTACGAATAGTCGATTTCAAGCTTCTGTCCTGCCGCTTTGGATACCCCGGCACATTCGACGAAGATCAGCTGCGTCGTGGGCTTGTCCTTCGTGCCGCTGGTGTATCCCTTCATCAGGAAGCCCGGGCGGCAGGAACCAGCCGCCATCGTTTACGAAGGTAGATGTTCCAACGAAGACCGTCGCGCAGGTGCTCGTCTTCCCGGAGGCGTCGGTCACTTCGCCTGGCTGGCTGCGACGTTCATCGCGCTCCAGTCGTCGTATTGTTCTGGATCGAGAGGTCGACGTGGAGGGAGCCGCTCGACTCCGAACGTTCGTGACGATCGCCCCCCAGCCCTGACCCGTGTCGGCCGGCTTGGCGGTGGTGTAATCGATCGGCGGGACGATGTAGCCGCAGCCCGTGACCGCGAGCCCCATCACGATGGCCGCAGCAAGTGTCTTTCGGACTTTCATCCTGAGGTCGCCTTTCATTACTGGCTCCCGCTATACAGGATGGCGCCCAGATAACTGGTCATGAGCCAGTAGTTGGATGGTGCGTCCGTCCCGCCATCGACGGCTTCCACTGTCTTGGGCGGACCGTTGTCCGTCACCGTCGTCGAGTAGTGATAGCAGGCGCCGCAAGGCGTGTGATGTGTGCTGTAGAAATCGGGAGTGAAGAAGCCCAGATCGGTGATCTGCTGGAGCAGTGTCGTCACCTGATCGGTTGTGATCTTCGTCTCCTTCGTATTGTTGGCCCCGTAGTCGGAGACGACCTTGCCATCGGCGTAGATCGCGTAGAGCTCGTCGACGCATGATGTGCCGCCGTTGCGCTCGTAGACGATCACGGCGCCGCCCGAGGCCAGAACCTGGGCCTGTGCCGTCCTCATCTCCTTGAGGGTGCAGGAGACGGTCACGGCCTTCGGGAAGACGAACGGAACGATCACATTGACGCTCACCGTCGCCACCAGGACCGCGACGAGCGCGATAGCCCCGTTCCGGAAGGCCTTCCTCCTGTACCAGACGACATGCGGCTTGGGTCTTACGAGACCGCTGAAACGAGCTCGTCCAATAGCCGCCGCGTTCCAGGCGGCGACGATGCCCTGGACGCCGATGAAGACGAGCATCAGCGCCCCGATGAAGATGTAGACCCAGTAGCTGCTTAGTTCTCCGTTGGCCTGGATGATGCTCTGGACCAGCGAGGTGATCAGGACGCCGACGAGGGCGCCTATCAGGTACCCCTCGCCGCCGGTGAGCGCGATTCCGCCGATGACGACGGCCGCGATGGCCGTCAGCTCGAATCCTGTCCCCGCGTTGCCGCGTCCCGACATGACGTAGATGCTGTACAGGATCCCGGACAGGGCCGAGCAGAAGCCGCTGAAGACGTAGACGAGGACCTTGGTCCGGTTCACGGGCAGACCCATGAGCCTGGCCGATTGCTCGTTCAGGCCGTTGCCGCCGCCCATCGCGTAGACCGTTCGGCCGAAGCGGGTGAAGTGCGCAAGGTAGAGCCCGAACACCAGCATGGCCATGGCCACAACCACGAGGTACGTGATGTAGTCGCCACTCTTGGTGGACAGGATCGGCCAGCCCGGGGATCAGGATCTTCGTCTGCCCAAGCGTGGTGTACGTGGCGTCATGGATTCGGACTTCCGCGTTGCTCACGACGTAGGACAGACCACGGGCCAGCCACATGCCCGCGAGCGTCGCGATGAAGGGTTGCACCTTCAGGTAGGTGATGAACAAACCCATCACCAGCCCGAACACCATCCCCATCACCAGGACGATTGGGAAGATGACCCACGCACTCCAACCCATGTAGAGCAGCGACGCCGCGACCACGGTGGTCAAGGCAAGAATGCCGCTGACCGAGAGGTCGATGCCTCCCGAGATGATCACGAACGCCTCACCGATGACCGTGACGATCAGGAAGGGAGCGGCGTTGAAAAGAGTGAAGAATGCCTGTCCATCCTGCATCGCCGGGTAGGACAGAAAGCCCCACGCGTAGACGAGCAGGAAGAGCGCGATGGTCGATGCCAGCGGGACGAACTTCCGATTGCGATCGAGACTCCCGGCAAACGCGGTGCTCATCGCGCCGACTCCCTGCGCATCGACACGCCTCCCAGCTTGCGAATGAAGGTCTTTACCTGCTCGGCATACAGAAGGACAACCGCAATCACGACCAACGCCTTGACCGCGATGATCGCATTGGCCGGAACACCGAACGACAGCATCGATGTGATCGTCGCCTGCAGTACCAGGGCTCCGATCGCGCTGCCCATCAGCGAGAAACGGCCGCCGGTCCCAGCAGGGTCCCTCCGATCACGACGGCGAGAATGGCATCCAACTCCGTGTACATGCCGATGTTGTTAGCGTCGGACGTCCGGATGTTCGAAGTCACGACCAGCCCGGCGATGCCGGCACAGAAGCCGCAGAAGGCGTACGCAAAGAGCTTGATCTTCTTCTCGTCGATACCGCTATAGAAGCTCGACTTGAAGTTGATGCCGACGGCCTCCACGAACAAGCCGATCGACGTTCTTCGCGTCAGAAGCCAGGCTCCGATGAACAAGGCGATGGCGATGTACAGGGAGAATGGCAGGAGGATGTAGCCATTCCCGATGTACGCGTAGGTGTCGTTGAAGATGACGATCTGGATTGCGTTGGTGATCAGCTGCGCGATGCCACGGCCCGCGATCATCAACACGAGTGTCGCGACCATCGGCTGGATGCGCCCGTACGAGACCAGCACCCCATTCCACACTCCGCACAGCGTGGCGATGATCAATGGCACCACGATGACGAGCCACAACGGAGCCCAGGTGTACTGCGGATCGTTGATGAAGAGCCTTGGATCCGTCAGGTTCATGCCGACGATCGTCGGGTTGATCATGACGGCCGCCACCGACGCACTGATGGCCATGATGGCACCCACCGAGAGGTCGACACCGCCGGTGGCTATCACCATCGTCATGCCCATCGCCAGGATCATCGTCGGCGACCCGTGCACCAGGATGTCGATCACGTTGCCGTAGAGATGGCCGTCCTTCAACTGGAGGCTGAAGAAGTTGGGGATCAGGAAGAAGTCGGCGATCAGGATCAGTGCGAGAGCCGCCGTAGGCAGGAAGAGCATGCTCTCCGTGAGCTTGCCCCAGGTCCGGGAGAACGAGCCGTTCATGACGCACCTCCCGCGATGGCCTGCATGATCTCCTTCTCGTCGACCTGGCCGGCGAACTCGGACACCTTCGCCCGGTCTCGCATGACGACGATCCGATGGCTGGTTCGCAACACTTCATCCAGCTCGGACGAGATGAAGACGCACGACTTGCCCTCCTCGGCCAGCGACAGCACGAGCTTTTGAATGTCGGCCTTGGTGCCGACGTCGATCCCGCGCGTGGGCTCGTCCAGGATCAACAGCCGCGGGTTCGCCGCCAGCCAGCGGGCGAGGATCACCTTCTGCTGGTTGCCTCCGCTCAGATTCTTGACCTGCTGGTCGGCCGTCGGCGTGGAGATGTTCAGCAGCTTGATGTACTTGTCCGCGATCTCGTACTGCTCCTTGGTGCCCACCCGCCTGAACCAGCCCAGGCCGGCCTGCATGGCGAGGACGATGTTTTCCCGGACGGAGAGGTCGGCAATGATGCCCTCCACCTTCCGGTCTTCAGGGCACAGCGCGATCCCCCGAGCGATGGACCCGGCCGGTGAGAAGTCCTTGACCGGCTTGCCGCCCATGGTCATCGTGCCGACGTCCGGCCGGTCGATGCCGAACAGCAGGTTCGCCACCTCCGTGCGACCCGATCCCAGCAAGCCCGCGAGACCTACGACCTCGCCGGCGTGGAGCGACAGGTTGATCGGGTCGACCGAGTTCGAAAGACCCAGATCCTCGGCTACGATCAACGGCTCGGGCGCGATATGGTGGCTGCTTTCAATCTTGTGGGCCGTCATATCGTCCAGGTCCGCGATGCTGCGACCGAGCATCAAGCGGATCAGTTCGAGTCGCGCTACGGCTGCCGTCTCGTACGTGCCGACCAGAGCTCCGTTCCGCAGAACGGTCACCCGGTCGGAAACCTCGTAGACCTGATCCAGGAAGTGGGTGATGAAGACGACCGCGATGCCTTCGCTCTTGAGCTTCCGCATCACGCCGAAGAGCTGCGAAGTCTCGTGGGCGGTCAGGCTGGATGTCGGCTCGTCGAGGATGAGAACCTTGGCGTTCGAGACGACGAGCGCCCTGGCGATGGCCGCCATCTGCTGGATCGCGACGGAGTAGGAGCCGAGCGGCCTGGTGACGTCGATTTCGACGTCCAGCTGCTTCAGGTACCCACGGGCGCGAGCGTTGAGCGCCTTCCAATCCACGCTGATACCGAAGCGAGTCGGCTGCCGGCCGATGAGGATATTCTCGGCGACGGTCAGGTTCGGGCAGAGGTTCACTTCCTGGTAGACCGTGCTGATCCCAAGCTCCTGGGCATGCAACGGAGACCGGACCACGACCGTCTGGCCGTCCAGCTCGATCGTGCCTTTGTCGGCTCGGTCCACACCGGTCAGGACTTTGATCAGCGTCGACTTCCCTGCCCCGTTCTCGCCGACGAGAGCGTGGATCTCGCCCTTCCGCAGCGAGAAGTCCACATTCTGGAGCGCGTGCACGCCAGGGAAGGACTTGTCGACGCCCTTCATTACGATGATGTCTCGGTCGGAGTCTGGCATTGAGTCACCTTCTGGTCGTGCGGCTCAAAAGAAGACAGTGCACGCGCCGGGAGAACCGGATTCATTCCGCGCGACGGATCGGGACGGATCGTACGAGAGGCTCGCCGGGTAAGGTCGAGGTCGGATGGGCCCGGCATCGATCGTCGCGCAGCTACCGCCTATCGTACTCAGAGCGGGCCGCTCAAGAGAGGGGAGAAGCAGCGAAGCCGCTTCTCCCCTCTGTGGGTTACTCGATACGTCGACTCGTATGAGTCAACGCCTTTGCGACAGGACTAGTACTTGCGAGTGGCGAGGATGGTCTGCAGAGCGTCGGCGCCCTGAGCCGCGAAGAACTCGCCCTCCTGGGAGGGAACCCAACTCGGCTGGCCCGTGACGCCATTCAGGCCATCAAGGGCTGCCTTGAAGACCTGCGGGGCGAGCAGCGGGTTGCACTCGATGTCCGCACCGAGCTTGCCGTTGATGAGGTACTTGAAGCCGTTGGCAGTGGCGTCGTAACCAACAACCTGGACGTCCTTGCCAGCCGTGAGACCGGCGGCCTCGACGGCCTGGATCCCGGCGATGGCGAGCTCGTCGTTGTGGGCGTGGATGGCGTCAATCTTGCCGGGGTACTTCTTGAGGAAGGCTTCCATGATCGCCTTGCCCTGAACCGGGTCCCAACCTGGGGCGTTCTGGTAGTCGAGGACGTTCATCTTCACCGCGGTGCAGTCCGCGATGCCCTCGGCAAAGCCCTTGTGGCGGTCGATCGCGGCCGAAGCGGCCTGGTCGCCACCGATCTCGATGACGTTGGCGGTGGTCTTGCCGGCGGCCTTGAGCAGGTCGCACATCGCCGCCGCTCCCTTGTGGCCTTCCTTGTTGAAGTCCGAGCCGATGTACGTGTAGTACAGGCTCGAGTCGGCCTCGATGCGGCGGTCCTCGATGACGACGACCTTGCCGGCGGCCTTGGCGGCCTTGAGAACGTCGTCATACCCGGTGGTGCCGACGGCGGCGAGAACGATCACGTTGACCTGCGGGTCCTGGACGAAGCCGGTGAAGGCCGTGATCTGGTTCTCGATCTTGTTCTGGGAGTCGTAGAACTTGAGGTTGATGCCGTCGGCGGTCGCCGTCTCCTTGAACGAGGAGGTGTTGGCGGCGCGCCAGCCGGACTCGGACCCGGTCTGGATGAACCCGACCGTCATGTCCTTCATCGTGTAGACCTTGGGGCTCGGAGATGCGGCAGACCCCGAGCAAGCGGCAAGAGCCGCCGAGCCTACGATCGCCATTGCGATCCGGAGTGATCGAGACTTCATCATTGTTTGGTCTCCGTGTCTGCTACGGGCAGTAGTGGGAGTGCTTCTGCATTGGACCGAAAGGCAGTCTCGCTACTGCCTCGTTCGACTCGAGTCTCCGACTCGTACCAGGTTCGTCGCCTCCATCCGAGTCAGATGGGCTCTGACGCCATCGGCACCTCCTCCAAGACGGCCAGGGGGCCGACAGATCGCCGCGCGGACAGAGCAAGGATTGTCCGTGCGGCGAGTCCTCGTCCCCGATCAGTTGCTCCGATCAGGAGCTGGAGTCCGCGAGTTCCTGTGGAAGCGGGCTGCTCCGCTCGCACTCACTCACGGCTCGGTCGAGTCCTTTGACCAGATCGGGCTCCCCGGATCTGGCTCTCCTCGCCCTGCGTCTAGTGTTGCGGGCCTCTCTCCTCGATGTTATCGTTCCCGGTAACGGTAACGGGAGCGGTAACAGGCTAGCATGGGCGTCAGACGTGAGTCAATAGGCGAACGGACGCCCGGATCGCGAAGACCGAGTCTCGTCGCTGGAGGAGGATTCCCGACATGGCCAAGGGGAAGCGCCTGACCATCCGCGACATCGCGGCCGCTGCCGGGGTGTCGACTCAGACCGTGTCCAGAGTCATCAACAACCGGCCGGACGTGGCCGCCGAGACCTTCGCGCGCGTCCAGAAAGTCATTCAGGAGACGGGCTACACGCCCAACATGCTCGCCCGGGGCCTCACCCAGGGCCGGAGCCACACCCTGGGAGTGGTCGCCTATGGGCTCGAGTACTTCGGCCCGTCGCGAATCGTCGGCGCGATAGAGCGCGAGGCCGCCGAGATGGGTTACGGGATCTCCCTCAACCTGATCCTCGAGCCCGAGACCGAAGACGTACAGAACGTTCTGAACGGCCTGCGTTCGCGTCAGGTCGACGGGATCATCTGGGCCGTCCCGGAAGTCAGCAACAATCGGGCCTGGTCGCGAGCCAAGAGCACCGAACTCCCGGTCCCGGTGATGCTCGTGGGCGGGATGTTCGGCAAGTCCCACCTCCCGTCCATCGCCATCGACAACAACGCCATCGGCCGCCTCGCGACCGAGCATCTGGTCGCGGGCGGTTATCGGCACCTGGGCATCGTCACCGGCCCGTTGACGTGGTGGGAGGCTCAGCAGCGCTTGGGCGGCTGGCGCGAAACGATCGAGGCGACCGGCCGGCAGGTCGAGGACTCCCTGATCGTCGAGGGTGACTGGACCGTCTCGAGCGGACAGCAGGCTCTCTATCGACTGCTCGAAGCCTGCCCCGATATCGACGCCGTATTCGCGAGCAACGACCAGATGGCCTTGGGTGTCCTGCACGCGGCTCACACGATCGGGCGGCGAGTCCCCGAGGACCTGTCCGTGGTGGGCGTCGACAACATCGCCGAGTCTTCGCACTTCTGGCCGCCTCTGACCACCGTTCATCAGCCCCTGGCCGACGCCGGGGTCCTCGCCGCCCAGGCTATCTACCAGCTCATAGCCAGGTCGCGCCAGACCAGACGCCAAGTCCAGGAGCCGCTGCTCGAAAACAAGCTGTTGGAGCCGGAGCTCATCGTCCGCGAGAGCAGCCGGTGCGCCGTGCCGGTGGAACGGGTGGTACCGCGAGCCGAAGCCCTCACCCGGCCGGCGGACGGTGTCGCGGTCGGCCAGGCGGGCCAGCTATCCGAGACCGTTCGCTGACATCGGGGCCCAGACGCGACGGCGGTTGACAGGTCTTCGCCACCTCCCTTAAACTCCCGCAGGTCTGCCAGACAGGCAGCAGTTCACGAGGTGCGTAATGCGCAATCTCACCAAGGCACCGGCTGGAGCCGTCCGAGCGGACGGCGGTCCCGCCGTGCGCGGGAGATCTGCGCCCACCGAGAGCTAGCCCGGGGCGGCAATGCCGCCAGGACGAACCTCTGAGCCGTGGGCCAGATCGGGCCCCCGGCTTTTTTGATGCCCTCAGCAGGCGCCTTGCGCCCCGGGCAAAGCCGCGAGCCTCTCCCCGCTTCGACCAGGCTCGCGGTTCCTCCGCGCCGTGAGCCTCCCACGCAGAAGGAGGTGACATGAGCATCGCGGTCCACAACCCAACTCCATCGCCGGCTCCGAGCCGGCCCACCCTCCGGCCGGTCGCCGGCCCGGCGGCTCTGCTGGTCGAACACGCGACGAAACGCTTCAAAGTCGACCGGCGCAAGCCGCCGGTGGTGGCCGTGGACGACGTCTCGATCCGCATGGAGCGCGGCGAGATCTACGGCCTCCTCGGGGCGAACGGGAGCGGCAAATCGACCTTCATTCGCCTCGTTAGCGGCCTGCTGACGCTCGACGAGGGCCGGGTCGAGGTTTTCGGCCACGACCTGGTTCGAGAGGAGATGACGGTCAAGCGCCTGATCAACAGGGTCAGCGTCGACGCCGCCTTCTTCAAGAAGCTGTCGCCGGCCGAGAACCTGTCGTTCGCGGCTCGCCTCTACGGCCTGGACGCGGGCGAAGCCCGACAGAAGGTCGGTCGGGATCATGGCCCGGCTCGGTATCGGCGAGAAGCGGATGGGCAGGCCGGTCGAACAGATGAGCCGGGGCATGCAGCAGAAGGTCGCGATCGCCAGGGCCATCCTGACGAGCCCGACTCTGCTCCTGCTCGACGAGCCCACCACGGGCCTGGACCCGCGGTCCAAGCTCGATGTCCAGACATTCATCGAAGAGCTCCAGGCCGATCACGACGCGACGATCCTGCTTACGACGCACGACCTCGCCGAAGCGGATCGGCTCTGCGGGCGGATCGGGATCCTCGCCGGAGGGCGACTGACGGTCGAGGACACGCCCGAATGCCTCAAGACAAAGGTCGCCTTCGAGCACGGCCTTCCGCCGACGCTCGAGAGCGCGTTCATGCAATACACCGGCCGCTCCCTCGACGACGACATCGATCCGGCAGAGCTGGATCCCGATGGCGAAGCCGAAGCGGCGGACTAGCAATGCACACACACGCCAACCGAAAGGGATACCAAGTTGTTCTCGCACCAAATCGCCAAGGTCATCTACGACGAACGTCAACGAGAGCTCGAGCAACGCCTTCGCTTCCTTCGCGAAAGGCCCGAAGCGCCGCCACGAGTCTCGATCCGCAGGCGCCTCGGACTCGGGCTGATCCGTATCGGATCGTCGCTCGCGTCTGAGCGCTCGCTCCAGGTGGCCGCCCGACGCTGAGCCGGGCGGCCACGCCCCAAAGGAGACTCAAACGTGATCGCCCTGACTCGCGAGGCGCGCGCCGGCTACGCCTTCGTCGAGCGCAACTTCAACCTGACGAAACGCTACTTCGGCTGGGAGGTCGCCTTCCTGGTCTATGCGGTCGCGGGCGCCCTGTCGGTATCGCTCATCGGCCAGTCGGTGGGCGACCGCCGCCTCCTCATGTCGCTCGTGATAGGCGCGGTCTTCTGGAACTACCTCTCGGTGGTCTTCCAGTCGATCGGGGACACGATCACCTGGGAGCGCTGGGAGGGCACGCTCGAGTACACGATGATGGCGCCCGTCCGGCGCTCGGTCCAGCTGCTCGGCTCGGCGCTGTACGCGGTCATCTACGGCCTCATCCACACCGCGATCCTGCTCGCCATCCTGGCCTTGTTCTTCTCGCTCGACCTGGGCAAGGCCAACTTCCTGGCAGCCGCGATCTTCATGGGCGTGGGCTCGGCCAGCTTCATCGGCGTCGGCATGCTTGCGGCGATCCTGCCGATGATGTCGGTCGAACGCGGATCGCAGATGGTCTTCGTGCTGCAGTCCTGCCTGCTGCTGATCAGCGGCGTCTATTACCCGACCACGATCCTGCCGGGCTGGATGCAGCTCCTATCCCGGATATCGCCGGCGACGTACGTCCTCGATGCGGTCCGCAAGGCGCTCATCGACGGCGCTTCCGTGTCCCAGCTGCTGCCCGACCTGTGGCCCCTGCTGGTGATGGCCGTCGTCTTCATCCCAATCGGGCTTTGGGGTTTCGGACAAGCGGAGCATTATGCCAAGCGCACCGGCAAGCTCAAGAGGGTCGGATAGCTATGACTCACATCGACAGCGACGGCGGAAACGGGTCCACGGCGCTCCCCCACTCCGGCGAACCCTTCGAAGGGTTGGCGGCATGGGGTTGGGACGAGGGTTGGGACGGCGCATTCGCACCGTTCGCCTCAGGTGGCATGTGGCCCGCCCGAGTCACCGCCCAGCACCGGGGCGCCTGGCTCGTCCTCGGCGAGCACGGGGAGGCCACCGCCTCGCCAACGGGCAGGCTGCGTCGCGGCGCCGACGACGGCGCTTATCCGACCGTCGGCGACTGGGTGGTCTGCCTGGATTCGCCGCACCGCGGAGCGGCGAGCATCCACGCGACCCTGCCCAGGCGATCGGCGTTCCGGCGAAGGGCCGCGGGCTCGAGACCGGGCGCCCAGACGATCGCCGCCAACGTCGACACTCTCCTGATCGCCACGTCCATCAACCACGATCTGAACCCGCGCCGCCTCGAACGCTACGTGGCCATGGCTCGGGAGTCCGGCACCGAATCGGTCGTGCTCCTCACCAAGGCCGATCTCGTCGGCGATTCCGACATTCGGGCCGCGCGCCTCTCGGACGAGCTGCTCGTCCCGGTCGTCGCCCTGAGCGCCCGGACCGGTCAGGGAGTCGAGGCGACGGTTCCGTGGTTCCGGCCCGGTCGAACTCTCGCTCTCGTGGGATCGTCGGGCGTCGGCAAATCCACGCTCCTCAACCTCCTCGCCGGAGAGCAGCTCATGGTCACTCGTGAGATTCGCGAGGACGACTCACGCGGGCGCCACACGACCAGCCATCGCGAGCTGTTCCGCCTGCCCGGCGGAGCGCTCCTCCTGGACACACCCGGCATGCGAGAGCTCGGCCTGTGGGATGCCGCCGAGGGAGTGGACGAAACCTTCGCCGATCTGGTCGAGCTGGCCGCTCGTTGTCGCTTCGCCGACTGCTCCCATCGCCTCGAGCCCGGCTGTGCCATACGAGCGGCCGTGGCCGAGGGCCGGCTGGACCCGGGCCGGCTCAAGAGCTACCGGCGCCTTTCGCACGAACTTGCGGAGCAGCCGACGTCCGTCGCCGCGAGACGGGAGAAGGACCGCCGATTCGCGAAGATGGTTCGCAACGGTTCGGCCGAAAGCATGTCCCGCAAGACTTATCGAGGCGGCGACTACTAGGGGGAGATGCCCCCTTGACCGGGCCGCCTCTCGGGCCGATCCTCATCGCATGGGCAAGCCGGGGAAGCGCCGTGGCGCGCGGCAGATTGCCATGATCGTGGCCCTGCTGTGCGCCGGGTGCTCCGGCTCCACGACGCCCTCCGACTCGTCGTCGTCAGACCTGTTGCGGGAGACCGATATGGCCGGTTTCGTACTCTCGAGCCCAAGTTTCGCCGGCGGCGGCGCGATTCCCGTCAAGCACACGTGCGACGGCGAGAACCTCTCGCCGGAGCTGGTGTGGGAGGGCGCTCCCCAGGGCACAGTCTCGTTCGCGCTCATCATCGACGACCCCGACGCCCGCGGATTCGTCCACTGGGTCGCTTTCGACATCCGGGGTGGATCGTCCGGGTCGCTACCGGAGGGAGTCAGATCGACCGACGCGCCACCGCAGGGACGCAACGACATGGGCCAGAAGGGCTACACCGGCCCGTGTCCGCCAGGTGGGACCCATCGCTACCGCTTCACGCTCTGGGCCCTGTCCGCCCGGCTGAATCTGACCGGCACCCCGTCCGCGGCCGAGGTCAGGACGGCAGCCAACAACTTGATCCTCGGCCAGACGACCCTCACGGCGACGTATACGCGGCGCTGAGGCAGACCGGCCTACGAGTCTGCCTCCCCTGCCTCCTCGGCCTCCAACCGTGTCTTCAGCGAGGCGAAGCTCTGGTCGGCGGCCTGCTGCAGCGGCCCCTGGATCATCGAGTCGAAGCCTCCCAGCATCCCGCCGAGAGCGGCGTCGGCAACCCACGTCGCGCGCGTCAGCTTGGGGCCCAGCTCAGCCAATTCGATCGATCCGGTGCCGTTGATCGGGCCCCCCATGAGCGACCCGGTCACCGTTGCGGCGATCCGATTGGGCTCGTCGAGATCCGTCAGTTCCAGGGCCAGCACCACGTTCACCGGCATCATCGCGGACGGCGCGGAGACGCTGACCGTGTAGTGGCGGTCGTCGATCTTCTCGATGCGGGCCTGGCCGGACGCGTTGGATTCGGCGGCGCGGTTGGGGTTGCTGATTGTCTCCCAGACCCGCTTGCGGCTGGCGGCGATCTCGGTCACTCCGGCTAGGTGCACGGGGTCCTCCTGGGGCGCGAATTTGGAGTACGTATCGACCGTCATCGTAGCGTCGAACTTGCGACGCGACCGTCGACGCCTTACGCGCCGCTTACATATCGCCCGCGGGCGTTCGGACCGGCGACGTATGCTGCCCCTCATGAAGACCATCCTCGTCGTGGACGACGAGCGCAACATCGTCGAGCTGGTCCGGCTGTATCTCGAGAAAGAGGGCTACTCCGTGGTCGTCGCCGGCGACGGCGAGCAGGCGCTGGTCCAGTACGAGCGCAGCGAGCCGGACCTCGTGGTGCTGGACCTGATGTTGCCGAAGATGGACGGCTTCGAGGTCTGCCGCGAGCTTCGCCGCCGCGGAGACGTCCCGATCCTGATGCTGACCGCGCGCTCCGAAGACGTCGACGCGATCGTAGGCCTGGAGCTCGGGGCGGACGATTACGTAACCAAGCCGTTCAATCCGCGAGCCCTGGTAGCTCGGGTCAAGGCGATCCTGCGGCGCACCCAGGTGACCGCCAAGGGCACTCGCCCGATTCACGTGGGCCAGCTGCGCATCGACCCCCGCCGGCGGGAGGCCTACGTCGTCGACCGGCGTCTCGATCTCCGTGCCCGCGAGTTCGACCTGCTTGCCGCCCTGGCGCGCGACCCCGGCGTCGTGCTCACCCGCGACGCTCTCCTCGAGGACGTCTGGGGCACCGATTTCCCCGGCGAGACACGCACCGTCGACGTTCACGTGGCGGAGGTGCGCAAGAAGCTCGGCGACGACGGCCCGCAGATCGAGACGATCCGCGGCATCGGCTACCGGCTGGTTCCGCCGCCCCGAGGCACCGCGGTCGGTGTCGTCCGCGACCCGGCCACGACCGGAGCCGAGGAGGTAGCCGCCTCCGAACGCTCCTCCAGCCCGGACTAGGGGCGCTCCGATGATTCCCCGCGGCATGACGAGCCGGATCGTTCTGGCGTTCGTGGGGTTGGGGTGGCCCTGCTCGTCGCCGTCAGCGCCAGGCTCTTCTTCGTCCTGCGTGACATCCACCAGACCGAGATCAAGTCGTCGCTGGGCAACCGGCGTGCTGCATCGAGGCGCCGTTCGTCCACCAGCCGGCCTCGGTCGGTCCAGCGCAGATCCAGCAGCCCTCAGCGACTACTCGGGCTCGACCATCATCGACGACGGCGGGTTCATCATCGTCCAGGGCCCCAAGGGCGCGGCCAGAGTACGTGGTCGGCAATCCTTCCTCGACGGACATGCCCGCCGGCCCCACGGGCTGCGCCACGACCGCGATCGGAACGTTCAAGGCCTCCGACGGCAGAGGCCTATCATCTACATCGAGCCGAACCCGAGCGGGACGCGCGGATCTCACGTTCGTACTTCGCCGTGCCGGACCGGTCGGTCGAGCAGGCATTGAACGACCTCGCCAGAGCGTTGCTGATCATGGTGATCGTGCTGCTGGTCGTCGGCGTTCCGATCGCCTGGCTTCTGTCCCGCTCGATGACCGCACCGATGCGACGGCTGGCCCAGGCGGCCAGCCGATCTGCCGACTCGGTCCGGCGACTCTCAGCCCCTGCCGGTCGAAGGACCGACGGAGGTCAAGGCCCTGACCGAGCAATTCAACGCCATGGCCCGCGAGCTGGGTACGACGCGTCACGAGGAGACTCAGATGCTCGCCAACCTGCGCCACGATCTGCGGACTCCCCTGACCAGCATCTCCGGGTTCGCCGAGGCGATCGCGGACGGCACGGCATCCGGCGACCGGGCGGCGGCCGCCGCCCGGACGATCGCCGAGGAGGCGCAACGCCTGGAGCGGCTGGTGGGTGAGCTCGGGGTGGTGGAGCGCCTGCGCCAGGGACCCGCCTCGCTGCGACCCGAAATGCTCGACGCCACCGCCCTGCTGCGGGACGCCGCGGCGCGGGTCGAGGCCCGCGCCGCCGCCAGCAATGTCTCGATCGAGGTTTCCGGCGCTGCCCCCGGGGAGCCCGAGCTCGCCTTCACCGGCGATCGTCTGGCGACGGAGCGGATCCTGCAGAATCTCGTCGAGAACGCGTTGTCCGTATTGCCCAAGGGTGGCCACGTCTGGCTTCGGGCGACGCGACTCCAGCTACCCGGCCGGCCGCTCGGGATCTCGATCAGCGTCACGGACGACGGCCCGGGCTTCCCGCCGGGAACGACCGAGAAGGCCTTCGAGCGCTTCTACCGGGCCGATCCCTCGCGCAGTGGAAGCGGCTCCGGCCTCGGACTGGCGATAGTCCGCGAACTGGCGAGGGCTCACGGCGGCGAGGCCTGGGCCGAGAACGTCGCTCCGCACGGCGCCCGAGTCTCCGTGCTCATGCCCCTCGTGCCAGCGGTTCCAGCCGAGGCCGGCAAGGAAGTGACCGCCGAAGAGTAGAGCGCCTGCCGGAGCCAGCGCCGGTCGGAGCGAGGTCCCGGTATCCTTCCACGAGTGACCGACCCTACTTCCCCTGCGGGACCACCGCCCGAGATAACGCATCTGGTCCGCGAACGGATGGAAGCGCGAGCCCGCCAGGACTGGCCGGCGGCCGACGCACTGAAAGCGCGGATCGAGGCCCTGGGCTGGCGTGTCACCGACCACGGCAAGCGCAGCAGCGTCGGCCCCGCCGCGCCCACCACCATCGAAGTGGCGGGCGAGCCGCGCTACGGTTCCGCGGCGGCGGTTCCGTCTCTTCTCGACGAGCCGGCGACCACGGCGCTGACCGTGGCCGTCGTCGCCTCGGAGGCGCCAGACCAGATCTCGCGACTGCTCGCCGCCGTCCGCGCCCATGCCCCCGGCGGAACCCAGGTCGTGGTCGTCGCCGACGACCCGAGCGACTCCCAGGCTGCGGCCCTGCAGCCCGGGGCTCCGGACGTGGCACCGATCGGAGCCGCGACCCCGGAGGTTCTCCGGACTTCGGCCCGACTGGGCTTCGCGGCTGCGCTGAACATCGGACTGCGCCGCGCGACCGGCGAGATCGTGATCGTGGCCGACGGCTCGGCCTGGCCTACCGGCGACGCGTTCTCCCCGCTCGCCGCGGCACTGGCCGATCCTGCCGTGGCCGCCGTCGGAGGCTTCGGCCTGTTGGCTCCGCAGGCGGGCCGATTCGGCCCAATTCGCTCGAACGGCCGGTCGGTTCCCTCACTGCCCAGGACGTCGCAGCGCTGGAGGCCGGCTGGCTGGCCTTCCGCCGATCCGACTACCGCGCGCTCGGACCGCTCGACGAGCACTTCGTCACGCCGGCCTGGCTGGACGTCTGGTGGACGCTTCGCCTCCGCGCCGGGGCCGAGCCGGTGAGGCAGATGAGGCCGAGTTGCCGCCGCCGCGCCGGGCAATCCGGCTCGAGTTGCCGCTGGCTCGGGGAGAGGTCCCCTGGCCGCCCGATCGGTCGCGCCTGAACCGGCGGAACATGTACCTCGTCCTGGATCGATTCGGCTGGCGCGACGACCTTACGTGAGCCGGTTCTAGCGGATCGCCAGCTCGACCGCAGGGGCGTCCGGCTTCGTGACTGCCACGTGTAAATCCAGGGCAGGCCCGACCGCGCCGTAGCGGGCGTGGTAGAACAGGTCGGCCTGCCACCGGTTCGTGCCCAGCACGAAACCCACACCCAGGACCGCGACCAGGGCAGCCACGCCGACGACCCGCGTCGCCACTACTCGAACGCCACCACCAGCGGCCACTCCCGCGCGGCGACTGCCAGAGCGAGGCGAGCGTCGGCACCTGGGCCGGGGCGATGAGGAGGGCCAACCAGAGACCCGCCAGGAGACCGCCGACGTGGCCGTAGTTGTCCACGTTGCCGAAGAACCCTGAGAACCCGATAACCAGGTTCAGGACGATCAGCACGCCCACCTGCGAGGCGATCATTCGCGACTGCTGGTCCAGGACCGCGCGGTGGAATCGGGTTGCCACCAGGACGATGCCGAACAGTCCGAAGATCGCCCCGGAGGCTCCGACGCTGGGCACGATCGGGCCGAGCACATAGCTGAGAATCGACCCCGCGACCGCGCAGATCAGGTAGAACACCAGCAGCAGCGTCGACCCGTACATGCGCTCCACGAGCTGACCCACGTACCAGAGCGCGTACATGTTGAAGGCAAGGTGCAGCAGGCTGCCGTGAACCAGAGTGACGCTCAATAGCCGGTACACCTCGCCATGGGCGATGGCCAGCTTGTCGAGCATGAGCTGGCCCCCGAGACTCCCGGTTGCGTCCGACAGAGCCGACCACGAGGCCACCACGGTGACCGCGATGATCAGGTACGTCATGAACGGCGGCAGCGCGTCGCCCCGGCTGCGGGCGAAGTACTTGCTCGCCGCTCCGGTATTGCCGACTTCCTTGTTCAGCCACCCGAGCCGAGACTGGATTTCGGCCCGATCCTCGCGCGGGGCGCGCTTCTCGCACTGGCGGTAGGCGTCGAGCGCGCCGCGCAGGTTTCCTTCGCGAACGAGGGCCGCGGCGACCTGGCGCCAGGCCCGATAAGCCACCGGCGTCTCGCCCAGGCCAGCGGCGCGTTCCCAGGCCTGGCGCGCCTCGTTCTCGCGATCCATGCGGTACAGGGCGTTGCCGACTCCAAACATGCCTGCGGCCGAGACGTCGCGATCGGCCGTGCCCGCCGCCCTCGAGTACAGGGCCAGAGCCTGCTCCGGCTCGCTCCGCTCCATCAACTCGTCGGCCTGCCTGAGCGCGGCGATGGCCGTGGGCCGATCCAGCGGCGCAGTCGCGGACGGGTCGAAGCCCGGCGGCAGGTAGGCCGCTCCCTCGGATTCGAGTCCTTTCGTTGTGCCGTCCATGGCCCGCACTCTACAGGAAGCGGCGCTCCCGGAATGGGCCGACTGGGCGATCGGGCTGCGGATGAGCCGGCTTCAGTCGGCGACGAGCTCCCAACCCGACGTCGCCACGGCCTCCGAGAAGGCCGCGGCCGGGTCCAGCCCGGCCTCAAGGGCGCCGGCGAACGTCCCGACCAGCCGGCCAAACGAGCCGTCGTCTTCGGCGGGCGCCTCCAGGACGGTGGTCCCGGGCGGCACCGACGGAGCCACAGCCCCCGGCGCCACGAGCACGATCAACCTGGCCGCGGAGTAAGCGGCCGCCTGGATGCCGGCCTCGACGGTCGACTCGGAAATGGGCTCGGCCAGAACGATGACGCTCGGCCTGCGGCAGGAAGCGCAGGGCCAGCTCCACGTCCGCGGCGTCGAGCGCGGGTCGGGCGACGGGATCCTCGGGGAGCAGCCTGGTTTCCGGTTCCTCCGCAGCGGCCTCCGCGGATTCGTCGCGCTGCGTCGCGGTCAGGACCGGCGTCGGGCGGGCTGGGTCTCGAAGCAGCGCCGCGTGGCCGATGCCCAGCCGGCCAAGGGCGACGACCACCGCGTCTCCCGCCCCGTCGTTGCCGACCTTGCCGACGAGTTCGACAGTTCCACCGCGACGTTGGGCCGAGGCAGCGACCTCGACTGCGAGGCCGCCCGCGCATTCCTCTCCGCCAGGGCCGTCCGCATAGGCAGGCAGGCCCACCACGACGATCATGCGTCGGCTGCGCTGACGTGTCAGCTCGCCCTCGTCGTCCGCCGTGCCTTCGGCCTGCTCCTCGGTGATCGTCTCCAGCTCGCCCAGGCCCGCCGCCTCGAGTTCCGCGCCGACCGCGTCGGCGTCGCCAACCGCGACAATGGCAATTCGGTCGAGATCGATGTGCTCCCGGGCGGCGGTCTGCACGTCGGCGATGGTCACGGCCTCCGTTGCGTCGCGGTAGCGATCCAACTCGTCGTCCGGCAATCCGTGGACGAAAAGCCCGCCCAGGGCTCCAACTACGGCACCGGGCGTCTCGAAGCGCAGCGGGAACACCCCGACCAGATAGTCGCGCGCGGCCGCGAGCTCCGCCTTCGTCACCTCGGTCTCACGGATCCGACGCAGCTCGGACAGCGTCTCGATGATCGCCGGGACCGTGGATGCGGTTTGAACGGCCGTCCGAACGGCGAATGGGCCCGCTCCACGCCTCATGTCGAAGCCCGCGCCAACGCCGTAGGTATAGCCCTTCTCCTCGCGCAGGTTCATCTGGAGCCGCGAGTTGAAGAGCCCGCCCAGGATGGCCGCCATCACGCCGACCGCATGGAAGTCCGGGATGCGTCGAGGCAGGCCGACGTGGCCGATCCGAAGCTCCGTCTGGACCGAGCCCGGCCGGTGGTAGAAGCGGACGATCGGCCGCGACACGGCCGACGAAGCGACCGGAGCCGCGGCCGTCCCGACCGATTTCCGGGCTCCTCCAAGCGAGCCCAGCACCTTGGCGGCCAGGTTCGGGACGGAGAGTCCCGTGAGATCGCCGCCCACGATCAGAGCGGCGTCGTCCGGCGCCAGAATCGATCGATGGACCTTTCGCAGCGCTTCCGGTGAGAGCCCGGGCACGGAATTCTCGTCGCCGCCCGACGGTCTGGAGTAGGGCGAATCGGACGCGTAGATCGTCGCGGTGAACGCCCGCTCCGCGCGCCGCCGCGGGTCCGCGCGAGCCTGCAGCAAGTCGTTGAGACGCTCGTCGCGCAGGCGGGCCACATCTTCATCCGGGAACGTCGGCCGCTCCACCAGCTCCTCGAGCAGTTCCAGGGCGGCTTCCAGACGCGGCGCCGCAACCTCCACGCCGGCAACGAACGCGTCCCACGTCGCCTCGACGTGGAGAGTGGCGCCCAGACGCTCACCGGCCTCGATCAGCTCCACGCCGGGGTAGCGCTCCGTCCCTTCGGTCATCGCCCTCGCTGCCAGAACCGTCGCTCCCGCGAGGTCGCCCGGCTCGTCGCCGGAGCCTCGGCGGATAGACGAGGTTCGCCGAAACGAGCGGCCGGCCCGGGACGTGGACCGCGAGCACCTGGAGTCCGGAGGGCAGGACCGTCCGTTCGAAGGACGGGAAATGGTAGGTCCGGGGCTGGCCCGGAGACGGTCGCTCGGCCAGTATCCGCTCCAGCGTCATGCCGCCGTCTCCTCGTTCCCGGCGCCGGCGGCGGGCATATACGTCAGCACTACCCGGTTCTCCGGCCGTAGCACCTCGGCGGCCGCCGCCTGGATCTCGGCCTTGCCGACGGCCAGGTAGCGGCCGAGCTGGCGATTGATCATGTCCGGATCGTCGAGAAGCGTGGCATACATGGACAGGCGATCGGCCCGTTCGTCGACGCGCTCGAGGGCCTCCAGCTCGTACGTCTCGATGAGAGCGTGCGCCCGAGCCAGTTCGTCGTCCGTCACCGGCTCGCGTCCGAGCCGATCCAGCTCCTCCTCGAAGACCCGCTCCACCAGCGAGGGGTCGATGCCCGGGCGAACGGTGGCCTGGCCGGCCGCGACCGACGCACCGCCCACCAGCCCCAGGGAAAAGAAGGAGACGTCCTGGGCGATCTTCTCTTCTCGGACCAGGCGCCGGTAGAGACGGCTCCCCTTGCCGCCGGCCAGGATCTGGGCGGCGACCTCGAGGGCGTCGAAGCGAGGGTCTCCCAGGCATGGCGCCCGGAAGCCGAAGAAGTGGCGCGGCAGCGGGACCCGGTCCTGGACCACCTCTCGCGACTCGGCGCCCAGCACCGCCGGCAGACTCATGTCCGCCAGCGGCGGGATGGCCGGATTCGCCGGAATGCCGCCGAAGTAGCGCTCCACCCAGGCTCGCGCCTGCGCCGGATCCACGTCGCCGACAACCGACAGGACGGCGTTGTTTGGGGCGTAGTAGGTCCGGAAGAACGCGGCCACGTCCTCCAGAGAGGCCGCGTCCAGATCCTCCATGGACCCGATCGTGGGGTGGTGGTACGGATGCTCCGGCGGGAAGAGATGCGCCTGAAGCTTGTGGAACCAGTCGCCGTAGGGCCGGTTGTCGTAGCTCGAACGCTTCTCGTTCTTCACCACGTCGCGCTGGTTGTCCAGGTTCTCCCGGTTGAGGGCGTCGAGCAGGGTCGCCATCCGGTCGGCTTCGAGCCAGAGAGCCAGCTCCAGCTGGTGGCTCGGCATCGTCTCGAAGTAGTTGGTCCGGTCCAGCCACGTGCTGCCGTTCATCGTCCCGCCCGCGGCCTGAACGAGAGCCATGTGCTCGGCCTTGGCGACGTGGCGGGAGCCCTGGAACATGACGTGCTCGAAGAGGTGCGCGAAGCCGGTCTTGCCTGCGACCTCGTGCTTGGAGCCGACGTTGTACCAGATGTTCACGGCCACGATCGGGGCCAGGTGGTCTTCGGAGACGATCAGGCGCAGGCCGTTGGCCAGGCGCTCGTCGGTGAACCTGACACTCGGGGCGGTCATGAAGTCCAGTTCCTCACGGCGGTGGCGGCCCGCGCGGCTGAGCGCCTGCGCGGGGTGGGGGCATTGTACCGGCCGCGGCTCGCCGCTCCCCCAGGAGGCGGCTACGGGTTCTGGGACGCGGCTTCGTGGTGGTGCAGGATCTCCTTGCCATCCTTGTCGAAGATGCGCAGTTCATTGCCTTCGACCGTGAAGGTCGCGGCTCGGGGCAGGGCGGTCATGTAGATGGCATCGGCGTCCGTCGCGATCTGGTCGCACGAACCATTCGCGACCTGCACGTCGGTGACGCTCAGTTTCTCGGCCGAGATCGTGTACGAGCCGGTGAACGTGCTACAGCCGGAGCTGCCGGACACCTTTCCCAATTCGTAGCGGGCGCTCAACGGTACCGTCAGCGGAGCATCTTTGAGGTCTCCGCCGGTCTGCGCAAATGCCCGGACGTGCCATGTCCGGGCCTCGATCTGACCGCCTTTGGGACCGCCTGAGGAACACCCGGCGATCGCCAGCGCCCCGGCGATAACCAGTGCGACGATCGCCGCAGAGGCAAGAAAGGAATGCCGACGAGAAGTCTCCATACCGATCCCTCCAAGCACCGCGAGCGCCGGTCCACAGCCGGGCCGGCAATCGAAGTATGGCTCCTGAGAGGCCCGCCCGTTCACTGCGCAACGACTTGACCTTCGCCGGGTCCGAGTGTTAGCCTTTCGTCTAACAAGAGTTAGAGGCACAGCGAAGTGGCGGCAACCCGGAACCCGAGTCGAACAAGTCCCCAGCGGCCGGGCGGCCTCGTCCGCCCGGGGATCGCGGCTGCCCACCTGCCCGTCGTGGAACTCGACGCCAGGACTGCCTACGACTTCCTCACGAGCGCATGCAACGAATGCGGCGAGCTCGAGGACATACTCGCCGAGGACCGGCGCTGGGTGGAGGAGTCACGCGCCGCGCTCAAGGCCGAGGTCGGCGAGAACGAGTGCGTGGACGCGTGCATGGGGTTCGTCCCGGAGATCGGTCGGATGCTCGTGGGCCGGCCCGAGATTCGGACCGCCCGAGACGTCGCCGCCGCGATCGGCGCACTCTCGGACCGTGAGCTCACAGAGGTCATGGCCGGCGAGCTGCTCGAGGACACGGATTTCGGCGCCGTCACCCGCCTGGCTGTGGACGGCGACGTGGACGCTTTCAAGGAACTACAGAGCCGGCTCGCGTCGGCCAAGGGCAAGCCCGTCCTCACCCGGCCGATAACGGATCTCGCCCCGGCCGCGCGGCAGGTTGTCGATTTCTGGCTGCCGCGCTACGAGAAGGTCGAAGCCCACGTCGGTCGAATGCTCGAACGCGACGTGGCCGGCCGCCGCAACGACGACATCGCCGGCGACCCCATGGGTTTCGTGGAGCGGGCGACGAACGGCATGCGGGTAGTCCCCGAGCAGCGGATCCGGCGCATCGTCCTGGCCCCGACCTACTTCGGACGCCCGTACAACTCGCTCACCAAGGTCGGCGACGTCCAGCTGATCTGCTATCCAATCGCGGACTCGTCACTCGGATCGGCCGACCGGCTCACTCCCCCGAACTCGACCGTACGCCTCTACCGCGCCCTGGGCGACGAGAGCCGCCTCCGCATCCTGAAGCTCCTGAGCCGAACGCGATCGCTACCTGACGGAGATCGCCAACGAGCTCGACCTCAGCAAACCGACGATCATGCACCACCTGGCCGCTCTCCGGAGCGCCGGGCCTGGTGACGATCACCGATCAGGGCAACATGACCTACTACGCCTTCGCCACGATCGTGCCGAAGAGGCCGGCGTGGAGCTTCGCGCCTACCTGGCGCACTGACCCCGAGGATTGCCATGACCGATTGCCGGACTCCCCGGGTTAGATGCACAACTAACACATGTCATTCGGACTGCTAACACTGGAGGACCTAACCAATGTGGCCTGACACTCCGGAACTGCGATCAACGTACATAGCCCAGCGGCATGCGGAACTCCGCGCCGAGGCCGCCGCCTATCGCAGTGAGCCGCAGGACAGCGGGCTCAGGCACGTACCGGATTCGTGGACTCCACCTCCGGATCGGAGCGTTCCTGATCGTCGTCGGGCGTAGCCTGTGCGAGGAAGAGCGCAACGTTCTCGATCCGGCCCGCTGAGCACGAGGTCTCCCGGAGACAGTGGCTGGCGCGATCTCGCGGTACGTCCGCAGCTTCACAGGCTTCAGCCGCGACGCGCGGATCTTCCTGCTGACCACGGTCGTCTTCGGGGCGGCGATCAGCCTCTACTGGATCGACTTCAACCTCTACCTCGAGTCGATCGGCCTGGGGTGGGCGATCGGCTGGCTGATGGCGGCCTCCTCGCTGGCAGGCTTCCTGACGGCCCTGCCCGGCCAGCGCGCTCTCCGACAGGATCGGCAGGCGCAGAGTCATGGCCGCCGGCATGGCCCTCGTGGCGGTCGCGCTCTTCGCGTTCCTTCCGGGCGACTTGCCGCTGCATGTTCGTGGGAGTGGCCGCGCTCGGTGCCGGGTCAGATGGTGGTCAGCGTCGTGCAGATCCCGTTCATCGCCGAGCACACCCGGCCGGACCAGCGCAACGAGTACTTCTCGATCTGGTCCGCAATCGGGTTCCTGACGGGCCTGGTGGCCGCGCTCGTTGGGTGGCGCCCTGGCCCCGAGATAGCCGCTCGGCCTGAACCTCGGCTCGGCCGCGGCGCCCTACCAGATCCTGCTGGCCGGAGTCGCCGATCCTGGGTGTCCTTTCGCTCGGCACCGTGTGGCTGCTGACCGCCGACGGCCCGCCCGCCGATCGCCCACCGGCATCCGGCATGGGCCGCTTCGGGATCGTCGTCCTCGACCGGAGGCTCTTCTTCCGTCTGCTGCTGCCCGGCTTCCTCACCTCGCTCGGCGCGGGCCAGCTGATCCCCTTCCTCAACGTCTTCATCGAGAACAAGTTCGGCCTGGGCCTGACCGCGGTGAACGCCATGTTCGCGATCAGCAGCCTCGGGACCGCGCTGGCGATCCTGGCATGCAGCCGGCTCTGGCGCGGCGTTTCGGCCGCATCGGGTCGATCGTGCTGGTTCAGGGGGCCAGCATCCCGTTCCTGGTCGTGCTCGGATTCTCGCCGGTGCTGTGGACGGTGATCATCGCCCTGGCCGTGCGCAACTCGCTGATGAATGCGGGCAGCCCGATCTTCGACGCGTTCGCGATGGAGCGAGTCTCGGCGGCCGAGCGAGCGACGCTGGCGGCCGGAATGACGATGCTGTGGGCGCTCGGCTGGACGATCGCGCCGCTCTACTACGGCGTGCTGCAGGCGCCGCTCGTCGTTCACGGCCGCCTACGCAGTGGACTTCGTCACGATCATCGTGCTCTACACGATCGCCACCGGCCTGCTCTGGACGTGGTTCCGCGGGACCGACCGAGTGGCCGCCGCGGCCGCGGACGCGGAGGGGACGCTGGCGGCTGCCACGGTGGCCGCGGAAAGCCCCTCTCTGGTCGAGAGGGCCTAGAGCTGGGGGCTGGAGGCGGCCGGGGGTGACCCTATGGCGCTCGGTGCGCCCGTTCAGTCGGCACGCAGGCGCCCAGCCCGCACGTAGCCGTCGGTCCGCCCGAGACTGGGCCACGCCCGAAGGCTGGGCCACGCCCGAAGGCTGGGCCACGCCCGAAGGCTGGGGCACGCCCGACTCCATCGGCACGCCCGACTCCATCGGCACGCCCGACTGCATCGGCACGCCCGGACCGGCATCCGGCGAGCCGATGGGCCCGCTTTCGCCGACTTCGCTGAGTGGATAGGGCAGCCAGCCGGATCCCAGAACCGTGGCCAGCTCCTGGGCGCTCTGAGCTGTGAAGTTGCCGCTGATCTGGCCCCTACCGCCAGTGATCTGTGACTTGATGTAGGGCACGGAGAGGACCTTCCTGTCAAGAACGATCGCGAAGAAGTCGTTGACGTGCTGGCCGGACCACGTCTCGAAGGTAGTGGCTGCCGCCTCCTTGAAGGCAAAGTTCACGACCCAGGCCTCCGGGGACATCGCTGGTGTCGACCGCGGCGCTGATTGCGCCCAGGTCCAGGTCTCCGCCGGTGAACTGCGCCGGCAGTGCCGGGTCGATCGTTTCGCCTGGGTTCGGCAGCAACGTCTGACCTGGAGAGCTCAACGGTTCCGTACGTCTCGGGCGGCAGCAGCACGAACTCGAGGTGACCAGTCTGGCCGATCAGTGCGCGGACCTTCGCCGTGTCGGCGACGCCTTCCAGACCAGACCGTGATCCCATCCGGCGGCGCCTCGTTGACCGAATACGACGTCGGCCGCAGGGACTCGGCGCGCTTGATCGAGGACCGCCTTCGTCGCATCCAGTTCGGCTGGGGTCACTTCGCGTACCGGCCGGATGCACCAGCTGATAGGAGAGGCCGAACCCTGGGTGTTGGGCGACGCGGCGATCCCGAGCGACGGAGCCGGCATCGCCGGGTCCATTTCCGTTGAAGGCCTGACTTCCCACGCCAACCCCAGCGACGACCACCACAAGCGCCGCGACCAGAGCCAGCGGCGCGAAGCCGCCGCAATCCGACCCGGCTGCGCACAACCACCCTCGGGCGCGACCTGGGCGAGGCTCGGTGAAGGCCGGCCCCAACGCCGGTGGCTGCGGAATGAGCGGCTCGGCACCGGCCAGCCGGCGGCGCACGCCATTCAGAATCTCGTCATCGGAATGCCGGTTCTCGTTCATTGCCAGATCTCCGGGTTGCGGCGCAGGGCTGCGCAGGCTCGCGCGACGAGCGATCGGACGGCCGAGGTGGAGATCCCCAAGATCTCGCCTATCTGGTCGTCGTCCAGGTCACGCTGGTAGCGCAGGATCAAGACTTCACGCTGACGTTGCGAAAGCTCCCGAGCGAACCGCTCGAACCAGAGCCAGAACTCCGTCCGGCTGGTTTCGGCTTCTTTGGAAGGCTCGTGGGCGGGGCTCAACGACGCGAGCGGAAGCCACGACAGGAGTCTCCGTCGCCGGGCTCGATCGATGACCAGCCGGCGGGTGATGAGCAGCAGCCACGGCAGGGCCTGGCCCTCCGGTCCGTGGCCGGCCTGCCAGGCCGCAAACGCCCGATGAAACGCCTCGGCAGTGACATCCTCGGCGTCGTCGACCCGCCGCAGCATCAGCAAGCGCGTAGCGATACACATCGCGATAGCGCTCCCGGTAGAGCGTGGCGAAGGTCTCGTCAAGCTCCTCCGTGCGCGCCACCCCTACCTGCTCGAGCACATCATCAATTCCCCTGTCGACGGTCGCTTCCATCATGAACAGACTGACGAAGCAGCGGGCGGTTCCGTCCCGCGCCAGTCGGCCACCGCGGCGGCCGACCTCGATCAGGCGGTCTGGATTGCCCGCAGTCTCGTCAGCAGTTCGGCCACCTTCTCGTCCGGTCCCACCCGAGCGATGTCACCCAGGGCCGCGTCCGAGAGAGACACGTGGCCGAGCGCCACCGCTCGCTCCAGCCCCTGGCGCACCAGCTTTCGGTCGCCCATTCGAGCGGCGCAGCGAGCCACGAGCAGCGCGCTGGCGGCACTGCCGTCGGTGCCGAGCACACCGGCCGCGCCGATCGAATCCTCGAACAAACCGAGCGCGAAGAGGCCCACCTGCAGCTTGAGCAGCCCATCCGCGGCACGCCCGTCTCCCCGCTTCAGCGCCTTCTCCACCCCGCCGAGCCGCCTGCCGTCCACGACTCTGGCGACGATGGCGAGGACCGTGAGCGGGTCCTCCTCGGAGGTCAGGCGAGCCGCGAGGCCCGCGTCGTCGCCACGGGCCACCATCGCGGCCACGTCCGAGAGGAGCGGCGCCGGACGGGTTTCAAGGTCGTCCAGGTCCACGGCACGGGCCCGATCCCCCAGCGTCTCCGCGTATGCCTCGCCGAAGACTCGGCGCGCCCCGGCCGGTGAGGCGGCCACGGATCGGCCGCCCGGTTGCCCGTCCCGCGGCCGCGAATGAGACGACGCCGGCGCGGTTCGAGACAAGGCGTGGGCTCGTGCGGACAGGATGCGGCGCAGCTCCAGGTAGGGCGTTGGGTTGAGGAGCGCGAATATCGCAACGATGACCGCCAGGTAGGCGAAGCCGATCGCAAACGCGATGACGGCGATCACCAGGCTCGACAGCGCCACGAAGATGAGCCCCGGCACCCTTCCTCTCGGCCCCAGCACCACCATGAACGCACTCGTGGCGATGTTGCCGCCGTCGAGGGCGGCGATGGGCAGCAGGTTCAGCATGCCCCAGTAGAGGTTGATGAAGACGATCATGTGGACCGTCCACTCGGCCACCGAGCCGGCCTGCATCAGGGCCTCCACCTGCATGGCGGCCAGCCCAATCGCGACGCCGAGCAACGGCCCGGCGGCGCTGACCACGATCGTCTTCCGCGGCGGCAGCTCGAACCCCCAGGTCGTCAGCCCTCCCATGCCCCACAGACGGATCTGAGGCGTGATGCCGTACCGGCGCAATGCGAAGGCGTGACCCAACTCGTGGATCAGGATCGATCCGGCGAGGATCGCGACCCAGATGACCAGGTACTGGCCGGGCAGGAAAGAGCCAAACAGGAAGGCGATCAGCAGGAAGTCGAGCCCGACCGCGACCGGAAAGCCGAACAGCTTGAACTGGAGGCTAGGGAGAGAGAACACGACGGCACCTGGAGGGCGGGGGCTTGACCGCTCAGGTTAGCGCGAACGGCGCCGCGGGGCCGCGCGGGCGACCCGGATCCGGAACCCACTCGCCCAGCGAGCGAACCTCCGCAAGCCGCTCGCGCAGATCCGGGTCGAGCGCCTCCGCGGCGGCGACCGCGGTCTCGATCGCGGTCAGGCACAGGATCCCTTCCGCGGTCGCGGCCAGGCGGATCTCGATGGCATCCCGGACCGGCCCGGACTTGGGCGAGGGCGTGTTGACCACGAGCCGGACGCCGCCGGAGGCGATGAGATCCAGGATCGCCACCTGGCCCGGCTCCGGCTTCTCCCCGACCTTGGCCACGACCTGGGCCTCGTAGCCCAGGCCACGCAGTTCCGCGGCAGTTCCGGAAGTGGCCGCGAACCTGTACCCGGCCCGAGCCAGCGCCCGGGCCACGCGCGGCAGCTCCCCGTGGTCCCGCTCCGCGACGGAGATCAGCGCCAGTGCCCCGTCCGCTCCCGGCCGTGGCGGGATCAGCGCAGCGCCCTGCATCGCCTTTGCCAGGGCCACGCGCGGGTCGGCGTGGATCCCGATCACCTCACCCGTGGACTGCATCCCCGGGCCCACCGACGGGTCCACGCCACGCAGCTTGGCCGTGGAGAAGGCCGGCGCCTTGACCGCGACCAGCGGCGGCGGCTCGAGCAGCCCGTTCCCCCACCCCATCCCCGCCAGCGTCTCGCCCAGGGCGATCCGGACCGCGAGCTTCACCATCGGAACGCCGGTCACCTTGCTCATGAACGGCACCGTCCGGCTGGCCCGCGGGTTGACCTCGATCAGGTACACCCCGTCGTCGCGGACGATGAACTGCGCGTTGACCAGGCCGTGCACGTCCAGCGCCCGAACGATCCGGTCCATGGCGTCGACGATCAGCCCCTGGTCCGACGACCGAGACCGTCTGCGGCGGGAACATCCCTACCGAGTCGCCCGAGTGGACTCCCGCCCGTTCGACGTGCTCGAGCAAACCCGGGATCAGGACCGTCTCGCCGTCGGCGATCGCGTCGACGTCCACCTCGATCCCTTCGAGGTAGCGGTCGATCCGGACCGGCCGATCGGGGTCCACGACCGTCGCGCGCGCCAGCTGGTCGACCAGGTCGGCCGCCGAGTAGCTGAAATCGATGGCCAGCCCGCCGATGACGAACGACGGCCGAACGATGACCGGATAGCCGATCTGATCGGCCAGCGCCAGCGCTTCCTCGATCGAGCGGGCCATCCCGCCTTCCGGTTGCGGGATGCCGACCGACTCGACCAGGTTGGCGAAGCGGAGACGGTCCTCCGCCTGGTCGATCGTCTCGAGATTGGCGCCCAGGAGCGGGATCCCGGCCGCGGCCAGCGGTTCGGCCAGGTTGAGCGGGGTCTGGCCGCCGAACTGGACGAAGGCCGGCAGCATCTCGGCCCCCGGCGGCGTCTCGGCCTCCACGACCGAGCGCACGCTCTCCGGATCCAGCGGCTCGAAGTACAGGCGCGACGACGCGTCGAAGTCGGTCGAGACCGTCTCCGGATTCGAGTTGATCATGACCGCCTGCCAGCCCTGGACCCGAAGCTCGGCCGCGGCCTGGACCGCGCAGTAGTCGAACTCGATCCCCTGCCCGATCCGCACCGGCCCGGAACCGATGACCAGCGCCGCCGGCCGCGCCACCGGCGGCAGCTCCGGCTCGGAACCCGATGCCGCGTACGTGGCGTAGAAGTAAGGCGTCTCAGCCGCGAATTCGGCCGCGCACGTGTCCACCATGGCGTAGCCCGGGACGATGCCCAGTTCCATGCGCGCGAGGCGTACGTCCTCGGCCGTGACGCCGGCCATCTGCGCCAGCTCCCGATCGCCGAAACCGTCGCGTTTCGCGGTCGCCAGGAGAGTGCCCGCCTCCCCGTCCGTGGCATCCGCCATCCGCGGCCCCATCTTCCGGACCTCGCGCTCCAGCGCGATCGCCCGCTCGAACTCCCACAGGAACCACGAAGAAATGCCGGTGACGCCACGGATCCGCTCCGCCGGCATCCCCCGCCGCAGCAGGGCGAAGATCCGCCACATCCGCGAGTCGGACGGTGCCAGGAACCGTTTCAGGACGATCGGATATGCGGCCCGCTCGGCGTGACGTTCGGCCTCGCAGAGCAGGCCGCTGCCGTCGACCGTCACGAAAGGCTGCTCGACCTCGGGCTCCATCAGGTAGTCGAGCGTGGCCGTCCAGCCCGCGTTTTCGGCCAGGAAGCCCGCTCCCGCCTGTTCGAGCGCCCGCAGCGCCTTGTTCAGCGCCGAGCCGAAGGTTCGGTCGATCGCCATCACCTCGCCGGTCGCCTTCATCTGGCTGCCGAGGGTTCGGTCGGCCTTGGGGAACTTGTCGAACGGGAAGCGCGGCAGCTTGACCACCACGTAGTCCAGCGCCGGCTCGAAGGCCGCGACCGTGGTCCCGGTCACGACGTTGGGGATCTCCGCCAGCCGCCGGCCGGCGGCGATCTGCGCCGCCACTCTGCGCAATCGGATAGCCCGTCGCCTTGGACGCCAGGGCGGAGCTGCGGCTGACGCGCGGGTTGACCTCGATGACCGCGTATTCGGTGTAGTCGGGCGAGAGCGCGAACTGGACGTTGCAGCCGCCCTCCACTCCCAGCGCCCGAATGATCGCCAGGGAGGCGGAGCGCAGCCGCTGGTGGACCGGGTCCGGCAGCGTCTGGACCGGCGCGACCACGATCGAGTCGCCGGTGTGGACGCCCAGCGGGTCGACGTTCTCCATGGAGCAGACCGCGATGCAGGTGTCGTCCGCGTCGCGCATGACCTCGTATTCGATCTCCTGCCAGCCCACCAGGCAGCGCTCGATCATGACCTGGTGGATGGGGCTGAGGCGCAGGCCGGTGCGCGTCCGCTCCCAGTAGGCGTCCTCGGTCTCGACGATGCCGCCGCCGGTGCCGCCCAGGGTGAAGGCGGGCCGGATGATCGCGGGCAGGCCGATCTCGGCCAGGGCTTCGCGGGCGGCGTGGTCGCGGGCCTCGTCGGTCTCGCCTTCGACGATGCAGCTGGGCGCGTAGGGCTGGCCGATCCGGTCGAGCAGGTCGCGGAACTTCTCGCGGTCCTCGGCCATCTCGATCGCTTCCAGCGGCGTGCCGATGAGCCGGACGTTGTACTTCTCGAGCACTCCGGCCTTGGCCAGGGCCACGGCCAGGTTCAGGGCCGTCTGGCCGCCGAGCCCGGCCAGGAGCCCCTCCGGCCGCTCTTTGGCGATGACCTGCTCGATCGCCTCCACGGTCAGCGGCTCGAGGTAGACGGCGTCCGCCACCTCGGCGTCGGTCATGATCGTGGCCGGGTTCGAGTTGACCAGGATCGTCCGAACGCCCTCGCCCCGGAGGGCGCGGCAGGCCTGGGTGCCGGCGTAGTCGAACTCGGCCGCCTGGCCGATGACCACGGGCCCGGAACCGATGATCAGCGCGCTCTTGGGCTTGGGCGCGCGCTCACGCAAGGCCGGCGCGACGTGGCGGCGCGGTGGGCTCTCGGGCTGCGGCAACGGCGGCTCTCTCACACAAAAAAGCCACCGGCCAAATTGGCGCGGTGGTTCCCGTTGCAGACGACCATGGACCTCCTTTTCCGGCCTCTCTGGACCGGTACGCCGGCCTCACAGGACCGGCCGCAAAGGTTGGCCGAAGGTTATCACGACGGGAGGGGCGAGGATGGATAACGCCCTCGACCCGGGCTAGGTTCGCGTTCGTCATGCGTCCCGGGACGGACCCTACTGGCCCTGGCACCTCCGCCGCCACGTTGCCATCTCGCCTGCGACCGAAGGTTTGCGCCAGGCAACTCGGACCCAGTATCTGGTTTACTCGGCCATGGCGCGTGCCCACTCGACGCGGAGCGGATCGTCGGCGGCGATTTCACCGAGGTCTGGCCATGAAACCGGTCTTGCGAATCCATTGCCGCGCCAGACCGCCTTGAGGCCTCGTATCGAGGCGAGAACGGAATTGTCGGGGGCTTGTTGCTCTGCAAACGCCACCATTCGGAGCGCCGGATGATCGCGTAGCGGCTCGATCGAGTCGAGGTCAACCAGCTCCAGCCGTGCGTACCGAAGGCGTTGCAGCGAACTCAACGGGGCCAGATCCCGGACGCGGCCGCCGAGTATCTCCAGCGTCTCCAACCGCCCAAGTCCGGACATGCCGTCGAGCGTCCGGATCTGCGTCAGGGACAGGGCGACCTTCTCGAGCTTCGGCACCGCTGCGTCCAGGCCACACAGATCGCGCAGGTGATCCGCGTATCCAATGCGCAGCACGCGCAGGTTGGGGAAGCCGGCGCAAACGTCGGTTGCCGAGCGCGCCTTGGTCTCATTCACGTCCAGCCACGCGAGCCCCGCATGTCCGCGCTGGATTGCCGGCAACACAGCTGCCCCGCCCTTGCCCCCGAGGCCGATCCGAAGCCAGCGCAAGTCGGGAAACCCGACCGGATCGAGATCGCCGCGCAATGCGCCGCTGCCAAGGATGAGCGCCCTTAGTCCGGTCAAGGCTGCAATCGGATCCAGTTCTGGGCGACCGTCCGAGCGAACATGCAGGTAACGGATCCCGGGCAGCCTTTCAAGTAGCCTCAGATCTCGAAAATCGAGTTGCAGGGCGACGGCATTGACGCACCGCGCCGTCTCAACGACCTCGTCGGCGGACGTGTATGCATCGCTGGCCCACCACAGGCCCCCTTCGGACTCCATCGTCGCAATCAACGACGGCGGAAGTCCTGCCGTGTGGGTGGTGAGGTCGACCCGCCTCAAAGGAAGCCGACGCTGCGTGAGTTTGAGATCAGGCATAGACCACATTGTGTCACTGGGTCAGGCACATCCCTGGTTCTGACCACGACGCCAGCCGGGATTGGAGCTCGTAGACAAGAGTCGGAGCAGTCGGCCGACCGAATTGGCGTGGGCCAATCAAGCTGGCCCGCGGCCGACGAGCCGCCCATCTCTGAAGTCAGGTCGCGTCGGCCCAAATGGACGGACCGCTTGAATGCTGAACGGCCCCCGTTAGCGGCCCAGGACGATGTCGATGCCGGCCAGGATCAGCTCGAGCTTCGCGTCGGCCACGCGACCGACCCGCTCGGTGAGGGACGCCTTGTCCAGTGTGACGATCTGCGACACGTTCGCGACCGAGTCCTTGGGCAGCCCGGTGGCATCTGCGGCCAGGGCGACGTTGCCCGGTGCAGCGGCCCAGCGCAGATTGCTGGTCAGGGGAACGCAAACCACCGAGGAGATGCGGCTGCGGTTGAACGAGTCGCCCTGGACGACCACGACGGGCCGCCGGAAGCCAGGCTCCGAGCCCAACGGGTCACCGAGATCGGCCCACCAGACATCCCCCTGGGCGATCACCATTCCGAACGACGAAGCGCACGTCTGGCAGCCACCTGGGTGAACCCGTCCGGCCCGGGATCCTCCGGGAGCGCCTGATCCAAGGCCTCCCTCACGCTGTCCGGCGAATAGCGGGCGACGTATTCACGCACGGCTCGGGCGTAGATCTCGCTACGGGACTTCTTCAGTCTGTGCGCCAGGGCGTCGGCATCCTTGAACACATCGTCGGGAATAGAAATGGCCGTCTTCATACCAGAAGTATAACCCCAAAGAGCCCGCGGCGGAGTCGTCTGGCCACGACTGCGATGCCTTGCGCTGGAGGCGCTCCGCGATCCACATCTTGATGACCGACTGGCGCGTGACGCCGAGGTGCTTCGCCTCGCGATCGAGCGACTCGACCATCCACGAGGGAAAGTCGACGTTCACGGGTCTTGCCTCCTGGAGGGGCCGGCGGGCCCCGGACAGGTCGAGGTCACCCGTGACGTCCTCGCCCGCGTCGAACTTCTTGTCGAACTCGCTAGCCTTCATAGAGCATCGCTTCCTCGTCGCGCGGCCGGGCTCAGGTCGGGAGGTGCAATGCCGCTCGAGCGATGACCTGGCCAATCTGCTCTTGGGTCGCTCCGAGCCCCAGCAGCGAATTGACGAGCAGGTCGGCGGAGACAGACGCGTCCCCCGCCTCCATCTTGGCGAGTCGCGATTGGCTCGACCCGAGGCGCTTCGCCGTTTGCGCCTGCGTCCACCCCTGCTGCACGCGCACGTCACGCAGGAAGCGGGCGAGGGCAAGCTTGATCTCGACGAACGCCGCCTCCTCTGGGCTGGGCTCGAGGAAGTCATCGGCGGTCCCAACGCGGCGGAACCTTCGAGACGATCCTTCTTGTTCTGATCCATCTCAGTTCACTCCCTTCCGCCGACGATTCGCCGTCCTCCTCCCTAGTGCACCCTCGTCCAGGCGGACTCGGTCTTGTTGTCGATTACCAGTCTTCCTAACGAGTCCAGGTAGAAAGGCGTGCTGGTGACCTTGGCGTCCTGGTCGGTCAGTGCGAGTGTCGTCTGTGTCGACACATACGTTCCATGCGAGCTCGCCAGCGGCGCGTCCGGACTATCGAATCTCGCTTCGATCGTGTAGGTTCCATCCGGCTTCAGGACGAAGTGCTCCGTGTATGGTTTGCCATCTTGCTTGCCGTGCCTTTCCCACTCCCCAACGAGAATCGATAAGGCCGTCGGGGCGCTGGTGGGTGTCTCGGTGATCGTTGCCGATTGAGTGGGCGTCATAGAGACGGCGGCCGATTGAGTGGGCGTCCCGGTTATCGCGGCCGATTGCGTGGGTGTCTCCGTCTTCGTTGGTGTCGGACCGACAGTGGCCTGCGAAGGACCACAACCTGATAGCAGCCCACAGCCGACCACCAGGGCAATCGGTACCAAGAGACGCCGAGTCACGTTCACCATCCCCATCTCCTTTCGACGGACGCTGCGCCTCAGGCGGCCGACCCCACCCGTTTCGAGGTCGTCAGGACGGAATCTGCTTCAGGAAAGCCCGCAGGGCATCCATGAAAGCCGTGTAGTTGTCGTAGCGGACGAGGTGGCCCACGTCGGGGACGTTGACGATCGTCACCCTTGGGTTCAACTCGCGAACCCTTGCCCGAACCTCGGGGGTCACGATGGCCCCGAGCTCCGGGTTAGCCGTCAGGAGCAGGACCGGCTGGGTGATCTCCTGGACAGTCGTCAGCCAGTCCGATCCCTCGCGATTCAGCTTGTCGATCAGGGTATCTACGATGGCTTGATCGAGCTGCTTCTTGGACTCGGCCATCGACCTCACGGTCGCCTCGGGCCAGTCAGGCTGCTCCTGACGGTATCCAGCCAGCAGCTCTTCCAGGGTCTTGCCGGCCAGGCTCTTGCCCCATTCGGACATGGGATCCCCATCGGATCGGCTATGCGGTGGAACGGGCCGGCCCAGCCACCAGGGCGGATCCTCCAGAACCAGGGCGCTGGCCAGCTCCGGGAAGCGCAGTCCGGTCTGAAAGCTGACCGCGGCTCCCATGGAGTGCCCGCCCACGATCGGCCGCTCTAGTCCCAGGCCCCGGATGAGTCCGGCCAGGTCGGCGGCCATGTCCACGTCATCGCCCGGCCGCATCCGGGCCGAAAGGCCGTGGCCGCGCATGTCCGGCATGATCACGTCGTATTCGGCTTCGAGATCGTGGGCCGTGCGTGACCAGCACAGGCCGTTGTCCGAGAAGCCGTGGGCCAGCACCAGGGGCCGCTTGTCTCCATGGCCGGTGCGGTAGTAGTGCAGGCGCACGTCGCCGACGAGGAAGTCGTCCTGGGTCCAGCTAGAAAGCATCCTGCCTCTCCGTGACCCGCATCCGCTGCGGCACTTGGTTAGCTGGCTGGGTCCTCGTAACCTCGAATCTCCACGTGTGCATCTGTCACAACCAACGGAAACACACCCAAATCCTGAACGGATGCGAGGAAGGCATCAAGCGCCCGATTTCGGAAGACGCGTGGATACCGCACCCACAGTATCTCCCGATACTCGTGCGGACCGCCTCCGGTCAGGCCCGGATCAGCAACCATCGAGTCCAGGAACTTCACTGATGGAATTGGTGAACACAGTCGTTCTCGATCACGCCCTGGCGAATCGCCAACCAGTGCAACCTGACACCACAAACCATGGGAGGCTGCACATGTCAACAACTCTCTCCACTTCGTATTGCTCATCAGAGGAGCGCTCATCGCGAGAACCTCCCTGCGACGACGATCCCGGAGCTCTTTGTAACTACTTGGGTCGAATGGCATGACGTGTGGCCGCCGCCGCGCCGATCGCAGCCAGCTCCGCGTCTTCCTCCTGCGTGAGACCGCTGACGGCGACTGAGCCGATCACCGATCCGTCCAGGATGACGGGGACGCCACCACCCCAGCCCACGTAGCGTGGGTCACCGTAGTAGGCCATGTCGAACCCGGTCTTGGGATCGCGCGAGGCGATGCCCAGCTCCCACGACGGCTTCCGTTCGCGCGCGGCAGTCCAGGCCTTGTTCGCGGCGATCGTTGTGGAAGGCAGAGGCGCGCCGTCGAGGCGCAGCAGACCGATGAGTTCGCCATGGTCGTCCGCGACGGCTATGACCGCGACCTTGCCGCGCCGGACGAGCTCGACCTCGATGGCTTCGATCGCCGCCTGGGCCTCGACATGACCCATGGTCCTGACTGTCTTCAAGGCTGTACTCCGATTCCTTTCAACCGAGATTCTTTTTTCCGGGATAGCCGCTCGCGCCTAGACCTTTTCCAGCTCGATGCCGCCGACCAGTCGGCGAGCTTCAACGAGCAACTCGGCGCGGACCGTGTATTCGGTCGGCACGAGGGAGCGGGCTCCGGAACTGGAGATGGGACCAAGATCGAGAGCGCGATTGATCAGCGCGATGGCGGTGGCAGCGTCGGCTCTCTCGGTTGGATCCGCTGAACCGAGGAGCGTCGTGGCCTTCTCGAGTATCCAATTCAGCTGGATGCCGAGCACCTCTTTGATAGTCGCCGCCGGGTCCGTGTCCAGCCGTCGCCGATCGACTCCGCCGACCAGGAGCTCCGCCTTGAGCAAATTCTCATAGCAGTAGCGGTAGTTGAAGGGATGCACGATGTGCGGTGCGTCGGGCAGAGTCGGGGGCCACTGGCCGTCGGAGTTGTAGGAGTTGGTCAGGTGAAACCAGACCTTCTCCGCAGCATCGGGACCGAGGTCGGCCAGGTTCGCGTGCAGCTTCTCCCTCACCAGGTCCTGCCACGGGCGCAGATGGCGAGCCATGGGGGTGTTGGCCCAGGTAGAAGCCTTGGCGCCATGCCAGGCCGAATCCTCGTCGAAGTTCAGACTGTCGGTCAGCACGGGTAGTTCGTTGCACGCCTCATCGAAGGTCGTGAACTCGCCCCGTTCCTTAACGGCCGTGATCAGCTTGATGAGATAGTCCCTGGACTTGGGCATCCTCTCGAAGACGTTGTCGGGTTGGTTCTGGAACTTCAACCGGAACCAGCCGTTGGTGCCGATGTACTCGGCGTCGTCGGCGAAGATGATCAGGGCACCTTCAGGTTCGCCAGTTGGTTGGGCGGAGTACTTCCAGATCAAATCGAGATAGCTGTCGAGCGAATACCCCTCCATCCCCATGAAGAAGCGGACGGCATACTGGGCAACCCGGTCCGTTCGCAGGAACACCCGCAGCTTCTGGGAGGGGTCTCCGACCGCGTATTCAAACGGGAAGTGGAGTGTCTTCTCGTCGCCCGGGAGATCGTATTTGAAGGCGAAGTTGTAGAAGGCGGGGTCCTTGCTGAACTCTTTCTCGTAGATCTCCGGGCGGAGCGGCCGACCGTCCTTCCCGCAGGAACGGCTATAGGCCTCGAAATCGGCCAGTAGATTGCGGTAGCCCGTCTCGGCGACCTGTTCCGGAACGAAGCTCCGCCAGCCGCATTCCGGGTTCCAGAAACTCCGAGGCTGAATTCCCAGGTACTTCTGGTAGGCGTATTGCGAGAACCGAATGGACCAGATGCCGTCTTCCTTTGGAAAGTTCGGCAGCATGGGATGGGCATACGGCGAGCCCATGAATTCGCATTGGCCCGAGGAGATGGCAGCCTTGAGCTTCTCCAGGACATCCGGCGTCAGGACCGCGATCTGTTCGAGGGTGTAGCCCGATGCCTCAAAGACGAACTTGGTGTCGGGGAACCGCTCCCGCATGGTGTCAAAAATGAGCTCGTAGCTTGCCCGTATCACGAACTCGTACTTATCGGGGGTCAGATAAGCGTAGTTCAGGTTGCCATGAAATATGGCGATGTACTTCATTGACTGACACCTACGTGTGGGCGTGGGCCTTAACTCACGGTCTTGGCTGGGCGCCTCTACTCGGCATTGACGACCACTTCATACCCGGCCATTTCAGCTTGGGTCGTCATCGCCGTTTGGAGGTCGGGCAGCAGGCTCTGAAGCGTCGTCTTCTCACTCAGAGCTCGGCTGACGAACTTCCCCATGGTACCCATAACATCATAGCCAGGCAGGGTGTAGAGCGGAGAGATGGCCTGCGAGGCCGTTTGCATGGCCGGGAAGGGGTCGTTGGCGAAGAGCGGATTCGCGCTGACGGCCCTCTGCCAGGCCGGCTGGACGGGCAGGTAGACCGGGTAGTCGGGGGTGTTGATCCAGAACTCAGGTGCGCCGACCATCCAGACGATGAAGTCCAGCGCCAGGGGCAGGTTCCCGGTGTGCTTGGAGATGGCCCAAGCCCCGCCGCCCCAGGTTGAAGCCATGACCTGAGTGTCGCCCTCCCAGCGCAGCGGCGGAGCCACGGCAAGCTGGTGATCCGCCGTACTCGTAGTACCGGCTGCCCGGCTTGCCTCCGAAGCTGGCCAACGCCATCCAGGCAGGGCCGACCAGCATCAGGAGCTTGTCGGCTCGGGCGATCTCGCTGAAGCTCGGGTCGAAGTAGCCGTAGGGGGCCAGAGTCCCGTTGGCCAACAGGGCGTCCACCAGTTCCGCCGCGCGCACACCGCGGGGATCCCCGAAGTTGATATGGACACGCTTCTCACCCAGCACCCGCGAGGAAGGGCAGCCAGAAGCATCGAAGAAGGCCTTGAAACCCCAGGCGTCGCCGAACGAGCCGACAACATAGCCGGGGTGTTCGCTGCCCACGCGCTTGCCCAGGGCCTCGTACTCCTGCCAGGTAGCCGGGGCACGATAGCCGAATCGATCCATCAGCGGCTTGTTGAAGTACAGCACCATCGGCGCGGTGTCGTGACGCAGGCAAAGGAGCTTGCCGTCATAGGTGCAGGCGTCGTGGGCATGCGGTTCGAAGTTGCCCAGCACCTCAACGGAGAGTGCGGGCTTGAGGTCGATCGGGAAGTCGTGCTGACTGTCGACGGTTTGGGCGATCAGGTTGGTTTCGGCGAAGACAACGTCGGGCCAACCCTCACCCTGCTGGTTGAAGCGCAGCACCTGAGCCGGCAACCGATTTCGGTCCACGACCTGGAAATCGATCTGGGCTGCCTTGTCCGGGAAGAGCCGCCGATAGATCCTGGCCCCGTCCATCCGGGTTGAGTCGAGCCAGACGGTGAGCCGTGCCTGAGGCGCCGCTGAGGTGGCCGATGGAGTCGTCATAAGGGGCGCCATTATAGGGACGAGCACGGCCTGCGGAGGCGAGCCCCTCCCGACGCGGGACCCCGGCTACGGGGGGCGCACCCACCAGAACCATTTGCCCGCCGGTGGGCAAACTGAAGCCGCGGCGTTCCATGATCACCGTTTCGCTGAAGCGCAACTCTTCCAAGGCCGAGGTGGCGTCTGACGTGAACGGCGCCCGTCTCCAACTGACGCGCGAACAGATCCTGGCTTTCCGACGGTCCGTCGGTGCCCTCGACGAGCGGCTGCCTCCGGGCCCCGACTCTCTGAGGCGAGCGGCCTGGGCGGGCCTGCAGGACAGCGTGCCGCGGGCGGCCGTCCTGTCGATCCACGCTCGCGTCCACGGCACCGAGCCGCAAGCGTGGGAAGACCCGTCGCTCGTGCAGCTCTGGGGCCTGCGGTTCGCCGTCTACGTCGTGGCCGCGATCGATCTTGCGGTCTTCTCGCTCGGGCGGCTCCCCGACCGCGGCGAGGAGCGGCAGCGGGCAGAAGATCTCGCCCGGCGCCTGCGCCTCTTCCTCGACGGCCGAAAGATGACCTATAGCGAGGTTGGGCACGCGCTCGGGGTCCACCCGAACAGCCTGCGTTACGCGGGATCGACCGGTACCTTGCTGATCCGCTGGGATGGGGCTCGCCCGCCCACGATCTGGACCGTGCCACCGCCGGAAATCGACCCTCGCGAGGCCCGCCTCGAGCTGGCGCGTCGGTACCTCCACGTCTTCGGACCGGCGACGCCCGCGGCATTCGCCGACTGGGCGGGGATCAGGCCGCGGGCGGCCGGTCACGCTTCGTTCGACGCGCTGAGCGGCTCGCTGACGCCGGTTCGAACGCCAATCGGTGACGCGTGGATCCTCACCGCCGACGAGCCGGAGTTTCTCGCGCCAGCAGGACCCGCGGCGCCTGCGCGGCTCCTCCCGAGCGGCGACGCCTACTCCCTGCTGCAGGGAGCCGACCGGGAGCTCCTCGTCCCAGATGCCGACAATCGCCGAAAGCTCTGGACTCCTCGGGTCTGGCCGGGCGCGGTCCTCGTCGGTGGCGAGATCGTGGGGACCTGGAGACGCTCCCAGACCGACGTTACGATCGAGTCCTGGCGCCGGCTCTCACCCGCCGAGCGCGAAGCAGTGGAGGCCGAGGCTGCCTCGATGCCGCTACCCGGCATCCGGCAGCGCGTCCGGGTCAGCTGGGACGGCTAGGACTGAACCGGCGCCACGCGGTCGTGCCCGTCCGGACTACGTCGACCGTCGGCTCGTGTTCTCGCGGACCCTGAACTCGACGATCCGGCGGATCAAGTCCTTGGGCAGCGGCTGCCCGAGCGGGAACTGCACCGAGCCCTTCCCCTGCTTGTAAGGTGCGAGCTCCTGCTTGAATGCCTCCATCCCACTGGGGATCGGATAGAAGCCGATGTGCCGCTCATACCCCGCGAAATGCACCAGGTGACGCCCGTTCAGGTCGAATGTGGGGATGGCGTAGCTGATGCACTCCGTCGCATCGGGAGCTGTCGCCTTGATGAGCGCGCGCACCTCTGACAGCACTTTCTGGGTCTCGACAGGGAACCTCGCTATGTACTCGTCGATCGTGCCGGCAGTCGACCTGGATGCCATGTAGCACCTCCCAGCTCTATGAAGCGGATTCAATGTCCCCCTCCATTTCCTGGCTGTCAACATTTCTGGACTCTGCCCTATCCTTGTACTAGAATAGATGGAGGAGGCCGTCACCTGTGACCAACGCTGAACTCGCGGTACTGAGCCTCGTCGTCGAGTGCCCGCGCCACGCCTATGAGATCGAGCAGGTAATCGCCGAGCGTGGCATGCGCGAGTGGACCGACGTGGGGTTCTCGTCGATCTACTACCTGCTCGGCAAGATGGAGCACGCAGGCCTGGTCCAGGGCCACAGCGACGACGCGGCGAGCAAAGGTCCGGCGCGCAAGGTCTACTCCCCCACTGCCGAAGGGTTCTCGGCATGGACCGAGGCGAGCCTGGCGGCGCTGGGCACAACGCAGGCGAAGATGCCGTTCCTGCTCGGGCTGGCCAACCTCCCTGGGCTGCCCGAGGATCGCGCGCTCGAAGCGGCGCGTTCGTGCCTGGCCGTGTTGGACGACCGCTTGCGATCGGTAAGGGAGAAACGGCGTTCCCTCAGGGAGATGGAGTGGTTCGTGGACGAGGTCTTCGACTACAGCGAGCACTCGCTGCTGTCGGGACGCGATTGGGTGGCCGGATTCGTGAAGCGGTTCGAGCAGAGGAGTGAGGCGAGACAGATGCCTAAGAAGATGAAGCCGTTCGTACCCGAGTTCGCCGAGATGCCCGCGGTGACGGTGGCGGTCGTGCATACGGTGGGCGATCCGACCGTCGTCGCCTCAAAGGTGTTCCCGGCGCTCTACGGCGCGACCTATTCCCTCAAGTTCTCGCTGAAGAAGCTGGGCGTGGACTACAAGGTCGGCCCTCCGTGCGGGCGATGGTTCGGGGGCCCCGACTGGATGACGATCCCACGCGAGAAATGGGAGGCAGCCTGGGCGATCCCGATTCCGGAGGGGACGAAGGAACTGGTGCAGAAGGATCCCGAGACCCCGGTCACGATCGAGACGTGGGAGTACGGCTCGGTCGCGCAGATCCTCCACGTCGGCAGTTACGCCGAGGAGACCCCTACGATCCAGCGGCTCCACGACTTCATCACCGCCGAGGGATACGAGATCGCCGGCCCGCACGAGGAGGAGTACCAGTCGTCGCCGGCGGCGAAGGCACCCAAGACCGTAATTCGGTATCAGGTGCGCAAGCGCGAAGGCTAGATCAGCGACCGACCGACCCCACGCCGAGCGGACGGACGGGCCGATCTGGGGTCATTTCGCGCCCCGGAGCCGGCGCTGTAGTACGGCGGTATCCAGGTGGAGCGGCTCCACCTTGCCTACCGTGGGCTCCGGCGCGGCGCCGCCGTGCCGGGCACGCGCGGCGCGAGACGAAGCGGTCGAAGACGGCGAGCGCGTCCAGCGGGCCGGGGCCGCCCTCGGGGTGGTACTGGACCGTCTCGATCGGGAGCGTGCGGTGGCGCAGGCCCTCCACCGATCCGTCGTTGAGGTCGATCTGGCTGACCACGAAGCCGCTCGCCTCCGGCAGCGTGTCGGCGATGACCGTGACCTCGTGGTTCTGGGCCGTGACCTGGACCAGGCCCGTCTCGAGGTCCTTGACCGGGTGGTTCGCGGCGTGGTGGCCGAAAGGCAGGCGCCGGTGTCTCGCGCCGGCGGCGCGTCCGATGATCTGGTGGCCCAGGCAGATGCCCAGCAGCGGGCGCCCGTCGGCGATCACCTGCGCGGGCCAGGGCGACGGGGCCGTCCAGCCGGGCCGGGTCGCCCGGTCCGGGCGAGAAGACGACGCCGTCGATATCCGGAGCCAGCGCCTCGGCGGCCGTGGCCGTGTGCGGCAGGACGCGGACGCGCGCCCCGCGCGCCGGAGGCTGCGGACGATGTTCGTCTTGAGGCCGAAGTCCAGGATTGCGACGAGCGGGCCGCCCTCGGACGCATCGCCTTCGTCGCGTGCCGCCTGCCGGGCGAGACCAGGGCCACGAAATCCTGGTCCTCCCAGCGCGGCACGGCTCGGGCCAGCGCGCGCGCCTCCTCCGGATCGGTCTGGCCGGGCGCGGTCACGATCGGCGCGCAGGCAGCCGTTGGCTCGCAGGTGTCGGGCCAGGGCTCGCGTGTCGACGCCGGCGATGGCCGGGATGCCAGCCTCGCGCAGCATCGTGGCCAGCTGGCGGGCGTCGTCCAGCACCGCGGCCGTGGCGTTGGCCACGATCAAGCCCCGCAGCCAGGGCCGCTCGGACTGGTCGTCGGGCTGGAGGCGGCCGTAGTTGCCGATCAGCGGGTAGGTCATGACGACGAGCTGGCCGGCGTAGCTCGGATCGGTGGCGATCTCCTGGTAGCCGGTCTGGCTGGTGTTCACCACGAGGTCGCCCTGCCCGCTGCCCTGCGCGCCGAAGGCGATGCCGGGGAAGAGCCGGCCATCCTCGAGGGCGAGCAGCGCCGGCCCGTAGTCGCCGACCCGAGGGTCGACGACGGCGCTGGGGCGCGGAAACGGCGGCTGCTTCACGCGACCACGGTGCTTGCGGCGCCGGGGTCGGCGCTACAAAAAGGCCACCGGCCGGATTGGCGCGGTGGTTCTCCTGGCAGGCGACCATGGACCTCCTTTCCGGCCTCTCTGGACCGGTACGCCGGCCTCACAGGACCGGCCGCGAAAGGTTGGCGCGTAGGTTAGCACGAAGGCCGTGACAAACGACGCCCGGCCCCGCCTCGCCGATCAACGGTGCGCCCCGATACGAACGGCTCCTGGCGCGCGCGACCAGATTCGCACCCTGCGGCCGGACCGGATCCTTCAGGGTTCTTTCAGCGTCGGGTGACTACCCTGAGGCTCACATCATTGCGAACTCCACCCAGAAGACGCCAGTGACGGGGTGTCTTCTCCAGATCAAGCGGTCCGGGTACCCCCTCCCCGGGCCGCTTGTCTTGTCCGGGCCGATGGTCCGAGCCGCGCCCGGCCTAACGGCGTGGCAAGCCCTGCGAACTGCCCTGGACTCGCGCCGCGGCGCTGGCGCACCAGCAACTCTATCTCCGCCCGGAGCCGGCGCCCGAACGTGGCCCGCTGCAGCCACTCGAGGTAGTCCAGGTCGTATCGGGCGATCTCGCCAAGCGACCAGCCTGCATAGCGGCCGAAATCCAGGACGGTTCCGGAGGGGTGCCCCGGAGGCGGACCCGCGCGATTGGCGTCCGTCGCGCCGCTCGTGCCGGACTGGCCTTCCAGCGGGCCGCCCGGCGGCGGCGCGGCGCTCGCCGCCGAAGTGCCGGCGGCAGAGGGCCAATTTCGAGAGGAATCTCGCGGAAGGCGCGCCTCGGCGCGCGAGGCGTCGTAGGCTGCGCGCCGGACCGGGTCGCCCAGGACATCCCAGGCGTCGTTGAGAGCCACCATCTGGGTCGGGTCACCGCCGTGATCGGGGTGGTATTTGCGCGCGAGGACTCGATACGCGGCTCGAATAACCTCCGCGTCGGCGCTCGGCCGGACCTGGAGCACCTCGTAGGGATCACGCATGCGCGAGAGCGTACAACGTCATGAATGCCCCGCGCCGGGCGCCGCTCCGCTGGACTGCCGGCCGGGAGCCCGGACTTTCGACAGTTGACCACGCGCAACGAACCACCTGTCACAATGCCGGCCGAGGGTACTTGTGGGGGCCGGTGAAGCCAGGCGGACGTGTCTTGGTGCGCCGCCGATCGGGTCTACTCAACGCGGCCGAAAGGGAGATCGACACCAACAATGGCAAATGCAATCAGGCGCGGACCAAACGGCACCGGCGGCAGGCTCGGCCGGGGGCTGGCACTTGGAAGCGCCCTCCTCGCCGGCGCGTTGATCTTCTCGGCCGGTCCGGCCCTCGCCGTCGTGGCGCCGGTGTACGACAACATCCCGACCACCCTCCCGGGCAACGTCCCGAGCATGGCCTTCGAGGCGACCGAGCACCAGCGAGTTCGGCGACCTCATCACTTTTGACCCGGGCACGCGGGCCAGTGGAAGCCTGCCGGTCACGGTCGTGATGTCGAGTTGGGGCTGCCAGACCGGCGGTGGAGCAACCTGCCACACGACCCCCGGCGCGACTTGGCCGCAGCCGATCACCCTGACCCTCTACCAGGTGGTCGGCGGCACACCGCCGAAGGCCGGCGACAAGATCACGAGCCTGACCAACACCTTCAACCTCCTGTACCGGCCGTCGTACGACCCCAGATGCCCGGCCAGCGACTTCTATGCCTGGTTCTCGGACGTGGCGGGGAAATGCTTCAGCGGGCTTGCCCAGGCCATCACATTCGATCTCCCGCCGGGCATCACGCTCCCCGATACGCTCATCTGGGGCATCACCTTTGACACGACCCATTACGGATACCATCCCCTCGGCGGTGACGCGGTCCCTGGGACTCACTCAACGTGGGAGTCCAGCCGGCTGCCGGTAAACCGTCCTACGGGACGGACGTCGAGCCCGACTCGGCATTCCTGAACAGTTTGTCCGCCGGCTCCTACGCCGATGGCGGCAAAGCCGGTACGGGACCTTCCGCGACGACGTCGGCGGCTGGACGGGCCAGGCTCCCCTCGCCTGCTTCGGTATCGCCTGCTCGGTCAACGCGCCACCGCCGACCCCGACCCCGACCGCGACGCCCACGCCCGTCGCGAGCGTAACCAACGAGCCGACCCAGCAGGTCGGCAGGCGCTACCGGCACTCCACGCGCCCCGACGCCCCCACCGACCAGCACCGGCGGATCTTCCGGCGGCAGCTCGTCGCAGGAGCTGGCCGTGTTCCTGTGCTTCGCCCTCGGGGCCATCGGGCTGACTGCCGTGTACGCGCAACGCCGATCGCTCCGCAACTCGCCCGCCTCCGCCCGTATCGATCGAAGTTGACCACAGACTGAGAGTCACGAGGAATTGACATGAGATTGAGCCTCCGGCGGACCGCTCCGGTCCTCAGCGGACTCGTTCTGGCCGCACTCGTTCTGGCGCCGTATGCCTACGCCGACAGCAGCTCGTTCGACTTCGAGGCCTACGCACCGGGAAACGTCAACGGACAGGATGGCTGGAGCCAGACCGGCACCGGCTCCCACGGCTACGACGTTGCGGTCGTGAACAACACCTACGGCTACTCCGCGTTCGGCTCGAAGAGCTTGCGCATCTCGAACGCCGTGACCTCGCCGGCGTTCGGCGACCAGGCCTTTGCCCGGAATCTGACGGTAGAAGCCGGCGAGACGTCCGCCTATGCCAGGTTCCCGACCGCGACCCGCCAGGGCTACTTCGTCGCTCAGTGGGACTTTGCCTCCACGGTTCCGGGCGCCGAGCAGCCCGGCCTTTCGGTAGTGGCGAGTCCGTACCCGGGCGACTCCAGCGCCAGCCGAATGAGCTGGGTGCAGATGACCGATGGGCCGACAGGCCTTTCGGTCAACTTCGAGGACTACCACGACATCGCCCCCTTCGGCAGCCTCGCGAATCCGGCCGATGGATGCAGCGCTTCGGACGACTTCGTAGTCACGAACGTCGCGACCGGCCTCAGTCGCACGGTTCCGCACACGGTCCGGATCGAGATGGCGATGCCCGACGGGCCCCTGAACGATGTCGTCAAGGTATACGTGGACGGCGCTTTGAAGGTCACAGGGACGACCTGGGAGGACTACTTCCGCTGGTGCGAAGGCCCGCCGACGGCTCCCGTGAGAGAGAGCCGCACGGCAGCGACGATGCTCTTCCGGACCGGCGGGGTGGCCGTACCGGCAACCCTGGGCAACGGCTTCCTTATCGACAACCTGTCGATATCGTCGGCCGCCATACCCGCCCCGGCTCCAACCCCGACCCCGACGCCCACGCCCACGCCCGTCGCGAGCGTTACCAACGAGCCGACCCAGCAGGTCGGAGGCGCTACCGGCACTCCGCGGGCCCCCACGCCCCCACCGACCAGCACCGGCGGATCTTCCGGCGGCAGCTCGTCGCAGGAGTTGGCGGTGTTCCTGTGCTTCGCCCTCGGGGCCATCGGGCTGACTGCCGTGTACGCGCAACGCCGTTCGCTCCGAAGCTAGGCACGCCGGAGAGCTGCCTGACCAGTCAGCGGCGCGGCTCGGCCCCACCATCGGTCGCAGAAGAAGCTCGCGAGGCGAGTAGAGTTGCCGCAGCGCGACTGCGGTACATCCGAGGCGTCCCCAATGCCCAACGACCTGCCCAGCGACGAAATCTATAAGGCCATCATCGAGAACCTCGCCGACGGCGTGTACTACGTCGATCCCAACAGGCGGATCGAGTACTGGAACCAGGGCGCGGAGAGAATCTCGGGCTACGGACCAACCGAGGTCGTCGGACACCGGTGTTTCGAGAACATCCTCGATCACGTTGACTCTGCGGGTAATCAGCTCTGCCACACAGCCTGTCCGCTCGCGGCCACGATCGCCGACGGTGAGACTCGAGAGGCCTCGTTGTGGCTTCGCCACCGCGACGGATATCGCAAGCCCGTCCGGATCCGGACCATGCCCGTTCGCGATGCATCCGGGTCCATCATCGGCGGCGTGGAGACCTTCTCCGACGAATCGACTGTCCTGCGGGCGATGGAGGACGCGGACAGGGTCCGTCGCGACTCACTGACCGACGAACTGACTGGACTGCCCAACCGGCGCCTCTTCGACACGGCGCTGCAGGGCCGCCTGGAGAACCTGAACCGCTACGGCTGGCAGTTCGGCCTTCTCGTCGTAGACATCGACCTCTTCAAGGCCGTCAACGATACGTACGGCCATGCCTTCGGTGACACCGTCCTGATCGGTGTCAGCCGTACCCTGCAGGGCGCGGTCCGAGCGGGCGACGTGCTGGCGCGCTGGGGCGGCGAGGAGTTCGCCGTGCTCGTCGAGGCTTCCGACAACGCAGGCCTGCGCGACGCCGGCGAGCGAATTCGCGTCCTGGTGGCCAAGTCCGAGATCCGCCGGGCCGGGCTGTTGCATACGACCCATGTCTCGGTGGGCGGAGCGCTGGCCAGGACAGGCGACTCGGCCGAGAGCCTGTTCGGCCGCACCGACGCGGCACTCTACGCGGCCAAGCGCAACGGTCGAAACCGCTACGAAGTCGCCGAATAGCGACCGGTCGCCGGCGGTGCCGGCGCGCGGGCCGACCTGGTGCAGGCGCGCACCGCTACCGCGGGGCGGCACGGGGGCGCTGATCATCCAACCGCCCCTCCCGAAGATCGGAGAGGGGCGGATTCAACTCCAGAATATGGTGAGCCGGGAGGGATTCGAACCCTCAACCTAATGATTAAGAGTCATTTGCTCTACCGTTGAGCTACCGGCCCACGGCCGCGAAGGATACAGCAACCCAGGCCACGATGGGACTTCGCGGATTAGTCCGGGACTCGGGCCCGGGGCTACGATAGGCGGCACGAGACCCCGACCTCAGCTCGGGGACCGACCGCACCCCGGACTGGAGACGCTTGCCGACGCCTGGCGAACCAGATCTTCAACTCCTCGAGCGATTGGGGGCCGGACTCGCGATAGTCGATCCGGCCGGCAAGGTCGTTCACTGGAGCGATCGCGCGGCCCAGATCCTCGGCATTCCCGCTCGCCAGGCGATGGGCAAGCCCTGGACGACCCTCCTTACGTTGATCAGGGGCGACGGCACGGGCGGTTCCACGCTCCGCGTGGAAATCCTGCAGCCCGGCGGGTGGCACGGCCCGCTCCAGGCGCGGCTCCGCGATGGACGGACGATCTGGCTCCGCGCCCACGTCCAGCCGGTCAGCCTTCCGAAGTTCGACGGCAAGCCCGGTGTAGCCGCGCTGTTCTGGGATGGCGAGGGCCCGGATCGCCCTGTTTCGGGCCCGGAAGCGGCACTGCTGCCATATCGGGACCTGTTCCGTCTCTCGCCGCAAGCCCTGCTCCTCACCGATCTCGGCGGCGTGATCGTCGACGCCAACGACGCAGCGTGCACACTCCTGCGAGCCACGCCCGAACAGCTCGTCGGCAAGGTGCTGATGAGCTTCCTGACGGGGCAGTCGGACAGGCGACGTCGAGCATGCCCTGGCGGAGCTGCTCGAGTGCGGCTCGTTCGTCCGCCACGTACCCGTCCAACCCCTTACCGGAGACGCGTTCCCGGCCGAGGTGATCGTCTCGCTCGGGGCGCCGGCGGTCGGGTTGGTGCTGGTACGGATACACGACGAGAGCCGGGACCAGCAGGTAGAACTGATGCTTCGCGATCTCGCATCGCTGACGCCGCGGAGCGAGTCACTGCTGGCGGTGTCGGATGTCGCCAAGCGAGCCGTCGAGATCGTCGCGTCTACGTGGGGCGCGAGTGCGTCGCTCGCCATCCTCGACAGCTCCGATGGCTTCTCCCTGGCTGCCGGAACGAGCACCCCGGAGGCGATCAGGGCCACGCTGAGCGGCATCGACCCCGCCCGTTCCCCGCTGGCTCTTCTACTCCGGGAAGCCGACGGCCCACTCGAGATGGATCTGGGCGCTGCCGACTCCCCGGACTGGGCTCGGCGGGCCAGGGCCCTGGGACTGACATCCCTGCGCGCGACCCCGATCCTGCATGAAGGCCGCCGCATCGGATCGATAGTCCTGCTGTGGGGCGGAGACGAGCCATGCCCTCTGGACGCCGTTCGGCTGGAGCAGATCGGCCGGCACGTCGGCCAGGCCATCGGCACGACGGCGTCGCTCTGGAAGGAGCGCCGCGACGCCGAGATTCGGAGGAGCCTCGCTGGTTCCGCTCGCATCGGCGGCGTCGTCGTCGAGCAGATGACGGACGCGATCGTGACGACCGACGCGGCCAATCGAGTCACTGCAATCAACCCTGCCGCCGAGCAACTCTACGGGTTCTCGGAAGACGATGCCATCGGCAGCAGCCTGGACGAGCTGATCGAGCAGCTCCAGCTGGACGGATCGCCACTCGGCACAAAGGGGACGGCCGAAGCCGCGGTGATGGGCCACTGGCACGGCCGGGTGGTCCACCGCCCCCTCGTAGGCGGCCTGACCGGCCGGTACCTGGTCGTAGACCTGTCGCTCACGTCGTTCCGGGATGACGAGCACGAACCTGCCGGCCTGATCGCGATGAGCCGCGAGGTTACGACCTCCGCCCAGCTCGAGTCGGAGGCGGCCGCTCTGAGTTCTCTGGCGGTCGCGACGGGGCGGGCACGGACGCGGCGCGAAGCCGCCGAGGCGGCGCTGGAGCGCCTGTGCGAGGCGACGATGGCCGACAGCGGCCTCATCGTGACCTGGCGGGACACTGGCAAGATCACCGTCGAAGCGAGCCGAGGACTCAGCCCGGAACTCCTCCACCTCATCAGCGAGCGCGACGTTGTCGACCTCGCGGGCATCCTCGAAGAACCCGGCGAGATCGTCGCCTTCGAGAGCTTGAAGTCGGCCGGCGATGGCGGCTACCTCGCCTCCCTCATCGGCAAAGAGGGCCTCACGACCGGCTTCCTGGCGCCTCTGCGCAGCCGCGACGAGTCGGTCGGCCTCCTGGCCCTGGGAGCACGCAATCCGGCGTGGGGCCGACCCAGCGACGCGGTCATCTTCCAGGCCGCCGCCCAGGTCGTCGGAGCCCTGGAGAGCGCCCGACTCATGGAGCGTCCTGGCCGATGGTTTGGAGCAGGAACGGCGGCTGACGGATCAACTGGAGGGGCTGATAAGCCTGACCCTCCTGCCGCAAGACGAGCTACCGGAGGAAGCGATCGCCCACTTGCTGCTGGAACGGATCGTTGCCGCTCTCGGCGCGGACGGAGGCTTCGTTGCCCGCGAGGCAGGCGATCGACTGAAAGTCCTGGCGGCGGTCGGTACGCCGGCGGAAGTGCCGGCCATTGCAGAGACCGAGCCGGCGAACTCCTTCCGGTTCTGGGGACGGTTGCTCGAAGACCCGCGCGGCGGCGCATTCCATGAGCGGCTGGCCGAGGCCATCTCGGTCGAGCCACATCTCCAGCCGATGGTCGAGCTGGGCGTGACCTCGTACGCCGTCTTCCCGATAGAGGAAGGCGACCGCCTCCTCGGCGCATTTCTCTGCTATTTCGCGCGTCCGAACGAGGCGGCCCAGGTCGACGAGCGCAACGTGGAGGCTGTCGGGCGGATCATCTCGATCGCCTATGCCAACGTCCGGATGCGTTCAGGGCTGGCCGAGGCCGCCGAGCACGAGCGCCGGCTGACAGCCGAGCTGAGGGCCCTGCAGGAGCTGACCCTCCTGGGGGCGGCGACGGACGATCTCGGGCGGCTGGCGCACGAGACGATCGAGGCGGTAGTCGTCGCCACCGGCGCTTCCGGCGGAGGCTATATCCTCGTCGATCCGCTGTCGTCAAGGGTCGATCCGATCACCTGGGTCGGGCGACCGAGTCGCAGCTGGGCGGAATTCGACGAGTCGCCGCGGGTACCGGACGATTGGCCGCCGCTCGCCCAGCTCAACGCGGACGAAGGGATATGGCTTCCTCCTCCGGACGACTCCGACGCCAATCCCACACCGGCTGGGAGGCAGGCCGTCCTGCCTCTCCGCCTGGACGGCAAACTGGCGGGAGTCCTCCACCTCGAATGGGCGGACCGGCCTCGCGAGCAACAGTACGACGTCCACTTCCTGGAGCCGATCGCCCGAATCTGCAGCATCTCGCTGGCCAACTTCCGGCTGCGCGCCGAGTTGCTGCATCGAGCCGCGGCCCAGCGAGCCCTGGGGCACCGCCTGGACGCGCTCGATGAGCTGACGAGGATCGGCGAGCAAGCCAGTTCGTTCGAAGAGCTGGCCCACCGTACCGTCAGCCTCGTGAGAGAGGCGCTCGACGCCAGCGGAGTCTGTTACCTGCTCATCGAAGTCGGGCATCACTTCGATACCCATGCCGTCGCGGGCGACACGGGCTCATTCCGCCAGTGGCTCAGGGGCGTCCCGGCGAAGGACGCTCCGGGCGGCAGCCTTCTTCTGTCCGGCGCAAGCAGCATCCTGGGTGATTTCGTCGCGAGTCAGGTGAATGAATCGGTAATGCCTCTCGCCGCGGCTTCGGGCTTCCAGTCGTTCGGGGCAATCCCGATCCGCGCCGGCGAGGAACTGGCCGGCGCCCTGCTGTGCTTCTTCCAGCAGCCCGTGGCTTCGCTCCCGCTGGACGAGGCGGCACTCGATTCGGTCGCGCGGATCGCCGGCATCGCCCTGGCCAACTTCCGTCTGCGCGAGCGCCTCGTCTCTTCGGAGGAGCGATACCGAACCCTCTTCGAGGAATCCCCCGACGCACTCCTCGTTTCCGCCCTGGACGGAACCGTCCTGGACGCCAACGAGGCTGCCGTTCGCCTCTACCACGTCAATCGCGGCGAGGTGCTGGGTAGGTACCTCGGTCAGCTCATCACCGCGGATGAGCGCGAGATGGCTCGCCGCCGCCAGATCGTATGGACTCAGGGCCGGGGCACGTTCGGCGACCGCGGGAGGCGGCCGGACGGTTCCGAGTTCCCCGTCGAAATCGAGGTGCGAGTCGTAGACCTGGGCGGCCAGCGCCGATTCCTCCACCTCATCCACGATCTGTCCGATCAGGACCGGCTCCAGCGGGAGCTGCTCCAGGCTCAGAAGATGGAGGCCCTCGGCCAGCTCGTGTCCGGAGTCGCCCACGAGCTGAACAATCCGCTGGCCGCGATCATCGCCTTCAGCCAGCTGATGCACAGCGACGAGCGCCTGCCTGAGGACATGAAGCACGACGCCGGGCTCCTCGTACAGGAGGCCGACCGAACGCGGCGAATCGTCCAGAACCTTCTCGACTTTGCCAGGGCGCGCCCGCCCGAGCGACGCCCGACCAGCATCGCCACGCTCGTCCAGAGCGTTCTCGAACTGCAGTCGTACGCGTTGAAAGCGAATCAGATCCAGGTGTCCGTCGAGATCCCGGCGAGCCTGCCCGAAGTGGATCTCGACCGGGCACAGCTCCAGCAGGTCTTGCTCAATCTGACCAGCAACGCCATCCAAGCCTTCAAGACGGCCGAACGGAAGACGCCGGCGCACCTCTGGATCAGCGCGGTCGCGGTCAAGACCAGGTCGGCGGCCGGCGTCGCCACGGGCGAGCAGCCACCTGAACAGCAGATGGTCCGGATCACCGTTCGGGACGACGGCCCGGGCGTCCCGAGTTCGGCCCGTGGACGGCTCTTCAACCCGTTCTTCACGACCAAGCAGCCCGGTGAGGGAACCGGCCTGGGGCTGTCGGTGTCGTTCGGAATCGTGGCCGCCCACAACGGTCACCTGTGGTACGAGCCTGGGCCGCGCGGCGTGGGCAGCTGCTTCCTAATAGAGTTGCCGACGACGGCACTCAGCCGGGGCAGCCACCGGCCGCACGCGAAGCGAGCGGGAGGAGAGTCGAAGATGGGAACGGCTGGGGCGGCGAGACCGGCGGCAACGGCGACGCCGAAGGCGCGTCGCGCTTCCACGTCGGCTGCGGGCTCTTCGAAACCCGAGCCCGTCGCCATCCACCTGCACCGTCGCATGGCCGCAAGCCCTCAGCGGGCGGCAAGCTGCCCGGGCCCGCCCGTGCGCAAGTGGCTGGACCGGCAGATGCGCAGGCGGCCAGAGGCCGAGACTCGGCGGCCGCTCGTCCTGGCCCTGGATGACGAGCCATCGATCCGGGCCTTCCTGGGGAAGGCTCTGTCGTTTGCCGGTATGGATTGCGTTTCCTTCCCGGATGGCTTGCAGGCCCTGGATGGAGTCCGTGAGACCGACTTCGACGTGATGCTCATCGACCATCGCATGGCCGGCATGAGCGGGACGGACTTCTACGAAGCCGCCATCGAACTCCGGCCGGAACTGGCCCGAAGAGCCGTCTTCATGAGCGGCGACGTCCTGAACCCGGACCTCCGAGGTTTCGCGACAGAGCGGGACATTCGCCTGCTCGCCAAGCCGTTCGACATCGAGGCTGTGATCCAGGTGGTCCGCGAAGTCCTGGCATCGGCGGAGCGGTAGGCCGACTCGTCCGAGGGTCCCGCCTAGTCTCTCGGCTGTCCTCACGGCGGACGCCGCCCGTGCCCCGGCCGACGCGGTGAGCAGCTCGAGGAGCGCATCCGCCGCCGCGAAAGGATCCAGCTCGTGCGCCGCCACGGCTCGTAGCAACTCGCCGGCCGGGCCGTCAGGTGCTCCCTCGAGCCAGCGGACCCGCTGGTGAAGCCGATCGACGAGCACGGCCCACACCTGGGCCTCGGCACGCTTGAGTCGTGCCTCCGAGCCAAGCGAGTCCCGGGCGGAGGCGCGGTGGCGGTCGATCGCCGCGAGCAGCTCGGCCACGCCCTGGCCGGTGGCGGCAGTAGTCACCAGCACTTCCGGGTCGCTGGGGGCCGGATGGCCCGGCCGGGCCTCCCGGGGGCCGTCCGCGAGCATCGCGCGCAGCTGCCCGGCCGTTCGATGCGCCCCCGGCCTGTCGCCCTTGTTCACGACCACGATATCGGCGACTTCCAGCAGTCCCGCCTTGATGGCCTGGATCTCGTCGCCCATCTCGGGCGCTTCCACCACCACCGTCGTATCGGCCGTGGCCGCGACCTCGACTTCACTCTGACCCGTCCCGACCGTCTCGATCAGAACGACGTCGAAACCGACGGCGTCGAACACCGTGGCGGCAGCCGCGGTCGCCGACGAGAGCCCGCCCGAATGACCCCGCGCTGCCATCGACCGGATGAAGACCCCGTCGTCCGACGAGTAGGCCTGCATCCGGACTCGATCGCCCAGCACGGCTCCGCCGGTGATCGGGCTCGACGGGTCGACCGCCACCACCGCCACAGGGCGGTTCGCGCGCCGCAACTCGGCGATCAGCGCCGCCACCAGAGTGCTCTTGCCCGCACCCGGCGGCCCGGTTACACCGACCAGCTGGGCGCGCCCGGAAATCGGGTAGAGGCGCCGGAGGGCCGCTTCCGCCAGGGGCGATCGATTCTCCACTGCCGTCAGCAGCCGCGCGAGCGACCGCCGATCGCCGGCGAGAGCCGCGTCACACAGGTCGGCGGCGCGCGCAATGGTCGCGGAATCGCCGCTTGCCGGCGCGCGCGTCTCGGCCACGCCGGTCCGCTATTCCCGCGGCCTGGCGTTGGCGCGCAGGAACTCGGCGACCTGATGGATCGTGGTGCCGGGCCCGAACACCGCGGCCACTCCACACTCCTTGAGCGCGGGCACGTCGACGTCGGGAATGATCCCGCCCGCCGCCACGAGCACGTCGTCCATCCCCTTCTCGCGCAACAGCGCGCAGATCCGGGGCACGAGCGTCATGTGGGCGCCGGACAGGATGGAAAGCCCCACGACGTCCACGTCTTCCTGGAGTGCGGCCGTGGCGACCATCTCCGGCGTCTGGCGCAGGCCCGTGTAGACGACTTCGAAGCCCTCGTCCCGGAGGCCGCGCGCGAGCACCTTGGCACCCCGGTCGTGGCCGTCCAGGCCGGGCTTGGCGATCAGGACCTTGATGGGTCGGTCGGTCATGGCGGGAATGATAGCGGGCGCCGCATTCGGTAAGCGGACAGGCCGCGCGCCAGTTTGCTCGGTACGAGTTGGTCTCAAACCCGCGGGGCGGCCCGCTCCAGATGGGCCATGAACTCGTCCCGCGTCTCCTTCGTCGTCCGGAAGGTTCCCAGGACGCTGCTGGTGACCATCGTGGCGCCGCCCTTCTGGACGCCGCGCATGGACAGGCAAAGGTGCTCCGCTTCTATGACCACGCCGACGCCGTACGGGTTCAGGCGCTGCTGGAGGAAGTCGGCGATCTGCTGGGTCATCCGCTCCTGGACCTGAAGCCGCCGGGCATACATCTCGACGATGCGCGGAATCTTGGAAAGCCCGATGACTCGACCGCGCGGCAGGTAGCCCACCGCGGCGGTGCCGAAGAACGGCAGCATGTGGTGCTCGCACAGCGAGTAGAACGGAATCCCCTTGATGACCACCATCTCGCTGTAGCCCACGTCGAAGACGGCGCCGTTGATGAGCCGCTCGGGATCGACCCGATAGCCGCAGGTCAGCTCGAGCCACATCCGGTGCATCCGCTCCGGGGTCCCGGCCAGCCCCTCGCGCGCCGGGTCCTCGCCGATCTCGAGCAAGATGTCGCGCACGGCCAGCTCCACGGGGTGACCGAGCCGGGGCTCTTCGGAGGCCGGTTCGGCGGGCATGGCGGCGCCGAGATCGGCCGGTTCTTCCTCGCCCCGCTCGATCGAATCCACCATCCGCCGGACATGAGCTTCCAGGTCCAGCTGGTCGTTCCACGGGGGCTGGTCGGTCGGCAAGGAAGGCTCCTTCTGCGTCCAATCGTACGCCTCGGGCGATCCGCGGTCACGCCGGGCCGTAGCATACGGTCATGACCAAGCGACCTCGCGGCAGCGCTCGGCGGCGCCACCGACCCGCCTCCACGACCCGTTTCGAGGATCTCGTGGCCGCCGCGCTCGACACCATCCCCGAACCGTTCGTTCATGCCCTGGACGAGGTGGCGATCGTGATCGAGGACGAACCGACGCGCACGCAGCTGCGCGAATCCGGACTGGGCCCGGACGACGGGCTGTACGGACTCTACGAAGGCGTGCCGCGAACCGAATACGCGGCCGACTGGGCCTTCATGCCCAACAAGATCACGCTGTTCCGCCAGGCTCTCGAGGAGGACTTCCCGGACCCGGAGGAGCTCGAGCACGAGGTCTGGATAACGGTCATCCACGAGCTGGCCCACCATCTCGGGATCGACGAGGGCAGACTTCACGAGTTGGGGGTCGACTAGGGCGCAACCTGGGGCCCTCGGCCGGCATCTATACAGGTAGAGGCGCAGAGGGAGGCACATTGGAGCGAGCGCTCATCGAGAGAGCCCTGGGCGCCGGCTCCTCCGGAGCCGCCGCAAGCGATCGCACTGCCTTCGACGCCCTCGTCCGCAGCCGGGTCGATGCCGTGTACCACACCTCTCTTGCCATCCTTGGCGACTCAGCCGACGCCGCGGACGCCACGCAGGAGACCTTCGTCTCCGCCTGGTGCCACCGCGCGGACCTGCGCGACCCGGACCTCTTCGACGCCTGGCTCGGGCGGATCAACCTGAACGCCTGCCGGATGCAGCTTCGGCGGCGTGGGCGAACGCGTGTCCGCGAGATCCGGCTGCTCGATCCGCTCGATGACCGAGAACCGGCTTCACCCGAGCGATCGCTGGCCGACCGAACCGCCGATTCGGACGCCTTCGATCGAGCCTTCGCCCGACTTTCGGTCGACGACCGCGCGGTCCTCGTCCTCCACCACCTTCAGGCGCGGCCCGTCGCCGAGATCGCGGCCGTTCTGGCGGCACCCGAGGGAACGATCAAATCCCGGCTTCACCGCGCTCGAGCGGCGCTCGAGTCGGCGCTCGCGAAGGAGTCGCGATGAACGAGCAGCTTCCGCCGATCGACCAGGACCTCCGCGGCCAGCTGGCCCGCAGATCCGGCAGCCGCCTGCCCGAAGACCTCCTGGCTGCGACCTACGCCGGGCTGGATGTCGCCCGACCGCAGCCGCGACGCTGGACCGGGCCACGCCTCAACCGACTCGTGGCCGGGGCGGCGGCGTGCGCCCTGATCGTCATCCTCACGGCGGCACTCGTAGTGGTTCCGCGGTTCCAGACCGCGCCGGCCATATCGGCCCTCGCCGGCTATCCGGCCGAACGTGCCCTCACTACCGCCGAACTGGCGGCCGTGATGGCGGGCCCGGCGCTGGCGACGAACACCGCCCTCGTCGCCGACGGTACGATCGACGTTCAGGAGCGACGTCTGCCCGATGAACCGCTATCGCACGCGTCGGCGTCGTCGAGGGGATGGCCTCGCAGGTATGCGTGATGACCGCGTCCGACGTTCTGATCCAACCGGTCACGATCAGCGGCATCATCGCCTTCCGCTATCTCGCGCCCGGCGTCCTGGGGCTGCTCGGCGAGATCACGCCGGCATCGCCGGCGAAGGCCGCCTTCCGCGTGGCCGACGAATGGCCGCTCCAGGGCAAGACGTTCCTCGTCGACGGCTGGCTGGGCGCGGACGGACTCACGGGGAGCTGCGCGCTCTCGCCGACTGCCGGCGACGCCCTCCTGCCCGACGCGCGAAGACTGCCCTTACGACAACTGGATGAGCGACGAGGAGACGGCCTCGCCCAGCGACTCACCCGGGCCGCAGCCGAAGCGTCTCGTGGAGGCAGGCGGCATGCGCCTGATCGATTCGATCGATCACGCCGCGCCGGTCCACGGCACCTTCGTCGTCCGTGACGTCGTCGGGCCATGCGAGGGCGACCCGCCGCAATCCTCGCGGGGTTGCGACGCGTGGCGCGTCCTCGCGAAGATCGCCGACATCACCTTGCCGGTGGCGACTCCCGCCCCGTCTCAGTCCACCTCGCCGACCGCCAGCCCGCCCACCGGATACCCGATCGATCGCGCCCTTACCGCCGACGAGCTCGGCCGGCTTCTCGCGGCCGGGTCGCTCAAGCGGTACGACACCGTCGTCGTCGACGCGTCGGTAACACTGGAAGCGTCGGGCGCCTGCCAGGGGCCGCAAGTACCGGACATCGAGTTCGCCGGCTTCGTCGTTGGCATCGATCCACAGGCGTGCGTCTACGCGGTCCCGAATACCACCATCGAACCTGGCCTGTTGCTCCTGCGCGTGTTGGGCTCGAACACGCTCGGGTACATGGGGACCCTCCCCAGACCGTCGTCCAACTTCACTTACAGCCCGACCGGCGCCTGGCCGGAGGGCTACTTCCTCGTCCACGGCTGGCTCGACACCGACGCCAAGGACTGCGGGCGGCCGGGGGCGGTCCCGACGATGATGGGTTACGGCCTGTTTCCCGACTACGGAGTCATGTGCCACGCGGCCCTGACGGCGACCCGGTTCGATCCAACCATGGCCGACCCGGCCGGTCCAACTCCGGCGGGACCTCCGCGAATCCTCTCCTTCCAAATCCCAGCCGACGGCCGAGCCGTGGATGACGGCCCGATGTTCTCGATGCCGGGCACAGCGCCGACCAGTGGCTCCGTCGAGGGCACGTACGTCGTCTACTCGGGCCACCACTGCAGCCAGTTCGGCTTCGACTGCGAGGAGTACTCGGTTCTGACGAGGCTCGCCGACGTCTCGGTGCCGTCCGCGCGAATGCCACGCCGAAATCCACTCCACCCATCCGCCGGCCACGCCAATCGCCGAGCCGTCCGCTTCCGCCGGCGGAGCATCGACCGGACTCATCGCCCCCGGCTACCGTCCGTTCACCCTGGCGGAGATCCCGGCACTCCTGGCCAAGGACCCGACCCATCTGGCCGGCCGAATCCTGGTCATGAAAGGGCCGGTTCCAGTCGGCTACCAATGTTCGGAGGCCGGCCCTACTGACGCCCCAGCCACCTCTGGCTTGTGCTACGCGATCGGACTCGAGAGCCCGATCGCCCCAGAGGGCTACCTGGCCGTCCGAGTCGGCAGCGACGGCAACCTGACGCTCATCGGCGAGATCGCGACCGGGACAAGTGGCTTTGTCCTGTCGCTCGACGAAGCCCAGGCGGTATGGAACAAGCCGGGCTCGGACAAGGCGCTGGTCCTGGTGAAGGCCTGGATCGGCGGCATGGGGGCGGACGCGTGCGATGTCGTCGGCCAGCCGTGCCAGGAAGTCTCCTGGCTGGGCTTCGACACCGGACGCCGGGCACTGGCAGGGTTCGACGCCGGCAAGTGGACAGCTGGACGTTCAACTCGGTGCCTACCACTCCATCGGCGGGGGTAGCGTGGGAGGCGGCCCGTCAATCCAAGGAGTCTTCCTCGTTCAGGGTCCGGCCAGTGCGGCCCAGGTGCTCGCCCGAATCGAGGCCGTGACTCCATAGCGGATCGACGGAAGACCGAATCCGGCTTGGCCCGCGGCGGTAACATTCGGGGGCAACCGTCGCCAGCCGGGCCGCTGGCCCAGAGCAGCCACCAGGAGTGGGTCGAATGCCGGGCTTCACGCCGTTCACCAGCAACTACCAGGATCTCTCGACCAACCAGGGCTACCAGTTCGAGTTTCGCTGCGACGTCTGCGGCAGCGGCTACAGAAGCGAGTACCAGAAGAACCTGCTCGGCGTTGGGGGCTCGATCCTCGGCGGCGCCAGTAGCGTCCTGGGAAGCCGGATCGGGGGGCTCTGGGGAGCGGCCAACGCTGCCAACACGGCCCAGGACATCACCGACCGCGACGCCCGCGACAAGGCCCTGCAGAAGGCCTCCAACGAGATCATGCCGCTGTTCCACCGCTGCGTTCGGTGCAACAACTGGGTGGACGAGACCTGCTTCAACAAGGCCCGCGGCCTGTGCGTCAACTGCGCCCCGAACCTGGCCGCCGAGATGGAGGCAGAACGCTCCTCCGTCGAGATCAACCAGATGCGCCAGGCGGTCCAGGGCCACGACGGTCTTCTCGGGCGACACCAGCACCCGGGCGACCGAATGCCCGAGCTGCGGCAAGCCCGTAGGTTCGGAGAAGTTCTGCGGGAACTGCGGAACGCCCCTCGGCGTGGCCAAGTGCGCCAAGTGCGGCGCCGAGCTCGCCTCCGGCACGACCTTCTGCGGGAACTGCGGCACCAAGGTCGCCTAGCGCGGCGGCTGGCCGAGGCTAGCGGCACCCGGGCGACCGTGCGCCGATGCTCGCATTGGCCGAGTTGCGCCGGAGCGGACCCGGTCGAATCGCAGGTTCGCGGTCGTGATCCGTGGCTCGTTTACGGTCCAGGAGTTCGGCGGCGCTCGGCGACCGGCATCACTGCACGGCGACGACCGGCGCACCTGGACCGTTCCGCGGCAGCTCGTCGGCGCCTGCAGCCGGCGCAACGACCGGGCGCCGGATCGCCTGGGACCAACTCTCACGGGATCTCGCGCCTGCCGAGCGATCCCGTCCGAGCCACGCCGCGACATCTGCGAGATGCGCAGCGACCGGCGTCGGCTGGCCTGCGTCTACCCGGCCATCGTCCCGCAGATAGTGCAGAAGCGGGCGCCGGCCGGTAGGGGCGCGCCGCAGCCCGAGCACGGGCCCGCGGACTGAGGAGGCGGGGCCACGGGCAACGGCGTCGGCGGCCGGCGGCGGCGGCGGAGCGCCGGCCGCCTGGGTCGCGGCGGCGGCGGCGCGGCCGGTCGGCCTGCCGCTGCTGGACCCGCCCCGGCGGGCCCGCGGTGCCGGCCGCGGCCGGAGGCGGTGCCAGGAGGGACATCCCACACGACGGGCACACGACCCAGGCCGGGTCCTCCACGATCTTGCGGCAGTTCTGGCAGCGCTTCGGGGAGAAGGGCTCGATGACGCCGCAGAACGGGCACGCGCGACACGACCCTGTCGATGAACTTGCCGCAATACGGGCACGGGTGCTTGAAAGTCGGCATCGTCCGCTCCTATCAGCCTAAGGTGCCCGAAGGCTTCGACTTCTCGCCCGCAGCCGGCGTCCGGGCCCGAGCTGCTCGCGCCGGGGGCCGGCCCGGCAGCTTCGACCGCTTCGGTCGGCTCAGCCGGCGTCACTCCCGCCGCCCTCAGCGTCGTCGCCGTCACCGGCCGCAGCGACCTGCGACTCCTGCGCCGCGCGGCCCGGCCACTCGGCCGCCTCGTCCCTGGCCGTGGCATGCCACCGGATCAGATCCGCCACGGCGGCCGACCAGCTGGCGGGAGCGCGATGGACGATCCGCGCCACGAACCGGGCCCGAGCCCAGGCGAGCGTCGGCAGGACCGCGATCGCCAGCCGGTAGTTCAGGTACTTCGGCAGCCGCAACTGATCGGCGGGCAGCGCCATCGGCTCGCGCAGGAAGCGGCAGTCGACGAGCGCTTCGCTGATATCCCGGACCGCCTTCTCGGCCGGCGATGCCGAGCTTCTCCGGCGGCTCGCCCTTGTACTGCGCCCGGGGCATGACTCGGTAGAAGTAGGTCGCGTGGGCGCCGGCCGTGACCAGCTCCAGGGCGACCAGGTTCCCCGGCATGGCGATGAGGAACCAGATCTTCGGGTCCGTGCCGCCCGGATCCACCGGCGACATGGCGACCCACCGAGGCGCGGCCGTCCCGGCCGTCTGGCACAGCGACTGGTAGCTGTCGGCGAATGCGGGCTCGCCCAGCACGGCCGTCTCGACGATGGGCCAGCCGGAGGCGCCGAATACTTCGGGCCTTGTCGGCCGTCCGTCCACCAGCGTGTCCGACGCCTTCTGCCTCACGCCGAACGGGGCGTCCGGCAGAAGCTGCTCCACGAAGCCGGCGGCGTCGGCGAAGGCGCCGTCTCGAAGCTTCTGCAGCGTGTCGTGGAGCCGGGTGGCTGCCTGGCCGAGGCCGCGCAAGGTGAGCGTGCCGGGCTCGCCGTCGATGACCACGTCTCCGGGACCGGGCATCTTGACGGTCGCGATGGACGCGCGCCGGTAGTGGATCCAACTGGCTCGCTCGTCGATCGGGCAGACGACGAAGCCCCATGGCGTGAACGACCAGCTGCCCGACGCCGGTCGTTGCCGTCGCCGGTCCGTCCGGACCGGGTCCGAGAGGGCTCGCCGTCGGCGTCCAGGCGAACTCGACCAGTTCGGCCGGACCATCCGGGACCTTCACCAGGCCGTCGGAAAGCCGCTGCTTCAGGCGCAGCTCGCGCAGCGTCCGGACGAGCGGCCCGAGCCGGTCGCCGAACTTCTCGAGGATCCAGCGCATCGCGTCCGGCCCGTCGCCCAGGACGAGCAGCACGGTCGATTGCTGGATCGCGATCAGGCTGAGGTCGCGGTAGCCGGCCCGGATCGGCCGCCCGGTGCCGACCTCGAGCGTCAGGCCGGTGGAGTCCAGGCTGACGGTCGCAGGCTCCGAGCGTCGTGTTCGGACCCGCGAGCCGGCCTTCGCCGTGGATCTCGATCGCTTCGCCCTTCTCGCCTCCGCCGTCGCGGGCGGCGTCCCGGCCGCCTTGCGTCCGAACGTCCCGAGCGTCGCGGCCGTCGACTCGTGACCCGCGCGGATCGCGGGCGTCGCGGCCTTGCCCCGCGCCCAGACCCAGTGCGCTGGCCAACCCCTGGAGCTGCCCGGGTCCCAGGCCGCCCATCCCCATGCCCGGACCTCCGGGACCGTCCCCGAACTCGCCGCCGAAACCACCCCTGTCGTCCATGCCGCCATCGTAGCCACAAGTGGCGCCCTCGGTCTGCCGAACTGGAACCTCCGCCGTCGTCCGATCGCACGCTCGGCCCGGGCCAGGCGTCCGCACGCTACTTGCGTGATTGCGCAAGCTGTTGTACATTGGGCACATGCTCGAACTAGCCGATCCGGAGACTGCGAGGCAGCGAAGCGCGGCGGTGGCCAGGGCTCTGGCCGATCCGAAGCGCCTGTGCGTGCTGCAGTCCCTCGCCGAGGGCGAGCTTTCGGTTCGCGATCTCTCCGACCGTGTCGGATGCCACGTCCCGAACATGAGCCAGCACCTCGCCGTCCTGCGGAACTCGGGATTGGTCCTGACCCGCCGGGACGGCAACGCGATCTACTATCGCCTCGCGGATCCTCGGATCCTGGAGGCATGCCGGCTGCTCCAGTCCATCGCCGGCTGACGCGCATAGCGCCGGCCGGCCCACTACCTCAGGGAGGTCCATCCGTCAGATGGCCGAAGTGCAAGCAGTCACAGACGAGACTTTCGAAGAGATCGTTCTCAACGCCGAGCGGCCGGTAATCGTCGACTTCTGGGCCGCCTGGTGCGGACCTTGCCGCATGGTCGCCCCGGAGCTTGCAGAAGATCGCGGCCAAGTACGCCGACTCGATCGACGTCGTCAAGATGGACGTGGATGCCAATCCGGCCGTCTCCCAGGCGTTCCAGATCATGACCCTGCCGACAATCGCGTTCTTCCGCCCCGGCAAGCAGCCGATGGCGATCGTCGGAGCGATGCCGGCGGAACAGGTCGAGGCAAGATTTGGCCTGTCGGAGTACGCTAAAGCCAGACCCGCCTGAGGGCTCGATCCCTCGGCCACTAACCGAATACCAATGCGGGGCCTCCCCCTCGGCCCCGTTCCTTACGACCCCGGCCTACCCCCTCAGGCCGGGGTCGTGCTTTGTCTCGCGGACGAGCATGCCGGGCCGCCGGCGCGGGCGATCCCCAGGCCGTCAGTTCAATCGAGGGGGCGGCTCCGCGACTTCGCCGGAGAGGCGCCAGGCAGCCTCGAACCAGGCCTTCACTCGATCCAGCGTGAACGTGTCGTCCGCGTTCGATTCGAGGGCGACCCACTCGGCCCCCCGAGGGGACACCGACGTATCCGGCGTTCGAAGCAGCGGCGACGACGATCTCCGGACGGAGGCGGAAACTGAGCCTTGGGCCTTCCCGAACGGCGAAGACGATGCCGCCGCGGACGAACTCGACCACCGGTCCGGACTCACGGCGCCCGACCCCTTCCAGCTCGTCCGCCAGCCGATCGATTGCCGCAACCTGAGCTTCTGTCATGGCGCGTGACTCCTCGCGTCAGCGGCCGGCGGCGGCGAGGATCGCCCGAAGATCGGCTTCGTGGTCGGCGTAGTGCTCCGTCGTATTGCCGAGCAGCGACTTCAGGTGATTCGGCTCCTTGAGCCAACGCGTCTCCGGAACCACGGTCAGATAGCCACGCAACTCGCCCGGCAGTTCGGTGAAACGGCGCCGAACCTCGGTCATGGGAAGGGCCGCCCACTCGGCCTTGTAGCGGGCGTTGAGGGCGTCGCCCTGGTTGTCCCAGTCGCGGCCAATCTCAGTCAGCCGGTCGTAGGCCGGGCTGTTGGGGTTCACCGCCAGCTCGCGAGCGATATCGCGCCACCACTCGAGCCATACCCCCAGGTGCGACATGAGGTCTCGGCCGGTCCAGCCGTGGGCACCGTCCAGGGGTTGCTCCAGCTGTTCGTCGGTCAGGTCCAGCAGGGCCTCGAAGGGTCGCCAGCTGTCGCGCTCTTCCTCGAGAAAGGAGAATCCGTCGGCGTACATGCGCCGATGGTATCGCGCCTGAGCCGCGCGCGAATGCCTCGCCGACCCGGTGCGCGACCGCACCAGACTTACTACCCGGTTGAGCAGTCTGTCGGGTCATTGCGAATCGGCTCCGCGCGGCTAGTTTTGGCAGTGGCCGCCGATACCGGTGCACGAAGAAGCAAGCGGCGTCGGACAACGGGCCGGGGCTGTTCGCGACATCCGCATTTGAGGCGAACGCGGTTCGTACGAGGAGGTCGCAGGCCCCGACCACGACCCGAGTTAGCGCGCAATGCATGCCAGCTTGGAACCTTCGATCGGCGGCCCGGTCTCATATGCCCATCCTTGGGCGCAGAGACGGTCCGTCCGACCAGCCGGGCGGGCCGTTCTCGTTGTCGCGGCAGTTTCTCGCGGCACGCCACCCGCGGGCTTGGGCCCCGTCCGGCGCGGAGCCCTAGCTGCGCGGAACCGCCGTGTCCAGGCGTCCTCGCCCGACGGCCCCGAAGCGCTCCAGATACCGCAGAACGACACGCGCGGCCAGCGTGATCTCCGGGTCGCGATCTATGGTCCGGACTATCCAGGCCACATACGACGGCTCCTGGCTCGCCACATCGCCCAGGGTGAGCCCGGCGAACTTGCCGAAGTTCAGGCGCGTCTCCATGGCATCGGCCAGGACGGGCAGGTCCGCTTCCAGGTTCGGCCCGGGACGACGATGCATCGGCCCCGTGGGGGTCGAGGCGCGCCGCGGTTCATGCTCCTCCACGGACCTGGGCCGCGGCGGCAACCCGGGCAGCGGACTGCGCTCCAGCTGCGTGAGCGTCGCGTTTCGCGGCCGCAGGAGCGCGCTCGTGTCGATCCTGGCGGTGACGGGTCGCGTCCGAGGCCGAGGCACCCAGCCGGGCCGGGTGAACGGCGGAGGAGGCGGGCCGTCCGGGGCCGGCTGCTCGTCGTTGACACGTGCCGCTCTGGCGGCCGCGTCGCGGTGAATGCGCCGCTTGTCCGGGTCGCGAAGCTCGTGGTACGCGGCGTTGATCTCGGCCATCGTCTTGTTGGCGCGCCGCTCCTTGGCCTTGTCGCCGGTCGCGACGTCCGGATGATGCTGGCGCGCGAGCCGGCGCCACGTGACCTTGATCGTCTCAAGAGTCGCGTCGGGCGGCAGCCCAAGGACCGTGAAGGGGTTTCGGGGCATCCGATCAGTCTAGCGGACCGCGATCCTCAGCTCCCAATCGCCGCCAGGGCGACTGCTACGAAGTCCTCGAGCCGGGCGAGTTGCAGGTCCGACATGCCTTCGAAGGGGAGTTCGGGGAGGAAATCGACCGGAGCGCGTACGTCCCAGTAGGGATCGAGCAGCCGCGACACGCCCACCGTGGCGTAGTAGGAATCCAGGAAGGCTTCGGCCGCCTCGAGCCCGAAGGAGATGGCGAGATTGGCTCGCATGTGCGCCAGATCGACGGCGGGCGGCCCCCACGAGGCGGACGTCCAGTCGACGATGGCGGTCAGCTTCTCCGATACCCAGAGCGTGTTGCCGGGGTGGTAGTCGCGGTGGATGAACGCACACGCGTCGCCGGGTGGTGTGGCCGTCGCCACTTCGATGGCTCGCTGCCACAGGGAGGGCCGCCGCGTCCATTTCGGAATGTCGAGTTGGTCGCGCTCGTAGTAGGGCCGATATCGCGGGACCGTGCGCGCGGCGCGATCGGGATCGACCGCGTGAACCACCGGCAGGACGCGCGCAAGCTGGCCGAGAAACGAGCCCATGTCGCCTGGACGCGTCACCCGTCTTCCCGGCGCGCGAGCGAGCAGGAGGGCGGGCACGTCGCATTCGGTTGCGGAGACGTCGGTGGCGATGAGCCGTGGAGCCGGGACGGCTCGACGATGCCAGGAGATCGTATGTCGCGGCCTCCTGGGAGGGCGAGTACTCCGGGTCGGTCTCCTGCCACTCGCTTCGAACCCAGCGCCGGAGAACTACCTCATGAACCGCGCCTCCGGCGTCGATCCAAATCAGGTGGTTCGCGTGCGACATGCCGCCCCGAAGCCGCTCGACCGACAACACTCGGCCCGACTCCCCGCCGGCGCGCCGAGCCCACTCGACCGCCCGGGCCGGCGGCGCCCGCCGAAGGAGATCGCGCGCCTGGTCGGTCTGAGAGGCTGGGCCGGTCATTGGAGCAGCATGGGCCCGCGAGCGCCGCTCGTCAACCGCCACGCTTGACAGCTTGCCGCGGGTGGCGTCCCCTACCCTCATGACGACGAAGAAGCGAACGCGACGCAGACTCCGTCTCCTCCTGGGCGCGGCGACGGTCGGCGTGGCCGCCTACGGTGCCGCCTACCAATTCGCACTCCGGTATCGGGAGCGCGTCGGCTTGCCGCACCGCAGTCCTGTCGAGACGACGCCCGATGAGTTTGGATTGGCGTATGAGAGCGTCGAAATCCCGTCCGGCGACCTGCGACTGGCGGGCTGGTTCGTGCCGGCAGCGACCGATGCCGGCGCCACGGGCGGGACGCGACCCGGCATCGTCATCGTGCACGGCTGGGAGTCCAACCGCGGCCGAACCTTCGCCCACGTCCGCTATCTCCACGCCGCCGGCTTCCACTGCCTGGTCTTCGACGTCCGCGGCCACGGCGACAGCCCGGCGGAGACGCTGCCGATCAACGTGCCGGAGTTCGCGGACGACGCCGTCGGCCGCGGTGCGGTGGCTGGCCGCCCGGCCGGAGATCTCGGCCGTCGGCGTGCTGGGCCATTCCATGGGCGGGGCCGGCGTCATCGTGGCCGCCTCCCGCGAGCCGCTCATTCGGGCCGTCGTCAGCCTTTCCGCGCCGGCGGATCTGGTCCGGATGACCCGCAAGACCTTCACGATGGCCGAGATGCACATCCCCGATCCGATCGCCGGCCCCCTCGCCCTGATCACGGCCGGAGTGCTCATGGCCCCTCGCCGCCATTCGATCGACGACGCCAGCGCCCTCGTGGCCGCGCGACGGTATCGAGGCCCGCTGCTGCTCATCCACGGAGCGGAGGATCACGGCGTGCCGGTCGAACATCTCGACCTGATCGCGAAGGCGGCGACCGAAGCTCGCGGGGCGGACGACCCACCGGTCGAGACGCTGGTTCTGCCGGAGTTCGGCCATCGCTGGCTCTACGAGGCGCCCGAGTTCCGCCGTCGAGTGGCGCGGTTCTTCGCCTCGTCGCTCGGCGGGCCGGTTTCTCCGAAGGTCGCCGGCGCAGCGGGCCGAGGCCTGCGTCGTGGAACGCCCGCCGGATCCGGTCTACGGGTTCGGAGCGCTGCCCGCAAAGCAGACGCCTGGCTGATCGGCGCCGATCGCGGTCAACGCACGCTCAATCGGAGGCTCGGATGGACACCTGGCAGGCGATCGACAAGATCCGGACGGTCCGGAAGTTCGCGGACAAGCCCCTGGAGCCCGAACATCTGGACCGAATCCTCAACGCCGGCCGGCGGGCGGGCAGCTCCAAGAACACCCAGCAGTGGGACTTCGTCGTCTGCACGGATCGCGCCCATCTGGTCGAGCTGGCCGAAGTCGGGCCGTACGCCGCCCATCTCGCCGGAGCGGCCGCCGCGGTCGCCCTGGTCGTGCCGGACCCCGCGACGCACGATGCGCCGTACTCGATCATGTGGGACCTGGGCCGGGCGGCGCAGAACATGGTCCTGGCCGCCTGGGAGCTCGGCATCGGCAGCGTTCCGGCCACGGTCTACCGGCAGGACCTGGCCCGCGAGCTGCTGGGTTACCCGGCCGACCACTGGTGCGAGTTCCTGCTTTCGTTCGGGTACCCGCTGGACCCCGAGGCCCTGACCTGGCCGAAGCGGGCGGGGGGCCGGAAGCCCCTGGAGGCGGTGGTCCATCAAGAGCGCTGGTAGCCCCCCGACGGTCGGCACCCCCGCGCCACGGAGGAACGCGTCGGCAGACCGACCGTTGCGGCCCGGTATCGGCCGACTCACAATCCGTCACAGCGGGAGGACGGCAGAGGAGTCCTTGGGCCCTGGGCGACGTCCGTCACGTCGGCACAAGAGCCTCACGCCGAGCCAGATGGCTGGACCGATCCTCCCGGAGTGGAGGTATGTCGGATGCGGTTTCCCGGTCGGGTTCTTTCGGTTGTCGCGCTTTCGGCCCTGCTCGTGGCGCTGCCGGGGGGCGGCGTGGCAAACGGCTCCGACCCTGCGGGTGCTGGTCCAACAATCAAGCTGCCCGGTGGGGCGGACGCGGCCCAGCCTGCTATTAGCCTTATCGCGGGTGCGACTATCGGCACAGTCGGCTCCGCCGACCTGATCGCCTGGTCGGCGGCCGGTGGCGCGACCATCGTGGATGAAGGGCTCCCTAACGGCTATCTGTTCTACAACAGCGCCGGCGGCCTCGTGATGGCCCCTCTCGGGCTACCGGCCGGGGCGACGCTCTGGCAGGTCGACGTCTACGGCTGGGCTCTGCCGGCCGGCTCGGCCCAGACCTGGAACCTGTACGACCAGGGCCGAGCCGTCCTCGTCGCCCGTATCTGACCATCCCGAGCGCGGGTCCGGGATCCGCACCGGGACTATGAGCTTCGCGGGCGGCTGGACGGTGCCGGCCGGCCACAACTTGCAGATTGGCATGGCTTCGACCACGTCGACAAATGGGTTTGACGGGGTCGTCTTCCAGTACACGATGCCGACGTACTCGTTCGTGCCGATCACCCCTACAAGAGTCCTCGACACGCGCAACGGCACAGGCGGACTCTCGGGTCCCTTCACCAACCATGTGGCTCGAACCTTCCAGGTAACCGGCGGCAGCAGCGGAGTGCCGGCCGGTGCCAGGGCGGTGACCGGCAACCTGACCGTGACCGGGCAGACCTCCAACGGCTACCTGTTCATCGGCCCGACGGCGATGAACAACCCCACGAGCTCGACCCTCAACTTCCCCGCCGGCGATGACCGGGCCAACGCCGTGACCGTCGGCCTCAGCTCCTTGGGCACCCTCTCGATCACCTTCGTGGCTCCCAGCAACGGACCCACGGCCCACGCCATCTTCGATGTGACCGGCTACTACATGTAACGCGGAAGCCCGCAGAGACCCCTCGGCCACCCGGCCGGGGGGTCTCTTTGCAGGGAGGCGGCCCTTGGCCGAGTCCGGCTACTCCCAGCGGAAGGTGCGGGCGGCGATGGCCAGGCAGACGACCATCCAGCCGGTGAGGATCGCCAGATCCACCCCGAGCGGCGCCACCTGCGTGCCGTTGACCATGACCTGCCGCAGGGCGTCGCCCAGGTAGGTCAGGGGCAACAACCGGGCCACGCTTTGGAGCCAGCTCGGCATGAACTCGAACGAGAAGAAGATGCCCGAGAGGAACATCATCGGCATCTGCACGACCTGCACCACGCCGGTTGCCTGCTCCTCGGTCTTGAGGAACGAAGCGAGCAGGAAACCGATCGCCAGGAAGGCACCCGCGCCCAGGAGGATCAGCCCCGCCATCGCCAGGACGCTGCCGACGACCTGGACGTTGAACACGGCTATGCCTATGCCGATGATCAGCACCCCGTTCACGGCCGCGACCATCAGCCGCAGCAGGATGTTGCTGGCAACGAGCTTCCAGCGGGCCAGCGGCGTGGCACCGATCCGCTTCAGGATCCCTTTCTCGCGCTGCTGCACGAGCGGGATCGCGGCGAAGATCCCGAGCTGCATCAGGGCCATCGCCAGGATGCTGGGCACCAGATAGGCGACGTTGCTCAGGTTCGTCGACGACAGCGTCTGCTGCTCGATCGTGACGACGTTGGAGCCGCCCGCGAGCTGCAGATTGAAACCGTTCGCTATCTGCGTGGCGATCCCCTGGATGACCTGAGTGGTCTGGCTCTTGGTCGGGTCGGCATAGACCTGGATCGCGATGCTCGCCGCCTTGCCCGACTTGGCGGACGCCACCGTGTCCTGCAGGCCCTTCGGCAGAACGATGACCGCCGAGACATTGCCCTGCTCCATGGCCTTCTTCTCTTCGTCGAGCGTGCCGACTTTGAGGTCCAGGAGCGAGACCCCGGCGAACGCCTGATGCACCCCGGCGGAAGCGAGCGTGTTGTCCTGGTCGACGAACCCGACGGTGACCTTGCTGTTGCCGTTCCCGGAGAACAGGACCCCGAACAGCAGGACGAACATGATCGGGAAGAAGAAGGTCCAGAAAAGCGCGGCGCGATCGCGGGTAAGGCTCTTGATGTTCGCGACCGTGAGCAGCAGGAGGGTCTTCATCGGTCGCTCCTAGTCGCGCAGGGCTCGACCGGTCAGGTCGAGGAATACGTCTTCGAGAGTGGCCTGGCGGATGCCAAGGTTGTGCGGCTCCACGCTGAGGCCGTCGGCGAGGGCGAGCAGGGTGCCGATCGTGCCCGGTACGTCGCGCGAGTAAAGCAACGTCTGGCCGTCCTCCTGGCTCGCGCGAGTGACTCCATCCAGCTTGCTCAAGCGATCCATCGGCAGCTGCGGCGTCGTGTCGAAGAAGACCGCCCGCTCCTTGAAACGCCGCCCGATCAGCTCCGGGACCGTCCCCATCTCGAGGATATGGCCGTGGTCCATGATGGCCACGCGGTCGCACAGCTCGGCGGCCTCTTCCATGTAGTGAGTGGTCAGCATGACCGTCTTGCCCCTGGCCTGGAGCCCCTTGACGAGGTCCCATAGCGAGCGGCGCGCCTGCGGATCGAGACCCGTCGTCGGCTCATCGAGGAAGATCAGCTCCGGATCGTTGACCAGGGCCAGGGCGATCGAGAGGCGCTGCTGCTGACCGCCCGAGAGGTTCATCGACCGGGCGTTGGCGCGCTCCCCCAGGTCGACGGCATCGATCAGCTGCTGGGTCGGCACATGATGGTCGTAGAAGCTGGCGAACAGGTCGAGGAGCTCGGTGACGGTGAGTCGCGGGTACAGCGACACGGTTTGGAGCTGGACGCCGGTGCGCTGCTTGATCGACGGCGCGTGCTTGGTCACGTCCATCCCGAAGACCGTGACCGCACCGGAATCCGGTTCGCGAAGGCCCTCGAGGATTTCGATGGTCGTGGTCTTGCCGGCCCCGTTCGGACCGAGCATGCCGAAGACTTCGCCCGGCGCGACCGTGAAGCTCACTCCGTCGACGGCTTTGACGTCGCCGTAGCACTTGCACAACTCGCCGACGCTGATGACCGGCTGGCCGCTCTCCGTCATCACACTCCCCGGTTCGGGCCTCGCCGGTCGTCCATGCTGGATCGGGCGGGCGTCAGGACGAATCTAGCCGTCCCGGCTCCGGAATGTTCGTCCGTCTTGCGAATGATCGTCCCGCTGCCGCGGTGAGTACCGCCCAGCGGGCCGGTGGCCGTGCTGCGCGGCGGCTCGCTAGCGCGGGTGCTCGAGCAGCATCTCTGCCGAGCGCGGGCCCAGCGTCGCGAAACCGAGTCGCTCGTAAAGCCGGATCGCCCGGGTGTTCTCCGGGTAGACGCCGAGGTAGACGAGGTCGAAGCCGGCGGCTACCGAATCGTGGGCCAGGGCCTGCGTGATGAGGCGGCCGAAGCCGCGGCCACGCCACGCCGGCCGCGTCCCGATCGAGGAGAGGTAGCTCGCCCCATCGAAGGAGTACCTCTCGCCGGTCGCCACGGGCTCACCGTCGATCCGGATCAGGTAGGCGTGGAAGGTGGGCTGTTGGAGGGTCAGCTCGATCTCGGCTACCAGATTGGGTTGCCTGGCGAGTGGGATGTGGAACGACTCGCCGATGACCAGAGCCAGGTCCCGCGCCAGGCCCGGCCGGTCCTGCGGCGAGGGTTGGTGCCAGCGCTCCAATGCGCGCGCCCCCGGGAAGCGGCATCTCGGGCGGACCCCCGGGGTCCCGCAGCAGGATCATGTCCGAGCCGCCGCCCTGGTTCACGAACCCATTCGCGGACAGGCGGGCAGTCAGATCGGCCGGCGTACTGAGGCCCGGTATGACCCACGCGAAGGGCCGGCGATCGAGCGCGGCGAAGAGCTCGTTCGCGTGCCTCAGCCGGGCGTCGAAGGCCTTTGGGTCCTCGGGCCAGCGGACGGCCGTCAGTCGATTGAAGAAGGGCTCCTTCTCGCCGGCGGAAAAGAGCAGCACCGCATCGCCGAGATCGCGCCAGCCGCGGCCGGGGATTGCGACGGCGCGCGCGGAATGGATCTCGAGTGAGCGCAGGGTCTCCTCGCTGAGTCCGAACCACGGAGCGGGCCCCGTAGGAAGTGGCACAGCCGAACCTTAGGCGATGCCGCGAAGACAGGCACGGACCGCACGACGGGATTCCGCCCCACCACACGGGCTCGACGCGGTCTTGACGAGGGTTTCGAACAGTAAGTCGCTAACATATCGATGCGCCCGGCGGCTCGCCCGGCTGTCGAGGTCCCGACGCCCGGCGCCAGCTCACAGGAGGAACATGCGCTCGCTGACACGCCGGGTAGGCCTGGGGCTTGCGGCCAGGGGTGACGTCTCGGACGTCATCGATTGGACCAGGCGGGCGCGGGACGCCGGACTCGACTCGGTCTGGATCCACGACTCCTACTACGAGCGGGACGCCATCACGTTCGGCGCCGCCATCGCCGCCGCCCTGGCCAACGATCCGGAAAGCTCGTTCCGGCTTGCCCTGGGCGCGGTGAATCCGTACACGCGCCACCCCGTCGTGCTGGCCATGACCGGTTCCGCGCTGGACGAGATCCTGCCCGAACACATCGTCATGGGCATCGGGACCGGCTTGCCGCTGCGGCTCAAGCAGATGGGCATCCCCTACTCGCCCGACGAGGCCGTGGCTCGCGTCAGCGCGACCCTCGATCAGCTGCGGGCGCTGTGGGCCGGCGAGCGGCTCCCTTCCTCCACGCCGGGACTGCCGCCGATCCAGCCGATGTTCCCGCCGGTCCACCGCATCCCGCTATTCGTGGCCGCGTACCGCAAGGAGTTCGTGGAGCTGGCCGGGCAGAAGGCGGATGGCTACCTGGCCCGACCCTGCGAGTCGGTCCCGTCCCTGCGCTTGATCCTGGAACGCCTGGCCGCTTCGGCGACCGCCGCCGGCCGCGACCCGCGCGACATCGAAACGGCCGGCTACCTGCTCTCCCTCGTCGACAAGACGCGGCGGGAGGCGTTGAACCGGGCCAAGCGCGAGCCCTTCGTGATCTACATGATGTCGGTCCTGGGCGACGTGTCGATGAACCGGGCCGGTTTCGAGCTGGACCTGCGGAATCGGATCGCCACCGCCTGGCGCGCCGAGGAATTCCACGAAGCCGGCAAGCTGATCCCGGACGACCTGCTCGACGCCTTCATGCTGTGCGGCACGCGCGAGGACGTTGCCGCACGGGCGATGGACTTCCACTCCGAGACGGGACTGAATCTGCCGCTGCTCCAGCCGGTCGTGCAGGACGAGACCCAGGTCATCGAGCTGATCGAGGCAGCGCGTCTCTATGCCGACCTGCCCTTGCCGGTCGCCACAGACGAGAGAGTCGCCGCGGCCGCCGGCGCGACCACGGCGCGAGGCGGCACGGTGGACGGCTCCGGCGCGATCGATACGCCCGCGGAGTCCGGCACCCGGCATCTCGGCCTGGCCGACGACCACCGGCTCGGACTCTTCGAGCGTGGACGCCGTCGCCTGGGAGCCGCCTATGAGGTCCTTCGGCCGTTTGCCTACACGGCCTCGGCGATTCCGGTCCTGGCCGGAGGCGCGCTCGCAGCCGTGGACTCCCATTTCTCGTGGCTGCCGTTCCTGGCCGCGCTCGCGGGCGGGATGCTCCTCCACTCCGGCACGAACGTGATCAACGAGGTCTACGACGTCCGCAAGGGCATCGACACCATCACATCGCCACGGATGAGCCACGCGGTCCTCAAGGGTCGGGTCAGCGAACGAGGCGCCTACGCCTTCGCCATCGCGCTGTTCCTTGCCGCCATCGCCGTCGGCGGCTACCTGGTCTGGCTCCGCGGCGCCGCCATAGCGGGCCTTGGTCTCCTGGGCCTGGTCGCCGGCTACACCTACACCGCGCCCCCATTCCAGTACAAGTACCGGGCGCTCGGCGTGCCGGTCGTGTTCGTGCTCATGGGCCCGATCATGGTGGTGGGCTCCTACTACGCGGTCACCGGCCTGTGGGACTGGCACGCCCTCGTTCTCTCGCTGCCGGTCGGCCTGCTCGTGGCGGCCATCCTCCACGGCAACGAGTGGCGCGACATCAGCGAGGACACGCGGGCGGGAATCAGCACTCTCTCGAGCCGCATCGGGCGTGACTGGGCCCACTACGGCTACCTGGGCCTCGTGATCGGGGCGTACGTGACCCTTGGTCTGGCCATCGCCATCAGGTGGCTTCCGGCCACTACCGTCATCGCGGTCTTCTCTCTGCCGTTCCTGGCCCAGGTGGTCCGCTCGGCCGAGCTTGGCTCCACCGGTCAGGCCCGGGCGATCGCGATGATCGATCTGCAGACCGCCCGGCTCCACTTCGCCTTCGGGTTGCTGCTCGTGCTGGGATTGCTGCTGGCGCGTATCGTCCCCGCATGAAGGCGACGTCGGACCGCAACGGCGGTGGTGCTCCGCCGAACCGGGCGGTCGCGGACCGCCGTCTGGACGCGGCGCTGGCCGTTGGATTGGCGGCCGCCGTGCCGGCGTTCGCGGCGACCTTCCGCGGCCCGCGCGACCGATTCTGGAGCCGGATGACTGCGACCGGTCTGGCATTGGGCGGCCTGGCGCTGCTCGCCAACCCGAAGCTCCGGCGGACGCGCATCGGTCTCCGGGAAGTGGCTCTGGGTCTGACCTCGGCCGCCGCGCTGTACGGGACCTTCAAGCTCGGCGACCGGTTCGCGCGACGCGTCGTGCCCGGCGGTGACGACCAGATCCGCGACATCTACTCGCTGCGGGAACTGGCTCCGCGGAGCGAGACCGCGGCTCCGGCTGGTCACGATCATCGGCCCGGCGGAGGAGCTGTTCTGGCGTGGCCTGGTGCAGGAGGCCCTCATGCGCCGCTACGGCCGCTGGACGGGCGCGGCGATGGCCGCCGTGGCGTACTCGGCGGTCCACGTGACGACGGGCAACTTCACCCTCATGGGCGCGGCCGGAGTGGCCGGCGCTCACTGGTGCTTCCTCTACGCGGCCGGAGTCCCCATCGGGGCGCTCATCGTCAGCCATTGCGCCTGGGACGTGTGGATCTTCCTCGTCCAGCCCACGGGCGACGTCGCGGCTGCGGCCGCTGGCCGTGGCCGTGGAGTAGCCGCTGCGCCTCCAGGGCGCACGCCGACCGGGGAGGTAGGGACCCGGATCTAGTTCCAGCGCTCCAGCACTCGGGCCCATTTCTCGGCGGTGCGGGCCGGGCTCAGTCTCTGGCGGTGGACCCGCCGCCTCTCCAGGTCGTCCCGGACGGGGCGCAGGATGCACAGCCATCCGTCCATGCGCTGGTACGAGAGCTCCTGAACCGCGACTACGTCACCCACTACGCCGCTGTCGAGCTTGCGCCAGACGATCCGGACACCGCCATCGACGGTTTCGAGCGAGGCCTGGGTGGCCCTCCCGCCGAGGACGTCGCTCAACGTCAGGAAGCGCGGCCATTCGGACGCGACTTCCGGATCGGCCAGGGCGTCCATCAGTCGAGTGAGGATCCACCACATCCCGTCCGACCCGAGTCGGACCCGGTCGTCGCCAAAGGCAGAGATGTGGCCGTCGCCGCGAGCGTCCATGTCGAGAACCAGGCCGGTCGGAGTGCCGGGCAGGGACATCGAGAAGGGCTCCACGGGCGAGATGGAGATGCGCGGATCGTCGGGGAATGCCTGGGCCGCCGCGGGCGGTACGCCTATCACCTCGAGCGGCTGACCGCGCCGCTCCGCCTTCTTCAGCAGGCCGCGGACGAGCCCGGCCACGTCATCGTCGGTGAGCGGAGACGCATCGCTCCAGGTCACCTTGGAATCGATCTCGAAGAGCCGGGCGAGGCTGTCGCCGTCGGCCGGCCGCGTGGCGACCGTGACCGATCTGCCGTCGACCTTGTACTCGAGCCTGTCGTCCGCGGTAGGCGCCTTCACTCGTCCCATGGCGGTCCTCATTTCGCTGCGCTGTACCGATCGGCCGAGGGGACGACCGACCAAGTCCGCCCAACGGGCGGGCAAGCTCCAGCGCAAGCGACCGCGTGAGGGCACGAACGCCGCCGCGATGCGCCCGGGAATCGACCCGGCGTTCGAATAGTACCCCTTTCAGTGGGGCAAGTGGGACTTTTGGCGCAGATTCGCCCAGGACTATCGGCGACCGGCTGTGCCAAGTAAGGTGGCACGGGGCGGATGCACGATGCGATGCTGGGGCTTGCGAGTGGCAGCTCCGCCGGTGCCGTGGCGCGGCTCCACCGCTCGACCTCTGAGGAGAGCGTCATGCGATTTGCGCTGGACATGCCCAACTTCGCGGAATTCGCGGACCCGGCGACGATCGTCACTCTCGCCCGGGACGCCGAAGCCGCCGGCTGGGATGGGTTCTTCGTCTGGGATCACATCAACGCCTTCGGAGAGATGGCGGTGCCGATGGCGGATCCGTGGGTGCTGCTCGCGGCCGTAGCCCAGGCGACCGAGAGGATCGCCATCGGCACGATGGTCACGCCCGTACCGCGCCGGCGACCCTGGGTGCTGGCCCGCCAGACCGCGACCCTCGACTGCCTGTCGGGCGGCAGGTTGATCCTGGGCGTGGGCCTCGGGGTGCCGGCCGAGACCGAGTTCACCGCGTTCGGCGAAGAAGCCGACATCCACGTCCGCGCCGAGAAGCTGGACGAAGGCCTGGCCATCCTGGCGGGCCTGTGGAGCGGAGAGCCTTTCGAGTTCGAAGGCAGGCACTTCCACGTGGCTCGGACCAGGTTCCTGCCGACGCCGATCCAGCGGCCGCGCATCCCCGTCTGGGTTGCCGGGACATGGCCGAAGGATGGGCCGCTGCGCCGAGCCGCGGCCTGGGACGGCTACTTCCCGATGAAGCTCGGACCGGACGGCGGCGAAGGAGACGCCGATGACCGAGGACGAGATAGGCCAGGCCAGAACCAGGATCGAGAAGCTCCGCGACGGGCGCCCGGCCGAAATCGTGGTGGCCGAGGAGGTGATGGATCCCAGTCCACGCGACGTGGGAAGGCTCCGTGCCCTCGCCGCGGCCGGGGTCACGTGGTACATGGAGGGACTCGGGACGCGCTACCTCTCGCTCCCGGCGATCTTCGACCGGGTCCGTCAGGGTCCTCCCCAGATGTAGCGAACCGGCGGGCGCTCGGGTATCGGCCGGTGCCCGGCCGCGCCACGAGGCCTCCGCCCTATATACTCGGGTGGCCCCGCCGGTCGCCCTCGACCGGCGACCCGATTCTTCCGAGGAGCCCCGTCATGGATCCAACAGCCAAGTCAAACGTCGCCCCTGCCTCCGCGGTCGTCCCGGCCGGCGCTCGCGCGGCCGACCTGACCCCGGCTCAGATCGACGACCTGGCCTCCGCCGGCAAGTACGCCGAGATCTCCAAACCGAACCTCTCCCCGATCCTCGGCCGCTACTACGAGCGGAACTGGAGCCACGGCGAGGGCCACATCCTCTACGACTCCGACGGCCGCGGGTTCCTGGACTTCGCCTGCGGCATCGCCACGACCTCACTCGGCCACCACCACCCGGCGGTGACCGCGGCGATCAAGGACCAGGCCGACAAGCTGCTCCACATCTGCAACGCCCTCGGCTACCTGGAGCCGGTCGGGCGGCTGGCCGCAATGCTCGCCGACGCATGCCCGGAGCCGCTGGACACGGTCTTCTTCGGCAATTCCGGCGCGGAGGCCGTCGAGGCTTCTCTCAAGCTCGCGCGAAGGGTGACCGGGCGGCCCGGCATCATCGCCTTCCGGGGCGCCTTCCACGGCCGAACCTTCGGCGCCGCCTCCGTCACGAGCTCGAGCATCAACTACCGGCTCGGATACGAGCCGCTTCTCCCGTCGGTCTACCTGACGCCGTTTCCCAACGTGTACCGATACTTCGGCGACGACGAAGAAGCCGCGACGGCCGGCGCGATGGGCGCGCTCCAGACTCTTCTGGGCCACGAGATCCCGGCCTCGTCAGTCGCGGCCATCATCATCGAGCCGATCCAGGGCGAGGGCGGCTTCAACCCGGCTCCCGCCTCGTTCCTGCGCGAACTGCGGTCCTTGTGCGACCGGAACGGCATCCTGCTCATCTGCGACGAGATCCAATCCGGAATCGCCCGAACCGGTCGCATGTGGGCCTTCGAACACGCCGGCATCGTCCCCGACGTGGTGTGCGTAGCCAAGGCGCTCGCCAACGGACTGCCGATAGGCGCCATCGTCACCCGCCGCGAGCTGCAGGAGCGCTGGGGCGTCGGTGCGCACGGAACCACGTTCGGCGGGAATCCCGGTGAGCTGCGCCGCCGGCGTCGCCGTGATGCGCACCATCGCCGAACAGGGCCTCGTGGCCAACGCCGCGGCCCGCGGAGACGAGCTGCAGGCCCGCCTCCTGGAGCTCATGGCGGCCGACGACAGGATCGGCGACGTCCGCGGCGCCGGGCTGATGGTGGGCGTCGAGCTGGTCAAGGACCGCGCCACTCGCGATCCGGACACGGAGACGAGCGAGGCTCTGATCCAGGCCTGCGCCGACCAGGGCCTGCTGGTCCTCAACTGCGGCACCCACCACAACGTGATCCGCTTCCTGCCGCCGATCGACGTCACCGCCGCCGAGATCGCGCGCGGCGTCGAGATGTTCGAGACGGCGCTCCGGTCCATCCCGCGGGCCGGCTGACCGAGCTCCACGCGGAATCATCGACGCCCGCGGCGGTCGCCGCGGGCGTCGATTGTGGCTCGACGGATGAGGGCACTCGGGCCTTGTGACGGGCCTCCGGCGAACCCGGGGCTGGTGCTATCTCAGCGGTTCTTGTCGAGGAACGTCATCACGTCTTCGAGGCGGAAGCGGCGGTCGCCCCTCTTGCAGACGCGGTAGAAGGGAAGCTCGCCTCGATCGCCCAGACGCTTCACCGTGTTGACGTGTAGGTGGAGCATCCCGGCGACCTCGCTCGCGGTGAGCATGGGACCGAGTTGGTTCGCGGCCACGACAGCAGCCATGGGTTTCCTCTGCGTCTGCATCGCCATTCGTGCGGTTGCAGTCTCCAGGATGCACGCGGGTCCTAACCGGACCCGAAGCGACGCGAACCGTACAGACTCCACACAACCGTCACAAGCCGTACTTTGGACTGGCACCGTCGGTACCGCTCCCCAGCGGCAGGTCGGGGGTCTAGCTCGGGCTTGCGGCCGGCGAACCCGACGCTCCCGGGCTTCCCGACGCCCCGGGCGATCCTGACGGAGCTGGAGTGGCGGAGGGCAGCGCGATCGTCGGCAGGGCAGATGGAGCCGGTCCGCCGAAGATGTCGTTCCGCGCCACCTCGTGGTCCACCCAGAATGTGTTCTCGGCGCTGGTGATCTGCGGCCCATCCAGGATCACGAAGTCGGCGTTGGGGGCCGCCACAACAGCGTCGAGGATGGTTGCTTCGTCGAGCCCGGCCTGGATGAACTGCTTCACATCGGCGTTGGTCGCCTGGATGACGATCGAGGTGGCGTTGGGGTCGCCCCAGTCCTTGACCGCCTGTAGCGCGTTCATCCAGCCTCTGGTGTCGTCACGGAGAGCCTTGTAGGCCGCCTGCTGGACGGTGAAGTCGTTGACGGACTCGCCGATCTTCTTGATGTCCGCGTCGCGCTTCGGCTTCCACTCGTTCTCGATATTCGTCCAGTTCTCTTTCGCGGTGGGCGTGTGCGGGCCGAAACTGACGTAGACCCAGACGCCGGCGAACAGGACCACGAACGCCATGAAGAGCGGGACGTACGCCTTCACGTACTGGTATCCGTTGCGAATCATCGCGCCGCGACTCGCCGGCGCCCGGCCACGGCGCCTGACGCCCGGCGTGGCCGTATGGTGGCGAGCGGCAACAGTCGCCTCGGACCCCTGGTCGCTTTCCGCTTCCGGCTGCGGAGCCGGAGCGGCCGGCGCCTTCGAGGACGCGGCGCGATGGCTGGCAGGGCCCGCTCGGCCGCGGCGGTTCTGTGGCGACAAGGTAGTCCTCCCTGATGAGGCCTGGTGGCTCGCAAGCCGGTCGCGTCGCCCTTCGGAGCCGGATCGAACGTCTCGGCGGGGCAGCGGAAAGTCTATCGTGAATCGGCGGGACAGCGAGAGGCGGCATCTTCGGCGAGCGAGTCCCCGGACTATCTTTCGTTCCCAATTCGCAACCTTTCGCATCCTTGACCTGGGGCGGCTCTCTAATCAACACTCGGGTTTCCGCGACGGAACGGGGCTCCTGCGTGACGGAGCAGGCACCCCTGTCACTTGCTAGGCCGTAGCCCGCGGCCGGCAGCCAGTTCTACGAGGACGGCGGACGAGTTGAACGCGACACGCAAACCGCAGGCGTTGGGGCTGTACGACCCTGCGTTCGAGCACGACGCGTGCGGCTTCGGCTTCGTCGTCGACATCGCGGGTCGTCCGTCGCACAAGACCGTCCGCGACGCCCTGACCGTCCTGGTCAACCTCGAGCACCGCGGCGCAACCGGCTCCGAGAAGAACACCGGCGACGGCGCGGGAATCACGATCCAGATCCCGCACCGATTCCTGGCCGACGTTGCGGCGAAGTCCGGCGTCAGCCTCCGCGGCAAGGGTGGCTACGGCGTCGGCATGGTCTTCCTGCCCCAGGACAGGGTCAGCCGCGTCGAGTGCTTCCGCCTCTTCGAGCAGGTCGTCAACGACGAGGGACTTCGTCTGCTGGGCTGGCGCGAGGTCCCCACGGACAACACCGGCCTCGGAGCGAGCGCGAAAGCCAGCCAGCCTCTGATCCGCCAGGTCTTCATCGACCGGCCGGAGCGCCTGGTCGAGGACCTCGCCTTCGAGCGCAAGCTATACGTGGCCCGCCGTCTGGTCGAGAAGGCGGTCTCGCGCTCCTCGATCCCGAGCCGCGGCGACTTCTACATCCCCTCGCTCAGCTGCCGGACGATCGTCTACAAGGGGATGCTCAACGCCTCGCAGCTGCGCACGTTCTATCCGGATCTGGCCGACGAGCGTCTCGAGAGCGCGATCGCAATGGTCCATTCGCGCTTCTCGACCAACACGTTCCCGTCCTGGCCGAGAGCCCATCCCTACCGCTACATCTCCCACAACGGCGAGATCAACACCCTGCGCGGCAACGTCAACTGGATGCACGCCCGCCAGTCGCAGTTCAGCTCGAGCTTGTTCGGCGACGAGCTGACCAAGGCGCTGCCTGCGATCGACGTCGAGGGCTCGGACTCGGCGATCCTCGACAACGTCCTCGAGCTGCTCTACCTCTCGGGCCGCTCGGTGGCCCACGCCCTGATGATGATGGTGCCCGAGCCCTGGCAGCACCACGAGTCGATGGCGCCCGAGAAGCGGGCTTTCTACGAGTTCCACTCCGGCTTGATGGAGCCGTGGGACGGTCCCGCCTCGATCGCCTTTACCGACGGAATCCGCGTCGGCGCCACGCTCGACCGCAACGGTCTACGGCCGGCCCGCTACTACGTCACGGCCGACGGCCGCGCCATCATGGCATCGGAGGCGGGCGTCCTCGATATCCCGCCCGACCAGATCGTGGCCAAGGGACGGCTTCAGCCGGGCCGGATGTTCCTGGTCGATACGGCCGAGCAGCGAATCGTCTCCGACGACGAGCTGAAGCATCGCGTCGCCACCGAGCAGCCGTATGGCGAGTGGGTCCGCGAGTGGCTCGTCAGGCTGACCGAGCTGCCTCCCCCGCCCCGCGTCATCGAGCCCGACCACGAGACCGTCCTGCGCCGCCAGGAGGTCTTCGGCTACACGGCCGAGGACGTCCGCATCCTGATCAACCCCATGGCCACGACCGGCACGGAGCCCGTCGGCGCGATGGGCAACGACGCCGCGCTGGCGGTTCTCTCGGAACGGCCGCAGCTCCTCTTCTCGTACTTCAAGCAGCTCTTCGCCCAGGTCACGAACCCGCCCGTCGACGCCATCCGCGAAGAAATCATCATGGCCACCGAGATGGCGATCGGGCCCGAGGGCAACCTCCTGGAGCCCAACCCCGAGTCGGCCCACCAGCTGGAGCTGCCCTCGCCGGTCCTCTCGAACGAGGAGCTGGAGAAGATCCGGAACCTCGCCACCGTGGATGGCTCGGGCAAGCCCGACCTCGGGTCCGGCAAGCCTCACCACGGCTTCAAGACCATCACGCTTCCGATCGTCTATCGCGTCACGGACGGTGGCGCCGGCCTGCGCAAGGCCATCGAGCAGCTCCGCGACCGCTGTTCGGAGGCGATCTCCGAGGGCCACAACATCATCATCCTCTCGGACCGGGGCCACGACGCCGACGAGGCGCCGATCCCGTCGCTCCTGGCCGTCTCCGCGGTCCACCACCACCTCGTCCGGTCCGGGACTCGGACCCTGGTCGGGCTCGTCCTGGAGTCGGGGGAGCCGCGCGAGGTCCATCACTTCGCCCTGCTGATCGGATACGGCGCCAGCGCCATCAATCCGTACCTCGCGTTCGAGACCGTCCACGATCAGGTCCGCCTCGGGATGATCGCCGGGCCTGCGGAGACCGCCGAGAAGAAGTACCGCAAGGCGATCGCCAAGGGGATCGTCAAGGTCATCTCCAAGATGGGCATCAGCACGACCCAGAGCTATCACGGCGCCCAGGTCTTCGAGGCGCTGGGGCTCAATCAGGACTTCGTCGACGAGTACTTCACCGGGACGCCCACGCGCATCGGCGGCGTCGGTATCGACGTCATCGCCCGCGAAGTGAAGATGCGCCAGGACCGCGCCTACCCGCCCAAGCGACCGATCTACCACAAGCAGCTCGGCGTCGGCGGCAACGTCCAGTACCGCGTCGAGGGCGAGAACCACCTCCTGAATCCGCTCAGCATCGCCCAGCTCCAGTTCGCCACCAGGAGCGGGAACTACGAAGCCTTCAAGGAGTACTCCAAGCTGATCGACGACCAGTCCGAAGGCTTGTGCACTCTGCGCGGACTGATGGACTTCAAGTCGAACCACCGCCATCCGCTGTCGATCGACGAGGTGGAACCCGTCGAATCGATCGTCAAGCGCTTCAAGACCGGCGCGATGAGCTACGGCTCCATCTCCCGTGAAGCCCACGAGGCGCTCGCCATCGCCATGAACCGCCTCGGCGCGAAGTCGAACACCGGCGAGGGCGGCGAGGATCCGGCCCGCTTCGAGACGCTCCCGAACGGAGACTCTCGCAAGAGCGCCATCAAGCAGGTCGCCTCCGGCCGCTTCGGCGTGACCAGCGAGTACCTCGTGAGCGCCCGCGAGATCCAGATCAAGATGGCCCAGGGCGCCAAGCCGGGCGAGGGCGGCCAGCTCCCCGGGCACAAGATCTACCCCTGGATCGCCAAGGTCCGCCACTCGACTCCGGGCGTGGGCCTGATCAGCCCGCCCCCTCATCACGACATCTACTCCATCGAGGATCTGGCGGAGCTGATCCACGACCTGAAGAACGCCAACCAGGAGGCGCGGATCTCGGTCAAGCTCGTCTCCGAGGTGGGAGTCGGGACGATCGCCGCGGGCGTCGCCAAAGCCCACGCCGACGTCATCCTGATCAGCGGCCACGACGGCGGCACGGGAGCGTCTCCTCTCGGTTCGATCAAGCACGCCGGGCTTCCCTGGGAGCTCGGCATAGCCGAGACGAACCAGGTTCTGCTCATGAACGATCTGCGCTCCCGCGTGGCGCTCGAAGTCGACGGCCAGATGAAGACGGGCCGCGACGTGGTCGTCGGAGCGTTGCTTGGAGCCGAGGAGTTCGGCTTCTCGACGGCTCCGCTGGTGACCCTGGGCTGCGTGATGATGCGCGTCTGCCACCTCAACACCTGCCCCGTGGGCGATCGCCACTCAGGACCCGGAGCTGCGCAAGCGTTTCACCGGCGACCCGCAATACGTGGTCAACTTCATGAACTTCGTGGCCCAGGAAGTGCGCGAGTACATGGCCCAGCTGGGTTTCCGCACTTTCGACGAGATGGTCGGCCACTCGGAACGGCTCGAGATGCGCCGGGCGATCGACCACTGGAAGGCCCACAACCTCGACTTCAGCCGAATCCTCTACCAGGCCCAGATCCCCAAGACGACGCTGCGGACCTGCCAGATCAGCCAGGAGCACAACGTCGAGGCGTCGCTCGACTCGACGACACTGATCCCTCTGTGCCAGCCGGCGCTGGATCGCGGCGAGCGGGTCGAGGCCGAGCTGCCGATCCGCAACGTCAACCGCGTCACCGGCACGACGCTTGGGTCGGAGGTCACGCGCCGCTACGGCGCTGCCGGCCTCCCGGAGGACACGATCAAGCTCCACTTCCGCGGGTCGGCCGGGCAGAGCTTCGGGGCCTTCATTCCCAAGGGGATCACCCTCACCCTCGAGGGCGACGCCAACGACTACCTGGGCAAGGGCCTCTCGGGCGGCAAGATCATCCTGTTCCCGGACCGTGACGCCAGGTTCGTGGCCGAGGACAACGTCATCACCGGCAACGTTGCCTTCTACGGGGCCACCTCCGGCGAGGCCTACATCCGCGGCATCGCCGGCGAGCGCTTCTGCGTTCGCAACTCCGGCGTCCACGCCGTGGTGGAGGGCCTGGGCGACCACGGCTGCGAGTACATGACCGGCGGCCGAGTCGTCGTCATCGGCAAGACCGGCCGGAACTTCGCGGCCGGCATGTCCGGCGGCGTGGCCTACGTCCTCGATGAGAGCGGCGAGGGCGGAGCCGCCGGCGGCGGCTTCGAGCGGGTCTGCAACAAGGAGATGGTCACGCTGTTCCCGCTCTCCGATCCGGCCGAAGTGGCGCTGGTCCGGCGGCTGCTGGAGCGTCATGCCGAGTACACGGCCAGCACTCGGGCAAAGGCGCTTCTCGACGACTGGCAGACGACGGTCAGCCGCTTCGTCCGGGTCGTGCCGAACGACTACGGCCGCGTGATCGAGGCCCAGGCCCGGATGCGCGAACGCGGTCTCTCCGAAGATGAGGCCGAGATGGCCGCCTTCGATGAGAACGTCCTCGACGCGCGCCGAGTGGCGGGGAACTGACGATGGGCAAGCCGACGGGTTTCATGGAGTTCGAGCGGGAACCGGCCCACGTCCGGCCGCCACTGGAGCGCGCCAGGGACTGGAAGGAGACGCATCCCAGCTACGAGGAGAAGACCCTGCGAGACCAGGGCGCCCGGTGCATGGATTGCGGCATCCCCTACTGCCACTCCGGCGTCCTGGTCAACGGCCAGGCCATGGGCTGCCCGATCCATAACCTGATCCCGGAGTGGAACGATCTGGTCTACCGCGGCCAGTGGCGCGAGGCGATCATCCGCCTCCACAAGACCAACAACTTCCCGGAGTTCACGGGCAGGGTCTGCCCGGCGCCGTGCGAGGGGTCGTGCACGCTGGGCATCAACCAGCCGGCGGTGACGATCAAGACCATCGAGAACGAGATCGTCGAGCGTGCGTTCCTGGAAGGCTGGGTGGTGCCCGAACCGCCACTCGCGCGCACGGGCATGAAGGTCGCGGTCATCGGCAGCGGACCCGCGGGCCTGGCCGCGGCAGCTCAGCTGAACCGCGCCGGCCACGAAGTGACCGTCTATGAACGCGACGACCGGATCGGCGGCCTCCTCGTGTACGGCATCCCGAACATGAAGCTGGACAAGTCCGTCGTCGAGCGGCGCGTGAAGCTGCTGGAGGCCGAGGGGATCAAGTTCGTCACCGGCGTTTCGGTGGGCCGGGACGTGGACCCCGGGAAGCTCGTCTCCGACTTCGACGCCGTCGTGCTGGCGACCGGCTCGACGGTCCCGCGCGATCTGCGCGTGGAGGGCCGCGAACTGGCGGGCGTCCACTTCGCCATGGAATTCCTCGTCGCCAACACCAAGGCGCTCCTGGGCGGCCCGGCCACGCCGATATCCGCCGCCGGGAAGAACGTCGTGGTGATCGGCGGCGGCGACACGGGCACCGACTGCGTCGGCACGGCCATCCGCCAGGGCGCGAAGAGCCTCGTGCAGCTCGAGATCCTGCCCAGGCCGCCCGAGACAAGGGCCGCCGACAACCCGTGGCCGCAGTGGCCGAAGGTCTACAAGCTCGACTACGGCCAGGAGGAAGCGGCCGCTCTATGGGGCGCCGACCCGCGACTCTACTGCGTCAACACTCGCCGATTGATCGGCGACGCGAAGGGCAGTCTCAAGGCCATCGAGACCGTCGAGATCGATTGGGTCCATACGCCGGGGGCCCGGCCCGAGATGCGCGAGCTGGCCGGCACCGAGAAGACCCTCGACGCGGACCTCCTCCTCATCGCGATGGGTTTCCTGGGCCCGGCGCCGGATCTGCCGGAAGCCTTCGGCTGCAAGCTGGACCACCGCGGCAACATCGTCCATGACGACGACCTCATGACGACCGTCCCGGGCGTCTTCGCCGCCGGCGACTGCTCTCGCGGCCAGTCGCTCGTGGTGTGGGCGATCAACGAAGGCCGCCGGGCGGCCAGGGGCGTCGACAAGTTCCTGATGTTCGGTGAGTCGGTCCTGCCCGACTACTAGCTCCGGCGCCGGGCTACCCGGCCCGGATCACAGGATCGCGATCGAGAGACCCGTGAGATTCGGCATGAACGCCATCCAGACCTGGCCGATGACGTTGGCGGTTGGGACGGGCCCGAAGTCACGGGAGTCGCGGGATGACGACCGGTCGTCTCCGAGGACGAACACGGTGCCGGCCGGGACGGTCAGCTCGTAGTCCGAGACGTCTGTGAGGGTCACCGTGTTCGGGGCCAGATACGTCTCGTCGAGCTGACTGCCGTTGACGGAGACGCGTCCGTTGACGATCGAGATATGGTCACCCGCCAGCCCGATGACGCGCTTGAGGTAGGGAACGGGACTGTTGATAGGCGGGTAGAAGAGGATGACTTCGCCCCGCTGGTCACCGATCGCGGTGCTCAACCGGTCCACCAGGACGATTTGGCCGGACTGGACGGTCGACGCCATGCTCACGCCGGTGATCTGGAAGGGCGACGCGAATTCCGCGACGGCTACGGCCAAGACCGCGAGTGAGGCGGGGATTGCCAGCCACCGACGACGCAGTCGGGAGTGCTGTCCGGGGACACGAGCCATTTTGACGCTCCCCCGGGCTGGCCATCCGCCGCCCGGGTCCTGTGGCCGTCGCTTCGTGTGCGGCTCTATCGACCCCGAGTTTCTGAACGAACCCTTGCACTTGTCTGAAAGAACCGGCAGGCGGGCGTTATGTCACGTATCTGAAATGGGGCCGGCGTGCCCGGCGAGTCGACGAGTGCCCGGTGTTCGGCGTGTCTGTCGGAACCGGACTACGTGCGAGCCTTTCATGGTCGGATCGACGGAGATCAGGACCAGCGACGTGCCGTCGGAAGACTCGAGAGCCAGCATGCGGCCGTCCGGGGACCACCAGCTCTGCTGGAGGGCGGAAGCCACGCGATCGCCAACGGTCGGGCGCTCTGCCACGAGTCCCGCCGACGAGAGGTCGAGCAGGGTCGTGCCGTCCTGGGCGACGATTCGGCGGGCGGCGCCGGTCAGATCGGCGGCGAGGTGGAGGCCAGTCGGGGATTCGGCCTGCCATTCATCCCCGGAGGCGTCCATCATGGCGAGCGGGTCCAGATCCACGAGCTTCAGCTGTGAGCCCGCGACGGCGTACAGGGTCTCGGCGTCCAGCCAGCCGAGGAACCGGGTGCCCGGCAGCGTTTCGACGGACTGCCCGCCCAGGTCCACGATCTCCAGGTCGGCGTCGGACTGAGCCGCGAGCATGGTCAGGTCCGGGCTGAAGGCCATCTCTCCCCGGACGCCCGGCGCCGTTGCCACGACATGCCCGGTGGCGAAGTCGACAACGTCCACCGGCCCCTTCCAGCCATGCAGCTCGGCGTCCTCGGACGAGCAATCCAGGTGGCCCTTCAAGATGAACCGCCCGTCGGGCGACCAGCCGAACGGACTGACCTTCTCCTGCGCCTTCACGTAGGCTCCATCGCGGTACCAGTTCACGAGCGGATCGCCTACGCAGGCGGGCACGGCCACGATGATCGCCGCCGAGCCATGGCCGTTGGCCACCACCCAGGAATTGGGGCGCGGCGCGCCCGGTTGCGATCGATCGATCGCCGTCACGGATCCGTCATACCCGACCACATGGCTAGCGTCCAGCCAGCCTTGCGCGCCCCCGAACTCCGAGACCAGCTTCCCGAAGCGGTCGTAAACGCGGCTGCCCTCCTGGCTCGACACGAGCAGATGGCCGCCATCGGGCGCCCAGGAGAAGGTCGAGTATTGAGCGATTGGCAGGCGAGCGACGATGCCCGTCCCGGCGGGGGTCGGCGGATCGGTGACCGGTCGCGGACCCGCTTGCCGCCGCCCCGCCGGCCGCCGGGCCGCCGGGCACGCAGGATCAGCAGGCCTGCCGTGGCGATCACGGCTACGAGCACCACGGCCGCTGCCACCGCGACGGTCCCGCGGCGCCGTCGCCGCAGGATCGACCCCAGACCGTCGCCCGGAGGGTTCATCGCGGGCGCCTACTGCGAGGGCGCCGGCGAGGTTGGGATCGAGACCCCGGGCGGCGCGTCCGGGACTCCCTGGTAGGTGGCCGATCCGATCAGCGTGACCTTGCCGATCGGCCAGTAGCGCAGCCAGGCCCGGCCGATGACCGTGGACTTGGCGATCGGACCGAACACTCGGGAGTCTTGCGACGCCTCGCGGTGGTCGCCCAGGACGAACAGCCGGTCTTTGGGGACTCGCCAGCTCGACTGGGTGCTCAGCGGTGTCGTGGGCTGTCCGTCGTAGACGTAGGGCTCGGCCAGCTTGACGCCGTTGACCCACACGGCGTCGTCGTGGACCTCCACGAGGTCGCCCCCCACACCGATGACGCGCTTGATGAACGGGATGTCCTGACCGTTCTCCTGGAATCCCGCGGGCGGCTCGAAGACGATGACGTCGCCGCGCTTGTAGTCGCTGAAGTTGGGCGAAACCTTGTCCACCAGCACGTACTGGCCGGGCTCGAGTGTGCGCTCCATCGAGACCTGCATGATCTGGTACGGCTGGGCCACGAAATGCTGCACCAGGAAGAAGATGATGACGGTGAGGACCACCGTCTCCAGGATCTCGAGGAGGCAGCCACGCCAACGTAGGTTCATGCGGAACGGTACCCCTCTGCAGGGACGCGGCAAGCCGCGGGAGTCGTCAGACCGAGACGTCACGCCGGATCCCCGGTCGCGACCGGCCTAGAAGGTAGCACCTCCTGGGCAATCGGCGGAGTCGCGCGCGGCAAGCGAGACCGGTCGGCGTCCCGCCCGGCGCGACCTCGTGCCGCAGGTCGGGCCGGCCCGCGCCCGGCCGGACTCCTGTATCGTCTGGCCCGTGAACATCATCGAGTTCCGCGGAGCCTTCCGGCACGTCGCCAGCGACGGCGACAGACTGCGCAGCCGGACCCGGGGCACCTGGTTCTGCCGCTGCGGTCAGGAGGCCCTGGTCGAGCGCGCCAACCCGAAGTGCGAGACGTGCGCCGGTGGCGGAGACTGCGGCCGCGACTGCACGCTCAGCCGGCTGGACTGCCCGGCCTGCGGCCAGTCCGCCTGATACGCAGTGGTCACTCCCCCATCGACGAAGCCCCATCCGATCTACCTTGCGGGCCGGTGGGTCGACTCGCCCGACCGGACGGAGATCTCCAACCCCGCGCACGCCGGCGAGCCCGCCGGCTGGACGTACAACGCCACTCCCGAGCAGTACGAGGAGGCGGTCACGGCCGCCGTGGCCGCATTCGAGCGTACCCGCCGGCTTCCGGCCTTCGAGCGCAGCGCGGCTTTGCGCAAGATCAGCGCCGGCATCGAGGCCCGGCGAGAGGAGATCGGGCATCTGATCGCGCTGGAATCGGGAAAACCGATCCGCGACGCCCTGACTGAGGTCGATCGGGCTGCCCTGACTTTCCGCATCGGCGCCGAGGAGGCCGAACGGATCGGCGGCGAGGTCATCCCGCTGGACTTGAACCCGGCCTCTCGAGGCCGGACGGGCATCGTCAGGCGCTTCCCCATCGGCCCGATCGCGGGCATCAGCCCGTTCAACTTCCCGCTGAACCTCGCCGCGCACAAGCTCGCCCCGGCCATCGCCTCGGGCAACCCCATCGTCCTCAAGCCCCCCTCCAAGGACCCGCTCACGATGCTGACGGTGGCCGAGATCGTTGCCGAGACCGGCCTCCCCGAGGGTGCCGTTAGCGTCCTGCCGATGACACGGGAGCTGGGCGACCGGATGGTCGGCGACGATCGCTTCAAGCTACTGACCTTCACGGGAAGCCCTGCGGTCGGCTGGGAGATGAAGGCCCGGGCCGGGCGCAAGCGCGTCGTGCTCGAGCTGGGCGGCAACGCGGGTGTCATCGTCGACCGGTCGGCCGACCTCGACTGGGCCGTGAAGCGGTGCCTGCCGGGTGCCTTCGGCTACGCCGGTCAGGTCTGCATCAGCGTCCAGAGGATCTTCGTCCACGACGCTGTCTGGGACGAGTTCACGGACCGATTCGTGGAGGCGTCACGCGGGCTGAAGGTGGGCGATCCGCTCGACGCGCAGACGGACGTGGGCCCGATGGTGGACCTCAAGGCCGTGGCGCGAACTCAGGCCTGGGTGGACGAGGCTCGCTCGATGGGTGGGCGCGTCCTGCTCGGAGGCACCGCCAGCGGTTCCTATTTCGACCCGACGATCCTGACCGATGTGCCGACCACGGCCCGGGTCTGCAGCGAGGAGGCGTTCGCCCCGCTGGTGGTCCTCTCCAGGTTCACGGACTTCGCCGAAGCGGTGCGATGCCTCAACGAGAGCCGGTTCGGGCTCCAGGCGGGCGTCTTCACCAACGACCTGGCCCACGCCTGGTCGGCGTTCGAGGAGATCGAGGTCGGCGGCGTCATCGTCAACGACGTCCCGACCTATCGCATCGACCACATGCCCTATGGCGGTTCGAAGGATTCCGGCCAGGGTCGCGAGGGCCTCCGCTACGCCATCGAAGACATGACCGAACTGCGAATCATGGTGATGGGCCAGCCGGGCTGACCGAGCCCTGTCTCTCAGGACCGCTCTGGCGGAGCCTCCTCGGGCGGTCCCGGCGGCGGCTCGAGTCCGCTCGCCGGAGGGGTCGCCGGAGGTTCGGCTGCGGCGTCGGCCGAGGGCACCGGAGCCGAGGCCTGAGGGACCCCGGGGTAGCCCTGGTATCCCGCGTACGGCATTTGGACCGGCGGCCAGGGCGTTATGCCCGGCGGCGGGTATCCGGGCTGGGGCGGCGGCCAGGCCCCGGGCTGGGGAGGCCAGGCCCCGGGCTGGGGCGGGTATCCGCCCGGTGCGGGCCAGTAGGTCCCGGGCGGCGGGTAGTAGGTCCCCGGCTGGGGCGCGTATCCGCCCGGTGCGGGCCAATATGCCCCGGGCGGCGGGTATCCGGGCCACGGAGCCGCGGTCTGGAGCGGGCTCAGAACCACGGATCGGGCCAGCCGGTCGTGGAAACCACGGCGCGCGCCGTTTCTGACGGCCGTGATGAGCAACACGACCGACCATATCGTCGTGGACCACGACAGCAAGTAGTACTCCGGGCCGAACGCGCGCGTAAGACCGCGGGAGTAGCCATAGCCGGTGGCAAGCCAATCGTTCGTCGGGGCCTTTGCGACCCAGTCCACGAAGTAGAACCCGAGGATCAGCGAGACGATGACAGCGACGCCATCCAGGAAGAACCATCTGAGCAGAGCCTGACTCATCGACAGATTCCGGCTGCTCGAACTGTCGACAACAATGATCTTCAAGGCACGCTGGCACGGGGTGGCGCCGCTTCTGACCCAGGATCCCGCGAAGTAGGCCACACGGATGGCTACGTAGAGGCCCGCCCAGACGGCGAGCAGGCCGGGGTTCCAGTTGAAAAGCGGAGCGGTAACGCCGTCGAACGGGAAGGGGCTGTTGGTATCTACCTGATCCAGTGCCTGCTGGTTCAGGCCGACGGCCCCCGTGACTATGACCCCGATGAACGGGATGATCCCGAGCAGCCCAACGAGGATGTTGTCCAGGAACCACGCGCCGATGCGATAGCCCATCGTGGCCAGCCGCGTCCCTGCGGGGACCGCGACCATAGGGTCCGGGCTCGCGTTCACCGGTACCGCCCATCCGCCCACTCGACCCACCTCCCCACGAGTCAACCGCGAAGACTGGCGTCCCCGCCTGGAAGGCCAGAGGGCATAAGCGTAACAGCGCCACGCTCAGAGGCGCGAGCGGAACGTGTCCAGTTATCGTGTCGTCGTGGCCGCCGTTGGCGATCCATTTCAGGCCCGATCAGAGAGGTGCCAGATGCAGTGGGTGACGCGTGAGCATCCGCACACGGACCGGGTCGCGTGTCCGTGGCTGATCCGCAAGTTCATCGAACCCGACGCTGAGATCGTGTACGTCCCCGCCGACGAGGTCCTTCCCTACGCCGAGCGCACCGGTGCCATCAGCTTCGACGCGAAGGGCGCGCGGTACACGCATCGCGACGGTTTGTGCTCGTTCGAGGTCCTGGTCGAGGAATACGGCCTGGGCAAGGACCCGGCGCTGGTCCTGATGGCCCGCGTCGTCCACGGCGCCGATGTCTCCGAGGATCGGGACGCCACGCCTCAATCGCGTGGCCTCCTCGCCATCGCCGACGGCTTCGCCCTGCTGGGGTTGCCCGATCAGGAACAGCTCGCCCTGGAGCTCCCCGTGTACGACGCCCTCTACGCCTGGTGCCGGCGCGAGGTCGGGGCGGCCTGAGTGGCAGACACGGAGGCGACGACCACGGCCCTTGGTCGCGACGGACGACTCCTGTTCGCCACCCGAGCCGTTCGGATGTTCGGCTACGGCCTGGCCTCGGTTGTGCTCGTCCTGTACCTGGCCGCGCTCGGCTTGCCCGACCCGGCGATCGGGCTGCTGCTGACCCTGACGTTGCTCGGAGATGCCGCGATCTCGCTCTGGCTCACGACCCACGCGGATCGAGTCGGGCGCCGCCGCGTTCTTCAGGTCGGCGCATTGCTGATGTGCCTGGCGGGCATAGGGTTCGCCTCCAGCAGCGCCCTGCCTGTGCTCGTCCTGGCCGCCACGATCGGCGTCATCAGCCCGAGCGGCAACGAAGTCGGTCCGTTCCTCGCCGTCGAGCAGGCTGCGCTTTCTCAGACGATCGCCGACAGTGCTCGGACCCGCGTCTTCGCCTGGTTCAACCTGACCGGCTCCTTCGCTACCGCCGCCGGCGCCCTGGCGGGTGGTGGCGTGGCCGGCGCGCTGATTGCCGCGGGTCGAGCGCCGATCGACGCCTACCGCTTCGTGATCGTGCTCTACGCCTGCCTTGGACTCGTGCTCGCCGCCCTGTTCTGGCGTGTCTCGCCGCAGGTGGAGGTGACGCAGAGCGCCCGACGTTTCGATCGCCCGCCGGCTCGGCCTGCATCGATCGCGTGGCATCGTCGCCCGCCTGTCGGCCCTCTTCGCGCTCGACGCCTTCGGCGGCGGCCTGGTCGTCCAGAGTCTTGTCGCCTACTGGTTCCACCTCCGGTTCGGCGCAGACGTCGCGGTACTCGGCGCCGTCTTCTTCTGTGCAAACCTCCTGGCCGGGATCTCGGCGCTCGCGGCGGCGCGCATCGCGGACCGGATCGGGCTGGTTCGGACCATGGTCTTTACGCACCTGCCGTCCAACGTGCTGCTCGCGCTGGTGCCGCTGATGCCGACGCTGCCGCTGGCGATCGGGGTGCTGCTGGCCCGCTTCTCGATCAGCCAGATGGACGTCCCAACTCGCCAGTCCTACACGATGGCGGTCGTGGATCCCGACGAGCGATCGGCCGCAGCCGGCGTCACGGGTATCGCCCGTAGCCTCGGGGCGTCGGTGTCACCTCTCATCGCGGCCCCGCTGTTCGGCGTGGCAAGCCTGGCGTCCCTGCCGTTCCTGCTGGCAGGTGGGCTCAAGATCGGCTACGACGTGGCCCTCTACCGCGCCTTCCGGTCGCTTCGCCCGGAGCACGAGCGTCTCGGAACGCCGCCCACCGGTCGTGACGGCGGGTGAGGGGTTGGCGTCCCCGGCGTGTCGTGGCGTCTGAGCTTTCGCGTGCCCGCCCTTTTGAGGGGGCTGATTGACCGCCCGTTCGTAGGGTAGGTCAGGGTCCATGTGCGCCACTCGCGACAACTTGTTCTGCGCGCGGAACACCCCTTGCAGGTGGCTGCCCATAAAGGGAGTGTATGGCTCGACCCAAGTGTCAACACGTGACGCTCAGTCGCCGCCACGTGTGAGATCCACAGGACTTGGGCCGTTCCGGTATCCAAGCCTCACAGGAGATTGAGTGATGACCGCTGCTATGGGCCGCATCGCCAGGACGATTGGCTGGGGCCTCGCGGGCCTGCTTATGACGCTCGCGTTGCCGTTGACTACATTCGCCGTAACGCCCGTCGTAACCCAATACGTGATGTCACCGTCGCCCATCGCCGCAGCCGGTTCGCTCGCCGCCAGGCGCGACCGTGTCGATCACCGTATCGGCCGAAACGGCAACCAACAGCCTGGTTCCAGGGGCGGTCATCTTTCTGACGTTTAGCCCGGCGGTCGGCGGAGGGACGGCCTCTGTTGGTGCGACCAGCCTCGGCACGACTCCCACTTGCCTTTCCCGCGGCGTCGGGCACCGTAACAGTCACATACACCGCGCCCGCAGTGCTGCCAGCTAGTGGCCGCGACACGATCAAGGCGGCTGACGCGGATTCGCTTACCCACCATCACCGCGACCGACTCGTACGACTTCGCTGCGCTCATCTATGTTTGGGCACCCGATCGTAATAGCCGCGCCCGGATCTCTGGCTGCCGGCGCAACGGTTCCGGTCACGGTCACGGTCGAGAACGCGTCCGCTGTCGCAGATTCCGAATGCCACGGTCTACCTGTCTCTTGTTCCGGCCGCGGGCGGAGGATCGGCGGCCGTCGGCGCCACCCGCTGACGGGCACGCCGGTGCATTCGTGGTTGGGCCGACCGGGCAGCTGGTCATCACCTACCAGGCGCCCCTGACATTACCTGCAACCGGCGTTGATACGATCGTGGCTCAGAAGACCCCCACGGGCGTAACGAGAAACGAACCGTCAGCTACTCGTTTGGAGCCCTGAATTCGCTTACGTTCTCTCCGAGCCCGATAGCAGCCGCCGGTTCACTGACACCCGGGCAAGGTGCGGTGCCCGTCACGCTGACGGCCCTCGACGCAATGGGTCACCCCGTCGCCGGCCAGTTTCTCTTTCTGACCTTCGTGCCGGTGACCAACGGCGGCTCGGCGATGTTCGGGACCAAGGCTCTCTCGGCCACGCCGATTCAGGCTCTAGACGGACGCCGCGGGCCAGGTTGCGATCACGTACACGGCATCGAGTGGGGCGCCCAACGTCGGACCGGACACGCTTACGGCGAGCAATAGCAAGACCAGCCCGACCTTGTCCGCGACCGACACCTATACCGTTTCGGTCGGTCCACTCGACCATCTGGTCCTGAGTCCGGCAAACGCGACCGTCAACCCGGGAGTGGCGCAGGCCTACACCGCGACCGGCTATGACGCGGCGGGCGACGTCATCGGCGACGTGACGTCCGCTACCACCTTCACCATCGCCGCGGGCTCTTGCACAGGCTCTTCCTGCACCGCCACCGTTGCCGGAGGTCACACCGTGACAGGCACACGATGGCGCCGCAACCGGGACCGCTACGCTCACGATCGCCGGCGTTATCGGCGTTAGCTCAGCCGCCACATACCACGCCATCACTCCAGCCCGCATCCTCGACACCCGCAACGGCACTGGCGGCCTCTCGGTGTTCTCCAACCACGTCCATCAGACTCTGACCGTGTGGGGCGCGGGTGGCGTGCCCACGGGAGCCAACGCGATCACCGGCAACCTGACGGTGACCGGCCAGACGAGTGGCGGCTATCTATTCGCCGGACCGGACGCCGCTGACAACCCAACCAGCTCGACTCTCAACTTCCCAGTCGGCGACGACCGGGCCAACGCTGCTCACGGTCGCTCTGAGTAACACCGGCACCCTCTCGATCACCTACGTCGGCTCATCGGCCGGCTCGTCGGCTCACGTCATCTTCGATGTCACCGGTTACTTCACCCCCGACACTACCGGCGCCACTTACCATTCGCTCGCGCCAACGCGAATCCTCGACACCCGAAACGGCACCGGCGGGCTATCGGTCTTCAGTCCAACCACGTCCACCAGACGCTGACCGTCTGGGGCGCGGGCGGCGTGCCCTCGGGAGCCATGGCGATCACCGGCAATCTGACGGTGACCGGCCAGACGTCGTGGCGGCTATCTATTCGCCGGACCCAGCCGCCGAGGACAACCCAACCAGCTCGACTCTCAACTTCCCAATCGGCGACGACCGGGCCAACGCTGTCACGGTCGCTCTGAGTAACACCGGCACCCTCTCGATCACCTACGTCGGCTCATCGGCCGGCTCGTCGGCTCAGGTCATCTTCGATGTGACCGGCTACTTCACCGCCGATTTGGCCGGTGCCTTCTATGTGCCGCTTACTCCATCTCGCGTCCTGGACACCCGCAACGGCACCGGCGGGTTGGGCTTGTTCTCCAACCACGTCCACCAGACGCTGGCCGTCTGGGGCGCGGGCGGCGTGCCCTCCGGAGCCATGGCGATCACCGGCAACCTGACGGTGACCGGCCAGACGTCGGGCGGCTATCTGTTCGCCGGACCGACCGCCGAGGACAACCCCACCAGCTCGACCCTCAACTTCCCGACCGGCGACGACCGGGCCAACGCGCTCACGGTCGCTCTGAGTAACACCGGCGAGCCTCTCGATAACCTACGTCGGATCGTCCGCGGGCTCACACGACCCAATCGATACTCGACGTCACCGGCTACTTCGCGGCCGGAGTCTAGCCTGACCAGGCTCCAAGCTTAGCGACGACGGCGCCGCTCCTGCTTATCGTGTTCGAAGCGATGACCAGGAGGGGCGCCGTCGCCACACGTTGAGGTCACGACAGCCAGACCTGATCGCGCGTCGCCCCACCCGCAGGCATGCGAGTTGGCGTCCCCGGCGGGAATCGAACCCACGACCAACCGCTTAGAAGGCCAGAGCGCGTAAGCGCAATAGCGTCACGCTCAGAGGCGCGAGCGAAACGTGTCCAGTTATCGTGTCGTGCGAGGCCGGATTCTTGTCGCTCCGGAGTCGTCTGGGAGCGGGCTGAGACGGACCTTCGCTGGAGGAAGTTGTCGTGGCCAGGCGCGCCAGTCCTTGACCTACGGCTGGAACAACTCGGCCATCCCGAAGCTGATGGTCGTCCCGCCGACGTGCCCCCACCGCCAGCGATGACGACTCTGCCGTCCAGCAACCTGACGGCCAGCCCGTTTCCACCCCGATGAAGCTAGAGATGAAGAATTATGTTTCCTGCGTTCGGAACCGACGAGATATCGAACCCATCCGTCGGTACGAGATTGACAGCTCTAAGCTCAGGAGCAACCGTCGCCAATATCGTTGGATGGTTTGCGGCTTCTCTTGCGAAGAAGAACGCAAGTTGAGTTGCTGGAGCTCCCGCTCTTGTATCTGATCTATTCTTCCACTCTGTGGGTACGTCTGGACCAGAGATTCGGCTTGGGTCAGCATATTGAATGTCACAATACACGATCTTGCCTAATTGCTCTCTAAGCTGTTGTTCGGTGTCTTCGATGGAGTATTCTCCACGGGTGAAGTTCGTGCCTACGATGTTGTTTCCTGTTGTAGTGGATATGTGATTCTTGTTAGTTGACCCCAACCTCCCAAAAACGACAGCCATGGTGTAGCGGCCGTTTCCGGAAACTGCTTTCGATTTTCCGACGGCGTACCCTGCTCGCCAAAGACCGCGATCAAATACCTCACCCCATTGCTGGCGGTTACTTCTTCGACTGCTATCAATACTCCCTGAATCGGTGCGTTAGAGGCTAATGTATTCGTCATCAAGTTGAGTCTTGTAGTGTCGGCTCCAGTGGATGAGTCGATGAACCTGAATGAGGGAATTGCTCGCCATCCAAGAATGATCTGATTTCTGCTGACATTGGAGCTTCAGTGGGGGATGGCGCTTCGGTGGGAACTGGTTCTTCTGATGACGACGCAACAGTGGTAGCGGCCGGCCCAGCTGAAATGCTGGGCGTTATCGCCGGAGGCGTCGGAGTCAGCGACGTCAAGCCGCACCCGGCCGCCGACCAGATGATCGCGGCAGCAAGGCCGACGCACGACCAGGGCCGCGCCTGTCGATGCCGTGCGGCCGGCAGCAATGACACGCCGGATCGTCCCCCGAATCGCACGGTAAGCCACCTCATGTTTGCCAGACGCGTAGCCGCGTTGGAGCCCCCACTATATCGTCCTGGGAGCACAGTTCCCGGAGGGATTTGGAGCGGGAGACGGGTCTCGAGTCCGCGACATTGAGCTTCGGAAGTCCTGCTCTTTGTGAGCGCGCAGCACGAGCGTGGCTCGGCAAGTGCAGGTGGGTCAGTTATGGTGTCGTGACGGGCGTATCCGGGTCCCCGTCGGGCAGGGCGAGCGCAACAGCAGGCCTCTCGGGCTCGGTCGATCCACAGGCGGCAGGTCGTCCCACGCTCAACCTGAGAAATGGCGTCCCCGGCGGGAATCGAACCCACGACCAACCGCTTAGAAGGCCACGGCGTGTAAGCGCAATAGCGTCACGCTCAGAGACGCGAGCGGAACTTGTCCAGTTATCGTGTCGTGCGAGGCCGGATTATTGTCGCTCCCGAGTCGTCTGGGAGCGGTCTGAGACGGACCTTCGCTGGAGGAAGTTGTCCTGGCCAGGCGCGCAAGTCCTCAACCTACGGCTGGAACAACTCGGCCGTTCGGTGACTAGGTTGGGAGGAGCCTCCTCCGGGCCCACCGCCGGCAACGAGCACTCGCCCGTCCAGCAACCTGACGGCCACACCCCCCACGCCAACGGTTACAGCCATGCCCTTGACGAGCGCGAATTCGTCCTTCGCGGGGTCATAGATGTCTGCCGACGAGGCTGCCGTTAGTGGTAGAAAGCTAGGGCAGCCGCCCTCGCCCCCCGCGAATAGCACTCGTCCGTCGAGGAGTTGCGTCACGGTTGGGCCGTAGAGGCGGGGGTCGCCTCGCGCGCAATTCAGCCAACCGTTGCCGCTCTTGAACGTCTGAGCCACCGGGTCGTAGAGCTCGGTCTCACGGAGGGTGTCCTCGTACGCCGTCCCGATCGTCAGTCTTCCACCCGAGATCAGCACTCGGCCGTCTGGAAGCAATGTGACCGTAGGCTGACCGCGCGGCATCTCCATTGCGCCGGCCAATGTGGACACTGCGCCGGAAACGGGGTCCCAGGCCCGGGCGTGGCCATCGCAGCCCTCGGACACGTAGTTCTTGTCGTCGAAGTAGCAGCCTCCTACGAACAGAACGCGGCCATCGGCCAGCCGCGTGGCCGAGAACACCCAGAAGTAGCTTTCGGGCGGTCCGGGCTCGGATGGAGCCGCTGCGGTCGCGGGACTGAACGTCCCAGAAGCTGGATCGAATAGCTCCGCGGAGGGGGACCGGACACCGGCTGGACTCTCGGTCAGCCCGTTGAACAGCACTCGGCCGTCGCCGAGCACCGTGATTGTCATGCAATCCCCATCGCTAAGCATGGGACCAGTGGTCTGGAACTTCCCCGTCCTTGGGTCGTATACGTCCGGGGTGGCCCTCTGCGTCCCCGTAGACCCGCATGCCACCAGCACCCTGCCATCCGAGAGGGCAACGGCGAATCCGAATGCACTCGGCTCGGCCATTGCGGCCGTCTTGGTGAACCGACCGGTCTTTGGGTCGTAGATCTCGGCAGACTGCAGGAACGTGTCGCTGCGTCCCGACTCGGACGTCACTCCTCCGGTCACCAAGACGCGTCCATCGGGCAGCAGAGCCGCGGCGGCATGCGCCCGCAGCTCCAGCATCGAGCCGGTCTTCGTGAATCCGGCTGGGCCATGGGCCAGCGGCACGGTCGGGGCAGGGGTGGGAGTGGGCGCTGTGCTAGGAGTGCTCGTGGACGGCGGCTCTGTCGCGGTGGACGGTGAGGCGGAGATTGTCTCCGTCTGCAACGGCAGTGATGGAGGCGCGGAGGTTACCTGCGACTGAGCGCACCCGGTCGCTGACCAGATGATCGCGGCAGCAAGGCCGACGCACAACAAGGGCCGCGCATGTCGATACCGTGCGGCCGGCAGCAATGACACGCCGGATCGTCCCCCGAATCGCACGGAAGCCACCTCAAGTTCCCCAGACGCGTAACCGCGTTGGCACCATTCTATCGGCCTAGAAACAGTCCCTGGAGGGATCTGGAGTGGGAGACGGGTCTCGACCCCACAGCATTCAGCTTGGGAAGTCCCGGCTTCATGAGCGCAGTAGCGTGAGCATGGACCGGCGAGTGTACGTGGCTCAGTTAGAGTGTCGTGACAGGCGTATCGGGGTCCCCGTCGGGCAGGGCGAGCGCAACAGCAGGCCGCTCGGGCTCGGTCGATCACAGGCGGCAGGTCGTCCCACGCTCAAACATGAGGTTTGGCGTCCCCGGCGGGAATCGAACCCACGACCAACCGCTTAGAAGGCCAGCGCGGGTAAGCGCAATAGCGTCACGCTCAGAGACGTGAGCGAAACGTGTCCAGTTATCGTGTCGTGAGTCAGGCTCTCCGGAGGCAATTCCACTCTGGGCAGGAACGTTGCCGAATGGGGGTCTGACGCTAGATCGAGTGGTGCCCAGAGGCCACTGCGCCGACCGCGAAGGCTCTGATGTTTGCCCTGGTGAGATCGTGCAACAGGTCTACGATTGTCTGTACGTCGCCACGATCATCGAAGAGCTAGCTAGTCACCCACGACTACCTCGGGAGCAGGTGTGAGTGCAAGTCTGAACCGGCCGGCGTTGATCGCCATGCTCGTGGTCGTGGCGGGCTGCGGCGCGGGCACTGCCCAGTCCGCAGCCACGGGACGAGCCGTGGACTCCACAGGGCAGTATCAACTGGTGTTCGAGATGCCGCGGACCGACTGGCATGCCGGCGACTCCATCACGGGGACGGCGACGTTGTCGTTCACCGGATCCGGCGGCACCGACATCGCGACCTCGGGTTCGGGGCCGATCGCGTTCGATTTCGACCAGGTGGGCGGTACGCATCATGTCGTTGGGCTTGGGACCCCGGATTGCAGGATCGGCCGTCTGAATGCCGGTCAATCGATCTCGTCACCGCTCGGCAAGTCGGGCGTGGACTACGATCGGACTGACGCGGACTTCTCGAGGTCGTTCTTCGCCGATCCGCTGGTGCATCTGCCGGCCGGAGACTGGAAGATCACAGCCGTCGCGTCCCTGATGCAACAGAGTTGCGGCCCTCCGTCCGATGTCCTGCGGGCAAGTCTCCTCGTGCACGTAACCCCATGACCAGGGGTCGAGGTGCGAGCAAGGCCGCATTCGTCATGACCACATGTCCTCGCTGCGGGGCGCCGATCCCGATGGCGGCCAAGTTCTGCGCAAACTGCGGGGCGCCGAGCGAACTGGGCCAAGCGGCGAATGCCGCGTTCGATGCCGTGCTGGACTCCGCGCGGGCCAAGACCCGTCTCCCAGAAAACACTCGGGCTGTCGACCTGGAGGCGGAGACGATACGAGCGTTCAGGGCGGAGATGCTTGAGCCCCTGAAACGAGCCGGTCGCGAGCTCAGTGTCAATGTCATCGACCTTGAAGTGGGGAACGTCGGCGGCCACGCCGGCCAGTTCGTAACAGCCACGGTGCTCGCGCCTTCAGATCCTGCTGGGATCCCCGCCGCGCTCGCCCTGATCCTCTCCAACTTTGCCGGAGACCCGACATCGTATCTGTGCGTGTGGAGTTCAAAGATGAGCGGGGACGTCGCGTCGGGCGCACGGTGACAGACACGACCGACTGTACGCTCGCGATCTCCGGCGATGCCACCGTCATGTATCAGTTTGCCAGGACGCATACCCGCATGGAGTAGCGCCTTCACGTGGATCAGCGCGGTAGCGGCAACCCAGACTACCTTTGGCCGGTCTCCGACGGAGGGTGAACTGAGCCCATGGTTCGACGTCGCGCAGAGGGAGCGCAACAGCAGGCCGCTCGGGCTCGGTTGAATCAACAGGCGGCAGGTCGTCTCACGCTCAAACATCAGGTTTGGCGTCCCCGGCGGGAATCGAACCCACGACCAACCGCTTAGAAGGCCAGAGGGCATAAGCGTAACAGCGCCACGCTCAGAGGCGCGAGCGAAACGTGTCCAGTTATCGTGTCGTGCGAGGCGGGGTCGATTGATCAGCGTAGCACCGGGATGACGACCACGGCGCGCGCCAATGTCAAGTTAAGCCCAGACCGAGATCGCCTGGCGATGGACCTAGCTCACTGTCCAGTCAGGCCGAGGTAGAGGGGGTCGTCCACTGCGAACGTTGGGGTGAGCACGACAGGCCTGAGCAGGCCACTACGAACGCTGGTCGGCGAGCTTCTTGAGTTCTCGACGAACCATTCTGTGCCAGGCGGCTGCAGGGACAACGAGCACAGCCATCGACGGCAGGAAGAACAGGAGAGCCGCGACGAGAGCAAGTGGGTAGGTTTCGACCTCGCCATTGATCAGTGCGCCGATCGCGGCGGAACCGTGCAGACCGACCGGGCATTGGAACTGGTAGTGGATGAACGGGTTGCACGGCACTCCGCCGCCGTTGAGTACGCTCGGAACCGACAAGACGGACAGCACGATGGGCGTTAGCAGCATCGCCGCGGCATAGGTCACCAGGGCCATGAGGACGACTCCCCGGATGTCGTACCCAGAGCCCACCTTTCACGATCGGCGCCACTGCCCAACCGCCCAGTCCGGCTGACAGTACCGCCCAAGCGGTTATCGGGGCCACCTCGAGGGGGTTTGGCCAGTCCGTGTGGTTCCCAATCTGGTCCCACACCACGACAACCAAGCTCACGACGATCGGTGCGGCGACCAAGGCCACCAGCATGGCCAAGGCGCCCCCTCTGACTCGGCCTAAGCGGTCTCCGTCGTGTCCTGCTATCGGCTCCACTTGAATACTGTAGCCCGGCCATCCGACCTGCCGATGTCGGTTCCCTGACACGTGCCGGGCGTGACTAGTGCGAGTTCCTGCTGGAGAACGCGTATCCGGCAACGTCCGCGTGCGCTCGTTGCGGGTACTCGGCGCCTCGATGAGGCCCCCACCCCAGATCTAGCCGTCACGAGACCGACCAGCGGGGCGGAGGCGAGGGGAACTAGACGATGCCTCCGGCGACGACTCCGATGGGGCCTCCCCTTACCAAGGAGCAACTTGCGGTGTTTGCCAGAGCACCGGAGTTTGTCTTGTACGATGCCCCGCTCACAAGAGAACAGCTGACGGCTTCTGGGCCAGGCTCCGACGCGGCCTTTGCCTTGTTCCGCGAGCTCAGGCGGAACAAGGTGCATCCGGACCTTCCCGGTAACGAGGCACCGGACTGGAACTCGATGGAGTGGCCCCGGAAGACGGACGAGGACTAAGGCCCCGAACCGGCGGTAGGGTTGCTGCAGAGCGACTCCGGCCTGCAGGCGGGGACCACGGCGCACGCCAGTGTCTAGTTACCCCCGCTGACCGTCCAGTTATGACGCCTCGGAGCGTAACAGCAGGCGCCTGATAGCCGCAAGGCTCACAGGCGGCAGTGTCGTGCCACGCTCAAACATGAGGTTTGGCGTCCCCGGCGGGAATCGAACCCACGACCAACCGCTTAGAAGGCGGCCGCTCTATCCGCTGAGCTACGGGGACACCGACACAGATCCGGCACCGCGCCTAGCGTAACCCGCTCCGCCGGATGAGGCCAGCCCGCCCGATCTCGCGGAAAGGCGCCTCGTCGCACCTCCGGACGGTTTCCGGAGGGCTCGCCCATGGTGCGATAGTCCTGTCTGCAGCGCCCTCGGTCGGTGCTAGACTCCGTCTTCTTCGCGTTCACCCACGTACGCGCCTGCGGTGCCCTGGAGGTCGTATCGGTGTCGTCGCTTCCGCTCGAATCCGAACTGACGGTCGTGCCGTCGGCATCCGGCGAGCGGTCCGACGTCCGAATCGAGACCTTGCCTCGGCGTCGTGCCCATGGCCAGCCCACTCTCGTTGCCCCGAGCCAGCAGCTTGCCCTGGAGCTGCCGAGTGAGCTGCCGCATCTCGCGATCGAGCCCGAATGGAAGGACCAGCAGCGCCTGTGGGGCCACAGCTTCCACCCGATGTGCTCGTATCTCGCGAGCTTCCCGGCCGGCCTCGTGCATGCCTTCATCGCCCGCTATACCCGCCCCGGCGACGTCGTCCTCGATCCGTTCAGCGGCCGCGGCACCACCCCGCTGCAGGCCTGCGCGGAGGGACGGATCGGAGCCGGCAGCGACCTCAACCCGTTCGCCCACATCCTGACCGCCGCCAAAGTGGACCCGCCGACGAAGGCGGACGTGAAGACCCGACTGGCGTCGCTGCGCCTGGGCTGGGCCGCCTCCGCCGGGGAGTGGAACGAGCTCGCCGAAGCGATCGTCGCCAACCCGGGCTCGGAGGAGATCCTTGCCCCGGGTCCCGGCAGCAGGCCGCCCGGTGGTTCGGGACCGATCACGCAGGACGCGCCCGTGCCCGCCGAAGTCGCTCTGGCCTTCAACCCTCGAACGCTCGCTCAGGTGCTCTACCTTCGAGCTGGACTCGATCCCGACGATCGGGCCGATCGCTTCCTCCTCGCCACGCTGACGGGCATCCTCCACGGCAAGAGCGCCAGCTACCTGTCCACGGTCATGCCGAACACCTTCAGCATGGCCCCGCGCTACGTTCTCGACTTCGTCTCCAGGACGGACTTCCATTCGCCCGAGCGCGACGCTTTCTCGCTTCTGGACGACAAGCTGCGCCGCCTTTATCGCCAGCCCGCTGCCGAGAACTCGCGGTATCGCCCTGCTGGGCGACGCGCGCGACGCCGGGGTTCGATTTCGCGAGGCACTCAGCGCCCGCGGCCTGCCCGAGCGAGCCCGGCTTGTCGTTACTTCGCCGCCGTACTTGCGGGTTGTGAAGTACGGCTACTACAACTGGCTGCGGCTGTGGCTGCTCGGTTACGACGCGAACGCGATCGACGACCTGCTGGACGACGCCCATCACCGCGACGCCTACCTGGTATTCATGCGCGAGGTCCTGCGAGGGCTCAGAACGGCGCTGGCCGACGACGCGGTGATCGCCCTGGTCATCGGCGACGTGGAGCTGGACCGGGGCCGGCCGGCGGCCGGAGGCATCGGCCTGGCCGAATCCGTCTGGGAACTCGCCGCGGCGCCGGAGGGCTACCGGCTGGCCGGCATCGCCACCGACGACGTCGCCGCCGGCCGCAAGATGACGAAGCTCTGGGGCGACGAGGCCGGTCAGGCCACCAAGCAGGACCGGATCCTCGTCCTGGCCACGAGCGAGGCGGGGCGCCGGCGTGCCCTGAACGGCGCCACGCTCCCCATCGACTGGGAGTGGCCGCCGCGCTCGCTCCGGGCTCTCTGAGCGCACGCGCCGTCGCCACGACGCTCATGCGCCGCGGCCAATACAATCGCCTCATGAAGCTGATGTACGAACCCGGCGACCTGGCCGCCATGGATCCGCTCGTGCTGATGAAGAATCTGGACCATGTCCGCATGACCAGCCGGCGCCTGAGCCTACATCCTCCAGCAGCAGGTGCACCTGTACACGCCCAAGGCCAACGAGCTGCGCGATCGCATCGACGAGTACGTCGAGGCCGAGCGCCAGATCGAGGCCGAGATGGCCCGCCGCCAGCTCCGCGCCTGAGTCGTCGGTCAGCCGGCGGCCGCCACCAGGACCTGCGCCCGCCCCTGATCCTCGCGCGCCTCGTCGCGCGCCTCCGGGGGCAGCGGCATCGGCGCCACCATGCCGACCAGAGCGCGCCCTCGCCGTTCGGAGTCCTGGCGAGCGACCTCGATCACCAACCCGGCCAGGCGCGGCATTTCGGCCAGACCGAAGGCGATGCCGTGCTCACCCAGCTCGGCGAAACCCCACCCGTGGTACAAGCCGCGGCTGGCGACGGCGCACATCTCGTCGTACAGCTCGGGCCAGCCGGCCCGCTTGCGGCGATGGCAGAAGCGGACGAAATCGACGGCTGCGTCGGTGGCGGAGGGATCTGGTTTCTGGACGCGCGAATCCATCGATGCACCGCTCCTCTATCGCGACATGGAATCCCGACCCTGGCTGACGGACCGCTCGCTCGGTTCAGGATCGGATCCTGTTCCCCCGCGCTTGTCTCCTCCGCGGCAGGCTGGGTGCATGCTAGGCGGATGCCGGGCCGCCGGATAGGGGTTTCTCCACGAAGAATTCCACCTTCTTGTCCACAGAACGGCCGTTCGAAGACCGTTTGTTCGACGGGCTCGATCCGACGCCCCGGAAAGGCCGCCGAACCCGTTCGGCGCAACCCGGCCGTACGACGGCGCCCATTCGGCGCCGATGGGCCGGCATGCAACCCGACGAGAACCGTGCCGGCCAAAGGAAAGGCGGAGGCTCGATGCCTCCGCCCTTCGTCCGAGTCTGTCGTTCAGTTGACGTGAATGACGACGGTCCCGGCCATCATGTCGTGCCATCCCCGCTTGCGCGGCTCGAACGCGACCCAGATGAGCCCCAGGTACAGGACCCATCCGCTGACGATGATGCCGATGAACCGGACCACGGCCTGACCGCCGTCGATCGGTCCGCCGTCAGCCTCCCTGACCACCCTGAGGCCCAGGGCGCTCTGTCCGAAGGTGGCGCCACGCTTCCACCACAGGTACGGCATGTAGCCGAGGGCCACGAACGGCAGGGCGATCCAGCCGACGATGACCACGATGAGGCACACGATGACCAGCGCGGTCAGGATGAACGCATCGATGATGTAGGCGGCGAAGCGGATCCAGAAGCCCGCGTACCGGGGCGGGTAGCCGTAGCCCATCGGGGGCTGGCCGTACGGCGGCGGATACGCGCCCGGAGGCGGGTAACCGACGGGGTAGCCGGGCGGCGGCGGGTAGCCGGGCTGGAGGCGGGTAGCCGGGCTGCGGCGGATACGCCCGTGGCGGGCGGGTAGCCGGGCTGCGGCGGGTAGCCGGGCGGCCGGGCTGCGGAGGGTAGCCGGGCTGCGGCGGCGGCCCCGGCGCCTGCTGCGGCGGTTGCTGCGGGTCGTCTGACAGCCATCTCCTGCGCGTCGGGTTCCGCCGGGTCGAAGCCATGCTAGCAGGCACCAGAGACGGCGAACGCCCCCGGGCGCAGCCGGGGGCGTCATGGTCGGCGATCTGGTACCGCATATCGGATTCGAACCGATGATCTCAGCCTTGAGAGGGCTGTGTCCTAGGCCTCTAGACGAATGCGGCATCGGGGCCGGCCAGCGTAGGCGGGCCGGGCGGGATGATACCAGGCAGCGCGGGGCCACGCCACTTCTCGACGTGCTCGGAGGGACGCGGTCGCGGCCCGGCCGGCGCCGGCGCGGTCGCGGCCACGCCGTTTGGCATGCCTGTGCATCAGCCGCACACATCCGACATATCGGCCGCGTGACCCGGTCCGGTGTGCACCAGTGAGCACATCCGACCGAGCCGGACTCGAGTTCCCGGCCATTGGGTCGAGATCGAGCATCGGCGCCGACATGTTCGACCGGAGCGGGCCCCTGCGTCGGAACTGCGCGTCAGCTGCACAGAATTGACGAGATCCGACGCGGCGACGACGGTGCTCGATTCACATGCGCTCACCCCATGCACACCGTTAGTGCCAGGAGGCCGGATGCTCGATGTGTGCGTGCGGCGAGCGGAATTGGAGCAGTTCGCGGTTGATCCCGGGCCGGGCCGGTGCCGGCGCAACCACGGCCACGCCGTTGGTCGGGTCCCGCAACTCGCCGCCTTCCGGCGCGCCTACAGCCGGTGCGACTCCAGGAAGGCCCGCACGCCGTCGGCCACCTGCTGGTAGCTCGACTCGCCGATCACCAGCCCGTAGTGGGAGTGCGCTCCAAACGGCTCGTAGATGCCGCCCAGCCAGTCGGCGAGCCGCTCGGCGCCGGCGGCCGACGAGGTCCCGTCCAGGCCGGCGCCCACCACGAGCATCGGCGTGCCGGCCAGGAGCGCCCGATCGATCGCGATCCCTTCACGGATCTCGCGCTTCGCCAGGCCCGACTCATGGGGCTTCTGGCCGAAGAGGTGCTGCAGGCGGACGATGTCCGCGATCGTCAGGTCGCGGTTGTCGCGCTGCAGCATCTCGGGCAGCGTTTCCCAGCCGATGTGGTCGCGGCCGTAGACATCCGGGATCTCCCGCAGCTCGTGCGGCCGGACCGGCGACCGGAGATCTCGCGGAAGCTCGCTGTCGAGCAGGACGATCGCTCCGACGGGGTGCCGCTCGGCTGCCTTGAGCGCCAGCAGCCCGCCCATCCCGTGGCCGACGGCCACCAGGTTGTGCCCGATTCTTCTCGATGACGTCGGCAACATCGTCGACGTAGGCTTCGAAATCGACGCTGGCGATGTCGGTGGTCTCGGACCAGTAGTGATTCCGCAGGTTGAGAGCGTGACCTTCCCAACCCCGGCTGGCGAAGTACGAGAGGTAGCGCTCCCAGATCCACGATCCGGTGAGCTCGCCGTGGATGAACAGGAGCGGGCGCCGGCGCGAGCGCCGCTCCGGCATCCACGACTCCACGTACAGGCCGCGCTCGGTCAGCTCTATCTCGTCCTTGCGGATCGGCCGGCCGTTGGAGCCCACGGGATGCGGCCGGGCGACGTGCAGCTCATCGATTACGTTGTCACTCATTTGATCGTCCTTGCGCCCATCCCGTCCGATCGGTGGCCATCCCGGATTTCACCATTCATGGGGATTGATGATCAATCCGGTCAGCGCTTTAGGATAGAAGTAGGTCGACTTTTGCGGCATTACGTCGCCGTCGGCGGCCACGGCGGCGATCTCCACCACGGGCGTGGGATCCAGCAGGAAAGCCGCGTCCGCGCCGTCCCGGGCCGCGTCGACCCAATCCAGGGCCTCCGCCACGGACTTGCTGTATGCGAGACGCCCGGCGGCGATGGCGGCGGCGTCGATGCCGCAGAGCCGGTCGAGCGCGACCTGCAGCAGAGTGACATCCAGGCGGCGGAGAGCGGCGCCGCCCTTGCGAAGTGACGTAGCGAAAGCGTCGCGGCGAGCGCTCAGAAGCGCCCCGCCGTCGCGCGTCCACAGCCCGAAACGGCCCTCCCCGCCCGGTGCCCCGTCCACAGACGCGAAGGCGGCCTCGAGCTCCGAGCGATCCGCCACCGGCTGGACGTCGAAAAGCCACTGGGCATGGTTCAGCAGATCGTGGACGCCCTCCTTGCCCAGGCTCTTCACGATCCTGTGCGTCGGAAGGACCGTCAGCTTCTGGCCCGTCGTCCCGAGGAAAAGCATCATCACGTAGTCGGCGGGCGGATCGGCTTCGCCCGTCTTGTTCGCCCGGCGCTCGTCCCGATAGCGAAGCGCGGTCTCGTAGCGGTGATGGCCGTCGGCGATGGTGACCGGCCTGCGGCGGGCGGCGTCGAGCACGAGACTGACGCGGTCGCTCTCCGGCCCATTCTCGGCCACGGCCCACAGACGGTGGCGAACGCCGTCGTCGTCGGTGACGTCGGCATCGGGACGGCCCGCGGCGAGAGCCGCGAGCGCTTCGACCGTCTGCGCGCCCGGGTCCTCGAACAGGCCCACGACCGGACTGGTGTTGACGCCCGTCGCCTTGAGGAGCTTGTAGCGATCCTCCTTGGGGGCGGACAGCGTCCGCTCGTGGGGCAGCACGCCCGAGCCCGAGGTCAGGTCCTCGAGGCGAAGCCGGCCGAAGAAGCCGCGCTGGGTACGCACCGTGTCGCTTCCGGGAACCGTGTACGTCTGCTCGTAGACGTAGATGCTCGGGCTGGGTTCCTTGCGCAGCGTGCCATCGACGCGCCAGCCGGCCAGGAGACGCCCCGCCCGACGATACCGGTCATCCGGCTCCTCGCCGGGCTGGATCTCCGGCAGGTCGAGCCGAACGGCGTTGTAAGGGCTGCGGGCCAGAAGAGCCTGCTGGAGATCGGGACCGATCACGTCGTACGGCGGGCAGACGACCTGGTTCAGGTCGCCGACCGTCTGTGGGTCGAACCGAAGCGCGCGGAACGTTCGGATCTGTGGCACTCGGAGCTCCTTGGCGGATCGGGCCCCGATCAGTGGATCGGGCCCCCGATCTAGGGGATCGGGCCTGATCCTAAGGCACACGGGCCCCTTCACGCGAGTCCATGCGGGCGCCGGCGGCGAGAAGGCACGAGGCCGGCAATCCGCAAGCAGGTTTCGACGCACACTGCTACTTTTCTTCAATGCATCGCGAGCCCGTCACGCCCACGGATCAGCCGCCCGCGACGCAACCCGGCGACAACCACGCTGCGGCAACCCCGTTCGACCACGCCACGGACGCCCAGATCATCAAGCGCGTCCGGACCATGACGCCGCTCGTCGCGCCCACACCAAGTCCCGGCGCCTCGTCCACTCTCCGGCGCGAGGTCCTGTACGCCCTCCGAACGGGCGGACCCGCGTCTCCGGACCAGGTGGCGGATCGCGTCGGGGCCAGCCGAACCGGCGTGCTCCAACAGCTGCGCACCCTCGAGATGGCGGGCCTGGTCAGTCGGAGCCTCAGCCGACACGGCGTGGGACGGCCGCGCCACGTGTACGACCTCACGCCGGCGGCTCAGGAATTGTTCCCGGCCAACTACGGCGCGCTCGCCCAATCGCTGCTGACGGCGATCCGGACGATCGGCGGCGAGGCTCTGATAAGGGACGTCTTCGACGCCCGGCGCCGGCAACTCAAGACTCGCATCCGAAGCCGGCTCGAGGAGCGCCTGCCCAGCGGCGCCTCGCTCTGGGAGCGAGTCCGGGAAGTGGCGAGCTACGAGGACGAGACCGGCTACCTGGGCCGCGCCTCCCGCGATCAGGACGGGACGATCCGGCTTTGCGAGCACAACTGCGCCATCTACGGGGTCTCCGGCCCGTATCCGATCGCCTGCCAGGAGGAGCTGGAATTGCTCGGCGACGTCCTGGGGGCCAGGGTCACGCGCGAGTGCCACATCCCCTCGGGCGACCGCAGCTGCACTTATCGAGTCGAGCCCCTCGACTGACGGCCTTCGGGCAGGCCCGCGGCGACCGCCGGTCCTGGACCTAGGCCTCTTCCCGCTCGACTTCGCCGCGGGTTGCGGGCTCGCGGATTGCCGCGGCAACGTCGGTCACCTTCGGAACGAAGGACGCCTGCAGCGACGTTTGGGCTGCCTGCAGCTGCTCGTCGTATGAGAGGATGCCGAGCCTGCCGAGCGTCGCCAGCTCGTCGCGGATGTACGTCTTGAGCATCTCCGGACCGTCGGTGCTGATGGCGAAGCGGACCTCGTTGCGCCGGAACTGATCGAAGATCCAGCGGAACTCCTCCCAGCCGGAGACCACCTCGGTCTGGAGGTTCGAGGTCGGGCAGATCTCCAGCACGATGCCGCGTTCGCGCAGCATGCCCATCGTGCGGGGATCGTAGGCCGCCTTGATGCCGTGGCCGATCCGGTCCGGCTCCAGCTGCTCGATTACCTGGGCCACTTCTTCGACCGGTCCGGCCTCGCCGACGTGCACGGTGATGCCGAGGCCGAAGCCGCGTGCCCGCCGGAAGAGGTTTCGGTAGTCGGCAACGCGGAAGGCGGTCGATTCCGGGCCGGCGATATCGATCCCAACGACTCCCCTATCGCGCCAGGAGATCGCCTTCTCGGCGATGATCTCGTTGAGGTCGTACGGAGAAGGCCCGGTCCAGGCAGAAGATCAGCCCGGGCCTGATCGGGTACTCGAGCGTGGCGCGGTCCATGCCGCGCAAGGCCGCCGCGATGATGTGGTCCAGGTCCTGCTCGCCGCCGCGGTTTCGCTTCATGGGGTTGAAGCGCAGTTCCATCGTCGTGACGTTGTTCTTCCGGTACGCGCCGCCCACCACTTCGTAGACGGACCGCTCCACGGCCAGCGGCGAGGACTGGATCAGCTCCGTCCAGTGGAAGAGCTGCAGGTAGCCGTCGAAGGAGTGGCCCCGCTTGGGGGAGGCGGTGATCATGTCCCGGAATTGCCAGTAGTCCTTCGTCGGGAGCTTGATCCCCTGCGAATGCGCGACTCCCCACATCACCGAAGGCGTCACGGCGCCGCCGAGGTGGCAATGTAGCTCGGCCAGTGGAATACGGCGCGACAGCTGACGGACCATCGGTTTCAGCATAGCCGCTTCCCGGGCGGGCGCCATCGGGCCGATTTGCGACCTGCCCGCAACCCGCGGATGACGCGTGCGCCTTGCACGCCGCCGCGCGTGAGGCTACCCTCCCTATCGATACCCAGGTGCGCGTCGAGGGTGGACGACGAGCCCCCTTGTGGGTCCAGGAGGACAGGAGGAATTCTCGTGATTCGATCTCAACTCCGCGTCGTCGGAGTCCTTGCCGCGGCAGCGATACTCGTGGGCGCCTGCTCCAGCAGTGCGGCGTCGCCGACGGCGGCCGGTGGGGCCAAAGTCGTGGCCACCGTACCCGGCGATCAGCTCATCAAGGCCGGCACGCTGACCGCGTGCTCGGACACGTCTTACCCGCCGCAGGAGTCGCTCGACGCGAGCAACGTCGCCATCGGTTCGGACATCGACCTCGCCAAGGAAATCGCCGCGCGCCTCGGCCTGACTCTGGTGGTCAAGTCGACCACGTTCGACTCGATCATCCCGGCTCTCCAGGGCGGCAGCTGCGACATCATCATCTCCGCGCAGACGATCACCGCCGAACGCCAGGCTGCGGTCGACATGATCCCCTACTTCGCCGCCGGCCAGTCGTTCGTGGTCGCGAAGGGCAACCCCAGCAAGATCCAGTCCATCGATGACCTGTGCGGCAAGGCCGTCGCCGCCGAGAAGGGCACCATCGAGGCCGATCACATCACAGGCGCGGGCTCGGGCTACGACGCCACCAACAGCCTCAACGCCAACTGCAAGGCCAAGGGCAAGTCGGACATCACGCTTCAGGTGTTCGATGCCGATACCAACGCCCTCGCCGCCCTCACGGCCGGCACGGTCGTCGCCCACTTCACCGATGAGCCGGTCGCCGGCTACGAAGTCGCCAACGGCGGCGGCAAGTTCGAGGAAGTCGCGGCCATGACCCTCGAGCGCGGCGCCGAAGGCATCAGCGTTCCCAAGACCAAGACCGGCCTTCGGGACGCGGTCAAGACCGCTCTGCTGTCGATGATGACCGACGGCACCTACACCAAGATCCTCACCACGTGGGGCGTGCAGTCGGGCGCGGTCGGGGCCGCGGACGTCAACGCCACCCCGGCGCCGGCGCCGTCGGCCTCGTAAGCGTCGACTTCAGCCAGTCCGGCGCGATGACCGCGTCCATGCTCAATCGTTTCGGCACCCGGCGAGCCTTCCTCGCCGGGTGCCTTGTGCTCGTCGCCCTGGTCGTGAGCGGCTGCTCGAGCAACGCGAATATCCGGCCGCAGTTCTTCTGGGACTGGCTGTTCCATCCCAGCCCGGCACTCGTGAACGGGATCGGGCTGACTATCTTGATCTCGGTCCTGGCCCAAGCCATCGGCGTCGTACTCGGAATCTTCGCGGCGATCGCGAAGATGGCCAAGTTCTACCCATTCCGAGCTGGCGTCCGGCCTCTACATATGGCTGTTCCGCGGAACGCCGCTGCTGGTCCAGCTGGTGTTCTTCTACTACGGCTTCCCGACCGCGGGCATATTCAAGTGGCCTGACGATCGTAGATCGGCCCGGTGTCATCCTCCCCGAGGTCCTGGCCGGAATCGTCATCCTGGGCATCAACGAAGGCGCCTACATGGCCGAGATCGTCCGGGCCGGAATCCTCTCGGTCGATCCGGGCCAGACCGAGGCATCCAAGTCACTCGGCATGAACTACGGCCAGACGATGCGCCGCATCGTCCTGCCTCAGGCCGCACGGGTGATCATTCCGCCCCTCGGCAACGAGTTCAACAACATGCTCAAGACGACTTCGTTGCTCACCGTCATCAGCGTCTTCGAGCTGTACAACACGACATCGGTCGCCGCAGGCCGCACCTATACGCAGTTCGAGCTCTTCGCCGCGACCGCCATCTGGTACCTGGCGATGACGACGATCTGGGGTTTCGTCCAGGCTCGGATCGAGCGCAAGTTCGCGAAAGGCACCGCCGGGTCGCAGGGCGGAGGAGCGGGTCCCCGGCGTGAGGGATTCGCTTCCCGGTTCATGTCGCTCAGAGCACCGATCGAACAATGACCTCCACCTCTCCCAACCTGCTCGGCGCTATCGGCGGCGTGCCGCGGCCGGAGACGGACGTGGTGGTCGACGCGCGCGACGTCAACAAGTGGTTCGGGCGGCTGCACGTCCTCAAGGACGTCAGCCTTCAGATCAAGCGCCAGGAAACCGTCGTCATCATCGGCCCATCCGGCTCGGGCAAGACAACCTTCATCCGGTGCATCAACCACCTCGAGAAGATCCAGCGCGGCCGCATCTTCGTGAACGGCCACCTCATCGGCTATCGCGAGACGCCGGCGCGCGGCGGGTTGCCGGTCGTGGGCGGGCTGCCGGTCGTCAACCGACTGCCGGTCGTGGGGCGCGATCGGAACGGCGGCTCCGGCGCGATGAAGCTCGTCGAGGACAAGGAGAAGAACATCGCGGCGCAGCGCCAGGAGATCGGCATGGTCTTCCAGCGCTTCAACCTCTTCCCGCACATGACGGCCCTCGAGAACATCATCGAGGCGCCCCTGCAGGTTCGCGGCATGGCGCGCGACGAGGCCGAGGCGATGGGTCGGGCGCTCCTCGAGAGGGTCGGGCTCGCGGCGAAGGAGAAGGTCTACCCGAACCAGCTCTCCGGCGGGCAGCAGCAGCGCATCGCCATCGCCCGGGCGCTGGCCATGAAGCCGGCCCTCATGCTCTTCGACGAGCCGACCTCCGCCCTGGACCCCGAGATGATCGGCGAGGTGCTGGAGGTCATGAAGGAGCTGGCCCGCGAGGGGATGACGATGATCGTGGTCAGCCACGAGATGGGCTTCGCCCGCGAGGTCGCCAACCGGGTGGTCATGATGGACGACGGCGTGGTCGTCGAGGAGGGCACGCCCGATCAGGTCTTCAGCGCGCCGGCGCATCAGCGCACCAAGACGTTCCTCTCCAAGATCCTCTAGCCGCGGGGCGGGCAGGGGCGGCGGCGCGGAGCCCGGGCGCTCAGCTGGTCCAGGCGGGGTCCGAAACGACGCGCGATCGGAGCGCACTTCGCCGGTCCTCGGGCAGCCAGCAGCTGTCGACCGCGTTGATGATGAGCCTCCGGACCTCGTCGTCGGTGAAGCCGTGGCATCGCTGCAGCGCCGCCAGCTCTCCCGCCAACGAGAGCCCGAACATGGCGGGATCGTCCGTGCCGATGCTGACCAGCATGCCGGCAGCCACGAACCGGCGAATCGGGTGCTCCGCCAGGGACGTTACGACGCCCGTGGCGACGTTCGAGCCCGGGCATGACGTCACGGGGATCCGCCGCTCCACCAGGTAGCGCATGAGCTCCGCGTCCTCCCACACCCGCGTCCCATGGTCGATCCGCTCCACTCCCAGGGTCCGAATCGCGCCCCAGACGCTCTCCGGGCCGGCGGCCTCGCCGGCGTGCGCGGTCGTTCGGAGGCCCAGGTCCCTCGCCCGCCGGTAGATCGGCTCGAAAGGCTCGGGCGGGAACGACTGCTCCGATCCACCCAGGCCGATGCCCACGACACCCGCCTCGTCCACGACCTCGGCCACTTCCTCCAGCGTTCGGGCCGCGATGGCAGGTCCTTCGTCGCGCGACATGTCGACGATCAACGCGACTTCGACGTCAGGCACGCGGCCCAGACCGCGCCGGAGAGCCACGGTCACGTCCGCTGCGGTCCGCCCTCGACGCGCGCCATCCGCCGGCGTGCAGAACGCCTCGGCATAGACGATGTGTTGGCGAGCCAGATCGGCAGCCACCGCGGCGCCGATCAGTTCGTAGTCGTCCATGTCACGCACGAAGCCTTGCTTCCAGATCCACGTCTCGATGAATTCGGCGAAGTCCCGGTATCGGAAGACGCCCGGCAGCGCGTCCAGGCCCGGCACCCGCGGGTCGCCGCCGTATTTCTGAATCAACTCCCACAGCGCCGGATGTGGGATGGCGCCTTCGAGGTGCAGGTGAAGCTCGACCTTGGGGAGGGAATCGAGCCAGTCCGGTCGAACGACGGGGCGCGGATCGCGGGCGGGTTCGGGCGTCGGCACGGCGGCCCCTCCGGAAGGCAACGACTGTTGGCGGACGGTAGTCAGATCGGACGATAGTCGACGAGCGTATTCGGCGTCGACCGCGGGGCGGGCCAGGCGGCGCTGGCGCGGGTCGGGCGCACCCGGCCAGGCGCGCGGTTCAGGCGCGCGGCGGCTCCGCGCGGTTGATACGATGAACGGCGCTCCGGCCCGCTCATGCAGGCCGGGCGTGAGGGAGATGAGGCGGTGGTTCAGCATCGCGGCCGGCCGAGAGGATCGCTCGGCCGGAGCCCCCAGGTTACGATCGCGGTCCTGATGGGCGCGTGCCTCGCCCTGGCCGCGCTGGGGCTCGTCGGTGCCGCGAGTTCCTTCTCGACGGCAGCCGCGCCGGCCCCGGCCTACGGCCTCGGCCTCGGCCTCGCCGCAGGCCGCGACAGCCGCGATCGCGACCGCCAGCCCGACGCCGGAGCCAACCATCGCGCCCACTCCCTCACCGACCGCCAGTCCGACCGCGTCTCCGACGCCCATGCCGCAGGGTCGTGTCTGCGGTAAGAGTGAACGCCGGAACCGAACCGACCGGTCTCCGCCAGCCCCTTCGACGCGAACCTCGTCGCAGTCATCAGCCAGAACATCAACTGGTCGAAGAACTGCAGCGTCCCCGTTCTCAGCGTCTCCCACAACGCCGGCGCCACATGGGCGGCAGCCAAGCCTCCGTTGGGAGGCACCTGCCAGGACATGCACGCCGTCGTCGCCTGGGGCCCTGGTCCCACGTCCGGGTCATCCCGGCTTTGGGCAGCCAACGCCACTTCGGTCACGGGAGGCGTTGCGCTGTCGGTCACTCATAGTGACAACGCCGGCGCCAGCTGGTCTGCTCGCTATACCCAGAAGTTCACCCGGCCGTGGGTCGGTTGCTACCCATCCATCGCCGTCGACAACTCACCCAGCAGCCCCAACTTCGGGGCCGTGTACCTGGCCTACAACTGGCTTCCAAGCCCGATGGGGGTGGGCATTAGCGTCATAGCCACGCGCGACGGCACGACCTGGAGCCACACGGAGATCCCGGCCGTGGGCCAGCCCGGCTACCCATACGCCTGGCGGTTCGGCGACCGCGTGGCGGTGGGGCCGGACGGCTCGGCCTACGTCGCGTTCTGGGAAAACGACATGCGCTTCTGGGACAGCGACGACATGTTCAACCAGGGTTGGTCCGGCAACATCGGCCGCACGGGCTACGCGACCGCGCGCCTCCACCTCGGGTCGACTGTCACCGCGGACCCGCCGGTATGGTCGATCGACCAGGTCCCCGCACCAAGTGCCGCGTTCGATCCCGGGAGCCAGTCGAGCCTGGCCGTCTCGGACGGCGGGGAGTTGTGGATGGTCGTTAACGACACCACGGCGACCGCCGGCACGATCCGGGTCGGCCGCAGCGGCGATGACGGCGCCTCCTGGACCTGGCGCACCCTCGACGTTCCGGGCAAGGAAAGCTTCAAGGGATCCCTCGCCCTTGCCGACGGCCGGGTCTTCGTGGGCTGGCATGCCGTTGGCAAGGACGGTCTGGTCGGAACCTACTACACGCTCTCGTACGACGGCGGCGCCACGTTCTTGCCGCCACTTCCCGTGACGCAGGCGACTTATCGTGAGCCGAGAATCACCAACGGCACCGGGCTGCGGGAGAACGCCGACTTCGAGAACGGCCGCATGTACTACGCCTGGGGCGACGCCCGAAGCGGGCTGGCGACCTACGTGGCCACGATCCAGCCCTAGGACCGGTAGACCACCCGACCTTCGGCGTCGACCGTCGGGCCAATCCGCGCTGCCACGCCCTCGGCGGCCGCCTCCCCGCCGGAATGCTCCGCGCCCTGGGCCCGCGCGGCTCGCCGGGCTTCCGCGTCCGGAACCTGGTCCCGGGCGTGGTAGCTCGACCGTACCAGCGGTCCCGACTCCACGTGCTTGAAGCCCAGGGCCAGTGCCTCCTCGCGCATCTCGGCGAATTCGTCGGGATGGTAGTAGCGCTCGACGGGGAGATGCTCGGGCGACGGCCGGAGGTACTGCCCGATCGTGAGGATGTCGCAGTCGACCGCGCGCAGGTCGACGAACGTCTGGTGCAGCTCGGGCCTGGTCTCGCCCAACCCGACCATGATCGACGACTTGGTGTGTACGGCGGCGGCGCCCCGGCCGGCTTCGGCCGCGTAGACCTTGGCCCGCTCGAGCACGCCGAGCGACCGGTCGTAGCGGGCCCGCTTCCGGACGGGCTTCTGTAGCCGCGCGACCGTCTCGACGTTGTGGTTGAGGATGTCCGGCCGGGCCGCCATCACCGTTCGCAGCGGCGCTTCCTCGCCGTTGAAGTCGGGGATCAGGACCTCGACGCCCATCCCCGGGCAGGCGTCACGCAGCCGGCGAATCGTCTCGGCGAAGATGCCCGCTCCCCCGTCGTCGAGATCGTCGCGGGCGACGCTCGTGACCACCACGTGCTCGAGGCCCAGGCCGCGGATCGCCTCGGCCACGCGCCGCGGCTCGTCCAGGTCGTGGATCAGCGGCTTGCCCGTCTTCACGGCGCAGAACCCGCAGGCCCGCGTGCAGGTGTCGCCCAGGATCATGATCGTGGCGGTGCGCTGGTCCCAGCACTCGCCCACGTTGGGGCAATGAGCCTCCTCGCACACGGTGTGCAGCGAGAGGCCGTGCAGGAGCCGCCGCACCTCCTGGTACGTCTCGCCCGACGGGATGCGGGCCTTGATCCAGTCGGGGTGGCGGCGCGGCGCGCTCGATCCGTCGGCGGCCACTTCGAAGGTCCCGCCTCCCATGCGCGATCGTGGGCGGCGTCAAGTCACGGGCTGGGCGGAGCTGCGGTGGAGTCGGACACTTCGATACCTGATGGCCGCCTAATAGACCGGCGTGTTGTCGGGCCCGACGCCTTCGAGCCAGCAGATCACGTCGCGAACGAAGCGGCCGACCTGCGCCCCATCGGTGGCTCGATGGTCGTATCCGGCGACGAGGTTCATCATCGACCGGACCGCGATCACGTCGCCCTCCGGCGTCTCGCGCACGACCGGCCGCTTCACCACTGCCTCGGTCGTCAGGATGCAGACCTCGGGCGTGTTGATGATCGGCACTGTCAGGACCGATCCGAACCAGCCGGTGTTGTCGACGGTGAAGGTCCCGCCCTGGAGATCCTCGAGGCGCAGCTTGTTGGCCCGGGCGCGCGCGGCCAGGTCCTGGATGGCGCGGTTGATGCCGTTTATCGAGAGTTGATCGGCGTCGTGGATGACCGGCACGATCAGGCCGTTCTCGATGGCGATGGCGATGCCGATGTTGACCCTTCGCTTGCGCAGAAGACCAGCATCGGTGTAGTGGGCATTGAGATCGGGGTTGGCGTGGAGCCCTTCGACGACCGCCTTGACCACGAACGGCAAGAAGCTCAGGCCGACGCCTTCGCGAGCTTTGTATGCCTCGGCCTGGGCGCCGCGCAGCTTCACGACGGCCGTCATGTCGACCTCGAAAGTGCTGTGGGCGACCGGAACCGCGGCTGCGCGGGTCATCTGGGTGGCGATGCCGCGGCGCATCTGGCTGTGCGGGACGAGAACCTCGTCCTGGCCGGGTTCCCACGTGACGACGGGCGACGACGACGAAGGGGCGGACGGTGCCAGGCCCGGCGCATGGCTCGGGAGGCCAGGGACCGGTGCCGGATGAGCCTGCGGTGAGACGGCGGCCTGGCCGGCCGCAGTGGCGACTCCCTGCCCCGCGGCGGCTCCGCCGATGCGCTGCCGCTCGACGTACGCCAGCACGTCCTCGCGAGTGATCCGGCCTGAGTGGCCGGTCCCCACGATCTGGGCCGGCGAGAGGCCGTGCTCGCGCATGACCATTCGGACCGCCGGCGTCATTCGAGCGTCGGGGTCCCCGGCCTGCTCCGCCACGACGGGGAGTGCCGCGACCGCCGGGGCGGGTGGCGGCGCAGGCGCAGTGGCGGCCGGCGTCGGTGCAGTGGCGGGGGCGGCCGTGGCGGGGGCGGCCGTGGCGGGCGGCGACCGCGGCGAGGGCGGCGGGAGCCACGACCGAGGTCGCCGGTGCCGCCGCCTTCGCGGCGGCAGTCTCCGCTCCACGGGGAGCGGCCCCGGACCCGGCCTTCTCCTCTATCACGGCGATCTCGGCCGCGAACGGGACCGTCTGTCCCTCCTCGACCAGGATCTCTCGCAGGACGCCGGCAAACGGCGACGGGACTTCCGCGTTGACCTTGTCGGTTACGACCTCGAGCAGCGGCTCTTCGCGCGCGACGTCATCGCCGATCTTCTTGAGCCATTTCCCGATCGTCCCCTCGGCTACGCTCTCGCCGAGCTGGGGCATCGTCACCTTGGCCACGACTTGCTCCTCCGCGAGGATTGGCACCGCAACCGTGCCGGTCAGCCACATATGCGGCGCAGCCTGTCGCGGCGCCGTGAGCTTAGTTTGGCCCAAATCGCGGCGGCGCGTGCCGGCCGCCAGAAGGCAGGATCGCCCCGCGAGCCGCTACTTGCCCGCCGGAGCGGCTATGAAGTTGATCCCCACGAGCCCGACGATGGCGATGGCCGCGCCCACGTAGTAGAGCCTGGGCGGCGTGTGGCCCTCCAGCCAGCGGGCGAACGGGACGGCGATCAGCGGCGCCGTGGCCACGATCGACTGAACCTCACCCGACGGCAGCGATTGCTGCGCCCAGATAGCCGCGGTGACTCCCAGGATCGGGCCGAAGATGGCGTTGAGCCCGACCCAATAGAGAGGCCGGCCGGTCAAGCCCGCGCCCTTCTCCTTGCCCAGGACACCCCGGATCCCGCCGTCGCGCGCCGTGAAGCCCCAGCTCCTGCTCCACACGAACCGCGCGATCAGGAAGACGACCACGGCAACGAGGAGGCCGCCGGCCAGACGCTGGAAGGCCGCCGTCGGAACGTCGAAGGGCTGATGCGCCGCCTTCGAAAGGAGGATCGCTTCCCGAGTGGCGGCCAGGCTGAACCCCTGGGCCACCGCGGCGGCGACGGCAAGAGCGATCCCCAGGCGCACGCCCTTGCTCGGAACTCGTTCGCGGATGTACGGCACCAGGCCCACCACGACGCCTGCCAGCACGACTCCGCACCACAGGATCTGGTCGTTCCTGAGCTTGTCGGCATACCAGAGCCAGGCGATCAGGGCGGCAACGGGTGCGGCGCCGCTCTCCTCGACGAGCGACGTCAGCGGGGCCCCGAGACGCGGCAGGGCAGCCAGCAGCGTCAGGCCGCCGATTCCGAAGCCGACCGCGCCGGCAACGAAGAGCAGGCCCACCTGCCCTCTCAATCCCTGGCCGACGGTGAACGCCCATACCCCCATCACGACGAACGCGATCAGGAGTCGCAGAACGTTGGCCCGGACGAAGCCGATGAGCCGGATGGCCCGACCGGCGGCTACGGGCGTGATGCCGAACAGGACCGCGTTGAGAAGGGCGCCGATCACGGCGCCGTCGCCGGGCCGAGACTACTCAAGCGTTGATCTGCCGGCCCGCGACCGCGAGCGCCGCCTCGCCGACTACTTCCGCCAGCGTCGGATGTGGGTGAGTGGCCGCGCCGATCTCCCAGGCAGTCGCCTCCAGGGTCATTCCCAGGGCCGCCTCGGCGATCAGCTCGGTCACGCTCGGACCCACCAGGTGCACGCCCACCACTTCGTCGGTCGCCGCGTTCGCGACGACCTTGGCGAACCCCTCGGTCTCGCCCACGATCAGCGCCTTGGCGTCCGCCACGAAGTTGAAGACGCCCTTCTTGACGGCGATCCCCCGCTCCGCGCATTGCTGCTCCGTCAGGCCGATAGAGGCGACCTGGGGATGCGTGTACGTGGCCCGCGGCTGGTGGTCGTAGTCGATCGGATCCGGATTCTCGCCGGCAATGTCGTGGACCGCGACGATCCCCTCGTGGGCTGCCACGTGGGCCAGCATCAGGCCCCCGATCAGGTCGCCGATGGCGTAGACGTGCGGCTCCGCGGTCCGCATCCAGCCGTCGACCTTGACGAACCCGCGATCGAGCTCGACCTTGGTCGTCTCCAGCCCGATCTCTTCGGAGTTGGGCGCGCGGCCGGTCGCGACCAGCAGCTGCTCCACTCGCATCTCCTCCGCGGCGGCGCCCTCGGGACCGACTTTCAGTGAAACGCCCTTCGCGCTCACCTTGACCGACGCGGTGTCGAGGCGGGCGTTGGTGATGACCTTGATCCCGCGCCGTTTGAAGCTGCGGTCCATCGTGCCGCTCACGTCGGTGTCCTCGAGGGGCAGGATCCCCGGCAGGTACTCGAGCAGTGTCACCGCCACACCCAGATCGTGGTAGTAGGACGCGAACTCGCAGCCGACCGCCCCGGCACCGATGATGGCGATGCTCTCCGGCAGGTCGGACCTGGTCGTGACGTCGTCGGAGGTGATGATCCGGCGCCCGTCGGGAACCAGGCCGGACAGGCTCTTGACGCGGCTGCCCGTCGCCAGGATCACGTTGCCGGCGCGCAGGACCTGCTCGCCACCGGCGCCGGGCGTGGAATCGGCCCCGTTGAGGGCGACGCGAACCGTTGTCGCCCCCTCCAGCCGGCCTCGCCCGGCGATCCACGTGACCTTGTTCTTGTCGACCAGGCCCTTGAGCCCCGTCCACATCCGTTTCACGATCTGGTCGCGGCGCCGTGCGATCACTTCGATATCGAACCCCGGCTCGCCTTGCAGGACGATCCCGAAGTCCGCGGCCTTCTTGAGGCGGGCGAACAGCTCGGCCAATTCGAGGAGCGCTTTGGTCGGAATGCAGCCGACGTGCAAACACGTCCCACCGATCTTGCCCTGGTCTACGAGGGCGACTCGCATGCCCAGCTGCGCGGCCCGGAAGGCGGCGGTGTAGCCGCCGGTGCCGGCGCCCAGGACGATCAGATCGAAGTCGGATGTTGAGCCTGCGGCCATGGTTCTGGCAGCCTCGTCATTGACGTTGTGGGCGGTGGATCGTGGGTCGGCCGGTCCGGCCGCGCTGGCATCGTAAGCGACCGCCCGCGGAGCGGCAACCGGAGCGGGTTGCCCCGGCACTCGGCGGAACGGCGGCGGGCGATGGCACGCGGTTGCGGGGAGGTCGCGCTCGGCCTCGGACGGCAGAACGAAACGACCCGGGCACTGCGCCCGGGTCGTCGTCGGCGGGTCGAGAGTCGGGTCAGTTGCCGCGGACGCTCCGGAAGCAGTCGCTGCAGTAGACGGGCTTTCCGTTCGTCGGACGGAACGGCACTTCGGTCTCTTTGCCGCAGCTTGCTGCATGTCGCGGCGAACATCTCACGTGGGCCGCGATCGTAACCGCCGGCGCCATATCCCCCACCGCCGCCCTCGGGCCGCGACGCCTTTCGCGCGGCCCTGCAGTTGCCGCATCGTTTCGGGTCGGAGAAGCCTCGCTGGGCGTAGAAATCTTGCTCGCTGGCGGTGAACACGAACTGCTCGTTGCAGTCGGCACATGCCAGGATCTTGTCCGTGTACACGGGACCCCAGAACTCCTCTCAGTAGCCGCTCCCTCCGTGTCCTCGCGGCTGTGCGTGAGAGGCCCGGTCGTCGTGCTACATAAACGGACCCGCAGCCAGCCCGCGGGCTTTGCGGCGGGATTGTACGTCCGGCAAAGCGGCGTGCAAAGCATTGTTTGAGTCACTTGCGGGCGCGCGCCCGCAATTTCGACCGCCGGATCGGAGCCCGAACAACTCGGGTGCCACGGACGTCCCCCCGCCCAGACCGACGGGGCGGCCCGGCAACGCCTCAGCCGCGATCGGCCTCGGGTGGAATCCCGATCGGCGCCACGAGCACCCGGCCGGCCACTCCGGCTCCCCGGCGAGTCAGCAGCCCCGTCTTGGGCCGATGGAAAGTGACCGTGACATGGGCCCGCACCACCGGATCGGAGAGATCGCCGCTCGTCAAGTCGACGGCCGTGGGCGCGTCGACGGCGAGAATCGCGATCCCGGCTCGTCTGGCTCGTTGAATCAGATCGACGCCGCTCCGAATCGGCTCGCGGAGCTGACCCTCGACGCCGGAGCCGAGCAGTGCGTCCACGACAACCGCCGCCTTCTCGACACTCTGTCCCAGGATCGCCACGTCCCGCGCCACCGCGGTGTGAATCCGCTCGACCCGATCCTCCGCTTCCAGGCGGTCCCAGTTCCGGACGGCGTCCTTGCCCACGGGCCTGGCTTCCGTGCTCACCAGCACGGCCACGACCCGCGCTCCGTGACGGGAGAGATGGCGCGCGGCCACGAAACCGTCGCCGCCGTTGTTGCCCGGACCGCACAGGATCAGGATCGGGCCGTTGCCCCAGCGGCCGGTCTGAACGGCCAGGGCTTTGACGGCGGCCGCCACGGCACAGCCTGCGTTCTCCATCAGGCGGGTGCCCGTCACGCCGAGGCCCTGTGCCCGGCGATCGGCCCCGCGCATCCCCTCCGCCCCGATCGGAGACATGGCCATCGAGCGAGCCCAACGAGCGGCGAGCCCGTCCAGGTCCAGCTCGAACAGAGTGGCGTCGTCGGCGGGCAGTGGCGGCGGCAAGTCGGGCCGCTGCCCGTTGGCCGGCCCGGCGGGCGTTCCGGCGGCCGCAGCCGCGGCGGCCGGCAGCGACCCGGCGGAAGGTTCAGAGGCTCGGGAGGACCTGACGTCCCGTCGTCGCGTGGGCATCGCCGTCCTCCTTGCTTCAGCCGGTGTTCTGCAGGCCGGCCGCCACGCCGTTGACCGTCAGCTGGACGAGGCGGTGGAATCGCTCGCGATCGGGGTCGTCGGCCGGCAGCAGAGCGAAGCCTTGCCAGGAAGCGTACCTGGATGTGGGATAGCGGGTCGATGTAGGGACGCCGCAACCGAATCGAGCGGCCGACCAGGGGCTCGGCCGCCAGCAACTCGGTCCGGCCCGTGACCTTCCTCAGGAGTCTCACGGAGCGCTCGTACTCGTCGAGAATCCGACCCCACAAGCGGGCTCCCTCCTCGTCGGCGGCAAGCGCGGCATAGAGCCGCCCGATCCTGGGCTCCGACCGGCCGAGGATCAGCTCGGAGTTGTCCAGGGCACTCGCCAGGAAGGGCCAGTCGCGGTAGAGCTCGGCCACCTTCTCCAGCGAGCCTGCGCCGTGAGCCAGCTCGAAGCCCTCCAGCGCCGAACCGAGCCCGTACCAGGCCGGCAGGCCGATCCGGGCCTGCGACCACGCGAAGACCCATGGGATGGCGCGCAGCGACTCGATGCCGGACGGTTCGGCGCACGGGGCGCTCCGGCCGCGCCCGCCTCCCGGCTCGCCGCGGCGTGCGGGCCGGGAGCCCAGGGCCATCGTCGACAGCTCGGCCACGGGTGTGGACGCCCGGAAGAACCGCTCGAACCCGGGCTCTTCGTAGACCAGCGCGCGGTAGGCACGGCGAGCCAGCCCGGCAAGCTCGTCCATCGTGCGCCCGGCCTCGCCCGTCGACCTCGTCCAGGCACTCGTCATGGTCCGGCGTGGACGCGATTACGACCGCACTGCCGACGAGACCGAGGTGATGCTCCGCGATGGCCAGGTTGGCGTAGTTGGCCGCGACCGTTTCGCCTTGCTCGGTCATCTTGAAGCGGCCGTCGATCGAGCGCGGGGCCTGAGCCAGGATGGCGCGGTTCGTCGGCCCGCCGCCTCTGCCGATGGCCCCGCCGCGGCCGTGGAACAGGGTCAGCTCGATCCCGTGCCGGCGCGCCACTTCGGCGAGGCGGGCCTGGGCCCGGTACAGCATCCAGATGGCGGCCAGGAAGCCGGATTCCTTGTTCGAGTCCGAGTAGCCGAGCATCACTTCCTGGCGATCGCCCCGGCTTGCGAGGTGGCGGCGGTATCGCTCGTCCTCGAACAGGGCCTCCAGCAACTCTCCGCAGCTCTCGAGCGCGTCACTCGACTCGAAGAGTGGCACGACGTCCAGGACGGGCGAGCCGGGCGGGAAGCCGCCCGTCATCGCGGCGGGAATCGACGGATCGGCGGCCGCGTCGGCCAGGTCCATGACTCGCAGCACGTCTTCGTGGGAGCGCGTGAAGCTGATCACGTAGCGGTGGCACGCCTCTTCGCCGAAGCGTCGCTGGATTGCGGCTGCCGCCCGGAACGTCGAGAGGACCTCGCCGGGGGTGACGCCCGGTACCAGCTCGCGCCCGAGATCCGGCCCGGCCGCCCCGGCCCGCAGCGCCGCCAGGGCGGCCTCGTGCACTTCCGAGTGCTGCCGGAGCTCGAGAGACGCAAGGTGGAACCCGAAGGTCTCTACCTGCCACCGGAAGTCCTGGACCTCTCCGTAGGCCACCCGCGCCAGGCGATCCGACGACGAGGCAGCGCTGCATCTCGTCCAGCTCGGCGACCAGCTGCTCCGGTGCCGTGTAGCGCCCCGCGAACGGACCGGCCTCCTCGGTCAAGTAGGCCCGCGTCCGTCTCAGCCGCTCGGCGATCGCACCCAGGCGGCGGCGATAGGGCTCGTCCGGGTAGCGCCGCGCCAGGTCGCGCATCGTGTCGGGCAGCTCCTCGGCGTCGCGGGCAAGGCGCGTTTCCAGGGCCGGCCGGACGTCTTCCCGGGACACGTAGACGGCGATCGTCGACAGCAGCCGCGTGGCCACGGCCTCGTAGCCGTGGAGGAGGTGGTCGGCGTGGATGCGCGGTACCTGGCGCGTCAGCTCCGCGGTGACGGCGGGATTGCCGTCACGATCCCCGCCGATCCATGAGCCCCAGTGCAGGAACGCGGCCACTCGCGCCGGCCGGGTTCCGGTCAGGCCGGCGTCGCTCGCGAAGGCGTCCTCGGTTCTGGGCCGGCCCGGTGGCGGCTTCGGGCGCGCCGTTCGAGCCGTCCGTGCCCGCCTCGGTCTCGGTCGAGGGCACGGTCGAACAGCCGATATACCCGCGGCACCACCCGGAACAGCGTCTCGTCGAAGAAGGTCATCGCCGTCCGCACCTCGTCCATCGGACTCGGCGCCAGCCGGCGGACCGCCGCGGATCGCCACAGAATGGTTATCTCCTCGCGCAGGCGGCGCCGAATCTCGGCATCCTCGGCGGGCCCGCGACGGGAATCGTCCAGCTGCTCCAGGAGCCGATAGCAGCGGCGCAGTGCCGTCAGCATCGTTCGGCGGCGAGCTTCCGTGGGGTGCGCGGTGAGTACCGGTGAGACGCGCATCCGCCCGAGCAGCTGCTCGATTCGCTCGCCCGTCCAGCCGCGCTCACGCAGCCAGTCGATCGCCGCGTCCGGAGTCCCCTCGGCCGGAGCCCGAGGTCCGGTTCCGGTCGTCGCGAAGGCGCCTGCACGCTGTCTCTCTCCTCCGCCAGGTTGACGAGCTGGAAGTAGAGACTGAAAGCCGTGGCCAGAGCCTCGGCCGGGCCGACATCGAGTGAATCGAGCTCGGCCGACAGGGCTGTCTCGGCCGCTTCGTCGCCCGTCTCGCGGAAGGCGATGGATCGCATGCGAGATCGCTCGACCAGCTCGAGCAGCTCAGGGCCGCCCTGCTCCGAAATGACCTGTCCCAGCAAGACGCCCAGCAGCTTGACCTCGCGCGAGAGCGTGTCTCCGGATCCGGTGGTCGGTCCGGGGTGGGCGCCGGCGCGGGGAACCTCGGGGCGCGCGTGAATATCGGCCATGAGGCCGAGGATAGCCGGACTGAACGGGGAGCGCCCGGGTGCGTTCCGCGCGGCCCCACCGGCGGCGTACCATAGCCCGCCATGGCGACCGAAATTCTGGCGCGTCCGAAACCCGTCGACGAAGAGCCCACGCCCCGCCCGAACCGCCTGACGGTCCTCTACGACGACGACTGCGGCGTCTGCCGCGAGACAATCCGGCAGCTGGGCCGTTGGGACCGCGAGGACAGATTCGAGTTCCTGCCCCTTCAGAAGGCCGCCTCCTCCGGCCGGCCGCTTCTGGAGCGCCTGGCGGCTGAGGGCCACCTTCCCGACGCGATCCACGTCGTCGACGAGTCGACAGGTCGCGTGGTCTCGGGAGGCCACGCGGCGCTGGCGATCCTCGACGGGCTGCCGGGCGGCTGGCTGCTCCGACCCTGGGCCGCTCTGGCCCCCACGGCCGTGGCCGTGGATGTCGTTTACCGGGTCGCGGCACGCCATCGCGACCGCCTCGCATGGCTGATGGGGATGCGGGACGAGGTCACATGCCCGGTACGGCCGCCGGCGCCAACGGGTCACGGCGCCGGCAGATTCTGAGCAGCCGCGCGCGGCGGACCGCGCGGACGACTCATTCGGGTAGGCAGCTTACGGGCCGTTTGTCCTCTGTTCGCGCGACATAGTCCGATGCCGCGGTGCGACCGCCGCGCCTAAGCTCAATGGCATGGCGAGCGTCCCCTCCCCCGTGCCCTCCCACGCCACGCCCCTCCGGCTCGTGCAGCCGGCCAGCGTCGATCTCGCGCGCGCCTTGCCGATCCTCGTGGACCAGGCGCCGGAGTGGCTGGGGACGCCGATACCGGGCGTTCGCCCCGGCAGCCACCGCTACCTCACGGATCTCAGTCTGCCGATCCGCGAGCATTCCCCAAGCCTGACCTTCAAGAAGGCGGCTTATGTCGACCTCGGCGCGGTCCGGTCCGGCCAGGACATCTGCGACATCGAGATCGAGTGGCGATCGGCGTCACTTGCCCCTCTCTTTCCCGTGTTTGCCGGCCACCTGACCCTCACGCCGACGGAGCTTCGACTCGAGGGCTACTACGCCCCGCCGGCAGGAGATCTGGGCGCGGTTCTGGACAGGGCGTTCCTCAATATCGCCGCCCGCGGGACCGCCCGGTGGTTCCTGGGGCGCGCGGCGGAAGTGATCGGAGCTGCCCCGACCACGGGTTGACTCCGAGGAGCGCCGACCCGCGCAGCGTGCCTGCTCCGGACGCCATTTCCTCCTGTAGTCGCCCCGGGTGCGGCCGATACCTCAGACGGTTGGGCAAGAGCCTGCCATGGAGCCTGCCGTGCATACTGGGGCGACGGAAAGACCCGACGCCGGGTCCGCATATTCGGATCGCCGCATACGGGCGGTCTACCGCCGGGAACTCCAAGAGAGTGTCCGGTTCGGCGCGACCGTCGCATCCGCCGCGTCCCTGGCCGCGGCGGCCATCTGGTGCATCCTCGTTCCCGCGATGGCTCTACCCGTAATCGCGGTATCGCTGCCATTCGTTCTCGCCGGCGCGGCGATCGCAGGAGTGGTCCCGCGACGGGGACGGCGGTTCGTCGTCCAGCTCGGGATGGCGGTGGGACTGCTCCCGGTCTTCTCGCTGAGCTTCATAGTCCTGCTGCTACCCGAAGCCGGGCCAGTCACCCTGGGGTCCTTCGGCCTGATCCCGATCGCTTTCGCTGTGTTCATCCCGATTGGCCGGCGCCCGATGCTCGCCTGGCTTGCGGCGGCCAACGCGGTCTTCTTCACGCTCACGATCGGCTTCGGTAGAAACTCGCCCTGGATCGACGTACCCGCGCTCGCGTTCGCGGCAGCGACAGCTTCCGCCCTGAGCTTTGCCGCCAAGGAGATGCAGCTCCGCAGACGTCGCCAGATCGATGGACAGCTGCTGGCCGTCCGCGGTCTCTATCGCCGCATGAAAGAGCACGAGCTTGATCTCCGGCGCCAGGACGAGTTCCTGTTCATGCAGCAGGAGACGCTCGTGGTCCAGCAGGACGAGCTGATCCGGCTCAACGGCGAGCTGGGCACGATCGCCCGCCTCGACGCCCTGACCGGTCTCGGCAACCGCCTCCGCCTCAACGAGGATCTGGCCCAGATCTCAGGCCGAATCGAGCGCAGCGGCGGCACGGCCGGCTTGCTGCTCATGGACCTCGACCACTTCAAGCGCCTCAACGACTCGATGGGGCATCTCGCCGGCGACGCCGCGCTCAGGGCAGTGGCAGAAGTCCTCCGGAAGACGAGCCGGGTCGGCGATGGGGTGTACCGCTACGGCGGCGAGGAATTCCTCGTCATCCTCCACGACGCCGACCAGGCGGCGCTCAAGACGGCCGGGCAGCGCTACATCACGGCAATCGAGGCAGCCCGCATGGCCCATCCCGACAATCCGCCGTACGGAGTGTTGACTGCCAGCGCGGGAGCCGTGGAGCTGTCGCACGTGAACTGCCTGGACGTGGACATCGCCCTCCACGACGCGGATGAGGCGCTGTACGAAGCCAAGGCGAACGGCCGTAACCGGCTCGAAGTGCGACCTCGGCGCGCCCAGGCCAAAGTCGTCCCCCTCGACCAGGAGCGCGCCGCCAGCTAGCGTCGACGGTGCTACCGCAACGCGGGCCTCAGCCGAGCGGCAAGAAGACGGCTACCAGGCCCACGGCGAGTCCGATCGCGAGACTCGCGAGCCCGATCTGCACGGACTTGAGGCGATCGAGCCGGCGCGCCTGCGGGTCCGCGACACGCTCGGTCGTTCCCAGCGGACCGAAGTTGAAGACTCCTGCAGACCCGAAACCCGCGCAGAAATGAAGGGCGGCCTGCAGATACCCCGTGGCCGCCACTCCGGCGGGCAGTATCAACAACAGCCTGGCCCAGTGAGGAGCCCCGAGCGCGATCAACGCCGCGAATAGCACAACGGTAGCCGCGACGCCGGCGTGGCCGGAGCGGCGGCGTCTGGCTATCTCCGCGGGGCCGATGTTGCAGACGCCCGGCTGATAGGCGCCGGCATCCAATGGGCTCAGGCCTGGGGTTGTGGACATGATTGCGACCTCAACTTTCTGATCGCAAGCGTATCCGGGCGAGGGATTCCCGACGTGGTGATCGGTGCCTGAACCGACAGGCGGACCGGGAGGACGAGAACCTTGCAGGGGTCCTTTCGGCGAATCGACACCCGTACAAACGGGGAGGGTCGCGATGAGACTCTGAGGGCATGATTACGGTATAGCCGCTCCAGGGGCCGCGCCTCGAGAGCGTCTCCTCAGAGGATGCGTCGTGATATTCAGTCGTAAACAGCCGAAGGAAGAGTTGGACCGCGCCGACGTGCAGTCTGCCCTCGTGGAGATGCTCCTCGACGCCGACGACCTCGATCGACGACGCCTCTTGCTGATGGCGCTCCAGACCGGTGAACTCAAGAAGAGCGAGGCGAACGACTTGCTCCGGCTGGTCGAGCGGCTGGAATCCGTCTCGAGTCCCCGCCGCTGACCGAGACCCTCGGGCCGGTCGCGCGCTACGCCTGTGCTGTCAGGCGCCCGAACAAGCCTCTGACGCCGCCGGCGAGTCGGCCGGGCAGGCGGAACCCGAACCTCCGACCGGGTTCGTGTCCGGAGATCAACCGATCAGCCAGTCCGCCGATGTCGCCTATCACCTTGGCAGTCGGGAACCGTTCCACGGCGGACTTCCCCTCATCGGCGGCCCGAACGAACAGCATGCCGGCGGATCGAATCCTGGCCAGGGTCGGTATCCCCACGACGCGCTCGACGTCCGACGGGGCCACCCCGCTGTTGGCACGATTGATGACCATCGCCAGGCGATCGCGGATACCAAGCTCCTCAGCCACCTCACGGAATTGGACCGCCGCGCGGATGCAGGGCACGTCCGGGGTAACCGGCACGATGATCCTGTTCGCCAGCGCGAAGAGCGCCTGGTTGAGCGGTCCGTAGTCCGGGTGCATGTCCAGGATCACGAAGTCGTAGGACTCACGAGCCCCGGCCACGGCCTCGGCCACACGCTTGGGCTCCAGGACCTCCGTGTGCAGCGGCGACTCGGCCATGACGAGGACGCCCACGCCGCTCGAATGAACCGTGGCGACTTGCGCGAGGGACTCGCTCGTGCCATCCGGCCCGTCCTCGCGCCACGCCTTCGCCAGCGTCCTGGGGTGTGCGATGCCGAGCGAGGAGGCTATGTGCCCGGTGATCGTGTCGCAATCGACGAGCAGGACACGCTGGTTCTTCCGAAGCTGTAGCGCGGCTCCGAGATTGATGGAGATCGTGGTCTTGCCGACGCCGCCCTTGGGATTGAAGACGATGATCATCTGGCCGTGAGGCTTGTCGGCCGGCTCGGCGATCGGAACCTCGGGCTCTGGGAGATCGGCCGCGATGATCGGCCCGATGTCGCCGTCGGCGCCCGGAACGTTCTCCACGCGAATCAGCATCGCTTCGATGCGCCACCGCAGCGACTCCGGCGAGTAGGGTCTCGTGAAGTACTCGTCCCGGACGTATCCGGTGCCGCCGAGCCCCATGCGCCCGAGAGCCCGCGGGGGCATCAGCATCAGGGCGGGAATGTCGCGGCCGCTCTCGTGCAGGAGGGCGTACATCTCGAGCGTGTGATCGAAGTCCCTCTCGCCGTCGAGGATCGCGACACCGACGTCGGATCGACTTGCGAACAACTTCTCGAGGTCCGCGCCGGTCTCCACGGCGACGGCTTCGTAGCCGGCTTCCGCCAGGTACGCATTCACCGCGACGAACTCATGGCGCGGTAGAGCGATGGCTATGGCGGACCGTGGCACGACCGAATAGAGCCTCTCTGCGACGCGGAAGCGATACCTAGTCTAGCCGATCGGGTAGACCATCGGACCACCCCTGCGGAGAGGCTGCGCCTTGCAATCGGCTGCCGATTCGCACCTGCGGCCCACCCGGCTCGGGACCGCCGAGGCGAGTTCCGGAGGTCCGGCTCGGGACCTCGAAACGAGCGATACTGCAAGACGGTCCAAATATGCCAACGAGGCTCCTCCGCCGATGCCGCCCCAGGCCGTCGTAGCCGGTCATATCTGCCTCGATCTGATACCCGGTCTCGGCAGCCGGCCGCTCGATCTGCGGCCGGGGGAACTGCGCATCGCCGGGCCCGTAACGATCTCGGCCGGCGGCTCGGTCTCCAACACGGGCCTCGCCCTCCATCGATTGGGCGTGTCGACGCGCCTGATCGCCCTCATCGGGCCCGATTCCTTCGGAGCGACGCTGCGAGCCGCCCTGGAGGCGGAGTCGCCCGGGCTCGGCGCCGGACTGGTCGAGCGAGCCGGGGAGGGCACCTCGTACAGCGTCATCCTGAGTTCGTCCACGTCGGATCGGATAGTCATCCACTTCCCGGGCGCGAACGACAGCTTCTCCGCCGCGGAGCTCGGCTCCGAGCAATTCCAGGGCGCCGAGCTACTGCACGTCGGCTACCCGCCGCTCATGCGCCGGCTGTCCGTGGACGATGGCAGCGAGCTGGAGCGGCTCATGCGGACCGCCAGGCAGGCCGGGCTGGCCACCTCTCTCGACACGGCCGAGCCCGACCGCAGGATCGGCGAAGTGGATTGGCCCCGCCTCCTCGACCGGGTCCTGCCCGAGGTGGACGTGTTCATGCCGAGCCTGGGTGAGCTGGAGGCGATGCTGGGGACGAACCGGCCGTGGGACGGCGTCGACCCACCGGACGAGGCCGCCGTTCGCTCGCTGGCCGAGTCCGCTCTGGGGTTCGGCGCCGGGATCGTCGGCATCAAGCTCGGGCGATTCGGCCTGTACCTGCGAACCGGGGCGCCGGCGCGCATCGGAGCGATCGCGGGGCGGCTGCCCGGACTCGCCGGCGAGGCCTGGTCGGACCGGGAACTCTGGTCCCCTATCTTCGAAGTCCCCGTCCGAGGGACAACGGGCTCCGGCGACGCCACGATCGCCGGTTTCCTCGCGGCCATGCTCGACCGGCGGAGCCCCGGGGATGCGCTCGATCTGGCGTGCGCCGTCGGCTCGCTCTGCGTGGAGGGGGAAGACGCCCTGAGCGGCATCGGAGGACGCGACCAGGCCGAGGCGCGGGCCCGCTCTTCGGTCAGGCGGCCCATGCCGCCCGTCTCGAAGGCGTGGCGAAGGGCAGGCTCGTCCGGCGTGTTGACGGGACCGCGAGACGGCGCCACGGGTGACCCGGGCGACCGATGAAAGGGTGAGGAGAGCGCCTGTGGCCCCTTCTGTCGACGGCGTCCGCTTCGAGCACCATCGCGAGCCGTTTGGGATCGGCGAGTCGCGCCCTCGAGTCTCCTGGCGCGTCTCCACCGAGGAGCCGGGCTGGAGCCAGGCGGCGTACGAGATCGAAGTCGCGGACCAGGCCGGCGGGCAGGTCTGGTCGAGCGGGCGAGTCGATTCGGCGGAGTCCGTGCTCGTGCCCTGGGACGCGCCCGTCCTGGAGTCTCGAGCGCGCCGGACGGTGCGCGTTCGCGTTTGGGGGCGCGGCGACGAGGCGGCCTCGCCCTGGAGCGAGGCGGCGATGGTCGAGGCCGGGCTGTTGACCGGGGAGGACTGGTCGGCGACGCTGATCGGGCCCGATCGCGACGAGGGAGACCGGCTCGATCGGCCGCCGGTTCTCTTCCGGCGAGCCTTCGAGCTGAACGGTCAGGTCGAGCGTGCGCGCCTGTACGTGACGGCCCACGGCGTCTATACGGCCGAGATCAACGGCACACGAGTGGGCGACCACGTCCTTGCGCCGGGCTGGACCAGCTACCGGCACCGCCTGCGCTACCAGACCTTCGACGTCACGGCCCTGCTCGCTCGCGGCCGGAACGTTCTCGGGGCCACGGTCGCCGAAGGCTGGTACGCCGGCCATCTCGGATTCCACGGCGGGCGGCGGCGCATCTTCGGTGAGGACGTGGCCTTGCTTTGCCAACTCGAGATCCGGTACGCGGACGGCCGGACCGAGACCCTCGTCAGCGACGGCGAGTGGCGATGGGCGAATGGGCCAACCCTCGCGGCGGGCATCTACGCCGGCGAGACCTACGACGCCCGGGCGGAGCGTTCGGGCTGGTCGGCTCCGGGCTACGACGACTCCGGCTGGGCGGCGGTTCGGAAGCTTGGCCCGGAGACTGCCGAGCTGGTCGCGCCGGCGGGGCCGCCGATCCGGCGCATCGAGGAGATCCGGCCCGTGGCGATCGCCGCCTCGCCCTCCGGCCGGACCGTCGTCGACTTCGGCCAGAATCTCGTGGGCCGCGTCCGCCTTCGGGTGCGGGGCGCGGCCGGTACAACGATCACGCTCCGGCACGCCGAGGTTCTGGAGGGCGGCGAAATCGCGACACGGCCGTTGCGCGCGGCCGCGGCCATCGACCGCTACACGCTCAAGGGCGGCGAGATCGAGGAGTGGGAGCCGAGCTTCACGTACCACGGTTTTCGGTATGTGGACGTGGAAGGCTGGCCCGGCACGCCGTCGCCGAACGACCTGAAGGCGGTCGTGATTCACACCGATATGGCCCGCAGCGGATGGTTCGACTGCTCCGACCCGCTTCTGAACCGGTTCCACGAGAACGTCGTGTGGACCATGCGGGGCAACTTCATGGACATCCCGACGGATTGCCCGCAGCGGGACGAGCGGCTCGGCTGGGGCGGCGACCTGGGGGTGTTCGCTCCTTCGGCGACCTTCCTCTACGACTGCGCCGGCACCCTGCGGAGCTGGCTGACGGACTTAGCGGTCGAGCAGCGAGGCGTACGGGACGGTGCCGATGTACGTCCCCTGGTTCGAGCTCACCTTTCCCCTGGTCCCGGTCGCCGTGTGGGGCGACGCGGCAGTAATCGTTCCCTGGATCATCTACGAGCGCTTCGGGGACCTGGGCGTGCTGCGCGACCAGTACGACAGCATGAAGGCCTGGGTCGATCAGGTGGCCTCGGTCGCGGGTGAAGAACACCTCTGGAGGACGGGCCTCCAGCTGGGCGACTGGCTCGATCCGGCGGCGCCCGCCGACGCCCCTGAGGACGCCCGCACCGATCGTTACCTGGTAGCCACGGCCTACCACGCCTTGACCGCTCGCCTTCTCGCGGACGCCGCCCGGCTGCTCGGCCGCGACGACGATGCCAGGCGGTACGGGGATCTCGCCGCGGCGATCCGCGACGCCTTCGATCGTGAGTACGTCTCCCCCACCGGGCGGGTGGTGAGCGACTCGCAGACGGCGTATACCCTGGCCCTGGAGTTCGACCTCCTGCCCGGCGAGGCTCAGCGAAAGCGCGCCGGCGATCGTCTGGCGGAGCTCGTCCGGGCAAACGACCACCGCGCCGGGACCGGCTTCGTAGGCTCCCGGCTGGTATGCGACGCGCTGACCGATGCCGGAGCCCTCGACACCGCCTATCACCTCCTGCTGCAGCAGGCGTGCCCCTCCTGGCTGTACCCGGTCACGATGGGAGCCACGACCATCTGGGAACGCTGGGACAGCCTCCTGCCGGACGGGCGCCTGAACCCGGGCGACATGCTGTCGTTCAACCACTGCGCGCTCGGGGCGATCGCCGATTGGCTGCACAGAACGGTCGCGGGGCTGGCGCCGGCAGAACCGGGGTATCGGCGAATCCTCGTCGCGCCGCGACCCGGCGGCGGGTTGGCCCATGCCTCCGCTACGCACGAGACGCCGTACGGCCGCGCCGAGGTCAGGTGGGTTCGTGCCGGCGGGCGGCTGGAGGTGGATGTCGTCGTGCCCGCCGGCGCCGGCGCGACCGTGAGATTGCCGGACCCGGACTGGACGGAGGCCGAAGTCGGGTCCGGTCGCCACCACTTCAGCTGCCCGTTCCGGCGCCCCGAAGACGATCCACCCAGACCGGCGGCTCCGTCGCCGCTCGGACTGCAACCGGCCGGAGAATCGGGCGTGTTCGAAGGCTAGGTTCGGCCTGGAAACCCGGCCGGGCGAAAACGCGCCGCCTGGGATGCGAGAATTGCCCAAGACCGATCTAGGAGCATTTGTGAACGACCTCGAGCGATTCTTCGCCAAGAACACAGGCCGCAAGATCCACAAGTGGAAGCACTACTTCGAGATCTACGATCGCCACTTCGCGCGCTTTCGGGGGACGGACGTCCACGTTGTCGAGATCGGAGTTGCCCACGGGGGTTCGCTTCGAATGTGGCGGGACTACTTCGGCCCCAAGTCTCGCGTGTTCGGCGTGGACATCGAACCCAACACGAAGGCGTTCGAAGAGGAAGGCGTCCGAATCATCGTCGGAGACCAGTCGGATCCGGCGTTCCTGCGGTCGCTTGTCAAGGAGATCCCGCGCATCGACATCCTGATCGACGATGGCGGCCACACGATGTACCAGCAGGAAATGACGTTCAGGACGCTGTTCCCGAGCGTCAGCCCGGACGGGGTGTACCTCTGCGAGGATCTCCACACCTCGTACTGGGGCGACTTCGGGGGAGGCTACAAGCGTGACGGCACGTTCATCGAGCTGGCCAAGGGCCTCGTCGACCAGATCAATGCCGTGGCACTCGCACACGCCGGGCCTGGTTGTCACGGACTTCACTCGATCGGCCTATAGCCTGAACTTCTACGACAGCGTCCTGGTGATCGAGAAAAGGCCGATTGAACCACCGGAAGTAGTGATGACCGGCTCGGACGCCCTCGTCTGGTCGGACCTTCCCGGACCGTGGCCGCTGAACTCGGCACAGCTCCGGCCGAGCCGGGCGAAGCGGATGGCGCGGCGCGTGCCGGGTTACGGCACGGTTGCCAGGGCGATTCGGCGGCGCAAGCCGGCCTGGCCGTAGGAGCGCCGGCATCCAGCGGTCAGGGGATGACCGTGCCCGACTGCGTGGTCTTGACGATGATCGGCTTCGGGAGCCACCGGCGCCGCAACCCGGGCCGCCGCCGGGGCAGCTACCGGAGTTGCCGCCGCGGGCGCGGCCGCCGCGGCTGACGAACCGATGACCCTGGCTCCCGGTGGGGCCGTCTGTCCGGGTTGAAGCTGCACGTAGAGGATCGGGGCTTGGGTCGCGACGACCGTGCCAGGGAGGTTCGTCAAGGGCTGCTGCAGGTACGGCGTGGTCGGCTGGACGGCCGGCCTGGGCGGACGCACGATCGCCGCCGCGAGCGCCGAGAAGGCCGCGATGCCACCGGCTCCGAGGGCGATCCGCATCGGCTTCGCGTCCGGCTTGGACCGGGCGGGTGGCGTCTGGGGCGTGGGCCGGTCCATCAGTCGTCCAAGCCTCCGTCGTCACCGCCGCGGCTGGGGACGATCACGTGGATGACCGGCGCCGGCTGGACCGCGGGCGGCTGAACGGCCGCGACGGCGGGAGCGGGCGTCGCCGGCGTCGGCGGGCTGATGTAGACGATCTCGGGCGACTGGGCGGCCGCCGGAGATGCCTGAACGGCCGGCTGGGTTGCCGTCGTCTGGGCCGCGGCCTGCTTTGCGGCCACGTAACCCTGGACCACGAAGGCGCCGGCCACGGTGACTACGGCCACCAAGCTGGCGATCGTCAGACCTATGCGATGGATCGACTTCATCGCTTTCTCCTGGCTATATGCGTCCGGCGGCCGAAACACCCGTTTCTCGTTCAGCCGTCCGGCCCACGCACAATCTGGCCCGGCGGGGTGGAGGGACCGTGGGGCCGCCATGGAGACTGGGTGAAAGTCGGATGGAGTTTCGCGGCCTCGGGATGCGGCGGATGCTCCCGAGGGCAGGGCACGCAGGGGCATGACTCCGATCGGAGTGGCTGGCGAGGAAGGATTCGAACCTTCAATCCCCTGATCCAGAGTCAGGTGCCTTACCGTTAGGCCACTCGCCAGCGGCGCAGGGCGAAATCCTAGCAGGAATGCCAGGCCGGCGGCCCCGGCCTTGGAGAAGCGGCGACCGGCGTGGACCGCGGTGCCGCGCCCGAACATAGGTTCGACATCCGGCGCCGGGCGTGGTATGGTAGTCCAACGGCACCGGACTTGGTGTCGAACCAACAGCGGCACACGACTCCCTCTCATCGGTTCTCGGCGAGAAAGTTCGCTGAGGCCGCACGAGAAGGAGTTTTCCTTTTGTACGCACAGACCGATGACAAGACGCTAACGTGCGTCGACTGCAACCAGCCGTTCACGTTCACCGCGAGCGAGCAGCAGTTCTACGCCGATCGGCAGTTCTCCGAACCGCGCCGTTGCGCCTCCTGCCGCGCAGCCAAGAAGGCCGCCCGTGGTGACTCGGGTGGCGGCAGCTACTCCGGCGGCGGCTACTCCAGCGGCGGCGGTGGTGGCTACGATCGCGGTCCCCGCGAGATGTTCAGCGCCACGTGCTCGAGCTGCGGACGCGAGGCCCAGGTTCCGTTCCGCCCAAGCGGCGCGAAGCCGGTCTACTGCAGCGATTGCTTCACCAGCCAGCGCGGTTCCAACAGCCGCTACTAAGCCTACCCCGCGGCGTCGCCTCCACGGCGCCGATCGAAGGAGTCCGACGACCGTCGGGCTCCTTTTCGATTCCCGAGGCCGTTCTCCGGCGCGCGACGCAGCCGAACCACTCCCCTACCCGATGCCCGCGGTCGCGGCCTCCAGCTCCTCCATGAGTTCTCGCTTCCGCTCCGTGGCGGCAAACGAACCCTCGATTGCGTTGGCCGCGAGCCGCCTCAGATCGGCCGCCGTCAGCCCCTGAGCTGCCGCGATCCGACGGTAGTTCTCACCGATGTATCCGCCGAAGTAAGCCGGGTCGTCCGAGTTGATAGTGACCGCGACACCCGCCTCCAGCAGCACCCCGATCGTCGAATGTTCGAGCGAGGGGATCACGTGGAGGCGCAGGTTCGAAAGCGGGCAGGCCGTCAACGTGACGCCCGATTCGGCCAGGCGCCGCATGAGCGCCGGATCCTCGGCGGCGCGAACGCCGTGGTCGATGCGCGACACCGCCAGGCTCTGGAGCGTTCGGGCGACGAACGACGCATCGGCCTCCTCTCCCGCATGGGCGACGCTCCGAAGGCCCAGCGCCCGCGCCCGCGCGAACACTTCGGCGAACGGCTCGGGCGGGTAGCCCACCTCACTCGAATCCAGGCCCACGGCCACAAGGCGGTCGGTCCAGGGCTCCGCCGCCGCGAGCGTCGCTTCGGCGTCCGCGGCGGGGAGATGGCGGAGGAACGAGAGGATCAGGCCGCTGGTGATCCCGAACTCGCGCTCGCCGTCGGCCAGGCCGTCGAGGATGCCGCCGATCACGTCGCCGATCGGGATGCCGCGGGCCGTGTGCGTCTGAGGGTCGAAGAACGGCTCCACGTGACGCACCGAGTCCGCGCTGGCGCCGGGCCAGGTACGCCAGCGTCAGCTCGCGGAAGTCCGCCCGGGTGACGAGCACGGAGCAGGCGGCGTAGTAGACGTCGAGGAACGACTGGAGATCGGCGAAGTCGTAGCCGGCTCGCATCTCCTCCACGGACGCGAACGGGAGCGAGACACCGTTCCGCGCCGCCAGCCGGAACGCCAGCTCGGGTTCGAGCGTTCCCTCCAGGTGGACATGGAGCTCCACCTTGGGAAGCCTTTCGATCAGCCGATCGACGTCGGCCGGATCGTTTGCCGAGCCCCCCGCTCATCGGCCCGATTGTTGGGCATCGGACGGCACTCCTCGGCGCCCTAGCCGTTCTGCTTGGCCTGCGCCTGGACCTTCGCCCAGGTGTCCTTGAGCGTCAGCGTCCGGTTGAAGACCGGGTGCTCGGGCGTCGAGTCCGGGTCCGGGCAGAAGTAGCCCAGACGCTCGAACTGCACCGTCTCCCCGACCGGCAGCATCGGCCAGCGTCGGCTCGACCATGCAGCCGGCTGAGCACCTTCTCCGAGTCGGGGTTGAGGTCCGCGAAAAGGTCGCCGTCGGCGCCCGGGTCGGGCCGGGTGAAGAGGTGGTCGTAGAGCCGCACCTCGGCCGGCATCGAGTGCGCGGCGGAGATCCAGTGCAGAGTGGCCTTGGGCCGGCGGCCGTCGGGCGAGTCGCCGCCGCGCGTGGCCGGATCGTACGTGCAGCGCAGCTCGACGACCTCGCCGGCTGGCGTCCTTCACGACCTCGCGGCAGGTGATGAAGTACGCGCTCCGCAGCCGGACCTCGCGGCCGGGCGCCAGGCGGAAGAACTTCGCCGGCGGCTCCTCCATGAAGTCGTCGCGCTCGATCCACAGCTCGCGCGAGAACGGCACCTTGCGGGTGCCGGCCGACGGGTCCTCCGGGTTGTTGACGACGTCCATCTCCTCGACCTGGCCCTCGGGGTAGTTCTCGATGACCACCTTGAGCGGCGCCAGGACGGCGAAGCGGCGCGACGCCGTCCGGTTCAGGACGTCGCGGACGGCGTGCTCGAGCTGGCCGACCTCGACGATGCTGTCGCTCTTGGCCACGCCGATCTCGGCCGCGAAGTTGCGGATGCCCTCGGCCGGGAAGCCGCGCCGGCGCAGGCCGGCGATCGTGGGCATGCGCGGGTCGTCCCAGCCGCGGACGTGGCCCTCGTTGACGAGGCGCAGCAGGACGCGCTTGGACAGGACCGTGTACGTGATGTTGAGCCGGGCGAACTCGATCTGGCGCGGCTGCGACGGCACCGGCAGGTTCTCGATGAACCAGTCGTAGAGGGGCCGGTGGACCTCGAACTCGAGCGTGCAGAGCGAGTGCGTGATGCCCTCGATCGCGTCCGACTGGCCGTGCGCGAAGTCGTACATCGGGTAGATGCACCACTCGTCGCCGGTCCGCGGATGGGCGGCGTGCAGGATCCGGTACAGGACCGGGTCGCGCAGGTTGATGTTCGGCGAGGCCATGTCGATCCTGGCGCGCAGCACGCGCGCGCCGTCGGGGAACTCGCCGTCCGCATCCGCTCGAAGAGATCGAGGTTCTCCTCGATCGGTCGGTCGCGCCAGGGGCTGTTCCGGCCGGGCTCGGTCAGCGTGCCGCGGTGCTCGCGGATCTCGTCGGCGGAGAGGTCGTCCACGTAGGCCTTGCCGGCCTTGATCAGGTAGACGGCCCACTCGTAGAGCTGCTCGAAGTAGTCCGAGGCGAAGTAGAGGTGCTCGCCCCAGTCGAACCCGAGCCAGCGGACGTCCTCCTGGATCGACGTCGATGTACTCCTGCTCTTCCTTGGTGGGGTTGGTGTCGTCGAAGCGCAGGTTGCAGCGGCCGCCGAACTCGCTGGCGATGCCGAAGTTGAGGCAGATCGACTTGGCGTGGCCGATGTGCAGGTAGCCGTTCGGCTCCGGCGGGAAGCGCGTGACGACGGTCTTGTGCTTGCCGTCGCGCAGGTCGGCGGCCACGATCTCGCGGATGAAGTCCTCCCCGATCGCCATCGAAAGGGCGCCGGCGAGCATTCCGGCAAACCCGGCGATCAGGACCGCATGGCCGCCTTGAGAGGCCCCGGCGACACCCATGGAGATGCTGAGGTTCGAAACGAGGCCGTCGTTGGCGCCGAGCACGGCCGCGCGCAACTGATTGCCGCCGCTGCCTCGATGACGGCCCTCGATGCTGGCGATCGTCCCGCCGGTTGCGCCGCCACCGGCGGCGAGTTCGCGGAACAGCCGGGCATGGGACCGCTCGTCGCCCGGCATGCGAGCCAGAGCCTCCGGCTGCTCGTCGTACATCGCCTGGTCCGAGGCTTCGCGCTCCGCGATCGTCGGGACCACCAGACTCGGCCCGAAATGGCGGGCGATGAACATCAGGACTCTTGCTCGCCAGGCCGGCGACATGCGGCTCGTGTCGACGCCGGCCGCTTCGAGCTGCGCCCGCCAGACGTTCGCGTGGATCTCCTCGACCTCGACCATGCGGGTGTAGAAGTCCTGGAGCATCCCGCTCGGTTCCTTCTTTGCCAGCAGCGCGTAGAGGGCAACCGCGTCGATCTCGCCCTGGAGGTTCTCGCGGTAGCGGGCGATATCGGCCTTCGTACGTGGCGCGGCGAGCGGTTGGTCCGGCGGGCGTCAAGCGCCCCGCCCCTCGGGCCGGAGCGGCCTTGCGAATGCCGGCCGCCTTGGGCCTGCTCGACTTGGGAGTGGGCTTCGTATTGGGACTCATGGCCCGTAGTGTGGCCCAGGTCCCGCCTGACGACAACGCCGGGCTCGTGCGGTGCCCGGGACGCGCGGGTATCCGGACGGCGACTTAGCTGCGCTCGGCGACCATGTTCTGGTCCGGCCGCGGGGCCAGAGGGCCCGGGATCCCGGTGCTGGGCATCCAGGCGCGGAAACGGTCGCTCAGCTTGGAGCGGCGCTCGGCCCCCCATACGAAGACGTCCGCGCCGCCCCCGTATGGGCAGAAGGCGTCGCCCGTGGCCGGGCAGAAGACCGCGATGCGGGCGATGCTATCCCTCGCAACCGCAAGCCACACCCGATCCATGCAGCCTCGCCGCCAGCTCAGCGTGGCACCGACGAACTGCGCCCGACTCGGATCCTGCAGGTAGCCGGCCAGCGTTTCGATCCAGGTTTCGGGAGGCGTGATGGACTCGGCCCCGATGGCCTTCAAATCGGCCGTGTCTTCGTGGCGCGGATCGAGATGGATGGCCAGAACCAGAACGGTCGTGCCGGTGAACAACGCGCTTGCCACCGCATCGAACCGCGTGGCCGTGTGCTGGTCGTCTTCGCGGGTGGCCTGATCCGCTCCGTCGCGAAGGTAATGGATGCGTGTCCAAACCGACTCGTGACTGAAGCGCAGCATGAAGCCCACGGGCGGCTGCCCGGAATACTGCGCCTGCCAGGCGTCGAGCGCTTCGTCCACGTTCATCGGTGGCCCTTGAGTGAACTCGTCCGCATAACCGCGTCGAGCAGGTTGCCGCGCGCCGGCACCCGCGACTGACCCGCGTCCAGTTCAGCCTGTATGAGTCGGGCTCGGCATACCGTACCCGGAATGATGGGCACAGTCTATGTGCTCGCGCCGACGCTGAGGTGCTCTGACGGGCCAGATCGGGCTTATGAGGCCGAGCCGCCTGCCAGTTCCAGGGAATCTCCCATCTCGGCCTGGTTGCCGGCCTCCCACACCTCGTAGTGCTGAACCTCGTAATGCTCGAACACGTCGGCCGCGCCGCGGCTCAACACCGGCGTATTGAGCAAGTCCGTGCCGCCAACCCAGCGATACAGCGACCGGAGATCGCGCCATACGCTGACGAAGAGGACCTCCTGGCTGCCGTCCGCGTTGGCTTGACGGCCGACATGGCCGGTGACGAACCCGTCGTGGCCGTGGGCGTCTTCGAGCGCCGCGCACGCCTGCGCCCGGAACTCCCCCAATCTCGCTGGTTGCACCTGGCCGCGAAGGACCCGAATTATCAACTTGCTCCCCAGCCCGAAGCGGAACTTCCCCTCGCGATTCTCAGGGACGCCGGACCCATCGGCAATTACAGGGCCATATCAGATCGAGCGTGGCCCGGGTCCAAATGCATCTAAGTGGCGGCGAACGACCGTCTTTGCCGCGATCACGGGCTCGAACCAGGCCCGGCCTCGCTCAGGAATGCTCCTCGCCCTTACATGCCGCTTACCTGCGATCCGAAGTCCGCTCAGGCAGCCGCGCCAGTATTCCGAGTGTTACCTCAGGTCGAACCCGCCATGGAGGGCAACCAGTTGAACGGTCAAGTCAGCTCAGCGGCCCGCGTCGGGGTTGCCGCCCTGCTCGTCGGCATGGTGGCCATGGGCTGCGCCGGGCATGACGGCGGCGCGACGGGCGGGTCCCCGAATCCCACTCCGGCCGCTCAGGCGACCAGGACCGACTCGGCCGCGACCGTGACGCCGAGAAAGGCCGAGACGGCCGTCGATGCCACGCCACTCCCCGCTGACGCCGGCGCCTCGGTCGGCTCGCCGAACGGGCGCTCCGCCCGCGACGGCCGACCCGCTCGATGCCTCTCTCTCGAACCTCGACCAGCTTGTGAACGGCATAGACAACTCGATCTCGAACAGCGACGCCGGCGTCGCCGGCGGCGAGTGAACGTCCTGGCAACTCAAAGGAGTATTCCAATGAAGAACCGCCTCCTGACCCTGCTCGCCGGCCTTGCGCTCGGCGGCTCGCTCCTGGTCGTATCCGGGGGCGCCGTCGCCGCCGTGACGTCCCCGGGCGGGCCCGCGGGTAAGGGCGTCTGCGCGGCTCAGGCCGCCGCGGTCAAGGCCGGGGCGGACATCTCCACCCTCCGCGCCCTTGGCGACTGCGAGATCAACCGGCGCTTCGAGACCCTGAACGATCTCGCATCCCGAATCTCCGGCTCCAAGGTCCTGACCGCCTCCGACGCGGCTGCCCTCACGGCCGAGATCGGTGCCACGAGATCGGGGTTGACGAGCCTCAAGGCCACAATCGACGCGGAGACTTCGCTGCCGGCGCTGCGGGCTGAGATCGTCAGGATCGCCACCGACTACCGCGTCTACCTGCTCGTGGTTCCCCAGGTGAACCTGGTCTCCGCGGCCGACGGCGTTGTTGCCGCTCAGACGCGCTTTGCCACCGTCAACACCAACCTCACGGCCCGGATCGCTGCGGCCAAGGCCAAGGGCAAGGACGTAACGGCCGCCCAGGCAGATCTGGACAAGATGAACGCCGCCGTGGCTGCGGCCGTTGGACTCGCCAGTCCCCTGCCGGCCAGTCTGCTGCCGCTCACTCCCGCGCAATACGACGGCGGGACCGCCGGCCCGGTCCTGGCCAGTGCCCGGACGGCTCTGGGCCAGGCCCGCGACCAACTCAAGGCCGCCGTCGCCGACGCAAAGGCCTGCCGCGACGCTCTCAAGTAGGCGCCATTCGCTCCAAGGCGAAAGGCGGCTCCCGCTGGATGGGAGCCGCCTTTCCCGCTGATGGGCATCGCGCCGGACCGGCGCCCCCGCTCGATTGCACGTGCCACGGGCCCTTCCGTTAGTGTCAAACTGCGCAGCAGGGACTTGCGGGGTCCCGTATCGTCTTACTCACGGTCCGCGAGACACCGCCTGCATGTGCCCCTACTCCAGAAGCGGAGGTCGTCATGGTCTGCGCAAGCTGCGGCGCCCAGATCGACAGTCCCGGTAAGTTCTGCGCCAAGTGCGGGGCGCCCCTTCCCGAGGCAGCGCCGGTCTCATCCACAAATGACTTCGCGGCAGTGCCGCCGCTCCCGCCGGAGGCCCCTCTCGCCGAGGACCCGGCTGCCCCTGGGTGGGCACAGACTCCGCCGCCGGCGGAGGAGCCCGCTGCACCTGCCTGGGCGCAAACCCCGCCTCCTCCGGCCGCCCCGCCGGTCTGGGCGGCAGCACCGCCGCCGGCTGCCCAAGCCTGGTCCCAGCCACCGGCCCAGCCTGCTGCACCGCCGCCGCCACCGGCGCTCCGCAATACGGTGCTCCGCAGTACGGCGCGCCCCAGTACGGCGCGCCCCAGTACGGCGCTCCGCAGTACGGCGCGCCCCAGTACGGCGCGCCCCAGTACGCCCCGCCATATGGAGCTCCTCAGTACGCGGCACCGGCTGCCACCGGGGCCGGCACGGGCATGATTGCCGCCCTTCTCGCTCTGGCCGGCGGTGCGGTCGCGATCGGTTCGGCCTGGCTGCCCTGGGCGGCCACGTCCAGTGGAGACTCGCTCATCAAACCGATCGAGTCGACGTCCGGGTCGGACCTGGCCAACGGCTACTACCTGATCGCGGCCGGCGCGGTGGCTGCGGCGTGCGGACTGCTCATGCTGCTCGGCATGGTCAAGACGCCGAGCGCCCGGATGCTGCTCAGCCTGGGCGCCATCGCCGGCGGGGTAGCCATACTCGCGGTCGAGTTCGTAGCCATGGACGACGTCAACAAGGTGATCAACCCAGGTTTCGGCTCCACGGTGTCACTCGGTCTCGGGCTTGTACCTTGGAGCCGCAGGCGGCGTCGCGGCCGCTGTCGGAGGAGTCCTCGGGCTGGTCTCGAAGCGCTAGCCGGTCCGGCCCGCCCGCACCCGGCAAGAAGATCGAGGCGCCGGTCGAGCTCAGCGCCGGCAACAGAACAAGAGTCGGGCGGAGGCCCTGCCCTTCGGGGCGGGGCCTCTCTCGTGCGCGAACTCGAGCTCAGGGAGTCCAGGGGCGAGGGCGGCCCGGTTCGCGCGACGGCCCCTCTTCGATAGGATGCGGGCCGATCCACTCGGACCGATCCGGCTCCGGCTGGACCGGGCGCCGAACGACTGCGTCCTCGTCGGCCTGGCTCGGGGCGTCGGCTACTTCCTCGTCCGGGTGTGACCCCGGCCGGCGAGCCGCCGCCCGGACCGCGATCGGCTTGGGCGCCGTCGGCAGGTGCGGCAGGCGCGGGCGGCGCGGGGATCATCGCCATAGACGAGTTGACGGCGGGACGGGTGGGCTTGCCCGGTCTCGAACCGGCCGCCCGCCGAGCGACAGGCTCCGGGTTTCCGTCCCTCGACGAAGGAACGGCATGCAGCCGGTTGGCGGCCTGCGCCTTTGGCTTAGCCGCCGCCTGGGCACCTGCGGCTTCGCGGGCGCCGGACCTTTCGAAGGGGCCTTCGGGAGGGGCTTGCGTTTGAGTCCGATCGCTGCGCCGGCCACGTGAAAGGCCCGCGGCGGCTCCGGCTTTGTGGGGCGCGGCCTGCACGAGGGCGATTGGAATCGCCTGAGCAGCGCGGCCGTCGATGCCGGCTATCAAGCCACGGACGAACTCGCAGATCCGGTCGGCTTCTTCGTCCATGCCCTTGAGGACCTGGCCCTCGACCTGCACCGCGACGATGCGATGCCCGCCACTGGCCTCCACGCCCAGCTCGCTGATCGACAGCTTGGACCACCGGATGAGCTTGGCGGTGGCCCGCGGCCCTTCGGCCGGCCCCGACAACCGGACGGCCACCGTGATGACTCCGGACGGGGTCGGCGCGAAGACCGAATACCGGAACTCGGGATCGTCGCCCCAGAGAACCCAGCACTCGGGGTCCGGGTCGGCCCCCATATCGGCCAGAACCGGATTGAGAACGGCCAGAACGCGGTTGTTCATCGAGTCCCGAGTTGGGGCTGCCTTCCGCCACTCGCTCAGTCGCATCGGATCGCCTCCCAACCAGCACCGGCGAGTCCACGCCGTCGCAGTGAGGCTATCACGGCACGGCGCTGCGGACGACAGCGATTCGATCTAGCGAAGGACGCGACGGCCCTCTGTCGAATGACGCGGAGGCGGAATAGGGCGCCGTATTCTCACCGCAGAACCCGCCGGCCGGCATCGCCGGACCCGGTTACAACGCCGAGCCAGGCTCGACACCGGCGCGACGGGAGAGTCTACGAGAGGTGGTGCACATGCGGGTTGACAGGGGTCGACTCAACTGGGGAATCTTCTTCATCGTGCTGGGTGCGGTGCCCCTTGCCTATCACCAGGGCGCCGTTTCCAGTTCCACTCTCGGCGAAGCCTGGCGGCTCTGGCCACTCGTTCTGGTCGGGATCGGGCTTCGCTTCGTGCTGTCACGAACGCCGGCCTCCTTCGTGGGCAGCCTTCTCGTGGTGGCCTGCCTGGGACTCATCTTCGGCAGCGTCTTCGCGATCGGCCCGAACGTCGGCTGCGGGGCCGGCGGCAACAACCCGGCATCCATCGTTCGGAACGGCTCCTTCCAGGGAGCTTCATCGGTGAACCTGCAGCTGCGCTGCGGAACGGCAACGATCACCACATCCACCGACGACCAATGGCATGTGACGGCTACCAGCAACGGCGCGCCGACGGCCCAGGTCACTTCGGACGCGACGTCACTCGCGGTCAAGACGAGCGACGACGGCTGGCACCTCGACCGCGGCAAGGACGACTGGCAGATCGCGCTGCCGCGCTCCACGCCGATAAGCCTTTCCACGACGCTCGACTTCGGGGACGCCCGCTACGGGCTCTCCGGCGCGAACCTGTCGTCTGCCGCGTTCAATCTCAACCTCGGCTCGCTCCACGTCGATCTCAGCGGCGCCACGGTAGGCAACCTGACCGTGTCGACGAACCTCGGGTCGGCCTGGGTCGAGCTGGGCAGCTCGTCCGACTTCAGCGGCGATCTCAAGACGAACCTCGGGTCGCTCGACGTCTGCGCTCCGCCGGAGCTCGGCGTCCAGATCGCATCGAGCGATAGCCTGTCCTCGAGTGACTTCTCCGGCATCGGAATGACCCACGTCGGAGGCGTCTGGCAGACACCCAACTACGCCACGGCAACCCACAAAGCGAACCTGACAGTCAAGACGAGCCTTGGCTCGCTGAAACTCCATCCTGCGGGAGGCTGCAAGTGAATCCTCGACGTCTCTACCGTTCTGCCGATGACCGCATCCTCGCCGGAGTCTGCGGCGGTGTCGCCGCCTACTTCGACGTCGATCCCGTCATCGTCCGCATCATCTGGTTCCTGTCGGTCTTCTTCACCGGCTCGCTCACGTTCTGGGCATACCTGATCATGATCGTCGTCGTGCCGCTCGAACCTGCCGACTGGCCGCCACAGTCACCGTGGGCTCCGGGCGGAACCCCGCTCGGGTTCAACGCCAGCTACTCAGCCTCCGACCGGCACACAGGCGGCCCCGCCGCCGGCCGGTGATGCGGGCCCGACCACACCGGCAGCGGCCGGCTCGAGCACGCCGCCGGCCGGCACCGCTCCGGCCACCGATGCGCCGCCTGCCCAGTACTCCGCGCCCGGCGCCGGTTGGTCCGGCGACTGGCGCTGGCAGCGCCGCCAGGAGCGCTGGCAGAGGAACGCCGAGCGCTGGCAGCGGCGGGCCGACAGGTCCGAGGCGCGCCGCGAACGCGGCCCCGGCCTCGTCTTCGGCCTGCTCCTTATCCTCGTCGGCGGGATGCTGGCGTGGCATCAGATCGACCCCGGAGTCGACCTCAGTCTCTCGTGGCCGATCGTGATCATCGTCTTTGGCGTGATCCTCGTCGGTTCGTCTCTTGTCCGGCGCGACCAGGGCCGAGGTCCGGACCAGCAGCCCTAGCCTGCCGGTGCGCTCCGACGGCGGCGCCTTCGCATCAGCACGAGCGCGTAAGCGACGCACAGCGCCAGGGCGGCCAGGCCAGCCACCGCCGCGATGGCTCGGGACAGCTGAGCGGGGGTAGCCGGCACACGGTCGGTCGAGCCGCCCGCGCCCAACTGCAGCTGAGCCGGGGCCGCGCCTCCTCGCGGAGTGTCATTGCCCACGCCGCCGGCACGGGCGAGTCCCGCGACTGCCGACGTGGGGGACGCGGTCGGTTCGGCAGTCGGCGCTTCGGAAGGCGTCGCGGCCGGCGTTGCGAGGTCCGGGGCAGTCTCGACGGCCGCCGGCGTTGCCGCCACCGGTGGCGCAGTCACGACCGGACGCGGGGCGACGCGAACGGGAGCGGGCGTCGGCGCGGGCGTCGGCGCGGGAGTCGGATCCGGGGGCGGAGCAACCGGCGCCTTGTCCGGGAACGGCGACTGGGTCGGCGGCGGGCTCGTCCCGTTTGGGCCGCCGCTGCTGAACAGGCAGTCGTAGTAGAAGGTGCCGCTCGCGGAGATCCAGCCGCCGCATCCGACCCGGTCGTAGCCCCCGACGATGATGGCGGCATGGCTGCTGCTGCTCATCCAGCCGAGGATGCCGTTGCCGGTCGTGGAGTAGCTGTAGGTCGCGTAGGCGGAGGCAGTCCCTGAGTAATTCACGAGGAACTCGCCGGTACCGTAGCCACCGTTCTGCAGCATGATTTCGCCCACGTTCCCGTAGCCGTAAGTGGACTGGAGAACGGAGACGAACTTGACGTCGGGGCACAGCCTGAGGTTGTGTGAGACGTAGTTGTTCTCGGCGCCGTCGCGGGCTCGTCCGAGCATTACGAGCGAGGCGTCGGCCGGGCAAGACATCGGGGTATCGCGGGCCAGACCGGCCAGGACCGGATCCACCCGCAGCGCGCCAAGGCCGTTGGCAGCTCGAACGCCGTTGATCAGGCGGACGTACTCGGAGGCCTCGGGGTCGGCCGGACCCGATGCGGCGCTGGCCGGGGGAACCGCCCATGCGAGCGAGAAGCCAAGCGACAGAGCGCCAAGGGCGAGCGCGGATGCGAGCGTCTTGAGGCGCGGCAAGTGTGCGGTCCGCACGATGGTCTCCTCCGGACGGTAGAGGCTGACGCGTCGAGGTTTGTGTGAATCCCCCACGTGACCCGGAAGAACCCAGGACCCGTGCGGCACAGTCTCTGGCACCTTGGCAACCACCCGTTCAGGCAGCTAGGAGCGGGAACTTGGCCCTTCGGAGGAGCGTTCGCCGGCTCTTCGGAGCCGTTTCCTACAGTCGAGCGCCGAGATGGGGCGCACAAGTGGTACTTCCCGCTACCGGGCAGGAGAAGAAATCCCAACTTGTTTGCTGCGGTTCCTTTACTCAGGCCGTCGGCAACGCCCCGGTCGGGCCGAGCTAGGGCGCAGGGCTGGGTGCCGGGCCTGCGCGGCTCTCCGCAACGCCTGGCGAACGCGGGCTGCCGGGGAGTCCTCTGACCGCCGCGCGGGGCCGAGGACCTACGACGTGGGCGCGGAGGGTCCCTTGGCCCGTCGACCGCGGCGGGCGACTTTGGGCTGTACCGCCTGGACGCACGGGAGCAGCTGGGCGTCCGTGCGCCTGATGTGGGTGGCCAGCCAGCGCAGCAGCTCGACCTCGACCCTCAGAACGAGGTTGGCGGTGGGGCCGTCCCGGTCGTACTCATCCCTCAAGCCCGTGAACGTCGCGACGAATTCGTTGTGGGCACGCACGTTCTGCTCGGCTGCCGGGCACTTGTACCGGGCCATGCACCCTTCTTCCTCGCCGAAGTGGGTGCCCGCATATGTGCCCAGTTGATCGAGCAGCCCCTGGATCTCGGGGCGCGCCCGGCCCTGGCTGATGGCGACGAGGAGGTCGTTGAGCCAGGCGATGAGCTGCTTGTGCTGGGCATCGATCGTGTCGATTCCCGTCGCCATCGACTGATCCCACTGGATCGTTGGCATTTGGTCTCCGCTGTCTGGGCGCCGGCTCCGGGTCTGCCGCCGGCGGATACCCTGGCTCCGGCCGTCCGCGGTGCGGTCCCGTCAGGCGGACGATCCAGGCCCTTTTCAATCGAACTTCAGATTGCCATCCTATGTTCCTCGCGGGTCCGCGCCCACGGATCCGTCCGGGCTTGTCCCGCGCTGGAGTCGACATCCATGACCGCGCCACTCTCCCCGACTGCCAGGCAATCCCGTGGAAATCGAAACCTGCTCCTGATCGTCATTGCGGTCTTCGTCATCGCCGCGATCGCGGCCGGCGGCTACGGACTCTGGTACATCCTAATCGGACCGGCGGCCCCGGGAGCCGTCACGGCGGAAGCGCCGGTAATTCCGGCCGGCGCCTCGGTCCCTGCCCCGGCCTCGCTCGACGGCTCGTGGCAGGTCGACACCAGCCTCGGTTCCATGAACGACTTCAGCGCTTCATGGACGGGATACAGAGTCCAGGAACAGCTCGTCGGCATCGGCGGCAACACTGCCGTCGGACGTACGCCCAAGGTGACGGGGTCCATGACCCTCACGGGGTCGACGGTCAGCGACGTCCAGATGACTGCCGACCTGACCGCGCTGGCCAGCGACGACCCCAATCGCGATGCCCAGCTGCACAGCCAGGCCATCAATACGGACGCCTTTCCGACGGCGACGTTCAAGACGACCCAGCCGGTCGATCTCGGGACTCTGCCGGCCGAAGGCAAGACGGTGAGCGTCACCGCGACTGGGGCTCTGACCATCCACGGTACGACCAAGACGGTCCAGGTCGCCATCCAGGCCCAACGACAGGGCGGCATCATCGCGGTGGCCGGTTCGGTGCCGATCGTCTTCGGCGACTACGGCTTCACGGGCCCCAGTTCGTTCTCGGTCCTTTCCGTGGACGACCACGGGATCATGGAGTTCCACCTGCTGCTAACCCACGCCTAGATGTCGGGCCGGCGGCGCCCGGAACCACCCTTCGAGACCCAAGGAGAGTCGATGTCCTTCATGCGCTTCCTCGGCGGCCGTGTATCGGAAACCGCCCCCTACCAGGCGCCGGTAGCGGCCGAGACTGAGGCCGTCCGGCACATCGTGGCCCGGCTGGAGGCATTGCCGGCTGAGCAAGCACGCATGCTGGCCGGCATGGCCTACGTCCTGGCCCGCGCCGCCTACGCGGACCTGGAGATCAGCGACGCCGAGACGGCCGCCATGGAGGTAGAGCTCAAGGGCTCCGGACTGGATGAATCCCAGGCCGTTCTGGTCATCGAGATGGCCAAGCTCCAGGAGAAGACCAGCGGAGGCACGAGCGACTATCTGGTGACGCGCGAGTTCCGGGAGCTGTCCACTCCGGAGCAGCGTTTGACTGTGCTGCGGGCATGCTTCCGCGTTTGCGCGGCCGACGATTCGATCAGCGGGACCGAGAGCGCCACGCTCGACGAGATCGCCAGCGAACTGGACATCCCCCGGCACGATCTGACTTCGATCAGGGCCGAGTTCGCGGGCAAGATCTCGGCCCGCCTGGGATTCGGGTCCTTCTCCGGAGACCAGGGCTGACCGAGGAGTGCCATAAGGGAACTCCCGGCCGGACGCGCCCCTGGCGCGCCTAAGCCGCGCGACGCGGCAGGCCGACCGAGTCGGTGCCGAACCACGTGCCGGAGCTGCCCTGGACGATCGCCACCGCGTTCTCGAGGGCGCCGATGGCGGCGAAGCGGCCACCGCCCTTCACGAACTCCGCGCACGCTCGGACCTTCGGCGCCATGGAGCCGGACGGCCACGCTCCGGCGGCAAGCCCTTCGAAGGCTTCGTCAACCGAGAGCCGCAGGATCGCCTCCTGGCGCGGTGTGCCCCAGCGCCGGTAGACCGCGTCCACGTCACTCAGCAGCACCAGCCCATCGGCATCGACGGCGCGCGCCAGAACGACGGCCGCCAGATCCTTGTCGATGACCGCCTCGCAGCCCTCCAAGCGGCCGTCCGGTCCCTCGACGACGGGCACTCCCCCACCCCCGGACGCCACGACGAGCGCTCCCGTATCGACGAGCGCACGGATGGCTGCGGCCTCGAGAATGCGGATCGGAGTCGGCGACGGCACGACGCGCCGCCAGCTCTTGCCGTCGGGGGCGATGTCCCAGCCACGCGTCCGAGCGTGCTCGCGTGCGGTCTCCTCGTCGTAGATCGGCCCGACGGGCTTGGTGGGATTGGAAAAGGCCGGATCGTCGCGCGGCGACCACGGTTCTCGTCACGACGACGGCGATCTCGCGGCGCCTGCCGCGCTCGATGAAGGCGTCGTTGAGGGCATTGGCCAGGAGGTAGCCGATCTGCCCCTGCGTCTCCGCTCCGAGCACGTCGAGCGGAGGCGCCGGCACGACCGAGGCGGCCATCTCGGCCCCGATGGCGAGGAAGCCCACCTGCGGGCCGTTGCCGTGGGTAATGACGATCTCCGCGCGGCTTCCTTCGGCGAGAGTGACAAGGCCCCGTGCGGCCGCGATCAGGTTGTGGCGCTGGCCCTCGGTCGAACCGGGCTCGCCCCGCCTGATCAGGGCGTTGCCGCCGAGGGCGATCGCCAGGCGCGTCACCGCGCGACCGGGCGGATCATCGGAGGGCCGCACCGTCCACTACTGACGCTCCCAGCGTTCATGGCCCGTGATCAGCATGTACAGGAGCGCCTGCTCGGTGTACCAGCGGTTCTCCGCCTCGTCCCAGACGCGGGACTGCGGGCCGTCCATCACGTCATCGGTGACCTCGTCGCCGCGATGGGCCGGCAGGCAATGGAGGAAGATCGCGCGCGGGGAGGCCAGCCCCATCAGGGCCGCGTCGACTCTGTATCCGGCGAAGGCCCGAGCCCGGTCCTCGCGTTCCTTCTCCTGACCCATGCTGGCCCAGACGTCCGTGTACACGGCGTCGGCGCCCGCGACGGCCGCCCTGGGGTCGTGGCCCAACTCGATGCCGCCGCCGTTCGTCCGGCAGTTGAGTCGAGCCGCCTCGACGATCTCGGCCTTCGGCTCGTAGCCCTCCGGCGCCGAAACGGCCAGGGTGAAGCCGAGCCACCCGGCGGCCTGGATCAGCGAGTGGCAGACGTTGTTGCCGTCGCCGACGAATGCGACACGCAACCCCGTGAACGCGCCGAACTCCTCCTGCAGGGTCATCACGTCCGCGAGGGCCTGGCAGGGGTGGTGGTCGTCCGTCAGGGCGTTGACGATCGGGATCGAGGCGTATCGCGCGAGTTCCTCGACCTTGTCCTGCTCGAAGGTGCGAATCACGAGCGCGGAGAGGTAGCGGGACAGGACGCGGGCCGTGTCGGCGATCGTCTCGCCGCGGCCGAGCTGAAGCTCGTCGGAGCGGAGCGCGATCGGCAGCATGCCGAGTCCCCAGATGGCGGCCTCGAAGCTGACCCGGGTCCGCGTCGACGGCTTGTCGAAGATGAGACCCACCCGGCCGCCCGGCAGAGCGTCGCGGGTCATGCCCTTGAGCTTCTTGGCTTCGGCCGCCAGCTCGAGGACGCGGCGGATACCATCGCCGCCCAGGGAATCCAGAGTCAGCAGGTGCTTCGCCATCGCCGAACCCTCCTCCTTAGCGGCTTGACCCGGCCACCGAGCCGGCCCGCGCCATCTTCACAATCGGGCCGAGGAGATCGGTCAGGCTCGGGGCGCCGGACGGTGGCGCCATCTCCTCGAGCTCATAGCGTACCCGCACCACGGGTTTGCGCAGCTTGCAGGACTCTGGTCAGGTCGATAGGAGTCGCGGACAGGACCAGATCGGCCGGCATCGCGTTGAGGGTAGTTTCGAGCTCGCGCATCTGCTCCTGGCCGTAGCCCATGGCCGGGATCAGGCGCTCCAGCGCGGGGTAGCGGGCCAGGGTTCCGGCCAGCTCTCCGACGGCATACGGCACCGGATCGACGATCTCCGCGACGCCGTAGCGCCGTGCCGCAACTACGCCGGCTCCGAAGGTCATGCCGCCGTGGGTCAGCGTCGGGCCGTCCTCGACCACGGCCACGCGCTTCCCGGCGATCTCGCCGCCCTGCAGCGTGAGCGCCGACCGGGCCAGGATGACCGGCGCACCCGGGTTCAAGGCCGCGATGTTGGACTCGACCTCGGCGATCTGCCCGGGCGTGGCCGAGTCCATCTTGTTGATGACTATCACGTCGGCCATGCGGATGTTCGTCTCGCCCGGGTGGTAGTGCAGCTCGTGCCCGGCCCGGAGCGGATCGGCTATGACGACGAAGAGATCCGGTCGGTAGAACGAGAAGTCGTTGTTCCCGCCCTCCCAGATGACCACATCGGCCTCGGCTTCCGCCTGACGCAGGATCGCCTCGTAGTCCACGCCGGCGTACATGACGCGACCGGCATCGAGGTGCGGCTCGTACTCTTCGCGCTCCTCGATCGTGGTTTCGTAGCGATCCAGATCGGCGTGGGTGGCGTACCGCTGGACCCTCTGGGCGACCAGGTCGCCGTAGGGCATGGGGTGGCGAACCACCGCGACCTTCAAGCCCTGCTTCTCCAGCAGCTCGGCGAGGTAACGCGTCGTCTGGCTCTTGCCGGCGCCCGTGCGGGTGGCGCCGGTGGCGAGGACGGGCTTGCTGCTGCGCAACATCGTGCGTGCCGGTCCCAGCAGCTCGAAGTCGGCGCCGCGAGCGAGGGCCCGGCTGGCCGAATGCATCACCAGCTCGTGGGATACGTCGCTGTACGCGAAGACGACCAGATCGACCGACTTCTCGGCGATCACCCTCTCCAGCTCCGACTCGGCCACGATCGGGATCCCCTCGGGGTAGAGGGGCCCGGCCAGCTCCGCCGGGTAGCTCCGCCCGGCGATGCCCGGGATCTGAGACGCCGCGGCCGTGAAGGCCACGACCTCGAAGCTCGGGTCGGCCCGGTAGACGACGTTGAAGTCATGGAAGTCGCGCCCCGCGGACCCCATGATCACGACTCGCTTGCGATCCACAATTCCGGCCCTTCCGCAGTCACGCCGTTGGGTAATCCCCGCAGCGGACCTGGAGCCGACGAGCCGGTTCCGCCTCTGGTCCAGCGGTCGTCTAGCGATGGGTAGTGTTGCCCCAACGGGTGGCCCGCGCAAGTCCGGTTCGTGCCCGTCGATTCGCGGCCCACCAGCCGGTCCTAGGGACGCGCTGTCCCGGGGTCGCCCGATCGTTCGGTGTTCTCGCCCGCCTGCGCTTCCAGCGACCTGCCCAGGCCACCGAGGGTGCTCGCGATCGCGTCGGTGTCCAGGCCGACCGGCCGGGCCGGGCCGGCAACCGCAATTCCGCCGAGCAGCGTCGTCCATGCCGCCAGGCCCGCGGCACCCGCCTCGCCCGTGAGGCCGGCCGCCTCCGGGTCCATCGTCCCGGCCACGTTTCGCGCGACGAGGGCCTGAACCTCGCCCTCCAGACCCCACGCGTAACCCCACAGCGCGGCCTCTTCGGCGCTGGCGAGCCAGGGCGGGACCGTGCCGGGGGCGCCGGCCAGGGCCTTGCGGAGAGTCCGCCGATAGGCGCCGACCATCGACGCGGTCAGCTGCCCATCGGGGGTACGCACCGGCAAAGGCATCCGGCCGGCGCGCGGCAGGATGCCTGCGCTCGCGATCCAGAGGGCGCCGGCTGCGACCGGCTGGGCTATCACGGCGGCCGCGACCGCGCCGAGCAGGAGCGCCACGCCGGCCGCGATCCAGGGTCCGGAGACCGAGCTGGCCTTGAGGCGGAGCCAGCCGCGTTCGCCGGCGATTCGCTCGAGCTGCTCGCCCGTCTGCTCGAAGACGGGCCGGAGCCCGGCGAAATCCGCCCCGGCCGCCCGACCGGGGCGACCGGAGGCCCTGCGCAAACCATCCAGGAGCGCCGACTCGGCCGGCCCGAGTGGCCTGTCCATCGACGCCGAGTGCGCGGCCGGATCGGTCCCGCCTGCAGCCGTCGAGAGCACTTTGATCCCGCCGCTCGGGCCCAGTGGCGTCTGCCGCTGATAGAAGGCGATGCGTCCGTGGGCCGCCAGATCGAGCAGGGCCGTCGTTACCGCCCTGGTCGTGTCGAGCGGCGAGGCCACGAGCGCCGCGAGCGCGGGCGTCATCTCTGCCGGAGGCGCCGGCAGAAGGATCGAGTCGTCGTCGCCGAAGCCGGTCTCGCGGCGTCGTCGCCATCGATCCAGGCCGAACGCCATGAGCGCCACGAGCGCCAGGAGCAGCCCGCCGAGGCTGTACTGCTGGTTGGTCTTGTCCGAGAAGAACCGGCCGACTGCGTCCCGCGCCTTGTTGACTTCGTCCTCGACCCTCTTGACGACCTCCGCCGGGTCGATCGGCGTCCCGACCGCGTCGATCGCTCGCAGCAGCTCCGCCTGCACGTCGCCGCGGGGCGCATCCTCGGACCAGAGCGTGCCGTAAGGACCAGGGAGCGCCCGTCTCGTACGAGCTGTCGTAGCCCGTGGCCGCCTGGACGCGACCGCCTATCCGGCCGTTCGACACTGCCAGGGCGATCACGAGCGAGGTGCCGAGGCCGTCGCTGAGATCGCTGTTCCAGTAGGCGGTGTCTTGCGGATTGCCCGCGTCGCCGACGGCGATGTCGACGTAGACGGGTATGCCGATCTTCGCCGAAAGCCGGTTCGCCGACGCCTCGGCGTGAGTCAGCCCATCGGCGTCGAGAACGCCGGGTGCGTCGAAGACGTGGCGGCCGTTGAGCAACCCGTCGGTCCGGGCCAGGATGCTCGTGGCCCAGGTCTCGAACGACGTCAGGGTTGAGGAGGTGCTGTCCATGAACTTCTCGGTGCCCGCCGGCAGCTTGCCTCTCAGAGTGGCACCGAGCGTGGCATCGCCGAAGTCGCTCCAGCCCGTCAGCAACACGCCGTCGACCTGCCAGTCGAGAGCGAGCTGGCCGGCGTCCGGCAGGTCCATCAGCTCGGCCGTGTAGACGACGACCCGGCCGCCTCCCTCCGCCTCGATCCGCCCGGCCAATCCCTCGGCCCTGGCCAGCGAGTGCGGGGAGAGCCGGTGGCCGTAGTCGTAGACGTGGCGACCTTCGACGAATGGCGAGAGCGTGGGTTCGGCAGCGGAGACGGGACCGGGGGCGACCGACCCGGCCGCGATCAGCCCCGCCAGGGACAAAGACAGGGCCGCCGCGACGCCGACCACGGTTCTGGCGGGCCGCATGCCCGCCGATGCACTCACGCCGCGGGCGTAACCGGCTGCCTGTCGCACTCGAACCTCCTCCGATCGATCCCGGCGGCGCCGGCACGCCCCACGATCCGCGTGCCGTCGAGCCGATCCCCACCATTGTGGCGAATCCGCGCCGCGATTGTGACTACGTCAGGTACTGGAAGAGTCCGTAGGATCCACAAGCCAGCAGGGCGGCGGTGACGAGCCACAGGACCGATGCTCGGAAGCGCGAGTTGGCCAGGTCTCCGAGCAGACTTCGATCGCTGGTGAGAAGCACCAGGAAGCCAAGCGGCAGTGCCAGCACGACCACGTTGAAGACCATCGCCGCGATACACAGCCGCACCAGGTCGGGCGTGAAGAGGGCGATGGCGGCCGCCGGGACCACCTCCACGAAGAGCATCAGGTAGAAGCGACGGGCCTGGCTCGGCTTGAGGTCCAGGCTGCGCGCCCAACCCAGCAACTCCCCGACGCCCCAGGCGGCCGAGAGCGATATGACCACGAGAGCCAGCAGCCCCGAACCTATGAGCCCGATCGCGATGAGCCAGCCGGCGCCGCCGTTGGCGAGACGGGCCATTCCCTCGGGCAGATCGGCCAGGTTCGTCGCCGAGGCCGGGACCGGGGCGGCCGAACTCATCGCCGCGGCCGCGGCGATGATGATCGCGGCCATCAGGGCCTGACTGGCGAAGGCACCGATCAGGGTCTCGACCCTGGATCCGCGCAGGTCTTCGCGCGTCAGCTTCTTGTCGACGCTGGCCGACTGCTGGTAGAAGAGCATCCAGGGCATGATCGAGGCGCCGACCATGGCCACGGCCAGGGCGAAGTAGTCGTGGGGCGCGTCCGCGGGCACCGGCCCCAGGTCCGCCACGAGGTGGCCGAGATCCGGGCGACCCGCGACCGCCAGGACGACGAAGCTGAAGATGGCCAGCGACAACACGACGGCGAATCGCTCGAACCAGGCGTAGCCGCCGGTCAGGACCATCGTCGCGTGGATGGCGAGGGCGCCCATGATGGCCAGCGGCTCCGAGATGCCGACGATCCGCGCCCCGAGGGCGATCCCCGCGAACTCGGCGACGTAGGCCACGAGGTTGATCAGCGCCATCCCGCCGACTGACACCCGGGCCCAGCCGACGCCGTAGCGCTCCATGACCAGCTCGACATGGCCTTTGCCCGTCACCAGCGCCAGGCGAGCCGTCATCTCCTGGACGACGAACAACACGGGCACGATGGCGAAGCACGGCAGGAGAAGCGCATATCCGGCCTGCGTGCCGCCCTGCCCTGCCGTGATCACGCTGGGTGCATCGACGTCGGCGAGCATCACGACCCAGGCCGGCCCGATGACACGGAGCCAGCGAGCGATAGCTGGACCGCGGACGGCGCCGAGCAGGTGCGAGAAGCGGTCTATGACTGCCACGGGTCGAAACATAACGGATGCAGTACTCGATCCGGAGGGCCGAGCGAACCGCGCGGGCATGCCCTCCTGCCCGTTGGCCAGGGACGAGCAGCCTCTCCGGGCCGGCGGTCCTGGGCCGGCCCGCCGGCCGGACTGCGCACGGTGCCGGGTCAGGTCGGCTTGACCGCGATCAGCGAGATGGGCCGGCTCGTCTTCGTCTGGTACGCCTCATAGCGCCGGTGGTTGTTGTCGTTGACCAGTCGCCAGAGGCGCGGGTAGTCCGGGTCTTCCGGGCCGAGGACTCGCGCGGTTCCGGTCCAGTGCGAGCGCCCGACCTGCGCCTCGACCCGCGGGTCGGCCTCGATGTTGAAGTACCAGCCGGGCGGTCGATCGTAGCCGTGGTTGGAGGCGACCAGCACAAGCTCCTCGCCGTCGCGCGCGTAGACGAGCGCCGCCGTCCGGATCTGGCCCGTCCGCCGGCCCTTCGTCCGCAGCAGCATTGTCGGGACGCCGATCATCCGATGGCCCAGACGACCGTCGGTGCGCACGTATATGGATTGCTGCAACGACATGAACGCGTTCTCGGCGGCGGCGATCAGACCCACAGCCGCAGTGTAAACAGGACGGCCGGCGCAGACCTCGGTCAGCTCTTGCTGGCGGTAGCCTCCGGTACGTCGTCCGCAGCCGCAAGATCGACCCCAAGACGCTCGAGCGCGCTCAGGACCGCCCTCATCGAGGCCGTGGTGATGTTCGGGTCCATGCCCACGCCCCACCGGACTTCACCGTGGGAACGAACCTCCACGTATGCCACTGCCGTGGCTTCCTCGCCCGCGCCCAGGGCATGCTCGGCGTAGTCGAGGACGTCGACCTCGATGCCCAGGTTCTGGCGGAGGGCGTGGACCAGGGCCGCAATCGGGCCGTTGCCCTGGCCCGAGATGGTTCGCGTCGCGCCGCCGGAGGTCGCGGCCAACTCCGCACGAACCGTCACGCCGTCCGCGCTGGACGAGGTGTCGTAGCCCGCCAACCGAGTCGCGCGGCGTCTCCGGGAGGTATTCGGCCGCAAAGGCTTCCCACATCTCCTCGGCCGTGATCTCAGTGCCGCTGCCCTCGGTGATCACCTTGATGCAGCGGCTGAACTCGATCTGGAGCCGGCGCGGCAGGTCCATGCCGTGCTCGTTCTTCATGATGTAGGCGACGCCGCCCTTACCGGACTGGCTGTTGACCCGGATGACCGCCTCGTAGCTGCGGCCGACATGCTTCGGATCGATCGGCAGGTACGGGACTTCCCAGGCCGAGTACGGCGTCGGGAGCGCCTCCATGCCCTTCTTGATCGCGTCCTGGTGCGAGCCCGAGAACGACGTGTAGACCAGGTCGCCTACGTAGGGGTGGCGCGGCTCGACCGGCAGGCGGTTGCAGTGCTCGGCGACGCGGCGAAGCGCGTCGATGTCGCTGATGTCGAGTTCCGGATCCACGCCCTGGCTGAACATGTTGCCCGCCAGGTTGATCACGTCAACGTTGCCGGTCCGCTCGCCGTTGCCGAAGAGCGTGCCTTCGATCCGGTCCGCGCCGGCCATGATGCCGAACTCGGCGGCGGCCACGGCCGTACCGCGGTCGTTGTGCGGATGGAGGCGACAGGACCACGGAATCTCGCCGCGGCACGTTGCGGTGGAACCACTCGATGGCGTCGCCGTAGATGTTCGGGCGTGTACATCTCGACGGTCGCCGGCAGGTTGAGGATGATCGGTCGCTTCGGCGTCGGCTGGATGACGTCCATCACCGCCGCGCAGACTTCGACCGCGTAGTCGAGCTCGGTGCCGGTGAAGCTCTCGGGCGAGTACTCGTAGCGGATTTCGGTCCTGGGAACGCGGCTTCCTGCTCCAGGCAGATCTTCGCGGCGTCGACGGCGATCTTCTTGCAGCCTTCCTGGTCGAGGCGGAAGACGACGCGCCGCTGCAGCACGGACACCGAGTTGTAGAAATGGACGATCGCCCGCTGCGCGCCACGCAGGCATTCGTAGGTCCGCTCGATCAGGTCGCGCCGGCACTGCGTCAGGACCTGGATCGTGACGTCGTCGGGGATCAGGTCCTCTTCGATCAGCTGGCGGATGAAGTCGTAGTCGGGCTGGCTGGCCGACGGGAAGCCGACCTCGATCTCCTTGAAGCCCATGGCCACCAGGGCGCGGAACATCTGCAGCTTTCGTGCCGGGTCCATGGGGTCGATGAGGGCCTGGTTGCCGTCTCGCAGGTCGACGGAGCACCAGACGGGCGCATGCTCGATCTGGCGGTTCGGCCACTCGCGGTCCGGGAGGCGGAGCGGCAAGGGGCGGAAGGGTACGTACTTCTCGACCGGCATCTTGGTGGGGCGGGCTGGTTCGGGAGGCATCTTTCGGGTCCTTCTTGGTCTCTTGACTGGTCCGCGACGGGTCGCTGCGGGCTGGGCGGGTTTGTCGGAGAAACAAAAACCTCCTGCGCTGGCGCAGGAGGCAGTCGGCGAGCACCCGGTGGCGCTCGCCTCAGGTAAGGAGCAGGCTGCTGTCGAAGGGCTTCCTGTTCATGGTGCGGCATAGTGTAGCGGGTGAACGGCCCGAAGGCTACTCAACCGCGTCCTGGCCCACCAGGCGCGGTCCGGCGGCCTGCGAGCCGAGAGGAGCCGTGTCGGATATCGCGTCGCCAACGAGTGACACAAAAGTGACGGCTGCCTCGATGGCCCGTTCGTCGGCGAAACCAGCATGGCCACGCGCGAGGCGGCAGGTCGACGCCCCATCGATGAGCCAGGCCCACTCCGGCATCCATGAGCGAACCAGGGCGGCACCCGCTTCTTTTGAGTACGTCCGATCATCCCGGACCGTCGCGAGCGCTCGGCACATCGTCAGCACGCAATACGCGCGCTCGCCCGGCGTCGCGTTCCGCAGGTCACGAGACCTCACTTCGTCCGCGTAACGTCTGATCTCAGTCAGGAAGTCCGCCCATGAGACGGGCGGGATCGTGTCGGCTGGCGGTGGCCCGAAGACCGTTACGCCTGTCTCGCGGACCAGGTAGAAGTTGCCGATCCAGAGCTCGACGCCACGTCGCAAATGAAACGGCTCGCCCGAGCTGATCACGCCGAGCAAGCCGCCGGCCCGAAAGTCGGAGAGGGTTCCTCGACCGACATAGACGAGTTCGAGCCGGTCCTCCCACTCGGCGTGGCGCTGCAAAACGCTCCCGTGAAAGGTCCGAAGCGCCGCAGCCGTGGCCTCATCGAGATCGCGTTCGACAACGACCAGCAGGTCAATGTCGCTTATCCCCGGCACAAATCCGCCAGCGACTGCCGAGCCATAGAGATACGCGGCGACGAGGTCCGTGCCGAGAGTTGATCGGAGTCCGGACACCAGGTCCCCGGCGAAGGTCAAAGGAGCGACGGCCACTTGGTTTGCGGGGCTCGAACGAGGACTTGGTCCTGATGTCGGGGTATCGGCCATATGGTCAATCATGACCCGGTGGTGCCTGGCAGGTAATCTGCGTTCGATCACTTGCCGCATCGAGAGCCTGTGGACCCCGCAGACGTACTTGACGCCGAAATGGTTGCCTACTACGCCGCTCGGGCGCCCGAGTATGACGAGTGGTATCTCCGCAGTGACAGGTATATCCACACCGAGGCAGACGACGCCGCGTGGAAGGCCGACCTTGACGCGGCCGCGCGCTGGCTCGAGGACGTGCAGATGAACGGTGAGATCGTCGAGCTGGCGGCTGGCACCGGATGGTGGTCTCCACACCTGGCCAGGAAAGGCCGCCTCACCATCTGCGACATCTCACCGGAGATGATCGAGCTGGCACGGTCTCGTCTGCGGAGTCTGGGGCTCGCCGCCAAATTCGAGGTTCGAGACAACTGGGCCGAGCCTGGCCGGCAGGTCGATGGCCTGTTCGCGGGGTTCTGGTTGAGCCACGTGAGCCGCGAGCGGCTGCCTGACTTCCTCGCCCTGGTCAATCGGTGGCTGAAACCAGGCGGCGTGTTTGCCTTCATGGACTCGCGACGCGATCCGGCTTCAGGCGCGACCGACCACCGGCCTCCATCCGACGACGTTCAGCGGCGTCGACTCAACGACGGCCGAACCTTTCAGGTTCGGAAGGTCTACTACTCCCCCGTCGAACTGGAGGCTGCCCTGGCCCAGGTGGGCTTCAGCAACGCCAGGGTCGAAACCAGTGAGCGCTTCTTCCTTCTTGGACAAGCCTGCCGACCGTAGCGGTTGGAGCGGGGCCGGCTCGAAAGTCGGTCGCGCTTCGGCCGATCTAGCGCTCCCGCTTCTCACTCGGTCGCGCGAATGGTTGGCACACGTGCTTGTGGAATGCGCCATCATGCCACCAGATCGTCCCGCGTGAATCTCCGATCCAACGCTATTGCGCCCCGTGTCGAAAGGCTCGCAAGCGCAGGCAGAGCCGCGAGGCGGTAGCACGCTGGCGGCGAAGGGCTGGCTCGCTCCCCCACTCCGAATGAGTTGCTCCGGCCCACGGGGCCCCGGGCGCCTACACTCGGCGTGGGGGTTCCGGGCTCGGGGCTAGCTTTGCGCGGCAGCCGACTCCGTCGAACCCGGCCCCACCTGGCAGGCAGGAGGCGCAAAATAGAGAGGACCGTCCGCGTTGCAGATCACCTGCCGCCAGCGCGTGTTCGTCTGAATGACGACGCTGAGGTTGTCTTTCGTGATTGCTATCGGCGCGAGCAGGACCGCGGTCAGCGGGTCATGGCCGGGCCAGGTGAGCGAGGCACTGCCGGCCACCCGAGTGATGTCTGGGTCGTGGCACAGCGCGATGGCGACCTGGGCAGTCACGGTGCCGAGCCGCTCCGGGTTCGCCCAGACTTCCACCACTTGCGTACCGTCGACGATGCGAAGGAAGCCGTCCGAGCCTGAAGACGGGCCCGCAACCGCGACTTTGCCCGAAAGGTTGGCCTCCGCGAGCGTTTCCTGCACGTCATAGATCGTGGTGGTGCTGGCCGCGCTCTCGACCGCCACGGCATCTACCTTGGCGCCCTCGAACAGGAGCGCCGTCAGCCCAATATCTCGATCGTCGTGCTCGCCCCAGTCAATCGTGGCGAGGATCTTGATGTCGCCCCTGTCGACCGCGGGCTGCAGGATCTCCAGGATCCCCGCCGCGATCAGGTCGCCGTCCGGCGACGGGGAATAGTGGTCCTTGATGATGACGTAGTTGCCCTTGGGCTTCGCGGCGAGCAGGGCCCTCGCCTCCTGTCGACCTTCCTCGACCGGGTCGTAGGCGACGTACAGCGTCCTGGCATGCTCGATGGCTCGGGAGTAGGCGATCACCGGGATCCCGGCGTTGATGGCTCTCTGTACGGCCGGGAGATAGTCGCTCCCGAGTCCGGGCTCGACGACGACGACCTTCGCCCCGGCAGCGACGAGCGCGTCGATGTCGCCTCCCTGGCGGTCGAAACTCTTGTCGTTCTTTTCCTGGAAGACGGCCCCGGCGTCGAGGACCGCCTTCTGCAGCGCCGGCTGCTCCCACTCTGGGATGTCACCAGCTGACTCGTTGGACCAGGAGACCCCGACGACGCACGGCTGCGGGGTCGCGCTCGGCGTCGCTGTTGGTGACGGGGTCACCTCGGGCGAGGGCGTCGCGATTGGTGAGGGCGAGCTGCTTCTCGGGCTGCCGTCAGGGTTCGCCGTGGCGCAGGCGGCCGTCAGCCCGCCCGCAACCACGCACGCGACGATCACACGAACGATACGGCCGTAGATCGAAGTGCAAAGCCGCCCGCCCATCCCGAGATCCCCTCTGCTGCGGCACTCCAACGTCGAGAGCGTAGTGCACGCGTTCCCGGACGGAAAGGCCGGATTGCATCGGCTTGGGGCAACCGGGGAATCAAGTGGCTCCGGCGGTAGGATTCGAACCTACGACCAAGCGGTTAACAGCCGCCCGCTCTACCACTGAGCTACGCCGGAGCGATGGCGCCGTCGCGGCGCCGCGCGACAGGATAGCACGGATGTCGCCGGGCCGCGAACGCCCGCCCGGCTGCAGCGGCCGACAGGTATCCGCCGGGCTGCCGCCCTCCTACGTCTCGACCGGGAGTTCGGGCCGGTTCCCCCATTCCTCCCACGACTCGGCGTAGTTGCGGACCTCCGTCAGGCCGGCCACCTCGTGCAACACGAACCAGACCAGAGCCGCCCGGACGCCGCCCTGGCAGTAGGCGGCGCGCAGCTCGCCCGGCTTCACGCCGGTTCCCTGAAGGATCGCCAGAGCCTCTGCTGCCGGGCGGAGCCGCCCGTCCGGCGCCACGAAATCGCTGAAGACCCGGAGCCGCGCGCCGGCAATGCGCCCGCCTCGCTCGGCGATGACGTCCGTGCCCAGGAACTCGTCGATCCGCCGGACGTCCAGCAGGCGCGTGGGCCCGCCGGCGAGGCCGCCTCCCGGCTCCACGCCAGGACCTGTTCGGCCGTGGCGATGAGCGAGTCGTCGCGTTCGTGGAGCGGTTCGGTGGTGTCCGACCGGCGCGGGTTCGGTGCCTCGGCGGTCGTCGGTGGCCCTCTGCTTGCCAGACCGCCAGGCCGCCGTCGAGGACGTGGAGCGCTCCCGCCGGGAAACCGTACAGGCGCAGCAGCCAGTAGCCCCGAATGGCGTGGCGACCCTGGCCGGCGTCATCGTAGAAGACGATGCGATCGCCCGGCGCCACTCCCCACGAGCGAGGCTGGCGGTCACCTCCTCGCGGGTCGGGACCATGTACAGGCGCTTCGCTGCCCGGTCTCGGGCCGGACGCCGGCCTTGGCCAGGTCCACGTGCAGGTCGCTGAAGATGGCGCCGGGCACGTGGCCCGCGTCGTACCCTTTCGGTCGAGCGAGACGTGGACGAGGCGAAGGTCGGCGTCGCCAAGATGCGCGGCCAGCCAGGCGCCCGACACGAGTGGTCCGGGCTCACCTGCGCTCATGGATCCTCCGAGTCCTGCGATCCGGCGGAAACGCGGCAAGCGTACCGTGACAACGTCCCCACCGGCGCGGCCCGCCATGGCCTGCCGGGAGGCCTCAGTCAGGACGATCCCGCTCCCCCCGGGACCCGGCCCTCTGCAAGCGCCGTGAGGATCTCTGGGCCGGCAGAGCCAGTCCGACGAAGGGCCTCGCCATGCTCCCTCAGCAGGTTCCGGTTGTGTCGCGTGTTGGCCAACAGCAGGACCACTGCGGAGACTCCGGGGTCGTCGCGCACGTTTCGGCGACAGGCGCCGCTGCAGGGCCTGCAGTCCCGGGGCCGCGTCTCCGCCTCGACCGCAATTTCGCCGTGCCGACCAGCAACACCGGCGTCCCAAGCGCGCTGATCCCCTGCGCGGCCCAACGGCACCTCGAACCGCCAGGCGATCGACGGCGCCACGCGCCCTCGCAGTCGGTCCAGCAACGCCAGATGCGCCGCGTCCCGGATGGGCGGCCCAGCCGGATAGGCCCGCGCACTCAACTCCAGCCCAACCACCGCCAGCAGCCGCGCGATCTGAACCAGGGGGATCCCGGAACTTCGCGCATCCTCGATCCGACCAGCTGACCTGCGACGCGAGATCCGCGCCGCTTTGCCACCGCGGCCTGGCTCAGCCCGTGTTCGAGGCGAGCCTCGTGCAACTCGCGACCGATCTCGGCCAGGGTCTGGCGGGCTCGGTGGCTTCCGAGGTCGACGGCCGCTTCTTATCCCATTGGGCCATCCTGAGCCGCCCGCTCTACTCGCGCTAACGCCGGATCGCCATCGCGGCGCGGCCGCTCTCTGAGTAGGGAAGCCCGTCAGCCTCCGCGCCGGTTCCGTCCTGGCAAGGGGCGGCACTCGGGCACTCTCACACCTCCCTGCCCGCACGAGATACCCGTCCGGCGCGGGTCAGCCCACTTCCGCCGCGAGGAGGTCGAGGCTGCGATTCGGCAGACACAGCCGCACAAGCGCCGTCTCGCACGCGCTGGCATCCTGCGCAGCCATCGAGTACGTCTCGCGACCAAGGTGATGGCTTCTGCCGCGACCTCGCCCGGTCCGACCATGTATCTCCCCTCGCCCGCCCCCGCGCCACTCCCCGGGCCGCCGCTCCCTACTCCAGGTAGTCCTTGAGCTTCCGCGAGCGGGACGGGTGGCGCAGCTTGCGCAGGGCCTTGGCCTCGATCTGGCGGATGCGCTCGCGGGTGACGTTGAACTCCTTGCCCACTTCCTCGAGAGTCCGGGCGCGGCCGTCTTCCAGGCCGAACCGGAGCTGCAGCACGCGGCGCTCGCGGCCGGTCAGCGAGTCCAGGACCGCCTCGACCTGCTCCTTCAGGAGCTGATGGGAAGCGGCCTCGGCCGGAGCCAGGGCGCCGCGATCCTCGATGAAGTCGCCCAGGTGCGAGTCCTCTTCCTCGCCGATCGGCGTCTCGAGGGACACCGGCTCCTGGGAGACCTTGATGATCTCGCGGACCTTCTCCGGCGTGACGACCTGCTCCTGGCCCTTGGACATCGCCTCGGCGATCTCCTCGACCGTCGGCTCGCGGCCCAGCTCCTGGAGCAGGGTTCGCGAGACTCGGATCAGGCGGTTGATCGTCTCGACCATGTGGACGGGGATGCGGATCGTGCGGGCCTGGTCGGCGATGGCTCGCGTGATGGCCTGCCGGATCCACCACGTCGCGTACGTGGAGAACTTGTAGCCCTTCTCGTAGTCGAACTTCTCGACCGCGCGGATCAGGCCGATGTTGCCCTCCTGGATCAGGTCCAGGAACGACATGCCGCGGCCGATGTACTTCTTCGCGATCGAGACGACGAGCCGCAGGTTGGCCGACGTCAGCTGCTCGCGCGCGTCGCGGCCGATCCGGACCAGCTCGCCCTTTCGGTGGGCCAGCTTGGTGTTGAGCGGGACCTCCGGGTCAAAGCCCGAGACGCTTCAGCAGGTCGGCGTCCGTGGCCGGTCTCGATCCAGCGTCGCAGTGCCGGGTAGGCGACCGCTTCGCGGGTCCAGTCGTAGATGGCCCGCAGAGCCGATGTTGTCGCGCGAGTCCAGGTCGCCGTTGTGGACGGCGAGATACGCCCAGTCGAGCAGCTTCAGGAACGAGTCCGCGCGTGAGCGAGTCGTTGTAGGCGTGGACGAGGTGGCGGGCTTCCTTGAGCAGCTCCTTGGTGCCGTCGGTCGTGGCGTCCTTGCCGGCCTTGATCAGGTGGAAGTCGGCCGTGGGAACGAGCAGGTCGGCGGCCTCGTCGGCCGAGACCGCGTCGGCGACCATGCGCGCGGCTTCCGGCCCGAAGGGCAGCCGGTACTGCGGCTTGATGGTGCGGGTCTTGCGCTCGGTGTCGTGGTGGGTCCACTCGTGGAGGGAGACGATCCCCTTCCACGGCTCCTCGACCATCTGCTCGCCGAGCTCGATGGCCTTGGCCAGGACGACCTCTTCCTCGGCCGTCAGGAGGGCGACCTTGCCGATCTCCTTCAGGTACATCCGGACCGGGTCGTCGATCCCGATCATGTCGGCCGAGAGGGCCTCGAGCTCTTCCGGGTCGGCTCCTCGAGAGCCTCGGCGTCGAGCTTGGCCGGGGCTTCGCCGGGACACGCGCGGCTCGGCCAGGACGTCTTCCTCGACGACCTCGACGCCCAGCTCGACCGAGTCGTCGTCCAGCGCGTCGGCCGGCGCGACTTCTTCCTCGTCCTCGGTGAGCAGTCGTCGTCGTCGAGCGCTTCGTCATCGATGCCTCGAGCGCGGTGCGCACGCCGGCGAGCTTGGCCTCCTCGAGGTCGGCCTTGCGGCGGCCGCCGCCGGAGAGGGCGACCTCAACGAGTTGCTTGTCGAGGGGGTCTGTCATCGGTGTCCTCCAGCGGAAGCGAGAAGGCTCGTGTCCTGCCGGCGTCGGTCGAGCGATCGGCGAGCCTCATTCAGGTTGCGTTGGTATCGAGCAGTCGGGCCTTCGCGTCGGCGTCGCCGGCGGCCTCGGCCTCGATGATCTCGGCGTGATGAAGTGGATCTCGTCTTCGAGCCTGTCCGCCTCGAGGGCCAGCAGGCACTGGTCCACTCCCATTGCGGACGCGATCGCCGGCCAGATCGTTCGGGTCCGGGCCGCGCTCGGCATACAGCGCGATGGCCAGGCCGTGCAGCTCCGGCCGGCAGCGCGTCGAGGAAACGCATCCGCTCGAAGCGGCCGGTGCCGCCGGCTTCGCGGTCGCCGCTCGCGGTCGGCCAGCATCGCCGCCAGCAGCTCGCGCGCCGGCGTGCTGGGGAGCTGCGCGCCCTCGGCGCGGAGCGTCTCGGCGACGCGTTCCTGCTGCTCCGGGACGAGCAGGAGCAGCCGCAGCAGCTTGCGCTCGTCCAGCGAGATCGGCCTTCAGCTCGGCCTTCGTGTCGATCGAGTCCGGGGCCGAAATGATGGCGTCGGCGGTGAAGCGGCCGCTGCCGGCGCCGTCGTTCGGCCCGGCCGCCCGGCCGCGGCCGACCCGGCCGGCTCCGGCGCGTGCAGGGCCTCGAGCAGGACCCGCTCCTCCACTCCGGTCCGGCGGGCCAGCGTCTGCAGATAGCCGTCGCGAACGACCGGGTCGCGGATCTCGCGCAGCAGCGGGATGAGCGCGGCCACGGCGTGGCGCTTGCCCTCGGCCGTCCGCACGTCGAAGGCCGTGGCGTAGTAGTCGATGAGGAACTCGATGATCGGCTGGGCGGTGCGGATGGCCTCCCGCCAGAGATCGGGCGTCTCGCGGATGACCTCGTCGGGGTCCTTGCCCTCGGGCAGCCGCGCCACCCGGACGCGCGTGATCTCGACGCCGGTCTCCTCGGCCGCCAGCGCCCCGATCAGCTGGAACAGCTCCGCGCCGCCGATCGAGCCGGCGTGCTGGCCGGCCGGGTCGACGTCGTAGGCCAGGACGATCCGCGGGCGTAGCGGGCGATCACCGCCACCTGGGCCGGCGTCAGCGCCGTGCCCAGGCTGGCGACGACGTTCTCGAAGCCGGCCTGGTGGGCCATCAGCGCGTCCGTGTAGCCCTCGACCAGGACCGCCTCGTCGCCGTTTGCGCATCTCGTTGCGGGCCCGCTCGATCAGGTACAGCGTGCGGCTCTTGTCGAACAGCGCCGGTCGCCGGGCGAGTTCAGGTACTTGGGCGCGTTCGGATCCGAGTCGTGGCGCGTGGCGCCCGTCTCGGCAGGATCCGGCCGCCGATGCCGACGGCGCTCCCGGCCGCGTCGCGGATCGGGAAGATGACGCGGCTTCGGAACTTGTCGTAGGCGCCGCGGCCGCTCGAGCGCTGGCTCGTCAGGCCGACCTCGGCCAGCTCCGCCAGCGTCACGTTGCGGCGGCTCTGGAGCATCTTGATCATCTGGTCCCAGCCGTCCGGCGCCCAGCCGAGCTGGAACCTGGCGATCGTCTCGTCGGTGAAACCGCGGCCGTGCAGGTATTCGAGGGCCGGCGCGCCGGTCTTCGACTGCGTCAGGACGGCGTGGTAGAAGGCGATCGCCTGCTCGAGGACCTCGCGCAGGCGGGCCTTTCGGGCGTCCTCGCGGGTGGTGCGCTCGTCGATCTCGATGCCGGCCTTCGCGGCAAGCCGCTTGAGCGCCTCGGGGAAGTCAGCCCTTCGCGGCGCATGACGAAGCTGAAGATGTCGCCGCCCTCGCCGCAGCCGAAGCAATGCCAGCTCTCGCGCGCCGGGGTCACGACGAAGCTGGGGGTCTTCTCGCCGTGGAACGGGCACAGCCCCTTGAAGATGGTGCCGGCCTTCTTCAGCTGCACCGCCTCGCCGACCACGTCGACGATCGAGAGCTTGTTCTTCACTTCGGCGGCAACGCCTACGGCCAAATCCTTCTCCTGCCAATCAGACGTCCGGCGGAGCCGAAGCGTTCGGACTCACCCTGACACAACTAAGGGCCTGTCAAGTCTTGACAGGCCTTCGCTGGGAGAATAATACCCCGAAGTGAATACCCACCGGGAGTATTGACATGTCAATGGGCAGGGGGAGCCAGACCATCTCGAGCAGGATGGCCGGACGCCGAAAACCAGCGGCTGCGAGACTCCGAGCCTCAGCGAGGCAGCGCCCTGTTCGCCCGTACCCGATCAAGCCAGTGGCGTTCGGCTCCGATGGTGGTCGCCGGCACCGTGGCCCGGCAGCACTCTCAGCCGCTCGTCCAGCCCGGCCAGGCGGCTCAGCGACTCCGCCATCTGCTCCTCGGATCCGCCGGGGAGATCGGTCCGGCCCCATGACCCGGCGAACAGCGTGTCGCCCGAGAGCAGCAGACCGTTCGTCCGGTCGAGCAGGCAGACCGAACCCGCGGTGTGTCCCGGCGTGTGAAGGACCTCCAGGTCGATCTCGCCGAACCTGACCCGACCGCCCTCGGCCAGGTCCACCGCCGGAACGCTGGGCGGGATGGGGAACGGCGCGAAGAGCGGCTGCGGGTTCAAGAGCATCTCGCGGTCGAGCGGATGAACGGCGATGCGGGCTTCGTCGCCGGGCTGGTGATCGTGCGTCCAGGCCTGCACGGCCGCGTTGTCGCCCACGTGGTCCCAGTGGCCGTGGGTGGAGACGATCAGCTTCAGCTTCCAGCCGCGCTCCTCGAGCATGCCGCCCAGCCAGGCGACCGAGGGAATCGCCGTGTCGATCGCGATCGCCTCGTGGGTGCCCGAGTCGGCGAGCACGTAGACGTTGGTCGCGAGCGGTCCGACCGTCTGGCTTAGCAACTCCATGCCCGGAGACTAGCACGGCTTCGAGGCGATCCCGGCTCGGTCGATCAGACCGCGGGTCGCAAGCCCGACGTGGTCGCACCGTGCACCGCCACCACTGCCGGACTGCGCCCATCCGTTCGAGGTGAGAACCTCCGAGGAGTCGCCGACCGTCGATCGATGGCGCCGAAACCACGCTGCCCGAGGAGAACTCGATGATCGTTTGCCTGCCCGTAACCGCCGACGGCCAGATGGGTCAAAGCTGGGGTCGTGCCGACCGCGTCGCGATCGCCGAGGTGGGCGAATCAGGGATAAGCAAGTGGGAGGAATTCGAGGTCGGCTGGGACAAGACGCACGACGTCGGCGAGCACGGCGAACACCACGACCGTATCGCCAAGTTCCTGACGGACCATCACGTCTCGTGCGTCGTGGCCGGGCACATGGGTCCACCGATGGTGCAAATGCTGGGCGAGATGGGCATCAGCGCGCAGCTCGGCGCCTCGGGCGAAGCACGCAGGGCTGCGACCTCGGCCCGGAACTAGCGGCCGCCACTGCCGATGGCGTCGTCATTCGGGCCGCCGACCGACGGCTCCGCCGTCTAGCCTGACAGTTCCGAGCTGCCTAGCCCGCCGGCGGTCGTTTCGAGCTGGCGGCCGTCATCGAGCGCCAAGTTCGCTCCTCTGTCGCGCTCGTGGCGGCGCCGCGGGTGGCAAGAGTCGAGCCCAGGATCACGAGCGCGAGCCCGATGGCCATCCAGACCGTGAAAGACTCGTTGAGCACGAGGACGCCGAGCACGGACGCCACGGCGGGGTTGATGTAGGTGATCACGGTCGATCTCACCGGGCCGATCTCGGCGATCAACGCCGAGAACACGACGAACGCAACCGCGGTACAGACGACACCCAGGATGGCGATGGCGGCCAGCGCGCCCGCACTCGGTACGACCGCGGGTCGTTGGACGAAGGCGATCGGCGCATAGACGAGCGCGACGAGCGATAGCGACATCGCCATGACACCCACGGAGGGCAGGCCGCCGAGCCGGCGAGCCAGAATGGCGGGCCCGACGGCATAGCCCAGGACGACCAGCGCCATCTCGAGAATCGCGGTCCCATCCGTAACACCGAGGTTCGAGCCGACGATCGCCGCCACACCGGCGAGGCCCAGGAGCAGCCCCAGGAGTCCGCGACTGCCCATGTGATGGCGGCCTCCAGTGGCCGCCGCGATGACGGTGCTCACCAGCGGCACCCCCGCGACCAGCAGCGCTGCGAGTGAGCTGGTGACGTGCTGCTCGGCGGAGCCCAGGAGAACCCACGGCACGCCCATCTCCACCACGGCGAAGGCGACCACCCAGCGCCAGCGCTCGAGCACCGGTCGCAGATCGATGCGCAGGATCGCGATCGGAAGCAGAAGCGCGGCTGCGACTCCGGTCCGGCAGAAAACCAGCGTCGCCGGGGTCATCTCGGCGACCGCGACCCGAATCAGCAGGTACGGGATGCCCCAGATCACCGACATGAGAACGAAGAGAAGCGCGGCCCGCCGGGTCATGACCGCAGGCCTACCCGCCCCTGAGCCAGCCGGCACGCGTCTCCTCGGGGGAGAGCCGAGCCAGCAGCCCGAGCAGGGGGATCGCGGCAGCGAAGGTCTCGACCAGCAAGTCGGGAAGGTCGGGCGACAGGGCTTCGTCGTCGGACAGGCGGCGGCCGAAAGTGACGTCCTTGAGCTTGAGCAGCTCCGCGCCGGGATGGTCCGCGGCGAAGCCGGTCGGGACCCGCTTCAGGCGATCGCCGCTGACCTGCGCCGAACGTGCCGACGAAACCGGGCTCCGGAGCACCGCCTCGACGGTACCGAGGTCCCGGTCAACCGCATGTCGCCACGCAGCCAGCTGGGCCGGCTCCGGATGCCACATCCCGCCGCCGGCGAACATCTCGCCCGGCTGGAAGTGGAAGTAGGCACCGACGCCGCCGCCCTCGCCCGCCCACGGAAAGCTGGCCGAGACATGGGTCTTGTAGGGCGACTTGTCGGCCGAGAAGCGGACGTCGCGGTAGATCCGGAAAGGCGACTCCGCGGGTCCGATCGGAGCGGCAGCCCGCGCGCCTCGAACCGATCCGCCAGGGCCAGGCACAAGGCTTCGAGCGGCTCCTTCAGCAGCCGCTCGTATTCGGCCTTACGCGGCTGGAACCACGACCGCTCGTTGTTGACCGCCAGATCCACCAGGAAGTGGACGGCGTCGCGCGAGAAGCCGGTGAACTGCGTCGCCATCGCGATCGGACACCTCCAGGAACCGCGGCCAGATTCAGGTCATGTTCTCATGCGCGACATAGCCCTGCGACCGGCGGCTCGAGTCTCCCGAATGGCGAGACTGACGAGCGAAAGCCGCCAGCGAGCGACCATCTCACCACTGGCGAGACATCCCGGAGCGGTACGCAGCAAGGCCGTCTCTCGGCAAATACTCAGCCGATGAGTGACTCCCGGGCGTCCTGGGGGCGAGCATTCGATCCGGATCGCCTCGCCCTGCTCGAGCTGAAGATGTGGAAGGCGTACTACCGGCGCCAGCCCGCCCGGCTATTCGCCCTGCTCGTTCAGGCAAACCACGAGCAGGCGGCAGCCTCGTGGCCGCGTGCGGTTGCTGCCGGCGTGCTTCTCGCTCGCGCCGCGGCGGCGTTCGGACGAACCGGCTGGAGCGATCCCGGCAATTCGGCCGTCGGAACCACCGCCGCAGAACGAGACGATCCCGCCTACCTGCGGGATATCGCCCGCGGCTACCGGATGCTGGGCCTCCCCAATGGGGTCGATGCGAACGAGGTGGCGCGCCGCGAGCTTCGTTGGTGGGTTGTACGCCGCGAGATAGGACTGGCCGCCGGCGAGACCGCCGGAGCGGCCATCGCCGACCTCTACGCCGAGCTGTACGGTGTCCCCGCGTCTGCCGTGGCGGAGGCCGGACGGTTGCGTGGCCTTGCGGCGGAGGTTCGGGACCGCGGCGCGACCGCCGATCCGGACGGCCCGACGGGGAGAGGCGCAAGCTACTGGCCCGAGGTCGGTCGGCTGCTCAGAGCCTCGTATCGCTCGCTCAAGGCCGCGGTCGCGTCGCCGCAATCCCCGTAGCAAACCGGTACAGGCAGTCGATCCGCCCGGGCATCGCGCCGCCGGGAGCAGGCTCCGAACATATGATCGTTGCCATGACAACCGTTCCGCAGTCGGTCCGCGACTTCCTCGCCACCGGCCCTTTCGCCCACATCGTGACAATCAACCCCGATGGCAGGCCTGCACGTCTCGATGGCCTGGGCGGGGCTCGACGGCGACGAGCTGGTGTGGTCGACGTTCTTCGACCAGCACAAGATCGACAACCTGCGCCGCGATCCGCGCATCACGCTCTCCTTCCAGGCCAAGGAGTACGAGGGCGAAGGCCTGCACCCGTATCTCGTGATCGACGGGCGCGCCCGGATCACCGATGGGGGCGCGCTCCGGGTCATGGACATGCTGTCGGAGTTCTACATCGGCCCCGGCGCGAAGTACCCGAGGCGGAACATGCCGGAGGGACTCACGGTCCACGTCTCGATCGATCGCATCTACGGCCAGGGGCCCTGGCGCGAGAAGCGCTGACCGCGGACCGGCCACTGCAGCGCGCAGAAGGGCCGGACACCACATCGGGTTCCGCTCAGGCGTCGCCGGACGTCTAATATTGGCGGCTCGAACGCCCCAGCGGGATGTCGGAGGATCGGCGGTTGCCGCACACGGAGGAATCGCGCGACGAACGCGGGCCGGGCAGGATCGGGGCCGCCCAGGCCGCGCTCTACGGCAGCGAGTCGCCGGACGAGATTCCCCCCTTCGACCGGCTGAAGAAGGTCATCCGGACCGCGCTGCCGACGAACGCGGTCATCCTGGCGATCCTCATCCTTCTCGGCGCCGGGATGTCGTTCTTCAACTTGCGAGTCCTCGGTCACCAGTACGGAGCCGGACCGGAGCTCGACGCCTGGTCCGCGGCGATGCGACTACCCCAGCTGGCCCTCGACTTCCTCGTGGTCGGCGGGGTCGTCGGCCCGTTCCTGCCGCTGTTCATCGGGCTGAAGGGCGAGGAAGCGGCCAAGGCTCGGGAGTTCGCCCGGACGATCCTGACCCTGGCGATCCTGGTCATGGCGCTCGCGATGGCGATCATGTTCGTCTTCGCCGAGCAGACGCTGGAGATCGTCGCGCCCGGCTTCACCGGCCACCAGCGCGAGCTTTACATCGGGCTCTTCCGGGTCCTGTGCTTCGCCCAGGTGATCTTCGCCGCCTCGTGGGTGCTCGGCGAGATCCTGGTTGCGGAGAAGCGTTTCGTCACCTACGGCCTGTCCGAGCCTATGTACTACGGCGGCATCGCCGCGGGCGCCGTGTTGCTGAGCGGTCCTCTCGGGATCTACGGCGCCGCCGTCGGGGCTGTGGTAGGAGCCGGCGCTCACCTCGGCATCCGCCTCGTCGGCATCTACCGGACGAGCTTCCGGCCGTGGCCGAGCCTGGCTCTGCGCACCAAAGGCCTGGGCGAGTTCTTCAAGCTCATGGCGCCAAAGATGCTCAGCCAGCCGCTCCTGGCCTTGACGGCCCTCTACTTCACCGGCCTGGCGTCACGCCTGGCGCCGGGATCGGTCACCTCGTTCACCTTCGCGCAGCATTTCCAGAGCCTGCCCGAGAGTCTGTGCGGCGTCGCCTTCGCCACTGCCGCCTTCCCTGCCCTGTCGTCCGCCGTCGCTGCCGGAGACAAGAAGGCCTTCAGGCGAGTCTTCAGAACGAACCTGGCCACGATCGCGTTCCTCTCCGTCGCGGCCGCGATCGCGCTCCTGGTCCTGGGCCCGTTCGCGATCCGAGTCTTCCTCGGCGGTGGGGCCTTCGACGCCACCGACGTGTCTCAGACCACGATGGTGGCCCTCATCTTCGCCGTCTCCATCCCGTTCGAGAGCCTGACGGAGCTGTTCGCCCGCGCCATCTATGCCACCCACAACACCGCCTTGCCGACCGCGGCCGCGATCGGAGGTTTCGCGGCGACGGTTCTTTCGGCTACCGCACTCTCCGGCCAGCTCGGCCTGGCGGCCATCCCGACCGGCTACGCGATAGGCATGGCCACGAAACTGGCCATCCTGGCCGTGGCCCTCCGGCCGCGGATGGACCGCATCGGCGGCGCGGCCCGCGCACCGCGCGCTCTCGCGACGGACCGCCGCGCCGTGCTCCTGTCGCCCGGGCGGCGGCCGCGGCCGGCGACCAACGTGATGCTCGCGATCTTGCTCGTAGCCCTGGCGGGCGGAGCGTTCGTGGCCACCGCACAGGCCGTCAACAACTCCACGCTGAACGTGGACCCGGTCGTGACGCCCTGGGCCCGCGTCCAGCCGTCGCGGCCACCGGTCGTCGCCCTGGCCTCGGCCACGCCTCTGCCGACCGTGCCGGCACCCGGCTCCGCCGTTCCGACGTACTCGGTCCCGACGCCACCGCCCCCGACTGCCAGCTCGAGCTTCTTCGCCATGGACCTCTACAAGGAAGGCGACTTCGTCCATGAGTTCAAAGACACCTGGTGCGTGCCGGCGGCAATGCAGACGTCGATGAACATCATGAACACCTATCCGGACGCGACTCGTGACACTCAGGCCAAGCTCCTGGATCTGGCCGTGTCACTCGGCGGCGGCGCCTACGGCGGGGCCGAGCCCGATGGATGGGCCCAGGGGCTGACCCAGCTTGGCTACGGCAAGTACAAAGTCGCGACCTCGACGAAGATGGCGGACGCGATCCACCTCGTGGTCAAGCAGATCCGCCTGACCCAGCGCCCGGCCGGTCTGGTCGTATGGAAGGGCTGGCATTCGTGGGTCGTTTCGGGCTTCTCCGCTTCCGCGGATCCGGCGACCACCGACAAATTCACCGTCTTCTCCCTGCGGATCGAGGACGTCTGGTACCCGAACGTATCCACCCTCAACAACCAGGCCAGGGGCGGCCATTCGCGTCCACCGGACGCGGACGTCCCCTACGACGAACTCTCGCAGGACTTCAATCTCTGGCACCAGGGCAAGATCGTCGACGGCCGCGAGGGCCTCTTCGTCTTCGTTATCCCCTACTAGCCCATACCGTCCGCGGCGATCACGCGTACAGGTCCCTGAGCTGGTCCGGGCTGATGTTGCCGCCGGTGCAGATCAGGGCCACATTGAGACCCGCGAGGCGGTCGCGGATCTGGAGCGCGGCGGCCAGGGGAATGGCGCCGGCGGCCTCCACGAGCGTCTTGGTGCCTTCGATCATCAGCTTCGTGGCGTCTCGGATCTCGACCTCCGACACGAGGATGAAGTCGTTCAGGCGCTCCCAGAGGATCCGCTGCGTGAATTCGAACCCGACCCGAGTTGCCACGCCCTCGGCGGCGGTTCCCATCATGTCCTCGACGATCTTGTGCTCGCGCCAGGACCGGTATGCAGCCGGGGCGGCGGCCGCCTGAGCGCCGATGAGCCGGACTTCCGGAGCGATCGCGCCGGCCACGATGCAGGCGCCGGCCATGCCGCTGCCGCCTCCGACCGGACCGATGATCACGTCGATATCGGGCTGGGCCTCCAGGATCTCCAGCGTCTGAGTGGCCACGCCGGCCACGATGAGAGGCTCGTTTGCGACGTGGATCATCCGGTAGCCCTTCTCGGCGGAGAGTCGGGCACAGTGCTCCCGGGCCTCATCGAAGTCCTTGCCAAAGGCGACCACCTGCGCCCCGAACCGCTCCATGGCCTTGACCTTGAGGGGGTTCGCTCCCTGCGGCACCACGATCACGGCCTTGACGCCGAACAGCCGAGCGGCGTATGCGATCGACTGTCCGTGGTTTCCCGTCGAGGCTGTGGCAACTCCCGCTCGCTTCTCTTCCTCGGACAGGCGCGAGATGAGGTTGATCCCGCCTCGAACCTTGAACGCACCGATCGGCTGGTGGTTCTCGTGCTTCACCCAAACCTCAGTCCCCAGGAGCTCGCAAAGGGCCGGGTGTGAGTAGAGCGGCGTCGGCTGAACGTACATCGAGATCCGCCGGCGAGCTTCCAGCACGTCTGTCATGCCCGGTACCGAGATCACGTTCGCTCCTTCCGGTTGGCTGGGTAGGGGCCGGAGTCGCCGACACGGTTCGTCACTCGCAAATATCCCGGGTGCACCGGCCGCGACGAAACCGAGGCGCAAGAACCGCACCAGGCCCTGGTCCGTACAAAGTATGATCTCGCTGGGCGCAAAGGCGGCCACACGAAGCACGATCGCACGATCCAGACTCAGAGGGATCCAGGAGAAGCACAATGCGTCGAACTTCACGCTCGTTGTCACTCTTCGGTCTTGCGCTAGGGGCGGCTTTGATCGCGGCCGCCTGCGTGGGCGCGGAGGACACCCCGGTCCCCGAAGGCGCGGGACCATCGGCGGCCGGTCCCGCGGCGAGCGGGCCGGCGGCCAGCGCGGCCCCGGCCTTCACGATCGCCACCGTGAACGACCCGAAGCTTGGCGCATACCTCACCGGCGCCGGAGGAATGACTCTCTACGTGCTGGCCAGAGACCCAGCCGGCTTGAGCACCTGCTCCCTGGATTGCGCCAAGACCTGGCCTCCGCTCGAGGCGGCCCTGGGATCCAAGATCCCCGCCCCCGCGGGCGCCACCGGTACCCTATCCACGCTCACCCGTTCGGACGGCAAGGTCCAGGTCACTTACAACGACATGCCTCTGTATTACTTCTCCGGCGACTCGGCCGCGGGTGATACGAAGGGTCAAGGCCGTGGGCGGCGTCTGGTACGTCGCACCGCTCTCGGGCACCAAGCCGACCGCAGCTGCCGGAGCGGCCACGCCCGTCCCGCCATCCAATCCCCTGGGCGGTTCGAGTGCCGCCCCGTGGCCTCCGGCTCCTGATACCAGTCGCGGCTCGGGGAGCCGCGCGATTCGATGCATCAGCAGACCCGCCGGCAACGTGCCGGCGGGTCTCTCTTTGCGCGACTCGGATGCCCTAAGGAAGCAAGACCGTGGCAAAGGCTTCGGCGATGGCCCGGTAGCCGCGAGCGTTGGCGTGCAGGTCCGGGCCGAGCGGCGGCGGCGCGCCGGCCCAGGTCCACTGACAGGCTCGGGCGACGTTGATCGGCACCGGCCCCGCACCCTCGAGGTCGACGACCGTCTCGAAGTCGGTCGTTGCGAAGGCACCTTCCACGTCTGCGAGATCCAGGCCCGCGGCCCGGTATATCTCCCGGAAGCGGGCGTTGATCGGCACCACGGCCTCCCAGACTGAGAGGCGGGCGATCTCCCGACCCTCCGGCCCGTCGAGCCACCGGGCCAGGAACGGGTCGTAGGCGCTCATCCCGACGATCGGGACGTTCGGACCGGCGGCTTGCCGGAGAGCGTCCAGGATGCGCGGCAGGTTCCGTTCGATGCTCGCTAGCCCGTATGGGATCGCTTCCAGCGTGTGGGCCGGAAAGTCGTTGAAACCCACGTCGAGCGTTATGAAGGTCACGCCGTCGCGGTGGTCCCGCAGGAACGAGACCGCTTCGCGAAGCTGGCTGCCGTGCGGATACGACGTCAAGCCCCCTTCGATCATCGTGGTCGTCGACTCGCCGGGGTAACCGAGCTTGACGGCCTTCAGCTCGGGGAGGCACCTCCGCACGATGGAGAGCAGCTGATCCGCGTAACCCTCGTCTGTGCTGAACTGCCGCTCCTCGAGGCCGATCGGCTGCACCCCGGTGGACAGCGAATTGCCGAGGGATAGGTAGTATCTCGGAGCTGCCTTGACGCTTGTCGACCCCTCTTGCGAGCTGCCCATCGGCCTGGCCTCCACTACCCGGGTCGGCTGCCATCCATCCCGCCGACCGCCGACACGGCAGATTTGCTGGATTCATAGCCACGACCAGTTCCGACCCAGCCTAGCAGCGGCTCGGCCGAACAGGTGTCGGCTCGCGGACATCCCCGCAACCGGTGATACTTGCACCGTACTGGAGCCATTCCGACCGGTCGAACCCGAGCCGAGCGCCAGGTGGGCTGGGGGCTGAGCGGATCGGGCCGACTACCGGAGGCACAGCCCGGTGCTCGACGCCGCCACGGGATCAGAACCGATCGTCGACGTGTCGCCAACCCAAGCGGGTCAACCGCCCACGCACGATACGCAGGGCCGGCCCACCCGGAAGCTCCCGCTGACGCAGCTGATGATGATCTCGCTCTACTGGCTGGGGATCTCGGCCGTCTGGAGCGGCATCCTCGACATCGTCAACGGCCGGCTCCAGTTCGCCCATCTCGCCGAGAAGGGATCCGAGGGGATCGGCGCCCTTCAGATCGCCCTTGTCGGGACGATCATCGCCATCGCCGTCCAGCCGACCGTCGGCTCGATCAGCGATTACACGATCACTCGCTGGGGCAGGCGCAAGCCCTACATCTTCATCGGGGCGACACTCGACGTCATCTTTCTCTACGGCATAGCGACGTCGAACAGCGTTGCCGCGATCGGAGCTTTCGTCGCCCTCCTCCAGTTCAGTTCCAACTTCGCCCAGGGACCGTTTCAGGGGTACGTACCGGACCTGGTCCCCGCGAAGCAGGTGGGGCTGGCCTCCGGGTTGCTCGGGCTCTTCTCGGCGCTCGGGAACCTGCTCGGATATGGAGCCGCGGCCCTGGCCGTGCGCCAGAGCGGCAGCGACCCGAACGCGTTCTTCTATGGGACGATGGCGATCGGCGTGATCGAGTTCATATCGATGCTCGGCGTCGTCTCCACCGTCCACGAGGGCACGCGGGTCAAGCCGAGGCGGGGGCGGTCATGGTTCGCGATTGCCCGCGAGGCCTGGGGCTTCGACATCCTGCGCGAGCGAAGCTTCATGTGGCTCGTCGGCTCTCGTCTCTTCATCTTGATCGGCGCGTCGCTGTACCCGGTCCTGAGCACCTTCTACCTGGCTCAGGTCTTCGGCATGGACGCGAAGCAGACCGGCGACACGAAGATCCTCCTCCTCGGGATCGTGGCCGCCTGCCTGACAGTTGCAGTGATACCCGCGGCCCGGCTTTCGGATCGGATGGGCCGCAAGAAGATCATCTATGCCTCGTGCGCGATGGGAGCGACGGGGCTCGGCCTGGGGGTCGTGGCCCCGATCCTGCCCGTCGCACTTCTGGGAGCGGGCATGTTCGCGCTGTCAGCGGGAGCGTTTCTGGCGGTCGACTGGGCCCTCATGAGCGACATCGTGCCAAAGACCTCGACCGGCCGGTACATGGGCATCTCGAACGTGGCCACGGCCTCGGCGGGCACCGTCGCCCTGGCGGTGGGCGGAGCGGCCGTCATGGACACCGTCAACCACTGGCTTGGCTACGGGGCCGGGCCACGGGCGGCCCTGCTGCTGGGAGTGGGCTGCTACATCGTCGGGGCGCTTCTTCTCCACCCGGTCGTGGAGCGGCGCCGAGAAGGCGAACCGGCACCGGATAGCGCCCCAACCTAGCCGGCCCGCGACTGCTCGAGCTGACTTCCGGACGGCCTCCCGTCACTAATTTGCGGTAGGAAGTCAAGTCGGAGTTGCTCCGATACCTCAGGCGATGGCACCTCCGGGGAGCGCGTATTCGCGACCCCGGGAATGCCCGTCGCCCGCGACGTTCGCGCGCACGCAAGAGATCGACATCGCCAGATGCCACCACATCGTCACCAGATCGTACCTGGCGGTCCCTGTGGACCGGCCGGACCGGAAGGTAACGACCGCCGCGGCCGTCAGTCTTCGGTGAAGCCTCGATGAGCCGCGAGCTGGTGCTGCGTCCGGGAGGTCGGCTCCAGGCGTCGAGCGCAGCGCGCCTGGCCCTGCCGAGCGCTCTCAGGCGTAGTCGTCTCGATCACCCGGGGCTGACGCTCCTTATCGGAGCGGTGATCACGGCCGCACTGGGCCTTGCCGACCTCGCGAACTTAGGCGGCCGGGCAGGGGGATTCGAGAACTTGCAGGGCCTGGCCGCAACAGGCGCGGGCGCTCTGGCGATGGCGATGCTCGTCCGCCGGCCGGAAGCTTCGGTCCTTTCCTACTTCCCGCTGGCCCAATCGATTGCCCTTGCGGGGGCGGGCTTTCTCGTGCTGGACCTCGAGCCGGCCATCGGAACCTCCCAGTCCGTGGTGATTGCGGACCTGCTCTTCGGGGCCGGCGGAGCCAGGGCGATGGCAATCATCGTTCCAGCTCTGTACCGGCGCCTGGACACGCGGGCGATGGTATCTGCCGCCCTGGACGGCGCCATCGTCCTGTTCGCGGGCATCACGCTGGTCTTGACCCTGTGGAGAACCGGCCCCTCCGGCCAGGGTGAAATTGCCGAGCTGTTGGTTCCGGTGCTTGCGGTCGGCCTCTTTGCGAGCGCGGGCGTTGCCACCGTCGCCGCACTCTCCCTCCGTTGTGCGCCGGGCCTCAACGGCGTCTGGTCCGGCATCGTCGGAGTCTCGGTTATCGGTATGTCGTGGATCGTCTGGCTCGACCTTGCCTCCCACGGGCAGGACCGCAACGCCATGGCGAGCCTCCTCTTCTCATTCGGCATCCTGCTGGTCGCCTACGCCTGGATGACCTGGAACGAGGATCTCGGCAGCGGCAAGCGGTACGAGTGGGTCGCACACACTCTTGTCGACTGGCTGCCGATCGGTGCGATCTTGCTCTGCGTGACGGTCGCCGCGATGCCACATGCCCGCATCTCCGGAGTGGATCCTGCTCCCGTCGGCACGGCGGTGGTCGTGCTCCTTTCGATCTCCCGCCAGCGTTTGCTCATCGTGCGCGAACGGTGGGCTTCGCACAGGCTCGCCGGCGAGGTCGAGGAACGAGCCCAGACGATGCTCTCGCTCGCACGGCTCGAGCGAGCGGCGAACATCGAGGCGACGGCGGCCCGGATCTGCGCCGAAGCGCTGCGTCTCGACGGAATCGGCGGCGCGGCGGTGTACGGCTTCGGCCCACTCGGCGGCGCGGTGCCGCTCGCCCTGGCCGGCGATCAGCTGCGCGACGAGGTCGTTGGAGAACCGCTCGACCTGGTGCGAGCTACTCATCTGAGGTCCTCCGCGAGCATCGGGGCGTGGGTCGATACGCCACATGGAGCACGGGACGGATCCGTCCAGCTGCGCGCCGAGGCGTTCGCGCCGATGCGCTGGGACGACCGCATCGTGGGCGTCGTCGCCATGGGGACGGAGAACCGAGAGGACGCCCTTCGACTGGCGCGTCGGCTCCCGACGATGACCGAGTTCGGGGTGGTATCCGCCGCGCTGCTCGGCCCCATGCTGGCCGACCACTGGCGCCTGGCCGATTCCCGCTCCCAAATCGATTCGGTCATCGTCGATCGCGCCTTCACGCCGGTCTTCCAGCCGGTGGTCCAGCTCAAGTCCCGCAAGGTCGTGGGATTCGAGGCCTTGACGCGTTTCCGCGACGGGATGCGCCCCGACATGCGGTTCGCCGAAGCTCACGCGGCCGGGATGGGCGTCCGCCTCGAGACAGCCTGCATCAGGGAACAGCTCGAAGCCTCGTCATCGCTTCCGCCCGGGACCTGGCTCAGCCTCAACGTGTCGCCCGCATTGGCGACGGCAGTCGTGCCCCTCATCTCCTCGCTGGAGCGGGCCGACCGCGACATAGTCCTCGAGATCACGGAGCACGTGGAGATCGACGACTACCGGCCTCTGCTGGCGGCCCTGGACTTCGTCCGAGGCCGCGCTCGCCTGGCCATAGACGACGCCGGCGCGGGCTATGCAGGACTGCGCCACATCCTCGAGATTCGCCCCCAGTTCGTGAAGCTCGACATCTCGCTGGTCCGCCACATCGACACCGATCCGGCACGCCAGGCCATGGTGGCCGGAATGGCCCATTTCGCCGCCAAGGCCGGCTGCGAGCTCATCGCCGAGGGGATCGAGTCCGACGGGGAGCTGGACGAACTCATCCGGCTCGGCATCCCTCTGGGCCAGGGCTATCTGTTCGGCAAGCCCGAACCTATCGCCTGACCGCGATCGATCCCGGGCCGCGAGACTCCGGTCCGGACAGGCGAGACCGGCGGGCCCGGCGTCACGGCGGCGTGTACGCTTCCTCCGAAGCCGGGAGGATGCGCTTGGAGCCGCTGGAACAGCACTTCTTCGCACTGGCGCCGCAATTCCGAGAGCGCGTTTGGGGCGGTCAGAGGCTACGCCCCGCGAATCCGCCCATCGGCGAGGCGTGGGTCGCGTTCGGTTCGAGTGTCGTTACGGCTGGACCGGAGAAGGGTCGGACCCTGGACGAACTGGCCCGCCGCGCCGGACCGGACCTTCTGGGGACAACCGTGGCGGCGCGCTTCGGGTCTCGGTTCCCGATTCTCATCAAGTTGCTCGACTGCGCCGACTGGCTCTCCGTCCAGGTCCATCCGGACGACGCGCAGGCTCGGGCGATGGTCGGACCCGACGAGTTCGGCAAGACCGAGGCCTGGTACTTCATCGAGACGAGCCCGGGCTCGCGAATCCTCGCCGGCGTCAAGCCGGGGGTCGGCAGCGACGAACTGAAGGCCGCGATCCGAGAAGGCCGGGTCCTGGAGATCATGGCGGAGGTTCCGGTCCATGCCGGCGAGGCCATCCTCATCCCGGCCGGGACGCTGCATTCCCTGGGCCCCGGCCTGTTCCTGTACGAGGCCCAGCAGGCCAGCGACACTACGTACCGCGCCTACGACTGGGGCAGGCCGCAGTCGGACGGCCGCAAGCTCCACATCGAGGAATCCGTCGCGGTCGCACGCCCGGTCGGACCGGAGGAGCGGACTCACCCTCGGCCCGGAGCGGCGGGCGCGGCGCCCGCAATCGTGTCTCCCTACTTCGAAGTGGAGCTGGCGCGGGCTTCCGGCGCCGATCCGCTGATCGGAGAGACGCGCGGGCTGACGTTCCACATACTCACGGTCATCGAGGGCGCCGCCGAGGTGAACTGCGGCGGGGAGACCGCTCGACTGGATCGTTTCGAAACCGGCGTCGTTGCCGCGGCGACGGGGAACTACCAGATACGGCCGATCGGTGGATCGGTCACTCTCCTGCGGGCATCCGTGCCCGGATCCTGAGGGTCCCCGGCCTGGCCTCGACTACGGCTCCAGGTCGATCGCACCTGTGGCCAGCACGGTGTTGTGCGAATCGGTGACGCTGAGAACGTGTTTGCCGGTGTCGAGACTGCTGCAAAGGTCCGCGACCGACAGGGTGTCCTTGAGGAACCAGCGACCGTCGGACTGCTTGACGAACTCGACGTTGACCGCCTCCGGGTCGCCCTTCGAGACATCGGTCTGCGCCGTGATCTCCTCCGACCCGGAGACCGAGCCGGGCAGCCAGATGGAGAGCGAGACGTCGGCCGTGGTGGTCGAACAGCTGATTGTCGAGGGTTCGACAACTATGAGGCCCCCGCTGCTGCCGGGCGTAGCCGTGGGTGTCGGGCCAGCCTCGTCAGTGACACTGAACGATCCCTTTGCCAGCACCTTGCCGTCCGAATCGAGGACGGCGAAGGTGTGCGGGCCGGCGCCATAGGCTGAGCACAAGTCAGACGCGGATTGTGTATCCGTGGAAAGCCAGCGGCCGTCGGATTGCTGCTCGAAGTTGTCACTCACGACCTCGGTGCTGCCGGTCTCGCCGTCCAGCTGCGCCGTTACCTCGGCCGACGCCTCCAACGAGGCCGGCAGCAAGATCGTCATCGTGACCTGGGTGATCGTGTCGGAGCAGTCGAACTTAGCGGGCTGGACCTTGAGGGAGCCCACGCCGCCGCCGGGCGTCGGGGTCGCGCGGGGCGTCGGCGTTGCGACTGTCTCGTGCGACGGCGCCGGGCTGCCGAAGAGGCTGCCGCTGTGACCGGCACTTCCGCTCGGCGAGGCCTTGGAGCCGTTCATGGCGAGGACCCCGGCCGCGCCAACAGCGACGATCACCAGGGCTCCGACCAGCAACAGGGCCGGATTGACTGCGGTCCTGGGAGCCGTTGGCCCGACCGGGGCGACCGGCTGCATCGCCCAGGGGGGAGGCGGCGGGGGGCTCGCAGGAGGCGGGGGCACGACGGCCGAAACCGGCGGCACGACGGCCGAAGCCGGAGCCGCTCCCACGGCCGCTGACGCCGAGACAGGCACGGTGAAACCGCAGGCGGCGCAGAATCTCTGCCCCGCTTCTGTCAGAGCGGCTCCACAGTTGGGGCAGAAACCGAAGCCGGTCGCCATATCCGATCCCTCCGACCTATGCGTTCCAGCGCCGCGACGAGGTCAGCAGGGCGCCACCAGAATCGGCTTCCCCCAGCTCCGGCAACTGACCGCGACATTGTAGTCGCTGGTCCAACGCCACAACCGGGACAATAGTCATCTCAGGTGATCGCCGTCGGTACCGCCCGGAGGTCGCGGCGGGGCCGTACCCACTCCATCCCGGCGTGTCGCGTACGCTTCCACAATGACTACCCGAACCAGCGCCGGCATCCTCCTGTACGGTCTCCGAGGCGGGCACCTCGAGGTACTGCTCGGCCACCCCGGCGGCCCCTTCTTCGGCCGCAAGGACGCGGGCAATTGGTCCATCCCGAAGGGGATGCGCGGGCCGGAGGACGAAAGCCTCGAAGCCACGGCCAGGCGCGAGTTCCAGGAGGAGACCGGCCATCCGGTGCCGCCCGGACCGCTGCTCGACCTCGGTTCTGTTCGGCAGAAGGGCGGCAAGGTGGTCTACGCCTGGGCTGCGGAGGGCGATCTCGATCCCGCGACCGCGACGAGCAACATGATCGAGATCCCGTGGCCACCGTTCACCGGCCGGGTCAAGACGTTCCCCGAGATCGACCGGGTCGCCTGGTTCGACCCCGAACAAGCGCGCCAGAGAATCAAGGAGGCCCAGATCCCCTTCATCGAGCGACTGGAGACGTCGTTGGGCCAGGCAGGCCGACTTGGAGCCGTCGAGGGGACCCGGTGAAGCAGCCGGACAGGGCCGCCGTAGCGTTCGATCTCGGGGCTGTTCTGATCGACTGGAACCCACGCCATCTGTACCGGAAGATCTTCGGCGCAGACGAGGCGGCGATGGAGCGGTTCCTGTCGAAAGTCTGCACTCCCGCGTGGAACGCCCGGCTGGACGCCGGTCGACCCTTCGCCGAGGCGGTCGCCGAGCTCATTCGGGAGCATCCGGGTGAGGCCGCGGCCATCGAGGCATACGCGATCTCGCTGGGACGAGATGCTCGGCGGCGCACTCGAGGACTCCGTCCAGGTGATGAGAGAGCTGCGCGGCGCGGGGGTTCCCGTCTACGCGCTCAGCAACTGGTCGAAAGAGAAGTTCACCGTTACCCGGAAACGCTTCCCGTTCCTCGACGAGTTCGAAGGCATCTTGATATCCGGTGAAGTCGGTGTGGGCAAACCGGATCCGGCCATCTTTCGGGAGTTCCTCGATCGGTTCGGGCTGGTCGCCCGGTCGACCGTATTCATCGACGACAGCCCGGCCAACGTGGCTGTCGCTCGAACCCTCGGGATCGAGGGGATCCTGTTCGAGAACGCCGATCAGCTACGGCGCGATCTGGCGAACCGGGGCTTCCCGCTGGCGACTCAGCGGTCCCGCGACCCTTCTTAGGAGCAAAGCGTCCAGGCGGACGCGGAGCGGCTGTTCTGCCGACGGCCGCCCCGGCTCCAAAAGGCGGGCGGGCTGGTGGACCACCGGTGGGCCGGCCGGCAGGTGGCCGGCTTCACTCATCAGTGCAACGGGGGCATCGACTCAGTGAGGGTAGAAGGTTCCACCTCCACCAGCCAGAGCCGAGGCCAGCGGGATCAGCGCAAGAGCCAAACCCAGGATCCAGGCGGCGACGAAGGTGCGGAGACTGAACAGGCGAGCGAACATTGGACGATCTCCTATCGGGAATCGCCCGCCCGAGATCAGAACCAGCGCGGCTCGTCGACGACAGGAAGCGTAGGGGGCGGTCAAGTATTTGTAAACCTGGGGCACGCGTGCACCACTACCTGAGCTGTGGGCGTGGACGGGGCGTACACTTGCCGGCATGGCAAGAGTCAGCAAGACCCGTCCCCGCGTGGACGATTCCCCGCTCGCCCGGCAGATAGGCGAGCGGCTTCGACGGACCCGTCTGGCCGCCGGCCTGACCCAGCAGCAGCTCGCCGAGGGCCGCTATACGAAGGCCTACGTGAGCGCCCTGGAGAACGGCCTCAGCCGCCCGTCGATGGCCGCCCTCAACTTCTTCTCGAGCCGGCTCGGCATTCCGGCCAGCAAGCTGATCAACGACGAGCCAGCAGCGTGGGCCCGTCTCGAGGCCGATCTGGCCCTCGCCTCGGGCCGGTGGGACGACGCGATCGCCGCTTACCGCGATCTACTGGAGCGCGCGGCCCCGCGGGAGATCCGGGCGGAGCTGATGAGCGGCCTGGCCGAAGCGCTTATCCGTGAGGGCAACGGGCGCGAGGCGACGTCGCTCGCCGCCGAGGCCGCCCGCATCTTCCACGCCGCGAACAGAGAACCCGAGGCGGCCCTGAGCCGAGTACTGGCTCTCGGCAGCGCAATACCAGCAGGAGAACGGCGCCGAGGCGAAGGCGATCCTGCAGTCCATCCTGTCGCGAGTGCGCGCCGGATTGCGGGTCGAGCCTGACTTCGAGCTGCGCGTCGTCATGGCGCTGTCGAGCAACGAGTCCCGAGAGGACAACCACGCCGCCGCGCTGGCCTACCTCGAGGAGGTTCGCGGCCTAGCCGGCTCTCTCGACGACCGCAGGCGGGCAGACTACCTGTACGACCTGGCCTATAGCTATCGCGAGACCGGCGACTTCGAGGCCGCCGTGCGCTCCGGCATCGCCAGCCTCGAGCTGTTCCGGAGGGTCCAGGCCGAGCGCGAGACGGCCAGCTTGGAGAACGACCTGGCCCTCTCATACCTTGCGCTCGGCAACACGACCAAGGCGGCCGAACTTGCCGACTTCAGCCCGCGCCAGATTCGAATCTCTGGGCGACGACTGGTGGCTGGCCCACGTCCTCGACACCCAGGCGCAGATCGCGCTTGCGGGCGGTGCCGGGGACCGGGCCGCGGCAGCCGCCCAGGAAGCCCTGGTCGTGGCCGAACGCGCGGGCAACCTCAAGGCATCGGTCGACGCACTCCTCACCCTGGCACGCGCTAAGGCCTCGCTCGGCGAGAACGACGCCGCCCTGGAGGCGAACGGCCGCGCCGGGGAGCTGGCTCGACAGCTCGGCAACGCCAGCCTGACCCGAAAGGCCCTGCGCGAATGGGCGGACGCCCTGGCCGCCGCGGGCCAGCACGAGCAAGCGTTCGCGGTCATGCGAGAGGCCCTCGCGGCTTCCTGACCGTCCGAGAGCCATTCAGCGCCTCCAAGATAATTCGGCCGTGCACAACAGTCGGGCAGTCGGGTACACTCTGTATTGACTCCGTCCTCGCGAGATAGGAATCGAATGCCCTTGGTTTCGTCGCTTCGGCCCACTTCCGGTCGGCGGAAGCTCGGCCCGGTGCCCTGGTACCACGGCGGGTGTCGTGGCCTGACCGTTCACGCGGGCCCGGACGTGCCCTCCTTCGACGACCCCATGATCCGCGTCGCCCTGATCCGCGGCGCCCTCACATGCGGGCAGATCGGCGGCCTCGAAAGAGCCCTGAACCGAGAGCTTTGGCCTCTCGGATACATCGCTCGGCTGGAGCACGACCTCAGGGATCGGTCGGCGGTATTCGTGGAGATCGCCAGCGGCCGTTGAGCAGCGTATCGTCGGGCCGGGGCATCCTTGGGGGGAATGCCGCGACCCGACGATAGCTGAGACCCAGACGGGCCGTAGCGCGGCGGCCAAGCACATTTGGCCCAAATGGGGCAACCTGGGCCAATGCCCACGCCGCCGCAGGAGACTCCCTCTCTCAATCCCCACGACCCCGGACCTGACGCGGCCGGCGAACGAGCGGCAGCGGTGGAGCGGGCTGCGAGCGTGCCCCTGACGGCGCCCGGTGGAGCGACCATCCGCATCGGTACGGCCTCGTGGACGGACCCGACAATGACCGCCCCGGGAGTCTTCTACCCACGTGGCGCCGACTCCGCCGAGGAACGTCTGGCCTTCTACGCCGGCACCTTCCCCATCGTGGAAGTGGACGCCACGTACTACGCACTCCTCTCGGCGCGAGTCGCGGAAGCTTGGGTTGCCCGCACGCCGCCGGACTTCGTGTTCGACGTCAAGGCCTACGCGCTCATGACCGGCCAGCCGACCGAGACCAAGCGGCTACCCAGAGACATTCGCGAGGCCTTGCCCGCAGGACCTCGCAACGAAGCCTCGCGTCTACGCCCGAGACCTGCCGCCGGAGCTGCGCGAGGAAGTCTGGCGGCTCTTCGTCGCCGGTCTCGAGCCGCTCGTCGCCGGCGGTCAGCTGGGTTCCGTGCTCCTCCAGTACCCGCGCTGGTTCTTCCCCACCGGCGAGAACCGGGACGCAATCCTCGAGGCGCGCCGGAAGCTGGGGGACGTCAGATCGGCCGTGGAGCTCCGGAGCGAGACATGGTTCAACGACAAGAACCGGGAGCGCACCCTGCGCTTCCTGGCCGAAAACGCCATTCCGTTCGTGATGGTGGACGGGCCACAGGGATTGCGCAGCAGCGTTCCACCGATCGTGGCCGTGACTTCACCGGAACTGGCCCTGGTCCGCTTCCACGGCCGCCGGGTGGAAACCTGGGAGGCGAGCGGCATTCCGGTGGTCGAACGGTTCCGCTACCTCTATTCGGACGAGGAGCTGGCGGAATGGGTTCCGCGCATCCGCGAGGCGGCCGAACAGGCACGCGAGATGCACATCCTCATGAACAACTGCTACGCCAACTACGGCTCGACGAACGCGCGCGAGCTGGCCGCGATGCTCGAGGCAGAACTGGCGAACGTCGGCGGCTAGGAGATCGGTGCGGACATAGCAAACGGCCCGGGGAGGGGGGTCCCGAGCCGTTTGCGAGGAGCGCGCCGTCACTCGCGCCCAGGGGATTTGAACGAATCGTAGGCCCGTGCCGTGGCGGTGGCCGGGAGGAGCCCGGGCGTTCCACTAGGTGGCCCTGAACCAGGCGCCGCGGCACGGCTTGTGGCGGCGGGCGGGACGCCTGTTCGGGGCTGCGACCTCCCCCCGCATGGGCAGTAGCATCCGACCGCAACGGGTCGCGGCCTAACCGTGGCGGCGTCGTCCAGCCAGCGCTCAAAATGGAGCAGTCCGGATGCGAAACTCCGGGAACGAACCCGCGTCAGACGGGTTGTTCGTCGACTTCCCCGAGACTGACCTCGAACGGGTCCGTAGGGGCCGCCTGCGAGCCTCGCACCCGGACAGGGACCGGGTCGCGGCGTCCCCGGATCCCAGCCCGGATGGCGCGGAGACTCAACGGCTGGGAGGCAGGCGCCGCTTCCGCCCGGAGGTCGTGCTCGTGCTGGCCGGCTCGGTCTTCCTCGTGGCGGCGCTTCTGAAGCCTTGGTCCGCCCTCCCGGGGCGGGGTCCGGCCGCCCCAGCGACCGGCGAGCCGACAAGCGGCCTTACCGAGTTGGCGAGCGTAACGCCGGCGGGTCCGGTTGCCGAAGCCAGGACCCCCGCTCCAACGGCGTGGCAATCCCCCGTGGGTTGGCCCGATGTGCCTCAGTGGGATTACGGCTGGCCCGTCCCCGGCGCAAGCTCGCAAGCCGGCTCGGGTATCGCCGCCGACCCACGTTGGACGGCGGTGGATTGGACCGTGCTTGGCAGCCTGGATCCACACGACAGCTGGGGCTACAGCACGGCTGTGATGCCGGACCTGGCACAATTGCCGGCGGGCGCGACGGCGCCGTCGCCGGTCACGACCTGGGTGCCCGCCGCAGCTCCGCGCTACACCACCATCGATGTCGGTCCCGGGAGCCAGGTCTTCGGACTGGCCGTCACCTGGCCTCACGGCATCGAGGTCAAGAGCGTGACGGTTGGGTACATAGGCGGCCCCCAGCACCCGGCGAACATGCCCCCGGCCGGATTCCCGGCCTACGCCCAGGTGAGCCCGCTTCCGGCCGCTCAGGTCGCGTCGAGCCCGACCACGAGCGGTCCCGGTGCGGCGCCATCGCCGGCGCCGCGGGCGGTGGGAGCGGCCGAAACCCTCGGGTCCGGGCAATTCTGGATCGCACCGTCGGGAGGATCCTCCGGTCCGGCTTCAGCATCGATCACGAGCGCCTGGCGATCGCAGCCCTGGCCCTGGCCCAACGGCATATACGCCATCACGATCACTTCGACGGTCGGTACGGCCAACTACCTGCTGACACTCCAGACCAACTGAGCCACCCTCGGCGATCGGCGCCGAGCCCAGCCGCGGCCGGCCCGAGCCCCCTACCCCGTGATGCCTGCGCCGTACGTGGCCGCGAGGGCGCCGGCGGCTGCGGCCATGCGGTCACGCAGCTCGACGGGCTCCACGACTATTGCGTCCGCACCGAGCATCAGCAGCTGCGGTTCGGCGTGCCAGAAGTCCTCCATCTGGAGCCGCAGAACGAGCCATCCCGATCCGTCCGGATCGCCGGCCTTAGCCACGGCAGCCTTCGCCGTGGCGAGTCCGAGCGCCAATTCGAGTTTCCAGACGGCCTCCTGGCGTATCCGCACGACTGCCTCGAACGACGGCAGGCTGCGCTGGTAGGCATCAACTGAGTGCTCCCAGTAGCCGGCAAGGTCGAAATCGTCGGGGCGGAGGAACTTCTCGTCCAGGAGGTCCAGGTCGAGGATCCGCGAGATCCGATAGGTCCTCTTGTCGCCGCCGGCGCTGGCCACCAGATACCAGATGCCTCCTTTGAGCACCACGCCGAGCGGGTCTACCACGCGTTCCACCGCCGCGCCGTCTTCGTCACCGCGGCGGTAATGCATATGCAGCCGTCGATCCGACCAGACCGCCTCGGCGATCGCCTCCAGGTAGTCCGCCGCGTCGGGTTCCTGGAACCAGCCGGGCGCATCCAGATGGAAGCGCTGCCGAATCCTCGAGGCCCGGCTTCGCAACTCCGGCGGTAAGGCCGCCAGCACCTTGAGCTGCGCCGCGGCGAGCACGGTGCCGAGCCCCAGCTGTGCCGCCGGACCCGGATAGCCGGACAGGAAGAGCGCTCCGGCTTCCTCGGAGGTCAGACCGGTGAGTCTCGTCCTGTAGCCCTCCACCAGCTGGAACCCACCCTGGCTCCCCCGGTCCGCGTAGACCGGTATCCCCGAGGCACCGAGCTCATCGACGTCCCGGTAGATGGTCCTGACGGAGACCTCGAGTTCGTCGGCGAGCTCCCTGGCTGTAAGCCGTCCGCGCGACTGGAGAAGCAGCAGGATCGAGATGAGGCGGCTTGCTCGCATCCACGCAGCGTACCCGATTCTTGGGCCGGATACCTGACAGGATTCGTCAGTTTGGCAAGGTATCTTGGAGAGGTAGAAAGCCGGATAGTCCGGTCGACACCGGAGGAACGCGAGAACGATGTACCCCTACGGATTCATGAATGAGGCCGAGCAGCTTCGACGCTCCAAGGACTACGGCAGGATGCTCGCGCACGAGTGGCGCATGGCCAACGGGTCCACGCCACTCGAGGGGAGGCGCCCTGCCCCGGCGCGCTGGATCGTGCGCTGGCGCGCATATCTCGAACGGCCCGCAACTTCCTAGCCGCGATCGCGCGACGGCTCGTACAAGCCCGAACCGGACCGCGACCCACGACGATTCCGGCGCGTCGGGCCGAGCGAGGCTGCTGATACCGCCCATACCGCGAAGGGCCGGCCGGGCCACGAGCCCGGCGAACTCACCACTCGACAGGAATCGGAACGCCCGGCGGGTCTCCGCCGGGCGTTCGAATGTCGCGATCGGACAGGTTACTTGTCGCGCTCCGCGGCTCCCGCGAGAGCGGCCTGGGCCGCGGCGAGGCGGGCCACCGGCACCCGGAACGGTGAGCAGGAGACGTAGTTGAGGCCGATGTCGTGGCAGAACCCGATCGACATCGGGTCGCCGCCGTGCTCGCCGCAGATACCGACCTTGAGGTCGGGGCGCGTCTTGCGTCCCAGCTTCACGGCCATTTCCATCTCCTGGACGATGACCGGGTCGAGCGACTGGAATGGGTTGTACGGGAGGATCTTGTCCTCGACGTACTTGAGGAGGAACCCGCCCTCGGCGTCGTCACGGCTGTAGCCGAACGTCATCTGGGTCAGGTCGTTGGTGCCGAAGCTGAAGAACTGGGCGTATTTGGCGATCTCGTCCGCGACCCAGCAGGCCCGCGGGATCTCGATCATGGTGCCGAACTTGTAGTCGATCTTGACGCCGGCGGCCTTGACCACGGCGACGGCTTCGGCCTCCAGGAGCGCCTGGGTGGCGATGAGCTCGTTCACGTGACCGACGAGCGGGATCATGATCTCCGGCCGCGGATCCTTCTTGGCCTTCTTCACGGCGACGGCCGCGTTGAGGATGGCCCGCGTCTGGATCTTCACGAAGTCCGGGATCATGAGGCCGAGGCGGCAGCCGCGGAGGCCCAGCATCGGGTTCTGCTCGTGCATCGACTTGATGGTCGCGAGCAGCTCCTTGTCCTTGGCCGTGGCCTTGTCGCCGGCCTTGGTCACCTTGACGAGCTGGTCGTCCAGGTTCGGAAGGAACTCGTGGAGAGGCGGGTCGATGAGGCGGATGACGACCGGCAATCCCGACATCGCCGCGAGGATGCCTTCGAAGTCGCCCTGCTGGAGGACTTCGAGCTTCGCCATCGCGGCGTCGAACTGCTTGACGGCGGTCTTCTCTTCGGAGCTGAGCGCCTGACCGGCCGCGGTCTTCGCCTTGGCCCGGGTGGCTTCGTTGGCTACGAGGATGGCGCTGCGGACGATCTCCAGGCGCGGGCCCTCGCGGAACATGTGCTCGGTGCGGCAGAGGCCGATGCCCTGAGCGCCGTAGGAGCGCGCCTGAGCGGCTTCTTCCGGCTTGTCGGCATTCGTCCAGATCTGGAGGCGGCGGACCTTGTCGGCCCATCCCAGGACGGTCTGGAGGTCCTTCTGGTCCTCGTACCGGGCATGGACCGTCGGCAGCGCGCCGACGAAGACCTCACCCGACGAGCCGTCCAGGCTGACCCAGTCGCCCTCCTTGACCGTGGCGCCGTTGGCGCTGGCGGTCTTGGCGGCGTAGTTCACTTCCAGCTCGGCGCAGCCGGCCACGCAGGGCTTGCCGATCTGGCGGGCGACGACCGCCGCGTGCGAGGTCGCGCCGCCCTTGGCGGTCAGGATGCCCTGGGCGACGGCCATGCCGTGGAAGTCGTCCGGGGAGGTCTCCTCGCGGATGAGGACGACCTTCTCGCCCTTCGCGGCCCAGGCAGCTGCCACGTCGGCGTGGAAGACGGCCTTGCCGACTGCCGCACCCGGAGAAGCGTTCAGGCCCTTGGCCATGCGCTTCGCTGCGGCACGGGCCTTGGGATCGAACTGGTCGCGAAGGAGCTGGTCCACCTGGGCCGGCTCGATGCGGGCCAGGGCCTCCTGCTGGGTGATCAGCTTCTCTTTGACCATGTCGATCGCGATCTTCACCGCGGCGGCCGCGGTGCGCTTCGCGCTGCGGGTCTGGAGCATGTACAGGGTGCCGCGTTCGATCGTGAACTCGAGGTCCTGGACGTCCTTGTAGTGCTTCTCGAGCTTCTCGGCGATCTTCTTGAACTCGGCATAGGCCTTGGGCATGTCCTTGGCCAGCTGAGCGATCTTGGCCGGGGTGCGGACGCCGGCGACGACGTCTTCTCCCTGGGCGTTGGTGAGGTACTCGCCGTAGAGAGCCTTCTCGCCGGTGTTCGGGTCGCGCGTGAAGGCCACGCCGGTGCCCGAGTCATCGCCCATGTTGCCGAAGACCATGGTCACCACGTTGACGGCGGTGCCGAGGTCGTGGGCGATCTTCTGGCTGTTGCGGTAGTCGTTGGCGCGCTTTCCGAACCAGGAAGCGAAGACGGCCTTGATGGCCAGGTCCAGCTGCTCGTTCGGATCGTCCGGGAAGTCACGGCCGAGGGTGTCCTTGACGATCTTCTTGTACGCGACCACGACCTTCTTGAGGTCGTCGACGCTCAGGTCCGTGTCCTTGGCGCCCTTGCCGTGCTTCTCCTTGGCGGCGTCGAGGGCCTCGTCGAAGCGGTTGTACTCGACGTTGGAACCGTCCTTGGCCTTGGCGGTGCGGGTCGGGACGTCGAGAACGATGCGGCCGAACATGGCGATGAAGCGGCGATAGGCGTCCCAGCCGAAGCGCTCGTTGCCGGTGATGGCGATGAGGCCCTGCAGGGTCGTCTCGTTCAGGCCGAGGTTGAGGACCGTGTCCATCATGCCCGGCATGGAGAACTTGGCGCCGGAGCGGACCGAGACCAGGAGCGGGTTCTTCGGATCGCCCAAGCCCTTGCCCGTCTGCTGCTCGACGACCTTCACGGCGGCCAGGACGTCGTCCCACAGGCCGGCCGGTAGCTTCTTGCCGGCGTTGAAGTAGTCGTTGCAGGCTTCGGTCGTGATGGTGAAGCCCGGAGGAGTCGGCAGACCGGCGTTGGTCATCTCGGCCAGCCCGGCGCCCTTGCCGCCCAGCAGGTCCTTCATCCCGCCGTTGCCCTCGGCCTTGCCGCCGCCCCAGGCGTAGATGTAGCGCTTGGCGGCTTTGTAGGTCTTGGAGCCAGAGTCGGCCATGGGGGTGTCATCTCCTTGGATGCGGGGCTTGTCGCGCCACGGGCGGCGGGGAAGCGCCCGAGCGACGGAATCGCAATATGTCCAAATGATTGTACAGGCGCGAGCCAGTCGGACTCGCTGCCGACCGGCACCGCGTGTCGGTATTCGGGTCCCGGGCCGGGCGGCCATTCGGCCCGAGACGTGCGGGACTTCGGGCTCGCTGTTGTCGAGCGGCAGTCGCCGGTCAGCCGAGTACCGACTGGCTGCCGGCATTCGGCGAAGCTCGACCCACCCGAACGAGGTCCCAGGATGTGACCTTTGGCCCCACGCCAGGGTACAGAGCGGGCGTGCCGTGGGACCTTCGCCACGCGCACCATCCCCCATAATTGCGTAGTGTCTTAGCACACAATCTCTGCACCACAAACCCAGCGGAGCAAGATGCACCCAATAGTCGGCAAGACACAGCTCTCGCCCAACGTAACGCGCCTCGTGGTCCAGGCGCCGCGAATCGCCGAGATCCGCCAGCCCGGGCAGTTCGTCATCGTCCGGCGCGGGCCGGGCGCGGAGCGAATCCCGCTGACCATCGCCGACGTCGACAAGGCGGCCGGCACCATCTCGCTGGTCATCCAGGCGATCGGCAAGAGCACCCACGAACTGACCGGGCTGAATGTCGGAGACGCCATCACGGACATCGCCGGACCGCTCGGCAAACCTACGGAGCTGCTCGAACGCGGCCACGCGGTGTGCGTCGGAGGCGGCGTCGGCACGGCCGTGGTCTACCCGATCGCCCAGGCTCTCGCCGCGCGTGGAGTGAAGGTCACGAGCGTCATCGGCGGGCGGTCCAAGGAGTGGGTCATCTACGAGGACGAGCTGCGCGCCGCGGGAGACGTGGTCGTCTGCACCGACGACGGCAGCTATGGCCGCCCCGGCTTCGTGACCGAGGCCCTCAAGGACCTGTGTGAAGCGGGCGGGATCGACGAGGTCTTCGCCGTCGGCCCGGTGCCGATGATGCGCGCCTGCTCCGAGCTGACACGCCCGTACGGAGTCAAGACCACCGTCTCGCTGAACGCGATCATGGTCGACGGAACGGGGATGTGCGGCGGCTGCCGTGTCTCGATCGACGGCAAGAGCCAGTACGCCTGCTGCGACGGCCCCGAGTTCGACGGCCACAAGGTCGACTTCCGTCAGCTGGCCGATCGGCTGAACACCTACCGGGAGTTCGAACAAGCCGCGCTCGAAAGGTGGACTTCGAGCCACGCGGAGGCCCACGCATGAGCGACCTCACCCTCGCCGGGCGAGCCACGGAGCATCCCGAACCGCTCCCCAAGAAGGAACGGATGAAGATCCTGCGCGGCCAGATGCCCGAGCAGGACGCGATGGCCCGGGCTCGCAACTTCGCCGAGGTCAACCTCGGCTACACCGAACAGCTGGCGATCATCGAGGCCGACCGCTGCCTCCAGTGCCCCAAGCCCTACTGCATCGAAGGCTGCCCGGTTGCGGTCAACATCCCCAACTTCATCCGCCTGCTGGGCGAAGGGAACGTGAAGGCGGCCGCGGACTCGCTCCTGGGCGACAACGCCCTGCCCTGCGTCACCGGCCGCGTCTGCCCCCAGGAAACGCAGTGCGAGCAGGTCTGCCTGCGCGCCAAGACGGGCACTCCGGTCGCGATCGGCTACCTCGAGCGCTTCGTCGCCGATTGGGCGATCACCCACACCGACGCGTTCGAGCGCGCCCACCCGGCGCCTTCGGGTAAGAAGGTGGCGATCGTCGGCTCCGGGCCGGCCGGCCTCACGGCCGCGGGCGAGCTGACCAAGCGCGGCCACAAGGTCACCATCTTCGAGGCCTTCCACGCCGCCGGTGGCGTCCTCATCTACGGCATCCCCGAGTTCCGCCTGCCCAAGGACATCGTCCAGAAGGAAGTGGACCGGTTGGTCGCCGACGGCGTCGAGATCGAGCCCAACTCCATCATCGGCAAGACCTACACCCTGCCGGAGCTGCGGGAGAGGTTCGACGCGGTCTTCGTCGCCGTGGGCGCCGGTCTGCCGGTCTTCATGAACGTCCCGGGCGAGAACCTCAAGGGCGTGTACTCGGCCAACGAGTACCTGACCCGGGTCAACCTCATGGGCGCCTACAACCCCGATTCCGACACGCCGATCATGCGCGGCAAGCGCGTGGCGGTCGTAGGTGGCGGCAACGTAGCCATGGACTCCGTGCGCACGGCACGGCGCCTGGGGGCCGACGAGTCGGTGTGCGTCTACCGCCGCTCGCGCGTGGAGCTGCCGGCCCGTATCGAAGAGGTCCACCACGCCGAGCAGGAAGGGATTCGCTTCGAGTTCCTGACCGCCCCGGTCGAGGTCCTCGGCGACGAGAAGGGCTGGGTCTCCGGACTGCGCTGCATCCGGATGGAGCTGGGCGAGCCGGATGCGTCCGGACGCCGCCGCCCGGTCGAGATCCCCGGATCCGAGTTCGTCTTCCCGTGCGAGATGGTGGTCGTGGCGATCGGGACGAAGTCCAATCCCCTGCTCACTTCCACTTCACCGGACCTGCGCATCAACAAGTGGGGCTACATCGAGATCGACGACAACCTCCAGACCTCGATGGACGGGGTCTTCGCCGGCGGCGACATCGTCCGCGGAGCGGCCACGGTCATCCTGGCGATGGGCGACGGCAAGAAGGCCGCAGCGAATATCGACGCCTACCTGCGCGGCACGCTCGTGGCGCCTGTCCCAGCGGCGGCAGAGGCTCTGGCAGCCCACTGGCCCTGACGACGCGGAGCCCGGCAGGCAAGCCTCGCTAGACGGCCGACCCCTGTTCGCTCACCTGGGAACCGGCCTGGAGGTCCGTCGATACGCCTGGAATGGCATCCTGCCGTTGCCAACCTGTAATCCAGATCGCCGTGGCCGCGAAAGTGACCAGCACCAGGGCACTGAATCCGACCGGCGGAGTCACCACGTAGAGCTGCGCGACCAGGTAGGCAGCGACCAGCAGCCGGGTACGCCACGGCTCCGCGATTCCCTGGCCCGTGCCGCCGGCCGCCCAGAGCGAGGATCGGCAGAATCATGCACGCCTTCGTATTGCAGGGAGTGCGGGCTCGACCACGACGCCGATGAGACAGGCGGCCGCGCCGGCTTCCGCGATCGGTGAGCGCAGAAGTCGCGGGCAGCGGCCAGCGACGACCACCGCGGCCGCAGCGGCGTACCCGATGGCCGACGGCACGCCGTGGCCTATCAGCAAGCCCGGCAGGGCAATCGTCTTGTCGACGTTCTGCGACGTGTCGGCGGCGAAGAAGCGGCGCCGTGAGACGGAGCCAGTCTGTCGGCCACGATCCAGTCGCCGCGAACTCGCCGGCGACGCCGAGGAGATACCAGCCGACAGCCACGGCCGATCGCCAGCGCATAGCGCCGTCCACTGCCGCCGGATGCACCAGCAGGCCGAACAACGGCATGGCCGAGCGTGGGCTTGAAAAGCATCGCGCCGACGGCCAGGCCCGCCGCGACCTGGCTGTCATCGCGTCAGCCCGTCGATCGCGATCAAAGCCAGCAGCATCGCCAGAGGAGCGTTCTGGCCGACCGCCGCAGACGCGAGAGTCGGGGCCCACGCGAAGGCCGCGACCAGGGCGACTCGCGTGTCGAGGTCGAAGGCCCGCGACCCTACCAGTCCCGCAGCGATGCCGATGAGGGCCGATGACGGCGGCATGCGACCCAGAAACGCGGCGGCGAGTGAAAGCGATCCCAGTGGCGGAGTACAGCCAGGCGGTTCCGGGCGGGTAGCAGGAACTCCCGGAAGACGAAGCCGTGAGCCGATCTCCCAGGCTTGCTGCCGCGCAGGATCGAGCAGGTCGGGCGTCCCAACGAGCTTGGCCGCGAACCAGAACTGCGGGGAAATCCACGAAGCTGTTCGACGGAGCGCCGACCGATGCATGATCGCGCTGATCGCGCACAAGCCGACGCCCCAGAGCCAGAACCTCCCTGCCGGGAGCCTCAGCGGGAGCGGTCGGTCCGTCGCGCGCGCGTTGGCGGCTACTCCGAGCGCTCGCCGGAGTCGCTCGGCAGGTTCTGATTGACGATATGCATCATCGCCTGCCAGGACGCAAACCGTGTCAGCTCCGAGCCTTCGCCAGCCGCTCCATGACTATCGGCTTCACCTGCGAGACGTCGACGCGGATCTGCTCCATCGAGTCGCGATCGCGGATCGTGGCCTTGCCGTCCTCGAGCGAGTCGACGTCGATGGTCACGCACCACGGCGTCCCGATCTCGTCCTGGCGCCGGTAGAGCTTGCCGATCGCGGCCGTGTCGTCGTAGACGGCCAGCATCTCCTTCGCCAGGTCGTCGCGCAGCTTGTGGCACAACGCCACGATCTCGTCGCGCTTCTTCAGCAGCGGCAGGACCGCCACTTTGTATGGCGCGAGGTCCGGGTTGAACCCCAGCACGACCCGTTTCTCGCCGCGGACCTCTTCCTCGCGATAAGCGTCGATGAGGAACGTGAAGGCGGCCCGGTCGCCCCCGGCCGAGGTTTCGACGATCCAGGGCACGTACTTCTCTTCGGTGGCCGGGTCGAAGTACTCGAGGCTCTCGCCGGTGGCCTGCTGGTGGCGGCCCAGGTCCCAGTCGCCGCGGTTGTGGATCCCCTCCAGCTCCTTCCAGCCGAACGGGAAGCGGTATTCGACGTCCACGGCCTTCTTGGCGTAGTGGGCCAGCTCGTCCGGCCGGTGCTCGCGGAAGCGCAGCCGCTCGGGCGTGACGCCGTAGCGCTCGTACCAGGCCAGGCGGCGTGGCATCCACTCCTCGAACGTCGCCGTGGCCGTTTCCGGCTTGACGAAGTACTGCATCTCCATCTGCTCGAACTCGCGCATCCGGAAGACGAAGTTGCCGGGGCTGATCTCGTTGCGGAAGGCCTTGCCGATCTGGGCGATGCCGAAGGGCAGCTTCTTGCGGCTGGTCTCACGAACGTTGCGGAAGTTGACGTAGATGCCCTGGGCCGTCTCGGGGCGCAGGTAGACCTCGTTGCCTTCCTCTTCGACCGGACCCATGTGGGTCTTGAACATCAGGTTGAACTGCCGCGGTGGCGACAGCGGACCGGCGTCCACGGGGCACTTCAGGCCGAGGCGCTCGACGATCGTGGGGTCGCGCAGTTCCGTGCTCGTCAGGTTCTCGCAGCCCGGGAGTTCGTCCAGGCGAAAGCGGCGGCGGCAGGTGGAGCACTCGACCAGCGGGTCGCTGAAGCTGGCGACATGGCCGGAGGTGACCCAGACCTGGGGCGCCATGATGATTCCGGCGTCCAGGCCGACGATGTCGTCGCGCTCCTGGACCATGGCCCGCCACCATGCCCGCTTGACGTTGTTCTTGAGCTCCACGCCCAATGGCCCGTAGTCCCATACGGCATTGATGCCGCCGTAGATCTCCGAGCTCGGGAATATGAAGCCGCGCCGTTTCGAAAGCGAGACGATGGTTTCCAGGTTGGCGACGGACGGTCCTGGGTCGTCGGCCGGCGGAGTCGGCTGGGCGGTCACTTCGGTCTCCTCGGACACCGGCGGGCGGCAGCTGGCATGCGGCCGACTCGCCTGGGGCGCCAATTCTCGCACGAGCCGGGGCGGGCGGGGACGCGCCCGGGCCGCGGAGCCGTCATCATGTCGGATGCGAGCTGGGCCACTGCGCCCGGTTTCACGGATAAGGAGGCCGCGTGGCATCAGACAGCAAGATCGCGTCGGTCCGCGTCGAGCACCCCGTGTTGGGTCCTGCGGTATCGATCTTCGACAACCGGCGCCAGGCTTTGGGGAGTCTGTTCGCCTATCTGGCGTTCACCTGCCTCGGCGTCCTGGGCATCTACATCGGCGGTAGCGACCTCGCGGGCGGCAGTGCGTTGCTCGGATGGGCCGAGGTCGCAGGCGGGGTGATCCTGGGCCTCTACAGTGTTCGGGCCGTCGCTCCATCGCCGTCGGGCGCTTACGCCATCCGACGGCGCTCGTGATCGGCACGAAGGGCTTCGAGTACTCGGGCGGCCACGGGCCGGTCGGGTGGGACGAGGTCGCCTCGATCAGCGACCCGATCCCTCCCCCGCGCGTGCCGAAAGCGCTGAGAATCCATCTCGACGATCCCGCCGACTACGTCGTCGCGGCACGGCCTTTCGCCATTCGCCCGGCTGATGCTTCGACTGAGCCGCGACGACCTCCCCCTCGGCCGCGACACGCTCATGCCGATCGCGGAGGTGCACGCCCTCATGACCAAGCGGCTCGCGGAGTTCCGTGGCGCGGGTCAGGCCAGGCGGATGCGCCGCGCGCCCGGGCTCCAAAGCGGCGCCGGGCATCGCTGCGGCACTAGCCCCGGCGAACCTCATCCAGGAACGGCAGCGAACGGGCGTCGCGATCCAGGGAGAAGCGCAGGAAGTCGCGCATCGCCTGCTCGACCTCGGCCTCCACGGCCTGGGGCAGACGCAGTGCCGCCAGTGCCTCGACGTCCAGCCGCTGGTAGGCCTTGAGCAGCTTCAGCGCCTCGAGCGAGAGCCCGGCGCGGTCCGGCCGGCGGGCCCGGACAGCGTGAGCAGAGCACGCCGCCGAGGGGCGGAACCCACCGGAACGCCTCGTCGGCGTCGAGCATTCGGTCGCATTCGACGCAGCGGTCGACCTCCGGGCGAACGCCCAGCTCGTCGGCGAGATGCATCTCGTACCAGCGCGCGACCCGACCCGGAGCCATCCCCGCGTCCAGCAGCTCGTAGGCGTGGCGGAGCAGCGCGTACAGCCCCTCGGCCTCGTGACGTTCCTCCAGGGAGCGATCCGCCAGCTCGGCGAGATACCAGGCCGTCGCCGTCGACTCGAGGGAGTCGCGCAGGCGAAGCCAGGCATGGCTGACCTGGACCTGGGTCACGACGTCGAAGGTTCGGCCGCGGGCCAGGGCCACCCGCAACTCGGCCAGCGGCTCGAGGGAGCCGCCGAGCCGGCTCTTCGTCCGGCGCACGCCCTTGGCGATGGCCTTGAGCTTGCCGTAGGCGGGCGTGAAGAGGGTCATGATCCGGTCCGCCTCGCCGTAGTCGAAGCGGGTAAGGACGATGGCGTCGGTGACATACAGGCGCGGAGTCGGGCACGAAGTCACGCTACCACGCCTCGCTCCGCCGCTCGGCTAAGCTGCGACGATGGACGAGACGACAGCCCGCCGAACCCGCGCCGCGCACCGAGCGGACCCGTATCCGCAGGCACGCCGATCGAGCCGTTCCCGACCGGATCGAGGAGTTCCTCCGGGCCGGACTGGTCGCCCACGTCGCCTGCGTCGATGAGCGGCGAGCCGCGAATCATCCCGTTCCTCTACCACTACGAAGCCGGGCACTTGTACCTCCACGGATCGCCGGGCAACGCGACGCTGCGGCTGCTCCGCGACGGCCGGCCCGTGGCGATCTCGGTGACGCTGATCGACGGCCTGGTCGCCTCGAAGACGGAGCCCGATCATTCGGCCAACTACCGCAGCGTGGCGCTGTACGGCCGCGGCCGGCAGATCGCCGATGTGGCCGAGAAGCGACGCGTCCTCGCCTCCTCCTCGAGCGCTACTTCCCGGAGCGCCACTCGCCCGAGGACTTCTCGGCCGGCCACCGACGACGACCTGGTCCGCATGGAGCTGATCGCGATCGAGATCGACGAGGCTCAGGCGAAGGCGCGAGAAGGCGGCCCGATGGGCCCGAAAGACTCCGACCCGACTGCGCCCGGATCGGCCTTCGTCAGGCCGATCTGACGGTCCGGCCGGCCGCAAGGGCGGCCACCGCGGCGGCCGGGACCGAACCCGGCCCGGCACCCGCGACGGATTCTGAAGGCAGGTTGATATCATCGGCCCGTGCAGACCCATACGGGCTTTTCCGGCCTGATCTCCGACACCGAGGAGGAGATCCTGCGCCTCGTCTCGGACCACGACGCGCCGACAGCCGGCCTGTACGAGATGTTGCGCTACCACCTGGGCCTGGACGGGAGCGGCTCGTCGGGCAAGCGGATGCGGCCGCTGCTGGGGCTGCTGGCCTACGCCTCGATCGCCGGCGACTACCGCAAGGCACTGCCCGGCGCCGCGGCCGTGGAGCTGGGCCACAACTTCAGCCTGGTCCACGACGACATCGAAGACGGCGACACCGAACGCCGCCACCGGACCACGCTGTGGGCCCTGCACGGCATTCCCCAGGCGATCAACGCCGGCGACATGCTGTTCACGCTGAGCCGAGTCGCCCTGCACCGGCTGACCGAGCTCGGCTTCTCCGATGCCAAGGTCCTGCGCCTGATGCGTCTGTACGACAACACCTGCGTGGCGCTGTGCGAAGGCCAGTACCTCGACATCTGGGCCAGCGAGCGGCCCGAGCCGATGTCGGTCGAGATCTACTTCGACATGATCGGCCGCAAGACCGCGGCCCTCATCGCCGCCTCGGTCGAGACGGGCGCGCTGCTGGCCACCGACGATGAGATCGATCATCACCCGGTATCGCGCCTTCGGTTGGGCTCTCGGCATCGCCTTCCAGCTCAACGACGATCTGCTCGGGATCTGGGGCGAGCAGGCCGCGACCGGCAAGGAGCCGACCGACGTGGCCCGGCACAAGATGACCCTGCCGGTCATCTACGCCTTCGAGCACGCCTCCCGGATGAGTGCTCGCGCCTGGAGTCGATCTGGCGGACGGACTCCCCGGACGGACGGCCAGGTCGCCGAAGCCGTGGCCCTGATCGAGAAGCTCGGCGGCCGGGACTACACCCGCGACCAGGCCCGCGAGCACCGCGACCGAGCCCTCGCCGAGCTGGAGGCTGCCGGCGTGGTCGATGCCGAGGCCCTCGAGTCGCTGCGCGCGATCATCGTCGGGCGTGATCAAGGCCTAGCGGACCCGAGGCCGGGCCGATCCCGCCGGCCTACCGCGCTCCGTCTTCACCGCCCTGGTCGCGGCTCCTCGCCGTCCCTGGGCGATCGGGCGGCCAGGACCTTGCCGACGCGGTGGCCGTCGGTCGATTCGACCGTCAGAAGGAGTCCCTGGGCCGTCAGCTCGATCTTGTCGCCCGGCTGCGGCACGCCGCCGATGCGGTGGTAGATCAGGCCGCCGACCGTGTCGTATTCCTCCGAATCCTCGAGCGCCTCGAGGTCGAAGTCGAACAGCTCGGCCAGATCGTCCACGGAGGCCCGGCCGTCGACGCGGGCCTCGTCGTCGGAGAGTCTCACCGTCATCGGCTCCTCGACGTCGTACTCGTCCTGGATCTCGCCGACGATCTCCTCGAGCAGGTCCTCGATCGTGACCAGGCCGGCCGTGCCGCCGTACTCGTCGAGCACGATCGCGATGTGGACCTTGCGCCGCTGGAGCTGATGGAGCAGATCGTCGATCGACATCGACTCCGGCACGAAGAGCGGCGTCCGAAGGAGCGTCCGCAGGTCGGGCCGCTTGTCCTCGCCCTTGAGGAACGGGAGCAGGTCCTTCGCGTAGAGGATGCCGACGACCTTGTCGATCGTCTCTTCGTAGACAGGGATGCGGCTGTGGCCCTCCGCGATGATCGTGTCGATCGCCTCGTCCAGCGTGGCCGTGACCGGCAGGGCGCTCATGTCCGTCCGCGGAACCATGACCTCGTGGACACGGCGATCGCTGAGCCCGATGACCGCGCTGATCATCTGCTCTTCCTCCGCCTCGAGGATCCCTTCCTCGCCGCCGCGCTCGACGATCAGCTTCAGCTCCTCGGTGGAGATCTGGGCCCTCTTCTGGACTCGGCGCCGAAACCGCCGGCGATGACTCGCGTGACCCAGGTGAGGACCGACACGACCGGCCCCAGGATCCGGCCGAGCAACTCGACCGGCCCCGCGAGAACGATGGCGTAGCGATCGGTGTGGGCCAGCGCCAGGGTCTTTGGGACCAGCTCGCCGAACACGATGAAGAACAAGGCAAGCAGCGTCGTGACGACTACCAGCGCAGCGCCCCCGGCGGCCTGGTCGAGGACGGGCACCTTGACGAACAGGCCTTCCAGCCGGGTCGTCGAGGTTGACCGCGGCATAGGCCGAGGACAGGAACCCCACGAACGTGACGGCGATCTGCACGACGGCGAGCAGCCGGCTCGGGTCCTCGATCACCCGGCGAACGCGGCGCGCGCCCATGCGACCTTCGTCGATCAGCTGCTCGACGCGGCTGCGCCGGATGGTGATGAGCGCGATCTCGGCCGCGACGAAGACCGCCTCGATCAGGACGAGGAAGAGGATGACCAGGAGTTCGACGACGAGATCGCTCATTCGGCCTTGTCTGGCGGCGGATCGTTGTCCGGCTCGCGCGGCTTGCGGAGCCGGGCCGGCACGCCCACGGCCAGCATCCCCGCCGGCACGTCTCTGGTCACCACGGATCCGGCGCCCGGTGCGAGCTTCATCGCCCAACTCCAACGGCGCCACGAGCATCGTGTCCGAGCCCAGGAACACGTGCTTGCCGATCTTCGTCCTGTGCTTTCGGACGCCGTCGTAGTTGCAGGTGATGGTTCCGGCGCCGACGTTCGTCCGTTCGCCCACCTCGGCGTCGCCGATGTAGCTGAAATGGTGCTGCTGCACACCCGCTTCCAGGCGGCTTGCCTTGACCTCGGCGTAGTTGCCCAGCCTGGCGCCCCGCCCGATCGACGACTTCGCCCGAAGATGAGAGAAGGGCCCGATGCGGACCTCGTCCTCCACTTCCGAGGATTCGAGCACGCTGGCCCAGATGACACAGTCACGGCCGACAACCGTGTCGATGATCTGGCTGCCCGCCGCGATCCGCGTGCCCTCCCCGATTCGGGTGCTGCCGCGGAGTATCACGCCGGGCTCCAGGACGACATCCCGGGCCAGTTCGACCGAGGCATCCACGTACGTCCGGACAGGATCGACGAATGTCACGCCGGCGAGCATGTGGCGCTCGTTGATGACCATGCGCATCTCCAGCTCCGCCTCCGCAAGCTGAGAGCGATCGTTGATGCCCGCGAGCGTGCCGTCGTCCTCGACTTCGAGCGAGACCACCAGGCGTTTGTCCTCGCGCGCAAGCTCGACCAGGGCCGGGAGGTAGAACTCCCCGGAGACGGGCGATGGCTTCACGTCGCCGATCCGGCTTCGCAACCAGGCCGCGTCGAAGGCGTACACGCCGGCGTTGATCTCCTCGATCTCGCGCTCCTCGGGCGTCGCGTCCTTCTCCTCCACGATCCGGAGCACCTGGCCACCGTCGTCCGCGCGTACGATGCGACCCAGCCCTTCGGGGTCGGCGCTACGGACCGCGACGAGAGCCATCGCGGCATTGCGCACCCGGCGCAGGTCGATCATCTCGGCCAGGAGATCCGCCTGGACCAGCGGGCACGTCGGCCTGGAGAACGAGGATCTCGCCCGCCGTCTCCGGGGCGACCGCCAGCGCGGCCCGCAGACCATCGGCCGTGCCGAGAGGCACCTCCTGCAAGGCGAAGTCCGCCTCTCCGGCGAAGATCTCCGTGATGGCCGCCGTCGCCGGAGAGTAGACGACCAGCGGACGCCGGCCGCCGATCTCGCGCGCGACGTCGAGGACGTAGCCGAGCATCGGGCGGCCGCACAGCTCGTGCAGGACCTTCGGTTTGCTCGACTTCATGCGCGTCCCGAGGCCGGCCGCGAGCACGACCGGGAGGACGCCTTCTGCGGGTTCGCTCATGGCTCCGGACGGTAGCACGGAACGACCGACCTGCGCGAGCCTCCAATCCGGGAATCGACCACGGACGTCAGTTCGACCGCCGCGCGATTGCCTCGATCTCGACGGCGGCATTGCGCGGGAGGGCGGCCACCTGGACGGTGCTTCGGGCCGGCGCAGGCTCGGCCATGTGCGTCGCGTAGATGGCGTTGACGATCGCGAAGTTGGACAGGTCCACCAGGAAGATGTTGGTCTTGACGACGTCCGCGGTGGTCATGCCGGCCGCCGCCAGGACAGCCTCCAGATTGAGCATTGCCCGTTCGGCCTGGTCCTCCACGCCTGCGAGCAGCTGTCCGGTAACGGGATCGAGTCCCAGCTGGCCGGAGCAGAACAGGAAGCCATCGGTCTCGATGGCCTGGCTGTAGGGACCGATCGCGGCGGGCGCATCCGCAGTCGAGACCGCCTTTCGACTCATCGAGAATCGTCTCCCTTCGGTGAGTGAGGCTGGGCCGCCGAACCGCTCGGGCGGCGCACCGGGTCGCCGAAACCATTGTGGACCGTGCGGGGACGGTTGGCTTGGGCGAGCGGGCGTGCGATCGCATCGCGGTCCGCCGCGGGCGGGTCATCCGGACGGACGGCCACCGACGTGGCGGCGACGAAGGGCTCACCGGTGCCGATCGCCGGGAGCTTGCCCTCCAGCACTCCCAGACGCACGCTCCGGGCAGCCTTTGCCGCTTCGGGCAACGACGGGTACAGGGCCCAAAGCGTCGGCCCCGAGCCCGAAAGCCCGACCGGACGGCCCAGCAAATCACCCAGAGCGGCCATGAACTCGGGCAGGTCTGGGGCGATCGATTGGGTTGCCGGAAGCAGATCGTTGGCTCCGGCCAGGTCGGCGGCAACCTCGAGCAGTCCGGAAGCGGCCAGGCCGGACCGCATCTTCGCGGCGATGCCGACCGAGACCGCAAGGGCGAGAGACTGTCCGGCATGTCGGCTGCGGCAGCTGGCGCCCCGGACCGCCCGCGAACGTGGCGAAGACCGCGGCCGTGGAAATCGGCAGTTGCGGCGTGACCAGCAGGACGGCCGGCGGCTCGCCCTCGAGCTGCGGCAGCGGTTCGACGAACTCGCCACGGCCGGTGACGAGGGCGGCCCCGCGAGCCAGGAAGAACGGCACGTCCGAGCCCAGTCCCGCGGCCACGTCCGTGGCCTGGGCCGGGGTGAGCGTCGCGTTCCAGACGGCCAGGGCGGCATCGATTGCCGCTGCGGCGTCGCTGCTGCCTCCGCCCAGACCTGCCGCCATGGGGATCCGCTTCACCAGTCGGGCGGCCAGGAACGGCGTCCCTCCAGATGCCGCGGGGCCGGCATCGGCCTGTCCGGACGGCACGGCGCCGGCCGACTCGACGGCCGCCCGCGTCGCCACGATGGCGCGCAGGACCAGGTTGTCCGGCGTCACCGCAAGAGAGAGGCCTGAAATGGTCAGGGCATCCTCCGTGGCTCCGGCCGGCGCGGCCGAGAGCGTCAGGGCGTCGCCGAGCGTGAGCGGCACCATGACCGAGTGGAGCGAGTGATAACCGTCGCTGCGTCTACCGACTACGGCGAGCGTCAGATTCAGCTTGGCCGGGGCATGCCGTACGACATGAAGGCGGCCGCTCCCGGTCGCCGGCCCGCCGGGGCGGTCGCCTCGTCGGCGTCCGAACGCGGGACCCCGGCCTTCGTCGGAACCCGGGCCGAATCCGGGGCCACGGCCCGCGCCGGAGTCGCGGCTGTCGCCGGCGTCGACGATGCGCGGCGGTCGCGTCATGGCGCGGCCTGCCACGGCAGCGGCCCCAGGACGGAGTGGAGGGCCAACCACTCGTCCACGGACAGGGTCTGCGGTCGCCGATCACCGTCTATCCCGGCTGCCGCCAGAGCCTGCGCCGCGGCCGCGCCCGAGATGGGCAGCCGTCGCGACAGGACGTTGTGGAGCTTCTTGCGGCGTTCCCGGAAGCCCGCCTGGACCAGCCGCCAGAGACCCTCCTCGTCCGGCAGGGAGAGGCGCGCGCTCGTGCCGAGAGGATCCCGAGCGAGGATCTCCACGACCGCCGATTCGACCTCGGGCGCCGGCTCGAAGGCTTCGCGGGGCACCGTGAAGGCGACCCTGACCGTCGCGTGGTACTGGACGAAGACCGAGATGTAGCTCATCTCACCGGGCGCGGCGGAGATACGCTGGGCCACTTCGCGCTGGAGCATCAGGACGAGCCGCTCCGGTCGCGGCGGCTCCCCAAGGAAGCGGTGAAGGATCGGGCTGGTGATGTGGTAAGGGACGTTGGCCACGACCTCATAGGGCGAGGGGACGAGACCCGGGATCCGCTGGTCGAGGATGTCGCCCTGGATCAACGTCAGGGCGCCGGCGGCGATCGCCTCGGCGTAAGCGCGGTCCAGGCGGTCGGCCAGCCGCCGATCCAGCTCCACGGCCGTCACGGCGGCGCCCCCGGCCAGCAGCCCACCGGTGAGGATGCCCAGGCCGGGGCCGACTTCCAGGATCCGCCGCCCGGGCTCCGGTGCCGCCAGATCGAGGATCGACTGGAGCACGTCCGGATCGGCCAGGAAGTTCTGCGAAAGCGAGTGGCGGGCTCGCAACCCTTCATCGCGGAGCTGGCGGCGAACGGCCAGCGGGTCGAGGCGAGGCGCCCTGCGGATGGACGCGCCCGGGGCGCCCGCAGCCCTCGCGTCGATCGCGCCGGCGAGCGGCGGATCCGACGATCGGCCGTCCGGCGACTCGGTCACCGCCGGGCCAGCGGCAGTGACGGCCTGGCGTCGAGGTCCAGGCCGGCTCGCTCCCCCGCTTCGAATCGTCTGGCGGCCGCGGCGCCGATCATCGCCCCGTTGTCCGTGCACAGCGCCGGCCGTGGCACGACCAGTGGAATCCCCGCAGCCCGCGCCCCTTCGGCCAACCGATCGCGCAAGACGCTGTTCGCCGCCACCCCGCCACCGAGCACGATCGACCGCGCCTCCGCCGCCTTTGCGGCCCGCAGTGTCTTGGTCACGAGCACGTCGACCACGGACTCCTGGAAGCCGTAGGCAAGCTCGGCCACTCGATCTTCCGCCAGCGGCACGTCACCGGCCGTGGTCCCCTCCCCGCCCCGTTCGACGGCGATGGTCCGCCGCGCGGCGGTCTTCAACCCGCTGAAGCTGAAGTCGAACGAATCCCCCAGCCAGGCCCTCGGGAAGACCACATCGCGGCGCGCCGCCCCGGCTGCCGCGCCCATGATCGCCGGCCCTCCCGGGTACGGCAGCCCCAGCAGCCGGCCAACCTTGTCGAACGCCTCGCCCGCCGCGTCGTCCACGGTCTCGCCCAGGAGCCGGTATTGGAGGTGGTCGCGCATTTCCACCAGGAACGTGTGCCCACCCGACACGATCAGCGCCACGAGCGGGAAGAGCGGCTCCTGAACCTCGCGCGTCTCGTCGGCCAGCCAGGCGGCATACAGATGGCCCTCGAGGTGGTTGACCGGGACGAGCGGCTTGCCGTGGACGTAGGCCAGCGTCTTCGCGAAGTTGATCCCCACCAGGAGCGACCCGGCCAGCCCCGGTCCCTGGGTGACTGCCACGGCCGATACGTCGTCCCAACCGACGCCCGCGGACGACCACGCTTCGTCCAGGACGGGCACGATCCAGCGCAGGTGAGCCCGCGCCGCGACCTCCGGCACGATCCCGCCCGAGGCCGCATGCATCGCCACCTGGCTCGCGACTACGTTCGAGAGGATCCGCCGCCCGCCTTCAACCAGGGCGATCCCCGTCTCGTCGCAGCTCGACTCCACGGCCAGGATCAGCCCGCCGGTGCTCACAACTTCCACCTCTCGACGCGACTCGGCCGGATGACGGTCGGGACGCCCGGATCCGGGATCGAGGATGCCTGCGTCGAGCCGGCGCTGCCGCCGCCCATGCCCTCCCGCCCCGAACTCGAGCCGTCGGGCTCTTGCGACCCGCCGATCGGCCGCCCATCCGGGCCGACCTCGATCTCCGGTCGTCTGGCCAGTTCCTCGCGGAGCGTGATCAGCCGCACGCGCATATCCCGGCTGTCGAGTGCCTGCGTGGTCATGATCAGGGCGTCCTCGTGGTTGTCCGTGTAGTAGCGAGGCCGGACGCCGGCGTTGCGGAAGCCGTACTTCTCGTAGAGCCTGCGCGCCGCGGTGTTCGAAGGCCGAACCTCCAGCGTCGCCTCCCGCGCGCCACGAGCCCGAGCCAGGTCCAGCAGCGCAAGCAGCAGCCGCTCGCCGATCCCCTGCCGGCGCCACGTCCGGCGCGTCGCGAAGGTCGTCACGTGGGCCTCGTCCACCAGAAGCCACATCCCCGCAAACCCGACGATCTCGCTGCCCCGGCGGGCCACGACATAGTGCGCCAGGCGGTTGGTCTCCAACTCCTGGCGGTAGGCGTGAGAGGGCCAGGGGGTGCTGAACGCCTCCCGCTCGATCTCATGGACGGCGTCCAGGTCGTCGACCGTCATGCGTTCGATGACTACCGCTACGGGAGGTCGCGCGACCATCGCACCTCCCCCTTCATGGCGGGCACTCCCCGCGGCAGCGTCACGTATTCCGGAACCAGGTGCGCGACGTCGTCTCCGCCGGCGGCGAGCCTTCGGGCGCCGAGCCTGAGCAGGGCGGTCGAAAGCCCGGCCTCTGCCTGCGCCCCCCTGACAAGCGCGTCCGTGGGGGCTCGGTCCGGCAGGTCGACCGCGACCAGGACGGTGCCGGGTTCGACCTTCGGCTCATCTCCTCCCTTGACCAGTCGAGCTTCTCCGGCGGCCACGAGGACCCGGTCCGAAGGTCCGGCCGGCAGCAGGAGGGCGGCCCGAATTCCATCGCCCACCGCTGCGGCCACGAGAAGGGCATCGGAGGTAGCGATGCCGGCGATCGGGATGGCGAGCTCTCGCGCGAGCGCCTTCGCCGTCGCCAGTCCCACCCGCAGCCCCGTGAACGCGCCCGGCCCCGTACCCACGACGATCCCGGCCAGTTCCGAGAGCGTCACGCCCTGTCCCTTGAGCATCTCGTCGATTCGAGTTAGCAGCTCCTCACCGTGGCGGTAGCCCGCCGCCCATCTCCGATCGGCGACGAGCGTGCCGTCCACCTCACCAAGCGCCACCAGCGCGTCCGTGCCGGAGGTGTCGATCGCCAGCAGTCGCGGTGCGCTCATCGCCTCACCTCAGCAGCTGCTTCGAAGCCGGGTCGTCCGCTTCGGGCACCGCGGCTACGTAGCGGGCGTACCCTGGGCCGCCGGCTCGCAGCTCGATCCGTCGGGGATCGTCGCCCGTGCCTTCGATCAGGATCTCGAGCCGTTCGACCGGCAGGGCGTCCTCCATCCGTTCGGCCCATTCGATCAGCGTGACGCCTTCCGCCTGGCGCTCGTCCAGAAGCCCGCCGGCCAGCGCTTCGGCCGCATCCGCCACGCGGTACAGGTCGATGTGGAACATCGGCAGCCGGCCGCGGTACTCGGCCATCAGGACGAAGCTGGGCGAGACGATCGTGTCCTCGATCCCCAGCCCGGCCCCGAATCCCTTGGCGAACTGCGTCTTGCCCGCCCCCAGCTCGCCGATCAAGCTGATCAGGTCCCCCGGTCGCGCCACGACCGCCAGCTCCGCCGCCAGCTCGCGCGTGGCCGCGGCCTCGCGTGTCACGACCTCGCGTTCCAGGCTCTCTCCGTCGATCACCCCGGGAGGTTACCTGAAAGCCGCATCTACCGCGCTTCAGAAAACGAACCGCTCCAGGTCCGCGAAGGGGAGGATGGTCGTGTCCGTTTCGTCGACGAAGCGCACGACCGCCGCCTCGAGGTGGATGCCCGAGCGGAAGCGGTACAGGCCGGCCGAATCGATGAGGCGTCCCTCGCGGCCGGCGTGGCTGCCGCTCCGAACACGGATCCAGTCCGGCGGCAGCTCCGGCAGGGGCACTTCCGACACATCGAAGATCAGTAGCGGCGGATCGGTGACGATCGCCACTTCGCGGCCCGACAGGGCGGCCAGCACTTCGAGAATCGGGGTCGCGATGGGGCGGCGCTGGTGGCCGTCCAGGGCGATGAGCCCGAACGGCACGGACGGTGCCAGGCTCGCCTTCTGTCGCAGCTCGGAGGCTTCCAGGTCGCGCAGCTCGCCCTGGCCCACCGATCCGGCGATCAGACCGCGGATCGACATCGCCCGGGCCCGGCTGATCGCCTGGGCGGAGATGCGGCTTCCGGCAACGACGATCGCGCCGGAGCGGCCCACGTCCAGGGCGCTGGCCCACAGCTCGCCGTCGGTGAGGCGCGGGACGTCGAGGTAACCGCGCGACGGCTCCCCGGCCGCGATCGCGCCCGGGATCGCGGCTCCTGCCACCTCGATCGTGACCTCGACGCCGTTCCGGGCCTCGCGCACGACGCCGGCTACGGGAGATTCGACGATCTGATGGTGCTCACCCGCGGCCGCGCGCCACCGGCCCTGTGTCTCGTACAGCAGCGTCCCGCCGACACGCGGCACGGGCCTGTTCTTGCCCGACTTGCCGCGTCGCTCACCGCCACCGACCCACCATTTGCCCGGTGCCGGCGGACGGCGCCGCTCCTGCCTTGCCGTCCCTGCGGGGCCCGGGCCCACCTTCGTGGCCATCTGCCGGCTGGCAGGAATGGCCGGATTGGGTTCCGCCGGGCCTCCTTCCTTCCAGAGCGGCGAGGATCCGCTCGCCTCGACCGGCCTGCCCGTCCCGGCCGCCCCGCCGTTCTTCCCGGCCTTGGCGTCGCCATCCAGCTGCCCGGCATCCACGAGTTCGGCGTCCGGGGTCCGCTCCGCGATCGGAGTTCCAGCGGAAACGGATTCGCCCGGCGCCACCAGGGCACGATCCCCCGGCGAGAGCCGGAAGTGGATCGTCGGCGAGAAGACGAGGATCCGGCGCGCGGCGACGTTAGCCAGCGCGGCCGCGATATCGGTCCCGGAGGCTCGCCCGACGATGCTCATTCGTCGACCTCCGGCCACATGCCGCGCTGCCACGCCTCGAGCGCAGCTCGCCTGGACTCGGCCCGATCCGACATCCGAAGAGGAATGTCGCGAAGGTCCACGATCAGGCCGCACAGGCCACCGCCGACGTCCAGGCTGAAATGATGGGCGCGAGTCCCCAAACGGACGCTGTCTTTGAAGTCGATCTCGGCTTTGGCGGTCCGACCGGGCGCCAGGTCGACAACCTGGACCGCGCCGGGGTGAAGCTCGATCTCGGAGATCCCGCCGGGTCCCTTCAGCTGCAGCTGCCCGGCCGTTCGACCCGGCTTGACTCCGGCCGGAAGGATGAGGCATGCCGATCGGCACCAGGATGTCGTCGGCGAGGTTGGCCAGCAGGCGGCGCCGTTCGGCCTCGTCCTCGACGGCACCCAGCGGCCCCAGCAGGCGGGCCTGGTCGCATACGATCTGGCCGACACCGGCGCGGCGACCGAGGTCCGCCATCGCCAGGGCCACGACCGACGGAGGCAGGGAGGCGAAGATGCCGCCGGCGGCCACCATCAGGTCCGGCATCGGGTAGGCGGCCAGCTCGGGGGTCGCATCGATCAGGCGCGAGTAGGCCGCCTTTGCGGCGGCGAGGCGGAAGGTCGCCCCATCGCCGTCGGCGTCGCCCCAGGGCACCAGACGGAGGTCGTGCAGCCGATCGGTCATGCGGTGCCGGTCGAGCACCGTCGTCGACCATGCGGATAGGCCGTCGATGACCTCCTCCGAAGGGTCGGCCGGCGAGAACGACGCGTTGGCCAGACCGGCGTGCGACGAGACGACCGCGGAGTGGCCCTGGCCGATGGGCTCGGAGTGGGCCCGGAGACCGCCCTGGAGGCCGACCTCGACGACTTCCACGGATCTGTCGAGAACGTACGCCAGTGAGCCGATCGACCGCGCGACGCCCAGCCGGCTGTCGTTGGGCAACGCCCGCAGCCCTTCGAGCACCTGCTGGAGCGAAGCCCCGGCGGGTTGTCCGGCACCGGCATCCGGGGCGAGCAGGATCTGGGCCGAGACACTTCGATCGGTGTCGTTCGTGGGGGCGACGGAGCCGCGCACGGCCAGGAAGATCGGGTCGGCCAGAGCTTCCGGGGCCGGGAGGGCTTCCGGGCTCGCGTTGGGCGCCGGCTGGGCGTCGGGGCCCGTCTGGGGTCGGGTGCCGGCCGGGGTCGGGTGCCGGCCCATCGGGGACGGCCTCGGCATCGCCGGCCTCAGCGGTCGCCTCGGGCCCCGCGGGACCGCTCGTGGCGTTCGCCGCCAGCACGTAGGCAGGCTCGGTTTCGGAGGCCTGGGCGAAGGCCGATTCGTACGCGGCAGCGCCACCCGCCAGGACGACCGTGAGCTCGGGCCGGAGGCGTCGGGCGGCTGCCGCCAGCGCCGCGAGGTCCGGCAAGTGGCGTCGCTCGTCACCGGCCGGAGTGCGGTCCGCGCCCAGCAGGACGGCGGCCGTCCGGGTGGAGAGAACCAGACGGCTCAGGGCGACCGGATTCTCCTCGTCGGAACTCCCGCCGACGACGAGCCAGCCGGCTCTCAGGGCCGACTCTTCGAGCCGCTTCCGCTGCCGGCGCGAGCCCGCCAGGACGGCGATGCGGCGCTGGGGAGTTGTGCGGGCCGCCAGGCGCGGCCAGGTGGCCGCGAGCACGGAGACCTCGGGACGTTCATCGCCGGCCATCTCGGCCAGCAACTCCGGATCGGTCAGCTGGATCTGGCCAAGCAGCCCGGCGAGCATCGCATCGACGTCGACGATCGCGGGCGCGGCGGTATGGGCAATCAGGCGCCATCGGCCGCCAACGTGCCCCAGGAGGGCTGCTGAAGTGGTAGCCGAGCCGAAGTCGAGGGCGAAGAACGCTCGAGGCTGGCTGGTCACCCGGCTATGCTACCCGGCTCGATCTTCGCTGTCGCCGCTCAGGCGTCCCAGGCGGTGTCCTCGTCGGGGTCCTGCAGTCGTTCGATGAGCTGCTCGATGCCGAGGTCGTCCGCCAGGATCTCGCTGGCGACCGGCATATCGCCGCCGAAGACGCCGCGCAGGACGGGGTCGAAGAACACCATGGCGCTGCTGCCCAGCGGACGGTACGGACGGCTTGCCTGCAGAAACAGGACGGCGGGAACGGTCAGGCCGCGCAACTGGATCTCGCGCGCTACCTGCTCGACCAGATCGTCGCGCTGCTCCTCGGAGCGGCCCTGCATCTCCATCAAGTGCGAAACCTGCTCTCCGTCTATACGGCTGCGGAACCGGTCACTCTCAACCGAGCGAACCAGGATCTTCCGCGGATGCCTTTGCCGGTGGCCAGTCGAGCGATCCCCCGCCCCGACTCGCATCGCATGCAATTGTGCGCAGGCCGACCGCCTCGGCTGCCGCATAGTACACCCGGGGTAACCGTCCCGACATACCTGCGACGATCTCATGCGAGATGGTGTTGCCCCAGCGCGCCACCTCCAGCGCGCCGATTCGAGCCCCGGCCTGCTCGCCGATAAGCGTGAACTCGTCATCCACGGTCACTTCGGGCCCCGGCACGTCCGTCACGTCGACCATGACCGCGTCCATCGCCACCGTTCCGACCAGCGGCACTCGTACTCCACGGACCAGGACCTGGGCTCGATTCGAGAGGCTGCGCGGGTAGCCGTCCGCGTAGCCGAGAGGCAGCGTGGCGATCGAGCTCCGGCGTGGCGTCGTGAACGAGGGCCCGTAGCTGACGCCGGTTCCGGCCTCCAGCCAGGCGACGCGAATCGGCCGGGCCCGCAACGACATCACCGGTCGGAGGCCGTCGGCGACCGCCCGCGCCCCCTCGGCCACGCCGAGGTCGTCCGGCACGAGCCCGTACAGGGACAGCCCGACCCTCACCGCGTCGTAGGTTCCGGCGCTGGCGGCAAGCACGGCGCCACTGGCCGCCAGATGCCGCTCGGGCAGGGTCACGCCGGCCCCTTCCAGGAACCTCGCCGCCTGCCCGAAGAGGCGGTCCTGGTGGGCGGTCAGCTCGGCATTGCCGGCCGACTGGAGGTGCGACCACAGACCGGCCAGGCGAGCGTGCGGAGAGGCGGCGATGGCGGCGGCGGCGGCTGGTACGGCGTCCGGATCGACGCCGCCTCGACCGAGACCGGTTTCGACTTCGAGGTGGATTGCCAGCGGCGGGACCGGCGATTCTTCCGCCCTGGGGGAGCCCGGGCGCTCTTTTGCCAGGGCCCGAAGGGTCCGTTCGAGCAGCACCCGATCGCCGGCCGTCACCGAGAGGCCGTGGCGCCTGGCATCCGGAGCCAGCTCGGGCGGGATCGGGAAGACAATGAGGATCGGCACGGCGATCCCGGCCTGGCGAAGCTCCAGCGCCTCGTCGTACGTGGCGACACTGAGGCTGCGCGTGCCGGCCTCGACAAGGGCGCGGGCGATCGGCACGGCCCCGTGGCCGTAGGCGTCGGCCTTGAGAACCGGCTCCAGGCGAACCCCGGCCGGCAGGAGACTCCCCAGCAGCCGGACGTTGCCGAGGAGAGCGTCCAGGTCTATCTCGAGCCAGGCCGTCCGTGGCAGAGGGGGCATCGCCTCACCCCGGCGAACCTCGATCATGGGGAGGCGCATGGCGGTGATTCGACCGCCGAGCGCGCCACGCGAACGGTCGTCACTTGCGCCCTCAACGGGGCAGAAGCGCGGCCAGCCCGCGGCGGGCCAGTGGCAGCTCCGGCGGCAGGTCCGACGCGAGCAAGCCGGCGTCGCCGATGCGGGCCCTGACGGCCTCCCCGGCGGCGCCGTGGAGGTAGACGCCGAGCTGCGCCGCCTCGAACGTGCCCAGGCCCTGGGCCAGCAACGCCCCGATCGTGCCGGCCAGAACGTCGCCGGTGCCGCCGCTCGCGAGGGCCGGGTTCTCGAAGGGGGAGACGGCGGCCCGGCCATCGCGATCGGCGATGACCGTGTGGGCGCCTTTCAGGACCACGACCTGGCCCCACTCCTGAGCGGCGTCTCGGGCCGCCGCAAGGCGCCGGGCATCGTCGAAGACCAGGTCGCCGTCCTTCTTGGGATCGTGGCCGTCGGCGGCGCGGAGCCGCAGGAACTCCCCCACGTGCGGCGTCAGGACACACCGAGCGGCCACTTCGCCCGCCCACCCGTCCACCGTCGCCAGCGATCTCAGCGCCTCCGCGTCGAGCACGGCCGGCAACGGCTCGCCGTCCTCGTCGGGCGCAAGAAGGGCCCGGATCAGCTCGGTCATGGAGAGGCTCGGTCGCAGGCCCGGCCCGACGACAAGGGCGTCGTGGTCGTGATCCATGATGCGCGCCAGCGCCCCTTCCGGATCAACTTCCTCCACGTCGTCCTCCGGCAGGGCGAGAGTGGTCGCCTCGACGACCTTGGCTGCGAAGAGCGGCTGGAGCGACTCCGGTGTGGCCAGCGTGACCAGGCCCGCGCCCGCCCGAGCCGCGGCCGTGCAGACGAGGAGGGCGGCCCCGGCATAATCCACGGAGCCGGCGATCACGAGCAATTTGCCGAAGGTTCCCTTGTGGCCGCGCGCAGGTCGAGGCGGGAGAAGTGCCGCGGCGGCAACGTCGTCGAGCAGTATCGGTTCGGCCGCGACTCGACTAGGCATCGGGTTGCTCCTCGCTCGCCCTGGTCACCGCCGGCCCCGCCGGGCGGGCGGCGTCGGTCACGCTGAGCTTAGCCTCTGCCGCGGCAGCTTCGCGGGCCAATCCACGCAGTCGCTCGAGCCGGCGCAGCAGAGCCGCCTCTCGCTCGCCCAGCCGCTCCTCGATGTCCGGCGGGAAGAGGTAGCGCCCGCCCGCCGTACGGACGCCGTAGGCAATCGCCACGGCGAACTCGGACTCGTGGCTTATCGAGACGGCGACCCGGCCCATGCCCAGCTGGGTCGCCCTCCGTTCGGCCCGGCCGTGGAGCCGGATCGCCGGCTGACCGGTCGGCAGCCGTTCGACCTCGATGTCTCGCCAGCCGATGCCGCGGACACCCAGCCCGAGCACCTTCGAGACGGCTTCCTTGGCCGCCCACCGGCCCGCCATGGTCTCGGGCCGGTTGCGGACGTAAGCTGCCTCGGCTGGAGTCAGTACACGCCTGGTGAAGCGGTCGCCGAAACGGTCCAGCGACGCGGCGATGCGCGAGACGCGGATGATGTCTATCCCGAGCTCGGTGGTCTCGGGCGGGGGCGTCGCGGCGAAACCGGCCGGGCTCTCGGCCCCGTGGCCGTCACGCGCGCCGCCGCCATCTGGCGCGTCGTCACCCGTCCCAGGAGACCGCCCCGCGCCGGCCACTTACTCCACCGTCACCGACTTGGCGAGGTTGCGAGGCTGGTCGACGTCGCGACCCCGCTTCACCGCCACGTAGTAGGCGAAGAGCTGCAGCGGGATGACCGCCAGGATCGTGCTCAGAGGCTCGAGCGTGTCCGGCACCCAGGCACACGTCCGTCGCCAGACGCTCGATCGCGGTATCGCCTTCGGTGGCCACGGCGATGACCCGGGCGTCGCGGGCGCGACCCTCCATCAGGTTGCTGATCACCTTCTCGTAAACGGCCGAGCGGGTCGCCACGGCCACGAGCGGCACGTCCGGATCGAGCAGAGAGATAGGCCCGTGCTTCAGCTCGCCTGCGGCGTAGCCCTCCGCATGGAGGTAGGCTGATCTCCTTGATCTTGAGCGCCCCCTCGAGGGCGGCCGGGTAGCCGAAGGCTCGACCGATGTACATGAAGCCGTCCGCGCCGGCGTAGCGTTCGGCCATCTCCTCGGTCGAGGCGGCCAGCTCGATGGCCCGGCCCGCCTGCGCCGGAAGGCGGCGCAGGGCTTTGACCAGCTCGAGTTCCGCTTCCGCGGTCAATCCACCGAACTGATGGGCCACGTCCGCGGCGAGCATGACGAGGGTCGCGACCTGAGTCACGAAGGTCTTGGTGGCCGCTACGGCGACCTCCGGTCCGGCCTGGAGGAAGACCGAGGCGTGCGACTCGCGGGTAATCGCGGATCCGACGGTGTTCGTGACTGCGACCACCAGGGCGCCGCGGTCGCCGGCCAGGCGCGCAGCCGCGATCGTGTCCGCGGTCTCGCCGGACTGCGTCACGGCCACGACCAGGGTATGCGGATCGATCGGCGGCGGGCTGTATCTGAACTCGGACGCGACGGTGGATCGGGCCGGAACTCCGAGCCAATCCTGGAAGAGCGCCGCCCCCACGAGGGACGCGTAGTAGGCCGTGCCGCAGGCGATCATCTCCACGCGGTTGATGCCGGCCAGGCGATCGCGGATGGGATCGAGCTCCTCCAGGCAGACCGCGTCGTGGCGGAGCCGGCCGGTCATGGCCGCCGTCAGCGCTTCCGGCTGCTCGTGGATCTCCTTGAGCATGAAGTGGGCGTAGCCGCCCTTTTCGGCCGCCTCGGCGGACCAGGAGATGATGTCGACCGGGCGATCGACGGCGGCTCCGGCCCGGTCCGTGATCGTGGCCGTGCCCGGGCGCAGGTCCGCCACGTCGCCGTCGGCCAGGAAGACCACCTTCTTCGTGTACACCACGATCGCCGCGGCATCCGACGCCAGGAAGCTCTCATCGTCGCCGATGCCGACGATGAGCGGCGCGTTCAGGCGGGCACCCACGAGGCGATCCGGCTCGTCCCGGTGCATCACGACCAGGGCGTATGCGCCCTCGAGGCGACCCAGGGCAGCCCGAACCGCATCCGCGAGATCGCCCTTGTAGGCAGCCTCGACCAGATGGGCCACGACTTCGGTGTCCGTCTCGGACTGGAGGACATGGCCGTCGGCGGCCAGCTCGTCTGCGCAGCTCGCGGAAGTTCTCGACGATGCCGTTGTGGACGACGGTGATCCGGCCCGTGCAGTCGCTGTGGGGATGGGCGTTTAGGTCGCTCGGGCGGCCGTGTGTCGCCCAACGGGTGTGGCCCAGGCCGATGCCGGCGCTGGGCGGTCCGGTCGCCGATGGCGTCCTGCAGCACGGCCACCTTGCCGGCTCTCTTCTCGACGAACAGGTCGCCGGCCTGAGTCACGAGGGCGATGCCGGCGGAGTCGTAGCCGCGGTACTCGAGCCGCCGCAACCCATCGAGGAGAACGGGGCCGGCTTCTCGAGGTCCGGTGTATCCGACGATTCCGCACATGCGCAGTTCACTCCCGGTCCTTGGACCCTGCCCCGACGAAGGTGGCTAGTTTAGTCGCTGACCGGCCAAAGCGGCCAATTCGTCGGCCAGCTCGGCCACCAGGCCGGCCTCGGGGCCCTCCACCATCACCCGAATTGCGGGCTCCGTGCCGGAGGGCCTGACCAGGACGCGACCCGCGGAACCGAGCCGTCCCTCGGCCGCGGCGATCGCCCTGCGAATGGCCGGATCGCCTTCCCACTGGTCCTTGTGGCGGGCCGGAATCGTCCGCTGCTGTTGGGGCAGCATCGGTACCTGGCCGGCCAGTTCGGCCAGGGTACGGCCGGATCTGCTCATGACCGCCAGCACCTCCAGGGCCGTCACGATGCCGTCGCCGGTGGTTGCGTGCTCCAGGATGATCACATGGCCGCTCTTCTCGCCGCCCAGGCCGGCCCCGCTGACCTGCATCCCCTCGAAGATGTACTTGTCGCCGACGGGCGTTCGGATGATCTGGCCGCCGGCTTCCTCGACGGCCTTCTGGAGGCCTCCGTTCGAAAGGACGGAGACGACCAGGGCTCCGTTGGGCAGGCAATTTCGGGCCAGCCGGTCGAGAGCCAGCACGCCCAGCAGCGCGTCGCCATCGACAACGTGGCCGGCCGCATCGACGGCGATCAACCGATCCGCGTCGCCGTCCAGGGCGAAACCCACGTCCGCCCCACGGGCCGCGACCTCGGCCGCCATTGCCTCGGGGGCAGTGGCGCCGCACGCGTCGTTGATGTTCAGGCCGTCCGGGCTCGTTGAAGATGGCATCGACCCGCGCCCCGGTGGCCTCGATGATCCGCTTCGCCGCCACCCCTCCCGAGCCGTTGGCGCAGTCCACCACGACGTGGAGCTTGGTGGATATGGCCGCGGCCAGCTTGAGTCGATGCTGGACGTACAGATCGATCAGGTCTCGGTCCTGGATCGCCAGCCCGAGCGCATCGGCCGGGGCCGACGGCAGCTCTTCGGCGGTCCATATCATCTGCTCGAGATCGTCCTCGACGTCCTCGTCCAGCTTCAGGCCGTGTTCGTTGAGCACTTTGAGGCCGTTGTCGTCGGCGGGGTTGTGAGATGCCGAGACCATGATCCCGGCCGCGAACTTGCCGGTTCCCGCGATGTAGGAGAGCGCCGGCGTGGGGACCACACCGACGAGATGGACGTCCACCCCCATGCTCGTCGCCCCGGCCACGATTGCGGCGGCGAACATGTCACCGGAACGGCGGGTGTCCTGGCCCACCACGATCGGACAGTCGGGCCCCGCCAGACGGTGGGCGGTCGCACGGCCCAGGGCGTAGGCGAGGGTCGGTTTCAGGTCGACGTTGGCTATGCCACGGATGCCATCCGTGCCGAAGAGACGGGGCAAGGGACGCTCCTATGTCGGTGTGGCGGATGGCGGAGGCGCCGGCGTGGGGGCGTTGGCCACGGTCACGGTCACCTGTGGCGGACTGATGTCCTGGACCTTGATGCCCGAGGGCACGATGACCGAAATCGTGACGCTGTGCGGGCCCACGTCCAGAGTCCCGACGGCGACGTGCCCGACCAGCGTGGACGTGTCGAAGGCGTTGAGGGCGGCGGTCGCGCCGCCCAGGGTGACGATCACGTTAGGCGTGGAGAGAGTGTAGATGCGATCGGGTCTGGCTCCGTCGGGCACCACTCCCACGCTCACGCTTCGGGTAGAGGCCGGCGACTGCAGATGCACCACCACGGCGATCTGGGACGGGCCGTCGCTCGTGACGCCATTCGGAAGGTCGAGGCCGACCGTCGCCGAGACGTCACCGGTGGCCCCGGCAATGGATATCGGCTGCGTGTTCGCGAGGCCCTTGAGGAGCGCGAGCACGTCGGCCTGGCCACGGACGGCCACAGTCGATGGGTTCACGTCTATGGACGTGATGTAGTAACCCGCTGCCGGGGTGCCCGTCGTCGGCGCGAAGACCGGCGACCGTTTCGGTTTGCTGCTGGCTCCCCACCTGGATGTTCACGTGGACGGTTGCGGGGCTGAAGTTGACATGAGTCACTTCGGCGCCGGTGGCGTCGCGGGCGACAAGGGCCACATCCTGGCTGACGTCGAGGCCGGATGCGTCGATACGGACCTGGGCGTCGGCGTAGGCAACTCGCCGGACAACGGATGCCGCGCCCGGAAACGTCGACGGTCGACGGGTTCGAGACCGGAGTTCCGGGCTGAAGCCCGGACGGTACGGCGCCGGTGTGCACCTGGACGGCGACCTTCTGCACGACCTTGGGGTCGAGCCCCACCGTTATCTGCTGCGGCTGGTAGTCGAGGATCTGGATTCGGGGGTCCGTGACGGCCAGGTCGACCTTGACCAGTGAGTCTTCGCTCTCGCTGACTTTGGCCTTGGCCAGGTCGACGGTGGCCCGGAAGCTGTCCCGCGTGACCGGCACGTCCGGCGCGGCGACGTAGCGGATGTTGGTCACCACCGGCGGTTGATCGGGTTTCATGATGACCGCCGTGGCCGGCTGGTTGACGAAATCGATCGGGATCGTGCCGGGCCATTCCTGGGTGGTCTGAAGGAAGATCATCCCGACGTACAGGATGATCGCGAGAAGCACGGCCCCGATCTTGAGGGGCCAGCTGCGGAAGATGAAGCGAAGGACCCTCATGACGGAGCCTTCTCCTCGCCCGCGGCATCGTCGCCTCGAGGCGGCCTGATACCGCCCTGGGTCTTGCCGGAATGCCCGGAGATGCCGCGCATCCTTCCGAACCGAGCTCGCCTGGCCAGCTGGCGAAACGTCGGCCCGACGCGCCGGGAGGCGTCTCGCTCCTGCATGAAGAGGCTTCCGGCGGTCTGGGGGTGGAGCAGGGCGGTGAGGGATCGAGCCAGGTTGAGCTCGTCGAGGTTGCGAACGATCCGGGCCCGCTCGACCAGACTCACCTGACCGCTCTCCTCGGAAACGACGACGACGATCGCGTCGGTCTGCTCGGTCATTCCCAGAGCCGCCTTGTGCCGGGTTCCGAAGCGCTCCAGCGCGATCGTGGTTTCGGCCGAGGGAAGCAGCGAGCCGGCAGCGAGGATCTGGTCGCCGCGGATCACGACGGCTCCGTCGTGGAGGGGCGTCTTGGGCGAGAAGAGCGTGACGAGCAAGTCCGACTGAGACGTCGGCGTGGAGCATGACGCCGTTCTCGGCTATCTCCTGCAGGCCGGTCTCGCGTTCGATGACGATCAAGGCGCCGTGACCTTCACGCGACAGGCGTTCAGCGGCGCTGGCAACTTCCCCAGCCACATGAGCCGCCGTCGACTGCTCGGCCGGCGAGATGAGCCATCCCAGTGAGCCGAGGCGGCCGATCCGATCCAGCGCTCGCCGCAGCTCGGGCTGGAAGACGACCACGAGGGCGAAGAGGCCGACGTAAGCCCCGGTCTGCAGGATGACCGTAAGCAGCTTGAGCTGGAACGTCAGGGCGGCGCCGTAGACGAGGAAGAGAAGACAAACGCCGATGACCAGCCGAACCGCGCGGGTCCCCCTGATCAGGCTGAAGAGCCAGTAGATCAGGAGGGCGGTGATCGCGATATCGACCACGACGCTCGGTCCGGCCTTGTCGAGCACGGATTGGATCAGCGGCATCGGAGGGTAAGTGTATACCGCACGACCGTTCTCTCCTCCTCCGCGGGCGGCGAGTCCGGCCGCTCTCCTACGCGCAGAGGGTCGCGAGGTGCTCGTCGTCGGGGAAGGCTCGGCTGGCGACGGCGCACAGCCGCTTGCGAGTCTCCTGGTCGTCGTCCAGATCTGCCAGCCGCCCCAGCAGAACGAGCTTTTCGGCCGCCAGTGCGGTCCAGCCGCGGGCCAGATAGAGCTCTACGAGCACCAGATGAGCGTCGACGTTGCTGGGATCGCTCTGCAGCAACCTGTGCGTGGCGTCGAGCCCGGCCTCGAAACGGCCCTCTCGGCCGTAGGCGCGAGCAGTCCACACGAGAAGAGACCGCAGCTTCTCGCCGTCCCCTGCCTGGTCCGCGACTTCGGCCGAAGCCAGGAGTTCGTCGCCGGTGGGCTGGTGCATGCCCATCGCCGAGGATCTCCCCCATGGCAGCTGTATCGAACGCGCCCTCCATGACACCGACGGCCGGGACGTCCTCCTGCGCTGCCTCCGCCACTCTCTCCGCTTGGGAGACGACGTCGGCCCCGTCGAGCGCCGCAAACAGTGAGACGGATTCGGCCATGGGCACGGGTTCGGGCTCGGCTGCGGGCCATGGCGCGGTCTCGGCCGCGTGCGCTCGCGCGGCGGCCTTCGGCGCTCGATCCTCCTTGGGCCAGTCCACTTCCGTCGCCTGTCTGACCACGAAGTCCTCTACCGGCGCGGCGGACCGTGCCGACCCGACATCGACCGTCGCGGCCGCTGTGGCTTCCTCGGCCTCTCCTGTCTCCTCGACCTCATCGGGCAGATCGTCGGCAACGGCTTCCCCGGCATAGGCGGGCATCTCGGGTGCCTCGGCGGCCGCCGGGACCGGAATCTCGATGGCGACGTCGGCGGCCGGCCGCGATTCGTCGTCGCCAGGGCCGCCGGCCGGAGCGGCCGCCACCGCCGGGCGGGCCGTCTCGAGCTCATCCCGGCCGGCTCGTCACGCAAGCGGAGCGCCCGGGCCAGCAGCTTCTCGGCGGCGGCATCTCCCGCCGAGAGACGGATCTCTCGCAGGAGGCACCGCTGGCGCCGGATTCGCTCGGGGGCATCTTCCAGCTCGAGGGCCCGGCGAAGCGTGTCCGCAGCCTCCGGAAGCCTGCCGGAGGCCTCCTGGATCTCCGATACGTGATCCAGTGCCAGGGCCGCGTCGACCCGCTGCCCGGCGATCGTGAGGGCCTCGGCCTGGCCCAGCAGCGCTCCCTCGTCGTGCGGAGCCCGGGCAACCGCCGCCGTGTACTCGACCAGCGCTTCCTCGAGGTGGCCCAATCGAAGGAGCACGCCGCCCAGGCTAGTGTGCGGAAGAGCGCGAGACGGCGCGATCACGGCCGCGGCCCGATACGCCTCGAGCGCGTCCTCCAGAGCTCCGCGCAGCACGGCCACGTGGCCGAGGCGCAGCGCTTCCTTGTACCGCTCGTATAGATCGTCCGTCATACCGCACATGATGCCCTCCCGCGAGGGCTGCGTCTCGGGTACATGCGGAGACTGGATTAGGCGCATCGTCCTACGCCAGCTGACCAGTTCGCTCCGCAGGGCGATCGGTCGAGGCGGTCCGAGATCGGGCGAGCGCCTAACGTGCGTGGGCGAGAACCGCGGCGGCCGACGAAGGGATGGCCCGCCTCAGAAACGCTCTAGCGCTTCGTGTACTGCGGTGCCTTCCGAGCTCGCTTGAGCCCGTACTTCTTCCGCTCCTTCATCCGCGGGTCGCGGGTCAGCAGGCCGGCCTGACGGAGCGGGAGGCGGTTCGCCTCCGGGTCGAGCTGGAGCAGCGCGCGGGCGATGCCATGGCGAATCGCGCCGGCCTGGCCGGTCACGCCGCCGCCTTCGACCTTGATCTGGGCGTTGTATGCACCCTCGGTCCCGGTGACCCGGAACGGCAGGCGGACATCTGCCTCGTCAACGGCGTTGCCGAAGTGCTGCTCCAGGGTGCGATCGTTGACCACGATCTCACCCGGCCCCGGAATGAGCCTGACCCGGGCGACCGCGGTCTTGCGGCGACCGGTTCCGTAGAAGTATGCAGGGGTGGTCATGACGCTCCTCGTCAGGCGAGCGGCTCGGGCCGCTGAGCTTTGTGCGGGTGCTCTGGTCCGGCGTAAACCTTGAGCTTCGAAAGCTGCTGGGCCCCCAGGCGATTGTGGGGCAGCATCCCCTTGACGGCGCGGCGGATGACTTCCTCGGGCCGGCGTTCCAGAAGATGGCCGAGAGTCTCCGACTTCAGTCCATGCGGGTAGCCGCTATGGCGCATGTACAGCTTGGTCTCTTTCTTGTTCGACGTGACCGCGATCTTGCCGGCGTTCACGACGACCACGAAGTCGCCGGAATCCATAGTCGGGGTGTAGAGAGGCTTGTTCTTGCCTTCGAGCACGCGAGCGATGCGCGACGCCAGGCGGCCGAGCGTCTCGTCCGTCGCGTCCACGACGTACCAGCGTCGCTCGATCTCGCTCTCACGGACCGTGTATGTCTTCGCGATCATCGTTCTCCGTTCGATCTGGCGATCATTCGCCGCCTTCGCGGCGCCTTGCCGGTGCCGTCCCTCCCAGGACGACTCGCCGAAGGCAGAGGCCTTTCGCCGGGGCCACAGCCCCGTTGAATGCCGGTCGTCTCGACGCAAGCGCCGCGACGACCGCCTCTTCGTTTGTCCTTCCGTGACCGACCTCCAGGAGAGCGGCCACCATCCTTCGCACCATCTGCCGGAGGAACGCGTCGGCCGCGACGTCTATCGTCACGAGCGACCCGTTCCGCCTTACGCGGATCGAGTGAACGATCCGCACCGGCTGCCGGTGCGCCACCCCGAAGGCACTGAAGTCGTGGCGGCCCACCAGGACCGACCCGGCCCGCTCCATCGCGGTGGTGTCGAGTGGGTCCCGCACCCCGAGCGCGAAACGCTCGCGGAGCGGGCTTCGCGGCCCGTTCCAGACGGTGTAGCGATATTCCCGATATCGCGCCGCATAGCGAGGGTTGAACCCGGCCGGGACGCGCCGCACCTCTCGGATTGCCACGTCCGCCGGCAGCAGAGCGTCGAGCGCCCTGGCCAGCTCCTTCGCCGTCCTCCCCTTCGGGTCGGTGAACGAGATCACCTGCCCCGTGGCGTGGACTCCGGCGTCGGTACGACCCGCCGCCGCGACCCGGACCCGGCCTCCGCCGGAAATCCTGGTCAATGCGGCTTCGAGTTCTCCCTGGACTGTCCGCGCTCCAGGTTGGATCTGGAACCCGGCGAAGTCCGTGCCGTCGTATTCGACCCGTGCTCTATACCTCACGGGCGCGCCCTCTCGGACGCTCTCGTCACCGTTCGGCCGGCGCATCGCTGCGTTGGCGGAGCGGCGAGTCAATATTCCGCTCTACACGAGCTCGATCTGAACGATCGGGGCCGCGTCGCCGACACGCTGGCCGACATGGACGATCCGGGTGAAACCGGAGGTTCGGTCCGCGTACTTGGGGGCAATCTCATTGAACAGCTTCGTTACGACGAGCGGCTCGTTCGGGAGCTCCGCGATGACCGCCCGGCGCGCGGCCAGATCGCCGCGCTTGGCCAGGGTGATCATCCGCTCCACCCGGCCCCGAACCTCCTTGGCCTTCGCCTCTGTCGTCTGAACCCGCTCATATCGAAGGACGGAGACGGTCAGGTTCTTGAACAGGGCGATGCGCGGGCCTTGCTTGCGACCGAGCTTGCGGCCGTCTATTCGATGGGCCATCGCTCAGGTCTCCTCGGGGGCCAGATCGTCGAACTGCTCTTCCTCTTCGACTTCGTCGAGATCGTCGCCCAGCGACACCTCTTCGCTGTCGGGGAGGATGAAGCCTCGCATGCGCAGTCGCTCCTTCATCTCGTCGAGCGACTTCTTGCCGAAGTTGCGCATTCGCAGCAGGTCGTCGTCGGAGAGCTGGAGCAGCTGCCCGACCTTGACGATGTTGTTGCGCTTCAGCGAGTTGTAGGCCCGCATCGGCAAATCGAGCTCCTCGATCGGCATGTCGAGCATGTTGGGCGGGAGCTGCGGGACGCTCGTGGCCACGCGGTCGGTCCCGGCGGCGACAAGTCCGATGTTGGCGAAGAGCGAGAACTGGCGGACGAGGATGTCGGCGGACCGGCTGAGGGCTTCCTCCGGGGAGATGGTGCCGTCCGTCTCGAGTTCGATCGTCAGCTTGTCGTAGTTGGTCATCTGTCCGACGCGAGTGTTCTCGATCGAGTAGTTGACCTTGCGGACCGGCGTGAAGATCGCGTCGACGGGGATGACGCCGATCGGGTTCGACTCGGCGCGCTCCGCCGCGAGGTAGCCGACGCCCTTCTCTACGGTCAGGTCCATCTCGATCGTCACGTCGTCGGAGTCGAGGGTCATGATCGGCAGTTCGGGGTTCACGATCTCGACATCCGCCGACTCCTGGATGTCCGCCGCGGTAACGGTGCCGGCACCGCTCTTGATGAGCTTGAGTTGAACCGGGTGCGTGGCAAAGCTCTTCAGACGGAGCTTCTTGACGTTGAGGACGATCTGAGTCACATCCTCCTTCACGCCCGGAATGCTCGTAAATTCGTGGTAGACGTCACGGATCTGGATCGCCGTAACGGCCGCGCCCTCCAGCGAGGAAAGCATGACCCGTCGAAGGGCGTTGCCCAGAGTGACGCCATAACCGGCCGGCAGCGGGCTGGCCTCGTACTTGGCGTACGAGCCGAGCTCTTCAACCGGCGCGATCTGCGGGATCTCGAGTTCGATCATCGGGGTGCGTTACCTCGAGTAGTACTCGACCACGAGCTGCTCGTTGAGGTCGAGCGGCATCTGGTCGCGGCGCGGGGCTGTCAGGACGGATCCGGCGAGCTTCGCCGCGTCGACGCTCAGCCATTCGGGGACCTGGCGCGATCGGATCAGCTCCGCCGCCTCCTTGAAGGGCTCCCGGGTGCGATGCGTCTCGCGGACTTCGATCTTGTCGCCCGGCCTCACCTGGAGCGACGGAATGTTGGAAACACGGCCGTTGACGGTGAAGTGGGCATGGCCGACCATCTGCCGCGCCTCGGCGCGTGAGGCGGCAAAGCCCATACGGTAGACGACGTTGTCCAGGCGAAGCTCCAGCATCCGGAGCAGGTTCTCACCGGTGACCCCCGGAGTGGAGTTGGCCGTCTGGAAGTAGCCCTGGAACTGGCGCTCCAGGACGCTGTAGACGCGGCGGATCTTCTGCTTCTCCCGCAGCTGCATGCCGTAGTCGCCGACCTTGCGGCGTCTGACTCCATGCTGGCCCGGAGGCGCTTGACGGCGCTCCCAGGAGCACTTCTTGGAATAGCAGCGGGTTCCCTTGAGGAAGAGCTTGGCGCCCTCCCGGCGGCAGAGCCGGCAGACAGGATCGGTATAGCGGGCCATCTTTCGTCCTCCCTACACCCGGCGCCGCTTGGGCGGGCGGCAACCGTTGTGGGGGACCGGAGTGACGTCCGTGATCGCGCTGACCTCGAGGCCGGCGGCCTGGAGAGAGCGGATTGCCTGCTCGCGGCCGGCACCGGGGCCCTTGACGTAGACCTCGACCTGACGCATGCCGTGCTCCATGGCCTTCTTGGCGGCCTGGTCGGCGGAAAGCGCCGCGGCGTAAGGCGTGCTCTTCCTGGAGCCCTTGAAGCCGGCCACGCCGGCAGAGCCCCAGCTGATCACGTTCCCATTCGGGTCCGTGATGGTGATGATTGTGTTGTTGAAGCTCGCCTGGATGTGAACGTGCCCCTGGGGGACGTTCTTCTTCTCCCGGCGGCGCTGCTTTGTAGCCCGTTTCCTTTCGGCCATTCCTGCGTCAGGCTCCCTTTACTTCGTTGCCTTGCGCCGGACGCCGACCGTCTTCTTGGGTCCGCGGCGCTGCCGTGCATTGGTCTTGGTTCGCTGGCCCCGGGCCGGGAGATTGCGCCGATGGCGCGAGCCCCGGTAGGAGCCGATCTCGATAAGCCGCTTGATGTTGAGGGCAACCTCGCGGCGCAGGTCGCCTTCGACCTTGTGACGTCGGTCGATGATCTCGCGCAGGCGGTTGACCTGCTCCTCGGTGAGGTCTCGGACGCGAGTGTCCGGATTTACGTTCGCCTGGGTGAGGATCTTCTGGCTCGTCGGCAGACCGATCCCGTAGATGTAGGTAAGGGCGATCTCGACCCGCTTCTCGCGCGGAATGTCGATGCCTGCAATTCGTGCCATGCCCTACCCCTGCCGCTGCTTGTGCTTGGGATTGGTGCAGATGACCATCACGGTCCCGTGCCGGCGGATGACTTTGCAGTTGTCGCAACGGGCCTTGACGGAAGCTCTGACTTTCAAGGGATCCTCATATCCTCGGCGGCGCTACTTGAGCCGATACGTAATCCGACCGCGGGTCAGGTCGTAGGGCGAAAGCTCCACTCTGACTCGGTCGCCCGGCAGGATGCGGATGAAGTTCATACGCAGCTTGCCGGAGATGTGCGCCAGAACGCGGTGACCGTTTTCGAGCTCAACGGCGAACATGGTGTTGGGCAACGGCTCCAGCACCGTTCCTTCGACCTCGATCGCGTCCTTCTTCGCCACGTTCTGTGTGTCGTCCCTTTCTCGCACGAATGCCGGCCGCGGCGGCCGACACACGAACGAATAGGTTACCAAAGACTCCCGAGCGAGGCAACCTGCCCGCTCTGCACTCCCCGTGAAGCGGCTAGTCTGCTGCCCGTGGATCGGGCCAGGACCACGTTCACGTCGCTCATGCCGTAGTCAGGATCACGGGTCCGCTCTCCGTCACGGCGATCGTGTGCTCGAAATGAGCCGCCAGAGAGTGATCCGTCGTCACGACCGTCCAGCCATCGGCCAGGGTCTCCACGTCCGCGCTGCCGAGAGCCAGCATCGGCTCTATGGCGATGCAGATGCCGGGCTCGAGCTGGATGCCGTGACGGCCGGTCCGGTAGTTGGGCACCTGCAGCTCTTCGTGCATCTGCGTGCCGATGCCATGGCCCACGAACGGCCTGACGATGTCGCACCGGCCCTCGACCGCGACGTCCTCGACGGCGGCCGACACGTGCTCGATGTTCGAGCCCGGAACGGCGGCCGCGATGCCGGCCATCAAGGCCAGACGCGTGGTGTCGATGAGGCGGGCCACGTCGGCCGGAGGCGTCCCGATGTAGAAGGTCCGGGCCCCGTCGCCGTGATAGCCCTGCCAGATGGCGCCGGCGTCGACCGAGACGACCTGGCCTTCCTCGATCACTCGCTCGCCGGGGATGCCGTGGACGACCTCATCGTCGATCGAGACGCAGATGCTCCCGGGGAAGCCCTTGTAGCCCTTGAACGAGGGCCGGGCTCCTGCCTTCAGGATGTAGGCCTCCGCCCTGGCGTCCAGCTGCGCCGTGGTTACGCCCGGGCGCAGCTCCTCCTCCATCAGGGCGAGCACATCGGCCACGACCCGACCGGCGCGGCGCATCAGCTCGATCTCCTGGCGGGTCCTGCGGGCAACCGTCACCGACTCGCCCCCATCTCCGGCGACGCGCCGGCTTGGAGTGCCGGCACGATGGCGCCGAGCAGGTCCTTGGTCACGTTCTCGATGCCTGTGGTCCCGTCGACGGTCGCGAGGACGCCGCGGTCCCGGTAGTAACCGACGACCTGGTCGAGGGCTCCGAGCTGCTGGCGCAGTCGAGCCTGGACGGTCGCGGGCTTGTCGTCGTCTCGTTGATAGAGCTCAGACCCATCTACGTCGCAGACACCAGGCTGCTTGGGCGGCTTGCCCTGGAGGTGGTAGGGGTGACCCTGCGCGCGGCAGATCCAACGGCCGCCGAGTCGGGCGACCAGCTCCGGTTCCGGGACCTCGATCAGCGGAGCCACGTCGACCCGGCCGCCCTTGTCGCCGAGAGCCCGGTCGAGCACCTCGGCCTGAGCCGTATTGCGAGGAAAACCGTCCAGCAGGATGCCCGCCGCCGCGTCCGGCCGGGAGAGACGTTCCAGGAGCATGTCGATCGTCACCGCGTCCGGCACGAGCTCGCCGCGGTCCATGTATCCCTTGGCGGTCATCCCGAGCGGTGTCTGGTCACGGACGGCGGCACGGAACAGGTCGCCGGTGGCGACATGGGCAAGGCCCAATCGCTCCGACAGAATCTGAGCCTGAGTGCCCTTTCCGGCGCCGGGCGCGCCGAGGAGCACCACGACTCGGCCGATCGAAGCCGTCACCGGATGCCATCCACTGCGTTCGCTGAGCCGACGAGCCGATGACGTGCCAAGCACGCTTGGCGGGGCGGATACGAGCACCGGAGCGAGCGGGCTTCGAGCGCCCGTGAGCGAGGAGCGCAGGATCCAACGACGTCAGCGGCCGTCCGCGAAGCAGCCCTGCTCACCTGATGAAGCCCTCGTAGCTGCGCATCATCAGCTGGGCCTCGAGCTGCTTCATCGTCTCGACGACGACGCTGACCACGATCAGGACGCTCGTGCCTCCCAGACCCACACCTATTCCGGCGCTCTGCAGGTTCTTGAACATCGGCAGGGCCGCGATGGCCATAGGCAAGACCGCCACGGACGCCACGAAGATGGCCCCGGCGACGGTGATCCGGAGGGCCACCCTTCTCAGGTAGTCCTCCGTGGGTTGGCCGGGCCTGATGCCCGGAATGAACCCGCCCGACTTGCGCAGGTTGTTGGCCGTCTCATCGGGTTTGAAGACGATGAACGTGTAGAAGAAGGCGAACGCGAAGGTCAGCAGGAAGTACAGGCTCAAGTAGAACAGCCCCGTGGGGCTGAGCCAGGAGATGACACCGGCGGAGACGTCCCTCACCCAACCGACGTTCGAGGCGGTGAAGTAGGTCGCTATCTGGTATGGGAAGAGCAGGATGCTGATGGCGAAGATGATCGGGATGACGCCGGCCATGTTCACCCTCAAGGGCAGGAACGTGGAACCGCCCTGGTATATCCGGTGGCCGCGAACTCGGTTGGCGTATTGGATCGGGATCCGGCGCTGGCCTTCCTGGACGAAGATGATCACGAAGATGATGATCAGGCCGACGATCCCGAAGGCGAACAGCTCCAGCCAGTCAGGGCTGGTGAGGAACTGGCCCACGGTAGCCGGGGCGCGCGAAACGATCCCGGCGAAGATGATGAAGCTGATGCCGTTGCCGATCCCCTTCTCGGTGATCAGTTCGCCCAGCCACATCAGGACCACCGAACCGACTGTCAGCGCCAGGATCTGGCTCAGGCTCTGATAGGTCTCGAAGCTGAAGTTGGTGGTGAAAGCCTGGATGCCCGAGTTGCGAAGGAGGTCGGCCTGCACGAAGGCCAGGATGCCGTAGGCCTGGAGAGCGGCCAGCGGCACCGAGAGCATGCGCGAGTAGCTCGTGATCTTGTTTCGGCCGTACTCGCCTTCGCGGCTCAGCGCCTGCAGTGACGGGATCGTCGACTGCAGTATCTGCATGATGATCGTGGCATTGATGTACGGGTTGAGTCCGAGTCCGACGATCGACATACGCCGCACGTCACCGCCCGAGAAGAGCGACAGCAGGCCGAAGAAGCCGTTGTCGCCACCCTGGGCGTCCAGGCCCTTGACGTTGATGCCCGGGATCAGCACGTGCGCCAGCGCACGGTAGACCACCAGGACCAGCAGCACGAACAGAATCCGCTTTCGGATGTCCGGCGCGCGGAACGCGTTGACCATCGACTCGAGCATTGCTCAGGCGCCCTTCTATGCTTCCGAGCCGGTCTCGTCGGCCGGACTCGTCGGGGGGAGGGTGTCCGCGGCGGGCGAAGCCGCCCGTGCCGCCCGTTTCTTGACTGGCGCGACCGGGGCGTCGGCCGGAGCTGCCTGGGCCCGTTTCTTGGCCGCAACCACCGGCGCGACCGGGGCCTCGGCCGGAGCTGCCTGGGCCCGTTTCTTGGCCGCAACCACCGGCGCGACCGTCTCACCGGTTGCTCCGGTTTCGTTGGCTTCGTCGCCCTCGGAGGTTTCGACTTCGGCCGGGAACTCGAGCACCTGGGCCGTGCCGCCGGCGGCCTCGATCTTGGCAGTGGCGCTCTTGCTGAACGCGTCGGCCAGGATGAAGAGCGGCCTGGTCACGTCGCCCTGGCCGAGGACCTTGAGAGGCTTGTCGAGGGACCGGATCAGCCCCGCCACGGCCAGGATGTCGGGCGTCACCGTGATCGGAGCCGCCTTGGCCGACTTGGCGGTCTTGGCGCCCTTGCCTTCGAGCTCGGGCATGTCGAGGACACCGGTCTCCGCGAGAGCCGAGATGCTACCGACGTTCACTATCTCGTACTCGACGCGGAACTTGTTCTTGAAGCCGCGCAGCTTGGGCAGGCGGACGTGGATCGGGGTCTGGCCGCCCTCGAACCAGGCCGGCAGGCTGCCGTGGCCGGTTCGCGACTTCTGACCCTTCGTACCGCGCCCGGCGGTCTTGCCCTTGCCGGCGGCGATCCCTCGGCCGACGCGAGTGCGCGGCCGGTGGGCGCCTTCGGCCGGGCGCAGGTCGTGTAGCTTCATCGCTTCTCCTCGGGCCCGCCCTCGGGCATCTCCTCGCACCTCGACGAGGAAGCGGACCTGGCGGACCATTCCTCGCGTGGCCTCGTTGTCGGGCACCTCGACGGTGTCGCCGATGCCGCGCAGGCCGAGCGCCCTGATCGTGCCGCGGTTGCGGGCGATGTGGCTGATCGTGCTCTTGGTTTGGGTGACGCGCAGCTTACCGGCCATTGGCCACCTCCACGGACGGCTGGCCGGGCACGACGGACCGGACGCGGACGCCCCGCCGCGCGCTCAGCTCTTCGGCCGAGTGCAGGCTCGCGAGGGCTTCGAGGGTGCCCCGCGTAACGTTGACCGGGTTGGTGGAGCCGAATACCTTGGCCAGGATGTCACGGATGCCGGCCGCCTCGACGACGGCACGAACGGCACCGCCGGCGATGACGCCGGTACCCTGAGAAGCCGGCTTGAGCATGATCCTCGACGCCCCGAAGTCGTGACGGACCTCGTGCGGGATGGTGGTCCCGACCATCGGGATCAGGATGATGTTCTTCTTTGCGTCTTCGACGCCCTTTCGGATGGACTCGGGCACTTCTCCGGCCTTGCCCAGGCCGACACCGACGTGGCCGGCCCCATCGCCCACGACGATGATGGCGCTGAAGCTGAAGCGACGGCCGCCCTTGACGACCTTCGCGACTCGGTTGATTTGAACGACGCGCTCTTCGAGCGTCAGCTTGTTCGGATCGATCCTGGCCAAGTGATCAGCTCCTTCGCGTCAGAACTCGAGGCCGGCTTCGCGGGCGGCGTCGGCCAGGGACTTGATCCGCCCGTGGTATCTGAATCCGGCCCGGTCGAAGACGACACGCTCGATCCCCGCGCTCCGGGCGCGCTCTGCGATCAGGCGGCCGACGACCTTGGCTTCGTCGCTCTTCTTCTGGCCGGCGGCCGTCAGCGCCTTTTCGAGGCTGGAGGCTGCGGCGAGCGTCTTGCCGGAGGTATCGTCGATCACCTGGGCATAGATGTTGTTGAGGCTGCGGAAGACGGCCAGGCGCGGACGCTCGGGCGAGCCCGACAGGCGTAGCCTGATTCGTTCGTGCCGCTTCTGGCGCGCGCCACCGCGGCCGCCGACCTGCGTCATCGTGCCGATTCCTTCGTGGTTGGGCTCACTTCTTGCCGCCGATCTTGCCGGCCTTGCCGGCCTTGCGGCGGATCTGTTCGCCGAGGTAGTGGACGCCCTTGCCCTTGTAGGGCTCGGGCTTGCGCGCGGCCCGAACCTGGGCCGCAACCTGACCGACCAGCTCCTTGTCGATCCCCGAGACCGCTAGGTGAGTCGGGTTCTCGACCTCGAAGCTGATGCCGGCCGGCGGCTCGATCTCGATCGGGTGGCTGTAGCCGAGGTTCAGCTGCAGTTTGTCCCCGACCTTCGAGGCGCGATAGCCGACGCCGGTGATCTCCAGCGACTTGCGGTAGCCGTCCGTCACGCCCGATGACCATGTTGGCCACCAGCGTTCGGGTCAGGCCGTGAAGCTGCTTGTGGTGCTTGGCCTCGGTCGGCCGTTCGACGACGATCGTGGCCCCTTCCATCGAGACGTGCATGTCCGGGATGGAGGGCGCGGTTCAGTGTGCCCTTGGGACCCACGACGGTGATGTCCCGTCCGACGATGGATACATCGACGCTGGGCGGAACGGCGATCGGGAGTCGTCCAATACGCGACATCGGCGGCCTACCAGACGTAGGCCAGGACTTCACCACCGAGCTGGGCCTTGTAGGCCTGCGTGCCGGTCATGATGCCCTGGCTGGTGCTGACGATGACGAGGCCGAGCCCCCCGAGCACCCGGGGAATCTCGGTCTTGCGCGCATACACGCGCAGGCCTGGTTTGCTGATGCGCTTCAGGCCCGAGACCACGGGGGCCTTGCCGTCGACGTACTTGAGGGTGACGCGAAGCACCTGACGAACGCCCTCGCGTTCTTCGCGAACCTCGGCGATGAAGCCCTCCTCCAGCAGGATTCGGGCGATCTGCCGCTTGGTCCGCGAAGCCGGCACGAGCACTTCGGCGTGCCGCGCCCGCGACGCGTTGCGAATGCGAGTCAGCATGTCCGCGATCGGATCGGAGACGTTCATATCTCTACCAACTCGACTTGGTGACGCCGGGCAGCTCGCCGAGAAGCGCTCGCTCTCGGAAGCAGATACGGCACAGTCCGAACCGCCGGATGAAGGCGCGCGGCCGGCCACAGACGAAGCAACGGTGGTAGGTCCGAACCTTGAACCGCGGCGTTCGCTTCGCCTTGGCGATCATCGACTTCTTGGCCATCGAATCTCCCTCCCCGCGCCTAGCCGGCGAAGGGCATGCCGAGGAGTTCGAGCAGTCGCTTCAATTCCTCGTCGGTCTTCGCCGTCGTCACGATGCTGATCTCCAGCCCGCGGAGACGGTCCACCTTGTCGTAGTCGATCTCCGGGAACGCAAGTTGCTCCCGAAGCCCCAGTGAGTAGTTCCCGCGCCCGTCGAACGACTTCGATGGGACGCCGTGAAAGTCGCGCATGCGGGGCAGCGCGAGCCGCGTGAGCCGCTCGAGGAAGTCCCACATCTTGTCGCCCCGAAGGGTGACCCGGGCGCCGATCGTGTTGCCGGTCCGCAGGCGGAACTGCGCGATCGAGCGCTTGGCCTTGGTGGTCACCGGATGCTGCCCGGTGATCGCGGCCAGATCGCCCACGGCGGCATCGACGGCCTTGGGGTTGGTGAGCGCCTCGCCCAGACCGATATTGACCACGATCTTGGAGAGCCGCGGGATCTCCAGCCCATTGGAGTAGCCGAACTGCTTCTGGAGGGCGGGCACAGCCTCTTCTTTGTAGCGCTGCCTCAGGCTGCCGCTCATGCCCCTGCCTCCAGCTGTTCGCGGCAGTGGCCGCAGACTCGAACGCTCTCGCCGCTGCCGAGTCGCTCGTGCTTGACTCGCGTGATCCGATCGCAGCGCGGGCAGACGATCATCACGTTGCTCGCGTCGATCGGCATCGGCTTGTCCACGATGCCACCCTGCTGAGCCGGCGCCTGTGTCGTCTGGCTCATACGGGGACGCGCCTTCTGGTGGCGCTTGGCGATGTTGACGCCCGAGATGACGACCGACAGCGTCCGGCTCGAGACCGTGCGCCAGTGACCGGCGGTCTTCCGGGCGGCAGCCGGGTTCCGGAGAATGCGCTCCACCGTGCCGTGCTTGCCGGCGTCCTTGCCGTGCAGCACGACGACCGTGTCGCCCTTCCGGATCTCGGGCACCTTGTTGGAAGGTGCGCCCTTGTCCGCGGCCATCACAGCACCTCCGGCGCGAGGGAGACGATCTTCATGTAGTTGCGGTCGCGCAGCTCGCGGGCGACGGGGCCGAAGATTCGCGTGCCCCGCGGGTTGCCCTGGTTGTTGATGAGGACGGCGGCGTTCTCGTCGAAACGGATGTAGCTGCCGTCCGGCCGGCCGTACTCCTTGGCCGTTCGAACGACGACCGCTCGAACCACGTCACCCTTCTTGACCGGCGCGTTCGGGATGGCCTGCTTGACGCTGGCGATGATCACGTCGCCGACACCCGCGGTCGTCTTGCGCGACCGGCCCATGATCCGGATGCACTGGATCGTCCGGGCGCCGGTGTTGTCGGCGACCCGAAGTCTCGTGTACTGCTGGATCATTCGGCGGCCTCCCGATCGGGCGCCTGCTCCGCGGGCGTTGAGTGCCTGCCGGGGTGAGCCGCGCCGTGGATGGCGACGTCGGTCTCCTCGTCTTCGACGATCGGCTCGGTCGTGGCGCCCTCACCGGCTCGGGCAACGATGCTCACGAGCCGCCACCGCTTGGTGGCCGAGAGGGGCCGCGACTCCTCGATCAGGACCGTGTCGCCGACGTGGGCGTCGTTGGTCTCGTCGTGGGCCTTGAACTTGCTGGTCAAGCGGATGACCCGCTTGTATAGAGGATGCCGGGTCATTCGCTCGACGGAGACGACGATCGTCTTGTCCATCTTCTCGCTGACGACGCGACCGACCTTGGTCTTCCGCTTGCCCTGCACTGCTGCTCCTGCCATCGCGTGATCTCCTTACGCCATGCTGTCGGGCACGGCGCCCGTTCGAGTGCGCACGTCGCGGCGCTCGCGCTGCACGGTGAGGATCCGCGCGATCGTTCGTCTGGCCTGGGGAATCGAGCTGTAGTCCTTCAACTGGCGGGTGGTGAGCTGGAAACGAGCCTGCCACAGGTCCTGCTTGGCCTGAACGAGTTGCTCGTCGAGCTCCCCGTCGGACAGCGCTCGAACCTTGTCAATGTCCATCTGCCAGGCCCTCCTTGATGATGACCCTGGTAGCGACCGGAAGCTTGTGGCTGGCGAGGCGCATCGCCTCGACCGCCTCTACGCGATCTACACCGGCCATCTCGAACAGGATCCGGCCGGGCTTGACGACGGCGACCCAATGGTCCGGTGCGCCCTTGCCGGAGCCCATTCGGGTTTCGGCCGGCTTCTTGGTCGCCGGCTTGTCCGGGAAGATTCGGATCCAGATCTTGCCGCCGCGCTTGACCGAGCGGGTCATGGCGCGTCGGGCGGCCTCGATCTGACGGCTGGTGATCCAGGCCGGCTCGAGAGTGGCAAGGCCGAACTCGCCGAAAGCCACGGTCGTTCCGCCCTTGGCGATGCCGGACATGCGGCCTCGCTGGACCTTGCGGTGCTTGACTCGCTTGGGCATCAACATCGCTACACCCCCGTCGGAACGGCGGTCGTCACGGCGATGTCGCGGCGAGGCTTCTCGGCCGCAACTTCACCGCGGTAGATCCAGACCTTCACGCCGATCCGACCGTAGGTCGTCAGGGCGTGGACCTGGGCGTAGCTGATGTCCGCGCGGAGAGTTCCGAGCGGGATTCGGCCTTCCTTGTCCCACTCCCGCCGGGCCATCTCCGAGCCGCCGAGGCGGCCGGCGACGGCTATCTTCACGCCCTTCGCGCCGGCCTTCATCGTCCTCTGCACGGCCTGCTTCATGGCCTTCTTGAAGGCGATGCGGCGAGCCAGCTGCTGACTGATGTTGGCGGCGACGAGAGCGGCGTCGAGCTCGGGCTGGCGGATCTCCTTGACCTCGAGCTTGACCTTGCGCTTGGTGAGAGCGCCGACCTGCTGGCGGAGCAGCTCGACGTTGGCGCCGCCCTTGCCGATGACGATGCCCGGCTTGGCGGTATGGATCGTGACCGTAACGTGGTTGATGCCACGTTCGATCTCGACCCCGCTGACGCTGGCGTTGGCGAGCCGGCGGATCACCAGCTGGCGGATCGAGATGTCCTCCTTGAGGAGATCCGTGTAGTCCTTGTCCGCGTACCACTTCGCCGTCCAGGTGCGCGAGACACCCAGCCGGAAGCCGTACGGGTGAACCTTGTGACCCATCTAGGCCTCCTGGTCTTCGACGACGATGGTGATGTGGGTCATGGGCTTGTGGATCGGGAACGCCCGACCCTGGGCCCGGGGCTGCCAGCGCTTGTGGATGCCGGGCCCCATGTTGGCCTGGGCGTCGGCCACGACCAGGTCCTCGGCGGACAGGTTGTGGTTGTTCTCAGCGTTGGCGGTCGCGCTCTTGAGCACGCTGGCGACGTCGCGAGCGGCCGCTTGCGGCATGAATCGAAGGAGAGCCGCGGCCTCTTCGACGCGCTTGCCCTTGATCGCGTTGGTGACCAGTCGGGCTTTTCGCGAGGAGCCCATCAGGTATTTGGCTGTGGCGGATACGCGCACGTCCGGGCTCCTACTTGAGGGCGCTCGACCGCTCGGTGTGCTTCCCGTGACCGCGGAAGGTGCGGGTCGGGGAGAACTCGCCGAGTCGGTGGCCGACCATGTTCTCGGTGACGTAGACCGGGATGTGCTTCTTGCCGTTGTAGACGGCAACCGTGTGCCCGATGAAATCGGGGAAGATCACAGACGCCCGAGACCAGGTCTTGACGACCTTCTTCTCGTTGCGCTTGTTCATCGTCTGGACGCGGCCGAGGAGCCGCGACTCGACGAACGGTCCCTTCTTGACCGAACGCGACATGCCTCTCTCTCCTCTGCCTTACGACTTGCCGTGACGCGAGCGGATGATGAGTCTGCTCGACGGCTTCTTGCCAAGGCGGGTTCGATAGCCCATGGCGGGCTTGCCCCATGGCGTCTTGGGCGGCATACCCGTGGGCGACTTGCCCTCGCCACCGCCGTGCGGATGGTCCCTGGGGTTCATCACGACGCCGCGGACCTCGGGCCGCTGGCCCATGTGCCGCGCTCGTCCTGCCTTGCCCAGGCTCTGGTTCTCGTGATCGAGGTTCGAAACCTGGCCGACCGTGGCCATGCATCGCAGGCTGACCCGGCGGACTTCCCCGGAAGGAAGCCGCACGGCCGCGTAGTCGCCCTCTTTGGCGAGGAGCTGGGCCGCGACGCCCGCCGAGCGGACGATCTGGCCGCCCTTGCCCGGCACGAGTTCGATGTTGTGGATCGTCGTGCCGAGCGGGATGTTGGCCAGCGGCAGGGCATTTCCGACGCGCGCCTCGACCTCGACCCCGGCGACGACGACGTCGCCGACCTTGAGGCCGTGGGGCAGGAGCATGTAGCGCTTCTCGCCGTCGGCATAGTGGAGCAGGCCGATTCGGGCCGACCGGTTCGGGTCGTACTCGACGGTGGCCAGCTTGGCCGGGACGCCGAACTTGTCCCGCTTGAAGTCGATGATGCGGTAGTGCTGCTTCTCGCCGCCGCCGCGGTGGCGGACTGAGATCCGCCCGGCGTTGTTACGGCCGGATCCGCGCTTCTGTGGCTCCAGGAGCGGCTTGTACGGTTCGGATGTGGTGACCTCCTCGAACGTGGACCGGGTCATGAACCGGCGTCCCGCCGAGGTCGGCTTGTAGCTACGCAACGGCATCTCAGACGGCCTCGAAGAACTCGATCTTCTGGCCGGGGGCCAGAGTCACGATGGCCTTGCGCCACGGGGTCGTCCGGCCGGCGATCCGGCTCCGGCGCATCCCGCCGCGCTTCTGCTTTGACTGGGTAGTCAGGACGTTCACCGCGGCGACCTTCACTTTGAAGATCTCCTCGATGGCTGCCTCGATCTGCAGCTTGTTGACGTCGTCCCGGACGGCGAACGTGTACTTGCCACGCTGCGACTCGTCCATCGTCTTCTCGCTGATGACGGGACGGATGATGATCTCGTGCGCGGTCAGGCTCACGCGTACACCTCTTCCATCTTGCTCAGCGCAGGCTGCTCGATGAGGACCGTGTCGGCGTTGAGCAGAGCCACGACGTTGAGTGAGTCGGCCCGGATTACCTCGACCCGAGGCAGGTTCCGGGCGGAGAGGATCAGGGTCTCGTCCGTTCCCGGGGCAACGATGAGGACGCGGCCGGCGGCTCGCCCGAGGGCGTCGAGGACACCCAGCAGGTCGCGAGTCCGGGGCTCATCGAGCCCGAAGCCGTCGACTACGCGGATGGCGTCGTCGTCGAGCTTGGCGGTCAGGGCTCCGCACAGGGCGAGGCGCTTCATCTGACGCGGCAGGCGCTGGGCGTAGGAGCGAGGATGCGGACCGAAGACCACGCCGCCGCCTTCGAACTGCGGAGAGCGTATGGAGCCCTGACGGGCGCGGCCGGTCCCCTTCTGGCGATACGGCTTGTTGCCGCCGCCGGCGACTTCGCCGCGTCTCTTCGTGTCGTGAGTGCCGAGGTGGCGACCGGCCAGCTGGGCCGTTACCACCTGGTGGAGTACGGCGGTGTTGATCGGCGCGGAGAAGAGCCCCTCAGGGAGCTCGACCTCGCCGATCGCCTCGCCGGTGCTCGAGTACAGGGTCGTCGTGGGCATCGCTAAGCCTTCTTCACGAGGAGCAGCCCGTTGAGAGAACCGGGGACGGCTCCCTTGACGAGCAACAGGTTGCGCTCGGCGTCCGCACGGACTACCCGCAGCTTCTTGACGGTGGCGCGGGCGTCACCCAGGTGACCGGCCATTCGCATGCCCTTTGTAGACCCGACCCGGCGTGGTACCGGGACCGATCGATCCGGGGGCGCGGTGGTGGTCGGAACCGTGAGTCTTGGGGCCGCGCTTGAAGTGGTGGCGCTTGATGTGGCCCGAGAAGCCCTTGCCCTTCGAGACTCCCGTCACGTCGACGATGTCGCCGGCCGTGAACATGGTCACGTCGAGTTTCTGGCCGACGGTGTAGGCCGAGTCGTCTGAGCCCTCGAGCCGGAACTCGCGCAGAACGGAGAGCTTGGGCAGGCCCTTGAGCTGCCCCATCTCGGGCTTGTTGAGCTTGCCCGACTCCTCGATCCCGATCTGAACGGCCGTGTAGCCATCGCGCTCAGGAGTCCGGACACGGGTGACCGTGTTCGGCTCGACGGCGACGACGCTCACACCGACCATCGTTCCGTCTGCCTGGAAGATCTGCGTCATGCCGACCTTGCGGCCGATCAATCCAATCGTCATCGGGTCACATCTTGATTTCGATGTCGACGCCCGCCGCGAGCGAGAGTCGCATCAGGGCGTCGACCGTCTTGGACGAGGGCTCCAGGATGTCCACGAGCCGCTTGTGGGTGCGGATCTCGAACTGCTCCCGGCTGTCCTTGTCGATGAAGGGCGAGCGGAGGACGGTGAACTTCTCGATGCGCGTCGGCAGCGGAACGGGGCCGACGACATCCGCGCCGGTCCGCTGGGCCGTCTCCACGATCTGCGCCGCCGACTGATCCAGCAGCCGGTGGTCGTATGCCTTGAGGCGGATCCTGATCCGTTGCCTTGCCATATCTGACTCCGCCTACTCGATGATCGAGGTGATGGCCCCGGCGCCGACGGTCCGGCCACCCTCGCGGATGGCGAAGCGCTGGCCGACCTCGAGGGCGATGGGGGTGATGAGCTCGACGGTCATGTCGACGTTGTCGCCGGGCATGATCATCTCGGCTCCCTCGGGCAGGCCGATGGCGCCGGTTACGTCGGTGGTGCGCAGGTAGAACTGGGGCCGGTAGCCGTTGTAGAAGGGGGTATGGCGTCCGCCTTCCTCGCGGGAGAGGACGTAGACCCTGGCTATGAACTTGGTGTGGGGCTTGACGCTGGCCGGCCTTGGCCAGGACCTGGCCGCGCTCGATGTCGTCGCGCTCGATGCCGCGCAGCAGGCAGCCCACGTTGTCGCCGGCACGGCCCTCGTCGAGCAGCTTCTTGAACATCTCGACGCCGGTGACGACGACCTTGCGGGTGGGCCTGATGCCCACGATCTCGACTTCGTCGCCGACCTTGACGATGCCGCGCTCGATGCGCCCGGTGGCCACGGTGCCGCGGCCCTTGATGCCGAAGACGTCCTCGACCGGCATGATGAAGGGCTTGTCGATCGGGCGCTCCGGAGTCGGGATGTAGGAGTCGACCGCGTCGAGGAGCTCCTGGATGCAGGCGTAGGCCGGGTCGTCGACGCCGCCGCTGGTCTCGAGGGCCTTTAGGGCACTGCCGCGCACGATCGGGATGTCGTCGCCGGGGAACTTGTTCTTGGTGAGCAGCTCGCGGACCTCGAGCTCGACCAGATCGAGCAGCTCGGGATCGTCGACCGCGTCGACCTTGTTGAGGAAGACCACCATGTAGGGGACTTCCACCTGGCGCGCCAGGAGGATGTGCTCGCGAGTCTGGGGCATGGGCCCGTCGGTCGCGGCGACCACCAGGATCGCCCCGTCCATCTGGGCGGCTCCGGTGATCATGTTCTTGATGTAGTCGGCGTGACCGGGGCAGTCGACGTGGGCGTAGTGCCGGTTGGCGGTCTCGTACTCGACGTGGGCGATCGCGATGGTGATGCCGCGCTCGCGCTCCTCGGGAGCGTTGTCGATCGAGTCGAAGGCGCGGAACTCGGCCCCACCCTTGAGGGCGAGGTACTTGGTGATCGCCGCGGTGAGCGTCGTCTTGCCGTGGTCGATATGGCCGATCGTGCCGATGTTGACGTGCGGCTTGGTCCGCTCGAACTTCTTCTTCGCCATCGCGGCTGCTCCCTCGCTCCTACTGCGGGCTGGGTGGACTGATCAGACTCGGGATTTCTGGACGAGCTCGGCCGCCAGGTTGGCGGGGACCTCTGCGTAGTGAGAAAGCTCCATCGAGTAGCTTGCGCGGCCCTGGGTCATCGACCGCAGATCGGTTGCGTAGCCGAACATCTCGGCCAGGGGCACCCGCGCTCGGACGACCTGCGTGGACCCGCGCGACTCCATCGCCTCGACGTGACCCCGCCGAGAGTTGAGATCGCCGATCACGTCGCCCAGGAACTGCTCCGGCAGGGTTACCTCGACTCGCATCAGCGGTTCGAGGATCACGGGTGAGGCCTTCGCCACGGCTTCTTTGAGGGCCATCGAGGCGGCGATCCGGAACGCCATTTCGCTCGAGTCGACCTCGTGGAAGGAGCCGTCGAAGAGGGTCGCCTTGACGTCCACCATGGGGTGGCCGGCGTGCGGGCCCGTCTCGAGGGCTTCGCGGATGCCCATGTCGATCGGCTTGATGTACTCGCGCGGAATCGTGCCGCCGACGATCTTGTCGACGAACTCGTACCCCTTGCCCTGCTCGTTCGGCTCGATCTTGATGACGACGTGGCCGTACTGGCCCTTGCCGCCGGTCTGCTTGACGTGGCGGTAGTTGCCTTCGGCGGCGCGACGAATCGTCTCCCGGTAAGCGACCGAGGGGCGTCCGACGTTGGCGGCGACCTTGAACTCGCGGATCATCCGATCCACCAGTACGTCCAGGTGCAGCTCGCCCATCCCGGCGATGCGGGTCTGGCCGCTTTCCTCGTCGGTGTGGACGCGGAATGTGGGGTCTTCCTCGGCCAGGCGCTGGAGGGCAATTCCGAGCTTGTCCTGGTCGGCCTTGGTCTTGGGTTCGATCGCGACCTCGATGACCGGCTCCGGGAAGACGATGTTCTCCAGGACGATCGGGTGCTCCGGATCCGCGAGCGTATCGCCGGTGTAGCTTTCCTTGAGTCCCACGGCCGCCGCGATGTCGCCGGCATAGACCGTGTCGATCTCCTCGCGGTGGTTGGCGTGCATCTGGAGGATGCGCCCGATCCGCTCCTTCTTTCCCTTGGTCGCGTTGAGCACGTACGAGCCCGCGGTCAGCGTCCCCGAATAGACCCGGAAGTAGCCCAGCTTCCCGACGAACGGGTCGGCGGCGATCTTGAAGACCAGGGCGCTGAACGGCTCGGAGTCGTTCGCCGTCCGGATGACTTCCTTGTGCGTGTGGGGGTGCTCGCCGATCACGGGCGGCACGTCCAGCGGCGACGGCAGGTAGTCGATCACCGCGTCGAGAACCGGCTGGATCCCCTTGTTCTTGAGCGCCGACCCGGCCAGGACGGGGACGATCCGGTACTCGAGGGTGCCGAGGCGGAGGCCGCGCTTGATGTCCGCGGGGCTGAGGTCGTGGCCTTCCAGGTACTTGTGAGTCAGCTCGTCATCCATCTCGGCGACGGCCTCGACCATCTTCTCCCGGTGGGCCCTGGCCGCGTCGAGCAGGTCGGCCGGGATCTCCATTACCTCGCCCTCGGCGCCGAGGTCTTCGACCTTGTAGACGATGGCCTTCATGGTGATCAGGTCCACGATGCCGCGGAACTTGTCCTCGTTCCCGATCGGCAGCTGGATCGGGACGGGCCGGGCGCCGAGGCGCTCACGGATCATGTCGACGCAACGCCAGAAGTCGGCCCCTGTGCGATCGAGCTTGTTGATGAAGCAGATACGCGGCACGCGGTAGCGGTCGGCCTGGCGCCAGACCGTCTCGGACTGGGGCTCTACGCCGGCCACGCCGTCGAAGACCACGACCGCTCCATCGAGCACGCGAAGGCTGCGCTCGACCTCTACGGTGAAGTCCACGTGCCCGGGCGTATCGATGATGTTGATTCGATGGTCGTTCCAGAAGCAGGTCGTAGCCGCGGCAGTGATCGTGATGCCGCGCTCCTGCTCCTGGGGCATCCAGTCCATGGTGGCTGCGCCCTCATGGACCTCGCCGAGCTTGTAGATCTTCTTGGTATAGAAGAGCACCCGCTCGGTGACCGTGGTCTTCCCAGCGTCGATATGGGCGATGATTCCGATGTTCCGCGTCTCTGCGAGCGGAACTTGACGTGCCACGGTTCTGTTGTGCTCCCTAGCGAGTGCCTACCACTTGAAGTGGCTGAAGGCTCTGTTTGCGTCGGCCATCTTGTGAGTATCCTCACGCCGCTTGACTGCCGCGCCGAGGCCGTTCATGGCATCGACGAGCTCGGCCGCCAGCTTCTCCGACATGCTCTTGCCGTTTCGCTTGCGGGCGGCCTGGACGAGCCAGCGGACACCGAGCGACATGCGGCGATCGCCCCGGATCTCGACCGGGACCTGGTACGTTGCGCCACCGACGCGGCGCGGCTTGACCTCGATGATCGGCGTTGCGTTGCGCATCGCCGACTCCAGGACCTCTACGCCGGGGCGGCGGGCCTGGGCTTCCGCGCGGGCCAGGGCCTCGCGCAGGATGCGCTCGGAGAGGTGGCGCTTGCCGTCGGTCATGAGCTTGGTCTCGAAGCGACTGCTCAGGCGGGGCGACGGCGCGCCCTCGTACTTGGTCTTGCGGGCGATCGTATGACGACGCGGCATCGTTACTTCTTGCCCTTCTGCTGCGGGGACTTCGCGCCGTACTTGGAGCGTCCCTGCTTGCGGTCCTTGACGCCGGCGGCGTCCAGAGTGCCCCGGATGATGTGGTACTTGACCGACGGCAGGTCCTTCACGCGACCACCGCGGACCAGAACGACGGAGTGCTCCTGGAGGTTATGGCCGATCCCGGGGATGTAGGCCGTGACCTCCATCTGGTTCGTGAGGCGGACGCGGGCGATCTTGCGGAGAGCCGAGTTCGGCTTCTTCGGCGTCATCGTTCGAACCTGCAGGCAGACGCCGCGCTTCTGGGGCGCACCGGGGATGGACACCTGGCGCTGGCGCAGGCTGTTCCAGTTCTTGCGCATGGCCGGGGCTTTGATCTTCGAGATCTTCGCCTGGCGGCCGTGCCGCACGAGCTGGCTGATGGTCGGCACGGAGACGCGGCTCCTTTCGCTTCCTGCTGTCGGTTGACGTTGCTCTGGTCGGCGATCCCGCAATGGACGCCTGATCGCGGCCGGGTTGGGCCCCGGTGCGAGTCCGATCGACGGGAACCTGCGCCGCCTCGGTGGCCTCCGGCGTCCGATGGGCCGCCTCGGCGGCACGGTCGCGACATGGAGGCGATCTGTCTGGCGCAAATCGCTTATATGGTCCGGGCGGGCTGCCACGTTCGGCGAGCCGATTTCGTGACGGTTTTCCGCGGTCCGGATGGCTGGTCGAGAGTCGCGATTGGCGCACGCTAATCGCGGCCTCGAGGAAGCCACGAGCGCGGAGTTTATCAGCGGCCGCGGGGGGGTGTCAAACTTCCAGGGCTCCCGAGGCGGCCTTCGGCGCCGCGATTACCCTGGTCGCAGACTCCTCGTGACGTTCTACTCCTCTTCCTTCTTCGCCTTGCCCAGTATCTCCTCCAGGCTGGCGAGATCGGACAGGTCGGCTTCGGTCCCCGATTCGCCGCCGATTGCCTCGAGGAACGGGTTGACGAAGTCGGTTTCGTCGGCCGGTCCTTCGCCGGTGCTGGCCGCGAGAATCGTGGCCAGATCGGCCGTCTCTTCGGACGGCCGCGCGCCGGCCTCCTCCAGGAACGGGTTGTACTCGTACTCCGGGCCGCGGAGCCTCTCGAGCGACTCGCCGGCGAGCGCCTCTTCGGCGGCCCGGCGCGCCCTCTCGCGAGCTGCGGCGATGTTCGCCGGCGCGCCCGTCCCGGCGGGGATGAGCTTGCCGATGATGACGTTCTCCTTGAGGCCGATCAGGTGATCCTTGGCGCCGTTGATGGCCGCCTCGGTCAGGACCCGAGTCGTCTCCTGGAACGAAGCCGCCGCGAGGAAGCTGGAGGTATTGAGGGATGCCTTCGTCACGCCGAGCAGGACCGTCTGGGCCGTCGCCGGCTCGCCGCCTTCGGCCAGGACCCGGTTGTTGACCTCCTCGAAGTCGAGGCGATCGATCAGCTCGGTCGGGAGCAGGTCCGTGTCGCCCGGCTGGTCGATGCGGACCTTTCGGAGCATCTGCCGGACGATGATCTCGATGTGCTTGTCGTTGATGGTCACGCCCTGGCTGCGGTAGACCTTCTGGACTTCCTTGACCAGGTAGCGCTGGACCGAGTCCTTGCCCCGCGTCTCGAGGTACTCCTGCGGGTTGATCGGGCCGTCCGTGATGGCGTCGCCGGCGCGGATCTCGGCGCCGTTCTCGACCATGATCTTGGCGTTGTGCGGGATCGTGTACTCGCGCTCCACGGTGTCCTCGGAACGCACGACCAGGGATTCACCCTCGCGGACAAGGAACCCCTTGGCCGGTGCCGCGACGTCTGCCGACTTGTCGGCACCGTCGGGGCGGGCGATTACCTGTCCGGCCTCGACGATGTCGCCGGGGGCCGCCAGCAGCTCCACTCCCGCGGGAAGCGCTATATGGGTGTCGTACTGCTCGCGGCTCGTGACCTTGACGCGCGTGCCGGTGTCGCTGCGGACGATCTCCACGACGCCGTCGATGTGGCTCATCTCGGCCTTGCCCTTGGGGACTCGGCCTTCGAAGAGCTCCTCGACTCGCGGCAGGCCGGCGGTGATGTCCAGGCCGGCGACGCCGCCGGTATGGAACGTTCGCATCGTCAGCTGCGTGCCCGGCTCGCCGATGGACTGGGCGGCGATGATGCCGACCGCCTCGCCGATACCGACCAGCGTGCCCGTGGCAAGGTTGCGGCCGTAGCACAGCCGGCAGACGCCGTGGCGCGCCTCGCACGAGAGCGGTGAGCGGACGAGCACCTCGTCGATCCCGGACTCGTCGATCGCCAGGGCGATGGCCTCGGTGATCTCCGTGTTGCGCTCGAAGAGGAGCTCGCCGGTCTCGGGGTGGTGAAGGTCCGCGGCCGAAAGCCGGCCGACCATCCGCTTCTGGTAGGCGCCCTTCTCGTTGCTGGTGATCTCGGCCGACTCGGCGCGAGTGATCCAGCTGCCTTCCTGGGTGCCGCAGTCTTCCTCGCGGGTGATGACGTCCTGGGCCACGTCCACCAGACGGCGGGTCAGATAGCCCGAGTCGGCGGTGCGGAGGGCGGTGTCGGCCAGGCCCTTGCGGGCGCCGTGGGTCGAGATGAAGTACTCGAGGACGGTCATCCCCTCGCGGAAGTTGCTCCGCACGGGGACGTCGATGATCCGGCCCGACGGGTCGGCCATGAGACCGCGCATGCCGCCGAGCTGGCTGATCTGGCCCTTGTTACCGCGGGCGCCGGAGTCCGCCATCATGCGCACGGACCCGAAGGCATCGAGGCCGTCCATCATCGCGGTCGAGAGGTCGTTGGTGGTCTTCTGCCAGACGTCGACGACCTGCTCGTAGCGTTCGTCGTCGGTGATCAGGCCGCGCTGGAACTGGCGGTCGATCTGGTCGACGGCCGTGTCCGCCTCGGTCAGGCGGCGGCCCTTGTCGGGTGGGATGACGATGTCGCCGACGGCAATGGTCATGCCGCCGCGGGTGGCGTACTCGAAGCCGACGCCCTTCACGCCGTCGACGACGTGAGCGGTCTCCTCGGGGCCGAGGATGCGGTAGCACTCGTCCACCAGCTTGCGCAGCTCGGTTCGCTTCATGTTTACGTTCTTGAAGCGGAGCCGATCCGGCACGATCTGGTTGAAGATGATCCGGCCGACCGTTGTCTGGACCCTGCTTTCGACGGCCTCTCCGGCCTCCTCGTCCCAGGTCCGGACCATGGCCACGACCGGCTCGTGGAGGGTGACCTCGCGGAGCTGGTAGGTCAGGATCGCCTCGCCCTCACTGGAGAAGAGACGCGGGTGCTTGCCCTCGGCGAGGGCCTTCTCCATGGTCAGGTAGAAGCAGCCCAGGACCATGTCCTGCGTCGGCGCCACGACCGGGCTCCCGTCCGCCGGGGAAAGTAGGTTGGCGGTCGACAGCATCAGCGTCCGCGCCTCTTCCTGAGCAGCCGTAGAGAGCGGGACGTGGACGGCCATCTGGTCGCCGTCGAAGTCGGCGTTGAAGGCGGTGCAGACCAGGGGGTGAATCTGGATCGCGGAGCCCTCGACCAGGACCGGCATGAAGGCCTGGATGCCCAGCCTGTGCAGCGTGGGGGCGCGGTTCAGCAGGACCGGGTGGTCCTTGATGACTTCCTCAAGGACGTCCCAGACCTCGGGCCGGACGCGCTCGACGATGCGCTTGGCGCTCTTGATGTTGTGGGCGAAGCCCTTCTCGACGAGCAGGCGCATGACGAACGGCTTGAACAGCTCGAGCGCCATCTTCTTGGGCAGGCCGCACTGGTGGAGCTTGAGCTCCGGCCCGACCACGATGACCGAGCGGCCCGAGTAGTCGACTCGCTTGCCGAGCAGGTTCTGGCGGAACCGGCCCTGCTTGCCCTTGAGCATGTCGGAAAGGCTCTTGAGGCGGTGGTTGCCGGTGCCGGCGATGGCCCGGCCGCGCCGTCCGTTGTCGATCAGGGCGTCGCAGGCTTCCTGGAGCATCCGCTTCTCGTTGCGAATGATGATCTCCGGGGCGCCCAGCTCGAGCAGTCGCTTGAGCCGGTTGTTTCGGTTGATCACGCGCCGATACAGGTCGTTCAGGTCGGAGGTCGCGAAGCGGCCGCCGTCGAGCTGGACCATCGGGCGCAGGTCCGGCGGGATGACCGGGATGACCGACAGGATCATCCACTCGGGGCGCGTGCCGGAGCGGCGGAAGGCCTCGATCAGGCGGAGCCGCTTGATCGCCTTCTTGCGGCGCTGGCCCGACGTGGTCCGAACCTCGACATGAAGTGACTTGGCCAGCTCCTCGAGGTCCATCCGGCCGATGATGTCGCGGACCGCCTCCGCGCCCATGGCGGCGTGGAATATGCGGCCGCCTCGGCTGCCGGAGCCGTACCGCTCATCGAGGTAACGGAAGTCGTTCTCCGAGAGCGTCATGAGGCTCTTGATCGACTCGATCTCGTCGCGCTGCTTGCGGATCTCGTCCTTGGCGCCCTCGGCGTCGTGGCGCAGGCGTTCGCGCTCGGCCTCGATCTCGGCGTCGTTGGCGAGCTCCAGGTCGGCGGTCTTCTGGGCGGCGCTGCGCGCCTCGTCCGCCTCTCGCGCCTGGATCTCGGCGGTAACCCGCTCCATCTCGGCGGCTACGATCTTGCGGAGAGTGGCGGTGGCTTCCTTGCCGGCCGTGGCACCGGCCGCGACGACCAGTTCGCCCGTGATCGGGAAGGCGATCGCCTCGGAGGCCTCGGCCTTGCCGAGCGCCTTGAGTGTCTGCTCGGCCTGCTGGGCGGCCAGGACGATTTCCTCGGTTCGGGCCGTGCGCTGCTGCTCGAGCTCGGCCTTGGTGACGGCCAGAGTGGCCTCGATCTCGTCCTTCTGACGGTGGAAGCGGCCCTTGAGCTCGTCTTCCAGCTCGCCCAGGGCGCGACCGCCCTTGCCTCCCCTACCCTCGGCTTCATCCTCGAGAGCGGCCAGGGCCCGTCGCCGAGCCTCTTCGTCGACGTGGGTGACGATGTACAGGGCGAAGTAGAGGATGCGCTCGAGATTCCGGGGGCTGATGTCGAGCAGGATGCCCAGGCGGCTCGGCGTGCCCTTGAAGTACCAGATGTGGCTGACCGGGCTGGCCAGCTGGATGTGGCCCATGCGCTCGCGGCGGACCTTGGAGCGAGTGACCTCCACGCCGCACTTGTCGCAGATGATGCCCTTGTACCGGATTCTCTTGTACTTGCCGCAGTAGCACTCCCAGTCCTTGGTGGGACCGAAGATGCGCTCGTCGAAGAGCCCGTCCTTCTCCGGCTTGAGGGTGCGGTAGTTGATGGTCTCCGGCTTGGTTACCTCACCGGACGACCAGTCGCGGATCTGCTCCGGACTTGCGAGAGAGATCCGAATGGCGTTGAAGTTGTTGACTTCGAGCATTGCTCTCCTCCACGCCGCCGCCTGGCTCGGTGGCGTAGTTAGGACCGGGGACCGGCGACGCCTGGCTGGCCGAGCACAGGCGACGCGTCATGCGTGCGGTTGGATCAGTCTTCGAACCCAGCTAGGTTGATGCCGCCGAGATCCGGCATCGGGTAGGTGCCGGTGTCTTCGGCGAAGCGGATTTCTTCGTCGTTCTCGTTGAGGATTTCGACGTTGAGCCCAAGGCTCTGCAGTTCCTTGATGAGCACCTTGAACGACTCGGGAACGCCGGGCTGCTGGATCTCCTCGCCCTTGACGATCGCCTCGTAGGTTTGGACGCGGCCCATGACGTCATCCGATTTGACCGTGAGCAGCTCCTGCAGGATGTTCGCCGCGCCGTACGCCTCGAGCGCCCAGACCTCCATCTCCCCAAAGCGCTGGCCGCCGAACTGGGCCTTGCCGCCCAGGGGCTGCTGCGTGATGAGGCTGTAGGGTCCGGTCGACCGGGCGTGGATCTTGTCCTCCACCAGATGGTGGAGCTTGAGCATGTAGATGTAGCCGACCGTGATCGGGCGGTCGAAGGGCTCGCCCGACCGGCCGTCGCGAACCGTGATCTTGCCGTCCTCGGGCAAGCCGGCGTCACGAAGCTCCTGGCGGATCTGCTCCTCGGTCGCGCCGTCGAAGACCGCCGTGGCAGCCTTCATGCCGCGCTTGTGGAGGGCCCAGCCGAGATGCGTCTCGAGGATCTGGCCGATGTTCATTCGGCTCGGCACGCCGAGGGGGTTCAGAACGATGTCGACCGGAGTCCCGTCCGGCAGGTAGGGCATGTCCTCCACGGGGAGGACTTTGGCGATGACGCCCTTGTTGCCGTGGCGGCCGGCCATCTTGTCGCCGACGCTGACCTTGCGCTTCTGCGCGACGGAGACTCGGACCAGCCGGTTGACGCCGGGCATCAGCTCGTCGCCTTCCTCGCGGCTGAAGATGCGGACGTCGACGACCTTGCCGCGCTCGCCGTGAGGCAGGCGGAGGGACGAGTCCTTCACTTCGCGGGCCTTCTCACCGAAGATCGCCCGGAGCAATCGCTCCTCGGCGGTCAGCTCGGTCTCGCCCTTGGGTGTGATCTTGCCGACCAGGATGTCGCCCGGCTGGACCTCGGCACCGATATAGACGATGCCTTCCTCGTCCAGGTCCTTGAGCGACTCCTCACCGACGTTGGGGATGTCCCGGGTGATCTCCTCGGGCCCGAGCTTGGTGTCGCGCGACTCCAGCTCGTGCTTCTCGATGTGGATGCTGGTGAAGAAGTCTTCCTTGACGAGGCGCTCGCTGATTACGATCGCGTCCTCGTAGTTGCCGCCTTCCCAGCTCATGAACGCCACCAGGACGTTCCGCCCGAGTGCCAGCTCGCCCTGGTCGGTGGAACTGGAGTCGGCGATCGGATCGCCGCTCTCCAGGCGCATCCCGACGTCCACTATGGGGCGCTGGTTGATGCACGTCCCCTGGTTGGAGCGGACGTACTTCTGAAGCAGGTATTCATCGAGCTCGCCGGCATCGGTCTCGATCTGGATGCGGTCGGCGGTGACGCTGGTGACGACGCCGGGACGCCGGGCAATGACGACCTGGCCCGAGTCGAGGGCGGCGCGCCACTCCATGCCGGTGCCGACGATCGGCGCCTCCGGCTCCAGGAGCGGCACGGCCTGGCGCTGCATGTTCGAGCCCATCAGGGCGCGGTTGGCGTCGTCGTGCTCGAGGAACGGGATGAGGGCCGTGGCCACGGAGACAACCTGCTTGGGCGAGACATCCATGTACTCGATGGCGTTGGGCCGCGCCTCGGGGAACTGGTCCCGGTAGCGGCACGGGATCCGGTCGCCCACGAAGTGGCCCTCCGCGTCGAGCTCGGCGTTGGCCTGGGCGACGTGGTGCTCTTCCTCTTCGTCCGCGGCCAGGTACTCGATCTCCGCTGTCACCACGGGTCGGATCTGGAACGCCTGCGCCTTCTGGCGCTTCAGCTCGGCGATCGCGGCTTCGTTGAACTTCTCGCCGGCCTTGCGGATGACTTTGCCGTCCTTGCCCACGACGTCCACGCCGGCGAAGTGGCGGGCGATGTCGGGGTCGTTCCAGGCGATCGTCCGCTTGACCTTGCGGTAGGGCGTCTCGATGAAGCCGTAGCTGTTGATGCGGCCGAAGGTGGCCAGCGATCCGATCAGTCCGATGTTCGGGCCTTCCGGCGTCTCGATCGGGCAGATTCGACCGTAGTGGCTGTGGTGGACGTCGCGGACGTCGAAGCCGGCTCGCTCACGCGAGAGCCCGCCGGGGCCCAGCGCCGAGAGGCGTCGCTTGCTCGTCAGTTCGGCCAGCGGGTTGGTCTGGTCCATGAACTGGCTGAGCTGGCTGCCGCCGAAGAACTCCTTCATCGCAGCCACCACGGGCCGGATGTTGATCAGGGCGTTCGGGGTCGCCTTGTCGATTTCCTGGATCGTCATGCGCTCGCGGACGACGCGCTCCATTCGGAGCAGGCCGACCCGGAAGGCGTTCTGGATCAGCTCGCCGTTGGCGCGGATGCGGCGGTTGCCCAGGTGATCGATGTCGTCGGGAGTGCCGAGGCCGCGGTTCAGCTCGATCAGGTGGCCGACGATCGCGGCGATGTCCTCACGAGTGATGATCCGCTCCTCGCGGTTCAGCTCGGTCCCCATCCGCTCGGCCACGGGGGCGAGCTTCTTGTTGAACTTGTAGCGACCGACGCGACCGAGGTCGTAGCGGCGGAAGTTGAAGAAGAGGCTCTCGACCAGCTGGCGGGCGTTGTCGCCGGTCGGCGGGTCGCCGGGGCGCAGCTTCTTGTAGACCTCGATCAGGGCGTCCTGCTGGGTCTTCGTCAGGTCCTTGTCCAGCGTCGAGGCGATGTACTGATGCTCCGGGTCGCTGTCGACGGTCGCGAAGATGGCGCTGATCTCGTCGTTGTTCTCGTAGCCGACGGCCCGCAGGAGCGTGGTCGCGGCGATCTTGCGCTTGCGATCGACCTTGACCGACAGGAGGTCCTTGTTGCTCGTCTCGAACTCGAGCCAGGCGCCGCGATTCGGGATCACCTTGGCCGAGAAGAGCGTCCGGCCACTCGTCGGATCCTCGAGGGCGCTGTAGTAGACGCCCGGCGAGCGCACGAGCTGGCTGACGACGACGCGCTCGGCGCCGTTGATGATGAACGTTCCCTGGTCCGTCATGAACGGGAAGTCGCCCATGTAGACCCGCTGGCGCTGGATCTCGCCGGTCTCCTTGATCAGGAGCTCGACGTTCACGTAGAGCGGCCGGCTGAAGGTCAGGTCCTTGGTCCGGCACTCCAGTTCGGCGTACTTGGGCGCACCGAATTCGTAGTCCAGGAAATGGAGCTCCATCACCTTGCCGGTGAAATCCTTGATCGGGCTGATCTCGTCGAGCAGCTCGCGCAGCCCTTTTTCCACGAACCAGTTGAACGAGCTGAGCTGTAGCTCGATCAGGTTTGGGATCTCGAGGACTTCGGGGATCCGCGCATACCGCCGGCGGGGCGCGATCGCGGAGGCGCGAGAGGATTCAGCGACAGACAGCATGAACCGCTCCTTGACGGAGGAGAAGGGGAAGGGCCGCGCTCACAGAAGGAGTAGGATACCGCGACTTTCGGCCGGTGTCAAGCGGGCATGCTTGTACAACCCCGACCACGACGGCGATCGCCATCGAGACGGCGATCGCGTGGGGCGGGTCTTGCCCGCCCCGCCGCGTCCGCAAACGAGTCTACTTGATCTCGACCTTCGCGCCCACCTCTTCGAGGGCGGCCTTGATCTTGGCGGCCTCGTCCTTGTTGACGGCTTCCTTGACCGGGTTCGGCGTGCCGTCGACGAGGTCCTTGGCTTCCTTGAGGCCAAGGCCGGTGAGCTCCCGGACGACCTTGATGACCGGGATCTTGTTCGGTCCGATCTCGGTGAGAACGGCGGTGAACTCCGTCTGCTCCTCCTCGACTGCCGCGGCAGCGGCCGGGGCGGCGACGGCTCCGACGGCCGCCACAGCGACGGGGGCGGCAGCGGTAACGCCGAACTTGTCCTCGAATGCCTTCTTGAAGTCGGCGAGCTCGAGAACGGACATCGACGCGAAGGCGTCGAGCAGCTGGTCCTGAGTCAGCTTTGCCATTTGTCAGTTGCTCCTTCGTGCTAGAGCCTCAGCGGCCCGAGCGGGTTGTCTGGGTTGGCGCCGGTCAGACGCTGGGCTCGGCGGCGCTTGAGCCCTTCTCGGCGAGCGCTGCGAGCAGTCCGGCCATGTCCCGAAGCGGGGCATCGAACAGACCGGCCACGGTTGCCATCGGCGCTGCGATGGACCCGGCGACCTGGGCCAGTAGAACGTTGCGACCCGGAAGCTGCGCGAGACGGGTGACGCCTTCGGCGTTGACCACCCGATCGCCCAGCACCGCTCCGGTGATCTTGATCACGCGGTACGGCCTGAACGCGTCGAGAACCGCCTTTGCGGCAGCCCCCTCGTCGCCCTTGAGGAAGGCGACGGCGGTTGGACCCTCGAGCAGGATGCCCAGAGCTTCCGCCCCGGCCTCCCGCGCCGCGATCTTCATCAGCCGGTTCTTGACGATGTGGTACGTGACGTTCTGCTTGCGCAGGTTTCGACGGATCTCGCCGAGTTCGGAGACCTTGAGGCCGCGGTATTCGGAGACGATCATCGCCGTCGCCGATCGAGCTTCCTCGGTCAGCTGGGCCACGGTCTCGCGCTTGGCCTCGGTAGGCATGGGTAACCTCCCTGGACTACTGCGCGCAGCCGGCGCGCGGCGGTGGGGAGCGAACGGGCAAGCCCGTTCGCTTTGGCGGCTGCGGCTGCATTCGCCTTCCGAGAAGCCTCCGGCTTCTCGTCGTGGCAAGTGCGGCGTGCCGCCTGTGCTGAGCCGGCTAGGCCGATTCAGCACGACGCCCCTGCGACGGCGTATCGCCACAGGGGCGCTCCCACCCCCAGGGTGGAGGCTTGGTCCCTGCCTCGGCATGGAGCCAACGCCTGCGGCGTTGGCTTTGGCGATTGCTACGCAATCGCGGAGTGTTGTCACTCCGGTCAACGCTCGGCGCCGACAATTGAGCCCCGGGGCCCATGCTGTCTGCGGCGGTCCGTCTTATTCAGTTGGGACGAGAGCGCTCTCGCGTTCTCGGCGTGTCAAAGCCTAGCGCACTCCGCGCCAGGCCTCATATGTTGGGCGGCGCTACGACGCCGCGGCGACCGCAAGAACGGCCGGAATGTCCACCCGGATCCCGGGCCCCATGGTCGGGACGATGGTCAGCGTCCGCAGATACTGGCCCTTGGCGCCACTCGGGCGGGCGCGGTTGATGGCGTCCAGCAGGGTCGCCAGGTTGTCGACCAGCTGCTGGGATTCGAAACTGGCCCTGCCGAAGGCGACGTGCACGATGCCGCCCTTGTCCACCTTGAACTCGACGCGGCCTTCCTTGACTTCCTTGATGGCTCGCTCGAGGTCGAATGTGATCGTCCCCGACTTCGGGTTCGGCATGAGGCCCTTGCGGCCCAGGATGCGGCCGAGCTTACCGACCATGCCCATGACGTCCGGGGCGGCGAGGGCGACGTCGAATTCGGTCCAGCCGGCTTCGATCTTCTTCACGAGATCCTCGGCGCCGACTTCGTCCGCGCCGGCGCGGAGGGCTTCGAGGGCCTTCTCGCCCTGGGCGAAGACGACGACGCGGACCACCTTGCCGGTGCCGTGCGGCAGCACGACCGTGCCACGGACCATCTGGTCGGCATGGCGGGGATCTACGCCCAGGCGAAGGTGGGCCTCGACGCTGGCGTCGAATCCGACGTAGCTGGCCTTGCGGACAAGCTCCGCCGCCTCGGCCGGCCCGTACAGCTTGGCCCGGTCAACGAGCTTGGCAGCGTCCTGATACTTCTTGCCGCGTTCGGCCATTTCGAACTCCTTCCTGGCGGTCTCGCCCGGATTACCGGGTTTCGACCTCCCCCTTGTCGCGGGGTCTTCGCGCCCGGCTTGCTGGTTGCTCGCCCTGGCGATGAAATCCTGTTCTGCCACCCACGGTGGTTCAGCCTTCGACTTCGATACCCATGCTGCGGGCCGTTCCCTGGACCTGAGCCATGGCGGCGTCGATGTCGTTGGCGTTGAGATCCGGGAGCTTGATCAATGCGATTTCGCGAATCTGGTCGCGAGTCACCTTGCCGACGTTCTCCCGACCGGCCGTCACGGCCCCCTTCTCGATCCCCGCCGCCTTGCGGAGGAGATACGGGGCCGGAGGAGTCTTGAGGATGAACGAGAAGGAGCGATCCTCGAAGATCGTGATCTGCGCCGGGATAACCTGTCCGACCTTGTCGGCGGTCTTCTCGTTGTAGGACTTGGTGAACTCGACGATGTTGACGCCGTGGGGGCCGAGCGCCGTGCCGACGGGCGGCGCCGGTGTCGCCTTGCCGGCGGCCAGCTGTAGCGTGAGGATGATGCGTATCTTCTTGGCCACGTGGGTCGGGCTACCTTTCTAGTTGCTGCAACGGTGAGTGCCGTCCCGGCGCGTCGAGGCCAAGGCGGAGCCGAGGACGCGAGCGAGCGCACTCACGTGCGTGAGTGAGCGCCCGGAGGCGACAAGCGGCCGGCATAGGCCGACGGGACGGTGCTCACAGCTTCTCGACCTGGAGGAAGTCCAACTCGACCGGTGTTTCACGGCCGAAGATGCTGACCAGCACCTTGACCTTGTTGCGCTCCGGGTTGACCTCATCCACCGTGCCGATGAACTCGGCGAAGGGGCCATCGGTGACGCGGACGTTCTGGCCCTTGGTGAACGCGACTCGATAGCGAGGCGTCTCCACGCCCATCTGCCGCAGGATCTGTTTGACCTCGGTCTCGTCGAGGGGGATCGGCTCGCTCCGGACACCCGGGATGTTGCCGCCCCCGACGAAGCTCGTGACGCCTGGCGTATTGCGGACGACGTACCACGAGTCCGGGTCGAGGATCATTTCCACGAGAACGTAGCCCGGGTACACCTTCTTCTGAACCGTGTGGCGCTGGCCCTGGCGGATCTCTATCTCGTCTTCCATCGGCACCAGGACCTGGAAGATCTTGTCGTCCATGCCCATCGACTCGATGCGGTGCTCGAGGTTCGCCTTGACCTTGTTCTCGTAGCCCGAGTACGTGTGAATCACGTACCAGCGCTTCTCAGGCGGCCGAGCGATCTCGCTGGCCTGCTCCGTCTTCATGTTCGCAATCACCCGGCGTGGATCGCTTTGGCGATGAGGCCAAAGGCGTAGTCGAAGATGGCGATGTAGACGCTCACAACCGCGCTGACAGCCAGCACCATGACGGTGAGGTTCCGAGCCTGCTGCGGCGTCGGCCAGTTGACCTTCTTCAGTTCTTGCCACGAGTCTTGAACGAAGCGCTGAATGCGCGACACGGCAGTTCTCTTGCTATCTGACCTGGACTTAGCTGGCAGGCGCCGCGGGACTCGAACCCACAACCGCTGGTTTTGGAGACCAGTGCTCTACCAATTGAGCTAGGCGCCTGCGAAATCGCCTTCGTGCGTCAGGTTCTTCTACTTGGCCTCGCGATGAGGGTGTGGCGGCGTTCTCGAGGGCAGTATTTGCGGAGTTCGAGTCGGCCTGGATCGTTCTTCTTGTTCTTGCGGGTGGTGTATGTCCGCTGCTTGCACTCGGTGCAGGCGAGCTGGATGATCGGACGAGCGTCGACTTTTGCCATTGGTTACTCGATGATCGAGGTGATGGCCCCGGCGCCGACGGTCCGGCCACCCTCGCGGATGGCGAAGCGCTGGCCGACCTCGAGGGCGATGGGGGTGATGAGCTCGACGGTCATGTCGACGTTGTCGCCGGGCATGATCATCTCGGCTCCCTCGGGCAGGCCGATGGCGCCGGTTACGTCGGTGGTGCGCAGGTAGAACTGGGGCCGGTAGCCGTTGTAGAAGGGGGTATGGCGTCCGCCTTCCTCGCGGGAGAGGACGTAGACCCTGGCTACGAACTTGGTGTGGGGCTTGACGCTGGCCGCCTTGGCCAGGACCTGGCCGCGCTCGATGTCGTCGCGCTCGATGCCGCGCAGCAGGCAGCCCACGTTGTCGCCGGCACGGCCCTCGTCGAGCAGCTTCTTGAACATCTCCACGCCGGTGACGACGACCTTGCGGGTGGGCCTGATGCCCACGATCTCGACTTCGTCGCCGACCTTGACGATGCCGCGCTCGATGCGCCCGGTGGCCACGGTGCCGCGGCCCTTGATGCCGAAGACGTCCTCGACCGGCATGATGAAGGGCTTATCGATCGGGCGCTCCGGAGTCGGGATGTAGGAGTCGACCGCGTCGAGGAGCTCCTGGATGCAGGCGTAGGCCGGGTCGTCGACGCCGCCGCTGGTCTCGAGGGCCTTTAGGGCACTGCCGCGCACGATCGGGATGTCGTCGCCGGGGAACTTGTTCTTGGTGAGCAGCTCGCGGACCTCGAGCTCGACCAGGTCGAGCAGCTCGGGATCGTCGACCGCGTCGACCTTGTTGAGGAAGACCACCATGTAGGGGACTTCCACCTGGCGCGCGAGGAGGATGTGCTCGCGAGTCTGGGGCATGGGCCCGTCGGTCGCGGCGACCACCAGGATCGCCCCGTCCATCTGGGCGGCTCCGGTGATCATGTTCTTGATGTAGTCGGCGTGACCGGGGCAGTCGACGTGGGCGTAGTGCCGGTTGGCGGTCTCGTACTCGACGTGGGCGATCGCGATGGTGATGCCGCGCTCGCGCTCCTCGGGAGCGTTGTCGATCGAGTCGAAGGCGCGGAACTCGGCCCCACCCTTGAGGGCGAGGTACTTGGTAATCGCCGCGGTGAGCGTCGTCTTGCCGTGGTCGATATGGCCGATCGTGCCGATGTTGACGTGCGGCTTGGTCCGCTCGAACTTCTTCTTCGCCACGTGAGCGTTCAACTCCATCTGGCGCGGCCGATGCCGCTACGGGGGTGGAGCCCTCAATCGGACTTGAACCGATGACCTCGTCCTTACCAAGGACGCGCTCTGCCAGCTGAGCTATGAGGGCCCAAGACCGAAAGTTGGCTAGATCTCGCGAGAGTGGTGGGCAGGAGAGGAATCGAACCTCTACAGCCGAAGGCGGCTGATTTACAGTCAGCTGAGCTCACCACCTGCTCAACCTACCCACGTTGTCCGCCAGCCGGTGCGGTGGGTCTCCCGCTGAACGGCTGACTTCTTCAGTTGGAGCCGACGACGGGACTCGAACCCGGAACCGGCGGTTTACAAAACCGCTGCTCTACCAATTGAGCTACGTCGGCGGGCGCAAGGGCATGCTTACGCTAAGACCCCTGGGCGCCCGGGAATGATATTGGCTGGCCCCCTCGCCGGTCAAGCGCGGCGCCCTGACCTCGTGGATGGGCACGCGGACGCTCAGTCGGACCCCTCCGGGGTGTCGCCCGCTGCCGGACGGCCCGGCAGCAGAGCCTCGCCCGCGGAATCGGTGGCCGGAACGGAATCGGTGGCCGGAACGGAGTCGGTGGCCTCCGACCCCGACGGCGTTTCCGCGTTCCTTGGCGCGCCGACCCGGCGACGCGACTTGGGTTTCGCCTCGGCCGGAAGCTCGGGCGTATCCGACGCGACGCCGGATCCAGCGTCCTGCTCGGGCTCCGGCTCCGCCCTCGGCTCGGGACCCACCGCCATCGCACGGTCCGTGGCCGGTGCGATCAACACTCCTTCGCCACCACGCTGGGACGAGGCCTCATATAGAAGGATTGAGCCCGCGACCGAAGCGTTGAGCGAGGTCACTCGACCGCGCATCGGAATTCGCACGACGGTGTCGCAGCGGCGCCGGACCGCCGGACCGAGGCCTTGACCCTCGCTGCCCACGACTATCGCCGCCGGGCCGCGGAGATCGGCCTCGCGAGTGGTAAGCGAGGCGTCCGCGTCGGTACCCACGATTCGCAGGCCGCGGACATGGAGATCGGTCAGGGCTTCGGCCAGGTCTTCGACCGGAACGAGGAGGAGATGCTCCACCGCCCCCGCCGAAGCCTTGATCGCCGCCGGGGAAAGCGGGGCCTGGCGGTGCGTCGGGTAGACGACCCCGTGCACTCCGGAGGCCTCGGCGGTTCGGAGAAGGGAACCGAAGTTCTGGGGATCCTCGAGCGAATCGAGAACCAGCACGAACGGCGGCTCCTGCCGCTCGATCGCACGCGCCAGGATGTCGTCCAGACTGGCGAACTGCCGGCGGTCCGTGATCAGGGCGATTCCCTGATGACCGTCGAAGCCGGCCAGCGATGTAAGCGTCCCGCCTTCGATCTCCACGATCGGGATTCGCAAATTCGTGGCGTGCAGAACCAGTTTCTCGAGCGCCTGGCGCCGCTGCGGAACCACCAGAAGGCGATGCGCCTGGCGGCGCGCGATGAACGCCTCCTCGACGGGGTGCCTGCCGGCGACCAGCTCCTCGTCGTCTCCCAGCAGGTCGCCGGTTGACGCCTGGGGCGCCGCCTGCTGCCAGCGGACCGGCAGGCCGCCTTGCGCGCCGGGCCGCCTGTCGACATATCCGCCGGAGCGGCGCCGGTAATCGGGCCGCGGCGAAGGCCGCGGAGCCGGACCTGGCGCGGCCGGACCGGGTTCTGGATCCTGGCGGCCTGGGCGTTCCGGAGGAGAGTCGACTGGCTGACTCGGGAGCGAATTCCTTCGCCTCGGCCGGCGGCGCTACGAAGTCCCGGTCCGGCAGACCGGGCGTGCGGGGTCGCTCCTGCGCGCCTTCGGAGCGGTCGGGCCTGAATCCGAGGCCGGGGCGGTGTGGACGCCGCTCTCCGCCGAAGCCGCCCGGCTGACCGGGCTGCTCATCCGGGCGCCGAGCCGCGTTCTGACCGGGGTACGGCCGGGGGCCGCTGCGGTACGGCCGGGGGCCGCTGTGGAATGGCCGGGGGCCGCTGTGGGGCCCACCCTCGAAGTCACGGAGGCGCTGCTCATACCCCGGTCGGGGGCCGGCTCCGGGAGCTCTTCGGACCTCCGGCGACCTCCGCGTCCACGAGTCCGTGGGCTGCCAGTCGCGCCGGAACGGCCGAGGAGAGTCGCCGCGACTATCCATCGGGCCACCCTCCGGGCGCGGCGGTCGCGGTCCTCCAGGTCCGAATCCGCCTGGCCGGGGCCCGGGCCGGTATCCCCCCTGGCCGGCGGCACCCGGCCCGAAGGGGCCTGGCCGCCGGTACGGTCGCGGGCCGCCCTGGCGTGGACCAAAAGACCTCGGTCCTTCGAACCGTGGCCCGTCAGGCCTTGGCCGCTCGTCGCGCGGTCCTTCGAACCTCGGGCCGCCCTGGCGTGGGCCAAACGATCTCGGTCCTTCGAATTGCCGCCCGTCGGGTCGGGGCCCGCCGGGTCCGTCGGGTCGGGGTCCGCCGGGTCCGTCGGGTCGGGGTCCGCCCGGCCGTGGATTCCTGCGGCCCGGCTTGCCGCCTCCGTGGCGCTCATCCCCAGGCTTGTGTCGACGATCAGGCAAATCTCAGTCCAATCAGTGGTTGCTCGCCGCCATGTGGCGAACGATTATTCCGCGCGGCGCCAGCGTTGTCCGTCGCGGGTGTCTTCGACGAAGACGCCGCGTGCCGCCAGTGCGACTCGCAGCCGGTCGGATCCCGCCCAATCTCGCGCGGTTCGGGCAGCCGCCCGCTCGTCCAGCAATTGCTGCAACTCCGGCTCCAACGATGCCTCCGCCTGGGGAGCGATCCCCAGGACGCGGTCCAGGTCCCGGATGAAGGCCGTCGCGCGAACAGCGTCGTCGGTCGACAAGGTTCGGCTACCGATCCGTCTGTTGAGTTCCCGGACGAGGTCGAAGAGAGCGGCCAGCGCCGGGGATATGTTGAGGTCGTCGTCCAGGGCGGCCTCGAAGGCCGTCTTCGTGCCGTCCAGCAGCGCCTCCAGGGTGGCGTCGTCCGAGCCATCGGAGCGATAGGTCGCCAGCGCCGCGAAGAGCGCGTCCAGCCTCTCGACCGCGGAGCTCGCCGCCTGCAGGGAATCCTCGCCGAAGGAGAGCGGCGCCCGGTAGTGAGCCGAGATCAGGGCCAGCCGCAGCGCGCGTGCCGAGACGCCCTGGCCGAGGATGTCGCCGACACGCTCGATGTTGCCGAGCGACTTGGACATCTTCTGGCTGCCCATCTGCAGAAAGGCGTTGTGGAGCCAGTAGGCGACGAACGGCTTGCCGGTGGCCGCCTCGCTCTGCGCGATCTCGTCGGTGTGGTGCGGGAATATGAGGTCGATGCCGCCGGTGTGGATGTCGAACGACTGACCGAGGTACCGCATGCTCATGGCCGAGCATTCGACGTGCCAGCCGGGCCTTCCCGGTCCAATCGCGGTCTCCCAGCTCGGCTCGCCGGGCTTGGGTCCCTTCCACAGGGCGAAGTCGCGGATGTCGTCCTTGGCGTAGTCATCGGCCTCGACCCGCTCCCCCACTCTCAGCCCCGCCGGATCGAGTCGAGCCAGGCGGCCGTACTCCGGCCAGGTGGCGATGCGGAAGAAGATGGAGCCGTCCTCGGTCTTGTAGGCGTGACCTCGGTCGAGCAGAGACTGGATCAACTCGACCATCTGGGGGATGTTCTCGGTTGCCTTCGGCATTACGTCCGGCATGACCATCCCGAGCGACTCCATGTCGGAGACGAGCATCTGACGGTAGCGCTCCGACAGCTCGCCGATCGTGGTCGCTTCCGCCCGGGCGCCCTTGATGATCCGATCGTCCACGTCGGTGACGTTCATCACCCACGTGACGCCGAGGCCGCGGTAGCGCAGGTAGCGAACCAGCAGATCGTCGAAAAGGAACGAGCGGAAGTTGCCGATGTGGGCCGGGCCGTAGACGGTGGGCCCGCAGCTGTAGACACGCACGTGCCCAGGTTCTATCGGAACCAGTTCGCGGACGGCCCCGGCCATGGTGTCGAAGAGCCGGATCGTCATGGCCGGTCCGCGGGGGCGTGCCCGCCGAGAGGCGCGAGCCAGACGATGGCGCTGGCCGAGATCGAGCGTCCGGCACCTTCGGGGCCATCCAGGTTCCCGGTCGACGCCTTGACGTTGACCGCCCCGGAGTCCAGCCCGAGGATCGAGGCGATGCCCGCGGCCATCTCCGGAAGCAGACTTCCAAGCTTCGGCCGCGCGGCGACGATCGTGATATCGACGTTCACTGGGCCCCAGCCGGCGGCTCGTACCTTCTCCGCCACTGAGCCGAGCATGACTCGAGAGTCGATCCCGGAGGGAGTGCCGGAGTCGGCCGGAAAGAGCCTGCCGAGATCGCCCAGGCCCGCCGCTCCAAGAAGCGCGTCGGCCAGCGCGTGAAGGGCGACGTCGCCGTCGGAGTGGCCCGCCAGGCGCGGCACGCCTTCGAATCGAAGACCGCCGAGCACGAGCGGCTCGCCCGGACCGAACGGATGGCTGTCGGTTCCGAACCCGACCCGACCGGCCGGCTCCGAGCCTTTGGGTCCCGCCGAGCGAGCCCGCGCCAGGCCGGGTACCAGGCCGTGGTCGAGCATCGCCTGGGCTCGTTGGAGATCGACCGGGACTGTCAATTTGAGGTTCGTCGCTTCGCCGGTGATTGCATGGACGGCGATTCTACAAGCCTCCAGCAGGGACGCCTCGTCGGTCCAGGTCTCGGGGCCGTCGGGAGGATGGGCGGCATAGGCACGCTCGAGAATCGAGCGCCGGACACCCTGCGGAGTCTGGGCCGCCACCACGTCGGTTCTGTCGACGGTAGTCCCAACCCGATCGCCGTCGAGACGCTTGAGCGTTTCTGTGACTGCCAGCACGGGGATGGCGGCCCCGTGGCTTGCGGCCGCAGCGGCGACCGCCCGGATGAGCGCGGGGCTGGCCAGCGGCCGGGCCGCGTCGTGGACCAGGATCACGGGGTCGCGAGCGAGATGGTCCTTGCCCACGGGGGTTCCAGGCTTGCCGCGTTTGCGATTGGCCGCGCCGTCCGTGGCGCCGGCCAGGGCAGCCACACCCGCAGCCACGGATTCCTGCCGCCGGGCACCGCCCGCGACCACGGCGACGACCTGGATGGGAAGCCACGGGGCGGCCGCGGTCTCGGCAATACGCGCCTGCGAAGTGACGACGACTATCCGCTCGACACCCGCCGATGCGAGTGCCTCGACGGATCGGCGCAGCACCGATCGGCCGTCCAGTTCGGCGTCGAGCTTGTCGAGACCGCCCATCCGGCTGCTCGAGCCGGCCGCGACGACGACGGCCTCGATCGGATCGCCAGAGGTCCCGCCCTCGGGGTTTCCCCGGCTGCTCACTCCGGGTGGGCCTGGGCAAAGACCATGCGGCCCATGATGGTCTGGAGGACGCGAGTCACGACGACATCCAGCTCGCGCCCGACGAGCTTCGAGCCGCCCTCGACGACGACCATCGTGCCGTCGTCCAGATAGCCGACGCCCTGCCCCGCCTCCTTGCCTTCCGTGATGACCTTGATGTGGAGCGGGTCGCCCGGCAGGAGGGCCGGCTTGAGGGCGTTGGCCAGGGAGTTGATGTTCAGGACGCGGATCGACTGCAGGTCGGCCACTCGGTTCAGGTTGAAGTCGTTGGTCAGGATGGCCGCGTTCCTGGCCCGGGCCAGGAGGACCAGCTTGCCGTCCACGTCGCCGGCCTCGGCCGGGTCGTCGGCCACGATCTCCACCGGCGTCGGGCCCTCCTTCTGGAGGCGGGCAAGGATCTCCAGGCCACGCCGGCCGCGGCTACGGCGCTGCGTGTCGGAGCTGTCGGCGATGCGCTGCAGCTCGTCCAGTACGAAATGCGGGATCACGAGCCGGTGGTACAGAAAACCGGAATCCACGATGTCGGCGATGCGACCGTCGATGATCGCGCTCGTGTCGACCACCACCTGGGTCTCGCCGCCCCGATTCTCTGCCCGCGCGTCGTCGGCACGCCGCATCAGCCCCGCGGCCTGGGCAGCGGCTATCAGATCTTCGCGCTTGGCAACGGTCAGCCCCACCATGCCAAGGCCGAAGCAGATCGAGACGCCCAGAGGCAAGTACCGGCCGTACGGCTCGGGGAGCGCCTGGAGCGGCAGGCCGAGCAGGAGCGCGATCAGCAGGCCGACGACGAGGCCGACGACCGACGCCACGAATTCTGCCGTCGACATCTTCCGGACGGCATGAAGCAGCTTCATGGCCGGGACCACGGTCAGGTAGGGCAGCAGCAGGAAGCCGACCGAGACCCAGGCCACGATCCAGATCGCCATTAGCAATCCGGGCGAGCCCGTCTTCTCGAATGCGGATTCCTGGGTCAGAACGAACCCAAGGCCGACCAGAGCGCCCACAGAGGCGCCTAGCAGCCGAATGATGCGAATCACGGTTTGTCGCCTTGCCGTAACGAGAGCAGTAGAGATGAATCCAGGATGGATAGTGCCTCGGCTGAGTCAGCCTAGCATCGAGACCGGCCTCCCGCCAGACCCGCCGGCGGAGGGTGACTCCTCCCGCGCCGTCCGGCGCGCTCAGCCGCCCTCGATTGACCCGCGACGACCCACTGGAGCGGAGACGGTCTCGACCTCGCCGGCTTGCGTCGGTCCCCCTCCGATGGACCGCCCAACTGCTTCACGAAGGTTCGAGACCGCGACGACCTTGAGACCTCTCACGACCGGCGGCTCGGACCGGCGGGACATCGGCACGATCGCCGCCTTGAATCCCAACCGAGCCGCTTCGCGAAGGCGCCGCTCCAGACCGGGCACCGGTCGCAACTCCCCAAGAAGCCCGACCTCGCCGATGGCTACCAGATCGCGCGGCACGACCCTGTCGCGCAGTGAAGATGCCAGGGCGATGGCCAGCGGCAGATCCAGCCCAGGGTCGGTCAGGTCCAGGCCGCCCGCCAGGTTGGCGTAGACGTCGTGGCTTCCCAGCCCGATGCCGGCGCGGCGCCCCAGGACCGCGACCAGGAGGGAAAGGCAATTCGCGTCCATACCCGATGCGGTGCGCCGCGGGCTTCCGTAACCGCCCGGAGCGACGAGGGCCTGGACTTCCACCAGAAGTGGCCTGGAGCCCTCCAGGGCCGCTCCGGCAACGCTGCCTGGGGCGTGCTCGTCGGTGGCGGGCAGGAAGGCCCGGCCGGGATCGGCCACTTCGGCCAGGCCGTGCTCCGCCATCTCGAAGACGCCGACCTCCTCGGTCGAACCGAATCTGTTCTTCGTGGCGCGCAACAGACGCATCGTCGCGGTTCGCTCGCCTTCCAGGCTGAGCACCGCGTCCACCAGATGCTCCAGGGCCTTCGGCCCGGCCAGGCTGCCGTCCTTGGTCACGTGCCCGACCACGATCACGATGACGCCATCCGCCTTGGCGACCTCCATCAGCCGCAGCGTGCACTCCCGGACCTGGCCTACGCTGCCGGCCGGCCCCTCGAGTTCGTCGGCCGTTACGGTTTGGATGGAGTCGACGATCAAGACGGTCGGGACGAGCTCTCGCACGAGCTCGACGATGCGCCCGACCTCGCCCTCGGCCACGACCTGGATCCGCTCGCCTGCCGGTCCGTCGAGGAGACCCAATCGGCCCGCCCGAAGCCGAACCTGGCCGGCCAATTCCTCGCCCGTGGCGTAGAGGATGTGGCCGCCCGAAAGGCCGTGAACTCCGGCCGTGCCGGTTTCTGCCGACCCTGCGCCGCCCTTGTCACTCGACGCGCCGCCGGTGGCGGCCGCCAATCCCGCGGAAGCCTGGAGCAGCAGCGTGGACTTGCCGATCCCAGGCTCGCCGCCCAGAAGAACGACGGATCCCGGGACGAGGCCCCCGCCGAGGACCCGATCCATCTCGCTGATGCCGGTCGGAATCCGAACCGGCTCGGCTTCACGGAGGCTATTCAGCGACTGGGGCGCTCGGCCTCGACCGGCGGCTGCCGCCGGCCCGGACGCGCGCCGACGTGTCTCGGCCTCCCGTACGACCGTCTCCACGAGCGTGTTCCACTCGCCGCAGGTCCGGCACTGGCCCTCCCAGCGGATATGAGCGGTACCGCACGACTGGCAGATGTAGCGGCTTTGCTGGCGAGGCACCCCTCCGGCCTCCGCTCAGCGAGCGGCTTCGACGGGTTGCTTCTCTTCGACGGTGTGGATGTCCAGTCCCGCCTCTGAGCCCTTGTCGACGACGACGGTCGTCCCGGCCACCAGCTTCCCAAGCAGGAGCTGTTCGGCAAGGACGTCCTCGACCATGTTCTGGATCACCCGCCGGAGCGGACGCGCCCCGTACGCGACGTCGTAGCCGATCTTGATGATGTGGTCCTTCGCCGCCTGCGTGATCTCGAGGGCCATGCCCTGGGCCTTGAGCTGGTCGCGGACGCGGCCGAGCATCAGGTCCACGATCAACCGGATCTCCTCGACGGTAAGCGATCGGAAGACGACCGTGGCGTCGATCCGGTTGAGGAACTCGGGTCGGAACGTCGCCTTGAGTTCCTTCTGGACCTTCTCCTGGATCAACTCGTACGAGGCGGCCTGGCGCTCGTCTTCCGTCTCGCCCTGGACGCGGAAGCCCAGCGACGAGTTGGTTTGCAGCTGCCGGGCCCCCAGGTTCGAGGTCATGATGATGATGCAGTTGCGGAAGTCGACCCGACGACCCTTGGCATCGCTCAGGTGGCCGTCCTCGAGGATCTGCAACAGCATGTTGAAGACCTCGGGATGCGCCTTCTCGATCTCGTCGAGCAGGACCACGGCGTAGCTCTTGCGCCGGACGGCCTCGGTCAGCTGGCCGCCTTCGTCGAAACCGACGTATCCGGGGGGCGCGCCGACCAGGCGGCTGACGTTGTGGCGCTCCATGAACTCGCTCATGTCGATCTTGATGAGCGCGTCCTCCGAGCCGAACATGAACTCGGCCAGGGCCTTTGCCAGCTCCGTCTTGCCGACGCCCGTGGGTCCGAGGAAGACGAACGAGCCGATGGGCCGCTTCGGGTCCTTCAAGCCGGCGCGGGCGCGGCGAACCGCCTTGGAGACGATCTCGATCGCTTCCTGCTGGCCGATCACCCGCTTGTGCAGATCGTCCTCCATGTGGAGCAGCCGCTGCGACTCCTCCTCGGCGATGCGCATTACGGGGATGCCGGTCCACATCGAGACGACCTGGGCGATCTCCTCTTCATCCACCTGGGGCTGCTCGTCGGAGATGGACGATTGCCACTCGGCGCGCAGGTCGTCTGCTTTCTGGCGCGCGACCGCCTCCGCCTCGCGCAGCGTGGCCGCGTCCTCGTATTCCTGCGAGTTGATGGCGCTGTCCTTCTCGCGCGTGATCCGGTCGAGGTCCTTCTGGGCCTCGCGCAGGACCGGCGGAGCGGACGCGTAGCGCAGGCGGACACGGCTGGCCGCCTCGTCGATCAGGTCGATCGCCTTGTCGGGAAGGTGGCGGTCGGTTATGTAGCGGATCGAGAGGTCCACGGCAGCCTTGACCGCGCTATCGGTGATGGTGACTTTGTGATGCTGCTCGTAGCGCTCGCGGATTCCCATCAGGATGGCGACGGTCTGCTCGAGCGTCGGCTCCTCGACCATGACCGGCTGGAAGCGCCTCTCGAGAGCTGCGTCGCGCTCGATGTACTTGCGGTACTCGTCCAGCGTGGTGGCGCCGATGCACTGCAGCTCGCCCCGGGCGAGCGGCGGCTTGAGGATGTTGGCGGCGTCGATCGCGCCTTCGGCCGCCCCGGCTCCGACGAGGGTGTGAAGCTCGTCGATGAAGAGGATCGCGTCGTTGGTGCTGCGCAACTCCTCGATGATCTTCTTGAGGCGCTCCTCGAACTCGCCGCGGTACTTGGTGCCAGCCACGAGCGATCCGATGTCCAGCGTCAGGACCCGCTTGTTGGCGAGAGTCTCGGGGACGTCGCCGCTGACGATCCGGTGGGCCAGACCCTCGGCGATGGCCGTCTTGCCGACGCCGGGCTCGCCGATCAGGGCGGGATTGTTCTTGGTCCGGCGCGACAGGATCTGGATGACCCGCTCGATCTCCTTCTCGCGGCCGATGACCGGGTCGAGCTTGCCCAGGCGGGCAGCCTCGGTCAGGTTGATGCCGAGCTGGTCGACGGTCGGCGTCTTGCTGGCGCGCTTGGTCTCCTGGGTTGGACCGGCCGAGGACGACTGCGACAGCACCCGAATGACTTCGTGGCGGACCTTGTCCAGGCTGACGCCGAGCGACTCCAGGACGCCGGCGGCAATCCCCTCACCCTCCCGCACAAGGCCCAGTAGCAGATGCTCGGTCCCGATGTAGTTGTGACCCAGCCGGCGAGCCTCGTCGATGGCCAGCTCTATGACGCGCTTGGCGCGCGGCGTCAGTCCCACCTCGCCCACGACCGGCCGATCGCCCCGGCCGATGATGAACTCCACGGCGGTCCGGACCTTGGGCAACTCGACGTTCATGTTCTCGAGAACGCGCGCAGCGACACCTTCTCCCTCGCGAACCAGACCGAGGAGGAGGTGCTCCGTTCCGATGTAGTTGTGGTTGAACCGCTGCGCTTCGTCCTGAGCGAGCGTCAGGACTTTGCGAGCCCGGTCCGTGAACTTATCGAATCGATCCATCAATGTGAATGCCTGTTCTGTCTGATCGTCCGGAGAGTGACCGTGGGGCCATGCTAGCACGCCCCGCTTGCCCTGTAACTCGCCCCGCTCGGGGAGGTCCAACCGACCCGTGACGCGGTTCAACTTGCCTCCGATACGACCGTCGGGGCGCTGCTGGAGGGCCGATGTCGAGCGCTTGGATGCCGCCATAGCAAGTCGGCTGGCTGAGAGACGACGACCTGCTGGCGAAGGCCGGCAGGTCGTCGGTTATGTCGCGTATGAGTGATACGTTTGCGGACTGTCCGCGGATCTTCAGGCCGCCCGTCGTGGGGCGATCCGGCTACTCGGCAGGGCAGCCTCGCCCGCAGGAGCCTCGCCCGCGGGAGCCTCGGCCGGCTTCTCTTCCGGCACTTCGGCTTCAGGGGCGGCCTTCGGCACTCGGCAGGAGCCTCGGCCGGCTTCTCTTCCGGCACTTCGGCTTCAGGGGCGGCCTCGGCGACTCGCAGGAGCCTCGGCCGGCTTCTCTTCCGGCACTTCGGCGTCCGTGGCTGGCTGCGGCTTGCGGGGGTGTCTCAGCCTCTGGGGCCGCCTCGGCCTCTGGGGCCGCCTCGGCCGCGGCCTTGGGGGCCTTGGCTCGGGACGCCTTGGGCTTGGCCGGCGCGGCTACAACCGGCTCGGCTTCGGCCGCCGGCTCCGGCTCGGCGGTAGCCGGCTGAGCTTCGGCCGCCGGCTCCGGCTCGGCGCTCGGCTCGGCTTCGTCGGCCGCCTTCTCGGACTCGGCCACTTTGGCTCGGACTTTGGCGAACGCCGCGGCGAGCGTGTTGTCGATTCCGCCTTCGGGCTCCTGAACCGCGTCGGACATCGAGTACCCGCGCTCCGGCCGCGGACGGCGCTCGGGGCGCGGCTGCTGAGCCGGCATCGGGAATGAAGACGGCGCAGGCGCCTGGCCGGGTTCCGGTACCGGCCTGGCGGGCGGCTCCTCGGCCTGCTTGAGGCTGAGCCCAAGGCGATGACGCTCGGAGTCCAGGGAGATGATCTTGAGCTTGAGCGTCTGCCCTTCGTGAACCACGTCGCCGGGATGCGCGACGCGCTGGTGCGACAGCTCGCTGATGTGGATGAGACCCTCGAGGCCATCGCGAACTCGGACGAAGGCGCCGAAGTTGACGAGCTTGGTAACCGTGCCGTCGATTACGTCGCCGACCTTGAAGTCCGCGACCGTGGAGTGCCACGGGTCCGGCTGGAGCTTGCGGATCGACAGGCTGATGCGTCCGCGCTCGTGGTTGATGTCGATGACCTCGGCCTCGACCTCATCGCCCACCTTGTAGCCCGACTCGGGGTTGTTGACCTTGTTCCACGAGAGCTCGCTCTTGTGGACCAGGCCGTCGATCCCACCCAGATCGATGAAGACACCGAACGGGGCAATGGAACGGACGGTTCCGGTGACCTTCTGGCCCACCTGGAGGCTGCTGAAGAGCTCGTCGCGCTTCTCGCGCCGCTCTTCGTACAACGCAACCTTCTCGGAGAGGATCAGGCGGTTGGCCTTGCGGTTGACCTCGAGGATCTTGAGGCGGAGCTTGCGGCCCACGTATGGCTGCAGCTTCTCGGCGATCTCCTGCGCGGCGTCACGCGGCTGATCGTTCTGCGGACGGCGCGGGAAGTCCACGATCTGGCTGATCGGGACGAAGCCACGGATGCCGCAATCGACGATGAGACCGCCCTTGTTGTGGTCGATGACCGGGGCGTCGATGATGGCCCCCGCCTCGAACTGCTCCTGCATCGACCGCCACTTGCGCTCGAGGCCGGCCCGTCGCAGCGACAGGACCACGTGGCCCTCCTGCGACTCGGGCTGGAGAACGTACACGAGGACGACGTCCCCGACGGTCAGCGCCGGGGCCGATTCGGCGTGCCGACCGTAGAGCTCCCGGTTCGAGACGACGCCTTCGCTCTTGGCCCCGATGTCGACCAGGATCTCGTCGCGATCGATGCGAACGACGGTGCCTTCGACGACGTCGCCGTGCTTGAAGCTCTTGATGTCCGCGTCCTGCTCGGCCAGGAGCTCCTCCATCGTGGAGGGCTCGGGTCGCTGGACAACTGGAGCGGCGGGTGCCTCCGGCTCCTCTTCGGGCTCTTCGGCGGCCGGCGCGTCCGCCACCTCGGCTTCGCTGACCGTGACCGTTTCGAGTGCGACCGGGGCGGGCGGCTCGCTCGTCGGCCGGTTCGAGCGACAGCTCGTCTGCGTCCGCTGCGCTCGCGGGCTCCGGGTCGAG
>CAVSEO010000005.1:1227500-1358705 GCA_963727005.1 uncultured Chloroflexia bacterium
CGCCGACGGTCCTGAAACGAACCGCCGGACCAGGGCGCGAGGCGGAATGATATGGGCCCCCGACCGGAGTGTCAAACGGAGTCGCCGGTGGGCGGCACGCGGCCCGGCCGGTCGGCCGCGCCCTAGATGGGGCTGCTCTCACCGAGCAGCAGGGCCACGGCCGCGGAGATCCAGCACAGCGCCGCAAGCTCGAACGACGGCGCCGCCCCTGCCGGCCCGACGGCGATGAAATAGAGGATCGCGCCGATTACCCCGGCGGCGACCAGCTTGGAGAGGCGGAGCAGGATCTCGTTGCGGAGCTCACTCATCGGTCACCTCGTGCGGGCGGTCGTGGCCGGCGGAGACGCGGAGCCGGGCGCGCGATACGGGCGGGGTCGGGCGGAGCATCAGATCGCTCGCCGGCCCTGCAGGGCGCGGATCAGCGTCACTTCGTCCGCGTACTCGAGGTCGCCGCCCACGGGCAAGCCACGGGCGATCCGGGTGACGCTGCCGACGAACGACTCCAGGCGTTCGGCCAGGTACATGGCCGTGGCTTCTCCCTCCAGGGTCGGGTTGGTGGCGATGACCACTTCCTCGAACCGCTCTCCTGCGGTCTGGGCCTCTTCGGCCCGCTCGAGGAGTTGGCGGATCTTCAGGCGCTCCGGCCCAACCCCGTCGATCGGGGAGATGGCGCCGTGCAGCACGTGGTAGAGACCCTTGAACTCGCCCGGTCCGCTCCAGGGCCAGCACGTCCAGCGGCTCCTCGACTACGCACAGGCGCGACACGTCCCGTCCCGGATCGGCGCAGATGTCACATACCGGCTGCTCGCTGATGTTGAAGCAGCGTTCACAGAACACCACTTGCTCGCGGACGGCGATCAGGGCCGCGGCGAGAGCCCGCGCCTCCGTCTCGGGGGCGCGGAGCAGGTGGAACGTCAGGCGCTGTGCCGTCTTGGGGCCGACGCCCGGGAGTCGGGAGAACGCTTCGATGAGCCGGGCGACCGGCTCGATCAGATGGGCAGGCACGGCCGGCGACTACATGCCCGGCAGGCGCATGCCGCCGGTGACCGCCGCCATCTTCGATTCTCCGAGCTCCCTGGCCGACCGCTGCGCTTCGCTGATCGCGGCCACGATCAGATCCTGGAGCATCTCGACGTCTGCCGGATCAACGGCCGAAGGATCGATGGTGACGCTGACGAGCTCCTGCTTGCCGTTGACGACCGCCCTGACGACTCCGCCCCCGGCGGTGCCTTCGACCTGCGCGACGGCCAGTTCCTCCTGGACGCGGACGATCTGCTGCTGCATCTGCATCGCCATCCGCTGCAGGTTCCCCATGCCCATGTGGTCTCCTCCTGACGCCGCTACGCGCTGCCTGCGCCGATGGGCCAAGTCTGGCCGAAACCGCGGCGGGTTGCACGGGCCACTTCCGAGCCCGCGGCGGGCTCAGGCCGGGCGGACTAGCCCACGTCCCCCACATCCACGACGTCGTCGCCGTATATGCGTCGGAACTCGGTCAGGAGCCGTGAGCTGTCCGGATCCTCGGGCAGGGACGACACCTCGACGTTGGCGGCCACGCAGCGAACCTTGACCGGGATGCCGAGCACGCGGCTGACTCCGTCCTCCAGGATGGCGCGACGCCGCTCGGCGACATCCTTGAAGAAGCTCTGTGCCTCGGGGAAACCGAGGGTTACGACCGAGCCGTCAACGCTGACGGGACGGCAGGCCACTATCAGCGGCCTGGTCGGCGGGCTCTTGCTCACGATCTCGACGACTTCGGGCCACCGCTCCAGCAGCAGTGCGAGGGTCGGTCCCGGACGGGGGCGGGGCGGCTGTGCGGCCGGGGTGGCCGTGGCCTCCGCGGCCGGGCTGGCCGGGGTGGCCGATACCTCAGGCGCCGACGGGGCAGAGGTCTCTGGTCTGGCGCTCCTGCGCGCGGGCCGTGAAGCGGGCTCCGGCTGCGGCGAGTCCGGCGCGGCCGGGGCGGAGGCCTCGGGCTGCGGCGGCGGTTGCGGCAAGGTGCGCCCGATCTCGGGCCTGCGGTCGGCCTCCCGCCCGGGTGATCGCCCGGGGCCGGGTGGTACGGGGGCGGCCGGCGGGGATGAACCGATGGGCGGCCGCGACACGCCGCGCTCGATCGAGACGGGCGCCGCGAGCCGCGATTGGGGTGGCGATTCCGGTGGAACCAGGAGCGCCAGCTCGAGCTGCAGCCGCAGCCCTCCCGGGCCGGGATGCTTCGGGTCGATCGAGGCGAGGCGCCGGGCCACCGCGCCGAGGGCGTCGGGGCCCGCGACGGCGAGTCCGACGGGAGTTCCGCGGCCGAGAGAGGCTACGAGGGCGACACGCAGGCGCTCGATCGCCTGCTCGGCAAAGGCGCCGCAGATCGCGCCCGAGCTCCTCCATCCCGTCGAGCAGGTCGATCCCGGCCGCCGCGTCGCCGCGCACCAGCGCGGCCAGGAAAGCCTCGATCGTTTCCTCGTCTACCAGGCCGAGAACCTCCCGAACCCGATCGGCGGTCAGGGCTCCGGTGTCCGTCGAGAGCAGCTGATCGAGCATCGACTCCGCGTCGCGCATGCCTCCGGCGGCCAGGCGGGCGATGAGTTCGATCGCCTCCGGCTCGGCCGTTCGACCGTCCCCCTCGAGGATGGTTCGCAGCTTGCCGGAGATCTCGGCAACCGTCATCCGCCGGAAATCGAAACGCTGCACTCGCGACAGGACGGCCGGCCGGATCCCGTTGGCGTCCGTGGTGCAGAAGACGAAGACGACGTGGTCGGGCGGCTCTTCGAGCGTCTTGAGGAGGACGTCCCAGCCCTCCTTGATTCGCTGAACCTCGTCGATGATGAAGACCTTGTGCCTCAGGTCCGACGGCGCGGTGAAGATCCGAGGCAGCAGCTCGCGCATGTCGTCCACGCGGTTGTTGGACGCGGCGTCCATCTCGCTGACGTCCAGGGCGCGTCCATCTCGGATGGCCACGCAGGACGGGCAGACGTCACACGGCTCGCCATCGCGCAGGTCGGTGCAGTTGAGCGCCTTCGCCAGGATCCGGGCCATCGAGGTCTTGCCCGTGCCGCGAGGGCCCACGAACAGGTAGGCGTGGGAAGTCCGATTCGCTCGGACGCCGTTGCGCAGCGTCTCCACGACGGCCTTCTGTCCGACGATCTGGCCGAAGGTCTGGGCGCGCCAGCGCCTGTAGATGGCCTGGTGCGGTGCGTTCGAACTCACGGCGCTCCTGGGCCTGTTGGCGAGGTGAATGTCGCGGTGGCCTCCGTGAGACGGCCGCGTCTTGTAGTGCCGTGCACCCTCCGTCGATCGACCGACCCCGCGCCCACAGCCGGTGGTGGCTCAGACCAGGCCGAACCGCGGCACTCGACGGACATCGCTTAGTGCTGCTTCCTTCCGGATCTGACACGGTTCGCGAGCCGCCGATGCGCGGGACCCGGCCCTCAACGTCACCAAGAGCGGCGGCCTTCGAGGACGGAGACCTGGGGAGGGAATTCAGCCCTGCTGGAGCGGATTGCAGGTACAGGGCACCGCTAGTTCCCCGCCTAGCACGGCACCGGAATCATAGCAGCCCCCCGTACCGACCCCGCGGCGCCTTCCACGAGCGGCTATGCCGGCACTCGGGAAACCCGGTCCCGCGCCCGATACCCAGTTGGGGGCTAGCCGAGCGTCGGCGCGCGTGGTTCTATAGTCGGAACGGGGGCACGAAATGCAGGTGCGCAGATGGGCGACATAGCCGCAGCAGGAACCCTGCAGGAACAGATCCGAAGGGCCATCACAGCCCACAACGTGTACAAGGTCCGGCTGAGCCTGATCGTCGAAACGGGCACGAACGAGATAACGGCCCAGGACGCGGCGGCCGACGACCTGTGCCCCGTCGGGAAGTGGCTGTACTACGGCCTCGAGGTCGCGGCCATGTCCGATCCCCACTACGAGACGGTGAGGGATCTGCACACGACCTTCCACAACGCGGCCGGCGAGGTGATGGTGCTCTCGCTCGCCCGGAAACGGGGCGAGGCGCTGGCCGCCATGGAGCCACCCTCCACCTTCAAGCAGGCGTCGGACAAGCTCGTGGCCGCCCTCACGGAATGGTCGGACTCGCTCGACTGACCGCTTCCACCCAGACCGAGGGGTGGCGGAGAGGGAGGGATTTGAACCCTCGATGGGTTGCCCCATACCGCATTTCCAGTGCGGCGCCCTAGGCCACTAGGCGACCTCTCCGCGGCGATTTCCCGCATCGGCGGGCGGTAGCGCCGGCGGCCATACCGGCGATTCGGGCTGCTGGACTGGCGGAGAGGGTGGGATTCGAACCCACGGTGCTCGCGCACACCGCTTTTCGAGAGCGGCACCTTCAACCACTCGGACACCTCTCCGCGCGAGAGGATAACAGAGCGGGACGATCATCCGGCCCGGCTGAACCGACCCGACCGGGACCTGCGGGCGGCGAAGCCCGGTCCCTCAGCGCAGGGCGTTCGCGCCTTCGGCGGAGCGCATGCGCTCGACGGGAAGCGCCTGCGAGAAGAGCTCCTCCGCCTCTTCGCAGCGGATCCCGCTCACGACCTTGAGTCGGCGAGCCAGCCTGCCGTCCTGGGCGAGCTGGATCACGCCGCCGGCGGCCCCGTCCACGTGATTCGGCACGGCGAAGACGAGTGCCTCGACATCGCTCGCAAGCAGGGCGCCCACGCACATGGGGCAGGGCTCGCGAGTGACGAATATGGTCGCCTCGCCCAGGCGGGCCACGCCCATCTTGCGGGTGGCTTCGCGAAGGGCCACCACCACGGCATGGGCGGTGGGGTCGTTGGATTCCTGGACTCGGTCGTGCGCCCGCGCGACCATCGCGTCGTTGATTACCGCCACGGCTCCGATGGGCGCCATTCCCTGGTCGAGCGCGACCTGCGCCTCCGCCAGCGCCTCACCCATGAACAGTTCGTAGTTCATGACGGGATCATACAGGCCCGCGGTCCGTACCCGCGTCGCCCATCGTGCCCTCGCGTATGGCGTGAGCCAGCACCGACATGTCATCTCCGCCGTGGCCCTGGGCCACGAGATCGTCTTCGAGCGAGGCCGTCAGCTCGGTCGCCGGAAGCGGCAGGTCCAGGCCGCGGGCGAGCTCGAGCGCGATCCCCAGGTCCTTTCGGTGAAGGGCCAGGCGGAAGCCGAGCGGGTATTCGTCGTCGATCATTCGACCGCTCCGGTTCGCCAGCACCCAGCTCTGGGCCGACCCTCCCGAAAGGGCTTCGACCAGCCGGTGAGGGTCAAGGCCGGCGCGCATCCCGAGGACGATCCCCTCTGCCAGGCCCAGGTAGGCGCCTCTGATGATCACCTGGTTGACGGCCTTGCCGGCCTGCCCGCTGCCGAGCGGCCCGAGATGGGTGATCGTCTTGCCCATCGCCTCGAGGACGGGCCGGGCCCGGGCGACCGCCGCCTCGTCGCCACCGACGAACATCGTCAGCGTACCGAGACGAGCCCCCTCCGAGCCTCCGGAGACCGGCGCGTCCACCATGCCAACTCCCCGCTCGGCGAGCCGGCGCCCGAACTCGCGAGTGGCATCGGGCGAGATCGTGGAGCAGTCGACCACGAGGCTCCCCCGCGCCGCTCCCGCGGCGATGCCGGCGGGGTCGAACAGAACCGCCTCGACGTCCGGCGTGTCCGACACGCAGACGACGATGACGTCCGAGCGAGCGGCCACCGCCGCGGCCGATTCAGCCGACTGGGCGCCCATCTCCAGCAGCAGGCCGTCCCGGCCGGGAGTTCGGTTCCATGCCGTCAGCGGAGCTCCGGCCCGAAGCAGATTGGCGGCCATCGAGGCACCCATGGTGCCCAGGCCAACGAACCCGATGCGCTCCATGGCGCTCCTTTGGGACTGCGGCTATCGCTGTCAGCCATCACAATACGCGTCGTGAGGGAGTTGCCAGGAGCCATCGCGAAGCGCATCCGCCTGCCGCGCCGGCGTGCCGCGCTGGCCGCGGCGATGGCTGTCCTGGTCGTCGTCGCTGTCGCGGCCGCGGTCCTGCCGTGGTCGGCCGGCAACGGCACCGCGGCGGAGCCACGTCCCCTTGCCGCCGCCACCCGCTCGATGGAGGCCGGGCCCGCGTCCCCGGACGCATCCACGGCGTCGCCCACTCCATCCGAGAGCCCAACGCCGACCCCGCCGGCCGAGACCGCGACCCCGGAGCCGACTCCGACCCCTTGCGTTCCCGCTCCCTACGTGAGCTGCGACGCCCCCGCGGCGCCGACGCCGCTGCCTTCGGCGGACCCGAAGGCCAGCCCGTTCGGGCTGCGCGTGCCGATCCTCGAATACCACCGCGTCAAGCCGCTCGAGACCGAGACCGGCTATTCGGTGAGCCTCGTCGTGCCGCCCGATCTGTTTGCCGCCCAGATGAACGCGCTGTATGCCGCGGGCTGGCAAACGATCACCATGGCCAAACTCGGTGATTTCCTGCGGCTCGGCCTCAACCCTCCAGCCAAGACCTTCGTGGCCACGTTCGACGATGGCTATGCCGACGGCTTCCTCTATGCGTTCCCGATACTTCACAAGGACGGCTTCGTAGGGACCTTCTTCGTGGTTGCCTCCCGGATCGGCAACCCCGACATGCTGAGCATCGATCAACTCCAGCTAATGTCGGCCGACGGTGACGAGATCGGCAACCACTCGATGTCGCACGAGGATATGGCTTACATGCCGGCGGATCGTCTCGTGACGGAGACATTCGGGGCCTCGGCGCTGATCGCCCGAGCCGTGGGAGAGTGGCCCCAGTCGTTCTCCTATCCGATCGGTCTTACCAGCCCGGCAGTAATCTCGGCCTTGTCGAAATGCCCCGGCATCCAGACGGCCGTCATCCAGGGCGGTAGCAAGCCCGAGACATGGGCGAACCGTTTCGTGCTGCCGAGAATCCGCGTCGGTCCCGGAACCGTTCCACAAGATCTAGTCGAAAGGATGAACAGGTACCTGCCATGAGACTGCGGGGGCGCACGCAAGACCGGGTGACCGGTACGGAGAAGAGTCCCGAGACTGAGGCGGGCGGCCGGCGCGCCAGGCGGCGAGGTCCCGGCCGGCTGCTCTCGGGTGTGCTCGTGGTCCTCACGCTGGCGATCTTCACGGAACGCGGCCGGCATGCCACGCGGTCCGCGGCGCGTTGGTTGGACGCGCGAGTCGAGGGCTTCTCCGAACCCGAGTCTCGGACGTACTCCCGCTTCTTCGCGCCGGTGTTCGGGCGCCTTTACCGGGGAGTGGCGAAGGACGTGGTCGCGGAACTCCAGGCCCGCGGCGGGACCGGCAAGGCCACGATCGTGGATCTCGGCTGCGGGCCGGGCGACCTCGCCCTGGAACTCTCGCACCGACTCCGCAACGCGCGCGTGGTGGGACTGGACCTCTCGCCGAGCATGATGCAGCTGGCCAGCCGCCACGCCACGACGGACGGGCGGCTGCGGTTCATCGTCGGCGACGCGGAAGCCATGCCATTCAACGACGCGTCGGTCGATCTGGTGGTCTCGACCTTGAGCCTGCACCACTGGAAGAATCCGGCCGCCGTCTTCGGCGAGGTCTCGCGAGTCCTGCGGCCCGGCGGAGTGGCCCTGATCTACGACCTCAGCATTCTGAGCTTGAGGCCGCTCGAGCTGGAGGCAATCGCGCGCGACCTCGGGCTCGATCCGGGCGAGCTGCGGCGGGAACGCGTGAAGGGCGGGTTCGGGGCGCGGCTCTTCGCTCGTTTCAGGCTCGAAGGACCGGCCGTTGGAGACGATCGGGAGGCTTGAGGCCTCGATCGGCCGGCGCGGTGCCGGGCGGATTCGGTAGGCCGGGCTAACGCGGTGGCCGGGTGCGGGCATGCTTCGGCGGCGTTCCGCCATGCTAGAATTCCGGCCGCTGTGACTCCTGGAGAGGTCGCATAGCTGGTCTAGTGCAGCGGTTTGCTAAACCGCCAGGTGGGGTAACCTGCCTCGAGGGTTCGAATCCCTCCCTCTCCGCCAGTCTTTCCGCATAGTCACAGCGGCGCGCGCCCGTAGCTCAGTGGATAGAGCGCCAGGTTGCGGACCTGGAGGTCGTGGGTTCGAGTCCCGCCGGGCGCGCCAGTTCTCCACGGGCAGGTTCATGCGCCGGAGCTACCTCCACGGCGATGACGCCCGGCCGGAGCCCGAGTGCCGGTTGCCCCGCGAATGGTCGACTGCCGTCAGGATTTCTAGCCGCGGTGAGTCAGACGGTGCAGCAGGCTCCCTCTGCCGGTGTCGCCGGCAGCCGGCACGCCGTCAGCCGGTGGCGCAACGTCTTCTACCGGCCCCGTCGGGATCCTCCATTCGTCCTCGGGAGGCTCGGCGGGCTTGCCCGGCAGCGGCGGATCGCCTATCGCCCGACCCATCGCCGGGACAGCCCAGTCGGCGAGCTGCGCAACCTTCGACTCGCCGCTTCGTTTTGGATCGCCCATTGACTTGCCCTCTTGCGGAGCAGGCGGACAGCTTGCCGTCGCAATGCTCCGCGACCAACGTAGCATCAGGGTCAACCAACGAGGCTCGTTCGAAACAGCAGCGCTCGCAGAGCGCGAGGCGCCCCGTTCAATTCGATTTGACACCGGCCTTTGCGCCCGGTACTGTCCGGAGCATCGTCATGGAACACTTTTTCTTTTACCGCTACCCGGCATGACCGTTCCCGGAGCTTAGGCCCGGGATCGCGGGTCGTGCCGGGTGCAGCAGAGGCAACGCCTCTGCTTTTTTGTTGCCCGACCAAGACCCTCGCCGGCCCGCCGCCAGTTGGAGGACCGCAAGTTGATCATCGTGATGTCCGCAAGCGCAACAGAACAGGACGCAGAGAACGTTCGGTCGCAGATCCGAGCGCACGGCCTGACACCGCACGACAATGTGGGCACCCAGCGTGTGGTGATCGCGGTCCTGGGTGACGTAGCTCCGGTACGAGACCATTTGATGAACAAGCTCAACTCGATGCCCGGCATCTCATCCGTGACCCCGATCAGCAGGCCCTACAAGCTGGCGTCGCGGGAGTCCCATCCCGAGGACACGGTCATCGAGGTGCGGGGCACCAGGGTCGGCAACGGCACGCTCACGATCATGGCCGGCCCTTGCTCGGTCGAGAACCGGGAAATGATGCTGGAGACCGCCAGAGCGGTCGCGAAAGCCGGCGCCACGATCCTGCGCGGAGGCGCGTTCAAGCCACGCACGAGCCCCTACAGCTTCCAGGGACTGGGCCTGGAGGGGCTTCGCTACCTGGCCGAAGCGCGCCAGGCCACCGGCCTGCCGGTGATCACGGAGGTCATGGAGCCGAGCCAGGTCGAGGTCGTCGCCGAGCACGCGGACATCCTCCAGGTAGGCACCCGCAACATGCAGAACTACTCGCTGCTGACTGCCGTCGGCAAGGCCGGCAAGCCGGTCATGCTCAAGCGCGGCTACGGGGCCACGATCGAAGAGTGGCTGATGGCCGCCGAATACATCATCTCCTCGGGCCAGCCCAACGTGATCCTTTGCGAGCGCGGCATCCGAACCTTCGAGACGTACACGCGCAACACGCTCGATCTGACGGCCGTGCCGCTGCTGCACCACCTGACCCACCTGCCCGTGATCGTCGATCCGTCCCACGCCACCGGCAAGCGCTGGCTGGTGCGGCCGATGGCCCTTGCGGCCGTCGCCGCAGGCGCCGACGGGATCATGGTCGAGGTCCATCCCAACCCGGACGAAGCGCTCTCCGACGGCGAGCAGTCGCTCACATTCGACCAGTTCACCGACATGGCCGGAGCGCTGCGCCACATCCACGATGAGGTCCGGACCCTCATCAAGGATCCCTACGTCATCGACGGGGCGGTCACGGTCGGCGGCGGCGGCAAGCACTGACCGTCATGAGCGCCCCGCCGCTCCCCGTGGAGCAACCACGCCCGATCCTGCCTGCCGCGCACCTGCGCGGCGAGCCGCGGCTGCCCGGCGACAAGTCGATCTCCCACCGGGCCCTGCTCATGGCGGCGATGGCCGAGGGCGAGAGCGCGGTGAGCGGCGCGGGCGACGGCATGGACGTCCGGGCCACGGCCGCGATCGTGGCAGCGCTCGGGGCAACCGTGGAGCGGCTGCGGGCCGACGGCCTGAACGTGGACTATCGGGTCGTCTCACCCGGCACGGACGGCCTGCACGAGCCGGACGGCGTGCTGGATTGCCGGAACTCCGGAACGAGCCTTCGGCTGTGCTCCGGATTGCTCGCCGGCCTGCCGTTCTTCAGCGTCCTGGACGGGGATGCTTCGTTGCGGAGCCGTCCGGTGGCTCGTATCATCGAACCGCTGCGCCTTATGGGCGCGGCTTTGTATGCGCGCCGCTCCGATACCCTCCCTCCGCTGGTCGTCATCGGTAGTTCCCGGCTAGCCGCGATCGACTTCTCGACCGGCGTACCGAGCGCCCAGGTCAAGTCGGCGATCCTGCTGGCGGGCCTGCGCGCGGAAGGGCAAACGACGGTGCGCGAGAAGGTCGCCACGCGAGACCACACGGAGCGGATGCTCCGATCGCGCGGCGTCGACGTCCGGCGTGAGCCGACGGCGAGTTCGGGAGGAGGCCCCGTGGCCTGGACTCTGGATGGTGGCGCACGACTTCGGCCGCTGGACGAGCGCGTCCCGGCCGATCCGTCCGCGGCCGCCTTCTGGCTGGTGGCAGGGGCGATCCACGCCGACGCGGATCTCACCCTGCGCTCGGTGGGCGTGAACCAGACGCGGCGGGCGGCGATCGACATCCTGGTCCGAATGGGCGCCCGCATCGGCGAAACGGCGCTCGGCGCCGCCACGGCCGCCGGAGCGGCCCCGGCCGGTAGGCCCGGCGACTCCGGAGAGCCGCTGGCGGACCTGACCGTCCGATCGAGCGAGCTGCGCGCGGTCGACCTGGATCCCGCAGAGGTCGCGGCAGCGATCGACGAGATCCCGATCCTGTGCCTGGCCGCGACCCAGGCCCGCGGCAAGACCACGATCCGAGGCGCCGGAGAGCTACGCAACAAGGAGTCGGACAGGATCGCCGGGATAGCCGCGGGGCTGCGCGCCCTCGGGGCCCGGATCTCCGTGGACGGCGATGACATCGTCATAGAAGGACCCACTCCACTCGTCGGGTCCGCGACTCGAACCCTCGATGACCACCGGCTGGCGATGACCTTCGCGGTCGCCGGCCTGATCGCTTCGGGCTCGACGACGATCGACCGCGCCGAGAGCGCGGCCGTCTCGTACCCGAGCTTCTTCCTCGAAATGGAAAGGCTGCGAGCATGACCAATCGCGTCGTCCTGATCGGCCACCCGGTCGCCCACTCCTTCTCGGGCGCCATGCAGCAGGCTGCCTTCGACGCCCTGGGCATCGACGCCCGCTACGAGCTGTGGGACCGCCGGCAGATCGACCTGGCCGCGGCGGTCGCCGAGCTTCGCGGCGACGAGTTCCTCGGCGCGAACGTGACCGTTCCCCACAAGGAGCACGTCGTCCCGCTCATCGATCGAATGACCGAGGATGCCCAGGCCACCGGGGCGGTGAACGTCATCTCTCGCGAAGGCAAGAAGCTGATCGGCCACAACACCGACGTGCCGGGCTTCAAGGCCGCCCTGGACAAGCTGGTCGGGCGCCAGAAGATGCCCCGCCACGCCGTGGTCCTGGGGGCCGGCGGAGCCGCGCGAGCCGTGATGTTCTCCCTGATCACCGAGGGCTTCCAGCGGGTGGTCATCTTCAACCGCCACCTCCACAAGGGCGAGGCGCTCGTCCGGCATTTCGGCCGCAGCGCCTCCCACATGGACCTGCGCGCGATGCCGTGGCACGAGTCCGTCCTGGAGGCCGAGCTGGCCAAGACGAAGCTCCTGGTGAACGCCACTTCCGTCGGCCTGATCCCGGGCGAGACGCCCATCCCGGCGGAACTGCTGCCGCCGGACCTGCTGGTGATGGATCTCATCTACAACCCACCCCAGTCGCAGCTGCTCAAGGACGCCGCCGCGGCACGCTGCGTCATCATGAACGGCGAGCCGATGCTGCTCCAGCAGGGCGCGCTGTCCTTCGAGCTGTGGACGGGCAAGGCCGCCCCGCTCGAGGTCATGCAGGCCGAACTCGATCGAGCCCGCGAGCACGGCCTCGGCACTGGGACGGCTGGGAGCCGGCCCGGCCGGCGACGGCGGCTCGGCCGAATCGGCTGGCGCCCGGCCCGACCCGGCCGCCACCCCGACGGCGTAGGCGGGATACCGTGGGCCGCCTCCGCTTCCTGACGGCCGGGGAGTCGCACGGGCCTGCCCTGGCGGCCACGGTCGAAGGGATTCCTGCCGGCCTGCCGCTCACCGAAGACCAGATCGCGACGGATCTGGCACGCCGCCAGCGCGGCTACGGCCGGGGGGCCCGCAGCACGTCGATCGAGCAGGACCGGGCCGAGATCCTCTCCGGCGTCCGCCACGGCCTGACCCTCGGCTCGCCGATCCTGCTCCTGGTACGCAACCGCGACTGGGAGAACTGGACGCGGGTCATGCAGGTCGAGCCGCTCACCGGGGAGCAGGCCGCGGAGCTGGCGGCGATGGCCCAGGCCGGCGACAAGAAAGCCGCGCCGATAACTCGACTCCGGGCCGGGCACGCGGACCTGGCCGGCGCCGTCAAGTACGGATTCGACGACGTGCGCAACGTCCTCGAGCGAGCGTCGGCGCGGGAGACCGCGGCCCGTGTCGCGGCCGGGGCCGTGGCGCGAGCGCTGCTGTCGGCGCTGGGGATCGAGGTCTGGTCGTACACGGCCGAGGTCGGAGGCGTTGCCTTCGATCCGGCCGCAGCCACGCGAACCCGCGAAGAAACGGAGGCGAGTCCGCTGCGCTGCCCGGATGCCGCGGCCGAGGAACGGATGATCGCCCGGATCGACGAGGCCCGGGCGGCCGGCGACACCGTCGGCGGCGTCTTCGAGGTGGTGGCCATGGGCGTGCCGATGGGGCTGGGCAGCTATGCCCACTGGGATCGCCGACTGGACGGCGCCCTGGCCGGCGGCGTGGTGAGCATCCCGATCGTGAAGGGCGTGGAGATCGGGCTCGGGTTCGAGCAGACGCGCAGGTTCGGCTCCGCGGTCATGGACGTGATCGACGGCCGCGACGCCGAGGGCCGGTGGCTGCGCCGCACCAACAACGCCGGCGGTCTCGAAGGCGGCGTCAGTAACGGCCAGCCGATCGTGCTCCGGGGCGCCGTCAAGCCCATCTCGACGCTCCCCCGCCCCCTGCCGTCCGCGGATCTGGTGACGGGCCAGCCGGTCGAGAAGGCCCACTACGAGCGCAGCGACATCAGCGTCGTGCCGGCCGCGGGAGTCGTGGCGGAGGCCATGGTCTGCCTGATCCTGGCCGACTTCGCCCTCGAGAAGTTCGGTGGCGACTCCCTGGCCGAGATGCTGGACAACGCCTGCTCGGCTTCCGCGAGAGGGCGGCCACTCGCTTCCGCGAGAGGGCCGCCCGATCGCCGGCGGCCCCGACCCACGGCCAGGCCGGCAGCTCGACCGGCGAGACCATCCCGGCGGAGAGCGAGTAGCGCCATGGATCTCGTCCTCGTCGGCCTCCCCGGCAGCGGCAAGACCGCCGTGGGGCGCCGCCTCGCGCAGCGCCACGGGGCGGCATTCATCGACCTGGACGATCTCGTGGAGCGCCGGGCCGGCAAGCTCCGTGACGGCCATCTTCGCCGCGGAGGGTGAGGCCGGCTTTCGCCGCCACGAGCGCGAGGCGGTGCTTTCCCTCGGACCGGCGGACCCGGATCCGGAACTGCGCCGGGTCATCGCCTCCGGCGGCGGCGCCGTCATCGATCCCCTCAATCGGTGGCTGCTGTATCGCGGCCGCTTCCCGGTCTGGCTGGACGGCGCGCCGGAGATCCTGGCCAGTCGCCTGGGCAGGAGCGCCAACGTGCGGCCCCTCATCGCCGGGGGTCATCCGCTGGAATCCCTTCGCAACCTGGCCGAGGAGCGGCGCCGCTTCTATGCCCCGGCTCTCCAACTCAGCGGCACGACCAACGTCGACGGGCTCGTCAAAGCCATCGAGAGCAGGCTCGGCGACGGACCGTCTGCCGGCGTGACCGTGATGCTGGCCGATACCCCGATCGGTCGGGTGCAGATCGGCCAGGGGATCGCCGCCACGGCCGTCGCCTCCGCCCTGACCCGTGGCGGCGCGCGCCGGGCCATCCTTCTCTCCGAGCCGAAGGCCTGGGACGTGGCCGGGGCCGGGATCGCGGCCGCGCTGGCGGCGGAGGACTGGCCGGTCGAGCGCGTCTTCCTGCCTCGCGGCGAGAACGCCAAGCGCCTTCGCGTCATCGAGGAGACCTGCCGGGTCCTGGCCAAGCTGCGCGTGGACCGCGGGGAGACTCTCGTCGCCATCGGCGGCGGGGCGCTGACCGATGCCGCCGGGCTTGCCGCGGCCATGTACATGCGTGGCGTTCCGACTCGTCAACGTCCCGACGACCCTGGTCGGCCAGATCGACGCGGCGCTGGGCGGCAAGACGGCCGTGGACCTGCCGGAGGGCAAGAACCTGGTCGGGGCTTTCCACCACCCCACGGCATTCGTCGCCGACGTTGCCTTCCTGGCCACGCTGCCGGCCCGGCAGCGGCGGGCGGCCCTGGGCGAGGTGGTGAAGGTGGCCGTCCTGGGCGACGAGCGCCTGCTGGAGCTCGTGGAGCGGGAGGGGGAGGCGTTCGTCCGGGGCGCGGCGGAGCCGTTCGAGTCGGGCGCCGTTGCGGAGATGGTCGAGCGCTGCGTCTGGGCGAAGGTCGAGATCGTCGTCGCGGACGAGCGCGAGTCGAGCGGGCGGATGGTCCTGAACCTTGGCCACACGATCGGCCACGGTATCGAAGCCGCGGCCGGCTACAAGACCATCCTCCACGGCGAGGCCGTCGCCTACGGGCTTCGCGGCGCCTTCGCGATAGCGCGTGCCATGGACCTCACGCCGGCTCGGCGCGCCGACCGGGTCAACTCCCTCCTGGACCGCCTGGGGCTCGGAGTAGAGCCGCCGGCCGTCTCGCCGGACGCGATCCGCGAACGAATGGCAAACGACAAGAAGCACGTCATGGGCCGCCTGAACTGGGTGCTGCCGACGGAGTCCGGGGTGGTCATCCGGTCGGACGTGCCGGCGGACGCGGTCGCCGCCGGACTGCTCGCCGCCCTCCGGCTGGAGCCCGTCCCGGTTCGATCCGAAGCGACGGTCCGGCCATGACACGCGTCCTCGTCCTCAACGGCCCCAACCTCAACCTGCTGGGGACTCGTGAGCCGGAGATCTACGGCAAGACGACCCTCGCCGAGATCGAAGAAGGCCTGCGACAGCGCGGTCGCGAGCTCGGTCTCGAGGTCGAGACGTTCCAGTCGAACCACGAGGGCGTCCTGATCGATCGGCTCCACCAGCGCGACTTCGACTGGGCGATCGTCAACGCGGGAGGGCTGACGCACACGAGCGTCTCGCTCCGGGACGCGCTTCTCGGCATCGGCCGGCCCTTCGTCGAGGTTCACCTGTCCGATCCGAACCGGCGCGAGCCGTTCCGGAGCGTCAACTACCTGCACGACATCGCCGCCGAGCAGATCGTCGGGCGGGGCGCCGGGGGCTACGCGCTGGCGCTCGAGTTCATCGCTCATCGCATAGGCGAGCGACATGGCTGACCGGCTGGATGAACTCCGATCCGAGATAGACGAACTCGACCGCGAGATCGTCAGGCTGCTCAATCGCCGGACCCGGCTCGGCCTGGAAGCCGGCCGGACGAAGGCTCGAAACGGCAGCCCGATCGCCGACGCCAAGCGCGAGCGCGAGGTCCTGATGCGCGTCGCGATGGCCAACGAGGGACCCCTTCCGCAGGACGCCCTGCTGGCGCTCTACCGCCAGTTGATCGAGACTATGACCCGTCTGGAGGAGCTCGAGACTTCGGGCTCCCCGCCCGCCTAGCTCGCTGCCAAGGGAAGGGTTCGATGGACAAACCACCGCCCGCAAGGCGAAAGATGCGAACGCATAACCGTCGGCGCGCTGCTTGCGCTCTTCGTGGTCGCGGTGCTCGTGGCGCTGGCCAGCCGGCTACTGCCCGGCGGCCTCTCCGGCATCGTCGCGCGCAAGCTCCGCGGCGGTGAGGAATCGGCGAGTGGCGACGCGTCGGGGAGTGGCGAAGGCGATTCCAGAGAGCCCTGACCAGAGGGCGGAAGCCAGCTCCGAGGCCGCCCCGGCCCGGGTGCGACAGCGGCTCGAAGGCGCCAGAATCGGCCAGCACTATCTGCCCTTCTCCGTCATCTTTAGCGAAGACGCCTCGGAGAAGTCCGAGCACGGTAGAGAGAGTACCCCGTATGGCGGCTGCGGAGGAGGCGTTCGTGACGAAAGCGAGATCCAGGCGCCAAGCATTCGCTTCAGGGGCACCGCGCGCGGCGCTTTCGCTGCTGGGCCTCGCGGCCACCGTCGTGCTGGCGGTGAGTCTCCTCTTCTGATCGCCAATCGCGGCCACGGCCTCGGCAGCGCTGGCGCGGCGGCCAGCGCCGGCGCGAGCCCATCGGGGAGTGTCGAGCGAGAGCTCGGCGACCCAGCGCTGCGAGCGCGAGCGCCGTCGGCGAGTCCCGAGCGAGAGCCCGACGGCCAGACGCGAGCACCGGTCAGCGACGAGACGCGTCGGCAAGTCCCGAGCGCGACTCCGACGGACCAGCCGTCGATCGTGCCGAGGCCATCGATTTCCATGGGGCCGTCCGGCAAGTTCGGCCCGGCCGGCCCGATGGGCGCCGACGTACACCATGGCCGTGGCGCTTCTCTGACGGCCGCGTCCTCTTCGCCGGCGCCGAGGGAGGCGACCTGAACTTCGGCCAAGCTCTACGACCCCTGCATCGGGCCAGTTCACTCCCACCGGCACGATGCGCGGGCCTCACACTCAGGGCAGCGGCGACACTGCTCGCCGACGGCCGTGTCCTCATCCTCGGGGGCTAATACCGGGAGGGGGCAATCGTGCAGCCGGAACTCTACGACCCCGGGACCGGCAATTCAGCCGCAGCGGATCCATGCTTGCGGACCAGTACAGCTTTCCGTCGGCGGTCCTTGCTCAAGAACGGGAAGGTGTTGGTCGATCGGCAGCGACCAAGAGCGGCGTAGACAGACACGACGTGGGCCCAGCTGTACGATCCCGGATCCGGAACGTTCGATACCGACGGGCGCGCCGTCCAGGTTCCGCAGAGTGGAGCGACCGCGACCGTGCTGTCCGACGGGCGCGTGCTCGTCGACCGGCGGATAGAACGGCTGTTGCATACGGAGGCAGACTGGGGCCAACGGCCTCGGCCGAGGTCTACGACCCGGCGACCGGCATGTTCGCTGCAACTGGGATCGATGACCTCGCCTCGTGGCAGCCACGCAGCCACTCGGCTCTGACGGACGGGCGCGTCTCGTCACGGGTGGCAACAACGGTTCGGTGGGTATTGCGTCGGCGGAGTTCTATCGACCTGTGCACCGGCACGTTCAGCCTCACCGGATCGATGACGGTCGATCGGAGGGACCACTCCTCGACGTTGCTCGCGGACGGCCGCGTGTTGATAGCCGGAGGAACGCACGACCCGGGCCCTGTGGCATGCGCCGGGACATCCTGCATCGCCATGGTGGGCACAACCGATCTCACCTCGGCCGAGATCTACGACCCGAATACAGGCAAGTTCGAGGCGACCGGCTCGATGGCAACTCCACGCGCCGTCCCTATGGCGATATTGCTCCAGGACGGGCGCGTTCTCGTGGCCGGTGGCTTCACCAACCGAGGCCTCTGGTCTGACGCAGAGCTGTACCGGCCGTAGCGTCTCCGCCCTTCAGCCGGCGCGTGGCGGCGTGCAACTCCGCGACCAGGGCGGCCAGCGCTGCCACGTCGCGGCCGTCGGGGCCGAGAGCGTCTACGAGGGCCGACGCCACTATCACCCCGTCGGCACCGGCGCCTACCAGCAGCCGAACGTGGGCGGGAGTGCTCACTCCGAAGCCGACGGCTACCGGCACGGGTGAGTCTGCCCTGGCCGATGCGACGAGGGCACGGACCGAAGGCGGCAACGTCGCACGCGCGCCGGTGACGCCCACGAGAGAGACGCAATAGAGGAATCCGCCCGAACGCCGAGCCACCTGGGCCCGGCGGGCAGCGGTCGTCGTCGGGGCGATCAGGTAGATGACCGCGAGGCCGACGTCGCGGGCGACGGCCTCGAATCGCAGGCCCTCGTCCGGGGTCAGGTCGGCGACGATCACGCCACTCGCCCCCGCCGCGGCCAGGCGAGTGGCGACGGCCCGGCCGTCGCCGCCGCCGAGGATCTGGTTCGCGTAGCACATCGGGATGAGCGGCAGCTCCGGCCGGGCCTCCGCGATCTCTCGCAGAAGCGTGACGGAACCCTCGAGCGTGGCCCCGGCCCGCAGTGCGGCCGTGGTCGCCCGCTGGAGAGTGGCCCCATCGGCGAGTGGGTCCGAATACGGCAGACCGATCTCGAGCAGGTCCGCGCCCGCATCCGCGGCGGCAAGCGCCGCGGCGAGCGAGGTGGCGTGGTCGGGATAGCCGGCCACGACGTACGGGATGAGCGCCGCGCGACCTCGGACTGCGGCACGGGCGAAAGCCCCGGCGATCCGACGCGCCCCGGCCGTGTCGTTGGTACCGGCGTCAGGCGAAAGGGTAGGCGCGGCCGCGCTCGTTGGGGCTTGCGCGGCCGCACCATGAGCGCCGCCGGTGGGCGGGCGGCGAAGTTGAGCGGTCATCGACCCACCTCACTCTGTTCAGCCCCACGGAGTTGGGCCTCGCCCAACGCCGGCTCCGCTTTGGGCTTGGCCCAACGCCGCAAGGTCCTTGTCGCCGCGGCCCGAGAGGCCCAGGACCACGACGGCTTCACGAGGCAGCGGGCCGGCGGCGGAGAAGGAGGTACCGCCGCCGACACGCTCATGAATCGAAGGCCCGGGTTCGGCCTCGCGTGCGATGCGCGCCAGCACGTCCGGCAGGGCCGCAACCGCGTGGGCCGATTCCACGGCCGCGAGGATCCCTTCGGTCCGGGCGACCTGCCGCATTCCGGCCACGGCCTCCGTGTCGGTCGCGGACGAGACGATCAGCCGGCCCGCCTGCATCAACGCCGCGAGCTGAGGCCCGATCCCCGGATAGTCGAGACCCGCCGAGATCGAGACGGCCTCGATCACCTGGCCGTCCGGGCCCTGGAGCATGTAGGAGCGCGAGCCGTGGAGGATCCCCGGCGAGCCGCCGAGCAGCGCCGCCGCGTGCTTGCCGGTTCCAATCCCCTTCCCCGCCGCCTCGGCCACCGCCAGCCGGACGTCCGGCTCGCCGATGAACCGGCTCAACAGGCCGAGGGCGTTGGAGCCGCCGCCGACGCAGGCGATCGCCAGGTCGGGCAGCCGCCCTTCAACGCTCTCCAGCTGCGCCGCCGCCTCGTCGCCGATGACGCGCTGGAAATCGCGCACCAGCATGGGGTACGGATGCGGGCCCATCGTGGACCCAAGGCAGTAATGAGAGGTTTCGACGTTCGTGACCCAGTCTCGCAGGGCTTCGCTGACGGCATCCTTCAGCGTTCCGGAGCCGCCGTAGACGGGCCGGACCTCCGCTCCCAGGGCCTGCATTCGGAGGACGTTCGGGGCCTGGCGCTCGATGTCCTCGACGCCCATGTGGACGACGCACGGGATGTTCAGCAGGGCGCAGGCCGTGGCCGTGGCCACGCCGTGCATGCCGGCGCCCGTCTCCGCGATGACTCGGCTCTTGCCCAGGCGCCGCGTCAGCAGGACCTGGCCCAGGGCGTTGTTCAGCTTGTGGGCCCCGGTGTGGTTGAGGTCCTCGCGCTTGAGATAGAGCCGGATCCGTTCGGGCAGTCGCGAAGCCGCCCGACCGGCCAGCGCTCGGGCCGCGTCGTGGATCTCGGACCCGAGCCGGTCGGCCCGGTAGATCGGCGTCGGGCGTCCGCCGTAGTGGAACTGCAGCTCACGCAACTCGGCCCAGAAACGCGCGTCGTGGCGCGTTTCGGCCCACGCCGCTTCCAGCTGGTCGAGGGCGGCCACGAGCGTCTCGGGCACGTAGCGCCCGCCGAAGTCACGGTCCAGGCCCCAGCGACCGTTCTCGTCGGGTTCGAGGAGCGACTCCGGCACGGGCGTCGGACGGACTCGGACGTGCGGCCGATCGAACCGGGCGGCTTTCGCCCGTTTCACGAACAGCGCCACGCGCAAGGGATCCTTGCGGGGCCGCGACCCGACGGCGGCGACCTCTCGCGCCTTCGCGGCGGCCGCGCTGGCCGTCGCCGCGGACGGGTGGACCTCCACGCCGGACGCGACGTCGACGCCGACCGCGGGCACTTCCAGCACCGCTTCGGCCACGTTCGCGGCGTCGAGGCCTCCGGCGAGGATGACCGGGATCTCGCGCGCCACGGCGGCCGCGATCCGGCGGGCAACCTGGCGGCCGGTCCCTCCGGGGAACGGGCCTCCGGCGGTGTCGAGAAGGAGGCGTTCGGCGCCGGCTGCGAGATACAAGCTTGCCTGCCTCGATTGCGCCGGAAACCACCGAGCCGATGGAGGCGGGGTCCGACGCCGCGCCGGGTTCGCCGGCGGTGGCGGACTCCTCGGCCGCCGGGAGGTGGAGCACCTTCCAGACCGGGCGGCGAATTGCCGATATCGACTCGACGGGCTCGTAGCCGGAAAGCTGAACCGCGTCCGGATCGATGGCCTCGATGGCGGCCTCGATCTCGGCCGCCGGGGCATCGGCGAAGACGGCAACCACCCGGGGCCGCCTGCCCGCGGGAGAGGCCCCGCGCACCAGGGTCGCAAGCCACGCGGCTTCCGTGACCGCCAGGCAGCGCGGCGTCCCCGGCACGAGGTTGAGGCCGATGGCATCGGCTCCGGACTCGCAGGGCGGAGAGCGCACCCTCCGAGTCCGTGACGCCGCAGATCTTGACGATCGGCTGCCGCGCCTCCGCCGCCACGTCGCGTGGCACCGAACCGGCGGAGACGAACGCGCGGGCCGCCGAGGCCGGATCGGCCGAGCGCATCAGCGCCTCGCCGATGAGGGCAGCGTCCAGCCCGGCCGCCCGCCAGCCGACAAGCGTTCGGGGCTCGCTGACGCCCGATTCGCCTACCGCCAGACGGTCGTTGGGCACGAGCGCCCGCAGGCGCAGGCAGTTGTCCGGGTCGACCGCGAGCGTCCGCAGGTTCCTGTTGTTGAGGCCGATCAAACGAGCTTCGGTCGAGAGCGCGGCTTCCATCTCGCGCTCGTCGTGAACCTCGACCAGGGGCTCGAGGCCGATCTCGCGGGCAAGCTCGGCGAACCGGGCCAGCTTCTTCGCCGGCAGAAGCGATGCCAGGAGCAGGACGACGTCCGCCCCGGCCGAGCGCAGCACCGGGAGCTGGCGCTCGTCGACGACGAACTCCTTGGCCAGAATCGGGATCGAGACGGCGGCCCTGACGGCCCGCAGATCGTCCACCGATCCGCCGAACCAGTGCGGCTCGCAGAGAATCGAGATCGCGCTCGCCCCACCCGATTCGTAGGCTCGAGCCAGGGCCACCGCAAAGTCGACCCCGGTCGACTCTGCGTCCGCGACGATCGCCCCGGCCGACGGGGAGCTGCGCTTCACCTCCGCGATCAGGTGCAGGCCCGGCGCCGCCAGGCGCTCGACGATCGGCCGCGGCGCGTTCCCGGGCCGGGCCGAGTAATCGGCCGCGTCGTCGGCGAGGTGGCGGTACGTTCGCGACCCCAGCTCCGCACGCACGTCCGCCAGGCGCCGGGCCGCGATCTCGGCCACGACTCCGGCCCTCGAGGCAGCGGCGGTGCCGGACGCCCGTGCGGCGCCGGACGCCCGGCCGGGGCGTCGCGGTTCGGCCACGGCCGTCATGCCGGCGCTCCCTGGAGAGACTCGGCCGCTCTCGCCGTGTCCCGGGCCGTCTTCGCGGCACGAAGTCTTTCCAGCTGGTCGGTGGCTGCGCCCGTGTCGATCACCCGCGCGGCCAGAGGAATCCCCTCCGCCAGGTTCGCCGCACGGCCGGCAGCCACGAAGGCCGCGGCCGCGTTGAGCAGGACGACGTCGCGCCGAGGTCCGGCCTCACCGGCAAGGACCGCCTCGAGGAGCGCGGCGTTCTCCTCTCGATTTCCACCGGCCAGAGCCGAGAGCGGCGCAGGCGTCAGACCCAGGTCGGCGGCCACGATCTCCGACCGCACCACGCCCGCCGGCGTCACGTCGTAGAGAACGCCCGACCCGTCGAGCGGCAGCTCGTCCACGCCGTTGCCGTGGACGACCAGCGAGTGCTCGGTACCGAGAAGCCGGAGCACTTCCGCCATCTTCGGAGCCGCGGCCGGATCGCCGACGCCGACGACCTGGCGGCGCGTGCCTGCCGGATTGGTCATCGGGCCGAGGAGGTTGAAGGCCGTCCGGACGCCGATCTCGCGCCGGGTCGGGCCCGCATGCTTCATGGCCGGGTGGTAACCCTGGGCGAAGAGGAAGGCGAAGCCGTCCTTTCGCAGCGCCGCGCCCGCCTCTGCCGGGGTCAGGTCGGTGGCGACGCCAAGGGCTTCGAGGACATCGGCCGAACCGCAAGCCGAGGTCATGGCCCGGTTGCCGTGCTTGGCCACGGGCACTCCGGCCGCGGCCACGACCAGCGCCGCGGCAGTGGAGATGTTGAAGGTGCCGCTCTTGTCTCCGCCGGTGCCGCACGTGTCGATGGCTCCGGGCGGGGCCGTCACCTTCAGCACTCGCTCGCGCATCGCCGCCGCGAAGCCGGCCAGCTCCTCGACGGTCTCGCCGCGCATCCGGAGGGCCACCAGCAGGGCCGCCAGCTGGGCCTGCGTCGCCTCGCCGTCCATGACCGATCCCATGGCCTCGCGGGCCTCGTCCATCGAGAGGCGCTTGCCCTCGACCACCGCGGCCAGGGCCGCTCTCACGAGCTCACTCATCGAAACGCCTCCGCTGCGGCGGCAGCAGCCACCCTGGCGGCCTCCGCCGTCTTTGCCTCGCTGGCCGCGCCGCCTGCGCTCTCGAGTCCGGAGAGCGCGAAAGAGCCGGAAGCTCGGTCGAGCAGCCTCCCCTCGCCCTCGCCGGCGAGCCGAAGGAAGTTGGCCAGCAGATGCGGGCCCTGGGGCGTCAGGACCGACTCGGGATGGAACTGCACGCCCTCGACCGGGGCAAACCGATGCCGGATGCCCATGACGACCCGGTCCTCCTCGGTTCGGGCCGTGACCAGGAAATCCGCCGGCAGGGTCTCCGGCACGATGCTGAGGGAGTGGTAGCGAGCGGCCTTGAACGGGGAGGTGATCCCGGCCAGGAGCCCCTTGCGGTCGTGCCGGATGCTCGAGGCTTCGCCGTGGACCAGCGTCGGGGCACGCCCGATCTTCGCCCCGAACGCCTGGGCCATGGACTGCATGCCGAGGCACACCCCCAGGGTGGGGATCTGACTCGCGACGCCGACGCGGATCGCGTCCATCGAGACCCCGGCCGAGTCCGGGTCGCCGGGCCCGGGCGAGACGACGATGCCGCGCAGGTTGGCCGCGGGATCGGCCGCGAGAGCCTCTATGCCGGCCCGGTCGATGGCGTCGTTGCGGAGGACGTGGACCTCGGCCCCGGCCGCCTCGAGAGCCTGGACGAGGTTGAACGTGAACGAGTCGTAGTTGTCGATCATCAGGATCATCGGAAAGTCCCCATGCCACGGCGGTCGGCGTTAAAGCGACGACAGAGGCGTCGCTCCCGACCGCCAAAGCGACGCCCAAAGCGAGGCGCATGCCTTGCTTGGCGTCGCTCGTTGTCGATCATGAGTATCACGGGGCGCCTCCTATCGACCTGCGCCGGCGGGGGCGCCGGGTGATTGGGCGGTGGCGGTGGCAGGCGCAGTGGCGGGGGACGTGGCGCCACGGGACGTTGTCTCGCCACTCCCCGCCGCCTCTGCGATAGCCAGCTCGATGGCCCGGCGAACCGCCCCAGCCTTGTGCTCCGTCTCCTCGAACTCGCGTTCCGGCACGGAGCCCGCGACGATCCCCGCCCCGACGGTGAGATGGATCCGGTCCTCGCACAGGACGGCGGAGCGGATCGTGATCGCGGTGTCGAGGTTGCCGTCATAGCCGAGATAGCCGACGGCGCCGCCGTACAGCCCGCGCCGCTCCCCTTCCGCCTCGGCGATGAGCTGCATCGCCCTCACCTTCGGCGCCCCGGAGAGCGTCCCGGCCGGGAAGATGCTGCGCAACGCATCGAGCGCGTCCAGACCGGGCTTCAGCCGCGCTTCCACGTTGCTCACGAGATGAAGGACGTGGCTGTAGCGCTCCACCTCCATGTACTTGGTAACGGCCACCGTCCCCGGCCGGGCCACGCGACCCAGGTCGTTACGGCCGAGGTCGACGAGCATCACGTGCTCCGCCCGCTCCTTGGGATCGCGCTCCAGGGCGTACGCCAGGGCGTCGTCCTCGAGCGGCGTGGCGCCGCGCGGCCGCGTCCCGGCTATCGGGTGAGTGGTGACGCGGTCGCCTTCTACGCGGACCAGCAACTCTGGGCTCGCTCCCACGACCGAGAACTCGGGCATCCGAACGAAGAACAGGTACGGGCTCGGGTTGATGCGCCGAAGCGAGCGATACAGCGCGACGGCATCCAACCTCTCCCCGCCGATGACCGGGCGCTCGTAGGTCTGGCGCCGGGCGACGACGATCTGGATCGCCTCACCGGCCGCGATTGCCTCCTTGGCCGACCGAACCGCCGACTCGTACTCGCCTCGGTCGAGACTGACTTCGATCTGGCTCAGACCTTCGATATTCCCAGGCCCAGCCGTGCCGAGGCCAGCCGGGCTGTCTCCGTCCGAACCTTCGTCAGTCTCGGTCGGCTCTTGCGACGTCGTTGGCGTCTTCTCCCGCCGGCCCCTTTGGGTGAGACCCGCAAGCTCGGCCTCCGTCGGCCGAGCGGTCCGCTCCAGGGCTTCGAAGATGGCCCGCTCGGCGATGGCGTAGCGGCCTTCGATGTCCGGGCCATCCGTGTGCAGCGAGGCGACCGCCGAGAGGGTGTGGGTCAGGTGGTCGAAGACAAGGACCAGGTCCGTCTCCTGGAATGCGGCCATCGGGACGCCGATCGGGTCGCGATCCGGAAGCGGCACGGTCGGTTCGAAGGTCGAGGCCGCATCGTACGCGAGCGCACCCACGGCTCCGCCCGGGAACCGTGGGATGCCCTCGCTCGGGAGAATCCGTCTCTTGGGCATGAATTGCCGCAGCGCCGCCAGCGGGTCGGGCACCGCGAAGGTCTGGGTCGGGAGGTCCGGGGCGAAGTCGAGGACACCCACCGGGCGAGACTGGATCGTGGCCTGGCCGTCGCGCACCGTCAGCAGGCGCCGCGGCCCCACGCCCAGGAAGGAGTACCGGCCCAGCCGCTCGCCGCCTTCGACGGACTCGAGCAGGAAGGCCGGGCCGCCGTCGTCGAAGCGCATGAAGGCCCCGATCGGGGTCTCGAGGTCGGCGTTGCGGGTGGCCGTGAGCAGAATCGTGTCGGCCGAGCCCGACATCTGCCGGACCTCGTGAAGACTGAGCGGATCTGTGAGTGCCATCGCCGATTTGCCTCCGGAGCTGGGACGCATGCCCCACGCTTCCGGGTCGGTCGGCTGCCGCCGGCCACCGGTCCCGCGGGGCGGGAATTCAAAAGACCTTTCGTCCTGGGACGAAAGGTCGATCCTTCCGCGGTGCCACCCACATTCGGCGATGCCGCACTCTGGCCGACGGGGAGTCAATGCTTCGCATTGACTTTCGTCATCGCTTCGCGATGACACAAGCCAAGCAGCTTGCTCTGAATCGGTGCTGCCCTGTATCGCTGGCGCTCTGCGCCGGAGCCTACTGGCGAGCCCTGGAAGCTCGCGGTTTGGTCCGGAGGCTCACGGGTCCATTCGCTCTCGTCGCCGCCCCAGCTTGCACCAACCGCTGGTTCTCTACGCCGGCGCCGGGAGGTACTCGTCCCGATCACAGCCCGTATTCGTATGTGGCGGGAGTCTATGGGGAGACCCGGCGCGGTGTCAAATGGCGTGCCGTCCGGTCGCATGGGTCGCGGAAACGTCTCTCAGTTTGGTGGCGCGCCGACGCGGAGCCTCCGGGTACGGCCGGCCCGTCGTCGCAGAGTCTGTGGGTCCGGCCGGGCCAGGATCTCGCAGATGTCCGGCTGTACCGGACAAGAATTGGCCCGCGAGCCGGTCCAGTCCACGAATTGAGTACGTATCCAGCAGCAGCGGGGCGCCAACCCTCGAATTACGCGTCTTCGAGTCCACCGACGGCCCTCGGGGACGCGTTCGGCCCGCGAGCCTGCCTGCTCTTGCAGGGGTCGCCTGCCAGATCGCGCTAGCACAGCCGAAGTTGTCCGTCCAGGCCGGACAAATGCAGGATCGGAGACGTGGAACCTTGTCCCTGCGAGAGGCGAGACCGATCCGCCGGCAGCGTCCAGTGGCGGCCGCCGCGCGCCAACCGGCCGCCTTGGGCGAGCAGTCCCTACCAGTACTCCTCGGTGTGGAGCGTCCCGATCTCGTGGCCCTTGTCGCGGACGAAACCGCGGGCCCGCGCCAGCTCGATGACCGTCTCGATCATGCCCGGGTTGCCGCACAGGAAGATGTCGAAGTTCTCGGGCGTGAGTTCGAGCCCGGTCTCGTGTTCGACCGCGTCCGAAGCGATCACGTTCTGGAGATACCCGCTCCGGCCGCGCCAGGTGGGGTCTTCCTGGGGCCTGGTGATGACCGGCAGGTAGTGGAAGTTGTGGCAGTGGCGGGACAGGCCCGTGAGCTCGGTGCGGTAGCCCAGGTCCCACGAGTAGCGCGCGCCGTGGACGACCACGAACTGGCGAGGCCCGTTGCACACGAGCTCGCTGCGGAGCATCGACATGTAGGGCGCCAGACCGGTCCCTGTCCCGACCATCAGGATGTGCTTGTTGGGCGCCTTGTCGAGGGTGAAGACGCCGACCGCCTTTGGGCCGACGTACAGCCGGTCGCGAATTTTCAGGTTGAACAGCCGCGGCGTCAGCTCGCCGCTCATGACCACGGTCAGGTAGAACTCCAGATACTCGTCGGGGCGGCTTTCGGAGGCGATCGAATAGGCGCGCCGGATCATCCGATCCGGCTCGGCGGCGGCTCGGGCGACCGTATCCGCCTGGGCATCGACCGCCCACTGGCTCTCCGGCGTGCCTGGGATATTGCCCGCGGTGGGGGCCGCCCCTTCGAACGCGAGAATGCCGGTGACGGCGTCGAGCGGCGCCCCGACCGCGGTCGCGGCGTCCGGCGGAGGCTCTCCGACGCCCGTGGCCAGCACGCCCGCGACGTCGCCCTCCGCTTCGTCGATCCGCGGCTCCGAGGCCTTCATACCCAGGACGACGTACTGGCCCGCCTTGAACTCGAACGGCAGCTTGTCGGGGGCGACGCGCATGATCACGAGTCCGGGCGCGACTTCGACCCGGCTGACCACCGTTGCGTTGTACTCGGCCGCCATGCTGCCCTCCGATTCGCCGACTGGCTCCGATTGGTGGAGTCTCGCAGCGAAGGATACGGGCCATCGAGAGAGGTGTCAGCGGTTTCCGGCGACTGCCTCACCGGGTGGGTCAAATTGCGCCGTTGAGGCTCCCACTTCGGGTGGGTCGGGCACGAATTGGGACGGAGTGGCTGCGGGCCGGCGGGCTCGCCCGAGCCTCGCTACAGGCCGGCGAGCTTCGCGACCGGGCCGGTCGGGACCATGACCCCCCGAAGGCTGGCCCACGGCACGACCACCGACTGCAGGCTGCTGAGGTTCTTGGCGACCTGGTGCTCTGCAAAGGTGACTTTCATGCCATTCGGTGTGATTGCCCAATTGATGAAGTTGGTCCGAGACGGGCTCGTGCCCTCGTCCACCACGACCGGATCGTAGTTGGGACCGAGCTGGTCCATGAGCTGGCTCTGGGCCGCGCTCGAGATCGTAGCCAGGGCAAAGTCCGCGTCGCTGAACAGGTCGTCGAACGCGATCCGCTGACCGGTGGCGAGGTCGAAGTTGATAGTTCCAACCCCCGTCGCCGGCTCCGAAGCCGAGGCATCGTCCTCCCAGGTCAGCGTGAACGCGGCCAGGGCCGGAGTCAGCAGCTCCGTCGTGTACTTCCCCGACAGGACGTTGGTCTTGCCCGCAACCTGGCGGTTCGACGCGGGTCCCTGCTCCCACTGCGTGGCCCGCGTCCGGACCTCCAGCCCGATGTCGGCGTTGATGGCGTCCGCCCAGGGTGTCGAGCCGGCAAGGAAGGCCGGGTATCCCAGGTAGACGATCCAGATGCCGTTGGGATCGGACTCGGAGATGGCCGAGTTGATGAGCGTCGGACGCGTGTCCGGCACGGATGCGGACGGGGCCGGCGTTGGGATAGACGTATCGGTGGCGAACGGGATCGCCGTCGGCGCACCGGGAAGCGATGGGCCGGCGCTGGCGGAGGGCGATGGAGAGTTGAAGTCGATGGCCACGGGCGCCGCGCTCACAAGCACGTTCATGGCCAGGAAGACTCCAACGACGCAGAGACCCAGGATCCCGACCAGGGGTAGCGTTTCGGCGACTCGCGAGGTGAGTGATGGTCGCCGCTGCCTCATTGCCCGAGTATGCGGGACCGGCCGGTGATGCGCATGTCAGCGGCATGCGGCCGGGTGGGCCTGCCAGGTGTTCGGGGCCGCGGCTCGCGTCCGGCGGCGGGCTCGCGCGCAAGTGCGAGGCGGGCTCGCTCGCCCGCGTGCGCCTAGGCGGCTCTCGCCGGCGTCTGCGCCGCAGCTACCTCGGCTGCCTTCCGGGCGGTCTCCTCCGACCGGGGAGCAGCGGCACGCTCGAGGCGGCTCGCCATGGCCATGACCTCGTCGGCTTCGCTCTGTCCGATCAAGCCCGATTGCAGAGCCTCGACCAGCAGCTGCTTCCGCGTCGGCTCGTCGGATTCGAGGAGCAGATCGATCAGGTCCGTATGTGGGACGACAGGAGGCTTTCGGCGGAACACGATTTCTTCCCTCCGGGGCGCAAGCCACCGATGAGTTAGTTCCATGAGCGGCTGGAGGAGGTGTCGGCGATGTGGAGACAAAGGGTGTTCCCCGATGGTCCGGGCCCGAGGCATTCTTTCGGGCTCCGGCAGACTAGCGAATGTGGCGTTGCAATCTCCTCAAAGGCCGGCCGACGGCGCATTATTGCGACATGACAGAACACAACTCCCTTGATCGCTCATCGCGGACCCAGACCTCGGTCCGCGAGGTGGATTGCCTCATCGTCGGAGGCGGGGCGGCAGGTCTTTCGGCCGCGATCAACCTGGGGCGAATGCGCCGCAGCATGATCGTCGTGGACGATAAGGACCGCTTCAGGTGGCGCCATCCGATTCACAACTACCTGGGCTTCCCGGACGGCATCAAAGCCGCTGATCTCCGGCGGCTGGGACGGCGCCAGGCCGCGAAGTACGGGACCGGCTTCATCATCGGCACGGTTACGACGGCCGCACCGGACGGCGATCGATTCCGGATCCGGATCGACGCGCTGGCGGCCAGGCCAGGGAGCGGCGCGGCCGCAGCCGGGGCAGCCGCCGCGGCCGACGGCCCGGACGAGGAGCTGGCCCGCACTTCCGAACGAGTCCAGGAAGGCCGCCCGATCGAGGTCCTGGCGCGCTCGGTCATCCTGGCCACAGGCGTGCGTGGCCACTTCCCGGAGTTTCCCGGTCGCGAGGACTGCGTGGGCGTGAGCCTCTTCTGGTGCATCCACTGCGACGGCTACGAATCGATCGACCACGTCGTCGGTGTCGTCGGCGACGACGAGGAGGCGGTCGAAACCGCGCTGGATCTGCTCGACTTCACCAGCCGGGTGACCATCGTGGCCGGTCGACCCGAAGGGTTCAGTGTCCCGAGATCACGGCTGGCCGATCTCGAGGCAAACGGAATCCTCGCCTATCCGGTCGGCGTCGCGGAGTACCAGAACCGCGACGGGCAGATGCAGGCCCTCGTCCTGGACGATCCGGCCCGGACCCGCGTCAACGTGGAGCATGTCTACATCGTCCGGCCCTCCGCGGCCGCCAATGAGCTGGCCGGCCAGCTCGGCGTGGCGCTGAACGGGATCGGCCAGATCATCGTCGACACCGACCAGCACACCAACGTTCCCGGCGTCCTGGCGGCGGGCGACGTCACCAGCCCGCACGACCACCAGTTCAGCGCCGCCGTCCACGAGGGCAACCAGGCCGCCTGCGCGGCCAACTACCGCCTCTACCGGCCGGAGCAAAGGGACCCAGCCGCGGAGGATTGCTAAGGGTCTGACCGTCGCCGGCATCCTGGAGCGCCGGCCGGCTTCGTTCAGCCGACAGGGACGCGGGCCTGGGCGATCTCGGGATGGCGCATGTTCATGAGGGAGACGCCGATGCCGTATGTCAGGAAGTTGCCCTCGGGCGTCAACTCGAGCACGCAGCTCGGCTCGGTGGGGGGCGGCAGCAGCCGGGCGAACTTCGGGGGCAGCGCGCTCTTGTCGAGCATGCAAGGCTCGCCGACATGGGCTCGGGCCCGGAAGTTGATTACCGCCGGCGGGATCGGGAAGAGCAGTGACAGGAACCCACCGCGGCGGACCGGCACGGTGAACGAGACGATCTGGTCGTCGTGGATCGTGCGGGCCTTCCAGCTGGCCGCGGCCACGACCACCAGCACGCGGTGGCCGTCGGTTCCGTAGACGACCCCGCTGGACCGCGGCTCGCCCGACGCGGTGACGTGGCTCATCACGGCGAAGCTCGATTTCGCGAGGGTGGCCCAGACGCGTTCCGGCGTCAGTCCGGCCGGGTTGGCGGACGGGTCCGAGTTGGCGCTCACTTCTACCTCCCCATGTCATCCCCAGACGCGGCGTCACCCAACGACGGCGCCCACGACATGGTAGTCCGCCGCTACCCATCCCTGGGCGCGTAGGTAGGCGGTCCGTCGGCTGCCTGCCGGTCTTCTCGGCCGCAGGCCAACCGTTCGCCGGAGGCCGTTCGCCGCTAGATCGGCAGCAGGTAGAGCGCCATCGCCATCGCCGAGCGAGCCACCAGCGCGTGCTTCGTATCGGCCGCCATTCGCACCCACGTGCCCGGGCCGGCCGGGAAAGTGTCGCCCGCGACGGTCAGCTCGCCCTCGCCGGAGAGGACGTGGATGATCGCCGGCCGGGCCGAAGTGTGCTCCGACAGCTGCTCGCCGGCCGCGAAGGCGAACAGAACGAGCTCGATGCCCGCCTCGTCGCTGAGGGTCTGGCTGAGGATGCCACGGGCCGGGATCGGAGCCTCGGCCACGAGGTCCGCGAAGTGGGTATACGGCTTGGTCATGGCTGGACTCCTGCGGCTTGTCTCCTGGGAAGCGTAGGCGGAAGCGGCCTGCGCCGTAACCTCCCAGGCCGGATAGGATTGGCGCATGAACCCCGACTTCAGCCAGCTGGACCTGGCCCCTCGAAAGCGCATCGGGCTCGTCGCCCACGACAACAAGAAGCAGGACCTGATCGAATGGGCACGGTACAACCGACCCATGCTGGAGATGCACGACCTCGTCGCCACCGGAACCACCGGCCTGATGCTGCAGCGCGAGCTGGACCTCCCGGTGACGCAACTCCAGTCGGGGCCGCTCGGCGGAGACCTTCAGGTCGGGGCGATGATCGCCGACGGCAGCATCGACTTCCTGGTCTTCTTCTGGGACCCGCTCGAGCCCCAGCCCCACGACACGGACGTAAAGTCGCTGCTGCGGATCGCGGTCGTGTGGAACATCCCCGTGGCCTGCGATCGGGCATCGGCCGACTTCATGATCAGCTCGCCGCTGATGACCGGCTCGTACGCACGCCGCGTGCCCGACTACACGGCCCACAACGAGCGAGAGGTGCCCGTTGCCGAGCCGACCCCGGGCGCCGATGAGGCGGACGGACCGATTGCACCGGCGGGGCCGACCGACTGACCCCGCGACCCCGGTCACTCGCCGGCTGTCAACTCACTTGACCGGCACCCACTGCAGCAGAAGCGCCTTCGTCTGGTCGCTTCCCACGCGCGCTATCCATAGCTTCAGGACGCCGTTGCCGTTGCCGATCGGCAGCGGGTCGCCGAAGTAGGAGAGAGGCCCGGAGTCGCCGACCGTCGGTGCCGACCCGATCTGAGTCGGCGTAGAACCGTCGGCCGGGTATCGCCAGAGCTGCTCGGCAAAGTTGCCGCTCGCGTCCTTGCCCTGCGTTTCCACGTAGGCCGCGTTGGCGTCGCCGGCCACGATCGTGCCGTTGATCTGGAGAGTGGCCGCCGGCGCGCCCGCCTGCGTGAAGTACTGAGCCGTCTTGTGGTCCGAGCTGCTCGTCCACAGGCCGGCACCGCCCGGGCGAGCCGTGCCGGCGATCGAGCCCAGAGAGTCGAAGGCCGTCGAGCCGGTCGTCAGCATGTAGTAGCCCTTGCCGGCGCCGGTCTCGTAGTAGAAGAACGCACCCTGCGAATCGAAGGTGTAACCGCCGGGGAACGGCAGCGGCACGCTCGTGCCCGGGGCGTTGGTCGCAGGGTCTATGCGGGCGAGCACTGTGCCCGAGTTGGTGGCCAGGTCGTACTTGCTGTCGTCCTCGTACCAGACCGCGTCTCCGTCGCTGGCGACGAGGCCGACGGTACCGCTCGGGTTGCACGGAACCTGAATCGTGGCCTGCTCGGCCAGGGTCTGGCCGTCGAGGCGCGTGATGCTGCAGTTGTGGCCGTTGGCGTCGGTCTTGAGGCCGGGCAGCCAGACGGAGCCGGCCGCGTAGTGGACCGGGGTCAGGGCCGACACGGCCACCTGGTTGACGATCTTCTGGGCGACCGGATCCACCGCCATCAGGCTGAAGGTGGTATCTCCGGTCTGGACGGAGAGGTAGACCGTGTCGTTGGCACCGACGGCGTAGCCGCCGAGTGACACTGCCCCCTGGACTACGGTCATCGCCCCACTGACCGCCCCGGCGCCGGCGGTCGCCGTCGCGGGGGCGCCGGTAGCCTGGGTGGTCGGGGCGGCAATCAGCAGGGACGCCCGAGTCGTAGAACCCCTGCAGGGACTGATAGGTCTGCGAGAAGCCGGCGTCACCGGTGACGCCGACGTCGAAGACGCAATTGTCGTGGAGGTCCTGGTCGGTGACTCCCGAACATGCGGAGTCGCCGGCCGCGACCTGGTCGGACGAGAGGTCGGCCACCGTTGCATACCTGGCGTTTGCCGGGTAGGGCTTGATCGTGTACGTGGCCGTGGACTTGCCGGAGTCGTAGTCGAAGAGGGTCGTGGAGTCGGTCACGCGCCAGGCGTCGGCGAACTGGCCGTAGACGATGGTCCGCGCCTCGGGCTGGCTGCTCGCGGCAGGCAGCTGCGAACCGTCAGGCAGGGCCGGTACGCCCAGCCCGCCCTTGGTGATCGGTCCGAGGAGGCCGACGCCGCTCGCAGTCAGGCCGGCCGACGGACTGACCTGGGCGTTGATGCCCCATTGGCCGACCGACAGGGCCCACAGCCTCGTGCCGTCGGCAAAGTCGATCTCGTAGCCCTTGTGGACCGCGGCCATCTTTGCGCCGCCGCCCAGATCCTTGGGTCCCGCGGTCAGGTCCACGACGGTCCCGTCCACTCGAGCCTGAAGGTTCGAGCCGACCACGTAGACGCCGACCCGATGACTGCCGACCTTCGCCGCGATGGCCGTGTTGATGGAGACGGCGTGGGCCGCCCCGTACGGTTCCTGGCGAGCCTGGATCTGGACGCTCCCGTCGGCCGAGCTCAGCAGGGTGAACTCACCGGCGGCCTGGAAGTCGTAGTGATAAGCGTTGACGGTCGTCATGTGCGGATCGCCGTTCGAGCCCGGGAGCTTGGGCTGGCTCGGCTTCGGCGTGGGCCGCAGCTTGCAGATTTCCTCGAGCTTGGTCCCGATCACCGTCCATTTGGAGCCGCCTTCGGGGGCGTTGACGGCCACGATGGCCGGGAGCGACAGCTTCTTGGGGGCAACGTCCTGGCCCGCCAGCGCCGTGCCGGGGGGACACACGCAGCTCGAAACGGTGCAGAAGCTCTCCTCCTGGAAGTCGACCGCGGTGTGGCCGCTGAAGTCGTGGACGCTCGCCAGCCCGTCGGTGGCGATGGTCACCACCTCGCCCGAGGTGGAGTTGAGGCTCAGCAACGTGTTGGATCGCGACGGGAGGCTGCCGCTCCAGCCGGGCGCGGCGACGCGCCTGAACATCGTGTTGCGGGGCAGCTGGTGTCGACCGAAGCGCCGAAGCCGTGCAGGACCCATGGATCTTGCCACCCGGAGTTGTTGACGTAGGACTCCGCCCAGGCATCGCGGATGTCGGAGTCATCGCCGTGGAGAACGGCGATGAAGGTCTCGGACTGCTGGGTCGAATTGGCCGCGGCTATCCAGGCCTTGGCGACCGTGCCCCACATGTCGCGGCCCTTGTAGGCCAGCAGAGAGTAGTAGCCGAGCGCGTCGTAGTTACGGTTGGTCAGCGAGACTTCGGACACCATGTAGTTCGGCCACGCTTCTGCGAGCACAGGGTCGACGACCCTCGTATCGTCCGAGGCCAGGTACTCCGCCGTCCCCTCCATGATCCAGCTCGGCATGGCGTTGAACTTGTAGATGTCCCCTATCGCCTCGCCCTGGAAACAGTGGACGACCTCATGGGTGAGCAGGGCGTGGAGCACGGGGCTGACTTTGTCGCCGGCCGTCCAGGCCGCGTTGCTCCAGGTGTTCTTCCAGGCGATGATCGAACAGGGCTGGTAATGGCCCCCGTCTTGTACCGCCCCGCCGTTGAGGAGGACGTTGCCGCCGTCGGTGTCGCTCAGGGTCAGGGTTACGTCCGGGCTGTTGATGACCGGGAGCCCGAGCTTGGGCGCCAGGTGGACGATGATGCCGGAGATGTCATCGGCCATCGCCAGGGCCAGATCCGGCGATGCGTCCGGGGCCACGAAGGTCGTGAACGGCCAGCCGATGGGGGCGCCGAAGGCGAGGCGGGGCTGCTGGGGACGGGCCAGAGCAGCGAATGCGGCTCCCCTGGTGGACGCGACGGCTGAGGCGAACCCCGTCTCGAGGCCGGGCACGAAACCGGCGGCCGACGGCGCGGGCGTCATCTGCTTCGTCCCCTTCGTCGCTTCGGGCGGGAGATAGCGATCGATCACGGCCTGCTGGGCGGCAGTGAGCTGGCTCCAATTGGCCTGCACCCAACGCATCACGCCGGTGCCCGAAGTGGGGGCGTAGCCGCCGTCCACGCCCGACGGCACGACGACGCCGGGGATGTCGACTTTGTAGAGATAGGCGAAGGCCTCGAGGGCGGTCTGCTTGGGAACGTTGCTGTCGGTGATGCCGCTCGTGATCGTCTGCCAGATGGTCTCCTTCGACGACCCGGAGGAGAGGAACTGCGGGACCTCGAGCGCGAGGATGCCGGCGATCACCAGCAGGCCAAGACCGATCGCGAGCCATCGGCGCCGGATCCGGCGCGCAGGCGGGGGCGTTGCGACAGTCGCAGCCGGAATGGGAGCCGCGTCAGCCGGCGCGGAGGATTCGGGTGACACGGGAAGATTGGCCACGCTGGCGACCTCGGGAACGGGCTCGGACGACCGGGCGCTCCCCAAACGGGTCGCCTCGGCCCTGCCGGTTCGATGCCACGATCTCGACCTGCCGCGGTCCCGTCAATCGATCCGGCGTCCAGGCTCACGAGCCGAAACCGCCCTCCCACCAGGCGGTCGGCCGGCCGGCGCAAGCGACGCGCAATCGATCGCCGTGAGGCCTAAGCTGGAGCGGTCATGGATACCGAACCGGGCGCCATCTACCAACCGCTGGCTGCCCCGAAGGGGGCCTGGGCGGCCGAACATCTCGCCCGCGACGTCGTCGGCTGGCTGACGACGATTGCCGCCGACGGGCGGGTCCAGAGCTCGCCGATCTCGTTCCTGTGGGACGGCGAGTCGATCCTGTTCTACAGCAAGCCCGCCACGCCCAAGCTGCGCAACATCGCCGCTCATCCGCAGGTGTCGTTCAACCTGAACTCGGACGAGTTCGCCGACCACTACCTGGTCATCGAGGGGACCGCGGCGGTCGATGAAGCGGCTCTTCCGTCCGACGTCCACCCGGCCTACGCGGCCAAGTACCACGCCCCGCTGGCGCATTGGGAGATGGACGAGGCCCAGACGGCCCTCGAGTTCTCGGTCCCGGTCAGGATCACGCCGACTCGTATCAGGGCCGAGTAGGGCGGTCGACGCCGGCTAAGGAGATCCGCGCCGATAGCGCCTGCCGCCGCAATTCGAGCACTCGCCAGGCCGCCAGGCTCACGAGGGGATTGCACCGTCGCTTGCCTGTCGGGCCCCAGGCGGCGAAGCTCCCGCGGCTGACGATGCGGTCCGCCCTGGTCGCGTTGGGGACCTCGAGCGGAAACCCGCCATCCGCAAGGCGCTTGGACTCGAGCAGGCGCACGGCATCAACGCAGCGCTCATCGCCTGTCCGTCCCGCCTCGGCCATGACCTCCAGCGCGAAGAGGACGTCGTAGAACTGGATCGGGAAGTGGATCAGCTCGACGTGGCCGCCCCAGTCTGGATCGATCAAGGCTCCGTCGCGTCGCCGCCACAGCAGCCGTCTCGACAGGAGCAGCTCGGCTGCGCGCCCCGCCGCCTCGAGGGCCGCGCCGTCGCGGTACCTCTCTCCGAAGGCCGACAACCCCCGCACCGGAATCGCCGTCTCCTGGAACGAGGAGGTCGCTGCCTTCGCTCGATCGTCGCAGTTCCAGCCGCCGTCGGGCCACTGCCAGCGGATCAGCCTCCGGGCGAGCAGGTCGGTCCGTTCGTCGGCGAGCCCAAGGCGGATCGAATACCAGATCGCGTTGCCTTCCATGGACGCGCAGAAGCGGGCTCTCGAATCCTGGCCGGGGGGCGTTCGCCGGCCTGGCAGCTCGCGCGCCAGGAGCCAGCGGTAGACCCGGTCCATCATCGGCTGCAGCGACGTGTCGCCCGGCGGGTAGTTGATCAGCGACAGCGAGTGCAGCGTCCAATGCGGCCCCTGCCACTTCTTGTACGGATGGGTGCGGATTGTCCCGTCGGGCTCGCGGCCGCTCAGCAACGCCCGAGCCATCGGCGAGTCGGCGATACGAAGGCGCAGGGCCTGCGCTTCCGCGGAGCCCTCGGCCACCCCAGCGAGGAGTCGCGCCTTGTAAGCCAGGACGGGATCGTCGGATGCGGCGAACCGGGCCAGGGTGGCTTCCCAGGCAACGCCGGAGGGGCCGCTCGCACCGTGGGTCTGGCGGAGCGACTCGGGTTCGTGACGCCGGTCGATTGCCGTCATCTTCTCGCTCACTCCCGACGAGGAAACGGTCGTTCTGGGCAAGTCAAGTCTAGGCCCGACGGCACCTGGACGTCCCCGCCGGCTCGTGCCGCTTCCCGCAACGACCCTTGCGTCTGCTATACGTATATGTATACTAGGCGCACACAGGTCCGAAGCGCGGGAGTTACGATGCTCAGGTGCCAAACAAGACGATTTACGTTTCCGACGGCGACCTTCCGATCTACCAGCGCGCACAGGAGCTGGCCGGAGGAAATCTCTCTTCCGCGATCACGACCGCGCTCCGACGCTACGTGGAATTGGAGGAGGGACGCCTCGAAGGCTTCAAGGAGGTCACCGTCCGCGTCGGGGCGGGCGGCAACCGCAAGCAGCGATTCGTCGGGAGTCCTGCTCGCCGAGTGGGGCAGCTCGACGTAGAACCGGTTCGAGAGGTATCGCGTATACGGGACTCGCCGCAGCAAGTTCGTCTTCACATCGAGCGGTCTCCGGAATACGCGGGCCGGGATGCCGAAGGCAATCCGGCGACCGGCTGGCGCAGCTGGCTCGGTCATGGGCAACTTCACCTGGAGCTTCGCTTCAGGGGAGTCATCGCTCGAAGTGTTCGACGCCGCTCGAGCAGCTTCGCGAGAAGGTCCCGCCCCAGCTCTACGACCTCGTCGTCGCGTCCGCCGAGCAAGCCGACGGTCGAAGACCTCGACATCTGACGCTCGCGCCGGACCTGCGACGGCCGCGGACTCGTTTCTAGATAGATCCCAGGCAACCTGGCGCTCCGCATGCCGGCCCGCTCCGGCTTCGCCGTGCCCGTTGCTGCCCGCAAGCAAGGCGACACAACATGGCTACGAATCACCCACCGGCCCAACCCGCTATCGAGGTACGAGGACTTCGCAAGTCCTACGGGACTCTCATCGTTCTCGACGGCATCGACTTCGAGGTGGCGCGAGGCAGCGTCTTCTCGCTTCTGGGTCCCAACGGAGCCGGCAAGACCACGACCATCCAGATTCTCTCGACGCTGATTTCAGCCGACGGCGGGCGAGATCCGAGTTGCCGGCCACGATCGCCGCCGCGAACCCGAAGCGGTCCGAAGCGCGATCGGCGTGACGGGCCAGTTCTCGGCGCTGGACAAGTTGCTCACGGGCGAGGAGAACCTGATCCTCATGGCCGATCTTCGGCACCTCGGCAAGCGCGAAGGCAGGCGCCGGGTTGCCGAGCTGCTGCGAGCGATTCGATCTGGCCGACGCGGCGAACAAGCGGGTGATGGCCTACTCGGGCGGAATGCAGCGACGGCTGGACCTGGCGATGACCCTCGTCGGCCGGCCGCAGATCATCTTCCTGGACGAACCCACGGCCGGCCTCGACCCGCGAAGCCGCCGGACGATGTGGCAGATAATCCGCGACCTCGTCGATGACGGCGTCACGATCTTCCTCACCACTCAGTACCTCGAAGAGGCCGATCGGCTGGCCGATCGCATCGCCGTCCTCGACCGCGGCAGGCTCGTCGCTCAGGGAACCGCGGCGGAGCTCAAGCGGCTCGTGCCCGGCGGCCACATCAGCCTCCAGTTCGCCGATCCGGTGGCGCTCCAGAAGGCCGCGACCATCTTCGCCGCGTCTGCTCGCGACGACGACGCCCTGACGCTGCAGGTGCCGGCCGGCAGCGACGTCCAATCGCTGAGGCTCGTCCTCGATCGGCTCGACGCGGCCTCGATCGAGGTCGACGAGCTTTCGGTCCATACGCCGGACCTCGACGACGTATTCCTGGCCCTCACCGGCCACCCCGAACCAAACGAATCCGTGGAGGCGATCGCCCGATGAACGCCATGACCAATTCCCTGGCCGACTCTTACACCATGCTCCGGCGGCAGCTGCGCCACATGCTGCGCTACCCGTCGCTGACGCTGATGGTGATCGGGATGCCGGTCGTCTTCCTGCTGCTCTTCGTGTACGTCTTCGGCGGAGCGATCGGAGCCGGCCTCGGCGCCGGCGCCGCGGGATCTGCGGGATCCGGGGCATCCGCCGGCGGTAGTCGCAACGCCTACCTGGAATACGTGACGCCCGGGATCCTGCTGATGACTGTCGCGGCCATCGTCCAGGGAACGGCGATCTCGGTGGCAATGGACATGACCGGCGGCATCGTGGCCAGGTTCAGGACAATGTCCATATCCCGAGGCTCCGTGCTCACCGGCCACGTGCTCGGGGCCATGGTCCAGGCCGTGATCGCCGTCGGCATCGTGCTGGGAGTGGCCGTACTCATCGGCTTCCGGCCCAGCGCAACCCCCTTCCAGTGGCTGGAGGCGATCGGGCTGCTGGCCCTTGCCTCGTTCGCGCTCATCTGGCTATCCGTGGCGCTCGGCATGGTGACCGACAGCGTCGAGACGGCCAGCAATCTACCCATGCCGCTCATCCTCCTGCCTTTCCTGGGGAGTGCGTTCGTGCGCACGGACACCATGCCCGGGCCGCTGAAGCTCTTCGCCGACTACCAGCCGTTCACCCCTGTCATCGAGACTCTCCGTGGGCTGCTCACCGGCGGTTCCGCGACCGGCGGCAGCGAGTGGCCACTGGCCGTCGGCTGGTGCGTGGCGATAGCCGCGCTCTCCTACCTCTGGGCGATGCGGCTGTACGAGAAGCACTCGGTCCACTGAACGGGACTATCTGTCGCTACCGGCTATTGCTACCGGTCCTCAGCAGTAGCCCCAGCGTGCGCTTGTGGCCGTTCTGCTGCGCGAAGCCAATTGCGGAGAGCCCATGACTTCCCTGAGCCTTGGGGTCCGCGCCATGTCGCAGCAACGCGCTGACCACGGCATCTTGGCCGTGCTGCGCGGCAAACATGATCGCGGTGCTTCCGTCGTTCGCCTGCGAGCCGACACCGGCTCCGGCGCTCAACAAGGCTTCGACAGCGGGGAGCGATCCCGCGTTCGCAGCAAACATCAGTGCTGTATAGCCCTCCTGATCCTGCCTCTCGAGCGCGGCGCCGGCCGCGCAGAGCAGGGCGACGATCGAGCCATGGCCCATGTACGCGGCCGCCATCAGCGGCGTCAGGCCGGTCGGGTCGGCATCGTCGAGAGCCGCGCCGGCGTCGACCAGCAGGCGTACGGTGTCCACAGAACCGTTGGAGGCGGGGAAGATGAGCAGGGGCCCCTGGGTGGCATCGGGCCTCGAGCTGCGCACGTGCTGCGAGGGATCGGCGCCTGCCTTCAGCAGGACTGCGACTCCCTCCGCCCAGCCCCGGCTGGCCGCGATGCCGATCGCCGACACGCCATCGGGATCGCAGGCGTTCGGGTCGCCGCCTTCGGACAGCTGGGCCCGAAGTTCAGCAGCGTCGCCGGATCCGACGGCGTTCAAGATGCGCTGCGATGGCTTCTGGATTGGCTCCAAAGTCCCTACTCCCACCCTGATCGCCCAAAGGCACGGACGCGTTCGACTGCCGGCAGAAGCCTACACGGCAGGGCCAAACCGGCCTCCAAGGCAGTCGGCCGGCCTACCGGCAGGCGGGAGGCGCCTTCGAGGGGTCGACGCCGGCGCAGACGTCTAGCTTCTTCGCCCAGGCCGAATCGATTACGAAGTTGAGGTTGTCCTTCGTGATTGCCTGTGGCGTGACCAGCAGCGCAGGTCACCTGATTGTTGGGCAAGGAGAGCGGTCTGGCGCCGGTGACCTTGGAGATGTCCGGGTTCTTGCATAGCTCCACGGCGGCATCGCCCGCCGCTTTCCCCAGCAGCCGCAGGTCCGGCCAGACGTCGACCGTCTGTGTACCCAGGGCGACCTTGTTGAGGCTCATCGTGTCGCCGCCCTGGCCGGCAACGGCGACCTTGCCGTCGAGGCCGACTTCCTTGAGGGCGGCTATGACGCCGGCCGCCATGCCGTCGTTCTCGGCGATGACCGCGTCGATCCCGTTGTGGTACTGCGTCAGGACCTGTGCCATCTCGGTATACGCCGTGGAGGGGTCCCAGTTCACGGTGTAGGTCTCGGCGACGATCTTGATGTCGCCTCTGTCGATTGCGGGCTGCAGGACCTCGTGAATGCCGGAGGCGATCAGATCGGGCTCGAGTTGGCCCACGGGATGGCCCTTGATAATCACGTAGTTGCCCTTGGGCTTCGCGGCGAGCATGGCACGCGCCTCCATCCGTCCGATCTCGACCGGGTCGAACGCGACCAGGAGCGCCTTCGGGCTGTCGACTACACGATCGTAGGCAATGACGGGGACGCCCGCGTCAACCGCCCTGTCGATCGCACCCAGTAGCTCGGCAGTCACTGCCCCGTCGGGGAACCCTAGCGTTGGCCGAACGACTATGACCTTCGCGCCTTTCGCAACGAACTCGCCGATCTGGGCTATCTGCGTTTCGACCTCCGACTTGGCGTCGACGAACTCGTACGTGCCCCCGGCAGCCTCGATCGGCTTCTCCATCGATGGCTGGTCCCACATTGCGATTCGTTCTTCGGCATAGGCGTCCCACGCCTCGCCGACGAGACAGCTCGATGTTGGTGACGAATACGGGGTCAGGCCGGGGGTCGGCGATGAGGGCGAGGTCGGCGGAGTGCCGGTCGCCGCGGCGGAGGTGCAGGCGGTGCTGATCAGGCAGGCTACAACGCCGATTGCCATGACCCTGAGCGCCGGTCCGCCGGATTTCATGTTCCTCATGTCGCCCCTTCCTGGAAGCTCCCCTTCGGGCCGATCCGCGCCGCTTTCGCAAAACGATAGACCTTGAGCTGCCGCTTCGACGCTGTCCTCCAGCTCAATGCTGATTGGCCAACCGGCCCGGTTACGGGGTGTAGATCTCCGGCCACTCGACGCCGCCCTCGCTGCGGCCTCCCGCGATCAGGACCTGGCCGCTCTGCAGCAAGGTTGAGGTGAAGGCGACGCGAATCATCGTCATCGACCCGGTTGGACTGAACGAGCCCGTGGCCGGGTCGTACAACTCCGCCGACGCCAGGTCCGAGTCCCACGGGGCGCTCATCCCTCCGGCGATCAGGACCTTTCCAGTTGCCAGCAAGGTCGCGGCATGCCCGAAGCGAGGGCCGGACATCGGACCGGTTGGGCTGAACGAGCCCGTGGCCGGGTCGTACAACTCCGCCGACGCAAAGTATTGGCCTTCGCCGTTGGTTGGGGTGCCGCCGGTGATCAGGACCTTGCCGCTCGCCAGCAACGTCGCGGTATGGCCCCACCGGGGGCTCCACATCGACCCTGTCGAGCTGAACGAGCCCGTCGCAGGGTCATAAAGCTGGGCCGACGCCACCGAGGCCGCCTCGTCGTAGCCTCCGGCGAGCAGGACCTTGCCGCTCGACAGCAGAGTCGCGGTCTGTCCATCTAGAGGGCCGGTCATGGACCCGGTCGGCCTGAAGGTGCCGGTGTCGGGGTCATACAGCTCTGCCGAGGCGAGGTCGGCGGGCGAGTAGGCCGACGCGCCGCCGGTGATCAGAACCTTGCCGTCTGCCAGCAAGGTCGCCGTGTGGCTCGCTCGAGGGTGCAACATGGACCCGGTCGATTTGAACGAGCCCGTGGCAGGGTCATACAGCTCCGCCGACGCCATTCTCTCCTCGCTGGCCTCGGCGCCCCGGCCGCCGGCGATCAGGACCTTGCCGTTGGCGAGCAAGGTCGCCGTGTGGCTCGCTCGACGGCGCGACATCGATCCCGTCGCGGCGAATGAGTCGGTGCTCGGGTCGTACAGCTCCGCCGGCGCCATCGGGTAGCCGGAGTCCTCTCCCCCTCCGGCGATCAGGACCTTGCCGTTGGGCAGCAACGTTGCGGTGGGCCCCAACCGATTGACCAGCATCGGCCCGGTCGTCGCGACGAACTCACCCGGGCGGCCCACCACGGGCCGCGCAGCGGTCTGCGTCGCGGCGGGCGCAGTCGTCGCTGCACCGGCCGCACAAGCGCCGGCCACGAGTGCCACAGCCAGAAAGACCACCGAGATCCTGAGACTGCTGACCACCGACGCGCCTTCCCTTCTTCCCCTGCCGCAGGGCCGCATCGATAGAGATGCGGCCGCCGCGGCTCGCAGCCCATTGTGGCATGGCCACGTCTGGCCGAACGCCTCGACGACGCTGGGACCAGGTCAGCCAGCGCAGCGAAGTCCGGCGCAGCCGAGCGGTCCAGTGTTGCTCCAGCAGGAGAGGAGAGCGTTCAAGCCGTCGTACCCCGTGAAGACCGGCAGGCCGAGGTAGTGGTCGCAGGTCGGCTTGCCGAGCACCTCTTCGCAGTGCTCGTGGGCGGTCACGCCAAGGCGACTCAGGTATTCGGAAACGTCGTGCATGTGGAGCGCACGCCGCCTGTTCGCCGGGTAGTCGATGAGGTCGTAGGCGTACTCGGCGCGTTCGAAACGGCCCGATCCGGTAGGTTGCCAGACCTCCTGGGCGGTTATCAGCGCGGGTTTGGGATCGTTGGAGCCCGCCAGTTGGGCCGTGATCGCGAACCCGATCTCGCCGGAGTCGTAGCGATCAAGGACAGGTTCGAGTACCTCAGCGCCGAGGTTGCGAAGATAGACGGCCAACCCTCCGACGTAGGAGGCGATCTGCGCGGGAGACTGACTCACGCGCTGCGAACGCGCGCGATGGGCTCGGCGGCTTCGGGCAGCCGCTCACCCGCTCCTATCCGGGGCCGCTTCTTGACCTCGGCAGAGATGCGCGCGGGCGATGGCGACTCCAGCGCTCCGGCCTTGTACTTCTCGAACGCAGCGACCGGAATCCTGTAGATGCGCTCTGACACGCGAATGGCCGGCAATCGCTGCTCGTGGATAAGGCGAAGTACGGTCGATGTACTGACCGCCAGCTCCGACGCTATCTCATTGGGTGAGAGGAATGGCTTGTCCTGCACGTTATGGCTCCTATGGGCTATCGGCAGGATACGCCACGTTCTGCAGGAGTCAAGTCAGGCGGACGAGGGCATGATCAAAATGGGGATTTCACGAAGGAATTCTTGGCGGAGAGGGTGAGATTCGAACTCACGGGACTCTCGTCCAGCGGTTTTCAAGACCGCCGCAATAGACCGCTCTGCCACCTCTCCGCTGGTCGCGGCACGATGGCACTCTAGCGCGTCGGCCGGGAGCCCGTGCCGAGGTTACGGGCCGTACCCGATCAAGCTCAGTCTCAGCCAGCCCGTTCCCACCACGACCCCGGCGACGAACACCAGGTAGCGAAGCACCCAGACCGGCGCGCTGCCCTCGCGCTCGGCCACCTGACGCGGCGCATACATGAGCATCGCGTAGTACACGGCGGAGAACGCCAGCAAGAAGCCGGCGAGCGGTACCAGTTCCGCGGATGCCGCAGGCAGAGGACCTCTGAGGGCGCTACCCGCGGGCCGGCCGATCACTGCGTCGATCATGGTCCAGAACAGCCCACCTGCCGCCCAGACGAACGGCGCGACGAGTGTTCGCCGGACGGAGACCGGCAGAGGCGGAGCGAGGAATCGCACGGCGGCAATCAACGCCGCGCCGGTGACGCAGAAGAGACCCGGCCCCCACGACGGCAGGTCGAGGGCGATTCCTCCGGAGATCGCTACGAGCAGCAGCCCGCCGGTGAACGGACCCACGGCGCCCGAGTTCAGGAAACTCGAGTCCGAAGCGCCTGCGCTTGCCGGCCTCTTCGCGGCAAGACAGGCCAGGGCCGCCAGTACGGCGCCGAGACGCAGGATCCCCTGGAGCGGCTGGTCGGGATCGAACGGACCGGCCGGCGACCCCGAGGAGGCGAGCAGCGGAACGCCCAGAGCGACCCAACCGAACAGGATCCAATCCTCGACTCGAAGCGCCGAAGCCAGCCAGCGCATCACAGCTTTCGCCGGCGCCCGCAGCGGCTCGGCTTCCTGCGAGTCGGCTACGCCGACTGAGTGCACCGGCATCGTCTCGCTCATTGCGCTCCTTGCAGCGCCTATGCGAGCACGATCCCGACCTCGATGCCAGTCCCCGACCCGGGGAGTTGCGCGTCGCGGTCCCCCTCTAGCGGATGAACCCCGCGGCCGGGCCCTTGGGCTTGATCGTGGACTTGAGATCGGCCCAGGCCACTACCGCGTTCGGCATCCCCGCGTTCGGGCTGGCGATGGCCCCCTGCGACCAGGCGAACTCGAGACCCGCGGGCGTGAACGTCCAGGCCTTGTCGAAGAAGCTCATCGGGATCGTCCCGCCGGGCCACTTGAGGTCGCTGCCGAGCGTCGCGCTCAGCGACCCGCGGGTCTTGTCCGTGATGATCGGGAGCGCGGCGGCCGGGTTGGTGAACACGTCACTCAGGGTCAGCGTTGCGCCGGTCGAAGTGTCGAAGTTGATGCTCCCCGCTTCCCCGACGGTGGCCGTCCCGGTGACCTGGGTAAGGATGCTGAGCCTCAGGCTGACCAGCGAGGAGGTGTTCAGCGCGATCGTGTAGTTGCCGTCGAGCGTGCTCGGCCCGGCGCCGGTCAAGACCGCCGGGAGGTCGCCGGACGTGAAGGTGGCGATGTACGTGTTCACTTTCGCGGTGATCGCGTCGTTCATCTTGGTCGCGACCGCGGCCGACACGCCGCCGATGACCGGCTTCTTGAATGTCACCGTCCAGCGGGAGTCCGGAGCCGTTGTGGCGACGATCTCGGCGGTGATTGCCGGCGGGGGCGGGCCGGGCGTGGGAGTGGCGCCGGGCGCGAGGTGTCGCGGGCGCGGGGCTGATGTAGATGGTCGGCGGGGTGGCGCTACTCCCGCCGCAGGCAGCCGCGGCCAGGATGACGAACGCCGCGACGCTCGCCAGTACACCGAAGCGTGTTAGTCGGCTGCCGAGCCTTCCCATCCGATCCTTCTCCTCCCCTACCCGCCCGGCTGACGGAGCCGCGCGCATTTCCGACTGGGCAAGCCAATCCTACGCCACGAACGGTCCGGCCGGCCCGGACGGATTGATGACGCTCTTCAGCGCCGCCCACGGGATCACGATCGACGGCGTCCCACTCGCGGCCGAGGCAACCTGGAGTTCCTGGAAGGTGAGCCTGAGGCCGGAAGGCGTGAAGGCCCAGGCCTTGTCGAAGCTGGAGATTGCCGGAGTAGTGCCGGCGTTGATGGCGGTGGTATCGACGTCGCCCATGAGGGCCGCGGGCAGCAGCGTCCTCGACTGGGTCGACAACGCGGCGGCGCCGGCATCGGCCGTGGTGAACAGATCGGCCAGAGCGACGGTGGCCCCGCTGGACACGAGGAAGTTGATGCTGCCGGCGATCGTGCTGGTGCTGGCTCCGCCGAGGTACACCTCCTCGATGAAGGTGATGCCGATCACCGTGGACGAGTTGCTTCCCAGCTGGAACCCGCCGTTGAGAGTGCACGGCCCGGCGCCACCCCCGGAGGAGATCTTCGACTTGAAGTCGTCGATGAAGCCCGTGACCTTGGCCGTGATGGCGGAGTTCATCGTCGCCGCGGTTGGGACGCCGGAGGCGACCGGCTCCGCAAAGGTGACCGTCCAGTTGCCGCACTGGGTCGAGGTGCCGCTGTCCGTGACCTTGACGCTCGCGATCGTCGCTCCGGCAAGCGTAGGCGTGGGCTGTGGGCGAACCCGGCGTCGTCGGGCCCGAAGTATCAGCCGGTAAGGAGGCCTGGCCTGCCGGAGTGGGCACGGCCGACGGGGTGGCACCGGCGATCGAACCGGACGGCGCGGTGGACGGGGTGACGTAGACGATCGGCGGCGTCTGTCCGCTTCCGCCGCAACCGGCCGCGACCAGCGCAGCGACGACGGTAAACGCTCCGAGGCTCAGCCCGGCCCTTCGACGGTTCATCTCGATCCAGCCTCATTCGCACAATCGCCTCTACCGCACGACCCGATCGGTGTGCATGTATGACTGCAGCGCCTCGGGGACCAGCATGCTGCCGTCCGCCTGCTGGTACGTCTCGAGGATGGCCGCGACCGTTCGGGCCAGGGCCAGACCGGAGCCGTTCAGGGTATGCACCAGCTCGGGCTTGGCTCCCGGTTCGGGTCGATACCGTATCGCCATCCGGCGGGCCTGGTAGTCGCGGAAGTTCGAGCAGGAGCTGACCTCGAGCCAGCGTTCGACCCCGGGCGCCCAGACCTCCAGGTCGTACTTCTTGGCCTGCACGAAGCCCATGTCCCCGGTCGCCATGAGCAGGACCCGATAGGCCAGGCCGAGCCGCTGGAGGATCACCTCCGCTCGACCGGTCAGCCATTCGAGCGCCTCGGTCGAAGCTTCCGGCTTCTCGAAGAAGACCATCTCGACCTTGTCGAACTGGTGGATCCGCAGGATGCCGCGGGTGTCCTTGCCGGCGGCTCCGGCTTCGCGGCGGAAGCAGGGCGAGTAGGCCGCGTACCGGATCGGCAGCTGGTCCGCCTCGAAGATCTCGTTGCGATGGAGGTTGGTGACCGGGACTTCCGCGGTGGGAACGAGGTAGAGGTCGTCGCGCGGGACGACGTACATGAGGTCTTCCTTGTCGGGGATCTGGCCGGTGCCACGAGCCGAAGCCGCGTTCACCAGCGCCGGCGGCCAGATCTCGGTCATGCCGTGCTCCGCCGTGTGGACGTCGAGCATGAAGTCGATGAGGGCCCGCTGGAGGCGTGAGCCCTGGCCGGTGTACACGGGGAACCCGGAGCCGGTGATCTTGGCGCCGCGCTCCAGATCGAGCATGCGGAGGGTCTCGGCGACCTCCCAGTGCGGCCGGCGAGACCATGTGGCACCGTCGGCGGTCCCGGCGTCGCGTGGCTGGTCCTTGGGGAGCGGCTCACCCCAGGTGCGGACGACCCGATTGGCCGAGGCGTCGCCCACGGGAACGTCCGGGTCGGCCGGATTCGGGATGCGCAGGAGCAGCTCCTCGAGCTGGGCTTCGGTCGCGGCCAGCTCGGCGTTCAGCTGCTCGATCTGGACTCCGGCATCCGTGGAGGCTCGGCGGAGAGCGGCGGCCTCGGGGCCGTTTGGCGCGGCGCCGGCGCGGATCGCGTCGCCGATCTTCCTGGACGCGACGTTGCGCTCGGCCTTGAGACGGTCCGAGTCGCCGAGCAGCTGGCGGCGCTTGCCCTCCAGGGCCAGGGCCGCGTCCACGACCGACGGGTCCTCGCCCTTGTCGATCGCTCCCTGGCGGATGCGGTCCGGCTCCTCGCGCAGCCTGGCCAGCCCGATGCTCATGCGTCGCTACTCCCTGGGTTCGTCACTCCTGGGTTCGTCCGGCGGCCGGAGCCGCGCACTGCCTGTGAGTTTAGCCGCAGTCGCGGTGACTACTCCGCGGCCGCGCGCAAGCGCTCCAGGACGAAGGCCGGCTCGAGGCTGGCCAGCAGCCAGCCGGCACGGGGGCCGTTGGTCCGGCCCAGGAAGGCCGCGTACAGCGCGCCGAAAGCGCGGCCGGACGGCAACTCCGTCTCGGAGGCGACCCGGAAGATCAGGGCCTGCCAGGCGTCGCCGGACCGCGGTGACTCGGCCTCCGCGGCTGCACCCAGAGCGACGAGGTACCCACGCTGCCCCGCGTCCAGCGCTGCCACTTCATCCGGCACGGCATCGTGCCGGATGACCAATCGGGCCCGTTCGGGCGCGTAGCTGTCCAGCCAGGCGCGGGCAGAGGCCGTCCGTTCATCGAGAATCGCCGTCTCCAGCTCCGTGAGTGGGGCGCCCTTCTCGGCCTCCATTCGCTCGCGGATGTCGACGCCGGGGATCTGGAGGAGCAGCGCGAGGTGGGCGAAGGCAGGCCGGAACGCCGCGGCGGCCGCGGCGACCTCGGGCGCGGTGCCGGGCGCGACCGCAGCCGCCCACGCAGCGAGTAGGCGAAGAGCCGCTCATGGTCGGCCGGGAGCTCGCCCTTTACCTCGCGCCCGGCCGTGGCCGCGGCGATCCTGTCGAATTCGTCGAAGAGGCGCGGAATCGTGTCGCCCTCCGGGTCGAACTCGATGACCTGGCTCGGGCGCGGCCGGAGGAAGAGGAAGCGGAGCTGCTCCGGCGGCAGGACTTCGGCGATGGTGTGGGCGGCGACACCCTGTCCCTTCGAGGTGGACATCTTCTTGCCGCCCACGTTGAGAAACTCGTAGGCGACATTGCGCGGCGGCTCTACCTCGAAGACCTCACGGCTGATCGCGTCGGAGCGATCGCGCGAACCGCCGGCCGTGGCCAGGTCCTTGCCGCAGCCCTCGATCGTTACACCGAGCAGGCCCCATTTGGCGGCCCATTCCAGGTTCCACGGCAACTTGGCCCGGCCGCCCAACGGCGACACGCGGCCCTCGTGGCCGCAGCCGCGGGCCCATGACACCATGTCCGGCTTGCACTGGTAGGCGACCGTGGCACCGTCCCAGTCCGTGGCGTAGGTCGTGCCGATCCGGCCGCATTGCTCGCAGATGACCTGGATCGGCAGCCAGCTGCTGGGGCGTTCGACGTGGCTGACTCGCCGGTAGATGTCGCGCACCCGATCCGCCCGGTCCAGGCCGAGGCGGACGTACGGATCCATCCGGCCGGCGGCGTAGAGCTCCGAGACCCAGTAGAACTCGGGCCGGATGCCGAGCGGCTCGAACGTCCGAAAGAAGATCTCGCCGACGAAATGGCGGGCGTAGTTGGCCGCGCCGCTTCCCTCGGGCGCGGGGACGCGGGAGAGCGGCGCACCCATGTACTTCTCGATCGCGTCGGGGGTCAGCAGCGCCGCCGAGTCCATGGCGTCCATGTCGTCGACGCCGTACAGGAACTTGGACTGCAGGCCGGCGCCGATGAGCGCCCGATGGATGGCGTCGTGGAGAACGACTCCGCGGAGCGACCCGACGTGAACCGTCCCGGAGGGCGACTTCGAGTCGTTGACGACCTGGGGTCCCGCAACCGCGGCAGCTAGCTCGTCGGCCCAGTACACGTGCGGGCTAGTGGATGTCGAGGATCTTGTAGGAGAAATCCCCGGCCGGAACGTGGACCACGACCGACTCGCCTTTGCGCTTGCCCAGGAGAGCCCGACCGACCGGCGACTCGTTGGAGATCTTGCCGTCGCGGGGGCTGGCCTCGGTGGAGCCGACGATCGTGAATACCTCTTTGCCGTCGGTGCCGTCGACCTTCACGGTCGAACCGATCTGGACGTGATCCGTGCCGTGGGTCTCGTCGATGATCGTGGCGTTCTTGATCAGAGCCTCCAGCCGCTGGATCTGACCCTCGACGAACGCCTGCTCGTTCTTGGCGTCCTCGTACTCCGCGTTCTCCGCGAGGTCCCCGTGTTCCTTGGCGTCGTGGATGCGCTGGGCGATCTCCTGGCGGCGTACGTTGATCAGCTCCTCGAGCTCGGCTCGGAGCTTGACCAGACCGTCTTCGGAGATGTACTGAGTCTTGTTGTTCACCGCGGAGCCGCCCCCGTACTGGTTCGAAGCGCGACGGCCGGTGCGATCTCCGGCGCGTCATGATCAGAGATAAGGAAACGAACTCCAGGCGCACGTGGCTGGTGTCCTGAAGTTCGGTCGGCGCGTATCCTAGCCGCCGCCCCGGGTCCGTGTCAAAGACCCATTTGACCAGAACGGAGGTCCCCATACGGGGAGGACCAACGTGCGCTGGCTTTCTGAACTGCCGCTGCAACAATTCCCCTAGATCGAGCATCCCACAGGCCCCGCCTTCCGGATCCTTTCCCTCCTCCTCCCCGGAAGCCGGGGCCTGCCTGTGACGCCCCGCAGAGCGGCCTGGCGGCCGGGCGGTCGAGCAGCCTAGCGGCCGAGCGAGGCCAGCCTGCCGCGGACCCGCTGCAGCGCGGCGCGGTCGGCGCAGGCAACGAAGACCGTGTCGTCGCCGGCGATGCTGCCCACTACCTCGGTCCAGCGCGTCCTGTCGAGCGCGGCCGCGATGGCGTGGGCCGAGCCGGGCAGCGTCCTCATGACGATCATCAGGCCAGACTCGCGAACGTCCACCGGAAGGTCGTGCAGGAGCGCCCGAAGCCGCTCCTCACCGGTGCTCTCCGCCTCGGTGACGCGGGCAGGTACGGTGTAGGTCTGGACTCCATCCTGGTTCGACTTGATCAGACCGAGTTCGGCGACGTCGCGGCTGATCGTGGCCTGAGTGGCTCGGAAGCCACGGTCGCGCAAGGCGGTCGCGAGCTCCTGTTGCGTCCGGATCGGGCGCTGCCCCAGCAGGTCGCGGATCTCGCGCTGCCGAAGCTGCTTGATTACCTCCATGGTTCGATCCGACTCCTCAGGCGCCGTGCGGTGACAGCAGGACGACGAACACGAGAACCGCAGCCACGACCCGATAGACGACGAAGACGGTCAACGACCGGCGCTTCAGGAACTCGAGCAGGAGGTGGACGGCGAGGATCCCGGAGATTGCCGCCGCGACGAATCCTATGACGATGACGTTGGTCTCGGGCGACGGTCCGGCCTCATGTGTCAAGAACTTCCGGGCTTCCCACACCCCCGCGCCACCGATCACCGGAGTCGCCATCAGGAAGCTGAACCGGGCCGCCGCCTCGCGGTTGAGGCCCATGAAGAGCCCGGCGGAGATGCTGATGCCCGAGCGGCTGATGCCGGGCACGAGGGCCAGGACCTGGGCGATGCCGATGCCCAGCGACTCGCGGAACGTCAGAGAGTCCATTTCGCGCTGCCGGGCGCCCCAACGATCCGCCAGCCACAGAATCGCGGCACCGACGCACAGCATCAAGGCGATGCGGGCCGGTTCGCGGACGAGTTCCTCGAACTTCGCCTCGAAGATGGGCCCGACGAGAACGGCCGGAATGGTGGCAATGACGAGCAGGAACGCCATCTTGCGGTTTGGATCGCCCTTGAAGGAGCGGTCGCGGATGGCGGCCAGACCGGCGGGAATGAGAGTCAGCCAGTCGCGCCAGAAGTAGACGAGCAGGGCAAGCAGGGTGCCCATGTGGAGGATGACGGTGAAGGCGACCGAATCGATGAACGGATCCTTCCAGCCGAAGAGCCACGGCACCAGCACGAGATGACCCGAGCTCGAGATCGGCAGGAACTCGGTGAGACCCTGCACGATCCCCATGACCAGCGCCTGGATGGACAGGTCCACGGGGCGTCTCCTCGGTGCGGTTGTGGGGCCGGGAAGGTGCGCGGGCCGGCGATCGTTCGACCGCCGGCTCGACGCTTCAGAGCGCGCTTAGCGGATGAAGAGCGGGGCCATCACCAGGGTGATGGTTGCCAGCAGCTTCACCAGAACATGGAGCGACGGACCTGCGGTGTCCTTGAAGGGGTCGCCGACCGTGTCGCCGACGACGCCGGCTTGGTGGGCCAGGGACTTCTTCCCGAGGACGTTGCCATTCTCGTCGAGAAGCTGGCCGGACTCGATGTACTTCTTGGCGTTGTCCCACGCGCCGCCGCTGTTGTTCAGGACGGTGGCGAGCAATACGCCGGCGATGGTCCCAACCATCAGCAGACCCGCCACAGCCTCGTAGCCGAGAAGCAGGCCAACGATGATCGGAGTGGCGACCGCGACGATACCGGGCAGCATCATCTCGCGAAGGGCGGCGCGGGTCGTGATGTCGACGACTCGGGCGTAGTCCGGCCGGCCGGTGTAGTCCATGATCCCGGGGATCTCACGGAACTGGCGGCGGACCTCGACGATGATCGCCTGGGCGGTCGTGCCGACTGCCCGGATCGCCAGAGAGCTGAAGAAGTAGACGAGCATCGCGGCGATCAGGGCGGCCACGAAGACGTCGACATTCGCCAGGTTCACCGAGGTCATGAGGCCCTCGGCCGCGGTTCGAGTCCCGGCCGCGATCTGGCGGCCGAGGATGAGGTTCACCTTGTCGATGTAGGCCGAGAAGAGGAGGAAGGCGGCCAGGGAGGCCGACGCAATCGCGTAGCCCTTGGTGAGTGCCTTGGTCGTGTTGCCGACCGCGTCGAGGCGGTCCGTGATGTCGCGGGCGCCCTTCTCGGCACGGCTGAACTCGGCGATGCCGCCGGCGTTGTCCGTGATCGGGCCGAAGGTGTCCATCGCCAGCACGTAGGCCGTGGTCATCAGCATGCCCATCGTTGCGACGGCGGTGCCGAAGACGCCACCCACCGAGCCCAGACCGGAGTGCGCGCCGAGCCAGTTGCTGGCCAGGAGGGCGATACCGATCGTGATTGCGGTGACGGCTGTCGTCTCGAAGCCGACCGACACGCCGGCGATGATGTTGGTGGCCGGGCCGGTCTTGGAAGCTTCGGCGATCTCCTTGACAGGGCGGAAGGAGCCGGCCGTGTAGTACTGGGTGATGTAGACGAACGCGATGCTGGTGGCGAGGCCGACGCAGCCGGCGCCGAAGAAGTAGATCCAGGTGGGGATGCCGTTGTCGCCCGTGGCGCCGTTCGTGTTCATCATCGAGTAGGTGACGAGGACCAGCGACAGCGCGCTGAGGATCGTGGTGACCCAGTAGCCGCGGTTGAGGATGTTCATCGGGTTCTCGGTCTCCTTGCCGCGGATGAAGAACATCGCGACGATGGTGGAGACCAGACCGAAGGCTCGGACGACGAGCGGGAAGAAGATCCAGGCGGTCGGGTTCGGCCAGCCGGCCTTGAGAGCCAGCGCATAGACGCCGACGCCCAGGATCATGGCGCCGATGTTCTCGGCGGCGGTTGACTCGAAGAGGTCGGCGCCGCGGCCGGCGCAGTCGCCGACGTTGTCGCCAACCAGATCGGCGATGACGCCCGCGTTGCGCGGGTCGTCCTCCGGAATGCCGGCCTCGACCTTGCCGACGAGGTCCGAGCCGACGTCCGCGGCCTTGGTGTAGATACCGCCGCCGAGCTGGGCGAAGAGGGCCACGAAGCTGGCGCCGAAGCCGTAACCGACGATCAGGAACGGGGCGTCCTTGGTGCTATCGCCGCCGGACAGACCGCCGTTGATGGCGAAGATCGACCAGACGCCGAGCAGCGACAGGGCGACGACGAGGAAGCCGGAGACCGCGCCACCGCGCATGGCCACCTGAACTGCCTCGACGAGGCTGCGCTGGGCGGCTGAGGCGACGCGCACGTTCGCCTTGACGCTGACCAGCATGCCGATGATCCCGCAGGCCATCGAGCAGGCAGCGCCCAGCAGGAACGCTCCACCGGTGCGAATGCCGATGTCGACTCCGACGTGCGACGTATCCGCGACTGTCGCCGTCTCGAGCACGGAGATGATCGCGAAGATCACGACTGAGCCGGCCAGCGCCAGCAGACCGATCGTCGTGTACTGGCGTTTGATGAACGCGACCGCGCCCTCGTTGATCGTCGCGGAGACGTCCATCATCGCCTGGGTCCCGGTGTCGCGGGACAGGACATCGCGGGCAAGGTAGATCGCGAAACCTACCGCGAGCAACCCCGCGATTGGGATGAACGACCTGGAGAAGGTTCGGGTCCATGGGGGGCGAGGCACTCCTTCACTCTGGACGCGGGGCGGGCGCAGCGGGGACGAGCGCGCTTGCGGGACACGGCCCGGATTCGATAATCGGCATGCATACTCGGGCCGGGCGGAGTGTATCAACGGCCGAAAGCGCGGGTCAAACTGCGGAAAGCCCGTCGAGTATGCATCAAGGACACCCGAAGCGATGCGATTGGTCCCGGCCGGCCGGGCCATTTGGCACCGGCGCTTCCGCCGGCACGGGTGACGCGGCGACGGCGCTAGCTGCTGTCGCCATCGCGCAGCACTCTGAGCCGCATGCGGCTTAGTGCGGCGCGATGGGCGACAGCGAGCAAGCGCCGCGCCGACCCACCCCGGCTACGGCAGCCAGCGCGGGAACGCGCCGTCCGCGGATAGCCTGGTCAGGCCGGTCCCGTCCGGCTTGACGGTCCAGATGCCTGCCGAAACCATCGGATTCTGCGGGCGGACCCGGCCGAAGACGATCAGATTCCCGTCCGGCCGGAACGACGGAGAGCTGTCGCTGAACGCCGGATCGTCGGTGATGGGCGCGGGCGATCCCCCCGGGCCTGCCGTATAGACCAGATGGCTGAAGCCGTCGTTGGCGCGGACCGCGAAGACCAGTGCCTTGCCGGCCGAGTCGATGTCGCCGATCGCCGGCCCGAAGCTGGTCGCGCTGCCGTCCGTGGCGACCCGCCAGTAGGACCACGTCCGGTTGTCCATGGTTCCGGCCAGGTAGAACGCCCCTTCGCCCTGGACCCACACCGGTTGCGAGTCGCCCGTGATGGTCAGCTTCCGAGGCGGCGTGGCGCCCGTCATGTCCACGAGTTCGGCCAGGCCGTCGGACCCGCGAACGAGAAGCATCGTCGACCCGTCCGCACTGAGGGCCGCACGGGACGCCCAGGACGACCTTCCCGGCTGGCCGCTCAGGCCGTCCCCGGTGATGCTGGCGCTGCCGGGGTTCGGGGCCCCGTCAGTGGTCACCTGCTTCGGATCCGCGCCGCTGATCATCGGGATCCGCCAGTAGCCGAGGTCGGCGCCGGTTGCATCCCGCCGCGCGATGACGAGGCCGGTCCCGTCGGGAGTGAACGTCGGCGCGTACTCGCGGTCGCCGCCGGTGGTCAGGGTCTGCAGGCCGTCGCCGACCAGCAACATCTTCTTCACGACCCCCCGGTGCCGTAGGCAATCGCGGAGCCGTCACCGCTGACGTCGAACCCGCTGACCGGCGAAAGCTCCCAGGTGACCTGGCGAGGGTTCGTCCCGTCCGGGTTCATCAGCCAGACGTTGGCCACGCCTCCTCGGTCGGAGACGAACGCGATCTGATTGAGGGCGTTGAGTGGCGGTTCGCCGGTGATGAAGGTCCAGGCTTGCTGCGGGGCAGCCTGGCCGTCTGTTCCGCGCACTGTCGGACTCATGGTCACGGAGTAGGTCGTGTGAGCGGCCAAGGGGCTGTCGGGCGTGAACACCAGGACGTTGGCAGCCGGGCCGGTCGGCGTCGCGGTTGGCTGGGCCGGCGGGCCGCGATCGTCCGGCAGAGCCACGACCCTCGTCGACCCCGAAACGGGCGGCGTGATCTTGATCGCCCCGGCGATCGAGGCTGGGTCGATCGGGCCGTCGAATGCCACCGCGATCTGGCTGTGGATACTCACCCCCGCCACGTCTGCGGCGGGAACCAGCGTCGTGACTCGCAGGCCGATGCCGACGGTTCGGAAGGTGGTCACGTAGTCGGGCAGCCGGCTGCCGTCCGTGTCGACCGCCGGGTCGCCGATCGTGAGCTTGTACTCGGTTCCGTACAGAAACGGTCGCGACGGCGTGATCGTCATGACCGCGCCCTTCCATGAGACCTGATAGCCGACGCTGGGCTCGATCTTCAGGCCGGAGACGACCGCCTGGGGGTCCATGAGCCGGTCGAACGTGATCTGGATGGGCGACTCCACCGCGACCGAGGCGGCACCGAGACCCGGCGACACGGTCGTGACGGAGGGCGGGCCGACCGTCGTGAAGTCGAGATCGCCGGTTCCACCTTGCGTATTCCCGGATTTGTCCTGGACCCCGGCCGCCATGTGGACGTGGAACGGCGTCGATGGAGGCAGCTTGGCGGACGGCGTGACGATCAGCTTCTGGCCTTGCCAGTGGAACGCGTACGGAACGTAAGGTGAGATCGAGAACGCGGCCTCGGCGGTCTCCTGCTTGACCTCCTTGCTGAAGTCGATGTCGATCGCCGTCAGGGTCAGCGCCTGGCCTCCGGTCGCGGTGCTGCTGACGCGGATGACATAGGTTGGCGGGAGCCTGTCGACCACGGCCGCGTTGTAGATGATCGCCACCAAAACGACTAGGGCGGTCGAGGCGGACGCGAGCCTCAGGAACCGGCCGCTCCTGAGCCAGCTCAGACGTTTTGGGAGGTCCACAGGGCAGGACGATAGCACAGCCCCTATACTCGCGAACTTGTGAACCGTCGAACGCTCGGCTGCCTCTTCGAGCTGCTGGAGACGTTGCTTCTCACCCTCATCGTCTTCCTCGTCGTCCAGCTCTTCGCTGCCCAGCCATACCAGGTCCAGCAGGAATCCATGGAGAACACGCTGATGCCGAATCAGTACGTTCTCGTGGATAAGTTGAGTCCGCGTTTCGACCCCTACCACCGCGGCGACATCGTCGTCTTCACCCCGCCGGCGACGTGGCTGCACGGCCCCCCGGGCACCCCGTACATCAAGAGGGTTATCGGGATAGGGGGCGATACCGTCGCCATCCAGGCAGGCCACGTCCTGGTCAACGGCGTACAGCTCAGCGAACCGTACGTCTTCCAGGACCAGCCGACGCAGGTGAGCGGAAGCGAAAGCAAGACGTGGACGCTCTCGTCGACCCAGCTCTTCGTGATGGGCGACCACAGGCAGGCGTCGCAGGATTCCCGCGATTTCGGCCCGATCGACAAGTCGGAGGTCATCGGCCGGGCCTGGATCCGCTACTGGCCGCTGAGCCAGTTCGGATTGATCCCGCAGGCCAAAGCCGACGGCAGCTCCGAGCGGGTCACCGGCGTCGTCCCCGTCTCCATGACCGGTCCGCGCGGCCGGATGGTCGCCGCCGCCAGCGCCGCATGATCGATCTGGCAGTCGTCGCGGCCCTCGCGGTCCTCGCCGGCGGGATCGTTGCCGTCACCGCCCGGGCCGGTTGGGCGATCGCCGTGGGACTGGCCGTGGCTATTGCCGCGGCTCCGCTGGCCGCCTCTCCCGCGCCCGGTCCGCTGAGTCTTGCCGCCCGAGTCGCCGGGGCGATCCTGGCCGGGTATCTCCTGTGGGTAGGAACCCGCGTGAAGGCGATCCGCGGCGATGGCTCGGCCGTGGGCCTTGCCGCCGAAACGGCAATCGCTGCCGCGGCATTCCTGATCGGTCTTTGGATCGCCCCCGTGAAGCCGCTGCCGGGGCCCGCGGCGGAGCAGGCCGCCGGTCTTGCGCTCGTGGCCCTGGCCGTGGTTCCTCTCAGCGAGAGGAACGTGCTGCGAGTGGGAATCGGAGTCGCCCTGCTGGCGGTGGGCCTCTCGATGCTGGGCGAGGCCTGGCTCGGCCCCGCGCAACCGTTCGCTCAGTTGGCGCTGGCGGCACTTCTCGTGGCGATCCTGGGAGCAACGAGCGCACTGGCCGTACCGGCGGCCGAGATGCGGAGCCATGGGGCGCACCGGTCCGCCGCGGAAGCGGGCGCGGGCGGTGCCGAGGGCGCTATGGCAGGCGCGGGCGCGGGCGGCTGCCGAGGCGACCGACGCGGGGCGGTGCCGGCGTACCCGCGGCACCCGATGCGTGGGCCGGGCTCCCGCCTCTCCGACCGGCTCCGCGGGCGGGGTCGATGGTCAGGCGGACGAGGCATCCTCGCGGTAGCGAGCCACCCCGATGACCCTGGCAGCGTTCCTGGTGGTGTGCGCGGGCGGTGCCGCACTGGGCCAGATGACCGGAACCTTCCGGCGGCTCGGCCCGCTCGCTACCCTCGCCGGTCTCGCGGCCGCCTGCGCAACCGCGCTCCTAATCGGTCCGACGGACGGAGTGACAGTCGGCGACGTGCGTCTCTCCGGCAGCACGTACGCGAGTGCGTTCCTTGCCGTTGCCGTGGCCGCATGCCTGCTTCTCTGGCTGGTGCGGTTGGGGTCGGGCGGCGGGTCCGATCGCCTGGCGCCGGCAACCATGGCGGTGTTCGGCGGTCTCGGGATCGCACTCACGGCCGCGGACGCGCGAGTGGCACTGACGGCGGTGGCTGCCGCGGCCGTGGCCGGGACCGCCGTCTCGGTCGGGGGCGGGAACGCGAGCGAGGACTCTGACAACCGATTGTCCGAGGCCCGCACGATGGCCCTGCTGGTCGCCAGCCTGCTCTTCGCCTCCATCGCCGTCTCTCGCCCAGCTTGGACCGACCAGGACGGCCCCGTCTTCGTCCTTGGCCTTCTCGGCCTGGCTGCGGCTCTGGCGGTCCGAAGCGGGTCGGTGCCCGTTCCACGTGCCGGCAGCCCGGCTGGCCAAGAGCGGACCCTCGATGGCACCCGCGCTTCTGCTCGTCTGGATCCCCGCCGGCCTCGGTCTCGTTGCCTTGAGCTGGAGCACGACCACGTTCGGTCTCCGCAGCGACGCGCTGGCCGCCACGGTAACCGCAATCCAGGTCGTGGCAGTGGCGACGCTCATCCTCGGCGCCGTCGGGGCCTTGCTCCACGACGATCTCACGGAGATCGCCGTCTACTCGGTAGTCGGCGACTCGGGATTTCATCCTGCTCGCCCTGGCGTCGCGCAATGCGGGCGCCGCCGAGCCCGCTCGGCTGTGGCTCCTGGCGTTCCTCGCGGCCAAGACGGGTTTCGTCGCCTGGGCGGTTGCGGCCTCCCACGCCTTCGGATCCGCGGACCTCCGCGAGCTGTACGGTTGGCTGAGACGGACTCCCCTCCTGGGCCTGGCTCTGATCGCCATAGCCGCGGCCACACTGGGCTGGCCGGGCAGCCCCGTGTACGAGGCACGCTCGACGCTGATCGCACTGGCCCTGCCCGGTTCTTTCGGCTTGCTCGGCCCGGCGGTAATCGCGCTGGCCCTTCTCTGCTACGGCCGGCTGCTGCTCGTCGGTCTGCTCACGCCGTCCGAGGCGGTGAGGGCGGCCGCGGGCGAGCGTCCTCGCTGGTCGCGGGCCCGGCCGCCGGTCGCTGCCGAGGTCGCCGCGCCGGTCGCTGCCGAGGCCACTGCCCCAGCCACAGCCACAGCCAAAGCCCCGTCCAAGCCGAAGAAACGCACTTCGCGCGCGGCTGCCGCGGCCGAGCTCCTGCCGGCCACGACGGCACCGCCGGCGCCACCGCCGGACGAAGCCACGACGGCGCCCGAGTCGCCTGCCGGCCCCGGCTGGCGCGAAAGGCTGGTTCTGACCTGGGGTCTGAACGGGACTCTGAGGGTCAGCTTTGCCGTCCTTGCGGCAGCAGCCCTGTCGCTGACCCTTGCCCTCGGCGGCCTGGGCGCCTCGAACGCCTCGCGCAGTGGGATCCCGTTCGATGCCGCCGCCAACTCCACGCCACGGCCAACACCCAGCCCGACGCCGGCTCCGACCCCATCGCCCGAGCCGACGTTCGCGCCGGTCGGGTCGCACAACCCGGGGACCTCGGGAGGTCCGGGCGCGTCGATCTCGCCGAGCGGTAGCGGGGGCCCGTCGAGCTCACCGAGCGGCAGCGGGGGGCCGACGAGATCGTCGGTGCCGGCTCCCCTGCCCATTCGCTAGGAGCCCGATCAGGCCGCCGGCTGGACCGGCGGCGTCCTCTAGAGAACGCCGCGCTCGATCAGCTCGTAGGGCCAAGCACCCAGCGGTCGATCTCGCGCTCGTAGCTGACCAGCTCGCCCGGCCCGAACCAGATCGCCAGCTCGGTCGCCGCGGTCTCGGGACCGTCGGAGGCGTGAATCAGATTCGGAATCATCTCCATCGCCAGGTCGCCGCGTATTGTGCCGGGGGCCGCTTCGGCCGGCCTGGTGCCGCCGACCATGGCCCGCACCATCGCGATCGCGTTCGGCCCCTCGAGCGCCACGGCCACCAGCGGGCTCGACGTGATGAACGAGACAAGCCCCTCGAAGAAAGGCTTCTCCCTGTGAACGGCGTAGTGGCGCTCGGCCAGGCCGCGATCGACCTTGACGAGCTTCAGGCCGACGATCTTGAGGCCTCGCTCCTCGAAGCGGGCGATGATCCGGCCGGCCAGCTGGCGCTGGACGCCGTCGGGCTTGACCAGGACGAGGGTGCGCTCGGTCACGTTCGAATACCCCTGCGGTCGATTGATACGACGCGGAGTGTAGCGGTTGACAGGCTGCCGCCCGCGCGTCGATCGCGAAGCGGCCACCGGCCACGGTCTAACTCGGCCGGCGTGGCGGTCGGCCGTCTAGTCCGACCAGCTGATCGGCGGGGGTGGTTCGGGTGTCCGAGTGGCGGGGACGTCGGGCTCTTGCGGGGCCTCGGCCGGGATGGGGATCGCCGGCTCAGCCGGGGTCTCGCCAGTGGCGGCAGCGGGGGCCGTCGAAGACGGCGCGGTGGCGGCTTCTTCGTTCGGTTCGGGAGCGGCTTGTGCCGGCAGCTCCGCGGCCGCCCGCGCCGCGCTGAGCGCACTGGCCACCGATCGATAGGCCCGGCCGGCATCGCTCTCGTGGCCCTGTATTCGGAGGGCGTCGCCTCGAACCAGCTCCAGCGCCGGATTGCGCCGATCGCCGATTGCGGCAAGGACATCGGGTGCCGAACTTGCAGCCAGCCTCAGCGCGATTCCGAAGTGCAGCGCGGCAAGTCAACGCGTCGCCGGTCTCGAGGAGGGCGACGCCGGCGGCGACCTCGGTCTGCGCGTCGGCACGGCCTGAATCGGCGGCCGGTCGCTCGGCCGCGTCCGCAGCGGCGCGTTCGGGCGGAACGGCATCGGTGATCGCCGGAACGGCCTCCGGCGGGGTGGGCTCGGGCTCGACTCCGGCAGCAGGAGCGTCGGGCGCGGCGACCAGCTGCGGCTCGGGAAGCCGGCTCAATCGGTCGCGGCTCCGCTTCCGCCACGACCGCGGGCACGACCGGCGGGGCGACCGCCGGCACGACCGCCGGCACGACTGCCGGAGCGACCGCCACAGGAGGTTCCGCAGCCGGCGCCTTCTCGAGGTGGACCATCGCCTCCCACGCGCTCGCCGCGAACGGCGCCTTGCGCGGAATCCCGGCGAAGATGCCTCGAGGCTCGTCAGCATGCGCAGCTGGGCCTCGTCCATGTAACGTCGCGCCTCGGCCATACGGCCGGCGAGATAAGCGGCCTCCGCGGCGATGACGAAGCCGAGTGCTTCGCCGCCGCCGGCGTCCAAGTACGCGACCGCCGCCTCGCCGGCTCCGTGGAGGTCGCCCGTTCGCCAGCGGGCCTCGGCCAGATCCACTGCCCCGGCGGTATCGAGAAGATTGCGTCCGGAGAGGGTCTCGAGCTGGGCGCGGGCACTCGTCAGGGCGCCGGTCCTCAGCTGGATCCGGGCAATCCGCATCTGCAGCGATGGGTCGTCGGCCGGGACGGAGCCGGCCGGCTCATATGGTGACGGTCCCGGCGGCAGGCCGGCCGTCTCGGGCAGGAGCGAAGCGTCCGCGACGGGGTCCGTCACGGGCTCGGCCGGAGGATCCGCGACGGGCTCGGCCGGAGGATCCGCGACAGGCTCGGCCGGAGGTTCGGCGACGGGCTCGGCCGGGGGTTCGACGCCAGGTTCGGCGACGCCCGGTTCGGCGACGCCCGGTTCGGCGACGCCCGGTTCGGCGGCATCCAACCCGTCAGTGGAGACTCGGACCAGGATCTCCTCGGACTCTTCCGGGGCTGCGAGCGGCAGCTGAGTCCCGGATTGATCGCCGACCGCGGCCGGCGGCGGGCCATTCGGAATCTCGGCCGCCTCGACCGGCGGCTGACGGCGTGGCTTTCGGCCTTCCCTCATGCCGGACCTCCGGGAAGCCGCAGCAGCGATTCGAGACGCCGGGCCCTGCGCGGAGGCGCGACGACCGCCAGGCGGAGGGCGTCCTCGCGCACGAGCCGGCCGGCCAGCCGGTGGACGCCATCGCTCGTCACCGCGTTCAACTCCTCGAGCGCTCCCTCCAGCGTCAGGACTCGATCGTGCAACGCCTCCTGACCGCCAAGCCACGAGGCAACGTGACGGGTCTCCTCCATCCGAAGCTCGAGCCTGCCGGCGAGGTACGCCTTCGACAGCGCCAGCTCGGCGTCCGGGACCGCGGTGTCGCGGACCCGGGCCAGTTCCTCGAGGATCGCTCCCACGGCCGGGCCGATCTTGTCGGGATCGACCCCTGCCGAAACGACGAAGGCTCCCGCGTCGGCGTAGTCGACGATGTACGAGCTGACGTCGTATGCGAGGCCCTTCTCCTCGCGGACCGACTGGAAAAGACGGCTGCTCATGCCATCCCCGAGGATGGCGTTAAGAACCTCCAGTGTCCAGGCCTCGGGGTCATCCCTCCGAAGACCCGGAAGTCCCAGGCACAGCTGCGCCTGGGTGGTGTCGCGGTGGACGGACATGACTCGCTCGCCGGCCGGAAGAGCGGGCGCCGCCGTGAAAGGCGAGTGGCTGGCTGCGCCGGTACCGAAAGCGTGCTCCGCCAGGTCGACGATGTCGGCGTGGGAGACATCTCCCGCGGCCGAGACGACCACATTCCCCGGCCGATACGCGGAGGCCCAGAACGCCCGGAGGTTCCCTTCGGGCAGGCCTCGAACGCTCTCCTCGCTTCCGGCGATCTCCCGCCCCAGGGGCGTGTCGCCGAACATCGCCAGGTCGAACAGCGTGTGGACGTGCTCGCCTGGGTCGTCCAGGTAGGAGCGGATCTCCTCGACGATGACGGCCCGCTCGGACTCGATCTCCGCGCTCCGGAGGAGCGGTCGACCGATCAGTTCACCCAGGATGTCCATGCCGCGGGCGACCTCCCGGAGCGGAACGCGAACCCAGTAGACCGTGGACTCGCGATCGGTCGCGGCGTTGAAGCTACCGCCTACTCCCTCGATCGCCTGCGAGACGGCGAGCGTCGTGGGGTATTTGGCCGTCCCCTTGAACGTTATGTGTTCCATGAAGTGGGCGGCGCCCGCTTCCTCTGCCGATTCCAGGCGCGAGCCTGCCAGCACGTAGGCGGCTATGGAGACCGAGCGAGCCCCGGCGAGGCGCGCCGTAATTACACGCGGCCCGTTCGGCAGGGCTGTGCGTTCGTACATCGAGCGAATGCTAGCCGATGACGGCCGCGGGGCGGAGCAGCCGGGTCGCTCGCAGACATGAAGCGGCCGGCGCCCTGTCGGACGCCGGCCGCGTAGACGCGCCTCGGGGAGGCTACTTGATGAAGGTCTGGATCCAATCCTTGGCGAAGTAGACGAGGAAGGAGATGGTGACTGCGTACATGAGCCAATGGACCTGGCTCCACTTGCCCTTGAGCAGCTTGATCAGGACGAACGAAATGAAGCCTGCCCCGATGCCGACCGTGATGTCGTAGGTGAGCGGCATCAGGATGATCGTCAGCAGAGCGGGGAGCCCGTCTTCGACGTCGGAGACGTTCACGTCCTTGATCAACGTGAACATCAGGTAGCCGACCAGGACCAGGGCTGGGGCCGTGGCTTGGGACGGGACGATTCCGGCGAGCGGCGAGAGGAACACGGCCAGCAGGAAGAGGACGCCGGTGACGATCGAGGCGAAGCCCGTCCTGCCGCCCTCGGCCACGCCGGCCGCGGACTCGATATAGGTCGTGTTCGAGCTGATGCCGGCCATACCGCCGGCCACTGCGGCCAGCGAGTCGACCAGGAGCACGGGCCCGATGCCGGGAACGGAGCCGTCTTCATCCGTCAAGCCGGCCTCTTCGGCAATACCGGTGACAGTGCCCATCGTGTCGAAGAAGTCGCTCAGCATGATCGCGAAGATAGTGAGCAGGGCGGTGATCAGGCCGAGCTTGCTGAAGACGTTGCCCAGGTCGAAGTTGCCCAGTGTGGAGAACGACGGCGTGACGGTCAGGCCGCCGTCGGGAATCTTCGCGACGCCGGCGATTAGCGCCACGATCGTGGTGACGAAGATGCTGATGATCAGCGCCGCACGGACCTTGAGGACGTACAGCGAGAAGGTGATGAGGAGGCCGAACAGGAAGACGAACTGGCCCGTCTGGGTTGGGAACGAAAGGGTGACGATCGGCGAGCCACCCTGCGGCGTGATGATCATGCCGCCGTTGACGAAACCGATGAACAGGATGAAGAGGCCGATGCCGACGCCGATCGATCGCTTGAGAGCGAGCGGCACCGCAGCCATGATCGCCTCTCGGAGTCCGATAACGACCAGGACCGTGATGGCGAGACCTTCGATGACGATCACGCCCATGGCACCGGCGACCGTGAGGCCCTTCCCCGCGATGAGCGTGAACGCCACGATGGCGTTGATGCCGAGGCCCGCGGCGAGGGCGAGCGGGTACCGGCCGACGACCCCCATGGCGATCGTCATGATGCCGGCGATGAGGGCCGTGGCGGCCGCGTACGCCACCGCATCCCCGGGCGCGACGGGCAGCTTGGCAGCCGCGATACCGCCGAGCAGGATGCTGGGGTTCACGAAGATGATGTAGGCCATGACCATGAACGTGGTCAGGCCGGCCCGGCTCTCGGTCAGGATGTTCGTGCCGCGCTCGGCGAACTTGAAGTAGCGCGCAACGGCTTCCAACGGTGTCTCCTCCTGGTATCTGCCTGGTCGTAACCCACCGATCGGCGACTACCCGGAGCTCCCGTATCCGGGCGGCGCCACGCGTCCCGACCGCGTCTCCACGCGGCCCACCACGCCCTCGCCCGGGCCGGTCTCCGCCATCTCCTCCGACTACGATCGCGCGGTTTCAGGGCTCCGGGTAGCGGCCGCCGGCGGTCGCTACTCGTCCTCGCTCGGTTCGGGACCGAGCAACTCCATCTGGACGTAGCCCGACGTGTCGAACTCGAGCTGTTGAGGCTCGAGCGCGTCCCCGGCAGGTACGCCGGCGGGCGCGAAATCGATCACGACGGCCTCGTCTCCCTGGACCAGGCGATACGAAAGCAGCTGGTCGGGACGGGTCTCGAACTCGAGATGCTCGAACGAATCCACGTTCAGGCAGATCGAGAGCGGGGTGAAGAACGTCGACGTCTCCGGATCGTTCGCCACGATCCGTTCTACCCAACCCAACCCGTGTTGAACCAGCTCGTGGCCTCGGTAGTAGCGGTAGGCCACGGTCTGCTTCTCGAGTGGGCGCAGGACGTTGAGTTGGTCGGTCCGGCTGGAGACGATGCCGCGATTTACGAAGAACTTCGCGGGCGGCACGGACGACACCACTCCTCCTGAGGGCAGCGGGGGTGACGATTGGGATGCCGGTGACGGACCCGCGGATCGTAACTCAGCGGCACGAGCCGCGACAAGGGTTTCGTCGCCACGGAATCCTGGACGCGGCCTCTCCCCAGCGCTCGACAAGAAGCCGAGGCCCGGGAGCGCGCTATCATCGGTCCATGCTTCTCGCCCTCGACATCGGCAACACAAACGTCACCCTCGGCCTCGTGAGCGGGGAGACCATAATCGCCAGCCGCCGGGCAGCGACGCGGTCGGCATGCACGGCCGACGAGCTCGAGCTCCTCCTGGACGGGATGCTCCACCTGGACGGCGCGTCGCTGGCGGACGTCACCGGGATATCGCTCGCCTCCGTTGTGCCGGCACTGACGGGAGAGGCTTCCTCGATGGCCGAACGGCGCGGCGTGCCGCTGATGATCGCGACGGCCGGAAACATGCCGATGCCGATCCGAACGCAGCGTCCCGCCGAGGTCGGCGCGGACCGCCTGGTGAACGGCCTGGCGGTGGCTCGGCTGTACGGCACTCCCGCGATCGTCGTCGACTTCGGCACGGCGACCACCTTCGACTGTGTCGCCCGCGACGGGGCGTATGTCGGCGGCGCAATCGCGCCCGGGCTCGAGCTGGGGCTGGAGGCGCTCTCGTCTCGAACCGCCCGCCTGCCGCGCATAGAGCTTGCGGAGCCGTCGAAGGCGATCGGAACGGACACCGTCTCGGCCATGCAAGCGGGCGCCGTCCTGGGCTATCGGGCGCTCACATTGGGTCTGCTCGAGCGGATCAAGACGGAGCTGGCCCGAGCCGAGAAGGTAGACGACTCGAACATCCAGGTCGTCCTCACGGGCGGCCTGTCCGCGGGATCGTGGGCCCGTGGCCTGCCCGGCATCGACGCCATAGACCCGGAGCTGACGCTGAAAGGCCTGGCCATCCTGTGGGCGCTGGCCAGCGGCGAGCCGTCGGTCCCGGGTGACGACACGGTCGGCTGGACCGGCAGCGCCGCGGGCTCGATCCACGTCATCCCGGAGCAAGCCACATGACAGAGCCGGCCAGGCGCCTCGAAGGCCGCCGCATCGCCCTCGGGATCAGCGGTTCCATCGCCGCATACAAGGCCGTCGAGTTGCTGCGCCTGCTTCAGGCCGAGGGAGCGGACGTCCGTGTCCTGATGACAGCTTCGGCGACCGAGTTCATCGGGCCGCTGACGCTGGAGACTCTGAGCGGGCATCCGGTCGACGCCGACGTCCTTGCCCTGCAGGCGGATGGGCGAATCGGCCATATCAGTACCGCCCACGACGTGGAGGCCATCGTCGTGGCTCCTGCCACGGCCCACTGGCTCGGGGCCATGGCGCACGGCCTGGCCGCCGACACCATCACGGCCGCCTGCCTCGCGACCTCGGTCCCGGTGATCGTGGCTCCGGCAATGGACGGCGGCATGTACGGCCATCCTGCCACCCGGGCCAACGTTGCCACCCTGCGCGAGTTCGGCTATCACTTCGTCGACCCGGAGTCCGGAGTGCTCGCCTCCGGAATGGTCGGCCAGGGCCGCCTCGCGTCGCTGGACCGCATCGTCGAGGCCACCGTTGCCGCGCTGGGCCCGGCCCCGGCCGTCGCGAACCCCGCGCACGAGGCGACCGCCCGGCCTCGCACGGACCTCACCGGCCGTCACGTCGTCGTCACCGCCGGCGGCACCGCCGAGCCGATCGACCCCGTCCGCTTCGTAGGCAATCGGTCCACCGGCAAGATGGGCGTCGCCGTCGCCCAGGAAGCGCTCGATCGGGGCGCCGCCGTGACGCTCATCCTGGGCAACCATTCAGTGGAGCCGCCCGCCGGCGCTCACGTCGCCCGGGTGGAGACTGCCGACGAGATGGAGGCGGCGCTGCGGGCGCTGACGCCGCCCGAGGGCCCTCGCTTCGACGTCCTGGTCATGGCCGCCGCGGTGGCCGACTTCCGGCCGCACAGCCCATCCGCCAGAAAGGTTGGGCGCGCGGCCGGCATGAGCCTCGAGATGGAGGCGACGCCGGACTTGCTTGCGGCCACGGCCGAACGCGTTCGCTCCAGCATCCGGGGCTCCGGCGCCCGCCGGCCCGTCCTGGTGGGCTTCGCGGCCGAGACCGGCTCGCTGGATCGGGCCGAGGAGAAGCTCCGCTCAAAGGGAGTGGATCTGCTTGTCGCCAACGACGTCACCGAGCCCGGCTCCGGCTTCGGCACCGACACGAACAAGGTCACCATCTACTCCATAGACGGATCTCCCGAAGAGCTGCCGCTGATGTCCAAACGCGAAGTCGCCGAGCTGCTGCTCGATCGCGTCGTGGTGCGCCTCACTGCCGTGGACAGCCAGAACCCCGCGCCCGAAGAGGCCAACCGGTGAGCGCGACGCCGTCGCCGCAGAAGGCCGCGCGGCTGACCATCTCCTCTATCGCCCGCCTCTACGCCGACGGCGAGCGAATCGCGATGCTGACGGCATACGACTACCCCACGGCCCGAATCCTGGACGACGCGGGCATCCCGATGCTGCTCGTGGGCGACTCCCTGGGCCAGGTCATGCTCGGCTACGACAGCACCGTCCGCGTGACGATGACCGAGATGCTCCACCACACCAAGGCCGTAGTCCGTGGCACCAGGCGAGCCCTGGTCGTGGCCGACATGCCGTTTCTCTCATACGGCGTCACCCCTGAGGCGAGCCTGGAGAACGCCGGCATCCTGATGCGGGAGGGCGGCGCCGGCGCCGTGAAGCTGGAGGGTGGCCAGCGCAGCGCCAAGACCATCGAGACGATCGTCCGGGCCGGCATCCCGGTCATGGGCCACATCGGCCTGACGCCGCAATCGATCCACCAGCTCGGCGGCCATCGGGTCCAGGGCAAGACCCGCGCGGCCGGCCGCCAGCTCCTGGCCGACGCCCTCGCCGTCGAGCAGGCGGGAGCCTTCGCCATGGTCCTCGAACTCGTCCCAGAGCAGCTGGCGACCGCCATCACGGAGCGCCTCCACGTGCCCACGATCGGCATCGGGGCCGGGGCAGGCTGCTCCGGCCAGGTGCAGGTGGTCACCGACATGCTCGGCATGAGCGCGGACTTCACCCCCAAGCACGCGCGCCACTACACCGAACTCCACGACATCATCAAGGCGGCCGCCGAGGCGTACCGGAACGACGTGACGAACGGATCCTTCCCCGGACCGGACGAGAGCAGCCGTATGGACGATGCGACCCTCGACGAGATCCTGGGACGGACTCCGCTCGACCGCGCCGACGGGATCGAAACCGGCCCCGGAATCCCCCTCGACCGGGACCTCTAGCGCCATGACGGGAGCCGCTCGGGCGCCGGGCCCGGAGCGCCGGCCGCGCGTCGTCCGGACACGATCGGAGCTGCGTGCCGCTCTGGCGACCGCTCCCCGACCCATCGGCCTCGTGCCGACCATGGGTGCCCTTCACCCCGGCCACGCCTCGCTGATAAGCCGCGCTCGCGTGGAGACCGCCACGGTCGTGGTCACCATCTTCGTCAACCCGCGCCAGTTCAACGAGGGCGCCGACTTCGAGACCTACCCGCGGAACGAGGAGGCCGATCTCGCGATCGCGGGCGAGGCCGGGGCGGACGTGGTCTTCATTCCGGCCGTCGACGAGGTCTATCCGCCCGGATTCCAGACGACGGTCAGGGTCGGGGCGCTTACCGAAACGCTCGAGGGCGCGGCTCGCCCGGGCCACTTCGAGGGAGTAACCACGGTCGTGGCGATCCTGCTCGGTCTCGCCGGAGCCGAGCGCGCCTACTTCGGCCAGAAGGACGCCCAGCAGCTGCTGGTCATCCGCCGCATGGCCATGGACCTGGGCATCGCCACCGAAATCGTGGCCTGCCCGATCCTGCGCGAGCCGGACGGCCTGGCGATGAGCTCACGGAACGCGCGGCTCACTCGCGAGCAGCGGGCGGCCGCCCCGGTTCTGCGACGGTCGTTGCTGGCCGCCCGCACGGCCTACGAAGGCGGCGAGCGGGATGCCGAAGTGCTGCGCGCGGCGATGCGAGAGGTCCTGGCCGGGGAACGGCTGGCGGCGCCGGAATACGTGAGCTGCGCGGATCCGGCCACTCTCCGTGAACTGACACGGGTCGAGGGTCCGGCCCTGTTGTCGCTCGCCGTCCGTTTCGGCACCGTCCGCCTGATCGACAACGAGCCATTGCCCTAGCGGCGTCGCCGTTAGGGCAATGGTTTTGGCGGTTGCCGCGTCGGCAACCGCAAGTGGCTTCACCCGCGGCCGGCTACTGCCCCGGGAACCGCCGGGCGCTCCAGGACGTCTGCCCCTCGAACGGCCGATCTCTCGGCCTCATGAACACCGGAGGGCGGACCCGTGGCTACCAGCGATACCGAACCTCTCGACCTCGGCCCACAACCCCAACTCGGCGCGGCCGCGGAGACGCCATCCAGAAGCTCCCGCTCCGCGGGCGGCATCCTGTCGCGCCTGCTCGGCCGCCGCTCCCTCACCAGGCTGGTGGCATTGGCGGCGGTAGGAGCGGTCATCGTCGGGGCCTACATCGTGGGCAGCCCCGGTGGGTTGTCGGCGGTTCTCCACTCCAACGCTCAGCTCGCTTCGAGGGTGTCGAACGAGGCCTACTCCAACGGCAGCGTCCCGCAACCGTTCGCGGCCGCCACCGCGGCCCCGGCGGTCCCAGCGCCGGCCCTCGCGGCCGGCGGGGACGTGGGCAAGGTGGTGGACCAGAACTCCGGTCAGCAAGACCAGGCCGTTGCCCCCCTCGACGCCGCGCTGATCGTCAAGACGGGTCAGCTCTCCCTCGAGGTCACGGACCTGGACAAGGCAGTGACCCAGGCCCAGTCGGCGATCGTCGGGCTTGGAGGCTCGGTCAACTCATCGAACAGGTCGGGAAGCGGAGATTACGCCGCCGCATCCGTCACCTACCGCGTGCCGGTAGGGCGCTGGGATGACGCTCTCGCCTCCATTCGCAAGATCGGCTCCAAGACCCTGTCCGAGCAGACCGACACGAGCGATGTCTCCTCGCAGGTGATCGACCTCGACGCCCGGCTCGACAACCTCAAGACGACCGAGAGTGCGCTGCAGGCGATCATGGCCAAGGCAATTGCGATTCCGGACGTGATCGCGGTCGAGAATCAGCTCAGCCAGACCCAGGGCCAGATCGAGCAGCTCACGGCGCAGCGCGACCATCTCAAGGACCAGGCGGCCATGAGCACGCTCACTGTCACATTCCAGCTGCCGGGCAAGACCGTGACGACTCAGGCGACTCAGGATTGGACCCTGGGCAGCCAGGTCGACGAAGCAGCGGCGGCGCTGGTCCGTATCGGCCAGGGACTCGCGACGATGGGCGTTTGGGCACTCGTCGTGGTCCTGCCGATCGGGTTCGGTCTGCTGGTGCTGCTCGCCCTCTTCGCCCTCACTCGCCGCATCTTCGGCCGCGGGCGGAACCGGGGCGTGGCCACGACGGCGTGAGCTGGAACGGCCGGCCGGAGGATCCGGTGAACCGAGGACGGCGATGAAACGCAATCAAGACGAGGACGCCGCATGGACCTGCCTGCGGATCCAGGGGACGAACGAGAGGGACACGATGCGAAGCAAAGCATTCCTTGCCGCGGCTCTGGCGCTCTTCACGCTGGCCGCGATCGGCTGCAGCAGCAGCGCCGCCACTCCATCGCCGTTCAACGGCTACTTCCCGGAGGGCGCTCCCGCAGCGTCGATGGCCGGCCTGCCCGATCAGAACCAGGGTGTCGGCATTCCTGCGCCGGCGACACCTGCGCCGGCGGCCACCCCCGCCAGCGGTGCCGACACGACCGGCGGCATCACCCTGCAGACCGGCGCTCCCGGCGCCCCCGCGGTCCCGGAAGACCGCATCATCAAGACAGGGTCCATCACCATCGAAGTCGCCGACATCGACGTCTCGGTCGCCGAGGCAACAGGCCAGATGCACGGCCTCGGCGGCTGGATGGCCGGTTCGGATCGCACGACCTCGTCGGCCAACCGAGGTGTGGCGTCGGTCACCTACCGCGTCCCGGTCGCCCAATTCGAAGACGCGGTCGCGCTGATGCGCAAGCTCGGCAAGAAGGTCATCGCCGAGCACAGCGACTCCCAGTCGGTCGGCGGCCAGATCGTGGATCTTCAGGCCCGCATCGACAACCTGAAGGCAACCGAGAAGGCCATTCAGGCGATCATGGACAAGGCGACGACGATCCAGGACACCCTGACGGTCGAGCAGCGGCTGTCCGACGTCCGGGGTCAGATAGAGCAGCTGACGGCCCAGGTGAGCGGCCTCAGCGACCAGTCGGCATACAGCACGCTGACGGTGATCTTCGAAGTGCTGGAGCCCGGCGCAAGTCCGAGCCCAACTCCGACGCCGTCACGCCACGCCAGCCCCTTGGAGCGCCGGCGAGCAATTCAACAAAGCCGCCGGCGAACTCGGGGCCGTGGGCCAGAACGTCGCGACGGCGGCGATCTGGCTGGTCGTGCTGATTCTGCCGGTGACCCTGGCTCTCCTGCTTCTCCTCATCCTGCTGATCGTGATCTCCAGGGTCCTCGAGCCGTTGCGCCGCCGCTGGCTGCCGTTCACCGTCGGCCAGCCGGTCCCACCGCGCCAGCCGGGGTGGGGATCGCCATATCCGGCCCAGGCTCCCCTGCCGGCAGCCTCGGCCACGTGGCCGGCTCCCGGAGCGCCCGCCGCACCGGACCAGCCCGGGACCGCCCCGGAGACGCCCCAGCCCTAGATCCTCGCTCCGAATCGAAGGACGGCCGCCCTCCGGCGGCCGTCCTTCATCTTGCCGAAGCCTGGGATGCGGACTCAGCCGCGGGTGATCGTCTTGCGCTCCACGAGCTGGATCGCGTCCCGCAGCCGACCTACCGTCTCGGTGTCCACCGACTCAGGGCCGAGGTAGGGCCCAAGCCGCTCGAGTATGTCGACCACGAGCCCGAAGAAGACGCTGGCGTCCGCCAGGAAGAACTGCGGCTCGTTGTTGTACCGGACCAGGGTGAGCCGGCCCTGCAGCACCTGCCGCTCGTCCGTATGGGCGATCTGGGTCGAGAAGTTGTGGCCCTGGATGCCGTCGGGGTTGTTCAGGTAGTTGAGGGCGTTGTCGATCGCCAACCCGAAGCGCGCTCGCCAGGCGACCATTCGCTCCTGGACTTCGGGCGGAATCCGGACCTCGGCCGTCTCGTCGAAGACCTCGGGAGTCACCGTCAGGAGCCCGACAAGCGTCGCGCCGGCCCTCGCCCCCAGCATCACCTGAAGCGACCGCTCGAGGGTGAACACTTCCGAATCGAAGCGCGGACTCGTTATGACGTCGGTCAGGAGGTCCTCGACGTTGTCCAGCACGCCCGGCTCGGCCAGGGCGTTGGCCAGGTGGAGGGTCTCCTCCTTGAACAGGAACTTCTCTTCGTGGTCGAGCATGGATGCTCCTATCCGGCCGATCAGTCGGCGTCCGCCGTGCGCCCGACGGCGCCCGCGTCGGCCCCGGATGGTAGCACCACGCGTTCCAGCAGCGGAGCGACGGACCTAGAGGCCGCCCCCTCCGCCCAGGAAACCGACACCCATCATCCCGCCGTTTGCGGCGATGACACGCATGTCTTCCTCCGTCGGCTTCACCCGCCCGCCCTGCACGGCCCGCAGCCGCGCGTAGCACTCGTCGCAGAGGAAGACCTTGCCGCCCTCCGGCCGGGCGGCCTCGTGCCGCTCCCCAAAGAGGGTGCTGCCGACGGAGGTGTCCTCGCCGCAGGCCGCGCAGGGTTCGTTCTCCGTCATCTCGAGCCTCCCGACTTCGGTCCGCCAAGCGCGGACCACTCGATGAGCATACGCCACTCGTATCTCTCCGCCGCACTAAGCCAGGCGGAGACGAAGAGCGGCCCCGACGCGAGGGGGTACGTCGGGGCCGCAGGAGTTAGCCGGTCACTAGTTTACGGGTACAGGCCCCGCACGGAAGTGGCGTCCGCGACACGCTGCACGGCCAGCATGTAGGCCGCCGTCCGCATGTTCACCTTCTGCTTGAGGCTCATATCGAGCGTGCTGCCGAAGGCCTTGGTCATGACCGCCCGCAGCTTCTCGTTGACGTGCTCGATGTTCCAGAAGTCGCGCTCCAGGTCCTGGACCCACTCGAAATAGCTGACCGTGACCCCACCGGCGTTGCAGAGGATGTCGGGGATCACGAACTTGCCGTTCTTGTAGAGAGATCTCGTCCGCTTCCGGAGTGGTAGGCCCGTTGGCCGCCTCGGCTATCAATCGGGCCTGGATCCGGCCGGCGTTGGCGACGGTTATCTGGTTCTCGAGCGCGGCCGGGATGAGGATGTCGCAGTCGAGCTCGAGCAGCTCGGCGTTGCCGATCTCCCTGGTGCCCGGGAAGCCGACGACCGAATGGTGCTCCTGCTTCCACGCCAGGACGGAATTGGGATCGAATCCTTCGGGCCGGTAGATCGCCCCGGTCGAGTCGCTGACGGCGACGATCGTGGAGCCCTGGCCGAACATGAGCTGCGCGGCGATCGCGCCGGCGTTGCCGAAGCCCTGGACGGCGACGCGGCTCTTGCCGAGGTCCATCCCCAGGTGGCGCGCGGCGTCGATGATCGTGTAGACGGCGCCCTGCGCCGTGGCCTCGTTGCGGCCCTCCGAGCCGCCGAGCGGGATGGGCTTGCCGGTGACCACGGCCGGGACCGTGTACCCGACGTGCATCGAGTAGGTGTCCATGATCCAGGCCATCGTCTGGGAGTTGGTGTTCACGTCGGGGGCCGGAATGTCCCGCTCCGGGCCGATGAGGATGCTGATCTCGGTCGCGTAGCGGCGGGTCAGACCCTCCACTTCGCGGAGGCTCAGCTTCTTGGGATCGACTATCACGCCGCCCTTGCCGCCGCCGAACGGAATTCCGACGACGGCGCATTTCCAGGTCATCCACATGGCCAGGGCCCTGACCTCGTCGAGGCTCACGTCCTGGTGATAGCGGATGCCACCCTTGGCCGGGCCGCGGGACAGGTTGTGCTGCACCCGATAGCCGGTGAAGACCTCCACCGAGCCGTCGTCCATCTTCACCGGGAAGTGGACGGTCAGCTCGCGCTTCGGTTCGCGCAGGACCTTCCGGAGATCGTGGGACAGGTTGAGGTGCACGGCAGCCAGGTCGAACTGCTGCTGGGCGACGTGCCAGGGATTGATCGCGGCTGCGATCTGCTCTGTCGCCATGGGCGGGATACCCTCCCAGAGCCGAGAGCGTCTATCCGGTCGTTGGCTCGCCCGGCCGGCACGACTCGCACGGCGGGCGGCAGCCAAACGCCTGACGATCCCGGCAATGTGGCGGCGGCCTTCCGCTTGATCCCGGACAGCAGCGCCGCAGGTTCCACTTGAGCCCGAGTATAGACCCGCCGCCCAAGTTGGCGACTACCAGATGTCACCAGCAGCAACGCCGATTGGCCTAACGTTCCGCCAGCGCCACCGCTCGATTTGCCGAACGAATCGCTGGTGACCGAGGCTCTAGTGGCCTCGTACCGCTCGGGCCTCGCGAGAACCAGCACGGCGCCGTATGCACCCGGGCCGATGTGAGGCCCGATCACCGGCCCGAGGGTCTGCACCGTGACCAGCTTCGGAGCCGGCTCGGGCATGCGCGCCAGGACGGCATCGCGAAACGCCTCCGCGTCGGTCGGCGGCGAGTACATGATGTGGACTTCAGTCGCCGGCTGATCCGTTATCAGCTCCAAGACCTTCGCCAGGGCCTTGGTCCTCGGTCCGCGGCTGATCCGCCGTGACGACTATCCCCTCCTCGACGGTGATGATCGGCTTGACAGAGAGGAGCCCGCCGACGGCGGCCCTCGCGGCGCTGATGCGGCCCCCCTTGCGAAGGTACTCGAGCGTGTCCAGCGCCACGAAGAGGGTGACCTCCTGGCGGAGCCTGTTCATCTCGGCGGCGATCTCTGTGGCCGAGGCGCCCTGAGCCGCCATCTTCGCTCCCCGCAGGGCGAGCGCCCCGGTTGCCATCGACGCCGAGCGCGAGTCGACCAAGTGGATCTCCCGGTCCGGCAGCATCTCCTTCGCCATCCGGGCGCTGCCGATGGTGCTCGAGAGGGTCTCGCTGAGGCAGACGCAGACGATGCTGTCCGCGCCCTCCGCGAAGGATCGCTCGAAAGCCTCCTTGAACCGGCCCGCGCTCGGGGCTGCGGTATGGGGAAAGGGGCTGTCCGGCGTGCGCATCAGGCGCCAGAACTCCTCGGCCGACAGTTCGTCCGGGCGACAGGTAGCTGCGGCCTCCGATCGACACCGAAAGCGGGACCTGCCGGATGTTGTTCTCGCGCAGCTGCGTCGGAGTCAGGTCCGATCCGGAATCGGTGACGATGGCGACGGTCATCGGTCCTCCTTGGCTGCCGGCTCAGGCGTACTGGGCCGCGCACCCCCTGCGGCGGCCCGTAGAGCTTGTGCCTGCCCGGGCGTAAGCGTCGACTCGTGCGCCCGCAGGTTTAGAAGCGCACCGATCCCGATGGCGAGCAGCCCGGCCGTGGCCACCAGCAATCCGTCGATCCCCTTCCATGAGGCGGCTATGCCGCCGACCACGGCGCCGATGACCTGGCCAAGGCCGAGGAAGACCGAGTAGAGACCCATGAGAGCGCTCCGGTCTTCCTCGAACCCCTCGCTTACGTCGGCCAGAAGACCGAGCGCGGCCGGGGTCGCTCCCGAAAGAACGAACAGACCGCCGGCACCGACCACCAGGAGCCCTACCAGAAGCGCGACCGAAGTACCGCCGAGGTGGTTGATCGCGAGGACGTCCAGGCCCAGGACGGCAAATGCTCCGACGCCGGCAAGGAGCAGGGTCGTCCGCCGGAAGCGCGCGTAGACGGTACCCCAGAAGAGGATGCCGGCTCCGAAGACGACCGCCAGCACGGCCTCGCCGATGCCGATGGCGGTTGCGGACATGCCACGCATCAGGAACTGGCTCGGGTCCGAGATGTTGCCCTTGAGCAGGAGGGGCGCCTGCAGTGCCCAGAGTCCCAGGATCGCGTTGATGGCCAGCCAGGTCGGGGCGAACATGAGGACCTTGCGGCTCGTGGCGATCTTCCAGTACCTCGACAGAGCCGGGGGGCCGGCCTCCGAGTTGCCCGCGAGATCGGCCTGGCGGCTGCGCGGAACCTCCGAAACGCCGTACGCGTACAGCGCCAGCGCCACCAGATACAAGACGCAGTTGAGGAAGAACGCCGGCCGGCCGTATGCGTCCCACAGGACCCCGGAGAGAGCGGGGCCGATGGCGAGCATTCCGCCGAGCGAGACGAACTCGAACAACGAAACGACCCGGCCGCGCAGCTTCTCGTCGTGTGCAGTCTCCGCGGCGATGAAACCGAGAGTCGATGGGATCGACGCGGCTGTCGCGCTGCCCTCCAGCAGCCGGGTAACAAAGAGCGTCGGGACGTGGGTGGTGAGACCAGTCATGAATACCGCAACCGAGCCGAAGATCGGGCCGAGCAGCATGATGACCTTGCGGCCGTAGCGATCGGCGAGTATGCCGAAGACGATCGCCCCGGTCAGCTCGGTCGCGTAGAAGCCGCCGGTCAGGAGCGAGATCGTGCGGGGCCCGTGCCCGGCGTGCCTGGTCAGGTCGTCCACCAGGAACACGAGCATCCCGCCCGTGATCGCCGTGCTGACGCGCAGCACGAACGTGGCCACGAGCATCGAGGTGATGGAGCGGTTCACGGTGCGTAGCCTAGCGGGTGCGCGCGATCGTCGGCGGGCGCCTCCGGGTGACCCGCAAACGCCGGTCTATACTCCGGCTGCCGGTGGCTCGCCGCGCTCACACCGCCCCTGCCACCGGTTCGGCGCAGAGCGAGGCCGACGAGCAGCGAACTGCATGGAGCATTTGCGGTGTCATCGAACATCGGCCAGAACTACCCGTACTCGAGCGAGAGCGAGGAGGAGCGGGCGGCACAGGTCGCGGCCGCCTTTGCGGCCCACGATGGTCTGGCCGAGAAGGTCAAAGGAGAGGCTATCGCGCTGCCTCCGGAGGGACGGTGGTGGGTCTGGAAGTGCCCCACCAAAGGCTGCGCCGGACTGCTCCATTCGGCCGGCTATGCCCGCGACGCCCGCGCCGTGTACACCGTCTGCGACACTTGCGGCAGGACTTACCTGCGCTGACCGAGCGGCGGCATCGAGGCGGCAGCCGGGCCACCGCGCCGGGACGCGATCCGGCCTTCGGTCGAGGGCTTGCGCGCCGAGACCAAGGCTCGCATGATCCATTCGGCGAGCCGGACAGGAGGAGGGCCATCTTGACGGCTCGAGTCGCGTCTCCTGGTCTGGCTTCTCGATCGCCCGAGTTGTTCGATTCGCCCGTTCTCGGAGTGACTCCCCGTCCATGACCAGCCGAAGCCCCGGGGCCGACAACACGGATTCCCTCCCGGGCGACCCTTCGACCTCGAAGGCATCCCGCTCGGAGCGGGTGGCCGGGCGCATCTCGGAACGGGTCGCGGCTCTGCCCGCAGTGGCCAAAGTGGACCGTCCGACGCGGAGGCGGGCGGGGGTATTCCGGCGCGCCATCCGCCACGAGATCAACCGCATCCGGGATCCGCGGCGCCTGACGATGATGGTCATCCTGGGTCTCGTGGCCGGCTTCGTGCTGGCCGGGCTCATCGCCCGGGGCGAGACCGCCGGCGCCGATACGCGGGCCTACTGGGCCGCCGGACGACTGTGGCTCAACGGCGGCGATCCGTATCACCCGACCGGACCCTTCATGCCCTACGTCTACTCGCCCTGGATGCTGCCCCTCTTCGTGCCCTGGTCGATCCTGCCCTGGGACGTGGCCTGGTTCGTGTGGCGCGGCGTCACAGTCATCGGCCTGCTGTGGAGTATCCATTGGGCCTACAGTCGCCGGCCGATGACCACCGCGATGTTGCTCGTTCTGCTGATGTTCCCGATGGCGGCCAATCTGGACACGGGCAACGTGAACATGCCGCTGACGCTGCTGCTCTTCGGGGCGCAGTTCTCCCGTCCCCTGCTGGCCGGCTTGCTCTGGATGGTCGCGACCACGATGAAGTGGGTGCCGGCGGTGTTCTGGCTGATCCTGTCCCCGAGAGGCCGGCTGTGGGGCATCGGCTGGTTCGTCCTGGCGTTGATCCTGACGGCGCTGACGCTGCCGGCGACCCTCGTTCAGCTCCAGGTCCTCTTCTCGTTCCAGCGCCCGATCCGGGTGGACTACCTGGTCTTCGTCTGGGCGATCGTCCCGTGGGCGTGGACCCATCCCGAGGCATTCCGCTGGCTGACCCCGTCGACCTGGCCCGGCGCCGCCCAGGCCGGGACCGCGGCGGCCCGTCTGTGGCGCACGCACTGGCGACGCAGTCCGGAACGGACGGCGTCGACCATGCGCCGAGTCGCTCGGGCCCGGTTCCGGGCTTTCCTGGGCCTGGAGGCCTGACCGGCCGCGGAAATCGCGCCGCCCCGACGAACGCGCCCATCGACGCGACCTACGCGCGGTGGCGACGCGCCGCTCAGCCGCCTTCCCGCATCTCGCCCTCGTACTCGGGGAAGTAGCGGCCGATCAGCGACAGGCCGAACGAGCGCAGTATCGACTCCTTGGGCTCGCGGTCGAGCAGGAACCGGAACGAACGCCGGACCAGGTCGGACGGGTCGGTCGCTCCGGGCGCGAGGCGAGCCAGCTCGGCATCCGTGACGGTGACTTCGAACTCGCGGCTGCCACCGCGGTCGGCGACTGTCACGCGGGCGAGCCAGCCGCTCTCGGTCGGAGAGACTTCGACGGCGATCTCGCTCATCCGTGGCCCCCAACGGCGACCCGCCGCGCCGCCGGCCTGAGAACGTGGCCGCGGTATCCAGCCACAAAGCCCGCCTCCTCGAGCCGGGGCCGCCACGCCGAATTCGCCACCGGCTCGCCATCGACCCGCGTGATCACGAGCTCGCGGAAACGGCCGCCTTCGACGAGCTCGCGCAGTGCGGCCAGCGCGGGGCCGGCCGCGGCCGGGTCGTCGGCCGCCGGAAGAGTCTGGAGGGAGTGCCCGCCCCGTTCCAGGTACAGGACCGCGGCGCCGTCCACGAGGAGAACGTAGGCGCCCGCCGCACGCTGCAAGGGCCGCCGGTCCGACTCGCCGCGACGCGGCCAGCTCAGAGCGGCGCCGTAGGGGTTGGCCGGGTCGGCGGCGGCGAGCAGGTAAACCACCGGCGCGGCGAGGCGATCGGCAGGCGAGTCGCGCATCGAGCGCAGCCGGTCGACGGCCCCCGGCAGCGCGAACTGGGCGGCCCCGAGCCCATCGACGAAGTAACCGCGCCGGATGCGCCCGGACTCCTCCATCGCTCGCAGGACCGGGTAGACGCCCGAGAAGCCGCCCGCGACTTCCTCGGCATTGACCGACTCGCGGGTGAGCACTCCGTGACGATCCAGCAACGCGATCGACAGGGAGTGGAGCCGCTCCGTCGCCCTGGCGGCGCCGCCACCCGAGCCACTCCCCGGGGCCACGGCCGGTGCCGCCACGAGCGACCAGCGCCCGGCCGCCTCGGGCGGCCCGAGCTGCAGCCGGCCCGGCCGGGGTCGCCGCTCCCCGGATGGCCTTCGCCAGCGCAGGGCCCGAAGCGGCGCGAACGTGTCGTTGGTCACCTCGCCGGCCCAGACCAGGTCCCACAGCGCGTCGAGGGTCTCGCGCTCCGGCGCGCGGCCGGCGGCCGAGGCAAGCTCCCGGTAGAACGACGCGCCCCGCTCTCGCAGTCTCCCGCGGAGCCGTTCGGCCAGGTCGCCGGGTGGTGACGCGAACTCGGCCGCGGCCAGATCGCGCAGGATCTCGCGGCCGGGGCGATAGAGGACGACCCGCCCGTCGTCTCGGCCGAGGCTGCCACGCCCCACCCAGGCCACCTCGCCGAGGGCGCCCAGCTCGTCCAGAAGGCGCGGCTGGTAACCCGGAATGCGGGCCGGCAGGACATCTCGCTCCAGGACGGAGGCCGGGATCGGCACGCCGGCCAGCTGGTCGACGACCTCCGCCAGCCGCTCCAGGGCCGCCTCGCCGCGGAGCGTCGCCACTCCAGCCGGCGCCGCGTCGGGCCCTTGATCCGCGATCGCCACGGGTCGAACGCCCTGCCATGCCGGCAGGAACCGGGCCAGCACCGCCTGCTCGACCGGTTCGACTTCCTTGCGCAGACGAGCCAGCGAGCGGCGACGAAGCTGCCTCAGGACCTCCGGGTCGCACCATTCGCGCTGCGTTCCGCCGGGCCGGAACTCGCCGCGCAGGATCGTGCCCGCTTCGAGCAGCCGCTCCAGGACCTCCTCGACTCGTGCCGCGGCGAGACCCAGCCGCCGGGCCGGCTCTCCGGCCAGGAACGGACCGTGGAAGCGGGCCCAACGTGCCACGAGGCCACCAAGCGCGTTCTCGGCCGCTCCGAGGAACGCCGCGGGCACGCCCACCGGCAGAGCCACTCCCAGCGCGTCGCGGTACCGGCCGGCGTCCTCGATCGCGATCCAGCGTTCCTCGCCGGCGATGCGGATAGCCACCGCGCGCCGCGATCCCTGCAGCGTCGCGAGCCACTCGCCTGCGGCCGGCGGCTCCACGTCAGCCTCCGGCTGACGCACGATCCGGGCGGCCACCTCCGCCGCGGTGAGGTCGCCCAGCCGGCGCAAGAGGTCGTGGAGAGCGTCCACGGTCCGGGCGGCGCGTTCGGGGACCAGCGCCTGCAGCGCCAGCTCCAGATCCGCCAGCGCGGCCGGGTCGATCAGGTCGCGAAGCTCCTCCTGGCCGAGCAGCTCCCGCAGCAGCTCGCGATCCAGGGCCAGCGCGCCGGCCCGCCGCTCCGCCAGGGGCGCATCGCCCTCGTACATGTACGCCGCCAGATAGTCGAAGAGCAGCGAACCGGCGAACGGCGACGCGGTGACCGTCTCCACTTCCCGGACTTCTATCTCGCGCCTGGTTACGCCGCCCAGGACCTCGCGCAGCGCAGGGAGATCGAAGAGATCGGCCAGGCACTCGCGGTAGGTCTCGACGATGATCGGGAAAGAGCCGTACCGGCTGGCCACGGCCAGCAGCCCGGCCGAACGCTGGCGCTGCTGCCACAACGGCGTCCGCGAGCCGGGCCTGCGCCTCGGTAGAAGGAGCGCCCGGGCCGCGTTCTCGCGGAATCGAGCCGCAAACATGGCAGAAGTCCCGAGCCGCCCCACGACCAGGTCCTCGACTTCGTCGGCGGTAGGAAAGAGCAGGTCGGCAAGGCCGGCGGAGCCCGCCGTCCAGCCGTCGTTCGGCCCCGCTCCGGCCAGCTCGCTCTCGGGCAGCCGGATCGCTATCCCGTCGTCCGACCAGATCGTCTGAGCGCCCCCGCCCAGCCTCTCCTCCAGCCGAGCTTCGATCGCAAGCGCCCAGGGAGCGTGGACTCGCCCGCCGAATGGGGTCAGGATCACCACCCGCCAGTCGCCGAGCTCGTCGCGGAACCGCTCCACGACGATCCGCCGATCGGTCGGCAGGTGTCCGGCCACCTCGCGCTCCTCGGTCAGGTAGCCGAGGACGTTCTGCGCCGCCAGCTCGTCCAGGTCGTGATGCTCGAGCAGCCGGCGCCGGGCCCGCTCTCGGCCACGCTCACCGCCGCCGAGATCGCCCTCCAGCTCTCGCACGAACTCGCCCATCGCCCGGCCCAGCTCGATCGGCCGGCCCAGGCCATCGCCATGCCAGAACGGGATCTTGCCCGGGCACGCCGGGCGCCGGGGAGACGACCACGCGATCCGGGCGGATCTCCTCGACTCGCCAGCTCGAGGCTCCGAGGGCGATGACCTCGCCGACGCGGCTCTCGTAGACCATCTCCTCGTCGAGCTCTCCCACTCGCCTGCCCGAAGTCCCCGCCTCGCCGACGAGGAATACCGGATACAAGCCCCGGTCCGGGATGGTGCCGCCGCTGGTGATCGCCACCGTCCGCGCGTCGCGCCGGCCCTCGACGCGGCCCGTCTCGCGGTCCCAGACGACGCGGGCCTTCAGCTCGGCGAATTCGTCGCTCGGGTACGCCCCGGCCAGCATCCCCAGGACCGCCTCGAATGCGTCGCGCGTCAGGCTCTCGTACGGAGCCGCCCGGCGCACCGTCTCGAACAGCTCATCCGCCTGCCAGGCTTCCCGGACCGTCATGGCGACCAGCTGCTGGGCCAGGACGTCGAGCGGGTTGCGCGGCAGCTTCGTCTCTTCGATCGCGCCTTCGTGCATCCGCGCGGCGACAACGGCCGCTTCGAGCAGATCGCCCCGGTACTTGGGGAAGATGACGCCGCGGCTCGGCTCGCCGAACTGATGGCCCGCCCGGCCGACTCGCTGCAGGCCGCTGGCGACGCTGGCGGGCGACTCTACCTGGATGACCAGATCGACCGCGCCCATGTCGATGCCCAGTTCGAGCGAGCTGGTGGCCACGATGGCCGGCAGACGCCCGGCCTTGAGGGCCTCCTCGATCTCGACGCGCTGCTCGCGGGCGAGCGAGCCGTGGTGGGCCCTGACCAGCTCCTCCCCCGCGAGTTCGTTGAGCTTGTTGGCCAGCCGCTCGGCCATCCGGCGAGAGTTGCAGAAGACGATCGTGGAGTGGTGCTCGCGAATGAGCTCCAGGATCCGCGGGTGGATCGCCGGCCAGATGCTGTGGCGAGCCTCGGCGCCGGACGGAACGCCGCCGTCGGCTGAACCGGCGGGTTGCTGTTCGGGCGGCAGAAGCTCACCGAGGTTGCCCATGTCTCTCGACCGGCACTCGCACCGACAACTCCAGGGCCTTGCGCGAACCCGCGTCGACGATCGAGACCTCCCGGCTCTCCCCTGCCCTGCCCGGCCCGATCCCGCCCAGGAACCTGGCGATCGTCTCCACCGGGCGCTGGGTCGCCGAAAGCCCGATCCGCTGCGGCGGGCGCGCCGTCAGCTTCTCCAGGCGTTCCAGGCTCAGGGCCAGGTGGGCTCCGCGCTTGGTGCCGGCCAGGGCGTGGACCTCATCGACGATGACGTGCTCGACGCCGCGAAGCATCTCTGCCGCCTGGCTGGTGAGGATGAGGTAGAGCGATTCGGGCGTGGTGATGAGGATGTCGGGTGGGTGCTTGACGAGGTGCCGGCGCTCGTCGGCCGGTGTGTCGCCGGTCCGGACGCCGACTTCGATCTGCCCCATCGGCTCGCCCATCCGTTCGGCCGACATGCGGATCCCAACCAGCGGGACGCGCAGGTTGCGTTCCACGTCGTAGATCAGGGCCTTGAGCGGCGAGACGTAGAGGACCCGCACCGTGCCCGGCGCGCTCTTCGTGCGCGCCCGCGGCTCGCGACCCAGCCGGTCGAGGCACCACAGGAAGGCGGCCAGGGTCTTGCCGCTGCCGGTCGGGGCGTGGATCAGGGTGTGGCGCCCGGCCGCGATGCTCGCCCAACCCCCGGCCTGGGCCGGCGTCGGGGCGGCGAAGGCCGAACGGAACCAGTCGGCGACCGCCGGGCTGAAAGGCGCGAGCGGGTCGCCGAGGTCAGGCGGAGGACCGGCGGATCTTCGGGCTGCCACGAGGGTCCAAGTATATGCGGCCGGCCTTCAATAGATCAGGCGTTCGATATCGGGCCGACTCTGGGACGGTCTCAGGGAAGCGGCCGCCAGGCTCGCCCGAGCACGCCGGCCAGGCCCGCGAGAAGCGCCCCGAGCCCGACGAAGACGAAACTGATCTCCGTGGCCTGATGGGCGGTGATCAGGTTCGTAGGGAGGCCCCGTGAAGACACTTTCGAGCTGATCGGCGCTCTCGGCGGGGTGATATGTCCCGCCGGTCATGTCGGCGATCTTCGTCAGCGTGGCCTCGTCGATCCCTCGCCGGAAGCCGCCGGGACCGGCGCCACCGGCCGGTGGGCCGCCGAATCCTCCGCCGCCCGGCTCGCGACCCAGGAACTGCGACGCGCATGTCGGGCTCAAGGGGCCGCCGTTGGCGGTGCCGAAACCGATCGTGTAGACCCTCACGCCTCGATCGGCCGCTTGCTGCGCGGCGGCGATCGGGTCCACGCCGGCGTTGTTCGCGCCGTCGGTGAGCAAGACGATGATGTCGGGGGCGTAGTCGCCGGCCGGGACAGGCGTGGGGGCCGTTCCCGGGTTGGCGTCCGTCTGGCTCCTTGCGACCGATGGATCGACCATCGAGATGGCATCGATCGAGGCCAGGATGCCGCTGCCTATGGCGGTCCTTCGCCCGGTCGTAAGGCTGTGCAGCGCGTTGAGCAGCAACGATCGATCGGTCGTGGGCGGCTGGACGACCTCCGCGAAACTGCTGAACGCGACGATCCCCATCTGCGCCGTGGAGGCCTGGCCGTTGATGAACGCCTCCGCGGCGGCCTCGGCAGCCTCGAGGCGGCTGGGCGGGATGTCGGATGAGCACATGCTGCCCGAGACATCGATCGTCAGGAGGATCGTGGTCTTGTTCGTCGGCACGCTCAGGACGACGACCGGTCTGGCCAGCGAAAGAACCAGCGCGCCGACGGCTGCGACGACGAGGGCGAAGGGCAGATGGCGACGCAGCCGCGAGTGCCCGGGCTGGGCTTCGCGGATGAGGGCCAGGCTCGAATAGCGCACTCCGGATCGACGCCGCCGCCGCAGGCTCCAGACGTAGATCGCGATCAGCGCCGGCACGAGGCCGAGGGCGACGAGGAAGCCCGACCACTGGAAGTCCATCTATCGCCGTCCCTTCCGCCGCGGGTGGCTCACACGCACCTCTCATGGGAGTCGACCGAGCCACAAGAGAGACGTGACCGCCGCGGCCGCCAGCATCAGCCCGCCGACGCCGGCGAAGATGGCCGTCAGTTCGGTCAGCTGCGGTTGAAGGATCAGCTGCGTGTCGAGGTTGTCGTAGATCGCGAAGAGCTGCTGCGCGTCGGTGGCGCCGTAGTAGGTGCCTCCGGTGATCTGTGAGACCTGCTGGAGCGTCGCCTCATCAAGCTGCGTATGAACGAGGAAGCCGTTCAGGTTCACGTTCGTCCCGGCCGCGCTACCGATCCCGACGGTGTGGATCCGCACTCCCCTGTCGGCCGCCGTCTGGGCCGCGGCCGCCGGATCGGGAGACTCGTTGTTCTCGCCATCGGTCAGCAGCACGATGACCGCCGGCGCGTGGGTCCCCGGCGGAACGGGAGTCGGCGTCGGAGTGGGGGCGGGCGTGGCAAGGGTGTAGTAGTCGACCCACGGCCCCGCCTCCGCGACCGCGATTACGTTGAGCGACGCCAGGATGCCCTGGGCCACGGAGGTCCCCTTCTGTGGCGCCAGCCGGTCGATAGCGGCGAGCACCGAGGCCTGGTCGGTCGTGGGCGTCTGGACCGAGACGCCCGAGTCGCTGAAGGCCACGACCCCGATGGAGACGCTGGACGGTTCCTTCGCCACGAAGTCCCTGGCGGCCACCTTTGCCGCCTCCATACGAGTGGGCGCCATATCCGTGGCCGACATGCTGGCGGAGACGTCGAAGGCGAGGATGACCATCCCCTCCGTGCGCGGCAGCGTGACCACGGCCTGCGGCCGAGCCAGCCCGACGGTCATGACGACCAGACCCGCAAGGAACAGCACCGCCGGGACTCGACGACGCAGACGGGCCAGAGGGCGACCCGGGTCCACGGGCTCGCTCCGCGCTCCCCCGTACGTGGCAAGACGGAGGCGCCGGCGCCCGTCGATCACTCGATACAGCCACAACCCGATCGGGATGAGCACCAGGGCGAGAAGCATCGGCGGCCAGATGAACGACATGGCCTACCTCCGCCGCTTTCGCCGGATCGTGGCCATGCGCACGATGGCGCCGACGAGATCCTCGTCGGTCGAAAGCGACATGGCCTCGACGCCCGACCGCTTGAAGACGGCCGCCACCTCCGCCTCGCGCCGGACGGCTGCGTCCTCGAAACGGCGCCGGAAGGCAGCGTCATGCGTGTCGACGAAGAGCTGCTCACCGGTCTCGGCGTCTTCCATGATCAACGGTCCGACGTCCGGCAGCTCGACCTCGCGCGGGTCGAACAGGCGAACGGCGAACACTTCGTGCCTCCGGTTCAGAAGGCTCAGCGGCCTCTCCCACCCCGGAGCGCTGATGAAGTCCGAGATGATGAAGACCAGCGAGCGTCGCTTGATGACGTGTTCGCCCGCGTCGAACAGAGGCGACAGGTCCGTGAGCGGCGATCTCAGCCGGCGCGGATGAGAGAGCAGAGAGTCGATCAGGTGGAGGACCTGGTCGCGCCCGCCTCGCGGAGGGACGGTCCGCTCCACTGCGCTTCCGTAGAAGATCGCGCCGACTCGGTTGCCCCGCCGGGTCAGCAACCGCGCGAGAGTCGTGACGAAATCGACCAGGACCGTTCGCTTGAGTCGCTCCGTCTCAGCGGTACCGAAGTCGACCGAGGGACTCAGGTCGAGCAGGAACCAGGCGGTGATCTCGCGGTCCTCGACGTACTGGCGGACGTAGGGCGTGTCGGTCCGGGCCGTGACGTTCCAGTCCATGTACCGGACGTCGTCTCCCGGCTGGTATTCGCGCACGCCGGCGAGGTCGAGACCGTTGCCGCGGAAAAGGCTGCGGTAGTCGCCCTGGAGCATGCCGTCGAGCCGCCTGACGACCTGCCAGTCGAGGCGTTGGAGCACCTGCTCGGGTGCGGACGTGGGTCGCGCCCGGGCAGGAGCCGGCCGCGCGGGGCGGACGGTCCGAGGCCGGCTCCGCAGGCGAGCGGGAACGACGCGCTCAGGCGCTGGCGCGGGCATGGGAAAGCTCCCGGAGCGGCACCGCCGGCACCGGAATGCGGTTGAGAACCGTCGTCAGCACGTCGTCGGCGGTCACGTTGTCGGATAGCGCCTCGAACGAGAGCACGAGGCGGTGGCGCATGACGTCGCGGGCCATGTCGAGCACGTCCTGCGGAAGCGCATAGTCCCGGCCGCGAACGTAGGCCAGAGCGCGGGCGGTGAGGATCAGGTTTATGGAGGCTCGTGGGCTTGCCCCGAAGGTGATGTACCGGTCCAGGTCCGGCATGCCGTGGGCCTTGGGTGCGCGGGTGGCCGTCGCCAGGCGCACGGCGTATTGCATCAACGCCGGGTCGACATATACCCGGTCGGCCTCCTGCTGAAGCTCGAGCAAGCTCCTGGTCGTGAGCACTTCCTGGACCGGTTCGAGCGGTCCCGTCATGCGCTCGACGATGACGAACTCCTCGGCCGGGCTCGGGTACCCGACCAGCACCTTCAGCATGAAACGATCGACCTGGGCCTCGGGCAGGGCGTACGTGCCTTCGGTCTCTATCGGGTTCTGGGTTGCCAGGACGAGGAACGGATCGGGCACCTTGAACGTCTCGCGCCCGATGGTGACCTGCCGCTCCTGCATCACTTCGAGCAGCGCGCTCTGAACCTTCGCCGGGGCCCGGTTGATCTCGTCGGCGAGCAGGAGGTTGGTGAATACCGGACCCAGGGACGTGCTGAACTCGCCCGTCTTCTGGTTGTAGATCCTCGTGCCGACGAGATCCGCCGGAACGAGATCCGGGGTGAACTGGATGCGCTTGAAGTCACCCCCGGTCGCGCTCGCCAGGGTCTTGATGGCCATCGTCTTGGCCAGTCCGGGAACGCCCTCGACCAGTAGATGGCCCCTCGCAAGCAGCGCCACCGCCAGCCGCTCGAGGAGGTGGTCCTGGCCGACGATGACCTTCTTGACCTCGTACAGCACGCGCTCCATCGGCACGATGGGCGCCGCGTCGGCTGCCTTATCCACTGGCCTGCACCTCCATTACGATGCCGCGGCGGACCGGCCGCCCGCCACGGGGTTGTCTGCTAGTCCGGGGGCAATCCCGCGGCGCCGCCCGCCACGTTGATGGGCACCGCCAGCCCAATGCCTATGAAGACGTCCTGGTCGGTGGGGTTGACGAGCGCATCGACGATTCCGACCACCTGGCCGTCGCGGTTGACCAGCGGGCCGCCCGAGCTACCCGGGTTCACGGCCGCGTCCACCTGGATGAGGCCAGTGAGCGTTGGGCCGCCGTTCGGAAGCTGGAAGGAACGGTCCAAACCGGAGATGACCCCAGAGGTCATCGAACCGTCCAGGCCGAACGGGTTGCCCAGGACGAAGGCCTCGCTGCCCACCTGAACGTTCCGGGGGTTGCCGAGGACGGCCGGCACGATCTTGGCGGGAGGCTGGCTCGCCTTCAGGACCGCGATGTCGTTGGCGGGTTGCGTCGAAACCACCGTCGCCGGCGACTTGGTGCCGTCCGCGAAAGTGACCTGGATCGAAGAAGCGTTGGCGACCACGTGCAGGCAGGTCAGGATGTCGCCGCCGGCGTCCACGACCACGCCGCTGCCCAGAGTGGCATCCGAGGCGCCCGGAGACGGCGTCGGGGATGGGCTCGGCGACGCGCTCGCCAGGGACGCTCGGCGACGCGCTCGCCAAAGCGGCCGGCTCGCATGCCGTTCGATCCGCCGGAGACAACCAGGGGCTGGGACTCGATCAGGACCAGCGAGGGCTCGACAGCCTGGTATGCGAGTCGCGAGAAGGCCGGCGGGGAAGTCTGGGACGCGAGCGCCGAGGCGATGCTCCGGCTGACATCGCTCGCCGTCAGCGGCCGCGGCCCGGGAACCACAGCCCCGTACAACATCAGCCCGAGAAACGCGGCCACGAGGCCCAGTGCGAACGGGCCGGCCCAACGAATCCGGGTCCGGAATCCGATCGTCCGGAGTTCCGCGGTTTGCGGAACCGAGAACCGTCGAGACCGTGAGCGTCTCGTTGGTGGGACGAACTCGTCCCGCGGACGTGTCATGCGGGAGTCGGTCTCCAGTCCGTGCTGCGACCTGGTGGGAGGTACTCCGCACGGAGTCTCCGGGGCGGCCCTGAAGATTGCATGAAAAGCCAGCGAAACGGCCGACGGGGTGCGCAAGCTGAGACGGGCGACGATTCCGCGGACCGTCCAAAGCTCAGGCTGGACGGGTCCCCTTCGGCGCTTCCTTGCCCGCCTGTTCGGGTCTCGCAGCCTCCGGCGCCGAGAGGGTCAGGGGCAGGAAGACGCGGAACGTGCTTCCCCGGCCCGGCTGACTGTCGGCGGTGACCGTGCCGTGGTGGGCCCTCACGATGCCCAGGACTACGGGCAATCCCAGGCCACGGCCGGTGAACTTGGTCGTGAAGAACGGATCGAACGCATTCTGCAGGGTCTGCGGGTCCATCCCGGATCCGTGGTCGGAGATCTCGACACAGGCGTAAGGGCCGGCCCCCGGCGTCCAGCCGTGCGATAGAAACGGTGACGGCACGACTTCTGCCGCCGGGACTTCACGGATGGAGATGACGACCTGCCCTTCCATGCCGGCCATCGCCTCCCCGGCGTTCGCCGAGAGGTTGCTCAGGACCTGCCGTATCTCCACTGCGCTGGCCCGGACCGTCAGCGCCCGGTCGGGCAATACGGTTCGGAGTGCGACACCCGCCGGCAACAACCGCGTGAGATCGGGCAGTGCCGAGCGGCACGCCGCGACGAGATCCAGCGGCTCGCGAGCACCGAAGCTCTGGCCGAGATAGGCGAGCATCATCGAGCTGACCATCGACGCCTGGCGGGTGGCTTCCCGCGCGTTCGCGATCTCGGTCCTGACGTCCCGGCCCATCGCCAGATCTTCCAGGGCAAGCTCGAGAGATCCGTCAATCGCGGTGAGCTTGTTGTTGAAGTGGTGCGCGATGGCTCCCGCCATCCGGCCCAGACTCTCCGCTTTCTCGGCCTGGTGCAGCCTGGACTCCAGGCGCTGTACGTACCTCCTCGGCCTGGTCGCGCTCGATGATCAGTCCGATCCGGTTCGCCATGGCCATCAACATGTCGATGTCCGACCGGGCGAACGGCACGGACCGACAGCGAGCGAGGAGCGCGACGCCGAGTACCTGCTGACTTCCGACCACCGGCAGCCACGCAGCCGTCTGGACCCCCAGTTCGGCGAGCTGCGGGTCCAGACTCGGGTCGCCAAGCGCGTTCTCGACGAGTACCGGCGTACGGTCGCGGATCGCGGCCGCAGCGGAGCCGCCCTCGATTCCGGAGAAGGGCCGCTCGACCATATCCTCCGGCAACCCGATCACCCCGAGAGTCCTGAGCTCACCGGAACCCGAAGGCTCCAGGATTGCCACGATGTCCGCAGCGAACATCTCCGAAATGGCGAGGACCACCCGGTCGGCGAGGACCGCCAGAGGCGCCGGCTCGCTCAGGATCGTGAGGAACCGGTTGAGTCGCGTCGTGTAGCCGATCGCCGTCCGGTACTCCGCGAGCGCCCCATCGCCGGCGATGCGCCGATCCGGCCCCCCGTAACTGCCGACTTGGATCTGCCTGATGTCCTTCTCCAGTCCAGGGGACCTGCGGACTACAAGGCTACCGCTGTCAGCGTCGCGTTGTGAGTCCCGAGAACGCCCGCCGTTCTTGCGAACTCCGCGCAGCAGTAGAACCCGAACGTCGGCACCTTACCTGCCGCGGCCTGCAACCGCTGCGCCTCCTCGAGGGCTCGCTCGCCGAAGATCATTGCCCGTGCCGCGCAGCTGAACGTCAGGAGAACCCGGGCGTCGGGCTGGGCTTCGAGCGCGGCTCCGACCACCTCTTCGGTGACACGGAGCAGGCTGTCCACGGATCCGCCCATGACCTGGACCGCACTCCCGACCGACGGGACGCAGCCCTGGATCATGAGTGTCCCCCGCTCGGTCTTCGAGCGCGCGACCCGGATGACGTGCGTCCCGTCCGGCTGCATCAGTCCGAACGGGTGCAGGATCGATGTCGGCCAGAAGTCTTCCGGCGCGAGCGGAGCGGTCAGGCCCAGCTCGTCCTCGTAAACCGCCGCGGCCGAGCGTCCGCCAAGTTCGGCGATCTCGGTGCCGTCGGCCCGGGTGACGAGCAACGGAACTCCGATCGGGTCCCAACCGTGACGCGTGAACACCCGCAGCGGCCGTTCGCTGGCGATCCACAGGACGAGGGCGGCCTTGTGAAGGACCGCGCCGTCGTGGAAGACGGACGACTGGACGAACCTTTGCTCGTCGCCGGCGGCGCCGCCGACGATGGCGACCTTCGGGCCCGTGATGCGGTAGACACCCTGCACGAACTGCTGCAAGTCGCCGAGCAGCGAGTCGGTGATCAGCAGCGCCGCGGCATAAGGGCTGTCGCCGGCTCGCGCACGACTTGCTCGGGCAAGGGTCTGGCCGACCCGATCGAGGTCTCCCGCGATCTCGGAGGCGGACGCCGCCTCGAACCGATACGGCCCCGAGGTGATCGCAAGGACGCCGACGCCGCCGCCGAAGCCGAGGTACTGGCCGGCGATGATCTCGCCCGAGCCGGTCGAGCCGACCAGGAGCGCCGAGCCGGTCACCGAGCGGATCCCGGCGAGGAGCGCTGGGAGATCGTACCTGGGGGTTGCGTACACCATCACCAGCGCGGGCTGGGCGCCGTCAAGCGGGGCAACCGCCGCGGTCGCGGCCGTCTTCCCCGCCTCGAACGCGTCCTTCAGGCCGCTCATGCCCGTGCCCACGCGGATGCTTTCCAGTGCCGTGTCGTTCATTCGATCGGTCCAATCCTGTGGTCGCGTTGACGGTCGCGAGGGACGGATCGCGACGAGTATATCGCCGGATGCGGCCCAAGACCGGCGGACCGGCAAACCGGAGAGCCCCACCTGCGACGAGCACGTGGGACGTTGGGGTCATCGGTCGTGGAGGGCCGGACTGGAGGCCACCAGGCGGCCGTTTGAGGCCGGACAAACAGAAACGGCGGACCGCGGGGTCCGCCGTTTCCGGGTGCAGGGAGATGAAGTTGACGAAGGCTCCCCGCCCGCGACCTTGTGAGCTACCCGAGTACGTACTTGACGACCGGGACTCTCTGGGTGATGGCCAGCTTCTCGATGACGGAGTCGAGAGCGTACGCACCGGCGCCGACGTAGGCGATGACGCCCGCGACCAGGCCGTACATGAGCTGCTCGTTGATCGGCCCGTTCGCGAAGCTCCAGTTGGCGACGAAGAAGAGACCCATCATCGTGGCGCCGGCCAGACGCCGGCGAAGCGGGTCGCCAGGCCGAGGATCAGGGCGATGCCGATCGCGCACTCACCGAAGACGACGAGCGTGTCAATGGCGCCCATCAGCGAAGCGTTGCCCGCCAGCGAGACCCAGAAGCTGTGCGTCGGGTTGATGACGGCCTTGGGGTCGCTGCCGAGCCACGCGCCGCTCGTGGCGAACTTGAGGAAGCCCGCAGCGCTGAACGGAGTGCCGCTGGCCCACATGAAGAACTTGTCGAGACCGGCAAAGAGGAAGCCAAGCCCGACTACTGCCCGAAGGACGAAGATCCCGCGATCTCTGCGTTCCATCTGTCCCTACACCTTTCAGTTGGCGGTCCCCTGCCCGATCTACCGGTCCTGGGACCTATCCATGTCGATGAAACGAATGTAGAGGTCGTTACTGTTTTCTAAGGGTGCCGTTGGTCCCAAAGGTCCCGGTCCAGTCGGACCCTTTCGAACAGCACCGAAGTCAGTGTTGGAATCAAGGCGCGGAATGGGCTGCGTGGAGTGGAGAGGCTACGTGGCGCGGAGCAGACTACGTGGCGCGGAGCAGGCTACGTGGCGCGGAGCAGGCTACGTGGCGCGGAGAGGCCGCGCGGCGGGCCGCGGGCCAGCGGAGCGGTCTCGGCCTCCGGCGCACCGTCAGCGGCCGGCCAGCCAACCCTCCGCCCGCGACCCAAGGCCGGCCTGGGCCCCCGGTGGGAGATGGGCTGCGGCTCGGGAACTCGGGTCGGCGGCGGCCACTTCCGAAGGCGCGGCACCGATCTTGAAGCCGGTGGAACGAACCAGGGCCATGGCGACGTCGCGGCGGACCTCCCTCGGTAACGGGTCGAAGGGATCTCGCTCCGCTGCCGTATGGAGAGCGACCAGAGCCCGCTCACGGCGGTCCTGCTCGTCAACGATTGCGCGCAACAAGGCGGTGGCGATGCCGCCGCGCCGCGAGGCCGGAGCCACGCCCAGGGCCGCGAGCTCGTCCACGCCATCCAGCAAGGTGGGCGCCGCCAACGCGACGCCGACCAGCCACTCCCCGATGACGGCGCCCGTGGCCGCGGCGCCTCCCCGAACAGCGGCGCGCAGCAGGGCCAGCCCGACGCCCGGGTCGGCGGGCGCGATCGTGCGAGGCGCCAGCCTGACCCGGTCGAGGATCTCCGGAGTGAGCGCGATGACCGTGGGGTTGGCCCCGTCCGCCGCCGGCCGCGCTTGTGCCGCCGACGGCGCTTCGGCCGCCGGCGCCGCGCCGGCTTCGGAGCCGCGCCCGCGCCCGTCGAACCGCCACCAACCCTCGCGCTCGGCAACGCCCAGCAGGGCCGGTACCGCAACCTTTCGAACACACCAAATCGTTCGCTCGTCTCGTTCGGCTGCCGCCGGGTTGACCGAGCGCTCGTCCGCCAGCCACGGCTCATCCTCGAAACCGGCCGGAAGCGGGAAATCGTGCCAGCGTCTTGCGTCGTCGGCCCACCGAGCCCGCCAGTCCTCGGGGAGCAGCCGCGGCGCCTCCCGGTGCGCGGCCGCGAGCCACGTCAGGGCCCATGCCCGCGGGACGACTCGATACACCGAGTACCCGCCGCCGCCGGTCGCGAACCACCGGCCGCCCGCGTGGAGATGCGCCATTCGGTCGACGAGACGCGCCGCCTCGCCCATCGCCGTCGTCGTCAGCGACAGGTGCGCGAGCGGATCCCAGAGGTGCCCGTCTGCGCCGTGCTGGCTGACCACGAGATCGGGGCCGAACGCCGCCGCCAGCGGCGGGACCACGGCACGGACGGCTGCCAGCCATGTCTCGGCCGTGGAGAACGCCTCGAGCGGCACGTTCACGCATGTCCCCGCCGCGATCCCCTCCCCCAGCTCCTCGACGAAACCGGTACCCGGGAAGAGCGTCGTGCCCGACTCGTGGAAGGAGACCGTCAGCACGCCCGGATCCGCCGCGTGGAGCGCCTGGACGCCGTCGCCGTGGTGCACGTCCAGGTCCACGTACATGACGCGAAGGCCGTCGCGGCGGGCTCGGGCGATGGCCAGGGCGACGTCGTTGTAGATGCAGAAGCCGCTGGCCCGCGACCTCATGGCGTGGTGGAGACCGCCGCCGGGTTGGTAGGCGTGCTCGACGTCGCCGCGCAGGATTGCCTCGATGGCGCGGATCGAGCCGCCGGCCACGGTCGCCGCCGCCTCGTGCATCCCCGCGAAGGCTGGATCGTCTCCAGGACCGATCCCGGCCTGCCGCGGCCGGTTCGGGTCGGCGGAGAAGCGCTTGACGGTGCCGACGTACTCGGGCGCATGCAGCCACTCGAGCTCACCGTCCGACGCGGGCTCGGGCGCCAGCCCCGGCTCGGCGCCGACAGCGCGCAGCAGATCGATACCCGGCCCGAAACGCCGCGGACTCAGTGGATGCGCGGCCCCGAAGTCGTACGTCAGCGAGCGCGGCCCGAACACCAGGAGCGGCTGCCGCCATTGTCAGGCCAAATGGCGCGCCGGATAATCGCTCCTGCGCCGGCCGTCGTCACACTGATCGGCGCGGCTGCATGCGAGCCGATTGACGGAGACCGTCGGTCGCTGTCGGCGAGGCGACTGTGGAAGCCGGCGGCGGCTGCCGCCGGCTCTCGAGGCGCTACCCTGCCGCCATGGAGACCGGCAAGACCTCGTTCCTGATCCGCCCCATCCGGCCCGAGGAGTACGAGGCTCTGGGCGAGCTGACCGTGGCCGCCTACCACTCCATTCCCGCCGAGATGCCTCACCAGGAGATTTACGACCTCCAGCTGCGCGACGTGGCACAGCGAGCGCGCACATCCTGCGTGCTCGTAGCCGTCGGCCCGGCCGGCGAGCTGCTCGGCGGCGTCACGTTCGTCTCGGGCCCGAACGACCCGTACTCCGAGGAGTTGCGCGAGGGTGAGGCCGGCATCCGGATGCTCGCCGTCGATCCGGCCCGCCAGGGCCGAGGAATCGGACGGGCGCTGACGGAGGCGTGCCTGGAGCGCGCCCGAGCCGCCGACCGTGCCCGGCTGGTCCTGCACACGGGCGCCTTCATGCCCGCCGCCGTCCACCTGTACGAAACAATGGGTTTCGAGCGCCGGCCGGAGCTCGACTTCGCGCCCGCTCCGGGCATCGACCTGATCGCCTACGCGCTCGAGTTGGGCGGCCCGGCCGGGTCCTGACGGGCTATTCGACCGAGGGGACGCCCGCCCCAGGGGTGGCGGCCGAGGCCGGCTCCCTGCCGCTCGGCTTGCCCTGCCCGATTCGTGGCACGGCTCCACGCAGGACCGCGATGGCCGCAACCGCTTCGGCGCCCAGTGTGACCACGCCATTCATCGCGATCGCGACCGAGGTCCCCCACAGGCCGCCGAAGGTGCCCGTGAGACCGCTCCCGATCGGCGTCGAGCCGGCGAAGACCGTCGTATACACGCTCATGACCCGGCCCCGGAGCGCCCCCGGGACCGTTATCTGTACGAGAGTGTTGGCACTGGCGGCGGTCGCGATGGCGCCCACGCCGGCGAAGAAGACCGCCGCGAGGGCAACCGGGTATGACGTCGTGCTGGCCAGGACCAGCTCTGCCACGCCCAGCACCATCCCGCCTCCGACGAGGACCCGGACTCGCGGGCGCTCCAACGTGGCCACGCCCAGGGCCGCGATCAGCGCCCCGGCCCCCATTGCCGAGTACAGCAACCCGAGCCCGTTGGGCCCCACGTTCAGCACACCGCCGGCGAGGACGGGGAGAACCACGTTGAAGTTCATCCCAAACGTTGAGACGAATCCGATCACGCCGATCGCCAGGAGCACGATCGGCGTGTGCCACACGTAGCGGAGCCCTTCGCCGAGGTTCTCGCGGACCGCCCCGACGCTACGCGGCATCGCCAGCCGATCGGCCGGGCGCAGCTCGGCGTCACGCATCGCCAGCAGTCCAATCACCACGGCCGCATAGCTCAAGCCATTGAGGATGAAGCATGAGCGCCGTGCCCGCGACGGCGATGAGAATCCCGGCAATCATCGGCCCGACTACCCGGGCGCCGTTGAAGACGGCCGAGTTCAGCGCGACGGCATTGGTGACATCCTCGGGTCCGACCATCTCGACGACGAAGGACTGGCGGGATGGCATATCCACGGCATTGACCAGGCCCAGCAAGAAGGCCAGCACGAAGATCTGCCAGATCGTGATCTCGTGGAAATAGACGAGCGCGCCCAGGGTTAGCGCCAGTATTCCGGCCACAGTCTGGGTACCGATCACCGTGTATCGCTTGGGCCATATGTCCGCGATCATTCCGCCGAAGAGGCCGAGCACCAGAACCGGCATGAACTGCGCCACGCCAAGTAACCCGAGCAGCACGATGGCCTGGTTCGAGCCGACCATCGTCACCAGGAGCCAGCCCAGGGCCACGGACTGCATCCAGGTCCCGGTGACCGAGACCAGCTGGCCGAAGAAGAAGAGCCGGAAGTTGCGATGCCTGAGGGCCCGCCCTGCGGCTATGAAGCGGACCCGCCCACCCACGATCATCGTGCGCACCTCGCCTTCGAGGGCAGGGAGAGCCCCCTCATAGGATCGATGCTCGCCGCGCATCAGCGAGACAACGGCCCCGAGTGCGCTGGCCAGGACGCCGGCCAGGAACGCAAGGTGCAAGGCATTCATGAAGGGGTCGAGGCTGATTCCTTTACCTCCGATCTGCTCGCCGGAGAAGATCGCGACCATGACCTTGGGGTCCATGGAGCTCGTGACCAGGCCGATAGCGAGCGCGATCGACACCACGAAGCCGGACTGCATCAGCATCATCCGCATCCCAGCCCCGACGCCACGTTTGTTCGGCGGCACCACTCCCATGACCGCGCTCGTGTTCGGCGAATTGAAGACGCCCGAGCCCGCGCCGACGACCAGCTGCCAGAAGGCCACCTGCCAGTAGGGGGTCGCGACGTCGAGGGTCATGAGACCCAGGAGGCCCAGGCCGGTGATGACCATCCCAGCAGTCGCGAGCGCGCGCGAGCCGTAGCGGTCGGCCAGGATGCCACTTATCGGCGAGAGCACGATCAGGCCGATCGCGAGCGGAGCGAGCATGATCCCCGCCGTCACCGGGTCTTCGCCCCGGGCGCCCTGGAAGTAGAACACCAGCAGGAAGAGCACGCTGTTGCGGGCGATCGCGTTCAGAAAGCCGGTCAGGTTGCCCATTGCGAACAGCCGGTCGCGGAAGAGCGAGAGATCCAGCAACGGTGCGTGATGGCGCAGCTTCCACGCGGAGGAACAGCGGCAAGGACACCAGGAAAGCAACGAAGCCGCCGACGACCCACCACGTCGTCCAGCCGTAAACGCCGCCGAAAGCGAGGGCCATCATCAGGCCCATCAGGCCGACGAAATACAGGAGCGAGCCGAGCCAGTCGATCTCGAGCCGGTGATCGCGGATGGGCCTGCTCCACCAGGATCAAACCCGCGGCGGCGGCGCCGAAGAGACCGATCGGGACATTGAACCAGAAGACCGTCCGCCAGCCGAAGCCCGTCAGCCAGCCGCCGATAATCGGGCCCGAGAATCGCCCCGGCACCGATGACCATGGCGTTGATGCCCAGGGCGCGGCCCAGCTCCGACCGTGGAAAGGCGTCCGTGACCAGAGCGGTTGCGTTGGCCATGAGCAGCGCCCCACCCACTCCCTGGACGAGCCGCCAGAGAATGAGCAGTCCCGCGTTGGGCGCCACGGCGCACAGGATCGAGGCGGCGGTGAAGATGACGAAACCGAGGGTGTAGGAGCGCGCCCGGCCGGCCATGTCGGCCACACGTCCGGCGTTGAGGACCAGCACCGTGGCCACCAGCGTGTAGCCGACGACGATCCAGAGCAGGCTGAAGATGTCGGTGTGGAGGTCGCGCAGGATGTCGGGCAGAGCGATGATGAGCGTGCCGCCCGTCAGCGAGGCCATCAGGGCGCCGACGCTGGTCACACCCAGAACCCACCAGCGGTAGGACGGGGCGGCGGGATCTGCAAAACGACGGACCGGGCTCATGGTTGCTGCCCGTCTCCCGGTCGCCGCGGCAGCTTCGCCAGAGAGCTCAGCGATCTTCGCGTTCGTCCGGGTCAATCGACCGTCGGTCTCGTCGACCATCGCCTGCAGTCGCACGATCTTCGTCCGCAGCATCTCGATCTGGTGCTCGAAGCTGGCGACGCGGTCGCGCAGGATCCGGAGTCGCTCGGCGGGGTCGGTTGTGGCGTGATAGGCCTCGTGCCCGCGCTCCCGCGCGTCCTCGTCCTCGAGAAGCTGGGCTATCTCGGCCAATGAGAAGCCGGCGTCGTCGCGCAGGCCCTTGATGAAGCGCAGCCGCTCGACGTCCGTGGCGTCGTACAGGCGGTAGTCGCCCTCGGATCGGGCGGCCGGCCGGAGCAGGCCCACCTCTTCGTAGTACCGCACGGATCGGGACGTCAGACCCGACCTCGGCCGCGGCTTCCTGGATCCGCAGCAACCCCGTCTGGGCGCTCGGATGAATCCCTGTATCCTTCGTTTCCCATCCTAGCGCAACCTTACCGTTCACGTGAAAGTTGAGGATCGCGGAGCGGCGCTCGGGACGGCGGGCCTCGTCGAGAGTCGTTCGAGGTGGCTGCGCGGTGGCCGCTCGCACCGATTCCACGCCCGCTATCATCTGATTCCGGGCACGAGGAGGTGCCCGGGCGTCCGGTCGAGGAGGAAGCCGCGCGGCGTCGTGGCGAGCAGGTGCAGGCTGGTGCACCTGGGAGCGGCGATCGCCCACCATATCTCTGCTCGTACCTGAAAAGCGGCGCGTGAGCCGTCCGGGCGCATCCCCGTCTCTCTGTCCATGCCGGCCACGGTCGGCTCATGGCGTCCCGTCGCCAGCACCAGGAGACGCGCAGTCAAGCGATCCAATCCGACCGTCACCCATGGAGGGATCGAAATGGGCAACCTGCGAAGACCCAACGCGAACGAGGTAACGGGCTCAGTCAACCGCTCGCGCAGCGTCGTCCCGATGTCGGGCTTGTGTACGGCCTGCCACGACGGCTGCACCGGTGGCTGCGAGATCTTCCTGGCAACGATGCGGGGGCGCGAGCTGCTCTACCGCAAGCTCGGCTTCGAACGGATAACACTGAAGACGGGGGCCTACTCGCCGGTGGAACTGGCGATGGCGATTCGCTACGGGGCCGAAGCCAAGCTGGACCTGCTGACAATCGACGGCGCACCCGGCGGCACGGGCATGAGCCCGTGGCCGATGATGAACGAGTGGGGCGTCCCGTCCATCTACCTCCACTCGCTCGCCTACCAGTACTGCAAGCAGCTCGAATCGCGCGGTATCCGACCGCCAGACCTCGCCTTCGCCGGAGGCTTCTCGACCGAGGACGGGATCTTCAAGGCCCTGGCCCTGGGCAGCCCCTACGTGAAGGCCGTCTGCATGGGCCGAGCCCTGATGATCCCGGGCATGGTCGGCAAGAACGTCGGTGCCTGGTTCGAAGAGGAGAAGGTGCCGCGGCTGGTTCAGAAGTACGGCACGCGGGTCGAGGAAGTCTTCATCTGCTGGGAGGAGCTGAAGGCGACTTACGGCGAGGCGATCCACGAGATCCCGCTCGGCGCCATCGGCATCTTCACCTTCGCCCAGAAGCTCCAGATCGGCCTCCAGCAGCTCATGGCGGGCAGCCGCAACTTCCGGCTCGGAACGATCGGCCGCAACGACCTGATGTCGCTGACCGAGGAATGTGCCGGCGTGACCGGCATCCCCTACGTCATGGACGCGTACGAGCAGGAAGTCGCGGCGATCCTCGAGTCCTAGATCGCCGTCCGGGCTTTGCGGTGCCGGGGCGGTTCGCCGCCCCGGGGCACCGGGCGCCCTGGGCTCGGCGGCCCAGCTCGATAGCGCAGGCAACCGGCGGACCTGAGCGCGGAACGCCAGGCGAGCCAACCTGGACAAGGCCTCGTGCCGCGCTATGCTCGCCTCTCGCGGCCCGTATCGTGGGCTCGCGCTCGTGAGGTGCTGTGCCATGGCGCGTTCGATGTGGAAGGGGGCCATCCAGTTCGGACTGGTGACGATACCGGTCAAGCTCTACCTGGCCACCGAATCGAAGGGCGTGAGCTTCCACATGCTCCACGCGGAATGCCACGGCCGGATCCAGATGAAGACGTACTGCCCCACGGACGATGCCTACATCGAGCGCAGCGACACGGTCCGAGGCTACGAGATCGCACCCGACCAGTACGTGGTCGTCACCGACGACGACCTGGCCTCGGTGCCGCTCAAGACGGTCCGGTCGATCGAGATAGAACAGTTCGTGCCGGTGGACTCGGCCGCCGAGTCGACCCGGTTCGTCAAGCAGGCGTACTACCTCGAACCCGATCCGGTCGCCCGCAAGGCCTTCTACCTGCTCAAGGAAGTCCTGGCCGAGCGGGGTCTTCGAGCGATCGGCAAGATCGTCCTTCGCGATCGCGAGCAACTGGTCGCCCTCGACCCGTTCTCCTCAACGATGCTGCTCTCGACGCTCTACTGGCCCGACGAAGTCCGGTCGACCGGGCAGCTGGCGCTCCCGGAAGACGAGGTCGAGATAAAGCCCGGCGAGCGGGCCATGGCCGAGCAGCTCGTGGCCGCCATGACGGCCGAGTTCGATCCGGCCGCCTACCACGACGACTATCGCGAGGGCCTGATGGCGATCATCGAGGCCAAGGTCGCAGGCGCGGAGATCGCCGAACCGGCCGCGGTTCCGGCTGCCGGATTGACGGACCTGATGGCCGCTCTCGAAGCCAGCGTCGCGGCCGCCAGGGCGAGCCGCAGCACCGGCGAGCCTCAGGAAATCGCGACCGCCAGGGCTTCGAAGGCGACGCGCAAGGCCAAGTCGGTCGGCGTCCCCGTGATGGCCGAACCGGAGGCCGGGGTCGCGCAGGTCCGCCGCCGCAAGTCCGCCTGACGAATCGTCGCGCTCATGACGCGCTGAACAGGGCGATCCCTACCAGCGCGAGGCCGATCCCCGCGACGTGCGCACGCTCCAGCCGCTGCCCCAAGAAGGCATGGGCCAGGATCGTCGTGACCACCGGATACTGCGATGAGGTGACGGCCGCAAGGCTCAGCGAGCCCTGAGAGGCGGCGAGCAGGAAGCAGACCGTTCCAAGCATGTCGGCCAGTCCGACGAACGCCATGAGAGGCGACAGGCTGTGGAGGGTCGGCCCAGCCTGGCGCAGCGCCAGGGTCATCAGGACGGCCAGCCCGAGTCGAGGCCAATCGGCTGGCCACGAGCGGCCACCAGGTCTCGCCGGCCGCGTCCGCGGACTGGCCCATGGCGATGAAGAAGCCACCGGATCCCATCCCGGCAACGAGCGCCAGGGCGAGGCCATTGCGGTCGATCCCGAGGCTGCCCGTCGGACGCGTCACCAGGACGATGGCTAACAGCGCGAGCGCAATTCCGGCGATGTCCTGGGGCCTCAGCCGGTCGCCGGTCAGCGCGCCAACCATGACCGGCAGCCCGACACCCACGATCGTGGCGATTGCCGACACGGGGCCCATGGCTCTCGTCGCGAGGCCCCGGTAGAGGCAGACCAGGGTCACGAACCCCGATGCGCCACCGACCATCGCCCATGCCAGCGACGCGGTGCCGGGGATTCGTTCGCCGACGATCACGATCATGGCGGCCGCGATCGGCAGCCCAATTGCCTGCGACAACACGACCGTCGCAAGGGGCGTGGCCCGACGGCTGGCCAGCCCTCCTCCGTAGTCGCCGCTGCCCCAGCTGATCGCAGCGCCGACCCCAAACCCGACGCCGGCAGGAATCACGACGCAAACGTTCCGGCTGCTGCCGGGATCGCCTATGGGTATCGCTCGCCCACGCTCTGCCATTCGGGCGATCCTAGCATCGGGCCCGGCCGGTAAGCTTGCCCGGTGACAGCACATCCATGGCCGCTATTCGACCTCCGGGTTCGAACCGCCCATCTCGAACTTCGCCTCCCGACCGACGAGGATCTCCTGGGGCTGGTGCGCGTGGCCCGATCCGGAATTGTCGAGGAAGACCGGACCGTCTTCCTGGTGCCGTGGCACAAGCTGCCCTCCCCGGCTTTCGAGCGGCAGTTCCTGCTGCACTGGTGGGAGGTGCGAAGTCACTGGCAGCCGGACAACTGGGCTCTGGGGCTGGCGGTGCTCAAGGACGGGCGTCCCGATCGGCGTCCAGGAGCTGGTCGCACGGGACTTCCGCACCCGGCGAGCGATCCTGTCGGGCAGCTGGTTGGGACGCGATTTCCAGGGACAGGGACTCGGCACCGAGGCGCGGGCCGCCATCCTCGCCCTGGCATTCGACGGTCTGGGAGCCGACATGGCGGAGTCGGGCTACATCGAGGGCAACGCCGCCTCGGCCCGGGTCTCGGAGAAGCTCGGCTACCGCGTGACCGGCGATGAAGTGTGCGCCATCGAGGGCAAGCGGGTCCTCGAGATCAAGGTTCGGGTAACGCGAGATACCTGGCGCCGCGACCTGGTGCCGGTCACGATCGAAGGTCTCGAGCCGTGCCTGAAGCTCTTCGGCGTCGGCGAGCTCGGCCCGGACGAGTGGGCGCGCCTCTAGACACTCGCGGCGACGGGGGCCGCTGCCGGCTCTAGTTGCGCGGCGCCGCGAGCCGCGACCGCTCGCGCAGCGCTCTGGGCCGCTTGCGGCTTTGTGCGGAGCGACGGCGCGACAGCGCCTGCGCAGCGCCGAGCGCGCCGCTCGCGAGCGTCTGAGCCGCTTGCGTTGCGGCAGCGACGGTCGACGGCGAGCAAGCGCCGCGCAGACCGTCGGTCGAGCTAGCGGTCCCCTACTCGCCGGCCCACGATCCACCAGGCGAACGGGAAGATCCCGGCCGCGATCGCGAGCTTGATCGTGTCCCCGATCAGGAATGGCGTCAGACCCTTGTCGATCGCGACCTGCGGCGAGAGGTGCAGCGAGACGGCCAGCCACGGCACGCCGATCAGGTAGATCACGCACTCGCCCAGGATCATCGCCCCGATCGCCCCGCCGATATGGCGGTCCCAGCCGTTCTCCGCCAGCCAGCCGACCAGGGCCGCCGCGAACAGGAAGCTGACCAGGTAGCCGCCGACCGGGGCGATAGCCACGCCGCCCGATCCGACGCTCGCGATCGTGCCGAAACCGTGGCCCTGGTTGGCGTAGACCGGCAGGACGAGGCCGAGGGCCAGGTACAACCCGACCGAGAGCATTCCACGGCGTAGACCCAGAGCCCCGCCGACCACCAGCACGGAGAGCGTCTGGCCGGTGACGGGAATGGGGTTATCCGGAAGGCGGAAGGCGACGTTGGCGGTCAGGGCGATGAACACCGCCCCGACGCAGATCAGGGCGATGTGGCGAAGCCGCGCGCTCATGCGCTCGCCGATCCGAATCGGCACCAGGAAATCGCCCAGGGTGACGCCGCGTTCGGTGGCCGGGAGTCGGTTCAATTGCGGGGTCGCGAGCATGCGTCGAGTTCCTCATGGCGGCGGCGCGGCCGTGACCTGGACGGGTCCTTTGGGTCAGACTGCAGGAGTGTAGCAAACGAAATGGGACGAGCGAGGAATTCGGAGTTTTGGACCGGCCCGGTCGAACGACTCGGACCGCCCGGTCGAGCCTTCCGACTACTCGTGCTGCAGCGCCCGGACGATCGAAATGCGGCTGGCCAGCTCGGCCGGGTATATCGAGGCCGCGATGCTGACCAGGACCCCGAAGACCACTGCCAGGGCGATCGAAGCCCATGGCGGATCGAAGGCGAGCCCGAACCCGGCGCTCGACCAGGCCACCAGAAGGGCCCCGGCGATCAACCCGACAAGTGCCCCGACGATCGCTCCGAAGATGCCCAGCACGCCGGCTTCCACGACGACCATGCCCCAGACCTGACGGCTGGTCATGCCGGTGGCCCGGAGCACGCCGATCTCGCGGACTCGATCCATGACGTTCATCGAGTAGGTGTTCGCCATGCCCAAGACCCGCCACCAGGATGGCGATCAGGGCCAGGGCATCCAGAAGGCGGAAGATGCGGTCCAGGGTGTCGCCGACCGTCCCTTGCACGCGGTCGAGTGAGTTGGGTTCGAAGGCGTACTGCGACGCCGCGGCATCGAGGGCGCCTCGAGACGACGCCTCCTGCCCGGGCGCATACCGGACCGCATAGAAATCGGCCCCGGTGACGCCGAACGATCCTTGGGCATCCGACCAGCCGACCAGGATCGCCTCCTGGGCGCCGGTCGGGATGGAGTGGGCGACGATACCGGCCACGACAAGCCGCGTCGGAGTAGGCCCGGTGGCGAACGACAGGCTGTCGCCCAGATGGATCCCGACCCGGTCCGCCAGAGACTTGGGGACGATGACCGAGCCGCCGGCGTCGAGCGCGGTCAAGGCAGCTTTCGGATCGCCCCCATCGGAGACGAACGACAACCGGCCGTCGGCCAGGTAGTCGCTGCCCACGATCGCGGCCGCTTCCTGGCGCACGCCGTTGTACGGGACGCCGAACAGGCCGATCGGAGAGACCGACTTCACTCCCGGTACCGCCGCCAGCTCGGCGCGAATCGGGTCCGTCGTGGCGACCGGGCGTATCGACGTCAGCAGCTCACTCCCCGGCACCGTCTCGGCGAGCCACGCGGTTCCGATCTTGCGTACGTCCTGGGCCGCGGTTCCCAGGGCCACGACCATGGCCAGACCCACGACGAGAGCGCCGGCCGTGAGGGCCGTGCGGCTCGGGTCGCGGGCGAGGGAGCTGCGCGCCAGGCGCTCCTCGTTGCGGAAGAACCGGAACGGGATGCCCGCCACTCGCAGCAGCGGCATCAGCAGGACGGGCACGAGCAGTACCGCCACCAGGAGCAGGCCGTAGACCGCCAGCGGACCCGACATCCCGGAAATGCCGTCGGAGATCCCGCCACCCGCGCCCCCTGCGCCGGCGCTGCTCCTGGGCCAGATTGCCAGGGCCGCGACCGCCAGGACACCGAAGACCAGGAAGAGCCAGCGCAACCGGGCCGCACTGGTCGACGCCCCCGCCGGACCGCGGCGGAGCGCCTCCATGGGCGCGATGCGACCCGCCCGCCAGGCCGGTTCCAGCGAGGCGGCCAGAGTGACGATCACGCCGATGGCGATGGCGATGGCGATCGAGCCGGCCGAAATCGTGGGCGCGGACAGCTCGATCGGGCCGGTGGATCTCACCCAGGCGAGCGTCAGCGCGGCCAGGCCCACGCCGCCCAGTACACCCACCAGGGAGCCCGCGACGCCCAGGACCAGGGCCTGGAGCATGACGAAGCTCATCACCTGGGAACGAGTCGTCCCTGCGGCGCGAAGCAGGCCAACCTCCCGGGCCCGCTCCGAGACCGTCATCGAGAGAGTGTTGAAGATCAGGAACGCGCCGGCGAAGAGAACGACGGCGGCGACCAGCAAGAGGGCGATCCGGAAGTCGGCCATCTCCGCCCGGAGGGAAGTGGCGAGGTCGGCCTGCCTGGAGAGCAGATAGGGCTCACTGCTGATGGCCTTCTCGAGCTGGGCGATCAACGCATCGGCGGATGTGCCCGGCTGCGCGCCAAGATCCACCCGACTCACGCCCGTCGTCCCGAAGAGGGTTTGGGCCGACCCGAGTGGGACGAAGACGAGGCGACCGCCGGAATCCGGGACCGGCGAGTCTCCCGTGACGATGCCCACGATCCGGAATGGCTGCGGGCCGGCGGCGACCGTGCCGTTCAGGGATATCGAGTCTCCGACCCTCAGACTCTCCTGGGCCGCCATCGTCTCGGTGATCACCGCGGAGTGGCCGTCGATGGCCGTGAGCAGGCGGCCGGACGCCAGCGGCATGTCGTGGAGCGCGATCTCGCGCACCGGGTCGATGCCCAGGACGGTTACCGGCGCCGGAAGCTTGGCCGTCGCGGTCTGATTCGGTCCCGCGGCCAGGTAGGTCTTGCGTTCGAGGGCCGGCGCCGCGACCGAGACCCCCGGGACCTTCTCCGCGGCGTCGACCGCGGCCGGGCTCAGGCCGCGCTCCTCGAGAGCCTGGACCCTCAGATCGGCCCGGCCCATCTCGTCAGATGCGGCCCGATCCACTGCCGCGTCCATCGCCGCGCCGGCCGAGAGCGAGGCGAAGAGCACGGTCACGCCCAGGGCGACGCCGACGATGGTCAGGAGGCTGCGCAACGGTCGGGCGCGCAAGCTTCGCCACGCCAGCGACGAGAAGCGCCTCACGGGCTACAAGCCCAGTTGGGCGAGGCGAGCGATGAGGGGTCCGGCAAGCCGGTCTGTCCGGCGGCCCAGCTCGATCTCGTCCCGTATCTTGCCGTCGCCCACAACCAGCACTCGATCGGCATGGGCGGCGGCTCGGGCTTCGTGGGTCACCAGGACGATCGTCTGGCCCAGCTCGTCGCAGGAGCGCCATAGCTTGTCGAGGATCTCGCCGCCGCTGGCGTAGTCCAGGTTGCCGGTCGGTTCGTCCGCGAGCAGGATCGCCGGCCGGGAGACGAGAGCCCGGGCCAGGGCCACTCGTTGCTGCTCACCGGCCGAGAGCTGGTCGGGCCGGTTGTGCTCGCGCCCGACCAGATCCACGAGCTTCAGGACCTCACCGATCCGGACCGCGGCGTCCCCGTGGCGCGGATCGGAGCCGGCGATCGTGAAGGGCAGGGCCACGTTCTCGTAGACGTCCAGAAGCGGAATCAGGTTGAAGAACTGGAAGACGAAGCCGGTCTTGTCGCGCCGCAAGCGGGTAGCCTGCGCATCGCGCAGGTGGCTTATCACCTCTCCGTCGAGCACGACCTCGCCGCTGGTGGGCCTGTCGAGCCCGCCGAGAAGCTGGAGGAGAGTGCTCTTGCCGGATCCGGAGGGCCCCATGATCGCCACGAACTCGCCCCTGCGGACCTGGAGGGAAACGCCCCGCAAGGCCTGGACCTCTCGATCGCCCAGTCGGTAGTTCTTGGTGAGGTTGCGGGCTTCGAGGATCACGCCGTCCGGTCTCGACGCGGCACTGCCGTTTTCGAAAGGCTGGGCCTCGGGTTCGGACCGAGCGGGCGGCTGGCTGGACACGCCCCGCAGTGTAGCCCAGGCAAGGAAGCGCGCAGCACCGAACCCCGGGCCCTACCAGCCGAAGATGCCGCCGAACAGCCAGTGGAGGACGGAGTCAACCGGTCCGGTCGGTGCCGGCCCCTCGCGGACCCGGAGGCTCGCGGTCGTGCCGGTTTGGGGCGCGGCCGCCGGCGTGGCCGTGGCCATGGGGGTGGCGGTCGAGGTGGGCATTGCCGTCGGCACGTCGTGCGGGATCGGAGTCGCGGTAGGTGTCGGCGTCGGGGAGGGGGTCGGCGAAGGGGTCGGCGTTGGAGTGGGAGTGGGGGTCGGCTTGGCGGTCGGCCTCGCGGTCGGCTTGGGCTTCGGCACGACTACCGGCGCAGGCGTCGGCACAGCCACCGGCGCGGGCGTCGGCACAACCACCGGCGGGGGCGGAGCCTCCGGGCCGGGGACGGTGACTCCGCACGGGATCGAGAAGAGCACCGCATAGAGCTTGCGGCCGTCGGCGGCTTTGTAGGCCCCGACACCCATGTGAGCCCACGTCCCCAGGATGTTGGCGCGGTGGCCGGTAGATCCCATGAACGCGGTCTCGATGCGGTTCGTGGCCGTTGCGTCGTCGTACGTGCTAAGGCCGATGTTCTCGCCCGCGACCGAGAAGCAGTATCCGTCCGCCTGCATGGTGGCGAAGACCATGCCGTTGCCGGGCGGGATCTCGTGGGAGAAGTAGTTGCGGTCGCCCATGTCCTGGGCTCGCCATTCGGCCTTGGTGTGGAGGTAGGCGTCGTTCACGAGGGCATTGAGACCGGCCGAGGCTCGATCCTGGTTGGTCAGCGAGAAGAGCAGCTGCTCGTCGGCGGGGCTGAAGGCGCTGCCGTCCCAGCCGAGGGCCGGGCCGGCTGTTGCGACCGTCGCGAACCCGGCGAGCGTGAGCGCCAGACCGCTGATGCACAGCTTCCGCACCATCCTGTGAATGGCGGGCCCGAACAGGGTGACGAAACCAGTCATGACGTGAGCGATCCGATCTCAGCTACCGCATTGCGACCTTCGCGGTAGGTATCGGAGCCGCTCCAACGCCCCTGCACGAGTCATTCGACTATCGCGTCGTACCACGTCCCCCTGCGGAGCATGCATGGGGCGCCCCGGCACCGGGCGAGTCCCACGTTCCCGCGCCGGCGCACAGCCGCTATACTCCCGGTCGCCCCATCGCCGTGGCGCGACGCGCAAGGGCGCAGCGCCCCGTTGGGACCGCGACGGTGGCCTTAGCTCAACCGGCAGAGCAGCGGACTGTGGATCCGCAGGTTACGGGTTCGACCCCCGTAGGCCACCCCAATTCCCCTCGTGACGGACTGTCATGCTCTGTCATGAACAGTCATCCTCGTCGGGGAACCGCTCCAAATGGCGCGCCCCAGGTGGATGGGGCTGCGCGTCATTGGCAGCGACCGCCGCATCCGCTACCTGAGGGAGAGTGCTGTGAAGGACCCGGACCCCGACATCGCTCGCGTCCGCCATGGAATCCCGTCGGCGGTGCCGGCGATGTTGGTCGTGTCGCGATGATCCTGGTCGGATGTACCTCGGTGCAACCCCAGTCGTCCGGCGGCAAGGCAACGATCGGCTCCCAAGCGAGCTCGACGGCTTCGGCGGTTCGGACGACATCTCCCAGCGCCCTGCCCTCGCCGAGCGCCACCCCTAGCCCGAGCGCGAGCCCAAGCCCTAGCCCCAGTCCGACTATCCGCGAGGCATCGGCCGTCGCGCATATCCCCAACTGCCAGAATGCGCTCGCCTGGGATTACGCGCTCTCCGGCAACGACTTCTTCGTCGTTTGCAATGGAACGGACGAGGGGCCGGTTCCATACTCCCTGGGCGCAGCCTACGTCGCGCGGGTGAATCTGGCCACGAACAAGGTCACCGCCACCTACCGGTACAAGACCCCGATCACCTATATCGAGAAGATCGTCGTTGCCGGCGGCAACCTGTGGGTCGGCGGTATCTTCGGCGGCTCCGCCTGTGGCGGAACCAAGCCCGGGGATTGCGACGGCTGGCGGCGCGTCGAGCAGTTCAACCTCACAACAGGCAAGAACACGCTGGAGATACGGAACGTCGAACTCGAGGGCAATGGGTTCGGGTATGTCTGGATCCGGGAGGCCAGCTACGGCGACGCACTCCTGAAGGACTATCTGAGGAAGCTGGACCCCGCGACGGGGCAGGAGAACGGCCGGATCCCCTTCTCCATGGATAGCCCGATCTTCGCCTGTGGGTCGCTCTGGGGCTGGACCGTCAGCAACTTCGTCACGGCGGATGCGAACACCACGCTGGCGCGCATCGACCCCGCCAACGGAGAAATCCTGGCTCGATTCACCGAACCCGGCGAGCTCTTCGGTCTTCAGGCAATCGGAAGTGAGTGCTGGGCGAGCGTCGGCCCCCGGCGGCCCCGATTTCGACTTCGCTGGATATGCCGATCACTTCGTCCGCATCGGCGATGCGGGCGTCGAGTACCGCGGCCCCCACTTCGAAGCGGGAGTCACTCGACCGAAGTCCTCCCAGGGACCATCCATGTGGCAGAACTACGTCGCTGCCGATGCCGGGGGCTTCTGGCTCGTCCGCCAGGACCTCGGCCCGACCGTGACCGTACAGCGCCTCGATCCGGTGACCTGGCAGCCGTCGGGAACGGCCTGGCGATGGTCCGGAACCATCCCTCAAGGAAGCCTATTCGTGATCGTCGATGGCTCGGTCTGGGCCCTCGACAGTCAGGGTGGGATCGCTCGCCTCGACGTTCCTGTCGGCGAGTCGTAGCGGCGGCGGACAGCTTCACCCTCTGTCGTAACAAGCCGGCATCCGAGGTTCAGCTAGCAAGGTTCGCGTCCAACCTGCGTACGCACGTGCGGGATCGGAAGTCCGGGTCCTGATCCTGCGCTACGGGATCGAGAGCGCGAAATGGACCCAGTGGATGCCGACCTCGGCCTGGGCCTGGGCCAGCGTCATCGTCCCGGCGCAGACCTGCTTCTTGAGTTTGGTCTCGAAGGTGTCCTTGACGCGCGCCCCCACCGAACGCCCATCCGGCAGGCTGATCGTGTAGGGCTGCGGCCACAGGTTCCGCGGATCGGTCGGGTTGCCGCCCAGCTGCAGCGAGATCAGGTGGTCCTCCTCGTAGGAGGCCAATGCCGTGTCCGTGTAGCCGTACTGGGCGATCTGCTGCACCTTCAAGGCGTTCGTGTACGAGGTCGGCGGGCGAATCGTGTCCGTCCAGCCCGACACGCAGACGGTCGAGCTGATGGTCGCCTGAGTCACCGCCGGATTGAGCGCTCCTGGGGTCAGGACCGGATCCGGCTCGCCCGGCAGCCTGGCCATCGAAGCCGACGGAGTCGGCGCCGAAAGGCCGGTTGGACCGGGAGTGAAACCGACCGCCGGAGTCTCGCTGGCCGACGGTTCATCCTCCGGGTCGCCCGTGTCGCCGATGACGGCGCCGGAGGTGTCGCCCGGAGACGGCGTGGGCGCAGCGGTCGGCGAAGCGGTGGCGGTCGGTGAGGCGGTGACCGTGGGGGTCGGCGTCGGCGTCGGCGTCGGCGTGGGCGTCGGGGTCGCCGCGCCCGGGCCGCACCCGGCCAGCAGGCCCGCCGCGAGCAGCAACTCCAGCAGGCGAATCGACAGGTTTCGGGTGCGCATCCGAGTGTCCTCCCAGACTCCCACTTCCCCCGACGGAAGCGCTCGGTCCAGATTACCCGGCCGAAGGATCGATGACCAGCGGGTCTGTGCGGGCGCCCCAGGCTCGCCGTCGGCTACGATCCGAGGGTGAGAAGCCCAAGCCCCGCCGTCCCTCGATCGCAGGCCGCCGGATGAGTCCGCTCGAAGCCGCCGCCATTCTCGCCGCCGGCCTGGCCGCCGGGACGATCAACACGATCGTGGGCTCCGGGTCTCTGATCACCTTCCCGACCCTGCTCGCCTTCGGCTACGCGCCGTTGCAGGCGAACGTCTCGAACACCGTCGGTCTGGTGCCGGGCTCGATCAGCGGTTCGATCGGCTACCGCCGAGAGCTGGCCGGTCAGAGCGGGCGCATGGCCTCGCTGGGCATCGTCTCGGGCGCCGGCGGGCTGACGGGGGCGATTCTGCTGCTGGCGTTTCCGGGCGCCTTCGAGGCCATCGTGCCGGTCCTGATTGCCGTCGCGCTCGTCCTGGTCGCCGCGGGTCCGCGCCTGTCGAAAGCGCTTGCGGAGCACCGCCACCCCGAAGCTCACCGATCCTGGCCGCTGGGGCTGATGTTCTTCGCCACGGCGATCTACGGCGGCTACTTCGGGGCCGGGATGGGGATCATCATGATCGCCCTGCTGACGATCTTCGTGCCCGACGGCCTGCAGCGGCTGAACGGTCTGAAGAACGTCCTGGCGGCCCTGGTCAACGGCGTCGCGGCGATCCTCTTCATCGCAATCGCCCCGGTCCATTGGGACGTCGCACTGCTCATCGCCGCCGGCTCGATCGTCGGCGGCCAGATCGGAGCGCGAGTCGGGCGTCGATTGCCCGCCCCCGCGCTGCGACTGGCGATCATCTGCGTCGGAATCCTGGCCGAGGCGAAACTGCTGCTCGCCTGATCGGGCCGGAGCTACGGAGTCGGCCCGCCGCTATCCGGAGCCCAGGTGGGTGGCTCGCCGTTCTGCGGCGCGGCGGGCTGGGCTGCGCCCCGAGGCTCGGCTCGGCCTCGTCCCGTCCGGGTTGCGACCTGGCAGCGGCCGCGAACGGCAGGCGGACCCAGAAGCTGGCCCCGCCTTCCGGCCTGTTGGCCGCCTGGATCGTGCCCCCGTGCTGCTCCACGATCCAGGAGGCGATGGCGAGACCGAGGCCCGTGCCGCCGGCCGGGGCGTTGTCCGCTCGCCAGAACCTCTCGAAGAGGCGGGGCAGATCCTCGGGCTTGATGCCCGGGCCGCGGTCGTCGACCGCCAGCAGGACGCCTCCCGGCTCGGCCCGGACCACGACCGAGACCGTGGCACCGGCCGGGCTGTGGCGGATCGCATTGTCGACGAGGATCGTCACGAGCTGGCGCAACCTGAGGCGGATCTCCCGTCAAGGGAGCCGGCATCGGATCGAGCACAACCTTGACGTCGCGTTCCTGGCCGAGCGTCGTCAGCATCGAGGTCGCCTCGGCGGCGATGTCGCCCAGGTCGACCGGGACGCGCTCCACCTCCACAACGCCCGAGTCGGTTCGCGCCAGGAGGAGCATGTCCTCCACCAGGGCGGTCATGGTCCGGACCTCGGCGTCGATGTCGGAAAGGGCATCGCCCACGTCCTCGACCCTGGCCCGGCGGTTGCGCTTGAGGTCTTCGACGCTCGCGCCGATGACGGTGAGTGGCGTTCGCAGCTCGTGGCTGGCATTGGCGGCGAACTCGCGCTGGCGCTGCAGGGCCGCCTCGCGGCGGTCGATCGAGGCACGGATCGGTACGAGGGCCCGGCCGGCGTAGAGATAACCCGCGCCGAGAGCGGCGAGCAACGCCACCGCCCCTCCGCCGAGCAGAATCCAGAGCAGCGTGGTCAGCAGCCTCACATCCGCGGTCCGATTCTGGACGAACTGGATCAGCCACCCGGGGCTGTTGCCCGGCCCGAGGGCCTGAACCGTGACGACTGTGTACTGGGTGCCGTCCGGGGCGACCACGTCGCGCGTGTCCTGCTGGGTAGGCGACAAGCCTCGAGCCGCCACCAGGCTGGCCGTATTGGGCAACCCGACCGGGAGGCTCTGGCCACGGGGCGGATGCACCACGCCTGCGGGATCGACGTAGATCTCGAACAGGTTGGCCCCCTCGCCGCCGAGCTCGGTCGGCTCCGGGCCACCGGAGGTGGGCTGGGTGATCAGGTGGCGATCCATGTAGTGCTGCAGGAGCGTGCGCTCCGAATCCTCGATCGATCGCGCGACGACGCCGTACGCAGCCACGCCCAGGGCCACCAGGATGAACAGCGTCACGAGGCCGCTGACGCCCATCAGGCGCAGGCGGGTGCGGCGCAGGATTCGGGCGCCCTCGTCGGAACGGCCTCGCTCGGGCACGACAGGCTCCACGGGCGGAGCCTCACCGGCCGCGGGCCGGCGCTGGCCCGAGTCGCAGCCGCCCGGGAATCTTCATCGATCAGCCTTCACGGAGCCGGTAGCCCACGCCGCGAACCGTCTCGACGCGCTCCGCGCCGTCGGAGCCGAGCTTCTCCCGAAGGAGATGGATATAGGCCTCAACCGTGTTCGGCGTGAGGGCCACGCCATACGGCCAGGCGTAGTCGAGCAGCTGGTCGCGCGACAGGACCTGGCCGGGCCTGCGGAGCAGGCACTCGAGGATCGAGAACTCGCGCTGGCTCAGATCGACCGGCTTGCCGGAAACCGCGACCCGGCGAGTGGTTTCGTCGAGTTCTATCGGGCCCGCCTTCAGCATCGGCGACTTCCGCGTGGGCGGCCGTCTCCCCAGGGCTCGGAGGCGAGCCAGCAGCTCCTCGTAGGCGAAGGGCTTTACCAGGTAGTCGTCCGCGCCGGCGTCGAGACCCTCCACCCTGTCGCTCACGGAATCTCGTGCCGTAAGCATCAGGATCGGGACCTGCGAGCCTTTCTTGCGGAGCGTTCGAGCCACGTCGAAGCCGGACCTGATCGGGCAGACCGACGTCCAGGACGACCGCGTCCAGTTCCAGGCTGGAGGTCGCAACCTCCAGCCCTTCTTCCGCGGTCAGCGCAGTCTCGACGATGTGGCGGTCCTGGCTCAGGAGCCGCTTGAGAAGCCGGCTGAGGCGAACATCGTCCTCGACGACGAGCAGGTGCACCGTGGACTCCTAGGGTGTGGTGATCAGTATGTCTTTGGCTGTCAGTGTCCGACCGCCGAGGGCCCCGCTGGCGCTGGGATTCGGAGTCTCGCTCGCCAGAGCGCTGGTGTCGATCTGGACTACCACGCTGGTTCCGACCTTCACGTCACTCGACTGGGCCGGGGTCTGATTGTGATACGTCGTGTTCCCGGAGAGGTCGATGGTGACGCTGGTTCCATTCGCTTCCTGAATCGTAATCGTGGAGCCGCTCACCGACTGGACCGTTCCGGTTACACCGCCTGCCACGCCGCCGAGGGCGCCACGCGCCGCCGCCGAACTGGCTCGTGTTGAAAGTCTGCCCGGGAGCCAGGGACGGGAGGTTGCGGCCGAAGCCGCCCGCGCGCGCTGGTCGGGTTGCGGCCGCCGCGGTCGCTCCGGGAGCCGTGAGATGGCCGAGCGCGAAACCGATGCCGCCGACGGCGACGATTGCCGCGACCAGGAGTAGAGCCATGGTCGTGCGGTCTTGCTTTGCCGGTCTGGCTGGTGCTGTCATGGGTTGTCCCCTTTCATCTTGTGTGTTGACTACTCATATCGAAGGGCGACGACGGGATCGAGCCGGGCGGCCTGGCTTGCGGGCCAGACGCCGAAGACGATCCCGACGAGGAGGCTGAAGAGGACGGCGACTACCACCGTCACCGGGTTGAAGACGAAGCCCCAGCCGGCGTACATGCCGATGCCGAGAGAGGCGGCCACGCCGACTCCGATGCCGATCGCGCCCCCGGCGAGCGAAAGCGCCAGGGCCTCGACGAGGAACTGCGACAGGATGTCCCGGCCGCGGGCGCCGATCGCCTTTCGAATTCCGATCTCGCGCGTCCTCTCGCGGACCGAGACCAGCATGATGTTCATGATCCCGATCCCGCCCACCAGGAGCGAGATCGAGGCGATCCCCGCCAGCAGGAGCGTGAGGACGTCGCTCACAGAGCTGACCGTGCCCAGCAGCTGGGCCTGGGTCGCGATCGTGAAGTCGTCGACGCCGTTCGTTATGCCGTGGCGCTGTTCGAGCGTCGCGGTGATCTCGCTCGAGACGCGTTGGTATCGCATCCTGGCTGGTGGCGCTGAGACCGATCGCGGAGACGCTGTTGCTGCCGACGAAGAGCTCGTGGGCAGTCGAAAGGGGTATCAGCACCTGGTCGTCCGCGGTCGTGCTGCCACCCTTGGCCTGCATGATCCCGATCAGGTCGAACGGCAGGCCGCCGATGTAGATCGTCGATCCAAGCGAGGCGTCGGTCAGGCCCAGGTTGTCGGCGGTCGTGGATCCGATCACCGCGACCCGCATGTTGTGGTCAACCGATGCCTGGTTCAGGTACGAGCCCACCCACATCGAGTAGGCGAAGACCGACGTGTAGCCGGGCGTCGTGCCGACGATGCGGGTCGTCTCGTTCTGGGTTCCGGCAACCACGAGCTTGTTGGTCGTCAGCTCGGGCGCGATTGCCTGTACGCCGTCGAGGCCGGCGAGGGCGGTGGCGTCGTCGAGCGTGAGCGTGGTCGCCGAGCCGATCGCCCCGCGCGTGGCACCGGTCCGGGTGAAGCCCGGGCTCACGGTCACGAGGTTCGTTCCGAGCGACTGGAGCCGGTCGCTGATGCCCTTCGTGGCTCCCTGCGCGACGCTCACGAGCGCCACGACCGATGCCACGCCGATGATGATTCCGAGCATGGTCAAGGCCGTGCGGAGCTTCCCGGTGCCGAGCCGGGAGAGAGCGAGGCCGACGAGGTCGGTGGGCTTCATGCCGGCACCGCTTCGTGGAGTCGCCCGTCTCGGATGTGAACCGCTCGGTCGGCAGCCTGGGCGACGTCCACGTCGTGCGTGATCAGGACGATCGTGCGCCCGAGCGAGTGGAGGTCCCTGAACAGCTCCAGCACCTCGGCGCCGGAGTGGCTGTCCAGGTTGCCGGTGGGTTCGTCGGCCAGGATCAGGGCGGGCTCCGTCACCAGGGCTCGCGCGATCCCGACGCGCTGCTGCTGCCCGCCCGAGAGCTCGGAAGGTATGTGGTTGAGTCGATCGCCCAGGCCCAGCCGCTCGAGGACGACCTGAGCGCGGTCGCAACCGCTCCTTCCGGGGAACGCCCTGGTACATGAGCGGCGCGGCCACGTTCTCCAGGGCGCTGGTTCGCGGCAGAAGGTTGTAGCTCTGGAAGACGAAGCCGATGGAGCGGCTCCGGACGAAGGCCAGGCCGTCGTCGGTCAGCTCGTCCACCGGCTGCCCGTCCAGGACGTAGCGGCCCGAGGTGGGCCGATCCAGGCAGCCCAGGATGTTCATCATCGTGGACTTGCCCGAGCCGGAAGGCCCGACGATCGCCAGGAACTCGCCGTCGGCGACCTCCAGGTCCACGTCCAGCAGAGCCGGAACCTGAACCTTGCCCGTGTCGTAGATGCGACTCACGTCCTCGAGCTTGATGATCGGCTCGCTCGCGATGGCGGTCACGGCCCGACCGGCCTTCCGCCGCCGAAGCCGCCGCCACCGGTGAGGCTGTTGATGTTGACGCCGCCGTTGCCGGTCGTCGTGGTGCCCGTGCGGCTCGTGGACGTGCCGACCACTACGGACTCGCCCGCGGTCAGGCCGCTCGTGACCTGCGCCATGCTGCTGGTCACGAGACCAACCTCGATGGCCTTGCTGGAGACGGTGCCGTCGCCGTTCAAGACCTGGACGCTATAGCCCGCGGACGCCGAACCCTGGAGCGCCGTCGCCGGGACGCGCAGGGCGTTGTCGACCGATGCGGTCGTGACCGTGACCGTGGCGCTCATTCCCGCCAGGACGGTGGCCGGCGGGCTGGTCAGCGTCACGGTGACCGCGTAGGTCACGACGCTGCTCGTTCCGCCGGAGGTCGAGGCGGCCGGGACTATCTGCGTCAGAATGCCGGGCACCGACACCTTCGCGCCGGTCACCGATACCGTGGCCGATTGGCCCACCTTGAGATTCGATATGTCGGACTCGGCGAAGCTCGCCGTCGCGACCATCGGCCCGATCGACTCTTCGATCGCGTAAGTCGACGGGGCGTTGACGCCGGGCAGGATGTTGACGGCGACGATCAGCCCGTCGGCCGGAGCCACGATCGAGGCCGCGGTGACGGCCGCCTGGGCGGCGTCGACGGAGGCCTGAGCCGAGGCGACCTGGGCCTGGTCGGCCTGGACGATCGCGCTCGAGGCCGGCGCTGTCTTCGACTGGTAGGAGAGCTGGGCGGCCTGGTAGCTGAGCGAGGCGTTGGTGACCTGCTGCGACGCCTGCTGGTTCGACTGGTTGACCTTCAGCTGGGTCGAGCTCAGGTTCGCTTGAGCTTGCTGGAGCGCCGCGGTGTCCTTGTCGAGAGTCGCCTGGGGCGCGGCGGCCGCCGTGTCGGCGTTCAGCTGGTTCTGGGCCGACGTGACCGCGTCCTGGGCCTGGCTGAGGGTCAGGGCGTTCTGCTGGTTGGTGGTGGTCCGGTTCGCGACCGCCTGCGCGTAGCTGTTGTAGGACTGGCTGAGCGAGTTCTTGGCTTGGGCCAGCGTTACCGCGTCCGGACCGCCCTGGTCCGTGGCGAGCTTGGCTTGAGCCGAGGCGAGGGTCGCCTGGGCGGAAGTCAGCTGGAGTTGAGCGGCCGTCGCATCGGCCGTGGCGAGCGTGTCACCCTTGGTGACCGACTGCCCGACCGTCGCCGTCACGGTCTGGACCGGCCAGGTGACCGAGCCGCTCGTGGTCGAGCTGTTGGAGCTGCTCGTGGATCCGCCGGTGCCCGAGGTGGTGCTGGCGGAGCTGACGATGTCCGGGTTGACTCCGAACTTGAGCCCGTAGACCGTGCTCGCGGCGACCGATCCCGTTGGCCACGGACGTGGCGCTGACCGTTCCGGTGGAGACCGTGGAGGTTATGTACTTGGAGCTGGCCGATCCGGCGAAGCTGGGACCGACCACGGCTAATGCCACGGCCCCGACGCCCACCAGGATCAGGCCGATTGCAGCCAACCTGAGTTTCATATAGACATGCCTCTTGTACTCGACCGATGCCTGCTGCTGATTGCCCAAGTCCAGGGTCTGAGGAAGGACGCCGTGGACATGTATGGCCCAGTCGACTGAAACTACCCTGAAGCCCATCGGCCCAGTGGACGGTCTCTCGGCCGGGCGGAGGCGGACCGGCCGATCGAGCGCGGCGAGGGCTACTTGGACGCCTGGGAGATCAGCTGCTTCGCTTGATTGATCGGGATCGCGAAGCCGACCCCCTGGGAGTTGCTCGCGCTGGCGGTGATGATCCCGATGACCGAGCCCCCCACGTCCAGCAGCGGGCCGCCGCTGTTGCCCGGATTGACGGCCGCGTCCGTCTGGATGAGCCCGGTCAGGTTCTCCGTGTTGCGGGTCGTCTGGTCGCCCACGCTGATGCGTCCGATTGATGCCGGAGACGATTCCCTGCGTGACCGAGTCGGTGAACGTCCCCAGAGGGCTGCCGATCGCGATCGCCAGCTCGCCCACCTGGACGGAACTCGAGTCCGCGAGCGTGACCGGAGTCAGGCCCTTGGCAGTCCACCCTGATCAGGGCGAGGTCGTGCGCCGCGTCGGTCGCGACCACCGTGGCCGTGGACCGGCTCGTGTCGTCGAACGTGACCACGAGGGCCGGGGTTCCTTCGACGACGTGATTGTTCGTGAGAATCAGGCCGTCGGCGCTCACGATGAAGCCCGATCCGACGCCCGTCTGCGGCACGGAGTACGGACTCAAGTTGGACGACGGTGCTGGCCGTGATCGTGACCACAGACGGCTTGACCGCGGCCGCGATGCGAACGATCGCGTCGGATTCGGTCAGGCTCATCGCCTGAGCGTCTGCCGGCCGGCCCGTGGACGCGGCGGTGTCCGGGGAGATGGGCCCAAGCATGGAGAGGGCGAAGGTCCCGGCAGCGGCGAGAGAAGCCGAGAGAAGGGCGGCAGCCAGGACGAGGGGCACGATCCTTCGCCAGGTGCCCGTCGGGGCCGAGGCCGGGTCGGCGGAGGCGTCCTGCCGATCGCTCTCGGGTGGCGCAATGCCGCCCGCGCCGTCCGGCTCGATCGCGTTCATCGGGTGAATGTACCCCTCAACGGGGCACAGGGCCTCGGCGGCCGCTCCGCGCGCTCGGCTGGCAGTAACCCTACTAAACGTTTAGGCATCGGCGGGCTCCTCGGTGGCGGCGGGTCCGGAATCGCCTGGTACGATGCCGCAGCATCTTGAACCGCAGCACCAGGGAGTCGTGCCGAATGGCAACTGTAACCTTTGAGAATGTGAGCAAGCGGTTCGGCGACGTAGTGGCCGTCGACGACCTCAACCTCGACATCCGCGACGCGGAGTTCATGGTCCTGGTCGGGCCTTCCGGCTGCGGCAAGACCACCAGCCTGCGAATGGTCGCCGGCCTCGAGGAGATCACCAGCGGCACTCTCCGGATCGGCGAGAGGGTCATCAACGACGTCGCGCCGAAAGACCGCGACATCGCCATGGTCTTCCAGAGCTACGCGCTCTATCCGCACATGTCCATCCGTGACAACCTGGCCTTCGGACTCAAGCTGCGCCACGTTCCAAAGGCCCAGATCGAGGCCCGCGTCAAGGAAGCCGCTGCGATCCTCGACCTCAGCCGCTACCTCGACCGGAAGCCGCGCGAGCTCTCCGGCGGCCAGCGCCAGCGCGTCGCCCTCGGCCGTGCCATCGTGCGCGAGCCGGCGGTCTTCCTCATGGACGAGCCGCTCTCCAACCTCGACGCCAAGCTGCGCGTGGAGACCCGAGCCAACATCCTGCGCCTGTACCAGCGCCTCAACACCACGTTCGTATACGTGACTCACGACCAGATCGAGGCCATGACGATGGGCACTCGCATCGCGGTCATGAACGAGGGCCGGCTGCAGCAGGTCGGATCGCCCCAGGAGCTGTACGACCGGCCGATCAACCGCTTCGTGGCGGGCTTCATCGGCAGCCCGGCAATGAACTTCGCCAGCGTCGAAGTCCAGGGCACCGGCGACGACCTCCAGCTCGTCGGCGCGAACATCACCGTTCCGAAGCCGCCTCAGTTCCGCGAGTCGATGGGCGCCGCCGGCCGGCAGCTGATCGTGGGCTTCCGACCGGAGCACCTCGAGATCGCCCCCGTCACCGGGGCCGCGGCCATCGTCAACGCCAAGGCCGAGGTCGTGGAGTACCTGGGCAACGAAGAGCTGATCCACGCGTCCGGCTCGGGCCGCGACATCGTGGCCATCGTGGACTCGTCCTACCGGGTTCGCCCCGGCGACATGCTCGAGTTCAAGGTTCCGCTCGATCGGCTGCAGCTCTTCGATCCGGACACGAACTTCGCCCTGCCCTTCGGACCGGTCGCCTGATCTTTCCGGTTCAGGGACCCGACGCCCCGGCCATCGGCCGGGGCGTCGGCGTGTCCGGGGGCCGGCTGGGCGCCCCGTAGATATAGTTCGGACATGCCCGAATCCCCGGCCCGACACCGGCCCAATCGCAAACACACCGGAATCCCGGCCATGGATGCGCTCGTGGACGAGCTGCGCGACGCGGACGTAGCCCTGGAGCAGCGCCTGGTCGAGCGTCGAACCGTGCACACCGGCCGCTACCTCAGCGTCGAGCGGGACATCATTACCAGGTCCGACGGCATTCGATCCGAGCGAGACATCGTCGTCCACCCGGGCGCCGTGGTCGTGGCCCCGCTGGACGCCGAGGGCCGGCTCCTTCTCGTCACCCAGTACCGCCTCGCGGTCGGGGGCGCCCTCCTGGAGCTGCCGGCCGGCACGCTCGACACCCACGACGGCGAGCATCGAGGACCCGCTGGCCGCGGCTCATCGCGAACTCGAGGAGGAGACCGGCTACCGGGCCGGCTCGATGGAGCTGATCGGCGGATTCTGGAGCGCCCCGGGCTTCTCGACCGAGTACCTGACGCTCTACCTGGCCACGGACCTGCGGCCGGCCGGCGAAGACCGGCTCGACCCGGACGAGGACGAGAACCTGCGCCTTTCCCGCCTTCCCTGGCGCGACGCGGTGGCGGCCGTGGAGAGCGGAGTCATCGAAGACGCCAAGTCGACCGCGGGCATCTTCTGGATCGCGCGCCGCCTCGAGGCCGAGGGTCGCTAGCCGGCGGTCGCCGACGTCGGCTCGCGCCGCTGGATCGGCGACGCCTCAGACGCTGACCGATTCCATCTTCTCGAGGGCTCTGCGGTAGGTGTCGCTGGCCGGGTCGAGGGCCGCGGCCAACCTCAGGTGAGTTCGGGCCTCCTGGGCTCGCCCGAGCCGGGCAAGGCTGACGCCGAGGGCGAAGTGGCCGTAATGGGCCGAAGGATCGATCTCCAGCAGCGCCTCGAATGCCTCGACGGCTCGAGCGTACTGGCCGCTGTTGAAGTAAGCCCGACCCAGAGCCTCGAGGATCGAGCCCTTCCCGGGCTCGGCCCGCGCGGCTCTCTCCAGAACCACGGCGGCCTGGGCGTTGTGCCGGTTTGCCAGAAGTCGATGGCCGCGCTGAAGAAGGTCGTAGGCCGATTCCTCCGGCTCGTCACCGTCGCCGTGGCCGGACGGCTCCCCCGCCCCGGCTCCGGCCACGCCTGAGGGCGGCTCGGCCGCCGCCACGGCCGGCGAAGTCCGCGGTCGCCGCTTACCCCACGTCCAGGCGACTACCACGAGCAGGAGGAGCAATCCGGCGAGGACCGCCGTCGCCCCGAAGATGCGGGCCTGACCGGTTCCGTTGGCACGCTCCCAGGCCGATCGCGCGCTGGTCGCAAGTGAGAGTGCCGCCTCGACGTCGCCGCTCGCGAATGCCTTCTTTGCCGCGACCAGGTCGGCCTGCGGATCCGTACCGAACAGGCCCAGCGCTCGCGCGCCGCCCTGGCCCGCCGACTCGGCCCGTCGAGCCGCGGCCAGCGCGTCCAGCGCCGCCAGCTCGTTCGTGGCTTCGGCAGACGCCACCGCGACCCCCGAATGCTCGAACAGCGCCTTGAGCGTCGCCGGTGGCGAGGTTCCTTCGACAGAGGCCGCCGCGGCGATCTGCTCGCTCTGCGTAAGCACGGTCCTGGCCTGGGAGATGAGGGCCAAAGCCGAGTCGAACTGCCAGGCGTCCATGGCCCGGCGTATCTCGGGCGAGAGGTCCCAGGAGCCGGCGGCGACCTGGGCATCGGCGTAGGCGCGTCGTGCCGTGGCGCGCTGCTCGAGCAGCGGCGCCTGGCCCGGGTCGACGATCCACTTGCTCCACACGGCCCCGTATTGCTGGCCCGTGGTCCGTTCGAGCAGGTCGAGCAACTGCTGCCAGCCGATCGGACCGCTGAGCGCCAGTTCGCCCGTGGTGGCATGGTTCGGCTGGTAGGCGGCCAGCCTGGAACGTGCCGCGGCCCACACGCTCTGCAGACCGTCCTGGCCTGCGATGGCGGCGATCTCCTTGGCCACCTCGAGGGTCGCGCCGTAGAGGTAGGCGTCGGTCGCCGAGCTCGGTTGACCGGACGTCACCCAGTCGTTGAGCGGGACCGCGGCCTGCGACAGGCGCGGCGTCAGCGCCGGGGCGTGGTCTACCAGGCCCAGATCGAGCACGGTCTGCTCGGCGTAGTAGGAAGCGAATGCCTCCTGAATCCAGCGATCGCCGATCAGGTCCGCGTTGAACCACATGTGCGCGGCTTCGTGCAGGATGACGAACGGATCGGCGAAGTAAGAGACCTGGACCGTGCCGGTCGTCTCGTCGTAGGAGCCGCTGAAGCCCCCGATCGACTGGGTGGATGCCTCGGTGACCGTCAGAGCGCTGGAGATCGGATCGCCCAGGCCGATGAGGCGGCTCAGGACCGGGTACCCAGTCCGCAGGACGTGCTCTATTCGATCTGCCCAGCCCGGATCGTCCGCCCAGTAACGCAGCGCGACGTGCAACGGCCCGATCGTAACTGAGCGCGAGAGGAAGTCCGCCTGAGGCACCGGCTGGACGGCGGTGAACCAGGCGCTCAGGTCCGTTGAGTCATCGATCGTGCCCGACGTGAAGACGACCTCGCCCGAACCGAACACCGCCCGCGTCAGCCCGCCGAACTCCTCCTGGACGGTGAAATCGGACGGGAAGTGGACCGTGACCGAGCTTCCGGGCGTGCCTGGACTGCCGAACGCCCAGACCGGGAACGACATCAGGTTCCGGCTTATGCGCAGGTCTCGATCGGGCGACCCGCCCGGGTCGATGAGGTCGAAGTTGACTCCAATGGACCCGCTCTGGCCCGAGTACAAACGCTGGCCCAACCCAACGACGACGGTGACACCGGAGTCCGACGTGCTCTGCACCGTGACGGGCAAGGCTTCACCGGCGGAGTCGGTGGCGCCGAGAGCGCCGGCGGCCGGCGGCAGCACGAGCTGGATCTGGTCGTAGAAGTAGCGCCTGTCGCCCGTGTCGACGGTGTGCGACGTCGCCGTCAGCGCGACGTGGACATGCACTCGGGCAGCCACCGGATCCGCCGTCCAGGTCGAGTTCGAGACGAAGTCCAGGTCGGATTGGGCGGCGGCCAGGCGGGCCGGAACGGCGGCCTGGAGCATCGACGCGCCGGCCAGAAGAATCGCGGCCGCACAGAGGACCCTGACACCAGAACGCGCCATACCGCGGACCATGCCGATCGAACCGGTCAGGCTGGCCGAACGGCACGCGCGGGCCGTCGGGTCGTCCTTGGCAGCAGTCCGGTCCTCGTCGCCATATGTCTCAGTCGCCCGTCTCTCCGGCGCCGGCCTCACCGACCCGCGCTTTGGCCGAGACGCGCTGCACTCGCTCCTTCGGCCGTTCGATGGTGGAGCCGCTCCGGATGACGCGCGACACGAAATCGGACGCCCGAACGCCCTCGCCGATAAGGACGTTGCGGCCGATCCGGACGCCTCGAGGAATCACCGCCCGCTTGCCGACGACCGTGATGCCGGTGTTGAGCCGGCCCGGCTCGCGGCGGTTCACGACGTCGAAATCGGTCCCCTCGCCCACCGTGGCACCCGGACCGACCGCCACTTCCTTGTCCAGGATCGCGCGGTCGACTACCGCCCCGGTCCGGATGACGGAGTCGAAGAGGACGATCGAGTCTCGAACGACGGCACCCACATCCACTACGACGCCCGGCGAGAGCACGGAGTTCACGACCGAGCCGTTTATGACGCAACCGTGGCTGATGAGGCTGCGGTGGACCTGGGCGGTGGCTCCGATCTTGGCCGGGGCGCGCTCCTCGGATCGAGTGTGGATGATCCATTCGCGGTCGTAGAGGTCCAGCTCCGGCGCATCCGACAAGAAGCGCCAGGTTGGCTTCCCAGTAGGACTGGATCGTGCCCACGTCCTGCCAGTAGCCGTCGAAGCGGTAGGCGAAGACGCGCGCCCCTCCTTCGATCATGGCGGGGATGACGTCATGGCCGAAATCGGCCCGCGTATCGGAGAGCCACTGGTGGAGGGCCCGTTTGGAGAAGACGTAGACGCCCATGCTCGCCAGGTCGCTCTTGGGCTGGCGCGGCTTCTCGTGCCACTCGACGATGCGATCGTTGTCGTCCAGGGCGAGGATGCCCATGCGCGTCGCGTCGGCCAGCGGGACGCGGCGTACCGCGATCGTCACGTCGGCCCGGTGGCGGCGATGCGCGGCCACGAACGGCTGGTAGTCCATCTTGTAGATGTGGTCGCCGGCCAGCACCAGGACCGTGTCGCCGGGAGCCTGCTCGATTACGTTGAGGTTCCGGAGAACCGCATCGGCCGTGCCGCCATACCACTCCGCCACTCGGCCGCGGGCGATGTACGGCTGCAGCATCCGCACCCCGCCGTTGTTGCGGTCCAGGTCCCACGGCCGGCCCATGCCGATGTGGTCGTTCAGGGAGCGCGGGTTGTACTGGGTCAGGACGACGACGTTGTCGATGTCCGAGTTCACGCAGTTGGACAGCGAGAAGTCGATGATGCGGTACTTGCCGCCGAACGGAACGGCAGGCTTGGCGCGCATGCGACGAGAGAATGGAGAGCCTCTCGCCCTCGCCGCCGGCGAGTATCACCGCCAGAGTTCGCTTCATGGGGCGTCCTCTCGGTCGTGCCCGTGTCTTCCAGGAGCTAGGGCGATGCTAGCATCCCGCCGCCCGGTCCGAGCGTAGCGGCGCCGCTACAGGAAGAGACGCGGGTTCGTGAAGACGCCGTTGACGCGAACGGCCCAATGGAGATGGCAGCCGGACGAGTGGCCGGTCGTGTTCTCCGTGCCCACGAGCTGGCCGGCGGCGACCGACGCCCCCACGTAGATGCCCGCCGGTGCCCGGCCGGTCATGTGGGCGTACCAGGTCACGATGCTGGTCGAGTGGGCGATGATCACGAGCCATGCCCGCGGAGGGGCGTCGTACGGGTTGTAGCCCGACGAAGACGACAACTCCCGCGGCAGCCGAGTAGACCGGCGTCAGGCACGGCGCCGCGATGTCGATGCCCTGGTGGAAGTGGGCGCAGCTGCCGACGCGCGGCTCCGAGAGAACGCCCGTGCAGCCGAAATCCTGGGTGATGACGCCGCCCATCGGCCATTTGAACGTGCCGCTGTACTGAGACGGGATCTTGCCGCCGCCTTGCTCGCGAATGGTCTGGTCGATCTTGCTGCCGAGCTGGTCGAGCGCCTGGCCGTTCGATTTGATCGCGGCGGCCAGATCCGTCTTGTTCTTGGCCAGCTTCGCGTCGGCCGCCTGCTGTTCCGCAAGCTGGGTCTCGAGCCCCGCCTTCAGCTGCGCCAGCTGCGTCCGCGCGCTCGTGAGCTGAGCCTGCTGGAAGTCAAGCTGGCTCTTCTGCTGTCCGACCTGCGAGGCCAGCAGATCGGTCTCGGCCGCGGCGGTCGAGACGCTCTCCATGAGCTGATCTACGACGAGGCGGTCTTGCCTGATCTGATCGGCCAGAGCCATGTCCGCGTCGGCCAGGTTCGAGTAGTAGGAGACATCGGACAGGGCCTCGGTCAACGAATGGGCCGTCAGGAGCTGCTGCAGCAGCGGCGACTGGTCGGCCTGGTAGGCGGCGACCAGCCGGCTGGCCAGGATGGACTGGCGCTGCTCCAGCTCCATCCTCTTGCCCTCTTCCTGGGCAGTGAGCTGGGTCAGCTCGAGGCGGAGGGTGCTTTGCTGGACGACCAGGGTGTCGTACCGATCCGTCACGTCGGCGAGCTGGCCCGCCAGGCCGTCGATCTCGGTCTGGACGCTGTCGATCGAGGTCCGGACGCCCTCGAGGTTCTGCTTGGTGGTCGCCATCTGGCTGGCCAGGCTCGTCTGCTTCGAAGCAAGTTGGGCGAGCTGGGCCTTCTGGTCGGCGATGAGCTTGGCGAGGCGCTGCTGCTCGGCGACGGCGTCGGAGATGCCGTCGGCCCTGACGGAAGGCACGGGCATCTGCGAGGCAAAACCGGGGCTCAGCAGCGCGACAGCGAGAAGCAGCTGCAGTGGTCGCCAGCCGCGAGGGCGGCGGCGAGTGGCGCGGCGGTCGGTCGAGGCGGTCATCGTGCGAGCAAACTCCGTTGGGCGCGCCAAGTGCGCGCTATGCGGCTACGCCCGCCGGTTGACGCCGTCCTTCGGAAGGACACGCCTCTGGACGACTCCGGCTGATCGCGATCATACATCGCCGTGGCAATGGAGATCGGTTACTTGCGGTCGAGTTGGCTGTTCACTCGAAAGTCCCACTCGGGTGCGGTACGGTCGCCTGAGGTGCGGAGCCGGGCAGGTCGGATCAACATTGCATACGAGGCACTCGCAATCCAGCCCCGAAGGGTGCTAGCCTCTATCCGCAGAGTCGCAAGGTCGCAATCGCAGCCGGCCGACGCACGTTCATTCCGTCTCCGACCCGGCCGTTGCCAGGCCGCCCGAAGCTAGAAAGAGGCCTTCAACATGCCGCTCTTCGGTCCCCCCAACATCGCGCAGTTGGAGGCCAAGAGAGATGCCGCCGGCCTGATCAAGGCATTGGCCTACAAGGACGCGGCCATCCGTATCGCCGCGGCCGAGGCACTGGCTCCCCTCAAGGACCCGTATGCCGTCGAGCCCCTGACCGCTTCTGCTCAAGGACGATGACCCGGGCGTGCGCCGGGCCTCCGTCGGCGCCCTTGCGGAACGCGGCGGCTTGCGCGTGGTGGATCCCCTGGTCACGGCGATGGAGGACCGGGATCCCGGAGATTCGGTCGATCGCCTCCACGGCCGTCTACCGGCGCCTGATGACGGATCCGGACCAGGACACCCGGCGAGCCACGGCGACGGCACTGGGCAAGATCCATGCGGCCGACGCGGTTGCGCCCTTGATCAAGGCGATCATGGACGCCGACGAAGGCGTCCGCGCGGCTGCCATCAAGGCCCTCCAGGCGATCGGCGACGTGGAGGCGGTCATGCCACTGATCGTCGTGGTAGCTCAGGAGCAGGCCCGGGTGAAGGCGACCGGACGGTCGAGCCTCATCGTCGAGCGAGCCGCCGTCCAAGCCCTCGACGCGCTCTGCGACGCCCGAGCCGTCGGGCCGCTTCAGACCGCACTCAAGCACGACGACGCGGACGTGCGCGAGATAGCCGTCCGCCGGCTGGCGCGAGTGGGCACGCCGGAAGTGGCCGACACCCTCGCCTCCGCCCTGGCGGACGAGGACCCGCTCATCAGGCGAGCCGCGGCGCGCGGCCTTCAGGAGATGGGCTGGAACCCGCCGACCGGCGAGACGGGGGCGAGGTACTGGGCGGCACTGCGCGCGTGGCGCCAGTGCGGCGAGTGCGGAGAGGCGGCCATTCCGCTCCTGGTCGGCGCATTCGACCGGGTCGATCCACTCGAGCGAGCGGACATCGTGGCAGCGCTGGTGCAGCTCAACTGGGAGCCGCCGGAGGTCAACGCCATGGCCGCTCACTTCTGGGCGGCGCAGCGGCGCTGGGACAAATGCATCGAGATCGGCGAACCGGCCATCGAGGCGCTCGACGTCGTCCTGGGCAGTTCCCCGAAGTGGCGCGATCGCGTGGCCGCGGCAGGGGCCCTGGCAACCCTGGGCCAGACGCGAGCCACACCTTGCACCCGCCTGGATCTGGTCCAGCGAGCCCTCGAGCTGCTCGACGGCGAGGGCGACGCGGAGACGAAGCGCGGCGCCCTGGAAGCGTTCCTGGCCGAGCATCGCCAGTTCAGCAAGCGAGCCGGGGAAGAGGTCGATTGGTGCGATTGCGGCTACCCGGCGGCCCGGATTCGCAAGGACGGCCTGCACGAGCTGATGTCCGATCTGCTGGCTTTCGAGAAGAGCTCGAGCAACACCACGACCTACTACTGCCCCAGCTGCGACACTCGCCGGGCCACCCTGGCGGCCTGACTCTCCAGCGGCGCCCCGTCGGGCCGGGGTCTAGGTCGCGGCCGGCAGCAGCGCCGCCCAGACCGCGCCGACGATCAGGAACGGCCCGAACGGCACGTAGCTCTTGAGCGTTACCCGGCGCGCGACCAACAGGGCGAAGATGACCACTCCGCCCAGCATCGCTCCGATCAAGAGCGATAGAACGATCCTGACGAAGCCGGTCATGAGGCCGACGCTGACCAGGAACTTGATGTCGCCGCCGCCCAGGGCGCCCTCCCCGAAAGGCAAAGAGGCGGCGTACATCACGGCCGGCACGATGAGCGCGCCGGCCACCGCCGTCCATGCCGGCGAGCGCGACACGAGCGTGTCTCCGCCCCATACGAGAGCGATCGCGCCGAGGACGATCAGAGGCAACGTCACCACATCGGGCATGAGCTTCTGATCGAGGTCCGTGGCCATCAGCAGGACGCAGGGCCGCGAAGAACGTACCGAAGAGCAGCCGTTCGCCGGTGTCACCGAAGCGCGCCGGCAGAGCAGCCAGGGCCACGGTCCCGAAGACGGCAACGACGAGCGTCCGCCAGTCCATACCGCGAACGGAGCCGTCCTCGTGAGCGGGCCATCTAGCCCCGATGCGGTCGGCGGCCAGGCCCCATGCCAGCCCGGCCAGGCCGAGCACTATCACCAGCGCGTCCGGCCCGCCCGACCAGACCGGTCCAAGCCCTGCCACCGGGCCGCCCTATGCCTTTGCCGCGCCGGCAAGAGCCAGCTCGACCAGTGTCGCGTGGGCCACGCCCGTGGCCCCGGCCGCCGCGTAGGAGGTCTTCTTGCGGTAGTACGCAGTGCCGGCGATGTCCAGGTGGACCCACGGCGACGGTTGCGAACTCCCGAAGGAACAGGGCGCTCTTCACCAGGCCGCCTTCGGGCGATCCGGTGTTGATCATGTTCGCGTAGACGCTGTCCAGGTCCTGAGCGGTATTCGTCGATCATGGGCAACTGCCAGTACCTCTCCCCTGCCTTCGCGCCGGCCGCGGCCACGGCTTCGTACCACTCCTGAGGCGTTCCGAACGCCCCGGTGATCTGGTCGCCGAGTGCCCGCGCAACCGCACCGGTCAGGGTCGCGATGTCGACCAGGTGGGTGGCGCCGAGCTTCTCCGCGTAGCACATGGCGTCGCCCAGGATGAGCCGGCCTTCCGCGTCGGTGTTGATGATGTCGACCGTCTTGCCGTTCATGGCCTTGACCACGTCGCCGGGGCGGGCGGAGTGAGGCCCGGGCATGTTCTCCACCGCCGGAGCCAGCGCCATCAGCGGCGTCCCGGGCGAGAGCCTGGCGACGGTAGCCATGGCCGCGATGACCGTGCAGGCACCCGTCTTGTCCATCTTCATCTCTTCCATCCGGTCGGCCGGCTTGATGCTGATGCCTCCGGAATCGAAACAGACGCCCTTGCCCACGAGAGCCAGCCGCCGGCCGGCGGCATCCTTTGCCCCGGCCTCTCCGGACCGCAGCACGATCAGCCGCGGCGGGTTGTCGCTCCCCCGCCCCACGGCCAGGAACATGCCCATGCCCAGTTCGGCGGCCCGCTCCGGTCCGATGACGTCGATCGAGAGGCCGTGGCGCTCGGCGATGGCGCGAGCCTCGCCGGCAAGCACTTCAGGCGTGACGTCGTTGGCGGCGCGGTTGTCCAGGTGGCGGGCCAGGTTCGCGCCTTCGCCCATGACCACGCCGCGCTCGGCGGCCCGCGTCAGCGCGGCGACGTCGGCGCCCGGGGCCACGAGGATCAGCTCGTCCAGCACCGGAGCGACCGATTTGACGTCGTCGCGATAGATCGTCGCCGGCTCGAAGCTGCCCTCGACGACGCCGCGGGCAATCAACTCCGCGACGGCCTCAGCGCCCCCGTCGATGACGCGAGCTCACGTCGCCGAGGTAGATGGCCAGCCGCTTGACCGAGGTGCCGGCCAGCCGGCGCTCGATCGCCGACCCGATCCGGACGACCACCTGCCGGGTGATCGTCTCCGGATCCCCGGCAGCGACGACGAGCAGCCGCCCTGCTTTCAGCTCGCCGGCCGCCACCAGGGCCGTACCGTAGCGATCGGCCGTGATCTCACCGAATGAGGTCAGAGCGGTCAGCTCTCCACCCGAGCGTCTGTCGAGTTCGGCCAGCGGCCCCCCGAACTTGGGCTCGCCGGCAAACGGGACGGCGATCGCATCCGCCGCGACATCCCAGGGCTGATCGCTGACTACGCGCAACTGCATGACCAGGGGCCCTCCGGCCTGCGTGCGGCTCATCGGGGCGCCGCTGACCCTTGGTGTCCGGCACCGTGGCACCGGCACGAAACGATTGGTCAAGTCTATCGACTCGGCCGTCCGCTGCTGGCCTTGGCCCGCTCTACTGTCCGAAGGCCGTGCCACCCACGAGATCGCTGAGGGCGCTCGCAAACGCGCCCCTGGAGCTCTCGATCGAGATGCCTTGCGGAATGAGGTTCCCGGCCAGCTCGTCTATGACTACCTGCAGGACGGCGTTGTCGTCGGGCAGGAGCGCCCGGGCGGCCTTCTCGTTCTTGATTGCCGCGGTCACCTGAGGCGTGATCGTGCCCTTGGAATCGATCACCGCCTGCCACAGCACCCGGGCGGCGCTGTCCCACCCGGCCGTCCGGGAAAGCCAATCCTGGAGGGTGGATACGTCGAGGACCTTGGCCAGATCGGCGGCGGTCGACGTCGCGTCGGAGATCGCGCTCGAGGCCAGGGCGAGCTCCCCCAGGGCCTCCGGATAACGGCCCTGGGTCGCCAGTTGCAGCGCGCCGGTCCCGGCCTGATCGTGCGTATT
>CAVSEO010000006.1:0-136796 GCA_963727005.1 uncultured Chloroflexia bacterium
CCGCACGATATACCTGCGCAACAGCGAGGGCGTTCTGTGCGAGGCTCGGCCCATGACGCTGGCGCTGGCCCGGGTCCTGCACCAGAACGACGCGATCCACCTGATGCGCGGCGACCCGCCATGCACCTGCATCGCCTGTCGCTCCGACCCGCCCCAGGAAGCGCCTTCTTGTTGAGTTCCGGCGGCCGGTGGCAACCCCAGGCCGCGAGGTCAATGCCAGACCACCGAGAGCCGATGCCTCTGCCAGAGGATTCTCCGCTCGGCAGGAGCGCGGAGGGTATGGCGGATGTCGAAGAGAACGATCGCACTGGCAGTAATCATCGGCGGCTCGCTGCTGGTTGCTGCTGTGCCGAGGCCGGTCGCCGCTGACAACTTCCCGATGACTTGCGTCTTCTCTGACAGTGCCAAGAGCACCAAGCCGTTGGTCGTGACTGTCAAGCTGTCGTGTTCTGGCACCAACGAATACGGCTCCACGGTCGACGCGTCCTTGATCGGCCCGGCGACGGTCCCCTTCTACTCGGGAACGAACCTTAGCTGGACCATGGACGTCCAGGTTCCGGTTCCTGGTGTTTACCAACTGAGCATCAGTGCGACTGCAAGATACTCAGACGGATCTTCAAGCAGTGGCACCAGCGTCTGCTGCTCGGTCCAGGCATACGGAGAGGCTGCGGCGACACCCACGCCCGAACCACCTCCACCAGTAGCGCCTGCGCCGGTCTCAACTCCACGCCCGCCTGCGCCTACGCCGAAACCAAAGCCCGCCCCAGCCGCGACTCCGGCACCGACAGTCACCCCGACCGCGACTCCGACACCGGGCCCTTCGCCAACCGACACCCCGCAGCCCACACCAACGGTGGCGAGCGCGCCTCCGAGCGCGGCACCATCACCGTCCGTGGAGTTCACGCTGAGCCCGCCGGCCTCGCCGCCGAGCTCCACCATTCCGGCTGCTGCGAGCAACACCGGGAACCAGGACCCGTCGGGCGTGAGTCCTTATCTCCTGCCTGGGGCACTTGCCGGGGTCCTCGCCATCATCGTGCTGCTGCTTCTACTCGGTCTGGTGAAGAGGCGGCGGTGGCTGAGTGCCGAGTAGGCGGCGAGGTACCTCGCTCACCCGCCAGGGAGCGCGCGTGAAGGGCAACCTCAGCCGGCGGCGCGAACGAACCTTCTATCGGCGTTCGGTGCAACGACCGACCGGGCTGTGGAGACCAACCCTTGTCCCGAACCGACCGGACCGCGCTCTCCGATCGTCACGACGGCGGCCGACCTGGACGCGGGCCTCTCGCTCTTCGAGCGGCATCCTGAGTTGGGCGCGTTCGACGCGGTGCTGGCCGCCGTGGCTCTCGCCCATGGCGCTGATGCGCTCGTCTCGGCCGATGGTGCGTTTGCCTCGGTTCCTGAGTTGGTCTGGATCGATCCGGCCACACCAGCCGTCGACAGTCTGCTGGATGGGTCGGGGAGTGGCGCTAGCGCGAGCGACCGATAGAGGCGAAGCGGCGCTGTCGAACAGGTTCATGGCGACCGCGACGTTACGCCTTGCGGCGAGCCAGCCACGCCCTCCAGGTCGTTTCGTCCTGGCCGGCGGTCACAGCGTCACCGTGGCGCACCAGGGGGAGGCGGAGCAGGCTCGGATCGGCGCGGATGCGCGCAAGGAGCGTTCCGCGGTCTGCCGCGAGGTCGCCATCGAGGAGCGCGGCCGCACCCAACCGATCGATGAATTGGCGGAGTTCCGCGGGGTCGATCGGCCGCTTGCCCAGGTCCACGTAGCGGACCACGATCCGGCGCTCGCGGAAGAACCGCACCGTCGCCCGCGTCGACTGCGAGCCCTCGAGCCCGAACACTTCGATCCTCGGCATCTTCTTGGTCGGCGTCTTGCCGAGCGGAGCGGGCATTGATTGCCTCAGCGATCCGAAACGAGGCTGGTCGCCTACGCCTCGACTTCGAAGCCTTCCGTGGTGAAATCCGAGTCCATCGCCCAGGCCCGGCGGATCCCGCGCTGGCGCATGAACTCGAAGCTGGTGCGGTCGACCAGTGAGACGTCCGAGCCGGTCGCGGCCCGGAAGGCCGCGAGGGCACGGGAGCGCAGCGAGGCGTCTACGTCCGTGACTTCGATGGCCGGCAGGACCTCGTCGATCAGGCGGGCGGCAGCGTCGGCTCCGAGGCGGCGGCGAACAAGCGAGACGAGCTCCACGACAACGTAGCTGTGCGTCACCAGCTCCTCGCCGAGCAGGCGTGCGGTGGCGCGGAGGGCGCGCTCGTGGTTCGAGTCGCCGGCGTCGAGGAGCGCATAGACCGCGCTCGTATCGACGAAGACGCTCACCAGCGGGTCTCTTCGCCCAGGATCTCGTCGTGGCGCTCCGAGGTGTCGGACCGCCCGGATGAGAATGCGCCCGCCAGGCCGAAGGCACGTCGCTGCCGGGTCAATCGATCGGCGTCTTCCGTCACCGTTGCGTCGACGGCGTCGCGGATGATGGCCGCGATGGAGGTATGCCGCCGCCGGGCCTCGCGTCGAAGGCGGTCCATCTGCGCTTCGGTCAGCGATATCTGGGTTCGTATCACGGTCGACATGATATCAGTCCATCCCTGGATGATGTAAGGCAACCCGATTCGGCCGAGCTGAGCGCCGAGTGCTCGCTAACGCGGCCTGGGGTGCTCAGCGGACAGCGATGAGTCGTCTCCCGCGTAGCCCTCGAGGAGGCTGCGCATCACGGCGCTCACGCTCTTGCCCTCCGACGACGCGCGAGATGCGACCCTGGCTCGGAGCTCCTCAGGCACTCGAGTTGTGATGCGAGGGGAGTGGGCACCCGTGTTCGTGCCGCTCAGAGAGGGGCGACCGGCCCGACGCTTCCAGGTCGAGAGGTCATAGCCGGCCTCGGCGTCAACCGCCATCCGATCCAGATCGGCGTCGGTGACGACTCGACCGTTTTTGGTTCTCACAGCCATCTCATCACCTCCTCGTACGCCGACTTGTAGCCTGGGCGAAGTCGCATCGCGTGGATGATCGTCACGTGGCATTATGTCCGACACAACAAGACTGTCAAGCGTCTGGGCTGAGCTCATGGTCGAAGCGACCACTGGCCAGCACAACCATGCCGGAGTCGGCTTGTATGGCGCTTATCTCCTTCCTCGTGCCGAGCGGAGCTGCAGGCAGATAAGGAGGGCCCCAAGTCGAAGCGGAGGTCAGATGGCCGCCGGCGACGAGCTTGCTCAGCAGGCGGGCGGTGAATCGTCTCCGCCGAAGTAGCGGCCCTACCCGGCGATCTTGCCGTCCAGGTCCCAGAGATCCTCCCAGGTCTGACCGTCTTTCCAGAGGAAGACCTGGCCCTTGATCAGGCGGGAGTTGCGATCGATCCCGGCGATCGCCTTCATCTCTTCATCCGTGAGCGGCTCCGAGACCGTCGCGCGAAGGTTGCTCAGGTACTCGTTGCGGTAGATCGAGAAGGGGATCGGAACCTGGCCGCGCTGGACCGCCCACTTGACGCAGACCGTCGCCGGATGCACGCCCAGCCGCTTCGCGATGGCCACGATGACCGGCTCCTCGATGTCGACGGCGTCATCCGCGGTCTTGTCCCGATCCGGACGCGTCGGTGAGCCGATGGGGGCGAAACCGATCGGCACGATGCCGTTGTCCACCACGAACTTGTAGAACTCGGGCTGCTGGAAGCACGGGTGCAGCTCCATCTCGTTGCACGCGGGCTTGATCCGGGCGTCGCGGAGCAGCAGCTCCAGCTTTGGGATGGACATGTTCGACGTTCCGATGTGGCGCACCAGGCCCATGTCGACGAGCTTCTCCAGCTCCCGCCAGGTCGCCATGTACTCGTCATGGATGTACGGCCTGGCGTTGGGGGCTCGTGAAGTCACGTCCACGCCCGGCGCGTGGTGGTTCGGGAACGGCCAGTGAACCAGGTACAGATCGAGGTAGTCGAGCCGGAGGTCTTGGAGCGATTCCTTGAAAGTCGGGATAACGTCGGCCGGCGCGTGCTTGTCGTTCCAGAGCTTCGAGGTCACGAACAGCTCTTCGCGCGCGATCCCGCCGGCGATGATCGTCTCGATCGAGGCGCCGATCAGGTGCTCGTTTCCGTACACCTTCGCGCAGTCGAAAGCGCGGTATCCGACTTCCGCGGCGCCGATCACCGCCGCGGCGATATCCTCGCCGGAGAAGCGGTCGGAGCCGAAGGTCCCGAGCCCGATGGCCGGCATTCGAGCGCCCGTCCAGAGCAACCGCTGCGGCACCTTGCCCGGGTCGACTCCGTCTGCCGCGGCGGCGAACGATCTACTCTCAGTCATGCGCGCCAATCTCCGCTTGGGGTGGCCCTCGCCCTGGCCGTTGATTAGAGCTTCGGGGCGGACTGGAGGGAGGGGAGTGGCCCGCCCCGATGCTCTACGGTGTGCGCCCCTGCGAAGCAAGGTGCGGACGCTTGCCCTGTTGTCGATACCTTGCAACGTCTGGCGCAAGTTTAACGATACCATATGGCAAGCGGGTTGTCTGGTAACGGTAACACGACCACAGAGGCGGAGTCTGAGAAGGAGCGCGAACATGGCGCAGACGATGGCCGGAGCCATCCTCCCGGGAAACAGCACGGTGGAACTCCGGGAGTTCCCGGTCCCGGTGCCGGGCCCCGGCCAGGTCCTCCTCAAGATGAAAGCTTCGACGATCTGTGGCAGCGACATTCGCGCCATCTACCGCGAGCATCTGGGCAAGGGGCCCGAGGCCTATCAGAACGTGATCTGCGGGCACGAGCCCGCCGGCCAGATCGTCGCCACCGGCTCCGACCTGCGCCGCTTCAAGGAGGGCGACCGCGTCCTGCTCTACCACATCAGCGGCTGCGGCCGTTGCCACGAGTGCCGCACCGGCTACCAGATCAGCTGCACGAGTCCGAGGCGAGCCGCCTACGGCTGGCAGCGGGACGGTGGCAACGCCGATTACTGCCTGGCCGAAGAGGCCGACTGCATCCTCATGCCGGACACGATGAGCTACGTCGACGGGGCCTGCGTGGCGTGCGGATTCGGCACCTGCTACGAGGCGATCCGGCGGATCGGCGTCTCCGGCGACGACACCGCGCTCGTCGTGGGTCTCGGGCCGATGGGCCTGGCCTCGCTGATGCTCGCCCGCGCGCGCGGCGCGACCAAGGTCATCGGCGCCGACGTGGTCCCGGAACGACTCGCGCTGGCGGAGAAGCTCGGCCTGGCGGATCTGGTCGTGAAGGCCGATGGCGACGCACTCGACCGTATCCGCGAAGCGACCGAGGGCCTGGGCTGCGAAGTCTCGATCGACTGCTCGGGTGTCTCGGCCGGCCGCCAGCTGGCGGTCCGCGGCACGCGCCGTTGGGGCCGCATCGCCTTCGTCGGCGAGGGTGGGACGGTCGAACTGAACCCGAGCCCGGACCTCATCCACGACCAGAAGACCGTCTTCGGTTCCTGGGTCACGAACCTTGGCAACGCCGAGGACCTGGTCGAGCGGATGCCGCGTTGGAACATGCACCCGGACGTCACCTGTACCCATCGGTTCCCGCTCGCGAAGGCGTCCGAGGCTTACCAGACGATGGACCAGGGCAAGTCCGGAAAGGTTGCCATCGTCTTCGACGAGTGAGGTCCCGCGCCTAACGTCCACGGCGGAAACGAACTGAGCAAAGGGGAAGATAAGTTGCGTACCGTCTCCGAGGCCACCGGACGGGTGACGATGGAGGTCGTCGGCTTCGGCGGATGGCCTGGCAGCATCAGACTCTCGAACGGGGAAATCGAACTCATCGCCACGACGGATGTGGGCCCCAGGATCGTGCGCCTGGGCTTCGTCGGAGGACAGAACCTCTTCCACACCTTCAGCGAGACACTCGGCAAGAGCGGCGGCGGAGACTGGCACAGCTACGGCGGCCATCGTTTGTGGCACGCGCCCGAGGTCGTCCCGCGCACTTACGCGCCCGACAACGAGCCCGTCGACCACTCGTGGGACGGCCAGACGCTCATCCTGCGCAATTCCGAGCGGGCGAACGGCCTGGAGAAGGAACTTCGCGTCACCCTCTCGGCCGCGCGCCCGGAGGTCGAGGTAGTCCACCGGATCGTCAACAGGAACCCCTGGGCCATCGAGCTTTCGGCCTGGGCGCTATCGGTAATGGCTCAGGGCGGTCGGGCGATCTACCCTCAGGAAGACTTCAAGCCGCATCCCGATGTCCTGACTCCGGCCCGGCCGCTGGTCCTGTGGTATTTCACGGACATGAGCGACCCGCGCTGGACCTGGGGCCGCAAGTACATCCAGCTTCGACAGGATCCGCTCGCGACGACCAAGCAGAAGGTCGGCCTGCTGAATCGGAAGGGCTGGGCCGCGTACCTCCTCGGCGGCGACGCGTTCATCAAGCGCTACCCATGCGATCCCGGCGCGGTCTATGCGGACATGGGATGCAACACCGAGACCTACACCGATCCGGACATTCTCGAGATCGAGACCCTCGGGCCGGTGACCAGACTCGAGCCCGAGCGCGCATCTCGAGCACGTCGAAACCTGGCTGCTGGCGCATACGGAGTGCGGCTCGACCGATGCCGAGATCGACGCCGGCATCCTGCCGCTCGTAGACAGGCTCCCGGCTATCTCCTAGCTACGGGGCGGGCCGGATGCCCTCAGCCGGCTACCGGAACCTCGGCCCCGGCCCGCACGAAGACCGGGATGCGGTCGAGCGGCGCCGGCACGATCACGGTCGTCTTGCCTGCGTAGGCGTCGCCCGTCCAGGCGTCGGCCCACTTCCCGGGGGCAGGTAGACCGGCCGCTGGCGCAGTCCGGCCGAAAGGATCGGAGCGACCAGAAGATCGGGTCCGAGAAGGAACTCGTCTTCGATCGCCCACGACTCCGGGTCGTCGGGGAAGTCCACGAACAGCGGCCGCATCGGCGGGATGCCTTCTTCGTGGGCCTTTCGCATCTGCTCGCCGAGATAGGGTCTGATCCTCTCGCGCATGGCGAGCACCTTGACGATCTGCTCGTAGGCCTCGTCGCCGAATGACCACACTTCATTCGGTCCGCTGGTCATGTCGGGCGCGAAGGAGCCCCTCGGGACGCGGTCGCCGTGGGCCCGGAAGAGCGGGCAGAAGGCCCCGTACTGGAACCAGCGGATCACAAGCTCGCGGTACTCGGGATCTGATGGATCGCCGCCGTGGAAGCCGCCGATGTCCGTGGTCCACCACGGGATGCCGGAGATGGCGATGTTCAGGCCGGCCCGGACCTGACGGCTCAGCGAGTCCCAGGTCGTCGGGATGTCGCCCGACCACACGGCCGCACCGTAACGCTGACTGCCGGCCCACGCCGATCTGCACAGGAGGACGATCTCGTCCTCGCCGGCTTCGCGCATGCCTTCGTAGAAGCCTCGGGCGTGAGCCGCCGGATAGAGATTCGCGACCTCGTCTCCCGGCCCGGCCCAGAAGGCCAGATTCGCCGGATCGACGGGTCTGAGCTCAGGCTCGCAGGCGTCGAGCCACCAGATCCGGACACCGCGGGACAGGTAATTCTTGCGAACGTTGGACCAGATGAAGGCGCGAGCCGCGGGGTTCGTGGCGTCATAGACGGCGACGGACGGGCGGATGGCGACGCCCTTCTCCGGGAACTCGGTCAGGAGGCTGGGCCCCCGCTCTGACCTGACCAGCAGGCCGAGCCGCTCCATCTCGGCGTAATTGCGGCTGACCTGGCTGACGAGCGGCCAGATCGAGACCATGACCTTGGTGCCGATGGCTTCGAGCTCCTCCACCATGGCCCGCGGGTCCGGCCATTCGGCCGCGTCGAAGTCCCAATCGCCCAGCGCCGACCAGTGGAAGAAGTCGATGATGATGACCGCCAGCGGCAGGCCCCGCCGCTCGTACTCGTGAGCGACCGCCAGCAATTCGGCCTGCGTCCTGTAGCGCAGCTTGCACTGCCAGAAGCCGGTCGCCCAGTCGGGCAGCTGGGGCACGTGGCCCGTGGCGTCGGCATAGCGCCCGAGGATCTCGGCCGGAGTTCCCGCGGTGATCCAGTAGTCGATCTGGCGACCGGCGTTCGCGACCCAGCGGGTCCTGTTCGACGCGAGTTCTACGTGGCCCACCGCCGGGTTGTTCCAGAGAAAGCCGTAGCCTCGGCTCGAAAGGGCGAAGGGTATCGAGACCTCGCCGTTTCTCTGTACCAGGTCGATCGTCATTCCCTTCTGATCGAGCCGGCCGTTGGGGTGCTGGCCGAGCCCGGTGAATCGCTCGCCTTCGTACGCCCGAAGGTGCTGCTCAATTCGGTAGCGGCCGCCTCCGAGCGCCGTCATGACTCTGGCACCGGGCCACCAGAAGTGCGCTCGCTGTTCTGAGGTGAGCTCTTCGCCTGTGCCCGACCGGACGAAGCGGATGAGGGGATACCGGCCTCCCTCGCCGTCATCGTCCTCGACGATCGCGGTGATCCCACCGTTGGCTGAGCGAAACGCTCGAGTCGCCGGATCGGATGACGACCCGGTCGTGTTCGAGGGGGTTCATCCAGAGCACCCGGCAGGTCGAAGTCGATGCGTTCGAAAGCGGCGCGAACCCGGAGGCTGTCGCTGGCCCCAGGTTCGATCCGGATCAGCTCATGGCCGGTCGCGGACCTCGATGACGTCACCGATTCGACTGACTTCCAAGAGACACCTCAACGGGCGATTGTCCGCGAGCCGGCCCGGTGATATGGTAGGATGTGGTAACGCTACCAGTCGAAGGGCGGAGGATATCAGAGCCGCCCGCCTCAGGCAAGCGCCGCGCGCCGTCACTGCCGCCGTTCTTGCGGACGAGGGCACTCACGCGGATGGTATCGTCACGGCAATCTCTCGAGTTGCACGGGATGCGCACGGATGACAACTATCACTGAAGTCGCGAAGCGCGCGGGAGTGTCGCCTATGACCGTCTCCCGCGTCGTCAACCGATCCGGCTATGCGAGCCCGGCGACGCGCGCGAAGGTCGAGGTTGCGGTCGCCGAGCTCGGATATGTGCCAAACGCGGTTGCCCGTCATCTGCGCTCGAAGCGGACCAAGACGATCGCCCTCGTCATGTCCGACATAACCAACCCGTTCTTCACCACGATCGCTCGGGGCGTCGAAGACGCAGCGTCGCCGCACGGCTACGCCGTCATGTTCGCCAATACGGACGAGTCGGAAAGTGAGGAGATCGAGTACCTCCGGATGCTCGCTCAGCGGCAGATCGACGGAGTTCTCCTGGTGCCCGCCGGGAACTCGGCGGCCTCCTTCCGGCTCCTTCGCGCGCAGGAGATCCCGGTGGTCGTGCTCGACCGGCGCGTGACTCGCGCGGTCGACCAGGTCAGGTGCGACTCGGAAGCCGGTGCGTACGAGCTCGTTCATCACCTGACCGAACTGGGACACAAGCGCATCGCCGTCATCACCGGTCGCCGCAACATCTCGACCTCGACCGACCGTGTCATGGGCTACGAACGAGCGCTCCGAGACGCCGGGCTGCCGGTGGACCCGCGACCTCGTCACCTACGACAGCTTCAGCCTCGAAGGTGGCTACAGACAGGTCAAGCAGATCCTCTCCAGGGAGCCGAGGCCGACGGCGATATTCGCTACCAACAACTTCCTCGCCTTCGGGGCGATGCGGGCGCTGCGCGAAGCCAGACTTGCGCATACCCGACGATTGCTCGGTCGTGACCTTCGATGACCTGCCGGCCGAGTGGCACGACGATCCGTTCATCACGGTACTCAACCAGCCCGCCTACGAGCTGGGGCGCAGGGCGACCGAGGTGTTGCTCAGCCGCCTCGAGGGCACGGCGCGGCCGAAGCGCCAGGTGATCGTGCTGCCCGGTGAGGTCATCATCCGCCGATCCAGCGGCCCGGCCCCCGTGGCGCCTCCGCTCTGATCGCGTCCCGGGCGCCCTCCTTCGACGCGTTTGCGGCGCCTTCGCCAGGCGCGCTTCGCCTTCGACCCGGGGGCTGCTAACGATAACACAGGTAACGATATCATTCGCCCCTTGACAACGCGCGCATCGGGTCCGTACTCTGCTATCGAAACGTTTCGCAAGCCTGGGTAAAGCCTGGGCCCAAGGTGACCGTCTGACCTTGGTTGTGGCACCCGCCGCGGCAAGCCGCGCACGGTCGGCCGCAGGAACGGCCATTTCGGGCTCTGGTTCTGCTCGAGGTTCCGATTGCGCGCCTGCTACCGCACGAGGGAACGGCGTTCGAGACGTTGATCGATCGGCTGACACGAGTTGGCGATCGACCCACCCATGGGAGACGGAGGACACCTAGGAAATGAAGAGAGCCCTACTCATTCTTGCGGCTGTGGTCCTCGCTGGTTGTTCCAGCACCACAGCCTCGCCCGCGCCGACGGCCACGCCGGTTCCGCCCCCGACACCGGCATCGAACTCGACCTCCGCCGCTGTGCAGTCCGCTGCGGCGGCCGCCGCCAGCGCGGGCATCGAGTCCGCCACGGTGACCGACACGACCGATGCCATCACCGTCTGGATCGACCAGCCTCGCCAGCCCGTCGTTGACGGCTTCAAGGCGAAGTACCCGCAGTACGCGAGCCTGATCAACTCGACCGTTGTCGACCGCGAGACGCTGCCGGCCAAGACCCTGCTCTTCAACAACACCGGCTCCGGCTGGCCTGATGTCGTCTTCGCCGAGCCGCGACTCGTCGCCCGCGTCTCGGATGCGGCGCACGCCTTCCCGCTCGACCTGAGCACCCTCGTTCCGGCCGACATGCTCAAGCAATACGCGGGCGCGGACAACTGCACTTTCAGCGGCAAGGTCTACTGCCTCCGCAACGACCTCGCTCAGATGGTGACGTACTACAACGCACCGCTCTTCACGCAGTTCGGCTACACGGTTCCCACGACGTTCGAGGATATGCAGGCCCTCAGCGACAAGGTCGCCAAGGACCATCCCGGCTACTACCTCGGCACACTTGGTGACGGCTGGACCTGGCTCTCGTACTTCGAGGCGAGCGGCTGCCCGTACGCCAACGTCAAGGACGTCGGAACCCTCCAGATCAACGTAAGCGACCCCAACCTGCACCCGAGCGGCGCAGCTGATCGATCACATGGTCGCCAACAAGACCCTCTGGAACACCGACTACTTCACCGCCAGCTGGGTTACGATCGCCAACAACAACAAGCTCCTGATGCTCATTGCGCCCATTTGGGCCGCACTCGGCACCTTCAAGGGCACCTACTACACCGACAAGACCACGCCCAGCCAGTCCAGCCACGTGCTCGGCGTCGCCGCCCCGCTCAAGTGGGCTGCGGATGCCACCGCTCAGACCGCGGCCATGGGCGGCGCGGCCTGGACCATCTCCCAGCACACCAAGAACCAGGGACTGTCGCTGCTCTTCGCCGAGTATGCGACCCAGGACCCGGACCTCTGGAAGGGCTCCTCTAACTTCCCCTCCTTCACGCCGCTCCAGCCGTTGTTCAACGCGACGGTAAAGGACGACCCGATCTTCGCGAGCGACCCGACGGCCGCCTTCGCGACGGGCGGGGCGGAGATCTCCGCCATTGGCGACAACTGGCCGCGCTTCGACCTGATCGCACCGCTCAACACCGTCGTCAAGGACATGTACAGCAAGAAGCAGACGATGGTGGCGACGTTGCCGGAGGTCACCACGGTGCTCACGCCACTCGCGGAAGCTCAGGGTTACAACGTAACCCAGTAGGACTGGCTCCTCAGGCAACTACGGGTTTCATCGACCCAAGCGTGTGATTTCGAGGAAGGCGGCCCACATGAGGTCGCCTTCCTCGTCTCCGTCAGCAGAGGACCTTCCATTGGCTACGCCCATTGCTCCTGCCGCGTTGCCGTTGACTCGAGGCTCCCGGCTCTCGCGCCTGTGGGCCGGTTGGCGGCGGCATCGGATCTCCTATCTGCTCGTCCTGCCCTACATGATCTTCATGGCGATCTTCGGCATCGGGCCGGCTCTCTACGCCCTCCTGATGAGCTTCTCGAAGTTCAGCTTTGGCACGCCGGACTACTTTGCCGCCGGGCTTGACAACTACAAACTCGCCTACGGCGACGCCCGGTTCTTCCAGGTGTTCGGAAACCTCCTCGAGTTCCTGATCGTCTCCGTGCCGCTGGGTATCGCGTTCGTGGTCCTGCTGGCACTCCTCCTGGACATGCGACCCGGACGGCTCTCGTCCACGTTGCGTTTGCTCTACTTCATTCCTGGAGCAGTCACCGGGCCGGCGCTGGTCCTTCTGGTGATCTGCATCCTCGATCCGGGCATCAGCCCATTCGGTCCGATCTTCACCTCCCTCGGCGCAACGAACTTCGACGCCCTGGTCTTTCCGGGAAGCCTGCCCTTCGTCTTCACGATCATGGGCTTCTTCGCCGGCGCCGGGAATGTGGATCGCCATCCAGCACGGCGGACTCCAGGGCATCTCCGCTGAAGTCCTCGAGGCGGCCGAACTCGACGGCTGCAATGCCTGGCAGAAGGCGCTCTACATCAAGCTGCCGTTCATGCGTCCGTACATCGTCTACCAGACGATCCTGATCTTCGCCCTGAACGTGCAGCTCTTCGTCGAGCCGCAGCTGCTGACTTCCACCTGGGTCCAGGCCAACGTGCCGCCCCAGTGGGCCCCGAATCAGCTCGCCTACTCGTACGCGTTTGACGTCGGGAACTTCGGCGCCGCAGCGGCCCTCTCGCTCCTGATGCTCGGCATCGGCCTCGCGGGCGCATATGTGCTGATCCGATGGACCGGCTTCTTCAAGCTCGAGGGACAGTCATGACCGGTCAGACAGCGACCAACGACAAGGCCCGGCGCAGATTCTCTCTTCGACGATACGTTGGAGAGCTGGGGTTCGTCGGGTATGTGATCCGCCTGGCAATCCTGCTGATCTTCGCTATCTACTTCGTGGTTCCGCTGGTGTGGCTGCTGTTCGCGACCACGAGAGACCCAACCAGCCTGTACGGCAACTGGTTCCCGCTCACATTCGGTTCGATCGATCGACTCGTGACGTCCTGGAACAACATCATTGGCTACCAGAACGGCGAGGTGCTCCTCTGGATGGGCAACTCCATCCGATATGCCGGGCTCTCGCTACTCGGCAGCCTCGCAATCTGCATCCCGGCCGGCTACGTCCTGGCAATCGGCCGCTTCCCGGGCCGCAGGCTGCTCCTCTGGCTGACCCTGATCACGATGCTGCTGCCCGTGTCGGCATTGGTGCTGCCGCTGTTCCTCGAGCTGAACCTGGCACACCTCATCAACACGCAGTGGGCAGTCATTCTGCCGGCGATGTTCTTCCCCTTTGGCGTCTATCTGAGTTACGTGTACTACGGCTCCAGCCTCCCCGGGGAACTCGTCGACGCCGCGCGCGTCGACGGCGCCTCGGAACTGAGGGTCTTCTGGAACCTCGCGCTGCCGCTGGCCAGGCCGCTCCTCGGACTTCTGGCCTTCATCAGCTTCAACGCCAACTGGAACAACTTCTTCGGTCCCTACGTCATGCTGAACGACGACAAGCTCTACAACATGCCGGTTGGCTTGAACTCGCTCGTGGCCGGGACGTCGGCGCTCCGTCCAGGCTTCAATCCCACGCCCGGAGCAGTCTCCTTCGTACAAGCCGACGCTGCGATGGCCGCCATGTTCATGATCGTCCCGGTCGTCATCGTCTTCATGTTCTCGATGAAGTACGTGACGAGCGGCGCGTTCACCGGTGGCGTCAAGGGGTGACTCGCATTCTCTGAGTGCGTCGGGCAGGGCCGGCCACCGTGCAGTGTGGCCGGCCGGCCCGGCCGTTGGTCGTGATGGAGCCCCGAGGTCGCGGCCTGTCCCCCACACGACCCGACCCAGCCTTCTTCCGACGGTAGCCGACTTCCCGGAGCCTGATAGATGCACTTGCCGAAAACGCCAATCAACTACTTCCGCGGCGACCCCTGGACCATCGTCGAGGAGGGATTCGACCCCGCCTACCAGCGGATCTCCGAGTCCGTGTTCTCCGTGGCCAACGAGTTCATGGGCGTGCGCGGCTACTTCGAGGAGGGCTACAGCGGCGACCATCTGCTCGGCAGCTACTTCAATCACCTGTACGAACTCATGGACATCCGCCACGACCAGGTGTTCAAGGGCTTCGTGACCAAGGGCGCGGCCATGGTCAACGCCGTGGACTGGCTATACACGCGCATCTGGGTAGACGGCGAGCAGCTCGATCTGGCGAAATCGGCCTTCACCGACTTCACCAGACGACTGGACATGCGCACCGGCGTGCTCACGCGCGACTTCGTGTGGGCGACGGCCACCGGGAAGCATCTCCGGGTCGACCTTCACTCGCTTCACCGACATGCAGTCGACCCGTCTCGGTTGCCAGCGCATCGTGTTGGAACCGCTCGACTTCTCGGGCACCGTCAACCTGCGCATCGGCCTGGACTTCAACACTCACTACGAGATCGGTGCCGGCTGGGACCAGACCGGCGGCGGCGAGCGCGCGGCCGGCGACAGAGTCATCAACTTCTGGAGCTGCGTCCGGAGGAGCCACGTCCAGGGCGGCTGGGCGATACAGGGGGAGACGCTTCGAAGCGGGCACCAACTGTTCTCGGGCTTCTTCCTTCGGACCGAGCAGTCTGTCCAGACCTCCAACGTGATCGACGACAAGTTCATCGGCGCGGATTTCTCCCTGAGTTTGGAACAGGGCCGGCCCACTACGGTGGACAGGATCGCAGTCAACGACTGGAAGAGGACCGCGGACGACGCCGAAGTGTGGGCCGGCGGGCTCGAGCTGATGCGGCGCCAGGCCGGGGCGACTTTCGACGAGCCTCATGGCCGAGCACGTCGCCTTCTGGCAGCGAACCTGGGACGTGCTCGACATCGACATCGAGGGCGACCCCGAAGTTCTCCAGGGCCTGCGTTTCTCGAGCTTCCAGACGTACCAGTCCTACCACGGCGAGGACGCCGACCTCAACGCCCTGTGCAAGGGCATGACCGGCGAGGTCTACTTTGGCTGGGCGTTCTGGGACAGCGAGATCTACACGCATCGCCTGATGATGTTCGTCGATCCGGACGTCGCCAGGAACCTGCTCCTGTACCGCTACCACCGCCTCGGCCAGGCGATGGAACGGGCCCGCCAGCTCGACTGCGAAGGCGCCCGATTCCCGTTCGCCACGATCACCGGCACCGAGGATTCGGGGACCTGGCAGCACGTCGACATCGAGATCCATTCCGACCTGGCGGTCGCCTACGCGATCTGGCATCACGACGTCATCCTGCAAGACAAGGAGTTCCTGTACCGCGAAGGCGTCGAGATGCTGCTCCAGATCTGCCGCTTCCTGGCGAGCTGGGGCGGGTGGAGCCCATCGAAGGGCGACTTCGGGTTCTACGGCGTCATGGGCCCCGACGAGTTCCACATGATGGTGAACCACAACTGCTACACGAACGTCCTCGGCAAGAAGACGTTCGAGTTCACGCTCGCCGTGCTGGACGAGATGAAGGCGGCGGCGCCTGAGCTCTACCGGGAGGCACTGGCGAAAGCGAACCTGGCCCCGGAGGAGCCCGAGCGCTGGGCCGAGATGGCCCAGAAGATGCGGATCCCGAAGGACGAGCAGACCGGGGTTCTCGAGCAGCACGCCGGCTACTTCGATCTTCCTCACGTCGATCTGGAGCACTTCCCCGCGGACCAGATCCCCATCTACAAGAACTGGGCCTACGTCAAGATCTTCCGATACGACATGGTCAAGCAGCCGGACGTGCTGAATCTCATGTACTTCTTCAGCCAGGACTACACGCTGGAGGAGAAGCGCGCCAACTACGACTTCTACGAGGCGCGGACGATCCACGAGTCCTCGCTGTCGCCCTCACTTCACGCCATCCTTGCGGTGGAGTTGGGGAAGCTCGACGACGCGTACACGTTCTTCTCCTACGGCGCGCGCATGGACCTGGACAACTACAACCGGAACACGGAGCAGGGGCTCCACGTGACGTCCGCCGCGGGGGTGTGGGCGAGCATGATCTTCGGCTATGGCGGCATGCGCACCGACGGCGACGTCCTCGTCCTGGCGCCCGCGCTGGCGGCCAAATGGCGGTCGTACCGCTTCCGGGTGCGGTATCGGGGCGCCCTCCTCGAGGTTCGCGTCGACGCCGATGAGGTTCATGTCAGGGCGCTGGCCGGCGGCCCCGTCACGGTAAGGCTGTACGGAACCGATTGCGAGATCGATTTCGCAGGGCGTTGCCGTCGCGCAAAGGCAGCCGGGCGCCTGAGAGTCGCGCGGCGAGTGGCCCGAGCCTGCTGCCGACGGTGACCGACAAGGAGCGCGCATGCTTTTCCCCAAGGTCCGCGATCCGCGGTTCATCACCGTGCGTCGCGGCGGGACGCTGCAGGATTCGGATCACCATTTGCTGGCGGTGTGGGCGGCCGATTGCGCGGAGCATGTGCTCCACCACTTCGAGCAGGCGCGGCCCGGGGACGATCGTCCACGACGCGCAATCGAGCTCGGACGCGCGTGGGCGCGGGGCGAGGTCACGTGGTGGGATGCCCGGGCGGCGGGCGGCCACGCGTTCGCGGCGGCAAGAGACCTGGCCGGGGCGGCTCGACTTGCGGCGTACGCTGCCGGTCAGGCCGGCTGCGTGGGCCACGTGGCGGCCCACGAGCTCGGCGCCGCCCTACGCCTGGGCGGCGCAGGCCGCCGCGGTCCGCGATTGTCTCCGACCGCGAAACCTTCGCGGTCCGCGTCGCCTCTATATACGGTGTGGCGTTTGAGCGCCCGCGGCACAATTGGCTTGTGCGGACGCCCGCGGCGGCTCCGGCACACGAAAAGGACGACCCAGCACGATGCAGCCGAGCCAACGCCTCCTCGCCGGCCCACCGATCGACGGCCATGCCGAATCCCTGGCGGACCACCACCGCCGTCTCGGCCACCTGCCCGCAATGCCCGCCGACGAGGTGATCGCCGCCCTCGAGGCCACGGGCTTGCTCGGCCGGGGAGGCGCCGGTTTCCCCGTCGGCCGGAAGTGGCGCGCGATCCACGACCAGCCCGGCGGCCGCACGCCCGTCATCGTGGCCAACGGGGCCGAAGGCGAGCCCGAGAGCGCGAAGGATCGCGTCCTGATGGCGCACCGCCCGAACCTCGTGATCGACGGAGCGATCCTGGCGGCGCGCACACTGGGCGCCGACCGGGTCGAGCTATACGTGGGGGCCGAGCACACGCAGGCCGTTCGGGCGATGAAGGAGGCGGTGAGCCAGCGCCCCAGAGATGAGCAGAACCTTCTCCACTTCGTCGAGGCGCCCATCGGCTACATCGCCGGCGAGTCCACGGCCGTGGTCCACTACATCAACAGCAAGGACGCACGGCCGGTTACAACGCCGCCCCGCATGTCCGAGCGGGGCGTCCGCGACCGGCCCACGCTGGTCCAGAACGTCGAGTCGCTCGCCTACGCGGCGTTGGTGGCCCGCTACGGCCCGGACTGGTTCAAGGAGCGGGGGCGCGGCAAGAACCGCGGCACCGCCCTGGTCACGATCGCCGGGCCGGTCCGCCACGAGGGCGTAGCCGAGATCGACCTGGGGACGCCCCTCGCCGAGCTCGTCGAGCTGGCCGGCGGCCTGACCGGCACGCCTCAGGCCGTTCTGCTGGGCGGCTATTTCGGGACGTGGGCGCGGACCGAACCGGTCTGGGACCTGCCGCTGGATCCGGAGTCGCTCAAGGCCGCCGGGCTGACCTTCGGCTGCGGCCTGGTCCGCCTATTCGACGCGCGCTCATGCGGCGTGGACTACGCGGCGCGGATCATGGCCTTCCTGGCCGGCGGATCGGCCAGGCAGTGCGGGCCCTGCATGTACGGCCTGGTCGACCTCGCCGGCGCCAGCGGGCGAGTGGCAACCCTGAGCGCCAGACCCGCCGACCTCGACGACATCGAGCGCTGGACCGGGCTGGTGACTGGCCGTGGCGCCTGCCGCCACCCGGACGGCGCCGCCCAGCAGATGAGCACCGCGCTGGCCGTTTTCGCGGACGATTTCGTCAGCCACGCCGAACGCGGCCGGTGCCTCGCCGGCGCCCCAGTGGCAGGAATGCGATGACCGACCGGCCGAAGCTCAAGATCGACTGGGTCGCCTGCAACGGGTACGGCGTCTGCGAGGCTGCCGCGCCGGACCTCATCTTCCTCGACGACTGGGGCTACCCCGTGCTCCATAACGGCGCGGTCCCGCCCGAGCTTGATCGGTCAGGCCAACAAGGCCATCAACGACTGCCCGATGCTCGCTCTCGCCTGGGAGAGCGAGGAGGTCGCGACCGGAGGCCGCCTGGCAAGGATCCTCGGCCGTCGCAGCTAAACGATCGGAACAGGCGACAGCCCCCTGACGCCTCCTCTCGGGTTCTTCCATTCTGTACACTCAGCCCGTGGCAATCGAGCCGATCGACGAAGGCGGAGAGAGCGGGGGAGTCGCCGCCCGGGGTCCGATGACTATCGCGCACATCGCCCGTCAGGCCGGCGTCTCCTCGCCGACGGTATCGAAGGTCATCAACGGCCGCAGGGACGTGTCGGTCGAGACGCGGCGGCGGGTCGAAGCCGTCATCCGCGAGCAGGGTTATACGCCGCAGCGGCGAGCCACGCAGAGCGCCCCGCTGTTGGAGCTGGCATTCCACCAGTTCGAGAGTGAGTGGGCCGGCGAGTTCATCAGGGGAGTCCAGGGGGTCGCGACGGCCCACGGTCTTGGGCTCGTGCTGTCCGAGATCAAGGAAGAAGCGCCGGCGAGCGGTCGCAGCTGGCTCGAGACCGTCCTGGCGCGGCGACCCAGGGGACTGATAGTCGTCCTGTCGGACCTCAACGACGATTTGCGTGACCAGCTGCGGTCCCGTCGCATCCCCCTGGTGGTAGTGGACCCAACCGGTGAGCCGCTCCACGACACGCCGTCCGTCGGGGCGACGAACTGGAGCGGCGGCCTCACCGCCACCCGCCATCTGCTGGAGCTGGGGCACCGGCGCATCGGCGTGATCGCGGGCCCCGCGACGCTGCTGTGCAGCAGGGCGCGGCTCGATGGCTATCGCGCGGCGATGGACGCGGCCGGCGCCGAGGTCGATCCCTCCCTGATCCGCTACGGCAACTTCTACGTGGACGAGGCCATTCGAGAGGGACGTGTGCTGCTCGATCGCGATCCGGCCGGCAGGCCCACGGCCATCTTCGCCTTGAACGACCTCCAGGCCCTGGGCGTGTATCAGGCGGCGCGCGATCTCCGACTCCACATCCCGGACGATCTGAGCGTGATCGGATTCGATGACATCCCGACCGCCCGGTGGTTCAGTCCTCCGTTGACGACGATTCGGCAGCCGCTCGCCCGTATGGGTGTCACGGCGGCACGCCTGCTGCTTCGACTGGCCGCCGGCGAGCAGCCGACCGAGACTCGACTCGAACTCGCGACCAAGCTGGTTACGCGCTCCAGCACCGCTCCACTTCGAGCCTAGTCTCCGGGTTCACGCTGCGGGCTCTCGGGCGTCCCAGGAACCCGGCGGGTCCGGGTCGGTTCAAACGTCTGGGCTCAGTACCGAGGCTTGCGCTTCTCTTCCTTCGGCGGGCGCGGCTCGTGACCGGGCCGGGGTGGCCGAGGAGCCGTCCCCGGGGCCATGTCGGGCGGGGGCTCCAGCGGTCCTCGAGCTCGGGCGGCCTCCACCTGTTTCGCGAAGGCTTCGGCCACGGCAGGAGGGATGGCGCGCTGCATGGCATCGCCCATGGCTTGGATCCGAGATTTTGCGCGGCTCGCTGCTCGCGTTCGTATCTTGAGCGCTTTGTCACCTGAACCTCGCTAGGTGGACCGCCCGCAGTGGCGGGGGCTCAATGATGCGCCAAAACCCGTCGTCCTGTCCCAGGCGGCGGCGCCGCACAGGACCTCACGCATCGGACTGGACGACCGCGCCGGGCAGCCGTCGGGACCGTCGTCTTGGCCGCGCCCAGTTGATACGCCGAATTATCGCCGCTGCCGATTTCCTTGAGGTGCGGCCGCGTCGTCGGCGCCACCTTAGCGGGAACGGAGCGTTCGTAAGGGAGACGATGATGCAAACGATGTCCAGGACTTCAACTCTGACCACTGAAGAAGGAGTCCGGCTGCTGGCGTGGGGCTTCTTCGGCGTGCAGTTCTTCCTCGGCTACGAGTGGCTCATGTCGGGGCTTTCGAAGGTCATGGCGGGGGACTTCGCTTCGAGTCTGGCGGGAACGCTTTACGGACATGACGAAGGATCAGACCGGCTGGTACAAGTCCTTCATCGATGGCGTCGTAATTCCGAACGGGCCTACCTTCGGGTACCTGGTGATGCTCGGCGAACTCTCGGTCGGCACCGTCCTGATCGTGACGTCCCTCATCTGGTTCGCCCGCTGGTCGGACCTGAGTTCGCGAAACCGCGGGTTCCTTGTCGCGCTGGTCGCGTTGGTGGGCCTGGTCGGGGCCACCATGAGCATCAACTTCCACCTGGCCATGGGTGCCAACGCACCCTGGACGATCGCCGCGGATCCCAACGACCAGGGAGTAGACCTCGACAGCTCCTCGCCATGCTCCAGCTCGTCCTGGCGACGGTGTGCCGTGGGCTACCTGGTCCTGGCGCGTCGCCGGGCCGACCGCTTGGCTGAGGAAGTGGAGTCCCGGCGGGCGTAGCTTCGAAGAGGCCTCATAGGCCGGCTCGCGCGGCGCCTGTTTCGGGAACAGTCCCGACGCCGCAAGGGCGGCTTCACCGACCCGTTGCAACATTTGGGTCGAAGGCTGTTGCCGCCCGCCGGCGGCCGCGGCCCTTCGAGAAGGGACGGTGAACGCAGATGGCATCCGAATCCTGGGCTCTTGTGGACGAGTACCTGAACGAGCGGCTGGTCCCGTCCGACGACGCCCTGGACGCCGCGGTCAAGGCAGGCATCGACGCCGGTATGCCACAGATCCAGGTCTCTCCGACGCAGGGGAAGTTCCTGTTCCTGCTGGCTCGAATGCTGGGAGCCCGGCGGATTCTGGAGATTGGGACGCTGGCCGGCTACAGCACGATCTGGCTGGGCCGGGCGCTCCCTCCTGACGGCCGACTGATCAGCCTCGAGGTGAACCCGGCCCACGCCGATGTCGCCAGGGCGGACCTGCGTCGGGCTGGGCTCGACGGTATCGTCGAGGTCCGCGTGGGCCGGGCGCTCGATTTGCTCGCCGCTCTGGCGCAAGAGGGAGTCGCGCCGTTCGATCTCGTTTTCGTCGACGCGGACAAGGACCACAACCCGGAGTACGTCGACCTGGGCGTTGAGGCTGTCACGCCCCGGGACGGTGATAGTCGTGGACAACGTGGTGCGCCATGGCGCCGTAATCGACGAGGCCAGCGCCGACGCCAACATCCAGGGCATTCGGCGGATGTTCGATCTCGTCGCCGCGGAGCCCCGGCTGGAGGCTACCGCGTTGCAGACGGTGGGCGTGAAGGGCCACGACGGGTTCGCCGTGCTGCGGGTCACGTCCTAGGCTGCAGGCGCGGGGCTGCGAGCCGGGGGCTGGTGCCGCGGGGCTCCGTGTCGAACCGAGCGCGCGATCGCTACATTGTCGTCATGCCCGACCTGGATCTCCGCCACCCGCGCGCGATCGCGATGTGGGACATCTCCTGGCTTCTGCGCCGCTGGCCCGGGGCCGGCTTCGAGGACTGGGATCGGGCTCTCGACGAGCTGGTCGAGCGTGGCTACGACGCCGTGCGCCTGGAGGCCTTCCCGCACCTGCTTTCGGTGGATCCGGACGCCGAGTGGGAGTTCATCCCCGGCGCCGACTGCCACGACTGGGCGGCCCCCTGCCGGTGCGGGCTCGGCCGTGGCCGGCTCTCGCCGACTTCATCCGCCGCTGCCGGGATCGCGGCGTCGCCGTGGGGCTCTCGACCTGGTTCCCGCAGGACGCGACCGAGGCTCGCCTGCGATTGACCTCGCCCCAGGATCACGCCGCGGCCTGGGCCCGCACGCTCGATCTGCTCGAGGCCGAAGGCCTGCTGGACGCGCTGCTCTACGTGGATATGTGCAACGAATGGCCGCACCCCAACTGGGCGCCGTTCTTCAAGGGGCAGCCGGCCGGGGCCGGCGGCGACGACTGGAGCACCGAACCGGCGATGGCCTGGATGCGGGCTGCGATCGCGGCTTTCCGCCCGCACTCGCGCGGATTGCCGCTCACCTTCTCCGTCCTGCCGAACAAGCGGTGGGCGCGCCGGGATCTCGGATTCCTCGACTTCCTCGAGCCGCACATCTGGATGGCCCAGGCGTCGGACTACTACGAGCGGTTCGGCTACGACTATCCGACCCAGGGCCTGCGCGGCTACCGAATGCTCCAGCAGCATGCCGAGCCCCTCTACCGGGCGGAACGCGATCACTGGCGGGCCGAGCTGGTCCGGCTGATCCGCGAGACCGCCGAGCTCTCGGTAGAGCTGGACCGGCCGGTCGCGACGACCGAGTGCTGGGCGCTCGTCGAATGGCGCGACCTGCCCGGGCTCGACTGGGCCTTGATCAAGGAACTGTGCGAGCTGGGAGTGCGGAGCGCGGTGGAGACGGGTCGCTGGGCGGCGATCGCGACCAGCAACTTCTGCGAGCCGCAGTTCGTTGGCATGTGGCGGGACGTGGCCTGGCACCGCGAGCTGACGAGCCTGATCAAAGCATCCGGAAACGGCGAGCTGACGCGGGGGCGCCATACTGGCGCCATGGAAGAGAACCCCTCGCGCCAGGCGCGCATCCTCGTGCTCTACTTCAGCAGCGAAGGCCATACCAGGCAGATGGCCGACCTGGTCGTGGAGGGCGCCGGCTCCGTGCCGGACACAGAGGTCAGGCTCAAGAATGTCGACGAGGCCACCGCCGACGATCTCCTTTGGTGCGACGGAATTGCGGTTGGCTCGCCCACCTATCTGGGCACGATCGCGTGGCAGATGAAGCGCTGGTGGGACGTGGTTGCGCTGCCGTTGTGGGCGAGGATAGACGGCAAGATCGGCTGCGCCTTCTCATCGGAGGGCGGCCAGGCCGGCGGCGGCGAACTGACCTGCCTCGCGCTGCAAATCGTGCTCATGAACTTCGGCCTGCTGGTCTTCGGAATCCCGGACTACACCGCGCCGGGGCAGACGATGCACTACGGCGCCGTCTGCGCCGGGAGGCCACGCACTGACGGCGAGCGCGAGGCGTGTCGCCGCCTGGGCCGGCGCCTCGCCGAGTGGACGCAGACGCTGATCTGCCAGCGCCCGGAATACGACCCGCTCCGGGCAACGTACCCGCGGTTTCCTGACGCGAACAAGCCACCGCAGCTTCCCCGGTAGCCTCGGCCGGCGGCGAGCCCGGCGATGTATAGAGTGCTTGACATCCTGTTAGCTCTGCTTTACATTTCGTGTGTCAACAATTCTTGACATAGGAGCAGAGAGATGTCATTCGCGGAGAAGAACACCTGGCTGTGGGTCGTGATCGGGGTCGTCGTGCCCGGGGCCTACATGGTGAGCATCCTGTCTCAACTGCGGACCACGGCCGCCGCCCAGATCGCCTACGAGCAACCGATGCTCATCAGCATCGGCGTCGTTATCGCCCTCTCCATCCTGGGCGCGATCGTGACTGCGATCATCTCGGGCGGGGATACCAAGGAGGACCCACGGGACAAGGAGATCGACCGGTTCGGCGAATACGCCGGCTACTGGCTGATGATGCTCGGCGCGGTCGCGGTAATGGGCATGGCGATGGCCAAGTTCGATCATTTCTGGATCGCCAACACGATCTACGTCGCCGGCGTCCTGGCCGGTCTCGTCGGATCGGTGGTGAAGATCGCCAGCTACCGGCTGGGGCTCCAGTCATGGTGAAGCCCACCGCGATCACCAATGCCGTTCGCACGCTCAGGTTCGCCAACGGAGAGATGACTCAAGCGGACCTGGCCGATCGCGTTGGGGTGACCCGCCAGACCATCATCGCCATCGAACAGGGCCGCTACTCGCCCTCCCTGGAGATGGCCTTCCAGATCGCCCGGGTCTTCAAGGTGCCTCTTGACGACGTGTTCCAGTACCCGGGCACAGAGGAGCGATCATGAAAGCGTGGACCTACGACCGGTACGGCTCACCCGATGCCCTCGAGCTCGGGGAGATCGAGAAGCCGGCCGTGAAGGACAACGAAGTGCTCGTCCGAATACGGGCGGCAGCCGTCAACCCATTCGACTGGCACCTGCTGCGGGGCGATCCGTACCTCGTCCGTATGGCCAAGGGCCTGCGCAAGCCGCGACGAACCACAGTCGCCGGCGCCGACATGGCCGGGATCGTGGAGTCCGTCGGCAAGGACGTGACGCGCCTGCACCCCGGGGATGAGGTCTACGCCGAGATCGACGCAGGGGGATGCTTCGCGGACTACGTCAGCGTCCCCGAAGGTCTGTTGGGGCGCAAGCCGGCCAACCTCACGTTTGAACAGGCCGCGGCCGTTCCCATGGCCGGAATCACCGCCCTCCAGGCTCTTCGGAACGTGGGCAAGGTCCAGCCCGGGCAGAAGGTCGTGGTCAACGGCGCAGGAGGAGGCATCGGCACATTCGCTGTGCAGATCGCCAAAGCGTTCGGAGCGGAAGTCACCGGCGTGTGCAGCACGAGCAAGGTGGATCTGGTCCGGTCCCTCGGTGCCGACCACGTCATCGACTATGAGCAGGAGGACTTCACCCGGCGGCCGGAGAAGTACGACCTCCTGGTCGACACCGCAGGAAACCACTCCCTCTCGGACTTCAGGCGAGTCCTCACCCGCAAGGGGACGTTCGCCATCGTCGGCGGCGGGGGCGGCAGATTGCTCGGCCCCGCGGGGCAGATCATCGGGGGGATGCTGATGTCGCCGTTCGTGAGCCAGCGGCTGGCGCCTGTGGCCGGAAGGCCAAACGGCGACGACATGGACTGCCTGAGGGAGTTGATCGAAGCCGGCAAGGTCGTCCCGGTGATCGACAGGACGTACCCGTTCGCCGAGGTCCCGGAGGCCATCCGGTACCTCGAAGAGGGCCACGCTCGAGGCAAGGTCGTCATCCAGGTCTGAGCCGCGGCCTCCACACGGCCGCAGCCGACACGGCCGGATCCGCGACTACTGACCCGGGCTCTTCAGATCGGTCATGAAGCGCTCCAGCCTGGTCATGAAACGCGTCGAGGTGTCGAGGGCCCGGGTGCGGAACTCCTCCGGCGTCAGGCCGTAGCTCTCGAGGATCTCGCCGACGCTCTGCGGCTGCGCCCGAATGGCCTTCGCCGCCTCGGCCACAGTCGAGTCGACCGGGATCCCGGTCCGCCCGCCGAGGTAGGTGACTCGGTCCACTGCTTTCGCCACGCTCTTGGGGTCGGTGTGTGCCACGAGGGACTCGATCTGCTTTCCGCCGAGTTGCGTGAACTCCGAGAACGGAACCGTCGGCTGCGCCGGCGGCATAGGCGTTCCGGTGGCGCTCGCCGAGAGGCCCTCCGCGTCGAGGATGGCGTCCTTCCCGGCCCGATACGGCGTGCCATTGGGGCGCACGACGAGCGTGTCGCCCTGCACCGCCTGCCGAGCGCGTGTGTAACCGGCGGCATATGAGTCGCCCGGGCCGGCCTTCGCGCCGAACCCCGAGTAGCTGGTGTAGCCCACGTCCTTGGGGGTGAGCCCCTGGCCGAGTTGCTCGCCGGGTTTGAGACCCAGGCGGCCGAGTTGCTCGGTCACCTTCTCGTCGACCGCCGACGTCAGCTCTCGGTTGAGCGCTGAGGCGGCCTCGGCCTGGGAGATGCCGTGTAGCTTGGCGTAGGCCGCTACGTCCTCGGGGTGGAACACGCCGACGATCGTGCGGTCTGCGTCCGTCACGAGCGAGCCGACCTTGCCCGCGGCCGAAGAGCCGGAGTCGCCGATCAGCACTTCCTGTAGCCGCACGCCGGTCTTCTTTGCGAACTCCCGCGCCGCGTCTTGCGCGCCGGCAGCGACGGACCCGTTGACCTCGTTCGAGACCACCTTGCGGATGACCTGCGCTTCCGAGGCCGAGATGGCCCCGGCCTGCTCGAGCTGACCGAGCGTCTCCATCCCGCCGTTCCTGTACAGGCGCATCACCTTTGCGGGGTCGACCGTCCGCACGGCGGCATCGACGCCCTTCTTCTCCGCAAGGTCGGCCGCGTCGCCCAGCACCTGCCGCACGACGGCGCGCGGAGCCAGCAGCGACGGCGGGATCGGTGGCGGCGCGTCCGGGAACATCGGCGGCATGCCGAAGATCTTCCGAACGCCCCCGTCGACTGCCATCTCGAGTCCGGCGGCGACGCCCCCCTCCACGGTTCCGATGTACATGCGCTTTGTCGTCTCGCCGTAGCTCGCGCCGTCGGCGATGCCGGTGCCCAGGCCGGTGGCCGTTCCCTTCAGCACCCGGTAGCCCGCGCGCACGGCAATCCCGAGCGGCCCGCCGACGATCCCGAGCCCCGTCGCGGCAAGATCGCCCGCCGTTTCCACCGCGCTTCCGACCCAGGCCACGCGCTCTGCTGTCGCGAGGGCAGCCATGTCTTGGGCGTGCTGACGCTCCGCCTCGCGCATCTCGGTGTAGATCTCGGCGCGTCGGTCGAGGTTGCGGATCTCCTGCCGGGCCGCTTCCTGCGCGTCGCGCGCCGCCTGGATGGCCCGATGCGACTCGGCTGCCGCCCGGGCGGATTCCGCGCGCTCGACCGCGAGCTGGTGTGCGCGCATCGCCTCGTTGGCGGCGCCCTGCTGGGGCGTGACCCAGCCGTCGGTGCCCGACCAGATGAGGCCCTGGCGCAGCTTGCTCTCGATGTACCGCGACCTCCGCGGGGGTCATCGGAACGGGGCCGCCCTCGTCCCCATGGCGCCCGGTACCAGATGCGGCCGTCGCCGACGGGTGTGCCGTTGGCTGGGGGGCCGCCCGGTATCGAGGCGGTGCCGCCCGTCAACCCGCCCGACGACACGAGCTGGCCCAGCGAACCCAGGAGCAGCAGCCCGTTGGCCAGGACCAACCCCTGCGTCAGGTCGCCGGGCTTGATGGGTTCGCCGTTCAGGAGATCGCCGATGCCGGACAAGCCCCCGGACGTGCCTCCGGGCTGCCCAGAAGTGCCGCCGGGTTGGCGTCGCGCCGCCGGGGGCGCGTGACGCCGCCGGGCGTGACGCCGGGCAGTCGAGCCGGCCGATCCCGGCTCCTCCGTTCCGGTGGCCACACCGGCGCAGCTGTCGGCTGCCGCGAGCGCGAAGACCGCGTCCGGGTCCAGGCCCGCCGGCTCCGCCATGACGGACGAGAAGAGGCCATCGCGTGTTGCACTCAGACGTCGGGGCCTTATCGGGTGAGACCATCGTGTGGATGCACTGCGATGAATGCCGCGCCGGAGACCCGATGGTAGTCGTACTCTCCCGTCCTGATCGCAGCGTTCTCGTACCTGGCCGCTGCCCCGCCTGCGCCGGATCGCCTGTCCGAGCGTCTCCCAGGTCTGAACTCGGGTCTGTCGAGCTCGTCTCGATGCCGCGCCCTGCCGGCCTCGGCGTCGGCCGACCGAGACATCGTCGACGTCCACCGTGGTACTGTCTGCCGAGCCGCGCCGGTGTTGGAGTCACGGAGATAGTCGATCACTCGACGGTCTGGCGTCAGTCCGAACCGTCCGAATGTCAGCGCCTTCGCCTCGGATCGCCTGCCGCGGGACGATCCCGCCCGGAGGCAGCAGCCCCCGGAAGAAGACGGGGATCTGGTTCACGGAGCAATGCTGGTGGCCAGCACCGGGCGCGCGCCGGCGGGCGCCAATGCGAAGGCGCTCGCCGAGGAGCGGCGCCAGCAGGACCGCGGCGGTGACCCCGCCGATACGCAACGCCCGGTAGCGGGCGATGACCCGCCCGTTCATCCCCAGGTTGAGCGTCATCGTGAAGATCGCGAGGCTGTAGACGACCCACGGCAGGCGCCCGGTTATGGCCGCCGCTCCCTGCGTCAGCAGTAGCAGTGCGCCCCAGACCACCAGCCATGGCAGCGTGTAGGCCATCACGATGCCGGCAGGTGTCTGCTCGACACGGATGAGGCCGGCGTAAACGATTCCGCATGCGACGCCGACTGACAGGATCAGCACCCACTCGACCACTCCAGGCGGGCGCCCGAGGCTGACGGAGAAGAGGACCATCGAGCCGAAGGCGACGGCCTGCCCCAGGGCGATCACTATCGGCCGAACGGGGCGGCGGCGGGAATAGGTGCGTATCTGGATCGCGATGCTGGCGGCGAGGATGCCGATCGATCCGACCGAGATCAGCCAGTAGGAGGAGTCCATCTGCCGCGCTGCCCCAGGCTACCGGGCCGCAGTGTCGGCGGTCGATGCGGCCGGCGCCGGAATCGCCGCCCCCGCCACGGTGCGAAGCACCTGCGTCGCGGCGCCCACGCCCAGGCAGGCGAGCGCACCCCGCTCCGGCCCGATCGCGACGAGCCAGAGGCGCCGTGCGTCGCGGACCATCAGCACCGTCTCGGCCGTGGTGCCACTGCCCTCGGCCAACCCATGGACGGTCACCGCCAGCCGACTCAGCTCGTGCGACCAGGCGTCGAACGCCGCGGTCCCGACATCTGCGAGCCCGTACAGAGCACGTGCTCCTTCGCCGGCCGGGGTCTTGTTGAGAACGCCTGCCGAGACGAGGCCTTCCAGCGCCTCGGTGATGGCCGAGGCATTGGCGACGGCCGATGACGCGTCCGGCATCACCTTGTCGAGCATGTTGAGCGCCCAGCGGAAGTCCTCCGCATCGGCGGCCGACAGAGTCCCCATGACGTCGGCGACCGTGCACGTGTCCGATGGGGCACCGTGGATCAGCATCGATTGCAGCCTGGCCCGGCGGAGCGTATCGGCCAGCGCGACCCACCCGATCGCCTGTTGTCGCGATAGCTCCACTCGCGCATCGAGCGGCTCGAGGCCGCCGTCCAGGCCGACAACGCCCGCGAGCAGCGCGAACACCTCGTCCGGCGAGTTCAGCGAAATCGCGATCTCCGAGCTCTTGCGGGCCACGACCGCGATCTGTTCCATGGTCGCGTTCCAGGCCAGGGCCAGCCGGCTGACCGCTTCGTCCGCCACCGAGAACTGAGCCACCGCGGAGCGCGGCGGGTTGGCCAGGGCGGCGACGGCCACGGTGAGGATTTCCGCCGATGGGCCGGGGAGGGCGTCGAGACGTTCGGCCGCGTCGGGGGATGCCTCCTCCTCGAACGAGGGCGCGAGTGGGCCTTTCGCGATTCCCGCTCGCGCGATCGCGGCCACCAGATCGCCGGCCTGCAGCCGCACGCTGCCGGCAAGGGGCGGTGCCTCGATGCCGGCGGCCGGCGGGTTAGCGCTTTCGGCCTCGGCGCCCGCCACGCTCGTGGCCGTCGGGGCGGCCGCGGGTGGTTCCGGCAGGGGATCGGACTCGTAGCGGTTGGAGACCTCCGCTGCCCCGTGCCCCTTTGCGCAGGAGCCGTCGGGCAGGACCCACACGAATGCGGAGCATTGCCGACACCATCCGGCCAGTGCCACTGAACGCCTCACGCTGCTCGCGCAACTCCCCTAGACGGCAGCGAGTCTGAGGGACCGGCCGGCCGGCGGGAATGGCCTATTAGTCACCCGCTGCGGGCCGCGGCGCCCCGGCACCTCGCGGGATGGGCACCGGTGACGACCGGCAACGAAGAATGAGCCATAGGTCCCATGCGCCTTGCCCCTGGAGTCCCAGCGGTGCTAACGTCAACAACGTAGCTTGACAGCCGCTCGAGGGGATTCCAGGCCTTCACGCCTGCAGTCTTCCCTCGATGCGCCGGCCGTCCTTGTCGAGCCGCGCGGTGACAGCACGACTCTTACGTGCAGGGCATAGAGCTTGTTCGAGGACCGATTGTTCGGACAGCAGCTGGCAATGGAGGCTACATCGATGAACCCAACGAGCGGTACGCGTCACGGACGCGCCCTACGGAAAGCGTCGGTCTTTGCGCCGATACTCCTGCTGGTAGCCATGCTGGCGCCAGCCACAGTGCTGGCCGCCGACGGAAGCGGGACGATGACCGTCAGCCCGACGACCGTCGTGGCCGGCAGCACGGGCAACAGCCTCGCCTTCACCTACACGGCGGCCGAGGCAGTCTCGTCGACTCACACCGGGAATTGTTCGAGTTGACAATCCCGAGCGGGCTGGACCGCTCCGCAGCGACCGGCAATACCAGCGTGGCCGGCTGGTTCGCCCGACCTGCATCACCTGAGTCTCGGGCAGCGGTGTCGCACTCGATAGAGACGATCACCGTTTACCGGCACATGCGCGGCCGGTGCAGAAACTCGTCATTACGCTACGCCGCGGTCACGGCGCCCGCGACCACGGGACGACGCGACCTTCCAACGGAGAGCAGGGTCAGGCGGTCAGGTCAGGCGGCACTTTCACCGCGATCGCACACTCACCGGTCGTGACCGTCATCTCGCACCCGACCGTCACGTCGACCACGCCCAGCTCGCGCGGCCAGGGGGCCCTGAGCCAGGACATCACGATCACGGGTACCGGCTTCGTGACCGGCGCGACGGCCGCGTTCTCGGGAACCGGCATCACCGTCAACTCGACGAGCTTCACCAGCGCCACGAGCCTGACCGCGAACATCTCGATCGCGGCCGGGGCGACCGTCGGCGCCCGTGACGTCACCGTGACCAACCCGGACACCGGCTCGGGCACGGGGACCGGTGTGTTCACCGTCAATGTGGGCCCGACCCTCACCTTTGCGCCGATCCCGAACATGGGCGTCCAGGGCGCGACTGCCCTGAGCGTTGACATCCACGGTACCGACTTCAGCACGGGCTCCTGGGCCCCGGGCGATGTCACGTTCTCCGGCACCGGCATTACGGTGACCTCGGTGGTACGTAACAGCGCCACGAGCCTCACTGTGGTCATCGACATCGCCGCGAGCGCGACGGCCGATGCTCGCGACATCACCGTCAGGAACCCCGCCGACTCCGGTAGGGGCACCGGGACGAGCCTCTTCACCGTGATCGTGGGGACGGGTACTTCCGCTGCCGCCGCCAACGCCACCGCCGGCGATCCGTCGGTCGTGCTGACGGCCACGGTCGAGACCGAGCAGCGGCTCGGTCGACGCGGGAACCGTAACCTTCACGATCAAGAGCGGTGCGACGACGATCGGCACCGTTACCTCCGGAACCGTGGCCAGCAACGTCGCAACCGCGGACTTCCCGCTTGCGTCGGTCAGCGCCGGCACGTACACGATCGAGGCCGCCTACAGCGGCGCGCCCGGCATCGTCGCTAGCGACAACAGCCTCCAGCCACCGCCCGATCTCACGATCGTCCCGGGCCCCCTCGATCACCTTGTCCTCGCTCCCGCGAGCATGACCGTCGAACCGGGCGTGAGCCAGGTCTACACGGCCGAAGGCTTCGATGCCTTCAACAACAGCCGCGGCGACGTGACCTCGGCCACAACCTTCGCCATCAGCGGCGGCGGGTCCTGCACCGGCGCTTCCTGCAGCTCGATGCTGGCCGGTAGCCACACTATTACCGGCACGGACGGCACCGCTTCGGGCACCGCGACCCTCACGGTCGCCGGCGTTCTGGGGGTCGTGTCCAACTCCACGTACCACACCCTCACTCCTACCCGCATCCTCGACAGCCGCGACGGCACGGGCGGCATCAGCGGCGCGATCGGCGAGCACATCGCCACGTCCTTCCAGGTCACGGGCGTCGGCAGCGTGCCGGCCAACGCATCGGCCGTCACCGGCAACCTGACCGTGACCGGCCAGACCAGCAACGGCTACCTGTTCCTCGGTCCGGTCGCGGCCAACAACCCGACCAGCTCGACTCTCAACTTCCCGGTCGCCGATGACCGGGCCAACGCGGTCACCGTCGGGCTCGACGGAGCCGGCAAGCTGTGGGTCACGTTCGTGGCTCCCACCGCCGGCAAGACCACCCACGTGGTCTTCGACGTCACCGGTTACTTCACTCCGGATAACACCGGTGCCACTTATCACCCCGTCTCGCCTGCCCGCCTCCTCGACAGCCGCAACGGCACGGGCGGCGTCAGCGGCGCCGATCGGCGAGCACATCGCCATGTCCTTCCAGGTCACGGGCGTCGGCGGCGTGCCGGCCAACGCATCGGCCGTGACCGGCAACCTGACCGTGACCGGCCAGACCAGCAACGGCTACCTGTTCCTCGGCCCGGTCGGGGCCGCCAACCCGACCAGCTCGACCCTCAACTTCCCGGTCGCCGATGACCGGGCCAACGCGGTCACCGTCGGGCTCGACGTAGCCGGCAAGCTGTGGGTCACGTTCGTGGCCCCAACCGCCGGCAAGACCACTCACGTGGTCTTCGACGTCACCGGTTACTTCACACCAGACATGACCGGCGCCGCCTTCGTTCCCCTCGCTCCGGCCCGCATCCTCGACAGCCGAAACGGCACCGGCGGCATCACCGGCCCGATCGCCGAGCACACCGCCATGTCCTTCCAGGTCAACGGGCGCCGGGGGCGTGCTGGTCACCGCATCGGCCGTCACCGGCAACCTGACCGTGACCGGCCAGACCAGCAACGGCTACCTGTTCCTCAGCCCGGTCGGGGCCAACAACCCGACCAGCTCGACTCTCAACTTCCCGGTCGCCGATGACCGGGCCAACTCGGCCACCGTCGGCGTAGACGGAGCCGGCAAGCTGTGGGTCACGTTCGTGGCCCCAACCGTCGGCAAGACTACTTACGTGGTCTTCGACGTCGGCGGCTACTTCGTTCCGGCGACCGCCTAGACGCGAAGCCGACCTCGCCGCCGGGTGAGGGCACGGCTGAAACGTTCGGTCGCTCCGGCATAGACCCAAGGCGCGGGCTGGATCTCTCGATCCGGCCCGCGCTTCATTTGAACTCGGCGACGGCGTTTGCCAGGCCTCTCTCGTAGACGGCGATCAGGCGGTCCCACCGGGCGTCCGCCTCGGCGTCCACCTGTTGCCGGGCCGGGTCCGCGTCGAACCATGCGATCGTCTGGCGGATCCCCTGGGCGAATGGGGTGACGGGCCGGAACTCGGGCACGAAGCGCTTGATCTTGGTGTTGTCGAAGACGGAGCTCACGGCAGCGTCGCCGATCAACCGGCCGCTCATTTCCGGCAGGCAGGCGGCGATGAAATCGGTGGAGATGTGGACGATCCGCGGCTCCACACCCGCGGCCGCCGCCGTTTGGCGGTGGATCTCGTCCCAGGTCAGGACCTCGTCCGACGTTATGTGGAAGGCGTGGCCGATCGCCTGACGGCGGCCCAGCAGGCCCACGAAACCGACCGCGAAGTCGGTGTTGTGGGTGAGAGTCCAGAGCGACGTGCCGTCGCCGGGGACGATGAGGGGCTTGCCCGCTCGCCAGCGGGCGATCGAGGTGAAGGGCTTCTCCCAGCTGCTCACGGCCAGCGGCATGGACCAGTCGCCGTAGGTGTGTGACGGGCGAACGATCGTGATCGGGAAGCCGTCCTCACGATAGGCCCGGAGCAGGCGCTCCTCGCACGCGGCCTTGTTGCGGGCGTAGTCCCAGAACGGGTTCACCAGCGGCGTGTCCTCGCGCACCAGCCAGTCGACGAGCGGCTTGTGATACGCGCTGGCCGAGCTGATGAATACGAACTGATCGGTCCGGTCCCGGAAGAGGCGGATGTCGCGCTCGATGTCTTCGACGCCGTAGGCGATGCAATCCACGACGGCGTCGAACGTCTGGCCGGCCAGGGCTCGAGCGGCCGCCGCCTCGTCGTGCACGTCGGCGACGAGCGTGGTCGACGCCGTCGATCGGGTCGGTCGCCGCTGGAGCGGTTGAGGTGGACGACTTCGATCCCGCGCTCGAGGGCCAGGCGAGTGCATGCGCTGCTGATGATCCCGGTGCCACCGATGAACAGGACCTTCATTCTCGGTCTCCTGTCCGGGTGTCCCGCCGTCAGCGCTCGAGCGAGACAGCCTCGCCGGACGCGGCCGAGCGGTACAGCGCGTCGATCGTCCGAGCCTGACCGAGCGCGTCGGCCCTGCCCAGGAGCGGCTTTCCGCGGCCCAGGATCGCGGCGCTCAGGTTCTCCATCTCCAGGCGATAGGCATCGTCGGAGTCGACGGGCTGCGCCCGGCCGTTCAGCTCGATGCCGCCCAGCTGGTTCAGCCAGGGGTCGTGCGCCAGGAGCGTGCCTTCGCTGCCGACCGCCTCGAGGGAACGCTGCTCCGACCTGAAGTCGGCAACGATCTCGGCGACCAAGCCGGACGGGAACCGCAGCACGCCCGCGAAGCGCTCATCCACACCCGAAGGCCCCACGGTCTGCTCTCCGAAGACCCTTGCCGGCTCTGCGCCGGCGACCAGGCGCGAACCGCTGACGCCGTAACAGCCAACGTCCATGAGCGCTCCCCCTTCGAGCGCGGCGTCGAGCCGGACGTCGCCGGCCTTGGCCAGGACGAAGCTGAACGTGGCCCGTATCGATGAAAGCTCGCCCACCGACGGCAGCAGCTCCATGAAGCGCCGCGTCTGCGGCCAGTGGCGCCACATGTACGCCTCCATGAGCAGCAGCCCGGCCGCCTCCGCTGCGTCGAACGCCTCGATGACCTGCTCCGGATGGCGTGAGTAGGGCTTCTCGCACAGGACGTGCTTCCCGGCTGCGAGGGCCGTCATCGTCATGGGGTGGTGGAGCGAGTTGGGGGAGGCGATGTAGACCGCGTCTATCTCCGGGTCGGCCAGCAGCGCCTCGTACGAGCCATAAGCCCGAGGGATTCCGAACCTCGTCGCGAACTCCTGGGCCCGATCGAGGTTCCTGCTTCCGGCACCGATGACGCTGAAGTTGGTCGCTCGACCGGCATCCTGCATCGCCCGGGACGCGATCCACCCCGGCCCCAGAATTCCCCATCGGACCTTGTCGGACGACGGCACGCTTCTAGTTCACTTCGCCGCGCCTAGGGCGCCGGATGTGGGGCGTGGGACAGAGCCGGCGCGAGTCGGCGCGGGGTCGGCGCCGGCTCGGGGGGCGGGGTCGGAGCCGGGGGCGGAGGCGGAGCGGGAGCGACGCCGATCTGCAGGATCCCGTCCACCTTGGTGTAGCTCGAGTTCCAGGTGTCGGTATGGATCACCTTGCCGGTCGAGTCGGTCACCGTGCGCGTCCTGGACGTGTAGAAGCCGACCGTCGGGTATTCAGCCCGGTTCTGCTGGCCCGGGGCCAGGGTGGTCACGTAGACGGTGCTATCGCCCGCCTGCACGACGTTCGCCTTGAATTCGGGAGCTGAAGGTGACCGTCCGCCCGATCGGTTTGCTCCAGAGCTCGATGGTGATCGTGCTCTTGGATCCGTATGTCGAATAGGCTCGGATCAAGATCGGGTTCGGCGTGTCGTTGGTCCACTTCAGGTCCCAGTTCGAGACGCCGTCCGAGTAGACGGTGGCATCGAGGCCGACCGGGTAGCGGTAGATGTAGTAGAAGTGGGCGTGGCGCTCGTCGATCTGGAGCCCGGCCCGGGCGGCGGCGTTGAACATGGTCGTCGAAGCCGAGCAGATGCCTCCGCCCATGGCGCCGGTATGGTCGCTCTTGCCGCCCTTGATGACGCCGCCCATCGTGTACCCGTGGGCCGCGTCGATCGGCCCGACGGCGTCGAGGAAGCTGAACTGCTTGCCCGGGCCCACGACCTGGCCGTTGAGGAGCTTCGCCGGCGTCCGGATGTTCGCGCCGTTGCCGTTGCTTATGTCGGGGTAGAAGATCGTCGTCCAGCTGCCTTCTCCGATCTTGACCATGCCGCTCAGGCTGTCGAGAGTGACCTCGGGGGGAATCGGCGCAGTGGCGATGGCGATGGTGGATGCGGGGTTTCCGCCGGCGACCAGACTGTCCAGGTAAGCCTCGATGGCCTGCGACGTGGCAGCCACGTCGACCCCCGCGCCGTCCTTGCCGCCGGTGAGGCTCACCGGAGCGCCCTTGGCGTCATAGACGACCCACGGTTCGGTAGGCGCGATGGCGACCTTCGGGGAGAGCTGGAAAAGGTATGACTGCACGAGGGCGGGATCGATCGACGGACCGTAGCTTCCGTCCGGCTTCATGCCGAAGACGATCCAGCTGCGGATCGTGGAGGCATCGATCGTGAAGGTCTTGAGTGGGGCCTGAGGTTTGCTAGCGGTCGGAGTGGGAGTCGGAGTCGGCGTCGGCGTGGGCGTCGGGGTGACGCTCGCGCTCGGGGCGGCGCTCTGGCTCGGGGCCGGGCTTTGAACCTGGGGCGCGCCATTCCAGGCCAGGGTGACGTCCACGGTCATCTTCTGCGCGGCCGCCATCGCGTCCTGTGCGTTCGTGTCGTTGACGCGCGGGTCGAGCTTGACGAACGTTCCGCCGGCCTGAAGATCGGCCGGAGCGTCGGGCTGGGTGAGCCTGTCGACTATCGAACTCGAGATCGCCATCTCGTCGATGCCGCTCCCGCCGGTCGACGGCGCCACGGTGAACTTGCCGCCCTTGAGGGTCACCTGGGCATTCTCGGGAGGCTGGACGCTCGTGCCGACCAGCGGGTGGATGCGGCGTCGCCAGCACTCCCGGGTCCAGCTGGACGACCACCGGGACCGAATGGCCGCTAATGACGGTCCGAATGATCGAGGCTGCGTCACCGAGCGGATTCTCGGTGTGTCCGACCGACATGGCCGCATCGGCCATGACTTCCAGATCCGGTCCGCGACCGACTTGCTCGTACGTGATCGTGGCGGTGCCGACCGGCGTGGTCACGGTGACCTCGCCCTGGCCGAGATAGGCGTAGGCGGTCTCCAGCTTCGCGATTACCTCGTCGCGGCTCAGACCGGAGACGTCGACCGAGCCGACGCGCACGCCGGGGATGACCCGGGTCGAGTAGTAAGTGGAAAGGCCCAGGGCCACGGCCGCGAAGACAAGCAGAAACGCCAGCGTGCTCACTACGAACGCGGCGACGAACCAGGCCGGCCCGAATCGCCGAGGCGCCTTCGATCTCGTTCGCCGGAACGGGTTGCGGAGGTGGAATCGACGCCTGGGCGAAGCGGACGCGGCGGCGTCCGCGGGCGAGTCAGGTGCGGACGCCTGGACGGCGGGCGCGGGCGTGTCGGAAGCCTGCTCCGGGGCGGTGGAATCGGCCGGCAACGGTTCGCCGGCGGGGGCCGGCGCATCTGGACCCAGGATTTGATCGACCAGGTCTACTTCGTCCGCTGTCATGTTCGTTCTTTCTACCACGTCGATCGGCGAACCGCCGCCCGGGAAATGGTCCTGTGGGCTCGTGGACCGGACGGTGGCTCCGGTTGTCGATAGACGCGGCGCGACGCTCGCTCGTTACGACGCGACCTCTGAGACAAGCATACGGTGCCACGAGTCTGAAGGAGTCCCGAACGCAGGTCTAGCTACCCGCTCAGCGAGGGCCGGGAGTACCCCGGCCGGTTGCGTAGGCTATTGTTCGGGCGCGCAATCGCGATCGATCGGCCATCCTCCGGCGTCAGGCGCCGTGATCGCCTCCCATCCACGCCCGCCAGGAGGAATGCCGTGCCGCTGCTGGCGGTCTTTGCGGTCGGGTTCGTGGAGATCTGGTTTGCCGTGCCGACGGGCCTGGCCCTCGGACTGCCGGCGCCGATCATCTGGCTCATGACCGCGGCCGGGGCATTCGTGAGCGTCACCCTGGTCGCGAACGCCGGGAATGCCCTCCGCGATCGATTGCTGCACCGGCACGGCAAGGAGCCGGCTCCCCGGAAGGGCCGGATCTACGGCATCTGGCTGCGCTACGGCGTCCCGGGCTGGGGCCTCGCCTCGCCCCTGTTCATGGCCCCTCCGATGGGGACTGCGGTCGCCCTGATTCTCGGGGCGCCCAAGCGAAGCCTCATGCTCTGGATGTATGCCGGCGTTGTGCTGTGGACGACGATCCTCGTCGCCGCCGCGCTGATCGGGCTGAGGGCCGTCGAGGCCATCCACTGACGGGCTGAACGCGGCGTCGCGGCCCGGTGCATGCGTCGCGCTCCACCTGCGAGGCCGGTCACGTCGGCCCGACGAAGTGGGATGATCGCCCGCAATGGAGGCGATCTACCTGGTTCTGGGCGTCCTGGTCCTGGCTCTCGTCTACTGGGACCTGTTCGAGTCGATCGTGGTGCCCCGTCCCACGCCCGGCCGGTTCCGGATCGCGCGATATGTCATCCGGGGTTCGTGGCGGGTCGTCCGGGCGATCGGACGTGGACGCGACGGCCGAAGACACGAGACGCTGCTCGGCCTGTATGCGCCCGCGGCTACCGCGGTCTTGCTCGCGGTCTGGCTCTCCGCTGCGATCCTCGGTTTCGGCCTGATCCTGTTCGCCCTGCGCGACCAGCTTCAGCCGGTTCCGCCGGATCTCGGTTCGGCCGTGTATGCGGCAGCGACAACCGTCCTGACTCTGGGCGGCGACGTCGCGGCGACCGGAACCGCCGCTCGTCTCGTCGTCGTTCTCGCGGCCGCGACCGGCCTCGGGGTCGTGGCCCTCGTCGTGACGTTCCTCTTCTCGCTCTACGCCTCGTATCAGCGCCGGGAGATCCAGGTCGTCACGCTTCAGGCTGCGGCGGGGGCGCCGCCATCGGCCGTGGCGCTGCTCGAGACCTACTCCCGCCTGGGCTTGACCGACCGTCTGCCCGGCTTCTTCTTCGAGTGGGAGAGATGGGCGGCCGAAGTCCTGGACAGCCACGTCGCCTATCCGTTGCTCGGCTTCTTCCGGTCGAGCCACGACAACCTCTCCTGGATCAGCGCCCTGGGTTCCGTCCTGGACGCGGCGAGCCTGGTCCTCACGACGATCGAGGGGGTGCCGAGGGGCGAAGCCGAGCTATTCCGGCGCGCCGGGTCCCACCTGGCGGAGGACATCTCCAACATCGGCTACCGGATGGGTCCGGCCGGCAGGGCGGATCGAAGCGATGCGAACCTCGATCGGGGAGCCTTCGACGCGGCATGGGCGCGGCTGGAGGAGGCCGGATACCAGCTCGTACCGGCCGATCGGGCGTGGCCGGCGTTCGAAGCCGCGCGCGCCGAATACGCTGCCCGCCTCGAAGGTTTGGCTGCCTACTGGGCCACGCCCTCGACTTCGTGGCTCGGCACCAACGAAGCTCTCCGGTCGCCGGCGCATCCCGAGGATCAGGCCGTCACCGAGGCCCGATAACCGTCCAGCGAGCCGACCGTTCGGGACCTACTTCGCCTTGTCCAGGGCCTTGGCGAGGGCAGCCTCGAGGGCGGCGACCTTGTCCATCATCGTGTTCAGCGCGACATCCTGCTCCTTGAGGTGGGCCTGGATCTGTTCGGCCTCGTGGAACGTGGCGTCCGCGTCGTCGTAGGTCATCTCCGCGCGCTTGTCCGAGGCCCGCCCCAGGATGTTCTGGCCGACCATGATGACCGACAGCATCACCAGCTGGATGAAGGTCTGGCTGATCCACTGGATGATGGCCAGCATGCTGCCGTCCTGGAGGGCGGACGGGAGAGCCACGAGCGCCAGCATGGCAAACGCGTAGGCGCACCACATGGTGCCGACGATCGTCGTGAGTGCCAGGGCGACCTTGCCATTGATGCCGACGTGCTCGTCGGTCGTCTTGGGCGCGCCGGTCTTCTTGCGCGCGGCAATGTGCGGGTGGGGAACGTGCTCGAAGGTGATGGCCATGCCGGATCTCCGCAAGCAGTGCTGACGGGCCGCTCTGGCGGCGGCCGCTGGGCCAATCATGCGGCGTCTCGCACGACACTGCGAGCCCTTGCCCAGTGGAATCTCACACCCTGGACCCGCGCGTCCTTCCGGCGGGGCGTCCCGCAGTTGGTCGCGGCGGCCGGCGCGCCGGGTCAGGCCAGGAATTGCTCCAGCGATCGCTCGTCCGCGGCCGAGAGGTGCCCGTTGCGGGACTTCAGCTCGAGCTGGGGCGGAGCGGTCTTGCCGGACAGCGCGGCGCGCATCTTCGGGAACTGGCTGCCGGTCCTCAGCTGGTACGTGGTGAAGAGCGCGACCTTGGGCTGCGGCGTGGCCGGCATCTCCCGCACGAAGGCGAGCCACGGCTCGTCCGGGTGCTGGCGGATGACGAACAGGCCGCTCGTCCAGCAGCCGAGCAGCAGGTAATCGGCGTCGGCCAGGGTCGCCATGTCGCATTCGCCGACGGATACGACCTGCGCCGCGACGCCTTTCGCGGTCAGGAAGGCGGCGATCTCCTCGCCGTAGCGGCGGGTCACGCCCGAATGGCTGCGGTAGACGACGATCGCCTTCTTCACGGTTGGCTCCTGCTGCGGGATCGAGTCGTCACAGGCTTGCCGGAGCCGTCTGGGGCGGGCCAGTGCCGTCCGTCATGTTCGATTCGGGCGCAATCGTTCGCACGGGCAGTCGACGATCGGTCGAGCGGATGATGCCCCGCCGCGCTGCGGCGGCCTACGATCGGGCCGTCCAGCCCTTCGCGAGACCGATGCCGATGCGGCAGACTCCCGGGCAGATGAGTTCGCACACGAGGTTGCCATGACGACGCTCAAGCAAGTCGAAGATTTCCTGGCACTCAAGCGGGTTGCCGTCGTGGGCGTGTCGCGCAACCCCAAGGACTTCACCCACACGATGTGGCAGGAATTCCGGCAGCGCCGCTACGACGCCATCCCGGTCAACCCTGCCGTCAAGTGAATTGGACGGTCAGACCTGCTACGCGAAGGTCCAGGAGATCCAGCCTCCGGTCGAGGGTGTTCTCATCATGACCTCCGCCAGGACGACCGACCAGATCGTCCACGACTGCGCCGAGGCCGGCGTGAAGCGAGTCTGGATGTACGGCGGCGCGGCGCCGGGGGCGAAGACGAAGACGGCGATCGCCTTCTGCGAAGAGAACGGGATCGAGGTAGTCGCGGGTCTCTGCCCCTACATGTTCCTGGCGGGAACTCCCGCCTTCCACGGCATGCACCGCTTCTGGAAGAAGGTCACGGGCAGCTACCCGCACTGAGGCCGCGGCGCGGGGCCGGACGCGGGCGGCTGCTACGCTCCTGCGGTGAGCGACATCCTTGGCGGCGCGGTCGGGCGAATCGTGCTGTCGGACAACCTGACGGTGCTGGGTTCGCTGCCGGACGACTCAGTCGACCTCGTGTACGTCGATCCGCCGTTCAACACGGGCAAGCGGCAGACCCTCCGGCGGTTGCGCACGATTCGAGACGAGGACGCGGGCGACCGGGTCGGCTTCGGGGGGCGGCGCTACCGGACCGTCCAGCTCGGTTCGCAGAGCTACCTGGACATCCACGACGACTACCTGGACTTCCTGGAGCCCCGGCTGGTCGAGATTCGGCGTGTGCTCGCGCCCACAGGGAGCCTGTACCTGCATCTCGATCCGCGCGAGGTTCACTACGCCCGGGTGCTCGCCGACGCGATCTTCGGGCGGGAGTGCTTCCTCAACGAGGTGATCTGGGCGTACGACTACGGCGCACGAACCAAGAGCCGCTGGCCGGCAAAGCACGACAACATCCTGGTCTACGTCAAGGACCCGGGGCGCTACTGGTTCGATGCCGAGGCGGTGGAGCGGATCCCGTACATGGCGCCGGGCCTGGTCGGGCCCGAGAAAGCGGCCCGCGGCAAGCTCCCGACGGACACGTGGTGGCAGACGATCGTGCCGCCGGGAGGCGCCGAGCGGACGGGCTATCCCACGCAGAAGCCGGTGGCGGTGCTGCGGCGAATCGTCTCCGCCTCCTGCCCGCCGGGAGGCCTGGTGGCCGACTTCTTCGCGGGTTCCGGTACCGCGGGGGCGGCGGCGCTGGAGCTGGGGCGGCGCTTCCTCCTCGTCGACTCGAACCCGGAAGCAGTCGCGGTGATGGCGAAGAGGCTGGGCGGCGAGGCGGGCGTGGAGGTGGTGGGAGCGTAGCGACCCCGACCGCCGGCGACCCAAACGGCCCGGCCGCCCGGGTCCGCTAGGCGGCTACTCGGTGGAAGGGCATCCCTCGGCCGTCCTCCGCGATCGTCAGCGTGTCGCCGGCAATCCAGGCTTCCGTGGCCTGATCCTTGCCTTCGGCGCTGAAGTGAAGCTTGCCGTCCGGGCCGATGGACCACGAACCGCGCTGCTGGCGTCCGCCGGGCAGTGTGGCTGCCATCGAGCCATCCGGCATGAAGGTCATCTGCACCGGGCCCATCGCCCAGGTGCCCACGATGGCCTGGGCCAGCGGCGCGGAGGCGCGCTGATCGGCCGGAGGCGGAACCGCCGCCGCGGCCAGCTGGGCGTCCACCGAATGCGTCATCGCCGCGGCTTCGGCGCGAGCCTCGTTCATCGCCTCCCTGTCGTGGGAGTGGAATGCCGCCGCCAGGCTGCCGATCATCTGGGCGGCCGCGGCCGGTGGGTCTGCCAGAACGTTCGGGACCGCGTGATCCGGCAGCCGCTCCAGATTCACGACCTTGTGGCTGCGCGGCAGGTAGTAAAGGCGGACCCAACCCGCATCCGGGGCGGCGTCGTAGGTTCCGCTCCCAACCTCCCAGTTCCTGCCGCCGACCTCCAGGTAGTGGGTCGTGAAGCTGCCGCTTCTGCTGGAGTTCGAGTAGGTGTGCTTTCCGATCGCGCCCTCGGCGTTCTGGACCGCGCCCGAGCGGAGGTCGCGAGTCAGCGAGTCCGTGATGAAGAGGCCGTACAGGAGCAAGAAGACCGCTCCAGCGCCGAACGCGGCGCCGAACGCGGTACGCTCCAGGGCGCTGACCTTCCCGCCGTTCGACGTCAGGATCAGAGCCCCGATGACGGCCAGAATGAGCCCGAAGACCACTCGGTCTTTGCGGATGCCCCGCTCCAGGCCGCTGAAGCCTTTGCGCTGGTCGGGGGTGAGGCGGCCGGCCCGGTTCGACTCCAGGTCTGCCGCCGGAAACGGATCGAACGAGGTTTGAGTCATAGCTACCTCCAACGGCACGCTAGCCGAAAGATCGGCCGGGTCGCCGGAAGGCAGATCGGAATTTCGCCAGGCAGTTCGATAGGCTCGCCAGGTGGGCCGCGTGCCCAGTGCCGTGCCCCGGCGGCCTATCGCGTCCCCGCCGCTCGCCGCTCGATGCGAACCGCCGGCATCATCCGGATCGCGACCGCGGCGACGAGGATCGCGTCGACGAACAGGATGATGAAGACCCACTCCAGTCCGCCGGAGAGGGACGAGCGCATCGCGGCGAGTTGACCGGCAGGGATGAAGTTGCGTCCGATCGGGTCCAGGATGGCGGCCGACGCTCCGCCCACCGATGCGGTCACGATCCCGCCGAGCAGCCCCACGCCCACGGCCCCGCCGATCGTCCGGCTGAACTGCACCAGTCCCGTGGCTACGGCGCGCCGCTGCCAGGGCACGGCCGCCTGGACCATGACCAGGATCGTCGTCGACGTGAGGCCCATCCCCAGGCCCGTGACCGCCTCGCCCAGGGCCGCCACGACCAGGCCGCCCTCGAGCGTGCCGGGTCGCGTCGCCTGAGTCACGATCAGCGTCCCGATGACGAGCATCGCGGTCCCGACGAGGACCGTGGGCCGGGCCCCGAATCGCAGCAGTGCCCGCCCGCCGACGATCGAGCCTATCGGCCAGCCGATGGACATCGCCGCCACTGCCACGCCCGCCTGCAGCGCGTTCCCGCCCATGACCCCCTGGACCATCGGCGGCACGTAAGTCGAGAGGCTGAACATCACCACGCCGGAAAGGCCGCCGATGGCCAGCCCGGCGGCGATCACCGGGACCCTGAGGAGACTCAGATCGATCAGCGGTTCGGCGATACGGCGCTCCCACAGGCCGAACGCCACGAGCAACGCCACTGCCGCGGCGACCAGCCCGAGCGTGATCGGTGAGGTCCAACCCCAGAGCTGCCCGCCTTCGGTGGCGGCGAAAAGCAGCGACACGAGGCCGAGCGTCAGGACGCCTGCGCCCACGAGGTCCAGGCGGTGACGGCGATGCTCGACGTGCTCATGCAGGAAGCGGCCGATCAGGAACGCCGCCAGCAGCCCCACCGGAGCGTTCACGAAGAAGACCCAGCGCCAGCCGATCGTGGTCGTGATGATGCTGCCGATGGCGGGACCCACCACGGCGGCCGCTCCCCACACGCCCGAGAAGAGGCCCTGGATCTTGGCTCGCTGCTCGCTCTCGAAGACGTCGCCCGCGATCGTGAACGCGATGGGCTGGACCGCCCCGGCGCCGAGACCCTGAATCGTGCGGAAGAGGATCAGCTGGGCCATCGAACCGGCGAAGCCGCACAGCATCGATCCGCCGACGAACAGGGCCAGCCCGGTCAGGAAGATCGGCTTTCGGCCGTACATGTCGGCCATTCGCGAGTAGAGCGGGACGGTCACCGTGGACGCGAGCAGGTAGGCGGAGAAGACCCAGCCGTACTCCTGGAGACCGCCCAGGTTGCCGATGATCGTCGGCATGGCCGTCGAGACGACGGTGGAATCGAGGGCCGCGACGGCCAGCGCCGACATTATTCCCACGGCGATGACGAACTGCTCGGGTGTCATCCCGATCCGGCGGGCGACGGCGTGGTGGCGGCGTTCGCCGGGAGCCGGGTGGGCGGCGACGCTGGCACTTCTGGCACGGCCCGAGTTTACGGGCTGCGCAGCGGAGCGCCGTCTAGCGGATCGGCGGTGCCGCGGGCAGGAGCTCGATGAGCGGACCGGACCCATCGGCCAGCGTCGGTGCAAGCCCGGCCACGGCCTCCAGCCGGAGATCGATTGCCTGCAGGAGCTTCGTAACGTCGATGCCCTGGTCCGCCGCGACTCCGGGATCGAGCGCGAGCGACGTCTCCAGGTGTGTCCGTGCGCCTCGCAGGTTTCGCGTAACGCCGATCGGATTCCCCCGGACGGCGTGGACATAGCCGGCAGCCAGCTTGATCAGGCCCTGATAGAGGGCTCGCTCGGCAAGGTCGGCAGTCCCCATCCAGGCCGGCTCGAGGAGCTCGTGCGCTTCGAAGAAGTTCCCGTGCCCGTAAGCGGCCAGTCCGTCCTCCAGCGCCTCGCGCCGGCGTTCGGGTGGGATCGGCCGGTAGGCCTTCGGCCGGTCGCCCTGCATGACGGTCGCGCCTGCCCGCCGGCGCGACTCGACTCCCGGTTCGGACCCGCGCGACTCGTCCGTCAGACCAGATCCTCCATGCGCTGCCGGCCGTCGAAACCGGCCGAGATCTCGTGCCACCACGCGACCTCGTCCTCGCCCAGGCGCCAGCATAGCCAGACCGGCCTGCCCGAGACCAGAGCCGGGAAGTCCACGAGCCCGGTCTCGATCTCGCGCAGCTGGATGCTCCAGCCGTCTATCTGGGCCACGGTCGCGATCATCTGGTCGACGAGGCCTTGCATGCGCATGCGCAGCCTGAGCGTCTCCGCGTCCGCCTCGGCACGGGCCGGCCCGGCGGGGGCCGAAGCCACTCCCCCCGGCACGGCCTGAGGGGCATTCAGCTCGACGATTCGATCTCGCAGGGACGCCACCTCCGCCTTGAGGGCGCGCAGCGACAGCAGGGTCTCCCGCAGCTCGGGCAACCTGGCGTTGGCAGTGTCGAAATCGTAGAAGTCGGGCACGCTCGAATGGTAGCGAACGGGCCCGCAAAAGCCATTCCCCGGCCGCTCCGACTCGACGCCTGGGACTGCGCCGCGCTTACCGGCGTTCGGCCGAGGCCAGTCGCTCGCGCAGGCGCCGGAGGCGTTCGGGCCGCTCGCGGACGAACCTTTCGATCGCCCCCAGGATGTGCCCGGAATCGAGGTGGGCCTCTTCCATCACCTCGTCCACGGTGCCGCCGGTCCGCCAGCGATCGTCCCAGTCCGAGCTGAGCGAGTACTCGCGAACGATCGGGTCGTCCGCCCAGTCGCGCATCAGCTTGTACGCGCCGTTGGTGACGACCATGGCGTCGATCCCGTCCGCGGGCTCGATCGTCGAGGCACGGTAGGCGTCGTCCTGGCGAGCGAAAAGCTGCGGGCTTATCGCCGCAACGACCTTCACGTTGAGCCCCTGCCGATCCAGCTCGGGCAGGACCTTGACCAGGTTGGCCGTGCTCACCGACCCGCGGATGAAGACCGTGCCGGCCTTCGGCGACCCCTCGCGGAAGGGGCGCATCACGTAGGCGCCGCGGGCCGCGGCGAAGTGGCTCGGCATGCCGAGCGCGGCACGGTCCGGCAGCTCGACGGCGGGCCGTGTCAGATGGACCGCCACGATCGGAACGTCCGTGGCGAAAGCCGCGGCCAGCACCACCGGGACCTCGTTGTACTCCCAGGGATGCAGGTCGATGACGTGGCCCTCGGGGAAGAGTTGCATGACGCCCGGCTCGAAGATGCCGAAGTGGGTGCGCGAATCCTCGGCCGTCTCCGGTCCGGAGTGGCCGGCGACGTAGAGCACTCTTGCCGACCCGAAGGTCGCAGTCCTGGGCCAGCTGGCTGAAGAGGCGCAGCGGGCCGTATTTGAGGTAGCTGAACGAGCCGTAGGTGGAGCAGGCGCCCCAGAAACCGTCGAATTCGGCGAACGGGTCGCCGGCCAGGTTGACGGACGCCAGCCCGGCCATCATCCCGGCGTTGGTGAACTCGGTTATCTCGGTCGGCAGAAGGGCGCCGGTTGGGTTCGTGTCGCGGTCGAACCAGCCGAACCCGGGCAGGTCGCCGAATGGCTTGGCGAAGCCGGCGATGTTGGTCGACTCGGCCAGGTCCGCCGAACAGGCGATGAACAGGGGCCGGCCGTAGTCGCGCTTGGCGACCGCGTTGACGTACGAACCCCAGGCCGCCAGGCCGGCCCGGTTCGGCTGCTTGTCTCCGGGCGCCCGCCACATCTCCGCGGGGTAGTGCTCGAAGTCGAAGAGGCCTCGGTCGGTGGTGGGGTTCGCTCCGGCGCGAACGCGCAGCCCTGCCATCGGTCTCCGGTACCGTCGCCGCTATCGCCAGCAGCCGGTCCGAGAGCCATTCGACCAGACCTTCGTCGCGCCTCAGGACGCTCAGGGCGACGGCGAAGTTGGCGTTCGCCTCGGCCGCCAGGGCTTTCGGGTCGGTCGGGGCCGGCTGGTCCACGCCCTGGTACGTGACGCCGTAGCGGGCCATGAACTCCTTGCGGACCGCCCAGAACTCGGGGGCGTGCCGCTTGTGAGGCGTGCCGTGGCTGGCCGCGTCCACTTTGCCGTAGCCACGGCCTTTGCGGGTCCGGAACCAGGCGATGCTCGGGACCGCGGACTTGTCGGACCCACGCGCGGCGTCCAGCACGGCCCTGGTGACGGGCCCCCACTCCATGCCGTTCTCGGTGCCGGTCACGCGCCAGCCATAGGGTTCGAACCAGTCGATCGGAGTGCCGTGGACCACGGCCGAAGCGGGCCTTTCGTCGATGCCGAAGTCGTTCCAGTCGACCAGGAAGACCAGGTTGGAGAGGCCCAACCCCCAGGCCGAGTTCTTCGTCTCGTGAGCCGAGCCCGGCGTCAGACCGCCCTCGCCTTCGAAGACGAAGACTTTGACCTCGTCGGCGCCGGCCAGCTTGAGAGCCAGCGCCTCGCCGGCCGCGAAAGGCATGCCGTGGCCGGACGGCCCGGTGTTGGCCTTGAAGAAGAGCGTCCGGCCGGCCATCTCGGCGTGGCCGGGCAGCCCGCCGCGGTGCCGCAGCCCGAGCAGATGCTCCCAGGTGAGGGCGAACCGGCCGTCTTCGGGGAAGCTGAAGCGCGGATCGCCGGTCCGCTCGGCCCTGGCCCGCAGCCCTTCGTTCAGGACGGCGAGCGTGGCGTAGACCAGTGGCACGGTGTGGCCGGCGGAGAGGACGAATCGGTCGCCGAACCGAAGCCACGGCCGCCGGATGTCCCAGCGCATCGCCCCGGACAGGAGCAGCGACAGGAGCATGTGGACCTTGGACCGCGAACCGCCCGGGTGGCCGCTCTGGCGGTAGTCGAGGGCGAGGTCGATGCACTCGTCGACGAGGTCCTTGAGGATCTCGTAGCGTTCGAAGTCCGGTTCGGCGGCGGCGTACAGGCGATCGGCCTCGGAGCCGGTGGCAAGCTCCTCGGTCGTCATCGTCGGGCACCGGCTCCGGCGGCAGCGGCCGCAAGCGGCTCCACCACCGTCCGTGTCCGGCGAACCGCCTCGGCTATCTTCTCGCGCGAGTTGGCGTAGCTGAAGCGGAGGTGGTATTTCCCGACCTGCCCGAACGCGGTGCCGGCCAGGGCGGAGACGCCGCCTTCGTTGAGGAGCCTGTCGGCCAGGTCGGCGCCGGTAAGGCCGGTCGCGGAGATGTCGGGGAAGACGTAGAACGCGCCCGACGGCCTGCAGGCAGGTGACGCCCGGGATGTCGTTGAGGCCGTCCACGATGAGATCGCGACGGGCCCGGAACTCCTCGACCATCGCCAGTCACGGAGTCCTGCGGCCCGGTGAGGGCCTCGACACCGGCCCACTGAGTGGCCGCGTTGGTGCAGCTGACGCTGTTCACGATCAGCCGGCTGAACGGCGTGACGAGCTTGTCCGGCACGATCGCGTAGCCCAGCCGCCAGCCGGTCATGGCGTACGTCTTCGAGAAGCCGTCGAGGACGATCGTGCGTTCGGCCATGTCCGGCAGCGAGGCGATCGAGACGTGCTCGCCTTCGTACAGGATGCGGCCGTAGATCTCGTCGGCCAGGATGGTGAAGTCGTGCTCGCGGGCAACCGCGGCGATCCTGCTCGAGGTCCTCGCGCGTCGAGACGCCGCCGGTCGGGTTGGCGGGCGAGTTGATGATGACCAGCCTGGTCCGAGGCGTGACCAGCGAGGCCAGCTCGTCCGGATCGAGCCGGAAGCCGTTCTCCTGGCGGATCGGGCAGGGGACGGCCTTGCCGCCGACGTAGCTCGCCATCGACTCGTAGATCGGGAAGCCCGGGTCCGGGTAGATGACCTCGTCGCCCTCGTCGACGAGAGCCAGGATGGCGAAGAACATGACCGGCTTGCCGCCGGGGACCACGACCACGCGGTCCGGCGTGACGGCGAAACCCTTGCGTGCCGTCGCGTCCGAGGCGATCGCCGCACGCAGCTCGGGGATGCCGACCGTCGGGGTGTAGTGGGTCGCGCCGCGGTCGAGCGCCGCCTTCGCGGCCTCGCGGATGTTCGCCGGCGTGTCGAAGTCGGGTTCGCCGATCTCGAGGTGGATCACGGAGCGGCCGGTTGCCTCGAGCGCCCGTGCTCGCGCGGCCGCCTCGAACGCCGTCTCGGTGCCGATGCGGTCCATGCGCCCAGCGAGTCTCATCGCCGTCTCCTCAGTCGAGACGCAGGCGCGGCCGGACGCGCACATACCGGCGGCGCGCCAGTGTCAGTGGACCGAGAATGGCAGTGGGCCGTGGGCTGGTCAAGTCCGGCCCCGGAGGTGCCGCGGAGTGGCACGGAACGTGGCGCCGGGAGTGTCAGAGCCCGGTCGCCGCGCCTCGCGGGTTCAGGGCTGGGCCGATGGAGCGGGCGGCGCTCCGCACGGGGCGTACGGGTGGAGCAGCGACGAGGTGCAGGCCTGGTACGAGTAGTCGCTCGAGTCCTTCTGGCCCGGCCCGAAGAACGGATAGGCGGCGAGGATCGAGCCGATCAGGAAGATCGCCAGCAGCACGAGAGGGTTGACGCGCCTCAGCAGCCACCAGGTCAGGACCACCAGCCCCAGTGCCAGTGCGCCGGGGAAGAGCGGATCCAGGACCGCGGCCTGGAGGTTCAGCTGGGCGCCGGCGATCGTGATCGTCGGGGCGAGATTGACGACCACGAACTTGGCCGCGAGCGCGCCGAGGACCATGTTGCCCAGCACTCCGGCGCCGACCAGGACGCGGTCGATCGTGCCGGATCGAAGGATGTCGGTGACGAAGGTTCGGCCGCGGGCGTAGCCCTGCATCCAGGCCGTGTAGCCGATGGCCACGATCACGACGGAGACCAGGACCATGTAGATGATCGCGCCGAGGGGATTGCCGGTTGCGCCGGTGAGGGTCGGGATCGCGGAACCGCTGGCCGTGCCGCCGGCGATGCCGATGCCCAGGGCCAGCAGGATCGGCGTGATCGTGCTCTGGCTGAGCGTGTCGCCGATGCCGGCCAGCGGGCCCATCAGCCCGGACTTCACGGAGTTGATCGCGTCGTCGTCGATCGGGGCGCCGTTGGCGCGCTGCTCCTCCATGGCGATGACGGTGCCGTGGACGATGTTGCCGAAGTTCGGCTCGGTGTTGAAGAAGACGAGGTGGCGCTTGAGGGCGGCCCGGATCTCGTCGGGCGTGGTGTAGAGGCGCTTGATGATCGGGGTCATGGCGTGGGCGAAGCCGGTGCCCTGGAGCCGCTCGTAGTTGTAGTTGGCGTGGGCGAAGAAGGTCCACAGAGCCCAGGACCGAAGGAGGTCGCCGCGGGTCAGCCGAACGCCCGGTGCGGCTTCGGCAGCCCGCCACGCCTTCGGGAGGCGCCTCTCGGCTGGGCCGCCCGGTCGGGCTCGGGGGTCGCCGTCGCGACCGGCCGGACGAAGGTGAGGTGCAGGTAGGCCAGGGCCAGACCGAGGGCCGCGATCACCACGAGTGAGAGCGAGCCCTTCGTGGCCGTCCAGACGATGAAGCCGATGAAGAAGTAGGGGATCGCCGAGCCGCGGAAGATGAAGCGCATGTTCAGGGCGATGCCGATCGCCGGGAGGACGCCGCCGGCGATGATCGAGGCCGTTGACCGTCCACAGCGGCAGCCGGTTCAGGGCGTCCTGGACGTAGCTCGGGCCGTTGAGGGCGAACAGGAAGACCGGCACGAAGCTGGCCACGAACAGGAAGGCCTGGCCGGGCAGCCAGTTCATCAGCGCCACGCCGCCGATGTCCGCCTTCTCGGCGCGGGCGTCGGCCCAGTGGGCGAAGACCGAGTCCAGGGACATGCGGCCGTAGAAGATGATCGTGCCCAGCAAACCCAGCCCGAACGCGATCGGTATCGCCTTTGTCGGGTCGAGGTGGCCGGCGAGGGCCACCGTAGTCCCGACCCAACCGGCGAAGCTGGCATCGGCGGGCAGGGTGCCGCCGGCGGAGATGAAGCCCAGGTACGGGACGTTGATGGCCGCGCCGATGAGCGTGCCCTGGGCCGGATCGCCCAGGATCAGGCCGACGAAGAAGCCGGCGACGAGCGGCCGGTAGAGCGTGAAGAAGGCGAGGCCGAAGAGCCACGGGCAGTTGGCCAGGTAGTAGCCGAACGCGATCAGCGCGGCCTGCCAGGCGGAGACGGTGATCTTGCCCGTATCGAGCGGCGCGCCGCGTGCCTGCTCCGAAGACGGGCCCCGGGGTCATCGCGGCAAGCGCAAACACGACCATAAGGCCGGCTCCGAGCGCGGCGGACTTCCTGAACATCGGTCTCCTCTTCGTGTCGCGGATACGGCGGTTCATGTGGCCGAGTCCAATGACGTTCGAGCGCGATCGGCCGATCGTCGGCGACGATCTGGATCTCGACCCGCGTGCCGAGTTGCTCCAGCTCGCGCAGATCCGCCAGCTCGTCCGCGCTCACGGAAATCGTCCTGTGGAGGCGCCGCCGGCCGGGGCCGGCCCCGAGCCCGCCCAGGTCCACGACCTCGATCGGCACGCCGGCCTGCCGCAGCGTGAGCACGGTTCGGGGCGAGCGGGCGAGGACGATGACCGGCTCCGGCGAGGCGGCCAGCTCGATGCAGCCGCACGGCGCCTCCGGCCAGGTCCAGCACCTCGACCGGAACTCCCGAGGGCGCGGCCAGGGTGAGCACCTCCCGCAGGAACTCGTCGCGGGCAGTGGCGTCGTCCACGATCACGATCCGCTCGGCGCCCAGCGCGCGCAGCCACCCGGCCACGACCTGGCCGTGGATCAGGCGGTCGTCGATGCGGACGAGTCGAAGGCTCACGCGATCCTCGGGCCTCTGGGTTCCGGTGCCGCTAGGAGGCGCGCCGGGCGCGGTGACGCTCCGTCTCGACGATGCCGCTCCGGCCTACCTCGAGGAGCCGCTCGACGAGCGCGTCGTCCAGGTCTCCGTCGGCGAGCGCCGCTTCGACGGCCATGGCCAGGTTGGCGCCGGAGACGCAAACGACTCGCGGCGAGCGCCGGGCGATCGCGGAAGCCACGTTGAAGGGCGTTCCGCCCAGGAGATCGCACAGGACGAGGACTCGCCTGCCGTCGTGGCCGATGGCGTCCCGCAGGCTCTCGGCGTAGTGGTCGGGCGACTCGGTCGGTTGCAGCCCCACGGCGGCCGCGTCGGCGACGGGTCCGCAGATCAGCTCGGCGGTCGCGAGCAGGGCGGCCGGCAGCGTTCCGTGTCCCGCCATGACGATCCGGAACTTCCGCACTCGAGCCTCCGCAGTCGCGCCATCGCGCACGTGGCAGTCGTGCCTGCAAGTATTCTCACGCAATGGATTGCACCGACTGTCCTTGCGGTATGATCATGGCTCGGCCCGGGGTCTGTCAAGAAACCCCAGGATGGATCCCGGGATCGGTGCACCAGGAGGCAGTCGGTCGAGATGGACGCGTCGGCGGGAGACGGCGGAACACCAGCCGCGGAGGGCGCGCTTGCGGACGCGGCCAGCCAGCGCGGGATGATGCGGCTCGTCGCCGAGCTGTACTACGTCCGCGAGCTGGGCCAGCCGGAGATCGCGGCCCTGACCGGCTTCTCCGTCTCGAAGGTGTCGCGGCTCCTGGCTGCCGCGCGGTCCGCCGGAGTCGTGCGGATCTCGGTCGAGGGCGCTCCGTCCGAACCCACGCCGCTGGCCCGAGCCCTTTCGGCAGCCCTCGGAGTGGAGGTGTGGGTCACTCCCGGCCACGAGACCGCGCCGGCGCTGGCGGCCAGGCTGTGCGGCGTGGCGGCCGCGCCGCGCCTGGCCGGCGAGCTGCCCGAACGACGGGGCGATCGGGCTGACCGGCGGCTACACCGTCGAGTCGCTGGTGTCCGCGCTCCCGAGCGGGACCCGCCCCGAAGCAGTCGTCGTGCCGCTCGTCGGCGGCTGGGACTCGAGCAATCCTCACCTCAACAGCAACGAGATCGCCCGCCACATGGCCGAACGAATCGGGGCCGGCCTGCGGCTCCTCCACGCCCCCGGGCTGCTGGACAACGAGGCCACGACCGCGGCCCTCCTGTCGGACAGCGCCGTCACGGCAACCACCCGCTTCTGGGGAGAGCTGCGGCTCGCGCTCGTGGGCATGAGCGGTGCGCCGCGCTTCGCGCCCGGCTACGGCACGGTCATGGACCGCCTCGACGACGGAAGGCCGCGCCCGGCTCGCCGCCAAGGGCGCGGTCGGTGACGTGGCCGGCCATCTCGTCCGCATCGACGGCTCCTTCGTCCAGGACGAATGGGAGCGTCGCACCATCTCCATTCCGATCGATTTGCTGCGGAAGGTGCCGCGGGTGGTGGGCATCGCGGCGGGCTCGAACAAGGTGGAGACGATCGTCGCGGGAGCGCGGACCGGGCTGCTCCACGTGCTCATCACGGACGAACCGACGGCCTCCGCCGCGCTCCGGATTCTGGGCTGACACCGAAATGGCTCCCGGCCGGGGACGGCGGTATAGTCACGAGCAGGGCGCAGAACGTCGACCAGAACGTCGAACCGATCGAGGTTGGGAGCGCGCAGCCGGGGCCTTCCGGTGATCCGGCGGTGGGAGTTGAGATGGCGGCAGCACAGCGGCCGGTCGCGGCCTCCAGCGCGCGAGCTGCTCTGGCAAGCGCCGTGGGGTTCGCCTGCGCTCGGTGCCTTGTTCGTGCTTCTGGGTTTGGCGTCGATCCTGACCGCGACGCCGGCGCAAGCCCACGACCTGTTGCCGCTGGCAGGGATCGGCGACATCACCCGGCCCTCCGGCGAGGTGGCGCCGCTCCTTTCGGCGACGATCGCCGCCCTGGTGGTCGTGGTGGTGGCGGCGCTGCTCGCCGCCCGAAGACTGGACGCGCTGGCGGCCGCGGTCGAGCTGCTGGTCCTCGGGTTGGTCATCGAGGGCTGCGTCCTGGGCACTATCGGGCGAATCGGCCACGCCACCGACGGGAGCGTCCTCGGCGCGGCGGTCGTCTGCATCATGGGTGGAACCGCGGTCATCGCGAGCGGCATCGTGGCTCTGCTGGCGCGCGAATGAGCGGATCGATGAGGCCCGGCGACCCGGAGGCAGGCGGAGCGGGGCGGACGAGACTCCGGCCGGTGGGCCCGAGCCGAGCCGGGTGAGGCAGGCCAATCGCCGTTCGCGCAACCGGCCGCTTTCCGGTGGCGTCGGGGCGATCCTCCTGGTCGACCTGCTCGCGTTGATGATCGTTCTGGCTTCGGCTCCCGCCGCGTGGCTGTGGCTCGATTCGTCCCGTCCCAGCCCGATCGCGGCGGGCGGGGCCGCGACGCCGGGCAACCAGCAGGGCTCTCCGGCTCCGGGCGGCTCCGTGGCGGCGTCGGGTGGCCCGGGCGCGTCGGCCGCGGCCTCGAATGCCGCTGCCTCCGGTCCATCGCCGAAGCTCGCCTACGGCGATGGCACGTGGGCTCCGATCGAGGCACTGCCGCACGCGGAGTGGGGCGCCGGCAGCGCCGTCCTCGACGATGGCCGCCTCCTCGTCGCCGGTGGCGCATTCAGCTCCTCGAGCGCTTCCGCGACGGACTCCGTCACGATCTACGACCCGGCGACCGGCCATTGGAGCGCGGCTACGCACATGCTCCAGCCACGGGCGTACCCCATGGTCGTGACTCTCTCGGACGGATCCGTCCTGGTCGCGGGCGGCTCGCGCAACCTCCAGCCGCTCGACACGGCGGAGCGCTATTACCAGGATGGAACCTGGGTCGCGGCCGGGCGGCTCAACTTCCCGCGAACCCAGGGAACGCTGACGCTTCTGGGCGACGGCCGAGTGCTGGCAGCCGGAGGCGGCGTCGAAGGCTCTCCCGGGTGGGCCGCTACCGCCACGGCCGAGATCTTCGACCCAAAGACGGGACTCTGGTCACCGGTCGCTCCGATGTCCGTCGGCCGGGCCTTCCAGACGGCCACTTTGCTCGAGAACGGCGACGTCCTGGTGGCGGGCGGGGCGACCACCTACAACGGAACGCGCGGGACGGTCGCGAATACGGCGGAGGTCTACAACGCTGCGATCGAATAAGTGGCGGTCCGCGTCCTCGATGTCGGTGGCGCGCTACGCCCATGCGGCGGCGCGCCTGCCCGACGGTCGCGTGCTCGTGGCCGGCGGTTGGGCGCTGACCACCAACACCGACCCGAGCCTCGCCTCGGCCGAGATCTACGACCCCGCCTCGAACGCCTGGAAGCCGACGGGATCGCTCAACGACGCTCGCGGCTCGTTGGTCATGGCGGCACTGCCTGACGGCCGCCTCCTCGCGGTCGCCGGCGTCGATCCCTCATACCACGTCCTGGCAAGCACGGAGATATACGACTCCAAACTTGGGAAGTGGCAGCCAACCGGCAAATTGCCGGTGGCGTTGGAGCGGCCGGCGATTGGGACTCTGCCCGATGGTCGCGTCGTCGTGGCCGGCGGGGCCACCGATGCCGGAGCCGGAAACGTGACCGCCGTGTGCTCGATCTTCTCGGCCCCGCCTCCGAGTTAGTCCGGCAGGCGAGCCGGGCGCTCGAACAGCTCGTGGACGCGAGGCGACAGCAGATACCAGAGCACGCCGACCTCGAACGTCAACGTGAGCAGGTGGGCGCTCGAGGAAGCGCGTCCGGCGCTCAGCAGTGCCAGCGCGATCGATGCGATCCCGACGCCGACTCCGAGCCGCCAGGCCCAGGGCCGAACGGTCCAGATGCCATAGGCAAGCACGAGTTCGAGTCCGGCCGCGATCACCAGCCCCGCGCCGATGACTCGGGCCGCGGCGGCGAGTCCGGTGCCCGGGGCGATGTCCGAGGCCCCGAACCACGCTCCTGCCCAGAGTAGCTGGGCGACGCCGATCGCCGCGGCGGCCAGGGCCAGGATGGAGAGGCCCAACGGGCGGGCCGGAGGATCTGCCGTTCGGCCGGTGGGTGCCGACCAGGCTCCGGCGGACGGCCGGCTCAGCGAATTGAAGCCAGGTGCCGGGCTGACTGGGCCATGCTGCGTCTCCCGCTGCGGCTGCCTGTGAGTCTGCGAGGACTTGCTGAAAGGAAGGGCGGATTCGCGGCCTCTTCGGGTCGAACCGACGTCCCGCTAGTTGAGGTCGGTCTTTGGAGTCGTGGTCAGGACCGCCGGAGGTCTCGGCGTCTGGCTGAAGTCGAAGTCGGACCTGAGGTCGCCCAGCTGGCCTGCGTTCTCGCGGACGTCCGGGCGCGAGTCGGGCCGTCCGTCGGTCTGCGGGTCGATTCGCTGGCCGCCCAGGAAGTCGTCCTCGATGAATTTCAGGTAGGCGTCGAAGCTGAGGGTCTGGTGGTCGATGTAGCCCCGGCGGGCATAGGGGCTGATGACGATGCCGGGCACTCGCAGCCCATAGCCGTTGCCGTCCACCGTCGGCGGCACCACGTGGTCGTAGAAGCCGCCCCAGTCGTCCCAGGCCAGGAAGATGGCCGTGCTGGACCAATCGGGTCCCTGCATGACCGCATCGATCAGGCTTGTCACGTACGACTGGCCGGCCGAAACCAGGGCGGGCGGGTGCTCGCTGACGTCGCCGTTCGGCACGACCCAGCTGACGGCGGGGAGCGACCCGTCCTTCGCCGCGGCCAGGAAGCGATCGACTGTCTGGACGTTGCCGGTCTGGCCGTCCGCCTTGACGTCGACGAAGCCCGGTAGCGGGTTCCAGATTCCCGGCACGTCGGCGTTCTGCTTGCCGGGCGCGCAGACCATGGCGTCGTCGGCGCAGTCTGGTTGCGTGCCGTTCGACAGGTAGTAGCCCCAGCTGACGTTGTGCTTGTAGAGCAGGTAGGTCAGGTCCGTCCAGGCGTACGGGTCCGGGTTCTTTGCCGTCGGGAGGCCCGGGTTCTGGATCTCGCTCTGGCAGCTCATCGGATTCGATGGATCGCTGCACTTGGCGGACCAACCGGAAACCATGAAGAGGTGCTCGGGCAGGCTCCACGAGGCGTTCGGCTCGAACATGTGGTCCTGCAGGACGAAGTCGCCGGCCCAGGTCCAGTAGTTGGGGATCTCGCGCTGGTCGAAGTAGCCCATCACGTCGGGCGTGGCGCTGCCCGCGCAACCGGGGTTGAACGTGCCGGCGCAGCCGGCCTTCGCATGTTCGGCCTGGCCGATGAACCCGTTCATCGCGCCGCCGGCGACATCGGCCGTGGCATTGGCGACGTTGTGAGGACCGCCCGAGTCCTTGTTCGCGGTCATGTGGAACGGCTGATCGCAGCCGCCTCGGGCCGGATCGGGAACGCACACCGTCGGACTGCCGTTCGCCATCGGGATGCCGTCCACGCCGGGGTACGTGCCGAAGTACGTATCGAATGACCGGTTCTCCTGCATGATCACGATGACGTGCTTGATCACGCCGATGCCGCCGCTGGAGGCGGAGGCGGGGCCGGTCGTCGGGACGGGCGAGGGGCTGGCCGACGGGGTAGGCGAGGGGCCGGCCCCGAACGAGCCGCCCGGGGCCGGCGTGTCGGGTGTGGCCGTCGTCGCCGAGGATCCGCACCCGGCGACGATCAGAGCGATGGCGAGCATTGGGACGCGGAACGCTCGTGGGTGTCGGGTCATGTGGTGGTCACTTCCTTTGACCCGAATATGGGCACCGGGTCGTGGTCGTCGTCACCGTCGAATGCAATGGGAATGTAAACCGGCAAGGTGACTGTTTCTGGGATGGCCGAGGGCCGAGCGGCCGGTGGGACAGGCGCTTACAGTGAGCGTCGGCGGCAGGCCACCGTTGCGCAGTGGAGGACGAAGCTTGGGGATCGAGAGCGGGCCGCCGGCAGCCATCCCGGCCCCACCAGGCGCGCCGGGGACGATGGTGATCCTGCTGGCGGGACGAACCCTGACTCGCGTGGTCCAGTTCGGCGAGTTGCTCGTCCTCGGCAGCGCTCCGGATTCGAGCATCGTTCTGGCGGATCCGCGGGTCAGCTTCCGTCATGTGTCGATCAAGCGCCTCGGGCCGGGCTGGCTGGTTCGAGGCCTGGACGATGCCAACCCGATATGGCTTCTCGATGCGACAGGCCGGGCCCAGCCGATCCCGGGCGAGCTGGGTTTGAGGTCGGGGGAGCTGCTGATCGGCGGCGCGCAGGTGAGGCTGTACCCGCCACCGTCGTAGCCGGCAGGCCGAGTTGGAGACCCGGGCTGCCCGCGACGCGCGACAGACCAGGCCCGAAGCTCAGCCCCCGCAGCCACACTGGCCCGTCGGCCAGGTGAGTGCGATCAGCGCCAGGAGATCGGCGACCAGGATCGCGATCGCTATCAGCCAAAACAGCCGCTGTCGGAACGTCAGCGGACCAAGCGCCTTGCCGTCCATGTCATCGAGCCTCCGGGGCGGCCTTCGCCAATGACGCCGACGGCGCCAGGCGCGTCGTGAGGTACTCGCCACTTCGAGCCATAGATCAGCCGCGGGCTGAGGCTATTATCATCGAGCGTCCCTAGCAGGGACCTGGAGTCTGGAAGTGCGCCGGAACGCCAACGGAGTCTGGGATCGGCAGTCGCCTCGGGCGGCAGTGCGGGCGGAGCAGCTCGCGTCTCCGCCGCGGGCTCGTGCTTCTGCCCATCTCGGCGTCGAGGACGGCGTCATCGTCGACGAGGCCCCGGCTCCCGGCAGCCTGCCCCAGCGGGATCGAGTCACGCTCGTCTTCCGAGGTCGCCGGGTACACGGGCCGCATCCCGTGAGGCCGCAGCCGGACGAGGTCGCTCAAGCCGGCCAGATCGTCGAAGACCGCCTCGACGGGCGGCGGATCTACGCCGATCCACCCGGCCCGCCCGTCGATAGGCTGGGCCGCCTGGCCGGCCGGCTGTCGCCGGCCATGCTGCCCTTCGTCCTGCTCGCCTGGACCAACGCAAGCATGTTCGTCGCGGATGCCTGGGTCGCCGGACACTGGACCGCTCCAGGTACCGCCCTGCTCGTGCTTCGACTCGGCTACGTCTGCGGTCTCGGCCTGTTGCCCGCAGCCGTGCTGCTCTGGCGGCCTGGTGCGTGGCGGACGAATCCGCTCATCTTCCTCGGGGCGGTCTGCTGGGGCACCTTGCCTGGGTTGGCCCTGGTGGCGGGGTGGATCGCCATGCGCGATCCGGGCCTGAGTCAGCGGTTCGCCCACGACGCCGACGTCGGCGCCGCGGCAGCCGCGGTGGCCGCCTGCGTCGGTCCGCTCCTGATTGCCCTGGGACTCGAGCTGGCCCGCCGCTCGCCCGCTTCCTGGCTACCGCCGCTCGCCCTCCGGGGCACTGCGGTCGCACTGGTCATGGTCGCAGCCAATGCAGGCCGATGGTTTCCCGCACTCGGGAGCGAGTCGCTGGCTCCGTTCGGTGGGGGCACGGACGCGACGCGGCTTGCTCTATCGATGACGGGCGCCCTGGAGCCGCTCACGCTCTTTGCCCTCGGCCTGCTGGCCTGTTGCGGCGTTTCGGCATTCTCTGCCGACGAGGCCCAGCGGCGCCTGTGGCAGTGCGGCACCGTGGGAGCCGGGCTTCTCGCGGGCGTGAGCCTTTACGAGCTGGGCACAGGGGATCTGCTCAGCGGCCTATTGGCCGGCGGCCAGGCCGACCTTGCCGCTCGGGGCTGGTATGCCGTGCCTGGTGCGGCGGTCCTGGCTGCCGGCGCCGGCACGGTGCTCCTCGGCTTCTGCTCCCCTGTCTGGTCGACCGCCCCCGACGCCGAGGGCGTGCTGCCCGGAGCGCCGGAGGAAATCTTCGCCTGGGGATCCGCCGCCTGGACGGGCGATCCGATAGCGATGAGCGCCGTGGTCGCAGTCGCGGCCGGCGAGAACCACGCCCTTGCGATCGACCGGTTCGGCCGGGTCGGAGCTTGGGGCGACAACTCCAGCGGCCAGACGGACGTCCCCGACGAACTCAGCGGGGTGATCGCGGTGGCGGCCGGCGACGGTTTCAGCCTGGCCCTGCGCGACGACGGCACCGTGGCAGCCTGGGGTTCGAACGAGCTCGGCGAGACGAACGTGCCGGAGGAACTGGCAGGAGTGACCGCCATCTCGGCGGGTCGCGGCTTCGCCATCGCCCTCAAGGACGACGGCACGATCGCGGGTTGGGGTGACCGCTGCGCCGACGCCATGAAAGCTCCGGGCGATCTCGCCGGCGTGACCGCGATCTCCGCCGGCATGGGCCATGCCCTTGCTCTCAAGCTCGACGGGACCGTTGTCGGCTGGGGCGACGACCGGTACGGCCAGGCAAGCGTCCCGCCCGGAATGGGCCGGGTGAAGGCCATCTCCGCCGGCGGCAACTTCAGCCTGGCCCTCCTCGACGACGGCACGGTAGCGGCGTGGGGCGACCGCAGCTACGGCCAGCTCGACGTCCCCCGCGGACTCCGGAACGTGGTCGCCATCTCCGCCGGCGCGTTCCACGCTCTGGCACTGCGCGCCGACGGAGACGTGGTTGGGTGGGGCGGCGGCGGCGACCCGAGGAATGTAGAAGCCGCACATCCCTGGCATCTGGTCGACTTCAGGGCGGTCGCGGCGGGCGACGGCTACAGCCTCGCGATCCGCGCGGCCTGAGTCACTCAACGCACGAAACGGGGGCTACGGCACCGCGATCTGGCGAAGCGTCTTGCCTCCGTCGTCGGTCGCGTAGAGATGGCCCGATGTCAGGTAGCAGTCGAGACTGCTCATCGTGGGGCAGGTGACGGTCGTGGTCAGCAACCACCCGTTCGACCACCTCGAAGCTTTAGCCGGAAGGTCGACGTCGAGCAGCCCGGCCGGAGCTAGTTGCTGCCATCTCAAGCCGCCGTCCTCGCTGACCTCGAGCGTGCTCAAAGGATCGTTGTTGGAGAGCCAGCGATCCTCGCTGACCGCGCCAACCCACTCGCCGGTGCCCCCGAACCCAAAACTCACGCCGACCGACGTCCAGGTCTTGCCACCGTCATTGCTCGAGATCACCAACGGAGGCTGGCCAAACTCGTACGTCGGCGGCGGAGGACCACAGGAACACAGCGCCCGAAGCGTGCCGTCGGACCGCTGCTGCATGAAGAGGATGTGGGTAGCAGTCCAGTCGAGCGTGATCCATCCCGTCGGGAATTGCGCGTCCGTCCAGGTCCGGCCGCCATCGGTCGTCACCGCCATCGCCGCCGGGGTAGGCGAGGTGTTGCTCCAGGTTTCGTCCCTGACCCCGGCGTAGCCCACGAGATCGGACACGAACGTGGGCTGCAGCAGGCACCGGCCGGCGCTGGGAGCGGACCAGGTAGCCCCACCGTCCGACGTGGTGAACTCGCCGCAGAAATACGGTGGCCAAAGGGGCGGGTCGCTGCCGCCGACAAGGCCCTCCGCATAGGTGAGCAGCAGGACGCCATTCGATCGGTCGCGGAAGTGAACGCTCCCGTCGATGTACGGCGACGTCGGCAGCTGGTTCCCGGCGGCGAACTCGAGCGAGGCCTCCTGCCACGTCTTGCCGCCGTCGGTCGTCCGTGCGACCGACAGCTTCCCGGCGGTGATGTCATGGGCCCGCCAGCCGTGATCGACGTCGACGAAATCGGCGGCGAAGCTCTTGCCGCCCGAGGGCATCGAACGGAGCTCCGACCACGTCGCGCCGCCGTCATTCGTCGTCCGGAGGTAGTCGCGCTCGCGGTCCGACAGGAAGATCACGCCGGACATCGCGCCGAACCGGATCATGTCCGATATCACGGGGCCGGAGACGGCGGGCGTGGCCGTCGCCGATGCCTGGGGACTCGGCGTCGGGCTGGGCACTGCCGTGGCGGTGTTGACGGACGACGGGCGGGGCTGGAACGAGAAGGGTGACGTCGAGCTCGCCGGACCTGTCAAGAACGATCCGCCAAGGAAGAGCCCCGAAACGAGAACCGCGCACGGTGACGAGGACGGCGCCGAGGAGGAGGAACGTATTGGACCGCCGCGAAGCACGCGGGAGGGCCGCGGCGTCGCCGACCGGTGAACTTTCGCGACCCCCGTCCATTCCCCCAGCCCTCGTGGGATTTCGGCGCATCGTACCACCGCGCCAATGGTCGCCTCCCGGATGAGAAGGGGCCATGAGAGCCGGGGAGTTACGTGGCCTTCGAGCGCGGAGTCAACCCTTGTTGCGGGTTTGCGGATCAGTTATCCGGTCTTCCCACGCTCGAAACAGGGTTTGGAGGGCCGTGTGGGATTCGAACCCACGACCAGCCGATTAAAAGAGCCCGTCGGTGCGGCTGCGGGGGTTCGTCAGCGTCCGGTCTGAGCGTGAAAGGCGAGCTCTGGGCTGATCTCCGACCGCCTCCGTTCGCGGGCGAAGATGCCAGCGAAGCTGCCGCGAAGGGCCATCGTCGGCCCGGTCCCTAGACCAAGTCAAGCCGAGATCCGTCGCCCTCGGGCACCAGACAGTCCGCTCCTTACATTCACCCGTATAGTGTCGGCTCGACTCCAGTAGCACCTCCAAGATGACGGTCTGCGGGCGGGATGTAACCAGGAGACGCATCAGGGCAAGCAAGATCGCGGAACCGCAACGAGTGTTGCCGACCGGCCTTCGCCCTCGCGGGGATCGGCTTTGCCGGCACATGAGCCTCGACCCGGCGCTTCGCAGTTGCTGGGCAACGCTCGCTGGTCGTGAGGGGATTGACGAGCCGTCGCCGAAGAACATAATGGTTTTGACTGTGAGTGCGTGACCACGTCAACCTTGCTTGTTGGGGGCGATGATGAAACGAAGTCAGCTTATCGTGGGGTTGGCGAGCGCGTTCGCTCTCACGATGACACTCGCTGGACCGGCCGGGGCGTGGTCGCAACTCAGGAACGCCTTCCCGAACAACCCGACCAGCTGCGACAACAGCGTGAACTATCCTTGCATCGCCTGGCCCAAGAATGGTTCCATCAGCATCCAATTGAAAGTCTACCTTGACCCGTCGCTCGCCAATGCCAATCTTGACCTTAGCGTTGACGTTCGCAACTCCATTAATTACTGGAATGCGGTGTGTGCCGTGAACCCTCTTCTGTCGGTTGGCTCTGGAGTCAACTACGACATCGGCGAATTCGTCGGATCCGTCAGCAACCCGGCATATTGGGCTGAGACCTACACTTACAGCTCCGGCCACACGATCGTCGCTGCGAACACGATCTTTAAGTCCGGAATGACCTGGAACCTTTTCTACTACTTCCCGGACTCCACCCATGCCGATTCCCGCACTGTATCAACACACGAAATGGGCCATACTGAAGGCTTGGGCCACACCTCCTACGATGCCATTATGCGTCAGGGGGGCCATAACTACTCGACGCCTCAGAGTAATGACATCCAAGGCCTGCAGGCCATATATGGTCATTGTTAGGGGGATTTGACGTGACTCGACGCTTCGCTCAGCTACTCGAATCCGTCGCCTTACTCGCGGTACTTGTGGTCGTGGTGATCGGAATATCAAGTCGATCGATCCCATCCGGTGCCTCGCCATCGTTGCTGCCTGGCCAAGATCCTCCAGCTAGTGCTAGCCCAACGCCGAAGTTGCTGCCTGGCCAAGATCCTCCAGCAAGTGCTAGCCCAACGCAGCAGCAGATCACGGAGGTCGCTTCCCCCGTAGCTTGTGGAACCGAGCTGTCGGTATTCGTGACCGGCGATGGACCACCGTTGACCATCAAGTACACAACGTCCACTGCTCAGACCGTCGCGGTCGGTGACGTCGTCGACGTGGGTTCTCCAACCTGGAACACTCCTAACGGCCTGAGCCCTGACCTTTCGACCAGATGGCCTCGGGGAGTGATCATCTACACTCCGATTACGATCAGAACCGAGGCGACTTTCAAAGGCAGCCTTCCTTCCACGGTGGTTATCGAGGTTCCAGGTGGGACTCTTGGTTGCCACAATTATCTCGTTGAGGGCCAGACGATACCTGCGGTCGGATCGCGACTCGTCCTCTTCTTGGGGCCATCGGTCAACTCAGCTGGCGTGTCAGACTCCAGCAAGCCCACGTGCTTTGAAGCCTGGCCGGTCGGCGTCTCTGACATGGTCCAGACGCCGGCCGAGGGGTCGGTTTCTCTGGACAACCTGCGGCAAATCGCAGCGGGAGCGGCCAAATGAGCCGCGAGATGCCATCCGGTGTGCCCTTCGCGTCGTGATCCCTGCCACATGGCGCGCTGGAAGTGGGCTGAGTTTGCCACGACTCCAACAAACCGGTGCTCCGAGAATGCCGTTTGGCCACCGCCCGCTCCAGGTCACAGCTGCTCTGTTGCGGTCGGGGCGAGGGGACTTGAGGCCGAGATAACAAGCTAGCCGTCGAGGTCGGTCGTGGCGCCTGTCGCGCCCCGTCCCGGAAGGAGGTTCTTCTGGTACGGTGCGAAGTCGCCCGGCAGCGCACTGGCTTGAACGGTTCACCCGGGCCAGGGGGAAGGTCTGCTATCGGCCCCGACCAGAGGGGGCTGGAGCTGTTCCAACGCAGGGCGTCAAGGAGATAGTCGGCCAACCCGCTCGTAGGTCCGCTCGACCCTTCGCCTGCGTAGTGTCGGCTCGACTCATCTCGCCCGGCGCAACAGGAGACCTGGTCCTGCTCGACCAGAGAAAGCCATTGGCCGGGTCCGCCAATTCGCAGTTGACTCCCTAGGCAACTTGTCCCATATCCACGAGGCACGCTAGTCCAGTACCATTTTGTTCGCCTGTCGAGACCGTCCGAGGGACGACGGGGCCAGCACACAGGAGGGCTGTGCACGGCATGTTCAATCGCTTCGCTGTGAGGCGGGCGTGATGGGTGTCTGCCCGCCCAATTCCTCATGGACTGGCACGCGCAAACTGCGGGCGTCTTCGACATTCATACGCTTTGCCAGCCAAGCGGGTGTTTCTGACAATTCAGGCAGGTGATGTCGTGGAATCAACGCCCTTGGGCGAGCGACTAATGAGATGGACAAGGAGCGCGGTCAAATGAAGGGGAGCGTTCTGCGGGTTCTTGCGTTGGCCGCTGCGGCGGCCATATTGACGAGCACCGCGACCATTGCAACTGCGCAATCCCCAGGAGCGTCCCCAGGAGCGTCCCCAGGAGCGTCCCCAGGAGCGTCCCCAGCGGGCCCAGCAGGCCCAGGAGCGTCCCCAGGGGCCCCAGGAGCGTCGCCGGGGCCCCCGGGAGGGTCGCCCCCAGGGGCGGTCCCCATTCCGGTGACCCGCCAGCCGCCGACTGGGACTTCGCCGGACGGGACCCAGATCATCCAGGTGCCGGACCCCCGATGGGCGCACGTGGGTTCTGCCGCGCCTGCAGCCGGGACGTGCCAAGTCCTCGCGCCTTTTCACTATGGATTCGTAACCACAACCACTTCCAGCATGACTGCGCATTGTCAGTACATTCCAGGGGGCTATTACGGCTTCGCCGGCGTGAACGGCCTGATTTCGAGCACGACGATTCAAGGGGTGTCGGGCAACGGACATGCCGAGGCCTGGATTGGAATTGGCTTCAACAATAGTAGTGGACCCGCCTGGGTGCAGATCGGTTGGGTGCAAGGCGCCACAGGCGCTTGCGGCCAGGTCATAAACAAGAGCACGCCAGAGATGTATGCGGAGATGATCTACCCAAGCCCAGGAAGTAGTTGCATCATCAGCGGGGTGCCCGTCTGGTATGTGCTCGCGGACATCGGCCCAATGCCTTCGTCTGCTTCGTTTGATGTTGAGTACGCAGGAGGCGGATGTTGGGACCTGTGGGCCCCGAACGCAGGCTACCAAGCCTGTGGGACCAACGGCCTCCCGACTACTGGGGAAGCATGGGCCACTCTCGAGACGGTACAGGCCGACCAGGCAACCATTCGATCATTCGATTTCGGAGACTCGCCTGGGAACTTGAGCTTGCGTACCTACGCGGGTTGGCAACGTTGGGTTCCCTATAGCTCTCAGTTTCCCTGGTACTCATCCACATATGACGAGCGGTACAACGCTTCGCCGTGCATCACGACGAGCGACTACGTCAATTACTACCGATTCCTCGCCTACGCAAAGCCGAGCGGCTGCTAGTCGCAGGGGCTGGCTTGAGGTCGAGTCTTTCATAGCGGTCGAAGTGGCCTGCCTACCAACTCTAGGTAACATTTGAGCATTCCGTCGACCGTCGTCGCCCCGCTGGGTGACGGGCGATTTCATGCCCAACGGCCCGACTCAGAGTGGCTGTTTCGCCATCATGGCGCAGCCGAGGGAAGAGGTACACAGCCAGGGAGTTGACCAGAACCCGACCGTCGGACAGCAATGTCGCCGTGCCCGTGAATTCCTTCGACCCCATCGAGCCCGTGGCGCGAAAGGATCCCGTGCGGGGATCGTAGATCTCGGCGGAGGCGTCTGCCGGGCCTCCGGCAACTAGAACCGACCATCGGCTAGCAACGTGGCGTTCGCACCGTGGCGAGCTACTGATATGGATCCGTTCTGCAACACTGACGATGCCTCGGACGTTAGACCTGGCAGGATGGAGAAGCTCGCGACTGTGACGACCCGGTTGACTGCGGTCGAAGCCTACGATCTTGAGGCCTCGTTCAGCGTGCACATGCCCTGGCTCAGGCGCCGGATCGCGCTGATGGTGGGCGATCCAGAGGAAGCTTCGGACCTCGCCCAAGAAGCCTTTGTTCGTGCCGTGGAGAGATGGCCGATCGGTTCGCGCGATGACGTGGCACGCTGGCTTGCGACCGTGGGGATCCGACTTGCCATCGACGAATTGCGCAGGCGACGCAGATGGGGCTTTCTACAGCTGCACGATGCCGATGCCGCATGGGCAATGACAACCGACCCGGATCTATGGCAGGCGATCTCCAGACTGGAGCCCGCTGCTCGGGCCGCTCTGCTGCTGACCGTTCTCGACGGGTACACGCAGGACGAGGTCGCCGAGGCACTCGGCGTCGCCCGCGGGACGGTGGCGAGTTGGCTTTCCCGAGCACGCGATCGCCTGCGGCCTGCGATTGGGAGAACGAGCGATGAATGACTTCGATGAGCGCTTGCAACAGCGACTGAGTGCCCTCGACGCGGCCGTTCCACCGGCGAAGGTGGGTGTCGGTTGGATCGGCAGCACGCCGAGTACCCGCCGTAGGCGCGGAGACCGCATTACCAGCAGGCTGCCGATTGGCCTGGCCGCTGCTCTCGCGGTGGTGATAGTCGGCGCGGCCGTCGTAGGAATGGGCCTGCAACATTCGCCGTCAACGGGGCCCGCAACGTCCAGCACTGGGACGACCCTATCGATCGCCTCGCCAGGTCCGAGCCGGCCGCCGGTCATTCTTGGATCTGATGGCCTGCCTGCGGAGATCGACGGCGAGCGCGTCTACCACGTCACCGACCAGGCCGAATGGCAAAACCTGAGCGGCAGCTTCCTACTGGCCGCGAACATTCCGAGCGGGATCATGCCAAGCTGCATACCTCACACATCTGGGCCGCCTGAGAGCGACCTCCTCGGGGGTTTCTGCGGCGGATGGGCCCTGGGGAGTACCACGGGTTCAGACTCGTCTGCGGCCAGCCTCGTGTACGCAGCGCCCAAGAGTCAGATCCTGCTCTTCGGCTGGGCGAACCATCCAGCGGTGCTGCGCGTTCACATACATGACTCCGAGGCGGCCCAGTGCAGCGCTGCCAAGCGAGCCGCGTGCGAAGCGGCGGTGGTCGTCGAGGCGGTTGTGTGGCCTGCGGTGCCAACCGAGATCAACAGCGAGCGTGTCTACCGCTCCAGCGACCTGAGAGCCATGTTCTCGGCAGGGACGTTCCAGAACCTGAGCGGCAGCTTCCTGCTGGGTGGCGTTGTCTCGGTCTTCTCGGCCACAAGCTCTGTCCAATGGGACCCAGCGCCCTGCCCCACTGGTGACCCCCGCCATCAGCTGGACCCGAATTGCAGTAGCCCGACTTCGGTAACAATCGATGACGCGCCGATCGCGCCAAAGAGCAGCTTCGACACCGTCGACGGCCAGGTCGTGGTCGTACGTGCCCACATCAACGATCCCCTCGCCGCTCAATGCCCGGCAGACATGCGAACGACCTGCCAGGAGGCGATCGTCGTCGAGTCGGTGGTCTGGTCATCGAACCCGTACCCGTCGGCGACGCCGACGGCCGCCACAGCTCCACCGACCCCGATCATCAACCAGCCATCGACCCGGTGAGGTGGCCCACCGGCCGAGGTGAGGCAGATCTGCGCTCGGTGGTTGGACCTTCTCCGTTCGGCGTTGAATGCAGTTGTCCCAACGTCCAGCGCGCGCTCAGGAGTCGCCTTCCGGGTTCGCTGGCGCCGCCGTTCTGAGTTCAGCCCGGCGAGGCGAGTCAGGACGTGGTTAGAGGTTGGTGGCCCCGATCTGGCACCGTGCCATACAACTGGCCCGGACCCAAGAAGACCTCGTTTCGGGACGGGCTTGATCTCGTAGAGAAAGTTGTAACAAGCGGCATCCGAGGTTCAGCAACCAAGCGGGTCCAGTCTGCGTGACACTCAACTGCGCGGACGCGATCATCAGCCCCGCCCTCTCAGTAGATTCCTAGAGCGGATCGCGGAGATAAGAGGCGAACCCGCCCGATGACCCCGTGCATCGGGCCATACTCGCCGGTCGCAGCGATCAGCGAAGTCAGTCTTGAACGCGTCCGTCCGACCGACCATGTAGCTGGCCGCGGTTGGGTCCGCGATCTTGGCCGTCGTCCGAGCTCAGGAGTGCCGTTTCCACACAGGCTGACGGTCGCTCCGACGCGGACCGGAGAATTTGGTACGCACGATGGTACGCAGAAGGCCTTGACTCTCCCGGTTGGTCGGCCTAGCGTCTTGTGTGGCGACCGGCCCAGGTCCGGGTAAGGCATCCCGGACCAAAAGAGAGCGATCGCCCCCACTTTTCGGAGCCGCACGAGCTCCTCAGCTGCGATAGCTGTGAGCAAAGCGTTGGCTGATTCTGGCTGTTCGAAATCAGATAGGAGGACATGACATGGCACTTAGCAGGCACATTCCAATTACCAATGAGCTGGTGTTCCCGGCAGGGGCATACGCGGTTGGCGCCGTAGAGCAGGTCGTCGACTTCGAGGCCTCGACCCGCGAGCAACGGGTCCAGGCGCACGATCGCGACTCGGGGCTGCCGACCTGGGCGATCTCGGTGTTCGATGCCGATCCCGAGGCACGCACGAAGGTCGTGCGGGTCAAGATCTCGGCCCGCAACCCGCCGACGCTGCCGCCAGCGCCTGCGGGTGCGCCGTTTCCCTCGGTCGCTTTCGAGGGCCTGACTGCCACTCCCTACGTGGATACCTCGGGCTCTCGGCCCAGGCTCGCCTGGTCGTTCCGGGCGACGGCCGTTCGTGGCGCGTCCCCGAAGGCGCAGGTCCCGCAGCCGCTCCATCGCCCCGAGTCGGGCGGGTAGGAGCGGGTCCGTGGTTGTTCCTGCGTCCGCATCACTGGTCGAGCCGGCGTCCCTGGCGGTGCTCTCGCGTCTCTACGGCGCCGGCGCACCGGCCGTCGTCGAGTTGATCCGCCGGACCGGCGGTTGCACCTCGCCGATCCGCCTGCAAGGTGAGTCGGTCGCCGTCTCGGCACGCTCCGGCGCAGTCCTGGCTCGGCGGTCGACGAGAGCCGAGGCTCCGGGTTTCGTGCTCGTGGCCTGTGACAACCGACGCGAGTCGCGCTGTCCTCCCTGCTCGGAGCGCTATCGCCGTGACGCCTACTTCCTCGTCTCCGCCGGGCTGTCCGGGAGCGAAGAGAGAGGTGTCTCAACTGACGTTGCCTCGCGCCCGCTCGTCTTCGCGACGTTCACCGCACCCTCGTTCGGGGCAGTCCATCGCCGAGTTGTCGATGTCGGTGGCGGTACTCGCCGCTGCCGGCTCGGTGGCCAGGCCGAGACATGCGGACACGGTATCCCGATGCGCTGCGTCGAGCGTCATGCCCAGGGCGATCCCCGGATCGGCGCGGCGCTCTGTCCGGACTGCTACGACTACGAGGCCGCGGCTCTGTGGAACGCGAACCTTGGAGCGTTGTGGCGGCGGACGATCACGTACCTGCCCCGCGAGCTCGCAGCTTTGGGCGGACTTAGCGTCTCGGCGCTGCGCAGCCAGGTCCGCGTCGCCTACGCGAAGGTCGCGGAGTTCCAGGCGCGAGGCGCCGTGCATGTCCATGCGGTCATCCGGCTCGACGGACCCGAGGGTCCCGACACCGCGCCGGCGGGCGGAGCGACGGCGCAGCGTCTAGCGGAGGCCGTCGCCCGCACCGCGGCGCGAGTAGCGGTCACGGTGGCAGGACCCGACGGTCGTGAGCTGATTGTCCGCTGGGGCGCGCAAGTCGACGTCCGGCCTGTGCCGCGCACCACGACCGGTGGCGAAGCCGACCGAAACGCAGTCGCAGGCTACCTCGCAAAGTACGCGACCAAGGATGCAGCCATTGGCGGCGGCCTCGACCGACGGATCCGCCTCAAGGGAGTGATCGAGCGAGCCGAGCTGACAGATCATGCCCGAACGCTGATGCGCTGCGCCTGGACCCTGAGCCCACGCTGGGCCCACAGTCTTGGCTTTCGCGGCCATTTCCTGACCAAGGCCCGTCGCTACTCGGTCACCTTCGCCACGTTGCGAGGTGTCCGGGCACAGTTTCGAGCCCAAGCCGATCCGTGGCTCGCGCAGGTGCGCGCCAAAGCCATCGGTGACCTGGTTCTCATCCGACGGAGCTTCCACTACGCCGGATCGGGCCTGAGTCCGGCCGAGCAGGCGGTCGCGGCGAGCTTTTCCGGGCCGGGTCAATCGGGGCACATCGGTTCTGTCGGAACGAGGCGGAACCTGGGAACGCCGGCGCGCGCCGAAGTCCAATGGGCGCAGTATTCGTCGGCGCCATGAACGAGTTGTCGATGCGCAAGTCTGGACCCGAACCGGGGCGCCGATCCGGGCGGCAGTCGCTACGAAGCCAAGCCCAGATCGCCAGGCCGATGGTCCGGCCCGTCGTGCCTTCGAACCAGCGGGGTCCGATCAGCGACCGGCTCAGTACGGCCGTGATTGAGCTCGTGGCCGCGTTGCGCGACGAGATTGCCACCGAACGTCGGCCGAGCGGGCGGGAACCCGATCGGCTGCTGAGCATCGAGCAGGCCGCCCGTGCTCTCGGCATCGGCCGCACGGCCCTGTATTCGGAAATCGGGACAGGACGCATCCGGAGCGTCAAGGTCGGCCGGCGACGATTGGTTCCATCCTCGGCCATCAGCGAGATAGCCTCACGGCAAGGGTGACGGAGGCGACGCTGAAAGATTCGTCCTCTTCAGTCTGTCGGCCGGCCTTGCGCCTGCAGCGCCCGGTCGAGCGCGTCGGCGGCCTCTCGCCGAAGGTCTGGTGTCACGTGCGCATAGACGTCCGCCGTGATGGCGATCGAAGCGTGGCCCAGCGTCTCGCTGACCGTCTTCAATGGGACGCCCTGGGCGAGCATGAGGCTTGCTGCGCTGTGCCGCAGATCGTGGAATCGCATCGGCTGAAGGCCGAGCCGGGTCGCCGTCTCGTGGAAGACGCGGGAGACCGCATCGGGTCGCATGGGATTGCCCAGGGCGTCGGTGAACATGAGATCGGCCTGATCCTGCCACGCAGTTCCGGCTGCGAGCCGCTGGACAGCCTGCGCTGCCTTCTGGCGTCGCAGGGCCTCGCGCACGAACGTAGGCACCATGATCGTCCGGCGACTCCGCCGGGTCTTGGGCTCCGCCAGGCTCCACGCGGTGTGGCGGTGGCCTTTGTCGTCGGCAACACGGCCGGATTCAGCCAGCGCCCGTCTCACGGTCAGCGAAGCGCCATCGGCCGCCAGGTCGGTCCATGCGAGGCCGAGCAGTTCGCCGAGCCGGCATCCCGTCCCAATGGCGACGGCGTACAGCGGGCCCATCGGATCCTCCGCGGTTCCGCTGAGGAGTCGCGATGCTTCGGCCGGGGACAGAGCCCGCATCTCACGAGCCGCTACTCGAGGCGGTCGCGCCAAAGCCGCAACGTTCCGATTGAGGACGCCTTCGCGCATGCCGTCGTTCAGCGCGCGCCGAAGAACTCCTCGGGCGTACCGAACAGTGGTCGGCGAGAGCTTCCGTGCTAGCAGCTCGGTCATGCGCTGCTCGACATCGAGCGGCTGCAGTCGCGTCAGGGCTCGCTTCCCCAGGTCCGCGGTGAAGCCGGTGCCGAGCCAGTACTGCCGGACGATCCGCTGATACTCGACCTGCGTCGACGGGCGGATTCGTGTCTCGTGAACCTGCAGCCAACGGGTGAGGAAGGCATCGAGGGTCTCGCCGGTCAGGGCACCGGACGCGCCTTCTTTGCGCTTGGCATCGAGCTTGCGGACGACTTCGGCACGGGTCCGGCCGCTGACGTAGACGCGCTTGCTGCGGCCATCCGGGAACTGGACGAGTAGGGAGCCGCGGAGTCGTCCGTCCGCGGTGTCGTAGATGGCACCCTCGCCTGCGGATCTTCGTGGCTTGGTAGCGTGGTCCACGGGCCTTCCTCCTGTTCAGGAGGGCTCCTGAAGGCCTGCGGTCTGCTCCGGCGGGCCTTCGCGCCATCCGGGAATCTACACCCGCGAAGATGCCGCGAAGCTGCCATGTGTCGGCTAGCGAGACTGAGAATGGCCAGTCTGAGCGTGAAAATGGAGGGCCGTGTGGGATTCGAACCCACGACCAGCCGATTAAAAGTCGGCCGCTCTACCACTGAGCTAACGGCCCTCGAAGGCGCGCGCGTGGCTGCGCTGGCGCGATAGTACTTGCCCGGGCGATTCCGAGACGCGCCGGTCGTCCGGCGCTAGCTGCTCAAGGAGTGGACGGCTGCCAGCAACTCGGCGTCGCCGGATGAGTTCAGCTGGGCCGTGGTCATCGACCCAAGGGCGGACGGGTCGATCGGCAATGCACCGTTGGGCATGGCCACTGCCTGGTCGGGCGTGATGCCGACTCCGAAGATCTTGTGCCCGGCCGGCGTCAGCCAGTACTTGGTCCCCAGGATGATGACCGAGCCGTCGGACAGCTGGAACTGCTGCAAGACGGTCCCGGTCCCGAACGTGGCGACGCCGATGATCTTCGCTCGCCCGGCGTCCTGCAGGGCGCCCGCCACGATCTCCGATGAGCTTGCCGAGCCGTGATCGACCAGCACCGCAAGGGGCAGGCTCGTGTGCGGCTGACTCGTATCGACCTTGATGCTGTTCTGGTTGCCGTTCGCGTCTTGCTCGATGTAGATGACGCCGTCCTTCAGGAACTGACTGGCGACGCCCGTAGCCTCGGAGGCGTAGCCGCCGGGATTGCCGCGCAGGTCGAGGACGATGGCCGTGGCGCCGGCCGCCGTTGCCTGCTCCATCGCCGTCTTGAGCTGATCGGCGGCGCCGGTGTCGAACTGGACCAGGGAGATGTCGGCGACATGCGTGCCGGGCACCATGCCCCACTCCACCAGCGGAACGGCCACCTGGGCGCGCGTGATGGTGAAGTCGAGCGGGGTCGCCGAGCCGGGTCGCATGATCGTGATCTTGACCGTGGTTCCCTCCGGGCCGCGGATCTTCGGGCCTATCTGGTCCATCGTCTGCCCGGCAGTCGGGGCGCCGTCGACGGCCGTGATCTGGTCGCCGGGCTTGAGACCGGCGGCGGCGGCTGGAGATCCCGGCACGACCTTGTTGACTGTGAGCACACCGCTGCTGTCGGACATCAGGACGCCGATCCCGGCCACGGTGGCATTCAGCGAGTTCTGGAAGGCCTGGTACTCATCGGGTGTCAGGAAGACCGAGTGTCCCGTGTCGCCGAGGCTGTCGACGAGCCCCCTGATCGAGCCGTAGAGCAGCTGCTTGTCTGTGAGGGAGGATCGGCCCACGAAGTTCTGGCGAATCACCTGCAGGGCCTCGTCGTACAGGCTCGTGCCCTGGAGAGAACCGCCCGTCGTGATGGTCGGCTGGGACGCGGTCGAAGGCGTGGCGGGCCGGAACGCGACGTGGTCGACTACCAGCCCCGCGGAGAACGAGATCATGCACGCCGCGATGACCATGAGCATCTGGGGCAGGCGGCTCGGGCGTCTGGGCAGCGAGCGGTCCGTTCCGGCCGGGAAGCCCGACTGGGGTGGCACGGGCGGTTGAGCCGGAGGCCAGGTCGGGTTCGGTGCGGCGGGTGGGAGGGCCGGGGGCCAGCTCTGGTTCGGCTGCCAGCCCTGGTTCGGTTGGGCAGGCGGCCAGCCCTGGTAGGGAGGCCAGACGGGTGTCGGCTGCCAGCCCTGGTTTGGCGGCCAGGCCTGGTTCGGTTGGGCAGGCGGCCAGCTCGGTGCCGGGGCAGGCGGCCAGCCCTGGGGGGCCGGTTGACTCTGCGGCGAAGGTTCGGGCGCGGCAGCGGGCGGAGTCCACGGTTCGGGCGCGGCAGCGGGCGGAGTCCACGGTTCGGGCGCGGCAGCGGGCGGAGTCCACGGTTCGGGCGCGGCAGCAGGCGGAGTCCACGGTTCGGGCGCGGCGGCGGGCGGAGTCCACGGTTCGGGCGCGGCAGCGGGCGGAGTCCACGGTTCGGGCGCGGCAGCGGGCGGAGTCCACGGTTCGGGCGCGGCAGCGGGCGGAGTCCACGGTTCGGGCGCGGCAGCGGGCGGAGTCGGCTCCTCTTCCGGCAAATCCGCCGGCGTCCAGCCTCCGGTGTTGTCGCCGGCCGGACTCCCGGATTGGTCTTGCGTCTTGTCGTCGTCGCTTCGCATGCCTGGGCCTCCTATTCCGCTGCAGGCCACATCATGGCGCACCTGTCCCCCGAGGTCGCTGAAAGGAGACCGAGGTTCCGGGGCCTCGGAGGCGTACGATGGGCTAGGAGGGCGATTGGTCATGGCTGGCGATGCTCGAACACCCGATGGCCCGGGTTGGCTCCGACACGCGGATTCGATCGCGCCGACCGTCCTCATCCTGGGCGGGTTCCTGACCGCCCCACCCGTCTACTCCCGCCTGGCCGGTCGATTGAAGGCTCGAGGCGCCGCAGCCGTCGTGGTTTCGAATGTGTGGACGCCCGATTGGCTTCTGGCCGGGATCCGCGGCACGGGACCGATCGCGACCCGCTCCGCCCGAGCCCTGCTGGCCGCGGGCCGAGTCTCCGGGGATGCCTCGGAGGGGGCGCCGCTCCTGGTCGTGGGGCACTCCGCCGGCGGCATCGTTGCGCGTTTGCTCACGGCTCCGGAACCGTTCGCGGGCCGGAGGTTCGCCGCCGCGTCGCGCATCGGGGCCATCGTCACTCTCGGCACGCCGCACCGGGTCTCGAGCGGCGAGGGGATCGGCCGTCGCGTCAATGAAGTGGCCTCGTCAATCGCCGACGGCACGGTGCCCGGGGCCTTCTTCGCCCCGGAGGTCGGATACGTGTCCGTGGGGTCGCGAGCCATCCGCGGCCACCCGAAAGGCACCGGCCGCGAGCGAGTCGCGCATCTGCTCTATCGGTCGATGATCGGGCGGGCTGCCGTGCCCGGGACGGAGGGCGACGGCCTGGTCCCCGTCGTGGCGACAATGCTGGACGGCGCCCGGCAGCTCGTCCTCGACCGCGCCGTCCACGGGCCGGGTTCGGGCGGACCCTGGTACGGCGTGGACAGTGAGGTCGACGTCTGGTGGCCGGTCGCGCTCGAGGCCTGGCGAAGGGCACTCGGCTACCGGGCGAAGTCGGCCGGAGCGGGCGTTCCCCGACGTCGCAGATAGACCGCGCCGAGCGGCGCGGACCGCCGCGTCTGGGGTCCGGCGGGCGCCTCCAGAGTACCCATGAGTGGCGCGCTCAAGTTTGACGGCCCCTCGGTGCCTCGCTACAGTTCCCGGCGCGGGGTGGAGCAGCGGCAGCTCGTCGGGCTCATAACCCGAAGGTCGGCGGTTCGAATCCGTCCCCCGCAACCAATGCTACTGAACCGGAAACCCGGTCGAGAGGCCGGGTTTCGGTTTGTCTGGCTGCTGTTGAACCGCCGGCGGTGGGCCCACGCCGGCATATCGCGGAACGGGCCCTCCAGGCGCCCGCTCAGCTCGTCCGGGCGCGCCGGTAGATCCCAGCGGTCCGCGTCATGAGGCCCGCGCCCACAAGGTAGCGGCGCAGGGCGGCCACGTCTTCGTGATAAGCCGCCAGCCGATCGTTGACCTCCGGCTCGGCATAGTGGCGATCCTCGGCGAAGCAGTGCGCCATCAGGTAGCGGAGCACCGCCGCCCGCTTCTTCTCCTGGGCCGGGATCGAGACGAGCTTCCCGTTGAGCAGGAATGCCCGCAGAACCCTGGCGTCGTAGGCGGGCAGAGGTCGGCCATCCGGGCCCGGTAGCTCGGCGCCGACTTCGTCTGCGCGTTCGAGGGCAGCCAGCTGTCTCGACACGGCATGCAGTCGATCGACTCGGAGCGTGTACTCGACGTAGGGATGGCGCGCCTTCGACTCGACGAGACCGGTCGCCTCGAGCCGCTTCAAATGGTGTACGACGGTACCGGCCGAGAGCCCGCTCCCAGCGGCCAGTTCCTCGACCGCCATCGGCCGGGCGGACAGAAGCCCAATCAGCCGGAGTCGTGAGGCGTCGGCTAGAGCGCGGAGAGCCTCCAGCAGTTGGGGATCCATCGCCGCATTGTAGGCACGATTTGACAACCGTCAAATCAGTGACCCGTATGGGTCGCCTGCGCGTATCCTCGGAGAGGCAAGCAGGGAGGAGCCATGGATACCCATTCGGGTAGATCGATCGTACGAGCCGCCGGGTCCGCGGGCGTAGCTGGTACTCGTCGCCGGGCTGCTTTGGGGTTGCGGAGCGGGAGCGGCGACGCCAACGGCCGCGCTCACCGCCTCTCCTGCCGGTGGGCCACTTCCCACGCTCGATCCCGCCAGCGTCGTCTGGCTCTGCAAGCCGGGTCTGGCGGACAACCCGTGCACGCTCGATCTGGCGACCACGGTGGCGGAAGCCGACGGGTCCACGCATCCGGAGAGTCCATCTCCGGCCGCCACGAGCGGGTCTCCATCCGCCGACCCGCCGATCGACTGCTTCTACGTCTACCCGACGGTCAGCATCCAGATGACCCCCAACTCGAACCTGACCATCGATCCCGAGGAGATCCGGGCGGCGAAAGCCCAGGCCGCCCGCTTCTCGCCCGTGTGCCGCGTCTATGCGCCCATGTATCCGTCGCTGACCCAAACGGCCGTGAACAACATCCCGGGGATCACGTCCGAGCAGGCCCAGGCCGCCTACCGGGAGTCGCCAACGCGTTCCACGTCTACATGGACCAGTACAACCACGGCCGGGGCATCGTGTTCATCGGCCACTCCCAGGGGGCGTGGCATGTGGAAGCGTTGCTCGCCAAAGAGATCGACCAGGACTCCTCGAAGCGGCGGTTGCTGGTCTCGGCTCTGCTGTTCGGGGGTAACGTCGCCGTGCCGAAAGGGGCCGTCGTCGGCGGCGACTTCGCCAACATCCCGGCCTGCACCGCGGAGGGCCAGATCGGCTGCATAGTCGCCTACTCGACCTTCAATGCGGCCCCTCCGCCGGATGCGTGGTTTGGCACGATGGCAAGCAGGGTCAACCCGGTCATGTCGCGAGAGTACGTCGTCCGACCTGCAGATCCTGTGCACGAACCCCGCCAACCTCGCCGGCGGGACGGGAGAGCTCCAGCCCTACTTCCTGACGGAGGAGCTCGCGTTCCACGGTCTCTCGAAGACTCAAGAACGTGACGACCCCGTGGGTCAGCTACCCGGGCGAGTACACGGCCCATTGCCAGAGCTCCAATGGGGCATCCTGGCTGCAGGTAGACGTGGTCGCGCCCTCGACCGACGCCAGGCCGGCGGTGCAACAGCAGAACGGCCCGCAGTACGGCCTGCACAACGTGGACGTGAGCATCGCCCTCGGCAATGTGGTGGATCTGGTGCGGGCTCAGGCGGCGAACTTCAAGCCCTGAATGGGTGCGCCGGCGCCGCCAGCGTGGTCAGCGCCGCTTCTTGGAGTGGCAGTCGACGCAGTCGATGGCCCACGGAATAGCCTCGAGGCGCTCCGGTGCGATCGGCTTGCCGCAGGTCTGGCATTGCCCGAAGGTGCCGGCCTCGATCCGCTCGAGAGCGGCTTCGATCTGGGCCAGGTGCTGCTCCTCGCGCTCTCGAAGCTGCTGGCCGCGCTGGCTCTCGGAAACCTCCGTCGCGGCGGCGGTCTGGGCCCCGTGGGAGACGCGGGGATGCTCGACCTCCTCCGATAGCTCGACTCGCAAACGCCGGCGCTCGGACTCCAGAGTCGGTCGTGCCGCTTCCACCAGCTTGGGATCCATGGGTGGCATCCTACGCTGCTCGATGAGGTAGCGCCCGCCCCCGGCGCATTGCCGCTCGCGGAGGCACCCGTGGCCAGGTGGCCTAAACTTGGACCGTGCGATCCGATATCGGCCAAATCGGATCGCTGGCAAGGCCGGCAGGCGGTCGAAGGAGCGACATGGCGTACGCGAAGGATCCGGTTTGCGGGATGGAGGTCGACACGAGCAGCGACCTCAAGTTCGAGTACGACGGCGAGACTTACTACTTCTGCAGCCGCGGCTGCAAGCTGGACTTCGAAGAAGATCCGGAGAAGTACCTGGATCCCGAGTACAAGCCGCAGATGTAGCCAGGCTGGGTCGCCAGCCGTCCGCGCCGAAGGTCTCCAGCGTGGTACGCTCCGGGTGAGCGTTCGGAGTGCCGCTGGGCCTCCAAGACTGACGAAATACCAACGATTCCAGGAGAAGCCCCGATGGCCTACGTGATCGCCGAGCCGTGCGTCGATGTCATGGATCAGGCGTGTGTGTCCGTCTGTCCGGTCGACTGCATCCACTTCGAGGACGGTAAGGATCGCACCCTCTACATCGATCCGGACGAGTGCATCGACTGCGGTGCTTGCGAGCCCGAGTGCCCCGTGAACGCCATCTTCACCGAGGATGCCCTCCCGGCCGAGTGGACCAATTACACCCAGATCAACGCCCTCTGGTACAGCGACAAAGACGCCGCGCGCAAGCTCGTCGACGCCGCCAAGCCGGCCTGACCTCCAGAGCACTCGATTGGCGCCCGGCCCACCGGCCGGGCGCTTTCGATTCCCGGACCCGGCGCCTGAACGGGCCGACAAGCCGCTACGGCTAGACTTCCCCGATGCGAATCGCCTCCCTCTTCCCCGCTGCCACCGAGATCGTCTGCGCGCTGGGTTTGCGAGACCAGCTGGTCGGAGTGAGCCACCGCTGCGACTACCCTCCGGAGATCGAGGGCATCGCGGTCGTTACCCGGCCGCTGGCTGCCGTCGACCCGGGAGAGGAGATGGGCCCGGCGGCGCTGGATCGTCCGGCCCTGCTCGCGAGCCGGCCGGACCTCGTGATCGTTCGCGAAGGCGGGCTCGGACCAACCGCCGAAGCGGTGCGCGAAGAGTTGAGCGAGGCGGTGACGGGACTGTCGGTCATCTCCCTGGATCCGATCAGCATCGAGGGCATCTTCCACTCCATCGCCTCGGTCGGGGCGATGGCCGAAGTCGAGGACGAGGCGATGGACTTGCTCGAAGTCCTCCGCGAGGAGATGGGCGGGATCGAGCAGGAAGTCGTCGTCCGCCGCGACCAGGGCCTGGCGCCCAAGCGAGTCGTGGTCATTCAGACCTTCGAACCGTTGCATGCGAGCGGCCGCTGGATCCCGGAGCAGGTGCGTCGGGCCGGCGGGTGGGACCTGCTCGGGCGTGAAGGCGAAGCTGCCTCGCCGACGAGCTGGGAAGCGGTCCGCGAAGTCGATCCGGAGATGCTATTGCTCGCTCCGGCCGGGCTGAGCCTGCCGGAGGCCAAGCGCGCCTGGGCCAAGACCCGGAAGCCGGAGTTCTGGGACGAGATCAAGGCCGTTCGGACCGGACATGTCTTCATCGTGGACCCGGTCTACTTCAGCCGGCCCGGCCCGAGGGTCGTCGACGGCATCGGGATGCTGGCCGAGATCTTCGACCCGGAGGGCTTCATCGAGACCTCCCCGCCTGCCAGCTGGACGCCCCTCTCCGAGTAGGCGCCCGACCTGTCTCATGGGGTGGGCGGCTTCGTCCGCCACGCGGGCCGCGCTTGACAGGGCATCCGCCCCATTTCAGGATTCGTTCAGCGAGAGCAGCAAAATCGGGTTCAGATCCTCCTTCCCTCCTCCTCCCTCCCGCGCAAAGACGAGATCACACAGCCGGTCGTCAACCCCCCTTCCGACGACCGGCTCTCGTCTATCTTGGAGCAGGGTCGAGCGCAGCGGCAGTGCATGCCCCATCGGCCCGCCGGCCCGCAATTCCGCGCGATGACGGCCGTCATCCGTCCCCTTACGGGCATATACTCGCCGGCATGTCGCCTCTCTCGAACCGAACGGTCGCCACGATCGGCTCTGGTGTCATGGCCGAGTCGATCATCGCCGGGCTGCTCCGTGGCAAGCTCGTCGAACCGCGCCAGATCATCGGCAGCGAGCCCCGACCGGAGCGACGCGCCGAACTCGAGAGCCAGTACGGCGTGCGCATGGTCGCCTCGAACCTGGAGGCGGCAGCCGAGGCGGACGTAATCCTGCTGTCGGTCAAGCCTCAGACGCTGACCAAGGTCGGCCACGAGCTGGGCGGCCACCTGCGCCCCAACCAGCTGGTCGTCTCGATCGTCGCCGGCGCCACCTGCAAGGTCCTCACCAGCCTGCTCGACCATCGCGAAGTCGTGCGCAGCATGCCCAACACCCCGGCCCAGATCGGGCGCGGCATCACCGTCTGGTACCCCACGCCGGAGGTGACCGAGGAGCAGTGCGATCAGGCCCGGGTCCTGCTCCGGGCCCTCGGTACGGATCTCCAGGTCGAGGACGAGCGGTTCGTCGAGATGGCTACCGCGGTCAGCGGAACCGGTCCGGCGTACGTATTCCTGGTCATGGAAGCGCTCATCGACGCCGCCGTCCACCTGGGCTTCCCGCGCCACATCGCCCACGATCTCGTGATCGAAACCCTCGAAGGCAGCACGGCCTTTGCCAAGGCAACGGCTCAGCATCCCGCGGTTCTTCGGAACATGGTCACGTCGCCCGGCGGGACCAGCGCCGCCGCGATCCACGAGCTCGAGTCCGGCCGGTTGCGGACCGTGCTGTCCGAGGCCGTCTGGGCGTCGTACCGGCGCACCGTGGAGCTGGGCGCGGACCTGGAGCAGGGACTCGGGCTCAACGAGGGTCGAGACGCCGGGTCGAACGGCCGCCGCCACGAACGGCCGCGCCACGAACGGCCGCGCGGCCGGCGGCGCCAGCTCGAAGACCGCGGCCGTCCGGCGATCCGGTCGCTGACGTGGCCGGAACCAGCCGTCCCGGCCCGACACCCGCGCCCCGGGGCCTCCTGTCGATCTTCGCCCACCCCGACGACGAGAGCTATGGCGCCGGCGGTGTGATGGCCCTGGCCGCGGCCGCGGGCAATCCCGTGTGGGTTCTGTGCGTCACCAACGGCGATCAGGGAGGGAAGCCCGGCGAGACAAACGTCGACCACTCGCTGGATCCGGAGATCCGCCGCACGGAATTGCGCTGCGCCTGCGAGGCGATGGGGATCTCGGAGCCGATCTTCCTGGGGTACCGCGACTCCGGGATGGAGGGCTGGGGCGCTCCGGAGGGTTCGCTCAGCCTGGCGGACCCGAGCGAGGTCGTCGAGCGGATGCTGGACGTCATCAGGCGGCTGCGGCCCGCGGTAATCGTGACCTTCGATCCGGGCGGCGTCTATGGACACCCAGATCACGTTGCCACTTCCGCCACTGCCACGGCCGCCTACCGGCGAGCCGCAGCCGAGGCCGGCGGGCCGGTCGCCCTCTATCACCAGGCCTTGCCGCGCTCGCGGATAGCCGCGATGCGGGCCGCCATGGAGGAGGAGCGGCGACGCTCCGGAGAGACGGCCCCACCGTCGGAAGACGACCTGCGTCAGCAGCAGGCCTTCGAGAGTCTCGCCCGGCCGGACGAGGAGATCACAACGATCGTCCAGATCGGTTCGGTCCTGGAGCGCAAGATCGCGGCCCTGGCCTGCCACGACAGCCAGATGCGCGGCCGCCGCTGGGACGACCCAGAAACGCGCGCCCAGCTCGAGGCCATGTTCGGGACCGAAACGTTCGTGCTGGTGGACCCTCCTCCACGAAGCAGGTGAACAGGAGGATCGTTTCCGGGCGCTGGAGTGGGGAGAGCGGTAACGGATCGACGAGGGATTTGACCCGGCGAAAGGGGGACCAGAGATGTTCCATCGAGACCGCAAGCCGAACCCGCTCGACACGGACGAGCTGGATGCCTTCTTCGAATTCCCTGGACCATGCGGACCGGGTCGAGATGTTGCGCATGAGTGCGGCCTGGAAGGCGGTCGGCCGGCCGGTCCACGAGGAAGCCTGGGCCGCAGTTCGAGCCGTAGGCGCTCGCGACGGAATCTCCAAGGAGATCGACTGGGTGCGCAAGCGCGCCATGGCCTGGTCGGCGCGCGGCAACGACGCCATTCCCTATGCCCTCGACGACACCGCCACGTGGCTTCAGATCAAGCTGGAGGCCGAAGAGGCGATCGTCGACCTCGCCCTGGGGGTCGCCCTGGGCGACCGGCTCGACGAGCGGACTCGCGACACCTTGCTCGCCGCCGCGTGGGACCGCGCCGGGTAGTCTTCCGCGGGCTCGCTGCGCCGCCCGTTGCCGCGCACGATCTCCCGACCTCGCCGCCGGCCCACTTTCGGGCGGCAGATGTAGGCTGGCCGCATGGCCGATCTGCGCGTCGAACTGCTGGCGGTCGAGGACTGCCCGCACCTCGAGCAGGCGCACCGCGACCTCGAGGGCGTCCTGCGCCAGGGGATCATCGAGACGCCCATCCAGGTGATCTTCGTCGGTGGCCCGGAAGACGCCGAGTTCCTCGGATTCCAGGGCTCGCCCACGATCAGGATCAACGGCGAGGACGTGGTTCCGCGGCCGGATCTGCCCGTGGCCATCGGCTGTCGTGTCTACCGCGACGCGCAAGGTCGAATGCTCGGGTCGCCGCCGATCGAGTCGATCCGCGCCGCAGTCGATCGCCACCGTCGCAGCCGCCTCGAGGCATTCCAGCGCCAGGAGGCCGGTCTGATCGCCGAATTCGCGCGAGAAGCGGATTCCGCCGAAACCTCGACGGAGACGGACGACACAAACCGCGAGGGCTGACCGATGGGGTTCGCCGAAACCATTCGGGTCCTGCCGCATCGAACGATGCGGTCGCTCCTCATCTCGATGTCGCATCGCCGGTCTCTGGCGCGGCTGGCCGTTCGGAGCCCGCTGACTCGGCCCGTCGTAGCCCGCTTCGTCGCCGGGGAGACGCTCGATGCGGCGCTGCCGGCTATCGCCGCCCTCAAGAGCGCGGGCCTCCAGACGACGCTCGATGTCCTGGGCGAGTCCGTCACGTCCCCGGAGCTTGCCGCCGCCGCCGTCGAGCGCTACCTGGCGACCATCGCCACGCTCTCGAGCCGCGGGCTGGACGTAAACGTCAGCCTCAAGCTGACTCAGATGGGCCTGGAGATAAGCCCCGAGCTGTGCCGGGCCAACGTGATGCGCGTCGTGGCGGCAGCCGCGGCCGTTGACGGCTTCGTCCGTTTCGACATGGAGGATCACACCAGGACCGACGTCACCCTCGAGATCTGGCGCGCGGCCCACGAGAGCTACCCGCAGGTGGGCGTGGTGATCCAGTCCGCCCTCCGGCGAAGCTCGGCGGACGTGGACGCGATCACGGCCGTCAAAGGGCGCGTCCGGCTCTGCAAGGGCGCCTATGACGAGCCGGGCAGCGTCGCCTACAGGACCAAGCGGGCAGTCGACGCCAACTACGCCCGGCTGATGGAGCGGCTGCTGCTGGAGGACGCGCATCCGGCGCTCGCCACCCACGACCCCAAGCTCATCGCCAGGGCGATCCAGATCGTCGAGCGGGAGGGGATCGCGCCGGACCGGTTCGAGTTCCAGATGCTGTACGGCGTCCGGCGCGACCTGCAACGGATGCTGGTCGATCGCGGCTATCGGGTCCGGATCTACGTTCCGTACGGCCGGGAGTGGTATCCGTACTTCATGCGCCGCCTGGCCGAGAGGCCGGCCAACGTCGGCTTCATGCTGCGGGCCGTCGTCCACGAGGAGGTCCGGAGGCTGCGCGGCCGGTAGCCTCGGCGCGCCGGGCGGAGCCCGGCGGTCCTACCGAGACGCCTGCTTGCGGTCCAGTGCGGCCGACATCTGCCGGCAGTGTTCCTCGATGTGGCCGCAGAGCATGACGTCGACGATCTGCGCAACCGTCATCTCACCTCGCTGAGGGTTCAGCCCTCGCCGGGCCACCTGCCGTTCGTCGAGCTCGAGAATCCGGCGCACGACTCGCTCCAGGGAGTTGTCCAGCCGCGCGTACAGCTCGGGGACCGGCAGGGTTCGGTCGCGGTCGATGGTGAGCAGGCGGACCAGGTCGGTTGGAACGCGCCCGAACGGAACGGGCTCGACCCGGCCGGCCAGGACGCGCTCGATCTCACCGAGCCAGTAGGGCAGCATTTCGTCGACATGCGCGAGGATCTCGCGTCCGACCCACTCGCGCCGGCGCGGCAGGTCATCCGGCGGGAGCGGGCTCAGCTCGATACGGCTGCGCACTCGAACCAGGTTGTCGCGAGCCGTGCGCAGCCGTTCGACCTGTGCATAGAGAGTCGCCATGGGCCGATACGCGCTCCTGAGCGGGGCCGGCCATCCAGGCCGGAAGCGTTACGCGGAAGCGTAGCGAAGTCCGCGGCGGTTGTGGGCACTTTCGAGCGTCGGCCCGGCAGCTGAAGTCGAAACTACGGCTCTTCGAGCAAGACCAGGGCGCGATTCGGACGGCGTGGCGATCTGGGCCAGGAGTACGCCCGCGAGGACGATCGCGGCTCCGATGGCCCGGATCGGCGAAAAGGCCTCGTTCAGGAAGGTGATCCCGAGAACGATCACGACTACTGGCTCGACCGTGGCCATCAGAGAAGCCTGGGCGGCCCCGATCCGGGCGGCAGACGCGTAGAACGCCTGTATCGCGACTGCCGCGGCGAGTACGCCGATCCCGATCAGGCCGGGCCATGCCGCCGCCGGTATCTGCGTCGGCAGCAGCGGCTCCCGGGTCACCAGCCCGACGACCAGCGTGGCGACGAAAGTGCCCGTCATCATGACCGCCCCGGCCACCGGCGGGGATACCTCCGCGCCACGGCCCCGAGAGCGCATGTCGGCCGTTTGGCCGGGCCGCTCGCCCGCCATCCAGGCGGTCAGCACGATGTAGACGGCGTACGCGACGGGAGACAGAAGCGCCAGCAGGATCCCCTCCCGGTCGGTGTCGGGCTTGACGCCTCCGATCGTCAGGACGGTTCCCAGGAGAACGATGGCCAGCGATCCCCACGCCAGCCGGCTCTGGAACTTGTAGCCGAGGCGGAGGCAGAGGACCGCGACCAGTGCGGGGTAGGCGCTCATGAGGAGGGCGACAAGGGAGATGTCGATGCGTTCGATGGACGCGTAGTAGACGCTCGCGTTGACGACGAAGAAGGCGCCGGTGAACAGGAGACGAGCGACCGTCTTGCGGTCCAACTCCCGGAGTTCGGCCCGGGCGCCGGGTTGGGCGAGGAGCCACGCCCAGCTGACCAGCGTGGCGAAGAGGAAGCGCCACACGAGCATCGCGATCCAGTCAACGCCGGCCGGAAACACGTAGCCCTTGAAGAAGAGCGGGCCCGTGCCGTAGGCGGCGCCGGCGAGGGCGCCCAGGGCAACTCCCACGATGCGTCTTCGATCCATTCGCGAAGGCTAGCAGGAGCCGGTCCGCCGATGCCGGACGGCCGTGGGCCGCGCCGACGACATGATCGGGGTAGTACCTGCCGCACCGCATCCCTCTTGGGTTACGGCCCGAGTACCGATCAGACGGTACGAGTGAGTCATATGCCGTGTCGATGCGCCCTCTTAGCATCGGACCATCAAAGCGGTCGATTGACCGCCGTTTCTGAGGTCGGTGCGATGACTTCTCGGGCTCGCGAACGCTGCCCACGCTGCGGCAGGCGCCTGGTAAGCACGCGCTTCGACACGACATTCCGGCTGCCCGACCGTACTGAGCGCCTCTGCTTCGGCATTCCCGGCGGCTTGTGCGAAGACTGCCATCAGCTCTACATCGATCCCGAGCTGATCGAGCTGCTCGACCTCGGTCAGGGACGTTGCGTCTTCGCCATCGAGAGCGACGTGGTCGTCCAGGAGCAAGCCTGGTCCAGCGCCGAGTAGGGTCGGTCGCGGGGCCCAGGCGGCGCCCCGACTCGCCAAGCGGGCCACGCGTTGTGGCCGGTGACTCCCGGGGCTAACGTGGGGTCGGCGGCGGCTCGGCATTTCGTGCGCAGACCGCCGCGGAAGGATTCGCAAATGAACGAGCGTCCCGGCGGCTTCTCCGAGGACGTCGACGAGCCGTTGGTTCGACCAGTCAAGCTCGTCATGAAGGGGCGCGGTCTGCCGACGCCGCCTCTCGCGCCGCTTGTGGGTGCGGTCGGGATCATCCTGGGGCTGAGTCTCGGATTCGGGCTCGCCCCGCATCCGGCGCCGGCTCCCACGGCCTTGCCCACGGAGACGGCGGCCGTCTTCCCATCGGCCGTGTCGGCCCCAACGGCCCCGGCAATCGTCCGGCTCCCGGACAGGACGATCTCGCCTCAACCCGTGCCGACAGACGGGCTCAGCCTCTCGCAGGCTCTGCGGGCTGTCACGGACGCCGGCCTCGGGATCCCAATCGAAGATGTGATTTCCGCCAACCTGGTCCGGCTGGCGGACGTGTCGTCGTCGTCGTGGTCCGCGCCGGCGGGCACGCAGTGGGTCTGGGCCGTAACCGTTCGACTGGGCCAGTGCGCCGTTGACGCGGAAGGACGCAGCACCGCATTGCGGATCCCGGCTTTGGCCACGCCCGACAACGCCGGAGGAGTGTGCTCGGGCGACCCGACCAAGCTGGTCATCCTGGACTACCACACGGGCTCGCGCCTGGTGGCCTTCGAAACGCTGCCCTGACCACGGCGCCGACCAGCCCGCTGGCCCTTCTTCTCGAGATTCGGCAGAATGTGCGCGCGTCCCGCGAAAACGCCATGAGAAGGACCCAAGATGGACGAGCGCCCGGACAGCTACTCAGATGCGTATGACACGCAAATTCGGCGGGTCAAGCCCGAAATGGGAGGAAGGTCGCTCGCGCTTCCGCCCATAGCTCCGATAGTCGGGGTCCTGGGGCTGGCGTTCGGCCTGCTGGCCGGCTTCGGGCTGGCACCGGCCGCCGCTCCGGATCCGACGCCGGTCGCGACGCTGGTGGCGACACCGTCGCCGTCGCCCTCGATCGCCCCCTCGCTGAGCCCGGACCAGGGCGATGTCGCCAGCATCCCCACGTTCGAGCTGCCGCCGGGCGACGGTCTCTCCCTGGCCGACGCATTGGCGCGGCTGGATGCCATTCGGATATACCCGGTAGGTCCGTATGTCGTCTCGGCTCGAGTGGTCCGCTGGACCGAGATCTGGCCGTCCGCTGCAACGCCGGCGGGCATGTGGGTGTGGGCGATAACGGTCCAGATCACGTCGCCCTTCTGGTGCACTACAGCACTGCCTTCGGCGTCCGCTGGAGCTATGTCGTGGCGCCAGCCGGTCTCCTGCACCGGGCCCACGACCGAGATGTTCGTCCTCGACTACCACACCGGTGACTTCCTCGAGGCGATGAGCCCCTCCAGGTTCTGACACAGGGGCCGCTTGCGCGGCGGGCGCACAATCGAACGCGTGACTCGACCCGATCCCAAGCCTTCCGCGCCCGACGGCGGCGCGCCGGCGCGACGTCCCGCCGCCATATGCCACGGTCCCGGCCACCTCGTGAGATACGGCAATCCGGCGTTCCTTGCCGCCTTTGGCGCGCAGTGTGTGGGGCTGCCCGCTCGCGAAGGTTTGCTCGATCTGCCGCCGGACGCCTTCGTCCTGCTCGACGTGGTCCTTGCCAAGGGCCGCCCGTTTTCGCGGTGGATCAGATTGGGCAAGGATGAGTGGCGGATGACCGCGGTGCCGCGTTTGGACCCGGGTACCCAGGAGGTGTACGGCGTGGCGTTTCACCTGCGCGCGCGCACCGACCTTCCGGTGCTTGCCACCAGGTCCGGGGAGGAATAGGGCGGCCCCGGCGAGCGATACGCCGGGGCGCCGGGCGGTCCGTTCCGTGCCGGGCAGGGAAGCCGCGGGAACCGCGCCGGTCCTAGTGCGAGCCGCGCCGGCGTACCTTCTCGACGATCCAGAGGTTGATCGCCGTACGGCGTCGGAGGCCGCTGCCCCCTTCGCGGCTCTTGAGCGCGGCGTCGAGCTCGAGGAGGCCGGCGAGAGCGGCATCCAGTTCCGGGAGGGCCCAGGTTCGGGCTTGCTCGGCCAGGCGCTCGGCGCGATACGGATTCAGCTTCAGCGTCCGCACCAGGGCCGCGGCCGGCGTCCCGGCCTCCAGAAGGTCCGCGATGTCGATCAGCTCCCTGATCCGGCGATGCAGGTGGACGACGAGGACGGGACCCGGCACGTCGTCGAGGCGTTCCGCCAGCTCCGCGGCCTCACCCGCGCGCCGCATGCCGACCGCGTCGAGGAACGCCCAGGTTGACCCCGGGACGGCGTCCGCGACCAGCTCCTTCACGTCCTCGGGGCGGATCTGCTCGTCGAGGCGGTAGACGGCCAGCTTCTCCAACTCCGCGACGGCCAGCTCGCCCTGGCGACGCCGGTCTATGTCGCGCTCACGAACATTGGCGCCCGACGCGCTCGGCGAGCGTGGCCGCGGCGGGCGGGGAGATGTCGATCCCGCGTTCTCGAGCGCGGTCCGCGATCCAGCGCGCCATCTGGTCGCGCGTCGGGGCCTTGAACTCGCGCACGTCGCCGCCGGCCGCTGCCACCGCGTTGCGCAGGGCCTCCAGGGACGCGGGGCGGCGAGCCGTGCCGTCCACGGCGTCCAGGAACGCCAGGCCGTTTCCGGTCGGCCACTGCGCCGAGCGCCTCGACCAGCCGTGCCGCCAGCGGTTTGGTGGCGATGAGCGGGGCCGGCTCGGCCACGACGACGAGCGTCCCGCCGCCGAAGAGCGTGGCCGTGGCCACTCTCTCGGTGATCTCGTCGGCCGTTGTGGCGGCGCCGGTCAGTCGCATGCGCTCCAGCGGCGGGCCCGTCGCCCGCCAGCCGAGCGGCCAGAGCGTCCGGGCCGTGGCCGACGCTGTACGAATCGTCGCCCCAGTAGTAGCCGAGCGGCGCGGTGGGTCCCGTAGCCACTTCAGCCGCCCCTCGCCGATCGAAGCGCACGGCCCCGTCCAGGGCAGGCGTCGAACCTCGTCCGGCGTGACGCCGGCCAGCTCGCAAGCCATCAGCTCGATCGTCTCGGCCCTGCGCCACACCGCTACGAGGATCTCGGGCGTCCAGGCGCCGCGAGTTCGCCCTGCCCTGGCCTCCGGCGGGTAGCGGCGCTCCCACGATCCGAAACGCGCTGCCATCGACTCGAGTCGCTGGCCGGCCCGCTTGTCGGCATAGGCGAGGATGAGCGCCTCAGGCGATGCGGTGCTCAGCCAGCGTTCGAACCAGGCCGCGTCCGCCAGCCGCGGACACCGGGTGCCCCACGACCACCGGCGCCAGCTCCGCGTAGCCCGTGCCGGGACAGCCATTCGGCGGAGCCCTCGCCGTGCGGCAGACCGTCGACCTCCCGTTTGACCGATGCGAGTTTGTCTATGTCGTGGAGAAGAGCCGCGGACTCAACCAGGCGGCGATCGAGCGGCCGTCCAGCCGAGACCGCCCGCAACGCCAGCCAGGCCGCCGTCTCGGCAACTGCCCGGGCGTGGCGGAGGTGCCAGGCAGGGGGCTCTAGTGAGAGGAGCAGGGCCGCGCTGTCGCGGCGGCTCGGGCACTGACATCGAGTTGATCGTACAGGAGCCCGGGTGGTCCGGCCGCGGCTGCGTGAGACGCGTCTGCGCCAGGGTTGTCGTTGCCGGGGCCGCGTGACGTCGTGACGGTCACCGCCGCTCTATCGAGCGTGGTCTCGACGGTGCCGCTCTGGTCCGTCCTGACGGCGGTCCGGCTGTGGGCACGGAGTCGGGTCATGGTGCCCGCGTTCGGATGGCCGTACCGGTTGTCGGCCCCGACCGACACGACGGCCACGGACGGATGAAGCGCGGCCAGCAGCTCGTCCGACGAAGCGGTCGCGCTGCCGTGGTGAGCCACCTTGAGCATGTCGACCCCGGGCAGTCCCCGAGCGAGCAGCACCGGATCCACGTCGTCCTCGACGTCGCCGGTCAGGAGGAAGCGCCGTCCTTCGTAGTCACCGAGCAGGACGATCGAGGAGTCGTTCGCCTTTCGGTTGTCCGCCGCGCTCGGGTCCAGGCCGCCGGGCCGGGTCGTGCCGTCGTCGGGCCAGAGGACCCGGAGCGTCGCGTCGTCGAGGCGCAGCGTCTGGCCCGTGCGAAGCCGCTCCGCCCGCAGCCCGCTCGACGAAAGGGCGGTCTGCCAGGATTCGTAGACCGGGGTCGTGGACGGCCAGCCCGACTCGAAGGCGCGGTCGACTCGATATCGCTCGACGACGGCCACGAGGCCTGCCACATGGTCGTCGTGAGGGTGTGTCAGGACGATCGCGTCCAGGTGCCTGTCCCAGGACGGAACGTAGCGATCCAGGGCGGTCATCAGCGCGTTCGCGTCCGGGCCGCCGTCTACCAGGACGCGGCTGCCACGATCTCCTTCCAGGAGTATCGAGTCGCCTTGCCCGACGTCCAGGACGATGACATGGATGCTCCCGTCCGGGCGTGCCGCGACGACCGAGCCGGCCGCGACGATGAAGAACGCGGCTCCCGCGAGCGCCCACCGCTGCCCGCGCCGAGGGCGCGGTCCGCGGGGAGTGCCCTTGGATCCGGTCCCGATGGCGGGCTTCCGCTCCCGGACCTGGGCAGATCCCGAGCCGCGGAGCGCTCGGTCCATCCGGAGGAGGAGCAGGCCGGCCGTCGCGGCCGCCGCCACGTTCGCCGGGAATGGCAGCGTCTCGTTGGCGCCCGGCACCGAGGCTGCCAGCCGGACCACCGCAACGAGGGCCTCGAGCAGCAAGTGCCGCCGGCATGGCGAGCAGACCCGTCATCCAGACCGGGGCACCGGCGACGGCGAGCCAGCCCGCCACGAACGCGACCGCCCCGGCCGCCATCACCGGCGGCACGAGCGGGACCGCCACGAGGTTGGCCGCGGGTGCGATCAGGGCGAGCCGGCCGAACGTGAGCAGGACGATCGGGAGCGTGGAGGCCTGGGCGGCGAGCGAGAGGCCGAGGCGTGTCCCGAACGGCCACTCGGAAGCCGCGGGAACGCGCTCCCCGATCCTCTGCGCAAGCGGCGTTCCCCACGCGACGAGCCCGGCGGTGGCCGCAGCGGAGAGCTGGAAACCGACGTCGCCGACGATGCCGGGGTCGAGCAGCAGCATGATCGAGATCGCCCAGGCCAGGCTCACCATGACCCTCGACCCGCGCCCGCTCTCGACGGCCAGCAAGCGCCACTCCGGACATGAACGCCGCCCGGACCACCGACGGTGAGGCTCCGGCGAACAGCGTGTAGGCGACGATCGCGCCGATCGTGACGGCGGCCCTCCGGCGGCGTCCGACGAAGCCGCGCAGCAGCGCCGCCACAGTCGCCGCCACGATGGCGATGTTCCAGCCCGAGATCGCGACTATGTGGCTGACTCCGGCCGTCGTGAAATCGGCCGCCAAGCCCACGGTCGACGCGATCCCGCAGGCCGATCAGGATCGCGGTCGCCAGGCCGCCCTCCGGCTCGGGCAGGACCTTCTGGAGGGCGTCGCCCGAAGCCTGACGGATCGCCTCGAGGTGGCCCAGCGGCAGAGTCGTCGTGGCTCACCAGGGTCAGGTCGGTGGCCTCGCAGGTGGCGGAGATTCCCTGGGCCGCGAGGTAGCGGTCGTACTCGCCGTCCGTCAGGGGCCGCACCCGGCCCGACCACATGACGATGTCGCCGGCGATCAACCGCGGGTAGACGGGGAACTGGGCCGAGCAGCGGACCGGCCGGTCCGTCAGGTAGATCGTCGCGATCTGGAGGCCGTTGGTCGTGTGGGCGCTCTCGACGCCGGCGTTCCATGGCCCCGAGCCGTCCGGCAGGGCCGTGGTCTCGACCGCGCCGGCCCCGCCGCCGACCGAGAGGCCGATCGCGAGCCGTGCGGCGACCATCGCGGCGCCCAACGACGCGACCACGAGAGCTGCGCCCAGCCCGCGCCGCTGCCGCGAGCGGCACAGGCACGCGGCCGCTGCCAACGCCACGGACACGGCCACGGCCGCGATGACCGCCACCGCCGAGTCGCCGCCCATCGGCTCGTAACCCGCGGTCCCCGAGGCAACGATCGCGCCGAGGGCGAGCCACGCCGGCCTGGCGCGCATCCGCTATCCGACCGTGACCTTGTCGCGGAACTTGGCCAGGGTCGAGGCGGTGACGAGCTTCCTGCTGACCAGGTCGTCGACCGAGGCGAACGACCGCTCGCTCCGAGACGCCAGGATCTTCGTGGCCGTCGCCGGCCCGATTCCCGGCAGCGCGTCGAGTTGTTCTGCCGTGGCCGTGTTGAGGTTGAGGAGCCCGCTCGTGGCGCCGGTCGGGAGGCGCGAGTGCCCGATCCTTCACCCCGCCTCGGCACGCGCGACCAGTTCCGCGTCCTGCAGCTTCGCGGCCAGGTTGAGCTTCGTTTCGGCCTGTCGCGGGTCCACGTCCGGCGAGTAGCCGCCGGCTGCCCGGATCGCGTCCGCGACCCTCGAGCCTTGCGGCAGCGAGAAGACGCCGGGGCGCACGACCGCCCCCGCCACCTGGACCACGAGCATCTGCGGCAGACGGCCCGCGGCGACGGCGACGCTTCTGCGCCCGATACCACCTCGACTTGTCCACTCGGGCGAAGCTCGACGAAGGCCACGGCCGCCACCGACGCGATCGCGAGGACGGCAGCCACTCCGATCGTCACGAGGAAGGCAGGCGATCCCGACCGGCCGGTGGGGACTCTGGCTGTGTCCTCCTCTTTCGCCTCAAGCTCCCGCCAGGGCGCGCTCGTGTCCATCCTCATCTCCGATCGAGCGGCCACGGCGCATGCCGCGCACCCTATCGGAGCCCGCTCACCTGCCGGCTTATTCCGCGCTTATCTCCGGCGTCGTTCGCTCCTACGGCGCCCGAACGACGATCTCCTTGAGATAGGCGTCGATCTCCGGGACCGATCGGAGCGTCCGCTCGAAGTAGTCGTTGACCGCGCTGCATGGCCGCGTCCTGGATGTCCGTCATGTCGTCCGCCCGGTCGGCCTCGGCGCCGCGCTTCTGGATCGAGTTGCGCAGCTTCAGCAGGTGGCCGACCATCTCGGCCTCCTCGGGCCCGTCGAGCGCCTGGATCGCGGACATGATCAGCTGGTCGACCTGGGCGATCATCGTCTCCGCGTCGAAGTCCTCGCCCGAGCCGGCCGCGTCGTCCAGCGTCTGGACCAGCGCCGCCACCTGGTACAGGGCCGTGATCGGCTCGTCGAACAGCTCGCGGATGAAGGCCGCCTCGGCGTAGTGGCCGTTCATCCGGAAGACGTTGTAGAGACGCCGGGCGACCTTGCCGTAGCTCGGATGCTGAACCGTGTACTTCCAGACCTCGTGCTCGAGCGCCTCGACGTAGTCGTCGACCGTGTCGGCCGAGAGCTCCTTCACCAGCTTCGAGAAGAGCGGGAGCCGAATCGGCGTCGATATAGACCTCCTGGAAGGCCGGGTCCAGGAAGCCGTCGAGCGGCACGATCTTCGCCGTCCGGCGCCTCCCAGGTCGTGTCCAGTACGTTGCTGGCGTTGGCCAGCTTGCCGCGCGCGCTGTCGGCGATGACCCAATCGAGCTTGCACCAGCCGGGGTCGCGCGTCGCGTCGGCCCACGTGTAGACGGCGGCCGTTGCCGTCCATCAGCGTGACCTCCATCTGCCCGGCGCGGATCTCGTCGATCGTCCAGGACATCGGCGATTTCACGCCCACCGGCTTGCCGCCCTTGGTCGCCTCGACCGGATGCTGGCCGAACTTGACCTCCCACAGCCGATGGCCCGGCCCGCTGGCGGTCGCCAGCGCCTTCTCCCGGATCATGTCGGCCAGGATCGCGCAGGCCTCCTCGCGGGTGTCGGCCTTGATATTGATGCGCTCGAAGAAGTCGCAGTCGGCCGGGAAGGTGTTGATCTTGCTCTGGGCGGCCGAACCGGAGATCGACAGCGCGGTCATGACCTGGGGCGGCCGGTCATCGAAACCGACGATCTTCCCCATCTCCCGGAAGCGGGCGAGATCCTCGGGCGCGAAGTCGAGCATGGAGATGCGGCTGCCGTAGACGCCCGTGTTGACGTCGACGACGAGATCGCCGCCCGCGGCCTCGGTCTCCATTGCGGCGACCCACTCTTCCGCCTCGCGTTCGTCGATCCCGACGCCGAGGCGCTGGGCGGACGCGATCACCTTGGCGATGGCGTCCGGATCGGCCGCCTTCGGCTTGCCTGGCTCCATGACGGCTCCTCCTGCGGCGTGACGGTTCCCCGGAGTGTCGAGATTGTAGGCCGGGGAGGAGTGGTTCCGTCCACGCGTCAGCGTTCGCGGCCGCCCGTGCCAGGTTTCGTCTGCAACTCGCACTGTGCATGTAGCGCCGAGTGAGCGGAGGTCTCAGTGCGGCGCCGGCGAGTGGCTGAATAGCGGCACTTTCCGATAGCCGAGATAGCCGGTCAGACGACTCAATCAGCGACCAAGGAACCGGCGCCACACGACCGGCGACGCCGCGCGTAGTAATGCTGGGGGTGGAATTGAGCGATATGACCTGGCAAGCGCGCACGAGCCCGTCCGCGAGCCGGCGACCGGAGCGCCAGGAAGCTGGCCCTACCGCACCACGATATTGACCAGTTTGCCGCCGGCGTGGATCACCTTGAGCGGCTTGCGGCCTTCCAGGGCGGCCACGATCTTGGGCCGCGCCAGCACGATGGCCTCCAGCTCCGCCTCGGCGATCCCGACCGGGACCACCACCTTGTCGCGGAGCTTGCCGTTGACCTGCACCGGGACCTCGCGCTCGCTCTCCGCGGCGGCGGTCTCGTCCACTTCCGGCCAGCGCTGGGCGTGGATCGATGACCACGCCTCGCTGCCGCGATGAGCCTCGCCGCGAGCCTCGGCCAGCCGGGCCCACAGCTCTTCGGTGATGTGCGGCGCCGCCGGCGCCAGCATCAGCAGCAGCAACAACACCGCTTCGTTCCACGCCGCGCTGCCGGCCGCTTCGGTGCCTCGGTAGCGCATCAGCAGGTTCGACAGCTCCATCAGGTGCGCGACCATCGTGTTGAAGCGCATCTCCGCGTATTCGTCGGAGACCACGCGCAGCGTTCGATGGGCCGCCGCGCGCAGGGCCTTCTCCGCCGCCGCGCTGTCCTGGCCTGCCGGCAGGACGCCCGATTCGGGATCGCCCGCCTCGACGCCGTGCGGATCGAGCGCCGCCGTCCAGACGCGGTGGAGGAAGCGGCTGATCCCGCCGATGCCGGTGGGGCTCCACGGTCCGCCCTGGTCCCACGGTCCCATGAACATCAGGAAGAGCCGGACCGTGTCCGCGCCGTATTGCGAGACCAGCTTGTCGGGGTCCTCGACGTTGCCGCGCGACTTGCTCATCCGCTCGCCGTCCGCGCCCAGGATCTGGCCCTGGTTGAAGAGCCGCTTGAACGGCTCGCGCTCGTGGACCAGGCCCAGGTCCGCCATCGCCTTGGTGAAGAAGCGGGCGTAGAGCAGGTGCATCACGGCGTGCTCGGCACCGCCGGTGTACTGGTCGACGGGGCACCAGCGGGCTTCGACCTGGCGGTCGACCGGAGCGTCTGGATCGGCCGGCGAGAGGTAGCGGAACCAGTACCAGCTCGAGTCGATGAAGGTGTCCATCGTGTCGGTCTCGCGCCGGGCCGGGCCGCCGCACCTGGGGCACGTGGTTTCGACGAAGGCCGCGTCGGTCTTGAGTGGGTTCTCGCCGCGGCCGGCGTAGTCGACGGTCTCGGGCAGCCGGACCGGCAGCTGGTCGTCCGGCACCGGCACGATCCCGTCGGTGTCGCAGTAGACGACCGGGATCGGCGTGCCCCAATACCGCTGGCGGCTGATAAGCCAGTCGCGGATTCGGTAGTTGACCGCGGCCTTGCCGCGGCTCTGGTTCTCCAGCATCGCCACGATCGCCGTGAAGCCCTCGTTCGCCGGTTCCCCCGAATGGGGCCCGGAGTTCACGAGCCGGTCCTTGCTGTCGTGCGAGACGTAGGCGGCATGCCAACGGCGATGAGACGTCCTTGTACGAGACCTCCGGTCCGGCGATGACGCGCCTGATCGGGAGGTCGAACTTGCGGGCGAAGGCGAAGTCGCGCTCGTCGTGGGCGGGGACGGCCATGATCGCGCCGGTGCCGTAGCCGGCCAGGACGTAGTCGGCGATCCAGATCGGGATGCGCTCGTCGTTGACCGGGTTGACGGCGTAAGAGCCGGTGAAGACGCCGGTCTTCTCGCGCTCCGTCGACATCCGTTCGATCTCGGTCTCTCGGCCCGCGGCCGTCACGTAGGCCGCCACCTCTGCCGCCCGATCCGGGTGAGTCAATTTCGAGACGAGCTGATGTTCCGGCGCCAGGACCATGAACGTGGCGCCGTAGAGCGTGTCCGGCCGGGTCGTGAAGACGCGCAGCTCGTCGCCGCCGGGCTGGTGTGCGTCCCGCGCCGTCGTGAAGACGACCTCGGCTCCCTCGGATCGGCCGATCCAGTTGGTCTGCATGATCCGGATCGGTTCGGGCCATTCGAGGCCGGAGAAGTCGAGCAGCTCGTCGGCGTATTTCGTCGTGCGCAGGTACCACTGGTCAAGCTCGCGCTTCTCGACTCGGGCGCCGCAGCGCCAGCAATGGCGATCGGCGCCTTCGACCTGCTCGCGGGCCAGCGTCCCATCGTTGGGGCACCAGTCCACGGCTGATTTGGCCCGATAGGCCAAATCAGCTTGCAGGAAGCGCAGGAAGATCCACTGGTTCCAGCGGTAGTAGTCGGGATCGCAGGTGACGACTTCGGCATTCCAGGCGAAGGTCGCGCCCATCGTGCGCAGCTGGCGCCGCATGTTGTCGACGTTCTTCAGCGTCCACTCGCGGGGGTTGACCTTGTTCTTGATCGCCGCGTTCTCGGCGGGCAGCCCGAACGAGTCGAAGCCGATCGGGAAGAAGACGTTCTCGCCGTGCATGCGATGGAAGCGGGCCATCGCGTCGGTGGGCGTCTTCGCGTACCAGTGGCCGATGTGGATGTTGCCCGACGTGTACGGGTACATGGTCAGCAGGTAGTACTTGGGCTTCGTCCCGTCGGCCAGATCGGTGTCGTAGAGGCCGAGCTCCGCCCAGCGCCGCTGCCATTGCGGCTCGATGGCCGTGGGCTCATAGCGATCGATACGGATGCGTTCCACTGCCGACACGTGCGACCTCAGCGCCTGGGTTCGGGCGTAGCGACGCTCACCGCGCGGCACGCTCGAACGAGCATCCAGTGTAGCCGAGGGGACGAACACGTCGGGGCCGAGCGAACCCGGCCGGGTCGACGGTCTACTCGCGCCTACCCGGTTGCGCGGGCCGAGCCCGGCCGGCCTTTCCGGGGCGTCTGACCGATCATGTCGCTGGTATCGCGCGTCTCCGCGACAGATCACGAGGAATCGACCATGACTACACGGGCGAGGCACATCCGGAGCGTGAGCGGCTTGCTCGCGGGCCTGCTGATCCTGGCCGGGTGTTCCACGACGTCGAAGGTATCCGCCACGGATCCCGTACCCGTGTACGTGGCGCCCAGCCCGACGACTCCCTCGTGGTTCGATGTCCAGATGACCGACGTCAACACCGGGAAGCCGTTCAAGGTGGGCGACTTCGCCGGCAAAGTGGTCCTGGTGGAAACGATGGCCACCTGGTGCCCGACGTGCCAGGGAGAGATGAGCCAGGTCCAGCAGCTCCATCTCGACTATGGCATCGGAGTCGATCTGGTCACGATCAGCCTTGACGTGGACCCGAACGAAGACGCGACGATCCTCAAGAAGTTCACGGCTCAGAACGGCTTCAACTGGCTGGTCGCCGTGGCGCCGGAATCCGTGGGCCAGTTCCTGGCGAAGAACTACGACGTCGACTATCTGAATCCGCCCCTCCAGCCGATGCTCATCATCGACCGCAAGGGCGGTGTCTGGGGGCTGCCGTTCGGGGTCAAGTCGGAGATCAGCCTCAAGAAGACGCTGGACACGTACCTGGCTCAATAGGACGTGGATATCGCCGTCACGTCCCTCTCGTTCGGGCTGCTGGCGACATTGAGTCCGTGCGTCCTGCCGCTCTATCCGGGCTTCCTGGCCTATTTGAGCGGCCAGGCCGCGGTGGAGCAGAGCCGGCCTCGCTACTTCCTCGGGCTCTTCGTGCTGGCGGGCGTGCTCTCCGCGATGCTCGTCCTGGGGGCGATCATGGCCGCCCTCTCCGTCTCGATCGGCCACGTCCTTGCGATCCTCATCCCTGCGGCGATCGCGGTGATCCTGGTTCTGGGCGTCCTGCTCGTCTTCAACCGAAACCCGTTCTACCGGCTGCCCCAGGTCAAGGTTCCGCTGCTGCGCCGGCCGTCCCTCAACGCCTACGCCTACGGGCTTCTCTACGGGCCGATCGCGATGCCCTGTTCGGGCCCGATGGTCGTGGCGATCTTCGTTTACTCGTTCACGTTCGGCGAAGCGGTGAACCAGCTCTGGGCGTTTCTCTGGTTCGGGCTCGGATTCGGCATCCCCTTGCTGCTGATCTCGCTGCTGTCGGGGGCGGCGCAGCGCCAGCTGACCCGCTGGTTCGCTCTCCATAGCCGCGCGATCAACCTCGTCGGCGGTTTGCTGCTGATCGCCGTGGCTCTCTACGACCTGGCCGAGAACTGGGCGATGCTCCAGCTCTACTACAGCTGACCACGCGGCAGTCACGGCGGACGGGCTCGAAGAGGCGTGGCTGGGTTGCCCTTATCCGTCGCCGTTGAGGCCCCGAGAGGTGGACAGACGGGACCCCTGGTAAGCGTCACCACGTCTGCTAAGGTGAATCGCCCACTCAAAGTAGTTGCCGGATCCAGCTGTGCCGCAGCAGGCGGCCTTACGGGGCACCGACGCGGACAGCGCCACTTCCCCCAGCCGGGAGAAACAGACCCTGACCAGTCGCCACTTTCCGTCGAGTCTCGAGTTGACTCGCGAGCAGGCGGTCTCTCGGCTGCTTCGATTCGTCCCGCTCGCAGCGATCGTCTTGGTCGGGGTTGTGGTCCGTGTCGCATACCTGGGGGAGCCACAGCTGTTCCGCGATGAGGCGGCGTCGTGGTATCTGGCAAGTCAGCCGATCGGTGATTTGCTCGGGCAGTCCTCCCACGAGACTTTCCCGCCCCTGTACGTGCTTCTTCTCAAGGGCTGGATGGCCGCGTTCGGTGACTCGGAAACGGCGCTTCGATCGCTTTCGGTCGTTGCCGGGATTGGCACTGTGCTCGTCACCTGGCGATGGGCCCGCGACGCGCTGGGCAACGCAGGGGCTCTGGCCGCAGCGTCTCTGGTCGCGCTCTCTCCGGCCCTGGTGTTGAACTCACGCGACGCTCGCATGTACAGCCTGGAGACTTTCTTCTCCACCAGCGCATGGTGGCTCCTGTGGTTTCTGATCGCCGACGGGCGTGCGTGGTCGGACCGGCAGCGTCTTGGTGCCGCTATCGGCCTTGCATTGGCTGTGGCGGGCGAGGTCTGGACGATGTCGCTTGGAATACCGATCGTTGGTTTCCAGATCGCGTTCGCGGTGATCGGATTTGCGTGGCTTCGCGACCGCGTTGGCGCTCTGGCGACCGGATGTGCCGTGTTTGGGGCGGCCACCCTCGCGCTCTGGCTGCCCAATCTCCTGTCTGTCGCGACGAACGGTGAGACTTTCTGGACGCCTCGGCCGGATCTCGAATCGATTGCAGCCACGCTGCGCGGCTGGCTGCCCGGCGACCTGGGAGGCCTGTCGACTCTCGTGGTGGTGTCGGCCTGCTCGGGCGCGTTGATCGGCGTGGCGGGAGCGGCTTTCGGCCCGCACACGAAGCAGGTGGACGAAGCCGTAGCACCCCGAACGGTCGACTGGGGCCTTCGGCGTGGCCGCCTTCTGGCGCTCGCGATCGCGTTTGGCTTTGGCCTGGTGCCGGCCGTCTGGACCTACTCGCAGCTCAACTCAATCTACGATCCGCGCTACCTCGGAGCTGCCTTCCCGCCCGTGGCAATCGCGATAGCGTCAGCCGTCGTGGTGGCCGCCGACTATCTGAGGCCGCGATTCAGATTCGCCGGGCTCGTGCCTCAAGGTCCGCTGGAGATCCTGCTCGTTCTACCCATCCTCGCTGCCATGACCGTCGGGACTGCTCGCGGAATCGACGCGTCTCGTGGCGCTCCAGCCGTCGAGCCAGGCCGCCAGATGGCCCAGGCTCTTGCCGCGCTTGCCCAGCCAGGCGACGTGGTCATCACCCTCAACGCTCAGACTTACTTTCCCCTCGAGTACTACTTGTCTGGGAGCGGCGAGGCACAGCGGCTCGGAGTTGGACTGTACGACTGGCACCGACCCACTGCGGCGTACTACACCGGCTGGCAGGACATCGACGACTCAAGCATCGTCGACGCAGCAGAGGTGGCCAGCCTGGGATGGGAAGGCGCCGTCCATCTGGCACCCGGTCGATCGCTGTGGCTCGTGACCTTGGTGAACCCAGGCAACGAATTCCTGCTCTTTACACCGCTCACGTCCGGCCAGCTCCGCGAGATACGGAGAATCGCCGTCTACGGAGGGCGCCCGACGGCCGAGATCCGCGAGGCGATTCCGAGTGGAATGCGACTCTCCGGCTGACCGGAGAACTCCCAGAGTCCCTAGCTTAGGAGATCCGACTGCTGTACCCGCTCAGCCTCTGGTCCACATGCTGATCTCTCCCCGAGCAGCCGGGACTGCGGCTTTCGTAAGGCGGGGATTGGTGGAGCTACAGGGACTCGAACCCTGGACCTCCTGCATGCCATGCAGGCGCTCTTCCAGCTGAGCTATAGCCCCACGCGACGGCGAATGTTACATCAACCGGGCGGTCGCTGCGCGCAAATCTTGGGCTGAGATGGTGCCGGCGTCAACGCCGATACGCCCTGCCGGCGCGGCTCTCGGGGCGCCTCCCGCGGTAACCTTGCCGTGATGGCCACGACGACCGAATGGCGCGCCACGCTCCGGTTGCCCGGCGGCCGGCTGGAGTGCACGGTGCGGCGCTCGGCTCGGGCGCGGCACCTGCGGCTCACCGTGGATCCACGGCACACGGCAGTCGTAACGGTCCCTGTGCGGGCGGCTCGCACGAAAGGCGACGCCGAGCGGCTGGCCGAGTCCTTCGTTGCCGAGCGCGAGCAATGGCTGAGGCGGCATCTGGAGAGGCAGGCCCGCCAGACCGAGCAGCTCGCGGAGTTCGGGCCGCTGGGCGATGGCGGCTTCTTTCGGTTCCGAGGCGAGGCCCACCGCCTCCGGATCGTGACCGCCCGACGGGGCGGCAGCGAACGACGATCAGTCGCGAGGGGGCGGACGAAGGCGACGAACTCGTCGTCCGGGTTGGGAAGGGCGAACGGCGGGATCTGGCATCGATCCTGGAGGCATGGCTCCGGGTCCGGGCCAGGTCGGTGATCCAGCGCGAGATCGATCGCCATGCCGAGGCCCTGGGCGTATCGCCCGCGGCCGTGACGGTTCGGGACACGCGGACTCGATGGGGGAGCTGCTCGCGCGCGCGGCGCCTGTCTTTCTCGTGGCGTCTGATCATGGCGCCGCCGGAGGCGTTGGAGACCGTCGTCGTTCACGAGTTGGCCCACCTCCGGGTCTTCGGGCACGGGCCGGAGTTCTGGGAGATCGTCGCCGGCCGGCGACCGGACCACCGCCGCTGGCGGCGCTGGCTCCGCGACCACGCCCTGGAGCTGCACGGGGCGCTCGAAGCTCGCGACTAGGTAGCGGCGGCTCTGGCGTCGCGCGGGGAGACGGACTAGATTCGGGGCGTGCCGGCCGAGAGCGCGGACCGAACGCCGTCGGACGGCCGGCGCAAGCAGGCGAAGGAGCACGACATGCCCATCGTCACCATCTCCCGCCAGTACGGCGCAGGTGGCTCGAGTGTGGCAGCGCTCGTCGCGGCCAAGCTCGGAGCCGACGTCCTCGACAAGAAGCTCATCGAGGAAGTGGCAGCCAGGCTCGCACTGCGTCCGAGCGAAGTCGCGGACACCGAAGAGCGACCCCGAACCTTCCTGGAGCGTCTCGTTCGGTCGTTCTCGACGCTCGAGCCCGGCATGGGTGCCGGCTGGACGCCACCCTATCCCGACCCGCTCTTCGACGCGCGCAAGGAGATCATCGCAGCTCACCGAGCAGGTGATTCGCGAAGCGGCCGCGGGCGGCAACGTCGTCATCGTCGGCCGTGGCGCCGGCTACGTCCTGCGCGAGAACCCGGCCGCCTTCCGGGTCTTCCTCCGCGCACCGGAGGCGGTCCGGACCCGGACGATCATGGATCGCTACGGTCTGTCGGAGGCCGAGGCGGCTCGCAAGATGCACGAGACCGACTCGAATCGCGCGGCCTACATCCACCAGCTCTACGGGCGCGACTGGTGCGATCCGGACGAGTACGACTTGATCGTGAACACCGGCAGGATCGGCTACGAGGCAACGGCCGAGATCATCCTGCGAGGGGTGGCCGAGCGCACTCCGACTTCCACGTCCGTCGCCTGAGGCGCGGGCGGAGACGCCGCGCCGAGTCTCGAATGGCTACGTCAGTTTCCGGCGCCCGGGTCCGACACGACCCAGACCGGTCCCGACTGTGGCGCCGACGGCCATTGGGAGTTGGTCAGCTGGGCGCGGGACAGGGCGCAGAAGGACCAGCCTATGGCGAGACTCAGGACCCAGACCACGATCACGACATCGAAACGTCTGGCAAGCGTTGCGCGCACTAATCGTTCCAGTGGGACGCTCATTCGGCCGGTCAGAGCCGGACCCGATGCCCAAGAATGGCCCTGCGGCACGGCGGCGTGCGAGTGTCGGAGCGGCCCAAACGGTCGGGTCTGAGGGCCCTGAGTAAACCGGTAAACCTTGTCGCGGACGGTTATCTATAAGCTGGCCAGTTGGATGCCGCCACGAGGCGAGGACAGGCTGGCCGGCGGCCTCTCGGCCCGGGCGACTGCGTCTCAGCCGGAATCGAAGAGCGGCCGCCGCAGCGGCCGCTCCACTCGTTGGAACGAACTCCGGTCAGCCGACCGGCACGGCCTCCGGCTCCACGTCGAAGAGCCCCGGCACGGAGAGATACCGCTCCCCGGTGTCGTAGGTGAAGGCCAGGATGCGGGCGCCGTCCTTGATCTCCGGCAGCTTCTTCGCCACGGCCGCGAGGACCGCGCCCGACGAAACTCCCACGAACAGCCCTTCCTCGCGCGCGGCTCGAACTGCGAAGCTGAACGCGTCCGGCGCCGAAACCTGGACGGTTCCGGTCACGGCGTCTGCGTGGTAGTTGCCGGGGATGAACCCGGCGCCGATCCCCTGGATGGGGTGCGGGCTGTGCGTGCCGCCGCTGAGGACAGGAGACAGCTCCGGTTCGACCGCCAGGACCTGGAGCTTGGGCCAGCGCGGCCGCAGGATCTCGCCGACCGCGCTGACATGCCCGCCCGTGCCGACGCCGGCAAAGATGTAGTCGAGGCCGTCGGGGAAGTCGCGGGCGATCTCCTCGGCCGTCGTCCGACGGTGGACCTCGACGTTTGCCGGGTTGTCGAACTGCATCGGCAGCCAGGCATTGGGCGTCTCGGCCACGATCTCGCGGGCCCTGGCGATCGAGCCCTTCATGCCCAGCTCACGCGGGGTCAACTCGAACGTGGCGCCGTATGCGGCCATCAGCTTGCGCCGTTCCACGGAGAACGACTCGGGCATGACCAGGATCAGCTTGTAGCCCTTGACGGCGGCGACGAGAGCCAGGCCGACGCCGGTGTTGCCGGAGGTCGGCTCGACGATGACGCTGCCGGGCTTAGGACGCCGCGCTTCTCTGCATCTTCGACCATCGCGAGGGCGATGCGGTCCTTGATCGAGCCGCCCGGGTTCTGGCGTTCGAGCTTGACCCAGACCTCGACGCGCGGGTCGAAGAGCTTGTTGATTCGGAGTTCGGGGGTGTTGCCGATGAGCTCGAGGATGTTGTTTGCCTTGGCCACGGGTATCTCCTAGATGCAGGTGGGGACGCTGACCCTGCGAGGGTGGCTAGATGACGAAATCGCTCATTTCGAAGTCGGACCGGCCCTGCCGGACGTGGACTTCGCTGCGCTGGTAGACGATGGAGTTGGGCGGAACGCTGGTCGTTATCCAGGTGTTTCCGCCGATCATGCTGCCCTCGCCGATGACCGTTTCGCCGCCCAGGATCGTGGCGTTGGCGTAGATGACCACGTCGTTCTCGATCGTCGGATGGCGCTTCGTGGAGGCGAGGGACTTGGCGACCGAAAGGGCGCCCAGGGTGACGCCCTGGTAGAGCTTCACGTTGTTGCCGATAACGGCCGTCTCGCCGACGACGATGCCCGTGCCGTGGTCGATGACGACCGGATGGCCGAGAGTCGCGCCGGGGTGGATGTCGATGCCCGTCCGCTCGTGGGCCCATTCGGAGAGCACTCGGGGGAGGAGCGGCACACCCAGATCGCTCAGGCGGTGGGCGATGCGGTGGACCGCGATGGCGAGGAAGCCCGGATAGGCCAGGATCACCTCGTCGACGCTCTCGGCCGCGGGGTCGCCGCGTTCGATGGCCGTGGCGTCGATCATGAGCTGGCGGTGGATCTCGGGGAGTGCCTGGAAGAAGGCCGCCGCGACCGCGGCCGGATCGTCGATCTCGTCCTCCAGGGGCCGGAGCAGCGCCCGAAGCTCCGCCGCGGACGCGTCGAGAGCGTCGCGGACTTCGCTCGCGGTGGCGTATGTCTGCTCGGCGGCCTGGGGAAAGAGAGTGTCCAGAAGTGTCCGGACCCAGGCCGCAACCCGCGCCTTGGCCAGGTGCGTGCCGCGATCGTTGGCGAGGACGTTGTGCAGGCGCAAGGCCAGCCCGTCGAGCGGGTCCGAACTGGCCCCCTGGGGTTTCTTGGGTTTGATGGATCTGAGCGGGAGAGACATGAGTGCCTCGAAGTGGCTGCGTGGCGGGAGCTGCGGAAGCGGTATCGCCGCGGCGTAGGTGGAAGCGGCGTGTCCGTGGGGGGTAGCAAAAAGCCGCGGTTCCTGGCTAGGACCGCGGCCCCTGGAGCGACTCGGCGGGCTCCCGAGCGGGAGCGCGATAGCAGCCGGCTACCTCCTACGGCGGGGCCGCCGTGGACAGGAGCAGGCGAAAGCGCGCGAGTTCATTGGTGAATCATGCCCGGCCGTTGCGCCAGCCGTCAAGCGGCGCGCGGTTCGAAGGGCCGCTGGCGCGCGATGCGCGACGTCACGGCCGATGCTGCCTGGCGATACATGTCGACCCCAGGCCGCAGAGACCTACCCGATCGCGTAGAGTCTGACCATCGGCCCGAGCGCGTTACCGCCCGGCCACTACTGCTTGGAGCGGAGGAACGCTGATGATCAAGATCCGTTCGAGTCGGGGACTCGTTGGACTCGGGCTCGCGCTCGCCCTGGTTGCCGGTGCATGCGGCAGCTCATCGACCACGGCGAACCCGCTCGGCGGGCTTCCGGGCGGCGTGCCCGGCGGCGGCGGTGGGGGAGGCGGCACGTCTCTCACCTCCGGCCTGTCGTCCAACCTGGACAAGCTGGATAGCTACAAGTTCTCGTGGTCGTTCTCGGGCTTGTCGACCGGGACCCAGGCGTCGCCCGGCGACAGCGGCGCGACGTTCGCCATCACGGGAGTCGTCGTCAACAAGCCTGCCAAGGCCGTCTTCGTCGACTACTTCGGGATCCAGCACATCGCAGGTCGGGACCCAGACGTGGATCTCCACGGACAGCGGTGCCACCTGGATGGTCGATACCTCGACGACCGACCTGTCGAGCATGCTGCCGACCCAAGACTATGCCTCGATGTTCGACACGAACTCGGCCGGCTTCAAGGTGGCCGGCGACGAGACGAAGAATGGCGTGCAGTGCGTCCACTTCAAGGGCGACTCGTCGCTCGGAGCCGCGTACCAGGCCATCGCGGGTGTCTCGGCCAGCTTCCAGGCCGATCTCTGGGTAGCCAAGGACGGCAACTACCCGGTCAGCGGCGTCTACGGAATTACGGCCAGCTCCGGCGGCCAGGGCGGCGCCTTCGGTTACTCGTTCGACATCACCAACATCAACGACTCAGCCAACACGGTCACGGCGCCCACGAACGTGGTTACGCCCTAGCGATCCAACCGTCGCCACAGAAAGCAGAGCCCCGGCCCAACCGCCGGGGTTCTCGCTATCGCACGCGGGCGGCGTTTCGCCTCGGCCGGTGTCCGCTGATCCACTGCTAGACTGGCGGCCTGGCGGGCGTCGGCCGCGGCCAATTGGTATCGCAGGCCCGTGCGGCGGCCTGCCGGTCGCCGGACAGAAGGAGCCGCCACGTGACGAACGGTTCGGGGGTCGTGGGAGGGTGATGGGGCTCGACGGCGGGCCTTCGCGGGCGCTCCGTGGCTCACAGAGCAGGTTCGCGCGCATCGCCGTGGCCGGCTTCCTCGTTGCCTCCGTGATCGCCGGTTGCTCCGGACGGCACGTCGGTCGGGACTCCGCAGCCCGGCGATACTCCAACGCCGGCCGCTACCTCTGCCCTGGCTCATTCGGGCTCTTTCACCCCCACCGGCTCGATGTCCAGCAGCCTGTTCCAGACCGCCACGTTGCTGACCGACGGCAGGGTACTGATTGCCGGCGGCTGCTGCGCCGGGACCGCGGCGGTTGCCTCCGCCGAGCTCTACGACCCGAAGACCGGCAAGTTCAGCCCCACCGGCTCGATGACCACGGGCCGCTACTACCACACCGCGACACTGCTCGCGGACGGCAGCGTCCTCATCGCCGGAGGGTTCAACGAATCCGGGCCGCTCTCCTCGGCGGAGCTCTACGACCCGAATACCGGCAAGTTCAGTCCCACGGGCTCGATGACGATCGCTCGCTACTACCACACGGCCACCCGGCTCTCGGACGGGCGAGTTCTCATCGCCGGAGGCTCGATCACGCTCGCCTCCGCGGAGCTGTACGAGCCGAGTACCGGGAAGTTCACCGCTACCGGCTCGATGACGGTCCCTCGCTACTACCACACCGCCACGCTGCTCTCCGACGGCCTGGTCCTTCTTGCGGGAGGCTGGGGGCTCGATTCGGCCGAGCTGTACAGCCCGACCACCGGCACCTTCAGCGCCACGGGCACCATGAGCCAGGGCCGCTACTACCACACCGCCACCCTGCTGGCCGACGGGCGAGTGCTTCTGGCCGGCGGCTGGGGGCTCGATTCCGCGGAGCTGTTCAACCCGAACACCGGCAAGTTCGACCCTACCGGCTCGATGACGGTCCCTCGCTACTACCACACGGCAACGCTGCTCGCCGGTGGCGAGGTCCTGATCGCAGGAGGTTCGCCCGGCCTGGACACCGCGGAGCTCTTCGACCCAAAGACCGGCAGCTTCTCGGCGACCAACTCGATGACCGTAGGGCGCTCGAGACATACCGCCACCCTGCTGGCCGGCGGCAACGTCCTGATCGCGGGAGGTATAGGCAGCTTTGGATCGGATGTGCCCGCGGAGCTGTATCGGCCCTGAGGCCCGGCGCTCCGCGGCAGCGAACTCGTTACAGGAGTGGCCCTGATGCTCCGATGGCTCTTCGGTGAGCGCAATTCAACTCGATCCTACTTCCGCGCCCGCCTGGACACGTGAAAGCGGACCGGCAGCCATGACGCCAGGCCCGGTCGGTCTCGGCGGTGAGCCGGCGGCGGACCTCATCCTGGTCGTCGACGACGAGCCGGCCGTGCGAGCACTCTTCGTGCGGGTCCTGCGGGACGCGGGCTATGCCATATGCGAGGCTGACGATGGCGTGACGGCGCTCGAGGTGCTCGAACGCAATCCCGTCTCGCTCATCCTGCTCGACAGTACGATGCCTCGCCTGGATGGCCCGGGCGTCATCCAGGCCGTCCGGGCCCGCCCGGCAACCCGCACTCTGCCCATCATTCTGGTTACCGCCAAGGCCGATCTGGAGGATCGGGTCCACGGTCTCGAGGCGGGAGCCGACGACTACATCGCGAAACCCGTCCACCTCGACGAGCTGAAGATGCGGGTCCACGCCCAGCTGCGCATCCACGCCGCCTGGACGCAGGCCGTCGAGCAGCAGGCGTCCGAGCGTCGCGCCGTGACGGCGGCGTTGCGCCGCGTTCGCAGCGCCGGCTCACCCGAACTCACGGCGCGGGCTCTGGTCGGGGAGCTGATGCCTGCCCTTGGGCTCGAGGCGCTGGCGCTGGCGGTCTTCTCTTCCGAGGGTGCGGTGATCCCGCTCGCAGTGGCCGGCGACTGGGAAGGGCGCTTGCGCCCCGGCCGCCCTGTCGAGTCCAATCTCGCTCGACTGTTGCGCGATCGAACGTCGCACGGTCCCTGGGTGGTCAACGATGCGCTGAGTACCGAAGAGCAATCGCTCGGCGCCGGCATGGTGGCTGTCCTGCCACTTGGCGAACCGGCCGCTCCGTTCGGGTTGATGTTGCTGCGTGACGCGACCGGAACCGAGGGCACGACCGGATTCGCGCGCCGCTTTCCCTTGATTCTCGAACTCTCCGAAACCACGGCCGCGTTGCTGCGCCCCGGTCTGGAAGGAGGCGGAAGCCCGGCTTCGAGCCCACGCCGACCTCGAGTGTGTCATCGCGGACCGAGCTTTCACCCCCCACTTCCAACCCGTGGTGACGCTCATGGACGGCGCGGTCGTCGGCTACGAAGCGCTCACCCGCTTCTCCGACGGCGTCCCGCCCGACGCGCGCTTTGCCGAGGCGGCCCGCCTGGGCCTGGGATACGAACTCGAGAGCGCCACGCTATCGGCCGCCGTACGAGCCGCGCGGGGCCTGCCGAGAGGCGCCTTCCTGGGGCTCAACGTATCGCCCGGGTTGGTGCTTACGTCGCCGGACCTCCCGGCCATCCTCGCGGGGACAGACCGGGATGTCGTGCTCGAGATCACCGAGCATGCTCCGGTGGACGACTACGAGGCGCTCCAAGTCGCGCTCGGGCGCTTCGATCCGCCGGTGGCGGTGGCGGTCGACGACGCCGGCTCGGGCTACGCGAGCCTGCGCCACATCCTTGCCCTGCACCCGGCCTACGTGAAGCTGGACATCAGTTGGGTTCACGACATCGACACCGACCCGGCCCGCCAGGCGCTCGTGGCGGGCCTGGCGTACTTCGTCGCCGAGATCGGGTGCCAGCTCATCGGCGAGGGTGTCGAGACCGAAGCGGAGCGGGCCACCCTGCTCAGACTCAAGGTGCCGCTCGGCCAGGGCTATCTCTTCGGACGGCCGGCGCCGGCCGGGAAGGCTGCCGCGGTCAAGGCGCTACGGTAGGGCGTCGTCGCTGTTCGGGTTCGGGGCAGCTCAGGTCGACGCTTGTGCCCCTTGACCGGCGGTGCCCACGACAACTGGCCGTCTATGCCATGGCACGCCAAGGATGGGCAAGAGGTAGCGATCGATGCCGTAGTAGCCGGCCACGCGCCAGGCGAGCATCAGGCCGACCGTGAGGGCGAACAGAATCGGGTTGGTGGAAGCCGATCCCGCCAGCATGTAGGACATGTTCATCGTCGCCCCGAAGAAGGCGGCGATCCCGACGAGGGCCCCGAGAAGGATGCCCAGACCAACCGCCGTCTCGCCAACGGCTATCAGCCATCCGAACCAGCCCTGTGCGTGATTGTCGATCAGCATCTGCAGGAAGCTGCGGTACCACTCGAATGTGATCGAGGGTCTGCCGGTCTGCGGGATGGCGACGGCGCCCTTCCAGTACCCGAGCAGCGCCGAGCCGCCGTCCGTCCAGCCTGTGCCGCTGAGCTTCTCCCAACCGGCAAGAAGCCACTCGAAGCCCACGAAGATACGGATCGGCAGCCAGAAGAGGCCGGCGCGAGTGTTGCTGAAGAGATAGCGGGCAAATGCCGGCCCTTCGACCTCCACGGCTTGGGCCTCGGGGTTGGTGCGGTCGCTGAAGAGCAGAAACAGGGTCACGAGGGCGGCGACCCAGAAGACGACCGTCAGGGCCGGTCGCGCGGAGTCGGGCGGGACTAGCCAGGGGTCATATAGCAGGAACAGCGCGATCGCGGCGAGGGCCGCGATCGGCGCCGCGAGGCGCCGGGCGGAAGCCACAGAACGGATCCTCCAGTGGCACCCGGCCGCAGAGTGAGGTCGCCTGACCCGGCCGGGACGTCAAGGCGGTTGCACCCAAATGCGTCGCTCGACTCGGGCTTGGGCGCCGGCCGTCGACTCGCCAGATTGTGGCCCCGCCCGGGCTACATGTCGGCCTTGTCGCGCTGGGCGGTATCCCTCAGTCGCTTCTCAGGGCCGCCACAGGTCCGCCGAGGGAACGGGCCCGACTCGTGGGCCTCCCGCGCGAATTGGCCTACGGTGTGAGCTCGACCCAGGTTGCGCCTCGGTCGTCTGTGACCACCAGATGCTCCGGCGACGAGAGTTGAGCGGGTCCCCCGAACACCGGCATGCTCGAGGTCTTGGGGCCCGGTAGATAAGGCTCGCGAACCACCAGCCACCCGTGCGTCGCGTCGGCGAAGTCGATCCGGACCGCTGTGAAGGGCCAGCGCTGTCGGACGGCCGTTGTCTGCCAGGCCGAGCCGGCATCGGTCGTGGTCCGGACTGCCGCAGGCTCAGACGGATCCAGAACGACCCAGGTCGTGGTGTCGACCAGTGACAGCTCAGTCGTCTCCGTGACCTCGATGACCGAAGCCACCGTCCAATGCGCTCCGTAGTCCGCGGTTCGATAGAACACCAGCTGGAGCGGGGCGCCGCCCATTCCGAACGTGGTGTCGTACCTGGCCGCGATGACCGCGCTGCCGTCCCCGGCGTCCGACTTCGTCAGGCCAACGAGCGATCCTGCGACCGAGCCCGGCCTTGGCACCGTCGTTTTCGACCAGGCGGCGCCGCCGTCCGAGGTCGTCCAGACGGTGACCCCGTCGGTGACCCAGCCGTGGACGGAGTCGGCGAAGGAGATCGTCGGGTCCACCGCCACGTCGGAAACGGGAACGGTGCCGGTAGCCCTCCAGTGCATTCCGCCGTCTTCGGTCTTGAAGATCGTCGCGTTCGGGTTCGCCAGGAGGGTCTGGTAGCCGCCGACGATGTAGCCGATGCTCGCCGTCGGGAAGGCCAGGCCAAGGGGATCGACAGGGAAGCTGGTCTGGGACCAGGTGGCGCATTCATCCGCGCTCGTCCACATCTGGTCGCTGACCCGCACGTGGATCACGCCGCCTACGAACACTGCGTCCATGAGAAGCCCCGTCCGCAAGATTCCAGCCCCAGAGGACCAGCAATCTCGCCAGTTCGACCCATCGGGCGTAAGCAGGCGGGTCTGGGTCAGGAGCCAGCCGCCGGTGGCGGTGCGGCCCATCTGGACGACTTCCTCCCCTTGGGCAAGCGCCGGCCCCCCAAGGCCGGCAAACTGCGGCTCCGGAGATGTAGTCGTCGGGGCCGAAGTGGGCGGCGAACTCGCCGCGCCGACCGGCGTTGGAAGCTGAGTTCGATCGGAGTGCAGCCGCGCCCAGGCGCCAGCTCCCACGGCCCCAGCCAGGACCACGATTACCGCAACGGCGGCGACAGCCAGGTTCCGCCGCAGAGGATAGCCATCTGCGGTTGGGTTCGGCCCAGGTGCGGGTGGTTCCAGCGGCATCACGTCTAACCGTACACGCCCGAGCAAGGCGAAACGCACGCGGTGAAAGACGGTCGACGCGGCGAGGCAAGGGGAAGGTGGTGGAGATGAGGGGACTCGAACCCCTGACCCCCGCGATGCGAACGCGGTGCTCTTCCGGCTGAGCTACATCCCCACGCGAGCGAGCCGCAGTCTAGCACAGGGCCCGCCGAACGGACCCCTGAACAAGGTGGCTCCGGGCGGCTGGAGCCTTGACTATTAGAACGTATGTTCTAGTATTGATGACCCATGACAGCCGCCCCTCCGAACGTCGAGGCCGCCCTGGCGACCCTCCGGGACCGCCTGGGTGGGGCAGCTCCGCGCTGGGGCATTCTCGCCCCGACCGAGCCCAATGGGCACCGAGGTCGTCGGGGCGCTGGCGATCGCTCCGGAACGGCAGCCGGACGACGAACCGTCGGCCGGCGTGCCATCGAGACGCCCGGTCGAACTGTTCGACGAGAGAGCCGTCCCGACCGGTTTCGGTGCCCTGGACGCGATCCTGGGACTGGGCGGCCTGCCGCGAGCGGCGGCCACTGCCCTTCGCGGTGACGGGACCAGTGGCAAGACGACGCTGGCGCTGCGGGCCGTCGCTCAGGCTCAGGCCGCGGGCGGGCTGGTCGCTTACCTGGACCTCGCCAAAAGCCTCGATCCGGTCGAAGCGGTCGCCCGGGGGGTCCAGCTCGAGTGGCTGGTCGTCCTCACGCCGGACTCGCTCGGTGAAGCGCTGGCGATGGCCGCGATGCTTCTCCAGGACCGAACGGTAGACCTGCTGCTGCTGGACCTGCCGAGCCGGCCAACCGATGGAGCAGGTCTATCGGCAGCCACCCTGGCTGAAAGGTTCGGCCGGCTGACGGCGCTCGCTCGTCGAGCAGGCGTGCAGCTGCTGGTGCTGGAACCCCCGAATCTTCCCTCTGCCCTGGCGGGCGTACTCACCCAGGTTGCGGCCCTCAGGCTGGAGCTGAGTCGTCGGGCGTGGATCCGGCTGGGCCGGGATGTGGTGGGCCAACGAACGGAGGTCCGCGTCTCGAGGGACCGGTTCGGGCCTCCGGGCCGAGCGGCGGAGCTCCGGATCCTGTATTCGGATGGCGGCTTGCGGGATGCCTGCCTGGCCAGGGACGAGCTGCTGTGGGAAACCGCGGAGAGCGTCCGCCGCCCGGTCGAATCGGTCGAGGCGGCGCGCCGGCTCCTCGCCGGAGTGGCTCCGCCCGGGGCCGCCGGGCCGGCCGTTCCATCGAGAGCCGCCCGGCCTTCGCCGCCTCTTCCACCTCATCAGTTGTTTTCGGTTCCCGTCGATGCGACTCCTCCACCTCCACTGGCCTCATCTTCTTCTCCGTCTGGCCCGCAGCCGGTCCTCCACGCCCTTCGCGGCGGTGCCGATCGTCCTGGGCGGGAAACCCTGGACGAACGGTCTCGTACTGGACGCGAGCCGGTCGGCGCTGGAGCTGGGCGTCCGGCCCGGGATGCCGCTGGGAGCGGCTCATAGGCTTGCCCCGGAGGCGCTGTTCCTCGATCCGGATCCGGCCGCCGACGGGATCTCGCTGGAGGCGGCGCTCGATCGGCTGGCCGGTTTCAGCCCCGGTTTGGCGGCTGAGACGGACGAGACGCGGCCGGGATTCGGGCGAGTCGAGGTGCAGCTGGACGGTCTGGAGCGGTTGTGGGGCCCGGAGCCGCTGATCGTCCGGCGAATCGGAGAGGCGCTGGCGGGGATGCTGCCGGGGCCGCCGCTGGCGGGGATCGGCGGGACTCGGTTCGCGGCCGCCGTCGCCGCCACGAGGGGAGTGGCGCCGGCAGTGGCGAGCGGCGAGGTTCCGCTCCATGTCGTCGAGCCGGGCACGGACGCGGATTTCCTGGCGCCGCTCCCCGCCGGCTTGCTGAGCCGCGATCCGGTAGTCCGCGGCCGCCTCGAGAGGTTCGGGCTGCGCGTCATCGGCCAGGTCGCCGAGCTGCCACGCTCCGCGCTCGTGGCCCGGTTCGGGCCCGATGGGGAGCTGATCCATGCGCGATCGCGCGGCGAGGAGACGGATCCGTTCCGGCCGCGCCGGGCCCCGGAGCGAATGGCCATGGCACTCCCCATCGACCCGCCGGTGGCGGACGTGGAGGGGCTCCGTTTCGTTCTCCACCGCCTGACGGCGGCGTTCGGCGATCAGCTGGATGCCCGCGGCGCCGCGGCCGCCCGTGCCACTCTGACCATCGAGCTGGATCGGTCGTTCTCGGCCGGGGACCTGCCGCCCTCGCTGACGATCGACCAGCACCTTCCCGAGCCCACTTCCGAGGGCCTGGCGATCGAGCGGCTGCTCATCGCCCGCCTGGAAGCCGCCCCGCCGCCGGCGCCCGTGTCGCGGGTGGATCTGGAGCTGGGCGGCGTGGCTCCGGCCGCGGGCTGCCAGCTCGCGCTCTTCACGCCGCAGACGGGTCGAACGGGGCGGCTCGGCTGGCAGCTGGCAAGGCTCGGGCTCCGATTCGGCGAGGGACGGGTCGGCTGGATGGAGCTGGACGATCCGGAGGCGCCTCTGCCCGAGGATCGCTGGGCGTGGCGACGGCAGGCGGACGGCAGTGGCGGGGCCGACGGCCGCCGCCCGGCGCAGGTCGTCTCCGTGACGCGGCTGTTGCGCGAGCACCCCGCCATCGATGTCGAACTCGGCCCCGGCGGGGAGCCGGTCGCGTTCCGCTGGAACGGGCGGCGCGAGCGAGTCGAGGTCGCCAACCGCTGGCGCATCGAGGAGAGCTGGTGGAGCCAGCCGATCGCCCGCGACTACTTCAAGGTCGCCGGCTCGAGCTGGCTGGCGCTCCTGTACCTGGACCGGGTCGACGGGACGTGGCATCTCGAGCGCCTGTACGACTGACTGATGCACGGACGGCTCTCGGGTCGACGGCCCGGTCGATAGGATTGACTGACACCGCGAGAGGGCATGGACCGACGGTCGGTCCGCCTGTGGGGATCCTGCCAGGGGGCTCTCAATGCAGGAATTCTGGTTCTGCGAAGCCTGCAAGTCGATGAACCGCGGCAACGCGGACAACTGCTACCGCTGCCGCGCGCCCAAGGATTCGTCGACCATGGCGACCGTGGTCCGCAGGCAGCCGGGCGTGGTGCTGACGCCGGGTCTCGACGAGGAGCATCGTGCTGTTGCCTGGACCCTGATGCTCCGTCAGACATATGTCTCGGCCTGGAAGCTCGGCTACGTCGCCGCTACCCTGCTCCTCCTGGTTATCGCCGTCGGGGCTGTCGCGGCTGCCATCGAGATTGGTCTCATGGTGTCTCGCGGCTCGCCGACCCCGGTCGCTCCGGCCGACGCCCGGAGCCCGATCTTCCTGGTGACCCTCCTGGCGATGGGGTTGATCGGCTTGTGCGCCGCGGTGGCGCACAGCGTCTTTCTCGGCCTGACCTCGATGGATGCGCCCGCGCTGGGCAGCGGATCGCCACAATTCGATCCCGTCCGAGCCGGTCTGTGGTGGATCGAGAGCTGGCTGTGGGCGATCAGAGCGGGCCTGGCCTTCGTCGTCCCGCCTCTGCTGTGTCTCTTCGCCATGTCGATCGGCGGCGTCATCTTCGGCCTTGTCCTGGGCCTCGTGTGGGGCGTCTGTGCCTTCTGGCTGCTCGGCGACCCGATCACGAGCTTGGGCAAGCCGGGACGGCTTCTCAAAGACCTCTGGGGGCGGCTGGCCGTTCCAGGTTCGGCGGACTCCCGAATGGTCACTCTCTGGTCGGCGACGTGGGGTGTGGCCCGCGGCGTCGACTACGCCATCGCGGCCGTCACCTACATTGCCATCATGGCGCTGGCCGTCGCGAGCTTCGTCTCGTCCCGTTCCGGCGTGTCGATCGGGGGATCGTCGAATGCCAACGTGACATTGCTGGCGATACTGCTGGTGGATCTCGTCGCGGTCGTCCAGGTGGATTGCCGACGGGATCGCCCTGTATCTGCTGGCTCGGATCACGATCGAGCTGTCGCAACGGCAGCGGGCCCGTGAGAGGTGGGTTCTCGCCGGCTCCAGCTCAGCCCTGGCACAAGCCAACCTCCCGATTGCGCCCCCGGCAACCGCGATGCCCGCCACTCTGATGCCGCCGCCTCCGGCCGTGCCCCGCCCGGCGCGCCGCCGGCACCGCTTCCGGCCGCCCCGGCGCCGCCAGTGGATGTCGCGGTGGACCGCCCGGTGATCCGGCCGTCGGCGACCTCCATCGGACGCTACGGCGCGCCACGCGGCGGCGAAGCGCCACGCGGCGGCGAAGCGCCAAGTGGCGGCGGTATGCCGCGGCCGGACGAACCCGAGGCGGGCGGTTTGGGCCAGGCCGATGCGCCGCTGCCCGAGGATCCGGGCTGGGGCGAGGGTATTTGAGGCGACGGCCCGGAGGGAAGTCCTGACCGGCGGACCCGGCAAGTGAGGGTCTGGGATACTAGAACAGACGTTCTATACTGGGCTGCTCAGCGACAGTACTGCCGAGGCCCAGTGGCCGCTTACGCCGAACTCCACTGCCACACCAACTTCTCCTTCCTCGACGGGGCCTCTCCGCCGGAGGAGCTGGTCGAGCGTGCCGTCGAGCTGGGGCTGACCGGCCTGGCGGTCACGGACCACAACGGCCTCTACGGCGTGGTCCGGTTTGCGACCGCGGCCCAGGAGGCGGGGCTGCGGCCGGTCATCGGGGTCGAGATCGAGCTGGTGGACGCGGCGGCGCCCGTCGCGCCGACGCCCGTCGCGCCGACGCCCGATCCGGCGGGGGTCGTGGTGCCGCGGCGGGCGAAAGGGCCGCGTGGCCACTCCCCGGGGAGCGTGCCACTCCCCGATGACGCGCGGCGCGGGGAGGGTCTGCCGCTTCGGCCGCGCCCGGAACGCGCCCGTCTGCCCGGCCATCGCGATGCCGTCAAGGAGGATCTGCGTGGCGTCGGGGAGGGGCAGCGCGGCCCGCACCTCGTCCTGCTGGCGCGCAACGCGGCCGGTTATCGCAGCCTCTGCCGGCTGGTGAGCCGGGCGAATCTCGCCGGGACGAAGTCGATGCCACGGTTCAGCCATGCGCTTCTGGCCGAGAACACGGAAGGTCTGGTGGCGCTCTCCGGATGCCGCGAGGGCGAGATCGGCCGGCGGCTGCGGGCGGGGGATCGGGAGGGGGCGAGGGCGGTCGCGGAACGGTATGCGCGGCTCTTCGCCGGGGTCCGGCCGGGTCCGCCACTCCCCGGTGACGCGCGGCGCGGAGAGGGCGCCGCCACGGCCGGCTTCTTCCTGGAGCTGCAGCACCACCTGCTCCCCGACGACGACTGGCTCGTGGCCGAGACCGCGCGCCTGGCCGAGGAACTCGGCCTGCCGGTCGTGGTCACGAACGACGTCCACTACGCCTACCCGGAGGGCCGGGAACTCCAGGACGTCCTGACGGCGATCCGCCACGGCCGTCCACTCGGCGAGCTGCGCGACCTTCGGCGCCCGGACGGAGAATCGTTCCTGAAGGCGGCCGACGAACTGATGGCCATTGCCGCCCGCAGGTGGCTCGCCGCCCGGGCCTGGCGCGTCGGACGGAGGCGCGGCACCTGGTGGCGCCCCGACCGGATTTTCGGGGGCGGACGCCCGGACGCGGGCCGCCTGGGTGCAGGGAATCGCCAACGCGGGTGAGCTGGCCGCCAGCTGCTCGGTTGACCTTGGGTTCGAGCGCTATCGCTTTCCCGGCTTTCCGGTCCCGAAGGGTCACACGCCGTTTTCGTACCTGGAGGAGCTGTGCCACGAGGGCGCCCGCCGCCGGTATCACCCCATCTCGTCGCCCGTCGTTCAACAGCTGGCCCACGAGCTCGACGTCATCGAACGGACCGGCCTGGCCGAGTTCTTCCTGATCTGCTGGGACATCATGCGGTTCGCCAAGGAGCGCGGAATTCCGGCCCAGGGTCGAGGGAGCGCGGCCAATTCGATCGTCGCCTACGTCCTGGGGATTACCCGAGTCGATCCCATCCGCCACCACCTGCTCTTCGAACGCTTCATAAACGAAGGTCGAACGAGCTACCCCGACATCGACATCGACTTCTCCTCCGAACGGCGGGAGGAGGTGATCCAGTACGTCTACGAGCGCTACGGCGCCGAGCACGCCGGCATGGTCTGCAACCTGGTCACGTATCGGGCGCGGTCGGCGGTGCGCGAGGTCGGGTATGCGCTGGGGTTCCCTCGGCCGCTCGTCGATCGGGTCGCCAAGGCGCTCGAAACCTACGACTCGGTGATGGTCCGGCGAGACCTGGAGGCGGACGGCGGCTTCGGCCAGTTCTTCGCCGAGACAGTCGAGCGGGAGACCGAGAAGGCGGGCGAGCGCGGCCTGACCGACGGAATGGGCCGGCTGAACAACCCCCCGCCCGCCACTCGCATCGCGGATCTGGGGGGCGGCTCGGCCGTGGAACAGCAGCGGAGGCTGGCCCGGCGGCGAGCGGTTGGGTCGGACACGGGGGCGGCCCGGGCGACTCTCCGGCGAGCGTGGCCTGGCTGGCCGCGGAGCGCGCCGGCCGCGAAACAGCCCCCGGCTGATGGACCAAGCGATGTGGCCGGCGCGTCGGCGACGGGCTCGGGGCCGTACGGCGGAATCCGGCTCGATTTCCGCGCAATGGACAGCCCTCAGTGCCCGCTGCTCTCGTAGTTGCGCAGGCCGACTGCGGAAGATCGTGACCGCCATGAACAGGCAGTAGAGCGCGACGAGCGGCGTCAGCAGCCCGGGCAGGCTCCACGCGTCCACGCCGAACAGGAAGGCCGTGGGGAAGAAGCTGACGAACGCGAACGGGATCGCCACGACGATCAGCGCCTGCACCGCGACCGAGTAGATCGTGATCGGGTACTTGGCGAACTCGCCGAGCTGATAGACGAACATCGGCATCATGCTGAACGGGTGTCCGGATCCAGAACGCGCTCGACGCCGCCCCCAGGGTGAGCGCGACCCGGATCGTGGCCGCGCTGGCGACCAGGATGGGGACCATCAGGAGCCGGCCCGGGCGTCCACTCCATCGGCACGTTGGCGAGGCTGACGCCGAACAGGATGCCGCCGGTCACGATGTTGCCCAGGCCGTTGAAGCCCGACCGCTCCCGCGAGGACCTGCACGATCGGCGAGACCGGCCGGACCAGCAGCTGGTCGAACTGGCCGCTGTAGACGAGCCAGCCCAGCCGCCAGGTCCCCTCGAAGAAGAGCGAGACGACGCCCTCGGTGATGAAGATCAGCGAGTACATCATCAGGACCTGCCAGAGCGTCCAGCCGTTGATGCTGGGGATGCGCTGGAAGATCGTCCAGATGAAGGCGAAGCCGACGAGCTGGACGAGCACGGCCGCGAACAGGAGGATGACGAAGTCCGCCTCGTAGGCCAGGATCGCCTTCATCTGCTGGCCGAGGAAGCGGAAGTAGAGGTAGACGGGCCGCCTGAGCGGCCCGCAGCCTAGCCGCCATTGATCGTCACCGCCTTGGACGCGCTCCGCCAGACGAGCCGGCCGAGCAGGATCAAGCCCGACGGCCCAGGCCGCCTGGACGCCGATCATGAGGATCGTGGTGGGCATGTCCATCTTGCCGAGGTACGTGAGCGCCGGCGTGGAGATCATGCCCTGGAACGGCAGGACCGCGGCCGATCGCCTGCAGCCAGCCCGGGAAGAAGACGAGCGGGATCAGCGCGCCCGAGAAGAGGTTCTGTGATGGCCACCCGGCCGAACGAGACGCCCATCAGGCCGGTCGTGTAGAAGGCCGTCATCGAGACGCAATAGACGACGCCGAACTTGATCAGCGTGGCCAGCGCGGCGCTGACGACGAAGAGCCCGAGACGGACCGGATCCGCCGGGGGGGCGATGCCGCCGAAGAGGAAGGCGACCACCGACGCCGATCACAAGAGCCGCGGTGATCTCGAACGGTATCGGGCCCGAGGGCCTCGGCCATGCGCTTGGCCTGGAAGTCGACCGGGCGGGCGAGGTCCATGGCCACCCGGCCCTCGCGGACATCCTGGCCCATGACCCACTCGTCGAACCAGGTCAGCATCGAGTTGAGCAGGAACGCGAGGAGCAGGTAGGCCTTCATCTCCGGCCAGGTGAAGCCGCCCATGCTCGCCGGGCTGCCCGAGGAAGATCGTCTGCCACAGGTAGAACATGGCGAAGACGTAGAAGATCATCCCGATCAGGTTCAGGAAGAACGCCGGCCCGGTAGACGAAGATGATCTCGCAGCGATGCCCGGGCGAAGGACAGGTACTTGTATGCGTGAGGCATGTCAGGCCTCCGCGGCGGCCAGGCGATCGGCCGCTTCGCTCGGAGTCTCCACCGTGAGCTGCCCCAGGTAGACGCTGCCTGATCAGGTCTTCCACCTCGGGCTCGTCGATCCGGAAGTCGACGACCTCGACGTGCGCCATGACCGCCGCGGCGATCTCGCCGGCCGCGTGTTCGAATCGGTCGAACCGGACCGACAGGCTGCAGACCGTCGTCGGAGAGCTCGCAGGCCGGCAGGCCGGCGCAGATCGCGTCCATCGACTCGGGCGGTCGGGCGAGCTGGAAGTGGATGACTCGATCGCGGGCGTAGTTGTCCTTGAGGGCCGTCAGATCGCCGTCGTGGATGATCTTGCCGTTGTCGATGATCACGATCCGCTTGCAGATGTCCTCGATGTCGCCCAGGTCGTGGGTGGTGAGCATGACCGTAGTGCCGCGCTCCTCCACCTGGCGCCGGATGAACTTGCGGATGCTGTCCTTGACGGCGATGTCCAGCCCGATCGTGGGCTCGTCCAGGTAGAGGATCTTGGGGTTCGTGGAGCAGGGCCATGCACAGGTCCGCCCGCATCCGCTGGCCCAGCGAGATCTTGCCGGCGGGGATGTTCATGAACTCCGTCCAGGCCCAGCAGTTCGCTGAACTCGGCGAGGTTCTGCTTGTAGCGCGCGGCCGGGATCTCGTACATGTCGCGGGCCAGGTTGAACGACTCCACGACGGGGATGTCCCACCACAGCGTGGTTCGCTGGCCGAAGACGACGCCGATGTTCCGGGCGTTCTGCTGGCGCTTCTCGTACGGCACCAGCCCGTCCACGACGAGGCTGCCGGAGGTGGGCACGAGGATGCCGGTGAGCATCTTGATCGTGGTGGACTTGCCGGCGCCGTTGGGACCCAGGTACGCGACGGACTCACCGGCCTCGATGGAGAGGTCGATGTTGTCGACGGCGAGCTTGTCTTTGTACTGGCGGGTGAAGAAGTGCTTCAGCGAGCCGACGAGCCCGGGTTCCTTGACGGCCTGCCGGAACTTCTTGGTCAACCCGTGGGCTTCGATCAGAGGCATGCGTCGGGTCTGCTCCAGAGAGGGGAAGGGCCGGAGTCTATCGCAGAATCTGGTCAATTCAGAAAGTGGGGTGGAGTCACAGGTTTAGCGGCCGAATGCGACACCTTCTGTCAGTTATCCGGCACCCTGGTCCGGTCGGTGAGTGGGCCTTGACTGATAGAACATGCGTTCTAGTATAGAGCTATGGAAACCCCTCCGGCCGGCGTTGAAGCTGCTCTCGCCCCGGCGGCTGGCGAGCGACCCCGCGCGCTCTCCACCGCGGGCCTCCCTGACTGGGAGCGCTGGCTGGCGTTTTGTGCCCGCATCGACGGCTTTCCGCGCCACCTCTCCATCCACTCCGGCGGCATGCTCGTGACCGCGGCGCCGCTCATCGACATCGCGCCCCTGGAGCGGGCCACGATGCCCGGCCGCGTCGTCGTCCAGTTCGACAAGCGCGACGTCGAGACGCTGAAGCTGATCAAGCTCGACCTGCTCGGCCTCGGCATGCTGGCCGCGATCGACGAGACGCTCCAGCTGATCGAGCACGACTGCGGCGCCTGCGTCGACCTCGATCGGCTGCCGGAGGACGTGCCGGAAGTCTTCGAGATGCTCCAGGCCGCCGACACCGTGGGCGTCTTCCAGGTCGAAAGCCGGGCCCAGATGCAGACGCTGCCCAAGTCGAAGCCGGCCAACCTGGACGACCTGGTCGTCGAGGTCGCGATAATCCGGCCCGGCCCGATCCAGGGCAACGCCGTCCATCCGTACCTGCGCCGCCGCCAGGGAATCGAGCCGGTCGCCTATCTCCACCCCAGCCTGGAGCCGGTCCTGCGCGAGACCCTCGGCGTGATCCTGTACCAGGAGCAGGTCATGCAGATCGCCATCACCGTCGCGGGCTTTTCCGCCGGCGAGTCGGACGGGTTCCGGCGGGCGATGGGGACGTGGCGGTCCAGCCAGCGAGATGGAGAAGCTGCACGCCCGTTTCGTCGACGGCTGCCGCGCCGCCAACGGCCTGACCGACGAGCAGGCCGAGGAGCTGTTCCGCCAGGTCGCCGCCTTCGCCTCGTTCGGCTTCGCCAAGAGCCACGCCGCGGCATTCGCCCGCACGGCCTACGAGTCGGCGTTCCTGAAGCTCTTCTATCCGGCCCAGTTCACGGTCGGGCTGATCAACGCCCAGCCGATGGGCTTCTATCCGGTCGAGGTGCTGATCAACGACGCGAAGCGGCATGGGGTGGCGGTCCTGCCGGTCGACATCAACGCGTCGGAATACAAGACCACGACCGAATGGGTCGGGCGGGACGGCGAGCCGCTGCCCGAAGGATTGGGCATCTCCCGTCGACCGACAGTGGTCCGCTCGTCCGGCTGCATCGTTCCGTCGATGGCTTCGCGAGGCTGCTGGGCGGCCGAATCGGCGACCGGCTACGGGATCCGCCTGGGGCTGGCGCTCGTGAAGGGGATCGGCGAGGAGCACGCCGAGCGCCTGGACGCGGAGCTGGCCCGCGGCCCCTGCAAGACGCTCGCCGACGTGGTGGCTCGCACGGAGCTGCCCGAGGAGGTGATCGAGCGGTTGATCCGGGCGGGCGGGCTGGACTCGCTGGGGCGGCCGAGGCGGGAGCTGCTGTGGCAGCTGCGCGAGGTGATGGGCGCGACGCGGCGACGGCGTCGCGCGCGGCTGACGCGCGGCCGGCCGGCGCCGCTCGCGCAGCGCTCTGGGCCGCGTGCGGCTTTGCGCGGAGCGACGGCGACCGGCTGGCCGGCAAGCGGTAGAGCGGCGGCGACGCGAGGACGCGTGGCGGGGCGGCCGATGGACCTGCGACTGCCGCCGACTCCCGCACCGGAGCTGCCGGGGCTGACCGAGCGCGAACGGCTGGGGGATTCGTATGCCGTGCTCTCGCTCGACGCCAGCCGGCAGGTGATCTCGCTCTTCCGGCCGGCGCTCGATCGACTCGGGGCGGTGACGAACGCCTCGCTGGCGGATCGCGGCCCCGGCCCGGTGAGGCTGGGCGGGCTGGTGGTCACGCGCCAGCATCCGATGACGGCGCGCGGCACCGTGTTCCTTGCCCTGGAGGATGAAACGGGGATGGTCAACGTCACTCTCTGGCCGGACACGTGGGCGCGGCTTCGGGGAGTGGTCCGGCGCCACGCGCTGCTCTACGTGGACGGGATGCTGCAGCGCGAGGCGAACGTCGTGAACGTCGTGGCGCGCGAGGTAAGGCCACTCCCCGTGGTGGCGGATTCGGTCGGCGGCCCGGCGAAGCCCGAAGGCGTGCGAGCGCTCGGCTACAGCGGCATGCGCCGCGGCTGAGCGACTGCGTACCGCCGCGGACCCGGCTCGAGGCTAGCGGCGTGTGGCTAGCGGCGTGTGGCTAGCGGCGTGTGGGCTGTCCCCGGCGAACGGGGCGCTTCTGGCTCGAAGACTTCGATGACCCGCGCGGCCGACCCGCGCCCATGTAGTCGAGGAACCGCTTGTACCAGCCCGAGGCCGCACCGATCAGAGCGCCGAACGGCAGTGCCACCGACAGCCAGCTGGCGGTAATGCCGAGCATGTTGGCGCCCGTGATCGTGGTGCTGCTGCCTTCGATCTTGAACTGCGTCGCAATCACGAGAGCGATGAGAGTCAGCGTCGAGATCAGCGCCGAGATGCCGCCCGCCAGCCAGGTCGATCGCGGAGCGAGGAAACCGGCCATCATCGGTGGCAGCAGCGGAAGCGGGTACAGAACGAACTGGAAGATGACCGAAAGGATCGGGTCGTCCGAGACGACCGTCGTCGAGTTGATACGGGGGTAGGCGACCACCGCCGCGATGAGGCACATTGCGGCCACCGGCCAAACGGCTTTGCTCCGGAACACCAGCGGGCCGATGTTGCGCAGGTCGTCCATGTAGTGGGGCGTTCGGAAGGACGCCCTCAGAGCACCCGACATGCCCATGCGCTCGCCCGGTTTGGGCCCGGTCTCCAGCTCTCTGGCTCGAGCCGGCCGCACGGAGACGCCTCGGCCGGCGGCCGGGACCTCCGTCTCCTCGTCTTCGGGCACGGCCTGGGCTTCGGCCTGCGCAGCCAGGTAGGCGCGGTATTGACGGCGCGCCTCGGCTCTATCTGTCCTCTTGGCGCGAGCCACGTCATCTCCTCCGGTCGTTCGCATAGGTGCGCAATAGCGGCCCCGAGTTGGAGGGCGGGCGCGGTCGGAATGTTAGTCGATGCCGAGGGTGGACATAAGGCCGGGGTAAGCGCGCGCCAATCGAGCCCTGGTAGAACTCCTCCGCCCACTCCCGCCGGAGAGGCCATCGAGGTGCCGAATGCCAGCTCCGCGCGGGGTCTCCGCCGGGCTCGTGTCGTTCCTGGTCTTGGTCGCGTTCCAGGCGGCGACCGCCACACACGGCTACGCGTTGACGCCGGTCTCCTGGCCTCACTTCGACGGGGCTCGTCCTGGCGGAGGTGGTGACCGGGGGCGCCTCGGCTTCGGACGAGTACGTCGAGATCGCCAACGCAGCTCCGGACGAGGTGGACCTGGGCGGTCTGGAACTCGTGTACGTCAGCGCGTCCGGGTCCACCATCACGCGCAAGGCGAACTTCGCCTCACCGTTTCCGCTGGCGCCGGGCCAGCACGTTCTCCTCGCCAATGGCGCGGGCATATACGGGCCGCTGGCCGACGTGACGTACTCAGGCGGAATCGCGTCGGACGGAGGCGCACTCGCTCTCAGGTATGTCGGCGGGTCGGTCGTCGATGCCGTGGGCTGGGGGACCGCATCCGGCTCGTTCGTCGAGGGATCGGTCGCGCCCGCCCCTCCGGCCCGGTCGAGCATCGAGCGCCGGCCGGGCGGAGCCGGTGGCAACTGGCTGGATACCGACGACAACGGAGCGGACTGGCTGGTGCAGCCGAATCCGGTGCCACAGTCGCTCGCGTCGACTCCCAGGCCGCGGCCTTCGGACGCGGCGCCGACCGGCAGTGGGTCTGACCCTGCCGCGCCCACGCCCGAGTTGACGGCAACTCCGGAGCCGACGGTGACCGCCGCCCCGACCGAGCCTCCGACGGCCCCGACCGAGCCGGCCACGACCACGACTATCGCCGAAGCCCGAGCCCGCGCGGACGGTGCGGCCGTGACGATCGAAGGCGTTCTGACCACCCGGCTCGGGGTACTCGAGGGCGGGCGAGGCGGCTTCGTGCAGGATCCGACCGGCGGCGTGGCGCTCTACCTGCCGGAGGTCCCCGCCGTGCCGCTGCCGGCCGGGACGCTGGTCCGCGTCGCCGGGACGCTGGACGATCGATACGGCCAGCGGACCATTCGCGTGGACGAAGAGGGATTGGCGGCGCTGGGCCAGGCCGCGACACCGGAGCCGAGGCAGCGGGCCACGGGCGGAGCCGGCGAAGCGGACGAAGGGATCGTGCTCGCCGTCTCGGGCTCCGTCACCGCCGCGCCCGACTCTCTGGCGGATGGCCTCGGCCTCTGGGTAGACGACGGGTCCGGCCCCCTGCGGGTCGTGGCCGCCCCGTCGGCCGTGGGTGAGATGCCGATCGTCAGAGGGATGAGCATCATGGTCGCGGGCCCACTCGGCCAGCACGCCTCCGGAAGTTCTGCCGGATACCGGGTCGAGGCCACCGAGCCGGGCTCGATCGTCCACCTGTCCGATCCCGTGCCCTCGGCTCCGGCAAGCGCTCCTGCCGATCCGACCGACGGAAGCCCGAGACCTACCGACACCGCGCTGCCCGCTCCGTCGCCCACCGAGCCCGACGTGGACCTGGAGTCGATCGCGGTCGCTCGGACGCAGCCCGCGGGCACCGGCGTTCACCTGGCCGGCGTGGTCACCGTCTCGCCGGGGTTCGCAGGGACCCCGGGGCTGCTGGCCATCGAGGATTCGTCGGGCGGAATCTTCGTCCGCCTGGCCGAACAGGTAGACGGTCTGGGTCCGGGTCGGTCGATCGAGCTCGTAGGCAGCCTCGCGGCGCCGTACGGTCAGCTCGAGGTCCGTGAACTGAAGTGGCTGTCGCTCGGGTCGCAGGACGCGGCGCCGGCGCCGGTCGGCATCCCGCTGCCCGAGATACGCGAGTCGACCGAGGGCTCGCTGGTGGCGATTCGCGGAACCGTCGACTCGGTGACGACGGACTCGGGCAGGCTCACCCTCGCAGTCGGCGACGGCAGTGTCTCAGTGCGTGTGCTGGCCGACGCTTCGACCGGCCTGACGCGCGCCGACGTGACCCGTGGGGACACGGTCCAACTAACCGGAATCGTCGGCCAGCGCGCTTCGGCCGCGGGGCGAAACGACGGCTATCGTCTGTGGTTGCGGAGCCGGTCGGACCTGGTCGTGCTTCCGGGCGACGGGCCTGTCGGCCGGGGACGAGCCAACTGACGGGAGTCAATCGCCAGCCCCCTCCGGGCCCGCCGTGAGACACGACCTGGCGTCCGGCATAGGCGTTCGGGGCACGCTCGTGGACGTGGAAGCCACGGTCACCGCACCGGCCGGCCTGTTCGACATCGGCGGCCCGACGATAACGATCGAGGACGGCACCGCGGCCGTGGCCGTCATCCTGCCGTCGGGCGTTGCCGGGCCCCGCGTCGGATCCCGAATCCAGGTCGTCGGTCGAGTCGGCCGCTGGGAGGGTGGGCCGACGGTCGTGGCCACGAAGATCGTGCTCCGGGATGAGCTGCGGGCCACGGAGCCCCTCGTGATCGCCGGCTCGCTCGGCCCCGATCTGGAGTGGCGTCTCGTTCGCGTGTGCGGCCGCATCGACCGGCTCACCCGGGCCGGCTCTCGCTGGCGGGTGGAGTTGCTCGTAGACGGCCGGCGCGTGGTAGTCCTGGGCGAACCGGCGGCAGGTATCGCCGCGAGCGGCATGACGGCCGGCCGCATGGCGGTCGTAACGGGCGTCGTCCGTCGCTCCACCTCCGATTCGTCCGCTTTCCAGCTGCTGCCGCGCTCGCCGCTGGACGTGCGTGTGGGCCCGGCCCCGGAGGCGCTATCCGCCCTGAGCGCCGCTTCGCTCGGTTCCCCATCCGCGGCCCGGTCCGGCTCCGCCTCATCGACCCCGGCCGCCCCGCGCATCGACATCGCGGCGTTGGCCGGCCACATCGGCGAGCGAGTGACCGTCTCGGGCCTGGTGGCGGATTCGAACGGCGAGCAGGCAACGGTCGACGACGGCACGGGGCATGTTCGTGTCGGCGGGTCAACGGCGACCGAGGCGATCGCCCTGCTCGAGCCGGGCGACGCCATCGAGGTCACGGGCATCGTTGGACAGGACGAGGCCGGGCTGATCATCGCCGTGGACCCCATGTCGATGATCACTCTGCCCGGCGGCTCGAGTGACGACCAGGCGGTTACCGCGCCCGCGGTCGGCCCGCGTGCCGCCGACTCGGCGGATCCTCCCGGCATGGCAGGCGCCGCCTCGATACACGGCGGCTCGAACTCCGGGCCCGGCAGCGCCCGGAACCATCGGCGCGATCATGGCCGCGCTCGCGGTCGTGGCGGTCGTGACGGTCGGGGCTCGCCGAGCGCGCCTTCACGCGGGAACGCTCGCGCCGGGATGATTAGCCCGCCTCGACAGACCCGCATTTCGGCTCAGGATGCCTTCTCGGCCGGGCAGGAAGGCGCCCCGACCGAGCCGATCGGAGCCCGGGTCGCCCCTCGAAGGACCCTTCCCGGAGGCTCACAGGCACCGCTGAGGTCCGTCCCTCGTGGCGAATTCGGTTTACTCGTGCTTGACGCTCAACTTTGGAGCCGTCTATGCTCCTTGCAGATGCTCAGCCATGAGCACCAAGAACGGGGATTTGGTATTGCCAAACGCGGATCCCGGAGTTGCCCTCAAGCAACCCGGCAGCACGGATCTCGGCATCAGCCGGATCCGACCGCACCAGGCAGTCTCTGTACCATCGCCCTCAGGCGCCCTTGCCTGAGTCGGCGCGACCGCTATGTCCGGGGCGTACGCGTCCCGTTCGATCAATGGGAGGCTTCGAACCATGACCGAAGGCTATTGCGTCAAGGACAAGAAGAAGGTCGAGATCAAGAACCCCGTCAAGACCACCATGAAGAACGGCAAGCCGGCGACTCAGGGCACCTGCCCGATCTGCGGCGGCAAGGTATTCCGGATCGGCGCCTGACCGGCCGACTCTAGTTCGCAATTGCGACCCCCGCCACCGGCGGGGGTCGCGGCATTTCCACGCTGCCGGCCCGAACCGCCCTCCCATCGGTGATGGGCGTCACCCCTTCCCGGGCCGGAGCAGCCCGGCCCGAACGGGCCGACCGGCACCCTGGGTGCTGAATCCCCTTTGCTAGAATTGACGAGCATCCCCACCAAATCCGAACCGGCGAGGTCTTCCGCTGTCGATACGTCCCGTACTCGCGCTCGACCTCGGCGGCACGCACATTCGCGCTGCCGTCGTGATTGACGATGGAACGCGAGTCTCCCAGGTCAGGAGCCGAACACCCGTGGCCGCCGGCCCGTCGGCCATCTTGCGCGCCTGCGAGGCCGCGTTGCGCTCCGCCCTGAAACAGGCGCCGCCCGAAATTCGGGAGGCCGTCATCGGCATCGGCATCTGCACGCCGGGCCCGGTAGACCCCTGGCGTGGGGTGGTGGTGCAGCCGCCGAACCTGGGCCCTGACTTCTTCGACGTGCCGATCGCGGCGCCGATGGAGGCCGCTCTGGGCTTGCCGGCGATTCTGGAGCGCGACACCAACGTCGCCGCCCTGGGTGAAATGGCCTTCGGTGCGGCCCGCGGCTGCCCGGACTTCGTCTATCTCACCGTCTCGACCGGCGTCGGCGGTGTCGATCGTCTCCAACGGCTGCATCTTCCAGGGACCGGACGGAACCGCCGGCGAGCTTGGCCACACGCCCGTTGCGATGGAAGAAGTGTGCGGCTGCGGCGGCGTGGGCCACCTCGAGGCGTTCATGGGCGGCGCGGCAATCGCCAAGACCGCTCGCCGCGCCCTGGCCGAAGGCAACAGCCCATACCTGGAGTCTTGCGCGGCCAGGAAGGGAATCGACGCCATCGAAGCCAGCGACGTCGCGGCCGGTGAGGACGCGGGCGACGAGGCCTGCCGCTCGATCATGGAGCGCGGCCGGCGCGCCTTCGCCATCGCCTGCGTGGGCTTCGTCGACTCCCTGAACCCCACCCGGATCGTCATCGGTGGCGCGATCGCGGACGCTCAGGGCGAACGGCTCCTCGGGCCGGCCCGAGCAGAGGTCGCGGCCAGAGCTTTTCGGACTCCCCGCAGCCGGGTGCAGATCGTCCCCGCCGAGTTGGGCGCGGACGTCGGCCTGGCAGGAGCTCACCCACTCGTGATCGCGCGTCTCGGCGACCCGGCCTGGCGCGGCGGTCGGGCAACCCCAACCTCCGCGCACTCCGGTTGACCCGAGCGCGGCATCCTATCCCTGGAGGAACAACATGGCAGTTCGTGTCGGTATCAACGGTTTCGGTCGCATCGGCCGCCAGTCGCTGAAGGCCATCCTCGAGCGCGCCCCCGGACTCGACGTCGTCGCCGTCAACGACATCGTCGACGTTCCGACCAACGCGCTCCTCTTCGCCCATGACTCGACCTACGGCAACTTCCACGGCACGGTTACGCACACCGAAGACTCGATCGTCATCAACGGCAAGGCGGTCAAGGTCCTCCAGGTGAGCGATCCCTCCCAGCTGCCATGGAAGGACCTGGGCGTCGACATCGTGATCGAGTCGACCGGCCGCTTCACCGAGGCCGACAAGGCTCGCGCCCACATCGCCGCCGGCGCCAAGAAGGTGCTCATCAGCGCCCCGGCCAAAGGCGAGGACGTCACCATCGTCCTTGGCGTGAACGAGGGCACATACGATTCTGCCAAGCACGTGATCATCAGCAACGCCAGCTGCACCACCAACTGCCTGGCACCGGTGGCCAAGGTCCTCAACGACACCTTCGGGATCGAAAAGGGCCTGATGAACACGATCCACAGCTACACCAACGACCAGCGCATCCTGGACGTCGCCCACAAGGATCCGCGCCGCGCCCGCTCGGCCGGCCTGAACATGATCCCGACGACGACCGGCGCGGCCCGGGCTCTCTCGCTCGTGATCCCCGAGCTGAAGGGCAAGCTCGACGGCTTCAGCCTGCGCGTCCCGACCCCCACCGTGAGCATGCTCGACCTGGCCCTCGAATTCCGGGACGAAGTCTCCGCCCAGACGATCAACGACGCCTTCCGCAAGGCCGAGGCCGGCCCGCTGAAGGGGATCCTCGGCGTCTCGGACGAGCCCCTCGTCTCGGTCGACTTCCGCGGCGACACGCGTTCCTCGATCGTTGACTCCGCCCTGACCATGGTCATCGGCGGGACCGGCAAGTTCGGGAAGGTCCTGGCCTGGTACGACAACGAGTGGGGCTACAGCTGCCGCGTCGCCGACCTGACCAAGTTCATCGCCGAGCGTCTCTAGCCACAGCCTCGCAAAGCGACCCGCGTCGCGGGTCGCTCCGGAACGGGGCCGCACGGCATCGCCGCCGGCCCCGCACTCCGGCCTCAGCCAATCCGAGGTAACGATGAACAAGCTCACCATCAGGGACCTGGACGCGTCGGGGAAGCGCGTCTTCGTCCGGGTCGATTTCAACGTTCCTCTAGAAGACGGCAAGATCACCGACGACAGCCGCATCCAGGCTGCCTTGCCGACGATCAGGGCGCTGCTCGCACAGGGCGCCATCGTGATCCTGGCCAGCCACCTGGGCCGGCCGGACGGCAAGGTTCTGGACAGCATGCGGTTGCGCCCCGTCGCCGAGCGCTTGTCTCAACTCCTCAAGATGCCGGTTCCCGTCACGGGCGATGCCCTCGGAGCCGGCACGGAAGACGCGATCAAGCGCCTCAAGCCGGGCGAATGCATCCTCCTGGAGAACCTTCGCTTCCACGCGGAAGAAGAGAAGAACGATCCGGAGTTTGCGAAGGCGCTGGCCAGCTATGCCGACGTGTACGTCAACGACGCCTTCGGCACGGCCCACCGGGCCCACGCCAGCACGGAAGGTATCGCCCGGCTCCTGCCGGCATATGCCGGCCTGCTGATGGAGAAGGAGATCGAGTTCCTGGGCAAGCTGATGGAGAACCCGGAGCGACCCTTCGCGGCCATCATCGGCGGCGCCAAGGTCTCGGGCAAGATCCAGGTCCTGCGCAACCTGGTCGACAAGGTCGACGTGCTCGTAATCGGCGGCGGGATGGCCAACACCTTCCTGCTCGCCCAGGGCAAGCCGGTCGGCAAGAGCCTGGCCGAGCCCGACCGGATCGAAGACGCGAAGGCGATCATGGCGTCCGCCGAGAAGCACGGCACCAAGATCGTCCTGCCGACCGACGTGGTCGTGGCCAAGGAAGTCACCCGCGGCAGCGAGTACAAGACCCTGCCCGCGGACAAGGTCCCGGCCTCGTGGAACATCGTCGACATCGGCAAGGCCAGTCTGGACGCGATGCGCAAGGCTCTCGAGCCGGCCCGCACGGTCTTCTGGAACGGGCCGCTCGGGGTCTTCGAGATCCCCACATTCGCGATCGGGACCAAGGAGATAGCCCGCTTCCTGGCCGGACGCGCTCAGGCGGGCGCTACGGTCGTTGTCGGTGGCGGCGACTCCGTCGCGGCCGTCGAGCAGCAGGGCCTGGCGGACAAGATGACCCACATCTCCACGGGCGGCGGGGCGTCGCTCGAGTTCTTGGAGGGCAAGGAACTGCCCGGCGTCGCCGTGCTGCAGGACCGCGCGCAAGCGTGAACTCGCCCGCAAGGCTTGCGTTCGCCCAGCCAACCCATAGCCATCCCCCTGCCAGGGCTGGCTTTCGCCGGCCAGGCCGGCGACCACTGAGGTGACAATGACGACAATCGATCTGATCGAAGCGCGCCAGATCCTCGACTCGCGCGGCAACCCGACCGTAGAGGTCGACGTCGTCCTGGTCGACGGGTCGGTCGGGCGTGCGGCGGTTCCCTCGGGCGCCTCGACGGGCGCGAACGAGGCCGTCGAGCTTCGCGACGGGGACAAGACCAAGTTCGGCGGCAAAGGCGTTCTCAAGGCCGTCGCCAACGTCCGCGAGATCATCGCTCCGGAGCTGCTCGGCACGGACGCGGCCGACCAGGCCGGTCTGGACGCCGCGCTCATCGCCCTCGACGGAACTCCGAACAAGGGCAAGCTCGGCGCCAACGCCATCCTCGGCGTCTCACTCGCGGCGGCGCACGCGGTCGCGGCCAGCTACGAGATGCCGCTCTACCGCTACCTCGGCGGCGTGGGCGCGCGGATCGTGCCGGTCCCGTTCTTCAACATCCTCAACGGTGGCAAGCACGCCCTGAACTCGACGGACTTCCAGGAGTTCATGGTCGCGCCGGTCGGCGTGCCGACCTTCGCCGAAGCCCTGCGGGCCGGGGCCGAGGTCTTCCACGCCCTCAAGTCGATCCTGAACGCCGAGGGCTTCTCCGTCGGCCAGGGCGACGAGGGCGGCTTCGCTCCGTCCCTCGCCTCGAACGAGGCCGCCGTCGAAGTCATCATCCGGGCCATCGAAAAGGCCGGCTACAAGCCGGGCGACGAGGTGGCAATCGCTCTGGATCCCGCGACCAGCTCGATCCTGGTCGAAGGGACGGGCACGGGCAACGTGACCGGCCAGTACCTGCTCGAGAAGGAAGGCCGCACTCTCGACTCGGGCCAGCTCATCGACCTCTGGGAGAAGTGGATCAACAAGTATCCGATCATCTCCCTCGAGGACGGCCTGGCCGAGGACGACTGGGCGGGTTGGGCCGAGCTGACCAAGCGCCTCGGCTCGAAGGTCCAGCTGGTGGGCGACGACCTGTTCGTGACCAACCCGGACTTCATCGCCCGGGGTATCCGCGAGCAGTCCGCCAACTCGGTCCTGATCAAGCTCAACCAGATCGGCACGCTCACCGAGACGATCGACGCGATCGCGATGGCGCGCCGGGCCGGTTGGACGGCCATGGTCAGCCACCGATCCGGCGAGACGGAGGACACGACCATCGCCGACTTCGTCGTGGCGATGGGGACGGCCCAGATCAAGACGGGCGCCCCGTCTCGCTCGGAGCGGGTCGCCAAGTACAACCGGCTCCTCCGCATCGAGGAAGAGCTGGGCGACGGCTCGCTCTACCTGGGCCGCGATGCCCTGGCGGGCGTCCAGCCGTAAGGTCCTTCGCAGACGAGAGAGCCGGTCTTCGGGCCGGCTCTCTTGATTCCGTGGCGGTTCGGCGGGGAGTTCACGCGGTAGCGTGGATCAGCCGTCCGGATGCCGGCATCCTGCTCGCCTCGGAGCGCGGCGTTGCGCGCTGTGTCGGCTCGCATCCTGCCGGCGCTCCTCCCGGCTTCTACATCGATCCCCGCGAGCCCCCTTCACCATCGACGCCATCCGGTGAGGGCACACTGGCCAATGCTAGAGTCGTCGGGATCGGGACGCGATATCAAACCTAGATGGAAAGTGGGGATGCACATCCACTCCGGTCGAAGGCTCGGAACCGTTGCCTGGCGGCGTCCTTGTCGTATGGTGCGGTGGTCGTATTCACCCGACTGGGGGGCCCGGCCGTCACCCACGACGGTCAGATGATCACCTGGCGTTCCAACCACACGGCAACCTTGCTCTCAGACGGTCGCGTTCTCATCGCCGGGGGGTGGGGAACCGACCTCTCCAACGCCCTGGCTGCCGCGGAGATCATATTCAAAGCCGGCACTTTCAGTGCGACTGGATCGATGACGACGCCCCGCACGCAACAGGCAGCCACGCTGCTCCCCGATGGTCGCGTCCTGATCGTCGGGGGCCAAGATCGGACCGTCGGCTGGCCTCCGCGGAGTTGTATGACCCGGCGACCGGCACCATCAGACCAACCGGATCGATGAGCGGACGCCGCGAGGAGCTGACCGCGACGCTTCTCCGTGACGGAAAGGTCCTGGTAGCCGGAGAAGCTGAGGGCGGCGACCCAATCTCGGCCGAACTGTACGATCCTGCGACTGGGATTTTCCGGCCGACGGGCTCGATGGTCATCCCGCGCACCAACCACACTGCCACGCTCCTCAACGACGGTACCGTCCTCATCGTTGGAGGCGTCGGCATTACCACAAGCTTCGCCGCAATCGCCTCTCCCGAGATCTACGACCCCGAAACCGGAACCTTCGGGCAGGCTAGCTCGATGACGGCGGCTCGCGCGGGTCATACCGCCACCCTTCTCACCGACGGTCGCGTTCTGATCACCGGAGGTGGCGGAGCTGATCGGGGCCTGGTCGGCTGTCGCCTCTGCCGAGCTGTATGACCCCCAGACCGGCACATTCAGCTCGATCCGCTCGATGGTGGCGGCGCGGGTTTACCATACCGCCACCCTTCTCGGTGACGGTCGTGTTCTGATCGCCGGAGGGATGCAAACGCTACTGGATACCTGTCTTCAGCCGAACTCTACGATCCGGCGACAGGTACTTTCAGCCCCACAGGCTCGATGCCTCGGCCCCAAGCCCTTCACTCCGCGACCCTACTCCCTGATCGCCGCGTCCTGATTGCGGGAGGTGATGTGTTCTACGTTCCGGCTCAGGTCTACGACCCCGCGACTGGCACCTTCGGTCCCGCCAACTAACGTTTCGTTAGTCCTCTCCGGCCGAACGGCGGCGGGCTCGAAGCAGGCCGACAGAGGAAGCACCTCCGCTGGCCCCTCTGATGACATTTGCGAACACCGTCGGCCTCTCGCCAAGCTTGACCGGTTGATGCTGCGGGCGGACGATGTCTCCGATCCTGTCTCGCCGGACCAAAGCGATGAACACGCTGACCTGGAAGACCCCAACGACCCTGGCCCGTCGGGTCGCCGTCCTTGCCGCCGTCCTGGTGGCCGGAATCCTGAACGGCTATGCGCTCGGCAGTGACGCGGCTCAAGGTTCGCGTTACGTGTGGGCGAGCATGGCTGCGGCGGTGCCGATCGCGCTGCTCTTCGTCATGCTCGCCGAGTTCCGACCGCGCACCGCCATTCTCGGGCTCGTTGGCTTGCTCGCGGGTTTCCTTGACCTGGCCGTCGCAAGTGCTTGGGATACTCGCCCCGAGCCGCTACCGGTCGCGTTTGGATGCGTGTTCGCAGTCGGACTCGCGATGGTGCTCAGCGGCCGAGGTCGTTTCCGTGACGTGCTTGAAGGTTGGCTCGTGGCCTACATCGGTCTTGCGCTGATCTTCGAGATGAGCGTCCTGCTTCAGAACTTGTAAGAGCAAGTACGGCTGCGTGCGTTGGCCTGTTCTCAGGCGGTTCGACCGACGCGACGGCTCTCGCCCAGCGCCTGTACGCTGCCAAACGATGGACGAGATCGAAGTCCGACGCGCCGGGGTTGATGATGCCGAGGCGATAGCCGACGTCTACCTGACGTCCTTCGCGGCCACTTACCAATTCCCGCTGGCCGACAGCGATCGGCAGGTGCGACGCTGGATCGCGGAGGTCCTTGCTCCTACGGAGGAGGTCTGGGTCGTGACAGACCGCGACGATGCGGTCGTGGCGATGATGGCGCTCTCCGCGGAGATGCTTGACCAGCTCTATGTCTTGCCGCGGTGGACCGGCCGCGGCGTCGGCAGCCGCCTCGTCGAACTGGCCAAGTCACGCCGACCACGCGGCCTCGACCTCTATACGTTCCAGGTCAACGCCAGGGCACGGCGCTTCTACGAGCGGCACGGCTTCGTCGAGGTCGCGCGCGGCGACGGGTCAGACAACGAGGAGAGACAGCCGGACCTGCGCTACGCCTGGCGGCCGAATGACCTGGAGGCAGGAAAGGCCTCGGGCTAGGCACGAGAGCGGCATCTCCCGATGAGCGCCCGGCCGCCGATGCAGAATTGAACGATTGGGCCGCTCCGGCGCATCTTGTGGCGTGATCGAGAAGGTGGGTGAGATCGCAGCAAGGCGACCGCGGTATTCCGCGCAGTCGGAGACCGAGCGTGAGGCTGCCTTCCAGCGCCTGACACAGGCTCGACTCGAGCGGGCCTATCGCCTCGCCTCCATCCTGCTCCGCGACCAATCAGAGGCCGAGGACGCGGTCCATGACGCGGCGGTTCGGGCGTGGCAGCGCTGGGACGACCTGCGAGATCAGGCCGCGTTCGACGCCTGGTTCGACCGCATAGTCGTGAGTTGCTGCCGGGATCGAGCACGCCGGCGCCTTCCCGATTCCATCGATCTTCTCGATCTCGATCCGGCGGCCCCGGACGAACCGGGCCATCTGGCGGCGGAGCGCGACGGACTGCGCCGGGCGCTGGCCTCTCTGGACCCCGACCATCGCGCCGTGGTCGTCCTGCGCTACGTCGAGGACTTGTCGGTGCCGGCAATCGCGATCAGAACAGGACAGCGCGAAGGCACCGTGAAGTCGCGCCTTCACTATGCCCTGCGCCAGTTGCGCGCTGCCTGGGACGCCGCCGAACGAACGGGAGGGTCAGAGCGATGAGTTCCGATCGGTACGAGCTGATGGAGCGACAGGTTCGAGGGATCTTGCTCGAGGACTCACCTGCCGGCGTTCCGGAACGGCTGCGACAGCTGATAGCCGAGGTACCCGACTCGGCGATGGAGGAGCACCGCTGGCTGTTTCCCACCTTGACCTGGCTCAGACGAGCCGGCGTCCTCCTGGGGGCGGCATCGCCGTGATGGCGCTGGTCGCGCTGGTCGCGATGCCTCTCCTGTCGCATCCCGCTCGAGGGATACCGGCCGGCGCGCCCGGCGTCTACTCGTCGATGCAGCCGGGCTACCCAACCGATGACCCAATTCCCAACTCGTCGCCACAGGGCGCGTGGTCGACAGCGAGGGACAGCCCGTCGAGGGAGTCGTGCTCTACGTGGACCTTTATCCCGCTGCGCTACACGACCGGAATGCATGGTGGGCTGCCCGTGGTGCCCCTGGATGCCGTCGTGTCCGCCACGGACGGTTCGTTCTCAGTCCACCTGAATCCCAACGCAGCCATCCAGGCCGTGGCGGACGCAAATGGTGGGGTCGCTGAATTCGTGTTCGGGCCGCGGATCTCAGGTTTCCAGTTCACGATGGGGGACTTCTCGCTGCAGATCGAGGGCGATCGCTTCACCGCCCTTCCCGGCCCCATCACGATCGTCATCGATACTCGGCATCCCCTCGCGCCGGTCACGGTCCCGCCCTCCCCATTCCCTCGCCGAGAGAGCCGAGCGCCCAGCCCACCTAGGACCGCCCGGTGGATGACTAGGAGATCCGATGCTTCGGGGCATGCGAGCGGGACTAATGGACATATGACTCAGAAGCCCGGGCTGTCCCAACCGAAACCCAAGAACGACTGGCGGCGTCGTAGACTGCGTCGGAAGCCTTGGCCTTTGGGGGGCTGATTGTGCGATTGCTCCTGAGCCTGCTGGTTGCCGTTAGCTGAGCGCATGCAGCGCCCCAACGACGCCATCGCCGTCCCAATCGCCGTCGCCGTCGCGCCCGAACCTGAACGCCTCAAATGGCACGACCCTGGACGTGACGCTCGTCGTCGATGGCCAGCGCATCGCGGACTATCTGGCCGGTGGCCCG
>CAVSEO010000007.1:0-616775 GCA_963727005.1 uncultured Chloroflexia bacterium
TCCAGTCCGGCCTGGTCCGGCCGCTCCCCGAAGGCGAGTGCGAGTTGGGCGACGCCTCCGTCGAGGGCGATCTCGGTCATGCCGGCCACATTTCCGGCATCGGTGTGGTCGTATGTCCAGGTCATCCGGCCGTTTGCGGCGAAGTCCTGCCAGCCGTCCGACGCCCCGACGTAGCCGACACTCTGGCGGACCGGTCCGGGGTCCGATGCCAACGCCAGCGACCAGGGCCCCTTCTGCGCGAAGAGCATGGGCCTGCCCTTGTATGTGCCCGCATAGGCGCGGCCGCCCAGGCCGCCGAAACCCAGATGAGGCGCGAGCAGCGGGTAGAGTCGCAGCGGGTGAGCCGCCCGCTCCGGGTCGGCATTGTCGCGGCGGTCCTCCAGGCGAGCCTCGATGCGGATGACGTCGGCGTGATCGTCGGCGCAGATCCGCAGGGTCAGCTGGTAGCGAGCGTGGTTGTGCACGGCCGTGATCGCGGGCACACCCTGAGCTTCGTGGTGGACCTCGTGGCTGGCATCTCGCCTGACCTCGCTCCAGAACCCGGCGTCGTCGGCCACGATGAAGCCCAGGTCGCGGATCTGAGGCCGATCCACGCGCGGCCAGTAGACCTCGTTGAGGACGCCTCGTCCGATGGTGAACCAGACCCGGCTCGAGTAGTGCGACGTCCCGACTGTGTCCTTGTCGCTACTCGACCAGGTCGGCGCGATGCCGGGCGCCCCGGGAGCCGCCTTGCCGTCCGGATCGTTCATCGAACGGCAGGAGCAACTGGGTCGGCAACCTTCCCGCTTTCCGGATCGACCGCGCCGGGAGTCGCGGCCGGATCGTGCCAGCGATCGCCGCGGTCAAGCACGCCCACCGCCTCCGGCGGGCCCCAGGTCCCGGGCTCGTAGACGTGCAGGGGGGTCCTGGCGTCCAGTACGCCGTCGACCACGCGCCAGGCGGCCTCGACCAAATCCTCGCTGGCGAACAGCGATTGGTCGCCGCGGCTGGCGTCGCCGATCAGTCGCTCGTATGGCGGCCGTTCGCTGCCGCTCTCATGCGACGCGAACAGTTCGACAGGCTCGCCGGCCATGGCTTCGCCCGGCTTCTTGGCCAGGGCGCCGAGCGAGATCGACATGTCGGGCGAGAGCCGGAAGCGGAAGTAGTCGGCATCCCGCGCTGGGCCTCACCGAAGAGCGACTGAGGCGGGCGCTTCATCTCCACGAGGACCTCGGTGACCGTGACGGGCAGGCACTTGCCGGTTCGGATGTAGAAGGGCACTCCGGCCCAGCGCCAGCTGTCGATGTGAAGCCGCAAGGCCGCGAAAGTCTCGACGGAGAATTCGGCGGCGACGCCTTTCGTGTCGCGATATCCCCGGTATTGGCCGCGCACCACGTCGGCCGGAGCAAGCGGACGAATGGAGTCGAGGACCTTGTACTTCTCGTTTCGGATGGCCTCCGGCGTGTGGCCGGACGGCGGTTCCATCGCCAGCAGGCTCACCACCTGGAGGAGATGGTTCTGAACCACGTCGCGGATCGCTCCGGCCTGGTCGTAGAAAGCCCCGCGATCGGCTACGTCCATTGCCTCGGGCATGTTGATCTGGACGCTGGCCACGTGGTCGCGATTCCAGAGCGGCTCCAGGAACGAGTTGGCGAAGCGGAAGTAGACCAGGTTCTGGACCGGCTCCTTGCCCAGGTAGTGGTCGATCCGGAAGACGTCGGGTTCGGCGAAGACTTCGTGGATCGTCTCGTTGAGCGCCACCGCCGAGGCGAGATCGCGGCCGAACGGCTTCTCGACGATGATCCGGGCCCCGGCCGCGCAGCCGGAAACCTGGAGGCAGCCGACGACCTCGCCGAACAGCGCCGGCGGAACGGCCAGGTAGTGGAGCGGATGCCGGGCCTTCCCGAGTTCCCGACGAAGGGCGCGGAACGTGTCGATGTCTTCGTCCGAACCCTTGACGTAGCGCAGGCGGTCGGTCAGGGCCTGGGTCGCGGCCGCATCCGTGAACCCATGATCGGCCAGGCTCCGGCGAGCCCGCTCCTTGAGGCTCTCGAGGTCACCGGAACGGGCCACGCCGATGATCGGAAGATCGAAGCCCTCGTCGCGGATGAGATCCGCGAGCGCGGGGAAGATCTGCTTGTAGGCAAGGTCGCCGGTCGCGCCGAAGAAGACGAACGCATCTGAGCGGTCGCCCGAGCCGGCGGCCGATCGGCCTTCTGGCCGCGCGCCCGCCATGGCCCTAACCCTTCTGCTCTTCGTGGCCGCCGAAGCCGTATCGCATGGCCGACAGAACCCGGTCGGCGAAGTCGGCCTCGCCGCGCGACATGAACCGCTCGTACAGCGCCGTGGTCAGGATCGGCGCCGGTGCGCCCACGTCGATGGCCGCGATGCTCGTCCATCGCCCTTCGCCGGAGTCCGACACGCGACCCTCGAAGTTGGAGAGATCGCCGTTGCCCTTGAACGCCTGGGCGGTCAGGTCCAGCAGCCAGGATGCGACGACGCTGCCGCGCCGCCAGACCTCGGCGACTTCGGTCAGATCGAGGTCGTACTTGTAGTTGTCGGGATCCCGCAGCGGCGTGATCTCGGCGCTGACTTCGCGCTGGGCGGCGCCGGCGTTGGCGTGCTTGAGGATGTTGAGGCCTTCGGCGTAGGCGGCCATCAGGCCGTACTCGATGCCGTTGTGGACCATCTTCACGAAGTGGCCGGCGCCGCTGGGGCCGCAGTGCAGGTACCCGTTCTCGGCCGGCGAGGGCTTGCCAGTACGGCCCGGAGTCCGCGGTGCGGAGTCGACGCCGGGGGCTAGGGCGCGGAAGATCGGGTCGAGACGCTTCACGGCTTCGGCCGGGCCGCCGATCATCAGGCAGTAGCCGCGCTCCAGGCCGAACACGCCGCCGCTGGTCCCGCAGTCGAGATAGTGGATGCCCTCTTTGGCGAGGGTCTTGGAGCGGCGGATGTCATCGACGTAGTAGGAATTGCCGCCGTCCACGACCACGTCGCCCTCGCGCCAGCAGCGGCGCGATCTCATCCAGCGTGGCGTCGACGGAGGCGGCCGGCACCATCAGCCAGACCACTCGTGGCGCGGCGAGCTGGCCGACCAGGTCCTTGAGGGACGTCGCTCCGGCCGAGATCGCCTTGTCTGCGACCAGCCCGTTGACCGTCTCTGCGTGTCGCGCATACCCGACGACGGTGTGGCCATCTCGCAGCCAGCGGCGCGACATGTTGGCGCCCATCCGGCCCAGACCAACCAATCCGATTTGCATCGTCGTCACCTTTCCGTGGCGGCACGACGTCACTCGAGGTGTGGCGTCCCGTCGTGAGCATCTGCAGCGAGACCCACCCAATGATGGCGTCGAGGAAGAAGGCGGCAGCAGGGACGAACTCGAACCGTCAGGCGACCTGCCGTGCCGCCTCGGAGGGGGTCCCAGGTCCAGACGTCGTCACCGACCGCGCGCGCGCGTTTCGTCAGGCGCCCCCTCACTGGCCCCTCCCGGATCGAGCGCACACTTGGTGGCAAGTCGCGACCGTCGGGTCGACTCTCAGTTCGAGAAGGAGGACCTGGCATGGGAGAGCGTCAGACCATTCAGCAGCTTCTCGCCAACTCCCGCGCCGGACTCAATCGGCTGGAACCCGCAGCCGCCCTGATGGCGCAGACGGCAGGCGCCACGCTCATCGACACCCGGTGTGCAGATGATCGACGGGCCAGCGGAGTCATCCCGGGGTCCGTTCATATCCCCTTGTCCGTGCTCTTCTGGCGCCTGGACCCTATGTCGGGCCATCACATCCCGAGCCTGGCCGATCCCGATAGACCCGTCGTCCTGCTTTGCACCGACGGCTACTCCTCCAGCCTGGCCGCGGCGACGCTCCTGGGCCTGGGATTCACTCACGCCACGGACGTGATCGGCGGCTTCAGGGCCTGGGTGGAGGCCGGCCTTCCGCTCGAGCCGGCATGAAGGTCCGTGACAGCGGGATGCCCGACAAATCAATGTGGGATCGGTTCTTCGATCCGGCGCGTGTTCTCGCGCGCCTCGGCATGACGCCGGACACGACGAGCGTCGTCGACCTTGGCTGCGGCTACGGGACGTTTGCCATCCCGGCCGCACGCCTCATCGAGGGCACGGTCCACGGTTTCGACATCGAGCCCGAGATGATCCGAGTCAGCAGCTCAAAGGCGGAGGACGCGGGCCTTGCTAACGTCCAACTCCACCTCCGGGATTTCGTTGCCGAAGGGACGGGATTGCCCGACGCCAGCGTCGGCTACGTGATGCTCTTCAACATCCTCCACGCCGAGGATCCCGAACGGCTGCTGCGGGAGGCGCACAGGATCCTGGCGCCCGGCGGTATTGCGGCCGTCATGCACTGGGTCGGCGATCGGCCAACACCCCGCGGCCCTGCGCTTGACATCCGCCCGAGCCCCGCCGATTGCCGGGGGTGGCTGGCTGCGGCAGGTTTCACGGTCGAGGGCGATGTATTGGATCTGCCGCCATACCACTTCGGACTTGTCGGGCGGAAGACCTAGGGACCGCGAGGCAAGTGCCACGCCGATGCGGCCACCGGCATGGCACTCAATCGAGCTGGGCCTAAGCGGTCCGCCGGACCGGCCAGGCCTCGATATACCCCCGCTCCGCGACCGGAGCGAGCTGGTAGCGGGGGCCATCGTCCGGTGCCCAGCGATAGCCGAGCGGTTCGGGGTTGAAGCCCTCGATCGCCTTCCAGGTCTCGCCGATGGCCTGAGACCATTCGTCTTCCTGGTACGGTTGCCCCTGGAAGAGGAGATACGTGCAGGCCGGAAGTTCGACTGACCTCGCAGTCCGGCGGGGTCTGGCCGGCGTAGTCGAGCGGGACCTCGACCCCCTGAGCGTAGACCGACGTGCCGGGCCGCCGCAGCGACTCGGGCAGCCATACGCCCATGGGTTCGTCGAGAGTGCCCTTGATGCTCAGGAGCAGGCCCCAGATGTCACAGCCGACCTCTTCGCAGTAGGCCATGTAGTCGGTGGCCTGACGGCCGCGCAGCAGGATGAACTTGCGCCGGGGCCGCTCCACGGCCCGGACGAAAATGGGACTCGAGATGGGTTTGGCCGTCGTGGCCGATTCGGGCATGTTTGTCTCTACCTCCGTCGCGAACATGTACTCGCCGCGGGCACTCCGCGGCAGGAACAGGGGCAGCGGCGGCGCCTCCGCTCGATAGCGATTGGGAGTCAGGCCGAAGCGGTCAGCAAATGCCCGCGTGAAGCCGTCGTGCGAGTCGAAGCCGGCGCCTAGGGCGACGTCCAGGACCCGATCGGGCGTGTCCCGCAGCTTCATCGCCGCCACCGATAGACGCCGCGCTCGAAGGTAGTCCGAGGGCGCGAGGCCCACGAACTCCCTAAAGAGCCGCGTGGCATGCCAGGGTGAGTACCCCGCAGCCTCGGCGAGCTGCCCGAGCGTGATCCGTCGGTCCAGGTGGAGCTCGACGTAATCCTGCATTCGCTGAACCGCGTTGGCCTGTTCTTCCAAAACGCTCCTCCGTTCGGTGAGGAGATTCGCAGGAAGCGCCGACCCGAGTCTCGACCGGCGTTGCTGTCGTATCGACTGGATCGTTCGTGGCTACCGCGCAGCCGCGCCGCACCGCGGATGGTCTCGATGAAGCGGGGCGAGGCCGGGTCGTCGCCCAGTTTCCGGCGCAGGTTCCCGATGTGGACGTCGACGAGATGGTCATCCGCCACGAACTCCGCGCCCCAGACTCGATCGAGCAGGCGCGACCTGGCGACGACGACACCTGGATCACCCGCAAGGGCCGCCAGCAGGTCGAACTCCGTCGTGGTCAACGAGACCGCGGCGCCGTCCACTGAGACTTCATGCCGGTCCGCGTCGAAGTCGAGGCCGGCCGGGAGGGCGGCCGGTCGGGCTTCGGGCAGGCGCGAACGGCGCAGCAGCGCCTTGACTCGGGCGACCAGCTCTCGCGGGCTGAACGGCTTGACGAGGTAGTCGTCGGCGCCGACCGTGAGGCCGACGACACGATCGATCTCCTCGCCGCGAGCGGTCAGCATCAGGACGTACGCGTCCGAGAATGCGCGGATCTGCCGGCAGGCCTCGAGCCCGTCGAAGCCCGGGAGCATGACGTCGAGGACGACGACATCGGGCGACTCGTCCCGGACCATCTGGACGGCGGCCGGGCCGTCGGCGGCAGTCAGGATCTCGAAACCTTCTCGAGCCAGATACCCGCGCACCAGCTCGACGAGCGGCGGCTCGTCATCCACGACGAGGATGCGTTGGGCCCGGAGACTCTCCATCCGGCAAGGTTGGGCCACCAGCCGCAGGCGCGCAAGGCCGCAGGTGTGCGCTCGCCCGCCAGTCCCCCGCTCAGGCTGGACCGGGCGGCCGGCGCAGGGGCCGTTGACCCCTTCCGGTCAGCGGTGCCCGAGGCGCCCCCGCTATCTCGGGGAGTGGCCCAGACGCTCGTTCCGCCCATTAGCCGGTTCTGCGGCGGAGCTCTTCCGCGGCAGCGGGCAGGCCCCACCCCGAGCCCGCAGCCTCATCCGCCAGACGAGCGTACCGGCCAGGAGAGCGAGCGATACGGCCCCGAGAAGCGGTTGGACGGCGCCGAACACGTTGGCGGCGCCACTGGTACCGAGCAGCACCAGGGCGATCTTGTTGCAGGTCGGGCAGCCGATGGCTAGAAACGCCACGAAGCCGCCGACGGTGCCTGCCGTCGTCCCGTCCTTGCCGGCGGGCGCGTCCGTGGTGACCGCGACGCCGGCCGGCAGTGGGGCGAAGTAGGTGGCCATGACCACGCCCATCAGCGGCGCGGAGAGGAGCCAGACCGCGACCGCGAAGGGCTCGGGCGCCAACCCGCGAGCGAAGAACGGGTTTGGGATGATCGCCGAGACGAGGCCGTAGACGGCCAGGATCGCCACCGTCCAGCCGGCCGACCAGGCGATCAGAGATCGATCCCGGACCGGGCTGTACCTGGTGGCCGGGGCAAGCGGCTGCAACTCCCGTCGCCTACGCGGCTTCGACTAGGTCGACGAGACCGAACGCCTTCTCGAGCTGAGCCAGAGGCAGGAAGCCCAGCACTCCGCGAGGCTGCTCGCCGGGCTTGAAGAAGGCGATCGTGGGGATGCTCTGGATGCCGAAGGCGCCCGAGATCATCGGGTTCGCGTCTACGTCGACCTTCACGACATCAACGACGCCCTCGTACTTCTCCGCGAGCTTCTCGAGCTCGGGCGCGACCAGGCGGCACGGTCCGCACCAGGTCGCCCAGAAATCGACTACGACCGGCTTCTCGCTCTCGAGCACGAGCTTCTCGAATGTCTCGTCGGTCGCATGGAATCGCCATCTTCCTCATTCCTTCGGTCTATCCGGCCATCTCTCTCGTGGCCGCTGCTATCGTACTTGCGCAAGTGCGCAAGTGTCAAGCGTCACAGCCGCGGCGACGGCACGGCCGCCAGCGGCGCCGCGATCGCGCTCAGCATCCCGGTCGGGGATGAGTCGGTCTGGGCCCTCGGTTCATCCGAAATAGGAAAGCAGGATCGGCCCACCGTCCTGGCACCGATCCTGCTTGATAGTTGCTGAGCTGGGCGCGGACGCGCCCGGGGCGGCCTAGCGGCGGCTGAGGAGGCGGCGCTTTCCGAGAACGGCGTCGTAAACCACGATGACGATGACTGCGCCGCCAATCGCCACAAGGATGCTGGTCAGGTTGATGCCGGTCACGTTGGCGATCTTGAGGAGGTCTGCGGCAACCCAGCCGCCGACGATGGCGCCCACGATCCCGAGGACGACCATCATCACCAGGCCTTCGCGGGTACCCATGAGTTCACTGGCAAAGAAGCCGGCGATCGCACCGACGACAAGCCAGGCGAGAAGTGTCATGTTGGGAATATCTGCCATTTGAACGGTCCTTCTTTCGGTTGGCGGCGCTGGCCGATAGCCGGCGCGGCGTAGTTGCGTGGTAGCTAGATCAGGCGAATGAGGGCTCGCGGCGGAAGATCTTGAGGGCCCAGAGGGCTACGACTTCGATGATCGTCCAGCCGACCAGCGCGACGACGGCGGCGACATCGAGCACGGATCCGCCGGAGGCGACCGAGCTGGTTCGCAGGATCCCCTGGAACGGCGCGGTGAAGAGACCGCCGACGTTGTTGACGACCTGGACGAGCAGATTGCCTGTGCGGGCGTCAAGCAGCAGCAGGACGATTCTCAGGCCAACCACGACCTGGATGAGCCCCGCGGCGAGGACGATGATTCGGCGGGCTGTCTCGTTGTTGCTGGGTCGGACGTCGAGCCGGCTGCTGGTCGTCGTGCGGTTGCTCAACGCGCCGGTCTCCGTGGTCAGTCGGAGCTTCCGTGGTCACGCTCCGTTGTTCCTGAATTGTCATTACTCGCTACTTCCTGGCGACGGACGATGAACCTGCATCCGGCTGTTCAGCCGGCGGAGCCGCCGATCCGTGGTCGAGACTTGATATTGGGCTCGCGTGATGCCCGTCACGAGGATGAAAACCCCGCGTCGCTCGGAGTCAGGGCCGAGCCGGCTTGGTGTCGAGGCTGGTCGGCTGCGGGCGGGACATGATCGCGAAGCCGAAGATGGACGCAGGGACGAGGCCGACCAGCGCGGCCAACCGCTTTCTGCCGCTGAGCCGGAGGCCGGCGCCGATGCCGATGGAGACTCCCGCGAGAAATCGGAGTCCTGAGTCGGGCAGAGTCTGGAGGTTGGCTAGTGCGCCCTTTTGCTCCGGCCCGAACGTGGCCCCACGTTTCGGGAAGCCGAGCGGCAACCGCCGGCATGCGCCCGTCGTCCTGGGTTTCCATGTTGACCTCCCGCTTCTGCGTGTCGGGTCGAGATACTCGCCCACCCACAACATGAGCTCCCGCCGTCGTCGAAACGAGGATGGAAACCCCGTCGCCCTCTGCGCATCGGAACCCTAAGATGGTGGTCATGGCGCCATCGGCAGCCTCTGGGGAATCCCAGCTCGTGGTGATCGGATCATCGGCGGGAGGGATCGAGGCGCTCTCACGGGTAGTGGCGAGTCTGCCGGCAGATTTCCCAGCGCCGATCGTGATCGCGCAGCATCTCGATCCGCGCCGGCCCAGCCATCTTCACGAGATCCTTGCCCGCCACGCCACCCTGCCCGTCCGAATCGTCGAGGAGAAAGAGCCCCTCGAGGGCGGGGTGATATTCGTCGTTCCTTCCAACCGGATCGTCGACGTCAGCCACGGCGACCTGCGGCTCAGGGCCGCCAAAGCGGGTTCGGTCGCGCCCTCGGTAGACGTCCTGCTCGAGAGCGCGGCCGGCGTCTTCGGGTCGGGGCTGATCGCGGTAATCCTGACCGGCAGTGGATCGGACGGTTCGGCGGGAGCCTGGCATGTCAAGAAGGCCGGCGGTTCGGTCGTGATCGAGAATCCCGCGACGGCAATGTTCCCCTCGATGCCGAGTTCCATTCCGCCGTCGCTCGTCGACGCGACGGCCGACCTCGACTCGATCGGGTCCGTGGTGTGCGATCTGCTGGCGGCCGGGAACCCACCGGCTGGGGAGCCCGACCACGTCGAACTCCGCGACCTGCTGGACCGCATCCACGAGCGCAGCGGCATCGACTTTGGCAGCTACAAGCCGGCCACGATCCAGCGTCGCTTGCGCGGGCGGCTGAGCGCAACCGGGAGCCCAAACCTGGCTGCGTACGCGGCGTATCTGGAGTCGGACACGGCGGAATACGCCCGCCTCGTCAATAGCTTCCTGATCAAGGTCACCGAGTTCTTCAGAGACCCGAAGGTCTTTGACTACCTGCGAGCCAAGGTCCTTCCCGAACTCATCGCCGAAGCGATGCGCGAGGGTCGCGAACTTCGCATCTGGTCGGCCGGCTGCGCGACCGGCGAGGAGGCCTATTCACTGGCGATCGTCGTCGCCGAGGCGGTCGGAGATGACCTGCCCTGGCCGAAGGTTCGCATATTCGCCACCGATGTCGACCGTCAGGCGATCGACTTTGCGCGCCGCGGAATCTACCCGCCGGGGGCCATCAAGGGACTGCCCGTCGACACGAGGAATCGCTACTTCGTGAAGTCCGGACGGGGGCTACGAAGTCGACAGGCGGCTGCGCTCCCTGATGGTCTTCAGCGAGCACGATCTGGCCGAGAGGGCATCGCTTCCGAGCATCGATCTGCTCCTCTGCCGGAACGTACTGATCTACTTCGGCGCTCCAATGCAACGAGTCGCGCTGGAAACGTTCGCCGCCTCGTTGCGCCCGGGCGGGCGCCTCGTTCTCGGCGTGTCCGAGAGCGTGGCGGCCCTCCCCGACCCCTTCGAGGTGGAGCAGTCGCGGCAAGGCGTCTTCCGTCGGCGGCCCGGCAGCAGCGCGACTACGCCGGCTCCGGACGGGCTCGGTGCCCGACGGACGCACGAATCGCCGCTTGACCGGGCGATCCGGGCGACCCACCAGGACGTTCGCCAGGTTGCGGAGTCGTCGGAGTCGGCGGATAGGCTGCTACTCGGGATGACCGTCGGGGTCGTCGTCGTCGATCCGCGCTATCACATCTTGCGGATCAATTCCGCCGCACGCCGGATGCTCGGCATCCACGGGACCGCCTACGGCCAGGACTTCATAGACCTCGCGGAGGTTCTCCCTCCGAGCTCGATACGGATGGCAATCGACTCGGCAATCACGGGCAAGACGACTTCGGCCGTCTTCGAAGTGGAGCCGGCAGTCGCGACGAGCGACGCCCTGCGCTCTCTGGAGGCCACCGTCAGGCCTTACCGGGTCGAAAAGGACGCCGTCGAGGGCGCGGTGGTCGAGTTGACCGACGTGACCGCGCTCGAGCGGGAGCGTCGCGCCGGCGGCCGGACTCGGGTGCGACTCGACAAGGCGGTGGCGACCAATACCCGACTGCTGCGCGCCAATGATGAGCTGACCGAAGCTGTCGCGGAGTTGCGCTCCTCCAACGAGTCGATGCTCCTCGCCGGCGAAGACGCACAGGCCACTCGCGCGGAAGTCGAAACGGTCAAAGAGGAGTTCCAGGCCACCAACGAAGAACTCGAGACTCTCAACGAAGAGCTGACCACGAGCGTCGAGGAGCTCAGGGTCGCGAATGAGGATCTCGTCACCCGGACGGACCAGCTGAGTTTCCAGGCGCTCGTAATCGAACGAGAGCGACTTGACTCGAGAGAAGACGCAGACCGTCTCCGTTCGATCCTGGCCAGCCTCGGCGACGCGGTCGTAGCGGTCGACCATGACGGCCGGATCGTGACGACCAACGACGCCTACCTCCGCTTCTTCGGGGCGGGCTCCGAGTACGAGCCCGAGGACGTGGCCGGGCTACCCATACCGCCTGCGGATCGACCGGAGCAGCGCGCCGCTCGAGGCGAACGGTTCCGTGTCGAGTTTGCGATCGCGCAACCGGGTGGAGCGCGGCGCTGGTTCGAGGCCGTGGCTGAGCCACTCACCGCCGGCGACCGGGCATGGGGAGGCGTACTCACGATCCGCGACCTGTCCGAACGCACCATGCGCCGCAGCTTGGAGCGGTTGATGGCTTCGGCCGGCCACGAACTGAAGACGCCGGTGGCTGCGCTGCACGGCTACCTCCAGCTCGTTGAACGGGACCTGGGCCCGGAAGCCTCCGTCCAGGCCCATACGTACACGGCCCGGGCGCTTGCCCAGACCAGGCAGCTGGGCGAGCTCGTGGAGCGCCTCTTCGATGTGAGCCGAATCCAGGCCGGCCGGTTCGACCTCGTCACCTCCTCGATCGATCTTCTTGGGGTGGTTCGCGCCGCCGTGGAGGTCGGCCAGGGTTTGCCCAACGCGCCGATCATCAACATGTCATCCAGCACCGGGCCGATTACGCTTCAGGGCGACGCGAGTCGGCTGCGGCAGGTTTTCGTGAATTTGGTTTCCAATGCCGTGGAGCACGCTTCGTGCCAGACGATCGACGTTGCCGTAGGTAGAGACGGGTCCGTCGCGGTCGTCGAAGTCCGGGACGACGGGCAGGGAATCTCAAGCGATGTCCTGCCGTCGCTCTTCCAGCCATACACGCGGCTCGGCGACAAGCCGTCGGCCGGGCTGGGACTCGGGCTGTACCTGGCGCGCGAGATCGTGACCGCCCACGGGGGCACCATCAACGCCGAATCGACATGTGGCGAGGGCACCGTCATCACCGTGAGGTTGCCCCTGGACAGGGCCCGCGCCATTGGCCGGACCAGATCGACCAGGAAGGCGCGGCCGTGATCAGGCTCGCCATCGTCGAGGATCATCCGGCCATTGCCGAAGGGCTGACGGCTCTCCTGAGCGTCGAGTCCGATCTGACCGTCGTGGGCACCGCCAAGGACGGCGTCGCGGCCGACCGGCTGATCGCGGCCCAGTCCCCAGACGTCGTGCTCTGCGACATCCGCCTGGCCGGGGCGGGAGACGGGCTGGAACTCCTGGCCCGCCATCCGGCGGGCCCGGCTTTCATCATGCTCAGCGCCTACTCCTATCCGAGCTACTACGTGGCGGCCGTCGAGCACGGGGCCAAGGGCTACCTCTCGAAGATGGCGACCGTCGAGCAGATAGCCGGCGCCGTGCGGACCGTCGCGGCGGGGGGCACGGCATTCCCGAGCGCCGTCCGGCGAGCCGTTCGTACGGCGCTCCGTCCGCCGACCCCGCGCGAAGCCCAGATCCTCGCGCTGGTGGCAGAAGGCCTGGGCAACGCCGAGATCGCGGAACGACTCTCCCTCCGGCTCAAGACGATCGAGAGCCAGCTGCGTCGGATGTTCGATCGCTACGACGTTTCGAGCCGGACGTCGCTCGTTCGCGTGGCCCAGAGGCAGGGCTGGATCGAGGGCGACGGCTAGCCCTCGGACTCCGCCCCACCCGACCCGCCCAACGCTTCGTTGACGAGTGCCCGCTGCTGGGCACGATGGGCGGCGGCATAACCTTCGGCCGGGCTGGAGCGCTCCGGCCGCGACACCTCGACAAATGAGACGCCGGGAGCGAGGACCTCCGCGATTTCGGGCATCACGAACTTGCGAGCGCCCATGTTGCGCGGCTCCTCCTGGGCCCAGACGACCGACTCGAGCTTCGGGTATAGGGCGATGAGCCGGCCCAGCTCGTTGCCCGGGAACGGATAGAGCAGCTCGATGCGGGCGACGGCTACGTCACTGGACTCCGATCGACGGGGCGACGCCAGCAGGTCGTAGAAGAAGCGGCCGCTGCAGAGAACCAGCCGGCGTACGCTCTCCCGCGAGCCCGCGCGGTCGGCATCGTCCAGGACCGGCTCGAAACCACCCGAACTCAGTTCCCTGGGGCTCGACCTCGCGGCCGGCAGGCGCAGCAGGCTCTTCGGCGTCATCAGGACCAGAGGCCGGGCGATCGGCCGGAGGGCCTGGTCGCGCAGCAGGTGGAAGTACTGAGCCGGCGTGGTGGGGTTGGCGACGCGGATGTTGCCCTCGGCCCCCAGCGCCAGGTAGCGCTCCAGGCGTGCGCTCGAGTGCTCCGGCCCCTGGCCTTCGTAGCCGTGCGGCAGGAGCATCGTCAGCCGCGACGTCTCGCCCCACTTGGCCAGCCCGGCGATGATGAACTGGTCGATCACGACCTCGCCGCCGTTGGCGAAGTCGCCGTACTGAGCCTCCCAGAGCACCAACGCCTCGGCCGCCTCCACGGCATAGCCGTATTCGAAGCCCAGGCAGGCGAGCTCCGAAAGCGGGCTGTTGTGAAGCTCGATGGCGGCGCGCGCTTCCGACAGATGCTCGAGGGGCGTGAAGCGTCGTCCGTCCGTCGAGTCGTGGAGCACCAGATGGCGCTGGCTGAAGGTGCCGCGCTCGGTATCCTGGCCGGTCAGCCGGATCGGCACGCCCTGAGCCAGCAGCGAGGCCAGGGCCAGCGCCTCGGCGTGAGCCCAGTCGAGGCGGCCGTCGAGCCGGCGGCCGTCGGGCCGGCTGGCCGTCGGGCCGGTGGCCCTGCGGGCCAAAGACGTCGCGACGTCGCTCGAGCTGAGGCAGAAGCTTGGGATTGAGGGTGAAGTCCTCGGGCCACCTCAGCAACTCGTCGTTGAGCGAGCGCAGGCGAGAGAGTTGGACGGCGGTGGGCGGGAGATCGGCGGAGGAGCGCTTCCGTCGTCGGCTGGGACCCATCAAGACCGCCGACCGAGGCTCCTGGGCATTCGATTCTCGAGCGGCGCCGGGATCGACCGGCCCAACCTGTCCGGCCAGCGAGTCCCGAATCTGCGCCAGCCGCTGCTGCGCCTCGGCGAGCATCGCCTCGCCCGCCGCCTGATCGAGCACGCCCTCGTCCACAAGGCGCCGCAGATAGACCTCCCGCACCGTGGGATGGTCGGCGATGCGCTTGTACAGGAGCGGCTGCGTGTAACTGGGTTCGTCCTCTTCGCTGTGGCCGTGGCGCCGGTAGCCAAGGACGTGAATGACGAAGTCGCCATGGAATCGGTCGCGGTATGCGACGGCCAGGGCCACAGCCGACAGGCAAGCCTCCGGATCGTCGGCGTTGACGTGAGCTATCGGGATGTCGAAGCCCTTGGCCATGTCGCTCGCATAGTCGGTGGAGCGGGCCTCCGCCGGCTCGACCGTGTAGCCAAGCTGGTTGTCGCCGATGAGGTGGATGGTGCCGCCGGTCGTATATCCGGGCAGGCGGGCCAGGTTGAAGGTCTCGGCAACCACGCCCTGGGCGGCGAACGAGGCGTCGCCGTGGACCAGCACCGGTACGGCGACCCGCTCGTCGTGCTTCGGCGAGGGGCCGCGGCGGTCGGTCTGCTCCGCCCGGGTTCGACCCTCCACCACCGGATCGATCGCCTCCAGATGGCTCGGGTTGGGCGAGACCGTCACCTCGACCGGGCCGCCTGCCGTGGCCCGCGTACCTCGCGCACCACGATGGTATTTGACGTCGCTGGTCTCGCCTTCGGCCGCCGGATCCGCCTGGGCCGTTGACTGGCCATACTCGAACTCGGTGAGGATGGCCGTCTCGGGGATGCCCACGACCTCCACGAGCACGGCCAGGCGCCCGCGATGCGACATGCCTATCTCGACCGTGCGGGCCCCCGACGCGCCCACGCGCTCGATGACCGAGACCAGCATGGGAACCAGAACGTCCAGGCCCTCGACGGAGAAGCGCTTCTGGCCCAGGTAGGTTCGACCCAGGAATCGCTCGAGGCTTTCCACCGCGGTCAGGCTCTCGAGCAGGAGCTTCTTCTCGGCCGCGCCCGGATGGACGCGATGCTCGCCGGTCTCGATTGCCCGCCGGAGCCATTCGCGCTCCTCGTGGCTGTTGATGTGCTCGACTTCGAAGGCGATCGTCCCGCAGTAGGTCGCGCGCAGCTCGGGCAGGATCTCGCGCAGCGTGGCGCCGGGTACGTCCACATTCAGTTGTTCACGCGGGATTCGCGCCAGACTCGCTTCGGTCAGCCCCCAGCTCGATGGATCGAGTGCTTCGTCGCCGGGAGGAGGGCTGCCCAGCGGGTCGAGGTCCGCGGCGCGGTGGCCGAAACTGCGGAAGGATCGAACCAGATCGACACCCGCGGCGACTTCCGCCGCGTCGGTGGATGGAGCCGTCGAGGCCGCGGCGACTTGGACCGGAGACGCGACGACCGATTGGGGTATGCCCAGGCCATCCGCGATGGATTCATAGAACCGGTCCGAGCCGCCCAGGAAACTCTCGAGGGTCGCCAGGAAACGGCCCGATTCGGCGCCCTGGATGACGCGGTGGTCGTAGGTGCTGCTTACCGTCATGATCGCGCGGCCATCGACGTGGCGGATCGCGCCGGTAGCGACGATCGCGCCCTGGCCGGGCATCAAGCGTGGGACCGAGGCGGTCGTGCCGACGGTACCCGGGTTCGTCAGGGTCATGTTCGCGCCCGCCAGATCGTCCGCCACGAGGCGGTTGGCACGAGCGCGAGCTACGAGGTCGTCGTAGCGGCCGATGAAGGCGCCGAAGTCGAGCTCGTCGGCTGCCTTCAGGACCGGAACGACCAGGAGCGGCTGGCCGTCGCGCCCCAGCACGTCGACGGCGAGACCGAGTGCGATCGAATGGGCGTCCACCCGATGCGGTTTGCCGTCGACCTCGACGAAGTGCGAGGCCAGGGCGGGATGGACCGCGGCCGCCTGGGCAACCGCGTAAGCGATCAGGTGGGTCAGCGAAAGTCGTCTCGGGGTTATCGCGGCGTTGATCTGTGAGCGCCGCGCGACGAGAACGTCGACTGGAATCTCGCGGAACGACGTAGCGGTCGGGATTCCCAGGCTTGCGGTCATGTTGGCGACGAGCCGCGCACCAACCGTGCCGATTGGCACGGCTCCTGAGGGAGCATCTTTCGGCGGCTGGCTCGGCGGCTGGCTCGGCGGCTGGCTCGGCGGCTGGCTCGGCGGCTGGCTCTGCCGGTTCTTGGGCCCTTCTGGAGCACTCACAACGCCCACCATAACTCCCCGGGCTTCAGGCCACCCACTGACGCGGCCTGGACGCTCGGCGCGGGGACCGCCACTTGGGCCGAGAGGCTGCGCCGCCGGCCGTCTGGGTAGACTGCGTGGATGTCGACGCTGGAAGTCCGGGGGCCTGGAGGTCGAGCACTCAGCGTCCACGAGACCGGCCCTGCGGATGGAGCCTCGTTCTCGCTGTTCTGGCACACGGGCTCGCCTCAAACCGGGGAGTTGCTCGAGCCGCTGTCTGCCGCGGCGGCGGCGCGTCGTATCCGGCTCATCTCGTATGGGCGGCCGGGGTACGGAGGCTCAACCCCGCAGCCGGGCCGGAACGTGGCCTCGGCTGCCGGGGACGTGGCTGCCATCGCCGATGCGCTCGGCATCGGCCGCTTCGCCGTCATGGGCGCCTCCGGCGGTGGACCGCACGCCCTTGCGTGCGCGGCGCTGATGCCGGATCGGGTCACGGGCGCCGTCACGCTGGCCGGCATCGCGCCCTTCACAGAGACCTTCGACTGGTTCGCGGGGATGGCCTCACCCGGAGGGCTAAAGGCCGCCCGGCAGGGTCGAGAAGCGCGCGCCAGGTTCGCCGAAACCGCGACGTTCGACCAGAACAGCTTCACGAAGGCCGACTGGGCGGCTCTGGCCGGCGACTGGAAGTCGCTCGGTGAGGACTCGGTCCGCGCCGGTGGGGCGTCGCCGGACGGGCTGATCGACGACGACGTGGCGTTCGCGAGCGGACTGGGGCTTCAACCCCGGGAGCATCGCGGTGCCGGTGCTGCTCGTGCAGGGCGGCGAGGATCGGATCGTGCCCGCGTCGCACGCCGACTTTCTGCTGCACCTGATCCCGACCGCCGAGCAGTGGCTCCGGCCGCGCGAGGGCCACGTCTCCGTTCTCAGCGCGGTGCCCCTGGCGATGGACTGGCTGGCGCAGCTTCCGCGCGACTAGCTCTCAGGCGATCGGCACGGGCGCCGCCGTCGGGGCGCTACGAACCGGGGCGTTGGCGAACGTTGCCGATGATTTCCGCAAGCTCTCGCGGCCGCGACCACATCGGCCAGTGGCTGGTGGGCAGGTCCACCCAGGTGACGTCGCGCAGTTCGGCGAGGCCGGCCAGCCACCCCGGAGCGTGCTCTTTGTGGAAGGCCTTTACCTGATCGGACGTGAACCCTGTGCAGATGAGCGTGCTGGGAACGTCCCCGCGCCTCTCGTTCGTAAGCGCCACCACCTCGCGGAGAACCCCACCCGGTTCTGGCACTGCCCGGCGCCGGAAGGTCTCGAGCTGCTCATCGCTCAGACCGTCAAGGTTCTCCTCTTTGCGGAGCTCCTCCGGCGAAGGGAGCGGCATCTCGACGCCGGCAAAGTCCGGATTCATCGCACCTATCCCCGGCGCCGAATCGACGTAGACCATCGCCGCGATCAGCTCCGGAATCCGGTCGCTCGCGGCGTACCCGGCGAACCCCGTTCCGCTGTGGACCGCCAGCACGACGGGGCGCCCCGCCGCCCGGACGGCCTCGCAGATCGCATCGATGTGATCGGACAAGGTGATCGAGGAACGATCCGTCCCGGCGGACTCCAAGCCGGGCAGCGTCAGCGCCGTAACCTCGTGGCCGGCGGCGCGCAACTGGGCGGCAACTTCGTCCCATGCCCACGCCCCGAGCCAGAAGCCGGGGACCAGGACAATCGGTGCGGTTGGCATTTCTCGGTCCTTCCCTTGGTTTCGGTGGCCTCGGACCGCGATCGTGGCGTTGGGACGAGGCGGTCAGCCGCGCGACAGGTCCTTGTCCTCCATCTCCCACGCGTGATCGAGCGTGTGGTAAGCCGAGTGTCGGATGAGGAACGGGAGTGTCCATGACCTCATCGGCCGAGCGATCTCGCCCGCGTTGTACGCGCGCAGCGCCGCGGTATAGGCCTCGCGATGGCCGCGCAGCCCTTCTGGGGTGAGTGCGCCACCCTCCGGTATCCGCAGCCCAACCCGCTTGGCGAAGTCCTCGCTCTCCGTGCGGATCGTGTGGCGAATGATCCTGTCCCGGTCGCGTCCTCCGCCGCGCGGTCCCTTGCGCATCTCCGGCGAGACCCGAGCCGCGACTCCATCGAAAAGCGCCCAGCAGGCCCGGAGCAGCGCGATCTTGCGCTCGAGCTCTTCCCGGTCCAGGGCTCCGTGCTCCAGGGAGCTGGGCGAAAAGGAGATGCCCCAGAAGTCGGTCGAGCCCGTGCCAACCCTGTCCTCGACGACCTCGATAGGCCCGGCCGCCTCGAACTCCGCGCCGAGGCCCGCCCCGCTCGCCACCGGGCGGTACCGCTCGCGATACGATTCCAGCGTTGCCAGCGCCTCGTCCGCGGTCTTCGCGCCGCGGCTCCAGCCTGGCCAATCGATCGCGAAGGCAACCGATCTCTTGCCCTTCGGCCCACGTTCGACGACCGTGCGAACCGGCATCGCCCGACCTCCTGTGACCAGCCTATCGGATCGCCACGACTTGCCGTGCGGCCGCGCGGGGACGTTTCGTGTGTCGATCTCGACACGCCGGGCGTCGGCAGCTCCCGCGGCGCCAGGCGCTACGCGCGGACTAAGCGGCGGCGTAGCCGAGGTAGACGGCCCCCGACGCGAACCGGTGGATGCCGGTGAGCCGCAGGCCCGACGGACGCTCGAGCCCGGGAAAGAAGGGAGTTCCGGCCCCGAGAATCACCGGATGCACGACGAGCCGGTACTCGTCGACGAGGCCGCGCCGGATGAACGCGGACGCCAGTGCCGGCCCGCCGACGGTGATGTCGCCTTCGAACTCCCGGCGGAGGCCGCCGAGGATCTCCCCGACGTCGCCGCTCACGAGGCGGCTGTTCCAGTCGACCTTGTCGAGCGAGCTCGAGAACACGATCTTCGGCGTCGCGTTCCAGATCCGCGCGAATTCGAGCGTGGTCGCGGTGGCCTGCGAGTCCAATTCGGCCGTGGGCCAGTACGCGGCCATGACTTCGTAGAGCCGCCGCCCGTACAGGAAGGCATCGGCCCCGCTCACCTGGTCGTTCCACCAGGCCAGCATCTCCTCGTCGCTGATCGACCAGTCGAGGCCGTGGTCCGGCGTCTCGACGAACCCGTCGAGCGAGACGTTCATGGCGTAGATGACTTTTCCCATGCGCTCCTCCGGCGCTTGCGACGGATCCCGCCGTCGGGACGATTTATACACGGGGCCGTATCTCTCCCACGTCGGACACGATCGTTGGCGCTGTGGACGCAACTCACGGCGAGGCCGGTGCTCTCCGAGGTTCTCCTGCCTTCCACCGTGACTGAGGGCGACCAAGATGATAGGGCGAAGCAGGAGCGGATTCGGCGCCCGCCACCGCGCCGACAATTGGTACGCGTCCCGGCGATCGTCGGACTATTAGCCCCGTGGACTTTGGTTGAATGCCAGCGCAGACTCAACCGGCATCGCGACGGTTTCGAGGCTCTAGAGCGCCTCCAGCACGAGGACTCACGTGGGCAACGACGTTCCGTACCTCTACTTGGCCGTTGTCGCTATCGCGGGGCTGTTGGTCGTCGCGATCGGAGGCGTCTTCGTGCTGCGCGGGCAGGTGAGGAGCAGGACGAGGCGGCTCGAGTACGCCAACCGGGCGCTGGCCGAAAGTGAACTCAAGTATCGCGAGCTCGTGCAACTCGCCAACAGCATCATCCTGCGCTGGACCCGGGACGGACGGATCACCTTCCTCAACGAATTCGGTCTGAAGTTCTTCGGCTATCCGGCCGACGAAATAGTCGGACGGCGAGTCATCGACACGATCGTCCCCGCCACCGACGCGGAGGGCAGCGACCTGGCCAAGCTCATGGATCGAATCACGGCCGACCCCACCTCGTTCGAGCAGAACGTGAACGAGAACATCCGAGCCGACGGCACCCCAGTCTGGATCGCCTGGACTAATCGAGTCGTCCGTGACGAGCAGGGCCAGGTGACGGAGATCCTGAGCGTCGGGACCGACGTCACGGGACGCAGACGGACGGAGGAGGCGCTGGAACAAAGCAGGATCCAGCTTTCGCTGGTCCTGAACAACGTTTCGGATGTCGTGTTCGCCATCGCCGTGGAGAAAGAGGACAGTTATCGCTTCGTGTCGGTCAACCGTCGGTTCCTGGAGATAACAGGGCTCTCGGAGGACCACATCGTCGGCGTTTCGGCTCGCGACGTAATCCCGGCCTCCGCTCACGACCTCGTGTTTGGTAAGTACCGCGAAGCCATCCAAAGCGGCTTGCCGGCCCATTGGGAAGAAGTCTCCGAATACCCGACCGGCCAGAGGATCGGGGCTGTCACCGTCGTCCCGGTGGTGAATGCCCTTGGAGTCTGCACACATCTGGTCGGGATGGTTCACGACATTACGGAGAGCCGACTGGCGGACCAGGCGATCCGGGAGCTGAACGTCACCCTGGAGCGGCGCGTCGAGGAACGAACGGCAGAGCTGGTCGTGGCCAAAGACCAGGCCGAAGCGGCCGACCGCTTGAAGTCCGCGTTCCTCGCCACCATGTCGCACGAGCTGCGCACGCCGCTCAACTCGATAATCGGCTTCACCGGAGTAGTCCTGCAGGGACTCGCGGGGCCGCTGAACGAGGAGCAGCGCAAGCAACTCGAGATCGTCCGCGACAGCGCGCGCCATCTTCTCGCTCTGATCAACGACGTGCTCGACATCTCGAAGATCGAGGCCGGCCAGCTGGAAGTCGGCAGCGAGCCGTTCGACCTGCGCGCCTCGGTGATGAAGATCGCAGGCATCGTCAAGCCCATGGCAGACAAGAAGGACCTGGAATTGCTCATATCGATTGCGCCTTCGATCGACTCTGTCGTGAGCGATCCTCGGCGAGTCGAGCAGGTTCTCCTCAACCTCCTCAACAATGCCATCAAGTTCACCGAGCACGGCCGGGTCACTCTCGAGGCCGAAATCGTCCCGAGCGGGCCTGAGGCTCATGACTCCGAGATCCACATCGCGGTCACCGACACGGGCATCGGGATCAAGGCGGAAGACCTTGGAATGCTGTTCCAGCCCTTCAGGCAGATCGACAGCGGCCTGTCCCGCCAGCACGAGGGCACCGGACTGGGACTTGCCATCTGCCGGCGGCTTGCCGACTTGCTCGGCGGCAGAATCGAGGCGGTCAGCGAATGGGGCCGGGGCAGCACGTTTACTCTGGTGCTACCCGCCGGTATGAGGGATACGTTGTGAGCACGACCATCCTTCTGATCGAAGACAACGCGCAGAACCGCTACCTCGTCACGTTCCTGCTCGAAGCCCGTGGCTACGCCGTCATTCCGGCAGCCGACGGACCGCTGGGCATAGACCTGGCGGATCATGTGCGGCCGCAGATGATCCTTCTCGATATCCAGTTGCCCACGATGGACGGGTATGCCGTCGCGCGGGCTCTGCGTGCCAATCCGGCGCTGCACAGCACGCCCATCGTGGCCGTCACCTCCTACGCGATGAGCGGCGACCGCGAAAAGGCGATCGAGGCCGGCTGCAACGGCTACATCGAGAAGCCCATCAACCCCGAGACCTTCGTCTCCGAGGTCGAGACATACCTCGAGGCGGCCAAATGACGAGCCCATCGATGGAAGGACATCTCGTTCTGCTCGTGGACGACAACGAGGCGAACCTGTACCTCCTGCGAGTCTTGCTGCAGGGCCACGGATGCAATGTCTTGACCGCGAGCAACGGCGCCGATGCACTGGACCTGGCGCGGGCGACTCCTCCGGACCTGATCGTCTCGGACATCCTGATGCCCGGGATGGACGGCTTCGCACTATGCCGCGAATGGAGGAAAGACAAGCGCCTCCAAACGATCCCGTTCTTCTTCTACACCGCGACGTACACCGAGGAGGCAGACCGACAGTTCGGGCTGAGCCTCGGAGCCGAGCGGTTCCTCGTCAAGCCGGAGGAGCCCGACGTCCTCCTCCGGATCATCTGGGACACCATCCAGCGGCCCCGCGGCTCCCAACTCGAACGTGCGCGGGCGGCGGGCTCACAGCCGGTGTCCCCGACGGTGGCGCCGGAAATCGACGAGACCAGCTATCTGACCCTCTACAACCGATCCCTGGTCCACAAGCTCGAGGCGAAGATGCGGCAGCTCGAGCAGGCCAATACCGAGCTTTGCGACAGCCACCGGGATCTCGAAGAGGCCCAGCGGATCGCGAAGATCGGAAGTTGGGCGATCGATCCGGCCACAGGGGCGACGAGATGGTCGCACGAGATGTACCGCATCCTCGACATCGATCCGACGGCGCCGGCCATCCCCTTCGCCGACATGCTCAGCCAGCTATCGGCGGACGACCTGAACCTCCTGACAGCGGCGATCGACGAGGCCTCGAGAACCGGCGAGCCGTGGAGCCTGGAGCTCGGTCTGGCCAGACCCCACGACAAGCCCGGACGCGTGGCGGTCAACGGTGTCGTCGATCGCGACAACGCCGGAGCGGTGGTCGCGATCCACGGGACGATGCAGGACATCACCGAACGAAGCGAGATAGCCGCGCAACTGCGCCAGTCGCAGAGGATGGAGGCGGTCGGTCTTCTGGCCGGAGGCGTGGCCCACGACTTCAACAACCTCCTCACCGCCATCCGAGGCTACACCGAGCTCGCCCGTGACAGCCTCGAACCGGAAGATGGCGCCCGGGGCGATCTCGACCAGGTCGTGCTCGCGGCCGATCGGGCAACCGAGCTGACCCGACAACTACTCGCCTTCAGCCGCCGTCAGGTCCTCCAGCCCAGTGTCCTCAATCCTGCCGAGATCGTCGCGGGCTTGACTCCCCTGCTGCGGCGGTTGCTCGGCGAGCACATCGACTTCGTGACTCAGACGGCGCCGCAACTCGGACGGGTGAAGGTCGACTTGTCCCAGTTCGAACAGGTCGTCGTGAACCTGGCGGTCAATGCCCGCGACGCGATGCCCGCCGGCGGGAAGCTGACTATCGAAACGGCCAATGTCGATCTGAAACCCGAAGATCCGGCCGCCCGCTCCGGCGCTTCGCCCGGCCTTTACGTCGCCTTGATGGTCTCCGATACCGGAGTCGGCATCGACGAGTCGACGCTGTCCCACATCTTCGAGCCGTTCTTCACGACGAAGGGGCTCGGCGGGGGCACGGGAATGGGTCTCGCCACCGTGCACGGTATCGTCCACCAGTCGGGCGGATCGATCCACGTCGAGACGGAACCCGGCCACGGCTCGACCTTCACGGTCCTCCTCCCGGTTGCGACCGAGGAGCCGGCTCCAGTGGTCGCTGAGACGGCAGCGAGGTCGGAGTCGCGCGGCGCGGAGTCAATCCTGCTGGTAGAAGACGAGGAGGCCGTGCGCAGTTACGCGGCGCGCGTCCTGCGGCGGCAGGGCTACGCCGTAACGGAGGCTCCGAGCGGGACCCGTGCCCTGGAGCTCGCCGGCGGCCTTTCCGGTGGCATCGACCTGCTGATCACGGACGTGGTTATGCCCGGATTGCAGGGCCAGGAGCTTGCGACCCAGCTTCGCGCCCTCAGCCCGGATCTTCGCGTTCTCTTCGTTTCCGGCTTTGCCGAGAATTCACGGGTCCATCCGGAGATCACGCCGGCCGGGGTGGGGTTCCTACCCAAACCGTTCAGCGCCGGGGAACTGGGTAGAGCGGTTCGCGAGGCCCTCGACCGCACTCCGTGACCAGGATGGTAGCGGACATACTCGGCGAGCTCCTCCGCGCGGGAAGAGCTCGCCGTCTCCCAGTGTGCTTGGTGGCTCAGCGCCAGCCGTACCTGCTGACCGCGCGGGCCGAGGCTTCGGACCAGGACGATCACGATGATCGCGCCGATCGTGGCGACCGCGATGCTCGTGCTGTTGATACCGGTGACGTCGGCGATGTGGAGCAGATCCGACGCCACCCAGCCGCCCACGACCGCACCCACGATTCCAAGCACGATCATGGCCACGAGGCTCTCGCGCGATCCGATCAGGAACGAGGCCAGGAAGCCGGCTACCGCGCCGACAACCAACCACGAGAGGAGAGTCATGTTCGGGATGTCCAGCATCTAGTCCTTCTTTCCGGCGGGCTCGGCCGGGATTCGGCCGCCTGCGTTTCCGCCTTGTCGCCGCTGGGGCGTCCGGGGCCGATCGGCGGATCGGGATCCCCGGCGCCTTCGCCAGGCGGTGCCGAGAATGCCCCAACGGGGATTTCGGCAGCGGAGACGGTCCGGACGGAGGGCTTTCGAAGGCGTGACAACGGACGGCGTAGAAAGCCCGCCACCGCCCAGGTTCAGGCTTCCGGTCCGGACCCCCGACGCGAGACCCGCTGGTATTCGGCACGGAAGTAGTCGATCTCGGCTTCAGCCGAGATCCACTCTTCGCTGCCGGGCAATACCGTTCTCCAGCTTCCGCTCGGCCGCGCGCCATGCCGACAGGACGCCACCCATGGTGTACATGCGCGCCGGCTCGTTGACCGGTTCGTCGCCCTGTCTCGAGGATCAGCTCGAACGTGCCGTCGGCCTGAGGCGTGATAAGGTATCGAAGACGCAGGAGCCGGCCATCGAGCAGGCGGACCCTGCCCGCTCCAACGATCGTTCCACGGCCGGAGTCCGTCCACGCTTCCTCGAAGCCGGCCGTGGCCGCTCGGTCCTCCTCGAGAGACAGGCCACCCGGAGGCAGCATCTGGAGTTCTTCAAGAGTCAGCCCCAGGAGTCTTAGGGCCTCATCGGTTGCCTCGAGGATCGCGGAATTGCTACCTACCAGGATCCTGGCTGCCCGCCGCTCCATTCTGGGAGGCCCCCGTGCTTGTCGTCTGCCGGGTCGGATAGCGAAGTTAGGCGTCGCGGGGAACTCGGTCAAGAGATGCCCCACCCGCCGGTCCTTTCTCAGTCCTGCCCGCAGGAGGTCCTGCGTAGTGAGCCTCTTCAGGCTTCGACGAGCGGCACGTCCACCAGGTGTTCGGCAAGGAACCAGACCTGGAGTTCGTGGCGACGAAGAACATCGCTCATGAGCAGGTCGTTGCTGCCCCAGTCACCGTTCTTCTCGGTCGCGTCGATCGCGTCACGGACCGCCGTGACGATCGTCTCGTGCGCTTCGAGCAGGCGCCCGAGCATGACCGGCACTTCCTCGGCCCCGTTCGGCGGTCGTTCGATGCGGGTCAGTTCGGCTGCATGGCGCGGATCGCCGACCGCGATGCCGCCCAGGCTCTGGACGCGTTCGGCAAGCAGGTCGACCAGCTCCAGCTGCTCCGCCGCGTGTTTGTCGAACAGCAGGTGCAGCTGGTAGAACGTGGGCCCGGCGACGAGCCAGTGGAATTTCTTGTACATCGCATAGAGGATCGAACTGTCGGCCAGGATCCGGTTCAGCAACTGCACGCTCTGCCCGCGAGTCTCGGCCGCCAGGGCGATCGGCAACAGCCTCAGAGATCCGAACTTCTGGATCTCGCGGCCGCGCTGGCCCAGGTGCGGCTCCGGGGAGAGCTGCCCTCCATGAACGTGCGCGGCACGGCCGTTTGTCGGCTCGGCCACGGATCGCACCGGCTTCGACTTCATGCGTCGGACCTCCTTGCATTCGGGGCCCGCAACTTATGGTCGCCCGAGTCGCAGAGGGGCAAGCGAGAAGTGCCGGAGCATTGCGTCGGCATGTTGATCGACCCGCAGTCCCGCACGCTGCGACGCCGATGCAACGCCTCTGGTGGATCCGTGTCGGCCGATGTCACACTCATTGCAGGATGCTCGCCGGGCTGGCGGCGGTGCCGCAGCTCAGGAAGATTTGCTCGGGAGTTCGTCAATGAGTTCGAAACCGCTGGTTCTTATCGCCGATGACGAACCGAGAATCATCAAGCTCGTCTCGATGGCACTGCAGGACGAGGGCTTCCGTGTCGTGAGCGCGGTCAACGGCGAGGAAGCGCTGCGCAAGGCCGAGGAGTACAGGCCCGACATCATCCTGCTGGACATCGTGATGCCCGACATCGACGGCATAGAAGTGATGCAGCAGTTGCGCGAACGCCGCCCGGTCGCGGTGATCCTCCTTACGGCGAAGGGTTCCGTGGCCGACAAGGCCAAGGGTCTGGACCACGGCGCAGACGACTACCTTGCCAAGCCATTCCACACCGATGAACTCACCGCCCGTGTCCGAGCCGTCCTGAGGCGCTCTTCCGGCGCCACATCCGGCGGTGGAATTGTTGCCTTCGACGACGTGGAGATAGACCTGGAGCGGAGGCTTGTCACTCGCGGCGGACAGATGGTTCACCTCTCACGCACCGAGTGGCTGCTCCTCGCGCACCTGGCGGCGAACGCCGGCAAGGTCGTGTTGCACACCGAACTGCTCACGAAGGTCTGGGGGCCGGAGTATCGGGACGACGTCCAGTACCTGCGCGTGTGGGTGAGCCGAGTCCGCCGCAAGCTGGGCGCGGAGGCGAACGAAACGGGCCGAATCAAGACTCTCGCTGGGCATCGGCTACATGCTCGACGTCGATCCGGCGCCGGACCCCCGGGCGGGTTTGCCCGAGCCGGGGAACGCCATCCCCCACGCGTCGCTGGTCGAGGCGGGCGTCACCGAGAACTGACCCGTAGGCCGCCCGGACAGACGGCCGACGCTCCACCTGCGCCAAGACGACTCCCGGCCGTCCAGGCTGCGATGCGGATGCCACGTCGATTTCGGGTTCGGCTTGGACGCTGTAACCGCCGGCCGGGCAAGGTGTGTCGGCGGAGATGACTCCTCCCCGCCACCCCGGAAGGAAGAGTCCAATGAATGCAATGGAAACTCGCGAGCAGGCGACGGACATCGCCCGCGCCATGAAGCACGGCGTAGCCGCTGCGGGCGATGCCGCAGGCAAGGCGGCGGAAGTCGTCGCGAATCAGACCCCGGAAGTCATCCGCGCCTTCCGGGCGGGTATCGACGATCTCGCGGAACGGCTCCCCGATGCGGCGGCGACGGCCCGGGCCGGGGCGCTGGCCACCGGCGACTCCCTCCGTTCGATGCCGGAGCCCAGCCTCCGAATGCTGGCCGCCCTTTCAGTGGGCCTCGGAATTGGCCTGTACGCCGCCGGAGCACCAAGAGCCGTGACGCTCGTCGCCATTACTCCGGCCGTCCTCGCCACGCTGGTCATGAGTCTGGACCAGCCTGCCCGGTCACACTCCCGGCACTAGCCGGAGTCGCCGCGGCCAGGATTGCCACCACCACCACCACCAGAAGAGGTATCTCGATGTTTCCTCGGATCGCCTACGTATCCAGCTATCCCCCGCGTCGGTGCGGAATTGCGACATTCGCGCGAGACCTCGTCCACGCCGTGGGATCTGGCGAGGTGATTGCCGTGCACAAGCCGGGAGACCCGATCCTGTACCCGCTCGAGGTCGCGGGCCGGGTCGATCGCGACGACATTGGCGACTACGGCAGGGCTGCCGCGCGGCTCAACCGGAGCGGCGCCGAGGTAGTGTCGATTCAGCACGAGTACGGCATCTTCGGCGGGCCGGACGGCAGCCATGTGCTCGAGCTGGTTGACCGGTTGACCGTGCCCGTGGTCGCCACCCTCCATAGCGTCCTGAGCAGGCCGTCCAGCTCCCAGCGCGATGTCCTGACACACCTCCTCGGCCGGGCATCGGTGGCGGTCGTCATGTCCAACCACGCGGCCGAGCTTCTCCGTAGACGAATACGGCATGCAGTCCGGGCGAATCCGGGTCATTCACCACGGGACGCCGGACCTGCCGGCTACGGACGCCTCGCGGGTGAAGCGCGAGCTTGGGCTGTCGGGCCGGACCACGATCCTGAGCTTCGGACTGCTCGGACCGGGCAAGGGCTACGAGCACATGATCGAGGCAGTGGCGGCTCTCAGCGGCAAGCATCCCGATGTCCTGTACGTGGTTCTTGGGGCGACGCATCCGGATGTCCTTCGCTCCGAGGGCGAGCGATATCGTGACCGACTCGAGAACCTGGTCGTCGATCTCGGAATTCACGACCACGTCAGGTTCGTCAACAAGTACGTGGGGCAGGCCGAGCTCGGCCGGTGGCTCCAAGCCGCGGATATCTTCACGACGCCCTATCCGAACCTCGAGCAGGCCGTGTCCGGAACGCTGTCCTATGCCGTCGCGGCGGGCAAGGCGATCGTCTCGACTCCGTATGCCTATGCGAGGGAGCTTCTGGCCCACGGCCGGGGTCTCATCGTCGAGTCCGATGCCGCTGCCGCACTCGCGGCCGGCCTGGATTTGCTGGTCGGCAACGAGGCGACTCCGGGCCGAGATGCGACGCAACGCATACGCCTTCGGCCGCCGCATGACCTGGCGGAACGTAGGTCGCGAGTACCGCGATCTGTTCGTTCAGGTAGCCGAAGGCGCGGGCCGCATTCGCCCGACGGCCACCGATCTCCCAAGCCGGTCCGGGGCCTTCGCCGCAAGCCGTGGCTAGGCCCGCCGCGAGCGCCGTCGAGATCGCGGCGCTCTACCCGCCGAACCGCGAGCACTTGATGGCGATGATGTCGCCGCTCGGCATCTGCCAATTCGCCCGCGGCAGGACGCCCGACCCGGACGGAGGGACGTGCTCGGATGACGTCGCGCGCTCCCTGGTAGTCGACATCTTGCATGCCCGGATTCTCGGCTGGCCAGCGGTCGAGCCGAGCGCGCGCTCCTCCTTGCGCTACCTGGTGGAGGCGCTCGATCCGGATACCGGTCGCGCCCGAAACCAGCGTGCCTACGACGGTACCTGGAGGGCCGGCGAGGACTCCGAGGACTGCCACGGCCGCGTCATGCTGGCACTGGCCCAGGCGGCGCGGCGCCTTCCCCGGAAGGAGTTGCGCGAGACCGCCCGAGCGGCGTTCGCCCGGGCGTCAGCGCAGCGCGTGGGACCTGTCCAAGTCTCGCGCGATTGCGTCCTCGTTGCTCGCATGTGCGGCGCTGTCCGCGTCCGAACGGCCCAGGGGTCTGCTCGAGCACCTCGAGCGACCGGCTGGTCTCGATCTTCGCCCGCGCCACCGACGATCGCTGGCCGTGGCCGGACGAGACAGTGACCTACGAGAGCGCTCTGCCGCCGCGCGCGCTTGTCGTCGCCGGCCGCCTGCTGAGCCGTCCGGCGGTGTCGCGAATCGGCCTGACGTGTCTCGACTGGTTGTTCCGAGCCCAGACCACCGAGGACGGGATCTTCGAGCCAATCGGCAATCGAGAGTGGTGGAAGCGCGGCAGTGCCAAGGGCAGGTTCGCGCAGCAACCCATCGAGGCGGCCTCGGTGATCCTGGCCGCGGGGGACGCTCTCGAGCTAACAGGTGACCTCAAGTACGCCGCGATGGCCGAGCGCGCCTACGCATGGTTCCTGGGCGCGAACAGTCTCGGCGTTCGGGTTGCCGAACCCGAGCGAGGCGCCTGTCGCGACGGTCTGGAGGAGGCCGGCGCCAACGAGAACCAGGGTGCGGAGTCCACGCTCATGTGGCTGACCGCGGTCGAACGGATGCGCCGCGTTCGCGAGTGGAGCATCCGTTCTACTGCGACGGCCCTGCAACTACCACCGGCGGAACCGCTCCGGGGCTGAGACGCCGGCACCGGTAGCGTGGCTCTTGCCATCGGGCCCCGCTTCGGCGGGCACAAGTTTCAACGGAGGAATTCCTGATGCTTGAAACCATCATCGCCGTGCTGCTGATTCTGTGGCTGTTGGGCTTCCTCGGCTCCATCGGCGGCTCGTTCATCCATCTGCTTCTGGTGCTGGCAGCGATCGTCCTCATCGTTCGCCTGCTCCAGCCACGCAGCTCGGTGTAGCTCGACCCAGAGGACACTCGGCAGAAAGCAGGGAGCCGAACGTCGTTCGGCTCCCTGCTTTGTTGTCTTGGTGCCCGCCGGCCGCCCGGGCCGGTCCTCGGATTCTCAGCGCTTGGGAGCGCGCCGCTGGCGGGCCGCCTTGGTCTCCCCTGCCTCGGACCGCTGCTTGTTCACTGTCCGGGCCGCGATCTCCTCAGCCCGGTTCTCGGATCGCCCGGCATCGAGTTCGCTCTCCTTGACGTGTTCGTACTGGCGCTCCCGCTTCGGGGACCAGGCACGTTGTGGCATCGAGATCACCTCCCAGAGACTCAGTCGGGAATCCGGCGATCCAGGATCCGCATGACCGCGAGTACCAGCCCTTCGATCAGGCTCCAGCCGATGAGGGCGACTACCGCGGCGACATCCAGCAGCGAACCCGCCGCCGCGATCCGATCGAAGCGGAACATGCCGCGGAACGGTTCCACGAATGGGTTGGTCGTCACGAGAATCATGTGGACGATCCCGTTGACCTGATCCGCGCCGAGGAGCAAGAGAACGATCCTCAGCACGAGCAAGGCCTGCAGAATCCCGAACCCGAGGGTGACGATGCGGGCGACGAGCAGCCAGCCGGTTGGCGGACCGCCGACTTCGACCGCTCGGTCGACCGTCGTTCTTTCGTATTGAGCCATCTCTCAGAATCCTTTCTGCGGCGAAGGGACGTTGTTCCGCCCCGGTGGGCGGCTGAGCCAACCCTCGCTCGCAACGTGATGCAGCCGGACAGCCGTCTCGACGAGCGCCGTTACAGAGCCCTTGCGCCTCGGACCTCTGGGCCGCGGCCGTCGACGGGCGCGGCCCGCTCTTGCATCAGCGGAAGCGAGAAACCGAATTCGGCGCCGCCCCCGGGGCGAGGGCGCGCCCAGGCGCTGCCCTTCATGGCTTCTGCAAGGAGCCGGCACACGTAGAGCCCGATCCCGGCGCCGGGCGCTGCCGCGACCACCTTGGGATTCCTGTAGAAGAGGGTGAACAGACGCTCGGCCTCACCGGGGGCGAAGCCCACTCCTCGGTCGAGGACGCGGACTTCCACCATCCGGCCCTTGCGGTTCACCGTGATCTCTATCGGCTTGCCCGGCGAGCGGCCGTACTTGATGGCGTTCGAAACGTAGTTCCGGACGATCTGCTCGACGTACGTCGGCTCGGCCTCGACCGGCTCCAGGTCGCCGGACTCGCCGAGGATGATTTGCACATCCGGCCACGCCGCCCTCTCCCGGTCGACAACGTCCGCCACGATGCGCTGCACGAGGACCGGTTCACCCGATGTGTCGAGAGCCCCTCGTTCGGAGCGGGTCAGGACAAGGAGATCGGCGACGATCCGATTCAACCGGGTGGCGTCGGCGTCTATGTCCGCGAGCAGACCCCTGCTTCGGGCGCTTCGCCCGATCCCGTCAGAGTGGCGGAGCAGGTCGACTCCAACCATGATCGTCGTGATCGGCGTCCTGAGTTCGTGAGAGAGAACGCCCAGGAAGGCGTCTCGCTGCAAGTCGGCGTCCACGGCCGCGGTCACGTCCCGGAGCAGGACGACCTGAGAATTCCACGAGCCGTCGGCCACTTCGAAATGGGTTATCTCCAGCCAGCCTCGAGCGCGGACGGGAGATTGCACAAGGAATCGCCGCGGGTCGTCGGAGTCGGAGTGCTCGTCCTTGGGGATTTCGCGCAACTCCGAGAGGCGCCCGGGCAACCGGCCGAGAAGTCGCTGTGCGGCTGTGTTCGCAAGCGTGACCCGGCCGTCGGAGTCGCCCACGATGAGGCCGTCTCCGATCGCCTCGATGACGGTTCGAAGCTCAGCCGCGCGAGCCTGCTCCTTCGCCGCCGTTTTGGAGGCGCCCTCGATCAGGATCGATCGGGCCAGCGCCGATCCGCATTGGGCGCCGATCGAACGGAGGTACTCGCGATCCTCGGGCCCATAGCCGGTTCTTCCGTCGAAGTTCAGGTAGATCGCGCCGGTCGCCCGCTGTTCATACAGCAGAGGCAGGACGATGCTGTCCCCGTCGCTCTTGAAACTGTCCGCGAGCAGTGGATAGCGCTCGATCCGAGCGGCGCGACCATGCAGAACCAGCGGGTCGCCGCTCCGGATCACCTCGCCCAACGGCGTGTCCGGCTCGTTCGAGACCTCGAAACCGGCCGCGATGCCGCCGGTGAAGCCATTCGTCGCTCTCGTCACCAGGCTGACGGTCCGCCGCGGTGCCAGACGCGACCAGGCCGCCGATGGCCCCCAGCAACTCCACGGCCTGGTCGATTGCCGTCTGAGCGAGCACGGCCGGCGCCATCGGACGGTTCAATGCCAGAGCGATCCTCTGGAGCCCGCCGTTTCGCGCAGCCGACTCTTCGGCCGCCAGCCGGGCCTCCGTTGCCTTGTCCAGTGAGCGCCTGAGCCCCGAGCTCAGGAAGCTGATTACCGTGCCGTTGATCGAGAACAGGCAAAGGGACAGAAAGTCGCCGTTCGACCGGACCGAGAACGTTCCGGCCGGATCGAGATACAGCAGGACACTGGCGACTATCGCGGTCACGGTGGCGGTCCCGCCAGATACCAGACCCCCATACCACGCGGCGATTGCGATCGCCGGTTCCAGGACGATGAACGAATTGCGGCCTTGAAGGACGGGCTCGAGCGGTGCCCGGACCAGCACCGCCACGGCAATCGCCGATACCCCCACCGATGATTCTCTGCAGGAGGCCAGCCGCTCTCAGAGACCGCGTTCGAGTTCTGCTGCTAAATGGCACCGCTTCATCCAGATGAATTGACCGACCGGACAATTCTGTAGCCACGATCCTTTCGCCGACACTGAAGGACCCTTGCGCTCTGCGCAATCGGCGTTGCAGCGGTGTTGCACAGGCCGGGCGGGACCGCCAACCTGGCTGAGCCGGCCGAGATGCGACGACCGGCGTCCTAGCCCAAAATCGTGGTGGCGATCAGAGCGATGGCGGCGACGCCCATGACGGCCGCCGTCGTCCAGCCAAGCAGATTCAAGGCGCGACCGTTTGCACGCGAGCCCATTACGGTCCGGTCGTTCGAGACGAGCATCAGGACCACGAGGAGCGGAGCCGCGAGCAATCCATTGATAACCGCCGACAGCACCAGCGCCGTTATCGGGTTGATGCCGACGAAGTTGATTGAAATGCCGATCGCCGTTGCCACCGCGATTACCGCGTAGAACTCGGGCGCACGGGCCGGTCGGGTGTCCAGGCCGGACTTCCAGCCAAATGTCTCGGCGACCGCGTAGGCCGCCGCTCCCGTCAGGATCGGCACAGCCAGAACGCCGGCCCCAATGAGGCCGAACGCCAGGAGGGCGGCCGAAAGGTCGCCGGCCAGAGGACGCAGAGCCTGTGCGGCGTCTGTGGCCGACGAGATGTCGTGCTTGCCGGCCACGAACAGCGTGGCGCCCGTCGTGAGAATGATGAAGTACGCCACGATCTCGGAGAAGGCCATGCCGGCCACGGTGTCCCAGAGCGCGTAGCGCAATTCGGCGCCGACTGGCGCCCACGCGCTGCCAGAGCCGTCGGCGGCCCATCTGCATCTGCTCGTCGACTTCCTGGCTCGCCTGCCAGAAGAACAAGTACGGCGAGATGGTCGTGCCGAGCAGCGCCACCAGAATGCCGATGTACTGCGGATCGAGCCGAATGGTAGGAACCAGCGTGCCTGTGACGACGCTGCCAACGTCCGGGCGGGTGAAGAGCGAGGTCGCGAGATAGGCCAGCAGCACCATCGCCAGCCACTTGAAGACTCGAGCGATCAGCTGGTAGGAGCCAAACACCTGGATGATTACGATCGCCAGCCCGATCGGCACCACGAACGCCACCGCGGGCACGGGCAGGAGCAGATTGAGAGCGGCCGCGATGGCGCCTATGTCCGCTCCGGCGTTGAGGGTATTCGCCACAACGAGCGCGAACAGAGTTGGGTAGAGGACCCAGCTGGGATAGTGCTCCCTCAGGACGCCCGCCAGTCCGCGGCCGCTGACCAGGCCCACCTTCGCGGAGATGTACTGAACCGCCGTCATCATCGGGAACATGACGAGCGTGGCCCACAGGGTCGCGTATCCGTAGCTGGCTCCCGCCTGGGCGTATGTGCCAACGCCCGACGGATCGTCGTCCGACGCCCCGGTGATCAGGCCCGGCCCAAGCACGATAAGGGCGCGCCGGAGCGGATTGCGCTCCCGCCTCAGCGCGCGAGACCTTCGGGTCCACGGGCCAATTCGCGTCCAGGCGTGGAGCCCTCGAAGCGGTTCGTTTTCGGGATGGACGGGGATGGGATTTCTGCGCGGCGTCGAGGCCCTGCGTCGTCGACACGAGAGTCAGGAACGAGGCAGGTTCGCGGCTATCGCCTCGGGGTCCTCGACTTCTACGAGTTCGGCTTCGGGCCAGGCGCAAATCGGGCATGCCCAGTCGGCTTCCTGCGCACCTGCTCTGGCAGCCTCTTCCCTGGAGTGCCAGTGGACCCGAGCTTCGATGTGTCCCGCACTTCGTGCAACGCCGAAAGACTTCGGTCATGAGCTTGGTCCTCCGATTGGTGGGGTCGGAAAGACAATGGCTGGACCACGGTTTCGGGAGCGAAGACGTGCCGACCAAGCCGTCTATCGACCGCATCGCAATCGACGTCCGCCGGATGCCAACCGGGCTGGTCGAGCGGGTCATGTCGGCCGATCGTCGTTGTCCGTGTCGCCGTCGAGTCGTTCCGCAGGAGCGCCCCCCGAAGCCCATCTGGCACGACGAGCCCGGAAAGCGTCTACGCTCGACTCCTATGCAGGATGCCGGCCTCGCCAGCAACCCGGATCGAATTCCATCGCCCGTCGGGAACCCCGACCGGACCGGCATTATCCGCCCGTGACCTCGGTAAGCGGTTCGGCGACCGCGTGGCGTTCGAGGGGATCTCCTTCGATATCGGCTACGGCGAAGTCTTCGGCTTTCTGGGGCCCAACGGCGCCGGCAAGACGACGACCGTCCGGACCCTGGGAACGCTTCTCGCGCCGACCTCGGGCTCTGCCATCGTCGCCGGTATCCCGCTCCTTCCCGAGAACGGCGTGGAGATCCGGAAGCGGATCGCGATCATGCCCGAGTCGCCGGGGCTGTATCTGCGCCTGAGCGTCCTCGAGAACCTCGAGTGTTTTGCCGATCTGTACGAGGTGGCCGACCCGGCGGAACGCATCCGAAACGCCCTGGGCTCGGTCAACCTGGCCGACCGGGCGAACGACACCTGCGGCGCCCTGTCGAAGGGGCTACGCCAGCGGGTCGCCCTGGCTCGGACACTGCTGAGCGATCCGCAGGTCCTGTTCCTCGACGAGCCGACCGCCGGCCTGGACCCCGTCGCGGCTCGCGAGGTCCATGGGCTGATCGATGGGCTCCGCCAACGGGGCGTGACGATCTTCCTCACCACACACCGTCTGGAAGAAGCGGAGCGACTGTGCGACCGCGTCGCCATCCTGAACACGACGTTGCGTTCGATCGGCCGGCCGGCCGAGCTGCGCGACCAGCTCTTCGCCAGGACAATCACCGTCAGGACCCTCGCTCCGGTCGCGGACCCCGGCCGACTCTTCGGCGAGCTTCCGGAAGTCAGTGGCTGGCACCAGGACGCCTCCGGGGGCTACGTCCTCGCCGTATCCGACTCGTCGGCCGCGGCCGCCGCGGTGACGCGGGCACTCGTGGCGGCGGGGAGTGACGTGGTGTCGATCGGCGAATCTCACCACTCGCTCGAGGACGTCTACCTGGAGCTGGTCGACACCGACACCGAAGCGCGGGGCCAGGCATGAGCAGGAGGCGCGTCTGGGCCATCTTCCGCAAGGAGGTCCGCGAGTACCGGCGCAACCGTTCCATCATCTCGGGGATGGCCATCCTGCCGCTGGTCTTCACCATCCAGCCGCTCGTCGCGGTACTCCAATTCAGTGCGTCGGCCTCGGGCGCCCTGTCTCACGAGCACGTCCTGCTCTACATGCTGGGTATCCCGACCCTCGTGCCCGTATTCGTCGCCGCCTACGCGGTCGCCGGCGAGAGGCAGCAGGGGACGTTGGAGCCGGCGCTCACGACACCGATCCGTCGCGAGGAGTTCCTGGTTGGCAAGGCACTCGCGGCCCTGGTCCCGTCGCTTGCGATCGCTTACGTTGTCTTCGCGATCTTCCTCGGCTGCGTGGCGCTGTTCGCCGCGCCGAGCGTCGTACCGGCCGTCGTCCAGGGACCGGACCTGCTGGCCCAGGTTCTGTTCACTCCGCTTCTCGCCTGCTGGACGGTCTGGGTCGCCATCGCGATCTCCACCCGTTCGAGCGACGTCCGGGTCGCTCAGCAGCTCGGAATCCTGGCCAGCCTTCCGCCGGTCTTCGCGACCGTGATGATCGCGCTGGATGTGATCCCTCCGACGATCGAACTGGCCGTCGCCTGTGCGGCGGTCCTGCTCATCTTCGACGTGCTCGGCTGGCGGATCGTGTCCACTCTCTTCGACCGCGAACGGCTCATCTCGGGCACACGGTAGCGAGAGACCAGGCTCGATAGAGCCGATCCCGACGGCGCGGGCTGCCGGCGGCGGGTTGCGGTCCGGCGCCGCTAGCGTGAACGATCTCCGAGTTATCCCGACACCTGCGGGCGGCGGCCGGAGACCGAAAACCTATCCAAATGCCAATCCCGGTGGCACGGGACAGACTCCGGGGGCCGCGAGTAGCTCGCGGACACCCGAAGACGGACCGGTATTGACCCTGGTCCACGCTCGGGACGGCGCTCCGGAGACCGCCGTAGAGGGCCAGCCCGGCCGAAGACCTCGCCCCGTGCTACCGCCATTGGCATATGAGAGGAAATCGGTCCGGCCGCGCCGTGGATAGCGGAACGTCAGGCCACTACGACCCAGATGCGTTGCCGCACCTTTGGGGCTGACCAGGCTAGTTGTGAGTCGCCGACCAGTTGCCCTTGGCGTTGCCACAAGTCGGGGCGTCGTACGTGCCCTGCATCTTGGTTCCGGCGATGGAGCCCGTGTAGGTGATCGTGACCTGCCCGGAGACGGCCCCGAAGCTGATGGCGCTGCCGTTGATCGTGCCGGTAACGTTGCCGGCGGTCAGGCAGGCCGCGCCGACGACATTGATCGTGCCGGAGAGAGTGTTGCCCGTCTGCGTCCACGTCAGGGCGAACGTGCCGCCCGAAGTGTCCGGCGAGGTATCCGTCCAGGTCCCGCTCCACTGCCCGCCGAGGCCGACCGGTGTGGCCGCCGCAGAAGGCGCGGGCGTGTCGGCCACGGGGGCCGGGGTCGCGGGGGCCGGCGTGTCGGCCGCTGGGGCCGGAGTCGCGGGGACGGGCGTCGCGGGCGGCGGGCGTCGCGGTCGCCGCCGAGCTGCCGCACGCCGAAAGAACGAGGGTGAGCGCCGCCAGAGCGGCTAGATGCGACATCGAGCGCTTCATGGGGTTCCCGAATGCGGTTTTAGGGCCGCTATCGTCCCGCGATCGCACCGGCGTGGCGAAGTTGTCCCGGGTCCCGGGACTTCGTTTCCGAGCCGCGAGACAGGCCGGCTGACGCGCAGACCGAGCGTGACGGACCCCACGGTGGAGGAGGCTCGGCGTCCCGGGTGGCGGCACCGGCCCTCCCACCCGCTGAACGGGCAGGTGCGAACACTAGACTCGCGAGGTGGGAAAGCAGGCCCGGCAGAATTGAAGAGCGAACGCTCGGGCGGGCAACCCGAGGCGCAAAGCCACTCCGCGCGATCTGGACCTGCGGCTGTGGGTCATCGCCGGCGTCGCCGCGATCGCCGTCGTCGGGTTCGTGGTCAGTGGCGTTCGTGGCGAGCGGCGCCTTCGCCAGCGGCGGCTCGGGATCACTGCCGCCGGGCACCCAGACGTTCGCGGAACCCAATCACTCGCACGTCCCGGGAGCCGTCACGTACGACCGGGTGCCGCCGGCCGGCGGGGCGCACAACCCGACTTGGCTGAACTGCGGCGTTTACACGGCACCGGTGCCAAATGAGAACGCGGTCCACTCGCTCGAGCACGGGACTGTATGGATCACGTATCAGCCCACTCTCCCGGCCGACCAGGTCGCGGTCCTGCAGCAGTTGGTGACGTCTCACTACGTCGGTACCGAGCGGTACCTGATCCTGAGTCCGTACGTGGGCCTCACCACGCCGATCGTCGCGAGCGCATGGGGAGCGCAGCTCAGCGTCGATCAGGCATCGGACTCCCGTCTACGTCGACTTCATCCACTTCTACGCCGGGAGCGGCCAGGGCGGCGAGCCCGGCGGCCGTTGCACCGGAGGCGTGGGCAGCCCGGTAGAGTGACCTCGCGCTAGACCGTCGGCTCGAGCACGAAGACGGGTATCTGGCGGTCGGTCTTCCTCTGGTACGCCGCGTAGTCGGGCCATGCCTCGACCGCCCGCTCCCACCAGACTGCCTTCTCGTCCCCGGTGACCTCACGAGCCACGTAGTCCCGCTTGACCGCGCGGTCCTGCAGCTCGACGTGCGGGTTCTTGTGGAGGTTGTTGTACCAGACGGGGTTCCTTGGGGCGCCGCCCATCGACGCGACCACGGCGTAGACCCCGTCGTGCTCGACGCGCATCAGGGCCGTCTTTCGGAGCTTGCCCGTCTTCGCGCCGACGGATGTCAGCACGATGATCGGCCTGCCGCGAAGGTCGCCGCCCTTCTCGCCGTTCGTCGCCTCGTACAGTTCGGCCTGCTGGCGCGCCCAGGCGGATGTGCTGGGTTCGTATTCTCCGGTGAGTGGCATGGCCTGGCCTTTGTATCACGGATCGCCGCAACGCACCCCGAGCCCTCGCCGGATCCGCGCTCACGAAGACGTGGCCTGCTGCCGACACCCATACGGGGGACCGTGCGAGAAACGGGCGCTTTCGCGCCGCGGCCCAGGCACGGGCGCGATAAGAGGCTGCCGTGCAAGTCCAGGCCGATCTGATATCCGGCAGCGAACCGGCCGCGTCGCGATTGAGCTCGAGGCTCTGGATCGGAGCGCTCGTCGCCGGCGTTGCCGCGATCGCCGCCTACAACCTGACGCTCACCGACACGACCCTGAACGCGATCGTCTACCTGGCCGCCGATGGCCTCGCTGTCGCCGGGGTCTTCGCCGCGATCCAGCTCAACCGTCCAGCCAGGCCGCTGGCCTGGGCACTGGTCGGCCTGGGCCTGGCCGCGGTGATGGCCGGGGACCTCGTCTGGTACTGGCTCGTGCTCGTGCAACAGGCCGAGCCGTCGCCGTCGGTCGCCGACTTGCTCTATCTGGCCGAGTATCCGCTTCTCGCGACCGGCGTGTTCCTGCTGGTACGAACACGCCTGGATCGGGCCGTATTGCTGGACACGCTTATCGCGACGGCCAGCGGTTTCGTCGTCCTTTGGGAGCTGCTCGTACGCCCGTACCTCAATGGTGCTCAGGGGTCGCCCGCTGGAGGTCGGCTTCGCCGTCGCATATCCGGTGGCGGACGTGGCGCTCCTGGCCGTTATCGTGAGGCTCCTCTTCGACCCGACCCGATGGTCTCCGGCCCTGCGGCTGCTCACCGCAGGGATCGTCGTTACCTTCCTGGCCGATGTCGCGTACCTGCGGATCAGTGTCGTCGATCCGACCGCCGACACGGCCGTGCTGGACAACTTCTTCTTGCTTGCTCTGTTCGTGTGGGCGGCCGCAGCGTTCCACCCATCGGCGCGTTTGCAGCCGTCGGAACCGGCTCGCAGTCGGCTCTCGGGTAGCTCGACTCGGCGCCTCTGGCTGGCCGGGGCCCTGCTGGCATTGCCGGCGACTGTGGTTGTGGCGGTGGCGTTGAACGGATCCGTTGACATCGACTGGCCGGTCTTCGTGGCGGTCTGGACAATCGTTGCCTTGCTCGTAGCTCTGCGCGTCGAGGGTGCCATTTCGCAGGCTCGGCAAAGCGAGGTGCGGTTCCGGACCATCTTCGAGGGCTCCCCTGCCGGCATGGCCATCACTCGCAACGGCCTGGTGATCCTGGTGAACGGCACGGTGAGATCGATGTTCGGCGTGGGCGCCAAGGAGGACCTGGAGGCCCGCCCACTGACCGACTACGTCGCCCCGGATTCGAGGGCCGACCTGGTCCGGCGAGTGAAAGCCAGGCAGAGCGGCCTCCCGGGGAGCGACCGCTTCGAGAGTGTCGGCCTCCGAGCGAGCGGCGCCACGTTCCCCCTGATGGTCGATGTCCAGGACCTCGAGCTGCCCGGCGGCAAAGCCACGATCGGCTTCCTGATGGACGTCTCGGCCGAGCGGGCCGCCGAGGAGACTCTCAAGGAATCCGAGCGGCGCTACCGCGAACTCTTCGAGGGCAACCCCCACCCGATGTGGATCTACGACTCCGAGACGCTCGGATCCTGGCCGTGAACGACACGGCGGTCCAGCAATTCGGCTGGTCGCGGGTGCAGTTCCAGGCCATGACGATCGCCGACATCCGTCCCGCCGAGGACGTGGCTCAGCTACCGATCTACTGTCGGACCAACCTGAATCCTCTCCGAACCATGACGGTGCGCTATCTGCCGCGCGGATGGATCGATCTTCTGGGCGGACATGACGTCCCACGAGGTCGTCTGGGATGGCCGGCCGTCGCGTCTCGTACTGGCGGCCGACATCACGGAGCGCAGGCGGCTCGAGGAGCAGCTGCGCCAGGCCCAGAAGATGGAGGCCGTCGGCCGGCTGGCCGGCGGCGTGGCCCACGACTTCAACAACCTGCTGACCGTCATCATCGGCTACGGCGAGCTGCTGCTCGATGCGAGTCCGAGCCGGACGACCCGAGCCGCGCAGCGGCTCGAGGAGATCCGCCAGGCCGGCGAGCGGGCCGCCGGCCTGACCCGGCAGCTGCTGGCCTTCAGCCGCAAGCAGGTGCTGCAGCCGCAGGTCGCTCGACCTGAACGACGTCGATGCGCGAGCTGCGCGACGATGCTGCGGCCGCCTGATCGGCGAGGACGTCGAGCTGATCACCGTCGCTGGACGCCGGGCTCGGGCCGCGTCAAGGCCGACCCGGGCCAGATCGAGCAGGTGCTCATGAACCTGGCCGTCAACGCCCGCGACGCCATGCCCGACGGCGGCACGCTCACCATCGAGACCGCGAACGTCGAGCTCGACGAGGCGTACGCGCGCGCGCCATGCCGGCGTGCGCGCCGGGGCCGTACGTCATGCTCGCGGTCAGCGACACCGGCGCGGCATGGACGCCGAGACGCAGGCCGCGCATCTTCGAGCCGTTCTTCACGACCAAGGAGCCGGGCAAGGGCACCGGCCTGGGGCTGGCCACGGTCTACGGCATCGTGAAGCAGTCCGGGGGCAGTCATCGACGTTCGGAGCGAGGTCGGGCGCGGCTCCACTTTCACGATCTGGCTGCCGACAGGCCCCGGTCGGAGAGCTCCGGGAGAGCTCGAAGGCCAAGGCATCGGACCCGAGACCGGTCATGAGACCGTCCTGGTAGTCGAGGACGAGGCATCGGTGCTCGGGCTGGCCGTCTCGGTGCTGGAACGGCACGGCTACAAGGTCCTCGCCGCCAGGGGACCGACCGAGGCCGACGCGATCATCGCCGAACACGGCGGCCCGATCCACCTCCTCCTCACTGACGTGATCATGCCCGGCGGCACGGGACCGGAACTGGCAGCCCGGGCCATCGAATCGAGGCCGGAGCTGAGAGTCCTGCTTATGAGCGGCTACGCCCAGGACGCGTTCATGGACCGCGCACCGGCCGACCTGGGCGCAACCTCTGATAGAGAAGCCGTTCAGCCCGAACCTTCTGCTGGCCAGGGTGCGGATCGCCATCGACACGCCGCTGAGCCGCAAGGGCTCGCAAGATCCGCCCCGGCGGCGGCGTACTGAGGTAGAGGACCCGGAAATGCGGCATCTGCATGAGCCGGACCCTGAACAGAACGTACCCGCGGATTCCGACGAATAGGGCTCTGGCGGTAAGTCCCCACTTGCACGACCTTGCTTAGGATGCTGCCATTGGTCGATCCATATCACGTCCTGCAGGTGATTCCCCGACGCGGACGACGAGGTCATCCGGGCCGCGTACCGGGCCCTGGCGCGCAAGTATCACCCCGACACGGGCGGCGACCAGGTGCAGATGGCGATCCTCAACGCCGCCTGGGAGACCGTGGGCGACCGGGCGCAGCGCGCTCGATACGACAGCGAGTCCAGGCTGCGGCCGCGGAGACCGCGGCGACGGATCCACACGGCGCCTCCGGAGACGCGTCGCAAGCGACGCCTTTGTCGCACGCGACGCCTTTCTCGCACGCGACGGCTTCGGGGCCCGCGACACCTTCTTCGCCGGCGAGACCATCATCGAGGCGGTCGACGTCGCCCGGCGCCGGCTCCGGCACCGTCCTCGACTTCGGCCGCTATGCCGGGTTCTCGATTGGGGAGCTGGCCGCGGCCGATCCCGACTACCTGGAGTGGCTGGCTCGCACGACGTTCGGCCGGAGGCTCCAGAGCGAGATCGAGACCGTGCTGGCCGCCGCCCGCCGGACCTTCAATCGCCAGGACCGCCCCAAGTCACGTTTCGCCCGCCAGCGGTAGTCGACCCGGGCGACCACGCGAATGTCCCGCAGGTCGCACCGCCGAGTGAACGAAACGGCGGGCGCCCGTCGTCATATCATTCGTGGAAAGAGTGGACGTCGGGGGAGTCATGAGGGTGGAACCTGTCCAGCTGCCGGTCGCGAGCGACGGCCTCGCCGACGTCTTCGCCGCGCTGGGTCCGCATCATCTGGATCGGGCCTACAGGCTGGCCTGGGCCATCCTCGGCAACGACGCGGAGGCGCAGGACGCCACTCAGGACGCCCTCACCGCGGCGTGGCGGAAGCGCCGTAGCCTCCGAGATCCGGACAAGCTGGAAGCCTGGCTGGGGCGAATCCTCGTCAACATCTGCCGGGACCGGCTGCGAAGCCGCTCACGACGCCGCATCCAACCGCTCGAGCTGAGCAGCCTGCCATCCGTATCCGACGGCAGCCAGACGGCGGCGAGCCGCGACGAGCTTGGCCGAGCCCTGGAATCCCTCAACCCCGACCAGCGGATCGTGGTCGTCCTGCGGTACTGGGCCGACCTGACCGTGGACGACATCGCGGTCCGGCTGGGCGTACCCGCGGGCACCGTGAAGTCACGCCTGCATCACTCCCTGCGCGCGCTCCGCTCGACTCTGGAGGAACTCCCATGACCGACGATGAGCTGGGCCGGCGTCTTCACGACGAGCTTCAGTCCCGGATCGATCCTCCCGCGTCCGCTCCGGAGGCCGTCCGCGAACACCTCCGGAATCTGCGCTCGATGCAGGAGGTCCGCCTGGGCGAGCCCGGCCGGTCGCACTCGTTCCGAAATCTGTTCGCGATCGCGGCGGCTGTGGCGATCCTGGCCCTGCTGACAACCGGCCTCCTCACCTGGCAGTCGCTCAAGCCGCGAACCGCCGGCGTGGGCTCGGCCAACGGGATCGAGATGTTCGCCCGGCTGGACTCGAAGGTCGCCTGGGCGGAGTCCGGCTCGGACCTGTACGTCACCCGGGACGGCGGGGTCACCTGGACGCAAGGGACGGTTCCGGGAGGGCGGTCGCTCGGCCAGATGCAGGCCGACATGCAGGCGGCACCCCAGGCCGCGCCAACGCGGCGATCGGCTACGCGGAGCCGGCGCCACGCCCGGATCCAGCGACATCCCAGCCCAGGCTTCACAGTACAGCTACTTCCCGAACCATCTGTATCCGTCCTTCATCGACGCGGACCACGGCTGGCTCCTCTCGTGGACGGTGCCCAAGACCAGCACAGGGGACTGGACGCTGACGGTCCATCGGACCAGCGACGGCGGCCGGACCTGGGCTTCGACCCAGCTGCCCGGAACCTATAAGGGCTACGGCCTGGTCCAATTCACGGACGCCCAGCACGGCTGGGTCACCGTATACCGGCTGGACACCATGAACACCAGTCCCCCCGCCGGACCTGAGGCGTCGCCCACGCCTCCCCCGGCGATGCCATCCGACGCCACGACCGTCCTGGCAACGTCCGACGGCGGGGCCACATGGTCACGGATATCGACCATTCCCGCCCTGGCCCTGCTGCGCTTCACGAGCGCAAGCGAGGCCTGGGGCTACGTGCAGGGCGCGGGAGCGTCGGGTCCGAACGCGATAGTCCACTCGACCGATGGCGGCCGCACGTGGCAGACGGCGACCCTTCCGATTCCGGAGGGCTACAACGTGATGGGAACGCCGGCGGAGCCGCCCACGCGGACGACCGACTCGTCCCTGATCCTCCGCGTGCAATGCAGCGTCCTCCGGCGGCCCGGATACGCCCCCCTACGCCATCGTCACCTTCCTGAGTGCCGACGACGGCCGGACCTGGAAGCTCAACTCCACGAACAGCATGGACGGCCTGTCCATGAACACCGGGATGTCGGCCGTGGTTCAGCTGCCGCTCGGGCAACCGATCGTTGCCTGCAGCTCGAGCCAGATGTACGACCAGGGCGGCTCGCCCTTCAAGGCCTCCTTCGACGGCGGGGCGACCTGGATCGAGTACCAGACCGCCGGCCTGCCGTCGTCCGTATCGACGGCCCAGTGGACCTCGCCCGACGACGTCTGGGTCATGACCGGAGGGTCTGGCTATTCGAACGGCACGCTGGGCGGCCGGTTGTACGCGACGCATGACCAGGGCAAGACGTGGACCGCCCTCATGGGCGCCCCAGCCTGGCCGGCCTCACTGGAGCCCGTGCCCACGCCGATCATCGTCGAGGTGACGGCGCAGCCGATAGGCCCGAGCGGGCCCACCATCACCTCCAGCGGCCGAGTCGACGCCAAAGTCGGCTGGGTCGAGGTGACCGACACGATGGGCAACTACGACCTGAGGTTCACCGATGACGGCGGCGCCACGTGGACCGATCCTCGATCCATGCCCAGCGGCGGAGACGTCCAGTTCGTCGACGCGGACCACGGCTGGATCCTGAACTCCGAGATGACGGGCTCCGGCGCCACGAGCAACTTCTCGGTCGTCGTCCTGCGGACGGCAGACGGCGGACGAACCTGGGAGAAGCCCGCGGGGACGGACCTGGGGGCCATCCCGGGGGATTCCCAGAAGACATACTCTTTGACATCGATGCACTTCCGGGACGCGCTCCACGGCGAGCTTTTCGTCAGCGTCGGCTCCGGTTCCGACGGCCCGGCGGCGGAACGATCCGCGTCGCCGGCCGCGGCGCAGGTGTGCGAGCAGCTCTCGACCTCCGACGGCGGCGCAACGTGGTCGCAGCCGAAGAGCGCCCCCTGCATGATGAGTGACGAGCTTCACCGACGCCACCCTGGGGTATGGCAGCGATCTGCAAGGCGCCCCGGTCATTCACCTCACCGTAGACGGCGGTCAGACCTGGATGGACGCGGACCTGCCGCTTCCGGCAGGCGGCGAACGGAGTCGGCTCCCCCGGGACGATGGTCCAGCTCCTGGAGCGCCGGGCCGACGGCACTCTACGAGCTCTGGTTTCGTCGATGAGTTCCGTCCCGACGGTCACGACGGTCGTCGTCAGCTCCGACGGCGGGAAGACCTGGACGGCGGCCGGAACCGCTCAAGGCCTCGCCGGCCCGGCATACGGGGTTGCATGGCTGGGCGAGGGCCACTGGCTCGCGCTGGGCCAGAACTTCTCGTCCGGCGGCGCGCCGTTCACTCTCGACGCTCGCGTCACCGAGGACGGCGGCGTCACGTGGAAGTCGATCCCGGCCCAGGGGCTGCCGCCCTACACGAGCAACCCGCATTTCGTCAGCGCGACCGACGGTTGGGTGGCGGCCGCCAACCCCAACTGCAGTGGCTCCTCCGCGAACAATCAGGTGTGCGGAATGGGAGTCTGGGCCCTCTACGCCACGAACGACGGCGGCAACACCTGGCAGGCGATCTTCAAGCCGTAGCGGAGAGTCAGCCGCCGACCTGGACCCCGATGAGCGTTCCGACGGCGAACGTGACCGCGGCCGCGGAGCCACCGAGCGCCACCTGGCGCACGCTGGCGTAGAGCGGCGGGCGATGGGTCAGCCGGCTGATGCCGTAGCCGAGGAGCGCGAGGGCACCGAGGCTGACGCCCAGGCTCGTCGCGAAGGCCGTGGCGCCGCCCAGTAGCAGGTACGGGACCAGCGGCACCAGCGCACCCGCGACGAAGGCCACGAACGAGCTGCCCGCGGCCGCGGCAGGCGACCCGATGGAGCGGGCGTCGAGACCGACTTCCTCGAAGATCATCAGCGTTGCCGCGTGCTCCGGGTCCGCGAAGACCCGATCCACGAACTTCGAAGCCTCGCGCGCGGTGAACCCGCGGCCCTGGTAGGCGCGGCTGAGGATCTCGCGTTCCTTGCCGGGGTCGTCGCGGATCTGAGCCCTTTCGAACGCGAGCTGGTGGTCGAGCAGCTCGCGCTGGGATCGCACGGAGATGTACTCGCCCACGGCCATGGAGAAGGCGCCGGCGAGCAGGCCGGCCACTCCGGCCAGGACGATGATGCCGGGCGCCGGGTTTGCCCCGGCCACGCCCATGACCAGGGCCAGGTTGCTGACGAGCCCGTCGTTGGCGCCGAACACGGCCGGGCGAAGCACCGCGTTGGCCTTGGTGTCGTGCGGTGACGCCTCTTCCTCTTGGAGCGGGGTCAGCGAAGGAGTCCGATCCCAGAATCGAAACGGTCTCACCCAAAGCTCTCCGGCGGCGGTTGCGGGCGAGTATATCGGAGGCTGACGGCCGACCGGCAGCCGGAAGCCGGTCGGCGATCTCGGCGGCCGGGGCCAGCCCTAGAGCGCCGCTCCGTTCAGTTGGCGCAGGGCGACTTGGTGGCCGCTCGGAACGGTAACCCCGTGCCCGGCTCGAGCACGAGTTGCCCGACTCTGGATCCGCCGCCCGGCTCGGGAGCGGCCTCCTCGCCCATCTCGAACGTCGCCCGCATCGGAGCCTCCTTCAGGAAGATCATGCAGACGGCGGCGACGAGGGCGGCGACGATCCCAACCCAGAACGTCGAAGCCAGGGCGATCGAGAAAGCCTGGTGGATCCCCTCGACGATGTTCGGGACCAGGGGCGCAATGGTCGCCCGTGCCTGCTCGGGCACGTTCGCGAGAATCCGTTGACCCAGATCGCCCGTGCCGGTCAGGTCGAATCCGCCACCCTGGCCGCCGGAGAACTGGCCGACGACCTGTTGCGGCACGCCTGCGGCCGCGAGCTGCGCAGGCACCTCCGTGACCAGGCGGCTGGCGAAGGCGGTCCCCGCCAGTGTCAGACCGATGGTTCCGCCGATCTGCTGGAAGAAGGTGAGGCTGGCGGTCGCGACGCCGACGCAGCCGGCGTCTACCGAGTTCTGGACGATGAGGGTGAAGACCGCGAACGACGGGCCGATCCCGAGCCCCGTGACCACCATCCACAGCCACAGGATCCTGCGGTCGGTGTCGGCTCGCAGGTTCGTGAGCATGAAGAGACCGGCCGCGAGCAAGAGCAGGGAGCCGAACATCAGGACCTTGTAGCGGCCCGTTCGGGCGACGATCTGGCCGGACGCGATGGCGCTGAAGATCAGGGCGGCCAGAAGAGGCAGGAGGTTGTAGCCGGACTCGGTCGCGCTCGCTCCCTGCACGGCCTGGAACCAGCGGGGCAGGAAGATCGCGGCGGTGAAGAACCCGAACGCGGCCAGGAACATGCCACTCACCGAGATCGTGAAGGCGCGGTTCCGGAAGAGGCCGAGAGGGACGATCGGCTCAGGCACCCGCGATTCGACCCAGATGAAGACGACGGCGAAAGCCAGGCCCAGCAGGATGAGACCGCCGACCGCGGGATCGGACCATTCCCCGGTCTGCTTGTTGGTCAGGCCGATCAGGAAGGGCGCAATGGCGAGCGCGAAGACGGCCGCGCCGAGGTAATCGATGTGGCCGACGACGCCCCGGCGGACGGCCGGCAGCAGCCGCCACATCAGCACCAGCGAAACCAACCCGAGCGGGACGTTGACGTAGAAGATCCAGTGCCAGGAGAACTGGTCGGTGATGAACCCACCGATGCCCGGGCCGACGAGCGACGAAAGCCCGAAGACGGCTCCGAACAAGCCCAGGTACTTGCCCCGTTCGGCGGGCGTGTACAGGTCCGCAACTACGGCCAGCGCGACCGGGAACATGGCGCCGCCACCCAGGCCCTGGATGCCCCGGAACAGGATCAACTGCCACATCTGCTGGCTCAATCCGGACAGGATCGAGCCGATGAGGAACAGACTCACGGCCCAGATGAAGATCGGCTTGCGACCGAACAGGTCGGACAGCTTCCCGTAGATCGGTCCGCTGATCGTGGCCGTGAGCAGGTACACGGTCACGACCCAGGTGTACAGGTTGTCTCCCCGCAGGTCGGTCACGATCCTCGGCAGGGCCGTGCCCACGACGGTCTGGTCCAGGGCGAACAGGAAGAGGGCCAGCAGAATCGCGAACAGGATCTCGAGACGGGCTCTCGGACTCAAGTCAAGGGCGTTGCCAGTGGCGGGGGCAGAGTGCGCCATGCCGACTCCTCATTCATGGAGGCACTGAGGCTGGGGTGGAACCTGAATCTTGGATGAACAGGGCGTCGCAGTGGGCAGGGCCGCCCGTCTGTTCCGACCAACGCGACGCAGCGCGCCTTTCGCGACCGCGGCGCGGCGTCCCTCACCCCGCCAGGCCGATCCTCGCGTCGCGTTCCGCGCGACATCGGACCGAAACGGGCCGGTCCGTGAACCGGCCGAGCGCGCCCGCCCGCATCTTACTGTGCCGGCCCGGCCTCGGACTGCTTCTCCACCCGAGGATACCGGGCCGGCTAACCAGGAGGTCGGCGTCGCGTCCCGACCGTCCGAACCTACTTGACGACCGCCTGGCCGAACCAGGTTGTGCTCCCGTCCGATAGCAGCACCCCGCCCGGTACGAGTACCGCCCGCGTCGCCGCTTCAGTCGGCAGCTCGCCGCCCACATGGATGCTCGACCAGACCAGGCCGTCGGCGGACGTCCACGCGGCAGCGTCCAGGCCGCCCCGCAGAGCGATCAGCCGCTCCCCGTCGCCGACGATCGTCCCGTTCGGACGCCGGTCGCAGCTCTGCGCCGTGCATGGGGTCGGCCCCAGCGGCGGATACCCGGTCAGCGACTGCCACACGTGCCCATTGGATGACTGCCACCACAGTGGCGCGGCCGGAGCCGGGCCTGCGCCACCCAGAGCGATGAGGCCGTCGCGACCGGCCACGAGAGATCCAACGCTAGAAGAGATGCGGGGGCCGATGGGCCCCGTGCCGGCGTCCGTGGTTCGGGGGAGGATCTGCGCCGCGCTCCATTTGCGGCCGTCGGCGGACCATAGCGTGGCCGCCTGAGACTGGCTCGCGATCCACGCGCCCCCCGCCAGATAGCCCGTCGGCGTGGCCCGGAGGGCGGTGACGAGGAACTCCGGCGGGATAGTGGTCGCGGGAAGGTCATCGCCAGGTGATGCCGTCGGACGAGACCGCCACGTGGGCTCCAGGGCCGGTCGAAACCGCCACCAGCCCACCCGGTCCGGCCGCCAGCAGCGGCGCCCCGGCGGTCGGGCTGGACAAGCCCGGCGTGGGAAACGCGCGAGGCGACCACTCCAGGCCATCGGAAGACGTCCACGACACGACCACCGGAGCAACCGCCAGCGGACACGGTGAGCCACCTCCGCAGCTGGTCCCGACATCGACCTGGGTAAGCGCAACGAGGCCCGCGGGCAATTCGGCGACGCCGATCACGCGCGCGCCCGGCCAGAATGTCGTGCCGGTGCCTGAAGGGAGTGGCTGCCAGGAAGCACCGTCGGTCGAGGTCCAGACCGGCGTCGTCAGCGTCGCTCCGGATGCGGGGTCGACGATGCCGTATCCGACGGCGATGAACCCACCCCGCCAGCGGAGGACCGACGCCACGAGATTCTGTGGGTCCTCGGCGGCGAGCCGGTGCCACTCGATGGCAATCCACGTCGCCCCGGCGGGCGGCGGGAAGGCGGTGACGAAGGCGACCGGAGCCGGTTCGGCGGGCGTGGAAGTTGCGCGGACGGGCTGAGGCGGTACCGAAGGAGATTCCGGCTGCGACGTTGACGTGCCGGCACCGGCTGACGGCAGACCGCTCGATGGAGCCTGCGCGCCCCACGGCTTGGCGACCGCGACCACGATGAACGCGACGAGCAGCAGGCCGACGAGCACTGCTGTCCGGCGACCCCTCGGGTCGGTTCTATCCAGCTCGCTCTGGTCGGACGAAGGGCGGTTGACCGGCTGATTCAACAAGGAGGAACCCAGGGTTCGTCCAGGTTCGGACGTGCAGTAACGATGACCGATCATACCCTCACATCAACGGTCCGGCGCTGCGGCGGCCGACTGGGCTCGGTAGCCGCGGCGCACCGCGGACGCCGCCCGACTACTGCCGAATGGCACTGCGCCGGCTACCCGCGCTCGTGGATGATTACCTCAACGAAACGCCACGCCCACGGGGGATGCGCAGCGTGGCCCATCGACTCTTGGAGGAGAAACGACCGTGAAACGCCGCGCTCTCGTGCTCGCTGTATCGGTGTCGAGCCTGCTTGCCCTGACAGCGGGCAGCGCATTTGCCGAGGTCGCGACCCGCCGTCCTGCCTCCGACGATCAGCGCCAGCTTCAGCCCAGGTTCGATCGCAGTCTCGGGGACGAGCACGCTGCAGTTCACGATCACCAACCCCAACACCGCCGCTCCTGGGGTTGTCCCCAATATAGCGGTCCAACAGGCGCATTGACCGTCGCCTTCACCGACACGCTGCCGGCCGGGCTCGCCGTTGCCGCTCCCAAACGGGCTGCTCAGCGGGAATTGCGGTGGCGGAACGATTACCGCGATCGCCGGCAGCCAGACGATCAGCCTCGCCAACGGCTACACTCGCCCCTTCAGCCTCGTGCACTTTCTCGGTGAGTGTCACCGGGTTGTGGTGCCGGCTACTACATCGACTCGGTGACTGTGACTGCGACCCAGGATGTCATCGGCAACACCGCCACGGCGAGCCTTAGCGTTGGGATCGCCCCCCCGACCATCACGGCGGCCTTCGGCGCGACCTCGATCCCGATCGGCGGGATGACGTCGCTCACCTTCACGATCACCAACCCCAACGTCTTCGCGGCTTCCGCCGTAGTGCCGGCGTTGCTCAGCCCGGTGGCGCTCACCGGGATCGCCTTCACCGACACTCTGCCGGCCGGGCTCGCCGTTGCCACCCCGAACGGCCTGGCCGGCGGGAATTGCGGCGGAACGATTACCGCGACCGCGGGCGGCAGCACGATAAGCCTTTCGGGCGGAACGCTCGACGCACAGGAGTCGTGCAGCTTCCACGTCAACGTGGTCGGCGTCGCTGCCGGTAGCCAGGAGAACAGCACGGGGCCGGTCAGCTCCACCGAAAGCGGAGCGGGCAGCCCCGGCTCGGCCGGCATCACGGTGGCCGCTCCGGCAGCCACCCCGCACCGACCCCGGCACCGACCCCCGCGCCGACCCCCGTCAGGACTGCCACACCTCCGCCGACCAGCACGGCCGGTTCGGGCGGCCCTGGTAACGACGCTCCGGCGGTGCCGTGGCTCGTGCTCTTGATCGCAGCCGGTATCGCGGCCGCGGGCATCGGCCTGCGCTCGCCCATAAAGGTTCGCCTCTAGATCTCGGGCCCACTACCAGGCGCCGTGCGGGCGCTAGACCCGATTCGCCGGCAGCTCGAACCGGACGGCGGTCCCGGGGCCCCCGGCCGTGCCGCTGCCCCCGGCGGCCGCTGCCACGGCCGGCGACTCGGCCCGAATCGTGCCTCCGTGCGCCTCCACCAGGCGGCGAGCGATGGCCAGGCCCAGACCCGAGCCGCGTGAATCGGCCGCCTTGACGAAGCGGTCGAACAACCGCGGCAGCAACTCCGGCGCTATGCCGGGCCCGGCATCGATGACGGAGATCGCGACGCGCTCGCCCGCCGGATCCGCGCCGGATCGATTCGCTGCCCGACGACCCGGACCGCGGTCCCCGAAGGCGCGTAGCGAAGGGCGTTGGCAACCAGGTTTCCGAGGACCTGGCGGATACGCAGGGGATCGAGCTCGACCAGGGGCAGGTCGTCCGCCATCTCGACCTGGAGCGTCACCCCGGCCGAACGGGCCAGCCCTTCGAACGCCGAGCACGAATCCTGGGCCAGCACCGCCAGGTCGGTCGGTTCGAGATGCAGCGTGAGCGTCCCGGCCTCGGCGAGGGTCAGCGTCCGCAGGTCTTCCACCAGCTGGCCGAGCACTCTGATCTCTTCCAGTGACGCCGTCAGATGGCTTTCGTCGGCCGGATGGATGCCGTCGATCATGGCCTCGATCTCACCCTGGAGGACCGCCAGCGGCGTTCGCAGCTCATGGCTGACATCTGCCAGGAGAGTGCGGCGCTGCTGCTCGTCCACCTCCAGGCGGGCCGTCATGGCGTTGAAGGCCCGCGCCACCGAGCGCAGCTCGTGGGGGCCGTGGCGCGGCTCCTCGATACGGACCGAGTAATCCCCGGACTCGACTCGCCCGGCCGCCTCGATGACATCGCCTAAAGGCAGGACGACTCTTCGGGCACCGCGCGCGGCGAGAAGGAGCAATCCGAGGATGAGGACCCCGCCGACGATCGCCTTGCCCGGCGACTGGACCCCGGCAGTGGACAGCACGACCCACACCAGGCCCAGCGGGACCACGATCGCGAGGAAGAACAGGACGACGACCACGACGGCGACACGGGCGAAGAAACGGCGCCGAACCTTGCCCCACGGGATCTCCCCTACCGGCGGCCACGGCTCGTCCGCCGGCCACCAGGGGGGCCGCCTGCCGGAGGGTCCGAACCGGCGGCCGTGTCTGTGGCCGGGCCAGGGACCGCGCGGAGGACCGTACCGTCGGCTCACGCGGGTTCGTCCGCGAAACGATATCCGACCCCATATACCGTCAGCACGAACCTGGGCCGGCTCGGATCCGGCTCCAGCTTGCGGCGCAGGTTCTTGACGTGGGCGTCGATCGCCCGCTCGTAAGACTCGAAGGCGATGCCGTGGATGGCGTCCAGCAGCTGCAGGCGGGTGAAGACCCGACCGGGCTGGCGGGCCAGCGTCGTCAGGAGCGCGAATTCGGTCGGAGTCAGCTCGACCGTCCGACCCTCGATCTCCACCCGCATTCGAGCCTGATCGATGGAGACGCCGGAGGCTTCGATTTGATCGCCCGGCTCATCCTGGCGGTCGACCCGGCGCAGGATCGCGCGAACCCTCGCCACCAGCTCCCGCGGGCTGAAGGGCTTGGTCACGTAGTCGTCCGCGCCGATTTCCAGGCCGAGGACACGGTCCAGCTCGTCGTCGCGTGCGGTCAGCATCACGATCGGCATTGAGGTCTCGCGCCGCAGGGTCCGAGCCACGTCCAGGCCGTCCATGCCCGGCAGGCCGAGGTCCAGGACCATCACGTCCGGCTTGCGGGTGCGAGCCATCATCAGGGCGGAGGGGCCGTCCGCGGCCGTGATCACGGCAAAGCCCGCGTGCTCCAGGTAGTCGCGCGCGAGGTCCACGATCCTGGGTTCGTCGTCCGCGACAAGGATTGTCTTCACGGTCCACTCATCCTAAGGCGGCGGCCGGAACGCCGAGAGGTGCGGCCGGCGCGCCCCTCGGCGAACGGCAATCCCGCCGGGCGCTATCGCGCCGTCATCGGCCGGGCCACCAGCTTCTCCGGCATCACCGCGAGGGCCGCCAGGGCGGCGACGTCGATGATCAGGCCGAAGATCGAACCCGGCAAGCTGGCGACACACAGCCCCAGCGACACGAACAAGAAGGGCAATCGTGAGCTGCAGCGCCCGGGGGTGGCGGCGCCACAGCAGCACGGCGGCGGCCACGAAGGCGACTGCCGTGGCCAGCCACGCCAGACCCACGAGCCTGATCCCCAGATCGCCGACGTCGACCGACCCGTTGAAGAGGCTCGTCGAGTACTCGGCGACTTTCGGCCCGCCGAGCTGCCACGTCCTGGTGAAGCCGATGACGTGGACGATCCCGTGGAGGGCCATGAAGACGGCGAACGCCCGAGGTAGAACGCCGAATCCGTCACGGCGGTCCGACGCCACCCCGAAACCGGTCACGCCTGCGGTCCCGGTGTCGGGCCGGTCGCCGGACCACTCGCCGGCCCGCCCGTGGTGGGGCCCTGCCCGGCGTGCGCCTGACGGTGCCACTCGTTCAGTGCGGCGCTCGGGCCCCCGGCCCAATCGTCGGCGTGCCAGTGGCTACGTCCGTGCCAGTCGTCCGGGCCTGCGGGTCCGAACCGGCTCCACGAACCGTGCCTGTGGCCGCGATGACCGGCCCCGATCGCGCCGAAGATCAGCATCAGGAACAGCACGACCAGGAACCCGCCGAAGAGGAATCCCACGAAATGGCGGCCGCCCGTGGCCACCACGGCACCCTGCGACGCGGCCCCGGCGCCATACGACAGAGCCATCAGGGTTCCAACGACGCCGATCAGCACCAACACTGCCAGGAAGCGAAACGCGCCCCCGTATCTCATCTCTAGTTCTCCTTGCCACGCGCCCACGCTTGCTTTCGATGCGGCCGGCCGGAGCGCACAGCCAACCCTGGCCTAGCCTGGCCCAGGGTTGTGAAGTACTGGTGAACGAGCGCGGGAGGAGCGACGCGCGGCCGAGCCATTCCTGAGAGCTTTGCGGGGGTGGTACCGTTATCAGGCATCAAGGGCGAGCGTTCGCGAGGCTGATATCGTGTGGGGGCCGCCTGGTGTCAGCGGGCGTACCGAATTGCATCACCGTCCAGCAGCGGGAGGCTTGAGCACGTGGCACCGACGACCGTTCCAGATCTCCCGCGGATCGGCATCCGTCCCGCGATCGATGGCCGCCGCGACGGCATCCGGGAGTCGCTGGAAGGCCAGACGATGGCCCTGGCGCAGGCGGTAGCCGGCTTCCTCTCGGCCAACCTCCGCCACTCCAACGGCCAGCCCGTGGAGTGCGTCGTCGCGGACACGTGCATCGGCGGCGTGGCCGAGGCGGCCCAGGCCGCGGACAAGTTCGCCCGGTCGGGGGTCGGCCTCTCGATCACGGTCACGCCGTGCTGGTGCTACGGCTCGGAAACGATGGACATGGACCCGCTGATCCCCAAGGCCGTTTGGGGCTTCAACGGGACCGAACGGCCCGGCGCCGTCTATCTGGCCGCGGTGCTCGCCGCCCATACCCAGAAGGGACTCCCCGCGTTCGGGATATACGGGCGCGACGTCCAGGACGCAGCGGACGCGAGTATCCCGGCCGACGTTCAAGAGAAGCTCCTCAGATTCGCCCGAGCGGGCATCGCCGCCGCACGGATGCGCGGCCGCTCATACCTGTCGATCGGCGGGACATCGATGGGCATCGCCGGCTCGATCGTGGACCCGGCGTTCTTCGAGAGCTACCTGGGGATGCGCGTCGAGGCCGTCGACATGTCGGAGGTCGCCCGGCGAATCGAGGAGGGCGTCTTCGACCCGGCCGAGTACTCGAAGGCGCTGGCGTGGACCCGCGCCAACTGCCCCGAAGGCACGGACCCCAACCCCGCGTCCCGGCAGCGCAGCCGTGCCCAGAAGGATGGCGACTGGGAAACGGTCGTGAAGATGGCGATGATCGGCCGCGACCTGATGGTCGGCAATCCCGCTCTCGCCGCGTTTGGGCCACGGGGAGGAGTCGCTCGGCCACAACGCCATCGCCGCGGGGTTCCAGGGCCAGCGCCACTGGACCGACCACTCCCCGAATGGCGACTTCATGGAGGCGATCCTGAACTCGTCGTTCGACTGGAACGGGATCCGCGAGCCATTCGTGATGGCGACCGAGAACGACAGCCTCAACGGCGTGGCGATGCTCTTCGGGCACCTGCTCACGAACACGGCCCAGATCTTCGCCGATGTCCGGACGTTCTGGAGCCCCGAGGCCGTCAAACGGACAACCGGCCACGAGCTCACCGGCCCGGCCGCCGGCGGCTTCATCCACCTGATCAATTCCGGTGCCGCGGCGCTCGATTCGACCGGCCGTCAGCTCCGTGACGGCAAGCCGGTGATGAAGCCCTTCTGGGAGATCGGCGAGGCCGAGGTCGGCGAGTGTCTTCGCGCCGTCAGATGGAGCCCGGCCGTCACCGAGTACTTCCGCGGCGGCGGCTTCTCTTCCACGTTCGCGAGCCCCGGAGGCATGCCGGTGACGATGAGCCGCGTGAACCTGGTGCGCGGACTCGGGCCGGTCCTCCAGCTCGCCGAAGGCTGGACGATCGACCTGCCGCGCGAGGTACACGAGGCCCTCGATCGAAGGACCGATCCCACCTGGCCCACGCACTGGTTCGTGCCGCGGGTGACGGGCTCGGGCCCGTTCCGCGACGTCTACGAGGTGATGTCGAACTGGGGCGCAAACCACGGCGCGATCGGCTTCGGGCACTTCGGCGCCGACCTCGTGACGCTCGCCTCGATCCTGCGGATCCCGGTAGCGATGCACAACGTCCCCGAGGAGCACCTGTACCGGCCCAGCGCCTGGCAATCCTTCGGGGCGATGGACCCGCAGGGCGCGGACTATCGCGCTTGCGCCAACTTCGGGCCACTTTATGGCCGGTAGCGAGGCCGCGGGCCCAGAGCGCGGGGACGCCGCGGGCGTCGTTCGCGGCCGTCGATCTGGGCGCCGACAGCGGCCGCGTGATCGAGGGCGCGCTCTGGGACGACAGGCTGAGCCTCACGCGAGATCCACCGCTTCCCCAACGTCCCGGTTGCTATGCCCGAGGGGCTGCGCTGGGACGTCCTGCGGTTATGGTCCGAGATCTCGACCGGCCTGCGACGAGCCGGGCTTCGACGGAAATCGGACGGGAGCGAGTTGGGCGCGGTCGGCATCGACACCTGGGGCGTCGACTTCGCGCTGCTCGACAGGGACGGGACGCTGGTCGGCAACCCGGCGCACTACCGCGATGACCGCACCGACGGGATGCTCGAAGAGGCTTGCCGGGTGCTGACTCGGGAGCGGATCTACCGGACGACCGGGACGCAGCTCCTGCCGATCAACACGATCTACCAGCTCCTCTCGCTCGTCCGCCGGAATTCGGCCCAGCTGGACGCCGCGAGCCGGCTGCTGATGATGCCCGACCTGTTCAACCTCTGGCTCTCCGGCTGCGCCGCCACCGAGCTTTCGATAGCGACGACCACTCAGTGCCTCGACGTCGAGAGCCGGGCCTGGGCGGCGCCTCTTCTCGCCGATCTCGGCATCCCGGCCCGCATCTTCGGCGAGATCGTGCCCGCGGGACGCGTCCTCGGACACGTCGCCGGCTCGCTCGGGCGCGATGCCGGTCTCGAGCGGGTCGCGGTCGTCGCCTCCGGATCTCACGACACCGCGTCCGCCGCCGCCGCGGTACCCGCCTCGGGCCGGGACTTCGCGTGGCTCAGCTCGGGGACCTGGTCGGTCATGGGTATCGAGTCTCCGGCCCCGATCGTCACCGACGTGACGATGCGGCGCGACTTGAGCAACGAGGCGGGCGTCGCCGGACGGTGGCTGCTGCTCCGAACGATGCCCGGCATGTGGCTGCTCCAGGAGTGCCGGCGGGAGTGGGCACGCGAGGGCGAGGAGCTTTCGTACGCGGACCTCGAGCGCCTCGCCGAGACGGCGCCGCCCTTCACCTCGCTCGTGGATCCGGACGCGGCGGCGCTCCAGAAGCCGGGCGACATGCCGGCCCTCATCCGGGAGTTCTGCCGCTCCACCGGACAGCCGGAGCCTGAGTCGAGAGGCGCCGTCATCCGCTGCGCGCTCGAGAGTCTGGCGCTGCAGTACTGGAAGGTGCTCGAGTGGCTCGAAGAGGCGGCCGGGCACAGGCTCTCCCCGATCCATATCGTCGGTGGCGGCAGCCAGGGCCGGTTGCTCTGCCAGATGACCGCGGACGCGACGAGCCGGCCCTGCGTCGCGGGGCCGATCGAGGCCACCGCGGTCGGCAACATCCTCGTTCAGGCGATCGCGCTGGGGCATCTCGCCGGCCTCGATGAAGGGCGCGAAATCGTCAGACGATCGTTCCCTCTTCGCACCTACGACCCCGGCGCCACATCCGGATGGGATGACGCCAAAGCCCGCTTCCTGGAGTTGACAGATGCCCGTCGCAGAATCGTTGCCTGACCTCGAGTCCGTGGTCCGATCGATCGGACGCGCGGGCCGCCGGCTCGCGGAGCTCGGGGCGTGCGAAGGCGCCGCCGGGAACATCTCCGTCGCCGTCCGCGGCCCGCTCGATCCCGGCTCGCTGTTCGCGAATGCGGAGACCATCACGTTGCCGGTTGCGGTGCCCGAGCTGGCCGGCACCACGTTCGTGGCGACCGGTTCCGGCTGCCGGCTGCGCGACCTGCTCGACGAACCGCAGGCCAACCTGGGCTGCCTCGTCGTGAATGGCGACGGCGTCACGGGAACCTTGTTCAGCTCGCCGCGGCGGAGATTCGTTCGTCTCACGAGCGAGCTGAACTCGCACATAGCCGTCCATCACCGCCAGTTGCTCGCGTCCGGGCGCGCCTATCACGCCCTCATCCACGCCCATGCCCCGCACCTCACGTTCCTGAGTCATCTGGCGGACTACCAGGACCAGGCCTTCCTCAACCGGCGGCTGATGCGCTGGGAGCCGGAGGCGATCATCTTCCTCAGCGAAGGGATCGGCGTGGCCCCGTTCGACGTCCCCGGATCGCCGGAGCTGATGGCCGTGACGGTGCGCCTGCTGGACCGGCACCAGGTCGTCATCTGGGGAAAGCACGGCGTGGTCGCGCACTCCTTCGGGTCGGTCGAGGAGGCACTCGACCGGATCGAGTACGCGGAGGCGGCGGCCCGCTTCGAATATATGGATCTGGTGACCGGTTCGCGGGCGACGGGCATGAGCGACGACGAGATCCGAGCCGTCTGCGCCTTCCACCAGGTCAAGCAGTCGATCGTGTAGCACAGGAGGGCAAGACCCCGGGAGTCCGCGCCCCGTCAAGCGCGACAATGGAGCAACCGACTACACAAAGGGACGAAACTCGCCGCGACGATCGCGTGGGGGCGTACAGGGCGATCGGATCAGCCGGCGGCCTCAACCGTCTGGCGGCCTAGCTACTGGAGCATCCTTGTCCGAGCTGGACGACCTGCGCACGCTCTTCGAACTCTCCCGCACCGGGACCCTCGTCCTCGACGCCGATGAGTTGCGCGTTCTGGATGCCAACGAGTCGGCCCGGCGCAGCTTCGAGCTGCCGGAGCAGTTCGCGGATCTTCGGCTGGGCGACCTGCTGCTCGGCCTATCCAATGCGAACGCCCAGGCGCTCCTGCGCCGGCTCCGCCAGGGCCTGATCGACCATCTCGTCGTCGAGACGATCCACCGGACCGCCGAGGGAAGCGCACGGCCGTTGGAGCTGAGGTTCTTCTACGCCGCCGAGCCGAATCCTCGCTACCTCGCCCTGGTGATCGACACGCTCGAGCGCTCGGCGCCGGACGAGCTGGCGATCAGACGCGAGCGCCTCCGCGACGCCCTGGCCGAAATCCTGAGGGTTCTCAATCGCATCGACGACCGCGACCAGCTCTACCGGGAAGCGTGCCGGATCGCCGTGGACCGGGGCGGCTTTCGGATGGCCTGGATCGGTCTGGTCAACGAGGCGACCGGAGAGATCGAACCCGTCGCCTCGTCAGGCGACTCGGAAGGCTACGTCGACCGTCTCCATTTGAACGTCCGCAAGGATCCGCGCGGTCCGGGGATGACCGTGACGGCAATTCTGACGGGGCAGCCGGTGGCCATCGCCGATCCGCACGTGGACGGGATGTTCAAGACCCTGAAACGCCAGGTCCAGGAGCGCGGATTCCAGTCGGCCGTATCCCTGCCGCTGACCGTGGAAGGTCGATCGATCGGGGCGCTGAGCGTCTACGGCGGGGTCGTCAACTCCTTCGGCGCCATCGAGGTCGAGCTCCTGCAGCACCTTGCCGACGACATCTCGTTCAAGCTGGAGATGATCGGGCGAGAGGAGCGCAGACGGGCCGCGGAGGCGGATCGCCACCGCCTGGCGGCGGTCGTGGAGCAGGCCGATGAGCTGGTGATCATTACCGGCCCGGAAAGGCGGATCATCTACACCAACCCGGCCTTCAGCCGGATCATGGGCTACCTGCCCGAGGAGGTCCAGGGGCGCCGGAGCGACTTCCTGGCCGGCACCAGTCAGACGTCCGAAATCGGATCGCTGATCGCCGGAGCGATCCGTGGCGGCGGATCGTGGTCGGGAGTGACGCGCAGCCGTCGCAAGGATGGCGAGGACACGGACCTCCAGATGTCGATCAGCCCCAGGCTGGACGAGTCGGGCACGCTCGTAGGCTCGATCATCATCGGCCGCGACGTGTCGCGCGAGAAGTCGCTGGAATCCCAGCTGATGCAAGCCCAGAAGATGGAGGCGGTCGGGCGCCTGGCCGGCGGCATAGCCCACGACTTCAACAACCTGCTGACGGCGATCTCGGGCTATGCCGAGATACTCATGGCCGAGCTGGGCCCAGATGATTCCCGGACCGAGGACGTGGCCGAGATCCAGCACGCCGCCGTTCGAGCGACGCAACTGACCCGCCAGCTGCTGGCTTTCGGACGACGCCAGGTACTCCGCCCCCGACCCCTCGATCCCCAGACGGTCGTGGTCGACATCGTGCCGATGCTGCGGCGGCTCATCGGCGAGGACCTGGAGCTCGTGGCCGACGTTCCGCCCGGCCTCGGGCCGATCATGGCCGACCCTGGCCAGCTGGACCAGGTCCTGATGAATCTCGCCCTGAACGGCCGCGATGCCATGCCCGACGGCGGCCGGCTGACGATCGAAGGCCGCGAAATCGACCTGGACGAGGAGTTCGCGAGCACGCATCTGTGGGCTCGAGCCGGCTGCTACGTCGTCTTGAGCGTCCGGGACACGGGCGAGGGGATGACCGAGGAGGTCCGCCGCCAGGTGTTCGAGCCATTCTTCACGACGAAGGGGCCCGGCAAAGGCACCGGACTCGGCCTCGCCACCGTCCTGGGAATCGTGGAGCAATCCAGCGGGTACGTGGAGGTGGAGAGCGAGACCGGCCACGGCTCGACGTTCCACATCTACCTGCCCAAGGTGGCGTCGGCGCCTGCGGAGCGCATCGAGGAGACCGCCCCGACCGCCCTCAACCACGGTACAGCCAGCATTCTCATCCTCGAGGACGAGGCGCCCGTCCGATCGTTTGCCTGCCGGATCCTGCGCGATGCGGGCTACTCGGTGCTGGAGGCCGCGAACGGCGAGGAGGCGCTCGCTATCGAAGCGAACCATTCGGGTCGCATCGACCTCCTGTTCACCGACGTCGTCCTGCCGGGCATGAACGGCCATCAGGTCGCCGAGGTGATGCGCCATCGCCGGCCGGAGATGGCCGTCCTGTACGCCTCGGGCTACGACCGCGAGATGGTCGCCGGCCAGGGTGCCCTTGGGGCCGGCGTGGGCTACATGTCCAAGCCCTACAGCTCGGAGGAGCTTCTGCGCCGCGTCGAGGAGCTGGTCAGCAGGGGCGCCAAGCGCCCGGGGCGACGCGCGAGCCTAGCCGGCCCAAACCCTCTCGCCCCGGGAATCGATCTACCCCTGCCCATCAGCTCTCCAGGTAGGGCAATAGCTCGCCACGGAGCCACTCGAGGGCGGTGGTAGGGTCCCAAGCGATCCCGGGCCGGAGGAGCGGGGACACCTCGGCGAACACGCCAGAAGACCCCTTGGCCGCGAGGTTACGCGCGAAGCTCGAGCGGCTCGGGACCGCGAGCCCGGCGCCCGCGAAGTAGACGCCGAACAGCCGAACGATCTCCCTGGGGACGATCGTCCCTACCTCACTGGCATACCAGAGATCGAACAAGTCTCGCCCTTTGCGCCGTTGGTACAGAGCACGGAGCTTGGTCGCGAGGAGTTCGTCGAGCGAGTAGGTCGGGATTGCGACTGATGCGACCAGCGGGCGCGAGGTCACCGTGAAGGGAAGCTCGACGACGCTGCCGAAATGCTCGTGGGTGTTGATTTCGATCTTTGCACGACGGGTCTGTCGCGTCGCCTCGGTTACGAACTGGAAGCTCAGTTTCGGGTGCTCTCCGATCTCCGATCGGCCTCGCCCAAGCCACCCCAGGACGGAGCGCAGCCGATCAAGCGTCGGTCCGATCGGGCCTAGCTCGCGTTGCACGAAGTCAAGGTCCTCCGAGTAACGCGCCGCGGGAGGGAGGTGCAGCTTGTGGAGCGCTGTCCCGCCCCGGAATGCAAGGCGCTCATGGAGAAACGAGTCAGCGAAGATGTCGCACAGGGCGCGGGTCAGCAGTAGGTCCTGTTCGACGTCGTCTTCGTCGGCCCAAGGCGCGATATCCGCTCGCCAGGCCAGGATCTCCCCGCGAGGCAGCATCAATCGGGCTCGATGGATTCGTTGACGACGATCCGCCAGCGCGGATCGCGAACGCCGGCTCTTCCGGAACCCGGCACGAGCGGGACCCAACGATCCGGGTGCGCCTCGATCCACTTGTGAAGCGGGGATGCCGTTTCGGGTACGCCAAGCCAGTCGAGCACATAGCCGAGCCGCGCGATGTCGGCCGCCGCAGGCTGCATCGCGAGGACAGGCCGAAAGCGACTCGGGCGCAGCACGGGTGCGAGGTCGCGCAGGACGCTCACCACGTTGCCCCACCCTCCGGCATGGGAGCTGTAGCGGATAAGGTCGAGGGCGGTGAGCTCCGCCGTCGCCACGCGATAGCGGCCGGACGGCGCGTTGACGAGCTCGACTGGCGCGCCCGCCATCTCGTGCCAGACGACGAACTCGATCCGGCCCCGGCCAACATCGATGGGCCGCCGCTGTCGTGGCACAACCACCTGCGTGACCTGGGCCGCCTGCGGGGAAGCGCCATGGTGGGTGGCAGCCGTCAGGATGCCGACGTAGTACGGGAGACCGAGGTGCGCCATCATGGGGTCAAGAAAGACACGCCACGATGGTGCGCCAACTCCGCGATCCTCGAGGGGGACGACGACGTGGAACCCTCGGACGGGCGTGACAATCAGGCCCGCAGTCTCAGCCCGCGCGAGAGCAGCATTCGTGCTCGCGACGCTTATGGCTGGCTGCCGCTTGCGAGCCTCTGCGGCCGTGAACGTGTACTGGCCCAGACTTGGGAGCCCGAGGATCCAGTCCCGTAGGTCGCTCATAGGCAGGATCATACACTCTGCGTCTGCTTGTGCATACGAGCGCACTGGGTGGAAGCTCATTCCAGAAGCTTGTCAGGCGGCCGCTGCCAGACGCCCGCTACAGGCGCAACCGGCCGAACCAGGGCCGCCGGCGTGTCGCGTGCTCGTCGAAGCCGCCCGCGCCGACGAGCGGCACGAAGACGCACGATCCGCAGGGCCGCTCCTCGAAGTCCGAGCCGTGGCGGATCACGAGCACCAGCTCCTGGCGGTCGACCGAACCGACCGGGACCACCAGCCGGCCGCCCTCGGCCAGCTGTTCCCGCAGCGCTGACGGGACCGCGGGTGCAGCGGCCGTCACGACGATCCCATCGAACGGGGCGTCCTCGGGGCGGCCCAGGCTGCCGTCACCTACCTCGACTCGGACGCGATCGAGCAGATTCAGCTGCGCCAGCCTGGCCACGGCGGTCTCCGCCAGCTCGGCATGGCGCTCGATGCTGACGACCCGGCAGCCGATCGTTGCCAGCACGGCGGCCTGGTACCCGGAACCGGTGCCCACCTCGAGGACCCGTATCCCCGGCCGGGGCGCGAGAAGCTCGGTCATCTGGGCGACCATGTAGGGCTGGCTGATCGCCTGGCCGACTTCGATGGGCAGGGCGTCGTCGGAGTAGGCGTGGTTCAGCAGGTCGGGCGGAACGAACACCTCGCGCGGCACTGCGGCCATCGCCGCGAGGACGGCCTCATCTCGAATGCCGCGGCCGCGGAGCTGACGCTCGACCATCTCCGCCCGGAGCCGCGCGGCCGTATCCGGATCCACGCGCGGAAGATAGACCCGAGGGAGCCGGCGCGCCAATCACCGCTCGCCGCCACTGTCCGTCACTAGACTGTCTCTGCGGCGCCGATGACGAGGACGGGCCGTTAGCTGGGGGACCGAGCCATGGATGCCATTGCTTCTCGCCGCCGGACATGGGCGGGACGGCTCAGAGGCACGATAGCCGCACTCGCGGTCGGATGTCTGGTAGCCGGGTGCACCGCAGCCGCGGCCTCGCCTTCGTTGACCGCCACGCCGCAGTCCTCTCCAGAGGCGAGCGCACCCGCCCAACCCTCGGCCGGCCCCACTACGACTCCAACCCCGACGACGCCCTCGAACGTGGGCACGGCTCCGGCCGGCAAGTGGACCGGCATCCGATGGATCGCCGCCGGCCCGGTCTTCCCGCAAACCCCGGTCCCAGACGGCGGCGACGGGTCATCCGTGCAGATCAACGTGAGCGGCTGGAGCCGAGGATATGTGGGCTTCCGGACCGCGTCTTCCTGGGATCTCTCGGGAACGGAGCCGACCGAAAGCTGGGCCACGGTCTCCACGGTGTCGGCCGACGGGTTGCACTGGACCCCGGGCAAGGCCTTCGACGCTGGGGACGTCAACTCCCGGGTCTACATGAGCGGGGTCGTGGAGGGTCCGGCCGGACTGCTGGCCGTGGGCCGCAATCCGGCGGCGACGTGCGGCGGGCCTCCCACGGTGAGGGCTTTGTGGACCTCGCCGGACGGGCAGACCTGGACTCGCGTCTCGCTACCGGCCGACTTCGCTTCGGCTCGCGTCTACACGGTCGACGCCGGCTCGGCCGGCTACATCGCCACGGGAACCCTCGAGGACGATGTCACGCCCGCGGTGTGGGTTTCGGCGGACGGCAGGTCATGGCGCCCGACCACATTGCCCAAACCGAGTTCCGGCGTGGTCGTGGATGGAGCCACCTCCTTTGCCGGCGGGTATGTGATCTCGGGATCTCATCCTTTCGAGATCGGCTGCGGTGAGTCTCTGTACGTTCCCTCGCTGTGGTGGTCCGCCGACGGCACCGGCTGGACGGCGGCAAGCCGGCCGGAGCAATGCCTTCGGATTCCGCTACGTGACGGTCGACCGGATCAGCGACCACGCCCTGATGGCCATCGCGCAGCAGTGGGACGCGAAGACGCTGGTCGGTTCGCAGCAGGTCTGGGTCAGCGGCGACGGTCGCACCTGGAACCCGATCAAGTGCCCTCGAGCCTGCTCAGCGACCGCATCCTCACCAACGGTCAGCGAGGTCTCGTGGTCGTCCCTGCGCTCAATGGCGGCCCTCCGACCATCGCGACCGTCGATGACGACCTTACGGTGACGACACTGAGCCAATCCGGCGAGGGCCCGGTCGACTCAGACGAGTCCAGCCCATGGATATCGGCGCTCGGGCCGACCGGACTTGTGATCCTGAGCGTGGACGGCCTCAACCTGTGGCTGGGCGTGCCGGAGGCCTAGGTCGCGCTGGCTGACGGGCCGTTGATGGGATCGTCGCTGCACGTGAGGTCGTTCGCGGTTGCGGGCCACGCCTCCCAGAAGGGATCGTCAAGGACCGCCGACACAAACGCCGCCGAGCCTCCCACCAATGTGGAGTCCAGGTCCGGGTCGCTCGCGACGAACCAAGCGCGATCCGTGGGCCAGAGCAGGGTCGGAAGTTCCGACATCGTGTTGCCGCCCGGAAGGCTCCAATTGACGTCGACGCCCGACTCCAGAGAGCAACCCCGAACGAGGAAGGTTCTCTCGTCCAGAGCCAACTCTGGGCCGCCGGTTATGTCAGAGAAAGGCACCCAGCCATATCCTTCCCAGTATCCGGCGTAGCAGCGGTCCGGTGTCTTCGTGTGACTCGCGAGCAGTTCGCACAGTCTCACGAATTGCCTGCGGGGGAGTTCGCCTTCGCTGGGAGGTTGCGCAAACGGAGGGGGCGCGTCCGTCGGCGCCGTCGGTTGCGAGATGAATTCCCATTGGGCAAGTGGATGCACGACACGACCTGACCATCGTGCGACCGTGTCCCATCGGACTGGCTCGCCGTGGGCTCCCCATGCCGGATGCAGCACTCGGGCGTATGCCTGGAACGCCACCGGTACGTATGACCCGACTGCGCACGAGGCGAAGGGAAGGCGCCCATCTCGTATCCAGGCAGAGATCTCGGTGTCAACCGAGGGACGATCGGTGTGCGGTGTTGGTTTTCGGCGATGAATCTTCATTTCGGCAGGCCCTAGTGCAACGCGCCGCGTTCAACGATTCGCGTAGCCAAGCGGCCCGCCAGAGCGGATCCGCCCGCGGGGCTAGGTTGCGCTCGGAGCCGGGGTCGGCGTAGCTACCGAAGAGGCACTCGGGGTGGGAGTCGGCGACGCCACCGTCGACGCACTGGGCGCGACCGAGACGGACGGTCCCGCGCTCGGGGGGAGGGTGCCGTTGAACGTCGGCACGACGAGCGGCGGAGCCGAGGCCGGAACCGGCTGCGGGACGTAGTTGCCGGCCAGGGCAATTGCGAGGAGGGCGAACAGCACTCCAGCGGCGAGCAGGGCGTAGACGGCCGAAGCTCGATCGTCCACGTGGATACGCTCGTGGGCCTCGCGGACCGATCCGGTCGCGCCTTTGTGCCCGGTTTCCTCGCCTGCCTGGCCGCCGCGGCCGAAGCCGAACCGGCGTCGCGAAGGCGCGGCTTCGGGCCGGCCTTCTTCCTCTTCGGACTCTTCGGGCTCTTCGGGCTCGCCTTCGAGCTCGCCTTCGCCCTCGAACTCGTCTTCGCCCGGCTCGAGGCCGTTGAGCTCGAGCGGCTCTTCCTGATCCTGATCGCGGTCCGACATGCCCTCGCGTCACTCCTGTGCGGCGGCCGGCGAGTCCGGCTCAGCGTCGTCGATCGGTACGAGAAGCCCGCCGGTGGTGTCGGGCTCTGGGCGCACCGCTGTCGGGCAGTTTAGCCGACGCGTTCCGTTGCCGCGCGCCGCAGCCACCGGACGCGGCGATCGCTCACCCGCTAGGCCCGGCGAATCGGGCGGATCAGGAGCCCGGCCAGGCCGGCGACGACGGTCAGGATCCCGCAGGCGGCGATGACCGGGCGGAAGCCGACGAGCTGGGCGAGGGCGCCGCCCGCGGCCATGGCCACGGCCAGAAGCCCGCTGACGACGGCCAGGCGGATGGCCACGACGCGCCCCAGCATCTCGTCCGGCGTGCGCTGCTGGAAGATGGTCTGGCTCGGGATCATGAAGGCCACGTTGGCCAGGCCCAGCATCCCCGCCAGAACCAGGGCGAGTGGCAGGTTCTCCGTCAGGGCCAGGAGGAACATCGCCACGCCCAACGCCGTGAACGCGGCGATGATCGTGGGGCCCTTCGGGATGCGCGTCGCCAGGCCGCCGAGGACGATCCCCCCGCCGACCAGGCCCACGCCCATGGACATTTCGAAGAAGCCGTACGCGGTGGGCGCGTCCGTGCCGCCGAGCGCCATGGAGGCGATGAGCAGCGGCGTGAGAGCGGTCAGGGCGCCGACCCCGAATTCGGCGACGGCGGCCTGAATTGTCGTCGCGAAGAGGACGGTCTCGGCCCGAAGGAAGCGCCAGCCGGCCAGGAGATCGGCGGCGATGGAGCGACGGGCGAACCCGGCCTCAGCGGACCCGACGGCCCCGGCGGCCTCAGCCTCCGGCCCCGCGCCAGCCCTCACCAGCGGCGGTATCGCGATGGCCGCGACAAGCGCCGCCGAGGCAAGGTAGCTCGCCCCGTCCAGCCAGAACGCCAGCGCCAGCGACGAGCCCAGGAACGCCACGAACAACCCGCCCAGGCCGTAGCCCACCAGGTCGCTGGCCGTGTCCGCGAGGGACATCGACGAGTTGGCGGTCAGCAGATCCTCGTCCGGAACCACCCGCGGCAGCGCCGCCGTCCGGGCGGGCCGGAAGAACGACGAGACGGCCGCGAGCAGGAAGACCAGCACCACCACCAGGCCCACGTGCACGCCCGACGCCACCGGGATGAGCCCCACGATCCCGGCCCGCAGCAGGTCCGAGGCCACCATCACGTGCTTGCGATCCCAGCGATCGACGAGCGCCCCCGCCACCGGACCCACCACGACGGTCGGGACCGTCATCGCGGCGAAGACCAGGCCCAGCGCCAGCGGCGATCTGTCGGTGGCCCCGGCCACCAGGAAGACCAGCGCGATCTGATGGACCCGATCCCCCAGCGAGCTGATGACCTGGCTGAGCCACATGGCCGAGAAGGCGCCGTTGCCGGCGAGCCGGACGTACGGATGGGCGAGCGGCCCGCGCGCCGCCACTCCCCCCGCCACTCTCGCGGGCGCCAACGCCGGCACCACTCCCCCGCCCGCTCCCGCTCCCGCCGGAACCAGGGCCGGCGACCGAACGGCCGCGGCGAAGACGAAGAGGGCCAGGCCGGCGCCCAGGAGGAAGTCGCCAAGGGACGCGACCGACTGGAGCAGCGGGAGCGGGATCGGAATCGGAATGATGTCCACCAGCGGTCCGCCGTGGGCGAAGAAGCCGGCGTCGACCGGTCCGGTCAGCAGCGTGTGGAAGCCCGAATGCACGCCCGTCGAGTCCAGCCCCGCCGCCGCCAGGCTGGGCTGCCAGACCGGCATCCAGCCTCCGTTGGCCACGATGGCGATGCCGTTGGCCGCGGTCCCCAGAGCGGCCGCGGTCAGGCCCGGCAGGCTCCGGTTCGCCAGGAACATCGCCGTCAGCAGCACGTACGTGACCAGGACCAGCCACATCCGAAGGGCATCCGGGATCTCCCCGGCGGCGAGCAGGCCGTCCAGCGAGAACCGCGCCACCACCGCGAGAATCAGGGCCGGCAGCCAGCGCAGCCGGACGTCCGAGAAGTTGTCTATCCGCCCGCCGGCGAGCAGGCCCAGCCCAAGCCCCAGGAATACTCCGAGGGTGGGCACGGCCTAAGCGGCGCCCGGAGTCCGGTCCGGCCTCTTCAGCCTTCCGGCCGCCCTGCCTATCAGCGGCACCGCGCGGATCTCATCGCTGCCCGGATCGGCGATCCCGCGCGCCCACTCCGTCTTGACGAAGGCGTCCACCACTGTCGGATCGAACTGGATGCCGCCGAACTTGCGAAGCTCCGCCAGGGCCTGTTCGGGCGTAAGGGGCGTCATCCGGTACGGACGCGCGGAGGTCATCGCCTCGAAGGCGTCCGCCACGTGGAGGATGCGGGCCAGCAGGGGGATGTCGTCGCCCACGAGGCGGTCCGGGTAGCCCGATCCGTTGAACCACTCGTGGTGGTGGCGGATGATCGGCAGCTCGGCGGCCAGGTGCAGGACCGGGGCGACGATCTCCGCCCCCAGCGCCGGGTGCGCGTTCATGAGCGAGCGCTCGTCGCGCGTGAGCCGCTCCTGCTTGAGCAGGACGGAGTCCGGCACGCCGATCTTGCCGATGTCGTGGAGGAGGCCGCCCCACTCCAGCGCCTCCAGGTCCGCGTCGCTGACCTTCATGACCCGCCCGATGTCCATGGCGATCGCCTGGACCCGGTGGCTGTGGCCGCTGGTGAACGTGTCGCGCTTGTCGACCGCCTCCGCCAGGCTGCGGACGGTTTCGGTGAACATCTCCCGGACTTCCACGAACCGGCTGTAGGCCAGGCGCGTGGTGTACAGCGGCACGGCGAAGAGCAGCACCGCCCACCACCCGGCGGCGATGTAGATCTGCGCCATCAGCCACGCAACCGGCGCCAAGGCCAGCATGCTTGCCCAGGCACCCGCATCGGCGCGGATCGTGGACGAGAAGCGTTCGCCAGTCCGTAGGGAAATGAAGACGGCGGCGAGTGTGAAATTGAGCGAGAAGCAGACGAACGCGGCCACGAGTGTCGCCGCGAAGTCCACTGCAGGCATCGAGCCGGGACGGAGCCAGATGCTAGCACGAGAGAACCTACGAGGATAGGCGCGAGAAACACGCAGCAATTCGCTACGAGGTGCCACCAAGGCACTCCTCGCCTCAACTCTCGAGCCTGGGTGGTCCCAACGAGGGCGACCCAGCCCGCCACGGCTGGGCCCCCGAGGTTCATTGCCGCCACGATTGGGGCGAACGAGATGTCGACAAGGCTGCCGCCCGGCATCCGAACGGCCAAGGAAGAGCCAACGAGGGTCAGAGCAATCCAAAACGCGACGCCCGGAAGAACGCCCCCCGCGCGGCCATCGATCGAGACGGGCGCATCGATCGGGAACGCCGAAACAACACCGGCGAAGAACAACCCGCTCGCCAGTGCGACGACGGCGATTGACAATCCCAGCCGTGGGTTCATCGGGTCACCTCGTTCAGCTGGTCAATGAAGCGCTGCCCGAGGTCCGCGCGGCTATGAGACAGTCGTACTCAGAACGGCCTGTAGCTTGCCCCGCCGCCAACCGCTGCCATAAGCGCAGCACCGACGACTACGAGGATCGACTGCAGGCGGTGGCGCATGAAACTCACCAAACCCTGCCTATTCGTTCGGGGGACATCAGAATTCGCTCCTGACAGAAGGACGACGCACGGCGGGTGGCACTGGTGGCTTGGTCCCTGCTCAAGTGCCCGAGTTCGGCGGGGGCCGCAAAGCATCCGAGCGTTCTGGTCCGGTAGGCCTGACGGGTAATGGCCGGACATCAGGACGCTATTGGGCCGAAAGTACCCTGGTCAATACGGTACTTGGCCTACCGCGCAACTCCGGGGAATTGGTCAGATCGGAGCAGGAAGCGGTCGCCTTCAGCTTCAGCCATCCAGTTAGACGGCAACCGGGTTTTCTAGGGCGACTGGCAACGCGGCACCCAGCATGTCATCGTAATCGGCGATGAACTCATAGCTGCCTGTGATCTCGATCGGCGCAGTTGCCCTACGGTCTTCGCGGCCCATACACCTTCTTGAACCTGGCCGCCCGTGGCGAACGGTCCATTTATCGTCTTTGCCCCGTATTCCTGGTGATTGGGCTCTGGTACTCCCTGATCTACGACACAGCCGAGGGAAAGTGCCACCGAGGGGATCTGAGCGCCTGCGTGGTTTGGCAGTCTCAGCAGGGTCGCTAGTCGGTCTGGCGCTGAAGCCCCTCTCGATCACTTTCCAGTAAGCTCGGCCGCCGCGTCGGAGGGCTTCGCGTTTGGTTACGCCCCGCGCCCGGAGGCTCGATCTCGGGGACGCCCGTTCATCAAGTCCGAGGCGACGCAGAACAGACGCCAGAAGCCTCCCAAGCGACCTGCCTCACGGGTAGACTTGCGGTACCCAGCAGCGTAAGCAGGGGGTAACCGATGGCGCCTGCCGCCAGGGCGTACTGGCTGGATCTGTTCACCAGGGAAGACCTGGGATGAGTTTTTACGAGCTGGGGGCGACGTACCGGCTTCCGGAAGAGCCGCGCAAACTCAGTCCGCAAGATCAGGGATGGTGATTACCTCCTTTGCTATTGACGGGCGTGTCGCAATTTATCGGCGTGTTGGAGGTGACAGGCGGGGCTTCTCGGACAACGCGTCGATCTGGAAGGACGAAACCTTTCCCGAGCGTGTTCGCGTCCGTGCCGTCGCGGCTTTGACTCCGGAGACCGCCGTGCCGGTTCGCGCGCTCCTCAATAAGTTCACGTGGGCGCCAAACCTCAAGAGCTCCATTGCGTGGACTGGCCATTTCAGAGGTTCCCCCGTCCGCTGGGACTCGATAGATGGCGAGCTCGTTGTTCGGGCCGTGCTGGACGCCAAGGAGAACCCGGTGTCGCGGCCGGTGGACAAGGCCAAGTTGAGCCGACGGCCGACCGCAGTGAAGTCGCCAATGGACTAGTGATCGTGCCTGAGCCGGAACCCGAAGGCGATGTCGAGGCCGAGACGGAGCTTGAACCGGAGAGCTTACCGAAGGACAGCGCCCACTCCGAGATCCAGTGGCTTCTGCTGAAACTCGGCAACGACATGGGCTTCGACGTCTGGGTGGCCCGGAATGATCGAGGCCGTGCTTTCCAGGGTCGGACTTCAGCGACCTGCAAGAATTCGCAACGAGCTTCCCCTCAATTCGATCCCGTCACGAACCGGACCATCGAGCTTATCGACGTCCTTTGGTTGAAGTCGACCGCCATCGTCGCCGCGTTTGAGATCGAGTCGACCACATCCATCTACTCCGGCCTGTTGCGGCTGGCTGACCTGATCGCCCTTCAACCCAACATCAACATCCCGCTCTACATCGTCGCTCCTGACGACAGGCGGGAGAAGGTCATCTCCGAGATTAACCGGCCGACGTTCCGCCGTCTCGACCCGCCTATGGCAGAGGTCACGCGCTATATCGCCTTCACCACGCTGCGCCAGCGCGTTGCGCAGGCGGCATCCTCCGTAAGGTTCCTGAAGCCTGACTTCATCGATGAGATCGCCGAAACGGTGGACGTAGAAGAGGGCTAGTTGCATGGGGTACAGCTCGCGAGTGGGGTACCAGGAAGACGCCACCGGCAATGGACAAGAAGGGGGCAACGATAGCGAGGGCGGGCATCTACCTGGTGGAGAAATCGTCGTCCGGAATCTGAGCCGCTAGGCCTCGTACTCGAAGCTCAGCTTCATCTGGACCCGGTACTCCACGATCTCGTCGTTCTCGACGCGGGCCGTGGACTGGACCACCTCCACGGTGCGGATGTTGCGCACCGTCTTGGCGGCCAGGGCGACGGCCTGGCGGGCCGCGTCGCTCCACGAATGCTGGCTGGTTCCGACCATCTCCCGGACGATAAGCACGCCCATCAGACTCCTCCCTTGGCGGGCGGGGTCTGCCGCCCTGTCGACCAGAGTCTAGACGGCCTCGGCCGAAAGCTTGGTTAGAGGCCGACCTCGAGGCGGATGTCCGGCGAGGGACGCTCGGTCCTGATTCGGACGCCCCGTCCCATGATCATGCCGAGCGTCTCCGCGATCAGCCCGACGGTCTCGATCTTCGGCAGCACGCGCTTGATCAGCTTGACCTCGTCCGCGGTCAGGGGATCGCGGGTGACGACGTGGAGACGGAGCTTGCGCCACTCGAGCGTCAGAACGTTCTCGGTGGTCGCGACTTCTTGGGCGTTGTCTATGACGGCGGCCATTCCTACACCTCGTGCCCAATTCTACGCAGGTTCCGGCGAACATGGGAGTTCGTCTGATTCGGCCGGCCGTTCGGTGTGTCGCAAGGCGGGATCGATGGTCGCGGAGGACGGGCCGGTTCAACCGGCGGATCCGAGGCGGAACAGGCCCCCGCTACGATCGAGCCTCAGCGTTCGGGCCTCCGTCTTCGGCTACCGAGGCTTGGTGGAAGAAAGAACATGGGCAAGGCGACAGGCACGTTCACGGTGATCGGCGGTAGCGAGCAGACGATCCGTGAGGCGACGGGTGAGCCGCGAATCACGCGGGTGAGCGGGACGCAGCGCTTCGGCGGTTCGATCGTGGGTGAGGGCTCCGTCGAATGGGTCTTCTGCTACCGAGCCGATCGCTCTGCCCGGTTCACCGGCCTGCAGCGCATCGAGGGCTCCATCGATGGGCGATCCGGGACCGTGGTCATCGAATCGACCGGCGACCACGACGGCAAGAGCTCCAAGGGCCGCTGGCTCGTGGTCCCGGGTTCGGGGACGGGCCAGCTCGTTGGGATCGCGGGCGAGGGCGCCTTCGACGCCCCGGGCGGTCCAGAAGTCGGCTACGAGCTCGATTACAGATTCGACTGAGCGGGTCCGGGCAACCGCCGGCGCGCCGAGTCCGTCTGCGCTAGACGGCCTCGGCGTAGCGCTCGGCGGCGTAGAAGGCCACGAAGCGGGTCTGGCTCTTCCGGAACCACAGCTTGACCTCGCCGGTGGGGCCGTTGCGGTGCTTGGCCAGGCGCAGGTTCACGACCTCGCCGTCGCCGTCGGCCTCCTCGCCGGCTTCTCCTTCTCGCGCCACAGGAAGAGGACCAGGTCCGCGTCCTGCTCGATGGCGCCCGACTCGCGCAGGTCCGAGAGCCGCGGCTCGCGCGACTCGCGCATCTCCGGCTGGCGCGAGAGCTGCGAGAGCGCGATGACCGGCACCTTCAGCTCGCGCGCCAGGGCCTTGAGGCCGCGGCTGATCTCGGTGACCTCCTGGACGCGGTTGGCGTCGCGGCTGCTGGTGGTGGCCTGCATCAGCTGCAGGTAGTCGACGATGACCAGGTCCAGGCCGCGCTCGGCCTGGAGGCGGCGGGCCTTGGTCCGCAGCTCCATGGTGCTGATGGTGGGCGTGTCGTCGATGTAGATCGGGCGCCTCCGAAAGCGCCTGCATGGCCGGGGCGATGCGGGCGAAGTCCAGCTCCTCGAGGAAGCCCGAGCGGAGGCGCTGGCGAGTCGATGGCGGCGACGCTCGAGAGCAGGCGCAGGACCAGCTGCTCCTTGCTCATCTCCAGGCTGAAGACGCCGACCGTCTTGCCCTCGCGCACGGCGGCATGCTCGGCGACGTTGAGGGCGAGGCTGGTCTTGCCGACGCTGGGCCGGGCCGCCAGGACGACGAGGTCGCTCGGCTGGAAGCCGGTCGTGAGCAGGTCCAGGTCCGCGAAGCCCGAGGCGATGCCGACTGATCTCGCCGCGGTGGGCGTGCAGGTAGTCCAGCCGGTCGTAGGCGTCGTGGAGGAGGTCTCGCAGCGGGCTGAAGCCGTCGTTCGAGCGGTGCTGGCTGACGGCGAACAGCTCGGCCTCCGCCCGATCGATCGACTCCTGGATGTCCGCGCCGTCCTCGTAGCCGATGGCGGCGATCTTGCCGGCGGCCTCGATCAGGCGCCGCAGGACGGCCTTGCGCTCGACGATGCGGCCGTACTGGGCGACGTGGACGGCGGTGGGGGTGTCGTTGCCGAGCGGGGAGAGGTAGCTCGCGCCGCCGACGGCCTCGAGCTCGCCGGCCCGCTCCAGCGCCTCGGCGACCGTGACGACGTCGATCGGCTCGCGATGCTCGAACAGCTCCAGCATGGCCGCGAAGATGCGGCCGTGGGCCTGGCGGTAGAAGTCCTCCGGGTGCAGGAAGTCCGCGATCTCGATGATGGCGTCGCGGTCGATCAGGATCGAGCCGAGCACGGCCTGCTCGGCGTCCAGGCTCTGGGGCGGCAGTCGGTCGATCACGGGCGGGCGGGCTCTCGGTCTGCGGCTGGCTGTGGTTGCCGACCCAATGTTGGCGCGACCGGCGCCCGCGATGCCTCGACGAACCGGCCGGGACGCGGCTCGATCTATCCCCGAATTCGAGGCGCTGTTGGCGGACTGTGGACAGCCGTCTGTGGACAAGCGCGCCGATCTCGGTCGACGGCCATCTCGCCGGCCGACGGTCGAGGCCGAGGCGCGGCCGAGCACCGGAGCGAGCGCACTTGAGCGTGCGTGAGCGAGGAGCGCAGGCGGCAACGAAGGCATCGGCCGGCTGACCGGCGAGACGTCTAGTCCAGGCGGCGGATGACCCCGATGAGCTTCCCCTGGATCCGCACGTCGTTGTAGAACATGGCCGGGTAGTCCGGGTTGGCCGGCTGGAGGCGGATCCGGCCCGCTTCCTTGAAGAACTGCTTGAGCGTGACCGCGTTCTCTTCCACCTGGGCGACCACGATGTCCCCGTCGCGCGCCGTCTGCTGGGGCCGGATCAGGACGAAGTCCCCGTCCTGGATGTGGGCGTTGATCATCGAATCGCCCCGGACGCGCAGGACGTAGGCGTCGCCGGACGGGCGCCAGCAGGTCCGGCACCGCCATGCTCTCCGACGCGTCCTGGTAGGCCTCGATCGGGCCGCCGGCGGCGATCTCGCCGACGATCGGCAGGATGTGCGCCTCCGCCGCGACCGACTGCGGCATCAGCTCGCCGGAGAGCCCGAGGCGCATGCGCGGCCATGGGCGTCAGGCGGATGGCCCGCGACTGGGCGGCTCCGCGCTCCAGGTAGCCCTCGCGCTCGAGCATCTGGAGGTGGTGGTGGACGGCCGAGGTGGAAGCCAGATCCACGGCGACGGCGATCTCGCGGACGGACGGCGGATAGCCGCGCGTCCGGAGCGTCGCGGCGATGAAGTCCAGGATCTTGCGTTTGCGTTCGGCGTCGTGCTTGGTCACCGGCGCCTCCTTCCCTTCGGAGGGTACAGAACGCCCGTTCGATTGTCAAGCCGAGGTACGGCGACGACGCGGGCCCAATTGCTAGGGGGTCACGTACCAACTCTGACTGACAGACGGGGCCGAGGCCGCCTGCCGCACGCCGAGCATCTGGGGTGTCAGAGCATGGGACGCATCTGGGTGCTGATGACCCAGAAGTAGAACACGACCAACAGACACACCACGAGTATCACGACACCAACGATGGCCCGGGTTCCTGGCCACCCGCGAGGAACCGTTAGCTGGATTCGCCCCATGCCAAGTCCTCCGAGATGCGCCACCAAATGCCTGGCACTACGACGGTCTCGTCATGGTGATATTAGGCACCCGGACCGGCCGAGGTGAACGCAAGCGGCGACGACCCGAGTGGCGGCGGCCTGGTACCGGGAACAAGCGACGGCCGGAGCGACGGCCGGGGACCGCGAACGAGGAGAGATCAATTCCGGTCCGCTCTCCTCGGCCGAGCTGTTCACGCCGTCGACCTGAGCGGTTGTCGGCGGCCGGCTCGGCCGCGGCCCCGCTCTCTACGGGCGCAGCGTGCCGAAGAAGACCTGCCAGGCCAGGAGCGACTTGGCGAAGAGGCTGAAGAGCATGTAGGCCCGCTCGCCGTAGAGGTAGTCGCGCCAGCGGCCGATCTTGCGGTACTGCAGGACCATGTTGATCGCGAAGACGTTGAAGAAGACGAAGAGCGTCACGAAGATCGCGATCACGAAGCCCGGGATCGGGGCGGAGTTGGGCTCGGTGGCCGAGATGACGATGGTCGCGAAGATGACCAGCCACGGAACGGCGCCGGCGATGCAGCCGAAGATGTAGTGCAGCCATTGGGGCCGGTCGCGGCCCTCGTTGGCGATCTCCATGCTCCAGCCGAACATGATCATGGCCGCGTTCGCGCCGAAGATGGCGATCAGCGTGCCCACTTCCTGGACGCCCGCCAGGGCCGCGATGACGACGATCATCACGCTCGAGCTGAAGGCGTACTCGATCCAGCGGATCGGGTTCTGGCCGCGGGCCAGGTGGGCCTCGTACCAGCGCCGGGCGGGGAAGGCCATGGCGAAATGGGCGATGGCGCTCATCAGGAAGAACAGCGCCACGGCCGGCCCGATCGGCATCTCCCAGATGGAGCGCTGGGCGGTGACCAGGTGTTTGGTCGTCTCGTCGAAGTGGAGGTAGGTGCCCACGACGGGCGAAGTCACGACCGGGCTCTTGGCGAAGGAGAGGGCCAGGATGGCGGCGGCCTGGACGAGGTGGAGCGCGGCCAGGATGGCGTTCCAGCGGAACAGGCCGGCCGATCGATCGGCGGGAATGGCGCGAGCAGGCCCGACGGCGACCGCGGCGGCAGGTGCGGACATCTAGGTCTCCTTTCCCGGGTCATCCAGGACTTCGCGGACCCGGGCCAGAACCGCTTCCGTGGTGAACGGTTTGGCGAGGTACGGCACTCTGCCTTCCTTCCCGAAGTCCTGGGCCAGCGCTTCCTCAGAGTACCCGGACGCATACAGAGTTCGGACATCGGGGTGGATGGCGGTGAGCAGCCTGGCCAGTTCCGGTCCGCCCATGCCCGGCATGACCATGTCCGTGAACAGCAGATCCACGTGCGCCAACGTCTTTGCGATCCCGAGCGCCTCCTGGGCGTTGGGCGCGGCGTGGACCCGGTAGCCGGCCCGGCTCAGGACCCGCTCGATATACAGCCGAACAGCCTCCTGGTCTTCCGCGACGAGGATCGTCTCGGTGCCTCCGAGCGCCGGGTTCTCGCGGTTCGTCGGTTCGGTCGCCTCCGATCCGCCTTCGACGCACGGCAGCAGGATCGTGAAGACGCTGCCCTTGCCCGGCGTGCTTGCCACGGCAACCGTGCCGCCGCTCTGCTGTACGACGCCGATTACCGTCGACAGGCCGAGCCCCGTTCCCTTGCCCCGCGCCTTGGTCGTGAAGAACGGCTCGAAGGCGTGTTCCATCACCTCAGGCGCCATGCCGATGCCCGTGTCGGCGACGGAGAGCTTCACGTGGGGCCCCGGGACGGCGCCGACGTGCGACCGGGCATATCGGGCGTCGATGCTGGCGTTGGCCGTGGAGATCGTCAGCTTGCCGCTCTCGGGCATGGCGTCCCGGGCGTTCGTCGCCAGATTCATCACGACCTGCTCGAGCTGGCCCCGATCGATCATCACCATCCCCAACTCGGAGCCGGGCCGGATCACCAGCTCGATGTCCTCACCCAGCAGCACGCCGAGCATCGGCTTCAGGCCGTCGACGACGTCGTTGAGATCGACCTTGGTGGGCTGCATGACCTGGCGGCGGCCGAAGGCCAGAAGGGCCCTGGTGAGGACGGCGGCTCTATCCGAGGCCTTGAGGATCTCGTCGATGTCCGCGGCCACCGGATCGTCGGCCGAGACTTCGGTCGACGCGAGCTGACCGAAGCCGCTGATGGCCGTCAGGATGTTGTTGAAGTCATGGGCGATGCCCCCGGCCAGCCGTCCCACCGCCTCCATCCGCTGCGATTCGGCGAGCTGAGCCTCCAGCGCCCGCTCGCGTGAGATGTCGCGGGCGACCGCGACCGAGCCGGTGATCGCGCCGGCGGCGTCCCGCAACGGTGCGATCGACATGGCCAGGTCGACCTCCGCGCCATCGCGACGGTGCGCGACGAGCCGGCCTTCCCAGTTCTCGCCCCGGCTGAGGGCGGCCCGCATCTCTGCCAGCCGGGCCGAGTCCAAGCCCCCGCTCAGGAGGTCCGTGGTCCCGCCGATTGCCTCCGCGGCCGTGTAGCCCATGATCCGCGTGAACGCGGGGTTGACGTAGGCGATGTGGCCGGCGCCGTCCGTGGTCATCATCACCCCCGCGGCCTGTTCCACGGCCATGGCCAGGCGCTCGCGATCGGCGGCCGCAAGCATCGCGTTCTGCCGCACGGTCACGGCCAATCGCGCGACTACGAGAGCCATGAGCAACCCCGTCGCCGGCACGTGCTGGCGAAGCAACTCGGGGTCGTTCCAGTCTCGAATGGTCGGCGCCAGGAACGCCACCGCCACGGCGACGTAGGGCAGCCACGGGAACGAGCGGGAGTAGTCGGCCAGTCCTTGCATCGGCCGCTCCCCATCTCTGATTCGCCACTGGAGGTAGGCCGCCGCCGCCATCAGGAGCCAGGCGAGGGAGAAGAGCACGCCGGATAGACCGCCCGGCGTGTAGCTCCCGTCGAGCAAGTCGATGCCGGAGATCATGTCCGCGGCGAAGACGGCGAGCAGCGCAACCGCGGCGACGCCAAAAGCGGCCCGGCTGCTGGCGGGCAAGCCACGGATCACGATCGCCACGATGGAGAAGACGATTGCCAGGTCGGCGACCGGGAAGGCGGCCGCGCCGAGGGTGGTCAGCGTGTCCGCACCAGCCTCTCGGGCGCTGGGGAAGATAAGGAAATGCCAGAGCAGGATGGCCGCGCTCCAGGCCACGATCGCCACGTCCAGGCTGAAGAGGACGATGTCGTACCTGGTCCGGGAAGGCTTGGGCAGCAGCGTCAACGCCAGCGCGATCAGGGGGTAGGCGCCGATCTCCAGGACGGTGAGCGGCCGGCGCGAGAAGGCTGGCGCCCGGGACCGAGGGGTTGCCGAACCGGATCAGCGCCCCCGTGCCGTATACGGCCACGGCCAGCGCGATGATCGACCAGGCCCGGCGGGTTCGCGGGTCCACGTGGCCCGAACGACGCATCCCGATCACGACCAGGATCACGAGAAGACCGCCCGGCACCGTGGCTGCGCCGGTGAAGCGATCCGTCACCGAAGTGTCGCCGAGCCTCGAGGCCCACCACAGCGAGTAGAGCAGGACGCACAGGCCGAGCAGCCCGATCAGCCAGGCGATCGGGTCGCGGCGCCACGGCCGCTCGGTCTCCGCATCTGGCTGTGCCGGCGGCGCGCCGGAGGCCTGAGTCTCCGATACCGAATCGGACTCTGCGACTCGCACCCGCGCAACCACCTCGCCCACGTAAGCCCGGCGCCCCCTCCGGTCCGTTGATCGTACCCCCGCCCGGCCGGCGCGGCATCATCGGTTTGCAGGACTGCCGGCGGAAGGCGACCAGTCCGTGAGCGCGGCCGCCGGGAGCCGCGCCTGATAGACTCTCGATTCCCCGGAGCGGACCCACGTTGGGCCGTCCGGCGGCGAGGCCGGTTGGCCGAGTCCGGGACGGCGAACAGGAGACTGGCGGTGGCAAAGGGTCGGCGGCGTCGCAAGGGCGGTATCTTGCGCGCGCTTCGCTGGCTTGCGTTCGTGCCGGTTGCCAGCCGCGTACCGATGTACGCCCGGCTTGTTTGGGCCCTTGCCGTAGACGCTCGGGTCTCCGCGAGTCGCAAGGCGATCCTGGTGGGAGCGGTCGGCTACGTCGCCGTCGGCCGGGACCTCATCCCCGATGACGTCCCGATACTGGGCGGCATCGACGACCTGGCCGTGGTCGTGCTGGCCGTGGAGCTGTTCCTGGACGGCATCCCGGACGAGATCCTCGATGAGAAGATCGACGAGCTCGAGATCGATCGCGAAGCTTTCCGGCGCGACATGGACCAGGTGCGCCGGCTCACCCCCGCCCCAATTCGCAAGGTCATTCGCCGGCTGCCCGACGTTCTGGACGAGGCAGGCCGGCTCGTCAGTCAAGCCAGGATCGGACCGCGCGTTCGATCGCTGGTCACGGACGCTCGGCCCGACCGAGCGTCATAGGAGGAATCTTCAGCGTGAAGGTCATCCTGACCGCCGACGTCGACAAGCTCGGCAAGAGCGGCGAGATGAAGGACGTCGCCGAAGGCTATGCCCGGAACTTCCTCATTCCCACCAAGGTCGCGGTCCCGGCCGCCGGTGGCGCCTACCGAGCCTGGCAGCACGACATCGCCAGCCGCGAGGAGAAGCGCAAGCGGGAGCGCGAGGACGCCGAAATCGCGGCCACGCGCATCGGCAGCACGACGCTCACCATGGGCGTGAAGGTAGGCGAGGGCGGCAAGCTCTACGGCTCCATCACGGCCAAGGAGATCGCCGAGGCCCTGGCCCGGCGCGGGATCACCGTGGACCGCCACAAGATCGAGCTGCCCGATCCACTCAAGACGCTCGGCACCTACAAGGTCGCGGTCAAGCTGTATCCGGGCATGAGCCCCGAGGTCACGATCGTCGTAGAGCCCAAGGGCTGAGCGTGCCCCGTGCGGACGATCGACGCGGACGTCCAGTCTGACAATTCTCCGCCGGGCGAACTCGCTCCGGCCCGGGCGGGCTGGTTCGGGACTCGTCTCCCCGCCCTCGGTCTGCCCAGCTTCTCCGGTCCGGTCTGGGTCGACGCGGTCGCCCCGACCCTCCTGATCCACGCCGTCCTCATGGTCTTTGCCGTCGCCGCGGTCATCGTCTTCTATCCCAACGACATCCAGGGCACGGACGGGCTCAGGATGTGGAACCACTGGGACGGGCCCCACTTCCTGGAGCTTGCCGCGCGCGGCTACTGGTCGGCCGATCCGGCCCGGATAGTCCTCTTCCCGTTGTACCCGCTGCTGATCGCGCTGGTCTCGTGGGTCGTCTCGCCGCTCGTAGGGGCGATGGTCCTGGCGCTGGCGTTCAGCCTGCTGGCCGCCGGCGGGCTGTACCTGCTCGTCCAACTCGACACCGACCGCGAGACCTCTCGCCTGTCGGTCGTCGCGATGAACCTGTTCCCCACCGCGTTCGTCTTCGTGGCCCCCTACTCCGAGTCCTTGTTCCTGGCCCTTGTCGTCTGGTCGTTCCTGTTCGCCCGGCGCGGGAACTGGGCCCTGGCGGGGCTTGCGGGGGGCCTCGCCGCGGCGACGCGTATCCAGGGCGCCTTCCTCATCCCCGCGCTCGCGGTGGAGTACCTGGTGCAGAAGCGCGTGCTGCAGACCCGCCGCCTGGATCGGGACGTGATCTGGATCGCCGTCGCGTCCCTGGGGCCGCTCTCCTACCTGGCCATCAACTGGGTGGTATTCCACAACCCTCTGTACTTCGTCGAGGCCCAGCGCTTCTGGTTCCACGTCCAGAACGCCGCGCCGTGGGACTGGATGCCCGGCTTCGTGAACACGGCCCTCACCGGAACGATGAACGAGGGGTGGCTGACGGTCTACGTCGCGCCGCTGGTCGCCTTCGCGGTTCTTGCCGCGACCGCGATCTGGTGCTTCTTCTCCCGTGCCTCGCGGCTGTCGTACGCGGTCTACACGCTGCTGACGCTGGTTTCGTTCCTGACCCTGAACTGGCCGATCAGCGTGCCGCGCTACATCCTCGGCGTCTTCCCGATCTTCATCCTGGGAGGGCAGCTCGGCCGGAAGCCCTGGCTCGGGCCACCGCTCTTCGCGGCGTCGGTCCTCCTGCTGGGCCTCTTCACGACACTCTTCGTCATCGGCCACTGGGCCTTCTAGAGGGATTCACGATGCGACTCGGCCTCGGCCCGTATACTCGGGGCCGGAGCCGTCGGGCAGGCCGGGGCGCGTGAGAACAGCCGGAGGTGGGGAATGGCGACCGACGCAGGGGCTCTGGCGGCACAGGCGGGTGGCGTCGCGCTTCAGGCCCACGGGCTGAGCAAGCGATTCGGCAAGAAGGTCGCGCTCGACGCCGTCGATCTCACGGTTCCCACCGGCAGCGTGACCGCGCTCGTGGGCCCGAACGGCGCCGGCAAGACGACCCTCATCCGAGTATGCATGGCGTTCGAGCGGCCGAACGGCGGCAACGTCGAAGTGGACGGCGTGGACCCCTGGAAGCACCGCAGCGAGGCGTTGCGACGCGTCGGCTACGTGCCTCAGACCCCGGCCGTCTACCGCGGCCTGGATGTCGACGACCACCTGGCGATGGCACGTCAGCCTCCACTCGGGCTTCGACGCCGAATACGCCCGCAAGCGTCTCAACCAGCTCGGCATCCCGCTCGATCAACGAGCCGACACGCTATCCGGCGGTCAGGCGGCGCAGCTCGGCCTGGCCATCGCGCTGGGGACGCGGGCCAAGGTCCTGCTGCTCGACGAGCCGCTGGCCAATCTGGACCCGTTGGCGCGGCGGGAGTTCATCCAGGTTCTGATCGACGCGGTCAAGTCGGATGGTTCGACCGCGCTCCTCTCGTCGCACATCGTCACGGACGTCGAGGAGGCCTGCGACAGGCTGGTCATCCTGGGGGCCGGGAAGATCCTGCTCGACTGCCCGCTGGAGGAGGCCCGGCAGGCGCACAGGCTGACGGATTCGAAGTCGCCGCCGCCCGGAGGCGTCGCGGTCGGCTCGTTCGCGGGCAAGGGCCTGACTCGATTGACGTTGTGGCGGCTGCCGGCTGAGGCGGAAGGGGACGAGTCGGCCGCGGCCGAGCCGGCCAGCCTGGAAGAGGTGGTTCTCGGCTACCTCGCCGCCGGGCGAGGCACGACCGGCCTGCAGCTCAACTAGGGGGACGAGATGCGAGCCCGAATCGATCCTGACTTTCAAGCAACACCGCTTCGAGACGGTCGCGCTCACGATCGTCGTGCCGTCGGGTTGACGCTCGCGGCCCTGATCGAGGCCTATCGGCTGAACTCCCTGAACGTGCCGCTGTCGTGCCTGCAGAGCTACCAAGGCGTGTTCTTCGGCCCATCGCAGGCGCCGATTACCGCGGCCAGGCGCACTGCAACGAACTCGCGAAGTCGTTCTTCGATAGGTCAGCGGAAGCTTGGACATGAACCTCGTCCAGCTCCTGCTTCTGCTCGTGCCGCTGCTCGCGGGGATCGTCGTGGGGGCGCCGCTGGTGGCCAGGGAGATCGAACAGGGGACGGCGCCACTCTCCTGGGCGCTCTCAGGCTCGCGGCGGCGCTGGCTGCTGGGCAAGGTTCTGGCAGGGGTGCTTCTTGCTCGCGCCGCTGATGCTCGCGGTGGGTTTGGTCGCCAACGTGCTGGGGCTCCTCTTCGCTGGGATCGTTGTTCTGCGGCGCGATCGGCACTTTGTCTGGGTGGAGCGGCGCCGGCCGTACTGAGCCCGGGCTGGCGCTAGAACCTCGGCGGGCCGGCGGTGATGCGGCGGCGCATGTCGTCGATCGAACCGCGCGTTGGGTTGATGCGCTCCGTCCACCACGTGGCGCCGGCCTCGGCGTAGGGGCGGACGATGGCAGCCGCCTCGGCCGGATCGTCGGCGGGTGTAGTGCCGTGGATGAGCACGTCGAACGGGTCCGTGACCGGGCGCCCGGCGGCGGCGCGATCCTGCGCGACCGTCTCGAGCACGTCGCGGACGTCTTCGGGCGTGAGGGTCATGGTGATTCCGTCCGGGATTGCGCCGGAGGGGCCAGACGCCGTCCCAGAGCGCCGCCCGCCGGAACGGGGCGGGGATCGGCCACGTGGCCCCGAGCCAGACGGGGATCCGCGGCTGCTGCAAGGGCCGGGGCAGGAACTCGACGTCGTCGAGCCGGTAGTGCTCGCCGTGGAAGCTGAACGTCTCGCCGGTCCAGCACCGCTCAACTATCGCCAGTCCTTCGTCCAGCTTGGCGGCCCGAATCTTGGCGTCGACCTCCTCTCCCACGGCGCTGAACTCGCGCGCCGGAGCTCCGAGCCCGATCCCGAGCGTGAACCGCCCGCCGGAGAGATGGTCGAGCGTGACCGCTTCCCGCGCCACGCTCCACGGCCGGCGACCCGGCAGCGGCGTGACCATCGGCCCCAGGCGGATGCGTTTCGTGGCGAGGGCGATCGTCGCGAGCAGGATCCACGGGTCGGCGTAGGGCACGCCGCGGTCCCGCAGGGTGTGGTCCCAGACCCAAACGGCGTCCCAGCCGGCGGCCTCGGCGTCGCGCGCGACGTCGGCGGTGAGATGCGGATCGGCGAAGGCGCCGAAGTTCGGGATGTCGATGGCGAACTGCATGGCCGGATTGTATTTGGGGTGCAGCTCGCCGTTAGAAAGTGTCGCGTCTGGTTGCACCTACGGCTGGCACAGCTCCGCCGATATGAGGGTGGATCCGGCGTCCCCGCGGCCTCCCGCCAGCAGGACGCGGCCGTCTGCCAGAAGCGTGGCAGTGTGATCCGAGCGCGCCTGGGCCAACGTCCCGGCCGGGCTGAAGCTGCCGGTGGCCGGGTCGTACACCTCGGCCAGGCCGACTGCTCCCACCTCGCCCCGACCTCCGGCCACGAGCACTCTGCCATCCGTGAGGACGGATGCGGTGCCGGAGTGGTGTGGCTGCGCGGTCGAACCGGTCCGGCTGAAAGCGCCGGTCGCGGGGTCGTAGAGGTCGGCCGAGGTGTCGGAGTAGAAGCCACCGATCAGAAGCACGCGTCCGTCCGCCAGGCTCGCCGCTGAGTGTCCCGAAAGAGTGGTCGGCATCGAGGCCGCCGCGGTGAACGTATCTGGTGGTTGGGTCGAAGAGCTCCGTCGAGTCGAGCTGCTCCCGCCTGTTGCCCGCCCCACCCGCGATGAGCACCCGGCCGCTGGGCAGCAGCGTGGCGGAGTGGTCGAAACGCTCCGTCGTCAGCGATCCGACCACGCTGAATTTGCCGGTTGCGGGGTCGTACGTCTCGGCCAATGAGAGGGCCCTGGGAGCCGGATAGCCGTAGCAACCGCCGGCGATCAGGACTCGCCCGTCGTTCAGCAGAGTGGCCGTGTGATTCTCGCGCCCGACGGCCAGCGACCCCGTGGGAGTGAACTTCCCGGTTGCCGGGTCGTACAGCTCCGCCGAAGTGAGGCCATCGCAGCCGTCCGTGAGAATGCCACGGACGCCACCGACAATGAGGACTCGGCCGTCCAGCAGGAGCGTCGCGGTGGCAAGCATCCGTCCTTGCGTCAGCGAGCCCGTGGGGCTGAATTTGCCGGTCGTCGGGTCGTACAGCTCCGCCGAAGTGAGGCCCTTGAACTCGCTCTGACCACCCGCGATCAGAACCCGTCCGTCGCGCAGCAGCGTCGCCGTATGGCTGTCGCGGGCCTGGGCCATCGATCCCGTCACGCCGAAAGTGAGCGGCCGGGCCGATGGGCTCCCGGTCGGCGACGGACTCGCAGCGGGCGACTGGGTCGGCGTGGGGGCTGGCGTTGGGCTCGGCGTCGGTGTCGACGGAGCGCAGCCGGCGAATGCAACCAGGATGATGGCACTCAGCCCCACCGCTCCCCAGGCCGGGCAGGTCGTACGTCTCGGCAATGACATCGAGTCCCCTCCGCTGGCGGCTCGATCATACGCCGACGCGCCATCCCACCCGCCTTCGCCGTGACCCCTCGCCACGACCCGCCGGCCGCGCCATCATTCGGCCATGACCCCGGCCCGCCTCCACATCATCCACGTGGACCTCGACGCGTTCTTCGCCGCGGTGGAGCAGCGCGACCGACCCGAGCTGCGCGGCAAGCCCGTGATCGTCGGTGGCGACCCGCGGTCCCGAGGCGTCGTCAGCACCTGCAGCTACGAGGCCCGCAAGTTCGGGGTGCATTCGGCCATGCCGCTGCGGACGGCGCTCGGGCTCTGCCCGCAGGGGATCTTCCTGCCGGTCGACGGGGCCAAGTACCAGCGCGTCAGCCGTGAGGTGATGGCCGTGCTGCGGCGCTTCACGCCGGCGGTCGAGCAGGTCTCGATCGACGAAGCCTTCCTGGACGTCGCCGGTTCGGAGGCGCTCTTCGGGACCGCGCCGGAGATCGGCCGCCGCATCAAAGCCGATGTGGTTGCGGCCACGGAGCTCACCGTCTCGGTCGGCGTCGCGACCAACAAGCTGATCGCCAAAGTGGCAAGCGACCTGCGCAAGCCCGACGGCCTGGTGGTCGTTCAGCCCGGCGAGGAGGCGGCCTTCCTGGCCCCGCTCGAGATTCGGCGGTTGTGGGGAATCGGTCCCAAGACGGCCGAACGGCTCCACGCTCTAGGGGTTCGAACGATCGGCGAGCTGGCGGCACTGCCGGCGGAGACGCTCCGCCGAGCGCTCGGCGACCACGGCGGGACGCTCCACGAACGGGCGCTCGGCATCGACTTCGATCCGGTGATCGGCGGCGGTGAGGCGGCGAAATCGGTGAGCCACGAAACGACTTTCGCGATCGACGTGACGGACCCGGCCGAGATCGAACGCACGCTGCTCGCCCTGACCGAAGGGGTCTCGGCCCGGCTGCGGGCGGCCGGCCTGCGCGCGGGAACGGTGGCGGTCAAGATCCGCGACTCCCAGTTCCGCACGATCACCCGGCAGAGGTCGCTGGCGGAGCCCTCCGACCTCACGGACACTATCTGGCGGGCGGCGCTCGAGCTGACCCGGCCCGAGGTTCGAGGCAAGAGGATCCGGCTGCTCGGGGTCGCGGCGACTCAGCTCGGCCAACCCGAGCAGACGAGCATGTTCGAGGTCGTGGACTCGAAGCAGCGACGCGTCGTCGCGGCCACGGACGCCGTCCGGCGGCGTTTCGGCGATCGGGCCGTCACTCGCGCCAGCCTGCTGCATCGGCCGCTGCCGGCCCCTTTCGAGCGCGACCCCAACTCCGCGGTGGAGGGCCGCGTCGGCGTCCCGAAGGTCGAGGACGAGGGCTAGCCGGACGTCGCGGCCGACATTCCGGATGACAGCAAACGGACCCTACTCGATGGGGTATGGGAGTGCGACAATTCGACTGCGGTGCGGCGTCCTCCACCGCTTCATAGGGCGTGCGATTGCGCTCGGCGGCCCCGCGGGGAGGGGCTCATCGAAGGAGGATCCGTCGTGAGACGCGCTGTTCCAGCGCTGGCAGCAGGCATGCTGCTGGTGGCTCTGCTTCCCGGGGCGGCGATGGGCTCACCGCTGCCGCTCGGCGCTCTCGATCAGTCGAACGACCCCGCCCCCGGCGCCGCTCATCACGATCGGCACCGACGGGTCAATCGCGCAGACCTTCACGGCCGGCAAGACCGGGCTCCTGACCCGGATCCAACTCTACGTGGATGGGACCGGGCCTATGACCGTGAGTGTCGACCCGACCTCCGGCGGGCTACCGACGGGCTCGGCCCTGGCAAGCTCGACCGTCCGACTTTACGAGCTTCGAGGGCTGGGTCGACTTCCCCTTCCGCGCCGGTCTCCGTGACCGCCGGAGTGAAGTACGCCATCGTCTTCAACACCGGCAACCTATGCCGCGGCATGGGGCTCGCTGGACACGTATTCGGGCGGCCAGGCTTTGATCTTCACCAGCTCATGGGTGTCGTTCCAGGCCTGGCAACCGACATCGACCTTCTATGACTTCGCCTTCAAGACGTTCGTCGATCCGCAGACCACCGCGGTCGCGTGGGACAAGGCGCAGGTGACGGCAGGCGCCAGCACCTCGCTCACCATGACCGAGACGATCGTCTTCCCGGCCTACGCGGGCTTGATCCGTGACCGTGACGCCGAACGCCGGTCCGGCGACATGGACCGTGAAGCTGAACCCTCTGCCGACCTGGTTCGCCGTGACCGGCGTAGCCTGCTCGCTACAGGTTGCCGACTGCACGCTCGCGGGCGTCCTCTCCGCTTCCGGCTCGCTTGTCGCCCCGGACGGGAACCCGATCGTCCTGACCTTCACAGGGACGGCGTCGCCGGCCCTGGGAGATGCCGGAACGCCGGGCGTTGCCTCTGGCCTGGGCTGCGTGGACTACGGAGCCTCGGCTCCCCAGGTGGGAGTGACGCCGGCCGCGGATGGCGTTCAATGCGTTCAGGCCACGGCGAACGTGGCGGTCGTTGCGCGGCACCGGACCCCACGCCGACGCCTGCGCCGCACGACGCCTGCGCCCGACGCCGACACCGACTGCGCCGACACCGACACCCCGGCCGACAACCACCCCGCCGCCGACCACAACGGGCGGTTCCGGATCTTCGGGCACTCCCGGCTTCCCGCTCTGGTTGCTGCCGATCGGATTGATCGCGGTCATCGGTGGAGCCGCCGTGCTCGTCAAGTGGCAGCCGCGGCGACTCCTCTAGTCGCTCAACTCAATCTGTACCGCCGTCAGGCGGCCGGGATCCGGGTCGACTGCGGGGACTAGCGGCCGCGGCCTGCGGCCTGCGGCCTCGGCGTCGAGTAGCTGGCGCTTGCGGGCCAGACCGCCGGCGTAGCCACCGAGCGATCCGTGCGCGCCCACGACGCGATGGCACGGAACCACGATCGGAATTGGGTTCGTGGCGCAGGCCGAGCCCACCGCCCTGGCCGCGCGCGGTGCGCCGACTGCCGCGGCGATCTCGCCGTATGAGCGCGTCTCTCCGGCGGGGATGCGTCGCAGCGCCTCCCAGACCCGGCGCTTGAACGCCGTCGCATGGACGTCGAGCGGTAGCGTGTCCGCTTCGGGGCGCCGCCGGCCCTCGGCCAGATCGGAAACGATCCCGGCCACGTCCGTCAGCGCCGCGTCGTCGCGGGCGAGGACCGCCTGCGGAAATTCGGCGCGAAGCTCCGACGCGAGCGCATCGGTCTCGTGGCCCATCAGGATGGAGCAGAGGCCCCGTTCCGTGGCGGCAACCAGGGCCACTCCCCGGGGAATCGGTGCGATCGTCCAGCGGATCGACTCGCCCGCGGCCCCGGTCCGGTATCGTCCCGGCGCCATCCCCAGCTCGCCGTTGGCGGCCTCGTAGGCGGCGCTGGCCGAGCCGTAGCCCGCGTCGTAGAGCGCCGGCAGGACCGGCTGGCCGCCGGCCAGGCGGGAGCGGAGCAGCTCCGCGCGCCGGGCCAGGGCCCAGGCCCGAGGCGTCACACCCAGCGTTTCCCGGAACATCTCGCGAAGCCGGCGCTCGGTGATGCCGAGCGGTCCCGCCAGCTCCCGGTCCGTCGGCAGCTCGTCCCCGGCATCCAGGGCCGCGGCGATTCGAGCTGAGGCAACCTCGACGGGTCCGCCTTCGGCCGGCCCGCCCGCGCCCCCGGTCCCGTTCGTCCCGAAGCCGAACAGCTCATTCGGCCGGCACCGAAGGCAAGCTCTGGCTCCGGCGGCGAGCGCCTCCTCGGGCCCGGTCACGACCCGAACGCGATCCCGTCCCGGGTTGCGAGCCGGACATCCCGGGGTGCACAGGATGCCCGTGCTCGTCACCAGGAACAGGAAAGGCCGGGCGGCACGGCGGGTGGAGATGGCCGCCCATTCGGAGTCCGTGGCGGGCCGCCCAACGGCCGCGAAACGCTCAACTGAATTCATGCTTCCGAGAATAGCGGGCCAGGGTTGGTCTGACTTCCGGCCTTCGGCTTTGGCGCCAAAGCACGCGATCGGAAGAACGAATCCGCTCGGTCGGGTAACGTCCGTCCCATGAGAGAAGTGGGCGCCAGGCCGGCACACCTCCTGCCATGGCAGGTCGTCTTCGTGCTGCTCGCGGCGACGTGGGGCTGCTCGTTCTGGTGGATCAAGCTCGGGCTGCAGATGCTCGCGCCGGTGCAGGTGGCTTTCGTGCGGCTCGCCATCGGTGCGGCGGCGCTGGTCGTGCTGTCGCTCATCAGCGGAGCGCGGCTGCCGCGCAACCTCTCGACCTGGCGCCACCTCTTCGTCGTGGCGATGCTCATGAACAGCATCCCGTTCACGCTCTTCGCGATCGGCGAGACGCACGTCTCGTCCGTCCTGGCCGGCATCATCAACGCCGCCACGCCGCTGACCACGCTGGCGGTGATCTTGCTTGCCTTCCCGGAGGAGAAGCCGAACGCCGAGCGCGTGATCGGGCTGTTGGTCGGCTTCCTCGGGATCCTGGTCGTCGTCGGGGTCTGGCAGGGTCTGGGCTCGGGCGAGTGGACCGGCATCGCCGCGTGTGTCGGAGCGGTGACGTGCTACGGCATCGCCTTCCCGTACGTGCGCCGGCACCTCACCGGGCTGCCGGAGAGCGGCATCGGCCTCGCCACCGGACAGGTCGCGTGCGGCGCGGCGGTGCTTCTGCCGCTTGCGGTGGCCGCGGGCCCGCTGCCCGGCCCGGTCGCCCTCAACCCGGTCCTGGCGATGCTCGGCCTGGGCGCGCTCGGCTCCGGGATCGCGTTCGCTCTCAACTACCAGATCGTGAGAGAGGCCGGCCCATCCACCGCGAGCATGGTCACGTACCTGACCCCGCTCTTCGCGATCGTGGTGGGCGTGGCATTCCTGGGCGAGCAGGTCGCCTGGCACGAGCCGGTCGGCGGCCTGGTCGTTCTCCTGGGAGTCGCCGTCGCCCAGGGCCGCCTCCGCGCCGCGGCGGCCGCACTCGCCAGGTGGCTGCGCCCCGCGCCGGAGATCGCGCCGGACTGACGCCTGACCTCGGTCGGCGCCGGCACTGATGCCCGCGCCGGAGATCGCGGCTGACCGTCCGCCGATCTCGCAGTGACACGCTAGCTGTCACCGACCGAGACGATGCTCCTCCCACAGCCGGACGGATGAACGACACGGTCAGCATTGACACAGAACATCCGTTCGACTAATCTTGGCAAGCAATAGAACGTCCGTTCTCAGCTCAGTGCCCGAGCGAATGACCGGCCCGCAATGCCGAAGAGGAGCAACCGCGATGGCCATCGTCCGCATGGAGCCTGTGGATGTGCGCGTTCGAGCCGACTGGTTCGACGGCACGCCGCGTGAGATCACCTGGGGTAATGTCCGCCTGCCCGTCAGGCGGCTGACCGCCATTCGTCGAGAGCATTCCGCCTACAAGGCCGCCGTGGGGCCCCGGACCGTCTTCGAGGTCGAGACTCCCGGAGCCCGCCTGGCCCTGAGCTTCCAGCATCGGTCGCGCCGCTGGACGGTGGACGGTGTCGACGACGAGATCGGTCTGTGCTGAGGTCGGGCCGGAAACGCGGCCGGTAGACGGACTGAGGCTCGGGGACTACGCGCGAGGCGGCTGGGTGCCTACAATCGCCCCATGGACCAAGCATCCAAGCCCGTCTCGTTTGCGGATCTGACAGTCCGCCAGTTCACCGAGAGCCTCTCGTCGGGCGAGCCCGTCCCAGGAGGGGGAGCGGCGTCGGCGCTGGCGGGGGCGCTGGGGGCGTCGCTCGTGGCCATGGTCGCGAACCTCTCGACCGGCCGGGCCAGGTACGCGGCCTACGAATCGACACTCACCCGCTGCGGCGAAGTCGGGCGAAGCCTCGCCTCCGAGTTCCTGCTGCTGGCCGACAGGGACGCGGAGGCCTACGCCGGATACGCCGCGGCCCTCAAGATGCCCCGCGAGACCGAGGCCCAGCAGGCAGGCGCGGCGGCTGGCCATCGAGGCGGCGGCGAAAGCGGCATCGGATGCCCCGTGGGAGTGCGTCAAGGCCTGCGGCGATCTCGTCAACGCCGCCGAGGCGCTGGCCGGACGAAGCAACGTCAATGCCGCGAGCGACGTTCTCGTGGCGGCGCTCCTGGGCGAGGCCGCCGCGCGCGGTGCTGCCGAGAACGTGAACATCAACCTGCCATCGACCGGGGACGAGCAGTACAACGAGGCGATGAGCCGCCAGCTGGACGAGGCCCTCCACGACATCATGGCCGTGGCCGCCCGGACGCGCGAGACCGTGCTCTCGGGCCGGGTCAGCGACCCGGAGGACGAGTGACCGGCCGCCCGGATGGAGCGACGGCTCCGGTCCAGGCCGGTCCCAGGCTGCTGGCCGGGGGCCCGATCGCGGCGGAGATTCGCGCGGGCCTGACCGAGGACTTCGCCCGGTTCAAGGAGCGCTGGGGCCGTTCGCCGAGTCTCGCCATCGTCCTCGTCGGGGCGGACGCCCCATCGGCCGTGTATCTGCGGCAGATCCTCCGGTCGTGCGAGAAGGTCGGGGTCGATGGACGCCTCGTCGAGATCGGGGCGGACGTAACGGCCGACGCCGTCTGCACGGAGATCGAGCAGCTCAACGCCGATCCGGCCGTGGCCGGGATCATCGTCCAGATGCCGCTGCCGGCGCACATCCCGCTGCGAACGGTCATCGACTCCATCGACCCGGCCAAGGACATCGACGGCATCCATCCCCGCAACGCCGGGCTGCTCTCACTGGGCTACGACGGCTTCCTGCCGGCCACCGCCCAGGCCGCGGTCGAGATACTGAAGCGCTCGGGCATCGAGATCGCCGGAAAGCGGGTAGTCGTCGTCGGCCGATCGAACGTGGTCGGCAAGCCCGCGGCGCTGCTTCTCCTGCGCGAGCACGGCAGCGTCACGATCCTCCATTCGAAGACCCGCGACCTGGGCCACCACACCCGCGACGCGGAGATCCTGATCGTGGCCGCCGGCCGCCCGGGCCTTGTCACCGGGGAGATGCTCTCGCCCGGAGTCGTGGTCGTGGACGTAGGGATCAACGTCGTCCCCGACGGCCGGGGCGGCGACGCGCTCGTCGGCGACGTGGACTTCGAATCCGCCAGGGACGTCGTGGCGGCGATTACCCCTGTTCCGGGCGGAGTCGGGCCACTCACCAACGCTCTGCTGATGAGCCACCTGCTGCGAGCGGCCACGGATCAAGCCGAGGCGGCACGCCGGCCGCCGGCCGGCTCGAGACCCGACTGAGGGCGGCCTCGCCGATGCCAAGCAGCCTCGAAATTGCCCGGTCGGTTACGCCCCGGCCGATCATGGACCTCGCCCGCGAGCTCGGCCTGCACGACGACGAAGTGGAACTGTACGGGCCCTACAAGGCCAAGGTCCGCCTCGAAGGGATCGAGCGGCTGGAGAGGGAGGCCGCGGCCACGGGAAAGCGCGGCAAGTACGTCGTCGTCACGGCGATCACGCCCACGCCGCTCGGCGAGGGCAAGACCACGACGAACATCGGCCTTGTCCAGGGGCTGAACCGCATCGGTCACAAGGCGGCCGTCTGCATCCGCCAGCCTTCGCTCGGCCCGGTCTTCGGCATCAAGGGCGGCGCCGCCGGCGGCGGCTACAGCCAGGTGATCCCGATGGAGGACTTCAACCTCCACCTGACCGGCGACAACCATGCGGTCGGAGCGGCCCACAACCTGCTGGCGGCCTTCATCGACAACTCGCTGACACACGGCAACCCGCACGGCATCGACCCGCTGGGGGTCCTGTGGCCCCGAGTCGTCGACATCAGCGACCGGGCCCTCCGAAAGGCCATCGTCGGGCTGGGCGGGCGCGAGAACGGCTACCCGCGCGAGACCGAGTGGCAGATCACCGTCGCGTCGGAAGTGATGGCGGCGCTGGCGCTCGCCTCCGACATCCACGACCTGCGGGCGCGACTGGGGCGGATGGTCGTCGCCACCACCTTCGACGGCCGCCGGATCACCGCCGAGGACCTGCGCTGCGCGGGCTCGATGACGGTCCTGCTGCTCGACGCCATCAAGCCGAACCTCCTGCAGACCCTCGAAGGAGGACCTGCCTTCGTTCATTGCGGTCCGTTCGCGAACATCGCCCACGGCAACAACAGCGTCCTGGCCGACCGGCTGGCGCTGGCGACCTGCGAGATCGCCTGCACCGAGGCCGGCTTCGGCGCCGACATGGGCGCGGAGAAGTTCTTCGACATCAAGTGCCGCCAGAGCGGGCTGCGGCCGGACGCGGCGGTCATGGTCGCGACGGTGCGGGCCCTCAAGATGCACGGCGGCGTCGGCCGGATAGTCGCCGGCAAGCCGCTGGATCCGGCCCTGGAGCAGGAGAACGTCGAGGCGGTCCGTCTCGGCTCGGCCAACCTGGCCGCCCAGATCGAGAACGTGCGCCACTTCAACGTCCCGGTGGTAGTGGCGGTCAACCACTTCCCTACCGACACCGAGGCGGAAGTGGCCGCGATCCGGGAAGTGGCGATGGCCGCCGGGGCGCGCGAAGTCGTCGTCAGCCGCCACTTCGCCGAAGGGGGCGCGGGCGCGGAAGACCTGGCTCGGGCCGTCTGGTCGGCCGCGGAGGAAGGCGCTCCGGACTTCCAGTTCCTGTACCCGGACGACGCCCCGCTTCGCGAGAAGATCGAGACCATCGCGGTCCGTATCTACGGCGCCCGCGGCGTCGACGAGCTGCCGGCGGCCACGAAGGCCCTGAAGCTGTACGAGGAACTGGGATTCGGCAGCCTGCCGATCTGCATGGCCAAGACTCACCTCTCGCTCAGCCACGATCCGTCGCTGAAGGGGCGGCCGATGGGCTTCCGGGTCCCAATTCGCGAGGTCCATCTCTCGGCCGGGGCGGGCTTCGTCACGCCGCTGCTGGGCGAGATGCGGACGATGCCGGGGCTCCCTTCTCACCCGGCCGGTGAGTCGATCGACATCGACTCCGACGGCAACATCGTCGGCCTCTTCTAGGCGGGCACCATGCTCGACCTGCTGATAACGCGCCACGGGCGGACCGGCGCCGGAGAAGTGATGCTCGGCGGGCAGCTCGACGTGCCACTTGCGCCCGAGGGCAGAGCCGAGGCCGATGCGCTGGCGCGCCGGCTGGCGGGCGTCCGAATCGACCGGATCATCTCGAGCCCGATGCTTCGCGCCATCGAGACCGCCCAGGCGATAGCGACCGGCCGACCGATCGAGATCGACGACCGGCTCCGCGAACTCGATTACGGCCGGTGGGAGAGTCTGAGCTACGACGAGATCGACGCCCATCGATCCGGAGCTTCGGGCGCGGTGGGAACGCGATCCGGCGTCGACGCACTCGCCGGGCGGCGAGTCGGGCGACGACGTCGCGGCGCGGGCGCTCCGCTTCCTGGTCGACCTGCTGGCGTCTGAAGGCGTCACCGCGATGCCGGAGGGCCGGCGCCGTGCGCCCGATCCGGGCGGGTCGCGAGGGTCGGTCTCGGAGATCCGGGCCGAGGCCGAGGGCGAGCGGCGGGTCCTGGTGGTGGCCCACGGCACCTTGAACCGGATCCTGATGTGCGTGGCCCTGGGCATCCCGGTACGCGACTACCGGCGGCGTTTCGTCCAGGACCGGGCCAACCTCACCGTCCTGCGCTACGAGAACGGCGACGGCCCGGACGGGGCCCAGCTGATCCTCGCCAACGACGTCGGGCACCTCCGCTCGCCGGGCGAGGCGCCCTGGGGCTAGCCGCGTTACGTCGAGGAGTCGAGCCCAGGACGAAGAAGTGAGGGCTGAAGCCGCGTAGTGGCGTCCGGGTGACCGCGGCCGCACCGGCCACCGACAGCAACGCGAGGAAGCAGCACGAACGCCGAGCGCAACCAGGTAGTGAGGTTGGATCGTCGGTGTTCGCAGGTACAGGAACGGCCAGTCATCGGTCGCCTGCTGTGGCGTGGGTGCGCCGACGGACGGAACGGGGCTCCGTGCTGTCGCCGGGGGGAGGCCCGCCATTGCAGGGCAGCGACGGCCGGCCCGTCTGCCAGCGCGGCCGTGCGACTCCCTCGAAGGTTCGCAGGATTGGCGGCGTCCCGAAAGCCGTCTGGAGCATCGAGTCCAGCTTGGCTACGAGCCACGGCTCGCGGTAGTAGTTGTAGAGAACGAACGTGCCGTCGGGGGTCAGGTGGTCGCGTACGGACTGGAAGGCTTCGACTGTGAAGAGGAACGATTCGAGCCGGATATTGCCGCTCGAGCTCACGAGCGTCAGCGAGTCGGGCAGGGCGAAGATGACCAGGTCGTAGTGCTTGTCGGTGGAGCGCAGGAAGGCTCGACCGTCGTTGGTGTAGCGCGTGACCCGAGGATCGTCGTAGGGATGCAAGGGGTGGTCCGTCACGCCGATCTGCTGGATGGCCGGGTCGATCTCGACGGCGTCTACGTGGCCGGCTCCGTGGCTGAGCGCGACGGCGACGTCGTTGCCGGTGCCGGCGCCAACGACCAGGACCTCGTTGTAGGTCCGGCCGGGGAACCATTTGTAGACCTGGTAGTACAGGTCGTCCTGCGGGGCGCCGGACCAGATCGCCTGGTGTGGGATACCGTCGACGGTCAGTTCGAGCGCACCTGGCGACGTCGGATAGACGTTCACTCGGTAGTACGGCGACCAGGTCGCACCCCAACCCTGCTGAAGCACCGCCAGGTACAGGACCGAGATCATCGCGATGCCGCTGATCGGCGACCACGGCCCCAAGCCGCTCCCGAGACCGAGCAGCAGCAGCAGGATAGCCACCACGCTGAACCAGACCAGCGGGGGGGTCCAGAGGGCGGACAGCACCGCGAAGCCGGCGATGCCGGCCATCGAACCGCAGATGTCGAGCCCATACGCTCGGAGCGGCGGCTGACTCTTCAGAAGCGGCCCAAGGGGCAGGGCAAGCGCGGCCATGACCGCGGTAACGAGGACGACGAGAAGTGGCAACACGACGAAGTTGGTGTCCGCCGACGTGCTTTCCGCCAGGCCGAAGAAGATCTCGTCGGTCGACTTGACCTGGACGTCCAGATGGGCGACGAGCACCAGCAGCGCGGCCAGGAAGAGCAGGCCGGCGAACGGTGAGATGGCGCAGACGGCGGCCGGACCGGCCCAGCAGGATCCCCAGCCCGATGCCGAGGAAGCTCGCCATCAGCAGGAAGTTGGTGAAGAAGCCGACGTACTTGACCGTGGAGGGAATCCAGCGGATGAGCAGGAGCTCGGTGAAGAGCAGAGTGGCGCTGGTGAGAACCAGCCTGACACGGGGGTCGCGCAGATTGGCTTGGGCTTCATGGCAGCGGCTCGCCGCAGCGCCTGACGGCACCACGTGACAGACTGGGATACGTCGAGTCGGGACGCACCGACGCACAGACGGGGTACAAGGAGGCCGGGCGGCTTGCGTCGCGCTTCGATCGCCTACATCGTGCTGTACACGGCGGTCGCCGCCTACGCACCCTACCTGTCCCTTTACTACCAGGGCCTCGGCATCCCGTTCGGGGGGATCGGAGCCCTGGCCGCCTTCACCTCGGCGGTCGCGCTCGTATGCTCCCCGACCTGGGGGATGATCCACGACCGCTTCCCGACCTCGCGCCTGTTCATTCCGCTGGCCGCCGTCATCGCCGCCTGTGGTGGGATCGGGCTGGCGAACGCCGGCGCCTCGCCGCTCCTTGTCGCGTGCGCCGCGGCCTTCGCCTGCGGGATGTCCGGGATGGCCCCGATGATGGACGTCCGGGTGCTCGACATGGCCGGCAGCGACCGAACCCGCTACGCCCACGTGAGGATGTGGGGTTCGTTCAGCTTCATGATCGCCGCCCCGCTCATCGGCATCGTCGTAAACGCCCAGGGCTACGTTGCGCTGTTCCTGGTCTTCGTCCCCATGGTCCTGCTCGGCGGCCTGGCGTCGACGCTGCTACCGGGGCGATCGAGCGGCGTGCGGGTCGTTGGAATCCGCAAGGCACCGGGCCGCGTCCTCGGCCATCGGCCCATCGCCCTGTTCCTGATAGGGGCGCTCGTCGGTTGGACCGCCGTCTACTCGCAGGTCGCCTTCTTCTCGATCTACGTCAAGCAACTCGGCGGATCGAGCGAGGCGGTCGGATGGGCCTGGTCGTTCGCGGCCGCCCTCGAGATCCCGTCCATGCTGTTCTTCCCGCAGCTGGCCCGAAGGTTCGGGACCGAACGGCTCATCGTGGTCGGCATGGCTATCCTCGTCGCCCGGCAGATAGCGAACGTGGTCTTCACCGATCCGTCGGTGCTGATCGCCCTGTCGCTCGTACAGGGCGCGGGCTACGGACTGCTGCTGATCGGCGGGATCGCCTTCGTGTCGCAGCAGGCGCCGAAGGGAACTGCGGCCACGGCCCAGGGGATCCTCAACAGCGTGACCTTCAGCATGTCCTCGATCATCGGGTCCGGGCTCGGCGGCGTGCTGGCCGGCTGGCTCACGATCCGCGTGCTGTACGTCATCTCCGCCTGCCTGGGGACTGCCGCCATCGTGCTGATCGGCATGGCCGTCTTGCCCGCCGCCGGGCGCGGTCCCGAGGGTGCCGGGCTCGCTAGAAGCGGGCCGCCTGGCAGCGGTTGAAGATCGTGTTCGCCACGACCTGCGTGCCGAGGGTGCTGAAGTGCAGGCCGTCGCTGGTGTACTTGGGGTTGTAGAGACCGCCCACGGCGGAGAGCGGCGTGTGGATATCGGCCACGACGAGCCCGTAGATGTTGCCGACATACATGATCTGGGCGTTCAGCGTGTCGATCGAGTCGGTCATGCGGGGGTACGAGGTAGGCGGAATCGTCATGAGGATCACTCGGATTCCCTTGGCCCGGGCGGACACGATGATCGCCTTGATGTTCCCGATCGTCGTCGAGATGTTGATCTCGTGGCCGATGTCGTTCGTGCCGCCCATCAGGAACAGCATGTCCGGCTTGTAGGCGAACACGTCGCTGTTGAGGCGGGCCCGCATGCCGGCGGTCGTGTCGCCGGAGACCCCGGCGTTGTGCAGCAGCGTCAGCTGGGCATCCTTGGCGTCCAATCGAACCGGCCACGCCGGTCCCGGGTCACCGTAGCCGTAGGTCAGCGAATCGCCCAGGGCAACGAACGTGTACTTCTTCGAGGGCGGCGGCTTCGTCGGGGGTGCTTTTGTCGGTGTCGTGGTTGGGGCGTCCGTAGGTCCAATCTCGGCGGAGCCTTCCGACAACGGCGGGACCGTGTAGGTCGGCACATCCGTTGGCGTGGGCGATGGGTTGCCGGCCGGCTCCACGGCGTAATCCGCCGGCCCGGACGGGTCGAGGTATGCCACGGGCTGGGCACTCGGTGTGAACGAACCCGGATGTGCCGCCCAGGCTCCGGGCAAGCTCGCGGACAGCGTGCACGCAATCAGAAGCAGGACCAGGACGGCCGCCAGTTCGCGCCGATGGGGCTCCCTCCCGAATAGCCGCCGGCTCACGGAGAGGCGGCGGCCGGCCGATCCGTCTGCGGGCAGGTCGGGGGTCCGGGCTCGCTCCGCCGCGATGGCGCCGTGCTTCCGTCTGAGGCGAGCGATCTCGCCCGTGCCGGAGTATGCCGCCGAGCCGACGTGGGCCGGGGCGCCGGCTTCGAGAGCGGAGTCCGTGGAGCCGCCCGTAGTCGGCGAGCCACGCGACACGATCGGCTCGGGTCGATTCGACCGCGTCGAAGGAGCGATCGCCCGCAGGATGCCGGCCAGGAACTGGAGTGGCCCGCGTCGAGTCCGGTGAGCCATGTGCCGGCCGGCCAGGGCCACTTTGGGACTTGGATGAGCCATCAATTCGAGCCGGAGCCCGTCGGACTCGGCCGTCCGGAGCGGCTTCGAGCGGTCTCTGACCGTGCTCACGCGACCCCGGAACCGGGGCTGATGGCGCCCCGCCGTCTGCTCTCGTCGATGCTCAGCGCCTGCAACTGGACGCGAGTCGGTCTACTGCGCATCAGTGTTACCCGTAGCTTCGGCGGCCATCCTGGACGCCCCCTGACCTGGCCTAAGTCTGCCACGAGATGGCCCGACAGTGCACGCGGGCGATGCGATCTGGGGTCGTCTGCGGCCGGCCGGCGAGAGTCTCCGCCAGCCTAGGCCTCCGACTGGTCGGGCTGCGAACCTGAGATGGCCGCAGCTGGCACCAGCACGAAGAGCGACGACCGCGGCTACGCACGCGACCAGGATCAGCGTATCGAACGGCTGGAGAGTCTCCCGGATCTGCGTCCAGTTCGAGCCCAGGACGGTGCCGGCATAGACCAGGGCGATCGTCCATGGAATTGCGCCGAGGGTGGAATAGACGATGAACCGGCCGATCGGCATGTGCGCCACGCCGGCGATGAAGCTGATCACGCTCCGAACACCCGGCAGAAGGCGGCTGAAGAAGGCCGTCGGCGAGCCCCAACGGGCGAAGAAGGACTCGGCCTGGTCGATCTCGTGCTTCCGGATCAGGAGGAACCGGCCCCACCGATCGAGGAACGGCCGGCCGAGCCTGGCGCCCAGGTAGTACCCGAAGATCGAACCGGTCGTGTTCGCGGCCGTCCCGATGACCACTACGACCCAGAAGTTCCAGGGTCCGTGCGTGAGCGGCTCGATCTTGCTCGGGTCGCTGATCAGGAAGCCGGCATAGGGGAGGATCAGCTCGGACGGCAGGGGCAGCAGCGTCGACTCGATGACCATGGCGATGAAGACGCCCAGGTAGCCGACGGCGCCGTAGAGGTTGTTCAGGAACGGAATGACGATCGTGTCGATGATGGAGAACACGAGAGCCTCGTAGCTGGAGGTAGGAAGCTCAGGCGGGCCGCGCCGCGCCCGGGCTCTGCGCAGGATACCCGAGGCAAAGAGGCCGCGCCCGGTGGAGAGCGCCGGGCGCACCGGCCGACGATCGCATTCGGCACAGCCCGCTATCCTCATGCGGTGAGCGACACACCCAGGTCACTCGACCCTTCGACGGCGGGGCTCGGGTCGCACCGGCATCTGCCCGAGTCGCAGCGGCTGCGGCAGCCACTCCCCGCCGAGGCGGAGATCGTCCTGACCGGGGCGGACCTGTCCATCGCCGACGTGGAGGCCGTGGCGCGAGCCGGGCAGCGGGTCCGGCTGGGCGACGATGCGCGCGGCCGGATGGCCGAGGCTCGTGACGTCGTCGAGCGCCTGGTCGCGGCGGGGGAGATCGTCTACGGCGTGACGACCGGCTTCGGAGACCTGGCCACGACCTTCATCGATCCGGCCGACTCCGCCCGGCTCCAGGAGAACCTCCTCGTCTCCCATGCCGTCGGCGTTGGCGATCCTTTGCCGCGCGACGTGGTCCGGGCGATGCTGCTCCTGCGGGCCAACACGCTGGCACTGGGCCACTCCGGCTGCCGGCCCGTCGTCGTGGATCGGATCTGCGACCTGCTGCGCCTCGGAATACACCCGGTCGTCCCGTCGCAGGGATCCGTCGGCGCCTCCGGCGACCTTGCGCCACTGGCCCATCTGGCCCTGCCGCTGACCGGCCGAGGGCCCGTGGAAGTAGGCGGGCAGATCCTGGATGCCTCGGACGCGCTCGAGTCCGCCGCGCTCGAACCACTTGTGCTTCAGGCCAAGGAGGGCCTGGCACTGCTCAACGGCACGCAGATGATGTCCGCCATCGGGGCGCTCGTCTCGGCCGACGCCGCCCGCCTCGCGCGCACGGCCAGCGTGGCCGCGGCGCTCAGCTGCGAAGCCCTGCTGGGTACGGACGTCGCCTACTCGGCCGCCTACCAGCTGGCCCGCCCGCATCCCGGCCAGATCGCCGTCGCCGCCGAGCTGCGCTGGCTGCTGCGCGAGTCGACGCTGATGACGAGCCACCATCCCTCCGCCCACAAGGTCCAGGATCCCTACTCGCTGCGCTGCGTACCCCAGGTCCACGGCGCGGTTCGCGACGCTCTCGAGTACCTGCGCGGGGTCCTGGACATAGAGCTGAACTCCGCCACGGACAACCCCCTGGTCTTCCCCCAGGGCGGCGTGGCCGATGCCGCGGCCGCGGCGACCGGCGGCGGACTCGTGATCAGCGGCGGCAACTTCCACGGCGAGCCCGTGGCGATCGCCCTGGACTTCGCGAAGCTCGCTATCTCGGAGCTCGGGGCGATCTCCGAGCGGCGCATCGCGCTCCTCGTCGACTCTCGCCTCAACGGCGGCCTCCCTCCATTCCTCTCGCACGGCAGCGGATTGGAGTCGGGGATGATGCTCCTCCAATACTCGGCGGCGGCCCTGGCCTCCGAGAACAAGGTCCTGGCCCACCCGGCCAGCGCCGACTCGATCCCCACCTCCGCCAACCAGGAGGATCACGTCTCGATGGGCTCGATAGCCGCTCGACACGCGATGGCGGTCGTCGCGAACGTCCAGCGAATCCTGGCCATGGAGCTGCTGGTCGCCGCCCAGGCACTCGACCTGCGGTTGGCCGGAATCCGGGACGAGGGGCGGCAGGTGAGCGCGGGCGTCGGAGTCGCGGAGGCCCACGCTCGAATCAGATCGGTCGTCCCACACCTGGATCGCGACCGCCTCCAGACGCCCGATATCGAGGCCGCCTTCGGGCTGGTTCGCGATGGAGTCCTGGTCGAGCTGACGACCGGCGCAGGCCAGGAGCCGAGAGGCTAGGGGCCGGGCAGGCTAGGGCTGGGAGGCCGGCGGGTAGTCGTCCCGCCCGGAGCAGCGGTCGATCGCGCGCCGCAGGCGGTCTTCGTCGGTTCCGCCGGCGCGCTGCAGAGCCCACAGGGCCGGCAGCAGGCGGGGATCGGCCACGACCGCCGCCGCCTCTACTTCGAGCCCGCCGACCGTGGGCGCCTCGAGGGCGCGGATCAGGTGGGGAACCGCCCGCGGGTCCCTTCGTACCGCCAGACCGAAAAGTGCCTCTGCTCGAGTGTCGCGATACGGGTCTTCGGCGCGGGCCAGCAAAGCCGCCCGGACGTCGGGGCCATCCGCGTCGGAGAGGGTCCCAAGACCGAAGGTTGCCCAGTCGCGGACTTCCGGATTCTCGTCGCGCGAGAGGCGGATCAGCGCAACTCGAGCTTCCTCGACGAGCGACTTAGGACTCATGGTGGCCACGGCGAAGGCGACCGCGAGCCTCACCTCCGGGTCCCCATGAGAAGCCAGCGGGAAGATGCGGCCGAGAGCCCCGGCATCGCCGACGTGCCCGAGCGCGGCCACCATGGAGGCCAGGGGTGCTGCCGCCCTCTCGAAGTCGAGCGCCTTGAGCAACGCGGCGAGCAGAACCGGACGAGCTTCGGGTTCCACCGCGATCAGGCGACCCATGATGTCCGCACCGAGCGTTCGTTCACTCTCCTTCTTGCCGCGAAGAAGGGCTTTCGAGGCCTCGATGACGTCATCGGGACACTCCTCGACGATGCCGTCGATCAAGTCCCACCGACAGTCCTCGTCGTAGGCACGGAGCGCGGCCTCGATGCGGACGTCCAGTGGCCGCATTCTTTTCACCTCTCGCGTTAGGCGACCGTCCCCGCGGTCGCTCGTCTTCACACACCACTACCGCGACCGGTCGAGCCCCGCCGGTCGAGCGGCTCGTCTCTCACGTTAGCGCTTCGCCAAACCTCCCCGCGGTTGGTCGCACAGGAGGGAACAACCAGCGTGCCCGAGTTCCGCTGCGTGGTCGCTCGCGGGCCCGATCTACGCTCCGGCCTGCTTCCGCCGGGCACATGAGGACGTCTCCGGGAATACGCTGTCACCCGACACCGCCGCCACCCGTCGATAACAGGCACAAGTGAAAGTGGGTCGAGATGACGCGCAGTCGAGCCGGCGAACTCCTGATAGTGACGATCGTGGCCGCGTTGGCCGCCGGTTGCAGCGTCGCCGGGGCGACGGGAGGACCCGGTAGCTCCGCGGTGAGTCAGACGGCCAGCGCGCCGGTCGCCGCGACCGCCTCGCCCTCACCGACTCCGGAGCCGAGTCTTGCACCCACTCCGGCACAATCGCCTTCGATGTCGGACGCGGCCTGGGTCGACTGGGCGCAGACGGTCATTCGAGCCATGGGTGGGTCGACTCCTGCCGGCGCGGCGGCCTCGGTTTCGTCCTCCGGCTCCTCGACCCAACCGCGGACCAGAGTGAAGATCGGGGACTGGACGCTCGAGTGGAACGACGCCCGGAGCCTCGTCGCGGTTGTGGTGGTGCCGTCTCATCCGGCCCCGAATCAGGGTGTGCCCATCTCCGAGGCGGCCGCACGCCTCAAGGCCGCGGCCTATCTCCACGATCTCGGAGTCACGCTTGGGACACCGGACGTCTTCGCGCCGGATGCCGAGAAGGCCTGGCTCGCTCAGTGGTATCGACGCATCGACGGCGTGCCGGCTCCGAGCGATGGCTGGCGTATGACACTCGCTCCCAACGGCGACTTCCTCTCGTACACCTACTCCGAAACGGCGACCGCCCCCGCGCCGGCCAAGACGATCTCTCAGGCGGAAGCGCTGGCCAGGTTCCCGGCGTGCAAGAACAGCACCGGAGGCCCGAACGGCAAGGTGGAAACCTGCACCGCCGCGCTCGAGTGGTTCGCCAGGACCGATGGCTCACCGCTGCAGCTCTGCTGGCGGATGGACTACCGCTGGCACGACAACGCGGGCGGTTCCGTTCATAGCGCCATGTGGGTCGATGCCGGGACGGGAGAAACGGTAAACGTCGCCGCGAACGATGTAGGCGCTACTTGCCCCTGACCGGCAGCCGGACGGTGGCCAGCAACAGGGCAGTTGCCGCCGCCGCGCAACCGGCGCCGAACCAGAAGGGGGCCGGCGGGGCCACGGCGCTCCACAGCACCCCCGCGATCACGGACGCCGGAAGGATCATCGTTCCCTGGACCGCGTTGAGGATGCCGAAAGCCGTGGCGCGAAGCTCGACCGGAGCCAGGTCGGCGACGAGCGCTTTGCCGACTCCCTCGCTCAACGCGTAGTAGGTCCCGTAGGCGACCCAGAGCGGCACGACCCAGATTGCCGATGTCGCGATCGCGAACCCCGCGTAGCAGACGGCATAGATCAGCCACGCGGCGGCGATCAGGCCGCGGCGGCCAATTCGGTCGGAGAGAGCCCCGGCCGGCCAGGCCACGATGGCATTGGTGGCGTTGAAGGCGACGATCGTGAGGAGCAGGGCCAGCAGCGACAGTCCCAGGTTCTGAGATCGCAGGGCGAGGAACGCGTCACTCGAGTTGCCCAGCGTGAACAGGGCGTTGGCGGCGATGAAGAGCCAGAACGGGCGCGGGAACGACCGCCACTCGGCGACGCCGCCGACGATGCGATGGACGAGACCGGGGATGGCGATCGGCGCGGGCGTCGCTTCCGGCGCGGCCGGGGGCGCCCGCCGTACGTCTCGCACACCCACCGCGATGGTGACCACCGCGAGAATGCCGGGGACCAGCGCCAGCAGCACGAGGATCCGGAACGCGTCGGCCGTGAGGCGGGTCGCTTCGCCCTCGACCGCCCAGATGACAAGCGCGGCTATGAGCACACCGGCGAAGGCTCCCGTCGTGTCCATCGCCCGGTGGAAGCCATACGCCACTCCCCGGTGCTCCGGGGCGGTGGAATCGGCGATGAGAGCGTCGCGCGGTGAGGTTCGAATCCCCTTGCCGAACCTGTCGCCGACACGGCCCAGCAGGACGACGGGCCACACCGTGGCCACCAGGTAGAGGCCTTTGGCCGCGACCGATGTGCCGTAGCCGATCCCCACCAGCAGCCGCCGCCGCGACAGCCGGTCCGAGAGCGCGCCGCTGATCAGCTTGAGAAGCGACGCCGTGCTTTCGGCCACTCCCTCGATCAGGCCGATAACCGCCACGGGCGCCAGCAGGACGTTGGCGAGGAACAGCGGGATGACGTACACGAGCATCTCGCTCGAGATGTCCGTGAAGAGGCTCACGAAGCCGAGGGCGACGACGTTGCGGGTTATGCCTCGCGTCAGCGCCCGGCGCCAGCGAGGGCCGCCGGAGGCGCCTTCGGAGTGGGGTCGCCGCGGTCATCGTGGCGTGGAGTCTAGCCCGATGTGAGCGCCGGGCGGGTGCTTCGCGCCCAGAGCCGCCGCGCGTGCCGTACAGTTCGGGGCGCATGGCGCGCATAGAGATAGTCGAGGTCACCGACGAGACCCGCTTCGGGCTCGTTCCGCCCTGCGCGGACCCGTCGTTCGACCACCGTACCTGCGACTACTGGGAGGACGCCGATCGGGGTTCGAAGGCAAGCCGCCCGGGCTGGCTGCCGTCGAACACCGGCTCGAGCGCAGCATCGAGCGCCGGCCCCGCCGTATCCCCGGGCACCCCCGCGAATCCGTTCGCGCCGCCGCCTCGGACGTCCGCCAATCCGTTCGCTCCGCCATCGAGGGTTGCCGGCCGCAACCCCTTCCTCGAGGATCTCGGAGGGCCGTCGGACGACAACCCGTTCGCGCCCCGGCGGCCGGCCCGCCCGACGATCGCCGCCGAAGCCCCCCGCAAGCTGCAGCTCCTCGGTCGCGGCCTGGCCGTCTTCGGCAGCTACGCAAAGCTGCTCCTGGCCGACGGCGAAGCCGCCGCCTACTGCCAGTTCGGGCCGCTATCGGCCTATCCGCGCGCGTTGCGACTGCGCCAGCTCTATCCGCAGCTCCCGGACGCACCGCTCCCGGCTGTGATCACGTGCATCGCCACCACGCTCGAGGCCAGGCGAGCGGGCTATGCCCTGCGCCTGGTGGAGGATGTCTGCGGCGACCTCGCCGGTCGGGGCTTCGCGGCGGTGGAGTCCTATCCGGAGGTGCGGGCAAAGGAGGACTCGACGCCGGCCGCGCGGCCGGACTTCTGGATCCGGGCCGGATTCCGCCTGGCCGTGGACGACGAGCGGTATCCGGTCCTCCGGCGCGAGCTTTGAGGTGAGTAGCGCCCTGCGTCGCGCCACGGCCCGTCGTCGAGCCACGGCCCGTCGTGGAGCCACGGCCCATCGCGCGACAGCGGTCCTGCTCGCGGCGGCTCTCGTGTCGGTCGCCGCCTGCGGCGTGAGCTCGCCGACCCCGGCGCCCACCGCTGTACACGGTCGTGCCGATCGGCCCGACGATCTGGCCGAGCGGGACGGTCGGCCAGTACGGCCTGAAGATCGACCCGAGTCTGCATGGGCAAGCTCCCGGCATCGGTCGGCGGGCTGGCCCTCCGGGAGGATCCGGGCAGCGAGTCGGGAGCGCTGAGCGACGCCGACCTGCCCAACACGTTCGACGGGTACGCGGCGGCGTCGATCGGCCTCGTCGGCGATGCCGACTGGCTGTACGTGGCCATCGGCCGCCTCAAGCCCGACAAGCAGAACAACGCGGACTTCTACACGGCCTGGGTGGTGGAGTACGCGACCGGCGCCTGCTCGCAGGCAAACGGCGTCTCCGGCTCCGGCCAGCAAACCATCGCCGAGAAGACCGTGGACGTCTCCACCTGCGGCGGAGGGCCGATCGTCTACACGCTGGTGTCCGGTGACCTGCTCATCTCGATGTACGGCCTGGGCCCTCGCGACCTGGGCCGGAAGCTCATCGAGAGCCTCCACTAGATCGCCGGGCCTCCGGCCGAGCAGCGCATGACGCCTCGCCCGAACCGGCGCACACTGGAGTCCGGACGCCCGAGCGGGGCTCGGGCAGATGTTCGGAGGTTCCGACGATGATCGAGGCAGCCGCCGCCAGGCCCGGACCCCGGACCGTCCGCGCACCACGCGGTCCCGAGCGAACCTGCAAGGGTTGGGCCCAGGAGGCCGCCCTGCGCATGCTCATGAACAACCTGGATCCCGAGGTGGCCGAACGCCCGCAGGACCTGGTCGTCTACGGCGGCACCGGCCGAGCCGCCAGGAGCTGGGCCGCCTTCGACGCGATCGTTCGCGAGCTGCGTCGCCTGGAGAACGACGAGACGCTGCTGGTCCAGTCGGGCAAGCCGGTCGGTGTCTTCCGGACTCACGAATGGGCGCCGCGCGTCCTGATCGCCAACTCGAACCTCGTCGGCAAGTGGGCCAACTGGGAGACGTTCCGGGAGCTCGAGCGGGCCGGCCTGACGATGTACGGCCAGATGACGGCCGGATCGTGGATATACATCGGTACGCAGGGGATCCTCCAGGGCACCTACGAGACATTCGCCGAGCTGGCGCGCCAGCATTTCGGCGGATCGCTGCGCGGTCGCGTGACCCTTACCGCGGGCCTGGGCGGGATGGGCGGCGCCCAGCCGCTGGCCGTGACCATGAACGGCGGAGTGGCCCTGGTCGTCGAGGTGGACGAGGCCCGGGCGGCGCGACGGCTCGAGATCGGCTACGTGGACCGCCTCACACACGCCCTGGATGAAGCCCTCGGCTGGGCGCGCGAGGCGGCGGCCGCCGGGCGCGCGGAATCCATCGCCCTGGTCGGCAACGCCGCGGAGGTGGAGCCCGAGCTGGTCCGGCGAGGCGAGCGATTCGACGTCGTCACGGACCAGACTTCCGCCCACGACGCCCTGAACGGCTACGTTCCGGCGGGGGTCTCGGTGGCCGGCGCGGCGGACCTGCGGAGCCGCGATCCGGACGAGTACGTCCGGCGTGCGATGGCCTCGATGGCCGATCACGTCCGCGCGATGCTGGCCTTCCAGGCCGCCGGCTCCGTGACGTTCGACTACGGCAACAACATCCGGGCCCAGGCCCAGACTGCCGGCGTGGCCAACGCCTTCGACTTCCCGGGTTTCGTGCCCGCGTTCATCCGGCCGCTCTTCTGCGAGGGCAAGGGGCCGTTCCGCTGGGCCGCGCTCTCCGGCGACCCGGCGGACATCGCGCACCACCGATCGGGCGATCCTGGAGCTGTTCCCGGAGAACGCGTCGCTGCGGCGGTGGATCGAGATGGCCGAGGCCCGGGTTCCGTTCCAGGGCCTCCCGGCGCGGATCTGCTGGCTCGGCTACGGCGAGAGGGCACGGGCCGGGCTCGCGTTCAACGAACTCGTCCGGTCGGGCGCGGTCGCCGCGCCGATCGTCATCGGCCGCGACCACCTCGACGCCGGCTCCGTCGCCTCGCCGAACCGCGAGACCGAGTCGATGCGCGACGGCTCCGACGCGATCGCCGATTGGCCTCTTCTGAACGCCATGGTGAATACCGCCGCCGGCGCCAGCTGGGTGTCGATCCATCACGGCGGCGGGACGGGGATCGGCTACTCACAGCATGCGGGCATGGTGGTCGTGGCCGACGGCACGGACCTCGCGGCGCAGAAGCTGGAGCGCGTGCTGACCACCGATCCGGGCACGGGCGTGATGCGTCACGCCGACGCGGGGTACGAAAGGGCTATCGAGGTGGCCCGGGAGCGGGGTATTAGACTCCCTATGCTTGACCTTGACGACGCGACGAGCTAGGCCGCAGACGATTACGCTCTGGTCCACAACTGCCTCAACGAGGGGAAGAACTCGGTGGCGTATCGAATCCAGGGGGTGCTGCTGAAGGAGAAGCCGAGCGAGGCCGCCCTGATCGAGCTGACGCGCCGGTATTCCTACAAGCTGTTCGAGCTTGTCGGTCGTCCAATGTGGCTTCTCGACCTGGATCTCCCGGCTGCCAAACCGGGCGATCGCGCCGCAATTCGCGCCGCCAGACCCCTCGCACCGAGCTACGTCGACACCCTGCGCGTGCTCGGCAGCGACGAGCAGGCCTTCGAGCAGGCCCCGTGGCTGACCGCCACGGCCGGGTTGGCCAAGCTGCTGGGCCAGCCGGTGCTCGGTTTCGTCTCCGACGACGAGGGCCTGGACTTCGCGACGGTCGCGACCCCGGACGGAGTCTCCGTCATCGGCGACCACCTCGAGCCGTACCTGATGCGGTGGGAGGGCGGCGCCCTGATGATCCAGCCCTACTCGAAGACGAACTCGAGCGCCGAGATGCCCGGCACCCCGGATGAGCTGTCGCTCATACCCTCCGCGACGGTGCTGGCAACCGAACCGTTGTCGGGCGGCTACCCGCTGCACGGGAACGTGCTGGCGGAGCTGGAAGGCTTCGCTCCGGGCGTGGATGTGCTCGGGATCGGGACGTGGAACGTCGGCCCGGTGGGCACGCTCAGGCTCCTGGCGAGCGAGCAGATGGAGCACAGCGTGTGGGACCGCGCCGCGGCGGGTCAGCGCGAGCCCACCAAGCCGGCATAGCCGGTCGCTGCCGGACGCCGGCGGCCCCTGAGCGGTCGTTGAGTCAGCCGGTCGCAGCCTCGACGTGAGTCGGGCCGCTCTGTTGCGGGATCTCTCTCAACGATCGGACCGGCGAGACCAGGACGGGCACGATCGACGCGAACGTGGCCACCGCCGCAATGACCATCGCCTGTCTCACGGGCATCACCGAGGCCATGACGCCGCCCATCAGAGACCCGACCGGGATCGTGCCCCAAACGATGAATCTCATGGTCGCGTTCATCCGGCTCTGCATCTCGAGCGGGGTTATGGCCTGACGAAGGCTGACCTGGGCCACGTTGTAGACCACCTGCGCCAGACCCACGACGAACCAACCGGCGAATAGGGTCACGGCCGCCCCGTCGAGCGCCGCGGGCGTGATCGTCAGGAGCAACATGGCCGGAGAGCCGAGCGCGGCCGAAACCACGATCGTCGGGCCCAGGCCGATGGCCCGGGGCAGACGGTTCGAGAGCGCGGCCCCGACCAGGAAGCCGATGCTGGCCAGCCCCATCACCGTCCCGAAGAACGCCGGCGGCAGTCGCAGCTCCTGCCAGATGAGGACGGGGAAGACACCGAACATGGCGGCCGCAAACAGGTTCGACGTGCCCGTGCACATGGCGATCGGCCGCAGGTAGCGGCTTCCCAGGACATAGCTGAGTCCTTCGCCGATGTCGGTTCGCAGCGAGGTCGGCCGGCCGGCCGCGTTCAGGCGACGCGCGGGCTTGGATTCGCGTCGCCGGATGGCGCTCAGGAACCCGCCGGAGATGAAGAAGCTCAACGCGTCCACGGCGATGGCCAACGGCGCGGTGACGACCGCGATCAGGTTACCGCCCAGCACCGGGCCGCCGATCTGAGCCACCGAAGTGCTGATCTGCAGATGCGCGTTGCCGTCGACCAGGTCGTCGCGGTCCAGAATCTCCGGCAGGTACGACTGGTCGGCGACGTCGAAGAAGGCCGTCATCGTCCCCTGCGCGAAGGCGACGACGAAGAGCTGCCAGAGGGACAGCGCGTCGAGCAGATACGCCAGCGGGACGGACAGGAGAACGACCCCCCGAACGATGTCGGCCGCGATCAGCACAGGCCGCCGGCGGACCCGATCCAGCCATGCGCCGGCCGGCAGTGTGAACAGCAGGAACGGCAGCATCTCGACGGCCGCCAGAGCCGACACCTGGAGAACGCTCGCCCCGAGCATCGTCAGGGCGATGAAGGGCAGGGCGATGGCGGTCACCTGGCTGCCCATCACCGATACGCTGGCCGCAGACCAGAGTTTCATGAAGTCGCCGTGCCGCCACAGGGACGGCCGGGCCAGAGAAGCCATGCCTTCCTTCATCGGCGGCATGCTATCGGCCTGAGACCGCATAGGGCATTAGGCGACCAGTCGCATTGGCCTGTGCCACGATACGCAGGGCGGCATGGCAGGCCGCAGGCAGACGGAGTCAGCGTGACCAAGCTCGTCGAGACAGTCCCCAACTTCAGCGAGGGCCGGCGTCTCGATGCCATCGACAAGCTGGTAGCGGCCGTCGATACGGTGCCGGGCGCCCACCTGCTCGATCGATCCAGCGACGCGAGCCACAACCGGACCGTCCTGACTCTGGCCGGAGAGACGGCCCCGATTCTCGAGGCCCTGGAGCGGCTGGTTGCCGTGGCCGTAGCCGAGATAGACATGGAGAACCACGTCGGCGAGCACCCGCGCATCGGGGCCGTAGACGTGGTTCCGTTCGTGCCCCTCGCCGGCACGACGATGGCCGACTGCGTCGAGCTGGCCCGCACATTCGGAGCCACCGTGGCCGATCGTTTCGGTATCCCCGTCTACCTGTACGGCGAGGCGGCAACCTCGCCCTCACGGCGGCGCCTGGCGGAGGTCCGGCGGGGCCAGTACGAGGGCCTCAAGACGCAGATCGCCGAACCGGGACGCGAGCCGGATTTCGGCCCCGCCCGGCTCCACTCCAGCGCAGGGGCCATGGCCGTCGGCGCCCGCCCGTTCCTGATCGCCTACAACATCAACCTCGACAGCCGGGACCTCGAGCTGGCCAAGCGGATCGCGCGCCGGATCCGTGAGTCGAGCGGCGGCTTGCCGAGAGTCCAGGCGAACGGCTTCTGGATCGAGGAGCTCGGACGGGCGCAGGTGTCGATGAACCTGCTCGACTTCCGAACGACTCCGATCTGGCTCGTCTGGGAATCGGTCCGGGCGGAGGCGGCCGAGGACGGGGTCCACCTGCTCGAGTCCGAGCTGATCGGGCTCGCTCCGCTGGAGGCGCTGCTGGACGTGGCCAACCACAGCTGGCGTCTCGAAGAGCCTGCCGGAGCCCGAGCGGCTTGCCGGCGCGGCCCAATTCCTCAAGCTTCGCGACTTCTCGCCCCTGCAAGCGCTCGAGCTGCGGCTCGAGGCGGCTCGAGGAGGGTGAGGCCGTGACGCAGGAAGGCCTCGCATCCCGCGGCCCGTTGCCGGGGCTTCTGATCGACGGGGCAGGGTCGCTGGCCACGATGGCGGGCGGTCTGCGCCGCGGCACCGCCCAGGGCGACGCCGCCGAACGGACCGGCCCGAGCCTCTCGCTGGCCGCCTGGCAAGGCCGGATCCTCGCCGCGGGGCCGAGCGCATGACGTCCACCGCCAGATCGCAGCCGGCGGCCTACCCCTCGAGGCGTTCGAGCGACTGGATGCCGCGGGCGGTCTGGTCACGCCCGGTCTGATCGACGCCCACACCCACCTCGTGTTCGCCGGAACCCGCGAGGCGGAGTGGCAGATGCGGGCCGGCGGCGCAGGCTATCTGGAGATCCTCGCCGCCGGCGGCGGGATTCTCTCCACGGTCGCCGCCACGCGCGCCGCCTCGGACGAGGAGCTGCTCGTGGCGGCGCGCAGCCGCCTGGCCGAGATGCTGGCCAACGGCACCACAACGGCCGAGGCCAAATCGGGCTACGGGCTGACGGTGGCCTCGGAACTGCGGCTCCTGGAGCTGATCGGGCGCCTGGGCGGCGAAGGACCCGTGCAGCTCGTTCCGACGTTCCTCGGCGCCCATGCGGTCCCGGCCGACTACCGCGACCGGGCCAACGGCACCGAAGCCTATGTGGCCAGCGTAATCCGAGACCAGCTCCCGGCGGTGGCCGGCCAGGGGATAGCCCGCTTCTGCGACGTCTTCTGCGAGACCGGTGTCTTCAGCGCGGAGCAGTCCGGCCGGATCCTTCGGGCGGCCGCGGGCTTCGGCCTGGCGCGGCGCGTCCACGCCGACGAGATGGCTCCCTCGGGCGGCGCCGAACTGGCGGTCGAGCTGGGCTGTCTCTCGGCCGACCATCTCGCGGCGCCGTCGGAGAAGGGAATCGTGGGGCTGGCTCGGGCCGCGGACTCGGGCCATCCGGTTGTCGCGACGCTCCTGCCCGCCACGAGCTGGTTCCTGGGCAAGCATCACTTCGCGCCGGCCCGCCGCTTCATCGATGCCGGCATCCCCGTCGCTCTCGCCACGGACCTCAACCCCGGCACGAGCCCCACTCTGAGCCTGCAGCTGGTGATGTCGATCGCCTGCGTGGAGATGGGCCTGACTCCGGCGGAGGCCCTCGCCGCCGTCACGATCAACGCCGCCCACTCCCTCGGGCTGGGCTCCGAGATCGGTTCGATCGAGCCCGGCAAGCAAGCCGATCTCGTCGTTTGGGACGTGCCTGCGCTGCGGCAGATCCCCTACTGGATCGGCTCGAACCGAGTCCGGACCGTCGTGAAAAGAGGGCGAGTGGTCTTCGAGCGAGATCGGACCGCCTGATTCGGCCGTGCGCGGATTGCGCCCGCCGGTCGCGCCGTCGTGGCGGCGAGGCTAGACCTTCCCGCGCTGCTCCAGCAGCACGGTCGTGACTTCGGCCGGGAGAGTCGACGGCATGAGAGCCAGCTTCGATTGCGGCACCGGAGCGGCCGGGACGCCCATCTCGTGGAGGAACTTGTCCAGAGCCTCGACCGAGTCCTTGTCGTCGCAGACCGGCAGCGGTACGACGACCTTGACGTCCAGCTGGGCCACCAGCTCGGCGGCCTTGGTGGCCGAGAGCGTCCCACCGACGGGGATGCAGGCGACGTCGACGGGGCCGATGTCGGTCAGCTTGTCCTCGGTCAGAAGGTGCCCGATGTCTCCGAGGTGGATCACGTGGACGCCGTCCAGCTCCACGATGAAAGCGACGTTCCGTCCGAGCTCCGCGCCGCGCTGGTCGTCACGGTACGTTCTGACGCCGGTGATCAGGACGTCCTTCACTTCGTACTCGCCCGGCCCGTCCAGGCAGAAGGCGTCCTCGAGACTGCCCGGGATGAGGGTCGCGCCGTCGCGCGAAACGCGGCCCCTGGCCTTGGGATGGGGCGCGTCGTCGGGGTGGCTGTAGGTGACGATATCGCCGGCGATGCCGCGGCCCGTGGGCCCGACGATGGATTGATAGGCGTCGGCGACAACGACCGCGTCCTTGCCGCGCATGCGGACGCAGGTCCGTCCGTACCAGGTGATCTCCATGGCGTGATTCTTGCACAGGTGGCTCACATGGCGCTCATCGCGCCGCCCGTCACGCCGCAAAAGGAGGACCGGAGGCGCCTGCCCAATCGGCACCTCCGGTCGGAGGGAGGGAGGATGGAACGTTCAGGATTCTCGTCCAGTGTTCCTACGCGTAAGGTAGACCTTCTTCGTGAATGCGCGACGCGTTTGTTCATTAAGAAACCGCAACCAAGTGATCCGATCGGCACTCGCGAACGATCGAGCCGGGCCGACGGCGCCCGCGCGACCGCGAGACGGCCGAGCCGGCGCGGCCGCCGCGACATCCTCCAAGGGCTGCCAGAATGCGGTCATGAAGTCCTCGCCCGGCGCCTCTCCATCCTCCTGGCTCTGGCGTTCGCGCTGGCCGCGTGCGGATCGCGACACGCCGCACGCCGGCGCCGCCAACGGCCTCGGCCACGCCCGCGCCGTCGGGCGGATCGCGCCGATCCGGCCCAGGTTGCCGTCTACCAGAAGATCGAGGCCCAGGTACAGGCCCTCCGGGGGCTCACGGCCAAGAGCCCGGTCGACCCGGTTCTGCTCGACTCGCAGGGCGTTCGCGATTGGATGACCAAGGCCAACGAAGCCCAGATCGACCACCAGGCGCTCGCGGAGGAGAGCCGGCTATTCATCCATCTCGGGCTGTTGCCGGAAGGTTCATCGCTCGAACAGCTGGAGCTCGATCTCCAGGCCGGCCAGGTCATCGGTTTCTACGACACCGTCTCCAAGGGCCTCTACGTGCTCTCCGAATCGGGCGGCATCGGTGGCATGGAGAAGCTCACCTTCTCGCACGAATACACCCACGCCCTGCAGGACCAGAACTTCGGGCTGGACAAGCTGGCGACCGACACGCGCGGACCAGGGCGACCGCGACCTGGCTCGACTCGCGGTCCCAGAGGGCGACGCCACCCTTCTGATGACTCAATGGATGACCGAGGACATGTCGTTGATCGAGATCATGCAGGTCGCCGGCGAATCGCTCATCGGGCCCCAGGGCGGCCAGATGGCCAAGGCACCGCGGATCCTGAGCCAGACAATGCTGTTCCCCTACGAGAGCGGCCTCGCCTTCGTCCAGGGGATCTACCAGGCCGGCGGATGGGAGGCCGTGAACCAGCTGTACGCCGATCCGCCGAACTCGACCTCGCAGATCCTGCACCCGGACCTCTATGCGAAGCGGGTGGAACCGGTCGCGGTCACGGTACCGGCCGTCCCGGCGTCGCTGACCGGCTGGAAGCTGACCATGCAGGACACGCTCGGCGAGCTGGAGCTGCGGATCTGGCTCGAGGGCGAGAAGCCGACCGATGCGCAGTCTCAGACGGCCGCGGCGGCAACCTCGGATTGGGGCGGCGACCGGGTCGGTCTGTACGAAGGCCCGAACGGCAAGTGGGCGGTCGTGCTGCGGACACAGTGGCGCAGCGTCGCCGGACGGGCGGCCTTCGTCGCGGCAGCCAACCGGCCGCCGCTGGTTCGGGTGGCCAGCCCGCACTACCTGGTCTGCGGGGACTCGGTCCAGGCTGACATCTACATCGGCTCGGACGACGAGACCGTGTCGTCGTTCGCCCCTTGCCAGCCGGGCACATAGCGCGTGGCTTTCGTGCCGGAGTTCATCGTCTGCGGCGCTGCCGGTTGATGAAGCCACGCGTCGGCGGTGTCTTCGGGGATCGGGGCGGCCACCGGAGCTTCGTTCTCCTCTTCCTGCTGATCGGAGGCTCCACGTCGGCAGTGGCGCCGTTTACCGCGGTCTTGCTGTTGGCCCACGGCGTCGACACCGCGACTATCGGGATCCTTTCGGCTCTGGCCGCCGTGACCGCCACGGTGCTCGTGCCCGTTTGGGGCCACCTGGCAGACGTCAGCCTCGGCCGGGTGAAGGCGTTCCGCATTGCCTTGACTCTGTCCCTCGCCGCCGCGGTGACCCTCGCGCTTCCGGTGCCGATCCAGGTCTTCTCCCTGGTCGTTGCCAGCTTCGGTGTCTATCTCTCGATCTATGCGGCCATCGGCGACGCGCTGGCGGTGGGCGGTCTGGCGGCTCCGGAGCGCCAATACGGGAAGCTGCGCGCCGGAATGAGCTTCTCCTTCGCGGTGGGGGTGATCGCGGCCGGCTTCTTCTACAACGCGGCGGGCTACGGCGCGGTTCCGGCCGTGTCGATCGTCTGGTGCAGCCTGCTCTTCGTCGTGCTCGGCTCGGTGCCCGACAGGACTCGTGACCCGCAAGTCCGGGCCGTGGCGGCCGTCCACGGCGGAGACGCGGCGGCCGGCCGATTCGGTTCGCTCAGTCGTGCCGTCGCGGTCCAGCCGCGCCTGTGGGCCGTGCTCGCGGTCTTTGCCCTTGCATACGCCGGGATCATCGGGCGCCGTCGACCTTCGTATCGATCCGGATCGTGGAGCTGGGAGGCCAGCCATCCGACGTCGCTCTCACGTTCGGCATTTCTGCCCTGGCGGAGATCCCCAGCCTCATCCTGGCTCGGTGGATCCTGCATCGAATTGGGGTTCGCTGGCTGGTCTGCCTCGCGCTGACGGGGTTTGGGGTCTGCATTCTGTCGTGGGGAGTGCTGCCGTCGCCGGTCGCAATCAACGCCACGCGTATCCTCACCGGCTTCGGATTCGGATCCCTCCTCGCCGCCCGGGTCGTGGTCATTGCCAGGCTTCTGCCCAACGAGCTGCAGGCCACGGGCCAGACGTTGCTACAAGCGGCGACATCCGGGTTCGCCGGTGGCCTCGGTGCGGTTGCCGGAGGCGCCATCTACGCTCTCTTCGGCCCGCTGGTGTTCTTCGCGGTAGCGGGGGCAGCCACCATAGCCGGCGGTATCGGCGCGTTCGTGGTCCTGTATGGCCCTGTCGGCGACCCGACGCGGAAACGCGAGCCGTTGCCGATCGCGGTGAGCTAGCCGGCGCTTCGGCCCCCACCGCGGTGGCTACATCAGCTCCGGGGCGGAGATCCCCAGCAGGCCCAGGGCGTTGGCGAGCGTCGTCTTGGTGGCAGCCACCAGGGCCAGGCGCGCTGCCGAGCGTTCCGGCTCGTCCGGGTCCAGGACCCTCGCGTCGCGGTAGAAGGCGTGGAACGTGGTTGCCAGGTCGGTGGCGTAGGCCGTCACGCCGTGCGTCTCCTGGCTGGCGGCCGCGTCTTCCACGACCTCCGGCAGGCGCACGATCTGGCGGGCCAGCCGCGCCTCCGGGGCGCCGGGCAGGATCCCGGCGATCAGGCCGGCCAGGCCCGCGTCGCCGCCGGCGGGCGGCTTCATGCCCGCTTCTTCGGCCTTGCGCAGGATCGAGGCGATTCGGGCGTGGGCGTACTGGACGTAGTAGACCGGGTTGTCGCTCGACTGCTTCTTCGCCAGCTCGATGTCGAAGTCGATGCCGCTCGAGGCCGCGCGCGAGGCGAAGAACCAGCGGGCCGCGTCGACGCCGATCTCGCCGAGCAATTCGTCCAGGGTGATGAACTCGCCCGAGCGCTTCGACATCGGGATCTCCTTGCCGTCCCGAACGAAGCGCACCCAGGCGGTCAGGATCATCTGGACGTGGTCGCGGTCGAAACCGAGCGACTGGGCCGCCGCCTTGACCCGGGCGACGTAACCGTGATGGTCCTCGCCCCAGATGAAGACGATGCGCTGGTACCCGCGGCTGAACTTCTCGAGCAGGTAACCGATGTCGGCGGCGAAGTAGGTGGGCGCCGAATCGTCGGTGGAGCGCAGGATCACCCGGTCCTTGTCGTCGCCGTATCTGGTCGATCGGAATACGACGGCGCCGTCCTCCTCGTAGACGTCGCCGGCCGCGCGTAGCCCGTCGATCGCCTTGCCGACCCAGCCGTCGTTGTGGAGAGTGCTCTCCGAGCGCCAGACGTCGAAATGGCAGCCGAGATGCTCGAGACTGGCCTCGATGCCGACGCGGACTCTCTCGGAAGCCCACCGGCCGACGGCCCAGGCGGGATCCTCGCCCGATCGTTCGGCCTCCTCCAGGACGGAGGCGGGCAGCTCCTTCGCCATGTCGTAGACGTAGTCGCCGCGGTAGCCGTCCTCCGGGATCTCCTCCTTGCAGCGGATCGCCACGACCGAGGCGCCGAGGTTCTTGACCTGGCTGCCGAAGTCGTTGAAGTAGTACTCGCGCTCGACGGTGTGACCGGCTGCGGCAAGGACGCGGCACAGCAGGTCGCCGGTGAAGGCGCCCCGGGCATTGCCGATGTGGAGCGGCCCTGTCGGATTGGCGGAGACGAACTCGACGTTGATGCGCTCCGGCCGCTCGGCGGCCACGTGGCCCCAGTGGTCCGAATCGGCCAGGATCCCCGCCGCCGTGGCCGCAAGGGCCGCGTCCGCGACGAAGATGTTCAGGAACCCCGGGGGCGCCACGTCCACGGCCGAGATCGGCGAGGCGGCATCGGTCTTCGTAGTGACGACCTGCGAGGCTATGGCCTGGGCAAGCTGCATCGGCGGCCGGCGGTAGAGCCTGGCCAGCCTGAGGGCCACGTTGCTCGCGAAATCGCCATGGGCGGTGTCGGCGGGGCGCTCGATCGCGATCGAGGTGTGGTTGGGTTCGGCGGGCGAAGGTAAGTCGGCCTGGGCGCGTTGCCACGCGGCTTCGATGGCGTCGCGGACCTGGGATCTCAGGCTGGCGGCGGTGTCGGACGTCATGAGCGCATGGTAGCGGAGCGGAACGCCCTCGCGCGCAGACGCTCGGGCCGCGCTTGCCGCTCGGCGCGACCAGGCAGACCGTTGCTATCCTTGGTTCCCTGCCGGCTTCCTGCCACCGAGAGGGAGCAATGCGACCCCGTTACTCGATTCTGATCACTCGCCGCGGCGCTCGCCGGCGGCGCCCTGTGGAGCTGCGGATCTTCCCCTGCGACGCCGTCGCTCTCCCCCTCGATCGCGGCTTCGGCCACACCGGCGCAGTCACCCGCGGTGCCCTCCTCGGAGACGGCGCCCAGCGCGAGCAGTCAGGGCTCTCCGCTTCGGACCATCGCCGGCAACAGACTGATCGGATCCGCCGCCGAGCTGCCCCAGCTGAACACCGACCCCGACTACGCCACGGTCCTGGCGCGCGAGTTCGACTCGGTCACTCCCGAGAACTCGATGAAGTGGGTATCGGTGGAGCCGACCCAGGGTCAAACGAACTTCTCGGGCGCCGACCAGATCGTGGCCTTCGCCCAGGCCCACGGCCAGAAGGTCCGCGGCCACACGCTGGTCTGGCATAACCAGCTCCCGGCCTGGCTGACCGATGGCACGTTCACGCCCACCCAGCTCGGCGACATCCTGAAGAACCACATCACCCTGGAAGTGGGCCGGTACGCCGGCAAGGTCTACGCCTGGGACGTCGTGAACGAGGTCATCGCCGATGACGCCACGCCGCGGGCCGACCTGTGGTCGAAAGGCCTTGGGCCCGGCTACATCGCCGACGCGTTTCGCTGGGCTCGCGCCGCGGACCCGGCCGCCAAGCTCTACATCAACGACTACGACATCGAAGGCATCAACCCCAAGAGCGACGCCGTTTACAACCTGGTCAAGTCGCTGAAAGCACAGGGCGTGCCGATAGACGGCGTCGGCATCCAGGGGCACCTGATTCTGGAGAACCCATTCCCTGCCGGCATGGCCGACAACATCAAGCGCTTCAACGACCTGGGCGTCGAAGTGGCGATCACGGAATTGGATGTCAGGATGCTGCTTCCGGCCACGGCCGCGAAGCTGGCCCTGCAAGCCGACTACTACCGTCAGGTCGTGGCCGCCTGCACGGCCGCGCCCAAGTGCGTCGGCATCACCGTCTGGGGGTTCACGGACAAGTACTCGTGGGTGCCCTATTCCTTCCCCGGTCAGGGAGCCGCGGCCCTGTACGACCAGAATCTGGCGCCCAAGCCGGCCGACAACGCCCTCCGAACCGCGCTGGCGACCGGGGCCGACTAGCTCGAGGCAGGCTCCAGGCGGACCATGGTCCATGACGCGGGCGGCAGGCTGGCGGTCAGCTTGCCGCCGCGGACCCTGGCGCTGCCGCCGGGGCGCGGGATCACCCGGTCGGGCGCCTGTCGCGTGTTGACGGCATGGGGATCCGGGTCCGACACCACGAGCTCCTCGACCAAAGACAGTGAGGCCTCCGCCCCAAGGTCGACCGCCAGCTCGATCGCGTCCTCCGGATGGCGGTTCACCGCGAACAGAGCGAGCCGGTTGTCTCCATCGAGCGTCGCGACGGCGTCCACCGCCGCAACCTCGCCGTATTTGGCAGTCTCCGTCGACGGGCCCGAGACCTCGACGCTCAGGACGTCGCCCCGGGCGTGGCGTGCGGTCAGGCTGATCGGATGGAATATCGCCTCCCGCCACGCGCTTCCTCCGGGCTCGGTCCGGATCGGGGCGCCGGCGTTGACCAGGAGAGACTGGCAGGCGCAGCCGATCCGATCGGCGTGCTTGAGGATCGAGATGAGCAGACTGCCGGCCACGACCGCGTCGACGGCGGCGTATGGCGTCTCGCCGATCGGCGGAGCTGTCGGCCAGCCTTCCTTCGGAGGCGCGGATCCGCCGTCCCGGCGCCAGATGCCCCACTCGTCCACCGACAGTCCGATCGTGCGGTCCGTGCCGAGCTTCGCACCGACGCGGTCCGCGGTGGCGATGAGCCGGTCCATCGAACGTTCGAACTCCACGCCGGACGCCAGGAAACTGGCCAGGTCGGACGCGGCCTCCTCGAAGTAGAAGTGGAGCGAGATCAGGTCCGAGAATTCGTAGGCGGCGTCCAGCACCGTCTCGTCCCAATCGGCGGCGCCGGGCAGGGAGTCCGCTGTGCTCCCGGCGACCACCAGTTCCAGCTTCGGGTCGAACTGGCGCATCGCCCGTCCGGTCTCCGCGGCGAGGCGCCCGTACTCGGCCGCCGTCTGGTGCCCCAGCTGCCAGGGACCGTCCGGTTCGTTGCCCAGGCACCACAGCCGGACGCCGTGCGGCTCCGAGGCGCCGTGCGCGACGCGCGCGTCGGACAGCTTCGTTCCGCCCGGGTGGTTGGCGTACTCGAGCAGGTCGAGCGCCTCGAGGATGCCCCTCGTCCCCAGGTTGAGGGTCAGCATCGGCTCCACGCCGACGGCTCGTGTCCAGGCCATGAACTCATTCAGCCCGAACTCGTTCGTCTCGAGGCTGTGCCAGGCGAGGTTCAGCCGGGCGGGCCTTTCGGCCTGCGGACCGACTCCGTCCTCCCAGCGGTACCCGGAGACGAAATTGCCGCCCGGATAGCGAACGGTGGTGACGCCCAGCTCGCGAATCAGCTGGATTACGTCGCGCCGGAACCCGTGCTCATCGGCGGTCGGATGGCCGGGCTCGTAGATGCCCGTGTAGACGCACCTGCCCAGATGTTCCACGAACGATCCGAACAGGCGCGGACGCACGGGCGCCACCACCCGCGTGCGATCGAGCACGGCCGTCGCCTGCAACATCGACCCACCTCCGATCCGCGCCGGCAGATTGACTCTCAGTAGGGCCAGACCCAGTCGCGGATCTCCGGCGCGTCCTCGCCCTCTGCGCGGGTGTAGGCCCGAGCCTCGGTCCGCTTGTCTTCCATGAGCTGGCGCACGTGGCCGGCCCGTGGCGCCAGGCCCGGGATCCGGTCGATGGCGTCGATGACGAGATGGAATCGGTCCAGGTCGTTGAGCATGACCATGTCGAACGGGGTAGTGGTCGTGCCCTCTTCCTTGTAGCCGCGGACGTGCATGTTGTCGTGGTTGGTCCGCCGGTAGGTGAGGCGGTGGATCAGCCAGGGGTAGCCGTGATAGGCGAAGACGATCGGCTTGTTCGTCGTGAAGAGGGAGTCGAATTCCTTGTCCGTCATGCCGTGCGGATGCTCGGATTCCGGCTGGAGGCGCATCAGGTCGACGACGTTGACGACCCGGATCTTCACATCGGGCAGGTACTGCCGCATGAGGTCGACCGCGGCCATGGTCTCCAGGGTAGGGATGTCGCCGCAGCAGGCCATGACTACGTCGGGCTCGCCGCCCTGGTCGTTGCTGGCCCAATCCCAGATGCCGATGCCGCGGGTGCAGTGCAGGATCGCCTGATCCATGTTCAGCCAGTTGGGTGCGGGCTGCTTGCCGGCCACGATGACGTTGATGTAGTTGCGGCTGCGCAGGCAGTGGTCCGTGACCGAGAGCATGGTGTTGGCGTCCGGCGGCAGGTATACCCGGATGATCTCGGCCTTCTTGTTGACCGCATGGTCGATGAAGCCCGGGTCCTGGTGAGTGAAGCCGTTGTGGTCCTGGCGCCAGACGAGCGACGACAGCACGTAGTTGAGCGAAGCGATCGGGCGGCGCCAGGCGATGTCGCGCGTCACCTTCAGCCACTTGGCGTGCTGGTTGAACATCGAATCGATGATGTGGATGAACGCCTCGTAGCAGTTGAACATCCCGTGCCGGCCCGTCAGGAGGTAGCCCTCCAGCCAGCCTTCGCATTGATGCTCGGAGAGCACTTCCATGACCCGGCCGTCCGGCGTGAGGACGTTGTCCTCGGCGTCCTGGGGAATCACTTCGGCGTCCCAGGCCTTGCCGGTCACCTCGAAGATCGCCCCGAAGCGGTTCGAAGCCGTCTCGTCCGGCCCGAACATCCGGAAGTTGTCGGGGTTGCGGGCCATCACGTCGCGGACGAGCTTGGCGGCCACTCCCGTGGCCTCGCTGTTGGAGCCGCCGGGCTTGGGCACGTCCACGGCGTAGTCGCGGAAGTCCGGCATGATCAGCTCGCGCAGGAGCAGGCCGCCGTTGGCGTGGGGATTGGCGCCCATTCGCCGCTGGCCGGTGGGGGCGAGCGCGGCCAGGTCGGGCCGCAACGAGCCCTTCTCGTCGAACAGCTCCTCGGGCTTGTAGCTGCGCATCCAGGCTTCGAGCAGGGTCCGGTGGCCGGCGTTGGTGCGAACCTCGGTCAGCGGCACCTGGTGCGACCGCCACGTTCCCTCGACCTGCTTGCCGTCCACGACCTCGGGGCCGGTCCAACCCTTGGGCGTCCGAAGGACGATCATCGGCCAGGCCGGGACGCCACCGTGGGTCCTTCGCCTTGCCCGAACGCGGGCCGCAGACTGGATCTCGCGGATCTCGTCGAGGACCGTGTCCAGCGTCGCGGCCAGCTGCTGGTGGACGAGGGCCGGATCGTCGCCCGTGACGAAGTACGGCTTGTAGCCGTAGCCGATCATCAGATCGCGCAACTCCGACTCGGGGATGCGGGCCAGGACCGTGGGGTTGGCGATCTTGTAGCCGTTGAGATGCAGGATCGGCAGGACCGCGCCGTCGCCCTTCGGGTCCAGGAACTTGTTCGAATGCCAGCCGGTCGCCAGAGGCCCGGTCTCGGCCTCGCCGTCGCCGACGATGCAGCACACCAGCAGGTCCGGGTTGTCGAACGCGGCGCCGTAGGCGTGGGAGAGCGAGTAGCCGAGCTCGCCGCCTTCGTGGATCGAGCCGGGGGTCTCGGGCGCGACGTGGCTCGGGATCCCGCCCGGGAAGGAGAACTGGCGGAAGAGCTTGCGGATGCCGTCTTCGTCGCGAGTGATGCTCGGGTACAGCTCCGTGTAGCTGCCCTCGAGGTACGTGTTGGCGACGAGGCCCGGGCCGCCGTGGCCGGGGCCGATGATGTAGATGCAGTTGAGGTCGCGGGCCTTGATCTCCCGGTTCATGTGGGCGTAGATCAGGTTCAGGCCGGGCGTGGTGCCCCAGTGGCCCAGCAGCCGCGGCTTGACGTCCTTCGGTTCGATCGGCCGGCGCAGCAAGGGATTGTCGAGCAGGTAGATCTGGCCGACGGAGAGATAGTTGGCGGCCCGCCAGTAAGCGTCGATCAGTCGAAGCTCTTCGGCGCTGAGAGGTCCCTTCGCTGTCGTTGCGCTGTCTGGCATGGCGCCGTCTCCTTGGGTCGGTTCGAAGGTTCGAAGTCGGGCGATCCGCTCCATTCTCGGTCAATCTTGCCGGAGTCGGGCGAAGCGCGCGCGGTCGCGCCGCCGCTCGGATTCCGGGTACGCCGTGCGGTAGGCTGTTCGGGCCGCCGAGCTGCGACGGCGGGGAGGGTAGCTGGCTATTGGCGACGCGAAGCGGGGCGCGGCAGGCCGGCGCTTCCGGCCGTAGGGAAGCTTCCCGGGACGTGGAGGAACAGATGACGGCTGAAGAGGGCACGCGGCCCAGCAAGACCTTCCGGATCTTCGTCAGCTCCACGTTCAGCGATCTCAAGGCCGAGCGCGACGCCCTCCAGCGGTACGTGTTCCCGCGCCTGCGCGAGCTGTGCGCCCGTGGCGGCAAGGGTTTCCAGGCGATCGACCTGCGCTGGGGCGTCAGCGAGGAGGCCGGCCTCGACCAGCGGACGATGCCCATCTGCCTCGGCGAGATCGAGCGCTGCCAGAAGGTCACCCCGCGGCCGAACTTCGTCGTCCTGCTGGGCGACCGATACGGCTGGCGTCCGCTGCCCCCGAGATCCCGGCCGCCGAGTTCGCCTCGATCGAGGCCGCGGTGACCGCCGCCGACGACAAGGCGCTGCTCGAGGCGTGGTATCGGCTCGACGAGAACGCCGCGCCGCCGGTGTGGTGCCTGCAGCCGCGTCACGTCGACGTCGCCGCGAACGCAACCGCCGAGGCGCGCAAGGCGGCGACCGAACGAGCGAGGCCGCCGAGTGGGGCAAGACCGAAGCCCGCCTGCACGCGATCCTTTCCGCCGCGATAGCGGCCGCCGGTTTCGATGAGAAGACACGCGTCCGCTACGAGGCCTCCGCCACCGAACAGGAGATCCTGCGCGGAGCCATGGAGGTGCCGGATGCGGCCCGCCACGTCTTCGGCTTCTTCCGGGCACTCGACACGGTGCCGACCGACCCGGCCGGCCGGGACTTCTTCGATGGCGCCGTTTCGGATGGTCGTTTCACCGTCGACGCCGAGTCGCACGATCGGCAGACGGCGCTCAAGGAGAAGAAGCTCCGCCCACTCCTGGGCACGAACGTCCACGACTACCGCGCGAGCTGGGCGCTGACGGGATCTCCACGGACCACATCGGCTCGCTGCCCGACAAGCTGGACGACTGCCTCGCCCTCCTCGACGACCGACCAGCCGAAGGGCACGCTCTGCCTGGACGTCTGGCGCAGCCTGGGAACGCTGATCCGGGCCGAGCTCGAAATGGCCGCCAACATCGACCAGCAGAAGGCCGAGATCTGGGCCCACGAGGACTTCGGGCGCGATCGGTGCGCCCACTTTGTCGGCCGCAAGGAGCCGCTCGCGGCGATCGCCGGCTACCTGGACGGCGGCGACGCCAGGCCGCTGGCCATCGTGGGCGAGCCCGGCTCGGGCAAGTCCGCCCTGATGGCGAAGGCGATCGAGCAGGCGCAGGAGGCCCATTCGGACGCCCTGGTCGCCTATCGGTTCATCGGAGCGACCCCGGCCTCGTCGGACGGACGCGCGCTCCTCGACTCGCTGTGCCGCCAGATCACTCGCGCCTACGACGGCGACGAGTCGACCATTCCCTCGGAGTACAACGACCTCGCGGTCGAGTTCGGCAAGCGGCTCGAGCTGGCCGACGGCCGAACACCCGCTCATCGTCGTCCTCGATGCGCTCGACCAGCTGGCCGGCGCGGCGCGCAGCCTGTCGTGGCTGCCGGCCAACCTGCCCGGCCGACGTCCGGCTCGTCGTTTCGACCCTGCCGGGCGAATGCGAGAAGGCCCTGCTGGCCAAGCATCCGACGCCCGATGTCGTGACCGTCAAGCCGATGGAGGCCGGCGAAGCGAAGACCCTGCTCGGGCTGTGGCTCGAGCACGCCGGCCGGGCCCTCCAGCCTGCCCAGCGCGAGGAGGTCCTCGAGAAGTTCGGCCGATCGGACGGCTTGCCGCTGTACCTGCGTCTGGCGTTCGAGGAAGCCCGGCTGTGGCGCTCGTACACGCCGGCGGCGGAGACGGTCCTGCACGAGGGCGTCCAGGATCTGATCCGCAAGAACCTGTTCCCGCGCCTCTCCGAACCTTCCAACCATGGGCCGGTACTGGTGGCGAACGCTCTCGGCTACCTCGCCGCGTCCCGGTTCGGGCTCTCGGAAGATGAGGTCCTGGACGTCCTCTCGCTCGATGGCGCCGTTCTCGATGACTTCGCCGCTCGCTCGTTCCAGGAGCTTCCCGAGCGAAAGCTGCCGATCGTCGCCTGGTCCCGCCTCTACTTCGACGTGGCGCCGTACCTCGCCGAGCGAAGCGCCGAGAAGACGACCCTGCTGGCCTTCTATCACAACCAGCTGCGCGAAGCCGCCACCGCCGAGTGCCTGGCGGGCGAGCGCGCGCAAGAGCGAAACGCCGCCCTGGCGAGCTACTTCCGCGGCCGCTCGGATCCCGCGAAGGATCGCAGCTGGACCGGGGAGTACCCGCGGGGCCTGAGCGAGCTGCCGTTCCACCTGGCCGGGGCCGGCGACAAAGACGAGCTCTACGAGACGCTGACCGATTTCACATTCCTGGAGCACAAGGTGGCCGACGTCGCGGTCGCGGAGCACCCCGGGCCGGACGGGAACATGACCACCACCTACGCCGGCGTCTACGCCTCCAGGACGACTACGAGATGGCCATCGAGGCCCTCGGCGGCGGCAAGGCCGGGGGCAAGAAGCCGCTCATCGTCACGGGCACTGACCTCGGCAAAGGCATGGTCCTGCGCTGCCCCTGGTGCAACGTCGCCTCTCCCTTCAAGCAGGAGTGGCGCGGCAAGGACATCCCCTGCCCCAACCCCGACTGCAAGGGGCCGCTGCGGGTCAACAGTTCGTCGTGGGCAAGTAGAGATGGCAAAAGCCGCCGGTTCCGGAACCGAGTCTGTAGGCAAGAGTCGAGGTTCTAGAGGCATTCGCTCGGGCCTTGCGGCGCGAGGCGAACGTCCTGATCGAGCGGCGTGAGATCCTGTGGCAGCAGATGTACAACCGGTTGCAGTGGGAGGAGAAACCGGTTCTCCAGGTAATTGCGTTCGGTCTACCCGGACGCAGCGGTTCCGGCACGGTGCCGTGGTACCGGATGCGGACGCCATTTCTCGAGTCGAAAGCCTTGCGGGCGATCTTCTTGGGTCAGAAGCATCGGCTTCAGTCGAGGTCTGACCAATGAGATCAGGGCTTGCGCCTTCAGCCCCGATGGCCGCTTCATTCTCTCCGCGAGCGCCGACAAGACACTCAAGATCGCGAGAGGCCCGAACCGGGCGGGAGCTACGCTCGCTTGCGGTCAATGAACCTTCGTGGGGCTGCGTCGCCACTCCCGACGGGCACATCATCGTCTCCGCAGGCGACGACCAAACTTTCAAGATCTGGGACCTCGCGACGGGACGGGAGCTGCACGCTTTCGTAGGCCGCGTGAGCGCAGTGCAGGTCCGAGCCGTCTGCCCTGCCGGAGGCATCCTCGCCGGCTCGGGATCCGATGATGTCCTCAGGTTCTGGGACGCGGCCACCGGTCAGGAATTGCGTACGCTAGGCGGCGGCGACCTGTTGAAAGCCTGCGCGTTCAGCCCCGATGGTCGCTCCTTCGTATCGATACGGTGGGGGGTTCCGGTGGAGCGCCCTGATGGCGCGCCGGACAAGGAATGCGAGATTGCGCTCTGGGACACCAGTAGCGGCAAGATGCTGCACTCGCTGTCCAAGCCTCGCTCGCCGGGGGGTCTGCCGGGTCGGGTGCCGGTGACAGTTGTGCTTATAGCCCCGACGGGAGCCTCGTCGCCTTCTCGGCGGCCTCCCACAGGACCCTCAACGATCCTGGATGTGCGCAGCGGCAAGGTGCTGCACACGTTGGAGGGCCACCGCCGTCCCGTGACTGCATGTGCCTTCAGCCCGGACGGGAGTTTCGTGGTCTCTGCGAGCCTTGATGGGAGCCTCAGACTGTGGGACCCACGGACAGGGCGCGAGCTGCGCACACTGAAAGGTCAAGGCCAGTACTACGCCTGTGCAGTGAGCCCTGATGGGCGGTTCATCGTCTCGGGGGGTATCAGTTCTCTGTACCTCTGGGATCTGGAGAGCACGCCGGAGCAGCGCCGTCCGGAGTTCCATGAGGACTCGGTTCTTGGCTGTGCGGTCAGTCGCGACGGCAGCGTCGTCGTATCGGCGAGCAGCGATCGGACCCTGAAGATCTGGGACGCGGACACCGGCCAGCATCTGCGCACGCTCGAGGGTCACAGCGCTGAGGTACGTGGCTGCGACATAAGCCCTGATGGGCGGGTCGTGGTTTCGGCGAGCAACGACTTCACGCTCAAGCTCTGGAACACGGACTCCGGGCGGGAGCTGCGGACCCTCGAAGGCCACGCTGGTCCAGTAACCGCCTGTAGCTTCGACCCGGACGGACAACGCATATGCTCCGCCGGCGGCATGGCGAGTCTCTGGGGCAAGGGGGTGTACAGCGGGCGCTTCGTGGCTTCGCGAAACACCGTTGGAAAGGCACTCAAGATCTGGGACGCGGGCACGGGCCGAGAGCTGCTCACCATCGCGGGTCGTGAGGTCCCATCAACGGCTTGCGCGTTCAGCCCCGACGGTCGATTCTGCTGTTCGGCCGGCGGCCCTCCCGCTGTGACAGGCCGCCCGGCGGATCAGACTCTCACGATCTGGGAGGCCCGCACCGGCCGAGAGCTGCACACGCTCGCCGGCCACAGCGATCTCATCAAGGATTGCGCGTTCAGTCCCGACGGACGCTACGTCGTGTCAGCAAGCTGGGACAAGACCCTCAAGATCTGGGAAACAGTCACCGGCCGACTCGTGCGCACGATAGACGTCGGAGGAACGGTGCAAGCCTGCGCATATAGCCCTGATGGCCGCCTCATCGTCTGTGGACCGGCACTCAGAGTCTACGAGGCAGAGGCAGGCCGCGAAGTGCTGCAGAGGCTGCCCTCGGTAGGTGGTGCCCTATGTGTAGCCCTCCACCCCTGGCTGCCCCGCGTCGTGTTTGGGAACGCTGATGGGGCTGTCTACGTGGTCGACATGATCGGCATCGAGTACGGGCCAATTGTCGTTACCGTACGGGAGCTCGGTGGCAAGCTCAGCCTCAGGTGCCCGGCCTGTCGCACGGAGATCACGATCGACCGAGGTCAATTCGGTCAGGAGCTGGAATGCCCGCGAAACGCTTGCGCAACGCGGATGCGCACAAACGTGTTCCCGCTTGGGTCGGGCTGAAGAAGGCCGAGGCGCTCGTTAGCCCGAAGTCGCGATTCGCCGCCGCCCGAAGACGCAGGCGCCCCGCCTGGACGCCGTTGCGCGTCCACGTCCTCCGCGCCTGGGCAGCAATCCGCTGGCCAGCAATCGTCGCTCTCTTCTTCGCCGCCCTGGCGCTCGGCTGGGTCGGGTTCGATCTCAACACGAGGGCGCTCGGCCATCCGGGCAGCTTCCTCGACAACCTCTACCGCTCGCTCCAGCTCTTCATCATCCATTCCGGCGATGTCGCGCCGCCGGTTCCGTGGCAGCTCGAAGTCGCTCGCTTCCTGGCTCCCGCTGTGGCGGCCGGCGCGACACTGAGCGCGATCGCCGCGCTTCTCGGCGAGCAACTCGCCGCCCTGCGCGTCCGGTTCTACACGAACCACGTGGTCGTGTGCGGGCTGGGCCGCCTGGGCTCGCTACTGGCCCGGACCTTCCGTGACGCGGGGTATGACATCGTGGCCATCGAGTCGGACCCGCAGAACGGTGCGATCGCCAGGTGCCGCGAGGATGGCATCGTTGTCCTGGTGGGCGACGCGACTGACCCCGAAATGCTGCGCAAGGCCAGGGCGCACCGGGCCCGATACCTGTTCGCCGTAGCCGGGGACGATGGCAGGAACTCGGACATTGCGATCGGCGCCGGGAAGCTCGCGGATGGGCGCGACGGGTCGCCGCTGACGTGCTTCGTTCACGTCATCGACGACAGGCTCAACGACGTGCTCCGTCAAGTTGGGCTCGCTCGTCGTGGCGGCGGGCTCCGCATCGAGTACTTCAATGTGGCGGAGCTTGGCGCACCGACGCTGCTGGCCGACTACCCGGCCTTCGATGACCAGGGCAAGTCTCCTCTGGGCCCGCCGCACATCGTCGTCGTCGGTCTCGGCGAAATGGGAACGAAGCTCGTCGTGCATGCCGCTCGGCGCTGGAAGTCGATCCCCGCCGCCCGCGGCAAGAGGCTGAGGATCACCGCCGTGGACCGTCAGGCCGACGCCCGCGTCGGCCTGCTGAACGAGCGTCAGCCCCGGCTGGCGGACGTGTGCGACTTGAGGCCCTGCCGCATGGATCTCGACTCGGCCGAATTCGAGCGCGCCGACTTCCTCATCGGCCGCCGCGGCAGATCGGACGTCACGAGCGTGTACGTGTGCGTGGGCGAAGATGCCGTTGGGCTCAAGGCCGCCCTGCACCTGCGCCACCGCCTGGGGGACCGCAACGTTCCGATCGTTGTCCGCACCACTCAAGAGGAAGGCGTGGCCGCGCTGCTGAGCGGCGGCGACCGAGGCACGTTCGGTAGTCTCAGCGTGTTCGGGCTCCTGAACCTGGTCTGCAGGCCGGACGTGCTGCTGGCAGGGCAGAACGAACTCCTTGCTCGGGCCATCCACGCCAATTACGTCTCGCATCGGCGCCGAGAGGGACAGTCGGTCGAGGCGAATCCTTCGATGGTCGACTGGGCCCGACTACCGGAGTCGCTCAAAGAGTCGAACCGCAAACAGGCCGCGGATATCTCTCGAAAGCTCGAGTCGATCGGGTGCGAGATCGTGCCCATGACCGACTGGGACGCCGAGCCGCTGGTATTCACCGCGGACGAGATCGAGCCGCACGCCCGCGAGGAGCACGAGCGTTGGCGAGACGAGCGCAAGGCCGCGGGCTGGCGGTACGCCGGGGCTCGGGACGACGAGCGAAAGGAACGCCCTTACCTCGTTGAGTACGAGGATCTGCCGGAGGAGACCAAGGAGGTAGACCGGGCCGCTGCGCGGGGCATTCCGGTCTTCCTGGCCGAGATCGGCTTCGCGGTCATTCGGGTCCGTCGGGGCAACGACGCAGCAACTACGTCGTGAGCTTCTTTCGGCGCGTACCGCGGCTCAGCCGGCCGAGCCCGCCGACTACGCCCGTTGGAACCGATGCCGGGATCACGCCCAAAGTACAGACGCGAGTCCTGGCAGCGACCGATGGCGCGCTGCAGCTGTCGGCTCCGTTCGTCGCGATCGATCCGGGCCGGCTGCCGGGGCAGCTCACGGGCAGGCTGATCGCCTCTGCCGAGCCCGCGATCCGGGGCTTCCTCGCCGAGATCCGCGAACGCGCGACCAGGCCGTGGCTTTGCCCGCTCACTCCCGCGATAACGCAGGCCGGCGGCCCACTCGAGCGAGTCCTCGTCGGTCACACCGATGAGGTGCGCGCGATTGCCGTGTCCGCGGACGGCGCTCTCCTGGCGTCGGGCGGACATGACGAAACGGTGCGTATCTGGGATCTCGCGACCGGACGCCTGGAGCGGACTCTCGAGGGCCACACGAGCGCGGTCAACGCCGTTGCGTTCACACCGGATGGGGCTCGCATCGTCTCTGGCGGCGAAGACAACACGGTGCGAATCTGGGACGTCAGGGACGGCCGTCTCGAACGTACTCTCGAGGGCCACACCTTCTGGGTCTTTGGCGTGGCGATCACTCCCGACGGCGCCCGGATAGTCTCGGGCGGCGACAACACGGTTCGCGTGTGGAGCGTTGCGACCGGCCGCCTCGAGCGCACCCTGGAGGGCCACACGGATTCGCCCCACGCCGTGGCGGTTACTCCCGACGGCACCCGAATCGTCTCGGGCGGCGGCGACGGCACCGTCCGGGTGTGGAACCTCGCCGACGGCCGTCTGGAACGCACGCTGGAAGGACACACAGGCGACGTGTACGCCGTTGCCGTCACCCCGGACGGCACTCGAATCATCTCGGGCAGCGCAGACGAGTCGGTGCGTGAGTGGAACCTCGCGGATGGCCACCTCGAGCGGACCTTCGCCGGTCACGACAATTGGGTGCGAAGCGTGGCGGTGACTCCAGACGGCGAGCGCATCGTGTCGGGCGGTCTCGATCACACGGCCCGCGTCTGGAGCCTGGCGGACGGCAGCCTCGAGCGGACGTTCGAAGGCCATCCGGACTGGGTTCATGCGGTCGCGGCCACGCCGGACGGGACGCGCGTCGTCTCGGCCAGCACCGATCAGACGGTGCGGGTCTGGAACCTTGCCAGCGGTCCCACCGCCCCCGCGGTCGAGGGCCACACGAACGTCGTGTCATCCGTGGCGGCCACGCCCGACGGCACGCGCATCGTCTCGGGCAGCTGGGACAACACCGTGCGCGTCTCGAACCTGGCGAGTGGCCGCGTCGATCGCATCCTGGAGGGCCACACGGAGTGGGTGCGGGCCGTGGCCGTCACTCCGGACGGTCGCGGGATCGTCTCGGGCAGCGACGACCACACCGTGCGGGTCTGGAACCTTGCGGATGGCCGTCTCGAGCGCACGGGGGAAAAGGGCTCGTGCCTGGTCTATGCGGTCGCGGTAACGCCCGACGGCACCCATATCGTCTCCGGCCTCAGCAGGTACAGGAATGTCGTTGAGATCCTGGACCTCAAGACGGGCCAGTTCGTACGTTCGCTCACGGGCCACACCGACTCGGTGCTGGCCGTGGCCGTCACCCCGGACGGTGCCCGGGTAGTCTCGGGCAGCGACGACTACACGGTTCGCATATGGCGGCTGGCGGATGGTTACCCGGAACGGACTCTCGAAGGCCACACAAACTCCGTCAACGCGGTCGCCGTGAGCCGCGATGGCACCCGGGTCATCTCCGGGAGCCGGGATCACACCGTGCGGGTTTGGAGGCTCGCCGACGGCCGCCTCGAACGCACGCTCGAAGGCCACGCCAACTGGGTATGCGCGGTGGCGATCACGGCGGATGGCAGGCGGATCGTCTCGGCCAGCGACGACGGATCCGTTCGAATCTGGGACCTCGAGACCGGGGGCATGGTGGCGTCCTGGACGGCGGACCCCGGATTCGAGATCAACTCCGCCTGCACGGTGCCGACCGATCCCTCGCTCATTGTGTATGGCGATAAGACCGGCGCGGTCCACGTTCTACGCCTGCTGGAGTAAACGTCCGAGACCGCCGGTTCGGCTCCTCAGACCTCGAAACGATCCCCTTCGGTGACCAGCTGGATCGGGCCCGAGAAGACCGACTGGGCCGCGGCGAGGGCGTCGCCGCGGTCGTAGCCCATCTGGAGGTGGGCCAGCAGCAGGCGCGCGGCTCCCCCGGCCGAGGCGGCCCCGGCGGCGTCCGCGGCAGTCAGGTGTTCGGCGCCCGGACGAGCCGGCCCCGCCCCGAAGGATGCCTCGGACAGCAACGTGTCGCCCGGCCGGATCAGCGGAACGAGGTCCTCGGCATGGCCGCAGTCACCGGAGTAGACCAGGCCCGGGGCCGCAGGATCGGCGAGTGACACGCGCAGCGCGTAGCTCTCGTCGGTGTGGGTTACTCGCCGGGCTTCGATTGCGAACGGCCCGATCCGAAGCTCGCCCGGCACCAGCCGCTCCACGTCCAATGAGGCGGCCGCGAAACCGGGCAACGCATGGAGCGCGTCGATCCGGTCGCCCAGGCCTGCCGGCCCGAGGACCCGCACGCGGCGCGGTGGGTCGAACTCGTAGCGCAGGTAGTGGCGCAGGGGCACCAGGTCCACGAAATGGTCCGGATGGAGATGGCTCACCAGGATGGCGGCCAGGCTGCTCGGTTCGATCGTGGACGCCAGGTTCGGGAACGATCCCTGGCCCATGTCCAGCAGCAGCGCCGCAGCCTGCGGCTTCCACAAGGTAGCTTGCGGCGGCGGCACCGCGGCGATCCGTGTAGGCGGGGCCGGCCCCGATCACCCTCAATTCCATGGAACAAGGTTACCCGCCGGGCAAGGCCCGCGCTGTCGGCGGGCCGTCAGGCCGGCGAATTGGACGAGCGGCGAAACCGATCCGGCAGCACCAGATCGCCCCGCTCCAGGCCGCGCTGCAGGGACAGCCGGTCGAAGCCGGCGGCGGCCACGATCTCGTACGCCTCCTCGAGCCCGAACGCGAACGAATGCGGCATGTGCGCGTCGGACCCTACCGTGACCTGCCGGCCGCCGAGCTCTCTGTACCTGGCCACGACCCAGGGCGCCGGATACGTTTCCCGCTCCGGGTAGCGCAGCCCCGACGAGTTGACCTCCAGCGCGCTGCCGCTTTCGACCAGCACTGCCAGCACCGGCTCGTACAATTCCGGCGCCGCCGCGTATGCGGAGGTCGGGAACCACGGCAGCAGCCACCGCTTGCACTGGTCCAGGTGGCCGATTGTGTCGAAGAGACCGCTCCGGATGGACGCGACGACCTCCGAGAAGTACGGCGCCACGGCCTCGGCCAGGGTCTTGCCGGGCGCGAACGAGGAGATCCGCGGCCGGGCGTACGGTCCGTCCGACATCGCGTGGACCGAGCCGATCGTGTAGTCGTACGCGTGCATCAGCAGGTGCTCGCGGATCGCATCCTCGTAGCGGCTCTCGTACGTCAGCTCCACGCCGAACTTGATCGTGACCCGGCCGGCCCAGCGTTCGGCGGCGTCGCGAACGATCATCTCGCGCTTGCCGTAGTCGGCGTAGTCGTACGCCGGCGCTCCGGGCAGGAAGTCGAGGTGGTCCGTGATGGCGATCTCGGGGATGCCGCGTTCGAACGCCTGGGCGGCGTACAACTCCAGCGGCACCTGCGAATCGGGCGACAGGTCGGTGTGCAGATGGGCGTCGAGCGGCAGGTCGCGGGCCTGGGCAACGGGCCGGTCGAGGTAATCGTCGGACGTCTTGTTCACCGCCGAATCATGACGGACTCCGGCGGCCGTGTCAGAGGCGGCTCTCGGCGCCCTTGAGCGAGCCTTCGGTGCCAGGCGGGCGAGCGGCGAGCCTTCACCCTCGGCCGGCTTCATCGCCCCGTGGCGCCTGCGGGTGGCTATGATCCTTGTGCGTCCCGCCAGCCATCCCCAACCGCCACCGACTCGGCTGCGCCGACGGCCAGCCATCGGCTTCAAGTCTCGGCAGGGAGGACTCATGAAGAAGCCGGCCCTTCTCATGGCCCTGCTCCTGACTGGCACGAGCGTTGTCGCGTTCGGGTGCCAGTCCTCCGCCCCGCCGCAGAACCCCAACGACATCCTGTTCCAGTACTCCACCCTGAGCACGCTGACGGCCGGCGTCTACGACGGGGACATCACCTTCGGCGAACTCAAGCAGCACGGCGATTTCGGGCTCGGAACGTTCAACACGCTCGACGGCGAAATGGTCGAGGTGGACCATCAGTTCTATCAGGTCAAGTCCGACGGAGTCGCCTATCCCGTCGCCGACACCATGAAGGCGCCCTTCGCGGAGGTCACGTTCTTCGGCGCGGACCAGACCGTCGAAGTCGCCGAGCCCCTGGATTGCCCGCACCTGCAGAGCTACCTGGACAGCCGGCTGCCCTCCCTCAACGTCCCGTACGCCATCAAGATCAGCGGCGTCTTCGCGCAACTGCGGACGCGCAGCGTGCCCCAACAGACCAAGCCCTATCCGCCCCTGGCCGAAGTCGTGAAGAAGCAGTCGACGTTCGATTTCTCCAACGTTTCCGGGGTGATGGTCGGCTGGCGCTTGCCGAGCTACATGTCCGGAGTGGGCGCTGCCGGGTATCACCTCCACTTCCTGACCGATGATCGCAAGGCCGGCGGTCACGTCCTGTCGTGCCAGGTTCAGCGGGTCACTGTGGAGATAGACACCACCGGCGAGTTGGACATGGTTCTACCGAGCGACCCGGCCTTCTACCACGTCGATCTGTCTACCCCCACGCCGTCGAGCAACGCCCCGGCGTCGAGCCAGGGCACCGAATAGACCGGGCGACCGAGAGGCCGCATATCCATGAGTTGCAGGAGGAATGGGACATGAACTTCGTCTGGGACACGCAGACGGGCATCAACCTGGCCCTGTGCATCGCCATCGTCGCCGTCGGCTTCATGGCCTGGCAGCGAACCCAGAGCGGCGTGATCCTGCTCGTTGCCTGCGCCTTCGGGCTGTTCGGCATCTCCCATCTGGCGTCTCTCTTCAGTCTCAACGACGATCTCAACACGCCGCTCATCGTCGTCCGGGTCGCCGCCTATCTCCTGGTGACATGCGCCGTTCTCCTGGAAGCCCGCCGCAAGAAGGCCGTGACGAGCTAGGAATCCTCGAGGGCGCGATTCCCGCCGAGACGTGACTAGCGGGCGATCAGCCCCAGCTCCCGGCCCACCTTCTCGAAGGCTTCCAGGCAGCGATCGAGCTGGTCTTTCGTGTGTTCGGCCGTGACGATCGTTCGAATTCTGGCTTTGTCCAGGGCGACCGTCGGGTAGACCACAGGCTGGGCGAAAACGCCCTCCTCGAAAAGCCGCGCGCTGAACTTCTGGGCCGTCGCCGAGTCGCCCATCATGACCGGCGTAATTGGGGTCTCCGAGGCGCCGGTGTCGAATCCGAGCCTGCGTAGCTCGCCCTTGAAGTAGACCGTGTTGGCCCAGAGGTGGTCGATCAGCTCGGGCTGCTCGAGCAGGACGTGGATCGCCGCGACGCAGGACGCGGCCACTGCCGGCGGATGGGAAGTGGAGAAGAGGAACGGGCGGGCCCGCTGGGTCAGCATCTCGCGCAGCGCCCGGCTCCCGGCGACGTAACCGCCCAGCACGCCCATCGCCTTGGACATGGTCCCGACCTGGATGTGGACCCGGCCGTGGAGGTCGAAATGGTCCACCGTGCCGCGGCCGTTGCGGCCCAGCACGCCGGAGGCGTGGGCGTCGTCCACCATGACGGCCGCCCCGAACTCCTCGGCCGCGGCCACGATCTCGGGGAGTGGCGCGATGTCGCCGTCCATGCTGAAGACGCCGTCCGTGACCACCAGGATGAGCCGGTGCGGCTGCCCGCCCGCGTCCGGGCGCCCCTTGGCGCGGGCCTCGCGCAGCAGCTCGCGCAGCGCGGCCGTGTCCTTGTGCGGGTATACGACCCGGGGCGCCTTGCTCATGCGCATGCCGTCGATGATCGAGGCGTGGTTCAGCGCGTCCGACACGATCAGGTCCGCCTCGCCGGTCACGACCGGGATGACGCCGGTGTTCGCGGTGAAGCCCGACTGGAAGGTCAGGACGGCTTCGGTGCGCTTGAAGGCGGCCAGCTCGGTCTCGAGGCGCTCGTGGATCGTCATGTCGCCGGCGATCGTCCGGACCGCGCCCGACCCGACACCGAAGTCGCGGGTGGCGGCCAGCGCGGCCTCCACCAGGCGCGGATGAGTGGCGAGCCCCAGGTAGTTGTTCGACGAGAGGTTGACCAGCTCCCTGCCGTCCACCACGACCTCGGCCGCCTGTGGCGAGCTGAGGATCCGCATCGGGCGGTACAGGTTCTGGCGCTTCAGCTCGTCGATCTCGTCGGATAGGAAGCCGAGCGGGTTGGGTCTGGAAGCGCCTTTGGTCGGCCGCGAGCCTTCGAGCGTCATGCGGGTCCTCCTTCGCTCACCATCGACTCGGCCGTCGACTCGGGCTCGCGGTCCTCGTCCTGGCCGGGCAGCAGAACGACCTTGCCCGCGACACCCTGCGCCAGCAGATCGAAGGCTTCCTCGTACCGGCTGAGCGGCAGCCGGTGGGTGATGATCGGGCTCACGTCCAGGCCTTCGCGGAGGAGGGCCGCCGTCTTGTACCACGTGCGCCACAGCTCGCGGCCGGTGATGCCGTAGACGCGCAGGCCGCGGAAGATGATCGCGTCGCTGAAGTCCAGGGTGATGGGCCGCGAGGGCAGGCCGAGCAGGGAGACGCGCCCGCCGTTGGTCGCGATCCGGAAGGCCTGGTGGACGGCCGCCTCGGCGCCGCTCATCTCGAGCACCACGTCCACGCCCGTGCCGCCGGTCTCGCGCCGGATCTCCGCTTCGACGTCGCCCGCGCCGTCCAGGACGCAGTCGGCCCCCATGCGCGCGGCCATCTCGCGGCGGTGCGGCATCACGTCCGTGGCGAAGACGCGCGAAGCGCCCGCGAACTTGCAGATCGCCACGGCCATCAGCCCGATGGGCCCGCAGCCCAGGACCGCGACCGTGGCCGTGGTGATCTCCTCCACGAACGTGGCGAAGACGGCGTTGCCCATCGGCTCCTGGATGGCCGCGATTTCCGGGCTGAGCCCCTCCGACGCCCAGGCGTTGCGCTCCGGCAGGGTCATGTACTCGGCGAAGGCGCCGTCCGCGTCCACGCCCAGGATTCGAAGGTTGGCGCAGACGTGCTCGCGGCCGGTCCGGCACTGATAGCAGGTCCAGTCCACGAGGTGGGTTTCGGCGGCCACTCGCGTGCCGAGGGGCACGGCGCCGGTTCCCGGCCCGTGAGCCACGACCCGGCCGGCCATCTCGTGACCGAAGATGCGGGGCAGGTACTTGCCCAGGCGCCCCTGCGCCCACTCGTCCCAGCGATAGATGTGCAGGTCCGTGCCGCACAGGGAGACGGCTTCGAGGCGGATCAGCAGCTCCCCGGGGCCCGGGCGCGGGACGGGGACCTCGCGCAGCTCCGCGCCGGCACGTGGCTCGGCCTTGACGAGGGCTCGCATCGTCCGCGGGATACGCAGATCGGTCGCCCCGGCTGTGGCCAGGAGTGAGGCGCCCGGTCGGCCAGCCACCGTCGCCGCTACCGTCGGATCAGCGTCGCCGTCCATCGCGGTCGATTGTGCCACGTGTGCGGGAGCCTGCCCGCGAAACGCTTCAGCGTCCTCGCCGCCGCGCGGCCGCCGTGCAGGTCAGGCGCGGGCCAGGAGCTTGGCAGCCGGAGACCCGGCCGGCGCATTGCCCGCCGCGTCGACGACCGGGTTGGTCAGCTTGCCGATCCGCTCGACTTCCACCGTCACCGTGTCGCCCGGCTCGAGGAAGATCTGCGGCTGGCGGAAGACCCCTACGCCGCTGGGCGTTCCGGTGACGATGACGTCGCCCGGATCGAGAGTGACTTCCTGGCTGATGACGGAGATGAGCTCGGCTACGCCGAAGAGCATGTCCGCCGTGGTGCCGTCCTGCATCTGGAACGCCTCGTTGGCGTTTGGGCCTGCGGCGGCCGTCCGCCAGGCGCGGACACGCAGGCCGCGGCCGTCTCCCACTTCGTCGGTCGTGACAAGTGCCGGGCCGAGCGGCAGGAAAGTGTCCGAGCCCTTGGCTCGAAGCCACTGTCCGTCGCCCGTCTCACCGGCACGGAGCGCTTTCTGCTGCCCCTGCCAGTCGCGTGCCGTAACGTCGTTCGCGACCGTGTAGCCGGCCACGTAACGAAGCGCGTCGGCGGCCGCGACCCGGCTCGCTCGACGCCCGATGACGACCGCCAGCTCCGCCTCGAGGTCCAGGGCGTGGGTTCCGGCCGGGTGCCGGATCGGTTCGCCGTCGGCCACGACGGCGTTCGCGAACATCGAGAACAGGACCGGACGAGTCGGCCGCTCCAGGCCCTGCTCGCGAATGTGATCCATGTAGTTGTAGCCGACGCCGACGATCTTCCCGGGTCGCAGCATCGGCGGGGCGAGACGGACGGTTGCCGGATCGATGGCTATCTCGTCGAGGTCTCTGGCGCTCGCGGCGGCCATCGCACCCCGCAGGACGCCGAATTCGGGATCGATGGCCACGACCGTCGCCAGGTCCAGGTCCCGGATCTCTTCAGCCAGCATGTCGGGCATCATCAGGGAGAGCGCGCCGAGGGTGAGGAATCGTCCGCTCGGCAGGACGGCCGCCACCTGGTGGATTCCCGGATCGGTGGGCGTACTGTCCAAGGGCCGGATCGTCACGAGTCGCATCGGTGTCCTCCAATTCTCCGTCTGACCGGATCGGGGCGCCCCACCGTTGGGCTGAACCCATTCTGCCACCAGTCGGCGCCGGCCACGTTGACAGTCACAGGCATCGCGGATAGCGTGCGAGCCCGGATCGACGGTCCGAGCCAGCGGCCGGGCCGGGATCGGGTGGAGAGGCAGGACGCGGTGGAAACCAGGACCAGACGCGCCCGGATCGCCGACGTGGCGAAGGAGGCCGGCGTATCGAAGACCGCGGTCTCGTTCGCCTTCAACAGCCCCGAACGCCTCAACGCGGTGACCGTCGCGAAGATCCGGGACGTCGCCGCCTCCCTGGGCTACCGGCCGCATCCCGTGGCGCGGATGCTCACTCAGAAGAACACGATGACGATCGGGCTTCTCACCCCCCAGGTGCTGAGCGTCGTGTTCGCGAACCCGTTCTACGCGGAGCTGTGCGCCGGTGTTGCCGGCGCCACCGACGCGGCCGGATACGGCCTGCTCTTCGTCTCGCCTCTCCACGGGTCGCTGGTCCGGGCCATCGGCCGGGCCACCGTCGACGGGTTCGTGGCCGTGGGCCTGGGCGAGGACCACCCCGAAGTCGAGCAGATAAGGCGGGCGGGTCTGCCGATGGTCCTCGTCGACGGCGGGGCGCTACCCGAGCACGGTTCGGTCGAGTCGAACGACGAGGTGGGCGCCCGATCCGCCGCGAGACATCTGCTCTCGCTCGGGCACAAGCAGTTCGCCGTCATCGGCATCGAACCGCCGAACATGCCCGGCCTCTTCGAGTACTCGCCGGGCCCGACCGAGACTGTCGCCTCGCGCCGCCTGACCGGCTATCGCCAGGGCCTCGAACTGGGCGGAGTCAGGCTGGGCGATGAGCGGATCGTCGTGGGGCCGGCCACGTTCGAGGGTGGCGTGGCCGCTTTCCACCGCATCTGGGAGGACGGCCTGCGGCCGACGGCGATCCTGGCGATGTCCGACGTCATGGCCATCGGCGTCATGTGGGCCGTGCGTGAGGTGGGCCTGCGCGTGCCCGACGACATCAGCATCGTCGGCTTCGACGACCTCGACGCGGCGACCCATTCGAACCCGCCTTTGACAACGGTTCACCAGCCGATTCGCCAGAAGGGGGAGGAGGCGGCTCGGCTGCTCCTCCGTATGATCGCCAGCCCGGACATGGAGCGGCCCGAGCACAAGACCCTGGACACGCGTCTGATCATCCGAGCATCCACCGGCCCGGTGCCGGGCCGCGGCGGCGGGCCGGGCCGGCAAACCCTGGGGCGGAGCGGGTAAGCTGCCCGGGCGCGAACGAGGGGGATTACCGAGGAGACCGGATGCCCGATCTGTCCGTAGCGGTCCACACGCCGGAGCTGGAGGACGCCTTCCTGGGCGTCGTGGATGTCGAAGGGAAGCTCATCGCCGCCCTGGAGGATCTGGGTCCGGTATCCGGCCGCCACGTGGTCCTGCTGGACGCGGGCCGCGGCTTCCTGGAGCGTCAGCTGACCGCGATCGGAGCGCGGGTCGACGCCGTGGCCTTCCCCGATCCGGGCGATGAAGCCGCCGCGCTCGCCCGCGTCGCCGAACTGCCGACGGGCGAAGCGGACACCGTCGTGGTCCCCTGGTCGGAGCTGGCGGTGCCGGGTTCGCGGTTCATCGCGGAGGCGGAACGGCTTCTGCGACCACGCGGCCGCCTGCTGCTCGTGCACGACTACGGCCGCGACGACGTCTGGGGTTTGTGGCCCGAACGCCGCGATCGAGCCATGGCCTGGAGCCAGCGCAAGGGGCCGTTCCTGGGGGACGGGTTTCGGATCCGTGTGATCCATTGCCGGTGGACCTTCGAGTCGGCCGAGCAGGCGCGCGAGCTTCTCTCCGCCGCTTTCGGGGCGCTCGGGGTTGAGCTGGCGGATCGGAATGAAACGGCTTCGGCTCGAATACGGGGTCGCGATATACCACCGCTGGGCGCCGGGGCCCGGACCCGGGATCGCGGAGCCGGACGGGGCAACCGCCGTAGCCAACGGCAACTGATAACCTCTGGCCATGAGCCAGAGCCCGCGAAAGCCGCAGAGCAAATGGGGCACGCCCCCGGATGCTTCCGGCGGCCTTCCGCACAAGCCCGACGCGCCGGCGGCAACCGCGGCGCCGGCACCAGCCGCGGCGCCCCCGGCAGCGGCGCGCCGGCCCCGCCGTCACCCCGCCGCCCTCCCCTGTGCCTTCAACCCAACCGGGACCAGCGCAGCCGCCGCTCACCGCAACGGCCACTCCGGCGGCCGCGCCGCCCGGCGCCGTTCCGGCCCCGCCGGCCACTCCCCGGGCCGAGCCCACTCCCCTCGAGAGGGTCAAGGAATGGCTGCGCCACCTCTCGCCCGCCTATGTCACCCTGACGGTCGTTTCGATCGGCTCGGTCCTATTCCTTGCCCTGGCCATGACAAGCCACACGACGCCGGTAGCCGTGCTGATGAGCGCAGGCGTGGTCACGATCCTCGCCTTCGGCCTGGACACGGCCATCTGCTCGGTCGCGGCGTACCAGGCGGGTCTGAGAGAGGAGGCCGGCCACGCCCTGCTGTTCGCGGTGCTGGGCGGCGTATCGGCGGTGATTTGCGCATTGTCGATGGCCGGGACCCTGATCATGATCCTGGTCCTGGCCGGCTGAGGGCAAAGCGCCTCCGGCGCCCCTGCTAAACTCCGGGTCGCGCCGCGCCCCCATCGTCTAGAGGCCTAGGACACGACCCTTTCAAGGTTGAGATCAGGGGTTCGAATCCCCTTGGGGGCACCAACTCTCGGCGCCCAGTTACGCCTGCGGGCTCGCCAACTCAACGCCGGCCGCGCGGCAGTCCTCCGCATAGCGGGCCTGTGACTCGCGTGTGGGCTCCTCGACTGTCGGGAAGGCGACGAGCCGATCCAGCCCGATCTGAGCGCAGCGGCCGATGAAGTCGACGCGCCTCTGGCCCGGTGTCTTGGAGTCTTTGTCGGCGCAGTACAGCGAAATGCGAAGCGTGGCCGGATCGCGGCCTATCTCCTCGCAGCGCTCTCGGGCGAGGGCCATCAGCTCGGATGCCTCATCGGTCCCGACGAAGACCAGATTGAGTTCGTCGGCGAACCGGGCGGCCAACCGGAGGGTGACTTCGCGGCCGTTGCCGCCGACGATGATCGGGGGCCGCGGCTTCTGAATCCCCTTGGGGACGTTGATGGCGCCCTTGACGCTCGCGTACTTGCCCTCGTAGGTCGCGCGGCCTGGACCAAGCATGCGGGTGATGATCTCGAGCCCGTCACGAAGTGCCCCGAGCCGGTCGCCGACGGGCGGGAAGCCGTAGCCGTAGGCGAGCCACTCTTCTTCCTTCCAGCCGCCCCCGATGCCGAGCTCGAAGCGTCCGCCGCTCGCGACGTCCAGTGTTGCGGCCAGCTTGGCGACCAGGGCAGGGTTGCGAAAGCCGGTGCAGATGACCATATGGCCGAGCCGGACTCGCGAGGTCACGCCGGCTATCGCGGTCAGCGTCGTGAACGACTCGAAGGTGATCTCGTCCGTGGGGTCGGGCACGGTGTGAAAGTGGTCGAATACCCACTCCGACTCGAAACCGAGATCCTCGGCGTGACGCGCCAGATCCAGGGTGCGGGACCACGCGGCGGCCGGGTCCCAGCCGTTGTACTCGTACTTCCAGCCCTGTGGTATGAGCAGCCCGGCTTTCATGACGGCCTCCAACGCAACCGCGAAGACGACACAGTGGACGGTAGGTCGATGATGGCACCGAATCGAATCCGAGCGCGGGCAGGCCTGTGCGCCTCAGGCAACGGCCGAGTCACTGGGCGGCTGGCGAAGCTCGGCGTCGAGCGCGTCGAGCGCGTGGCACCGGACCCGGCACCGCGACCCAGTCGCAAAGGCACAGGCCTTTCGGGCAGCCATCATGCGGAAGACGCTGCTCCCGCAGCTCGACCGCGATGCGGAAGGCTCGCCCGCTGTCGCGCCCGCATATCGCGCAGCATCCGGCGGAGACCAGCTCGGCCTGCGCCCCAAACTTGGTGAGTGCGCGCAGCGCCGCATCCGACCAGGCCCGGTGCAACGCCACGATCTCGTCGGGAGGCGGAATCGGAGAGCCGGAAGCGCGATACAGGGCGGCGGCCTGGTCGCGCCTGATCCTCGCCACCTCCTCCCAGCGCTTGCTCCGCCGGGCCGTCCGCACGGCGCGCTCGGCGGCGGCCAGGTACAGGTCCTTCGACGCGGCCACGACCTCTTCCGTCGGCGCCGCCGCGGCCAGCCTGACGATCCGGTTGGCCGGCGCCGATACGCCCTTGGCCAGTGCGAGCCAGCGACGCCGCTCGCCGGCCCAGTCACTCTCCCTTGTCTCACGGTCGCGCTCGGACTCGAAGACGCCCAGCGCCTCCTCGGTCATCAGCACGAGCCGGCCATCGACCCGGCGGACGACGATCCGTCGCCGGCAGCGCGGGCAAAGGCGCCCGCGCTCGGGTGCGGGATCCAGGAGCGTGGCACAGTACGGGCACGTCGCGCGCGCACCCGGTGGAGGCGCGGCCGAAGTCGCGGGCGGCGGGGCGGGCGGCGCGGCGGGTACGACGCCACCCGGGCCCGAGGGCATCCCATCTGCCGTCCCCGGCTGGATCTCGGCGCCGGAGTCTGGTCGACCGCCCCCGAGCAGGCGCCTCAGGAAGCCGATCTCGTTCTCCCTTGGGTGAGCTTCAGCCGATGCCTCGCCGGTTCGATGTGCGCTACCTCGCCCCAGAACAATAGCGCTCCTACGGCGCGGGGTGGTAAGTGTGGCGACCACGCCGTGGGGAACCGAGCAGCCACGAGCGCGGGTGAGCTTGGGACCGTACTCGTTTGTGTAGCCGTCCCTACCCAGGGGCATCGGGACGGTCCGCGGAACAGGCCTGCGTTGCGGGGAGCGACTTTGCCCGTTTGGGCAATACTGCGTCCCTCTCGTAGCGCCGCCCCCGGCGTGTCATCGCGGCGGCTCCTCGCCCAGCCCTCACCCCTATCGGCTCCGAGCGGAGCGGATCAGAGGAGGACTCCATGCCGACGAGACGTTCAATAACCGGTCGAACAGGGCCCCTGGTCAGGCTCGGGGCCCTCGCTCTGCTGGCCACCACCCTCTGGGCCTGCAGCATCCTGGGCCCGTCCCCCACCCCGACCCCGAACTTCCCCGTGCTCGCCCTTGGTCGCCCTGCCACCGATCGACTCCTCGGTGATCGGCGCCACCCAGACGCCGGACTCGAGCCCCGGCCCCGGCCCCCGGCAACCTGCCCATCGCCGTTGCCGCCGTGCCGTCTCAGGGCGCCACGCCGGGGCCCGTCGCAGGAGCGACAACAGCGCCACCGGCCGCCGGCGCCGCGCCAGACGACCGGGCCAACACCGGCGCCAACTGCGCCCTGCGGCACCCGTGCCCGCACCAACGACAGTCAGCATCGTGGCCGCCGGCGACATCGCCTGCGACCCCTCGGCGAACGTCGGCCAGCCCACGGACTGCGACCAGGCGGCCACGGCCGCGGAGATCGGCCAGCTCCGGCCGACCGCCGTTCTGACCCTGGGAGACAACCAGTACGAGACCAACACACTCGCCGCCTACCAGGCCGTCTTCGCGCCGACGTGGGGGCAGTACAAGTCGATCATCCATCCGACGATCGGCAACCACGAGTATCTGACCAAAGGCGCGGCCGGCTACTTCGCGTACTTCGGCTACCCGGCCTACTACGCCTTCAACCTGGGCGACTGGCACATCATCAGCCTCGACTCCGAATGCAGCCAGGTGGGGGGTTGCCAGGCGGGCTCGCCTCAGGAGAAGTGGCTCCTGGCCAACCTCGCCGCCTACCCGCGACTCTGCACCATGGTCACGTGGCACGAGCCGCGCTTCTCCTCGGGCGAGCACGGCGACGCATCGCAAATGACGACAATCTGGGCGGACCTCGTCGCCGCCCACGTAGACGTGGTCCTGACCGGGCACAACCACGACTACGAACAATTCGTGCCCCTCAATGGCAGCGGACAGCCGGATCCGGCCGGGACCACGGAGTTCGTCGTCGGCACCGGAGGCAAGAACCATTACGGCTTCGTGGCGGCGCCGCTCCCGGGTGAGGTCGTTCGCAACGACACCTCATTCGGGGTCATCGACATGACCCTCGGCCCGACCGGCTACAGCTGGAAGTTCGTGCCGGCGCCCGGCTACACCTTCACCGACTCCGGGTCCGCGAGCTGCCACTGAGCAACCCGGTCTCGAGAACCGCTAGCCGGGGTTCTGCGTGAAGTTCATCGGAGGGCGGCCGAACAGGGCCCGAACCTGGTTCTGGTTCAGGTACCAGAGCACGCCCAGATTGACGGGAATGCCGATGAGGTCCGTGGTTTCGACGCCCCATAGGACTATCCCCACGACAATGAGGCCGAGGAGCGCGGTGTTCAGGACGACGGCCGTCCACCAGGCCGAGGCCTGCATGGACCACAGCCGCCAGGCGACCACGAAGCCGGTAATCGACGTGGCGAGGTAGGCCAGGGCCATCGCCCCATCGACAACGCCCTCGCGGAAGTTGTCGTAGGAGAAGCCCCAGTTGGACCAGTAGGCAAGGTCCCGGGCTACATACAACCCAACCAGAGCGATGATGACCTCGAAGACGGCCAGGACCGAGATGCCGTCCGGCCGTGCCGCAACCGTCGGGGACCCGTTCGCGGCCTGGTACCCAGGAACCGCGGGCGGATACGGCGCCTGCGATACCGGGGCAGGCCCGGGCGGATAAGCCACGGCCGGCTGAGCCGCCGAGAAGGTGGCCTGCTCGATCGGCGGCTGGCCGAGTTGGGCGAGCAGCTTGTTGACGGCTTCGCGGCAGATCTTCCTGGGCAGTGAGCCCTTGATGCCGCCCGGTTCCACGGACATGTCGGTCGGGATGAGGAACGCCGCGCTGATTCGTGCCACAAGCCGCGCATGAATCCACGCTTCGATGCGGACGTTCGGGCCGGACTGGCGGACCATGCAGAACATCTGGCCGGTGAGAATCCCCTCGCCGCGCCCGTAAAGGCGGCTCCCGTCCGGCTCCACCAGCTTGAGCCCGAAGTGGTTCGCGGCGGCCCACGCGTCGGCCACGGGTGCTACGGCGAACGGCACCTGGAAATCCCGAACGGTCCTGTCTGCCATCGATGCTCCCCTTCTGCGTCAACCTCGGCCGGCCGGCGGATCACCTCCAGAATAGCGAACGCCGGCTCAGCTCGGGAGGTCCCGGCGGCACCTGCGAGGCGAGCCTAGTAAGATCTCGGCACGTTCGAATCCAGGCCGCGCCGGCAAGGGAGGCAAGGTTGAAGAAGACCGCGCTCTTCGGTTCGTTCGACGAGCTGGACATCAGAGTCGGCCGCGTGTTGCGAGTGGAAGACGCCCTCTCGCGCAAGCCGACCTACAGGCTGACGATCGACTTCGGCCCGGAAATCGGCACCAAGCTGTCTTGCGGGGCATACCGCAACTACCCGGCCGATGCCCTGGTCGGCCGCCTCGTCATCGGCGTCGTCAACTTCGCCCCAAAGAAGATGGGCCCGGAGATCTCCGAAGTGCTGGTGCTGGGCGTCGAGAACTCGAAGGGCGAGATCATCTACCTGACGCCGGAATCGGATGTCCCGTTGGGCGCCGCCGTCTTCTAGCCGCCCAGAGGCCAGCGCGGCCGCGGATCGGCCGGCGCGCATGTCGCAACGACACGCCGGCCGCAACGAGGAGAACGGCCACCGCCGGGGATCATCACGGCGTCGTCGATGGTGACGTCAGAGACTCGTTTGACCTCGTGAAGGGGAGCCGATCCCTGTGGAACCGGACGAGCCAATCGCTGCGGAAGCCGACGAGCCGATCGCCATGGAACCGGACGAGCCGACCAAGCCCGAACATGGGCGATCGCCCTCATTGGCGGCCTTGCTCTCGTTCGTGTGGCCGGGTCTCGGGCAGCTCTACCTGCGCAAACGACGTCTGGCCGCGATCTTTGCCGTGCCTTCCGTCGTGGTCGTCCTCCTTCTGGCATACGGGTTGCGGCGCGGACCCGTCGTACTCGCGGCTCAGCTCTTCGCCGAGCGCGTGGTCGCCATCAACACGATCGTCGTTCTCGTCCTGTTTGGCGGCTGGCGGCTCGTCTCCGTCATCGACGCTTTCAGAGGCGGTGGCGGCACCTCCGCCCACAAGCGCATCGACCGGGCCGTTCTGGTTGCGCTCGCCGCGATCATCGCCGTAACCCACCTCGGCGGCGGCTATTACCTGCTGGCGTATTCCGATGCCGGGTCGTCGGTCTTCGATCCGGGGAAGACCGACCTGATCGTGCAGGCCACGCCGGGACCGAGCCTTGCGCCGGGTGAGACCGCCGGTCCGACCCCCACGCAGGAGAGCGCTCCGACGCCGGTACCCAACGGTCGTGTGACGATCCTGTTGACGGGAAGGGGCAGCGGAACGAGCTACGACGCCTACGACTCGATCATGGTCGTCAGCCTCAACCCACAGGACAAGTCGATCCAGATGGTCAGCGTGCCCCGCGACAGCGCCAGCTTCCCCTTCTACTTCGGCGGCGTCGACTCTCCGTCCGACAAGATCAACGCTCTGCCAATCTACGTCCGGTCCGGCAAGATCAAGTCGGGCAACGACCCGTACACGACGCTCGTCAAAGAAGTCCAGTACCTCGTCGGCGTCACCATCAACTACCACGCGGTCATGGACATCGGCGGCTTCATCACCATGATCAACAAGGTCGGCGGGATCGACATCGTGGCCCCTTACGCCGTCGTCGACCCAACCTACGACTGGCTCGACGGCAGCCCCTACGGTTTCTCCCTTGCTGCCGGCCCACAGCATCTCAACGGCCGGACCGCCCTCGCGTACATCAGATCTCGCCACGGTCGAGGCGACAGCGACTGGAAGCGGTCGTCCCGCCAGCAGCTGGTCCTCATTGCCTTGCTCCACAAGATGGCCCAACCGAGCCAGATCCTGGCGCTACCGAGTCTGCTCAAGACCCTCGGAGCCAGCGTCGAGACCGACTTCCCGGCGAACCAGGTGGCGGACTACGTAGCCCTTGCCCAGGAGGTCCCGAGCGCGAACATCACCCAGGTCGTCTTGGGGCCGCCATACACGATCACCGGCGTCAGCAACGTGAACGCGGCCAACTGCCTGCTCAACGACAAGGTCGCGGCACTATCGGTCCAGCTCTTCGGCGCCGACAGTCTCTGGTCCGGCAAACCGGCGCCGGCCAATACCTGTCCGTAGCACCGCAGAAGGAGGACCGGGTGACAGCAGAGAGACCCTCTGGCGAGAGTCGACATCCTGACGATCGGGTACGCCGACTCGCCGTCCGTGGCCGGAACCGTGGGTCTCGTTCGCGACGGCGACCGCATCATCGTCGTGGACCCGGGCATGGTCAGGAGTCGCTCGCTGATCCTGGACCCGATCGAGCGGCTCGGTCTCACGCCGGACGACGTGACCCACGTCTTCGTCTCGCACCACCATCTGGACCACACCGTCAACATCGCCCTCTTCAGACAGGCGGAGATCGTCGATTTCCGGACCATTCGCCGGGACGACCACGTGGAGCCGCATTCCGGCGAGGGCTTCAAGCTCGCGCCGAACACGACGATCTGGGTCACGCCCGGTCACTCGCCGCAGGACGCAAGCCTGATCGTCGATACGGCCGAAGGCCGGCAGGCGTTCACGCACCTGTGGTGGAGATCGGACCGGACGCCCGAGGTGGATCCCTACTCCGCCGACCAGGCGGAATTGGAGCGGAACCGCGGGCGTCTCCTTGGTGGCGTGGACGTCGTCATTCCGGGGCATGGGGCGCCGTTCCGCCTGCGCTGACCACCCGACCGAGTAGGATGGCGGCGGGCGCGAGGTCCCGCGCTTCCGAATTGCATCGGGCTTCCGCATCTGTTGGGAACCTCGCACGCACCCGGATCGTCGAAGGGTTGACGCGGCTGCGTCACCCTGGACCGTCACTTGCGAGAAGGTGGCTGCGATGCGCAAGTTCATCTCCCTACTCGGCATCGGCCTGATAGCCGCGGCGTGCTCAACCGCCGGCGCGACCGACCGGCCCGGCTTCACTCCGGCAAGCCACTACAACGTCGCGACCGGAGCCGATCAGTTGCTGCTGCGCGTCACGACCGGCGGAGGGCTTCTTCCGCCCGGTGCTCAGCTGACTCACAAACCCTGGTTCGCGCTGTACGGAGACGGTCGAATCGTCGTCCAGGGACCGCAGACCGAGACCTACCCGGCCCCCCTCCTGCCCGACTTGCGCCAGATGCAAGTCACGCCGCGGAGATCCAGAAGATCGTGGGCGAGGCCGACCGGGCCGGCCTGCTGGGCCCGGACGCCCGGTTCGACGCCGTAGAGATCTATGACGCGTCCAGGACCGAATTCACCGCGGTCGTGGACGGCAAGACCCACACGATCTCCGCCCTGGCCCTGGACTACGACGTCACGGTGACGGATCAGGCAGTGGCTGAGGCTCGCGGGAGGCTGTCCGCATTCGAGCGCGAGATCATGGATCTGCCGGCCTTCCTGGGCCGGCAGGTCAGCGACGCCGAGACCTATGAGGCGGCCGCGATGCGCGTGTTCGCCGGCCCGACCTACGTATCCAAAGAGGACGAGCTGAAACGCGAGGTTGTCGCATGGCCGCTCGCCGCCGATCCGGCGACGGCCGGGGAGGCGGCCTCCGTGCCGCAGACTCGCTGCCTGGTCCTGACAGGGTCCGATCTCGAGGCATTCCGAACGGTCGCGCTGACGGCGGACGCGCTGACTCTCTGGACCTACGGCCCCAACCGTTACGCCGTCTACGTGCGTCCGCTCTATCCCGACGAGTCGGGCTGCGCGGCTTCCTGAAGCCTGCACCGATGCCGGAACCGGATACCCCGTTGGCCGCCGCCGTCTTCTAGCCGCCCAGGTATGCCTTCTTGACCTGCTCGTTCTGAGCCAGCGCGGCCGCGGTGTCGGCCAGGACGATCTTGCCTGTCTGGAGGATGTAGCCGCGACCGGCGACCTGGAGCGCCATCTGGGCGTTCTGCTCGACCAGCAGGATCGTCGTCCCCTGGGCGTTGATGTCGCGAATGATCCGGAAGATCTGCTCGACCAGCACCGGCGCGAGGCCCATCGACGGCTCGTCGAGGAGCAGCAGCTTGGGCCGGCCCATCAATGCCCGGCCGATGGCGAGCATCTGCTGCTCGCCGCCGGAGAGCGTCCCCGCCGACTGGCTGTGGCGCTCCTGGAGTCTGGGGAAGAGGCCGAACACTCGGTCGTAGTCGGAGGCGATCTCGGCCTTGTCGTGACGGGAGTAGGCCCCCATCTGCAGGTTCTCCAGGACCGTCAGCCGATTGAAGATGCGCCGTCCCTCGGGGGCGTGTCCGATGCCGAGTCGAACCAGCTTGTGGGCCGGAACCGCGGTGATGTCCTGGCCGTCGAATTCGATACTGCCGGAACGCGGGTGCATGAGGCCGCTGACGGTCCGCAGGGTCGTCGACTTGCCGGCGCCGTTGCCGCCCAGCATCGTCACGATCTCGCCCTTGCGGACCTCCAGCGAAATGCCGCGCAGGGCCTGGATGGCTCCGTACGAGGCCACGACATCGTGGAGTTGGAGGAGCGCGGTCCCTGTCTGCGCCGACGTTGGCGGAGCGTCGGCGCCGGGGCCGGCGTCGGGGCCGGGTGGAGCGAACGCAGCGGCCTCATATCGCGCCTTTGCCGAGGTAGGCCTCGATGACACGCGTGTCCGCCCTGACCTGATCGGGAGTTCCCTCGGAGATCTTCTCGCCGTGGTCCAGGACGGTGACCGAGTCGCTGATGCCCATGACCACTCGCATGTCGTGCTCGATGAGCAAGATCGGCAGGTCCAGCTCGGTCCGAATGCGGCTGAACAGCTTCATCATCGTGGCCGTTTCCGACGGGTTCATGCCGGCCGTCGGCTCGTCCAGCAGCAGCAGCTTCGGCTTCGTGGCCAGGGCTCTCGCGACCTCGAGCCGGCGCTGATCGCCGTACGGCAGGTTGCGGGCAAGGGCGTTCTCCCGGTTGCGGAGGCCCACGTACTGGAGCAGGCGCAGCGCTTCCTCTCTCGAGGCGACCTCTTCCCGGCGCTGCTTGGGAGTTCGGAGCACCGCGTCGAGCGGGCTGGCCTTGAGCTGGCCGTGCATGCCGACCAGGACGTTCTCCAGGGCCGTCATGTTGGCGAAGAGGCGGATGTTCTGGAAGGTCCGGCCGATGCCGGCCTGGACCATGTCGTTCGGCCGGGCGCTCTTGAAGACGCCCAGGGTCACCAGCATCCTGGTGTACCAGGAAGGCCTGATCACGGCGGTGATGAGGGTCGCGATGAGCAACCCGAGCCCGACCAGGATCAGGGCCTCGATAGCAGTCGTCGGGACGCCAATCAGGCTCAGGGCATAGGTCAACAGCCAGACCAGCCCGGCCGGCAGAACCCACATGATCGGCTCCAGCCAACCTCGCTCGGGGCTGGCCACCATCTTCTGGCCGAGAAACTCGACATAGCCTTCCGTCGGGTCGGAGAGGCCGGCGACGACGTTGAAGAGGGTCGTCTTGCCGGCGCCGTTGGGTCCGATAAGGCTGGTGATCGAACCGGCCTTGACTTCGAAGTCGACCTCCTTGACCGCGACGAGGCCGCCGAAGGCCTTGGTCAGGCGGACGGCCCGGAGCACCGGAGGCGCAGTCTGTGCCGTCATGCCTCGACGAGCTCCTGATTGGAGGCTCCGGCGTCATCGGCATCGTGGAGCTCTTCCTTGCGGCGACGGCTCGGGAAGAGCCCTTCCGGTCTCAGCAGCATCATCCCAACCAGGGCCAGTCCGTACAGCAGGAACTGGTAGTCGAGGAAGTTGATGGCCGACAGGTCCACGTTTACGAACCCGATGTGTATCGGCGGGATGCCCGAGCTCGCCACGAAGTTGTTGAGCTGCTTGAGTCCCTGGCTCTGGATCTCGTAGACCACGAAGGCTCCGATGGCCACGCCCCAGATGTTGCCCATGCCACCGAGAACGACCATGGCGAGCACCGTGAAGCTGATGGTGAAACCGAACTGGCTCGGGCTGACCAGGCCGAGCTTGGACGCGTAGAAGACGCCCGCCAGGCCGGAGGTCGAGGCCCCGATCGCGAATGCGAGCAGCTTCGTGGTCACGGTGTTGATGCCCATGCTGGCGGCCGCGAGCTCATCTTCGCGGACGGCCATCCACGCTCGGCCGAGGCGGGAATCCTCGAGCCGGTAGAGCAGCATCATCGCGACGGCGATGATCACAGCCACGGTTATGTAGTAGGGCCACGGGTTGATGAAGCCGAAACCGCCGATCCCGGGCAGCGCCGGCTGGTAGAGAGCGCTGATGCCGTTGGTCCCGTTGGTGTACTTGTCGGCGTTGAGGAAGACCACCGGCACGATCTCGCCGAAGCCGAGGGTCACGATTGCCAGGTAGTCGCCCCGCAGCCGCAGAGTGGGCGCTCCCAGCAGCAGGCCGAAGACCGCAGCGACCGCGGCCCCGACGAGCAGCATCGGCCAGAACGGAACGTCGAGCCCGGAGAAGGGCGAAGCTCCGTAGGCGTACGTGTACGCGCCGATTGCGAAGAACGCCGCGTACCCGAGATCGAGGAGGCCCGCCAGGCCGACGACCACGTTGAGGCCGACCGCGAGCAGGACGAATACTCCGGCCGAGGCGAATCCGTCCACGAAGTCGTTCTGGCCGCCAAATCCGCTGAACGGCGGGAAGAGGACTATCAGCGGCAGGATCGCGGTCGCCACGGCCATGCCGATCAGGACCGAGAAGGACTGGTGAGCGCCGAAGTAGTGGCCGGTGGCATTTGTCGCGGGCGTAAGCCGGCCGCGGACCCGGCCGGCCGCGCGGCCTACCGAGGAGCCCTTGATCGAAGACGCGATCGACATGCGCGGGCTCATGCTCGCTCCGCCAGCCGCTGGCCGAGGATGCCGGTCGGCCTGAACACCAGGACGAGAATCAGGATCGAGAACACGATCGCCTCGCTCCACCGGCTATAGCCAAGCTGCGAACTGAATACCTCGATGAAGGCGATCAGGAAGCCGCCGAGGGCGGCGCCGGTGGTATTGCCGATGCCTCCGAGCACGGCCGCGGTGAAGGACTTGAGGCCGGCCTGGAAGCCGATGTCGAACTTGGTGGTGCCGTAGTTGAGGGCCCACGCGACGCCCGCGGCTCCAGCCAGGGCGGAACCGATGAAGAACGTCAGCGCGATCGTGGTGTTGATGTCGACGCCCATGAGCTGCGCCGCCTCGCGGTCGATGGCCGTGGATCGCATGGCCCGCCCGAGGCGCGTCCGGCCCACGAACAGGTGCAGGGCCACCATGAGCGAGACCGCCAGCACGATGATGAAGATGTGGGCGTACGAGAAGGTCACCGGCGTGGCAGTGACCTGGAAGTCCGCGACCGCGAACTGGGGCAGCTGGACGGTGGTGCCGGCCTGGGCTTCGATCACCCGGGGCACGTTGACCGGCGAGTTGCTGAAGGTCACCTGGATGATGTTCTGGAGAATGAAGCTGACGCCGATGGCGGTGATCAGAGGCGCCAGGCGTGGCGCGTTCCGGAGCGGCCTGTACGCGAAGCGCTCGATGAGGACGCCGACGAGGCCCATCACGGTCATCGTGAACGCGAACATCACGATGAGCATGATCGCGAGCCTGGGCGGGTCGTTGATCGCGCCGTTGACGCCGAGGGTGGACAGCAGCCAGAGCGTCACGAACGAGCCGACCATGAAGACGTCGCCGTGGGCGAAGTTGATCAGTTCGATGATGCCGTAGACCATCGTGTAGCCGAGTGCGATCAAGGCGTACATCGCACCGATCGTCAGGGCATTGAAAGTCTGTTGGGTCAGAATCCCGGCGTCCACATATCTCCCTGTGGGCTGCGACCTGGCCTGCTCGCGCGATCTAAGGGGGGCCGGAGATCACTCCGGCCCCCAGAGATCGCGTTTCGAGAACGCCGGTTACGGAGCGGCTGTCGTGGTCACTCCGGACGTGAAGTCCTTCTGCTGGAAGTATTTCCAGTCCTTCGTGGTGGGATCGAACTTGTAGTAGCTGATGATGTGCTGGGTCGTGTCGCCGTTCGCGTCGAACGAGACGTTGCCCAGAACGGTGGGGAAGACGTTGGCGGTTGTGGTCACGTAGGCGCGGACCGCCTCGCGGTCATTGCCGACCTTGGCCAGAGCCTGCAGGTAGATCTGCGCGCAGGCGTAGCCGGAGGCACTGTAGGCACCGGGCTCGGTGCCGTACTTGGCCTTGTAATCGGCGATGAACTTGGCCGCGTTCGGGATGTCGTGGATGGCCGCGACCGTCATGTAGCTGTCAACGTCGCCCTGCGGGCCGGCCACGTTCAGGAACGAGCTGGCCGTTGCGGCCGAGCCGTCGCTGATGCCGTCGCCGCCGCCGAACGGAATGCTGCCCATGCCGAGGTCGACCATCTGCTTGCGCAGGAGTCCACCGCCGGTGGCAGTCACGCCGCCGAAGTAGACGAACTCCGGGTTCTTGGCCTTGGCGGCCGTCAGCAGAGCCGTGAAGTCGGACTGCTGGTTCGTACCGACGCCATCGTGGCCGACCACGGTGCCGCCGAGCTTGGCGAATTCCGTGGCGAAGACATCGGCCAGGCCCTTGCCGTAGGTCTCGGTGTCGTCGACGACATAAGCGGTCTTGGCACCGGCCACGGTGTAGGCGATGTCGGCGCCGGCCTGGCCCTGGATGTCATCGGTGGTGGCTACGCGAACGTAGGCGATCTTCGTCGGATTGGCCTTGCGCAGGTCGGCACCGGTTGTGCCCTTGGTAAGGCCTGGGTTCGTGTTGGCCGGGCTGCACTGGATCAATCCGGCGGAGTTGCTCTTCGGGATCTCGGCCTGGGCCACGTTCGAGTTGAACGGACCGACGACGGCGAAGACGCTGGAATCGCCGATCAGGGTCTGGATGTTGGTCGCGCCCTGGTTCGGGTTGTGGACGCCGTTCACGGCGTCGTCTTGCTTGTTGACCGTGACCGTGTAGCCGGCCACAGGGTTCTGATCGATGGCCAGCTGGACACCCTTGAGGGTCGGGTCGCCGTTCGGGAGCTCACCGCCCGAGAGCGGCAGGTCAACGCCGATCTTGACGGCCTTGCCGCCCTGCGTGCTCGAGGACGAGCTGCATGCGGACGCCACTAGCGCCACGATAGCGAAGATAGCTAAAGGTTTGGGCTTCATACGCCCCATCCTCCACTCGCTTCCGACGTTACGAGGATTAGCCCCGTCTCCCCTTAGTAGGGGAACTAACAGGGGAACCGTCCGCAGGCGCCGGTGCATCCCACGTGCGGCCAGCTGGAGGCCAGTCTGCCGACCGACCTGAAGCCTTGCGACGTAGGTTACTCAACCGCGAGCAGCCCGCAAGTGGTTTTCTCATAAATCGATCCACCGGAGACGTTCGCACAGGAGAGCTTTCAGGCTGTCTTAGAGAAACCGTCGCTAGATCTGGAGGCGGAGAAGCCTGCCGCGCCCAACGGCGGGAAACTGGCATCAGATTCAGGAGACCTTGCTATGCGTCCCAGCTCTAGATCATTCCCATTCGCCGGGCTCGTGCTCGGCGCGGTATTGGTCGCGGCAGCTTGCTCCTCAGCTGCCAGCACGCCCGTTTCCAACGCCCAGGGCGAGACGGCCACTCCGGCGACCGTTGCGATCGGCTCGACGAACGACGCGACCCTCGGGGCATACCTCACGGGCCCGACGGGCATGACCCTCTACGTCTTCACAAACGACACCGCTGACACGAGCACCTGCTCCGGCTCCTGCGCCACCAACTGGCCGCCTCTGACCGCGACGAGCGGAGCCACGATCACCGGCCCAACCGGAGCCACCGGCACGTTCGCCACGATCACCCGATCCGACGGGACCGTCCAGGTGACTTACAACCACATGCCCCTCTACTACTTCGCCGGCGACTCTGCCATGGGCAGCACCGCGGGCCAGGGCAAGAACGGCGTGTGGTTCGTGGCGCCTGAGTCGGGCACTCGCTCCCGAGTGCCGGCGCGAGCGCTGCCGCACCCGCTGCCGCCAGCGATACCCCTGCCCCGAGCTCGGCGCCGAGCGTCGCTCCAAGCATCGTCCGGCTACTGATCCGTCCGCGTCCGCGGCCGGAGACACGATCCAAAGCAGACCCGCCGGCGAGCTGCCGGCGGGTCTGCTCACTCCCCGGGCTGTCGCGGCCGGCGCGCCGTCATGGAACGGCGTGAGCCGCCTGCGTGAGCTCCTGCTAAGACATCGATCGTGATCCTTCTACTGATCGTCGCCTTCATCGCCGGTGTCGTGACCGCCGTATCCCCGTGCGTTCTGCCGGTGCTTCCGATCATCCTGGCGACCGGCGCAGGCGGAGATCGACGCCGGCCGTATCTGGTAATCGCCGGTCTCATCGCCAGCTTCTCGTTCTTCACCCTGGCCAGCGTCCAGATCATCGAAGCCCTCCACCTGCCCAGCTCGTTGCTGAGGGACGTCGCGATCGCGATCATCGCCGTCTTCGGGCTCACACTGCTCGTGCCTGCCCTGTCGGCCGCCTACGAGCGCGCGACCGCTCGAATCCCCGCCCTCGGCGCCCGAATGGCCCACCCGGGCGTCGTCGGTGGCCTTGTCACCGGCGTCGGCCTGGGCCTCGTCTGGACGCCGTGCGCCGGCCCGATTCTCGGTGCGGTCACCAGCCTTGCGGTGACCGCGCCCGGATCGGCGGCCACGCTAGCGCTGGTTGTCGCCTATGCCCTCGGCGCGGGCCTGCCCCTTCTGGCAATCGCGTTGGGAGGCCGGACCGCCCTGGCGCGAATGAAGCTCCGTTCAGCCTCGCCCTGGGCCGGTCGGGCCCTCGGCGCCCTCGTGCTCGTCACCGCCGGCCTGATGGCGGTTGGGGCCGACACGGCCATTACCGCCGACCTGACCAGTGCCGTACCGGACTGGACCGGGACGCTCCAGGCCCTGGAGCGGACGCAGCAAGTGCAATCTGCGCTGAGCGACCTGGGCGTGGGGCCCAGATCCCCGGCCGGGACGGGCGGCTCGACGGACGCGTCCGGCTTGCCCGACCTCGGTCCCGCCGCCGAATTCACGGGCATCGACAACTGGCTCAACTCGAAACCGCTGACGATCGCCGGCCTGCGGGGAAAGGTCGTCCTCGTGGACTTCTGGACGTACTCGTGCGTCAACTGCATCCGCACCCTGCCCTACGTCGAGAGCTGGTACCAGAAGTACGCCTCGCAGGGCCTGGTGATCGTGGGGGTCCATACGCCGGAGTTCGCCTTCGAACACGACGCGGGCAACGTGGCGGCCGCGATCGCCCGGTTCGGCATCACGTACCCGGTGGCCCAGGACAACGAGTACGCGACCTGGAACGCCTACACCAACGAGTACTGGCCGGCCGACTACCTGATCGACGCGACTGGCCACCTCCGAAACGCCCACTTCGGCGAGGGCGACTACGTCCAGACCGAGGACGACATCCGCGCCCTGCTGGCGGCGGCAGGCGCGGCCTCCTCCGCGCTGCCCGCGGCCGCAACCTCGGCCCCGACGCCGCCGATCACGGGCACCCAGACGCCGGAGACCTACGTGGGTACCGCGCGGCAGGGTCAGTTCTCGTCGCCCGAGTCGCCGGCGTCCGGGTCCCACAACTACACGCTCCCGGGGTCGCTGGCGAAGAACAGCTTCGCCGTTAGCGGTGCCTGGGACTTCCAGGACGAGTACGCGCAGACAACCGCCGGCGGCGACCAGCTCGAGCTCTCGTTCTATGCCCGTGACGTCTACCTGGTCATGGCCGCCGACTCGCCGGTCGCGGCCACGGTCGGGGTGACTGGCGTGACCTCGGGGGCGGCGACGATACAGGTCACCGAGGATGTCGCGGCCGACGGCTCGCTGACCGTCGGGCCGGCCCGGCTGTACCACCTGGTCCACCTCTCGGCGGCCACCCGCGGGACGGTGACGATCACCTTCCAGGGCAAGGGCGCGCGCGCGTACGCGTTCACTTTCGGCAGCTGACGCCGGGCATCGCGGAGCCCCGATATCAGCCTTTGCGGCGGCGGGTTCGCCTTCGCGGTTTCGCCGCCTCGGGCCGTGTCTCGACCGACGGAGAGCCCTTCGGCCTCGCGGGCGCGTTTCGTCTGGGTATCGAGGACCTGCTTGAACTGCTTGGCCAGGCCGGTGCGCATGCCGGCCCGGGCCTGGGCATCGGCGGCGCGATCGCGTCGCCGTTCCCGGGCAGCCTCGGCGGGCGAAACCTCGTCGCCGGATCGTCGGGCGAAACCTCGTCGCCGTTCCCGTCCATCTGCCCGACCTCCGCTCCTCACTCCCGGCGACCTGCTACGATCCGGCCGCGATGGAACTGTACGGCGTCCGGATCCCCACGATCGTCACCGACAACGTAGCCGTCCGCTGCGCGGGCTGCGGCCAGGTCATCGAAGGAAGACCCTGGCGGGTGAGCATCCTCGACACGGTCGCTCCGGAAGCTCCCGTCTCCTGGACTGAGTCGGCGGGGCTCAATCCCGGCCCGTTCGAGTTCCATGACGATCCAAGCCACGTCCTGGCATGGATGGCCCAGCGCGGGACGCTCTTCTGCCGGCGTTCACAGGTCCGAGAGATCCTGAGGCCGATCTGGCTTCCAACCGAGCCGCGCCGCCTCGGGCTGTGCGACGGCATCCACCGCGACAACCACGAGTTCGTCGAGCCGGCCACGCTGCTGGCCGACCGAAGCTGAGGGCAGATGCGAGTCAGGAAGGCGGTCTTTCCGGCCGCGGGTTGGGGAACCCGGTTCCTCCCGGCCACCAAGGCTCAACCCAAAGAGATGCTCCCGCTGGTCGACAAGCCGGTCATCCAGTACGCCGTCGAGGAGGCGGTCGAGGCGGGCATCGAGCAGGTCATCATCATCACCAGCAGCCAGAAGCGGGCGATCGAAGACCACTTCGACCTGAATCTCGAACTCGAACAGCTGCTCGAGGCTCGCGGCGACATCGACATGTTGCGCCAGATCAGGGCCATATCCGATCTGGCGCAGATCTCCTACGTCCGCCAGAAGGAGCAGCTCGGCCTGGGCCATGCGGTCCTCGTTGCCAAGGAGCTGATAGGCCACGAGCCGTTCGCGGTGATCCTCTCGGACGACGTGGTGGTTGGCGGGCGGCCTTGCATCGGGCAGCTGATCGAGGCGTACCAGCGGACCCACTGCTCCGTGGTGGCCGTGATGGAGGTGCCGCACGAGGAGACCTGGCGCTACGGCATCATCGCCGGTGAGCCCGTGGGACCCGACGAGGATCCCCGGCTCTACAAGGTCTCGGGCCTGGTCGAGAAGCCAGATCCGGCTCAGGCTCCGTCCGACCTGGCGATCATCGGGCGCTACATCCTGACTCCCAAGATCTTCGACAAGCTGGAACAGACGCAGCGCGGCGCCGGTGGCGAGATCCAGCTCACCGACGCCATCGAGGCCCTGATGAAGGAGCAGGACGTCTACGCCTACGCCTTCGAAGGGGTGCGATACGATGCCGGCACCACGATGGGCTGGCTCAAAGCGTCAGTAGAGCTGGCGCTCCAGAGACAGGACATCGGCGCCGAGTTCCAGCGCTACTTGCGGACTCTCGACTTGAGCTGACCGACCGGGGAAGGTCGGCGGCTCCACGAGCGAGGAGCGCGCCCATCCAGCGCCGGCCGCACGCCGGCCAGACGAGGACATTTCGTGGCCGAGATTGGACGCATGATCGGGAGCCGGTACCGGCTCATCGAGTTGCTCGGAGAGGGTACCGTGACCACGGTCTACCGGGCGACGGACGTCCAGCTGGGCCGGGACGTTGCGATCAAGCTGCTGCGCCCGGAGTATTCGAGCGACCCGGAGTTCCTTTCGGAGTTTCGCTGGCAGATACGCGCCGCCGCGGCTCTGAGCGACGACCGCGTCGCTGCCGTCTACGACTCGGGCAACGACGCCTCCGGGACCTACGTCGTCACCGAGTACGTTGACGGCGCGGACCTGGCCACCCTGCTGCAGCGGAACGGGCCCGTTCCGCCCCGGCGGGCGGCCCGCGCGGCAGCCGAGGTGGCTCGAGCCCTCGAGGCCGCCCACTCCCGCGGGATCGCGCACGGCGATCTGACAACCCGCAACGTGATGGTCACCCGTGACGGCCACGTCAAGGTCACCGACTTCGGGATCGCCCGGGCACGAACGGCCACCCTCGATAGCGCCCTGAACGTCAAGGAGGCGGCCGGCGAGACCGCCCAGGCCCCCACCGGCGGAGCGACCGCGACTTCGTCGGTCGCGGCGCCGAGCGAGTCCGGCGACGTGGAGGATCTGGGCCGGCTGTTCTTCCAGATGCTCACGGGCCGCGAGCCGTGGGAGGGGGAGACGCCCGCCGAGATCGCCCGAGCCCGCCGCAGCGCCCCGCCGCCGCCATCCACGTTGCAGCCCGGAGTACCCGCCGCCCTCGACGACATCGCCCTGAAGGCGCTCTCGAGCAGAGCCGAGGAGCGGTACGGTTCCGCGGCCGCGATGGCGGACGCGCTGGAGGACTTCCTGGACGAGGGGAGCGCGGCCGGCGGGGCCGGCTACAGGCCCGGCCACGGCCGCGGCTGCGAGTCTCGCCGGGGCGGTCGGAGGCGGGCTCGCAGGAGCGGGGTTCGTCGGCGCCGCCGGCGTAAACGTTCCCCAGCCCGCTGCCGAGCCGCGTGATCTACTCACCGGACGCATACGCCACCGGACCCGGCCCATACGACGAGGAATCGGGGCTGGACGAGTCGAACAGATACGCTCCCGAGCCGGCTCGCCGGCCCGCTCGCCGATCCGAGATGCCCGAGGCCGATGACGAGCTCGAACCGACCGGCACCAGCCCGTGGGCCTGGGTCGCCGGGATCATGGCGGTCTTGCTGATCGTGATCATCGCCCTGATCGTCGTGCTGCTCTTCTCGGCCAAGGGCGGCGCCGGCGACGTCGTCAACGCACCCAACCTGGTGAGCGAGTCGCTCGACCAGGCCCAGACGGACGCCCAACAAAAGGGCCTCAGCCTCCACATTACGACCAGGCCCAACGACACGACCCAGGCCGACGGCACGGTCGTGGAACAGAACCCGCCCGCCGGCACTCAAATGCACAAGGGCGACACGATAAACGTCACCGTCCTGCAGGGACAGGCGACGGTCGCCGTCCCGAATCTGGTGGGCATGACGGAGAGCGACGCCCGCACCGCCCTAACCACGGCCGGGCTTCAGGCCGGAGTCCGCAGCGATCAGTTCGACCCATCAATTCCAGCCGGGCAGGTGATCAGCAGCAATCCACGAGCGTTGGTCATGGTTCAGAAGAACTCGACGGTCGACTACGTCGTGTCGAAGGGACCGGCTCCAACGCCGACTCCTACGCCCACACCCACGCCAACCCCGACGCCCACGCCACGCCACCCCGACGCCAACCCCGACGCCGACTCCCACGCCTGCTCCCACGCCGGCCCCGACGCCGACCCCGACGCCCGCCCCCACAGCGACCGCGGCCTAGGCGCGGCCCTTCGGCTTCGGCAAGAGCCCGCGGAGCCGCCCGGTAGGCTCCGTCTGGCCGGGGACTCGACCCCAGGGCCGGGTTCGAACCGAACGTCTGTGCGAGGTTCCCGACGGTTGGCCGCCCGCCGATTCGAACTCGGCCCACATGCCCGTGGCACGGACCGTCGGATCGTCGGTCATCTGATGCGGCCGGCCGGCGCCCCAGAGATTCCCGCTACCGGCGGGGCGGGGGTCGACCGAGGCGGCGCGGGCTGCCGTCTCGACAGCCGACTTGGAGGCCGACGGCTCCCAGCAGGCACGCTCCTCATCGCCCGTGAGCGGCGCGTGCCGCCGATCCAGCCCGCAGTACCCGAGGCGAACGGCGACGGCTTTGCGGAAATGGCGGCAGCTCGCGCATGTGATCGTCGAGCGATCACATACCCAGCACCGCGCCGTTTCGAGCTGCGGCGCTCCACAGTGCGGGCAGCGCCAGCTGGCCATGGCTTGATTGTAGCTGCGATGACGGCCTGCGGCCAGCGCTTCAACCCCGAGCGTTGCGTCTCGCGTCCACGGTTCAGGTGGTCGTGATGGCCGTTGTCTCCCTGACCTCGTCTCCGGCTGGCGACGTCACGAGGACGCTGGCCCGCCCCGTGCCGGGCGCTCCGCCCGAGATGGGCACCTGCCAGGTCGCCACTCCGGTCGCATCGGTCGTCAGTTCGGGCGAGTCGATCGGGCCGAGGCCCTGGATCTGGACCGTGAACGTCGCCTTCGCGTTGGCCAAGGGGCCCCCGTTCGCGGACGTGGCGTGGATCGTCAGCGACACGGTGGTTTGAGATGCGGCCGAGAACTTGGCGGGGGTCGCGGTGAGGTGAGCGGCGAGCTGGCCGTAGTAACGGTTGACCGTCAAAGAGCTGCTGGAGGTGTTGCCGGCTTGATCGGTGGCGGTCAGGTCGATCGTGTTCGATCCCGCGACCACCGGCACCGTCAGCTTGAATGCTGCCGTCCGCACCGACAGTCTGGTTGCTCTGGGCGCCTCCGGGCGCCTGCCGGTTGCGGATCGTGACATTGACTCCCGGGTCGGTCTTACCGGTGACACTGAGGGAGCCGGCGGATCAGCTGCGCATTCTGACCCGGCGATGTGACTGTGATCGGCGGCGGTGTGGTGTCGAGAATGTAGGTGACCGGCGGTGACGGCTGGCCCTCACCCGTCGGAGTCTTGAGGGTCGCGATGAAGACGTTGTTGCCCTCGTTCATCGGGATGGGAGGCGTGATGAACCGCGTCGTCGCGCCGAGAGCGACCTGAGCCACCTGCTCCCTGGCGTTGTCCTTGCCGAGGCGATACACCACGACCGCGTACCCGGACTTGCCGAGGGCCGCCCCCGGAGCTGCGCCCTGGACCGGCACGGGCGTCTGGTTCGTGTAGCCGTTGTTGTCCGGCGTGTCGAGCACTGGCGTGTCCAGGGCCACTCCCGAGGGGGGCGGCGTGGCCGGCGCCTGGGACGACAATCGCGACATGGCGTTGCCGAAGGCCGATGACAGGTCGCCGACGAGCCCGGCACCCAGGTTCAAGGCGATCAGGCCGACGATGACGCAGCCACCGATCAGCGCCACGGCCGTAGCCCCGCCCATCTTGGGACCGGACCGGCTGGGACCGTAACGCCGCAGAGCGCCGTGAGAAGGGGCGTCCGCACGGATCGTGTCGTCCCGGAGCCGGTCGCTCGACGGTGGCCTGGGTCGAACGTGCGCGGCTCGGCGTTCTCGCATCGGCATGCTCGCTATTGTCGCATCCATGACGGCGGGGCCACGCGGGTCTCTCGGGTCCTTCGAACCCCAGCCGACTACTCCCGAGTAGGACGTTCCGCCGTGACGCGAGGGATATGCGCGCCGAGGGCGGAACGATGTACTCTGCTGCAGAGAGCGAGCGTCCAGGAGCGTTCGTTTCAGGTTCGAGGCGACAGTGCAGGCTCGCGATTCAAAGCCCGATCGACCGCGTATCCTCGAGACCGGCGACCCGCGCCACGCGCCCGGCCTCCCGCGTCCGATCCCGCCCGCGACGCCCGGCCGGCCCGACCCGAGGCTACCCTACCGGCTGCCGCTGGGCCGGGTCGCGACAAGGCCGGCTCCCCGGCAACCGGCTATCACTCACGCCGACAGCAACGCGCCGCGGCGCTGGCCGGGCCTCCCCGCGGGCCGGGGCACGTTCGGCCTGCCGAGCCTGCGCCGCAACGTCTGCCCTCACTTCTACGTGACCGGCAGCCGCGGCGCCATCCCGATCCAGGCGCCGCACCTGCTCAAGGCGTTGATCCGGCAGGAGCAGAACGTCTCGCGCTGCCAGCTCCGAGGCGGCGTCCATCTCGAGCAGGGCTTCGTCAACGACGTCTGCCTGACGCCCAGGTTCAACCAGTGCGTCTTCTACGAAGACGACCTGACCAAGGATTGAGCCCGGCCCGCCTTAGCTATCCCGAGGCCCTGGCTGCCCTCGATTCCAGGGGTCGTTTCGGCATCAACCTCGGACTCTCCCGGACTCGAGCCCTGCTTGCCGCGCTCGATCATCCGGAGCGGGCCTTCCGCGGAGTCCTGATCGCCGGGACGAACGGCAAGGGCAGCGTCCTGGCTCTGACGGGCGCCGCCCTGCGGGCCGCGGGCTACCGGACCGGTGAGACGCCCAAGCCGCATCTGGTCACGTACCGCGAGCGGCTCCAGATCGACGGCGAGCCCGTGGATCGGGAGACCTTCGCGCGGCTCGCCGGCGAGGTGCTGGCCATCTCCGATCGGGTGGCCCGGCGCCACGGCGAGCCGACGGAATTCGAGCTGCTCACGGCCATCACCTTCCGCTGGTTCGCCGAGTCGGGCGTGGATGTGGCGGTCGTCGAGGTCGGGCTGGGCGGCCGGTTGGACGCCACCCACACGTGGGACGGCGGCGTGGCCGCCGTCACGAACATCTCGCTCGACCACACGGACAGGCTGGGCCTCACGATCGAGGCGATCGCCCGGGAGAAGGCGGCGATCATCATGCGTGGCGACCTGGCGGTGACGGGAGCCTGGGGGCCGGCGCTCGATGTCATCGAGCGCCGCAGCCGGCGAGTTGCGGCTCCGCTGGTCGTGACGCCGCCGGCGCCGCTGCGCGGTGCCGATCGTGACGGCATCGAGGTGGAGTTGGGGCGGCTGGGACGGGTACGGGTCGGACTCCGCGGCCGCCATCAGGCCGCGAACGTAGCCGTCGCCGACGCCACGCTCGACGCTCTCGAGGCGGCGGGGATCGCCCGCGTCGACGGGGAGCGGCGCCGGGCCGGATACGCCGCCGTCCGCTGGCCGGGACGCCTCGAGCTGGTGGAAGCCGCCGGACGGGAGGTCCTGCTCGACGGCGCCCACAACCCGGCCGGCGCGGCCAGCCTCGCGGTGGCTCTCGACGATCTGGCGCCGTTCCTGCGCGGCGGCCGGCCGGCGCTCGTGCTGGCCATCATGGCCGACAAGGACGTTGAGGGAGTGGTCGGCGCGCTGGCGGGTTGCCGGTATCTGGCAGACGCGCGGGTAATCGCCACCGCGCCGGCCGTGGCGCGGGCGCTGCCGCCGGAGCAGCTGGCGGCGCGGTGGATGGCTGCGACAGGCCGCCCGGCCGAGACGATCGACGCGCCGGCGGACGCGCTCGACGCGGCTCTCTCCGGGAGCGGAGGGCCGGTGATCGTGGCGGGCTCGCTGTACCTTGTCGGGGCGGCTCGCGCCCTGCTCGTGGACGATCCGCGCCTCGAACCCGATCCGCCGCCACTCAAACGGGAGGGCACGACATGAGCGATCCGAGGCCGGCCATCGCTCCCACGCGCATCGGGAATCGCCTCTTCGAGTGGGGCAGCCGGACCTTCGTGATGGGCATCGTGAACGTGACTCCGGACTCGTTCTCCGGGGACGGGCTGCTGGCGACGGTCGCGGGCCGCCGGGGCGCGGCCGTGGAGGCCGCCGTGATCCAGGCCCGTCGAATGGCGGACGAAGGGGCGGACATCGTGGACGTAGGCGGGGAGTCCACGCGGCCCGGCCACGAGCCCGTCGCCCGAGGACGAGGAGCTGGCGCGGGTGATACCGGTCGTGGCCGCCATCCGCGCAGCCCTGCCCGACCTCCCGATCAGCGTCGACACCTTCAAACCCGGGGTCGCCGCCGCGGCCGTCGATGCCGGGGCGGACCTGCTCAACGACGTCTGGGGGGTCGCGCCGGACGACGCGATGGCCCGCCTGGCCGCGGCCCGGAGAGTGCCGCTCGTCCTCATGCACAACCGGGCCACGGCCGTATACACGGACCTCATCGGCGAGGTCGTCTCGGACCTGCGAACGGCCCTGGATCGGGCTCTCGCCGCCGGCGTGCCCGGCGAGGATCTCATCGTCGACCCGGGCTTCGGGTTCGGCAAGACGCCCGAGCACAACCTGCTCGTCCTGCGCGAGCTGCCGGCATTGCGGGCGCTCGGTCAGCCGATCCTCCTCGGCACGTCTCGCAAATCCACCCTCGGCCGGGTCCTGGGAGGGGCCCCGATCGAGGATCGCCTGGAAGCGACCCTCGCGACGACCGCGCTCGGCATCGCCGCCGGGGTAGATATGGTGCGGGTTCACGACGTTCGGGCTAACGTGAGGGCCGCCCGAGTCGCGGACGCGGTCATTCGAGGAGTCCGCTCGTGAGCGACAGAATCGTCCTGGCCAACATGCGCTTCGATGGCCGCCACGGCGTCGAGGACGACGAGCGCGCCCGACCTCAGCCGTTCGAGGTGGATCTCGAAATCGGCCTCGACCTCCGCGCCGCCGGCCTCACCGACGATCTCGGAAGGACGGTGGACTACGGCGACCTCTTCGAGATCTGCCGGTCGGTCGTCGAGGGTCCCAGCCGGCGGCTCATCGAGTCCCTGGCCGAGGCGATCGCCCGGCAAGTGCTGGACCGAACGGTCGATCGCGGTGTCGAGGAGGTCGTCGTCCGGGTCCGCAAGCCGCAGGCCCCGCTGCCCGGCCGGCTCGACCACGCCGCGGTCGAAATCACCCGTCGCCGCGCGGACTAGCTCGCCGCCTCCGGTCGGACGCCCAGCGTGACCTGGACGGTGATGTAGCTGCCGGCGCGGTACAGCTGCAGGCTGATGGTTCGACCGGGTGCGTACTGCACCAGCAGGTCCTCGAGCCTGTGGAAGGCATCGATTGCCTGGCCCTCGACGCCGGTGATGATGTCCCCGGTCTTGATGCCCGCCTTGTCCCCGGGGCTTCCGGCCGTGACCGCGTCGATGGAGTTGCCTGACGCGTCCTCCTTGTGAACCCACGCGCCGTGGTCCAGCGGCAGGTTGAAGTCGGCAGCCATGCCCCGGTCGATCAGGTCGTAGCTGACCCCGATGAACGGCCGCGCCAGCTTCTCGCCCGCAAGGGCCTGCTGCATGATCGGCCTGGCGATGTTGATGGGGATGGCGAAGCCGATCCCCGTCGCGGTTTGGGCCGAGGCGGTCGTGATGCCGACGACGCGACCGGACGCGTCGACGAGCGGTCCACCGCTGTTGCCGGGGTTGATCGCCGCGTCGGTCTGGATCAGGCCGTGCAGGTTCGTGGTGACGTCCGCCGTGGCGGGCGTGTCGCCGCCGACGGAGATGTCCCGGCCCAGGGCCGAGATGATCCCCTCCGATGCGCTGTTCGGGTAGCCGAGCCCGATCGGGCTGCCGATGGCGATGGCCATCTGGCCGACCTGGAGCGTCGACGAGTCGCCGATCGGAGCCGAGAGCAGATCGAAGACGCCCTCGATCTTGACGATGGCCAGATCGGTCAGGGTGTCCGTGCCATAGGTGCGTTCCGGCCACGCGCCGGTCGTCCGCGAGACGGATGGTGATGGTCTTGGCGCCGGTGACGACATGCTCGTTGGTCAGGATCCAGCCGCGCACGTCGTAGATGATTCCCGAGCCGACGAGCGTCGTGCCGGCGCCGTCGTTGGCCACGATCTGCACCACCGCGGGGCTGACCTTGGCAACGGCCGCGATCACGGTCGACGAATCGGACTCGACCGTGAGTTGCTGGCCCGTGACGCCTGCCGGCGCGGCCGGCTTCCCGTCCAGCGTGCCGGAGGCCCGGAGAGCCAGGTACGTACCGCCGGCCCCCAGCACCGCACCGACGATCGACGCGACCAGCAGAACCGCGATGAGGCCGCGGCCGTAGGACCCGGCCGGTGCCGGAGCTGTATCGGGCGGTTGGTCCGGCGTCCCCGAAGACGGCTCGAACCAGCGTTCCGGCGTGACCGAGTCGGCCCCGTTCGCCGATCGGCCGTCTATGGCGGACTGCCAGTGAGAGCGCGTCACAGGGAGGGGCTCGAAACGCTGGGTCTCCGCTGACGCGGCCCCCGGCGGCCCTGCCTCGGGGCTTGGGTCGGACATTGATCCGGCTTTCTGGGCTGTGGATGGGTGGCAGCCGCAAATCCTATGCACAAAGCGCTAGAAGCGCTGCGGCGAGCATGCGCCGCTCCGGGCTGCGACGGTATGACGATAGCCCCGGGTCGTTGAGGTACCAGACGCGGGACGGTGAAGAATTCGCCACCGGATCGGCGCGGCCGCGTGGCGGTCCCTCGCCGCAAGTTACTTGGGCGCGTCGGGCAGGTCGGCGGGCTTGGCCGTCCGGGGCGTCGTCCCGCCGGTGGCGGCCGCGGTGGCCGCTTTCGTCTTCTCACCGGCGGCGCGGGGGTCGGCGGGCAACGTCACCGTGAACGTCGTCCCAGACCCAACGCGGCTCTCGACCATGACCCGGCCGTTGTGCATCTGCACGATCGAGCGGACGATCGCCAGCCCCAGGCCGCTGCCGCTGCTGCGGGCCTCGTTGGCGCGAGAACCGCGGTAGAAGCGCTCGAAGACGTGGGGCAGCTCGTTCGCGCCGATTCCCACCCCGGTGTCGCTGACCTGAATTCGAGCTCCGCGGAGGTGAGGGACGAGCGTGACCCGGACCGAGCCGCCACGGGGCGTGAACTTCAGAGCGTTGCCGATCAGGTTGATCAGAACCTGTCCGAGACGCTGCGGGTCGTGCCGGGTGACGAGCGGCGCATCGGGCAGCTCGGTCGTGAGATCGATACCCCGTCGCACGGCCGATACCTGGGCTTGCTCGACGGCGGAGAGGATCGTCGCCCGCAGGTCGTCCGGTCGAAGGTCGAGCCGTACCAGCCCGGAGTCGAGCTTCGAGAGTTCCAGCAGGTTCTGGGCCAGCCAGTCCAGGCGCTCGATCTGCTGGGCGCTCGCCTCCAGGAACTCCACCCGGGCCGCCGGGTCGTCGCCGGCCTTCTCCCGCAACAGCTCGTTGAAGGTTCTCAGCGCGGCCAGTGGCGTCCGCAGCTCGTGAGAGACGTCCGCCAGGAACTCGCGGCTGATGTCCCGATCGCGCCGGATGACCTCCATCGTCTCCTCGACCTGGTCGGCCATCGCGTTGAACTGGTGCGACAGCTCCAGCAGCTCGAGGCCTCCGGTCAGAGCGCGCTCGGCGGGGACACGACGAGCCAGGTCGCCCTCGGCCAGGGCTCTGGCGGCCTCGGTCAGGCGGCGCAGCGGCTTCGTGAAGCGGCGGGCCAGGAAGGCCGAGACCACGATCGCGAGGAGCAGCGCCACGGTCGCGGTGACGATCAGGAAGCCGACGACGGAGGCGATGGTGCTGCTGCGTGAGGTATACGGCGCCGAGAGGCTGACTTCGAGGTACCAGGTCGGCTGGACGCCCGCCGGATCATCGAACCTGAAGATCTCCGTGTAGCTGACCGAGTCGCGAGCCTGCCCCCGGCCGGGCTCGGCGGTGAGGGAGGCGCTGAAGGTCGAAGGGTCGTCGGCGGGGTAGAAGGCGATGCCGCTGGCGGATTCGGAGCCCAGGCCGAAGCGGAGGCGGAGGTCGGCCTGGGCGATCTTGTTGGCGTAATCGGTCGAGAGTGAACGGGATCGAGAAGGCGGATCTGACGTACGTGTTCAGCTGGTTGCCGGCGGACACCACGGTGACGTTGGCCGGGTCCTGCGCGGCGGTAGTCTCGGCCTTGACCCGGACGACGGCCGCCACCGCGTTGGCGCGGGCGACGAGGTTGGTCTCTTCCTGCTGGCGCAATGCGTTGTCCAGGACGAGAACGGTGAGGGTCGAGACCGTCCCGACCGCCAGGACGAAGACCATGACGAAGGCCAGCGACAGCCGGCCCTGGAAGGTGCGGGGCAGGGCTCGCCAGAACGGGCACGTCCGGACGCCGGAAGGCGCTTCTCCGGTGGGCGTCCGCGAGCCTGGTGGCCGGCTGGTCGGCCGGCTGATCCGCGGGGCAGGTCCGCCGCGGTCGCGGGGACCGCCGCGCATCGGCGCCCGGGCGCCGGGCTCGCGTCGTCTCGGTCGTCCTCGCGGCCACGTCAGCGTTCCGCGAGTCGCGGATCTGCGAGGCCGTGGGTCGCGGCCACCGTCCTGCGGTCGTCGTTCACGTCAGCGCTCCGCGAACGCGTACCCGGCGCCGCGGACCGTCAGGACGAACCGCGGGCTCGAAGGATCGTCCTCCAGCTTCTCGCGCAGGTGGCTGACGTGGACGTTGATCGTCTTCTCGTCCTGATCGAGCGCTTCGTAGTCGCGGGTCAGCTCGAGCAGCTCGCGCCGCGAGTAGACCCGGCCCGGCCGGCTGGCCAGGTGGCGCAGGATTTCGAACTCGGTCGCGGTCAGGGCGATGCGGCGCTCGCCACGCTGGACGCGCCGGCGCTCCAGGTCGATCAGGAGATCCCCGTGGCGTAGAAGCCGTCCGCCGCCGGCGTCGGCCAGATCGCCGTAGGCGCGCCGCAGCAGGGCCTTGATACGGCTCATCAGCTCGCGCAGCCCGAAGGGCTTGGTCATGTAGTCGTCCGCGCCCAGCTCCAGGCCGATGACCTTGTCCATCTCCTCGTCGCGGGCGGTGAGGACCAGGACCGGGGCCTTCGAGCCGCTCGTCCGCAGGCGCCGCAGCACCTCGAAGCCGTCTATGCCGGGCAATCGAACGTCAAGGACGATGAGGTCCGGTCCCTCGCGCAGCGCGAATTCGAGGCCTTCCTCTCCGGACCGCGACACCGCCACCTGGTAACCCTCCTGCTGGAGGGCGTACTGGATCCCACGGGCGACGGCGTATTCGTCTTCGACGATGAGAATCGTTGCAGCCATGGGCCGGAATCTACACCCCGCCACAGAGCCGGTGGCCGGCCGGCGCAGCCAATGGGCAGCCACCCGTGGTAGTCTCGTACCCCGCAGCGCCTGGGCGTGAGCCCTTCGGCGCCCCGATCGACCGCGCAGAGAGGTTCCCGCACGTGAGCTCAGCCCCGACAACACTGGCCGCGACCAGCCGTACCGAGACCGGCAAGGCGGTTGCCCACCTGCGCAAGGCCGGTCGAATCCCGGCCGTCGTCTTCGGCCATGGGCTCGACTCCGTCTCCGTCTCGCTCGACGCGCACGAGTTCGAGCACCTGCGCAAGGTCGCCCATTCGAACACGATCATCGAGCTGGAGATCGACGGCAAGGAGAAGCACCAGGTGCTGATCCACGGCTTCCAGATCGACCCGCGGCACCGCCAGCTGCTCCACGTGGACCTGTTCGCTCTCAAGAAGGGCGAGGAAGTCACGGTCGAGATTCCGCTGCACGCCACGGGCGAGTCGTTCGCCGTGGTCCGCCTGGGCGGCACGCTCCTTCACAACATCGACCACGTGAGGATTCGGGCCCTGCCCGAGAACCTGCCCGACTCACTCGTCTTCTCGATCGACGGACTCGAGGACTTCGAGACCTCGATCCACCTGCGCGAGGTGGCGCTGCCGCCGAACGTGACCCTGCTCTCCGATCCGGACGAGGTCGTGGCCAAGGTCGCGGCGCCGCACGTGGTCGAGGAGCCGGTCGTCGAGGCGGTCGAAGGCGAGGAAGCGGCCGAAGGCGAGGCTCCCGCCGAGGGCGAGGCCAAGCCCGAGGAGTAACGGGCCGGGGGGCGCGCCGAGCGGCCGCGGTGGCCAACGTCCGGCGCACGCACTCTTCGCCGTTCGGGCTCGAGGCACTCTTCGGCGGCTCAGGCTGGCGGTGTCGAGCACTCCCGACACCCGCAAAGGTCGGCCGGAGGCAGTTTCCTGTCATTTGCCAATCCCGGTAGCGCGGGACCGGACTCTTGGAGCCGCGAGGACGCCGCGGACGCGGAACCGGACCGGGAATGGCTCTCGCCACGCGTCGGGATGGAGCTCCGAAGACCGGCTCAGAGGCCTGGCTTGCCGGGAAACGTCGCTCCGCGCTACCCCGGTTAGCAGATGACGGAAACTGTCCAGTGTTCGGTGGATCGCTGGGGATCGGTCACGACGACCGAGACGTGTCCTCCATCTCGGAGGATGTTCGATCTAGGCTGGCGGGGGAGCAGAGCCTTCGTCCGAGCCGGGTGCCCGGGGCGGATTCCGAGGGCACGACGGGGCCGTAGCCGGGCCAGTACACCGGTGGGGCGGCACGCTGCTGCCGGCGGGGATCGATCAGGACCGGAACCAGAGCGGCCGCGAGGGCCAGGAAGCATACGACGAAGACCGCACGTCGACGTGATAAGCCAGACCACGAGACCGAAGATCGCCAAGAGGATGCAATCGGGGATCAGCAGGATCTCGATCTGCCCCTTCCTCAGCCACAGGATCAAGCCGATCGTCATGAGTAGGGCCAAGGCAAGGCGCCGAGCGCAGCGATGATCCTGTTGAGTGTCCCGGCCGGCTCTCGGCCGACGCCCACGACCGTGGTTCGAGGGCCCGCCACGCGAACCGAGAGCACCAGGGCGATGAAGGCCACATGGATCGCGGCCGATGCGGCGCGGACCATGGGCTTCTGGAGCATGACCACCTCCGTCGAGACCAACCGTCAGTCCAGTCTGCGCCACGCTGCCCTCGATTGTTGTCGGCGGTCGGACATTGGAGCCGAGAGATTCTTCCGTCAGCGCCTACCATGCGCCCATGCCCGGAGTGCGAGTGTCGCGGCGTGATCTGGCGCTGAGTGTGCCGGTTCTCGGCGCGTTCGTCGTGGGGGCGATCGCCTACGCCCCGCTGTACTGCTTCCCGCTGCTCGCGCCGCAGTTCGAGAGCACGTTCCACACCTCCCGCGAGCTCGGGCAGATGCCGTGGACGATGTTCCTGCTGGTCTCGGCGCTCGCGTCGCCGCTGCTGGGACGCGCCTACGACGTCTTCAACGACCGCACCTTGCTGTTCGTCGGGGGGCTGTTGTTGGCGGTCGGTTGGGCGGTGGCCTCCACTGCCACCGACGTGGCGTTCCTCATCGCCGCGTACGGGGTCTTGCTGGCGCTCGGGCTGCAGCTGGTCTTCGTCGGCACCACGACGGCGATCGCGCGGAGGTATGCGGGGGCCACCGGTCTGGCTCTGGGCGTGGCGTACGCCGGCCCCGGCATCGGAGTGGCACTGGCTCTCCCGCTGGCGGCGGGGCTGATCCCGGAGCTGGGCTGGCGGTCCGCGGCGGTCGGCTTCGCGGGGCTTTCGCTCGTGGCCCTGCCGTTCGTCTGGCTCATGACGAGCGGCCCGGCCGTCGCTCGTGCCGGCCGCGACGAACGGTGCCGCGGCAGAGGGCGCCGCAGCAAGGCGGACACCGGCGCGCGGGCTGCACGAGACCGCCGCCCCGGGCGCGATCGCCGCCTCGCAGGAGCCGGTTCCTCCGGGCAGCCACAGTCGCCCCGACGCCCTCCGCCGGACGCTGCGGACTCGCCGCTTCCTTATCCTGCTGGTGGGCGCCGTCGGGATCGGCTGTATCGACGAGGGGGTCTTCCAGACCTCATCGCGCCATGCCATCGGCCAGGGGATCGACGCCGGGTTCGCCGCGACGATGCTCGCGCTGCAGTGCTACGCGTACGTCGCCGGGCAGGTGATCGGCGGCGGTCTATCCGACAGGTTCGGGCGGCGCTACATCGGCCTCCTCTGCGCCGGGCTGGTCGCCGTGGGCGCGACCGCCATCTTCGCCTCGACCGGCTCGCTGCTGGCGCTGGCCGTCGCCGGCAACATCCTCTACGGCTTCGGCATAGGGGCCACGATCGCGATCCGATCGGCGGCCTTCAGCGACGTCTTCGGCGGCCACAACTTCGGGGCCATCTTCGGCGTCATCGCCATCGCCTATCCGGCCGGCGGGATCATCGTCATGAACGCGGGCGGCATCGCGTACGACCGGTTCGGCAGCTACTGGCCCGTGTACGGCATCGCCATGGTTTCGCTGCTGGCCTGGTCGGCGGCCCTGGTCGTGGCGGGGCCGCGCCGACACGGATTCCGGAGGCGGCTTCGGAGCGTGCGGGGGCGGCTGCCGGGGTGAGTGGCGCGGCGCCGCGGGGCGGCGCGGGCGGCGCGGGGCGGCGGGGCGGCGCGGGGCGGCGGGCGGCGCGGGCGGCGGGCGGCGCGCGGGGGGGCGCAGGCGCGCCGCCTTGGCTCGCCACGGATCCTCCTCAATTCCACTGGGAGTGGATTAGTGTGGGCGGCGGGAGGGCAGGAGACGCTTGAGCGGCCCGCAGACGGCGGAAACGTGCCGCCGCAAGCGTGACTCGGGACGGAATTCGACGTGCGACCCCGTTTCGGAGACCTCCCAGGGCGGGCGCGTCCACTTCGCTCCACCACCGGTGGAATTGAGAGGAAACCGCGCGCAGGCGGGCCCTGGGCCGGCGCGAGCCACCGGGAAGCGTGTGCGGCACGGCGCGCCAAGCCCCGCGCGGCGCAGCCCCGCGAACCGCCCGGGGCTACGCCACCTCTCGCCGGATCGTGGCCGAGGCCAGCACGACGAAGATCGCCGCGATTCCGGTGAGCACCGCCAGGTCGAAGAGCACCTGCCCCGAGGAGAGGTCCGCGCCCGCGATCATCACCTGCCTCAATCCGTCGATGGCGTAGGTGACGGGCAGGATTCGGGCCACGGGCTGGAGGAGCGAGGGCAGCTGGTCGATCGGCCAGAAGAAGCCACACAGCAGGGCCTGCGGCACGATCACGATCGGGATGAACTGCAGGATCTGCAGCTCCGTCCGGGCGAAGGTCGACAGGAAGATGCCCAGCGAGACCGCGCCCAAGCCAAGGACCAGGACCAGCAGATAGGAGATCAGCGGGTTGCCGGCGGTATCGGACGCCGAGGCCGATGGCGAACGCCGAGACCGGCCCGAGCGCCGGAATCTCCAGCCGGCCGAGGACGAAGGCAAGGACCGCGGCGACCTGCAGCGTCGCGAAGAAGCCGAAGCCGAGGCTGTAGCCGAGCACGATCTCGGCTCGACTGACCGGAGTCGCCAGCAGCCGTTCGAGCGTCCCGCCGATCCGCTCGCGCAGGAAGCTGATGCCGGTCAGGATGAAGACGAAGAAGTAGACGAAGAAGCCGACTACCACCGGAGCGAGCGTGTCCACGGTGGTGGCGTCCGGGGAGCCGTAAACGGTCGATCGTTCGATCGACGGCAGGGCTGCGCCGAGGTTGCCCGCTACTGCTTTGAACAGTGCCTGCTGGACGTTCGGGATGACCGAAGCCTCGCCCGTGGGGTTCAAGCCGAGGGTCACCAGCTCGAGCTTGGGGCTCTGGACGGCTGAAGTCGGCGGGGATGTCGACGACGAGATCGAGCTGCTTGTCCTTGAGCATCTGGCGGGCAGTCGCGGCGTCGTGGACGTCCGTATTCACCACGACGGTTGGCTGGCCCTGCAGGGCGGCCGTGAGCCGCGACGACCACGGCGGCGCTTGCCGGCTGGCTCGATTCGCTGACGATGGCGACCCTGGTCGTGGCGGCTCCCGAGCCGCTCAGGACCGCGCCGAGCAGGGCGATGATGGCCAGCGGCGCGACGAACAGGAGGGCGAGGGATCTGCGGGTCGCGGCGGAACTGGGCCACGATCCTGCGAAAGACGGCGGCGACGCGTAGGGCGCTCATCGAGCGGCCTCCGCGGTGTGGCCGGCCGCGGCCGGCGCAGAGGCGGATTCAGCGGAGAAGTGCAGGAAGGCGGACTCCAGGTTGTCCGTGCCCGCTCGGGCCCGCAGGTCGGCGGGCGTTCCCTGCGCCAGGACGTGCCCTCCCGCATGAAGAGCAACTCGTCGCAGCGATCGGCCTCGTCCATTACGTGGCTCGAGACCAGGAGCGTGGCGCCGTCCGCGGCCAGTCGATGGAAGTGGTCCCAGAACTGGACCCGCAGCGCCGGGTCCACGCCGACGGTCGGCTCGTCGAGGAAGAGCACGGTCGGGGCGGTGGGCCAGCGCGCACGCCAGCGAAAGGCGGCGCCGCATGCCGCCGGATAGCTGGAGTGCCGGCGTGCCGAGGCGTCCGTCGAGCTCGACGAGTGCGAGGGTTCGAATCGATCGCTGCGCGGTCTCTCTGGCCGTACAGCGCGGCGAAGAACGAGAGGTTCTCCCAGACCGACAGCTCGGGGTAGATCCCGTCCGCCTGGGTCATGTAGCCGATGCGGGCCAGGTTGGTCCGCGACGGCATCGCGACGCCCAGGACGCGGGCCGTGCCGCTGGTCGCCGACGTCAGCCCCGTCAGAAGCCGGATGAGCGTCGTCTTGCCCGACCCGTTCGGCCCGAGCATGCCGTAGATCCGGCCCGCCGGCAGGGACAGGTCGATCCCGTCCACGGCGTTGATCGGCCCGAACGCCTTGCGCAATGCGACGGCCTCGACCGCGGGGCTCGCGGGAACTGGGGCGACGGTCATCTACGAACCTCCTGGGCTGTCTTCGGCGCTCTTCTCGGCCGGCGCGAGACCTCGCAGGAGGAGGTCCACGTAGGCTTCGACGTTGTCGATCGCTGGATGGATGCCTGCCTGGGCGATCCGGTCGAAGACCGTCGGCCCAAGGACTATCAACAGGAAGACGGGCCCGAAAAGGGCCTGGATGACGAACGACGGATCGACCGGACGCAGCCGGCCCCGGCCGACCTGGTAGGCGAACCAGCCGATCATCAACGGCGCGCCCTGGCCGATGATCTCGCCCATCACCACCTGGGCCAGCTCCGGGTCGCGGGCCGAGTTGGCGGCCAGGTTCCGGATCAGGTCGGCTCGACTCCGCATGGCGGCGTAGTAGGCGCGGGCGATGACGATCAGGCCCTCGCGCGGCGGCAGGTCTATCGTCGGCTCGATCTGCGCCCGCATCTCGTCCACCGGGGAGACGCTCCGGGCCACAGCTCGCAGCAGCTCGCCGCGGTCGGCGAAGTGGTGGTACACGGCGCCCTTGGTAAGTCCCGCCTCGGCGGCTATCGCCTCGATGGAGGCGAGGCCTCCACCGGGCCGCGACATGACGCGTATGGCGGCTTCGATCAGCCGTTCTCGGGTGGGTTCATCGGCGGCCGACGCGACGTCCATTCCTTCGGCGGCGAGCGCCGCCCTGAGCCCCTTCGCGCCGCCGAAGTAGTGGTGGACGGTCTGGCGAGAGACGCCCGCCGATGCGGCCACCTCCTGGATGGAGAGGCTCCCGCCCGCTCGGATCTGGCTTCGAGCGGCGACGAGGATCGCCTCTCGGGCTGGCTTGTCTGACATACGTACGAGTATGCATGACGTGTCAAGAGCCCCGGACCGGCGGACGGCCGGCGGCGAAGTCAGGGGGCCGGAGCCGTCCCCGAAATCGGCCGGCGCAGGATCCGCAAGGAGACCGACTGGACGGCCGCGACGGCTGCGATCGCGACCGCGAAAGCCGGCAAGATTCCCCACGGCTCGATCGCCGTCGTAACCACCAGGAAGAAGACGATGGTTCCGAACAGGCCGATCTGCAGACCCGCGCACCACGCCCAGGGCCTGATCCGGGCCTTCGAGCTTATGGGCGAAGACCGCCAGCACCGAAACGTAGACCGGCAAGCGCCGCAAGGACGCCGCTCAGCTGCGCGCCCAGGAGACCGGCGGCCTCCGTGATCGCCAGAACGATGGCGGTGCCGACGACCATGCGGGCCGGTATGTCCCAGGCCGGCAGCGGCTGAGGATCGCGCGCCTCCACGGCGGGCGGCGCCAGCCGCAGCAGGATCGCCATCGCGACCGCCACCGTGGCGAACACCAGCACCGCGGGCGTCCCCAGGACCGGCTGGACTGCCAGGACGGCGAGGCCGAAGGCGGCGCACGCGCCGAGGAGCGAAGCCGGGCCAGCCGAACCTTCGGGCCAGCCAGCCGTAGGCGAGCGCAAATGCCGCGTCGCCGAGCAACCCGCCGATCGAGCCCTTGGCCGTGCCGGCGGCAAAGACGGCCCCCTTGTCGATCGCGAGGTAGAGCGCGACCGGGCCTGAGGTCAGTGGCAGAGCCACGATCCAGCCGCCCACCGATGGTCCCCAGCGCCGCGCGGCCAGGCTGGCGCCGCCGATGAGGATCGGCGTCAGCGTCAGCTTGAGCAGCAGGAGAGCCACGAGGCCGAACTACTTGTCGTGCCGGCGCGCGAGCCGCCGGATCTCGCGGGCCAGAACCGCGGCGAACGCCGGCAGCCCCGCCTCGACGGCCGGCGACAGCCCCTCGCCGAACCCGAACTCGGCGCCGCCGATGCCGACGAAGACGCCCCGTGGCGTCGAACCGCGCAGCTCCGCCGCCAGGGCCAGAACCTGATCGGGCGGCAGAGAGTGGGACGAGGCGGGAGTCGCGCCACTCCCCGTCGACCGGGCCACGGCCGCCAGCGGCAGCACCACGACCTCGCCCGGGGCCACGCCGACGGCGGCGTCCGCCACGATCACGGCATCGCCGTCAGGCACATCCAGCATGGCTTCGACCGCGAGCTGCCCGACCTCCTGGATCCGAGCCAGCGCCCGAACATCCGGCGGCAGCATCTCCAGCGCCAGAATCGCGGCCGCATCATCGCTGCGCAGCCGCTCCCCGCAGACCAGCACGTGGATGCGGACGCTCCGAGACGGGTCAGGTGAGCTCACCAGCGGAGTCTACGGTCCGGCCCCGCCCTCTGACGTCGCAACGGTCAGGATCAAGCCTAGTCGGCTGCCTCCGGCAGCAGCTGCTCCCCCGCCGATTCCGGCCGGCGCGCCTGCAACGCGGAACGAAGCTCGATCGCCTGGACGGCGACCACCGCGGCGAAGGCCAGCGCGAAGGCCGCGGGGATTCCCAGCGGCACGAGCGTCGCCGCCACCACCGTCAGGAAGGCACGCGAAGCCGAGCAGGCCGTGCGTCATCCCGCGCATGACACCGATCGTTCGGTCGGGCCCCTCCTGGGCGTGGGTGAAGAGTGCCATCACCGCCGCCACCGTCGGGATCGTGGCCAGCATGCCGCTGATCGTGGCCCCGAAATACGGCCCGGCCGTCGTGACGAAGACGACCATTCCCGCCCCGGCGATCATCCGCGCAGGCAGGTCCGAGGCGGAGGTGGCCCGCCGCGGCATCGGCGGCGCCTCGGGCAGGAGCCGGCGCGACACGAGCAGCGTTGCCAACCACGACCACGAACGCCGGAGCCAGCCCCCATGACGCGATCGGCAGCATGATCGCCCACGTCACGGCGAAGGCCCCGTACGCCACGGCCCCGGCCAGCGGCCAGCTCGTTCTCCGGCAGACAAGGGCATAGACCAGGCAGAAGACCCCGCAACCGCCCGCCCCGCCCAGCGACGCGGCCGCCGACTCAGCCGCGAAATGCGTTCCTTGCTCGAGCGCGAGGAAGATCAGGATCGGGCCGCCCTTGGCCGGAACCGCGCCGAGGATGCCGCCCACGGACGGCCCCCAGCGGTGGCTGGCCAGGGTAACGATGCCGATCATCAGTACCGGCAGGCCTATCTTGAAGAACAGGTCGATCATGTGCGGCCTCAACGTTATGCGCCGGAGCGTTCGGCCGCCCAGACGCCGGCTTGCCGGCCGGTCGTGGCCCAGGCTAACGGGTCGGCCGGGAACGGCCCGGAAAACGAAGAACCGGCGGGGGCGACTGCCTCCGCCGGTTCCCGGTGACGGCGGATCAGTCGGTGGCAATCTCGAGGTTGAGGAAGTGCGTGGCGCAGCTGATGCAGGGGTCGTAGGAGCGGATCAGCTGCTCGAGACGCACGGTCGCCTCGGCGTGCGGTAGCGACAGAACCTGGGGCGCGAAAGCGGTGAGGTCCTGCTCGATCATGCCCTGGTTCTGGCCGGTGGGGGCGATTATCTGGGCGGCGGCGACCCGCCCGTTGTCGTCAAGGTCGTAGTGGTGCCAGCAGATGCCGCGCGGCGCTTCGGTGCCCCAACCCGCCTCGCCGCCGCGTGGCGTCCACGGCGTGGAGGGCCGGGCCGGCTCCTCGTAAGCGTTGACGATGTCGAGGGCCGCGGCCGAGGCGTGGATCAGCTCGACGGAGCGGGCCGCGATCGCCCAGTACGGGTTGCGCGCGATCTGCGCCGCCAGGCCGCTGGCTCGCAGCGCCTCCGCGGCAAGCGGGTGGAGCTGGCCGGCGTTGAGGGTCACCCGCGCCGACGGCCCGAGCATGTACGTCCGGCCGTCGGTCGTTCGGGCGTGGAGAGCGTTCGTGCCCTCGTGCTGCTCCTCGTGGAAGGCGTCGCGCCAGCCCCACAAGGGCAGGTCGATGCCGTCGCTCGAGACGATTCGGCCCTCGTTGAGTCCGTATTCGATCGGGTGCTTGATGGCGACATACAGCGGCTCGCGCTCGAACTTGGGCGCCTTGAAGCCGCTCACGAGCTTCAGCGTCGCCTGCGAGAGAGCCAGCGCTTCCGTCAGGGGTTCGCGCAAAGCCTCGATCTGGGCCCGGGATGGGGTGTGGGAGAAGCCGCCGACGCGCATCGAGACCGGATGGATGGCCCGTCCGCCGATGAGCTTCATCAGGTCGTTGCCGGTCCGCTTCAAACGCAGCGCCTGCTCGACCACCGGCTTGTGATCGCGGGCCATGGCGATGGCGCTCTCGTAGCCCAGGAAGTCCGGGGCATGGAGCATGTAGACGTGGAGGGCGTGGCTCTCGATCCATTCGCCCCAGTAGAAGAGCTTTCGCAGAGCCCGAACCTGGGGGTCGATCTCGACTTCGAACAGGTGCTCGAAGGCCATCGACGCGCCCATCTGGTAGGCGACCGGGCAGATGCCGCAGATGCGGGTGACGATGTCGACGACTTCGTCGGGAGTCCGTCCCACCACGAGCTTCTCGAAGTAGCGGGGCGCCTCGAAGATCGACAGGCGCGCCTCGGTGACCTCGCCGGCGGAGATCCTCAGGCGCAGCGTTCCTTCGCCTTCGACGCGAGCGATCCCTACGACTTCGAAGTTGTGCTCGCCGGTCTCGACATCAGCCTTTGGCATTGGACCCACCTGGTTGCGTACGCCGCTTTGCCCGTCGCCGGGCTTCCCGAGGGTGCCGCATACGCGGCCGCAGCGAATAGGGCCGTTTGTCGTCCCGGACCGTGCCCGACGTGGCCTGGGGTACGGACGTGCGGCCGGCCGGCGGGCAGGCAGCTAGCCCGGGACTTCGCCGCGACCGAGACGCCGGCCTCGATTCGTTATGGCGTCACCGTGTAGGAACCCTCGGCCAGAACCTTGCCGGTGGCGTCGCGGATCTGCATGGTGTGGGTCCCCATGGTGAGGGGGCCTCCTCCCGGACCGGTGCAGCTCGAGCTGGCACTGGACGTGTCGGTGAAGAGCCAGGAACCATCGCTCTGGACTTTGAATTGGTCGGACACCTTCGTGGAGGTGACGGGTACGACCGTCGAGCACCCACGCGATCTGAGTCGGTGGCCTTCAGCGAAGAGGGCAGCTTGATCGTGCTTGCTACCTGGTATTGGGCCGAACAGCTGAAGCTGGCCGGCGTTACCGAGATGCTGCCCGGCTTGGAGTTCATGTTCATGAAGAGGTAGGCGGCGCCGATGACGACCGCCAGAGCGATGGCACCGATGACCGCCAATTTGGGCGTGATCTGGATGCCGGCGATGGTCGCGATGGGGGCCGCAGGCGCCGCGGGAGCGGCCGGGACTCCGGGCGCGCCCGGAGCGGGGTATCCCGCCGGGTAGGACTGGGCCGGCGCTGCGGCCCAGGCCGGCGGTGTCGGTGGCTGGGACGGGACCGCAGCCGCGGGCTGGGGCGCTGCTTGCGTCGGTGAGACGGGAGCGGCGGGCGGCGCGACCACCGGAGCGGTCGGCGCGGCCGCGACCGGGGGCGCCGGGGCCGCGGCCGCGGGCGCAGGTGGCGCCGCGACGAGGGCGGACAGGTCGTTGCCACACGCCGCGCAGAACCGCTGGTCGGCCGCGATGCGCGGCGTCCCGCATTGAGGGCAGAACCCAAATCCTGTGGTCATGTCGAGTCTCCATCCCCGCCTGTGCATGCCCGGTCTGAGCCGAGGTCCGGCTGGGATCGTCGGAGAAGCACGGATTTCGGCCGGCCGACGACCCATCCGGAGTCAAGTGACATCCTAGATCGCCCGCAACCGCCGGGAGAGGCGTTGTCGCGTCGGGGAGGCCACGGCCGGGCCGAGATTCGAGGACCCGATGCGCGGCGCTATAGTCGCGCCGTGGACCTGCCGTTTCAGCCGCCACTCGAGCCGATGCTCGCCAAGCTCACCGAGGCGATCCCGGCCGGCGACGGCTGGCAGTACGAGCCCAAGTGGGACGGCTTCCGGGCGCTGGTCTTCCGCGACGGCGACGAGGTCTTCATCCAGAGCCGCGATCTCAAGCCGCTCGACCGCTACTTCCCGGAGCTGCCGCCGGCGCTACGAGCGGCGCTGCCCGACCGCTGCGTCCTCGACGGTGAGGTGGTCATAGCCGGACCGAACGGCCTGGACTTCGATTCCCTGCTGCTGCGCATCCACCCCGCCGCGTCGCGGATCAAGCTGCTCGCGGCAGAGACGCCCGCCAGCTACGTGGCCTGGGACCTGCTGGCCCTGGACTCGCGCGATCTCCGCGCCACTCCCCTGGGAGAGCGGCGGGCGTTGCTCGAGACCGCACTGGCCGGCGCGAAGCCGCCGGTCCACCTGACTCCGGCGACGCTCGATCGCTCGGTCGCCGCCGGCTGGTTCGACCGTTTCGAAGGCGCCGGACTGGACGGCGTCGTCGCCAAGCGTCTCGCCGACCCATACCAGCCGGGCAAACGCGGCTGGGCCAAGATCAAGCACGCCCGCACGGCCGACTGCGTCGTGGCCGGCTTCCGGTGGCACAAGAACGGACCGGGCACGCTGGTCGGCTCGCTCCTCCTGGGGCTCTTCGACGAAACCGGCCGATTGAACCATGTCGGGATCACCGCCAGCTTCACTGCGGATAAACGCCGAGCGCTGGTCGAGGAGCTGGCGCCGCTCCGCGAGAACGCCCTGGCGGGCCACCCCTGGGCCGAATGGGCCGAGTGGGAGGCCGCGGCGCGCGCCTCCGGCCAGCGCATGCCCGGCGCCGGGAGCCGCTGGAACCGTGACAAAGACCTCTCCTGGGAGCCGCTCCGGGCCGAGCGCGTGTGCGAGGTCGCCTACGACCATCTCCAGGGCGATCGGTTCCGCCACGGCACGACCTTCCTGCGCTGGCGCCCGGACAAGCGCCCGGACCAGTGCCGCTACGACCAGCTCGAGGTGACGGCGCCGTTCGAGCTCCAGGCGATCTTCGGGAGCTAGGGCGGCGGCGATCTGGCCGCCGCTGCCGCCTGCGCGGCTAGCTCGGGCCTCGCATCGCAGCCCAGGGGTCGTAGTCCGCGTCGAGCGGCTCCTGCGGCGGCCGCTCCGCCTCCGGCACGTGCTCGAGGTTGACGCGGATCCGGTACCAGAGCGTGAAGCGGCCGCGCATCGAGTCGACCAGGACGTCGGCAGGCTGCAAGCTGCGGAACGATGGCCGCGTGGCGGCTCTTCCAGCGTTCGAAGCGGCCAGCGCCTCTTCTTTGGTGGCGGCGCGGGCGATCTCGATCAGCGGCTTCGTGGACGCGCGCCGGCCGGTGGGCGACTTCGCTGCCGCGCCCGCCGGCACTCGGCTGCCCGCTTCCGCGCCCGCCGCCGGATCGACCTTGCGCGCCCGCGAGGGCGCGACACGCGGCGGTTCGCCCGGGGCCTTGGCGTAGTTGGGCGGCCATGGAGCGTCGCCCTGCCCCGCCTTCTCCTGGCGCGCCGACAGCTCGAGCAGCGCCTCCAGCGACCCCACGGCTTCGTCCATCCCCGCCGCCGGATCGCCGATCTTCGCGGAACCGGGCCGGCACCGTCGCCAGCGTGAAGTCGCCCAGCTCGCAAGACGGCAGCTCGTCCCAGGTCACGGGCGCCGAGACTCGCGCGTCCGGCACGGGCCGGACCGAGTACGCCGAGGCGACCGTCCGATCCTTGGCGTTCTGGTTGTAGTCGATGAAGACGCCGTGGCGTTCTTCCTTCCACCATTTGCTGGACGCGATTTCCGGGGCGCGCCGCTCTACCTCGCGGGCCAGTGCCAGTGCCCCCCTCCGAACCTGGTCGAACGACCAGCGCGGTTCGATCCGAACGTTGACATGGATGCCGCGCGAACCGGAGGTCTTGGGCCAGCCGGCCAGCCCGTGATCTACCAGGACCTCTCGCACTACCAGCGCCACGCGCCGGATATCGCTCCAGGGGACTCCGGGCACCGGATCCAGATCCACGCGCAGTTCGTCGGGGTGTTCCAGATCGTCCGCCCGGATCGCATGCGGATTGAGGTCCAGGCAGCCGAGGTTGGCGACCCAGGCCAGCCCGGCCGCGTCGTCGACCACCACCTCGTCGGCGGTTCGACCGGATGGGAACGACAGCTCGACCGTCCTGATCCAATCGGGCCGGGATTCGGGGGCCCGCTTCTGGAAGAAGAAGTCGCCGTCGGCGCCGTTGACATAGCGCTTCAGGGCCATCGGCCGGCCGCCCGCGCCCCGAAGGGCGCCGTCGGCCACGACCAGGTAGTAGGCGACCAGATCGCGCTTGGTGTAGCCCGGTCCGGCGAACATCACCTTGTCCGGGTTGCTTACGGCAACCTGCCGGCCGGCGGCCTCGACGATCTCGCTTCGTGCAGGCATGGTCGAAAGATAACGCTCAGGCGGCGGCCGTCCCACGAGGTGGGCAGCGCGGAGCCGCAGCCCGGCGACCCTACTCGGCCGGCGATGCCCGTTCGAGCAGCCCGGCGAGCTGTTCGAGCTCGGACCTGTCGAAGCGCTCGAGGAAGTAACTCCGAACCGATTCGATGTGGCCGGGCATCGCCTCCTGGAGCCGTGCGGTCCCTTCGCTGGTGAGGACGGCGTAGAACCCACGGGCATCCGATTCGCACCTGACGCGCCCGACGAGCCCGTCGACGACAAGCCTGTCCACCAGCCTGGTTATCCCGGCCCGGCTCAGCAGGACCCGATCGGCAAGCTCGTTCATGCGCAGCCGGCTTCCCTCCGCCGAGGCAAGCTGGAAGAGGACATCGAACTCCGCCAACGGAAGGTCGTTCCGGGCGATCAGGTCCGCTTCCAGGCGGCGCGCCACTCGGGCGTGCGTCTGCAGGAAGGCGCGCCACGCGCGACGTTCCACGGCGTCGAACGAGGTGGCAAAGACGGACTGAGGTCGGTCCGACCTGGTCGACGCGGCCACGGCCGGCGACCGGCCTGCCACGTCCTCGACGTCGATCGGCTGCTCCATCGAAAAGTCCTCCAGATCCGCTCTTGCAGATTGTTGCCGGGGCAACTATACTCCCATTTAGTTGCTTAGTGAATGATCCTTTGGCGGGTCCACGATAGCACCGAGAACACGAGGATTTGAAGAGATGAGCAAGTGGACCCTGGACTCAGCCCATTCCCAGATCGAATTCGCCGTCAAGCACATGATGGTGACCACCGTCCGCGGCCAGTTCCGCAAGTTCACGGCGGAGGTCGATTTCGACGAGGAGCACCCGGAGCATTCCTCGGTCGTGGCGCATATTGACGCATCTAGCGTCGAAACGGGCATGGAGGCTCGCGATGCGCACCTCCGGAGCGCAGATTTCTTCGATGTGGCCACTTATCCGGAACTGGTGTTCCGAAGCACGGGCATCGAGCGCAGGGGAGACGACTACAGGATCCGCGGCGAACTGACCATCAGGGGCGAGTCAAAGCCCGTGGTCCTCGAGGCCGAGATCGGCGGGATCGTGCCGAACATGCAGGGTGGCCGGCGGGCCGGGTTCAGCGCCTCCACAAAGATCAGCCGGAAGGCCTGGGGCCTCAGCTGGAACGTGGCGTTGGAGACCGGCGGCTGGCTCGTCGGCGACGAGATCAAGATCTCCCTCGATATCGCGCTGCTGGCCGCGGAAGCGGCTGCCGAGAAGGTCGCCGTCGGCACCGCTGCCTGACCCAATCCCCAATCAAGTGGACGGCCGCCGGGATTTCCGGCGGCCGTTTCAATTCCGAGGCGAAGCTTGCCCGGCCGCAATCGAGCTAGGGCGATTGGCCTTCCGTCCTCGGCCGCGGTCGCGCGCTACTTGTTCGCTTTGAGAGCCGCGAGCCGGGCGTCGACCTCGGCCGAGTCCTCCTGGCCCTGAAGCGCCGCGAACTGCTCGTCGAGCGAGTTGGCGTTCACCTCGGCCATGCCGCGGGCCAGCGCCTCCTGGTGGCGGATCTTGTCCTCGTACTGGCTTAGCTCGCTCGTCGGATCCATGACCGAGACGTTCTTGAGGGTCGTCTGGACCTGCGTCTGCGCCTTCGCCATCTTGGCCCGGGCAACGAGTTCATCCCGCTTCTGGACAAGCTCGTCGCGGCGAATGCGCATCTTGTTGAGGCCGTCTTTGAGCTGATCGACGAGCGCGGTCTGCTGGTCGATCTGCGTCTGGAACGTCTTGACCTGGTTCTCGAAGCTGATCTGGCGGCTCAGGGCGAGCTTGGCCAGGTTGTCGAACTTGTCGGCGTCGGCGACGTTGCCGGCAGTTCGCAGCTCGTCCGCCTTCCTGGAAGCGGCCGCGGCCTTGGCACCCCAATCGGCCTCCGCGGCGGCTGCCTCTTTGGCGTCGTCTTCGACCATGCGCAGGTTGCCGATGGTCTGGGCGACGGCGTCCTCAGCCTCGCTCATGTTGTTGGTGAAGTCCCGGACCAGCTGATCGAGCATCTTCTCCGGGTCTTCGGCGCCGTCGAGCATGGCGTTGATGTTCGCCCTGAGCAGCTGACCGACACGTCCGAGGATCGTCGTCTGAGCCATCGCCTGGACCTCCTTCAATCACGCAATTGCCTTGACTTGTTCTTTGCGCCCCGAAGCGTCGCCGCTTCGCGGACCGGGTTCAACTACCAGCCGCCTCCCCCGCCGTGGCCTCCGCCACCTCCCCCGCCTCCGCCCCAGCTGCCGCCCCCGCCGTGGCCTCCGCCGAAGCCGCCGAAGCCTCCTCCGCCGCCGCCGGTCCACCCTCCGCCGGAACCCCAGCGGGTCCCTCCGAAGCCACCGCCTCGACCGCCGCTCAGCATGCCGCCGATGATGCCGCCGAGGATGGCCCCGGCGACGTTCGAGCCGCCGCCACCACTATAGCCACCGCCACCTCGAGGAGGCCTGCCCCGCTCGTAGTCGACGAAGTCGCCGCTGGCCAGGTTGTATGCGGCAGTGGCCATGTTCGTGGCCACGCCTGCCTCCGTGGTAGCCGTGCTCAAGTCCGTGGCCGCCAGCGAGTCGGCCAGGGCCAGATGCCGTTCCGCCTCTGCCAGCTTGGTACGGGCCTGCGTGCCGATGCCCGTCCGTCGGGTGCCGATGAACGCCCGGGCCTGGTTGAGGCTCCCTTCCGCGTAGGCACGGGCCGCGGCGAATGCGGCACTGGCGCGGGCCTGCTGCGACGCGGCCTCGCGGATCCCGGCGAGCACCTTGTCTGTCGATGCATGCGCGTCCTGGGCGGCCTTCAGGGCGGCGATCGTGTCCGGGGTTTGGGCCGCGGCCTGGCGCTTGGCGGCATCCAGCAGCGCCTCGGCTTTGGCGAGGTCCCCGGCGGCGCTCGAGACGGCGGCCGGAGCCCCGGCCGCTCCCCGGTGGCCGCCCCCTGTGCGGCCGACCTTGCCGCGGCGATGTCGGCCTCGGTGTCGGCGATCTCCGGGCCGAGCTTGGCGCGGGCATCTTCCAGGGCGGCGGCCATCTGCTCCACGGCATCGAGAAGCTGGTTGGCCTGCGCCACTGCCTCCTGGGCGGCACGCGCGGCGTGGGCCGCGGCGTTGGTGTCCGCCGGTGTGGCGGCCAGGGCCGCCTTGCCCTTCTCTATCTGCTGCTCGGCGAAGTGGCCTCGCTTGTCCGCCTCCTCGGCGTTGCCCTTCACGGCCGCCCAGGCCGACGGCGCGTAGCCGGAGAGGGTCTTCATCGCCGCCTGGATCGAAGGCAGGCGGCCCTGCAGGGTCTCGATCGTCTTCGGCAGCGCGGCCAGCGCGTCGGGGGCGGTCTTCTCCAGGTCCCGCAAGGCCTGAATCCGCTTCGCCTGCTCGTCCATCGCGGAATTCGCGGCCTGGCAGTGGGCGATTATCTCGCCGTACATCTTCTCCTTGGTGGGCTGGTCCTCCGGGATCGAGTCGTCGAGCTGTTGCCGGACCGCGAATGCCGACTTCAGTTCGGTCTGGGCCAGGGTGATCGCGTCCGCAAACGGCTTGGTGTCGCCCTCGTCGAACTCGGCCTGGGCAAAGCCCAGCTCCTGCTGGGCGGCGTTGACGGCATCGTCCGTGTCGACGAGGAGCTTGTTGGCCTGACGGGCCAGTTCTCCCGTGCGCTTGTCACGTTCTTCGGCGCTGAGGCGGCCGCGGCGCCACGTACCGAACCACAGGGCCACGAACACGACGCCGGCGCCGATCAGGATCAGGGCGAGGATGGTCCACAGGGCGGTGACGACGGCCGAGTCGTTGGAACCCGAGGACCCGCCGGAGCCGCCCGGGTTCACGGGCACGACGGGGTTCTCGGCCGTGGGCTTCGACACCGGCGCTCTGGCCGCATCGATCTGCGTGGCCAGGGCGTTCACGAAATCGACGATCCCGCCCGGGTAGTCGCCGGCGCGGAAACGCGGCTCCATGACCGAGCTGAGCAGGCTGTCTACCTGCGTGCCCGAAAGGCCCGTCGCGTCTTTCTCCCACCAGCCGTACTGCTTGTCGGTGACGGCCACGAGCAGCAGCATGTCATTGCCGCCGAGGCCATTTGCCTCGAACGTCTGCTGGGCCAGCTGTTGCGCCGTCGAGCCGTTCCCGCTGGCGATGAAGACGACGCGCAGCTGGACGTTCTCACGGCTGAGGAGATCGTCCAGCGCGGCTTGGACTTGTGCCCGGCCCGAGTCCAGGACGCCGGTCTGGTCGGTGATCTGACCCGTCAACGTCGGCGTCGATTGGGCGGCCACCACCGACGCGAGCAGGAGCAAGAGCCCGCCGGCCAATAGCGCGGGTCGCACGGACATGCGAAGACGGCGGACGATCCTCATGGCGTACATCCTACCCGTGCAAGTGGCCCAAGTTTCCGCTCCGACGTCTGCCCGGATCGCCGCTAGCTGCCGCGCTCGCGGGCCAGCTCTTCGAGGCGCGCATCGGAAATCCCGAAGTGATGAGCCACTTCATGGCGCACCGTCTCGGCCACGCCACGGGCCAGCGCCTCGGGCGTCCTGAAGTACTGAAGGTGGGAGGCGCGGTAGATGGTGATCTTGCTCGGCACCGCGTACTCGTCGGCCCTGTAGATGGTCCGTGGCACGCCCGAGTACAGGCCGAACAATCCCTGCGCCCCGGTGCGCTCGAGTTCATCGGCAGTCGGCTCGTCCTCGACCACGATCGCGACCGTGCCCAGCCGGTCTCGGAAGACCGCCGGCAGAGAATCGACCGCGGCCCGGACCAGGGCGTCGAACGGATCGTCGGGCTCGCCGGCAGTGGCGGCGTCCGTCGCCGGCTGAGTCCATGTCTGGAGGCATCGATGGATTATCCCCGGAGCGGCCGGGTAGGGTATATTCGCCGTCGCGCATCCGCGCCTGATCGCGCTTCGCGCACGGGCCGACATAGCTCAGCGGTAGAGCAGTTGTTTCGTAAACAACAGGTCCTCGGTTCGAATCCGAGTGTCGGCTCCACTTTCCCCTTGTGGATCGCAACCTTCCGCGCGGAACGTCGCCACCAGGACCGCAGACTTCCGGATCCGACCGCTTGATCGCGGCGACTCCACGGGCAACCTGGGTCGCAGGCACGAGCAGGAGGTGTTGGATGGCCGATCATCCGCGCCTGCTGGATTGCGACCATGAGCGAGCCGTGGATGCCGCCGGACGGGGCACACGGCACCATCTCAGTGACGTACCCTGCGTTGGTGCCGATCTGGCCTCGGCCGCAGCCGCACCGTCACCGGCCTCGCTCACGCGCACTGCCCTCAGGCTCGGACGAGGAGATGGGCGTTTCGAACCCTCAGGAGGAATGGGAATGGCGTTCGTCAAGTTCCACGGCGAGAGCGTGCCGCTCGAGATGCACAAGGTCCGCATCGTCCAGAAGCTGAACCTGCTCCCCGTGGACGAGCGCCTCGAGTGCGTCACGGCTGCCGGGAACAACACGTTCCTGCTCCAGAACGCGGACGTCTTCCTCGACATGCTCACGGACAGCGGCGTGAACGCGATGAGCGACCGCCAGCAGGCCGCGATGATGGTCGCCGACGACGCGTACGCCGGCAGCGCCACCTACCGCGGTTCGACGAGAAGGTCCGCGAGATCTTCGGCACCAAGTACCTCCTGCCGGTCCACCAGGGCCGCGCGGCCGAGAACATCCTCAGCCAGGTCTTCGTCAAGCCCGGCCAGATCGTGCCGATGAACTACCACTTCACCACGACCAAGGCCCACATCACGCTCAACGGCGGCACGGTCGAGGAGATCTACGCGCGACGTCGCGCTCGAGACGTCGAGCGACGAACCGTTCAAGGGCGACCTCGACACGGCCAAGCTCGAAGCCCTGATCGCGAAGCACGGCGCCGACAAGATCGCCTTCGTGCGCATCGAGGCCGGCACGAACCTCATCGGCGGTCAGCCGGTCTCGCTGGCGAACATGCACGCCGTCCGGAAGGTCTGCGACAAGCACGGCCTGCATCCTCGTGTTCGACGCCAGCCTGCTCGCCGACAACCTCTGGTTCATCAAGACCCGCGAGGCGGCGTACAAGAACGTCTCCATCCGCGACATCACGCTCGAGATCTCGAGCCTGATGGACATCATCTACTTCTCGGCCCGCAAGCTCGGCTGCGCCCGCGGCGGCGGCATCGCCATGAGGTCCGAGGATCTCTACAAGCAGATGCGGGCCCTCGTCCCGCTGTACGAGGGCTTCCTCACCTACGGCGGCATGTCCGTCCGCGAGATCGAGGCGCTCACCGTCGGCCTCGACGAGACGATGGACGAGGACATGATCAGCCAGGGGCCGATCTTCATCGACTACATGGTCCGCGAGCTCGACGCCCGCGGCGTCCCGGTGATCACGCCTCCGGGCGGCCTCGGCTGCCACATCAACGCGCTGAAGTTCCTCGACCACGTGCCGCAGAGCCAGTACTCCGGCCGGCGCTCTCGCGCTCGGCGCTCTACATCGCCAGCGGCATCCGGGGCATGGAGCGCGGCACGCTCTCCGAGCAGCGCAACCCCGACGGCAGCGAGCCGATGGCCCAGATGGAACTGCGTCCGCCTGGCGCTGCCGCGGCGCGTCTTCACGCTCTCGCAGGTGAAGTACGCGATCGACCGGATCACCTGGCTGTACGAGAACCGCAAGCTCGTCGGCGGGCTCGAATGGATCGAGGAGCCGGAGATCCTGCGCTTCTTCTACGGCACGCTCCGCCCTGTCGGCGATTGGCAGCAGCGCCTGGTGGCGAAGTTCAAGGCCGACTTCGGGGACAGCCTCTGATCGGCGACAGACCCACTTCCGGGCCGCGATCAGACGCCCGCGAGCATCAGATGGGCCGCCCATGAGTGCAGCGCTCCGGCGAGCTCGTTCGAGACCTGCGCCCAGCCGTGCGGATACTTGGAGTCCGTGGCCACGTAGCCCCATCCGCCGGCATCCAGGATCTTCTCGAAGGCCGTGAACTGCGGCCCGAAGTAGGGCCTGGTTCGCCTGGGAGACCAGGATGAAGTACACGCTCGAGCGAAATACTCCTGCCATCTCCGGGGCCAGCATGGCCGGCGAGTAGGCATCGAGGAGACTGTCCTGGCCGCCATACGGCACGGCGGCGTCGGGGGCGGGCGTACCGGCCCAGAAGTAGCCCGAGAACGAGATGTCGACGCTGTAGACGTCGGGATGGCGAAGCGCCAGCATTGCGGCACAGAAGCCGCCTTCCGAGTGGCCCATGATGGTTCGGGCCTTCGGGTCCGCGATCGTCCGGTAGTTCTGGTCGACATAGTCGACAACGGTCTTCGAGATGAATGTCTCGAGCCACTGCTGCTTGTTGTAAGAGTCGATGCACTCCGTGGGCATCATCGGCGCGCCCGACTCATCGATGAAGACGACGATCGCGGCCGGGATCTTGCCCGAGCCGATCAGCGAGTTCAGCTGGGCGATCGTGCCGGTCTCGCCGTCCCAGAGGGCCAGGCCGGTGGGCGCTTCGTAGATCACCGGGTAGAGCTGATTGCCGGTTGGGTCGTAGCCGGGTGGCGTGTAGATGCTCACGTCGGCGGTCTGCTTGGAGCCCCCGATCCATGGGGCCGGCATGTTCACGACGGTGACTTTCCCGGAGCCGGACGGCAGCCACACGAGCGACGTGGGGTCCGGGGCCGGGGAGGCGGTCGGTTCGGGCGTAGGCGTGACCGCCGGCGTCGCCGCGGGGGTGGGGGCGAGGGTTGCGGCAGGCGTGGCCTCGGGTGTCGCGGCGGCCAAATGGGTCGGGGTGGGCGACGGCGGCTTGACAGCGGCCAGGGCCGAAGCCGGACCGGGGCCCGCCGAGGGCCACGGCAGGCCCGTGGCTCTGACTGCGCCCGTGGCAATCAGGAGGAAGAGGAGCACTCCGAGCCCGGATAAGCCTGCCCGACGCCTCCGGTGGGCCATTGGTCGGGACCGGCGCTGCCGTACGGCCATGTCCGTGGTACCTCGCCAGCAGTGGGGGATGTTGCTCCTGGTATGGGCAATCAGGCTGAAGCGGCGCTGAATGGCACGCAAAACCCCGCCCTGCCGTCGCGCGGAGCAAGACGCCCGCCGGCGGCGAGACCCGGCTGCGGGTGCGAGCGCGCCGAGCGGCCTCAGACCAGGCTCGTCTCGGCTCCGTCTTCGACCGGCCCCTCGCCCTCTTCGTGTCGCCGTGTCGCCCGTGTCGCCGAGCCTTCGCCACAGCAAGGGGCCCGTTCTGCTAGCCAGGCGCCAGGCCGCGTAGACGCAGATGACCTGGGCCGGAAGGCCCCGCTGGTCGACCGCCAGCCCGACGGCCAGGATCGGCGACATGACGGGCAGCGCGAAGGCCGAGTAGAAGAACTGCGACGACGGCCACAGGGCCGGCACCGAAAGCCACCCCGCGGCGCGCAGATCCAGCAGGGCAAGGACCCCGATCGCGGCGGCGGTGACTACCAGAAGAGTCGTGTCGCGGGAGGCGGAGAATCCGCCGAACGACTGGGCGGTGATCCGGTCCGAGATCGTGCCGAACTCCCTGGCGTAGGTGAGCCAGAGGCCGGGCCAGAGCGCAATCGACACCGCGGAGGCCAGGCCGAGGATGACGAGGGCACGCCAGCGTCGTTCGCCCAGCATCGGCAGGGCGGCGTAGGCCTTGAGCGGGATCGCCAGGGAACGGAGCCAGTCGGAGCCGGCCAGCAGAACCGCCAGGCAAAGGACCTGCGGGTTGCCGACGAGCACTCCCTGAACAAGCGGCGGGAAGAGCAGCCACCACATCGGCCGCTTCAGCCGGCGAATCGTGTAGATCGCGGCCGCGACGCTGATGGAAAGCCACACGGCGGTGAAGACGTCCTCCGGCAGCACGGCGAGCGGAGCGAAGCCGAGGACCGTCGGGGGCGGTCCGGCGAAGTCGAAGCGGAAGCCCGACACGGGCACGCCGGCCAGCCAGGGGTCACGCCCGTCGAGCCAGGCTTGGGCGGCGCGATAGTAGATGCGCCCGTCGATTCCGAGGCGCCCGTCCGTCGGGATCGACCAGCAGGAATCCCGTACCCAGTAGGCGAACCAGCCGCACAGCGCGACCACTCCGGCGGCATGAAGAAGCTTCCGCCAGGTGGGAGCCTCGATGAAATCCACCAGCCATCGAGGCACGGTCACGGCGAGCCAGGCTGCGGCGGCGACTGCGAGGAGAGCGGCGCCAACGACGCGGGGGTCCATCACGTCTTCGGGTCGCCCGCCGGCGGAGTAACCGCCACTACCACCAGGGCCGCGGCCGCGACCAGCAGGATGACCGGCCAGGCCGACACGACGCCGACCTCGTCCGCCAGCAAGCCAAGTGCGGACGGCGCGATCAGGACCGCGAACCCCGAGGCCAGCGTCGCCCGTGCGGACGCCTCGAACTGCGCTTTCGGAGCGATCTGGAGAGCGACGGCGATCCCGATCGGCCACAGACCCGCGGTCCCCAGGCCACCCAGGAACAACCCGAGCCCGGCCAGCGCCGGCACGGTGGAGACCCACACCAGGCTCGCGCCGGTCAGAACGATCGCGAGACCCACGGCCAGGAGGCCTCGCGATCCCCGCCGGGCGCCGAGGCCTCGCCCGATGGCGGCTCGTCCGGCGAACATGCCGGCCACGAAGAGGCTGACCAGCAGGGTGGCGTCGGCCGACGAGATGGCCGTCTTGCGGGCGACCATCGTCGAGCCCCAGAACACGAACGAGAACTCGATCGATACGGCCAGGACCATGAAGAGCCAGGCCATCCAATAGCCGGCCGGCAGGCTCGAGCGTGGCATTCGAACGGAGGTCGTTGGGCCCGTCGCGCGCGGCCGGAGCAGAGTCAGGGCGATCAGGGCGACGATCGCGACCAGGAGCGCGATCTTCCAGTTGTGAAGGAAGACGGCCGCCAGCCCGATGGCGAGCGGTGAGGCCGCGGCCGTGACCATCGACCACGCGTTGGCCTGGCCCATCAGCTTGCGACTGTCGGTCGCGCTCGCCCGGCCAATCTGGACGTTGACGTGCGTACCCAGCGAGCCTCCGCCCAACCCCATGAGGAAGGCCCCGGCAAGGGAGAGCGGCAGGACCGGCGCCACGACAACGAGGGTCACCGCTGCCACCAGTATCGCCACGGAGACGTCCAGGAGCCGGCTCGTGCCCATCCACCTGGCGACGGCGTCGGCGGTGACTCCGGCCGTCAGGACTCCGATCGCGAGAGCCGAGGCGTGCAAGCCTGCCTCGAAAGCGGTGAGCCGCAGGTCCTCCCTGAGGTACGGCGTGGCGTAGCCAAGGCCGTAGAGCATGTACGCCCAGATGGCCAGGAATGAATAGGCCACCCACGGGCCGCGAACTCGAGGCTCCAGCAATGGCGCGGCCGAGGCGGGAGTCAACGCGCTCACCTGACCTCCAGCTGGACCGTCGATCGACACTGCCAGTCTAGCCGTGCTCGCCGGACGACCGAGACTCCGGGCACGTACGGATATCGCGGCGCGGCCGGACGTTTGTGGGCGCGGCCCTTTTGCGCGGGTCACGTAGGATCTCCCTATGCCACAGATCCGCATGCCACAGATCCGCGACACCCCGCTGCTTCGCGCGATTGCCATCTTTGACCACACTGGGTCTGGTTGCCGGCCTGATCCTGTGGCGGCCGTTCTCCGGAGGCTCCCGGAAGCGGCCCCTCGCAGCCGGGGATCGGGTACGCAGGCTCACCCACCAACGGCGGCCCGACCGACGGCGGCCCGACGAACGGCGGGCTAGCTTCCCCGACCGATACGGCCGAGCCGACGCCGAGCCTCGCCGCCAGCCTGGACGCACTCCTCACCGGTTCGCCGGCGCCCTCGGCGACCGCCACTGCGACGCCCCGTCCGGTGAATACCCCGTCGCCGACGCCCGTGATCACGCGCGCTCCTACCCCCGGCCCCACGCCTGCGCCGCCCACGCCACCGCCCGCGCCGCCGGCCGCGCCGTGCTATGTATTCCCGTCTTCCAACGTGTGGAACCGCGACATCTCGGGCCTGCCGGTTGCCTCCAACTCGGACGCGATGGTCAACGCCATCGGGATCAACTCCCCGCTCCATCCCGACTTCGACGCCGTAGGCGACGGCATCCCCTACAACATCGTCACGTCCAGCACTCCCACCTACACCGTCGCCTTCGACTACGCCGACGAGTCGGATCCGGGGCCGTACCCGATTCCGGCGAGCCCGCGCATCGAAGGCGGCTCGGACGCCCACCTGCTCGCGATCGACATCACCCAGTGCAAGCTGTGGGAGCTGTACGCCGTCCGACGCGCCGGGCTCGGGCTGGTCGGCCGGTTCGGGCGCCGTCTTCGACCTTCGATCGAACGCCCTGAGGCCGGAGGGCTGGACGAGTGCGGACGCGGCCGGCCTGCCCATCTTCCCCGGCCTGGTGCGCCACGAAGACGTGGCCGCCGGAGCCATCTATCACGCCCTCCGTTTCACCGCTCCCCACACCTGCGGCTACATCTACCCCGCCCGGCACCTCACCGCCGCCCCATGTTCGAACCTGCCGCCGATGGGCCTGCGCGTCCGGCTCAAGGCTTCCGTCGACATCTCGGGCTTCGGCCCGAACGCCCAGGTCGTGCTTACCGCGCTCAAGCGCTACGGCATGATCCTGGCCGACAACGGCTCGCCGTGGTACGTCACGGGCACTCCCGACTCGCGCTGGAACGACGACGAGTTCCACCAGTTCGGGACCCTCACCGGCGCCGACTTCGAGGTCGTCGACACGAGCGGTCTCCGCAACGGCTGACACTCCGAAGCGGGCTCGGTGGTGCGCGCACGCGCCACCCCGTACTTACGTGTCAGTTGAGCGGCCGACGGCGCGCGGTACCCTCCGAGAACGCTCAAGCCGGGCCGCGGTCCGTCGCTACCGGCCACAGGAGGCTTCGTGCTCATCCCGTTCATCGGGTACGCCCTGAGGCGCCGCTACATCGGATACGTCGAATGCGAGGGGGAGCGACTGACCGATCTTCTGAATCGGTCGGAATCCGTCGTCATCCGAGAGGCCTTCGTCGAGAGCTTCGAAGACGATACCGTCACGAACATGGGCGACGGCGAGGTCGAGCGGTCGATCCTGTACGCGGTCGAGTCGAGCGGCGGCCGAGGCGAAGGGGCGCGCCGCATCCATACGGTCCGTCACCGCCTCCAGGTCCAGCTTGGGCCGTACACCGCCCTGGGGCTGCTCCACGCACTGCCCGGCCAGATGCCGCTGCCATATCTCCACTCTCGCGGGCCGATGATCCCGCTCTCGGATGTCACGCTCGGTTTCACCAACCGGGGCGCGATGATCCTGAAGGACGTGGACACTCTCATCGTCAACCGCGACATGCTCGACTGGGTCCGGGCCAACGAGGTCGACGCCGGGGCCTTCCCGGGCGTGCCGGTACTGAACGACCGCGCCTGAGGCGGGCCGCCGGCCCCGCGGCGCTGCCCGCCGCTGCCGCCCTACAGCCCGAGCGTCTCCCGAATCGTCTTGAGCCCCTCGATCACGTTGGCCACGTGCTCCTCGAACGGGACACCCAGCTCCTCGGCGCCCTTCACCAGCTGATCCCGCGGCACCGGCCGGGCAAAGCCCTTGTCCTTCATCTTCTTCAGAACGGCCCGGGGATCCACTTCGTCGAGACTGCGATTGGGACGGACGTAGGTGACCGCGATCACGAAGCCGCTCATCTCGTCACAGGCGTAGACCGTCTTCGCCAGCAGGCTGACACGCGGGACGCCCGTGTGGTCGCCGTGACCGAGCACCGCCTCCACGACCTCGTCGGGGTAACCCAGCCGGCGCAGCTCCTCGGCGCCGCGCATCGGGTGGGTCTCCGGGTAGCGTTCGTAGTCGAAGTCATGGAGGAGGCCGGCGGCCCGCCAGGTCTCGAGTTCGGGCCCGGCGACGCCGAAGCGGTGCTCCGCATACCAGCCGACCGTCGCCTCGACCGACAGGCCGTGCTTCCGAAGGGCCTCGCTGGGCGTCCATTCGGTCAGCAGTCGCCAGGCATCATCGCGGCTCGGATTGCTCATGGTCGCCTCCTGGCGGGGAGGTTACCATCGAGCGGAGACGGGATCGTCCCGGGCGAAGCACCTGGAGCCGCAGCGGTGAGCACCCTCAGAGTAGCCCTCGTGCAGCTGGCCGCAGATCGGGACGTGGCCGCGAACCTGGACCGCGCCACGGCATCTGGTTCGACTGGCCGGCCGAAGCGATCCGCGTCTGATCGCCCTGCCGGAGATGTTCCTGTACCGCGGTCCCGTCGCGGGCTTCCGCGATTCGGCCGGCGACCTGCCCGGCCCGCTCACGGAACCTTTTGCGGACCTGGCCCGCTCGCTCGGGGCGTGGATCCTGCTGGGCAGCCTGGCCGAGCGCTCGGCGGATCCCATGCGGCCCTACAACACTTCGGTCCTGCTCGACCCCGCGGGCCGGATCTCGGCCACGTACCGCAAGCGGCATCTATTCGACGTCGCCATCGACGGCGGCCCGTCGGATCGGGAGTCGTCCCGGATTACGCCCGGCGAAGCCAGCGTCGTGGCGGTGCTGGAGGGCGCGACCCGCGGAGGCCGACGTCCGGCTCGGCCTGAGCATCTGCTTCGACCTCCGCTTCCCGGAGCTGTACCGCGAGCTGGCGGTCGAGGGTGCCGTGGTCATGGCGGTGCCTTCCAACTTCACCGAGGCGACCGGCCGCGACCATTGGGAGGTGCTGCTCCGAGCCCGGGCCATCGAGAACGGGGCGTTCGTCATCGCTCCGGCCCAATGCGGCACGGGCGGTGGAATCCCGACGCACGGCCGCAGCATGATCGTCGATCCGTGGGGAATCGTCGTCGCCCAGGCGGCCGATGGGCCGGGAATCGTGGTAGCCGACCTGGATCTGGAGCGGGTGGTCGCGATCCGGCGCCAGCTACCGACGCAGCCGGCGCGCTGACGGAGGCCGATCGGGAGTACCGGGGCCGGTCGGGGTCAGGCGGCGCCGAACCTGCGGTGGAGCGGCATCGAATCGTCGGTTGCGGACTCACCCGAGTCGTCGGTGGAATCGAACGCGGGTGCGGCGGGCTCGTCCAGGATGGTGATCATCTGCTGGCGGTTGATCATCGCGAAGGGGACGCGCGCAACCAGGGCCGGGTCGGAGAGCCAGCGCACGGTCACTTCCGTGATCGGCAGGAACCGAGGCTCGGCCGGCTCGAGGTACTCCCTCATGGACCCATTGGCGTGGACATGAAGGCTGCCCCGCAGCTCGTAGCCGGGGGTCACGATCGTGACCTTGCGCCGTTCCTTCTGCACCATCGGCGCACCGAGACGAGCCTGCTGAATGTTGGCTCGCTCCGCAACCAGGACGATCTGGTCCAGCCGGACCCAGAGCGTGCCTCTCGGCTGTCCGGAATCGGAGGAGCCGGCTCGATCGGGGCGGACGTGCATGCCGTCCTGCACCATGACGAATCCGGTCTTTACATTGAGCCAGTCGGAGAGTCGACTGATCTGGCCCGTTCGCACCTGCCCCGAGATCTGGAAGCCGTCGCCGAAGATCTCCACATCGAAGGCCAGGCCTTCGTCTGCGGGCTCAGGCGAGCTCGCCCCCCACGGGTCGTCGGCCTGGGCGCCGGGCGGTCCGAGAGTTCCCCACACGGGATCGAAAGCCGGCGCTCCACCGAAGCCACCGTCCTGTGACGGCGCGTCGAGATCGCCTTGACGCGAGCCTCCGAAGAACCCTGGTCGTCCAGCCATGCTTGTCTCTTCGTCCGTGACCTGGATAGCCGATTCGTATCCTTGGGAGGTTTCGGCTTCCTAGATCCGAACTTGAAGGCTGGTCACGAGGCGCGGCCCGAAGTGGCGCTGGTCGGGAAGCGCGTTCCGAAGCGCTCAGTTGCCGTCGCCGGGAGGCTCTCCGGGCAACGACAGCGTGAACTCGGCGCCGATCCCATCTCGTGCGGGCTCGAGAACCAGATCGCCGCCCATGGCCCGAAGGAGCTGCCGCGAAACGTAGAGGCCGAGGCCCGTACCGTCGCCACTCCCCTGGGAACCGCCCCGCGTGAAGCGCGCGAAGAGACGCTCGCGGTCCGCCTCCGACACGCCCGTTCCGTGATCGGCGATTGTGGCGCGGACCCGGGCGGTCGTCTCGTCCACCTGGACTCGTACCTCGACCCGGCCATCGCGACCGCCGTACTTCACGGCGTTGTCCAGGAGAGCCCACAGGACCTGGTCCAGCTGATCCCCGTCCGCCACGGCCAGCCAGCCGCGGCCCTCGTCGCTCAGCTCGAATGTGACTTCCGCGGCGTTGAGCGCCTCCCAGGCCCGCCTGACTCGCGGCGCCACGGCGATCACCTCGGCTTCGGATCGGAGAACGCCGGCCTCCAGGCGGGTCACGGTCAGGAGCTGCCGCACGAGGCGTGTCAGGCGGTCGGCTTGCTCGGCCACGATCTGGAGGCGCCTGTCGCGGGCCGCTTCCTCCGATACGGCTCGGAGCTGGTCCACATACGCCCGAATGCTGGTCAGCGGGCTCTGCAGGTTGTGGCTCACGCCTCGCAGGAACTCGTCCTTGGCTTCGTCCAGCTCCAGCAGCCTGGCGTTCTGACTCTCGATCTGGCCGAACAGCTCGGCGTTGCGCAGGGCCACTCCGACTTCGCTCGAGAACAGGTCCAGCAGATCCTGGTCGGCCCGCTCCCAGCCGCGCGTCGCCGGCAGATGGCCGACGAGGACACCCAGTGTTTCGCCGCCGGCTCTCACGTCCGCTCGGACCGGCCGCGGATCGCCGGGAATCGTCTCCTCGAGAGGCACCGTTGCCGGGTCGACGAGGGCGAGCCGGCACTCGATCAACCCGTAGATATGGCAGGCATCCTCTCCGGCGAGGGAAGCCAGTGCCTTCACTCCCTGGGCCGGGGCATAGGCGGCGACGGCCTCGAGCAACGCGCCCAGCTCTTGATTGCGTCGCTGAGTGTCCGCCGCGATGCGGTTGTGGCTCTCGGCCAGGCGGGCCAGCTCATCGTCGCCGGTGAGATGGATGGGCGAGCTGGGCTCGCCGGCGGCCACTCGCTCCACGGCCGCGCTGATGTGGCGCAGGGAAGACGTGACCGTCGTAGCGGCAAAGCCGGCTACGACCAGTCCGAAGAACGCGGCTCCGACGATCGTCGCGATGAGGAGCGGCCCCACGACGTTCCCGTGGGTATACAGACCGGCCAGCAGCAGAATTGAGCCGAAGATCGACAGCGGCAGAACCGCCGACACGATCAGGCAGAGCGTGAGCAGGCCGCGGAACGACAGGCCCAGGCGCCCGGCCCCCCGGTCCCTCCGGTCCGTCAGGCCGGCCTCGCGGTTGGCGGCACCCGGGTGTCTGCGGTCGCTCACGGAATGGGGCTCCGTGGAGGGATCAGGCGTCGTCACGGGCCGACACCAGACGGTAGCCGACGCCACGGACGGTCAGCAGGTGGACCGGCTGGTCCGGATCCAACTCGATCTTCTGCCGGAGTCGGCGAATGGACACCCAGACGTAGGAGGCATCGGCCTCCTCCGTATCCGTCCATCCGCGGGCAAGCAGCGTTTCGGTCGGGACGACCTCGCCAAGGTTGGCGGCCAGGGTTTGAAGCAGTCGAGACTCGGTCGGCGTCAGCTTGACTTCGGCGCCGCCCACGGTGGCTGCGCGGCGGTGGAGGTCGCAGGTGAGGTTCGGTCCCAGGACGAGCGACTGGCGCGGGATCCGATCGCGCAGGCGGAGCAGAACCCTCTGGATTCGGGCGCGCAGCTCCGGGTAGTGGTAAGGCTTGGCGACGTAGTCCTCCGCGACCTCGTCGAGCAGGTGGGCCTTGCTGTCGGCGCTGTCGATGGCCGACAGGACGATGATCGGGAGATCGGCCGCGGCCTTGATTTCTCGAGCCAGGGCCAGGCCGTCTATGCGCGGCATCATCAGGTCCAGCAGGATGAGATCCGGCCAGCCGGCCTCGAGCCGTCGCATCGCCTCCTGGCCGTCGCGAGCGGTAGCCACTTCGAAACCATCGTCGCGCAGCTGCTGGGCCAGCACGACCAGCAGGTTCGCGTCGTCGTCGACGAGGAGGATCCGTTGCGGCCGGGGCTCGATCATTTGCGCTCTTGCCTCCCCCGAGGGCCCAGTGACGCGGGCGTCGCCGCGAGTATAGGTGCGGGACGCGGCGACGGCGGGGCTTACTCCGCCTTCGGGTCGAAGTAGCGGCAGCGCGGCGCCAGGGGGCAGTGCTCGCAGTCGGGGCGCTGGGCGTGGCAGGTTCGGCGGCCGTGCTCGATCAGCGAGACGTGAGCCTCGTACATCTGGCCTGGGGCCAGCAACTCCAGGTAAAGGTCGTGGGCCTCGTCCGGGTCCGTCTTGGGGCCGATCAGGCCGATGCGCTGGCTGACTCGATGGACGTGGCGATCGACCGGCATCAGCGGCTGGCCGAATCCGAAAAGCAGCACGACCGACGCGGTCTTCTTGCCGATCCCGGGAATCGCGGCCAGCCAATCGCGGGCCTCGAGAGCCGGCTTGTCGGCGAGGAACGCCAGTGAGTAGCCGCCGCCGTTCTCCCGCAGGGCCGAGAGAGCGGCCTGGATCCGCGGCGCCTTCTGGTTGGCCAGGCCGCCCGGTCGGATGACGTCGGTCAGCTCGGCGATCGGCGCATTCTCCACGGCCGACCAGTCGGGCGGCGGCAGGTCCGGCAGGCCGAGCCCGCCCCATCCGGGAAAGTGCCGGGGAGTGGCATCCGCGGAATCCGCCGGTGGCGGCGTCGATGGATAGGCGGCCCGCAGCGACTCGAACGCGACCTCCGCGTTCACGTCGGCGCTGTTGGCGGAGAGGATCGTCAGGATCAGCTCGCTCGTTGGATCGAGACGGGGCTGCCAGACCGGCCGGCCGTACGCGGCGGCGAGCGAGTCGAGGACGAACGAGACCAGGCCGGGACGTTTGCTGTCCAGGCGGCGAGCCCAGGCCCTCGCGACCTGCTCCGGCGAGCGCTTCTTCGGGCGCCGCGGCTTCGCGCCGGGCTTTCGGGCCGGCGTCACGCTACCGAGGCCTTCCGCGACCCCTCGGCGCCCTCGGCTCTTGCGGCCTGCCGCTCCCCAACGATCGTGCCCAGCTCGGTGAGCCGCGCCAGCCGTTCGCCTGCGGCGGTGACGATCGGCAGCGCGTTGGCCATGGCCTCTTCCAGGGTCATCGGCCCGGCCAGAATCGGGAGAGCCAGGGCGCGGGCCCCGGCCAGCGCCGCGACTCCCTCCGGCGTTACGGCGCCGCCAAGGGCCAGGCACGGCACGCCGGCCGCGGCGGCACGGCGGGCGACACCCAGGGCCGTCTTGCCGAACGCCGTCTGGGCATCGATCTGGCCCTCGCCGGTCACCACCAGGTCGGCCCCGACGAGCTGGCCGTCGAAGCCGGTCTCCTGCATGACCACCTCTATCCCGGGAACCAGCTCGAAGGCACGCATTCGTGGCGCCAGGCACAAGAGGCCGAAGCTGGTGCCGCCGGCGGCGCCGGCACCCGGCGTGTTCCGAGCCCTCGTCTTGGAGGCGGCCTCGAGCAGGTTGGCGTATTGCGTCAGCCAGGCCTCCAGCTTGACCAGATCCTCCGGCCACGCGCCCTTCTGCGGGCCGTACACGGCGGCCGCGCCCTGCTCGCCGAGCAGCGGATTCGTCACGTCGCAGGCGATGCGCAGCTCGAGTTCGCCGATGCGCGGATCCAGGGCGGCGAGGTCGACGACGTCGAGATCGGGGATCGGGCCGGGCAACGGCCAGCCGGAGCCGCGATACCAGACCCCCAGGGCGCGGAGCAGCCCCGCGCCGCCGTCCGTGGTGGCACTACCCCCGACGCCCATGACGACGTGGCGAACGCCCGCGTCGAGAACTGCCTGGAGGATCTCACCCGTCCCATCGGTCGTCGCCGCGAGCGGTTCGCGCGGTTCGCCTTCCGGCAGGCGCGACAGGCCGGACGCCTCGGCCAGCTCGACCGCGGCCCGCGTTCCGTCCGCGGACAGCAGCCAGCGCGCCGTCAGGGGACGGCCCAACGCGTCGTGCGACGGGCACTCCTGCCACTGCCATCCGCCGACCTCCGCCATCGCCGCGAGCATCCCTTCGCCGCCGTCCGCGAGCGGCGCCAGTATCAGCTCGTCGTGCGGACGGGCTCGCGTCCAGCCATCGGCCAGGGCTCTCGCAACTTCCACGGACGAAAGGGAGCCCTTGAACGAATCGGGCGCCAGGAGCACGCGAAGGCGATCGCCGCGGCCGTTCATCGCGACCCGACCGGCCGCTCCGCGCCCGGCGCCGGCAGCCGGCCGTCAGAAGCCGGGGCGGCCGGACGCGGCGCCGGTTGCCGCCGGCTCGCGTGTCCCGCCTTTGGCCGCCGCGCCCTCGTTGCGCCGCTTCTCGAGGTACTCGGGGATGCGGATCATCGGCGGTCGTTCATGGTCGGCCAGCTCGATGACCTCCAGGCCCAGCCGTCCATGCCCGGAACGCGGCAGCTTCATCGTCGATCCGAGATCGGCGAAGAGCCGCGTCTTGCTCCGTTCCTCGAGCCGCTTCATTACCGCCTGCAGGATCACGAAGCTCATGCGCGACAGACCCTCGAGCTCCTGGTTGCGGTGGATCCGCCTTTCCAGATCCACCTGGCCCAACCCTTCGAGCCCGCACCGATCGGCAACGTCGATGAGGTGCCCGATCTCGACCGCGTAGCCGGTGAAGAAGGAGAGCGTTTCGAGAAGGCTTCGGCGGCCCGCGTATTCACCGGACAGAGGCTGGATCAGGCCGGAAAGCTCGGGGAAGAAGAGGTTTATGAGGGGCCGGGCGACCAGTTCGGTGACCCGTCCACCGCCGCCCTCCTTGAGGATGCCGTCCTCGACGATAGGGCGCCGGTAGTAGCCCTTCACGTACTGGATCCGCTCCTCGGCGATGAGAGGCCCGACGGTGCCGTACACCATCCGCGGGTGCCAGTTGCGGACGTCCGTGTCCGCCCAGGCGACGATATCGCCGGAGGTCTCGAACAGGCTCTTCCAGAGCGCCTCGCCCTTGCCGGTGAAGCTGCCGTATCGGGTCAAGACCTGCTGATGGATGACGACCCGAGCGCCTTCGGACGCGGCCGCCTCACGGGTCCTGTCCGACGAGTCCGAGTCGATGACGAGCAGCTCGTCGACCAGCGGGTGGCGCTCCATCAGCTCGCGCCGGGCCTTGCCCACGATCTCGCCGATCGTCTCTTCTTCGTTGAGGGACGGCAGGACCAGGCTGACGGTAAGCCCCTGCTTGCGCTTGAGGGCGACCAGTCGATCCAGGTCCCCGAACTCCCGGTGGTGGAAGTTGGATTCGCCAAACCAGCGCTCGACCCGGAGCGGGACCGAGCGAGCCTCTTGGGCCGCTCGCTCGGCCGCGGCAAGGGTCTCGGCTCGCTGCTCCAGCCTCTCGAACGTGGCCTGGCCGATGGCTTCTTTTGTCTTGACGACGATCACGGTCTTGCGCGAACGCGTCGCGATCGCCTCCGGCAAGGCTCCGAACAGGTAGGTCTCGCCGTTGCTCGTGGCCGGCGCGGCGGAGGCTCCCATGACCACCACGTCCGCGGTCTCGGCTTCGCGCAGGATGGCATTTCGGACGTTCGGCGCCTCGCGAACGGCTTGCTCTACCTGACCGTCCGCGTGCTGGCGTATGAAGTGGGCCAGGGCGCGTTCCGACTGGGTGCGGATTCCCTCGGCGATACCGCGCGGGACCAGGTGCAGCGCCACTACTCGGCCGTCGTTGCGATGCGCCAGGGCGTCGGCGAATCGCAGGGCAAGGACGGCGTGCGGGCCGCCGCGGATGGGCACCAGGATGCGCTTGATCTCAGCCGGGCCGCGCTGCTTGACGACGGCTATGTCGCACGGCGAGTCGCGCACGACTTCGTCGATCGTCGGCGAGAAGACCGAAGCCTGGGCCCCCGGCCTGGCCGGCGATGGCTTGCCGCCCCAGCCGAAGACGATGAGGTCCGCGTCGAGCTCTGTGGCCGCCTCCACTACCCCCTCGGCCGCTCGCCGTCCGATCCGGACGATGGGGTGGATGGTGACACCCTCCGGGGCGTAGTCGAGCACTCGCTGCAGCAACCGGCGGGCCTGGCGGGCGCGCGTGGCCCCCTCGCTCAGCGGCGTTCCCTCCGGCACCTCGACGATGCCGAGCACGGTCAGGATGCCGGTCCGGCGATCCATCAGAGAGGCGCCAAGGCGGACCAGCTCCTGGGCGGTAAGCGGGTTCGCCACCGGGATCAGGATCCGCGACGGAAGCGGCGTGCGCGTCATCGGGCGGACTTCCGCGCCGCAGGTGCCTTCCGGGCGCAGGTGTCTTCCGTGGCGCAGGTGTCTTCCGGACCGCGCCCTTGGGGGCGCCGCCCGACGGCGCAGGCTTGCTGCCATCGCCGGCCCCGTCCTCGACCGCGGCCTCGCCTCCGCGGGCTGCTGCCGCCTGCCAGTGCTTCACGAGATACGGCTTCAGCACCTCGAATTCGCGGGCCTGCCGCTCGACCCGCTCCTCTGCCTGCCCGTCGCTGAGGCGCCGGTTCTCGATGACGAGGCTGCCGACCCGGCCGAAGTAGATCGGCACGAACGCCGCCACCAGCCGCTCCACCGGCGCATCGCCGAAGCTCGCCGAGACCAGCAGGTCGTAGAAGACCCGGGCCCACAGATCGTCCGGGAAATGGAACGAGGAGACGGCGTCGGATAGCTCGTCCGTGGAAGGCAGCTCATCGCCGGCCGAGCCTTCGCCCGACTCGCGGCCAAGCCCAAGGCGGAGGGCCGCGGCCTCGGCCAGGGATCCGGCTTCCTCGGCGAGCGCGAAAACGTGCTTGTAGTTGCCCGGCGTCAGGAACCCTTGCCACGTCTCGGCGAGGGTGAGCGAGCCGGAGTGGAACTGGCTCAGCAGGCGCAGCGTGTTCACTTCCAGTGACGGCGGCTCGGCATACCGCTCGAAGCCGTAGACGGGCACGTCATGGCTGCCGGCGATGGCGAGCCAGCGGGCCGAGTTGTCGCGGGCCATCGTGAGCAGCGTGCCCACGACCTGGCGGAACATCGGCCCCAGGTCCGAGCCGGGGTCCTTGGCGTCGTGGATCTTGGCGCCCAGCCGCGTCTGGCACACGGCGAAGCCGCCGATCATGGCGGTGGTAGTCATCCAGATGTCTATGCCGAAGCGCGACACGTCCGGCGTCCAGCTGTCCTGCTCCAGGTAGTACCGGATCAGGTCGCCGCTGACCCCGAAGTCGCCGCCGATCGGCTGGCGGATGCGATGCCCGTACAGCGCCCGTGTCACGGGGTAGGTGACGGTGTTGGTAATGGTGCCGTCGTACTTGTAGCGCGCGTAGAGCGGCGCCACGAAGTCGTAGCCGCCCTTGACGATCGGGCCGGCCAGCAGCTCGATCCACTCCGGGACGATCGAACGCAGGTCCGAGTCGACGACGACCAGGGCGTTGACCTCGAGCGCGGCCGCCATCTCGAAGAGCGTTCGCAGGGCCGCGCCCTTGCCCCCAATTCCGTCCACCTCGGGGTACGTGAGGCTGACCCGATCGAGGCGATTCTTGGGGTGGACGAGCAGGATCTGCTCCACGTAGCCGGGTGGCTCGGTTTCGACCACGACGCGCTGCGTGCCGTCCGGAGAGCCGGCATCCGCGTTCACGAGGACCGGGCGCAGGTCCGGGAAGTACTGGACCAGGCCGGCCTGAGCCGCGCGGACGACATGGCCGATGGTCGCGGCGTTTCGGAAGCTCGGTATGCCGACCATGATGTCGGCGCAACCGAGGCGGGCGATCTGGTCCCGAATTGCTGGGGTGAGCGCGCTCGCAGGCATCGCCGTCACCGTACCACGCCTGGCGGCTCCGGGGCAGAGTGCGGCCGGGCGCCGGCCTACCTGCTGGGCATCGGTCGCGATGGACCAGTCTTCGTTTCGGCCGTCTGGGATGTAGCGGCTGTTGGCTCGCCTTGAAGGCCAGCGCCCCGAACCCGAGACCGCGCCACGTCACGACGTAAGTGCCGATGGGCGGCCGAACGAAGGGCGTGATCCGGACCAGCGGACTGGGCTCGAGCGCCCCGTCGAGGAGGCGTTTGCGCTCCAGCAGAGGGACATCCAGGAGGCTGGACCCGTCGATGCTGAGCAGGTCGACGGCGACGAAGGCGATCGGCCGGTCCGGGTCCAGCCGGCGCCCGGATTCCGGTTGGCGCGATCTTCGGGTGCCGACCACCATCTGGGTCATCATCCGGCCCGCGCTCGGAGCCTCGATGCCCGTGACATCCATCGCTTCGGCGGACTGCGTCGGCTCCACGGTCAGGAAGCCATCGAGAATCAGCGAATCGGCACGGGCCGCGGCCGAGACGGCGTCCGCGACCGCGGCGAACTCGTCAGTGCAATCGACGCCGTCCTCATCCGCGAAACGGGTGCGGCCCAGCTCGACCCGCGCGATGACCCGCACGCCTCCCCAGCTCGGTTCCACGAGCGGATCCGGGACAGCGCGACTGCCTCGCCCGAATCGCATCGGACGCCACTCCTCGGGGCGCTTGGGTGAGGCGGGCGGGACCGGCCGCGAGGCGCGGCGCAGAAAGGGCATGGACCGATTCTACGCCCGGTCGCCCGGGTAGCTCGCCGGTTCGCCCGCGCGCCGGCGTGGCCTGACGCGATGACCGGCCCAATGACCAGGCGGCGCAATTCAACGGCCTCCGAAGCGACGGAACAAACCCTTCTTGCGGCGCGACGGCGCATCGGACTCTGTCTGGGAGTCAGGCGCGTCGGGTTCGGCAGCATCGGTCGGTGGCGCGGCCGCAGGCGGCTCGGCCTCAGGTCGGCTTCGGCCGATTCGGCTTGACCTTCGGCAGTTCGGCCGGCGCGGTGCTCCCGGCCTCCGCCAAATCAGCCTGGCTCTCGCTCCCCAATACGATGGCCAGCGCTTCCCGCAGGGCATCGATCTCCGCGTCCCGCTCGGAAGGTCCGACTGGAGGTTCGGCGAGGGTCCCCGGCGCCGGAGCCTCTCGCTCGACGGAAAGGTCCGGCTCGGACGATTGAGCCTCGAGCATCTCCCTGGGGGCAGGCGGGCGGCTTCAGTCTCGGCGGCCCGCAGACTCGTCGGATCCGGGTCCGTCGCGTGTGCTTGTACGACGTCGAGCCTCCAGCGCGCCTGCTCGGCCTCGATCCAGGCCGCCCTCAGGGCGGCAGCCTGCCTCTCGACCTCATCGGGGACCGGCCCGAGCTTCGGAGTCACGTTCTCATCGGCGGCGACGGCTCCGGCCTCGATCGTCTCGGCCGCCGCAAGCTCCTCGGCATCGAGTTCGGTCGAGTCGACGACATGGGCGATTCGCCGGGAGACGCTCTCGATCATTGCGGTGGGATCTTCCGCCTCATGATCGTCGACCGCGCCCTGGTCTTCCTCCGGGGCTCCGACGTCCTCCGCGGCGCCGACGTCCTCCGGGGCTCCGACGTCTTCCGCGACTCCGACGTCCTCGGGACTGCGACGTCCTCGGCGAGCCTCCTGACGTCGTCGGCGGCCTCGCGACCTCTGGTCGCCGATGGCCGCGACCTCTTCTCGACCGCGACCTCTTCCTTCGCCACTGAGACCGGCTCCGGCCCAACCTGCGGCGTTTCCTCGGCCACATCCATCGCGTCGACCGCCTCGGCCGCGGCAGCCGCCTCTGCCGCCGCGTAAGCGTTCTGGGTCGGCACGCGGAGCTCAGCCGCGCCGAAGCGCCGCATCCCAGCCGGAATGGCGTGGCGGTGGCGCGCCGGCGGCGTTACGGCGGCCTGGGGGGCCCTGTCCGGACTGGCCTTCGATCCGTCGGCTGCCGCGTCGGCCGGCGAGTCTTCGTCCTCGGCCTTCTCACGCCTGGCGCCGCTACGGCGGCGCCCGAGAGCTTCGAGGCGCTCGGCCGCCATCATCGGCAGGTCGGGCAGGTCGGCCTCGGGCTGGTCGACGCCTTTGTGCTCGAGCGAGTCGACGATCCGCCTCGCGGCCACGCTCTCGGGATCGATCGACATGGCCCGATCGGCGAGCCTGCGGGCCAGCCGTTCGTCGCCGCGCTCCAGCGATACCCGCGCCAGCCCGGCGACGGCGATCGCGTTCGACGGGTCGAGCTCGATCAGCTGCCAGTACGTCCGCTCGGCCTGGTCGAGCTGGCCGTCCGACAGGGCCTTGTCGGCCTGCAGAAGGAGCTCGTACATCAGCGGGCCTCGGAGGTGCAGTGGCGTGGCGTCGGGTTTCTCTGCTTCACGATCTAGTGATTGTCCAACAACCGACCGTCGGTTATCGACCGGCGAGCCATCTCGATCAAGATGGCCCGATCGTTGAGCGCCGGCTCGGCCACGACTCGTTCGGTCAGATCGTCGAGCAACCGGCCGAGCAAGCGACCTTGCGGCAGATCCAGCTCGGTCATCAGGTCGTTGCCGTCGACGGCGAGCTGACTCCGTCCCAGCACCGCGTGGGCTTCGACCTCCTTGCGGATCCGCGATGCCAGCTCGGGCAGTGAACCGGCTTCCGCCGGCAGCCCGCTGCCCTCGTTGTCGGCCGCCCGCAGGGCCATCAGATCGTCCACGGATCCCGGCCCGACCTTCCGGATGAAGCGCCGGATCGCGGCGTCGGACCAGTCGGACTGGTACGAGAACATGTGGTTGGCCACCAGATGAGCTACTCGCTCCTGGAGGGCACGGGGGGCATGCAGGCCGGCCAGGAAGTCGCGGGTCATGGCCGCGCCGACGGCTTCGTGGCCGTGAAAGTGGCCGTCTGCCAGCGTCGCGGGCTTGCCAACGTCATGGAGGAGCGAGGCCAGCCGAACGAGAGATCGGTTGGGCGCCGCGTCGACCGTGCGCAGAGTGTGGTCCCACAGGTCCTCATTCGCGATCTTGTTCTGGGCCATGCCGCGCTGGCCGGCGAGGTCCGGCGCCACGACGGCCAGCAGGCCGGTCTGCTCCATCAGCCGCAGTCCGACAGACGGCCGTGGGGCCGCGAGCAGCTTGAGCAGCTCGGTGAAGACGCGCTCCCCCGACAGGTGGGCGGCCAGCCCAGCGTTGCGACCGATCGCCTCCACGGTGGCGGGATCGATCTCGAAGTCGAGCGTGGCGGACAGGCGGACGGCCCTGATCATCCGCAGTGCGTCTTCCTCGAAGCGCCGGTCGGGATCGCCCACCGCCCTGAGGAGACGGCGGGAAAGATCGTCGCGGCCGCCGTGGGGATCGACGAAGACCGGCTCCACGCCCGGCAGGGAGCCCCAGGCGATGGCGTTCACGGTGAAATCGCGGCGCGCGAGGTCCTCCTCGATCGATTCGCCGAATTGAACCGCGTCCGGATGGCGGTGGTCGGAGTACGAGACGTCGCGCCGGAAGGCGGTGATCTCGTACTGCGCCCCGCCGTGGCGCACGACCACCGTTCCGAAGCGATTCTCATAGATGGACTTGGGGAAGAGGCCCACGATCCGCTCGGGTGGAGCGTCGGTGGTCAGGTCCCAGTCGGCCGGCTCGCGGCCCAGCAGGGCGTCGCGGAGGCAGCCGCCTACGACGTATGCCGCGTGGCCGCCTCCCCAGAGCGTTGCGAGCAGATGGCGGACGGGTGCCGGGATCTCGGGGGCACGCGCCGGCCGGGTCGGGCCCTGACCCCGGTCAATGGCCAAGGAAGAGGTACGTCCGCCAGGTCTCGTTCCGATCGTCGCGGAGGTACGGCGTGAAGACCGAGTAAACGTCGCAGCGGGGTTCGGACGGCCTGTGGGCGAGGCGGAGCCTGCGCTTCGTCCAGCAGCTTGCCGCCCTTGCGGTGGTTGCAGGCTTTGCACGCGGTGACCAGGTTGTCCCAGGTATGGGACCCGCCGCGATGGCGCGGTACGACGTGATCGAGCGTCAGTTCACCGGTCTTGCGGCCGCAGTACTGGCAGGTGTAGGCGTCGCGGATGAAGACTTCTCGCCTGGTCAGCTTGACTCGCGGGCGCGGCCGGCGGATCAGGTGCTGCAGGCGAATGACGGCAGGCGCGCGGTAGTCGGCTCGCGGAGTCCGAATCAGCTGATGGTCGTACTCGAGCACTTCGGCCCGCTCGCCGAACACCAGCCGGAAGGCCCGCGGCAGGTTGCACACGTTGAGGGGCTCATAGTTCTGATTGAGAACCAGGACCACGCCGTCCATGGGCGCATCGTATCAGAGGAAGGCCCCGCGTCCGCGCCCCGGCCCCGCGCTCGTCGACCGGCGCCGCGACCGGTGCCGCGTCGCCCGGCCCACAAATGAGATCCGGCGGCCCTGCGGCCGCCGGATCTGAGATTCCACGGGTTCAGGTCACGGGTAGGTGTACTGGTCCGCGGACGTGATGCTCGATATGCCGCCGGCGGTCGTCACCACCACATCTACCTTCGTGCCTTTGGCCGCGGCGGGAGCCTTCACCGTAAGAGTGCCGTCGTTGAGGACGTTGACATTGGTGCCCAGCCCGACGCCAAACCTTACCTGGACCGCACCGGTCAGGAACTTGACCCGTGACCGTTACGGACGAGGCCGAACCGCTGGCGCCCGTGACGATCGGCGGCGGAGACAGCTGAATGAGATGAGCTCCGCCCTTGGCGAGCTCTGCGCGGCCTGGGTGAACACGGCGGCGAGCTGCGAGGTCGACGGGTTCTCGAAGAAGTAGCTTTCGGGCGTCGGTCGCCATCGTGCTCAGCAACGTCGTGGCCGTTGTTCGACCGCCGACCGTAGTTGCTGTCGACCCGGCGCCGCCCGTCGAACGACCGTACCGGGGGTGCGGGGGGAGGCGTCACTGTGATGGACGTGTCGCTGACGGCCGATGCGGGGAAGCTAGCAGACATTCCGCCGAACCTGACCGAAGACGCGCCGGTGAAGTACATGCCCGAGACCGAAGTCGCATTCACGCCCGTGACAATGGGCAGCGGATACAGCTGGATGAGATGGGCCCCGCCATGGACGAGGTTCACAGCGATCGACTCGAATATCTTTGCGAGCTCCGATCCAGCCGGTGACATGAAGTAATAGGGCTCAACCGGGGCTGTGGCGATCGACTTCAGCAGTGTTGAAGCCGACTTGCCCGACCAGGTTGAGTTCTCGTACGAGTTGACCGATGACGTCTGACAAGAGCTATCGGCGCCATAGCCGACGGCAAGATCTGGATGCCATCGGCCTTGGCTGCAGTGGCTGCGTCATTCGCATCCTGGCACGTGAATGCGTTTGTTGTCGATCCCGCTGGCACCTGGAGCCACTGCGGGTGGCCGTCGGTCTCTAGCATGATGCCCTGGGCGACGCCCGGCCGGCCGTAGTTGTCCAGATACCACTGCGCCATCCTGATCGGCGTGGCCAGGTTGGTGCCGGCGAACCGCCAGATGCAGCTGATCGACTTGTACTGATCGAGCTTCGAGTCTAACGTATAGCGCCCGCTCCCGATGGAGTAGGCCAGCGGGACGGTCGGTGTCGGTTGCCGCTCAAGCCAACATGTCCGGTGCCGCTCAGCCCAACCGGGACCCACGCTCCGACAGTACGTCGGCCCGGGCACCCAACCGTTCAGGTTCTGCACCACGTGCCCCGTTGGGGTGCGTCTTGATACTGCGTGCTGCGGTAGCCTCGCGTCACGGTCCAGATCGTGGTGCCCCGAACCGCCCGTGACCTGCATTTGCTCGTAGCGCTGGCAGTGTCAGGATACCGACCTTGATCGTGAAGTTGCCGCTGGCTGGGAACCACGCCGCCAGCGGCGGGGCGACAGGATCCTCGTGTCATCGTGGTCGATGCACCGATGACCGCCGACACCGGGGCGCCGGTGAGGTGCAAGGCTGCCGTGGTGCTGTTCCGGCCGCGTGTCACGGTCCAAGTCGTGGTGCCCGCACCAGCCGTCACCTACATCTGTTCTGAATCGATCTGGACGGTGTAGCTGCCGCTGCCCGGGAACCCGGCAACGCCGAGCTGACGTTGATCTTCATGTCGGCGCCGTGCCGTACGATCCTGCGACACCTGCGTCGCCACCGTCGTGCGCGACTTTAGTGGTGCCGTTCTGGCCGCGCGTGACGGTCCAGGTCGCGGTGCCCTGAGCCACCCGTCACCAGCATCTGCTCGCCACCGACCATGATGGTGAACTGGCCGCTGGTCGGGAACCGGTCGCGACGCGACCTTGATGGTCGTGTCGGTACTGTTGCTGACACTGGCCAAGAACACCACGATGCGCCGTCGTTGTGCTTGGCCGCGCGGTGCCGTTGTGCCGCGTGTCACGGTCCAGGTCGTGTTGCCCGTCCCGCTCCAGCGAATTCACCTTCATCTGTTCGCTGTCGATCTGGATGGTGAAGGGAGCAGCTGTCGGGAATCCGGTCGCCGACGCACCGTGAGCGTCGTCGACGCCGCTGGTGATGTTGCCGCTCAAGGTCGTGGAGCGTAAAGTTCGGTCGTGGGAGGCTGGTCAGGCTGGTCGACGGATCGTTGAGAGTAGTGCTCGGGATGAAGTTGTCGTCTTGCGCACTACCATAGGCAGTCGCGGCGCAGCTGCACTGAACACCGACGGGTTGCCCGTAGAGGAGTTGACCTTGCCCGGACCGGTCAGGCCGAGCGCGACGCGCTGCTTGGCCGGGTCGTAGACCTCGAGGACCGCCTTGGCGGCGGTCTTGAGTGACTGCGATCTTGTTGTTCCCGTACGAGTCGTTACCCAGCCATGCTGTACGTGCGGTCCAGAATGATCACCAGGTCCACGGGCACCACGGTAGGCGTCCCGCAAGTTCCCTTGCAGGCGGCCGCCACGACCGTTCCCGTCGATCCCTCGGACACCCCGAGGACCGGGGCGAGCGCATACTCGCGTGAGTCGAACTGCCCGTGATCACGACGACGTTGCACTTGTCGCCGGCGGTGGGATCGCAGGCGGAGGATCGCGTCTTACCGGCGCCCGTGAAATCGGCCGGGATCGCGTAAACGGGGGCGATCCGACCGCTGGGAAGTGCCCGAGGGCGTGAGCGGGTCGCACACCGCCGGAATATCCTCGGAGATCAGCGGGTCTCCCGTGACGGGGTCCGCGCCGATCAGGCACCTGTAGGTGATCGTAGTACACCGGCTTCGGCAGGCCCGGGTAGTTCTTCGCGATGTTCGCATCGATCACGGCTTCTGTCTAGCAGTCGCACGCCTCTGGCCGGGCCGTCGACCGGCAGCACGGACCCGCCCGCGAGGGCGGCCGCATCCAGCGTGTTCACGAGGATCTGCCGGTTGTTCCTGAGAATGCCCAGGTCGATGACCATGGCGGCGAATCCGAGGATGACGATCAGGACCAATTCGAAGAGGACGAGTATCTGCCCACGCTGTCGTTTGCCGTCTGTCGTGACGTCGTGAGTGCCGCATTTCTGTATCCTCCCATGGATCCCTGACCGCGTTGTGGTCCCGCTTACGAGTGCCTATTCGAGGCTATCGAGAACCATCTGCACCTTGGCGTTGAGGTCGAGCGTCCGCCCCGAACAACAGCGGGAAGAATGACGTGTACGTGGGGTGGGCTTCCACGGTCACGTAGTCACCGACCTTAGCGACGGTGCAACTCGAAAGCGGCGTGATCCCATCCGAGCCCTGGCATTTGACGTCCACGGTCACACTTGACGGCCACCCGAGACTTCCCGCCGATTCCGCGGCATTCGTGGCCGTCGTCTGCGATCGTGGCGGGGTTTGAGACCATGGCGGCTGCGCGAGCGCCTTCGCGGGCGGCGTTGATGACGGTCATCCTGCTGAAGAGCAGGAAGCCGCCGTCGCAGATCCCCGACAAGCACGAGCAGGAAGATGGGGAGGACCATCGCGAACTCGACCAGAGCCTGGCCACGTTTGCGAGTGGTTCGGCGGCCGGATGGGCCGGGCTTCGGGTTCGACATGGGCTTGCTCCCAGTTGTGTACCGCTTCTCAGGGTGGCGGTCCCACTTCACCGCCGACTCTACAAGTGGATTCATCCTGATGTCAGGGATGTGAGGGTAGGCACGGTTCCTTGCGCCTACCATTACGGATGGCTCCCCACGCGTCTAGGGGGCGACCGTTCCGGCACTTCGGTACGAAATTCTGAGCGTGGGAACGATATGTCCTACCCGCTCGTGCGGTGTTTGTACCTGAATTACGGTTCGGTCGGGCGGCCTTTCGACCGGGTGGGTTCGCCGGTAGCGAGGCGGTATCCCTCACCTACCGCAGTGAGCAGGTGGCGGGGCTGGTCGGGATCGACCTCGATCTTCTGGCGGAGCCTTCGAACGGTGACCCAGACGTAGGCCGGATCCGCACCGTCCGAATCCGCCCACACCTTGTGCAGCAACTGCTCGGTGGAGACCGCTCGTGGCACGCTCGCGGCCAATGTGGCCAGGAAGCGCGATTCGGTTGGCGAGAGGGAGATGCGGCGGCCTCGAACGATCGCTTCCCGCTTCCGGGGCACGAGCGTCAGATCGCCCAGAGTCAGCTCCTCGACCGGCATCTGGTCTGCCAGGCGGCGCAGGACGCGCCGGATGCGAGCCACGAGCTCCGCATAGTCGTATGGCTTCGTGACGTAATCCTCGGCGAAGTGGGCGATGAGATCCGCCTTGGAGTCCGCGGCGGCGACCGCGGAAAGGACGAGGATCGGGATGTCGGCTCTGGCCTTGATGCGGCCGGCAAGGGTCTGGCCGTCCATCTCGGGCATCATCAGGTCCAGGATGACGAGATCCGGCCAGGCGGCGTCCAGCTGCGCCAGGGCTTCGGCCCCGCTGGCGGCCTTCGCCACGTCGAAGCCGTCGCCGGCCAGGCGGTCGGCCAGGGCATCGAGATGGGCCGCGTCGTCGTCGATGAGGAGCAGCCTGGCCTCGCTCGGCAGCCGAGTCTCGCTCATTGGGGACGCGCCCTTGGGCCTGTCGACCCGCGGCCGTCCGTGGCGCGGCTATCGAGCGTGTGGAAGGCACCCGTGGAGCGGTCCTGGCGAATCAACGTGGTGACTCCCGATCTGTTCGGCGAGGCTGTCCGGTGCTGATGATACGGCGCCGTTCGCGGCGGAAGACCGCCGAAATCGGGAACTGTCGCCAGGACCCGCGGGCTAATGGCCGCCGGCGCGCTCGCCCGCCAGGACGAAGACCTCGTCGAGCATGGCCGGTGTCAGACGGCCGGTGAACGTGTTCTGCTGGCTCGGATGGTAGGAGCCAAGAAGCGTGAACGGCCCGATCCGCGCCTCCGCCAGGTGAGTGAAGCCCGGCTTGGGTGAAACGGCGTAGCCCGAAGTCGCCGATCGCGCGAGTTGCGCCGTCCCAGGCGAACGCTCCGAGGGCGACCAAGACCCGCACCTCGGAAAGAAGCCGCATCTCGCGGACCAGATATGGCAGGCAAGCTGACCTCTCGTCCGGCGTCGGCTTGTTGTCCGGCGGTGCGCACCGCACCACAGCCGAAATGTAGACGTCGTGGAGAACCAGCCCGTCGTCGACGGCCACCGAAGTCGGCAGGTTGGCGAAACCGGTGCGGTGAAGCGACGCAAAGAGGAAGTCGCCCGATCGATCGCCGGTGAAGAGCCGCCCGGTACGGTTGCCGCCGTGGGCGGCGGGGGCGAGCCCCACGAGCAGAATGCGCGCCCGCGGGTCGCCGAATCCGGGCAGCGGCCGGGCCCAGTACCGCTCCCGGCCGAACCTTGCCGGCGGGTGCGCCGCCACTTCCTCGCGCCACGCCACCAACCGCGCGCAGCGGCGGCAGGAAATGATTTCAGAGGCCAGATCGGCGATGCTCCCGGGTTCCATGCCGCTGACAATACCGCGGTCGGCGGCCCTGGCCCGGCGCAAGGTTCGGCCGGCGCTCGACGCGACCGGGAGTGAATTGCAACGCCCAGGGTGGGCCCGGGCCGGGCTTCGGAGGACCCCGCGTATAATCCGCTCGCGAGGCCGGCCGTCGTGCCGCGGAAGCACGCCCCGCTCCCGCCTAAGAAGGAACTGCAGACAGCATGACCGCCGAGACCTCCACCTGGGCCACCAAGAAGGGCCTTGCCCAGATGCTCAAAGGCGGCGTCATCATGGACGTCGTAACACCCGAGCACGCCCGGATCGCCGAGGATGCCGGCGCATGCGCGGTGATGGCCCTCGAACGCGTCCCGTCCGACATCCGGGCCGCGGGCGGCGTTGCCCGGATGAGCGACCCGGTCATGATCGAGGGGATCATGGCGGCGGTCAGCATCCCCGTGATGGCAAAGGCTCGCATCGGGCATTTCGTCGAGGCCCAGGTCCTCGAGGCCCTCGGCGTCGACTACATCGACGAATCGGAGGTCCTCACGCCGGCCGACGAGGCCAACCACATCGACAAGCACCAGTTCAAGGTGCCGTTCGTGTGCGGTTGCCGCGACCTCGGCGAGGCGCTGCGCCGTATCAACGAAGGCGCGGCGATGATCCGGACAAAGGGCGAGGCCGGCACCGGAGACATAGTCGAGGCGGTCCGCCACATCCGGACCCTGATGTCCGATATCCGCCGCCTGGGTTCGATGCGCGAGGACGAGCTCTTCGTCGCCGCCAAGGAACTGGGCGCTCCCTACGATCTGGTCAAGCAGGTCCACGACGAGGGCAAGCTGCCCGTCGTCAACTTCGTGGCCGGTGGGATCGCAATTCCCGCGGACGCGGCCCTGGCGATGCAGCTCGGGGCAGAGGGCGTCTTCGTAGGGTCCGGCATCTTCAAGAGCGAGAACCCCGCCAGGACCGCGGAGGCTATCGTTCAGGCCACTCTCCACTTCGACAACCCCAAGATCATCGCCGAGGTTTCGAAGGGATTGGGCAGCCCGATGCGAGGGATCGCGGCGGTCACGATCCCCGAAGCCGAGCGGTTGGCGGTCCGGGGCTGGTAGTCCGGCCGAGCGAGGGCAGCAAGCGGAGGTCGGCGGACCAGGGCTCAACATGAAGATCGGCGTACTGGCGCTTCACGGCGCCGTAATCGAGCACATCCGGACACTTCGAGCGATCGGCGTCGAAGCCGTTCCGGTGCGGCTGCCCGAGGATCTGGAAGGGATATCCGGCCTGATCCTGCCCGGCGGCGAGAGCACCACGATGCGGAAGCTCGTCGCGAGATGGAATTTGCGCGAGCCGATCATGGCCCTCGCCCGTTCCGGCGCCCCGATCCTGGGCACGTGCGCCGGAATGATCATCGTCGCCCGTGAGATCGCCGGCGGCGAGGAGCCCGTCTTCCCGCTCATCGACGTGACCGTCGAACGCAACGCTTTCGGCCGCCAGCTCGACTCGTTCGAGACCGACCTGCCGGTGCCGATCCTGGGCGATCGTCCGGTGCACGCGATCTTCATTCGGGCCCCCATAATTGAGCGCGTCGGTCCCGGTGTGGAGGTACTGGCCAGGTTGCCGGATCAACGCGTCGTAGCGGTTCGTCAGCGCAACGTGCTGGCGATCTCGTTCCATCCCGAGCTTGCGGGCGAGACGCGCTTCCACCGGCTCATAGTCACGATGGCGACCGAATACGCCGATCCGGCCGAAGGGTCCGCGGCCGGAGGCATTGGGAATTGGCCGCTCGGGGAGGCCATGTGAGCGGACGCGTCCGCCTCGCCCGGCTGACCGACCTGGCTGCGCTGGGGGAGCTGTCGAGGCTCTCCCAACTCGAGCACGTCGATGCGCGGTCGCTCGGCCTGCCGGTCAGCGGACCTCGAATCGGGGTCTTCAGCCTCTTCCGGCTGCCGCTCGGCGCCTTCCGTCCCAACGACCTGCTCTTCGTGTACGAAGACGAGCGGCGCCTTTCCGGGCTGCTGCGGGTGGAGCGCGACGGCTCCCGCGACGACTGGACGATCGTCGAGCTGGATGCCATCGGCTCCGGCGACTCGGGCGACACGCGCTTTCGAATGGTCCAGCACCTCCTCCGCGACGGTGCCAAACGGGGCGCGATGAGGTTCCACGTGGCCTGCTCGGAGGGACAGGGCAACGTGGAGCTGTTCATGCAGGCCGGCTTCGCGCGCTACGGTCAGGAACGATTGCTGTTCCGCGGCACCGAGACGCATCTGCCGCCCCCGTGGCCTGAGGAGAGCTGCCGGGCCGCCCGGATCAGGCAGTGCCAGCCGCTCGACTCGCTGCCGCTGGCCCGGCTCTACGCCGCGGTCACCCCGCAGCCGGTGGCCCGGCTGGAGTCCTACCGCCTGGGAGACTGGGAGCGGCAGGGTCAGACGACGCGAGTGCCTCGCTCGAGCCTCGCTCCGATCCTGCGGTTCGCCGAGATGGAGGCCTACCTGCAGACCGCGGACGACGGCTCCGGCGAGGTGCTCGGGCTGGTCCAGGTCGGCGTCGCCCGAGAGGATCAGCCCCACTACCTCAAGATCATGGCCCGGCCCGAAACCGACGCGAGCGCGCTGGTGAGCTTCGGATTGGGTTTGATAGCCGCCCGAGTCGGCAAGGGCGGCAACTGCCCCGACAACGGGGTCCTCGCTCCCGTGCGAACCTACGAATCCCCGATCGATCGCCGTCTCGAGGAGGCCGGCTTCACGAACCTCGCCACCGTGACGCTCCTGATGAAGGAGGCCCTGGTGCGAGTGGCAGAGCCAGGCCTCGTCCCGGCGGTGCGGTAGCTTGGAGAGCAGGAGAGAACGTGGCTGATCTGAGCGCGGCACCCGGCCGGCGCGAGTCGATCGACGACCTGGATCTGCTCCTCCGGTCGCTTCCGCCGGACCTCCTCGAGGCCGTGCACGCCCTGCCCGACCCGTCTCAGCTGATCGAGATCGTGATGGACCTGGGTCGCCGGCCTGAGGCGCGCTTCACAGACGGCGAGGTGACCCTGCTCGATCGCGAGATCGGAGAGGCAGACCTCCAGTACGTCGTGGATCACATCGGCGTTTTCGGCGGCGACAACCGGGCCGGCATCGAGCGGACGCTGCATCGGATCAGCGCAATCCGCAACCGCACCGGCAAGATCGTCGGCCTGACGTCCCGCATCGGCCGGGCCGTGTACGGGACGATCGAGATAATCAACGACTACGTCGAGTCGGGTAAGTCGATCCTGATCATGGGCCGGCCGGGAATCGGCAAGACGACGATGCTGCGCGAAGCCGCCCGCGTCCTGGCGGACGACCACCTCAAGCGCGTGGTTGTCGTGGACACGAGCAACGAAATCGCCGGCGACGGCGACATCCCCCATCCGGCGATCGGGCGGGCCCGGCGGATGCAGGTCCAGACGCCCGCGGCGCAGCACCAGGTCATGATCGAGGCGGTGGAGAACCACATGCCGGAGGTCATCGTCATCGACGAGATCGGGACTGAGCTGGAAGCCCAGGCCGCCCGGACGATCGCCGAGCGTGGCGTGCAGCTGATCGGCACCGCCCACGGCAACAACCTCGACAACCTGATGCTCAACCCGACCCTCACCGACCTGATCGGCGGCATCCAGACGGTCACGCTGGGTGACGAAGAGGCGCGGCGCCGCCGCTCGCAGAAGAGCGTCCTGGAGCGCAAGGCCCCGCCCACCTTCGACGTCATCGTCGAGATCCAGGATCGCGAGAAGGTCCTCGTCCACTCCGATGTGGCCGAGACGGTGGACGCCATGCTGCGCGGCGATCCGATCTCCGCCGAACTTCGCTGGCGCGACGAGGGCGGCGTCCACCGCTCCCAGTCGCGGCCCAAGCCGTCGCCGCGAGAGGCCCTGACCAGCGATCGTTTCGGCAGCGACCGGTTCGCGGGCCTCGTTGGAGCCGGCCCGGGCTGGCGGACGGAACCCGGCTGGCGCGGGTCGGGTTCGTACCACGCCCCGGCCGATTGGCGTGACTCGGATCGAGGACCGGCGCGGCCGGGATATCGCCCGGGTTCGAGCGGCGGCTGGCGGACGCCCGCCCGCGGTGGTCGGGAGACTCGCGAGAGCGCTCGGCGGACCCCCGGCGGAGAGACGGCCGGCCGCGGCGACCCTGGCGCCGGAGCGCCCGATCAAGGCCGGCCCGGCGGACGCGGCGATGGCTTCGGGGCTCGGACCGTCCCCGGCGAGCGGTTCGCTGCGCCTCCGATAGGCCCGGGCGGCATTCCGGGCGAAGTCCCAGTTCCGGGCAGGAGAGCTGGCCGACCGCGGCCCGATAGAGCGTGGGGCGGCGCCGGTTCCGGAACCTCGTGCCCGCGAACTGCGCGAACTGGAACGGCAGCGGTCCTGGACTCAGCAGGCGACGCGCGCCCTGAACGACTACCGCGCCGAGGGCGTCGAAGAGGAAGAGGAGGAGGAGACACCGGGCGAGGTTTCTCTCGAATCAACGGCCGAGGAGCGCGAGGATCTGGTCGACGAGGCGCCGGCCGGCGATGAGCGTCATCCGAAGATGACGCGTCATCCGAGGATGACGAGGCTGTTGCAGACGCCGTGCGGCTGCGGGCCGGCAACGGAGCCTCTGCCGATGAGGACGGCCGGCCCGTCCTTCGCGTACGCGACTCGGGCACGATCCTGCCGACCCTGCGAGTGCTCCCCCACGGCATAAGCCGCAAACGCCTGGAGCAGGCGATCAAGGAGCTGCAGCTGCCCGTCATCATCGCGCGCGATCCGGACGAGGCGGACGTGGTGATGACTCTCAAGAGCGAGTACCGCCAGAAGACGGCCGGGCTGCGCGATGCGGAGGATCGAGGGTTGCCCATCTACGTCCTCAAGAGCAACACCATCGTCCAGATGGAGGCCAGCCTGACTTCGATCTTCTCCCTCGAGGTCGATCCGCGCGAGGCGGCGCTGCGCGAGGCGGAAGAGGCGATCGGAATGGTCATCCGCCACGTCGAGCCGGTCGAGCTGTCGCCCCAGAATGCCTACATCCGGCGGCTGCAGCACCAGATGGCGGAACGGGCCAATCTCATCTCGCGCTCGCGGGGCCGGGAGCCCTACCGGCGCGTGAGGTTGTACCCGTAGCCTCGACCGCGGCAGGAGCCTAGATGGGTGGCGCCTCGATGGTCACGCCCGAGAGGGACTCGAAGTTGAAGTCGAGCGAGATCGTGGCCTGAGCGAGACTGCCGTTCACGTCCTGGGAGTAGGTTCCGGCGATCGTCATGCCGGCCGGTGTGCCGTCGTCCTTCGCCCACATGACCACGGTGTACTGCCCGTTGGCCATGGTCGGAGTCGTTGAAGAGCGACTTCGGATCCGGCGTCTTGACGAGGTCCAGGTGGTGGAGCTTCTGGCCGTCGTGGAGTTCGACGCCTTTGTCGGTCACGCCTCCGGCCGTGAGGACCCGGAAGGACATGTTCGTCGCGGAACGAGCGGTCTTGGTCCAGGCGCCGCCGTTGGTTCGGGAGTAGTCCGAGTCGCCGACCGAGACCGAGTCGTTTGTGGTCTTCGTTCCGGCCATCGTCATCGTCATGGTCGAAGAGCTGTCGTTGCCCTTGAACTTGAACGTGCCGGAGTAGGTTCCATCGATCTTCTGTCCGTTGATGGTGACCGAGACCGTGCCAATGGCAGATCCCGAGGCCTGGAAGTCATCGGCGGAGATCGTCGTCGTGAAGTTCTTGACGAGCGACGGCGACGCCGCCGGCCACAGCGCGTTGAGATCGACCGAAGGCGTATCCCAATGAGCCCCGGCAGCGCCGGCGACGATGGCCGCGCCGGCAAGCCAGATCGCGGCCTCGGCGGCAAACGCGGTGAGGCTACCTACCTTGCTCAACAGCTACCTCCTCGGCCGAGACGTCCAGAAGCAGAGCCAATGGGCGGAGTTCGAGCCCAAGAATAGTCGCCGCTCCCGCTCGCGGATTTGCCCAAACGGTACGGAGTCGCCCAGGACTGGCGGCCTATCTGGGTCGATCGTCACGGGCGCGGCGACCGGCCCCGGGCCGCCGACCCGGATCGCGCAAGGAACGCCTCTCACCCACCTGATCCGAGCCCGGCTCGGCTAGACTCGGCGAATGCACCTCGACGGCGGCCAACGACGGGGGTTCTTCTTGACCCTCGAGGGGCCTGAGGGTTCCGGCAAGTCGACCCAGGCTCAGCGTCTGGCCGCTCGGCTCGCGGCCGCCGGGTACGTCTGCACGGTCACCCGCGAGCCCGGCGGGACCCCGCTCGGAGAGGAGATCCGCCAGATTCTCCTCCACGGCACCTCCCCGGTTCCAGCCGCGGAGGCGCTTCTGTTCAACGCCGCGCGCGCCCAGCTCGCCGCCGACGTCATCGGGCCGGCTCTGGCCAGAGGCGAGATCGTGATCTGCGATCGCTTCAGCGATTCGACGCTGGCCTACCAGGGCTACGGCGCCGGACAAGCGCTGGATGCCTTGCGCGATCTGACTCGGTTCGCGGCGGGCGCACTCGTCCCGGACATGACGGTCCTGATCGATCTGCCGGTCGAGGAAGGCCTGCGCCGCAAGCTCGGCGGACCGGATATCACCCGCTTCGAGTCGAACGCCGACGTTGCCTTCCACCGCCGCGTGCGGGCAGGCTTCCTGGCGCTGGCAACGGCCGAACCGGATCAATTCGTGGTAGTAGACGGCCGAGGGCCGGCAGAATCGATCGAGGAGACGATCGCCGAGGCACTTCTGGCACGGATCGGTCCGCGAGACGATTTGCGCCAGAGCGGGGCAGATCGAGGCGCACGAGGGTCCCGGCCGGCTCAGAGTGAACCGGAACGGGCCTCGCTGCGAATGAACAAATGAGGGACCAGGTGGGAGAGCCCCTAGCCCTCGTCATGCCCGACGCCCAATCGGAATGGCACTCGGAGGCCGAGCTAATGCGGCAGGTTGCCGCCGGGGATACCGGTGGACTCGAGACTCTGTACGATCGCTACCACGCGATGGCGTACGCGCTCGCCCTGCGCATCACGACGGAGACCGGGCTGGCTGAGGACGTCGTCCAGGACTCGTTCCTGGGAGTCTGGCGCAACGCCGCCCGCTACGACGAGCCCAAGGGCAGTGTTCGCGGCTGGCTCCTGGCCATAGTCCGTCACCGCGCCATAGACGCCATACGACGCCAGCGAAATGGCGTGGCTCTGGGCGACGAGTCGGACGACACCCTTCCCGCGGCCCTTACGATCCCGGACATCTGGCCGGAAGTGGCCGGTCGGCTGGATGCCGAGCAGGTTCGCCAGGCACTGACCGTGCTACCTCCCGCCCAGCGCGAAGTCATAGAGCTTGCCTACTTCGACGGCCTGACCCAGCGCGAGATCGCTGCCCACACAAACGCCCCTCTCGGCACGGTGAAGAGCCGGATGCGGCTCGGCCTCGTGGCCTTGCGCCAGCAGTTCGTCGGCGACCGGGACGGGCCTGCGGAACTCATGGCCCTCGGCGCGGCGGGTGCGGTTCCCTCAAATGGCACGAAAGGCCGGGCCTGACATGGCCATCACTTGCGAACGCGTCCGTGAGCTTGCCGCCGGTTTCGTGCTGGGAGCGCTCGAACCCGGCGAGATGGCCGACGTGCGCGCCCACATGGAGCGTTGCGGCGAGTCGCACCCGGAGCTTGCCGAACTTGGTGGCATCCTGCCCTATCTGGCCGTGGCTCCCCAGCCTCTCGAGCCGCCTGCCTGGCTGCGCGGCTCCGTCCTCGCGGCAGTGAAGGCGGATCTCCAGGCGAGAAAGCCCGTCGGGGCGACGGTGGAACGTCGGGCTATCGAGCCCGCGGCGGCCGCCCAGGCGACCGCGGCCGCCAGCCTTCCGGGTGCCGGAATCATCTCGCTGGACGTCGCTCGACGTTCCAGGAGCCGGCAGGCTGCGACCTGGCTGACGCGCATGGCGGCCGCGGTGGCGGTCGTGGCCCTGGCAGGCTACTCGTTCGCGGTCCAGGGCGATCTCAACAAGGCCAAGCAGGACCAGAGTCATGCCATCGCGGTCCTCAACGTGCTGGGCCAGCCGAATACGAAGATGGTGTCGCTCATCGACACCGAGGGGAAAGGCGCGAGTGGCTTCGCCGCGTTCATGCCGAACGGCCACGTCATCGTGAGCCTGAACCACGTCGCGGCCACGAGCGGCGATCAGACCTACATGGTCTGGCTGACCGGAGCGAACAACGTGCCGGTCAAGGTCGGGGCGTTCACCGTCGGCGACGACGGCAAGGGATGGGTGGAAGTCACAAGCGTCCCCACGTCGCCGAGCATGTGGATCTGGGTCTGCCGAGAGCCGAATTCGAAGGTGACCATACCCACGGGTCCGACGATCCTGAGCGGGACCGTCGCCCTCTAGCCTCGGGCGCCGCCCCTGAGAACGCTCAGTCGGCCGGTGCCGGCTGCGCCACCACCCTATCGCCGCCCGCAAGGCGCGCCGCATGCAACGCCCGCTCGGCGACCGTCAGGAGTTCCTCCGGCGTGCGGCCGTCCAGCGGGAAGCCGCCGATCCCCGCCGAAACGGAGATGGGGTTGCCGTCAACCGGCGGCAGAGCGCCGATGCTTCGGACCAGCCGTTCCACAACGATCAGCCCATCCGCACCCGGAGCCACCAGGATGAACTTGTCGGCGCTGAAGCGAGCGATCGTGTCTATCAACCTGACGGACTCGGAAAGGACCTGAGCCACGCGCCGCAGGACCTCGTCGCCCGCCGCGTTGCCGGCATTCTTCTGGATCTCGGCAAAGCGATCTACCTCGAAAAGCGCGATGGTCAGAGCCGCGCCCTGCCGTCCGGCACGAGCCACCTCCAGCTCGAGCATCCCGTCGAGCGTCCGTCGATTCGCCAGACCCGTGAGTGGATCGGTCTGAGCCAGGCGGTCGAACCACTCCGCTCGCTCCGAGCCCAGCGACAGGACCAGGGCACGTTCCACGGCCACTGCCGCCAGATCCGCGAGCGGCTCGGCAGCGACCATGGCCTCATGCGCGGGCAGCGGCCCGGCAAAACCCAGGGCCATTACGCCCAGGGCAAGTTCGTTGTCGTCACGCCTCACCACCAGCGGCAGCAGCAGCGCCGTCGCGGCCGCTCGCAGGATCGCGACATGGCCCGCGTCGTCGACCTCCAATGGATGGCGCGATCGGGCGACATCGGCCAGCGGATCGTGGCTCGTTGAGGCGGACTCGACGGAGCCGGCTTCCTCAGCCGTCTTGGCGTCGATGCCGTACGTAACCGCCAGTTCGATCTCGTCGCGGTCCTGGTCGATGATGTAGGTCGCCCCGAGGCTTGCCCCCAGGGATTCGGCAGCCAGGCCGAGCAGCTCGGCCAGCGCGTCGTCCAGGTCGTCCCCGCGGGCGACGGCTGCGGCAGCGGCCGCGAACAGCTGTCCATCAGTGCGCTCGTGGAGCGGTCGTTGGCCCGACACAGTTCCTCCCTGCCCCGTCGCGGATCTTACCGGGCGATTGTACGGCCCAGCCCGCGGGACCGCGAAGATCAGCCCCCGCCCGGATGGCCGCATTCCCGCCCGCCGGCCTCGACCGTCCGCCTATACTCGGCTTCGTGAAGCTAGTCGTCGTGGTAGTTCACAACGAGGACGCCCGCGCCCTCATCGACGCCCTGCTCGCCCACGAGTACCGGGCGACGTGGCTGCACAGCTCCGGCGGCTTCCTCAAGCAATCCAACGCGACAATTCTGGCGGGGGTCGAAGACTCGAAGGTCGAGGAGATCGTGAGCCTGGTGCGGGACAACTGCCATGCCCGCACCCAAACCGTGAGCCCGATCCCACCGATCATGGAGCCCGGCGAGTTCTTCCTTCCATACCCGCTCGAAGTGGACGTGGGCGGGGCCGTCGTCTTCGTACTGCCGGTCGAGCGGTTCGAGCGAATCTAGTTCGGCACGGCACTGGTCGGGAGGTCGTCACCATGAGCCCTCTCCGCCCGGACATCGTCGATGTCTGGATCTTCCGAGATCGAATGGCCGGCCCGTCCGCTGCCTCAGCCGCGGAAGACCTGGAGATCCTGCTCCTCCGGCGCTCGCCGGGCCGGATCCTGCCCGGCTTGTGGCAGTGCGTCTCCGGTCGGTTGGAACCGGGCGAGACGGTATCGGCGGGAGCGCTCCGCGAGCTGCGGGAGGAGACAGGCATCGGGCGGGAGTGGATAGCCGGCTTCTACGACCTCGATCAGGTCAACCAGTTCCACGAGCCGTCCGTCGGCGCGGTCGTGACCGGCGTGATCTTCGCGGTGCGCATTCCCACGGCGGTGGCGCCGATCCTCTCCTACGAGCACGATGCGATGCGATGGGTTTCGCCGGCCGAGGCGCTGGAGATGGCAATCTGGCCCGCGTACCGAGAGTCGATCCACCGCATCGTGGAGAACCTGGCGGACCCGGCCAGGTCGATCTGGTTCGAGCTGACCCTCTCAGGTGAGCGGGCGCGGTCGCTAGCGCGAGGACCCGCAGGAGGAGCCATGTTCGTGACGCTGGTGTACGTCCACGTCAAGCCGGAGCACGTTGCCGACTTCATCGAAGCTATCCGGGCAAATCACCTGGCCTCCGTACAGGAGCCGGGCAACCTCCGCTTCGACATCCTTCAATCCGCCGAGGATCCGACGCGATTCGTGGCCTACGAGGCATACCGCGACGAAGACTCGGCGAAGGCCCACAAGGAGACGGCCCATTACCTGGCCTGGCGCGATGCCGTGACCGACTGGATGGCCGAACCGCGCCAGGGCGTCCGCTACGACGGCCTCCTTCCGGCGATCGAATAGGCGCCCGATGGCACCCGGGGGCTCCCATTCGAACGCCTGGCCCTCCTTCGCCATCGCGCGACTGCCAAGGATCCTGTTCGGTGCCGGACGGTCGGTGGAGCTGCCGGCGATAGCCCGCGCCTTTGGGCCGAGGGCACTGGTCGTCACGCGGGCGCCCGGCTTCACCGACGGCCCGGACTGGGCCCGCCTGGGCGCCGCGTTGCGGGATGGCGGAGTCGAGGTCGAGACGGAGGGGGTCTCGGGCGAACCGTCGCCCGCCCTCGTGGATGGGATCGTGGCCCGCGTACGCGCCCGAGGGTCGGTCGATGTCGTCGTGGGCATCGGCGGAGGCAGCGTCCTCGACACCGCCAAGGCCGTGGCCGGGCTGCTGATCCCGGGCAACTCGGTCATGGACCATCTGGAGGGAGTCGGGCCGGAGCTGCCTTACAACGGACCGGCTGTGCCGTTCGTCGCCGTCCCGACGACCGCCGGAACGGGCAGCGAGGCAACCAAGAACGCGGTGGTGAGCGTCCGTGGCCCGGGCGGCTTCAAGAAGTCGTTCCGCGACGAAGCTCTCGTCGCCCAGGTCGCCATCCTGGATCCAGACCTGCTGGCGAGCTGTCCACGGGAGCTGATCGCCGGCAACGGCATGGACGCTCTGACGCAGCTGCTCGAGTCGTACCTGTCGCTGCGGGCAAATCCGTTCACCGACGGGCTGGCCCTTTCCGGTCTGGCGGCCGTGCGCGACGGGTTGAGCGTCTGGTACGAGGAAGCCGCCGCCGGCCGGGGCGGTGACGGACCGGGAAGCGTTGCCGCCGCGGCCCGGGGGCGGATGGCCTACGCCGCCCTGTGCTCCGGGATCTGCCTCGCCCAGGCGGGCCTGGGCGCCGTCCACGGCCTGGCCTCGCCACTCGGCGCCCAGTTCCCGATTCCACACGGCGTGGCCTGCGGGGCGACACTCGCGGCGACGACGAGGGTCAACGTCGCGGCCCTGGAATCCCGAGCCCCGGAAAGCCCGGCACTCGCTCGCTATGCGGAGGTCGGGCGATTGCTGGCAGGCAGTGGCGCCACGCTCGTCGACGTGGACGCGCGGGCGGCCTTGATCTCTCTGCTGGGCACCTGGGTGTGCGTCTCGCGGTTCCGCGGCTATCGGCTTTCGGCATCACGGACTCATCGATCCCGGCCATCGTCGCCGACTCGCGAGGAAGCAGCATGAAGACGAACCCGATCGAGCTCACGGACGACGAGATCGCGGAGGTTCTGCGCGCGTCGCTGTAGAGCGTGGAGGCGCGGCCGCGGGCCGCTGGCGGTGATCGGCGCCACATGCCTGGCGCGCGGTTGCGCGGCGTTGTAACCTCCCCATGCCATTACGAATAGAGCCGCTCGTTTCAGGGAAGCCGGTGCGAAACCGGCGCTGTCGCGCAACTGTGAGCGAGGAGCGGTTGGCCACGAGCCACTGGGCATGGGCCCGGGAAGGCGGCCAACAGCGCGCAGTGATTGGCGGAGCCAATCACTCAGGATCCGCAAGCCAGGAGACCTGACCGAACGGCGCACGTCACCCACCTGCGCGGATCGGATGGGAGGCCTCCGGCGGCGAGGTCCCTTCGGCAGGCGGGCAGGCCGCCGGAGGAACAATGAGAAGACCGGTCGTCGCCAGCGCGATACTGGCGACCCTCCTCAGCTTGCCGCTCGCCCTGGCGGCGCCCGCTTCCGCAGCTCCACCCACCGATCCCCAGCGTGCCACCGCGGCGCTGCAGTACCTGCTTGCGGCGCAGCGGACCGACGGATCGATCGACGGGTCGCTCGGCGAGACCGCGGATCTCATCATCGGGACCGCCGCCGCGGGTTACGACCCGGCCACTCTCCACGGCTGCTCGGCCGGGACGGGCGCTCTGGACTTCCTCGCGACCGCATCCGATCTCGCGGCAACCGACGCAAACAAGACCGGCAAGGCGATCCTGGCCGTGGTGGCGGCTGGCGGAGATCCATCGAGCTTCGCCGGTCGGAACCTGCTCGCCCGGCTGACCGCGCTGTACCACGCCGGCGGCGCCTACGGCGACGGCTCGACCTTCAGCCAGTCCTTCGCCATCCTGGCACTGGTCGCCTCAGGGCAAACCGTGCCTTCGGCTGCCATAGCCGAGCTGAAGGCGCTCCAGGGTTCGGTGGACGGGAGCTGGACCTACGGCACCTCCGCTCCGGTTGCGGCCGGAGACGGCGACACCAACTCGACCGCGATCGCGCTGATGGCGCTTCATGCGGCCAGCGTCGACACCGCCGACTCGACGGCATTTCCTTACCTCCACTCTCAGCAACTCGACGACGGCGGCTTCCCGTATCAGAACTCGTCGACGTTTGGCCCTCCGGCGAGCGATCCCAGATTCCGATTCGATCGTCCTTCAGGCGCTCGTCGCCGCCGGCCAGGACCCCGAGGCGGCCGCCTGGTCGAAGGGATCGAACAACGTCGTCACGAACCTCCGGGCGGGCCAGGGCGCAGATGGCGGATACGCCTATCCCGGGTCGCCGGAGAATGCCTTCACCACGAGCCAGGTTCCGGCGGCGCTGATGCGCGTCCCATATGCCGCGGAGGTCCATTGGACCGCGGGACGAAGCGTGCCCCTCGAGGCGTGCCCGACGCCAAGTCCCACTCCGAGCCCCAGTCCCAGCCCCACGCCAAGTCCCAGTCCCAGCCCCGCGCCAAGTCCCACTCCGAGCCCCAGTCCGACGCCAACCATCAAGCCGACCGCGCGGCCGACTGCGAGGCCGACCGTTCGACCGACGGCCCCGCCGACCGCGACGCCGGAAGTGCAGCCGCTGGCCGTCCAGACTCTCAACCCTTCAACCCCGAGCCCGGCTCCGACTGCGACTCCGACTCTCGCCCCTGTTACGACGCCGACCGACCGGGTCGCCGGCGCGACCGCACCCGGAGGACAGCTACCCACACCCGGGAACGACCCCGGCTCGTCCGGACTGCCCGCTCCGGTCGTGTATGGCCTTGCCGCCCTGGGATCGCTTCTTGCGGTGGCGGGCGTGGGGTGGTTCCTGCTGATGCGGCCGGGGAGGCAGTGATGCGACGCTTCGTAGCGACGTTCGCCCTCGCGGCGTCCGTGGCGGCGCTCGCTTCGCTCGCGCCCGGATCGCCGGTTCCGTCCTCTTGCGCGGCGGCCGGAACGAGCCACGCCGCCCTCGTCATAGAGCACGGCGACGGTTCGGCCGTGACCCGGTGCGTCGCGTTCGATGCCGGCCAGGTCACCGGGGAGCAACTGCTGAACGCCTCCGGCGTTTCCTGGTCCGGCCAGACCTTCGGTGGTTTCGGCATCGCCGTGTGCGCCATGGACGGAGAACCGGCCCGGTACTCCAGCTGCCCCGGCTCGGACGGTTACTGGGCCGTATTCGTCGCCAGAGGCAACGGCCCGTGGCAGCTCTCGAACGTGGGCATCTCGACCCTGACGCTGGCCGACGGCGATGCCGAGGGCTTCCGATTCGTCCCGTCGTCCGGGAACCCCGTGGCGCCGCCTCTGCCGGTTGGAGTCTGCGCGGCGGCTTCGCCCGGGTCGACTGCCACGGCTACCGCTACGGCCACCGCCGCGCCCGTTGCCACTCCCACAACGGCCCCGGCGCCCGCGGCCACGGTGACGGCCGTGGCAACACCCGCTGCCGGCCGGACCGCCGCTTCATCCGATCTCCCGACCGCCATCGGCTCCGCAGCGACCGCCTCGCCAGCGGCAGCGGATCCGCCCCTCACGGCCGTGGCCGGTACGACCGCCGTCGGCCGGTCCGGGCGAGTCCGGCTCGGTCATTCCCGATCCGGGGGCGGCTCGGGCCCCTTCCGCCCCCGGCCCAGACCTCGGGCTGCTGGCGGCCGCTCTCGCCGGCGGCGGCCTGGGCGGCCTGGCGCTGCTGCGGCTTCTGGCCCTGAGGCGCTCGGGGCCGTGACCTCGGACCCCACCCGGCCACGCCCGATGCCACGCCCTGCCCGGCCGGGGGGTGTCGCGCCGCGCGCCTGGCTGATCTGGTCGCTCGCCGCCGTTACCGTCGCCCTGATCAGCGACAACCCGGTCTACCGCGGCCTGATCGCCCTCGCCGCGCTCAACGTCCTGTTGACGTGGCGGCCGCCCGGCCGGAACCTCCGGCCGCTGGCGGCAGCCGTGATCCTGGCCGCCGCGTTCGCCGCGCTGATCAACGTCCTGGCGGGCCATACCGGGGCGGACGTCTTTCTGCGGCTGCCCTCCGAGTGGCCGCTCGTCGGCGGCCCGTGGACCGTGGAGTCGCTGGCGTTCGGAGGTGCGGTCGGGCTCGGGCTCGTCGCCGCCCTCCTGGCCGTGGCACCGCTTTCGCTGATCCTCGAGCCGCACGACGTCGTCGACGCGATGCCCTCCCCGCTGGAGCGCACCGGGATCGCGGTCGCCACCTCACTCAACCTGGTCTCGGGTTTCGGCCGAACCTTCACCGCCGTGCGCGACGCCCAGCGGATGCGGGGCTGGCGGCCGCGCGGCATCCGCTCCTGGAACGAGGTCCTGGTGCCCGTCGTCCTGACGGCGATCGAGGATTCGGTCCAGCTGGCCGAGGCCATGGAGGCCCGCGGTTTCGGCGCCGGCCGGCGTAGCAGCTACGCCCGAGCGCGATTCGGTCGCTGGGACTGGATCGTCGTCGTCGCTGCGCTGGGGGCGGCCGGGCTGTTCGTCGCGGCCCGGCTGGCCGGGACGCCGATCGACTGGCAGCCCTATCCGACGCTCGACCTGCCGCCGATCGAGCCCGTCCTCGTGGCAGGCTGCCTCGCCCTCACCCTGCCGGCGCTTGGGCGTCCTGCACACGGCTCGGCCGGAGCCCGAGGCGGCCGGGCCGGAGCCCGGCGCCGGGCCGGAGCCCGGCGCGGCTCGGCCGGTGCCGAAGGGATTCCGCCCGTGACGAACCCGATCGCCCATCTCGACCGCCTCTCCTACCGCTACCCGGGAGCGGTGGCCGCGTCCCTTCTCGAGGTCGATCTGGAGATAGAGCCGGGCTTGACGCTCGTCACGGGCAGCTCCGGAAGTGGCAAGTCGACGCTCCTGCGGGTCTTCGACGGCCTCGTCCCGCAGTTCCACGGCGGTCGTATCTCCGGGCGAGCCGTCGTCGCGGGCCTGGATCCGCTGCGGACCCCGATCCCGCGCATGGCCACGCGAGTCGGCCTGGTCTTCCAGGACGTCGAGACCCAATCGGTCTACGGGTCGGTGGAACGCGAGATCGCCTTCGGCCTCGAGAACCTCGGGATTTCGCGACAGGAGATGCACGATCGCGTGGACGAAGTACTCGACGAGCTCGGTCTCCGGGCGTTGCGCGAACGCCGGCTTTCGACCCTTTCCGGAGGCGAGCGGCAGCTGGTTCAGCTGGCCGCGGTTCTGGTCCTGCGGCCGCAGCTCGTGGCGCTGGACGAACCGACCTCCCAGCTCGATCCGGAGGGAGCGGCCGCCGTCCTGGCCGCGTGCTTGAAGGCGGCCGGTGGCGGGCGCGCCGTCGTCGTCGCGGAGCACAGGCTCGAGACGCTGCTCCCCAGGGCAGATCGGCTGCTCCACGTCGAGGGCGGCCGGGTGACGCCGGGGGAACCAGGCGGGGAACACGCCCGCGGCGTGGCCCCGGAACGACCCAACCGGCCACGGCCGAGGCACGCGGCAGACGCCTGCTGGGAACTGCGAGACGTCTCGGCCGGTCCGGCGGGAATCGCGGTCCTGGAGAGCGTCTCTCTGGCGGGCGGCGCGGGCGAAGTGGTGGCATTGACGGGCCCGAACGGATCCGGCAAGACGACGCTGCTCCGGACTCTGGCCGGGCTGCTCCCGGCGCTCTCGGGCACGGTCGGTCGACCGCCGGGCCGGACGGCGTACCTGCCTCAGAACCCCGGCGCCCTGCTCCACCTGCCCACGCTGCGGGCCGAGGTTGGGCTTACGATCGAGCGGACCGGGAGCGACGAATCGCCCGACGCGATGCTCGGGGTGTTCGGGCTGCTGGCTTTCTCCGATCGAAACCCCCGCGACCTCAGCTCCGGTGAAAGGCAGCGCGCGGCGCTTGCCGCGACTATGGCCGGCTGCCCGACGCTCGCCCTTCTCGACGAGCCCACACGAGGGATGGACCCGGCCGCGAGGCAGTCGCTCGGAGCCGCGGTCCGAGGGCTCACGGCCGCAGGCTCGGCCGTAGTCATCGCCACTCACGACAGGGAACTGATCGCGGACCTGGCGGATCGGACAGTCGAGCTGCGCGACGGTCGGGCAAGCGAGCGGATCGCATGATCGCCGTCGTCTCCGTCGCGGGGCTTCTTCTCTTCCTGTGGCCGTTCCTCGGCGGAAACCTGCCGCCCGAAGGGCCCGCCCTGGCTGTGACCCTGGGCGCAATGGCGACCCTGGCGTTGATGGAGGCTGGGGCACGCCGCCTGGATTCGGGTCGGCTTGCGCTGCTCGCCGCGCTGGCGGCGATCGATGCCGCGCTGCGTTTGGCGATGGTCAACGGCGTTGCCGGGTTCAGTCCGATCTTCTTCCTCGTGATGGCCGCCGGCTACGAGTTCGGCCCTTCCTACGGTTTCCTCGTGGGCTCGTTCTCGCTCCTCGTCTCGGCGCTCGTCACTGGTGGCGTCGGGCCCTGGGTGCCCTACGAGACCTTCGCGGTCGGCTGGGTGGGAGTCTCGGCCGGCCTGGCCGGCTCGCTGGTGCGGCGGATTCGACCCGTGCGCGAATCATGGTTGCCCCGGCGGATCGACCTCGCCGCCCTGGTCGTCGTGGCGGTGGTGACGGGCTTCGCCTACGGCGCCCTGACCGACATCTGGGGTTGGGTCGCCTTCTATCGCGGCGTCGAGAACGTGGGCTGGATTCCGGGGATGTCGCCGGGCGCATCGCTCGCCCAGTTCGGTCGCTATTACCTGCTCACTTCGCTTGCGTGGGATGCCTTCCGGGCCGATCGGGGACGCCGTCGCCGTCCTCGCCCTCGGCACGCCGGTGCTCATGGCCCTGGGCCGCCTTCGCGCCCGCCTCGGCTACGAGATCGTGGCCTCGGTCTGATCCCGAACGAACCGCAACCGCCGGACGAAGAGGAACCACAGCGCCACGAGCCCGTACAGCGAGCTCGACCAGGCGAGCGTCACGATCGGCGTCAGCGGGCCCGAGGCCGGAGGTTCGATCGCCCATACGAGAGCCCAGACGATCGCCGAGCCGAACCATGCGCCCAGAAGCCACAGGTCGGTTCGACCGAGCGAGCCAAGCCGGAGGTCCGGCGCATCGACGGCCACCAGCAACCCGACCGCCACCAGGGCGATCGACTGATTCCAGAAGCTCTCCTTCGGCGCCCCGACGATGCCGGCCACGAGCGCCAGCCCCAGTCCGAGCGCGGCGCCGCGCCGCGTCAGTAGCGTGCCCCGAGCCCGCCACAGGACCGTGAGCGTCACCAGGGCGAAGGCCGCGGTGGCAGCCAGCATCACCGGCCGCGGGTCGAAGCCGCCGTTCCACAATGGGCTCGACTTCTCGGATGGGATGACCAGTCGCGTGACGAAGCCGTTGATCGACTGGTTCGTGTAGAAAGCGTCGGGGTCGAGGAGCGAGGCCAAACCGCCGCTGCCGGCGGCGGCCCAGGGCACGGCCACGGCGGCGGCGGCCAGCGCGCCCAGCATCCCGGCTGCGATCCCAAGCGCGACCCCGAACCGACGGCCCAGGCCTAGCGGCGCCACCAGGACGGCCGGAACCAGCTTCACGATAGCGGCGAGACCGACCAGCAGGCCTCCCCAGAATCGCCGCGCGGAGGTTGACCCGTCCAGGGCCAGGACCGTGCCGATCCCGAGCAGCGGAAAGAGAACCAGGTTTGCCTGGCCCATCGCCACCGTGCCGTAGACCGGGGGGTACAGACCTGCGGCGAACGCGGTCGCCAGACGCCGCCTCCCACCGGCCGGGGCCCAGCCGTGAGCCCATCCCAGCCACACCGCAACCGTCAGACCGAACAGGGCCAGCGAGATCGCGTTGAACAAGGTGACGGCGACGCCGAACGGCAGCAGCGCGAAGGGGACCATTACCAGGGCGAAGGGAAGCGGATACGAATAGCCGCCTCCGACGAGGAGGCTGAGCCCTTCCCGCCGGGCCAGGTCGGCGAGCGCGGCCGAGTCGTACGGGGATTGGCCCTGCAGGACTAGCTTGCCGGCCAGCCAGTAGTCGTGGAAGTCGTTCGGACCGAGGCGGAGGACGAGGGCCCAGAATGCCCACCCGGCGAGCGGTACGGCCGCGGCAACGATCGCCAGGGCGGCGATCTCCCGGCGGTGGAGGGCATCGTGTACGGACTCGTCGCCCGGCTCATCGAAGACCGCCATCGGAATCCTCTCCCTCGCGTCTGCACGCATCCTGCCACCATCGGGCGGGCGGGACCGGGCGGAGGGAACGGGGCGAGTCAGTCGGGCGCGCCGGCCCTCCGGGGACCGAGCGTCGACTCGCGGACCACGAGCTCGGTGGCGAGGATGAACCGGTCGGGCGCCTCCCCGGGCTCCCTCATCTCCCGGATCAGCATCTCGACCGCCTCGCGGCCGATCTCCTCGACGGGCAGCCGGACGCTGGTCAGGGGCGGGCGAGTTGCCCTGGCAGTCGGGGAATCGTCGAAACCGACTACGGCGACATCCTCGGGGATGCGCCTTCGAGCCTGGTGCAGAACGCGGATCGCGGCCGCAGCCATCAAGTCCGAAGCGGCAAAGAGAGCGTCCACGTCGGGGTGGTTCAGGAGCAGCCGCTCCATCGCCATGTGGGCTCGGCCGGGAAGGTCGTCCGCGGCCTCCTCGAGCGTCGGATCGAGGGGCAGGCCGGCGGCAGCCAGGGCGTCCCGGTACCCCATCTGGCGGTCGACGGCGGTCGCCGTGTCCAGGTTTCCCGAGATCGTCGCGATCTTCCGACGGCCCAGCGAGATCAAGTGGTCGACTGCCATCGCCGCGCCATCGCGGTTGTTGCAGCCGACGTAGCCGGCCGCCAGTCCCCTTCCCGGAGCGCCGCACAAGACGACCGGGATCCGGGCGCCACGCAGCCTGTTCGGCAGCAGGTTGTCGCCGTGGAGACTGGCCAGGACGACGCCGTCCAGGTGCCTTTCGAGCAGGTACGCTTCGGTCAGCGCCAGGTCTTTGGCCGATTGGGGCGCGAAGAGGACCATGAGCAAGGACCGCCGCGCCAGCGCGTCGTGGACGCCCTTGATCAGGGAGGCGAAGAACCGGTCGCCGAGCATCCCGGCCTTCGGCTCATCGATGACAAGGGCCACCGACTTGCCCTGGAGCGGGACGCCTGACTCCCACAGCGGCGCGCCGCGCGATCTGGTGTGCCGGGGCGACGCTTCGCGCATCTCCGTTCTCCAAGACAATCCGAAGCGGCATCGATATTCGGTGCGTAGGTGGGGAGTCGGCACGCCAGGCCCACAGGACGAATCGAGGCCGGCAACCGCGACGGCTCGGCGGGACGCTGCCCCCAAAGACGACGCCCTCCCGGAGGGAGTACGGGAGGGCGTCCAGGGAGCGAGGAAGAGTTCGTGGGGTTGGGACGCGACGCGGAGGAGGGAGCGGGCCGCGTCCCTTGGCGGTATTTGTGGCATCGGTTGCTGAGGGAATCCTGAAACGGATGGGTTGGATCGACGGGCGGGCGGTTTGCGCCGCATCTTCATCGGCTCGAAACCGGCGGCAGTCCTGACGCCGCGTGCCCGGCCCAGCGTGGCGGCGTTTCGCTTATCGTTTGCGCGTTGTCCCGCCACGCTTCAAGGAACGCCCCATGGCTCTTCCGCTTCGCTCCCTGTCGCCTGCCGCGCCCGATCCGATCCTCGGCTTGACCGAGGCATTCCGCGCCGACACGCGGGCCGAGAAGGTCAACCTCGCGGTGGGCGTCTATGTGGACGAGACAGGCGTGACCCCGGTCCTCGGGTCCGTGCTCGAGGCGGAGCGGCGCCTCCTCGACAAGGCCGGCGCCAAGGGCTATCTCCCGATCGACGGCCGGCCCGGATTCAAGAACGCGGTTCGAGATCTGGTCTTCGCGCCGGACCACGAGATCGTGAGTAGCGGCCGCTCGGCCACCGCCCAGACGCCCGGCGGTACGGGCGCGCTGCGAGTCGCCGCCGACTTCCTGCTCCAGACCGGTTCCTCCAGGACGATCTGGCTGAGCGAGCCGACCTGGCCGAATCACCCGCAGCTATTCACCATGGCCGGCTTCGCTCTCCGAACTTACCCGTACCTGGACGCGTCCGGACGGTTCGTCGACGTCGGCGGAATGCTCGGCGCGCTCCGGTCGGCCGTGCCTGGCGACGTCCTGCTGCTCCACGGCTCCTGCCACAACCCGAGCGGCGTCGATCCGGATGCGGAGACCTGGGCCGCCATCGCCGATGCCGTGACCGAGCGGGAGTTGCTGCCGATCGTCGACTTCGCCTACCAGGGGTTCGGCTTCGGGCTCCGCGAAGACGCCGACTGGCTGACCGGCCTGGCCCGCCCCGGCCTCGAGTTCCTGGTGTGCACGAGCTACTCCAAGAACTTCGCCCTCTACAACGAGCGCGTGGGGGCGCTGACCATCGTCGCCGCCGACCGCGACCGCGCCGCGTCCGCGCTGAGCCACCTCAAGATCGCCATCCGCTCCAACTACTCGAATCCGCCGGCCCACGGGGCCGACATCGTCGAGACGATCCTCACGGATCCGGACCTGCGGGCGCGTTGGGAGGCCGACCTGGCGGTGATGCGGAACCGGATCCTGGGCAACCGTGTGGCGCTCGTCGAGGCGCTGGTCGCCGCGAACGTGCCCGGTGACTGGGATCCGATTCGCCGTCAGCGGGGCATGTTCGCGCTCATCGGGCTTACCGACGAACAGGTCGCGCGGCTCCGCGCCGAGTTCGGCGTCTTCGTCGTGGGCCGCGGCCGCATCAACGTGGCGGGCCTCACGGCCGCCAACCTGCCGCGCGTGGTCGCGGCGTTCAAGGCCGTCATACAGGGGTAGGACCCGCACGGCCCGGGCGCGGCCGGCGCGGGAACCGGCCGGGCCGGGGCGGCGTCTAGGATGTGCCAATCCCAACCATTGCGCGACGGGGTCCAATGAACGCCAACACCGGTCATCTACCGCTCCGGGCAGCTCGCTTCGCGGGCGCCCTTCTACTCACCTTCTCGATCGCGGCCTGCACGGCCGCCGGGGCGACCAATCCGCCCGGCTCCTCGGCCTCAGCCGGCGCCACCGGACGCGACCTCGCCGGCCGGTTTCTACCTCAGGGCGTCGCAGACGCAAGCCCTGGCGCCGCAATACACCTTCGGCTGGCTACCGGCTGCCACGATCGCCGACGGCAAGTTCTTCGACGGCATGATCGCCGTCCCGGCGATCTATCCCGGGCCGCTGTACGTCGGATTGTCGTACCAGACGATCTCGGCGAAGGGGATCGACGCGATCGTCTCCGAATTGCGGAACGACGGCCTCCTTGGGGCCAAGACCGATTTCTCCGAGCAGTCCCTGGCCGGTGGGATCCTCTGCCACCTCCAGCTGGTTGTCGACGGCGTCACTCATGAGCTGTCCGGGCCGTGCGCGTCGGGCCCGGGCACATCTGCCGACGCACCGGGCAGTTCCGCGGCCTACTCGGCGTTCCTGTACAAGCTGGCCAGCCTCCACGCCTGGCTCGGCTCGGAGCTCGGGCCCAGCGTCGCGTACACCCCCTCGAGGTTGGCGGTCCTGGTCGTCCCGCCGGTCGCCAACCAGGACGGCCCGATCTACCCCCGACCAGAAGCCGTGGCCTCTTACCACGCCGTTTGCCTCGTTCGGTTCGCCCTTCGGCTCGGCCGAGAGTCGATGCGCGGTCGTCTCAGGCGCCGATCTCGAGGCGCTCCTTCCGGCCGTCCAGGCGGCCAACCAGCTGACCCGCTTCCTGGACAGCCAGGCGATGGAGAGGTCGCTTCAGGTCAGGGTGCTCTTGCCGGGCGAGACCGGCCCCTGCTGATCGCCGGGCCACGCAAAGAGGGCCGAACGGCTGTTGCGGCCTGGCCCGGCCGAGTCGATCCTGACCTGCATGAGGCAGCTTCCTCGGTCGGTCAAAGGCCTCCGCCCGACAGGTATCGTCCACACGTCATTCCGTGGCGCCGAGCTCCTCGAACGCCCTCTGCTCAACAAAGACACGGGCTTCGACGAAGAGGAGAGAGACGTCTTCGGCTTGCGAGGATTGCTGCCGCCGCGTGCCGCGGCGATCACCGAGCAGGTGTCCCTGGAGCTCGAGCACATCCGCCGCAAGAGCGACGACCTCGAGCGCTACATCGGCCTCGCCGCCCTCCAGGACCGGAATGAAACCCTCTTCTATCGGGTCCTCCTCGAGAACCTCGAGGAGTTCCTGCCGATCGTATACACGCCCACCGTCGGTCGCGCCTGCCAGACCTTCAGCCACATCATGCGCCGGCCCCGCGGCCTGTGGATCACCCCGGCCGACATCGACCGGATCCCCGAGCTGCTGCGAAACGCCCGCCCCGACTCGACCGCCTCGGGAGCGGCGGCGGAAGACGTGCGCCTGATCGTGGCCACGGACAACGAGCGGATCCTCGGTCTCGGCGACCAGGGCGCGGGCGGGATGGGCATTCCCGTCGGGAAGCTGGCTCTATACACCGCCGGAGCCGGCATCTACCCCGCGCACACGCTGCCGGTGTCGCTGGACGTAGGCACGGACAACGCGGACTTGCTGGCCGATCCGCAGTACATCGGCTACCGCCAGCGACGGCTTCGCGGTGCGGAGTACGACGATTTCCTGGAGGCGTTCGTCGGCGCCATCCTGGAGGTCTGCCCGCGCGCCATCCTGCAGTGGGAGGACTTCAAGCAGCACAACGCGATCAAGATCCTCGACCGCTACCGCCACCGGATCACCAGCTTCAACGACGACGTCCAGGGCACGGGCGCCGTCGTCCTGGCCGGGATCCTGGCAGCCGTTCGAGCCCTTGGCCGGCCGCTGGGCGAACAGCGCCTCGTCTTCCTCGGAGCGGGCGCGGCGGGTATCGGCATCGCCCGCACGGTTCGCGCGGCGATGAACGCCGAGGGCCTGGACGCCGAGTCGGTCAGGCGGGCGATCGTCACCGTGGACACGAAGGGCCTGGTCTTCGCCGGCCGCGACCAGCTCGACGAGGACAAGCTGGAGTTCGCCCTCGGGCCCGAAGAGCTGGCGAGCTTCGGCCTTTCCGGCTTGAAACCGAGCGACCGGCTGGACCTGGAGTCGGTAGTGGCTGCGGTCAAGCCGACGATCCTGATCGGGACGAGCGGCGTCGCGGGCGCGTTCACCGAGAGGGCGATCCGCGAGATGGCCGACCACTCGGTTCGGCCGATCGTCTTCCCCCTCTCGAATCCCACGGCCAAGACGGAGGCAGTCCCCGCGGACATCATGGCCTGGACCGGCGGCCGGGCGCTCATCGCCACCGGCAGCCCGTTCGAGCCTGTCACCGTCGACGGCAAGGCCCACGTCATAGGCCAGGCCAACAACGTCTTCATCTTCCCGGGCGTGGGCCTGGGCGCGATCGTGGCCGAGGCCCGCGAGATAACCGACGAGATGTTCCTGCTCGCCGCGCGAACGCTCGCCGAGATGGTCTCGCCCGAACGCCTCGCCGCCGGCGCCCTGTATCCGGCCGTCTCGGAACTGCGCGAGGTTTCGCGCCAGATCGCCGGGAAGGTCGTCTGCCAGAGCCGCGACTGCGGAGTCGGCCGTCTCTATCGCGACGAGGAAGTCCTCGACGCGGTCGACTCGGCCATGTGGTACCCGGACTATCTCCCGTACCGCCCGATCGGATAGGGCGGAGGGCCGGTGTTGCCTGCCGGCACCACCTGGCTAGGCCTAACAGGACCTTCGGTTGGTGCACGAATAGCCCCAATTCGGTCAAGTTGATCCAAAGCGGACCCGAAACCCAGGACAGAACCTGCGCTGGAGCGGTTCTGGTTGGCCCAAGTCCGCGCGGATGGCTCGGCCCCTCGGTCTGGAAGCGGACGGCGGGCCCAAGGAGTATGTGTCCATGGCCGTAGGTGCTTTCGATCCGGCGTCGTCGGAGACGATCGGGATAGTCGTAACTCGCAGGAAGCCCGGCCACTTCGTTGCGCTGACCGAAGACGGGCGTATCGACGCCGTGCTCTCCCAGGGCGGCGCCAAGCTCGCAAATGTCCTGGAGAAGCGGGCCGTCATCAACGTGAACAACGCCCAGACCGGCCCGAACGACCTGTCGGCGCCGCTCCAGCCCGCGAACAACATCAGGACCGTGGACCCGTACGACGTCACGATCGCGATGCCCGCCGAGGATGGCGAGCCCGTCGTCAGCGACGCCGATCGCGACGCTTGGGGCAGGTGGCGAGTCGCGTATGAAGTCACGCTCGAAGCCACGCCGTTCAAGGTCTCCGGTGTTCTGTTGCTGCTTCCGTCACAGGACCCGCTGTCGCTGACAGAGCGCGGCACCGAGCTTTTCCTCCCCGTCTTCAACCCCGTCGTGGAGGTCGGCTCCGACAATTCTTCGCGACACTCCGCGCGACGCGGTCCTTGTCAACCGATCTCACCTTCGACGCGTCAAAGCCGCCATGCGGCCCTGACCGAACGTCCAACCACCTCCCAGTGCCCGAGCCGGGGCATCGGGATCGAATGAATCACTACTGACGGCGCGACTTGGGCCAGTCGCGCCGTCTGCTTTTCCTTCCCGCGGCAGGATCGGTGGCAGGTGAGAGAATGGCCGAAACGACTCCCATACGAGCAGGTCGATCGACACCGACGGTCGCCATGATCAAACGGCCGGCGGCCGGCGTCGAAGAGGCCGCTCGGCGGGCCTGCACCTCGCAGCCTGCCAGGGAGCCACTGGCTGCGTAGCCGGATCGCCCGGAGAGGCAGAGATGATTGTCGGTGTACCCCGCGAGATCAAGGACAACGAGTTCCGCGTCGGCTTGACGCCCAGCGCCGTTCGGGAGCTCGTGGAGCACGGCCACAAGGTGGTCGTCGAGTCGGGCGCCGGAGAGGCAATCGATCTCAACGACGATCACTACCGGGCAGTGGGGGCCGAGGTAGTCTCCGATGCCGCTGCCGTGTTCGCCCGAGCGGACCTCGTCGTGAAGGTCAAGGAGCCGCAGCCGGCGGAGATCGGCATGCTGCGCGAGGGGCAGATCCTCTTCACCTATCTCCACCTTGCTCCGGACGCGGCCCAGACGGAAGGGATCCTGCGGTCCGGCTGTTTCGCCGTGGCCTACGAGACTGTCACGGACGAACGCGGCGGCTTGCCGTTGCTCGCGCCCATGAGCGAGGTGGCCGGGCGGATGTCGATCCAGGCCGGGGCTCATGCCCTTGAGCGCGAGGCCGGCGGTCGAGGCGTCCTGCTGGGAGGTGTCCCCGGCGTGCCGCCCGCGAAGGTCGTCGTGCTCGGCGGGGGCGTGGTCGGAATGAATGCCCTGCGCATGGCCCTCGGGCTCGAGGCGGACGTTACCGTCCTGGACAAGTCGCTGCCCCGCCTCAAGGAGCTGGACCTTGCCTTCGCTCCGGCTCTCAAGACGCGCTACGCCACGATCGACGCGGTAGAGGAAAGCGTCCTGTCCGCGGATCTGGTCATCGGCGCGGTACTGACACCGGGCGGCACCGCGCCACGACTCGTGACCCGCGAGATGATTCGCAGCATGCGGCGCGGAACCGTCGTGGTGGACGTTTCGATCGACCAGGGAGGCTGCTTCGAGACGTCTCGGCCGACGACCCACTCGAATCCGACTTTCGTTGTCGACGGCGTCGTCCACTACTGCGTCACCAACATGCCGGGTGCGGTCGCCCGAACGTCGACGTTCGCGCTCAACAACGCCACCTTGCCCTTCACCCTGGCGCTCGCCGACAAGGGCATTCGAAAGGCAATGGCGGACGACTGCCATCTGCTCGACGGATTGAACGTCTGCAACGGCCACGTGACTCATCGGGCCGTGGCCGAGGCGCACGGGCTCGAGTACGTCCCGCCGGAGAAGGCGCTCGGCATCTAGGAAGGGTCGAGGACGGTACGACGTCGCCGCCGCCGAGAAGCTGTCGCCGGGAGGAAACCAGGTGCCCTTCGATGTGTACCTCGAGTCGGGGCCGCAGCACCGCAAGACCTGGATCTTCGTGCCGAGCCTGCCGGGTTGCGTTGCCGTCGCCCCCACGAGCGACGCCGCCATCGAGATCTCTCGCGCGGCGATCGCGGAGAGGCTCGACTTCCTGCGCCGCCGGGGTGAGACGATCCCCGGCGCGGAGCCCATCGAGATAGTCGTCGCGGACCACGTCATCGAACGCGATCTCCTGGGCTTCGGCCAGCAGTTCTTCCCGCCCGACGCGGAGCCCCTGACGCAGGACGAGGCCCGCCGCCAGCTGCGCTGGGCGGCGTGGTCGCGCGAGGAGTTCGTGGCGGCGGCTCGGGCGCAGCGCGAGCCACTGACGGTCAGGCCGGCCGAGGGCGGGAGATCGGCGGCGGCGATCGTTTCGCATGTCGCCGGGGCGGAGTGGGCCTACGTCAGCGCCACGCTCGGCACTCTTCGCGGTGGAGGTGCGGCGATCACGGCGATCGAGAGGAGCCGGCGAGCAGCCGTGGGAAGCCCTGGCCGCCGAGCGATCGGCCCTCATGGCGCGCCTCGATGCCATGACGCCCGATGAGATGGCCCGGATCGTCGAACGCAACGGGAAGCCGCGATGGACGGCCCGTCGAATGCTGCGCCGCCTGCTCGAGCACGAATCCGAGCACACGAGGGAACTGCGGGCGAGACTCACGAGCTGAGGACCCGAGCCCGAGTTGCGGGGTCTGTCAGACGCCCAGTACGACTCGGGCTATCTCCGGATCGATCTCCTCGCCGAGCAAGGCGCCGAGTCGCTCGGCCGCGCGCTGGGCCAGCGCGCTCCCCATCGTGAAGCGCGTGTTGGGAACCGCGAGGTCCAGGTCTTCGAGCCGCGACTGGCTGAACCTTGCGCGATGGCGCTGGCAGCAGTCGATGGTCAGGTCTTGCTCGTTCGCGATCCCATGTCCGGTGATGAAGTACTGGCCGACCCGGGCGACGACCTCGACTGGGCCCGTGCCGTTGGCGTAGAAGCCGAGCGGCCGGACGGCAGCCTGGCCGAGCCACGTGACCACAGCTTCGACGAGCACGGCCGAGGCCTTGGCCTCGTGCCACCCATCCCCGCGGACGATCTGCGCGACGGCGCGGCCGATCTCAGCCGCTTCCTCGGAAACGAGGACGGCGAGAAACTCGCGGTTGAGCGAGGCGATCGCCTGGCTCGGGCCTTTTGCGGTCATCACATTCTGCTGACGGTCGGGCTGATCCACGGTTGCACTCATAATTCCGGACGTGTGCGGGTCAACGTTAGACGAGCCATTCTGGCCGTCAAGTACAGCCTTACGGCCCACCCGATCAGTACTTTCGACTGAACGAGCGTAGGCCCCGCGACCGGATGCGTTTGTTGCCTGCCGTCACCCCGGCGCGCCTGACGCCAAATCGAGCAGGCTAGCAGAAGCATAGCGCGCCGGAGCCCAACCGCAACGGCCCGGGACTCACAAAAGCGCTCGAAATTCCGGGACGCCGGCGCGATCTCGCGTCACCGGGCCGTGGCGCCGGCCGCGGAGAAGGCTTTCGCGACCACCGCCTGAGCCTCGCCGAGCAGCACCTCGAGATGCTCCTCCCCCAGAAAGCTCTCCGCGTAGACCTTGTAGACGTCCTCCGTCCCGGACGGCCTGGCCGCGAACCAGCCGTGCTCGGTTACCACCTTGACGCCGCCTATCGGCTCGTCATTGCCGGGCGCTCGAGTGAGGACGGCCAGGACCGGTTCGCCGGCCAGCTCCGGGGCCACGATCTGAGCCGGCGACAGCTTCGCCAGAACCGCCCGCTGTTCGCGCGTGGCGGGGGCGTCGACGCGCCGGTAGGCCGGCGAGCCGAACCGCGCCGTCAGCCGGCCATAGGCGGCGGCCGGGTCCTGCCCGCTGCGCGCGGTTAGCTCGGCGGCGAGCAGGCACGCGATGAGACCATCCTTGTCGGTGGTCCAGACGCTGCCGTCGCGACGCAAGAACGAGGCGCCGGCACTCTCCTCGCCCCCGAATCCGAGGGAGCCGTCGACGAGTCCGGCAACGAACCACTTGAACCCCACCGGCACCTCCAGGAGCCTGCGAGGCAGCTCGGCGGCGACCCGGTCGAGCATGCTCGTCGACACGAGCGTCTTGCCGACGGCGACGTCCGGCCGCCAATCGCGGTTCCGGTACAGGTATGCGACCGCCGCGGAGAGGAAGTGATTCGGGTTCATCAGGCCCGCCGTCCCGGTCACGATGCCATGGCGGTCGGCGTCGGTGTCGTTGGCGAAGGCCACGTCGAAGCGGTCCTTCAGGGCAACGAGCCGTGACATCGCATACGGCGACGATGGATCCATGCGGATCCGGCCGTCCCAATCGACGGTCATGAAGCCGAACTGCGGATCGACGACCTCATTGGTGACGGTCAGGTCCAGGCCGTAGCGGTCGCGGATGGCGGGCCAGTAGCCGACGCTCGCGCCTCCGAGCGGATCCACTCCCAGCTTGAGGCCGGAGGCGCGGATCGAGTCCATGTCGATGACATGGGCGAGATCGGCGACGTAGACCCCTGTGAAGTCGTAGCGTCCGACCTCGCCCAGGGCGCGCTCGTACGGCAGGCGGCGGACGCCCGCGAGCCGGGCTGCCAGCAGCTCGTTCGCCTGTCTCTGGATCTGCCCGGTCGCGTCCGTATCGGCCGGGCCGCCGGTCGGCGGGTTGTACTTGAAACCCCCGTCTTCCGGCGGGTTGTGCGACGGCGTGACGACGATCCCATCCGCGAGGCCCTCGTCCCGGCCGCGGTTGTAAGTGAGGATGGCGTGCGATATGGAAGGCGTGGGCGTCAGGCCGTCGGCACTGTCCACCAGGACGGACACGCCGTTCGCGACGAGGACCTCGATGGCCGACCGTGTCGCAGGCCCCGAGAGGGCGTGGCTGTCGCGACCGATGAAGAGCGGCCCGCTCGTCCCCTGGGCCTTCCGGTAGCGGCAAATCGCCTCGCTCGTGGCCAGGATGTGATCCTCGTTGAAGGAGCCGTCGAGCGAGGAGCCGCGGTGCCCGGAGGTGCCGAAGGAGACGGCCTGCGCGGGGACGCCGGCGTCCGGGTGAATGTCGTAGTAGGCCGCGATCAGCCGGTCGACGTCGACCAGCATCGATGGCAGCGCGGGCCTGCCCGCATGGTCGCTGATTGCCACGGCTTGCCTCTTGCGCGTCGGCCAGCTGGGTGCCCGCCTGCGAGGGCATGATGACGCAGGCGGCCAGGCGGCGCCCGGACTAGGTGGCCCGCATTCGGTTGTTCTTGGGGTTGTGCTCCACCTCAGCCAGCCCAAGTGCTTCCATGAGCGGCGGCACGTACATGCCGAACCGGCCTCGCAGGCCCTTCTTCAGGCCGTACCAACCGCCCACGGGATTCGACGGCGAGCGGCCCCAGGCTTCAACGGTGCCCTCGGCCGCCGGCTTCTGCTCGTCGGCGCTGCCGAGAGGGATCCAGTCGCCGTGCGCCTTGAGCATGGCGTGAAGGTCGTCCAGGCAGCGGAGCTGGTAGCGCAGGACCGTCGAGCCGACCGTGCATACCAGGGCCGGCGGATCGGAGTCTTCGTCACGGTACATCTGGTAGTCCGATGTCCCGCTCGGCGTCTTGAGCCGCCAGGGCCGCTCGCGGGTGCCGTCGCCTTCGACCTTGACCATGTGCCTCATCCTCGCGCTCGATCGAATGTGGTCGCGATCGTAGCGGGCTGCGGCGAAGCGATCCCCCCATCGCTCAGCGGGTGCGACACGTGGGTCGAGGACCGGGCGGCAGCACTGCGCTCACCAGGGGAAGATCAGGGCATTGGCCGTCGCGGCCTGGCCGAGGAAGGGCATGCCCCAGGCCAGCTCGATGGTCCGAAGGAGCGAGTAGTGGTTCGTTTGGGCGTCCTGGCGGGATCCGGGCGTCATTCCGGGAGAGACGGCGATCGTGGCGATATGGCCGCCGCCGTGGAGGGAGCTGTCTCCTTCGTCCCAGGTAATGAACAGGACCGAGCCCGCGAACGCGGCGCTGTCCGTGATCGGGGAACGAATGTCTTGAGCCACGCGTCTCCCGCGGCGGTCGAGCTGCTGTGCATGTCGTTGATCTGGTTCGGGGCGATGAACTCGAAGTCGGCGGCCGCGGGGTCGAAGCCGGCCAGGCCCGTGATGGCCGCGCAGCGGGTTGGATTGCCGCTGATGGACGTGTAGCTGATCGCGGGGTTGTGCTTGCGAGCGTACTCGCCGGCGGCACCGAGTCCGTCCACGCCGGCGCTGAAGGACGAACCCGTATAGCAGTGGCCCGGGTAGCCCTGGGCGTACACGTGCCAGGTCCGGCCCGACGCCTCGATCTGGTCGAAGAGGTTCGAGACGTCCAGGTCGTAGTGGCCGTCGCTGTTCGTGCCCTGGAGACCGCCCGAGGTCAGGGCGATGTAGTTGGGCTCGGACGGATGAGTCACCCCGTAGAAGTTGGTGGCCAGACCGTATCGGGCGATCAGCGAATTGATGTAGGGCGCCGCCGCGGACCCGACGATACTCGAGTACTCCCTGTTCTCCATCACGATCACATAGACGTGGCGGAAGTTGGGCACCAGCGGAGGGGTTGGCGACGGCGCAGGCGTCGACGCGGCCACGGAACCAGGCTCCGATGGGGGCGAGGAGACGAGGCCTGCGGAACCTCCGGGCCCCGCGGAAGCTGAACTCGAGGCCGGCCCGGATGTGGGCGTTGCCCGGCCGCTACCGCAGGCGGAGAGAGCCAGCGCGGCGCACAGCGCGACCGCCGCCAGTCTCGCCTTCGATCGTCGACGGCGCATGTCGTGTCTCCCGCTCAGCCGAGTCCACCGGGCGCGCCGCGCGAGCCGGCGATACTTGTCGCCACGGTTCCGATTCTACGGTACCGCCGTGGCCGGGCCGGGTCTCCGGTCCGAGATGATGTGCCACGCGAACCCGACTCCCTGGGCAATCCGGTTCCCCGGAGCATCGCGTTATCGTTCGCGTTGGAGGCTCGTGCGGAGCATCGCCACGGCGCGTCGCTTCGTCCGAGGGACGTCCAGGTTCCGACGCGTGGAGTTCAGAAATGAGTGACCAGTCAGGCCCGGCAAGCGAGCGAGTGCGGCCGCTGACCCGAGTCCGCCAGATACGCGAATTCGACGAACTGGCGGTCGCTCCCTCCGAGCTGGACGCGATCGCCGACGTCGCACGATGGTCCGGCAGCAGCGCGAACTCCCAGCCGTGGCGATTCGTAGTCCTGCGCGACCGGGCCACGATCAAGCGGATCGCAGATGCGGTCGCGCCTCAGGCGCGCGCCCTGCAGACGGCCCCGGCCGCGATCGCGATCGTCCTGCCCGACGAGACCCCCAGGCCGGCCAGCCGGGCCACGCGGTTTCCTACGCCTTCGACGAGGGCCGGGCCGCCGAACGGATCCTCATCGCCGCGTCGACCCTGGGGATGGGGGCCGGGATCGGGTGGATCATGGCCGACAAGCGCGATGCCATTCGTGCCATCCTCGGCCTTCCCGGGGACAGGTTCGTCCGGACCATCGTCGCCATCGGCCATCCGAGCGAAGCCGCCAAACGGCCCAAGAGCGCTCCGGGCGCGGCCCGGCTGCCTCGGAACGAGGTCGTGTTCGAAGAGCGCTGGCCCAAGGACTGAGGGCCGTGACGGCGGACCGGCCGCCGCCTGCAACTCGCCTACTCGGCCGCCCTGGAAGCCGTACCCACCGGCTGATGCGCGAGGCCCGCTCTGGCCGCCTGCTCGGCGTGGAAGTGGGCCCGGAGGGGCTTCTCCTTCAGCGCCAGCACGGTGACCGTCGCAAGCGCCGCCGCGCCCACTCCCACCCACATCGAGTTGGCCAGGGCGATGGAAAAGGCTTCGTGGAAGCCCGAGACGTAGAACCCGACCAGCTCCTTCGGGATGTTCGCCAGGGCGTCGGCCGGCGAGCTGCCGACTGCGGTCAGGCTGGCCACGTCGAAGCCGTTCGGAGCTGTCGGCGGGACGGCCTGGATCGGCGCTCCGGCTCCAACGACCGAGTCGTGGATCAGGCCCCACGTGAGGTTGTTGCGGAAGAAGGTGAAAGCGACGGTCAGGCCGAGCGAGGTACCGATCTGGCGGATGAGGGTCAGGTCGCTGGTCGCGGTGCCGAGGCGGGCGAAGGGCACGTCGTTCTGCACGATGAGCGTGAAGATGGCCATCGTGGGGCCGACGCCCAGACCCGCGATCAGCATCCAGGCCCACAGGGAGAGCGTGGGGGTGTCGTTGCGCAGGTTCGTGAAGAGCGCCAGGCCGACCGTGAGGGTCGCCATCGCGATGGCGAGCAGGATCTTGTAGCGACCCGTCCGGCTGACAATCTGGCCGGCCAGGATCGAGCTGAAGATCAGCCCGAACAGGAACGGGAACAGGGCGTAGCCGGAGGCCGTGGGGCTGTCGCCCTGGACCACCTGGAACCACAGCGGCAGGAAGATGATCAGCGTCGAGAAGCCGAAGATGGCGAAGAGAGTCGCCACCGCCGACACCGCGAAAGTTCGGTTCTTGAACAGGTCGAGCGGGATGACCGGGTCTTCCGCGCGAATCTCGGCGACGAGGAAGCCCACCAGCGAGATGAGCCCGACCGCGAACCAGCCAAGAACTGCCGGGTCCACCCAGCTGCTCGTCTCGGCCAGCGTCAGTGCGATGAGGGTCGGCACGATGGCCGCAGTCAACAGGACGACCCCGGGGATGTCGAGCGTGAAGCGCGCGCCTGCGGTGCGCACGGTCGGCAGCAGGCGGCCGATCAGGTAGAGGGAGATGAACCCGATCGGCACGTTCACGAAGAAGATCCAGTGCCAGGACAGGTGCTCCGTGAGCAGGCCGCCGATGGCCGGTCCAACCAGGAACGCGATACCGAAGACGGCGCCGAAGAGACCCTGGTACTTGCCTCGCTCGGCCGGTGTGAAGAGGTCGCCGATGACTGCCAGCGAGATTGGGAAGAGCGCGCCGGCACCCAGCCCCTGAACGCCGCGGAAGAGGATCAGCTGCCACATCGTCTGGCTGAGTCCGGACAGGATCGAGCCGACAAGGAAGAGGCAGATGCCGACGACGAGCATCGGCTTGCGGCCGTACAGATCCGACAGCTTGCCGTACACGGGGATGGCGGCCGTGCTGGTGACCAGGTAAGCGGTCACGACCCAGGTGTAGAGGTCGATGCCGTTGAGGTCCTTGGCGATCGTCGGCAGGACCGGCCCAACGATGGTCTGGTCGAGGGCGCCCAGGAAGAGGGCGAGCAGGATTGCGCCCAGGATCTCGAACCGGGCCCTGGAGTTGACCTCGACCGCGGGATGGACCGTGGCCTCTTCGCTGTTACCCGATCTCATTGGCTCTCCTCGCGCATGCGGCGCCTGCGTCCGATCGGTCATCAGCTTGAGATCGGCTCGTGAAGGACAGGTGAAGGTGCGCCGCAGAACTGGTGCGGGCGCCCAATAGGTTAGGCCAGAAGGCCGGAATCCGTCACCCAGTCAACTAATCGTGGCGTCCTGCGAACCTGTCGTACCGGCAACCGGCCCCGGTGGATCAGACGAAGGCGGCCGCGGCGTAGCCGACCGTCCGGCGGGGATCGCCGCCCGCGTCTGCCGACGTGGCGGCCGCCAGGAGGACGCCGCGCACCGCACCCAGCTCTGCCAGGGCCGCCAGGGCCACGCGGACCGGATCGATGCCGCACAGCCCGCACACCAGGCCCGGCAGGTTCTCCGCCCGGAGCCTCGCATCCAGGCGGTCGAGGGCTCCCTCATCGAGGCGCAGAAGAGGCTCGAGCAGCTCCGCGTCGGCCTGCTCGCAGACCCGAGCCGGCGGGTAGTGAGCCATGTCCGAGCTGGCAACCAGCAGGATCCGCTCCCCGGCCGCTCGCCGCTCTGCCAGCAGCCGGCCAAGCAGAACCCCCGCCTGCGCGTGGGCCCGGAGCCGGGGACTGACTGCCAGCGGGACGATCCGCGCGGCGGGGCAGGCGGCGGAGAGGAGCGGCAGCTGGACCTCGAGCGAGTGCTCGGTCAGATGGGCTTCGTCGTCTGCCGCGAAGAACGGGCCCAGCTCCAGGATCCGGCTCGCCAGATCCGCGTCTATCGCCACCTCACCGAGAGGGGTCCGCCAGGGGCCCCCGATCCAGACCCCGATGCCCCGAGCCCAGGCCTCATGATCCGTGCCGGCCAGAACGATCGTCGCCGGCGACATCTCACCTGCCAGCGCCCAGCTCAACGCCGCCACCGCGCCGGAGTAGACCAGCCCGGCATGCGGCACCAGCAGACCGAGGACGTCCGCAGGTGCGAGGTTCGCGGGCCTGGGCGTCCTCTTCGCCGCGGCCATCAGCTCATCGACCATGGCCCGAAGCCGGGCCGGCTCCGCCGGATAGAACGAGCCGGCCACGGCCGGAACCCGGGGCTCGCCGCTCACGGGGACACCACGCCGTCGAGTTCCGCAAGGCCGATCCCGGCCAGCGCCCGGCCGCAGTGCGCGCATCGTCCCTCGGCCAGGCCGGCTCGGAGGGCCCGGAATCCATTGCGCTTGATCAGGGTCGCGCCGCATCCGGCACAGCGCGTGTCCTGGTCGCCGTCGTTCATGTTGCCCGAGTAGACGTGGTGCAACCCGGCGGCCCGCCCGATCTCGACCGCTCGCTCCACCGTCGCGACCGGAGTCGGATCCAGATCTGTCAGGCGGTAGGTCGGGAAGAAGCGACTCACGTGCCACGGCGTCTCCGGCCCCAGCTCGGCGACCATCCAGCGAGCCAGAGCGGCGAGCCCGTCCGGGTCGTCGTTCAGGCTCGGGATCAGGAGCGTGGTCACTTCGACCCAGATTCCGCGTTCGCGCATGCCGGCGAGAGTGGCCAGGATCGGAGCCAGGCGCGCCCCGCAGACCTTCCGATAGAACCCGTCGTCGAACGACTTGAGGTCCACGTTGGCGGCCGCGACGAGAGGGCCCAGCAGGTCGAGCGCCTCCGGCGTCTGGTATCCGTTCGTCACCAGGAGGTTGGCCAGACCGGCGTCGGCGGCAAGCCGAGCAGTATCGAGCACGTACTCGATGAAGATGGTCGGCTCGGTGTACGTATAGGCGATGCTGCGCGACCCGGCCGCGAGAGCGGCCCTGACGACGTCTCTCGGAGCCAGGGTGAATGACGGCGCCGCGAAGCCGTCCCGCGCGGCCTGCGAGATGGCCCAGTTCTGGCAGTGCAGGCAGTGGAAGTTGCAGCCGCGCGTGGCGATCGAATAGGCGACGCTGCCCGGGTATACGTGGAAGAGAGGCTTCTTCTCGATCGGATCGGCGTTCGCCGCGACGGCTCGGCCGTACACGAGCGTGACCAGGGCTCCGTCGCGATTCTCACGGACACGGCAGATGCCGGCCCGGCCGGGGCGGATCAGGCAGCGGTGGGCGCAGGCGACGCACCGGACGGAACCGTGGGGCTCCGTCGAGCCCAGCACGGCGAGCCTTGCCGAGTTGCCGGGGAGCGAGTGGGTCGGCGCTGTCGATGACACTGATGCGGATTCCTCGCGCCTGATGCTCGCCTCCAGCCTGGGCTCGGGAAAGGGCCGAACGGCCCGAGCAGACTGCCCGGACGGAGCGGCGGACCGGAGCAGGCCGCCCGAGCAGACCGCCCGGCGAAGGCCGATCGGCCAGGGCAGGAAAGGCGCCGGGCACGGCACCCGAGATCGCGCCATTGGACTCTGGCGTCGCGGGCAGATGGGCCTAGCCTCTGATGGTCCAGCAGCGAGGCGATCACGAAGAAGCTAGACCCGTCCGATCAGCGCCGGCTCCTCGACATGGCCCGCCAGCGCCGTCGTGGCGGCGGTCTGCGGCGACCCGCAACCCGCGTCCGACGGCGGCTCCCGCGTCGCCCGGCGTCGCCGAGCCCGCGGCGGCCTTCGTCACGCTCCGGAAAGGCGGCGAGTTGCGCGGCTGCATCGGCTTGATGCGCTTCGACGTCCCGCTCTTCATCAACGTCCGCGACGCCGCGGTGGCCGCGGCCCTGGACGACCCGCGTTTCCTCCCGGTCGCCAGATCGGAGCTTGCCTCCCTGGAACTGGAGGTCTCCGTCCTCGAGCCGCCGGTGGAGCTGCTCGACGCGAGTGGGTTCGAGGCAGGCCGGCACGGCGTCGTCGTGGAGAGAGGCATGCGCCGAGGCCTGCTGCTCCCCCAGGTCGCGACGGAGATGGGGTGGAGCGCCGAGCAGATGCTCGACGCGGTCTGCCGCAAAGCAGGCCTCCCGGAGAGCGCCTGGCGGGACAAGGAAACGCGGCTCTTCGTCTTCGAGTCGGTCTGTTTCGGCCGGGGACCTGCCGGTTCTGAGGGCCACACTCACACGACCTAGGGATTCCCGCCGTTACCGCCTAACCTCGACCGAACCGCTTCAGGTTTGATTCAGATTCCGATACGACCATGCCCTTCGAGTTCGATGCCGTCCAAACCCAACGAAGGCGGCGTCCTGGAGGCAAGCATGACTACCCAACCGCGGCGGCGAGTGACGAGCCGAATCGTCGCCCCGATCTTCTCTCTCTTCGTCCTCGCGATCCTCGCGGCGGCATGCGCTTCCTCGACCGGATTGACAACCGGCCTCGGGGCGAAGGCCAGCGCGGCTGCGGCGGCCAAGGTTTCGGCGACCGTGACGAGCGCGGCAAACGCTCCGGCGGGCCTTACGCTGGCCACGCCAACGCCGACGCCCGCGCCGGTGACGGCCGTCAGCGGCTCGGCCTCGGCGCTCCAGGACCAGATGGTGAGCGTCATCCAGGCGGTCAAGCCGGCGGTCGTGCAGATCGAGACAAGCCAGGGCCTCGGCTCGGGCATCATCTACGACTCCAAGGGTGACATCGTCACCAATGCCCACGTCGTCGGCACCTCGACGACGTTCACCGTGACACTGTCCAACGGTCACGCGTACCCCGGGACGCTCGTCGGTACGTACGCCCCGGACGACGTCGCGGTCATCAAGGTGAACGCCACCGGCCTCACCTCCGCGGTCTTCGGCGACTCATCCACCCTCTCGGTCGGGGACTTCGTCCTGGCCGTCGGCAATCCCCTTGGGCTCCAGTCGAGCGTTACCGAGGGAATCGTGAGCGCCCTGGGGCGGCAGGTGAGCGAGCCGAACGGCAACACCCTGCCGGACGTAATCCAGACGAGCGCGGCGATCAATCCCGGCAATAGCGGCGGTGCCCTGGTCGACCTCCAGGGTCACGTCGTCGGTATTCCGACTCTGGCCGCGACCGACTCCCAGCTGGGAGGCAGCGCGCCCGGGATCGGCTTCGCGATCTCCAGCAATCGGGCCAAGACGATCGCAGATCAGCTCATCTCCGGCGGCAAGGTGACCAACTCGGGTCGCTCCTACATGGGCGTCACGCTGAGCGATGGCACCAACGGCGCCCTGGTCGTGAAGGTCCAGGCCGGTGCCCCGGCGGCAGCGGCGGGTCTCGTCGCGGGTGACGAGATTACGGCCGTGGACGGCACGCCCACGCCGGACAGCACGACGCTTGTCGACCTCATGCTCACCCACCGCCCCGGCGACGTCGTGAAGCTGAGTGTCCTGCACCAGAGCGGCACGACCACGACGGTCAGCCTGACACTCGGCCAGGCTCCCGGCTGACAGCAAGCGGGCTCAAATCGAGAGGCGATCGGGAGACCGATCGCCTCTCATCGCGTTCGGGCCCGGTGTTCGGTCTCCCCGTTCAGACCACGTCGCGCCGCCTCATTCCCAGGCCGCCCAGGAGCAGGCCGCCGACCGCGAGCGCGAGGCAGGCCGCGACGCCGAACCAGTCCCAGACGCCAACCATGGGCAGGCCGAGGTGAGAGGTCAGAGCGAGCTGGTTGAACCAGTCCGGTAGCTTCAGGGCCGGGCCCAGGAAGTCGATCAGGAACGTGGCGATGGCAAAGAGAGCCGCCATCTCGGCGGCGAGGGAGGTGCGCCATATTCCGCCGACGGCGAGCCCGATCCCCGCGACCGCGGACGCCCACAGCGCAACGTTCAGCGCACCGACGGTCGGCGTCACGACGTCGCCGCCGGCGAAGAGCACGCCGGCCGCGATGCCGGCCATGGTCAGTGCGGTCATGACGAGGAGCGCGGCGAAGATGCCGATGCCGCCGGTCACGGCCCAGCGTGTCCGGGTCATGGGCGTCGCCAGAAGCATCTCCAGCTGCCGGTCCTGTTCCTCGTTCGCCCACCCGGAAACCAGCGTGGCCGCGCCGAGCCCGGCAACGATATAGGCGATGTAGGCGAACATGAGCTGCAGGAAGCCGCTCGAAGTGCTGATATCGAACTTCGGGAATATCGCGTCGAGGGCTCGCTTGAACTCGCCGATGCTGTCCAGCTCGCTCGCGAATGAGGCGCTCGAGCCGGCGATCAACCCGGCGAAGATGGCCAGTCCGACGCCCCACGCCAGCGCGAGGGGGAGACGCTCGCCGAAAGCCCGGCGAATTGGGCCGGTCGTACCGAGCAAGGCACCGGGCATGGCCGGGATCGGAATCGCGCTGGAGACGCCGAGGTCGCGACGCTGGAAGGCTTCGATGCCGACGATGAACAGGACGACCGCGAGGGCGGCGACGGGAATGAGCGTCGGCCAGTCCGATTGGCCGGCCAGCGGGACTTCGTTGTAGGTCCAGTAGAACGGGGTAAGGCTGGCCAGGGGCTTCAGGCCGGGCAGGACCGTCTGGTAGCCGCTGATGACGTAGCCGGCGAGCAGGTACGCACCCGCCACTCCCGCCGCGCTGGCCCGGCCGAGGAAGGGCGCGAGCGCCCAGGCCACCGATCCGCACGCCAGCGCCACCAGGCCGAGCCACAGCGAGAAGCCGATCGATTCGGAGACTGCGATGTGGTCCTGGGGCTTCACCGAGAAGGCGGCCGTGCAGAGGGCGGTCACGATCGCAAGGACGATCATGATCGCGGCCACTCCCGTCACATGCGCGCCGAGCTTCTCCAGGGCCAGGCGCCGTTTGCCGAAAGGCGACGCGGCCACGATGTCCAGGCTGCCCTTTCGGGCCTCCGCCGCGAGCGTGCCCGAGAGGGCGAGGATCGACCACAGCCCCGCGACGATGGCGAAGAAGGGCCCGTACTTCCAGGAGATGTAGCCGCCGATACTGTCGATGTTGACGGGATTGCCGCCCATGCCCTTGAGAATCGGCGGCAGATCCTCGATGAGCTTGGCGCCCTGGGTTCGGTCGGTGATGACCAGCGGAATGGCGACCCAGCCATAGGCCATCAAGCCGATGATCAGGCCCCCGACGATGATGACGGCGAGCCTGGAATCGCGAAGCGTCTTGGCGTAGACGCTGCCGAAACCGTAGAACCGGCTCCAGATTGAGGCGTGGCTTCGGACGGGGAGTGGCGCGGCATGAGTGGCCATCACTTCACCTCGCCCGCAGGAGCCTCGCCCGCAGGAGCCTCGCCCGCAGGAGCGTCGCCCGCAGGAGCCTCGCCCGCGGGAGCCTCGCCCGCAGGAGCCTCGCCCGCAGGACCGGCTTCCGGCGCGCCCGTACTGGGCCAGGAAGGTCTCCTCCAGGCTCGGCTCACGGCTCAGGAAGTCCGTCACGTCGAGCCTGGCCGCGGCCTGGACCACTGGGACGATCGACCCGAAGACCCGCAGTCGCAAGAGGTGGTCCTCCACCTGTACATCGCTGACGCCGGCCAGTGTCTTGAACTCGCCCACCGGAGGCTCGCCGGCGAAGCGAAGCTCGACCTGGTGGTGGGCCAGGTCTCGCAGGGCGTCGACTCGGTCGACCTGCACCAACCGCCCCTCGCGGATGATCGCCACACGGTCGCAGCTGCGCTCGACCTCGCTGAGGATGTGGCTGGAGAGGAAGACGGTGGCGCCGTCCGCGACCCGCTCGCGTAGCTGCTCGAAGAAAGTCTGCTGAACCAGCGGGTCCAGGCCCGAGGTCGGCTCGTCCAGGAGAAGAAGCTCGGGCTTGTGCTGCAGCGCGGCCACGAGTCCGACCTTCTGCTTGTTGCCCTTGGAGTACTGGCGGAAGCGCCGCGTCGGGTCCAGGTCGAAGCGCTCGATCAGGGCTTTCTGGTAGGCCCGGTCCACGCCGCCGCGAAGGTTGCCGAAGTACTCGAGCGTCTGCTGGCCGGTCAGCCGGTCGTACAGCGTGAACTCGCCGGGCAGGTAGCCGATGCGCCGGTGAATCGCCGACGGGTCGGCCGAGCTCTCGATGTCGAACACGAAAGCCTTGCCCGACGTCGGCCGGATCAGATCCAGCAGGACGCGGATCGTGGTCGTCTTGCCGGCGCCATTAGGCCCGAGGAACCCGAACACCTCGCCCCGGTTGACCTCGAGGTCGACGTCGATGATCCCTCGATGCGTCCCGTAGGACTTGGTCAGCTTCTCGGTGCGAATGATCGCCGTCATGGCCACTCCCTTCGTTTGTCGTCAGCCGTACCAGAGGCGCAAAGTCGCGTCGTCGATGAAAGCCAGCGATCCGGCCGGAGCGCCGAGCGTTCGCTCGATGGCTTCCTGGTAGGCCGCGACCATCCGCTCGACGTCCTCGAACGAGACCGTCCCGGCCTGGCGGGCGAGTAAGGCCCGGCTGGACGTTTCGCTGGCGCCCTGAAGCAGGGCCACGATGATTCCCGCCGCGTCCTCGGGAGAGCTGACGGTGAAGGCGCCCTCGGCCTTGCCCTGTGTCACGATCGTGGCCAGAGATGGCAGCAGCCGCGCGGCGATCAGGCCCCGATGCTTCTCGCGCACGACGGTGTTGTCGCTCGAAAGCCAGACCTCCAGCAACGCCAGCATCAACTCCTTGCGAGCGTTCTTCCACTGCGCCAGCGAGGAGAAGAGGCCCGTCAGCTTCTGGATCGCGGAGAGGTCCGGGTCGCTCGCCACCGGCGCCACGGACGCGAGGGCGGTCTCGACGATGCGATCCAGGACGGCGTCGACGAGAGCCTCCTTGGAGGCGAAGTAGTGATAGAACGCACCCTTGGACGCGTGGGCCTCGTCCAGCACATCCTGGATGCTGAGCTGCTCGTAGCCCCTGACCTGGATCAGCCGCTGGGCGGCGTCCACGAAGCAGTCACGGCGGACGGCGTGAGCCTCGAGGTTCAGAGTGCGGGCCATTCGACCACCCAAATCATTGTCGGCCCAATAGGAAACCGACCGTCGGTCTAATAATAGCAGGCCGGGCGCGGGATGCTCTCGCCCGCGCCGGAGACCGCCAATCGAGGAGTTCGGCCCGGCCTGCGCACCGGGAGTCTCACCGTCCAACCCTTTGGATAGTCGAACAACCAATCGGGTAGCTGCCCGGTGACAATGCCTGCGCGCCGGATGCGTCGAGCCCTGGCAAATGGGCTCCCCGACCGGCCTGGAGGATCCAACATGTCGGGTCGATCGACCGAACCTTCCCGCGGTGGCTTCGAGGTGGCGCGAGCGCTGCTCCTCGGAGCGGGACTCATCCTGGCCGTGGCGGCTTGCAGCTCGGCTGCCTCCACACCTGCGGCGGCCCCGTCGCAGACGGTCGTCGCAGCCACGGCAACGCCGCTCGCCACACCCACCGATACGCCGACTCCGGCTGCGACCGCCACTCCGACGCCCACGGCCACGCCGGCGCCGACACCCGCACCGACTCCGGCGCCGACACCGGCGCCCAAGGCGACGCCGGCACCCAAGCCGACACCGACGCCGCTCCCGGCTCTCGCGATCGGGCTGTGCACCGGTGCGCAGCTGAGCCTCTCGATCACCTCCTGGCAGAACGACACCGCCTACTCCTACGCCCACATCACGGCCACGAACGTCTCCTCCGGGAGCTGCAACATGCGGGGAACGCCGCAAACCCAGATCCTCGATGGGCACGGCACGGTCATCGGCGACGCGGGCACGGGCGGCGGCGAAGTGAAGACGAGCGATCAGGTCTACACGCTCGCTCCCAACGGCACGATCAACGACATCGTCACATGGGGCAACTGGTGCAAGACCGCACCCGCTCAGGACGTGCGAGTCGCCGCGGTCATGCCATTCGGGTTGGGCAAGATCGTGGCCCCGGCATTGGGCGCGGCCCCGCTCCCAACCTGCTTTGCGTCCGGCCAGTCGACATCGGTCAGCGCCGAGCAATGGCTACCCTGACCGACCTCGCACGCACCCCAGGCGTAGCCCGCGCCGGCTTCTCGCCCTGGCGGAAATCGATCCTGCAATTCGGGGACGCTGGTGCTATGGTCGATCGCGGCGGCCTCGAACGCGACGGGCGCGAGCCCGAGAGTCCGCCCGGGAGGATCGACCATGCCCTCTCCTCTGATCAGGAGACTGATCCGCCACACCGGCCGCCTGGACCGCCCTGCCGGCTTCGTGGCCAAAGCGGTCGACGCGTTCTACAAACGGGCCCGCCCGGTGCAGTCGCTCGTCAACGGAACCTGGATCGGCCACGCGATCCATCCCCTCCTCACCGATGTCGTCATCGGCGCCTGGACGGTCGTCCTTGCCTTCGACCTGATCGGTCTGGCGGTGCCCAACGCGGGACTGGCGACGGCCGCCGAGATCGCTCTCTGGCTGGGCGTACTGGCCGCGGGCGGAGCCGTTCTGACGGGTCTGACCGATTACAAGGACGCCTTCGGCGACGAGCAGCGCATCGGCTTCCTGCACGCGCTGGTCATGACGGTCACCACGATCCTCTACCTCGCCAGCGGTCTCATGCGCCTGGCCGGGCCGGTCAATTCGAATGCCGCGCGGGCCGTGGCGATTGCCGGCTTCATCCTCGTGACCGCGGGGGGCTATCTCGGTGGTGAGATGACCTTCGGCTTCGGCTCGATGGTCGACCACAACGCCTTCTCCGACGAGCTCGGGAAGTTCACGCCCGTCGGGCCGCTGGCCGACCTGAAGCAGGGCCTCAACCGTGTATGCGGTGAAGGGCCGCCCGATCCTGCTCGTCCGAAGGGGCGACGACGTAGTCGCGATCGGGGCGGTCTGCTCGCACGCCGGTGGGCCGCTCGAAGAGGGCGAGCTGCATGGCGACGAGGTCACCTGCCCCTGGCACGGATCGAAGTTCCAAATCACCGACGGCCAGGTCCGACGTGGCCCGGCGACCTTCCCCCAGCCGGCGTATGAGGTTCGCGTTTCCGACGCGGGCGTGGAGGTCCGCAGCCGCGCCGACTGACGCGGCCGCGGACTCACTCTGGTCGGGCGGATCAGCTGTGAGTGGCCTGAGTGCCCGAGTCGGTGAAGGTCTTGCCCGCGACCGGGACGAACTGCCAGCTGTAGCTGTTGGCGTGCAGCGTCAGCTGCAGAACGCCGAAGGTGCCCGTGCTGCGGACCTGCGAGTTGGCCCGGATGGTGCCGAACGGCCGCTGGCCTGCGCCGCCGGTACCCGAGACGAATTCGCGGATGCCGTTCGGATCTGCCGCGCCTGAAGGCGACTGGAGGGCGAAGCGCTCGTAATCGTGGTCGTGGCCGTTAATGACTATGTCGGCGTGGGCGGCGTAGAGGTCGTCCCAGAAGGCTCGGTAACCGGTGTTGTTGCCGTGGGTGCTGCCCGAGCTGAAGGCCGGGATGTGCCAGATGGCGATGATGTGCTTGCCCGGGTTGGCCGCGAGGTCGGCCTTGAGCCAGACCTCCTGGGGTGAGCCGACGCCGCAGCCGCCGACGTCGGAGCACATGGCGTTGAGCGCGACCACGTGCCAGTTGTTGGCGAGGTTGTAGCTGTAGTAGCCCTTGCCCGCGGTGCCGGCCGCCGAGCCGAAGTAGGCGTAGTAGGGGCCGGCGCCCGAGGTCATGTAGTCGTGGTTGCCGGGGACCGGATGGATACGGCTCTTGAAGACGCCCCACGACTTGGCCACGCAATTGGTGTAGTTGGCCGTGGTGCCGGTCTCGTTGGAGTTGTCACCGGCGGTGAAGACGACGGCGTTCGGACGGGCGGTGATCAGCGCGGCCGTGGCATTGGCGTTCGCGATGCTCGAGGTGATGCAGATATCGCCGGCGCCGACGAGGACCGGATCGCCGCTGCCGGGCGTCGGGGTCGCGGTGGGAGTGGGCGTGGGCTTGGGAGTCGGAGTGGGCGTCGGCTTGGGGGTAGCGGACCCGGTGGCTGTCGGAGTGGGCGTCGAGCCCCCCAGCGTCAGAACCAGGGCGGGCGGATGGGCCGACTCGCGACTGGCAAGGCTGACCGCCGTCGGGCCGTTCTCGACTACGACGAAGTCCACGAATGCGCCCGTTCGCACGGCAGAGGTCACGTCGACGCTCGTCGTCGTTGCGGCCGCGAACGCCCCGACCACTCCGACCGTCGCCCCGACCGCCGGGGCGTTGGTGAAGGTGAGGCCGGTCTCGGTCCAGTTCGAGCCATCGGTGCGGTCGACGTCGAAACCCGTACTCGAGGCCGAATTGGCGTAGATGTGCAGCGTCGCCGCGCCAACGCTCCCGCTGAGCGAGCTCAGGTCGAAGCGCAAGTAGCTCCGCACCACCGGCGAGCCGTCGATGCGGAACTGGGTGGACGTGCCGAAGTTGGCGGTGACCGCCGTCGAATTGACGTAGGAATCCGCGCTCGGAGCGACCGTCAGTGGGGCGGCGGCGATCACCGAAATCCCGGAGATCGCCAGTCCGGCAGTGAGCACCAGGGCGGCAGCGAGGGCCACCGACACTGCCGACAGTCTGGCGTGCCCGTGGGGACGAAGAGAAGTCATGAGAACTCTCCAGTAGCGGGACGAGGGTGCGCGCGTCGCACGATCGGTGTGGATGGGGCGGAGTGCCCCGACCGTATCGCCCGTTCCTTGCCCGCTACCCCCTCCCAAGCGTCCGAAATGAGTAGGGCCTATGCGGCCTACCCGGTCTTCGGCGACGTGTCGTAGTCTGGGCGAGCAAGTGGCCCTGTGGGAGGAACCGATGACAACCCCGGCGACCTCGGCGAAGCGCGCCGCTTCGCTGGAATTCCGGACCGTCACCAAGCGGTATGGCTTCGGCGAGGAAGCCACGGGGGCCGTCAACGGCCTGTCGTTCGAGGTCCCGGCAGGGGCGATTTGCGTCCTGGTCGGACCTTCCGGCTGCGGCAAGACGACCAGCCTCAAGATGGTCAACCGCCTGATCGAGCCGACGAGCGGCCAGATCCTCCTCGATGGCGTGGACGTAATGACCGAGGACGTCACCGCGCTACGCCGGCGGATCGGCTACGTGATCCAGCAGGTCGGCCTCTTCCCGCACCTGACGATCGGCCGAAACGTGGCAGTCGTCCCGGCGCTGGTGGGTTGGTCGAAGGAACGCCAGCGGGCGCGAACGGACGAGCTTCTGGACCTCGTGGGCATGGAGCCCGGACGGTACCGCAATCGCTACCCATCCCAGCTCTCCGGCGGGGAACGCCAGCGCGTGGGCGTGGCCAGGGCGCTCGCCGCCGACCCACTGCTGATGCTCATGGACGAGCCCTTTGCCGCGGTCGACCCGATCGTTCGCGAGCGACTTCAGGACGAGCTGCTCGGCTGCAGCGCGAGCTGGCCAAGACGATCGTCTTCGTGACTCACGACATAGACGAGGCGATCAAGATGGGCGACCTGATCGCGGTCATGGAGGAGGGCGGCAGGCTGGCCCAGTTCGGGCCGCCGGACGAAATCCTGGCCCATCCGGCGTCCGACTTCGTGGCCCGCTTCGTGGGCCAGGATCGAGGTCTCAAGCGGCTCTCGCTGACCACGATCGCGGACCTCCGGACGGAGCCCCTGGGCCGGCACCGAGGACCTGCCGACCTTCTCGCCGGCGACGACCTTGCGCGACGCGCTTTCGATCCTCCTGGTCGCCGACACGAGGGGCGGCGTCGCCCTGGACGAGGCCGGCCGGCCACGCGGCCTGGTGACCGTCGACGCCATCGCCAGCGCGCTGGCAGACGACCGACCCACGCGGCCGGGGCCGACCATGAGTGGCGAGCCGCTCGTTCGCTGGGACTGGCTGGGGGCCCATCTCGGCCCGATAGCCGACAGAATCGGGCAGCACCTCTATCTGACTCTGATCGCGGTAGGAGTCGGTTTCGCGATCTCCTTCGCCCTGGCCGCGATCTCGATCAGGAGACGAAGGCTCTATCCGCCGATCGTGGTAATCGCGACGGTGGCGTACACGATCCCGAGCTACGCGATGTTCGCGGCGCTCGTGGTGATCACAGGCTTGTCGACGCTGACCGCGGAGGTGCCGCTCGTTGTGTACACCTTCATCCTGTTCGTTCCGAACATCGTGGCCGGCTTCGATGCCGTGCCGTCGGACGTCCTGGACGCGGCGGACGGCATGGGCTTCACCTCGGCTCAGCGGTGGTGGCGAGTGGAACTGCCCCTGGCGGTGCCGCTGGTAGTGGCCAGCCTCCGGCTCGCGACGGTCTCGACCATCGGCCTCGTGACCGTCTCGGCGATCCTCGGGGACAGGTACGGAGGCCTTGGCTACTACATCCTCGACGGCTACCACCGCCATTTCCCGACGGAGATTCTCGTGGGCGGCCTGCTCTCGATCGCACTGGCCGTGGTGGCGGATCTGGGCTTCGTCCTGCTGCAGCGATCGCTTACGCCGTGGACGAGAGCTCGAGCGGCGGCACGCTGATGGACCTCCTCGCCGCAACGGCTCAATGGCTGGCCGATCCCCTGCACTGGCAGGGCCCCAACGGGATCCCGGCCAGGCTGGCCGAGCATGTTGCCCTGAGCGGCGTTTCCCTCGTCCTGGCGTCGCTGGTGGCCATCCCGCTGGGCCTGTGGATCGGTCATACGGGCCGGTTCTCGTGGCTGGTCGTGAGTTCGGCCAATGCCTGGCGCGCGCTCCCGTCGTTCGCCGTGATCGGGCTCCTCGTCCCGTTCACGACGCTGATCGACGCCAACGCGGGTTTCACTCTGTACCCCACTCTCATCGCCATGATCGTTCTCGCCGGGCCGCCGCTTCTCGTGAACTCCTATCAAGGCATCGCGGGCGTCGATCGCGATCTCGTGGAGGCGGCCCGGGCGATGGGCATGCGGGAGCGCCAGATACTGAGTGGCCTGGAGGTACCGATCGCGTTGCCGGTCATCGCCACGGGGATCCGATCGGCAGCTGTCCAGGTGGTGGCGACCGCCACGCTCGGGGTCTTGTTCGGGTTCGGGGGCCTGGGCCGCTACATCGTCCTGGGCGCCGACAACCACAACGACGGGGAGCTGTTCGGCGGTGTCGTGCTCGTAGCGACCCTCGCCCTTGTCACTCTGGCGTTCTTCCTGCTCATCGAACGGCGCCTCGTTTCGCCCGGCCTGTCCAGCCGGACCGCAGGCTGAGCAAGACCGCCAATTCGGCCCGTCAGACGGGTCACCAGGCGGTCGATTTGGCGGTCCTCCGCTCCCCGCCCTCTATAGTCGAGGAGCGTCGTGGCGGCCTGACCCCTGAGCTTGCGCGACGGATGCAGGGAGGTTACCCAAATGCGGCTAACCCGCATGCTTGCCCTCGGGGCGTCGATGCTGGTGCTTTTGAGCGCCTGCTCGACGGGAGGGGGCAGCCCATCGCCCGCTACGGTCACCAAGGTCACAGTGAAGATCGGCTCCGACGGCTTCTACGAGTCGAAGCTTATGGCCGAGATCTACGGCCAGGCCCTGGAAGCCAAGGGCTACACGGTAGATCGGGCCGGCATCGGCATCGGCACGCGCAAGGTCAGCGCGCCCGCCCTGGAAAGCGGCCAGTTCGACCTGAAGCCGGAGTACATCGGTAGCGGCCTGGCGTACTACGACGCCACCAAGACGACCGGCGACCCGGCCACCAACGCTGCGGCGCTGCAGACGATCCTGACCGGCAAGGGCGGAGGAATCACGGTCCTCGACTACTCGCCCGCGGCCGACCAGAACGCCTTCGTCGTGACTCAGGCGACCGCGACGGCGGACAAGCTGGCCAAGATGAGCGATCTGGCCGCCGTCCAGGGTCAGCTCAAGTTCGGCGTCGCCACCGACTGCGCGACCAACCCGGTCTGCGCCGCCGCGATCAAGACCGCCTACGGAGTCGACCTTTCGACCGCACTGCCGCTCTCGGCCTGCGACCAGCCTATGGTCGATGCCCTGACGGCCGGCACGATCACGGTCGGCGAGCTGTGCTCGACGCAGCCCGACATCGCGAAGAACAACTGGGTGGTCCTGGCCGACGACAAGCAGACCCAGCCGGCCGACAACATCGCCCCGCTGGTTCGGGACGATCTTCTGGCCAAGGTGGGCGACAAGGCCGCCTTCGAGAAGATCCTCAACGACGTGTCGGCCAAGATGAACACGGCCGACCTGACCAAGCTCAACGCTGAGTACGTCTTCGACAAGAAGGATATCGCGGCGATCGCCACGGAGTGGCTCCACACCAACGGCTTCGTCTAGTCCATACCTCGTCAAAGGCTCAGACGCCCCGCCTCCGGCGGGGCGTCTGGATTCGGCGCTCCATCGCGACGCCGCGGCGATTGCCGGCCTCACCCGTTGGGCGCCTCCTCCGGATTCACCTTCGTGCGGCTCGGATCGCGGATGCCGATGCCGTTGACCACGGTTCCGGCCAGGAGCAGTCCTGCGGCCAGGCCCATGGCCAGGTGGAACGAGCCCGTGGACGCCTCGCGGGCAGCGGCGGCAACCGCCGGCGATACCGAGGCATCGGGCTGGTTCAGCGGCGGTATCTCCTGCCTGATCTGCGGCGATGACGTATCGATTCCCGGGACTCTGCCCGCGAGATCGGCGTAGAAGGCGCCGGTGATCGCGACGAAGATCAGCGCCCCGGCGAGCTGCGGGCCGACTCTCGAGATGGCGTTGTTGACGGCGGAACCAAGACCTGCGCGGGCCTCGGGTATCGAGGCCATCAGCGCAGTCGTAAGCGGCGTCACGGTAATCGCAATCCCAAACCCGAAGACGACTATCGCAGGCAGGAAGTCCACCAGGTAGCCACTCGGGGGCAGCCAGCTGGCCGGGACGCCGGGTTGGAGGTTCCAGGCAGGGCTGCTGGCCGGGATCCGAGTGAGCCACAGGATCCCAAGACCCATCAAGGCAGGGCCGACGGTCATAAATCGGCGGAACCCGAAACGCGCACTCAGCGCCCCGACGCGCGGTGAAAGGAGGATCAGCATCAGCGCGCCCGGAACGCCGATCAGGCCGGCCGCAGCCGCCGAGTACCCGAGCGTCCCCTGGCTGAAGATCGACTGCTGGTAGCCGACGACGTACAAAGCGCCGTAGATCAAGAACGTGGAGAGGTTCGTCACGGAGAAGTTGCGCGACCGGAAGAGCCCGAGCGGAACCAGGGGATGACGGCCGCGAGCCATCAGGACCACGAACAGGACCGAGGCGGCCGCCCCAACGACGAGCGCCACGGGCCCGACCGCGTCCTTCCAATCGTGCTGCTGGCCGTAGATCGCCCCGAAGGAGAGCCCGCCCACCGCGAGCGCCACGACGGCCGCCCCAACCCAGTCGAAGACCTTCCCCGCATCGGGATCGCGGCTCTCGTCTACGTATCGCCAGGCGGCCCAGAGCGCCAGCGCGATGAGCGGCACGTTGATGAAGAAGACCGCTCGCCACGAGATCGTCTGGACGAGGACGCCGCCGACGAAGGGACCGAGTATCGAAGTCGCACCGGAGGCGGCTGCCCACAGGCCGAAGGCGCGGCCTCGCTCCGCGCCCTGGAACGTTGACGTCAGCAGTGCCAGCGAGCCCGGCACCAGCAGAGCCCCCGCCGCGCCCTGGACGATCCGGAACAGGATCAGCGTCTCCATGTTGGGCGCGAGGCCGCACAGCATGGAGGAGAGGCCGAATCCCACCAGTCCGAGCACGAAGAGACGCCGGCGACCGTAGGCGTCGGCCAGGGCGCCGGCCAGGATCAGCAGGGCGCTAAGGCTGAGCAGGTAGGCGTTATAGACGTACGACTGGCCTTCGAGGACGCCGAAGTAGCCACTCGGCAGATCCTGTCCGATCCTCTGCAGGGCGACGTTGACGACCGTCGAGTCGAGGAAGACGACTCCCGAGCCGACGATGGCGGCCAGCAGGGTGCCGGTGCGGCGGTTCATCGGCGGGCCGATACGTCGCCCACTGCGGCGTAGTGCTCGGCGCAGAGCGCCGGCCGCAGCGCCATACGCGTTGCCCTCCGATGCGGCTGTCCCGATCTACCCGGGGTGACCGGATGCTGATGGGGCGCCGCGGGCGTGTCAACGAACGTCGCGGGCGTTGCGCCAGGCGCAGATCGGACCAAACGGGAACGAACGGTACGGAATCGGCCGGAACGCGGCCGGTGGTAACACCATGTGCCACGTCAGCTGCGGGCCTCCGCCCGCCGCGACCGGTCCCGTCCAAGGGATGCCCGGACCGGCGAGGCCGCAGTTCGGCTGTAGAGGTTCCCGATCATGTGTCGATCCATTCAGCCGCTCCACAACTACGAGCCGCCGACGAGCGCCGAGGAAGTGCACGCGGCGGCGGTGCAGTACGTCCGCAAGGTGAGCGGCATGACACGTCCGGCGCTGGTCAATCAGGCGGCCTTCGACCGCGCCGTGGGGGCCGTCGCGGAGGCGACCCGGCAGCTACTCGGCGGACTCGTGGCCACGAGCCCGCCTCACGACCGGACGGTGGAGCGGCAGCGAGCGCGCGCCCGCTGGGAGAGGCGTCAGACGGGTGCCCGGTCGGCTGAGGGCGCGGGCCCGCGAACGCAGATCTCGGTGCGGTTCCCGCCCAATTCCTTGGCTCGATAGAGGGCTGCGTCGGCCGCGCCGACGAGCGCCGCGGCCGTGGCGCCATCGACGGGATGGCAGGCCACACCGGCACTCGCCGTCATCGTCCAGGACACCATCGGGGCGAGTTTCGAGATCGTGCGCCTGACGCGGTCGGCGACCTGGACTGCCGGCTGCAGCTCCGTGCGCGGGATCAGGATCGCGAACTCGTCGCCACCGTAGCGGAAGGCCAGATCCCGACCCCGGACCGCCGAGTCGATGGCGCGACCGACAGCCTGCAAGACCTCGTCGCCGGCCGGGTGGCCGTGCCGGTCGTTGTAGTCCTTGAAGCCGTCGAGATCGACCATGATCAGGGCGAAAGGCTGCGCCGACGGGACGGCGATCAACGTCGCAAGACGTTCGTCGAAGGCGCCGCGATTGTGCAGGCCGGTTAGCGAGTCGGTCTCCGCGCGGTTTCGTACAGCACGATGGATCTCCGCATTCTGGATGGCGATGGATGCCTGGCCCGCGAAGAGCCGCGCCATCTCGAATTCCGCCTCGCTGAAGTGAGCCTCCGCTCCTCCCATCCGGCCGACGTTGAGGGTGCCGGTGACCTCGCCGCGAACCCGCAGGGGAACGACGATGAGCGATTCCGGCTCGTCGGGAGTGCCTGGAATAGTCGCGGCGCGCTTGTCGAGATGGATGTCGTTGACGCATTGGGCTTCGCCGTGCGCGATAACCCACCCCGTGACCCCCATGTCGATCGGGAACGTCGTGCTCAGGATGAGCTTGGAGAAGCGGTCGCGCGCCACAACGGGTCTCACCACGCCGGCATGGCGATCCACTCTGTAGATCGTGAGGTTGTCGTATGGGAGGACCGGCTTCAGCGAGTCTGCGATGAGGCCGAGCACCCCTGCCGGATCCAGAGTCGAGAGAAGCAGCTCGTTGATCTCCATGAGCCTTCGCTGGCTCGCCAGCACGTGCTGCGCCCGCGCCGTCGCCGACCACCAGCGATCGCCCGCCCACCAGACCAGGCCGTACGAGAATGCCAGCATGACGCCCGACTCGATGAGCGACTGAGGCCAATTCACGAGGCTGGTTACGTTTCTCATGCTGCCGAAGAGGTATGCGGCAGTCTCGCCGGCGAGGCTCGCCGCGAAGGCGACCATGAAAACCACCCCGAGCCGCAGCCCGCTCCGCTTGGGCAAGGTAAGCACAGCACCGGTAAGGGGCAGGATCGCAGCCGCGTCCAGCCCGTCCGGGAGCAGGGCGCCGGCCGCGATGCCCAGCACCATCAGGACTGCGCCCGCGACGTCGAGGCCGTAACCCCGTACGTCTCGACGAAGCAGGACGACCGCGATTACGAGGGTCGTGCCGATTGCCGCGGTGATGGCGACGCGGCCGGGCATCTGGGCGGCCGGGGTGGCGACGAACTCCACCGAGCAACAGAAGCACCGTGACCAACGCGGCGGCGGCGGCAAGCAACCACAGGAGGCGTGCATAGCTTCCAGCCTCCGGACGTTGCAAGGGGTGCGTTAAACCCATCGTGCTCACTTGATAGGGTGTTGGGCTCCAGGGCAACTAGCCTATAAGTCCCATCTGCACCAGGACCCCATCGGCCGGGACGCGTTCAGCCGGCGGATGCGCTCGCGAGCCTCGAGGCTGCCAACGTGACTCGGTGCGTCAGAAGGGCGTCGTCGTAAGGCGATCGGATCCTGTCCGGCTTGCCCTGGACCGCGTCGATGAAGGCCCGATCCTGGGCCTCGTACGGAGTGTCGAACGTGGACGGCGGCCGATACGTGCTCGTCGCCGAGTCTTGCTCGACGATGAGTCGGTGATCGAGCACCTCCAGCGTAAGGCGAAGCCCGTCGGATACCGTCTCGATGTCGACCCTGCGCGGGCCGTCCAGCAGGCACGTAGTCTCGATCGATCCGATGGCGCCCGAGGCGAAGCGCAGGGACGTCTGCGTGACGTCCAGGATGTCGCTCTGCGGGTATGCGGGCCGAACCACTCGACTGCCTGCGGCGGAAACCGGCTCCATCTCGCCGGCGAGGTAGCGCGCCAGGTCGAAGATATGCGTGGCCTGCTCCACGATCTGACCACCGGATAGGCTGCTGCGGGTCCACCAGTTCACGCCGGGCGTTTCGCCAAGCCAGGCGCCGGTGATCATGTTGGGCGGGTGGCCTTCCAGGAGTTCGCGGGCTCGATCGACGACCTCGAGGTACCGCCACTGGTAGCCGACGCAGGAGACGACGCCGGTTTCGTCGATCCTCCTGGCGATTCGTGCCGGCACCTCTTCGTCGAGGCCGATGGGCTTCTCGACGAACAGGCCGATGCCGCGGTCGGCGGCAGCCAGCTCGAGTTCGCCGTGACCGTCCGGGGTTACGCAGATGAAGACGGCGTCGAGGGCAGCTCGGTCGAACATGGACAGGTAGTCCGGATAGGCGCGTGCACCGACCGACTCGGCAAGACGGCCCGCCGAGTCGGCGCCGCGCGAAGTGACGGCTACTACCTGGACGTCGTCGAATGTCGCCAGGGCGCGCAGGTGAACTCGGGCAATTGCCCCGGCTCCGATGAACCCGACCCGTGTGGCGGTCACTCCGCACCTCCCTGCCTCATTCCGGAGCCGGCGCCAACGTCGGCCGGCACCAATGGTCGCACTCTTCCGCCATACCGAGGAGCTTCCGGCGGGTGGGAGAGAGCTCCTCGAAACCAGCCCCGTCGAGTGGGCATCCGCCACCCTCCTATCAGTGCCAATCGGGCTGGTTTGCGCATCTGAGGGAGTGCGACTATGGTGGTTCGACTGGAGTGACCCCATGCCGATTACGGCCTTTGCCTCCACCTACGCTCCCCGCCGGTGCGGCATCGCCACTTTCACGCACGATCTGGCGACCGCAGTCGGCGACCGCGAGATCGTGGCCCTGCACCCGCGCGACGAAACGGGCATTTACCCGGCCGAGGTTCGGCATCGCGTCCGCCGTGACGTCCTGGCCGACTACCTGGCGGCCGCCGGCCGGCTCAACGCCGGCAGTGCCGGGGTGGTCTCGATCCAGCATGAGTACGGGATCTGGGGAGGGCCCGACGGCGAGTACGTACTCAACTTCGTCCGGGCGCTGGAGAAGCCGGTAGTCACCACTCTGCATACCGTTCTGCGACATCCGACGCCCCATCAGCGGTCCGTCCTCACGAGCTTGATCTCCGGCTCCGATGCCAGCGTCGTCATGTCGAGGTCCGCGGCGGACCTGCTGACCAGGATCTACGACGTGGACCCGGGGCGACTCGACGTAATCCCGCACGGCGTCCCGGACCTGCCCCTCGTCCACGCCGATTCGGTCAAGCCGCAGCTCGGGATCCAGGGCGGACCGGTGATCCTGAGCTTCGGGTTGCTCGGCCCCGGGAAGGGCCTGGAGACGGTCATCGCCGCCATGCCGGCGGTCCTCGCCGCGGTGCCCCGAGCCAGATACGTGATCGTCGGCGCCACCCACCCGGGCCTGGCCTGTTCCGAAGGTGAGTCCTATCGAGAGGGACTCCAGAAGCGGGCCACCGAGCTGGGCGTGGCGGACCGTGTCATGTTCGTCGACCGGTTCGTCGGCAAGGCCGAACTCGCGGCCTGGCTCATGGCCGCCGACGTATTCGTGACGCCTTACCCCAACCTCGAACAGATCGTTTCGGGCACGCTGGCCTACGCGATGAGCGCCGGCCGGGCGGTGATTTCGACGCCCTATACATATGCGACCGAGCTTCTCGGCAACGGACGGGGGAGGCTGGTGGAGCCGGGTTCGCCGGACGCGCTGGCTCGAGCCTTCATCGACCTCCTCAGCGACGACGCGCAGCGGCTGGCACTGGGGCGGCTGGCCTACACGTACACGCGATCGATGGTCTGGCCTCAAGTTGGTGCCCAGTACCGGCGTCTGTTCGAGCGCGTCGCCACCAAGAGGGTGGCGGCTGTCGACGACGTCGGCGCCGTCGGCGCTTTCCGTGCCTGAGGCGTCGATTCCGCCGGTACCCCTCTTCCCGGCCGCCCGGCACCACCTGGACCTGTTGAGCAGCGAGCTCGGGATCTGGCAGCACGCGTCGATGGACCGCCCGGATCCAGCCTTCGGGTTCTGTATCGACGACGTCGCGCGGGCACTCAACGTGGACCTGTTGCACTCCCGAGAACTGGGCTGGGACGCCGTCTCTGCCAGCGTCCGGCGCCACCTGGCCTTCATCGAGCAAGCGGCGGGCGCGCCCGGCCGGCGGTTCCGCAACTTCCGCGCCGCCGATGGGGCCTGGCTGGAGGACGAGGGATCGGAGGATAGCCACGGGCGGGCGATGTGGAGCCTCGCCTGCGCCATGAGCGACGCCGCGGATCCGTCGGTTCGAGAGGCGTCTTGCCGACTCTTCGAGCAGGCGCTGCCGGCGGCCCGGTCGCTGCGGGCCCTTCGCGCCATCGCTTCGACCGTGCTGGCATGCGATCGCGCGATCGAGGCCGGCGCAGGGGCGGACGCGGAGGCGGCCTTCCAGACTCCTTTCGGGGCGCATCGCCACGGCCTTCGGGCATAATCCTGTGGCGCCGGATTGGCGCTGGCCGGAACCGATCCTGACCTACGAGAACGCCCTGTTGCCGCGGGCCCTGATCGTCGCCGGGCGGCGCCTCGGAGACGCGTCGATGGTCCTGGGAGGTTGCCTGGTGCTGGACTGGTTGATCGAGGTGCAGACGGGCCCGAATGGCACGTTCTCCCCGGTGGGCAACAAAGGGTGGTGGCCCAGGGAGGGCGCGAAGAGCCGCTTCGATCAGCAGCCGATCGAAGCGATGGCCATGGTTCTGGCGGCAGAGACAGCCCTGGCGGCAACCGCCGACGAACGCTACAGGCGCGCCGCCGAGATGGCCTACGCCTGGTTCCTGGGAGCGAACGACGGCGCCATGGAGGTCGCCGTCCCGATCACCGGAGGTTGCCACGACGGGCTGACGGCCATCGGCCTCAACGACAACCAGGGCGCGGAGTCGACGCTGGCCTGGCTGACGGCGCTCGAGCACATTCGGGCCATGCGGACAGCCGGTGCAGGCGCAGCGGTCCCCTCGGCCATCGGCTCGCGCTCATGATCCCGTCGGACGGCGATCTCCTCTTCCAGCGCGCGCCCGGCAATCCGATCATTCGGGCCGCCGATCTCCCGTATCCCGCCAACGCCGTCTTCAACCCGGGAGCGGCGCGGGTAGACGGCGAGACGGTCCTGCTTCTGCGTGTCGAGGACCTGCGTGGCATCTCCCTTCTCCAGGTGGCCCGAAGTCGCGACGGCGTAACCGACTGGCGTTTCGACGAGCAGCCTCTGCTCCAGCCGGTCACGACGCACCCCGAGGAGATCTGGGGCTGCGAGGACCCCCGCCTGGTGTGGCTGCCGGAGCGCGACGAGTGGTCCATCGCCTACACCGCGTACAGCGATCGCGGTCCGCTGGTGTCGCTGGCCATGACCCGCGACTTCCGCGAGGTCCGGCGGTTGGGACCGGTCATGCCGCCGGAGGACAAGGACGCGGCCCTCTTCCCCAACCGCTTCGACGGCCGTTGGGCCATGATCCACCGGCCTTCGCCGCTGCGCGGCGGCGCTCACATGTGGATCTCCTATTCCCCCGATCTGCGGCACTGGGGCGATCACACCCTGCTGATCGAGGCCCGCAAGGGCGCGTGGTGGGATGCCGACAAGATCGGACTGGGGCCGCCACCTCTCGCGACCCCGGAGGGCTGGCTGGTCATGTACCACGGCGCCCACACCACGGCGTCGGGGCCGATATACCGGGTCGGGCCTGGCGCTGCTGGACCTGGAGCGGCCGGAGGTAGTGCTGCGCCGTAGCGACAACTGGGTCCTGGGTCCGCAGGCCGACTACGAGCGGGTCGGCGACGTCAACAAGGTCGTCTTCCCGAATGGCTGGGTAGTCGACGAGGAGACCGGCACCCTCTTCCTCTACTACGGCGCCGGCGACTCGGTCGTGGCCCTGGCCACCGCCAGCCTCTCGGAAGTGCTGGACCACGTCGGGCCGAATGCCTCAGCCACAGCATCGTCGCGACTCCGACTCGCCCGCGTAGAACCGGCAGGCTCGCCGCGGCAGCGGAACCGATAGGCACCGCCCGCGTCTACGGTGGGTCTTGCCGGGCGTCCTCGCCGGGGATGCCGCGTTCTCTGAGCGCCTCCGCCAGCCCGTCCAGATCGTCGGCGCCGATGTAGAGGGCCGGGACGCGGAAGATCGACCATCGCACCGGCTCGCGGAAATCCAGGCGGACCCCACCGTGAGCCGCTCCCGCGAACGACACGTCGGCGTGCCTGATCGATCGCCTTATGCCGATCGCCTTGATCCAAATGAAGGGCCCCTCGATGCGATAGCGGGCCACGTTTGCGAGAGGCGTGCCGAACCGGACGCGGCCGAAGCGAGCCTCGAGCCGGCCCGCCGGTTCATCGGGAACCTCCAGATAGGCAAGGCCGGGTTTGACGCCCCACAGAAGCCGGAGCAGCGGCCGGGATCGGTTGCCGATTCGGATTGGGAACGACGCGGCGGCCATGGAGCCGGTATTTGCGGGGTCACCCATCCGTGGGCCCGGCCACCGCGCGCGGGCGCTGGTCGCCGACCTCAGGCACGTCTATTCCGAGCCGCGTCGGCCACCAGTTCCAGCGGCCGAGCAGCACCACGACCGAGGGCACCAGCAGCGAGCGGACGAAGAACGTGTCCATGAGCACGCCCGCGGCGATGCCGTAGCCGATCTGCTGGATCTGATCGGCGCCGGCCGTGCCGCCGACGGCAGATGGCAAGGACGGCGAAGCTGCCGCCCAGGATCACGCCCGCGGTCGTGACGGTGCTGCCCGTCTTGCCGATCGCCCGCGCCACCGCGTCGCGCAGGGGCAGATGGTGGGCCTCCTCCCGAATCCGGCTCATCACCAGGATGTTGTAGTCGGAGCCGAGCGCCATCAGGAAGACGAACATCAGGAACGGCAGGACGAAGTTGAGCCCCGCCTGGCCGCCGAGCCGCACGAAGAGGATGCCCGGTCAGGCCCAGCGCGCCCAGGTAGGAGATGACGACGCTGGCCACGAGGTACAGCGGCGCGACCGCGCTGCGCATGACCGCCGCCAGCAGGATGGCGATCAGGATGGCCACGATCGGGATGATCCGTTCCAGGTCCGATCCGGAGATCTTGCGGATGTCGTAGGAGAACTCGAGGTTGCCGAGCAGTCCGGTCGCGCTCGCGCCGGCCGACACGCCGACGGCGTCGACCTCGTCCCGCAGGCCCGGGACCGTGTCGAGCGCCGCCGGGCTGGATTGATCGGCGCCGCCGACCTCGGCCGAGTACTCGACCGTCAGACCGTCGGGGCTGATCAGCTGGCCCTCGGCCCGGTAGGCGTTGTAGAGCTCCGCTGGGCACGGTCGACGTCGTGGGCGGCACCGGCGGCAGCTGGCGCGGCGGGCCCAGGGCGGTGTGGAGTTGCGGTCAGCTGCGCCGTCGTGAGCGGGATGCCGTTCGGGTTGAGCGGCCCGACGACGCTCTTGAACTGGGGCAGCGCGCAGAGCCCGGCCTGGGCCGTCGCGAGCTTGGCCGGGTCGTCCCAGACCGGGCCGATCGAACTGGAACAGGATCAGCGTCCGCACGATCTGCGAGGATGGGAAGTGGGCGTTCAGTGCGGCTGCCCCGGCGGCGGAATCGGAGCCGGCTGCTCCGCGGCCAGCCGTTGCCGAAACCCGAGGTCCCGGTGGCCAGCAGCGTGGAGGCCATACCGCCGAACAGGATGGCGCCCAGGAGCAGCGTGACCGCCGGCCGCCGGGTGGCGATCACGCCGACGCGATCCCAGATTCCGCGCCGCTCGACCTCGTGGTGGCTGACGTTGCTCGGCCAGAAGACCGCCCGCCCGAAGATCGCCAGCAGCGCCGGGAGCAGCGTCAGCCCCGCGGCAAGCATGAGCGCGATGCCGATCGCGAGGGCCGGGCCCATGCTCTGGTACAGCCCGAACTCCGCGAGGGCAACGCTGGACAGCGCGGCGATCACGGTGAACGCGGAGAACGTGATCGACTCGCCGACGCGGGTGACGGCGCGCTTGACGGCGTCGGGGCCGGACAGGCCGCGGCGCAGCTCTTCGCGAACCCGGAAGACCAGGAAGACGCCGTAGTCGGTGCCGGCGCCCAGGATGAGGACGATCAGCATGAACTGGGTAATGGAGGAGACCTGGATCCCGGCGCTCGCGGCCTGGGCGATGACCGGCCCGGAGAGCGTCAGCACGATCACTGCCGGTATCAGGGTTACGAACGGAGCGAGGAGGGCGCGGTAGGCGAGCACGAGCAGGACGAGGATGAACAGCAGCGAGAGGCTCTGCGTCCGATCCTGCGAAGCTGCCCGACGCGTTCGCGTTGTCCACGATCGTCGGGATCTCGCCGGTGAGATGAGTCTGGAGTCCCGGCGGGAGCGGCGGCAGTCGCGGCGTTCCGGATGGCGGCCACGAGATCCGTGGGACCGCCGCCGTCCGGTGAACTGGGCCACGACCGCTTCGATGAGGACCTGGCGAGCGGCACCATCGCCGGAGATGCCCAGGTCGACGACGGCCTTGACCGTGTCGATGCCCTTGATCTTCGCCTCCATGGCGTCGATGGCGGCGTTGTCGGCGGCGGTCAGGCCCCCGTCGCGGACGGCTATGAGGGTGGCCGTCCCGAGACTGACGTCGATGAAGGGGGACGCCATGTTCGACGCCTGGATGCTCGGCACGTTGGCGGGCAGGAATCCGCTCGTGGTGTCCTTGGCTACGCTGCCGAGGGACGGCAGCGCACGCACCGCGACGATCGTGACGACGATCCAGGCAAGAACGATCAGGTAGCGGAAACGCACGCTGGCTACGCCGATAAGCGCAAAGACCCGGTTCATTACTTCCTCTCGCTCAGCCTCGAGTGCTCGTGGTCAGGAGAGAAGACTCACACGTTCGGCGATTTCCCCAGGGCTTTCGCACGGCGGATCGCACGCTGCGGGCCGCTACCGGGTCGGCGTGAGGCAGGGCCAGGGCCGGCGGTCGAGCGGCGCCACAGACAGCTCGCTTCCGGCGTCGTCCCGCCGCAGCCGGAAGGCGCCGCTGCCGAGTTCGGCGTGCATGCTAGGCTCCCCACGGGGCCATTCGAAGGGAGCTGAGTTACGTTGCCGACGCGGCGGACCGGAAAGAGGGCAGTCCTGGGCGTAGCCCTGATCCTGTTGATGTACACGGGCGTGGCCGCGGCCTACATGCCTGCCGATCCGATGCTCCCGGGCGGCCCGACTCCTGGGACGCCGACGCCATCGCGGCTCGTCGGCCAGGCGAGCGCCTCCGTGCCCGCTCCGACGGTGTCGCCATCGCCGACGACGGTCGAACCCACCACATCCCCGAGCCCGAGCCCTGTCCCGACCGCGACACCGAAACCCACGCCGACCCCGCGGCCGACGGCGGTGCCTTACCGCGAATACCACGTTCCGATCCTGATGTACCACCGCATCGTGCCGGCCGCGGAATCCGGACAGCAGCCGAACGGGCTCGTGCTCGAGCCGGCCCTCTTCAGGGCTCAGCTGCAGGCGCTGTACGACGCGGGCTGGCGGACCGTTACCCTGGCCCAGCTGGCTCAGGCGATGCAGGACGGAACGCCGCTACCTCCTCGGACCTTCGTCATAACCATCGACGACGGCTGGTGGGACGGTTACACCTACGCCTTCCCGATCCTGCGCGAGTTCGGCTTCCTGGCTACGTTCCTCGTCATCTCGAGCCGTATCGACCAGGCGAGCGGCATGACCACGGACCAGCTGGTGGAGCTGCTGGCGTTCGGAAACGAGGTCGGCAACCACACCCAGAATCACGTCTCGCTGCAGACCGTGAACCTGGCTACGGCCAAGGCTGAAGTCGACAACGCGTCGGACACGATCGAGCAGCTGACCGGAACGCGGCCGGTATCGCTCTCCTATCCGATGGGCGGGATCAATCAGGTCGCTTTGCTGGCCGTGAGCGAGTGCCCGGGCCTCAAGATCGCGGTCACGGAGAGCCCGGGAGTCACCGAGAGCTGGCTCAACCGGTTCGCCTCACCGCGAGTGAGAGTCAGCCCCACGACCCGACCGGACCGCCTGGTCGCGGATCTGACGTCTCGAGTCGGCCTCTAGGATCGATCCGCCTGCCGATCCGGTCCGCCTTCGTTCAGCCTATGGCACGAAGTAGCCGGTCACATCGAAGATCACGTGGGCGGCGGGACCCGGATTAGGGGCCACGAAGGTGACCGAGAGCGTGCCTCCGCCACCGAGAGCCACCGTCACTCCGTTGGCCCGGTCGTCTCCGAGCGGGAAGTTGAGAGTCGAACTGGTCGGATCGTTCGTCGCGACCGGACCGAGGAACAGGTAGCCGTTGCTGGTCTGACCGGTCACGGTCAGGTTGCCGGTCACGGCCGTGGCGTTGCCTGGCACTCCGCCCCGGCCGGTGACCTGGAACGTCCGGGCCGCATGCGAGCTGAAGGGACCGGCGAGGCCGTTGCCGGAACGGGTGTCGAGCACGCGGGCGGGCGTGAGAGCCACGTACGTCGCGCCGCTGATGTCCGGCACGAAGTAGCCGGTCACATCGAAGATCACGTGGGCGGCGGGACCCGGATTAGGGGCCACGAAGGTGACCGAGAGCGTGCCTCCGCCACCGAGAGCCACCGTCACTCCGTTGGCCCGGTCGTCTCCGACGCGGGAAGTTGAGAGTCGAACTGGTCGGATCGTTGGTCGCGACCGGACCGAGGAACAGGTAGCCGTTGCTGGTCTGACCGGTCACGGTCAGATTGCCGGTCACGGCCGTGGCGTTGCCTGGCACTCCGCCCCGGCCGGTGACCTGGAACGTCCGGGCCGCATGCGAGCTGAAGGGACCGCGCGAGGCCGTTGCCGGAACGGGTGTCGAGCACACGGGCGGGCGTGAGCGGCGACGTACGTCGCGCCGCTGATGTCCGGCACGAAGTAGCCGGTCACGTCGAAGATCACGTGGGCGGCGGGACCGGGATTAGGGGCCACGAAGGTGACCGAGAGCGTGCCTCCTGCACCGAGAGCCACCGTCACTCCGTTGGCCCGGTCGTCTCCGAGCGGGAAGTTGAGAGTCGAACTGGTCGGATCGTTGGTCGCGACCGGACCGAGGAACAGGTAGCCGTTGCTGGTCTGACCGGTCACGGTCAGGTTGCCGGTCACGGCCGTGGCGTTGCCCGGCACTCCGCCCCGGCCGGCGACCTGGAACGTCCGGGCCGCATGCGAGCTGAAGGGACCGGCGAGGCCGTTGCCGGTGCGGGTGTCGAGCACACGGGCGGGCGTCAGCGGGCACGTACGTCGCGCCGCTGAACGGCGTGACCGGCGTGGCCGGGCTGGAGGCCGGCCCGGTGCCGGCACCGTTCGAGGCCGTGACCGTGACCGAGTAGGTGGTTCGGTTCGTCAGGCCCGTGATAGCGCACGTGAGTCCGCCGGTCGTCGTACAGCTCCTGCCGCCCGGCGAGGCCGTGGCCGTGTAACCGGCGATCGGCGAACCGTTGCTGGCCGGGGCCGTCCAGGAGACGATCGCAGCCGAGTCGGCAGCGGTGGCCTGAACGCCGCTAGGAGCGCCGGGCGCCCGGCCGGCGTCACGCTGTTGGATGCGTCGGACGGGAGCCCCATTCCGATGATGTTCGTCGCGGTGACGGTGAACGTATACGCCGTGCCGTTCCTGAGGCCGTTCACGGTGCAGGAGAGCTGCCCAACCGTCCAGCCACAGGTCTGCCCGTCGGGCGAGCTGGTGACCGTGTAGGCGGTGATAGTCGAGCCGTTGTCGGCGGGCGCGGTCCAGACGACCGACGCGGAGGTATCGCCGCGAGTGGCGACCACGCCGGTCGGCTTGTCGGGCACGGCGGCCGGGGTGACGGAGTTGGATACGCTGGAAGCGGACCCTGTCCCCACACCGTTCGTCGCGGTGACGGTGAACGTGTAAGGCGTGCCGTTGGTAAGGCCGCCCACGGTGCAGGAGAGTGCTCCGGTGGTCCAGCCACAGGTGTGGGTGCCGTCGGAGGCGGTCACGGTGTAGGCGGTGATGGCGATGCCGCCGTTGTCGGCCGGAGCAAACCAGGAGACGAGGGCCGACCTGTTGCCGCGGTCGGCAGTGACGGTAGATGGCGGGCCGGGCACGGTTGCCGGCGTGACGCTGCTCGACGGCAAGAGAAGCGGGCCCTGTCCCCACACCGTTCGTCGCGGTGACGGTGAATGTGCGTGCCGTTGGTGAGGCCGCCCACGGTGCAAGAGAGTGCTCGGTGGTCCAGCCACAGGTGTGGATGCCATCGGACGCGGTCACAGTGTAGGCGGTGATGGCGGTGCCGCCGTTGTCGGCCGGAGCAAACCAGGAGACGAGGGCCGACCTGTTGCCGAGGGCGGCAGTGACGTCAGATGGCGGGCCGGGCACGGTTGCCGGCGTGACGCTGCTCGACGGCAAGGAAGCGGGCCCTGTCCCCACACCGTTCGTCGCGGTGACGGTGAACGTATACGCCGTGCCGTTCCTGAGGCCGTTCACGGTGCAGGAGAGCTGCCCGACCGTCCAGCCACAGGTCTGCCCGTCGGGCGAGCTGGTGACGGTGTAGGCGGTGATAGTCGAGCCGTTGTCGGCGGGCGCGGTCCAGACGACCGAGGCGGAGGTATTGCCGCGAGTGGCGACCACGCCGGTCGGCTTGCCCGGGACTTGAGGCCAGCGGAAGGCACCGACACCGTTCGGAGTGCCCAGACCGGTCGGGCCGTCGTAGCCGGCGACTCCCGTGCAGAGATAGCTACCGACCGGGCAGGTTCCCCAGTGCACGTCGTTGCTGCCACCCATCGACGTCGTTGAGGCCCGTGGCGGCGGCGTAGAGGTAGCTGGCCGGATAAGTGCCGGCGGATGGGCCACCCGCCAGAGCGAATACGGAGGCGATGATCGGCGACGACGCGCTGGTGCCGCCGAACTCGTACCAGTCGCCGTCGTAGTAGACGAAGACACCCGTGTTGGGATCGGCCACGGCCGAGACGTCGGCCTGGGTCCGCTTGGCGCAGCCCGCGTCCTGCTGCCAGCTCGGCTTGGACTCGTAAGCTGAGCAGCCGCTGCCGGCACCCGACCACGCCGACTCGGTCCAGCCGCGAGCGCTCCCATCGCTCACCAGGCTCGTGCCGCCGACGGCGACCACGTAAGGCGAGGACGCCGGGTATTGGACGTTTGCGTAATAGGTGGTGCTGATCTGCGAGCAGTTCCAGCCGCAATCGCCCGTGGAGGCGACGATCGCCACGCCGGGATGGTTGTAGTAAGCCGTGTCGAGGACGGCTTACGTTGCTGGGCTCGCGGCCGCCGTAGCTGTTGGAGACGGCCACCGCGCCCAGCGACACCGCGGTGTTCACGCTCGTACCGAGGTCGGTCATCAAGGCGCTATTCGCCTCGACGAGGAGGATGTTGCACTTCGGGCAGGCCGCCGAAACCATGTCGATGTCCAGGGCGATCTCCTGGCCCCAACCGGTGTCGACGGCGGGGTAGCTGCCGGCCACGCCGTTCTGGTTGACCTTGCGAAAACAGCCGTTGGCGGTCGTGCACGGGGGCAGACCGAACTGGCTGCGGTAGGCGGCGAGGTCGGCCTCGGCCGTCGGCAGATCGAAGGCGTCGACCACGGCGACGGTCAGCCCGGACCCGGCGCTCCCGCCCGGCAGGGCGTAGGCGCTCTGGATGTCGGCCGGGCCGAATGGCGGAGATACCGTCAAGGGCGACATCGTCAGGGCGGACTGCGCCATTACGTCCGTCCGGCGGAGCGCCAGGCACTGGGCATAGCCGGGGGCTGCCGGAGCACAGACCGCCTCCACGCCGGCAGCCGGAGGACCCGCTGCGGCCACGACAGGCGGCCCACTCGCAATGGTGGACAGGGGCATCGAGAGCACAGCGAGCAACGCCCCCGTCCCGAGATCCAGCCCCACGCGCCTCATTGAGCACCCTCGTTGACGCTTCAACAATCGCGACGGAGTCTACATCGGCGGCTCTCGCGGTGAAGGCAACTTGATGAGGGCGGCGGTGCGGCCGCGGCGCGGGCTGGCGTGCGGCCGCGGCCCTGCGAATGGCCTCCCCGGAGGGCTAGCGGGCCACGCTCTCCTCGACGCGGAGCTTGGCCGCTTCCTCGTCGTAGATGCGACTCGATCGAGTTGACCATCAGCTCGATGCAGAAGCGGTCGTGCACCAGGTCGTGGCCGCGGCGGGCGATGGTGTCCGCGTAGGGGTGGTCCGTCAGCAGCTTGATGATCGCGGCCGCCAGCGCGTCGCAGTCGTTCGGCGGGACGAGCAGGCCGGTCACACCGTCCTCGATCATCTCCGGAATGCCGCCCACGTTCGAGGCGACCACGGGCCGGCTCAGCGCCATCGCCTCCAGCACGCTGAGACCCTGCGCCTCGCGGTATGACGGCAGAACCGCCACGTCCAGAGCGGCCGTGACCGCGGGAACGTCTTCGCGGCGTCCCGTGAAGACGACTCTCTCGCTCACGCCGAGCGAGGCCGCCTCGGCCTCCAGGGCATCGCGCTCGGAGCCCTCGCCGACGACGAGCAGCCACGCGTTGGGAACGGCCGCGAGGACCTCGGGCCAGGCGTCGACGAGGGTGCGGTGGCCCTTCTCAGCCTCGAGCCGCGCCACCACTCCGACGATCGGCGACTCCTCAGGGATGCCGTAATCGTCGTGCAGAGTGCAGCACGGCTGTTGATGGTTGTAGCGCTGCAGGTCGACGCCGTTGTAGATGAGGGTCACCGGAACGTCCAAACGACCTTCGTCGCGCGACCTTCCGCTCGATGGCCTTGGAGACCACGATCAGCCGGTCCATCAGGGGCGTCAGCTGGCGGAGGGTCTGGCGATCCTCCATGCAGCGGACCCGGCTCGAATGGACCGTCGAGATGATGGCCGGACGCTTGCAGCCCTTCTCTCCGAGCAGGAGGGCGGCACGGGTACCGATCACTTCGGCTCGGTACATGTGGTTGTGGATTACCTCCGGAGCGAACGGCGGCCACCGAGTCGGCCAGCGCCCGAACGGCCTGCCGGTCGTCCGGCTCGTCGATGACGGTCACGTCGATGCCGGCCCGCTGGAGCCGCCGGACGCTGCTGCCGTGCGACAGCGATACGACGCGCACCTCGTAGCATTCCGGGTTGAGGCGGGTAACGAGCGAGTAGACGTGCTCCTGCGCCCCGCCGTTCGTACCGGTGGCCATGACCTCCAGGACCCGCACGCGACCGCCGTCGATCGGTTGGCGGGCGACCTGGTCGAGGCAGGGCTCCAGGATCTCGTGTTCGGCGCCCATCGCTATCGATCCTCCGCGGGAGCCGTGCGCTGGACGAGCAGCCGCTCGATAGGTTCGTCGACCGCGCCCCATTCGTATTTGTAGGGCTCGTTGCCGCGCATGAAATCGATGCGTGACCGACCTTGCTCGATGGCTCGTTGGATGTACAGCGCGACCATTACCACTCCGGGGGATAGCTCTCTGGCGTCCGGCTCGACGCCGGCGTTGTAGTAGTAGACCGACGTCCCGTCGTCGAACGTGACTCCGGCCGAAATCCTGCGGCCCGAAACTGAAAGGAAGCTGAGGTCGACCAGGCCCGAGGGCGCGCAATCCTCGAACAGGCGGGCGAAGAAGAGCCGGCTGGCGGCGCCGCCTTCCGACTCCGGGAAGAGGCCCTCCGCGCCCCACCGCTTCTGGTGCAGTTCCACGAAGGAGTCGAGATCGGCGAGCGGATTCGACGATCGCTCCAGCAGGACCTCGCCGGCGGACTCGGCCCGGCGCAGCTTGCGCCGAATCTCGTGGCGCTCCTTCTTGTCCAGCGTCCCGAGGAACTCTTCGAAGTCGGCGCCCGCGGGCAGAGTGAGAACGGGGCAAACGTCCTCCTGCTCTCGAGTGACGAACCAGCCGGCCCTCGGCGCGACCCACTCGAACGACGCGGCCAGGGCGTCTGCGGCGGGGTCGCCGTGGCGAAGGCGCCGCAGGTCGACCACGTCCCAGCGCGACGGCTCCTCGGCGGCGAGTGCCTCGACGACGGCGTCGGACACGGCCGGCAGGTCTGCCGGCGCCGCCAGGACCGTGGCGTAGTCGGCGTGGTACGAAGCCCCGAAGAAGACGGCCGTCGCCGAAGCGGGCACGGGCCGCAGCGCCGGACCGGCCTGATGGCGGATGGTGGTTCGCGCCGCCACGTCCCCGGGCTCCAGTTCATGGCGATGCATCAACGGCACGATGGCCACGATCGAGTCCGGGGCGGCCTCGTCCACCACGACGAGCGTCTGGTCGTGGGCGGTGGCTCCGTAGGCGTCCCACCAGGCCCGCTGGACGCAGTGGCGCGAGAACGGCGTGGCCTGGGGCGTCCGAGCCACGAGCGCGTCCCAGGCTTCGGCCGAGATGGATCCGAAGGCTCGACGGGCGGCAACGAGATGGCGCGAAGGAGCGCGGTTGCCTCCGAGCTTCCCGGGTATCGGCCTGGTCCACGGATTGGGCCGCGGAGTCGGCTGGGGCGGATCCTGCTTTCATTTCCTCGAACCGTCCGGACAGGCAGGCCCGCCAACTGAAGGGGAGCGGCTCGTCACCGTTCGAGAATACCACCGCAGCCCCCGCAGGCCCGACTCAGGGAATTCGCTCCAGCAGCACCACGGGGAGGATGCGTTCGGTCTGCTGCTGGTATTCCGCGAAGATCGGGGCTCTCTCGACGCGCGCCGCGAAGAGGCGGTCGCGCTCCGCGTCCTGGGCCACGACAGCCCGGGCCTGGAATTTCTCCGCGCCGACCTCCACGGTCACGATCGGGTTGGCCAGCAGGTTCAGGTACCAGGCGGGGTGAGTCGGCTCGCCCCGCTTCGAACCGACGATGACGAGGCGGTCGCCGTCGCGGTCGTAGGCGAGGGGCGCCAGCCGCGGCTGGCCGGTCCTGGCCCCCGATCGTCGTGAGGAGGAGCAGGTTTCCGCCCACGAATGGGCCGCTGGTGACCTTGCCACCGTGGGCTCGGAAGTCTTCCACGAGCGCCGCGGTCCTGCGCGGCGTAAGCGGCTCGGGGGTCTGGATCGGGCTGGGTCATGATTGACATGCTAACTACCCGGGGCTCGTGGCCCCTCGGATCCGATTCCGGTTACGCCCTGCGGATCGGAATGACCGCTCGCGGGCGGCGCGACGCTCCGAGACTAGGCCACGCCACGCTTGAGCCCGCGGTGCACGAACCGGATTCGCAAGAGGTCCCAGGCGACCCGAAGGGCCAGCTTGGGCCGGGCATGCATGCGCGATCCACGCCGGTCCGCCCACACGACCGGCACTATCGCCATCCGGTAGCCTCGCCGCCGGGTCAGGTAGATCAGGTCCACGTCGAAGGCGATGCTGGTTATCCGCAGGCGGCTGAAGAGATCGCGGGCGGCATCTCGCCGGAATCCTTTGAAGCCGCACTGCGTGTCCTTCACCGGACCTGTGACCCAGAGCTGAGCCGCGAAGCGGAACAGCCGCCCGACCAGGCGCCGAAAGCGCGGCTGGGTGACGCGCATGTCCGAGCCGTCGGGCTGGATCCGGCTGCCGAGAGCGACATCCGCCGTCTCGAGCGCTCTGACCAGCTTCGCAAGCTGATCGGGTGGTGTGGCCATGTCCGCATCGGCGAAGACCAGAGCCTCGCCCTCCACGGCGAGCATCCCGGCCCGGACGGCGGAGCCCTTGCCGCCGTGTGGAACCGTCAGGAGGCCGAGGGTGGGGCAGTCACGGCGCGATGCGACCACCCCTTCCGCCGCGAACTCGGGTCTGGCCCGGACCAGCGCCGCGGTACCGTCCGTGCTGCCGTCGTCCACTATCAGGACGCTCACCAACTCCGGTATCTCCGCGGGCGGCGTCGAACACAAGTACGCGAACAGCTCGTCCAGCGCGGGCCCCAGGCGGGACTCCTCGTTGTATGCGGGAAGGACTATCCCCAGGCTCGAAAGCATGATCGGGAGTTTACGGGCCCGTCCCTCGGTCCGCACCGCCCGCAACTGCAAGCGAGCCGCCATTCGCCGGTCGGCGGACGCGGATAGGTCGTTTGTACCGGCTGGACGTAGTCCCGGCCGATGCTACGCTGCACCGCCGTGCGGATCCCCTTCGCTCTGTTTGCGTTTGCCCTTGTCGTAAGGGCGCTTCTGTTTGGGCTGCATCCGGATGCGGCCTATCCCGACTCGTACTACTACGTCGACGTCGCTCGGGCGTTGCACGCGGGGCACGGCTTCAACATCGATTTCATCTGGTCGTTCGTGGACGTGGGCGGCCGGATCCCCGCCAACCCGATGCTTCCGATTCCGAGCAACGCCCACTGGATGCCACTGGCTTCATTGATCCAGCTGCCGACGATGTGGCTGCTCGGCCCGACGCCGCTGGCCTCGGCGCTTCCATTCATCCTGATCGGATCGCTCGCCGCACCGCTGACGTGGCTCCTGGCGCGGGATATTGGCGCGACCGACCGAGTCGCGCTGGCGGCTGGGATCATGGTGGCGGTTCCGGCCGCGGCGACGATCTACATGGCCCAGCCGGACAACATGTCGCTATACCAACCTCTCGGAACGGCGGCGTTGTGGCTGACGGCGCGCGGGTTGCGCGGCAGCGGCCGGTCGTTCGCGCTTGCGGGACTGATGGTCGGACTCGCGACGCTGGCCAGAAACGATGGCGTGCTGCTGGGAGCCGCCGTCGGGCTGGCCTTCGCCTGGGATCGCTGGCGCTCCTGGCGCTCCAGCGGCGGCCGGCCACCGGCGATTCCGTGGCGGTATGCCATCGCGTGCTTCGCTGGCTTCCTCATCATCATGGCGCCCTGGTATCTGCGCCAACTCGAGGTCTTCGGGAGCCTTTCGCCGTCCTCGACCTCGGGGCGAATCCTGTTCATCCAGACACTACGAGGAATTGAACAGCGTGACCGGCGACACAACCCTGGCGAGCCTCCTCGGCCAGGGCCTGGTCCCGTTGCTGACCAGCCGGATCCTCGGTCTGGTCTCCGCTGTGCAGGTCTTCAGCGTCATCGCCATTCCCGTGGTCCTGGCGCCGTTCGTGATCCTCGGCTGCTGGGCGCGTAGACGCTCGGTCGACTTCGGGCCGTTCCTTCTCTACGCCGCCATCCTGTTTGGCGCCGCGGGCTTGCTGTTCGCGGTCCACGTCCCGTACGGGACCTTCCTGCACTCGGCGGTGGCCCTGGTTCCTTTCAGCTTCATCGCCGGTCTCGAAGGGCTGGTTGTCGCCGCGCGATGGGTGGTTCCCCGACGCCGCGGATGGACGGAGGAGCAATGCCGTCCGTCTCTTCCTGATCGTGGGAGTTGGTTCGGCGGTGCTGAACGCCGCGCTCTTCACGGCCCTCGCGTTCCCTGGATGGAACACCGAGCGAGACCACATGCTGGCCGCCGGACGGGCCCTCGACGCCGCCGGAGCGCCGCCTTCCGACCTGGTAATGACGGCCGATCCCGCCGGGTACGAATACTTCACCGGGCGGGGCGGAGTCGTCACGCCGAACGACTCGCTCGACGTAACGGGCGAAGTGGCGGCGGACTACGGCATCCGCTGGCTCGTGCTCGAGCGCAGTCACATCGTGGCGCCGCTCGCGCCGGTCATCGAGTCGCTGGTCCGGCCGAGCTGGCTCGGCCCGCCGATCTACGTGATCCCGTACACAGGTCCGCGAACCGGAAATGCCGCCGCGGACGGCGCTCCGGCGCTGGCGATCTACCCGGTCTGCACCACCGCGACCGATACGCGCTGTGGCGGAATATCGTCCGTTCCGCAGGCGGCCGGCGGTTCTGGGATGAGGGGTTTCCGGTGAGCCGGCGCGAAGCATGGGCAAGTGCCGCCGTCGTCTTCGCCGTGGCCCTGGTGATCAGGGCGATCGCCGCGGCCACGGTCGGCTTCCCCGTCCCCGAGGACACGGCGTACTACGCCGGAGTGGCCCGTAACGTGGTCGAGGGACGTGGCCTCATCAGCGACGGCCTGTGGAGCTACCAGACCCAGCCACTGACGGTGCCGCGGGCGGCTTTCGAGGTCTGGATGCCTCTGCCGTCGCTCCTCGAGGCCGTGCCGATGGCGATACTGGGCACGGCCAATTGGTTCCGAAGCGCGCAGGTGGTCTCGGTTCTGGCCGGCTCCGGGGTGGCGGTGCTGGCGTGGCGTCTCGGCGCGGACGTCGCCGCGGAGTTGCGACTGCCCGTTGGACGGGCCCGGACGATGGGCGTCGGTACGGGCCTGGTGGCGAGCCTGCTGGGCCCGCTGGTCCTGTACGGCGCCCTGCCCGATTCCACGGCCCTGTTCGCCGTTCCTGGCGCTGGCGGCCTGCCTGCTGATGACCCGCATCGCCTCCCGGAGCGGGCCCGGAGCGACAAGCCCGGTTCCGAGCCGGCAGCTGGTTGCCCTCGGCGTCATCCTGGGCCTCGCCGCGCTGACTCGTAGCGAAGCCATCTGGTTGGCGATGGCCTGGCTCGCTATCGTCTGGCGCGGTCTGCCGAGCCGGACGCTCGAACGCGCGCCGGCTCCGGTACCGGCCGAACGAGCCGCCACCCTGCCGTCTTTCCGCCGGTTCGAGCGGCTCCGGCTCGCTCTCACGCCCGGCTTCGTCGCGGCGCTGGTCTTCGTCCCGTGGGCCGTTCGGGACTGGCTCACGTTCGGCAGCCCGCTGCCCGGCCAGACGCTCAACAACGCCCTTTACGTCAGCCGGTTCGATGTCTTCGCCTACCGCGACCAACCCTCGCTGGCCGGGTACCTGTCCCAGGGTCCGGCCTCGATCATCGGCATGCACGTGGACGGCATAGTCCACAACCTGCTGGACGTTCTGGTCATCCCCGCCTTCCCGATCGGCGTCATTGGGTTGCTGGTGCTCCCGCGTGTGTGGCGGTTGACGTCGCTCCGGCCTCTCGTCCTGACCGCGTTCATGACTTTCGCGGTTACCAGCCTGCTATTCCCGGTCAGCACACAGTCGGGCACGTTCCTGCATTCGGCCGGCGCGGTTCTGGTGCTGCTGATCGTCAGCTGCCTGGCCGCGCTCGACGCCCTGATCGTATGGGTCGGGCGGTTGCGACACTGGACCCGGCCGGTGGCGTGGCTCGGGCCGGCTTTCGCGATAGCGGCCGTAATCCCGATCACCGTGGTTTCCGTCTCCGCGATATCGCGCCAGGCCGACGAAGTCCGGACCAGATACGAAGCGCTGCCCGCGGCAATGGCGCGGGCCGGAGTGCCCCTGGGCGAGGCGGGGCCCGTCATTACCAACTTCCCGATATGGCTGGCCGAGTCGGCTCGTATTCGGACCCTGGCCCTTCCCGAGGAACAGCCGGACGCCGTTCTCGACCTCGCGCACCGCTTCGGAGCGACGCTTCTCGTCATTCAGAAGGACGATCTCCGGCAGTGGCCGGGTATCTTGGATCGCGACACAGCCGCGGCCGCGTGCTTCGAAGAAGTGTCGCTGACCGATACCACCGGCGGAAAGATCGAGCGAATCCTCGCCTTTGGCCCAAATGCGCGTATTCCGGATTGTCTGTCCATGAGAGACGGCCCGTATACTCCAAGCGGTATGGACGCTGCCAGAGGCGCCGCAGAATCGCGCGACTCGCGCTTCGACGAGTTGTATGCCGAAGCCAAGTCCGCGCTGGGCTACGGGGCCAACAATCTCCGCTCCGTAACCGAGAGATACCGCGAGGCCTATCGCGACACTCTGGGTCGCTGGCACCAGCTCCGGGATGAACTCGATGTGACCGACCGTGCCCCCCTGGCACCGACGGAAGACGGCGATCCCGCGGCGGCGGCCGAGGCGGGCGCGGAGGACGCGCGCCAGAAGGCGTTGCGAGCCGAAGTCGAACGCCTGACGGGAGATCTGGGCCGGCACCAGCAGGAGCTGTCCAAGCTCGAGCTATCCGTCCGAAGCATGGAGAACTCCTGGCTCTTCCTCGAGCGCGGCGACGCCAGCCTGGTCGCCGAGGTCGCCGACGCCGGCCTGGCCACGGACTTCCAGATGCGAATAGTCCAGGCCCAGGAGGCCGAGCGGTCGAGACTCGCGCAGGAGGTCCACGACGGACCGGCCCAGGCTCTGTCGAATGCCATCTTCCAGGTCGAGTACATCGAGCGGGTGCTCAACGAGGACGTCCGCGTTGCCGGCAGCGAACTGCGCTTCCTGCGCGAGCTGCTGCGCCGCGAGCTGGGCGAGGTACGGACCTTCATCAGCCAGCTCCGGCCGCCGCTTCTCGACGAGCTGGGCCTGGACGGCTCGATCATGGACGCGGTCGAGAGCATGGCCGCCCTCACGGGTGCCACCGTCGAGACCGAGCTTCGGGCGCCTGGAGACGTTTTGACCCCGACTCAGCAGACGGCCGTCCTGCGGATCGTCCAGGAGGCGCTCCAGAACGTTCGCAAGCACGCCGCCTCGAAACGCACCGTCGTGTCGACGCGGATCGAATCGGGATGCTGGGTGGTGGAAGTCTCGGACGACGGCCGCGGCTTCGACGTCAACGCGGTGGCAGCCCGGGGTCGACGCAACTTCGGCCTCCAGTTCATGCGAGAGCGAGCCGATCTCATCGGCGCCAAATTCGAGGTTCGATCACGGCAGGGCGGCGGGACGGTCGTCTGGCTGTCGATTCCAGTGGCAGAGGAGACCAAATGAGTTCCACAGACCATACGGGTCCGGACCGGCGGCGGCCGGCACAAGATGACCGCGGCGGAGAGAAGACGACGATTCTCCTGGTGGACGATCACACCCTCTTCCGCGTCGGCATGCGCCAGATCCTGGAGCGGGAGCCGGGGTTCGACATCGTCGGCGAGGCAGACGACACCCGCAGCGCGTTCGATCTCGCGGTCCAGCTGTCGCCGGACATCATCCTCATGGACCTCTCCTTGCCGGCACCGGGCGGCATCGAAACGACCCAGCGCATCAAGCGTGAATTGCCGTCGGCCGGGATCATCGTCCTGGCCGTGAGTGAGGACGAGGACGCCCTTTTCGACGCCATCAAGGCCGGCGCGGCAGCCTTCATCCTCAAGGACGTGGCCCCCGACGACCTAGTCGCCATCATCCTTCGCGTCGCCGGCGGCGAGTACCTGATCAACGACAAGGTGTTCGCCAAGCCTGCCGTTGCCAGCCGTGTCCTCAAGGAGTTCCGCGAGCTTGCCATCTACGGCCAGGAAGCGGCTCCGATATTCGCGCCGCTCTCACCGCGCGAAGTCGAGATCCTCGACAACATCGCCCAGGGAATGACGAACAAGCAGGTCGCCTACGCCCTGTCGATCAGTGAGCAGACAGTCAAGAACCACATGTCCAGCATCCTGCGCAAGCTCAGCGTGAACGACCGCACCCAGGCTGTCGTCTACGCCATGCGTCAGGGTTGGATCCGGATGCCCGAGGACTGAGCCGCCCGTGGCCATCGAACCGATGCCGCTTCCGCTTCTCGAACTTGCTGAGCGAGCCAGGCGCGAAGTCGATCTCCTGACCAGGGAGATCGGCGAGTTGGAGTTGCTCGTCCAGCAGGCCCGCACGGAAGCCACCCGGCACGAGCAGAAGCGGTCTCAGGCTGCCGACAAGCTCAAACCCTCGGGCAAGGGGTCCACGCCCGAGGGCGACAACCAGATCGAACAGCTCCTGGCGTTGACCAAGCGCTCCGCCGTCATGGAGTCGCAGATCGACATCCTGGAAGGCAAGCTCAAGATCCTGACTCGCTTCCGGGAGAGCCTGCGCCGCTACAGCGCCGAGCTGGACAGGGCCTCCATGGGCGGCGAGATGCCCCAGCACACGGCCGGCAAGCTGGACACGAGCACGCCGCTCCCACCGGCGGTCTCGAGGCTGGTTCAGGCGGCTCAGGAGGACCTCCGCCGGGAGATCGCCCGGGCGATGCACGACGGCCCGGCTCAGAGCCTCACCAACATCGTCCTCCAGGCACAGATCGTGGAACGGCTGCTGGAGCGAGACCCGGCCGCGGCCAAGGTGGAGATCGGGCAGCTCGTGGGGATGGTCCAGCACACGCTCGACGCGACCAAGACGTTCATCTTCGACGTGCGGCCGATGGTCCTGGACGATCTGGGCCTCGTGCCCACCCTTCGACGAGTGGCGCGGGATCGCGGCCGCCGATCGCAGATTCCGATCGAATTCGAATCGTACGGCACCGACCGCCGCCTGCCCATGGACGTCGAGAGCGCGCTCTTCCGCATCATCGACGAGGCCGTGACCGGCTTCCTGTCGTGCCATCCCGATCGGATATCGATCCGCTTCGAGTGGTCGGAGGCCCCGGAGGCGCGCATCTCAGCCAGGCGTGAGGCGGCGGACGAATTGGACGAGTCCGAGCCCGAAACGCCGACGCCATCGGACAAACACGGTCGGGCGGCCGAGCGGGACCTGCCTGCCGCGCTCAAGGCCATGATCGACGAGACACGCGCAGCCAAGGTATCGCGGGCGGCCCGGAGCGGCCAGCCACTGTCGCTGCCCGCCAATACGTGGCGTGAGATCGAGCAGCGTGCAGCCACGATCGGCGTCACGGCCGAACTCGTGGACGAGGGCCGGGAGGTCGTCCTGGTCCTGGCCGCGAGTTGACCGGGGGCCCGCCGACCGAGCGTCCCGACGGACCGGGCGGCGTCGCCTCCCAGCTACCGCCGGTGCCGTCCGACCGGCGGCCTTCCTCCACCGGCACGGTCAGGGCATCAATCCGGCCAGGGCCTGATCGAATACGGGGTCATCCTCGTCTTGATGGCCGTGGTCTGCGTGGTCTCGCTCGTCTTCTTCGGGGACCAGCTTTCGTCGCTCCTGAGCATGATCACCTCGGCCGTCTGAATCTACCCGTTGACGGCACGCGCCGCCTTGGCCTGCCGGACACGCACGATCGAGGCGGGAAGGTGCGGTTACGAGCGGTCCCATTACCATCTTGCTAGTGGCGTCTGAAGGACCCGCCACCCAGAATACGAGCCATGCCTCCCATTGGAGGCGCACTTATCAGGAGGACATCATGTTGTTCCGGTCCCAGAAGGGCCAGGGCCTCGCCGAGTACGCCCTGATCCTCGCACTCATCGCCATCTTCGCCATCGTCGCGCTCACGTTCCTTGGCGGCCAGATCAGCTCGATCCTGAGCTCGATCGGCGTCCAGCTCTAACCGCCCCGCTGCGACAAGAAAGCGGGCCGCGCCCTCGGGCGCGGCCCGCTTTCGTTTGTCCGGGAGACGCCCGCGAGTCTCCACCGGGCGCGACTGCAGACTCAGCCCGGCCTGAAACGGTCCGCAAGGCCGGGCGGCTCCCCATCCCGAGCAGATTCCGAGAATCCTTCCTAGAGAGCCTAGTCCATTGGTATAGTCGCAGTAAGGTTGTCCGCAAGGCTACCGTCGTCTCATCTGTCACATGTGCTCGGGAGTGTCGTCGTGAAGCGATCCAATAGGCTGCTAATCCTGCTAGGGGTCTTTCTGGCGGTTGCCGGCGGCTTGGGGACGATGGTCCTCATCAGCAGCAGCGGCGGCGGCGGCAACGGCAAGGGCGGGAGCGCCGCGTCCCCCTCGGCTACCGCAGAGCCGTTGACCACCGTCGTGATCGCCAAGCAGGACATCAATCTCGGCGACAAGATCACCGCAGCCATGGTCGACACCAAGAAGCTGACCATCTCCGAGCAGGCGCAGCTCGGCACCGACACCTACTCCGATGTCAGCCAGGTGATCGGCAAGATCGCGGGAGGCAAGATCGTCAGCGGCCAGGTCATCCTGGCGAGTCGCGACTTCCTACCTCCTGGAACCGTGGCCGAAGGGCAGGACATCGCCGGTATGGTGGGAACGGGGATGCTCGGCGTGATGGTGGAAGTCGACCAGGTCAACGGCGTCGGAACGTTGCTCGTACCGGGCGACCACGTGGACGTCATTCTGGCCGTCTACATGGACCAGATCGCTCTTACCGCCGACGGACACTGAACAAGACGACGATCACTCTGCCCGGCGGGAGCCGCGTCACCAGCAAGACGGTGATCCAGAATCGGAAGGTCCTGCTCACGCTCATCGCGCCGACGGATACGACCACCAACGCTCAGCCCACTCCCGCACCTTCCAATGCACCCGCGGCCGGGCCGACGCAGGCGCTCGTCCAGAACACCGGACGACACATGCTGGTCCTCCTCGAAGTCAAGCCGGACGAGGCCGAGATCCTGCGCTGGGCCCAGCGCGAAGAGAAGACCGATCCCCAGAACTACATCGACCTGTCGCTCGCACTGAGGTCGGACAAGGACAACGATCTGCCCAACACGACCACGCCGGGCATCACGTTCAAGATGCTCGTCGACAAGTACAACGTGCTGCCGCTCGACCCGCGTGGCATTCTGCCGCCCGACCTGGCCAAAGGCATCTCGTGGTAGAGCGCTCCGCCGGTCATCGGCGAAGCGTACGGCGGGAGGTCGGTTCGATCGGCCTCCGCCGGACAACTGGAAGCGACCGAGTTCGATGACTGACCGGATCCGAGTTCTCATCGTCGACGACATTCCGGAGACCAGGGATCACCTCGTAAAGCTGCTCGGATTCGAGTCGGACATCGAGGTGATCGGAACCGCGGCATCGGGCACCGAGGCCATCGAGCTGGCCACCAAGGTGCTTCCCGACGTTGTCCTGATGGACATCAACATGCCGGACATGGATGGCATAACGGCCACGGAGCGACTCTCCTCCCACGTCCCCACTGCCTCCGTGGTGATGATGTCCGTCCAGGGCGAGGCGGACTACCTCCGCCGCTCAATGCTCGCCGGTGCCCGCGAGTTCCTGGTCAAGCCGTTCAGCAGCGACGAGCTCACGGCTTCGATTCGGCAGGTCAGCCAGCGCGAGCGCGACAAGGTCGGGCGTGCCGTCGTCGTCGCCAAGCGCGCCCAGGAGCTGTCCGAAGAGGGGAAGGTCGTGGCGGTGTTCAGCCCGAAGGGCGGCGTGGGCCGGACGACAATCGCCGTGAACCTGGCCGTAGCCGCGGCTTCGGAGCTGGGCAAGAAAGTCACGCTCGTCGACGCCTCGTTCCAGTTCGGCGACGTAGCCGTGCTGCTCAACCTGAATCCAAAAGACAAGTCGATGGCCGAACTCGTTCCCCAGCTCGAGGCCGGGGGCGACCCGGACTCGGTCGAGGCCTACACTCAGAACCATTCGTCCGGCATTCGAGTCCTGCTCGCGCCGCCTTCGCCGGAGATGGCCGAACTGATCACCCCGGCCGGCGTCAAGCACGTGGTCGAGATCCTTCGCCAGCGCAACGAGCTGGTAGTCATCGATTGCGCTGCCTGGTTCAACGACGCGACTCTGGGTATCCTGGATCTGGCCGACGTAATACTGACGGTGCTGACGCTTGAGATCACCAGCATCAAGAACACGCGCCAGTTCCTTGAAGTGGCGGAGCAGCTCGGCTACGCGCACAAGGTCCGGCTCGTCCTCAACCGAGCCGACACGACCCTGGGCATCAGGGTCGCGGACGTCGAGCACTCGATCGGCCGCAAGGTCGACCACACCATCGTCAGCGACGGGAGAGCCGTCGTCTACGCCCTCAACCGAGGGGTTCCCTTCGTCTTGAGCAATCGAGAAAGCCAGGTCTCGCAGGACGTTTTTCGTCTGGCAGCTTCTATAGTCGGAAACCCAGAACCGCGCGAAGAGGAAGTCCGCAAGGCACCTCAGAAGAGCAAGTCTCTCTTCGCATGGAGATAGATGCCCGCCCGGGCGACCAAGGGGTGTAGGCCATGTCCCTTCTGAAGCGAATCGAGAGCGCCCGACCGGGTGTAGCTCCCGGAGCCCCGGCCGGATCCCCGGCCGGATCCCCCGCTGCCCCTCCAGGCCCTCCTGGAATGTCCGGACAGGGTGGACAGCGTCTGCTCAGCCAGGCTCCCGTCCGGGAGTCGCTCCGCGAGGTCAAGTTCCGCATCCAGTCCCGAGTCATCCAGGACCTGGACCCCAAGCTCGACCTGGCCAATCAGGTCGAGGTCCGCCGTCAGATCGAGGAGATCTTCGGCCGGGTCATCGACGAGGAAGGACTGGCTCTCACCCGCGCCGAGCGGGTCCGCATGCTCGAGCAGATAACCGACGAGATCATCGGCCTGGGCCCGCTCGAACCACTCCTGCGCGACGAGACCGTGACCGAAGTGATGGTCAACGGGCCACGCCAGGTTTACATCGAGCGGAGCGGTCGCCTGGAGCTGACCAACGTCGTATTCCAGAACGACGACCACGTAATGCGCATCATCGACCGGATCATCTCCCCGATCGGTCGCCGCATCGACGAGTCGAGCCCGATGGTCGACGCGCGTCTCACCGACGGCTCGCGCGTGAACGCGATCATCCCGCCCCTGTCCCTGATCGGACCGGTCATCACGATCCGCAAGTTCTCCGCTTCGCCGTTCACCGTGGACGACCTGATCAGGTTCGGGACCGCCACGCCGGAGATGTTCGACTTCCTTCGCGCCTGCGTGGAAGCTCGCCTCAACATCTTCGTATCGGGCGGAACCGGCTCCGGCAAGACAACCACCCTGAACGTGCTCTCCTCGTTCATTCCGAACGACGAACGGATCATCACCGTGGAGGACGCCGCGGAACTCCAGCTCCGTCAGGAACACGTGGTCACGCTGGAATCCCGCCCCTCCAACATCGAAGGCAAGGGCGCCATCCCGATCCGGGAGCTCGTCCGGAACTGCCTGCGAATGCGTCCCGACCGGATCATCGTCGGCGAGTGCCGAGGCGGCGAAGCCCTGGACATGCTCCAGGCGATGAACACGGGCCACGACGGCTCGATGTCCACCGGCCATGCCAACACCCCGCGCGACATGCTCTCCCGACTCGAGACGATGGTCCTCATGGCCGGCGTCGATCTTCCCCTGCGGGCCATCCGCGAGCAGGTCTCGTCCGCGGTCGACCTTATCGTCCATCAATCGCGCATGAAGGACGGCTCCCGCCGCATCGAGTTCATCACCGAGGTCCAGGGCATGGAAGGTGATGTGGTCGTGATGCAGGACGTCTTCCTCTTCGAACAAACCGGCGTCGTCGACGGCAAGATCCAGGGACGGCTCCGGGCCACGGGCATTCGGCCCAAATTCGTGGAGAAATTCGAAATCAAGGGAATCCACCTGCCGCGCGGCTTGTTCGGCTTCTCATAGACGGAGGCAGGGAGAGGCGACATGGTATCGATCATTCTCGGGCTGCTGGTTTTCTCAGGCATCTTGCTGCTCGTACTCGGCCTGACCAGCTCCGGCGGAAGCGCCGGGATCAGCGCCCGCCTCGAGCGCTACGCTGCCGGCAAGAATGAGGCGACCGCAACGGCTGGGACCGCTCAGCCATCGCCGGGCATCGGCGAGCTGCTAGGTCAAAGCGTGGCCCTGGCCCGCTTGAACCGAGTGGTGGAGCAGCGGGACTTCGGCGCAAGCCTGGCCCGCGACATCGCCCGCGCCGACCTCAAACTCAAGCCCGGCGAGTTCATCGCCATGTGGGCGATGACGGTCGTGACGGTGCCATTCATCTTCTTCGTCCTGGGCGTGGTGTCTGACGCCGCTGAAGAGTCCCATCGCTCTCCTCGTGGGAGCCGCCGTGGGCTTCTTCCTGCCACGGATGTGGCTGGGTCGCCGCCGCGCCGGGCGTCTTGAACGCGTTCAACAAGCAGCTTCCCGACACGATCACTCTGATCGCCAACTCTCTGCGAGCCGGGTCGTCGTTCCTCCAGGCCATCGAGATGGTCGTCCGGGAAGCGCAACCGCCGATCACCGTGGAGTTCGGCCGCGTCGTCCGGGAGGTCAACCTCGGCCTCGCCTTCGACGTCGCGCTGGAGAACATGGTCCGCCGCGTTCGATCCGACGACCTCGAGTTGATGGCGACCGCAATCACGATTCAGCACCAGGTCGGCGGCAACCTCGCCGAGATCCTGGACTCGATCGCATTCACGATTCGAGAACGTGTCCGGATCAAGGGCGAGATCCGGACGCTGACCGCCCAACAGCGGATGTCGGGCTACGTCGTCGCCGGCATGCCGATCGCGCTCGTGGGGATCCTGTTCGTAATCGCCCCTACGTTCATGCAGCCGATGTTCGAAAACCCACCGGGCGTCCTCGGGACTGCCGGCCGGGGTCATTCTCCTCATGGTCGGCGGCTTCTTCATGTTCATCGGGTTCATCCTGATCCGGCGCATCGTCGCCATCGAGGTCTGAGAGATGCTTCTCTTCATCCTCCCCGTCCTCGTCTTCGGCGGGATCCTGCTTCTCATCGTCGGGCTGGCCGGCGGTTCGCCGGTAGATCCCGTCCAGGCCCGTCTGACTCAGCTCGGCTCCGCCCAGGCGAAGAACCTCGAGGAGCTCGAGCTTCAGCAGCCCTTCACCGAAAGGACGCTGCGACCGCTGGTGGCCCGTCTGTCGAGAATGGGCGGACGCCTCGGGAGAGTCTCCTCCACGGAGGTCGCCGAAAGGCGACTCGCCATGGCGGGCAATCCGGGCGATCTCAGACTGACCGACTGGATGGGCGTGAAGATACTGGTGGCAATCGCCGTCGGCGTGCTGATGTTCCTTCTTCTCGGCGTGCTGTCCGGCAATGTCGCCGGCGGGCTCTTCCTGGGCATGGTCGGCTTCGGCATCGGCTACATGCTGCCGGAGTTCTGGCTCGGCCGCAAAATCAAGGCCCGCCAGAAGGTCATTCTCATCATGATCCCGGATACCCTCGACCTTCTGACCATCTCCGTGCGTGCGGGACTCGGCTTCGACGCCGCCCTGGCCAAGGTGGTCGAGAAACTCCCCGGCCCCTTGAGCGACGAGTTCCGGCGAGCACTCGCGGAGGTCCGAGTCGGCAAGGCACGGCGAGACGCCCTTCGAGACATGGTCCCGCGCACGAACGTCGCGCCCCTCTCCGCCTTCATCGGCGCGATCGTCCAGGCTGAGCAGCTGGGCGTGTCGATCTCGAAGGTGCTGCAGATTCAGTCCGAACAGCTCCGGATCGAGCGGCGCCAGCGCGCCGAGGAACAGGCGGCCAAGGCGCCGATCAAGATGCTCTTCCCGCTCGTGGGTTGCATCTTCCCGTCCCTCTTCATCGTCATTCTTGGACCGGCGATCATCTCCATCGTCAAGACCTTCAGTTCGGGCGTCGTTAAGTGAGCCGGCGGCGGCTGGTGGCCCGCAACGTCAGCCGCGGAACCCAGCTCGCCGAGAGGCTCGAGAACGGCTCCTCCTTCTGGGCCAAGTTCATGGGCCTCATGGGTCGAGCGGCGTTGCCGGACGGCGACGGCCTCTGGCTTCCCGGCGAGAACGGCATCCACATGCTGTTCATGAGGTTCCCCATAGATGTCGTGTTCGTGGCTCGGCCTTCAGACGGCGGACTCGGCACCCGGCGAGTACTGTCGGTGCGCCGTGCCGTGCCACCGTGGCGGGGCGTCGTTTGGCGGGTCGGCGGAGCCAAGGGTGTTCTGGAGCTGCCGGTCGGCACGGTCGACAAGTCCGGGACCAGCATCGGCGACGAAATCTATATCGGGCTGCCTTGAGCGCGGCGTGGTGAACTCCAGATACTCAGGAGATAAGCGAGCCCGGCTACCCTCGCGACATGGTCTCGCGGGCTCCCCGCTCGGTCGCGGCGTCGCTTCTCGATCTGGCATTGCCGGCCGTCTGCCCGGGCTGCGGAGAGGAGGGCACGGCTCTGTGCGGCTCGTGCCGGCGGGCATTCCAGGTGCGCCTGAGAACCCCGGCGGGAGTCCCGATCGGATTGCCGGCGCCGTTGCCGCTGCCACTCGTCCAGCTGGAGTGGTGCGCGCCGTTCTCGGGCGTGGTCAGGGCCGCCTTGCACCACCTCAAGTACGGGGGCGAGAGACGGATTGCGAGACCACTGGCCTCGGCGATGGCCGCGCGGTGGCGCGAGGCCGGCGCCGGAGGGGAGCTGCTGGTCCCGGTCCCCATTCATGCCCAGAGAGCGCGCCAGCGCGGCTACGACCAGGCGGTCCTGCTGGCCGCCGGAGTCTCCGCGGAACTGAACATGCCGTGGCGAGCGACGCTGGAGAGGCGCCGGCACACGTCGCCTCAGTTCGAGCTGGGGCGGCAGGCGCGCCGGAGGAACGTGGCCGGCGCCTTCGCATCCCCGAACGCGAGGGAAGCGGCCACGGTCCGCGGGAAGTGGATCGTCCTGGTGGACGACGTCGTGACTACCGGATCGACCCTGGCGGCGTGCGCCGAGGCACTCTACGAAGCGGGGGCGACCGCGGTTTCGGGTTTGACGGTGGCGCGCGAGCGCTGAACTGGAGACAGCCCGTGCTCGGGATGGCATCGAGCCGTCCGGACACGGGCGATGTACGTTGCGGAGGTCAGCCGTGAGGACGATCGTCAAGGGCAAGAACATCGACGTCTCGGACTCCGTACGGCAATACGCGGAGCGCAAGATGCGGCGGTTGGAACGGCTGCTCGACGAGAGCACCGACGCCGTCGTGGAACTCTCGAACGAGCAGCATCGCAGTGCCGCGGACTCGCAGATTGCCGAGGTGACGCTCGTAGTCGACGGTCAAACGCTCCGAAGCCACGCCGCCGGCCCGACGTACCAGGCCAGCCTCGACACCGTCATCGACCGGATCGAGCGCCAGGCGGTCGATGCCCGCGAGAAGCCTCGAGGGAAGGCCCGACCAGAGCAAGCCAGGGCGCGCCGAGCCTCGGCCGAGGAACCGGAAAGCGTCGCCGAGCCGGAGCCGCCGAAACACCGGATCGTCAAGACGAAGCGCTTTGCGATCCAGCCCATGTTCGAAGAGGACGCTCTCGCCCAGATGGAAGAACTCGGCCACCATTTCTTCATCTTCGTGAACGCCGAGACCGAAAGACTGTGCGTCCTCTACAAGCGACACGCCGGTGACTACGGTCTGATAGAGCCCGTAATCGGCGGCGAGTACACGCCGGGACGCAACATCCGCAAGGGCGGCTGAAGGAAGGGCCGGGTTGTCCCGGCGCGGCAGGTAGAAGCAGCTTGACGACGTCACCTCCCACGGACGGGACCCAGGCGGAGCGGGTCGAGCTGCCCGGAGGGAGGCGGGCCGGCGTCCACCTGCCGATGGGGATGGGCCTGATCCGTGTCGCCGAGCGCGCCTCCGAGATCGGCGCATCGGCCCTGCAGATCTTCAGCGACAACCCGACGGCGTGGCGCCGGCGAGCGGAGACCCCGCCCGAGGCGGCCGCCTTTCGGCAGCGGATCGTAGACCTGGACATCGGGCCTGTTGCGATCCATGCGGCTTACCTTGTGAATCTCGCGGGACCGGACGACGAGCTGTTCGGGCGGTCCGTCGAGATGACCCGCCACGAGATGGAGCATGCGCCGGAGTTCGGCGCCCAATTCGTCAACGTCCACGTGGGCTCGCATCGCGGCTCGGGGCTGGAAGCGGGAATCGCTCGACTGGTCGACGGCCTCGAGCGCGCCCTGGACGGGCCGGCTTCGAATCCCGGCGCGCCCCTCCTCGTGCTGGAGAACTCGTCGGGCGGCGGATTCACGATCGGCTCCACTATCGAGGAGCTGGCGATGGCTCTGGATTCCGCGGAGTCGCGCGGGCTGGACGGACATCTGGCCGTCTGCCTGGACGTGGCCCACCTGTGGGGAGCCGGCTACGACGTATCCCGGCCGGACGCGATCGACCGCCTGCTCGAGGAAACCGATCGAGCGATCGGCCTCGAGCGGCTGGTAATGGTCCACCTCAACGACTCGCGCTCGGACCTCGGATCGCGCCGCGATCACCACACCCACCTCGGCGAGGGTCAGATCGGCCGCCTGGGGCTGGCCCACTTCCTGTGCCACCCGGCGCTGAGCCACGTCGCCTTCTACCTGGAGACGCCCGAGATGGAGAACGGCTACGACGCGGTGAACGTTGCCAGAATGGCCGACCTGGCGGCGGGCAGGCCGCTCACTCCGGGCCCGGCCGGCGAGTCGAACAAGAGCGAGGGGTAGGGGCGCCGCCCGAGCCGAGGGATCGGGGCGCGCAAGAGCACCGCCTGCTGCGACGGCGAGGAGCGGTCAGCCCGCGTCGCGACCCGTGCGGACGCGAGGTGGCAGCGGACGGAGCAACGGCCGCACGGTGAGGCCGGCCGCCGCTGCCGAGAGAATCGGCTGGGTTCGGCGATCGTCCATGAGACGGCGCGGTTCCATCGGCCGGTCGCCTGGCCGGATGCTCGCGAAACCACGAGCGAAGCGGCGCATTCGAACGGCGAGGTAATACTCCATTACCTGGCGGACTTGAGGTTCGGAAAGGACCTCGTCGGCCCGAAGGGCGTACTCGACGCGAGCCGTCGGGTTGGACGTGCCGGAGGCTACCGAGCTCAGGTACTGCGGGGCCTCCGCGTCGTCGCGGATCTCGCGCAAGCCGCGAGCGAGCTTCGTGGCTGTGCCGAGGGACGGCATGCGGTCGCCGTGGATCAGTCGCGAAATGGTGGAGTGGTCCACACCAGATTGCTGCGCCAGCTGGCGCTGCGACATCTTCTTCGCTTTGAGCTGGGCCTTCAGCCACTCGTTGAAGGCTCGTCCAGTCTGTCCGGCCATGAGCGAAGTCGGCTCCCGGCTCCCCGGTTCGGCGCATTCTGCCCCGATACTGGAACTATCGGATGAGACCGCGAAAGGGTTAATGACCTTTTGGTACTTCGCGGGTGACGACTCTCGGCCGGTCCGCAACGTCACCGCACGATCGCGTCCGGGCGCCCGGGCCGCCTGGCCGCGCCGGTTCGCGGCTGTCTCAGTTAGCCGTGCACCGGCGGCGTCGCAACCTCTTCGATCTTCATCCCGCCGCCGCGCGGCTTGGACGAGATCACGTAGGCGATCGAACCCAGGACGACGATCGAGAAGACGCTGATCGCCCGGTCGACCAGGATCACGGCCGATGCCTGGGGGAGCGGCATACCGAAGACGGTGGTCAGCAGCCCGACTCCACCAGCCTCCACGAACCCCAGGCCGCCCGGTGTCAGCGGCACAGCCGTGAGCAGCGAGCCGCACAGCGCCACGAACATCGTGCCGCTCAGGCCCAGATGGAGGTTCGCGAAACCGAAGGCCTGGATGACGAAGTAGAGCCGCAGCCCCTCGGTCACCCAGATCAGGACGGTCAGGACACCGAGCCACGGCAGGCCACGTAGCCCGACGGACTGGAAGACGCCTTCTTCGAATCGGTAGTAGAGCTCCTCGGCCCGATGGGGCAGCGGAAGAGCCTCCACGAGGCGCCGGCCGAAGTTGCGCATTCCGATCAGGGCCAGGGCCAGCAGAACGACGAGCGCGACGCCGAACGCGAAGATGAGTTGGACCTGGCCCGGAAGTCCGTCCCGGAAATGGATGTAGCCGGCGGCAAGGCCCAGCAAGGCGATCGCGAACAGGTCCAGGATCCGCTCGATGAAGACGGTGCCGAGGGTCTTGGTGAGCGATACGGGCGTGTTCAGCTTGAGCAGGTAAGCCCGGTAGACGTCACCGAGCTTGGCGGGAACGACGCAGTTGACGAGCCACGAGAGGAACAGGATTTCCGTCCCGTCCCTGGTGGAGATCCGGTAGCCGGCCCCGCGGAGGAGCAGCGTCCAGCGACGACCGCGCAAAGGGAAGCCGAGGTAGTAGACGAGGAAGCCGAGCAAGATCAGCCACAGGTTCGCCTGGCTGACGTCCGTGGGAACCTCGGCCAGTTTGTCGCGGTTGAGGACTATGGCGACCACGATCACGGCCAGCGGGACCGCGATGGAAAGCATGGTCCGAGGCTGACGCAGCCGCCGGATCAGCGACATCTGCTCGGCCGGCGGGACCTCCACGGTCGCCTCCGGGTTTATGAGCGCGTCCGCCTCCTGGCCGAGCGAGTCGCCGATCGGGTGGAGGTGGTGTTCCGGTCGGTCGGTCACCGGGAGTCCTTCTCGGTTTCGCGGGCCCGGCGGCGGCCGTTCCCCCGTAACGATTGAATCATCTTGGCCAACGGCGTCCACGCTCTGACGTAGAACGTGGCCCGGCCGGGGTGCATGTCGACGACTCCAAGGGCGGCCAGCAACCCCTCGGGCGTGCTCGGGTCACCGAGTATCGTGTTGTAGGAGACCCCGACCTCGACGACGGTGTGCGAATCCGAGGCGGCCAGGCCCGGCAGGCCGTGCTCCTGAGCGAAGCGCGCGGCCCGCTCGTTGGCGGACCCGCCGATCACGCGGGCGTTGTAAGTCTCGATCCAATCGACGAGGCCGGCTATCGACTCGATCTGGGCCCCGCTCTTGCGGCCGAAGCCTCGGAGCCGGTCGAACGGATGCGGGACGCCGACCAGGCCGCCCTGCTCGCGAACCGCCGCGATCGTCTCGACGGCGGACAGGCCCGGCGGCACCAGCTCCTTCAGGAAGATGGCGATGAGGTCGCCGTCGGCGGTGTTGACTTCCTCGCCGACGATTACCGTCAACTCGGACGGCGCGACGTCTTGAGCCCGGAGAGCGGCGTCGATCCTGTCGTGATCGGTCACGGCCAGGTGGGTCAGACCGCGGGCCGCCGCGGCGCGCAGGACCGCCTCCAGAGTCGCGAGAGAATCGAAGCTGGCACTGGTGTGGCAGTGCAGGTCGATGAAAGCGCGGACGCCCTCCGTCGCGGCCGGAGCCAGGGCGGCCATCAGGCCTGCGAGCCGAGGTACTTCTTGAAGAAGTCGAAGTGCTCCAGAGCTACTCCTGTGCCCAGCGCGACGCAGTGCAACGCGTTGTCGGCGACGTGGCAGGGCACGCCGGTAACCTGGGTGAGCAGCTTGTCGATGTTACGCAGCAGCGAGCCGCCGCCGGACATGACCATGCCCTTGTCGATGATGTCGCTGGAGAGCTCGGGGGGAGTCTGCTCGAGAACGAGCCGGACGGCGCCGATGATCTGCTGTAGCGGCGGCTCGAGCGCCTCCATGACCTCTGTGCTGTCCATCGGGATCGTGCGCGGCAAACCCGCGATGAGGTCGCGGCCACGGACGTCCATCGTGAGATCGCGCTCTAGGGGCAGGGCGGTCCCGATCTGGATCTTGACCTCTTCGGCGGTTCGGTCGCCGATCATGAGGTTGTACTTCTTGCGGACGTAGCTGGCGATCGCCTCGTCCATCTTGTTGCCGCCGACCCGCAGGCTGGTGGACACGACGATGGCGCCCAGCGAGATGACGGCGATCTCGCTCGTCCCACCGCCGATGTCGATGACCATGGATCCGGACGGGCCGCTGATGGGCACGTTGGCGCCGATCGCCGCGGCCAGCGGCTCTTCGATCAGGTACGCCTCCGCGGCGCCCGCCTTGAGGGCCGCGTCGCGAACGGCGCGCTTTTCGACGCTCGTCACGCCGGCGGGCACGCTGATCATGACCTCGGGCTTGCCCCAACCGAAGCGACGGCCCTGCTGGACGCGATGGATGAAGTGGTCCAGGAGCGCTTCGGTGATGACGTAGTCGGCGATGACGCCGTCCCGCATCGGCCGAATCGCCTGGATGTTGCCGGGCGTGCGGCCGATCATCTCGCGGGCCTCTTCGCCGACCGCCACGATGTGGTTCTGGTCGTCGACCGCGACTACGGAGGGCTCCTGCATGACGATGCCGTGGCCCTTTACGTAGACGATGATGTTGGCCGTGCCCAGGTCGATTCCAATCTTCATGCCGGCGTGCTACGCCCCTTCCGAGATGCGTTCGATCCTGGCCCCGAGTTCCAGGAATTTCGTGTCGATCTTCTCATAGCCGCGCTGGACGTGATGCGCGCCGCGAATCGTGGTCACGCCGCCGGCGGCAAGGGCGGCAAGGATAAGCGACGCGCCGGCCCGAAGATCGCCTATTTCGACCTCAGCCCCATGGAGCGGAGTGGGTCCGTTGATGACGGCGTGGTGCTGGTCCTCGATCTCGACGTCGGCGCCCATACGGCGTAGCTCGCCCAGCCACTCCAGCCGGTCCTCGAAGACGGACTCGTGGACATGGCTCATGCCATCGGCCTGTGTCAACAGGACGCACGTTGGTGGCTGGAGGTCCGTGGCCAGGCCCGGGTAGGGTTGCGTCTCGATGTCGCGACACCGCAGGGGCACGAGGTCGGCCGAGGTGGCATCGACCTCGATCTTGTCCGCGGTGCAGGTCACCGAAACGCCGACCTGGTCCATGACGCTCAGGAACGCGCCCAGATGATCGATCTCGGCGCCGCGGAGGGTGATCCGGCCGTGCGTCACACCGGCGGCGACGATGAAAGTGCCGGCCTCGATCCGGTCGGGCACGACCGAATGATCCGCGCCGCGCACGCGCCGGCGCCCCTCGATCTCGATCCGGAGCGGGGCCGTACGCTCGATCTCGGCTCCCATCTTCTGCAGGAATGCGATGAGGTCGTCAACCTCGGGCTCTTGTGCCGCCGGCTCGATGACGGTGTGGCCGTCGGCCAGGACCGCGGCCAGCATCGCGTTCTCGGTGCCCATCACGGTGATCTGTGGGAAGGTGATCGGGCCGCCCCGGAGCCGGCCGGGCGCCTTCGCGAAGTAGTAGCCGTTTCGGTACTCGATCTCGGCGCCGAGGGCCCGCATCGCGTCGACATGCAGGTTCACCGGCCGCCGGCCGATCCGGTCGCCGCCCGGGTTGCTTATGATCACCCGCCCGAACCGCGCCAGCAGCGGCCCGAGGAGGATGAAGCTCGCCCGCATCTTGGCCGCGGCTTCCAGGGGCACGAAGAGCCATTCGGCGTCGGCGGAGGCGATCTCGTAGACGTTCTGAGCGGGGTGGTCGACGGTCACGCCGATGTCGGTAAGGACCTCGGTCAGAACACGGACGTCCTCGATCTCGGGCACGTTCGTGAAGCGGCAGCGCTCGCCCGTCAGGGTCGCGGCCGCCATCAGCTTCAGGGCCGCATTCTTGGCCCCGCTGATCGCGACCGAACCCTCCAGCCGGTGGCCGCCCTCGATCCGCAGGACCTCGCGGGCGACGGGTTCCGGCTTGAACTCCCAGTGGAATGGGCGGTCGGCCATCCGCTAGACGCTCGGGGGCTCGTCACTGCGAGGCGGCGCCGCGTGCCGGGTTCCCTCGTGCTCGCCGCGGGTAGATCCGCGAGGCCCACGCTCGGCGACGCGTATCCGCACAAGTGCTCGCTGCAGCGCAGCCCGGGCCGCGGCCAGATCGACCGGCTCCACGAAACCGCCGTCGATCGCCTTCTGGGCGTCCGTCCGAGCGCGTTCGGCGCGCTCCAGATCGATCTCCGAGGCCATGTCGGCGGTTTCGGCCAGGACCACGACGCGATCCGGCCGAACTTGCAGAAAGCCGCCGAAGATGGCGAACACTTCTTCCTGCCCGCCCCGCTTCAGACGTAGAACGCCCTGGCCGAGCAGGGAGATCAGGGGTGCGTGATGGGGCAGGATGCCCATCTCGCCCTCGCTGCCGGGCACGATGACCTCGTCGACGTCGCCTTCGAAGGCTCGCCGTTCCGGAGTGACTATCTCCAGATGCAGAGGCATCGCTGTTCCTTACTGACTGGCCTTTCGGCGCCTTGTCGCTGTCCGCCGTCGCTGCGCACGAAAGCGGTGGCTGCGTGCTTCGCGAGCGGCGGCAGCTCCCGGCGCCGATACTGCACCCGCCGAAACGGACCGGCTTTGCTCGCGAAGCGACGGTCGACGGCGCGCATGCGGCTTTGCGCGGAGCGACGAAGTCGGGCCGGTCGCGGCGGCCGGGTCGTCGACGGCTCTGTCATTGCTCCGCCAGCTTCGCCGCGTTGGCACGCACATCGTCCAGGGTACCTGCCAGGAAGAAGGCCTGCTCCGGCAGGTCGTCCACCTTTCCTTCGAGGATCTCCTTGAACGACGCCACCGTGTCGCGGATCGGCACGTACACTCCCGGCCGTCCGGTGAAGACCTCCGCCACGTGGAACGGCTGGCTGCTGAAGATCTGCAGACGCCGAGCCCGCGCAACCGTGGCTTTGTCCTCCTCGGACAGCTCGTCGATGCCGAGGATGGCGATGATGTCCTGCAGATCGCGGTAACGCTGCAGGACGCGCTGCATTTCGCGGGCCGTGTCGTAGTGCTCCTGGCCGACGACCAGCGGATCGAGCACTCGGGACGTGGACGTGAGGGGATCGACCGCCGGATAGATGCCCAGTTCCGCGATGGCCCGCTCGAGGCGGATGGTCGAGTCGAGATGGCCGAACGTGGTCGCGGGGGCCGGGTCGGTGTAGTCGTCCGCCGGTACGTAGACAGCCTGCAGCGACGTGATCGAACCCTTCTTGGTAGAGGTGATGCGTTCCTGAAGAGCGGCCATCTCGGTGGCCAGGTTGGGCTGGTAGCCCACCGCCGAAGGCATTCGGCCGAGGAGCGCGGACACTTCCGAGCCGGCCTGGGTGAAACGGAAGATGTTGTCGATGAAGAGGAGGACGTCCCGGCCTTCCTGGTCGCGGAAGTACTCCGCCATGGTCAACGCGGTCAGTCCGACCCGCTGGCGCGCGCCCGGCGGCTCGTTCATCTGGCCGAAGACGAACGCCGTCTTCTCGATGACCTTCGACTCGGTCATCTCGCGGATCAGGTCGTTGCCCTCGCGCGACCGCTCGCCCACGCCCGCGAAGACCGAATAGCCCGCGTGCTCGGAGGCGACGTTGCGGATGAGCTCCTGGATGATGACCGTCTTTCCGACGCCGGCGCCGCCGAAGACGCCGATCTTCCCGCCCTTTGGCGAACGGGCAGACGAGGTCGATGACCTTGATCCCGGTTTCGAAGATCTCGGTCTCGGTGATCTGCTCGTCGAAAGCGGGAGCCGGTCGATGGATCGGCAGCATCTCGGACTTGCCTACGGGCCCCTTCTCGTCGATCGGCTCGCCCAGGACGTTGAAGACCCGGCCCAGGGTCACCTGCCCGACGGGCACCGTGATGGGCCTGCCCGTGTCCGCGGCTTCCGCCCCGCGCGCCAGGCCGTCGGTCGTGGTCATGGCCACGCTGCGAACCCAGTTGTTGCCCAGGTGCTGCTGGACCTCGCAAACGATCTTCACGCCGTCGCCTCGGGTTATGTCGACGGCGTTGTAGATGGCGGGCAGCTTGCCCGCGGGAAACTCGATGTCGACGACCGGGCCGGTGATCTGGATGACGCGGCCGTTGGCCGGGCGGCCGTTGGCCGGGCGGCCGGTGGCTCGGCCGCCGGTGGTCGTGCGTCCCTTGGCCGTGCGGCCGGTCGTGGCATGTGTGGCGGGCGGCATGGTCGTCTACTCCCTAACGCGCCCGTGCGCCGGACGCGATCTCGATCAACTCTCTGGTGATGTTGGCCTGGCGGGCCTTGTTGTAGCTCAGGGTCAGGTCGTCTATCAGCTCGTCCGCGTTCTCCGTGGCGTTCTTCATCGCGACCATCTGGCTCGAGAAGAAGCTCGCGCAGCTCTCCAATGCGGCCTGGTAGAGCCTGGTCCCCAGGTAGCGAGGCAGCAGCTCCTGCAGGACCTCCGCCGGCGCGGGTTCGAAGATGAACTGGGCGCCGGGAATGCCGCGGGTGTCCGTGCTCGGTTTGATCGGCAGGAGCTGGACCATGTCCGCGCGCTGGACCAGGGTCGAGACGAACCTGGTGAATATGACGTCGACCTGGCAGTAGGTGCCGGACTCGTACTCGCCGGAAATCAGTCGAGCCATCGGCAGGATGTCGTCGAAGGTGGCGCGGTCGCCGAAGCCCGAGAAGTGGGCCACGATAGGCACGCGCGCCCGGCGCATGGCGTCGCGGCCCTTCCGGCCTACGCTCACGATTTCCAGCTCCCCGGGATGCTCCACGACCTCCTTGGCCGCGAAACGAACGACGTTGGCGTTGAGCGGCCCGGCCAGGCCTCGATCGCTCGTGATCAGGACGATGAGCCGCTTGCCCTCCTGGCACCGGCTCAGAAGCGGGTGCTCGTCGCCCCCGAGGACCGCGGCAAGGTCGGCCAGGATCTCGTCGATCAGCTCCGAGTACGGCCGCGCGGCGAGGGTCGATTCCTGGGCACGGCGAAGCTTGGACGCTGCCACGAACTGCATCGCCCGGGTGATCTGCCTGATGTTCCGCGAGGCGGTGATCCGCCTCCGGATGTCTCGCTGACTTGGCACGCTGCCTCTGCTTGCTCCGTGTCGTCTGGGACGTCGCCGCTAGGCGAGGAATGTCTTGCGGAAGTCGTTGGCGGCGGCCTCCAGGGCCGCGGCCGTCTCGTCGTCAAGAGCCTTGGTCGTGGCGATCTTGCGCAGGACCTTCGCGTGCTCGCCATCGAGGTAACGCATGAACTGCGTCTCGAAGTCGCGGACACGGGGCGTCGGTATGTCGTCCAGCAGGCCTTTCGTGGCGATGTAGAGGATCGCCACCTGGCGCTCCAGAGGTACCGGCTGGTACTGCGGCTGCTTGATCACTTCGGAGAGCTTCTCGCCGCGGGTGAGCTGATCGCGAGTGGCCTTGTCCAGGTCCGAGGCGAACTGGGCGAACGCCGCGAGAGACCGGTATTGGGCCAGCTCGAGCTTGAGCGGGGCGGCAACCTTCTTCATCGCTTTGGTCTGCGCGTCCGAGCCCACGCGGGAGACGGAGATGCCGATGTTGAGCGCCGGTCGCTGGCCGGCGTTGAAGAGGTCCGTCTCGAGGAAGATCTGGCCGTCCGTGATCGAGATCACGTTGGTCGGAATGTAGGCCGAGATGTCGCCCGCCTGGGTCTCGATCATCGGCAGCGCCGTGAGCGACCCGCCGCCGTTCGCCTCGCTCATGCGAGCCGCGCGCTCCAGCAGGCGGCTGTGGAGGTAGAAGACATCCCCCGGGTAGGCCTCGCGCCCCGGCGGCCGGCGCAGCAGGAGCGACATCTCGCGGTACGCCCAGGCATGCTTGGAAAGATCGTCGTAGACGCACAGCGAGTCCTTGACCAGCTTGCCGTCTACCTCGACGCCGTTCTCCATGACCTCCTCGCCCATGGCACAGCCCGCGTACGGGGCGAGGAACTGGAGGGCGGCCGACTCCTCGGCGCCGGCGACCACGACGATCGTGTGCTCCATCGCCCCGTGCTGGTCGAGCACGGCCACGACCTTGGCGACGGTGGAGAGCTTCTGACCGATGGCCACGTAGATGCAGACGAGGCCCTTGCCCTTCTGGTTGATGATCGTGTCGATGGCGAGGGCGCTCTTGCCGGTCTGGCGGTCGCCGATGATCAACTCTCGCTGACCGCGGCCCAGGGGGATCAGCGCGTCGATGGCCTTGATGCCGGTCTGGACCGGCGAGTCCACCCTCTGGCGAGTGATGACACCTGGGGCGATGCGCTCCACGGGTCGGGTCGAGGAGTGGACGATGGGGCCCTTGTCGTCGAGGGGCCGACCGAGTGGGTCGACGACGCGGCCCAGCAGGCCGGCTCCGACCGGCACCTCCACGACGCGACCCGTCGTCTTGACGGTGTCACCCTGCTTGATGTGGGTCGGGTCGCCCAGGATGACCGCGCCGACTGTCTCCTCCTCCAGGTTCAGGGCCATCCCCATGACGCCGCCGGGAAACTCGAGCAGTTCCGACGAGAGAGCGCCGGACAGGCCGTAGATCTGGGCGATGCCGTCGCCGACTTCGACGACCGTGCCGACGCTGCGGGACTCCGCGCCCGCGTCGAAACGTTCGATCGTGTCCTTGATGATGCTGACGATCTCGTCTGAGCGACTGGCCATTCCTTCTCCGTTGGGCCTCGGGTCCGCCGCGGTCGCGGCGTCTGACGTTAGCTTGTGCCTCCGAGCAGCTGCTTGCGCAGCCGATCCATGCGGGTGCTGACGCTGGCATCGATCTGCCAGTCGCCGATCTTGATGCAAAGACCGCCGATCAACGCCGGATCGATTGCCGTGCTCACCTCGGCCTTCGCCCCGGCCAGCTGCTCCACGCGAGCCTGGACCGCCGCCAGCTCCTTCGCCGATAGCGGCGAGGCTGTCGTCACGGTCGCCGCGACGATGCCCCGGGACCGCCGGACGAGCTCATCGAACTCGTCACTCACCTGGGGCAGCAGCGCGAACCGCCCGCGCTGAGCCAGGACCAGGGCCAGGTTCAGCGCCGAGTGCGAGACGCGGTCGCCCAGGAGGGCCTCCACGGCCTTGCGACGATGGACGAAGGCCACGGCGGGACTGTCTATGTCGCGGGCGACGCGTTCGTCTTGTGCCAGCTCGCAGGCGGCGGCGAGGTCCTTCCGCCAGGCGTCGACGGTCCCGTCACGCTCGGCAAGCTCGAAGGCCGCCTCCGCGTACCGCCGGCCGGCGCTCAAACGTGGCATCAGTTGGCCCGCCCCGGATCGATCACGCCTTCTTCGTGCAGGAACTCCTCGACCAGCCGCCGCTCGCGTTGCGCGGTCATCGTCTCGCCCACCACTTTGCCGGCGGCGTCGAGAGCGAGATCGGCGACATGGCCGCGCAGCTCCGCCAGGACCCGGTCCCGTTCCGCGGCGATGTCGACCAGCGCCTTCTCGCGGAGGCGGTCCAGCTCTGCCTTCGTGGCGGCGATATCGGCCTCTCGGAGCTGCTGGGCGGCGTGCTGGCCCGCGACGATGAGCGCGTTGGCCTCGCGCCGCGCGTCGGCAATCACGCGCTCGCGCTCCGCGGCCCCGGCTTCTCGATCCTTGCGAGCCTGCTCCGCGTCCGCCAGGCCCTGGTCGACTCGGGCCTTGCGCTCGGCCAGGATCTTCGCGATCGGGTCGAATGCGAAGCGCCAGATCAAGACCAGGAACACGATGAAGTTGAGGGCGGCGACGATCACCCAGAAGAAGTTGATCGAGAGGCCGGACGCCTCGGTCGCGGGTGCGGCCGCCACGACGGCCGCCAGGGGATTCAAGGTCTACGCTCCGTGTGCTCGGGGGCCTACTTGATGAAGAGGGCGAGAAGGCCGACGACGATCGCGAGGACGCCGAGGCCTTCGGCAAACCCGGCGAGGATGATCGCCAGGCCGCGAATCTGGCCTGCCGCGTCCGGGTTGCGCCCGATCGCGTTGCTGGACATGCCGGCCAGGATGCCGATGCCGATGCCGGGGCCGATGACGCCAAGCGCCGCCAGTCCGGCTCCGATGTGCTCTGGGGTCATGTGATCGAACCTCCTCTACTCCGACCTCGGGCCGGGTAATCGCGCTGGTCGGCGGTCAGGCCGCCACGGGCTGATTGTTGTCGGCGCTGCCCGGCGCCGGGTTGTCGATGGAAAGGCCGCCCGCCGCGGCCGGACGGTGCTCCTCGGACTCGTGGCCCTCCACCGCGAGAATAATGAACATCAGGGTCAGGACCGAGAAGATGAGGGCCTGGATCACGTTGAGCAGCGCGTCGAGTCCCAATAGCAGGACCGGCGCCAGGGCCAGAGTGAGGGCCGAGATCACGGCCAGGGCTACCTCGCCGCCGTAGATGTTGCCGAAGAGTCGCATCGAGAGCGTGACCGGTTTCACGAACTCGAGGAAGAGCTCGATGATCCCGACGTACATGGCCAGAATGCCGGCTCCGATGCCGTGCCGGAACTCCCCTATCGGGAAGAACTTGCCGAGGTAGCCGCGGACGCCGAGGCGCCGGAATCCCTCGCCCTCGAACAGGACGAACGATGTCAGGGCCAGGCCGATGGTTATGTTCACGTCACTCGTGGGCGCCCGGAGCTGCTCGATCTTGCCTACCGGCGGCACGAGCCCGCTCCAGTTGGAGAACAGGATCAGCAGGAAGAAGGCGGCGAAGATCGGGTAGTAGCGCCTGGCTCCCTGTCCCCCGATGCCGACGGCGAAGTCGGAGCCGAACTCATAGGCCCACTCGACTGCGTTCTGCACCCGGCCGGGCATCAGCCTCATCCGCCGCGTGGCCAGGAAGGCCAGAAGCAGGATGAGGGCCATGACGATCCACATGGTCAGGATGGTCGAGCTGATGCTCGGGTGGAAGTAGACGATCGGCGCGGCGGCCGGGGCCGTGGCCGGCGAGAAATCCAGCACCACCGCCGGAGGCGGGAACTCGATCACGCTGTTGATGAAGCACGCGGGGTAGTCGCAAGCCTGGCCGGCCTGGCCCCCCTTGGGGAAAGGCGGGACGACGATGGCCGCGAGGATGTCGAGCGCGACGACACCCACGAAGAGAAACAGGAATGCCCTGGCGCCGAAACGCCTCCTCGGCGGAGTGGCCGGGGCGACCGCCGGGCCTTCCTCGATCGTCGGCGGGCGCGCCGCGGGAATCGCTTGTCACACTCGCTCCGCTAAACGGCGGCCCACCGGAGGTGCCGCGTCATCGTTTGTCATCGTCGTCCAGCCGAACCAGGAACCGGGCGATCAATCGCCAGCAGCCGATTGCGCCGCCGACGCTTCCGATCGCGAATCCGACGAGAACGAAGATCGGGACCGTTCCGAGACGCTGGTCCAGCCAGTAGCCACCGAGAACCCCCGCCATGACAGTGATGAGTAGAACGAACGCGATCTCGGAGAACAGGGCGATGTAGGCGGATGCTTTTCCGAGGTCGTTCATCTTCTCCCTGGCAGGGCGCCGTGAGTGTAGCAGCGGCCCTACTCGAATGCTCAACTCGGCGCAGACGTCCCACCCGGAGCAGTGCCGCACGTCGGAAGAGGGTACGGCCGGGATCCTCCGAGACACCCGGCCGTCTGCGGCCGTGTCGGTCGCCTACTCAGGTCCGTCAGCCGCCGGTCCGGCGCCGCCAGCTCGCCGCGCCGCCGGCTCGTCTGGCGCGGGGTCGTAGGAGTCGCGATCGAGGTCCTCGCCGACCACGTTGCCGCCGCCGCCCAGTTTCGCGATCAGGAGAAGGACGAGGCCGAAGAGCACGGCCAGGCCCATGAACGCGTACATCTGGTCCCTTCCGGAGAGCCCCAGGGAGAGCAGGGCCAGCAGGACGCAGACTCCGTAGATGACCAGCACGGTGTCCCGATGCGACAGGCCCAGGTCGAGCAGGCGGTGGTGGATGTGCCCGCGGTCCGGGGCGAACGGCGACCGGCCGGCCACGAGGCGCCGCACGATGATCCAGAACGTGTCGATGATCGGCACGCCCAGCACGAGCGCAACCACGGCTATCTTCGCCGTGCCCAGGATCGAGAGCACGGCCAGGCAATAGCCGACCAGCATGATGCCGCTGGTTCCGGCAAAGATCGACGCGGGATGGAAGTTCCAGCGCAGGAAACCGGCCAGGGCGCCGGCGAGGACGAAGCAGAAGAGGGCCACATACGGCTCGACCGGGTTGGACGTCAGGCTGATCACCCCGAGGGTCAGCGCGGCGATCAGGGCGATGCCGGACGAGAGGCCGTCCAGGCCGTCGATGAAGTTGATGCTGTTGATCATGCCCACGATCCAGAGCACGGTCGCCACGATGGCGACGGCGCCCGATATCTCGAGGGTGCCGGCAGGGATCAGCGGATCGTTGACGCGGGCGACGACCACTCCGAGCGCGACGGCGATGCCGGCCAGCAGGAACTGACCCAGGAACTGCCAGCGGGCGCGGAGCTGGAGCCAGTCGTCGAGGAAGCCGAGGCCCGCTGCCAGGACCGCGCCGCCGAGCAGCGCCAGGCTCTGGGGCCGCTTGACGATCTGCGGCGCCTCGACGAAGTGCATGCCGACCACGCTGTTGGCGAAGAGAAGAAGGGCCGACACGAACACGAATCCCAGCAGGATGGCGATGCCGCCGCCCCGGGCGATGGCCTGCTTGTTCACCCGCCTTGCTTCGGGGCGATCGACGATGCCGAAGCGGCGGGCATAGCGCCCGACGATCGGCGTCGCCACGAGGGTGATCGCTCCCGCCAGCAAGAACCCGAAGACCAGGGCCGGAAGCGCCTCGGCGGCCTTCTCGTTCAGACTCATCGGGCAGCCTGAGCGCCCGATGGATCGCCGGCCCGGTTGCTCGTCTGTCAGTCCTCCGGCAGCCCGGGCACTGGGAAGCGCGAGCAGAGGTCCCGCGCCAGGGCGGAGAGCTTGGCCTGCTCGGAGGGATCGTCTCGGGTGGCGATGGCCTCGACGATCAGCTCACCGATGATTCTCATCTCGGGCTCGCGGAAGCCGCGGCTGGTCGTTGCCGGCGTGCCGACCCGGATCCCGGATGCGATGTTGGGCGGATTCTGGTCGAAGGGGATGGCGTTCTTGTTGACCGTGATCCCGATCTCGTCGAGGAGGCGCTCGGCCTCTCGGCCCGTGACTCCGAGCGGCGTCACGTCGACGAGCATGAGGTGGTTGTCCGTGCCTCCGGAGACGACCCGTGCCCCCTTCTCGGCCAGCGTGGCGGCCAGGAGCTTGGCGTTGGCGATCGTCTGGCGCTGGTCGTCGCGGAACTCGTCGGTGGCGGCGAGCTTCAGGGCCACGGCCTTGGCGGCGATGACGTGCATCAGCGGGCCGCCCTGCGTGCCCGGGAAGACGCTCTTGTCCACGGCCTTGCCCAGGTCCTCGCGGCAGAAGATCAGGCCGCCGCGCGGGCCCCGCAGGGTCTTGTGAGTGGTCGTCGTCACGATGTCGGCGTGGCCGAAGGGAGTCGGGTGGAGCCCGGCCGCGACCAGGCCGGCGATATGGGCCATGTCCACCATCAGCAGGGCGTCGTTGGCGTGGGCGATCTTGCCGAGCCGCTCGAAATCGATGATGCGCGGGTAGGCGCTCGCGCCGGCGACGATCATCTTCGGATGGACCTCGGCCGCCTGCTTCTCCAGCGCGTCGTAGTCGATCTGCTCGGTCTCGGGCGAGACGCCGTAGGCGTGGACCTCGAACCACTTGCCGCTGAAGTTGACCGGCGAGCCATGGGTCAGGTGCCCGCCGTGGGCCAGGTTCATGCCCAGGATCCTGTCGCCGATGGCGAGGACGGACAGGTAGGCGGCCATGTTGGCCTGGGCTCCGGAGTGGGGCTGGACGTTGACGTGCTCGGCGCCGGGGAAGAGAGCCAGGGCGCGGTCCTGGGCGAGGCGCTCGGCGACGTCCACGAACTCGCAGCCGCCGTAGTAGCGCTTCCCGGGGAGGCCTTCGGCGTACTTGTTGGTGAGAGGCGAGCCCTGCGCCTCCATCACCGCGGCGAAGGTGTAGTTCTCGCTGGCGATCAGCTCGATCTTCCAGCGCTGGCGGTCGGTCTCGCCGCGAATGGCCGCCCACAACTCGGGGTCGACATCGGCCAGCCGGGCCCAGGCGATCCCCTCTCGACGCGCGATCGTCATGCCGCCTCCTTTCCCGGCCGGCGCAGACGGCGACTCACCATCATTTTCGACGTGCGCGGGACCGGGCCGAGCCTATTGTCGCCGATGCCCGGCGACGCCGTCAGATCGCCTGGATTCGCGCCGCCGCGCGAGCAGCGTCACGCGCCTAATCGCGCAGGGCGTGCGCCAGGCCCGCCCCGTCCAGGACGGACGCCAGCGCCTCCCGCGAGATCGCGCCGGCGCGGAGGATCCGCGGCGCCTCGCCGGAGCAGTCGACGACCGTGGAGGGGACGCCGCCGCGTGCCGAACCGCCATCGAGAACGAGGTCGACGCGAGAGCCCAACTGGGCCAGAACCTCCGAGGCATCGCGGGCGCCGTGTTGGCCGGACAGATTGGCCGAGGTGACGGGCAACGGGCCGAGGGCGCGGGACGAGGGCGCGCGGGCAATCGTGATCGGGAAGGCGGACCCCGATCGTCGCGGCGCCACCGGTCAGAGCCGCGGGCAGCCGGGCCCCCGGCGCCTGCGCCAGCACGAGCGTCAGACCACCCGGCCAGAAGCTCTCCGCCAGGAGTCGGGCCGCCGGAGTCATCACGCCGACCGCAGCGGCCTGATCGACTTCGGCCACCAGGAGCACGATCGCGCGATCGAGCGGCCGGTCCTTGGCCGCGAAGAGCCGCTCCAGGCCGTCGCGCGCCTCCAGGGCGACCCCAACGCCGTAGACCGTGTCGGTCGGCATTGCCACGATGCCGCCGGCTCGCAGAACGGCCACCGCCTCCGCGCGTCCCCCGGCGTCATCGGGGAGCTGCCGCGCCCGCCTCGGTGGCCCGCCGGGGCGCGTCATCGCCGCTCGACCCTCACCCCGGCATTGGAGCCGGAGGCCGCCCCTCGCCAACCGCCCAGGGCGATGCGTTCGATCATCTGCGCGGCTCCCTCCTCCCCCACCGGCGGCGCCACATATCGGGCCACGGCCTGCACGGCGGCGGGCGCGCTTGGCATCGCCACGCCGTGGCCGACCTCGGCGATCATCTCCAGGTCGTTGTACTGATCGCCGGCTGCCATGCACTGGCCGAGAGGAACTCCGAGGCGCCTGGCGAGCCAGCGGATCGCCATCCCCTTCGAGACGCCCGGCGCCAGGAACTCCAGGAACATCGGGTGGCTCAGCGTGACCTCGGCCCGACCCGCGAAGTGGGCTCGTCCCTCGTCGAGCACCTCCAGCGAATGCTCGCCCTCGCCGATCGCGACCACCTTGGTGACCGGGCGGAGTGCTCGATCGGCGATGTTCGGCACGGTCCGCAACCTGTCGCCGACGAAGTGGCGGTACTCCTCCAGGCGAGACTCGTCGGCGGCAACGATCATCCACTCCAGGTGATTGAAGTGCGGGATCAGCGCCCGCTCCTGGCACCAGCGCACGATCTCGACCGTCACGGCCGGGGCAAGAGGCCGGTGGAAGAGAATCCGGCCGAGGCGCCGCGAGCCCGCCTCGGGCATGGCCCGTATCAAGGCGCCCTGTTGGGCCACGAGCGGCCCGGTCAGGCCCAGCGCCTCGGCGAAGGGCATCGCGCTGGTGGCCATGCGGCCGGTCACGAGCGAGACGGCTATTCCGCGCCGAGCCGCTTCGCCGATGGCCGCCCGAGTGCGTTCGCCGATGACCGCATCGTTGCCGACGAGCGTTCCGTCGATGTCGAGGGCGATCAGGCGAATCGGAAGAACCGGCTCGGTCATGGGCGAGTCTGCGGGCCGGTCGCGCGTTCCACGTGCGCGAGGCGCGGGTTGCCCGATAAGTCCGGCTGGATCTCGCAGGACCACTCGCCTTCGAGGGCGGCCACGGCCTGCTCCACCGCGGGCCCCTGGTCGAAGCCGATCTCGAGGAGCGCCACTCCGCTCGGTGCCAGGGCCGCGGGCAGCGCTTCGAGCAACCGCCGCACGACCGCCAGCCCGTCGGGTCCGCCATCGAGCGCCAGGCGCGGCTCGAACGACGCCGCCACCGGCAGGCGGTCGACTCCGCCGAAGGGATGTAGGGCAGGTTGGCCAGTATCACGTCGAACGGATCCTCGGCCGCCGGCAGCAGGTCGTCTTCGACGAACACGATCGCGTCGGCGGCGGAATGGGCGACGGCGTTCTCGCGCGCCAGATCGAGGGCCTCGGGCGAGCAGTCGGTCGCCAGGATCGAGACCTCGGGAAGCATCCGCCGCGTCCGCAGCAGAGCCGCAAGCGCGATCGCGATGGCGCCCGACCCGGTCCCGACGTCGACGACACGCAGCTGCGGAGTGCCCGGCGGCCGTGGCGCGGAGGTCAGTCGCCAGGCGATCTCCCGCTCCGCCTCCGAGACCAGCAGTTCGGTCTCGGGCCGTGGAATGAGCGCCCGCCGGTCCGCGGCCAGAGCCAGCCGGTGGAATTCCTTGAGGCCGCGGATGTAGGCCACGGGCTCGCCGGCCTCGCGCCGGACTACGCCCGCTTCGTACGCCGCCGCCGCGTCCGCTCCGACCGGAGCGTCGGGGTGGGCGATGATCGCGGTTCGCTCCGCGCCGATCGCCCAACCCAGCAGCAGCTCGGCATCGAGACGGGCGCTCTCGGATCCGGAGGCACGCAGCCGTGTCGTTCCACTCGCCAGGAGGTCGCCGATCGTCGCCATGCCGATCGCCGCGACTACGGCCACGCCCAGAACGCACGCGGCCTGGTCACGCGTCCGATTCCTCTCCCAGCAGCCGCAGCTGCTCGGCCTGGTACATCTCACTCAGGGCGTCGATCAGCTTCTCGAGGTCGCCGTCCATCACGTTGGGCAGGTTGTGGAGATCCAGTCCGATTCGATGGTCCGTCAGTCTGTCCTGGGGGAAGTTGTAGGTCCGTATCTTCTCGGATCGGTCGCCCGAGCCGATCATGCTCCGCCGCAGAGCCAATTCCTTCTCCGCGGCCTGTGCCCGCTGCCGATCGAGCAGGCGGCTGCGCAACACGGCCATGGCCTTGGCCTTGTTCTTGATCTGCGACTTCTCGTCCTGGATCGCGACGACAATGCCGGTCGGCTTGTGGGTGATCCGGACCGCCGAGTCCGTGGTGTTGACCGACTGACCGCCCGGGCCGGTGGATCTGTAGACATCGACTCGAATGTCGTTCTCGTCGATGTGGATGTCGACCTCTTCGGCCTCCGGCATGACTGCCACGGTCGCGGTCGAGGTGTGGATGCGACCGCTCGACTCCGTGACGGGGATGCGCTGGACCCGGTGGACTCCGGCCTCGAACTTGAGCCGGCTGTACGCGCCGCGGCCGTCGATCTTGACGATCGCCTCGCCGATGCCGCCTATGCCGTTCTCCTCGGCGTGCAAGATCTCGGCCTGCATCCGGTGCCGCTCGCCGTACCGGAGGTACATCCGGAGCAGCTCCGCGGCGAAGAGCTTGGCTTCGTCGCCGCCGGTTCCGGCCCGGATCTCCAGGATCACGTTCTTCTCGTCGGCCGGGTCGCGCGGGATCAGCTGGAGACGCAGCAGCTCGATGAGCTCCGTCTCGCGCGTCTCGAGCCTGCGAACCTCGTCCTGGGCCAGGTCGTGCATCTCCTCGTCGCCGCCGTCGCGCATCTCGAGGGCCTCTGCCAGCTCCTTGCGAGCCGCCAGCAGCTCACGCCACGCGGCTACCGCCGGCTCGAGCTGGGCCAGCTCCTTGCCGATGCGCTTGAGCGCTGCGGGGTCGGCGGCCGTCTCGGGTTGGGCCAGCTCGTTCTGGAGGGAGTCGTATCGGGCGGCGATCTCGACGAGCTTGGCGTCGATCACGAGTCAAGCCCTTCGGGCTTGACTTGGCAGGCTCGGTGTTAGCGGCCGCTCCGGCACTTGCCACGTCGCCTTCCGGGCCGTTCGGGTCCGACTCCATCGGCCGCGAGGCGAACACCGCGCTACCCTCCGGGATCTCCCTGCCGTCGGCGACCAGGGCCCGCTGGAGCGAGACGATCGCGACCTCGATCATGTCGTCGGTCGGCTGGCGAGTGGTTATCTTCTGAACCCAGATTCCCGGCGACCACAGCCACCGAACGGCGGCGTAGCGGCGGTTGCGGGCGCCGAGCTGAAGGAGCTCGTAGCTGATCGCGGCGATGACCGGGATGAGGACGACACGCGAGATGACCAGCCACACCGGCGATAGCTTCCCGACGACGGCGAAGGCGAGGATCGAGACGATGAGGACGACTACGAGGAACTCGGTCCCGCAGCGCGGGTGGGCGGTGGGGTATTTGCGGGCCGCGGCGACGGTCAGCGGGTCGCCGGCCTCGAGGGTGTGGATGGACATGTGCTCGGCGCCGTGGTACTGAAACGTGCGCCGAACGTCCGCGGCACGGCCGACGAGCATCAGATAGCCGATGAAGATGACCACCCGAATGAAACCTTCGGAGAGCTGGAAGGCGAAGCCCTGGTCCACTCGCCCGACGGTGGCCTGGGCGAGGAACAGGGGCAGCAGGAAGAAGATGGCGATGCCGATCGCCAGGGTGACCAGCAGCATGCCTCCCACCGCCACGGTGTAGCCCTTGCCGAGGCCGCCGGTCGAGCCGGAGGCCGCTTTGGCTGAGTCTCCCGGCGCGTCGGAGCCGCCCGAATCGGAATCGTGGCCCGATGCCGCGCTTACGACGGCGGCGACCGGAGCCAGTAGCAGCATGTGAACGAGGGACCCGGGCCCGGCGGCCGCGGGGCCGCCCTTGCCGTGGTCTTCGTCGGCGCCTTCGACGGCCAGGGCCTGGATCGTGGCCGACCTCACCAACCAGCGCGTACCCGTCACGAGGGTGTCGTACAGGACGACCAGTCCGCGCAGGAACGGGAGCTTCATTGCCCGGCGGGCACGGAGCCCCAAATCCAACCGCTCGGTGGCCCAGATGATGGAACCGTCGGGGTGGCGGAGGGCGACCGCAAGAGCATGCCGGCCGCGCATCAGAACGCCTTCTATGAGCGCCTGACCGCCGTATTGGAAGCTGGCCATGTGGGAAGTCTAGCCCCTCAGCCTGGCGGAGCCGGACAGGCTATGCCCGCTCGGCGCGCTCGAGACGCCTCTGGAATCGTTCGACCTGCCCGGCCGTGTCGATGATGGTCTGCTTGCCGGTGAAGAACGGGTGGCAGAGGCTGCAGACGTCGACCCGCAGCTCGGATCTGGTCGAGCCGACCTCGAAGACGGTCTTGCACGAGGCGCAGTGAACCGTGGCCTGCTGGTAGGTGGGGTGGATCTTGGGCTTCATTGGTTACTCCCAGGCGCCTTCCGCACGGTTTCCCGCCGGTGGTCGTCGGTGGCGCGATCGGCGCTCCGGTGCGCCGTACCGCAAGGTTCTCCCGCCGGCTACTCGCCGGCCAGGGCTTCGACGCGAATTCGCTTCTTGTCGCGCGTCTCGTGCTCGATATGGACGGTTCCGTCGACCGTCGCAAAGACGGTGTAGTCGTGGCCCAGGCCGGCGCCCGCGCCGGCCTTGAAGGTCATCCCGCGCTGGCGGACGATGATCGAGCCGGATGTGACGAACTGTCCGTCGCCGGCCTTCATGCCGAGTCGCTGGCCGACGCTGTCGCGGCCGTTCTTGGAACTCGATCCTGCCTTCTTGTGGGCCATCGCTTACTCGTCCTTCTTTGCCCGAGCGGGTCGCTTGGGGGCGGCCTCACCGGCCGGTTTGTCGTTCTTGGCAGGCTTGGGCGCAGCCTTCGCCGGAGCGGCGACCTTGGGCGCAGCCTTGGCCTTCGCCTTGGCGGATGCCTCCTCCTTGGCCGGCGCAGCCTTCGGCGCGGCCTTTGCCGCCTTCCCCTTGGGCTTGGCCTCGTCCGCGGCAGCCTGGCGAGCCTTGAGCTTATCGGCCAGCGCCGCGTCCTCGGCTGCCTGGCGAGCGGCCGCCTTGGAGACCTTCTCGCGCTCGGCCTGGGCCTTGGCTTCGGCCTCCTTGGCCTCCGCCGCCGCGCTCTTGGTTCCGAGCCGGACGTCGGTGATCTTCAGCACCGTCAGTTCCTGGCGATGCCCCTTCTTGACGCGGCTGCGGGCCTTGGGCCGGTACTTGAAGGAGATCGTCTTCTCGCCCCGGTCCTGGCGCAGGACCCGAGCGCTCACGGCCGCGTCCGCGACGAGCGGCTGGCCTACGGACGACTTGTCGCCATCGACGACCAGCAGAACGCGGTCGAGGTTGATCTCCTGGCCCGGTTCGACATCGAGCAGCTCCACCTCGAGCTCGGTTCCGAGTTCGACGCGGTACTGCTTGCCGCCGGTCTGGATGACTGCGTACATTGGCCCTCGGGAAGTGGAAGGGCGCGATGCCCTCGGGTGCATGACACGAAATCGCCCCCGGGTTCCCCGGGGCGCGAAGTGCGAGTGTACGGCGCAAGATCGGCCTCGTCAAACGCGGAATGCCGTCCGCCGAGCCCGAACCGGCACCCGGACGCACGACCGGGGTGTCGCCCGGACCGAGGGCCGACTCCCGTGGATAAGATCATGCGGCCCGCCTTCCAGACGGGAGGAATGGACAGTAGCGCGCCGCGTCAGGAGAGCCGGGCTACTTGGCCCGGACGGAAGTCGGGCCTACGCTCAGCTCATCGGCGAGCCACAGACGCTCGCGAACCGACAGCACGCACTCGATCGTCCGGCCGCCGGCGTCGGGCGCTTTGGCGGCGCCCTCCTCCGATGGTTCTCCCGCGGCCGTCAGGCCGAGATCGTCGGCGAGCGCGGCAACGACCTCGTCCGCGCGGCCGCTGCCCCGTTCCTGCGAGTGGCGGAGCCTCATCCAGAGCTCCGCAACCCCGGCCGGCATCCCTGCCGGCGCGCCGGCCACGGCCAGGGGAGCCCGATCCGCGTCGCGAACCCGGAGGTCGATGATCAGCGGCCTCAAGTCGTAGCGGATCGCCTTGCTCTCCCGGCGCCTCTCGCGCGGCAGGCTCTCCCTGGCCATGAGTCGTGCCGCAGCGGAATCGAGATCCTCCCGTTCCACGCCGAACAGGGTCATGCGGTAGTCGGCCGCGACGAGCTGGGGAGCCAGGGCGGGCGCCCCCATCCACACGTCGTGGAGGTCGACGACCCTGTAGCCGGCCGGCATTCCACTGCCCAAGCGTGCCCGCAGAGCCGGCGCCGTCAGGCGTTCGGCCAGGTACACGTCGGCCAGTTCGTGCTCCGCGAGCATGCCGAGCTGGAGCGGGGCGGCGAAGACGAGTTTCGGCCGGGCGTTGAACCCGCCGGTCGTGGCGACGGGAATCGCCCCTCGCCGAAAGGCGCGTTCCCACTGCGTGACGGCGTCCAGGTGGGCCAGGTAGCGAGCTTCCTCGTCGCGGGCGAAGACGATGCGCCACCGCTGCAGCGCCTCGCTCACGGCAACGACTCGATGCCGCCCGAGGGATCTGAGTCCCGCCTGCTCCGCCGGCTTCGGCCGTAGGAGCCGGCACTTCCCGTTCCACCGGCCGCCGAGGACCGGTCCCGACCCCACTTCGCCACGACCAGTTCGGCGGTGGTCGCCTGCAGGAGAAGGGTGACGAGGACGACTCCGAACGTGATGCCCTGCAGGGCGGAGCGATTCGGGAAGTCGAGCGGAAGTGAAAGCGCGAGTGCCGTCGACACGGCTCCTCGCAAGCCGGACCAGAAGATCACGTGCAGCCAGTCGAGGGGAATGGCCGGCTCGTCGCCGTCGATCGCCCGCCGGCCGTGCTGCTCCGGAGAACGGATCCTCATTCGAATCAGCCGCCAGGCGCCCAGCAGGCCGTAGACGATGACCGCCCTGCCGGCCAGCGTGGCCACGAAGGCCCACGCTATCGGCGTGGCCACGTCGGCCAGGGCCTGGATCGATATCGCGAACCCCACGACGAGGAACACGAAGGCTGTGGCAAGGAAGGCCACGAACTCCCAGACCGTGTCGAGGGCCTCTTCGGTTCGCGGCGAAAGACCGTTCCTCCGGCCGTACGTGCCCAGGACGATCCCGGCGACGGCGGTGGCGATCACGCCCGAGAGGTGGAACGCGTCGGCCGCCAGGTATGTGCCATAGGCAAGCACTACCGACAGGCTGATCTCGATCAAGTGATCGCCCACGGTGGGCAGTATCCGAGAGGCGACGAAGCCGGCGATCGCGCCCACGACCGCGCTGACGAGTGTCACCCATACGAACGTCATCCCGATCTCCGCCGGGCCGATCGGCCGTGAGACGAAGTCGACGGCCAGGGCGAAGACGACGATCCCGGTCCCGTCGTTGAAGACGCTCTCCGCCTCCACCAGCGTGGCCAGGCGCCGCGGCGATTCCAGGCGCTTGAACGTGGCGATGACCGCGGCCGGATCCGTGGCCGAGAGCATGGCTCCCACCACGAACGCCTCGGGCAGCGCCAGGCCGGCGCCGAAGTGCAGGGCCGCGGCGACGATCGACGGCGCTGACCAGGACTCCCGGTCCGGCCAGGAGGCTCACGCCGGTGATGGAAGGACGCAGCTTGCCGAAGTCGGTCTGATATGAGGCTTCGAAGATCAAGCCCGGAAGGAGCACGACGAGCACGAGCTCAGGAGTGATCTCGACCCGGAGCGGCGCCAGGGCGCCCGCGGCGATCCCGAAGGCGACCAGCGCGACGGTGTACGGCAGCCGGATTCGGCGGGCCAGGAGGGTCACCAGCGCGGCGGCCCCAACCAGGAGAACGAACAGACGGATCAGCTCGAGGGTAGTCTCACCCGAGCCGGCGATGGCCGCCGACGTCACCCAGACTTCTCGCCGCCGGCCGCCTCCACCAGCGACGCAAGACGATCGAGCCCGGCGTCCTTCGACTGCATGTCCGTCCCCAGCAACTTGGGTGCCAGCCGCGTCGCGAGGGCGCGGTCGCGGTCCACCTTAGCACTCGCGTCCGGGAGGCCGGCACCGGCCGCAGCGGACCCGTCGGCGTTGGAACGGCGGGCATCGCCCGGCGGACCCAGGTAGCGCCATCTCCTCGGCGGGCGCGAGCCACCGCCGCCGGCATCGCCGTCGTCGCCGCCATCCTGGGCGACGAGCAGCTGCCTGGGACCCTGCCGGCCCGTGTCGCAGGCAAAGCCGACGGCCGCCGGTATGCCGCAGTTGGAGCACGGGCCCCAGTGGCAGTCTGCCGTGGTCCTGGCGGCCAGGGCGAGCCTTCGCTCGCGCAGCAGGAAGTCGGTCGAGACGCCCGCACTCAAGTGCTCCCAGGGCAGGTGCTCATCGATCGGGATATCGCGCTGGGCGTACCAGGCCGGGTCGAGACCCTCTTCGGCGAACGCCTCGAGCCAGGCGTCGAAGGCGAAGTGGACGTCCCAGGCATCGAAGCGCGCCCCCTTCCGCCAGGCTCGAACGATGACCCGATTGAGCCGGCGATCGCCACGGCCGAGGGCCGCCTCGAGGAGCGAGCTTCGCGGGTCGTGCCACGACATGACCAGACCCTTGCCGTGCAGCGTCTTCCGCGAGCTCGGCGACCTTGGCCTCGATCTCGTCGCTGCGCGTCCTGACCGTCCCATTGGAACGGGGTCATGGCCTTCGGTACGAAAGTCGAGACGTTGGCCTTCACCTGGGCCCGGCCACCATGGCGCCGTCGCCCGATCTCGAGGACGCGGCGACAGATCGAGGCGATGGCCAGCACGTCGTCGATCGTCTCGCCCGGCAAGCCGATCATGAAGTAGAGCTTCACGGCGCTCCAGCCTCGGCTGAAGGCCAGCTCGGCGCACCGAACGATCTCCTCGTCGCTCACGCCTTTGTTGATCGTGTCGCGCAACCGCTGGCTGCCGGCCTCGGGCGCGAACGTGAATCCGGAACGCCGGCCACCGGGTGCGATGGCATCGACCAGCTCCACGTTGAAGGCGTCCACGCGCGTGCTCGGAAGCGAGATCACGACCTCCGGGTTGCGCCTGTGGAGCTCCGACGCGACCTCGCCTGACGTGCGTGTAGTCGGCGGTCGGAAAGGCTCGTCAGCCCGATCTCCTCGTAGCCTGTCGCGCGCAGGATCGCTTCGGCGGCGGCGATCGCGACTTCCGGCGCGCGCTCCCGAAGCGGGCGTGACTGCATTCCGGCCTGGCAGAAGCGACAGCCGCGCGTGCATCCGCGCATCACCTCGAGCTGGGCTCGGTCGAACACGATCCCGATGTTGGGGACGATCTGGCGGATCCCGTGGACGTTGGTCTCGAAGTCGGCGGCGATACGTGCCGTGACTCGGAGACGGGGCGGCTTCGTCGAGACGGTCCAGGGCCGTCGAACGTTCCGTCGGCTTCGTAGCGCGGCCGGTACAGGGAGGGGACGTATACGCCGGCGATACCGGCCAGCGCCCGCAACGCGGTGGCGCGGTCCACTCCCCGGCGCCACTCTCCTTCCGGCTCGGACACGCGGCGATTCCAGCCGATCGTCTCGCAGGACCTCGCTGATCTCCAGCACCACGTCCTCGCCCTCGCCCGAGCACGACCGCGTCCGTCAGGTCGGCGAACGGCTCCGGGTTCAGGACGATCGAGCCACCCGCGATCACCAGCGGGTCCGCCTCGGACCGCTCGCCGGTCGTCAGTCCGATGCCTGCCAGGTCGAGCATGTCGAGCACGTTCGTGGCCACGAGCTCATAGCCGAGGCTGAGGCCCAGCACGTCGAAGTCGCGGAGCGAGCGGCGTGTCTCGAGACTCCACAGCGGGACGTTGGCCGTCCGCAACTCGGCCTGGAGATCGACGTCCGGCGCGAAGCAACGCTCAGCCAGGCAATCGGGCCTGTCGTTCAGGACTTCGTAGAGGATCCGCAGGCCAAGGTTGCTCATCCCGATCTCATACAGGTCGGGGTACGCGAAACACCACTTCAGGGCGGTCTCGGACCAGTCCTTGCGGACGGAGTTCCACTCGCCGCCCGAGTACCGGCCCGGCTTGCGGACGCGGCCCAGCAACCGCCGGACGACCAGTCGGGAAGCGGCGGCGGTGCATCGAAAGGCCCGGACTGGGTCCGGATCGGCACGCGCCCACCGCGGCCGGCGGTCGTGATCGGTCTCGGTTCGGGGATCGACCCGCGGCCGGGCGTATTGGCGCGCGGGGCGATCCCCCTTCACCACGCGGGCTTCTCGCGGCGCAGATTCGTGCTCTGGAGAATGCCGAGGCCCGCGGCCAGGCTGACGAGAGATGCGCCGCCGTAGCTGATGAACGGCAGCGGGATGCCGGTAACCGGGACGAGGCCCATGACCATGCCGACGTTCACGAAGACCTGGAAGAAGATCATCGTGGCCAGGCCGCAGCTCAGGAGCATGGCGAAACGGTCGGGGGCGCGCCACGCGCAGATGAGCAGCGAATCAGAAGCAGCGTGAATAGGGCGAGGACGACCATCGCACCGACGAAGCCGAGTTCCTCGGCCAGGACCCCCCAGACGAAGTCCGTGCTCTGGACCGGCAGCACGACCGTGCCGTTGGTCAGCCCTTTCCCGCCCAGGCCGCCCGCGTTGACCGCGGCCTCGGCTTGGATGCACCTGGAAGCCGGCGCCCTTGGGGTCGGAGCCCGGACTCAAGAGCGTCAGGAGGCGCGCTTGCTGGTAGTCGCGCAGGCCTGCCCAGACGATCGGGACGGCGGCCGCAACCCCGGCGACCAGGGTGCCCATCCAGAACAGGCTGGCTCCGGCCATGAAGAGCATTCCGGCTACCAGAGCCACGAGGACCAGAGACGTACCGAGGTCCGGCTGGAGCATGACCAGGACCCAGGGCGGCACCATGATCACGATGCGCCCCGACGATGGTCCAGGGCGACTTGGCGCTTTCCTCGCGATGGGCCAGGTAGGCCGCGAAGACGACGACCATGACGATCTTGGCAAACTCGCTGAACTGGAACTGGAAGCCGCCGATCGTGACCCAGCGAGCTGCGTTGACGGCTTCACCCGTGCCCCGGCCGATCCGCAGCGTGAGGATCAGGAGGCCGATGTTGATCAGATAGGCCGGCCAGGCGAAGGAACGGAGCCACCTGTAGTCGAATACCGTCGTCAGCGCGAGGACGACGGCCGCGATAACGGCCCACATGAGGCTCCGCACAAACGGCGAATCGAGGGATACCGCCTCGTGGGTAGATCCAACCGTGTTGCTGTACGCCATCACCAATCCGAAGATGGTCAGGAGCACCGCATACGTCGTGATCTGGAAGTCGTAGTTGCGCCACGCCAGCCAGCCGGCCTTTGGGGCCCAGCCCCGGAGTCTGAGGGTCTCGCCGCGAAGAAGGCTCATAGGTCAGTCGATACCGTCAGTCTCTGTTCGGACTGCCGTAGAAGTTGGTCACGCGTTGTGTCCATGTCTGGATGTAACCGGGCGTGCGGATATTGAACGGGTCGCCCTTCAGTCCGAAGTGCATCATGAGGTAGTACTTGACGACCTCGGTCGCCACGTTGCCCCAGGTGTCGGCGCCGTATATGAAGGCCGCGACGGCGAGCTGTGAATCCGGCTTCGTGAAGTCACCGTTGTATGGATCCCCGGGGACGTACCCGACGAACCATTCGTGGTATGGCAGCCGGCCGTATTTGTCGATGACTCCGAACTCCGCGGTTCCGGTCTTGCCGGCGACCTTGATCGGCAGATCGACGAGGTTGTACGTGTGTCGGGTGGTCACTACGGCTCGCGTCGCCAAACGCATTGTCTCGAGGGTCTGCTGCGATGCGGGCAGCTTGTTCAGGAGCTTCGGCTGAATCTGCGTGACGTTCCCGGCCGAGTCGGTCGTCGACTGCACGACGTGCGGCTGCCAGAGGTTCCCGCCGTTGGCCAGAGCGCAATACGCATTCAGGAGCTGGAGCGGGGTCGAGGCGTCGTAGCCCTGACCGATACCGGCCTGGAGGATCTCGCCCGTATACATCGGCTGGCTCGTGGTCTTCAGTTTCCAGTCATTGGTGGGCACGATGCCACTGGCCTCGAATGGGAGGTCGATGCCGGTCGGAGCCCCGAATCCGTACTGCGTCGCCCAGAAGGTCAGGCGGTCCAGACCCACCATCTGCGCGAGCTGGTAGAAGAACGTGTCGCTCGAGTAGGCCACCCCCTGGGTCACGTTCAGCTGTCCCCAGCCCTGCTTGTCCCACTCCCAGAACTTGAAGTCGCCGATCTGGATGAAGGGCTGCGAGAGGAGGGTCGTCGAGGCGTTGAACGCGCCACCTGTGTCGTTGAAGCTGCTGTTGCAGTAGTTGAAGTCAGACCTGGCGGCGTTTCCAGCAAACTGGCATTGAGGATTGTCCTGAAGGCCGGCCGTACCGGTAACCAGCTTGAAGGTGGACCCCGGAGCGTACTGGGCTGCGATGGCCTTGTTGAGAAGCGGCTGGGACGGATCGGCATTCAGTTTCTGGAAGTCCGTTTCGCTGATCCCATCGGCGAACTTCTGGTCGTCATAGCTCGGCAGGCTGACCATCGCCAGGATGTTCCCGTTCTGGGGGTTCTCGACGATGATCACGCCTCTTGTGGCAATGGGCACGCTGTTGCCGTTGAGGCCCCATTGGAGCGCCTTCTGTGCGATCTCCTGCTCGTGGGTGTCGATAGTCAGGGTCAGGGACTCACCCGGAACCGGGGGGTTGTGGCTGGTCACCAGCCCGGGGATGGCCTTGCCGGAGTCGTCGAGCGCCACGCTCTGGTCGCCGTAAGTGCCCCGAAGGACCTGCTCGTAGGACGCCTCCAGGCCGTTCTGGCCAACCACGTCCGAATTCGAGTAGCCCTGGTTCTTCAAGCTGTCGTACTGCGGCTGGGTAATCTGGCCTGTGTAGCCGATAAGCTCGGCAAAGAGGGGGCCTGTGACGTATTGGCGGTGGTTGATGACGACGACCTTCACGCCCGGGAGCGAGTCGCCATTCTCCTCGATGAATCGCGCCACCTCCACAGGAACGTTGTCGGCGATCTTCACCGGCTCGAAGAGGGACCCGGTTGCGCTGTCGATCCTGGTTTCGATGTCAACCGCGTTCGCGCTCAGGAGAGACCCCAATCGCTCGGCCACGATGGGCTTTTCCGTTAGCGAAAGGTCGCTCGGGGTGACGGTTACCGAGTAGCTGACGACGTTCTTGACCAACGGCGCTCCCGAGGCGTCGAATATGAGTCCGCGCGTTGACGGTACGGTCTGCTGCGCCGTCGACTGAACGTTCGCCGCCGCGTCCGCGGCCGGGCGCTGGATGACCTGCAGGTAGAACATCCTGCCGCTGAGTGACGTGACGCCTACCACCACGGCCAGGACGAACGCTCCGAATCGATAGATGTTCCTTGGCTCCGGCTGCCGGACTTCGACCTTCGTGCTCACAACGTCACCGCCACCACACCACACGCTCTCGCTGTTCGGCACGTCGTTTGAGCGCGATCACCACGGGTGCGATCAGCGCGGCCACGGCTGCGTTGACGATCCCAGCCGCAATGAGAGCCGTCGGTTCGATCGGTGGCGCGGGCGGGCGCAACAATCCCGTGACCACGCTGGATATCAGCAGAAACGCGGGTGTCAGCACGAGTGCGGCGCCGATGACTCCAGGGTACCGAGATCGCGAAAGGAGCGGCACCGCCAGATCCGTCGCGGCCATCGCGATCAAGAGCCCGAAGATCGTGGATCCCATGGGCCGCAGGGCCAGGAAGTCCAGAAACAGACCGCCCACGAATGCCCAGGCCATACCCTCTTCGAAGCCGTAAACGAGGGTAATTGCGATACCGAAGAGCAGGACGATCTGAAGCTGCGCACCGGCGATCTGGTATCGCGACGCGATCGTGGACTCCAGTAGCGCCGCGATACCGGCACCAACCGCAGCGAATGCGGGAGCCATGGCGGTCAGGCCTCATGGTGCTGTGGGGGCGGCGTCACCCCGGCAAGCGGGGCGCGACCGAGTATGGTCATCAACCGGGGGAGTATAGGGCCGAGGCAAGATACGGACAAACGCCAGGGCCTTGACGGTGGCGCCGCCACGCCACCGATGGAGGAGCTTCGAGGGCACCGCGGCCGCCACCTTCGCGTAGGCGGATACCGCCGTTGGGCCGCTCACGTATCGCCCGGCAGATCCGCCAGGGCACCGGATGTGACCTCGGCCGGCGGCCTGTTTCACGTGCAACGGGCGGTGCTCGGCTGGGCCGCCGGCGGCCTGTTTCACGTGCAACGGGCCGGTGCTCCGCGGGTGGCGCCGGCGGCCTGTTTCACGTGCAACGGGCGGTGCTCCGCGGGTGGCTCGGGTCGGCGGCCTGTTTCACGTGCAACGGGCGGTGTCCGCGGGTGGCTCGGGCCGGCCGGCTGCCAATGTCCTCGCGCGCTCCGCGACGGTTGCACGTGAAACAGGCTCGATCCGGCCCGGGCAAGAACTCGCCAACCTTCGAGTTCCATCGGAGAGTTCCGGCGGCTCGCCGAGCGTTGGGCTTGGATGCGATCGAGAGGAGCTCCGCTCCCGATCGGCAGGCAATCGAGAGGAGAGCGCCGTGGAGTACATTCGGGAATGTCGCCGTCGCGGTTTCGGCAATCCGAGGAATAGGCGCTGACGCAGCCCGCCACGCCTCGGCCGAAATCCGATCAGCGGCCCCGAATGCTAGAATTTGAGCGTGCTGCCGACCGAAATGGGAACCTGAGTGGGCCAGATCATCGCCTGCGCCAACCAGAAGGGTGGCGTCGGTAAGACGACCACGGTTGTCAACCTGGGAACGTACCTGGCGCTCGCCGGAGACAGCGTCCTCGTCATAGACCTCGACCCTCAGGGAAACACGACCAGTGGCTTCGGCCTGGATCGTGGCGAGATCGAACATTCGGTCTACGAGGCCATCATCGAGGACGCCCTCGTCTCGGAACTCGTGGTCGAGACCGCCATCCCGGGCCTTTCGATCGTGCCGTCCTCTATCTCCCTGGCCGGGGCGGAAGTCGAGCTGGCGCCTCTGCCCCAGCGTGAACGCCGACTTGCCCGCATCCTGACCGAGCTCGTCGCTTCCTACGACTACATCCTCCTGGACTGTCCGCCCTCCCTTGGACTGCTGACCGTCAACGCGCTGACTGCGGCTGATGCCGTCGTGATCCCGATCCAGTGCGAGTACTACGCCCTGGAGGGCCTGTCGCAGCTGATCGCTACGATCAACCTCGTGCGCAACCATCTCAACCCGGACCTGGCCATCAAGGGCGTGGTGCTGACCATGTACGACGCCCGTACGAACCTCTCCGCGGAGGTCGATGAGGAGGTCAGGAAGCACCTGGGTTCCGCTGTCTTCGCGACCGTCATCCCGCGAAACGTACGTCTCTCGGAGGCGCCCAGTTACGGACAGCCGATCGCCCTGTACCGGCCCGATTCCAAGGGGGCGGAGGCCTACGCCTCGCTGGCGACAGAGTTGCGAGAACGAGATGGGCGTCCTGCGGCCGTGCCGAGGGCTATACCGGCCGGTGGGACCGCCGCGACAGACGCCGGAATTGCCAGCGGAGAGCCGGCGTGACGCCCCCACGTGTCGAGCGGCACACCGGATTGGGCCGAGGCCTGGGAGCCCTGATTCCTCAGAGCAACCCGACCGGATCGGCGGCAGTCGAGATCCCGATCTCGCGCATTCGCGGCAACCCCTACCAACCGCGCCAGCACGTCGAGCAGCAGTCTCTCGAATCGCTGGCCGCGAGCATTGCCATCCACGGCGTACTCCAGCCGGTCATCGTGACGGAGGTCCTGGACGGCTACCAGCTCGTTGCGGGCGAGAGAAGGGTGCGAGCGGCGCAGTTGGCCGGCCTGGACCACGTTCCGGCCATCGTTCGCCAGATGATCGAACGCGACCAGCTCGCCGTCGCCCTGGTAGAGAACGTGCAGCGAGCCGACCTCAATGCCATGGAGGAGGCGCACGCCTACCGTCAGCTCGCCGACGAGTTCGGCCTGACCCAGGACGACATCGCAGCCCGCGTCGGGCGTGCTCGCTCGACCGTCGCCAATACCCTGAGGTTGCTCGAGCTCGAGGGGTCGGTTCAGCAAGCCCTGGGCGCGGGCGACATCACCGAGGGCCACGCTCGCGCACTGGCGGGGGCTCTGCCCGCCGCACAACGCCAGCTCGTCGAGACGGTGGTGTCTCGAGGCCTCTCCGTGCGCCAGACGGAGGAACTGGTAAGGAGGTTGCGAGATCGACCGGCCTCCAAGACCAGGGCCGCAACCGCCGCGGATGGTGAGATGGAGCGTTTCGAGGAGGATCTGCGTCGGGCCCTGGGCACCAAAGTCGTCCTCGCCCGATCGCGGAAGGGCGGACGCATCGTGATCGAGTACTACAGCGACGAGGAGTTCTCTCGGCTCTTCGAACGCCTGACCGGAGGACTCTCTTGACCCAGGAACTACCGAAGCGCGCCTCCAACGGAAAGGCGAAGTCGTCCGCTGAGCCCGCGGCGGGCCGCCGTGCCCGCAAGGCCGGGACCGCCGACTACAACGCCGAGAGTATCCAGGTCCTCGAGGGCCTGGATCCGGTACGCCGTCGTCCGGGCATGTACATCGGCTCCACCGACGTTCGCGGCCTGCACCACCTGGTCTGGGAGGTCGTCGACAACTCCATCGACGAAGCCATGGCAGGACACGCCACCAACGTCGAGGTTCGAATCCTCGAGGACGGGTCCCTCCGAGTCATCGACGACGGCCGAGGCGTTCCTGTCGGACGCCACCCGAGCGGCAAAGACGCGCTCGAGATCGTTCACACGGTGCTGCACGCCGGCAGCAAGTTCGGTGGCGGCGGCTACAAGGTCTCCGGTGGCCTTCACGGAGTAGGGGTCAGCGTCGTGAACGCCCTGTCGGAGTGGCTGCGCGTCGAAACTGCGCGTGACGGCGCCGTCTGGGCGCAGGAGTACTCGCGCGGCGAGCCGACAAGCGCCGTCCGCAAGATCGGTCCCCAGGGCGACCGCCGAGGCACCACGACGACCTTCAAAGCGGATCCGACCGTCTTCGAGACCGTCGAGTTCTCGTTCGACACGATCGCTCAGCGCCTGCGCGAGTCGGCCTACCTGAACAAGGGGCTGTGGATCCGCCTGCTGGACGACCGGGCCGATCGTGAACGTTCGTTCTATTTCGAGGGCGGGCTGATCTCCTTCGTTCGACACCTGAACAAGAACAAGGAGACACTCAACGCCCGACCGATCTACGTCGAACGACGAGAGTCTTCGACCGCCATAGAGATCGCCCTCCAATACAACGACTCGTACGCTGAGAACGTCTTCAGCTTCGCGAACAACATCAACACCATCGACGGCGGCAGCCACATGACGGGCTTCAGGGCAGCCCTGACCCGCTCCCTCAACGACTACGCCCGCCGGGCGGCGATCCTGAAGGACGCGGACGCGAACCTCAGCGGTGACGACGTACGCGAGGGATTGACCGCCGTGATCAGCGTCAAGCTCGTCGATCCGCAGTTCGAAGGCCAGACCAAGGCCAAGCTCGGCAATCCCGAGATCAAGGGCCAGGTAGAGGCCGCGGTGACCGAAGGGATCGGCCAGTACCTCGACGAGAATCCCTCGGACGGCCGTCGCATCGTCGAGAAGTCGCTCATCGCCGCACGTGCGCGCGAGGCCGCTCGCAAGGCCCGAGATCTCGTCATCCGCAAGGGCGCGCTGGAGGGCATGTCCCTGCCCGGCAAGCTGGCGGACTGCCAGGAACGAGACCCGGCGAAGAGCGAGCTGTATCTCGTCGAGGGCGACTCGGCGGGCGGTTCCGCCAAGCAAGGCCGGGACCGGCGCTTCCAGGCGATCCTGCCGCTGCGCGGCAAGCTCCTGAACGTCGAGAAGGCGCGCCTCGACCGGATCGTCTCCAGCGAGAACATCCGGCCGCTGGTGATCGCCCTGGGGGCCGGCATCGGCGACTCACTGGACCTCAGCAAGCTCCGCTATCACCGAATCATCATCATGACCGACGCGGACGTCGACGGAGCCCACATCCGGACGCTGCTCCTCACCTTCTTCTTCCGGCACATGCCCGGGGTGATCGAGAACGGCTATCTCTACATCGCCCAGCCGCCGCTCTTCCGGGTCAGCACCGGGAAGGTGACCCACTACGCGGCGTCCGAGGACGAGCGAGACGCCATGGTCAAGAAGATGGCCGTCAAGAACGTCACGGTCCAGCGGTTCAAGGGCCTCGGCGAGATGAACGCGGATCAGCTCTGGGACACCACGATGAACCCCGAGACGCGCATCCTCCTGCAAGCCGAAGTGGACGACGCCGCGGAGGCGGACGCCATCTTCACGAAGCTGATGGGCGAGAAGGTCGAACCGCGCCGGGAGTTCATCAAGACCGAGGCTCGAAAGGTCCAGAACCTCGATGTCTGATCGCGTCACCGCGAATCCGCCTTCAACCCGGACGGCCGTGCTCTCCTACAGGGACTTCCGGATTCGCCCGCACAACTGTTTCGCGTGCGGCGAACTCAACGAAATCGGCCTCCACTTGAAGCTGAACCTCGAGCCCGGCCGGTGCTGGACCGAATTGGAGATGCCCCGCCAATTCGAGGGTTGGGAGGGGATCATCCACGGCGGGATCCTGTGCACCGTCATGGACGAGGTCATGGCCTGGGCCCTGGTGCAGGACGACAGCTGGGGCGTGACCGCTCGCATGAGCGTCGACTTCCGCAAACCGGTAACGGTCGGTCAGAAGATACGGGCAGAGGGTTGGATCACGGAGTCACGCCGCCGCGTCCATGTCACGGCCGCGAAGATCATCGACGCCGAGACCGGTCTCGAGCTTGCGTCGGCACAGGCGACCTACGTCGCCGCCTCGGAGACGCGCAAGCGCGAGCTCAAGGAACGCTACGGCGTCCTCGTCGGGGAGGAGGGCGCATGAGCCCGGCTTCCGCCAGGCCCCCGTCTGCCGTCACGGCGGCGTCGAACCGTTTCGTGGCCGCGCACCTCACCGAGGCGACCGCCCTGGGCGAGCGGCTGGTGGATCTGGTCTACGACCCGGACGCCTTCGTCGCGGCCATAACCGAGGGCTTCAAGTCCATCGGCGACCCCGTGGCGGCCGACGGCGTGCATTCGGTGACCCCCGGCCTCGGCCCCGTGTTCGGGGTGAGGCTGCCGTTGATGGACGCCACCCATAAGGCCTTCCTGCGCGGAACGCGCCAGACCCCCACGTCGCTCCTCCTGGACGCGATGGGCCGGCTGCTGCGCGAAGAGAAGCGAGAGGTTCGCTGGTTCGGCATCTGGAACCTCGCCCGCCTCCTGCCCACGGATCCGGAGAGGACGTGGCAGCTTCTCCGCCGCGCGGCCCGCGAGGCGGACGAATGGATCACGGTGGACACTCTCGCCCACCCGTACGGCGAGGGAATCCTGCGGGACGCCCGCCGCTGGCCCGAGCTGGAGCAGCTCGTCTACTCGGCGTCCCGCTGGGAGCGCCGGCTCGTTGGCTCGACCCTGGCGACGATCCCCCACGTCCGCGGCGTGACAGGCGGCCGGGACCGACCGGCCGCACGGCCCGTCATCGAGCGCAGCCTGGCGCTCCTGGGTCAGCTCATCGGCGACAACGAGCCGGATGTCCAAAAGGCGCTGTCGTGGGCACTGCGTACACTGGCCACGCTGGACCCCGTGGCGACAACCCGTTTCCTCGAAGCCGAGGCACAGACCGCTCGTCTGACCGACGACGGTAACCGGGCCTGGGTCATCCGCGATTCGGTGCCCAAGCTAACCGTCGCAGAGGGCGCTCGCCTCAAGGCGGGCCTCTACGGCATACGGCGCCGGCCCGGCGCCCCCGCCACTTCTCGCGCCGCGACTGCCGCGGCCGAGTTCGCCGCCATGAGCACTGCCGGCTCCGCACCCACTGCCGCCAACTCCAGGAGGAATAGCGCACCGTGACCGACGATCTGGGCCAGGTTCGAGTCGTCCGCGTCGAGGACGAGATGCGGACCAGCTACCTGGACTACGCCATGAGCGTCATCGTCGCGCGGGCGCTGCCAGACGTCCGCGACGGCCTCAAGCCGGTGCATCGCCGCATCCTCTACACGATGGGCGAGATGGGCCTGTCGTCGAGCTCGTCCTATCGCAAGTGCGCGGCCATCGTCGGCGAGGTGATGGGCAAGTACCACCCGCACGGCGACTCGGCCCTGTACGACGCCCTCGTCCGGCTGGCCCAGGACTTCTCGATGCGCTACCCGCTCGTCGACGGCCAGGGCAACTTCGGCTCGATAGACGGCGACAGCGCCGCCGCGATGCGCTACACCGAGGCGCGACTGACGGGCATCGCCGCCGAGATGCTGGCCGACATCGACAAGAACACCGTCGACTTCGTCGACAACTACGACGGCACCCAGAAAGAGCCCACCGTTCTGCCGTCGAAGCTTCCGAACCTGCTCATCAACGGCTCGTCCGGCATCGCGGTCGGCATGGCGACGAACATCCCGCCCCATCACCTGGGCGAGGTATGCGACGCGGCCCGAGCCCTGATCGACGACCCCGCGCTCACTTCGGACGATCTCTGCAAGTACATCATCGGCCCCGACTTCCCGACCGGCGGCACTCTCTATCGCTACGAGACTCGCCGTAATTCGATCACCGGCGAGAGCGAGACGGTCGACGCGATACGCGAGATGTACGCCCACGGACGTGGTCGCGTCGTGATCCGCGCCCAGGTCGCCTTCGAGGAGACTCGCAACGGGCGCATGTCGATCATCGTCACCGAACTGCCCTATATGGTGAACAAGGCCGTCCTGCTGGAAAAGATGGCCGAACTCGTCGGGGCCAAGAAGCTCGAGGGGATCGCCGACCTGCGCGACGAGTCGGATCGCGACGGCATGCGCATCTACATCGAGATGAAGCGGGACGCCGATCCGCACCGCGTCCTCAACAACCTGTTCAAGCACACGGCCATGCAGGTCGCCTTCAACCTCAACATGCTCGCCCTCGTCGACGGCCAGCCGCAGACGCTCCCGCTCAAGGCAGTGCTGCAGCACTACATCGAACATCGGCGCGAGATCGTCAGGCGACGGACCGAGTTCGACCTGGAAAAGGCCCGCGCCCGGGCTCACATCCTCGAAGGCCTCAAGATCGCCCTCGACAACCTCGACGCGGTGATCAAGACGATCCGCGAGTCGGCCGACGTCGACACGGCCCGAACGAACCTGATGACCCGCTTCGGGCTGACCGAGATCCAGGCCCAGGCCATCCTGGACATGCGCCTGGCTCGCCTCGCCGCCCTGGAGCGGAAGAAGATCGAGGACGAGTATCTCGAGGTCATCAAGCTGATCGCCGAGCTGGAGGACATCCTGGCGAACCCGTCGCGGGTCCTGGGCGTCATCAAGGACGAGCTGACCGCCCTCAAGACGAAATACGCCGGCGTGCGCCGGACCCGGATCGCCGACGACTCCAGTCGCGCCATGACCGACGAGGATCTCATCGCCGACGAGGACGTGGTCATCACCATCAGCGGCCGTGGCTACATAAAGCGCCAGCCGGTAGCCACGTACCGCCGCCAGGCCCGAGGTGGCAAGGGGATCATCGGCCACGTGACCCGCGAGGAGGACGCCGTCGAGCACCTCCTGGTGGCCAACACCCACGACTGGGCGCTCTTCTTCACGAACCGCGGCCGGGTCTTCTCGGCCAAGGTCCATACCATCGTCGACGCCAGCCGCCAGGCCAAGGGGATCGCGATCATCAACCTCCCCGGCGTCCAGGTGGAGCCGGGCGAAGTGCCGATGGCCACGATCACACTGTCGGACTTCAACGCCGGCAAGTACCTGGTGATGGCCACACGCAACGGCATCGTCAAGAAGACGCCGCTCGAGCAGTTCGACCGCGTCCGTTCCAGCGGCATCATCGCCATCACCATCGCGCCCGAAGACGAGCTGGCGTGGGTCGACGTGGCAACCGGCAAGGACGACGTGATCCTCGCCAGCGCACAGGGCAAGATCGCGCGATTCCATGAAGACGAGGTCCGGCCGATGGGTCGCCCCGCCGCCGGCGTGATCGGCATTCGGCTGGCCAGCCCGACCGACCACGTCGTCGGCATGAGCGTCGTACAGCCCACGGCCGATCTGCTCGTCCTGACCGAGACCGGCTACGGCAAGCGCGTCCCGCTGACGGAATTCCGGTCGATGCACCGCGGTTCCCAGGGGGTCCGGCTGATCTCCCTCGAGGGCAAGAAGACCGGAGACGTGGCCGCCGTCCAGCAGGTCACCGAGCAGGACGAGGAGCTGCTCCTCATCAGCGCCGGCGGGCAGGTGGTCCGGACCGAGACGAACACCATCAACCGCTACTCCTCTCAAGCCCGGGGCGTGATCGTGATGCGCCTCAACGCCGGCGACAGGGTCGTCGGCATCGCCGCCTTCCGGGCCGGGCTGGCACAACGCGATGGCTTGTCGGACAATGGACCCGCAGGTGCCCCACCCGCGCCCGACGGGGGGACTGCCACATGAGCGGCCGCGAAGGCCGGGAGATGGTCTTGCCAGCGGACCAGTTCGACATCTACACCGGTAACGCCAACCGGGAGCTGGCGAGCAACATCTGCCGCTACCTGGGCATCGATCTCGGGCGCGCCGAGGTCTTCGAGTTCTCGAACGAGAACATCTTCGTCAGGATCATCGACAACGCCCGGGAGAAGGACGTCTTCCTGATCCAGCCGACGTCGCGGCCCGTCAACAAGTCGATCATGGAGTTGCTGATCATGATCGACGCCTTCAAGCGAGCGAGCGCCGGACGCATCACGGCCGTCGTTCCGTACTACGGCTACGGCCGGTCCGACAAGAAGGACCAGCCCCGCGTCCCCATCACGGCCCGCCTGATCGCGGATCTGATCACCGTCGCGGGGGCGAACCGGCTCCTTACGGTCGACCTTCACCAGGGCCAGATACAGGGCTTCTTCAACATCCCGGTCGACGAGCTGACCGCGGTCCACCTCCTTTCCAGCCACTTCCGCCAGAAGCAGCTCGAGAACCTCGTGGTCGTCACGGACCTCGGCTTCGCCAAACGCGCCCGCACCTTCGCTGAGCTGCTGGAGGCTCCCCTGGCAATCGTGGAGAAGCGCCGCATCGGCAACCAGGATCGGACCGAGGTGCTCAACGTAATCGGCGACGTCCGGGGCAAGCGGGCCATCATCGTCGACGATGAGATCGACACCGGCGGCACGCTCATCCAGATCGTCAACGCCCTGGAGCGCGAAGGTGTCACCGAGATGTACGCCTGCGCAACCCACGCCGTCTTCTCCGGAGAGGCCGTCGATCGCATCGCCGCCTCCGCGCTGCGCGAGCTGGTCGTCACGGACTCGATCCCGATCGCGCCCGAGATTCGCACGGGCAAGATCAAGGTCATCTCCCTCGCGCCGCTGATCGCGGAGGCGATAGTCCGGATCCACCGAGGCCAGTCCGTGGGAGCGCTCTTCACCAGCGAGGTCCACTTCACCCAGGAGATGCTCCTGTGGGACGTCGAAAGCGCTGGGGATCGACCCTCCATCGGCGGCAACGGCCGGCCCGCCGGCAAGCCGCCGACCAACGCCGGGCCTGGAGACGCTCTTCCTCAACCCATCCAGAACGACGAGCGTGACCAGCCAAGCGCCGGATCGAGCCCCGATCCTTCCTGAGGAGAAACCCAGGCAATGAGTCTCCAGCTCCATCGACCCGACGGCAGCGGCGGTCTCGTCCCGACGCCACCGCCGGCCCGCGCGGGTCGGCGAGGCCGCGACGAGGATTGGCGCGACAGCCTGAAATCGCCCCGCTGGCGAGTGCTCCGCCCTCCGCAACTCCGAGATGAACCCGACGTCCACGCTTGCGGCCGTCGCCTTCTGGGCCGTGCTGGCCCTCCTGACATTCGCCTTGCTGTTGTGGGGCTACGGGACGCATTTCTGGCACTGACCCGAAGCCGCGGATGCAGGCCCGGTCGGAGCCGCAGGGACGGTGGTCGTTCCAACGGCCGCCGGTCGGCCCCACGAGAGTCGGTTCGGCTAGCTGGCCTATACTTTCGACCCAGCTCTCGGTGCAGCCGGGCGACTGGCATCGGCCGACGCCGAGGGGCGTCGCCGCCTCGGCCGACGCGCAGACAACGTGGCTCGCGATGCGAGCCCTCAGCTATCGTGAGTCCCAATGCTTGGCTTCCTGAACCGTTTCGTCGACTCGAATGACCGGGAACTCCGGCGCATCGAACCGCTCGTGGATCGCATCAACGAGCTGGAGCCGGAGATGCAGGCGCGCTCCGACGCGGAGCTGCGCGCCTTCGTGGAAGAACTGCGCGATGAGATACGCGACGCCGGCGAGCCCGAGGAACCCTCGGACGACGAGCGCCACCACCCGGACCTGGAACGCCGCCGGGAGATCGCCCGAGACCGGCGCAAGCGCGAGTTCCGGCGCCTTCAGGAGGCCATGGACGAGGCCCTGCCGGAGGTCTTCGCGGCCACGCGCGAAGCCATGGTCCGCTCCCTCGGCATGCGCCATTTCGACGTCCAGCTCATGGGCGCGATCGTTCTGCACCAGGGCAAGATCGCCGAGATGAAGACCGGCGAGGGCAAGACCCTCGTCGCGCCGCTCGCCATCGCCCTCAACGGCCTGGCCGGCCGAGGCGTGCATCTGGTCACGGTCAACGATTACCTGGCCCGCCGCGACGCCCAGTGGATGGGCCCCATCTACCACCTCCTCGGGCTCTCGGTCGGGATCATCACCCACGACACGTCGTATCTCTTCGAGCCCGGCTATCCCACCACCGACGAGCGGCTGATCAACCTGCGACCGGTATCGCGGCGGGAGGCCTACGCGGCCGACATCACCTACGGCACCAACAACGAGTTCGGCTTCGACTACCTGCGCGACAACATGGTCGTCGAGCTCGACCAGCGGGTGCAGCGCGAGCGCTTCTTCGCGATCGTCGACGAAGTCGACAACATCCTGATCGACGAGGCGCGGACGCCACTCATCATCAGCGGCCAGGCCGAGGAATCGGCCGACAAGTACTTCCTCTTCGCCCGGCTCGTGCCGCGCATGACTGCCCGTCCGGAGGGCGCCGAGGAGGGCGGCGACTACTTCGTCGACCTCAAGGAGAAGGCCGTCTCGCCGACCGAGGAAGGCATCGCCAAGATGGAGCGCCTCCTCGGCGTACAGAACATCTACGACTCCGACCCCACGCTGGCCCGCTACTTCGAGTCGGCCCTCAAGGCCCACGCCCTCTTCAAGCGCGACCGCGACTACATAGTCAAGGACGGCGAGATCGTCATCGTGGACGAGTTCACCGGCCGCCAGATGCCCGGCCGCCGCTGGAGCGAGGGCCTCCACCAGGCCATCGAGGCCAAGGAGGGCCTGCGTGTCCAGCGCGAGAGCGTGACGCTGGCCACCATCACCTTCCAGAACTACTTCCGCCTCTACACCAAGCTGGCGGGCATGACCGGCACGGCCATGACCGAGGCCGAGGAGCTTCACAAGATCTACAAGCTGGAAGTCGTGGCCATCCCGACCCACGAGCCGATGATCCGCGACGACGGCGCCGATCTCGTCTTCCGCAACGAGCAGGGCAAGTTCAGCGCCCTCATCGACGAGATCGCGGAGATGCACGAACAGGGCCGGCCTGTCCTGGTCGGCACCGTCTCGGTCGAGAAGTCCGAGCATCTCGCGGACATGCTGAAGCGTCGCGGAGTCAAGCACGAGGTCCTGAACGCCAAGTTCCACGAGAAGGAGGCCCCGATCGTGGCCCAGGCCGGCCGCATCGGCGCCGTCACGATCGCCACGAACATGGCCGGCCGCGGCACGGACATCAAGCTCGGCGGCGACGCGGCCGGGCTGGCCTCCGAGATGCTCCACCGCAAGGGCCTCAACCCGGCAGAGGTGGACAAGGAGACCTACGACGCGGCGCTGGCAGAGGCCCGGCGCATCTGCGACGAGGAGCACGAAAGGTCGTCGCCGTCGGCGGCCTGCACATCATCGGTACCGAGCGCCACGACTCGCGCCGCATCGACAACCAGCTTCGCGGCCGCGCCGGCCGGCAGGGCGACCCCGGCTCGTCGCGCTTCTACCTCTCCCTCGAAGACGACCTGATGAAGCGGTTCGCCTCGGATCGCGTCGCCGGCCTGATGGAGCGTCTCGGCCTGGAAGAGGACATGGCCATCGAGTCGCGCCTGGTCTCCAAGACGATCGAGAGCGCTCAGTCCCGCGTCGAGGGCTACAACTTCGACATCCGCAAGCACGTCGTCGAGTACGACGACGTGATCAACAAGCAGCGCGAGACCATCTACGAGGAGCGCGACAAGGTCCTCCGCAACGAGGACCTCAGCGACACCGTCGAGGCCTTCCTGGACCGCGAGATCGACACTCTCGTCGATCTGCACCTGCCTGCCGAACTCCCGATGGAGGAGTGGCACATGCCCGCCCTCGTGGCCGCCATCGAGGCGATGGGCATGGCCGGCCCCGAGACGACGGAAGACGCGCTGTGGGATCACCACAGCCGCGACGCGATCGCCTCTCGCCTGAAGGACCTTACGGCCGAGAAGCTCGAACAGAAGGCCCAGGAGAACCCCGACGAGTGGTCGCTCATCGAGCGCCTCGTCCTCCTGCGCACGATCGACTCGATCTGGGTCGAGCATCTGACCGAGGTGGACGAGCTGCGCCAGGGCATCCAGCTCCGCGCTCACGCCCAGGAGGAACCGCTCAACGCCTTCAAGAAGGAGGCGTACGGCCTCTTCGAGGAGATGAGCTCCCTGATCCGCCATCAGGTGGCTACGACGATCTTCCGCGTGTCGATCGTCCGGCAACCCGTGACGCCGCAGGGCACCGAAACCACGGGCGCGATGCCGGCTGGAGGCACGACGACCGGCAGTGCCACCGGCGGTGCGGCCGGCGGTGCGGCATATGCCCCCAACGCGCGGCCGGGAAACGGCCGGCCCAACACGGCGGGGAAGCCACTGCCCAAGCCACTCCCGCAGGGACAACCCGGGGGGCGGAGCGACCGGCGGCAACGGCGCCCTGAGGCCCGGCTACTCGCCGACGGGCGTGCGCATGGGTCGCAACGACCAGTGCTGGTGCGGTTCCGGTCTCAAGTACAAGAAGTGCCACGGACGGTAGCGGGCCTCGCCGGGCCTCCGGAGGCGCCATGGAGCCCCAGGGCCGGCGATACGCCCTCGACCGACGGCCCGGGCCGCGGCCGGCGCGGCGAGGTCCTGCCGGTGACCCAGCCGCGGCTGACGCTGGGGGAACGCCTGCGGGATCTGCTTCTGGTCGGGCTCGTCTTCGTACTCGGAGGTTGCGCCGCCGTCGGCTACACCACGTTCCGTATCTGGCAAGTCGGCCAGCAGGACACGCGCCGGCACGTCGACGCCATCGTGGTGCTGGGAACGGCCCAGTACAACGGCCGCCCCTCGCCGTCTTTCGCGGCTCGGCTGGACCATGCGATCGCCTTGTACAAGGAGGGCGATGCGCCATACCTGATCACGACGGGCGGGAAGCTGCCCGGCGACTGGACCACCGAAGGCGAGGTCGGGCGGAAGTACGCGCTGGCCAATGCCGTCCCCGACTCCGCGATCCTGATGGAGACAACCGGTCGCTCCACGCTGGAATCGATGCGGAACGTGCGCGCCGTGATGGACGCGAAGGGTCTGCGCACGGCCCTCTTCGTCTCCGATCGGAGCCACATGCTGCGGGTTCTCCGCCTGGCCCAGGATGAAGGGATCGAAGGCTGGTCGTCGCCCACCGAAACCAGCCCCGACTACAACGGCCCGGCCATGTTCCACGCGACCCTGCACGAGCTCGGCGCCACTGCGTCTCTACCTCCTCGTCAATCAGGACACCGAACTGCCCGACCTGGGACCGGCGACCACCCCGACGCCGTCCGAATCGGCCCCTCCATCGGCCGTCGTCTCCGGCGACGCAAGACCGGCCGGCGGCTTCGCAGCCGGCGAACGCAACTGACCGGTTCGACACTCCCCGGGATCGCCCGGCCCGGCGTCTTGACAGGCCGCACCGGGAATGTGCGCCGAGGGCGAGCCCCGCGCCCGATTTCGCGTCGCGCAGCGCAACTAACCTCTTGGCTTCGCCGAATTGAGACCGTATACTCCGGCCGACAGCCGTCGCGACCGCGCCCCGTCACCCGGCCGCGGCCCTGTGGAGGGGCACTGCGCCATCACTTGAGGAGAGTAGTGAAGCAGGCAGAAGAAGCGGCATTCATCGATCTCATCGCCTGTGAGCGAGATTGCCGCAACTGCAGTTATGCGGCTGCCCTCGATTGCGATGGGAATTGTGGCGTCTGCCCGCACAACATCTACTGCCCCTGCGTGAACCCCGTCGTCGCCCGGAGCAAGAGCGCCCTGCGCTTGATCGAGCTCCGACCGATCCTGCTCCAGGACGCGAGAGGCCGCTCCTAGTGGAGCCGGCCGAGATCCGCGACCTGGTCCAACGGATCCAGGCGACCTCGGGGCGTCTTTGACCTTCCGGCCAAGGAAAGCCGTCTCGTCGATCTAGAGGCGCGCGTCGGCGCGCCCGGCTTCTGGGATGACCAGCGCGCGGCCAAGAAGGCGCTCCGCGAGGCCGAGGGTCTTCGCGAGGAGCTCGGGTTGTGGCGCGGCCTCGAATTGCGCGCCCAGTCGACCGCGGAACTGCTGGATCTGGCCCAATCGGAAGACGATGAGCCCTTGCTTGCCGATGTCGTCAGGGACGCCGAGGGGCTCATCCGGGATTACGAGCGGGTCCGGCGCGAGCTTCTGTTCGGCGGCGAGTACGACCAGCGCAACGCCCTGCTCAGCCTCAGCGCAGGGGCGGGCGGCACGGAAGCCACCGACTGGGCCGAGATGCTCCTGCGCATGTACCTCCGATGGGCCGAGCGCCACAAGTTCGGAACCGAGATCCTCGACCAGACCGAGGGCGAAGAGACCGGCATAAAGAGCGTCACCGTAGCCGTCGACGGCCGGGCCGCCTACGGCTACTTGAAGGCCGAGCGCGGCGTCCACCGGCTGGTGCGTATCAGCCCGTTCGACTCGCAGAAGCGCCGCCACACGACGTTCGCGCTCGTCGAGGTCTTGCCGGAGGTGGAAAGCGACATCGAGGTCGAACTGAACTGGGACGAGATCCGGATGGACACGTTCCGGGCCACCGGCGCCGGCGGCCAGCACGTCAACAAGACCGACTCGGCGGTTCGGCTGACCCACAACCCGACCGGGATCGTGGCCCAGAGCCAGAACGAACGGTCGCAGACGCAGAACAAGGAGACCGCGGCCAAGATCCTCCAGGCCCGGCTCCTGCAGCGAGCCGTGGAGGAGCACGAGGCGGAGATCCGCAAGCTCCGCGGCGAGCACGTCGAGGCGGGCTGGGGGAACCAGATCCGCAGCTACGTCCTGCACCCATACCAGATGGTCAAGGACCATCGCACCGAACTCGAAACCGGCAACACGGCCGCGGTCCTCGACGGCGACCTGGATGCGTTCATGCAGGCCGAGCTGGAAAGGGAGGCCACCGGGACCGTCCTGGGGACCGACGGGCTCGGTTCGCCGGCAGAATGACGGAGCCCGTCAGGTACCGACCGCCGCGCCACGCCGAGCTCGCGGACTGCGCGCTCGTCTGGTACTCGGCCGTGGACGAGTACATGGCACGTCTCAACCGGCCGCTGCCGTCGCCATATCTCGACCCGCTTCTGGGTTTGCTGGATCACCTCCTTGCCACGGACCCCGAACGGTTCCTCGTGGCGGTTCGACCGGCAAAGGCGGGAACCCCCGGCGGCCGGTCCGAGCGTGTCGTCGGCTTCGGGATCGCCCTGCAGCGCGAGCACGTCTGGTTCCTGAGCCAGCTGTACGTTCTGCCGGAGGAGCAGCGCCACGGCATCGGCCGGGCCATCCTGACCCAGATCATGCCTTCGATCGCCCAGGCGCCACGGCCGGACGAGGCCACGGCCACAGGCGCCGCCGGCGACCGCCCCGGCCGGCGAGACGGCGTCATGGCGACTTGCACGGATTCGGCTCAGCCGGCCTCGAACGGTCTGTATGCCCGCTACGGCGTCGTGCCGCGAGTGCCGGTCTTCAACCTGGTCGGCCAGCCCGCGGACCCATCGCCACTGCCGGCCCTGCCGGCCGGGGTCGAGGCGGTGTCCATGGATCTTCAGGGTCCTCGAGCGGCCCGCATGGCTTCAATTCGCGCCATCACGGCCAAGCTCGGGACGGGACCGGGGCGCGAGGAGCAGGTCCGGGCCATCGATTCGATCGATCGGGCCATCGATTCGATCGATCGGGCGATCCTCGGATACGCCCACCCCACCGACCACGCCTACCTTCGGGCATCCGGTCGAGTTGGGTTCGTCTACATGACTGCCGGAGGCGAGCCCGTGGGCTACGGCTACAGCTCCGAGGTCGGCCGCTTCGGCCCGGTCGCCGTGCTCGACGAAACCCTGACCGCGGCGGTCATCGGTCACCTGATCGCCACGATCAAGCCGCGCGGCGCCACCAGCGTATGGGTTCCCGGAGCCAACGATCGGGCCATGGTTGCGCTCCTGCGGGCCGGGCTGCGGATCGAAGGCTTCCCCGCCCAGCTGTGCTGGACCCGGCCCTTCGCCGCCTTCGACCGGTACCTGCCGGCCAGCCTGGCTCTGCTGTGACGCCGTCCCGGCCGCCAGCCGGAGCGGGGAATCGGTGCTAGCCTCATGGCCATGGTGAGCGCGGCGTCATCCGATTCCAAACCCAGCCAGACCCGCCTGCCCGGCGGTGCAGCCAAGAGCTCCGAGAGCCCTGTTCGAGCTCGAGTGGTGCTGGCGATGGAGGGGGTCACCAAGTCCTACCCGAACGGGAAGGTGGCCCTCCGGGGCGTCGACCTGATCGTCCCCGAGGGTGACTTCGTGTTCCTGGTGGGACCGTCTGGCGCGGGCAAGTCGACGATCATCAAGCTCCTCATCCGCGACGAGATGGCCACCAAGGGAGTGGTCCTGCTCGATGGGCGCGACCTGGCTCGCCTGAAGCGCAAGGACGTGCCCAAGATCCGCCGCAAGATCGGGATAGTCTTCCAGGACTTCAAGCTTCTGCCCCACAAGTCGGTCCGCGACAACGTGGCGTTCGCCCTGGAGGTCACCGGAGCCCCGCGGCACGAGATCGAACCGGTCGTGGATCGTGTCCTCCGGGTCGTGGGTCTGACCGGGCAGGCGGACCAGCTCCCGGGTCAGCTGTCGGGCGGCGAGCAGCAGAGAACGGCGATTGCTCGCGCCCTGGTTCACAATCCGCGTCTCTTCATAGCCGACGAGCCGACCGGCAACCTGGACCCGTTGATCAGCTGGGAGATCATCCAGCTCCTGCTGCGGATCAACGAGCTGGGAGTGACCGTCCTGATGGCGACCCACAACGCCGAGGTGGTCACGGCGCTTCGCAAGCGGGTCGTGGCCCTCGAGGACGGCCGGGTCGTGCGGGACCAGACCGAAGCCGCCTACCACCGCGAGGACTGAGTGATCGCGTTCGTTGCCTTCAGCCTCCGCCGCGCCTGGCAGGGTCTCTGGCACAACGGCCTCATGAGCGTGGCGGCGACGGCGACGATGGTCCTGATGCTGGCCCTGCTGTCGGGCCTGATCATCCTGCTCACTGGCCTCGACGCGACTCTCAAGTACGTGGAGCAGGAGGTCCAGGTCGTGGCCTACCTGAAGGATTCGGCGGCTCCGCAGGACGTGACTCTGCTCGAGACGGCAGTCGGCCAGATGCCGCAGGTCACCGAGGTCGGCTACGTCTCCAAGGATCAGGCCCTCAAGGATTTCCTGGCTCGGCACCCGGATGAGGCCGACGTAATCAACTCGTTGCCCACGAACCCGCTCCCGGCCTCGCTCCAGATAAACCTGCGCGATCCGAACGACTACCTCGACGTGGCCACCTATCTGCGCAATCAGGCGCCCGTCGACCGGGTCCTCAATATCAAGCAGACCGTAGATCAGATGATCACGGTCATCGGCATCCTTCGGGCCGGCGGAATAGCGGTCCTCGTCGTCGTCGGCCTGATCGTTCTCTTCATCATCGTCAACACGATCCGCCTGGCGGTCGTTTCCCGAGCGGACGAGATCGAAATCATGCGCCTGGTCGGCGCTTCAGACGCTTTCATACGTTGGCCCTTCATCTTCGAGGGCGCGCTGGTGGGGCTCTTCGGAGCCCTGATCACGATCGGTCTGCTCTGGCTGTGCCAGGGCCCGATCACCAGCTTCATGGCGGACTACTTCAAGGTTCTGCCAGTCGAAGCCAGCGCCACGGTCGGACGCAACGTGGCCCTGGTCGTCATGGGCACCGGTGTCGGCATCGGCGTCCTCGGTTCATACCTGTCCATCCGCAGCTACCTGATCCGCTGACCGACGTAGCGGTCGCCCAGCGGCAACTTGTGCCAGAGGTTCGAGATAGATGTCCCCGAAATGGTTTGCCCGGAACCCCGATCGCCCCGACGAGCAGAACACGTCGCCTGAGGCCGAGACAATCCCCGATCGAGAAGAGCGAGCGCCGGACGCGGTAGAGGTCAAGGTCGGCACCGCCGGTGCCGCGGCCGGCCGTCGTCGCGGCTTGGCCCCTTCGCGCTTCAGCCTGATCCTCGTCGCCGTCGTAGCCGGCAGCGCACTGTTCGTGGGCGGCTTCAGCCTGGGCGCACGCGTCGCGACCACGCCCGGAACCCCCGCCGACCAGGAGGCTCGCTTCGGGCCGTTCTGGGACGTCTACTCGCTGATCCAGGCCAAGTACGCCGGGTCGCCGCGTCCCAACCAGGACCAGCTCGTCCAGGCCGCGATCAACGGCATGATGCAGAGCCTCAACGATCCATGGTCCTACTACCAGGGCCCGGCAGACTTCGAGAACTCCCTCCTGGACGTCGGCGGTCAGGCGCAAGGGATCGGAGTCCAGATCCAGCTCCAACCGATCGATCCCAACAGCTCCACGAGTTGCACGAAGGTCGGCGACGGCTGCGAGCTTGCGATCAACGCGCCGATCCCCGGCTCGCCCGCGGAAGCGGCCGGAATCCAACCTGGCGACGTGATCGCCGCCATCGACGGCAAGTCGCTGGACGGCCTGACCATCGACCAGGTATCCGCGCTGATCAAGGGGCCCAAAGGAACGCCGGTGACCCTCGGCATCGACAGGAACGGCACGACCCTTCAGATCAAGATCGTCCGCAACGTCTACAACCGGCCCGAAGTCTCATCCCGCACGCTGGCCAACGGCGCCGTCGCGTACATCGACGTGAGCGGGGTCAACGACCCGGCCTGGACTCAATTCCAGGACGCGCTCGCCAAGGCCATGGCTGCCGGACAGAAGAACGTAATCCTGGACCTCCGAGGCAACCTCGGGGGATACGTGCAGGACGCCGTCCATATCGCCAGCCAGTTCATCGGATCGGGGCTCATCGTCTACCAGCAGGACGCCGGCGGAGCGCAGCAGAAGATCACGGCGGACCCGAACGGTCTGGCAACGGACCCGTCGATCCACCTGGTCGTGCTCGTCGACGGCAACACGGCGTCGGCGGCGGAGATCATCGCGGGCGCGCTTCAATCTCGGGGACGAGCCGAGCTGATCGGCGCCAAGACGTACGGCAAGGGCGTTGTCCAGGAGTGGCTGCCGCTGAGCAACAACTTCGGCGGGATCCACCTGACGGTTGCCCGCTGGCTGACCCCGGACGAGGTCTGGATCCAGGGCAAGGGACTCCAGCCGGACATCGCGGTCAACTCCGACGGCGCCCGGGCCGGGACGGATCCGGTCCTCGACGCGGGCCTCAAACAGCTGGGATTCCCGCCGGAGCCCACACCGTCCGCGAGCCCGAGCGGCAGCCCCAGCCCCGGCGGCAGCGAGGCCCCCAGCACGGTCCCCGCACCAAGCCCGAGCTGAGCGCGGCCCCTGGGCCACTGTTGCCCGCTTGGCGGGGTTCCTATACCATTCCCCTGAACGAAAGGAGGTGATGTGCAGTGTCGATACCGATTCGCTGCACCACCTCGCGAGGAGCCGGCCTCTAAGACCGGTCACCGCGGGTGGTGATCACAGCAGACCGAATGCCGGTCCTTCGGGGCCGGCATTCGCGCGCCTGCCGCCATTCACCGCTCATTAGCGCCGTCGACGCCTCGCCGAGTCGACGTCCGCTAACCTCTTAGTCCAGCCGATCGTCCGGAGACCGCCAGCCCTCGAGGAGCTCGCCGTGGGCGAAGAGAAGACCGTTGCCCAGAACCGAAAGGCGCGCCACGAGTACTCGATCGAGGACTCGTTCGAGGCCGGCATCGCCCTGACCGGAACGGAGATCAAGTCGATCCGAGCCGGCAAGGTGAGCCTCGCCGACGCGTACGCACGCATCGAGGGCGGGGAGGCCTGGCTCATCGGCGCGAACATCGCGCAGTGGGAGACCGGCAACCGCTACAACCACGAGCCCAAGCGCCAGCGCAAGCTGCTGCTCCACCGGGATGAGATCCTGGCCCTGCTGACCAAGACCAAGGCCAAGGGGCTCACCCTGGTCCCGCTCAAGATGTACATCACGGCGCGGGGGAGAGCCAAGCTCGAGATCGGCCTGGGGCGCGGCAAGCAGCTACACGACCGCCGGCGCGACATCGCCGACCGCGACTCCCGCCGCGAGATGGACCGCGCCATCGCCGACGCGGACCGGGGCCGTGACCGCGGCAGGTAGAACCTTCGGGATTTGGGCCGCTGCGGCCACCGCTGTACAATCCCCGGCGCTGGTCGCAGCGGTTCCGTGGGGATGCGTGGTTTCGACAGGGGCCAGTGACCGGAGAACGCGAGCCGAGGTTGGACTCCAGGCCTCGTAAAAAGGAGCCCAAACGAAGTAACTGGCAACAACCAGTCTGCTTTCGCCCTCGCTGCTTAGGCAGTAAGGTGAACGTGGAAACAGCCTCACCTCCGTGGGCTGCGGAAGCGTCATTCAGCGGAGGTGCGATCCCGGGTAGCGTCGCGTAGCCGGAATCAAAGCCCGAAAGGGGACGTGACTGGAGCGCTCGGCAGGCTGCCGATGGTCGGCCGGGCGATCGACGACAAATCACCGGACACGCTCGTAGTGGTCTCCGGAGAAGGCTTCTGGACGGGGAGTTCGACTCTCCCCCATCTCCACCATTTCCTTGCCCATCGCCCAGATGCGGCGGCACTGCCCGGGCGCCGGCTCCGTGCGTTTGGCCGCGACGCGGCGGCTACTTCACCTTGCGACGCCGAGCGGCCGCGCTCGGGGCCGGCGTGGCGACCGGCGTGGGGGTGACGGCCGGAGGCGGAACCGGGGTCGGGGTCGGACCGGGGGTCGGCGTCGGACCGGGTGTCGGGGTGGGCGCGCCGGGCGATGGGGTGGGGGTCTCGGACGGAGGCGGCGAGCCGCCGATCTGCAGGACACCGTCCACCCTGGTGTAGTGGGATTTCCACGTGTCGGTGTGGATCACGTTGCCGGTCGCGTCGTTCACGGTGCGGGTCGCCGACGTGTCGAAACCGTCCGTCGGGTACTCCGCCCGGTTCTGCTGGCCCGGCTTCAGCGTGCTCACCCGTACTGCTTGCCGTCGGTGGCCGTGGCGATGTTCGACTTCACCTGGCCGGTGAAACTGACGGTTCGGTCGATCGGCCGGCTCCACAGCTCGACGGTGATCGTGCTCCTGGATCCAGGCGTGGTGCGAGCGATGATCACGATCGGGTACGGCGTGTCGTTGGTCCACTTGAGATCCCAGGTCTCGACGCCGTTGGAGTACACGGTGGCATCGAGCCCGACCGGATAGCGGTTGATGTAGTAGAAGTGGGCGTGGCGCTCGTCGATCTGGAGCCCGGCCCTGGCAGCGGCGTTGAACATCGTCGTCGAAGCCGAGCAGACACCGCCGCCCATGGCGCCGGTGTGGTTGCTCTTGCCGCCCAGGATGACGCCGCCCATTGCCCACCCGTGGGCCGCGTCGATGGGCCCGACGGCCTGCAGGAAGCTGAACTGCTGCCCGGGGCCCACGACCTGGCCGTTGAGGAGCTTCGCCGGCGTCCGGATGTTCGCCCCGTTGCCGTTGCTCACGTCCGGGAAGAACGTGGTGGTCCAGCTGCCTTTGCCGATCTTGACCATGCCGCTCAGGCTGTCGACCGTGATCTGAGGGGGGATCGGCGCAGTGACGATGGCGATGGTGGGTCCGGGGTTTCCGCCCGAGACCAGGCTATCGAGGTAGGCCTCGATGGCCTGCGAGGTGGCGGCCACGTCAATGCCGGTGCCGTCCCTTCCCCCGATTACGCCTACCGGCGTATTGGTGCTGTCGAACTTGACCGAAGGCTCAATGGGCGGAATGGCCACCTTCGACGAGAGCTGGAAGAGATACGCCTGCACCAGGGCGGGATCGGCGGCCGGGCCGTAGCTGCCGTCCGGCTTCGTGCCGAAGACGATCCAGCCGCGGATCGTTGGGGCATCGATGGTGAAGTTCTTGGGCGGCGCCTGGGACTGGACCGGAGCCGGGGTCTGACTGGGGGCGGCGCTCTGGGCTGGCGGTGTGCCGCTCCAGACCAGGGTGACGTCGACGATCATCTTCTGGGCAGCCGCAATCGCGTCCTGGGCATTCTTGTCACTGACCCGCGGGTCGAGCTTCACGAATGTGCCGCCGGCCTGGAGATCGGCCGGAGCATCCGGCTGGACGAGTCTGTCGATGATGTTTCGCGAGATCGCCATCTCGTCGATCCCGCTCCCGCCCGTCGACGGTGAGAGGGCGAGGGTTCCGCCCGTGAGCGTGACCTGGGCGTCCTGCGGGGGCAGGACCGTCGTGCCCACCAGCTCATGGATGCGCGTCGCAAGGGCCATCGGGTCGACCTGGACCACCACGGGCACGGACTCGCCGGCGATGGCGGACCTGAGAATCGAGGCGGCGTCACCGATCGGACTGCCCGTGTGCCCGACGGACATGGCCGCGTCGGCCATGACTTCCACGTCCGGCCCACGGTTGACCTGCTGGTACGTGATCGTCGCCGTTCCTACGGGCGTCGTCACCGTGACTTGACCCTGGCCGAGGTAGGCGTACGAGGTCCGCAGCTTGGCGATCACCTCGTCGCGGGTCAGGCCGGAAACGTTGACCGAACCTACGCGCACGCCTGGAATGACCCGGTTCGAGTAACCGCTGGAGAGACCCATGGCCACGGCCGCGACCAAGAGGAAGGCGGCTATCGCGCCCACTCCGAAGGCCAGGGCAAACCCGGCGGTGCGGGGATCGAGGGAGGGATGAATCGTGGTCCCCGCGAGTGGATTGCGAAGGTGAGGCTGGCGCTTGGGCCCAACGGAGGAAGAAGCATTCCGCTTCGAGCGAGAGGCCGATCCTGTGGCATCTGCGCTGACCGACGCCGAAGCGTCGGTTGAAGCCGATCCCGTGGCATCTGCCGAAACCGATCGGGCGGCAGAGGCCCTCGGCGCCGCGGTCTTGGATTGCTCCTTGGGCTCGAACGGGTCGAGCTCATCCGTTGTCATGTTCGTTCCTTTTGCCGCGTCGATCGACGAATCGCCGCTTGAGAGTCGGACGGCATGGGCAGTAGGCCGGGTCGTTTCGTCCCCGCCGCGCGATAGACGCGCCGCCACGGCACTCCGTTACGCCGTTTCTTCTAATCGATGAGCAGGATAGGTCACTTTGTTGCCACCCGCAGGCCAGCGCGGCCGCGGGCCGCCGATTTCGTCAGATCTCCCGCGGGAGGACCACCACTCGCCGGTTCGGTTCCTCACCGATCGACTGGGTCGCGACGCGCTCGTGATCGCGCAGGGCAAGGTGGATCCAGCGGCGCTCGAGAGCGGGCATCGGCTCCAGCTGAAGCATCTTGCCCGTCTCCAAGACGCGCTCGGCGGCTCGATTTGCCAGGTCGCGGAGCTGGCGCTCGCGGCGGCCACGGTAGTCCTCGACGTCGACGAGGATCCGGGTCCACTCCCCGAGGCGTTTGGATAGCAGGAGGTTGACGAGATGCTGGAGGGCGGAAAGGCGCTCGCCCTTGCGTCCGATCAGAGCGCCGAGCGACTCCTTCTCCTCGCCTTCACCGACTACGTTCAGCCTGTTCGTCTCGCCGGCCTTGATCTCGACACGGACGTTGAACTCGAGCTGGGCCATGAGGAGCTCCAGGATCTCCTTGGCCGCGGCCATCGCCTCGGGGGTCACCTCCGCCGACTCGACGCGCTCCGAGTGGCGGAGTCACGCGAGCGGCGGCGACCTCGGCCAGCTCCTTGGCGGTCAGGGCGACCTGCGCGGCCGAGCGGGCGGCAGGGGGCCGGGCACCGCGTCCACCCTCCGGGGCCCTGCGGCCTCGGTCGCGGTCGCGGTCGAAATGGCCGGCGCCGGGCGCTCGTTCGGGGCGAGGTTGCTCGGACCGTGGGGCGCCGTCCGCGACTGGCGCGCTCTCGGGCCGGCACCGCCGCCCTGGCGGGGGCCACGATCGCGATCCGGACTTCGATCCGGGCCTCTGTTCTCGCGCCAGGCGGGCCGGGGACCGCGGTCGCGGTCCCGGCCGAAGTCGCGGTCATGGCGGGGCCGCTCCCCGCTGTCGGCACTCGGGGCCGGAAGCGGAACCTGAGCCGCCGCCTCACGCTTGGGAGTGGCTCCGCCCAGCAACGAGCGCGGAGCCGCAAGCACCCTGGCCGGTTCGGCGCCCATTCCGAGCACCCCCCGGCTGCCGGGCGTCAGGATCTCGAAATCTAGCTCGTCGAGGCCCACGCCGAATTCCTCTCGGGCTCCGCGGAGAGCCTCCTCGACGGTCTTGCCGGTGAACTCGCGGTATGCGTCGCGAAAGGCAGTCATGTCAGCGTCGTCTCCCTCGTCGACCCGCTCGCTTGTGCGTATTGGGTCGGACCGTTGAGGCCGCCGATGCCCAGCGCTCCTCCGGCTTGTACCGGGTGGCTGCCAGTGACTTGCCTGCGTTCACTGGCTCGGGCATCGTGACCGGAAACCGTGGATTGTGGCTTTGGGCAAAGGCCGGGTTCCAGCCGAAGAGCGGGAACATCGAGCCCCAGCCGACGATCAGGAATTGCTGGACGATCGAGAAGGCCGAAGTGGTGATCCAGTAGACGAACAACCCGGCCGGGAGGAAGCCGCCGTACAGGATCGAGATGAAGGGGAACAGAACCATCATGGACCGCTGGCTGCTGGCCGAAGGGTCGTTCTCGACCGCGGGCGGCATGAGCATCCGGCTCTGGACGAACTGCAGGAACGCCGAGGCGAGGGCCATGGCGCTCACGCCCAGGGTGAACCCGATGATCGACAGGTCGAAGAGAACCTGAGGCTGGCCCATGTTGATCCCGGCGACGACCGTATTGATGCAGGGCTGGGCCTTGTCGACCACGCCGTTGACGACGTGTGGGCACGTCAGCGAGGGCACGATGTTGAGGCCGAAGGGCTTGAGCATGGCGCTCGGGTCGTAGCTTGTCAGACCGTCGCGAATGACCCAGTACATCGGGAACAGGAGTCCCATCTGGAGGATCGAAGGCAGACAGCCCGCCGTGGGGCTGACGCCCCTCTCCTTGTAGAACGCCTGGGTGGCCGCGTACACGGCTTGCCGATCGCCCTTGTACCGGCGCTGTAGCTCCTTCGTCAGCTCCTTGAGCTCGGGCGCCAGCACCTGCATCCGTTTCTGCGACACGATCTGCCGGGCGGAGAGACGAAGCGTGAGCAGGCGGATCAGCAGGGTCATGAGGATGATCGCGACTACGACGTTGCCGCTCAGCGCGTAGAGCTCGGCCAGGAGGATGAACAGCCCCTGGAAGAGCGGCGTGAACAGGAAGGCCAGCAAGCTCAGTGGATCCGCCCCGGGCTTGGCCGCCACCAGGGGTTGAGGCTCCGGCGTAGGGCTGTGCGAGGGCGACGCGTCCGGAGCGATCGAGGCAGTCGCGACCGGCGCCGATCCGCCGGCGCTTATCTGCCCGCCGACGGTCGGATCGGCCGCTCGGGCCGTCCCGCACGCCACGACGGCGATGGCCACCAGGGCCAGGAACATACCGACGGCAACCCAGCGCGCTCGGCGGCTCAGGCGACGCGAGGTCTTTGAAGGGGAGCTCATGTCAGCGAACGGGGTCGTAGCCACCGCGACTCCATGGGTGGCAACGAGCGATCCGACGTATTCCCATCCAGCTCCCTCGAAGAAACCCGTACTTCCGTATCGCCTGCTCCGTATAGAAAGAGCAGGTCGGCTCGTATCGACAGACCGACGGTCGCCAGGCGAAGAGGCGGCGATAGAGCTTGATGAGCCCGATGCCGACCGTTTTCACGTGACGGTCCGCCCTCCGAGAACGCCTCCCCGGCGGAGAAGGCTTTGTAGCGCGCCCGCCAGCGTATCGTAGTCCGCCGCTATGACAGGCGACCGGGCGATGATCAGGACGTCCCAGCCGGGCTGGAGCGAGGGTGCCATCACCCTTAGCGCCTCGCGAAGTCGCCTGCGCACTCGATTCCGAACGACCGCTCCGCCGAGCTTGCGTCCGGTCGAGAGCCCGAAGCGAGTCACCTCGAGGTCCGTCCGTCGGACCCGGACCACCAGCAGGGAATGGGACCTGACGGTTCCCTCGCCCTGCAAAGCGGAGAAGTCCTCCGGCCTGGAGAGCATTACCAGCCGCGGCGAGTTGTGGCCGCGGTCCGCGATCAGACCGTTAGTTTCTTGCGTCCGTGAGCGCGGCGGGCGGCCAGAACTCGGCGACCTCCGGTGGTCTTCATCCGGGCGCGGAAGCCGTGTTCCTTGGCGCGATGCCGCTTCTTGGGCTGGTAGGTCTGCTTCATCGGATCGTGTGTATCTCTCCATTCGGCCTCAGGGCCAGGATACCCCGAAAGGCACGCGAACGCGCCTGGCGCGGTTAGCGCTTCGGCGCGTCTGCCGGCGGATTATATGTAGGCCCTGGTGAGAGTGTCAACGCGAGACGGCCTGACGACGGAAACGGCGACGCCGGCCGCGCCGTCCGACCAATACTCCCCAGGAGTATGCGATTCGCTACCTTCCGGAACCTTGCCCGTGTCCCATGGGCGGTGCTATTCTTCGTCGGCCGGAGACGCCAGACAACCCTTGGCATGGGCCCAGAGGGACCGTGAGGACCGCCAGACCGCCCCGCGAGGAGAGCCTGAACGGTCGGCAGCTCATGGCGACGGGAACGCGCTAGTAGGCCAGGTGGCCGTCACGAATCTGGCTATCCATATCGATTTCAGATGAAGACCGAGCCTGCCCCAATGGACGCAAAGCAAGTCTGGCGCGCGGCACTGGGAGACCTCCAGGTCTCGCTGTCTCCGGCGAATTTCGAGACGTGGCTGCGCGACACCGTGCTCGTCGACGTCGATGACAAGAAGTTCCAGATCGCGGTGCCGAACGGTTTCGCGAAGGATTGGCTCGAGAACCGCTACCGCTCCCTGATCTCACAGACGCTGGCCCGCATCGTCGGCTACAGCGTCCAGGTCGAGTTCGTCGTCCGACCGGTCGGCGAAGCGAACGGCATCAACGGCGCCATGCGGTTCTGCTCCGAAGCCACCTTCCGGTCCGGTGCGCCTGGAACCGACGCGCGTGGGAGCGCCCGAGGGCGCCTCCACCTACCTCAACCAGAGGTACACCTTCGCCAACTTCATCGTCGGCTCGGCCAATCGCCTGGCCCACGCCGCCAGCCTCTCCGTCGCCGAGCGGCCCGGCCACGCCTACAACCCGCTTTTCCTGTATGGCGGGGTCGGGTTGGGCAAGACGCACCTCATGCACGCCATCGGCAATGCGGTCATCGCCCGTTTCCCACGCAAGCGCGTCGTCTATGCCACCAGTGAGAAGTTCACCAACGAGTTCATCACCAGCATCCAGCAGGGCAAGATCGACGACTTCCGGGCGCGGTATCGCAGGATCGACCTCCTCCTGATCGACGACATCCAGTTCATCGCCGACAAGGAGCGGACCCAGGAGGAGTTCTTCCACACCTTCAACACGATCCACGAGGACGGCAAGCAGATCGTGCTCTCGTCCGATCGGCCTCCGAAGGCGATCCTGACTCTGGAAGAACGGCTCCGCAGCCGCTTCGAATGGGGGCTCATCGCCGACTTGACCGCGCCGGACCTGGAGACGCGCATCGCCATCCTTCGGGCCAAGGCGGAAGAGCAGGCCGTCCCGGTCAGTTCGGACGTCCTCGAGTTCATCGCCCGAAAGGTCGTCAGCAACATCCGGGAGCTCGAGGGCGCCCTCAACCGAATCGTCGCCTACGCCAGCATGGGCGCGGTCCCGATCACGATCGAGCTGGCTCAGGCGGTTCTCTCGAACGTCCTGTACAACCCCAAGAAGCGCCAGGTCACGCCCGAGCGGATCACCCGCGCCGTGGCCGACTACTACGGCGTGCCGATGGACGCGCTCAAGGGCCAGAAGCGCGACAAGGCGATCGTCGTGCCGCGCCAGATCGCGATGTTCTTGATGCGCGAGGAGACGGACGTGTCGCTCCTCCGCATCGGGAACGAACTCGGCGGCCGCGACCACTCCACGGTCCTGCACGCCTGCGACAAGATCAATCGCGAGATGGGCGTCAACGACGAGTTGCGGCGGGAGCTGGCGGCCGTTCGGGAACTCATCTACGCCGATTAGGTCGCCCTTCGGGCGGCGGATCCTACAGGGCCGGCCCGGCTTGGCGTGGCGGGATGTGCAGGCGCTCGCGGACCTGAGCTGGCGTCGCGGGTTCTCGGCCCATGGCGCGGGCTATCTTCACGAGCCGCTCGACCAGACGCGGGTTGGAGGCGGGATCGGTACGGCCTTCATCGAACCAGATGTTGTCCTCGAGCCCGACACGAACCCCGCCACCCATGGCGATGGCCAGCTTGTTCACCTCGAACTGGTAGCGGCCGATGCCGGCTGCCGCCCAGGTTGCCCCGCTCGGTAGCCGCTCGACGAGCAGGGCGAGGTTCAGAGGGGTGGCGGCCAATGCGCCCAGAGACCCGAGCAGGAAATTGGCATAGACCGGACCCGGCAGGAGCCCTCGATCGCGCAGGTAGTGGGCGTAGTCGAGCATCCCGAAGTCGAAGATCTCCAGCTCCGGCACCACGCCTCGATCCTGCATTGCCCTGGCCAAACCCTGGATGGTCTCCGGGGAGCTGATGGAGGGCTGCTTCGGGAAGTTGAGCGAGCCGAGCGTCAGGCTGGCCATCTCCGGCTTGGCGTCGCCCTCCAGTTCGATCGCCTTGACCCGGCCGGCCAACTCCGGGTTCGCCCGGCCGCTGGTGGTGATGCAGACCACGACCTCAGGCGCGGCCGCACGGACGGCGCGGATGAATTCGGCGGCGACCTTGGGGACCTGCGACGGCCGGCCTTCATCGTCCCTTGGATGCAAGTGGACGATCGAGGCTCCCGCTTCGGCGCAGCGCCGAACGTCCGCCGCCGACTTCGTGGGGCGTAAGCGGCACATGGGGGGAATCCGACCTGGTGGGGACCATGCCGGTGGGGCACAGGTTGACGATCAGCTCGTCGCTCAAACCCGCTCCTCCGACGAACGACGAATGGGCCGGGCCGGCACGCCGACGACCGTGAGACCGGCCGGCACGTCCTCGACGGCTACCGCGCCCATGCCCACCACGGCCCGATCGCCGACCCGGATGTGATCCCTGACGATCCCGCCCGCACCGACATAGACCTGCTCGCCGAGGGTCACCTTGCCGGCCACATTTGCCCCGGGCCCGAGGAACGAGTAGCGGCCGATTTCCGTGTGATGACCCACCAGCGATCCGCGGTTCAGGACGGTGCCTTCGCCGACGTGCGAGTACGCTCCGACCACCACGAGCGGGCAGATGACGCAGCCCGGCTCGATGACCGCTGTGGGCGAAACCACCGCCGATGGGTGGACCAGGATGGCAAGCCGGCGGCCCTCGCCCACGAGCCGCCGCACGATCCCCAACCGCTGCACCGAAGCGATCGCGGGCAGAATTGGGAGAGCCGGCTCGAACGACGCTTGATCGTCGACCCACACGATAGGAGGCAGATGCGCGGGGTCGGCGAGCGTCCTGTCGAGGCCTTCGATCCAGGCCGCGACCTCGAAACCGGCCGCGGCCGCCAGGTCCCCTACTTCCGCCGCGAAGGAGGCGGCGCCGACTAGCACGACCCGGTTGGCTGGCATGGCGCCGATGCTAGCAGGAGGGAGAAACGGCCGTCCTCGGCGCTCAGGCGCTCAGGCGCTCAGGCGCTCAGGCGCTCAACACCCGGCCCAGGCAGCGCGCGATCGTCAGCTCGCCGGTCAGCAGGGCCTGACCAGCCTCGGCGATCCGGCGGCGGCGGGGTTCGTCGGCGACGAGATCTCGGGCCGCATCGAGTAACCCGCCGGCAGTGGCCTCCACGAAATGCTCTCCCGGCACGAACGGAAACGGGTCGCGGAGTGGCTCGGTTACCACTACAGCTCCGGCGGCGAGCGCAAGGATGAGGCGCAGCCCGATGAAATCGCCGGGCGTCCTCGAGACGTTCAGCACGACCTTCGAGCGCCGCAAGAGCCCGTTGCGCTCGTGCCCCCAGACGTTCTCGAGGATCCGCAGCCGCGGCTCATCTTCCTGCCACGCATGTACCACCGACTGCCGTCCGACCATGCGCGGGTGGAGCCGGGCGAGCGTAACGATCGCCAGGTCGCGGCCCGGCCGGCCAGGGGCGGCGATCGGCCCGGCCGAGGCCTCCGCGTACCCGAACGGGATCGCGACGGCATCGAGGCCGAGCGCGGCGAGGGCGGCTCTGCGGTCTCGACTCGTCACGACGACCCGGTCGACCCGGCCGGCGAGGGCAGCCATATCGCGAAGGTTCCTTGCCCGTACCCACTCGATCGTCCCGGATGCGCGGGCACGAGCCAGGGGTCCTGGTAGCGGCGCGTTCCTCAGCAGTCGGAGCGGGAATCGCAGGTACTCCATAGCATCGGACCGGGCGACACGCGACACCACGCCGCGGTTCATCTCGGAGCTTGGCCGAAGAGTCTCCCCAACCCAGATGATCCGCCGGCAGCGGGGCGGCGACGCAAAGATGGGTAGGAAGCTGCCCTGATAGCCGATGCCCAGCAGCGCCCCGAGAGCCGACTGATCGTCGCCCGGGCGGACAATCCGAGCTTCAACGCCGAGCTGTGCTGCCCCGTCCATGGCGGTATCAACCAGCTCCCTGGTCAATGCATCGGCTGTTGCGCCCAGGGCCACTCCCAGTGGGCCCGGGAGCTCCACGGTGGTCGCATCGTCCTGATCGGCCCCGCTCGTCTCCACGACGCCAGGATAGGCCGCGGGCGATCCCGCCGCCGGACATCGCGATGGCTCGCCGGACTATCATCGCCGGGGCGGTCCGGATGCCCGGCAGGGACGGTCGCTGCCGACCTCGTCCGTGGATAACGCCCGGATAATGGTGGAGAATCGGACGTCCTTGTGGAGTACTCCGCCACCCAGACCAACCCGGACGATGTGCCAGCTACACGATCGTCGCTATCCTGACCCAAGCGCCGGGGACCGCCCACAGATCAACGCCGGCCTTGTCCCCAATTCAACCAGTCCGGTCCACGGCGGTGCGAGGGTAGCCCACAGCGTCGCCGAGCGTGGTCCCGCACCAAACCCACACCGTCCACACCATTATTACGATGATGACGAGATGAGAAGATAGATAGACAATCCACTAAGAGTAGGATCAGCGTCCGTCATCCAACGACTACCCTCGCTCTCTGCCCGCCTCGCCAGACTCAGGGGAGTACAGCCGAAGTGAAACTCTCGGTCATGCAGGAGAACCTGGCCCGCGGCCTCCAGGTCGTCAGCCGCGCCGTCTCGACCCGGAGCACCCTGCCGGTCCTCAACAATGTTCTGCTTCGCACCGAGGACGGCGGCCTGAAGCTCACCGCCACGAACCTCGAGATTGGGATCACTTACTGGGTGCCGGGCAAGATCGACACGGCCGGTGCGATCACGGTTCCGGCTCGCCTGCTGGCGGACATCGTCGCCGGATTGCCGGCGAACGAACGAGTCGACCTCGAGCTCCAGGCGCAGGAGACCCTGCACATCAAAGCCGGTCGTCTCGAGACTCACGTCAAGGGAATTGACGCCGAGGAGTTTCCGGCAATCCCGACGGCGGGTGAACGGCCGACGACCCGTGTGCCGCAGAACATCCTGCGGGTGGCCTTGGGCGAGGTGACCTTCGCGGCCGCGACCGACGAATCCAGGCCGATCCTGACCGGCGTGCTGGCGCGTTTCGAGGGCGACAAGCTGACGCTCGCGGCCGCTGACAACTACCGCATCGCCGTCAAGACGATCGCCGTGCTGGACCCGGTCGAGGAGACGAGCCTGGTGGTCCCGGCTCGGAGTCTGCACGAGCTATCGCGAGTTCTCTCCGACACGGACGACCCGGTGGACATCGTCCTGTCGCCCAGCCGAAACCAGATCCTCTTCCACCTGGAAGGCATCGACGTCGTCAGTCGCCTGATCGACGGCCAGTTCCCCAATTACCAGCAGGTTCTGCCGAAGGGCTTCACGACCAAGGCCACGGTCGATCGCGACCAGCTGCTCAAGGCTGTCCGCCTGGCGAGCCTCATCGCCAGCTCGTCGGCGAACATAGTCAAGCTGCAGGTCGGCAAGGATGCGGAGATCGGCCTGACGGTGAGCGCGGCCACGGACATCGGTGACAACCGCAGCGAAGTCGAGGCTGCCGTGGAGGGTGACGGCACCACGATTGCCTTCAACGCGCGCTACCTGCTCGACGTTCTCATGAACGTGGACGCCGAACAGTTCTCCCTGGAACTGAACGGGCCCCTTTCGCCGGGCGTCTTCCGGCCGGTCGGCGACGGGCAGTATGTCCACGTCGTCATGCCGGTCAAGACGACTTCTTAGGAGCTCCCGATCCCCGAAGCCCACCCGGTCGCGACCCACGACAGGCCGCCGACGCTCCTTCGTTCCTTGCTCATTCGGAATCTGCGGGGCTATGCCGCGCTGGACCTGGAGATCGGCCCGGGGCCCCAGCTGGTATGGGGCCCGAATGCCGCCGGCAAGACGACCATCCTGGAGGCGATCGTTCTGCTTGCGCTGGGCCACTCGCATCGGACCGCCGCGGACTTCGAGCTGATCCGATGGGGCGCCGACTACTTCCGCGTCGAAGGGGTGATGGCGGCGGCGCCCGCCACGCCCGCCAGCCGCGTGCCCGGCGAGAGCGGCGAGATGGCCCGGGTGGCCGAGGGTGCTCCACCGGGAGTGGCACTCGAGGTGACACTCCAGGCAGGCGGCCGAAAGAGGATCCAGGTCAACGGAGTTCCCCGTCGTCCGGCCGCATTGACCGAACACATCCGCGCCGTGCTCTTCGCCCCGGAGGAAATGCTGCTGGTCATCGGCCCGCCGAGCCTTCGTCGCGCGGCCCTGGATGGGCTGACCGCGCCCCACGATCCCGCACTACGCCTCGAACGTCGCCACATACACTCGCGCTCTGCAGCAGCGCAACAGCCTGTTGCGGGCGATCCGGGAGGGTGAAGCGGATCGGGACCAGCTTCACCTCTGGGACGAACCATTTCTGGCCGCGGGCTCGGGGATCGTGGCCGCCCGGCTGCGCCTCCTGGAGCTGCTCGCGGCACCCCTGGAGGCCGCTAACCGCGAGATCGCGCCGACCGAGGGAAGGCTGACGATCAGGTACTCCACGAACGCGCCCCTGCTTCCGGGCGAAACGCCGCGCGATGCGCTCACAGGCGCCTCGCCGAGACCGCGGAGAAAGAGGTCTGGAACGGGAGCACGCTCGTCGGTCCTCATCGGGACGACCTCATCTTCGACATGGCCGGTCGGGACCTGGCGGCATTCGCTTCGCGCGGACAGCAACGGACCGCCATCCTCGCCTTCAAGCTGGCCGAGCTCGATCTGCTCACGGTGCTCGACAACCGGCCCCCTCTGCTGCTCCTTGACGACGTGTTCAGTGAACTGGATCCGGCACGGCGCGGCCACCTCGTCCGTCGCATTGCCGCGCTGCCCCAGGCCTTGATAACGACTACAGATCCTGCCGACATCGACCCTGAACTGCGTCGGCGAGCCAGGTCCTGGCAGGTGGTGCCCGAAGAATCCGGAGCCCGGGTAGTGGAAGGAGGAGCATGAGCGAGCGAGACGACCGATCAGTGGAGCCCGGCCGAGAGAGCTCGCGGCGCGGGATGGAGCGGCTCGCCGACCTGCTGCCGCGAACCGCTCGCGAGTACGGCCTGGAAGACCAGCTGGACCAGGCCGCACGCGGCCCTGGCCTGGGATCGGATCGTTGCCGATCGCATCCCGTCTGCCATCGGAGCGTGCCGTCTGACCGATCTTCGCCAGGGCGTGGCGACGATCGAGGCCGACATGCCGATAGTCGCTCAGGAGATCCGTCTTCGGTCGCCCGAACTGCTGGCCGCTCTCCGCGCCGACGTCCGGGCCCCCGTCCGTCAGATCCGCCTGACCACGCGCCACGTATAATCCCCACCTGCGAACGCCGGCCCGGCCGCCTGGGATGCGACCGGAGCCCAACAAGCGCATCGAGTCCCGCCGCTAGCAGCCGCCAATGGCAGTCCGTCTGCAGATGAACCTCGGCCTCGTCGCCGAGCCACAACGATTACCCGACTCCGCGGACACAAGCGTCGTGGTCGAGCCGAACATCGGCTCTACCTCTCGCACCAAGGGGAGCCTGTTCCTGCTCGTCACCGGTGCCGGCGGGCGGAAGCTCCGTGAAGCGACCAAGATCATCGCGGAGCGCATTCGGGACGACTACTACTACGACCTTTCGGCCGGCATCTCCGTCTGCCTGCGCAAAGCGGTACGGAACGCCAACAACGTTCTCCTTCATTCACCCGAACGTCCGCCCCAGGTCGACGGCGAGTCGCCGCCGATCGGGCTCGCAATGGCCGTCGTCCGCGGCAACGAGCTCTACGTGGCGACTCTCGGTCCGGCCGAGGCCTATCTCATCCGCCAGGCCAGGCTCCTGACGCTCCCGGATGCCAACCCGGGGACTGGCCTTCCGGGCGAAGACGTCGATGGGCCGGAGATCTGGCACGGCGAGATCACGATGGGCGATTGCCTCATCCTGATTTCCCCGAACGTGACGCAACGCATAGGTCTTGGGCCGATCCAGGACACGGTGGGCCAGCTCCACCCGCAAGGGGCCGTCGACCAGATCCACCGTCAATTCGGGTCGGGCAGTCTTGGGAGCACCGGTGGCGACGGCCTCATCGTCGTCGAAGCCACCGAGGTGGCATCGACGCACCGGGCCCAGCCCCTCAAGCCGGTCTGGCCGAGTGACTCGCTGGCCGGTGCGCCGGAGCGCTCGCCGATTCCCCTGGCGGACACGGTCGTCGGCGGCATGGCTGCCGTCCAGAGCACCGCCCGCCACGCTCAGACCACGGCCGACGGCTGGATGCGGCGCGGCGCCTACAGTCTCTTCGATCGGATGCCGCAGCGGGCGATGTCGCGCGGTCGGGTCACTCCCATGACCGTTCGCCGCGAGCGCCAGCAGAGAGCCGCGCTGGGGGTTATCGGCCTGCTGGCGGTGATCGCCATCGTAGGCACGAGCATGTGGTTCTTCGGCGGCGCCAGCAAGACCGACAACATCGACTCCCGGCAGCTGGCCGAACAGGCGTACGCCCAGGTCCAGTCGGACCTCAGCCAGGTCTACGGCAGCGTCCCGGACCTGACTACGAGCAATCCCGACAAGGCCGCGAAGATCCTGAAGGATGCCTACCAGCAGCTCCAGGTTGCCCAGGACAACGGCTACACGACGGCACAGCTGGCCGAATCGCAGGCGCGGGTCGTGGCCGGCCTCAACCTCTACTACCACGTCACCACGATCCAGCCGAACCTGGTTGCCTCGTTCACGACGGACGACCTCGGGGGCGCCGTGATCGGTCCGGACGGCGCCGGTTACGTGATCGATACGACCGTGTCGACGGTGTACTGGGTAAATCTCCAGACGGGGACCAAGCTGCCCATCCTGCGCGCCGGCCAGGAGATAGGCGGAGGCATCGTCGGCAACCCTCGCCTGCTGTCCACGGGGGGCCAGGACGTCCTGATCATGGACGACTTCAACTCGGTGTGGCGGTGGAGACCCGCGACCACCGACAAGACGGGCCGCGGGGCGCTGATCAAGCTCAACGTTCCCGACGCGGTCAACTGGGGCCTGGGCGCCCGTGCCCTCGGGACCTTCATCATCAACTCGCAGCTGGGCCAGTACAACTTGTACGTGGTGGTGCCCAGCGTCAGTCAGATCCTGAAGTACACGCCGGCATCGGACGGAAGCAGCTTCCCGGTGGCCGGCCGGGCCAAGTACCTGAAGGTCGATCAGGACGTCTCGAAGGTCGACGACATGTACGTCGACGGCAAGGTGTACCTCGTCGACAAGGGCAAGATCACCCAGTGGGAGGGCGGCCAGAGCAAGAGCTGGTCGCCGGATGCGCCGGGCGTTCGGGGCACCGACACGAAGGGCGACGTCCTCCTGCGACCGAAGGGCCCGACCTACACTCGCATCACCGCCGACAACCCGACCCAGGACCAGGGCAACTTGTACGCCTACGACGGCATGTACCGGCGAATCATCTCGTTCACGAAGAGCGACGGAACGTTCATCGGGCAGTACATGGTTCCGCCCATCATCGCCGTTGCTCTCGGCCGTGAAAGGCCTGTTCGTGACTACGGGGACGGGTGGAACGAACCCCGTTGTCTACTGGGTCGAGAGCGGCAGCCTCTACAGCGCCGCCCTCAACCCGTCGGCAACACCGACGAACCAGCCGTCGTCCGGCCCGGGCCAGTCTCCGGGTCCCTCCGGCTCGAACGCGCCGAGCTCGAACCCGACCACGAAGCCCTGAGCCGCACCAGGCCGAGCACTACTACTGGCGGCTGCAATTCCTCCCGTTCGGGGCGATAATCGGCCAATGGCAGAGTCGCTCGCCGAAGTCGTGGTCGAGAGTGTCCGAGTCCATATGCTCTCGAGCCAGCACGTCGTGCTGCTCAAGGAGACGGAGCGAGAGCGTTACCTGCCCATCTGGATCGGCCCGTGGGAGGCGAATGCCATCGCCACGAGGCTGCAGGGCGTGACGCCGGAACGACCGCTGACCCACGACCTGTTCGCCGCCTCCCTCTCCGAGCTGGGCGTGACGGTCCGGCGAGTCGTGGTCTCGAGCCTCGCCGACGAGACGTTTCACGCCACCCTCGAGCTGGAGCTGAACGGCCATGTCTACGCCATCGATGCCCGGCCGTCCGACGCGCTGGCGCTGGCGGTGCGGACCGGCGTCCGAATCTACGCCTCGACCGAAGTCCTGGATCGCGCCGGCGTCGAGCCCGAGGCGCACGTAGACGAGAAGCTCGAGGTCTTCCGCGAGTTCATCAACTCGCTCGACCTCGACCTCGAGGAGGGTCACCGGGAGGGCGGTGGCTCGTCGGAGCCGCCCCGCGAGTAGCTCCCGAGGCCGCTCGCGCAGGAGCTCCGCCGCATCAACCGAGAATCGGCTCGCCTCTCCGCATCGCCCCGCCGCGCCGCAGCCACAGGCGAAGCCGCAGCGCCCAGAAGTCCTTGACGGCCCGGAAGACGACGCTCGGCTTTGCTCCGGTGGGCGCGCCGGCCGTGCGCGGGTAGTGCGGCACGCCGACCTCGGCCACCCGGCGGCCTTCGAAACGCAGCTTGATCAGGAGCTCGGCCGTGAAGAAGGCGCCGCCCGACGACACGCAGATCGGCTCGAGAGCTTCTCGCCGGAAGAGCTTGCAGGCGCAGTCGATGTCGCGGACGCGGACCCCGAAGAAGATGCGGTTCGACAGCCGGTAGATCCGGGCGTACCAGCGTCTGATCGGCGGGTCGGCGCGCTTGAGGCGATAGCCCACCACGACGTCCGGCGAGTCTGGCGCCGCCAGCCGCTCGGTCAGGCGGCCGACATCCGCGACCTTGAACTGGCGATCGCCATCGGTGAAGGCGATCAGACCGAAGCGAGCCGCTCGGAATCCGGATCGAAGCGCCGCCCCGTAGCCCAGGTTGGTCGTGTGGTGGACGACCCGGAACAGGTCCGGATGCCGCTTCGCCAGGTCATCGGCGATCAGCGGAGTTCGATCGCGCGAACCGTCATCCACGGCGATGATCTCGAATTGCCGGGCCAGGGCGGGCAGAGCGCCCAAGGCCTCCTCCACCATGGCCTCGAGATTTGCCTCCTCGTTGTGGGCCGGGAAGAAGAACGACAACTCGTCGACGCGGCCGTCGGCCGAAGCCGCCGCACCCACCCCCGTGGAGCCCGAACCGCCCATTGCGCTCACTGGACTTCCTTTCGGCCAACCGCCTGGTCCCGCGTGACGAGCCCATTAACGGGAAGTTGGATGAAGACACCCTGAACGTCGCCCGAGCCGTCGCACAGACCATGAGCATGGTCCCCGATGCCCATTTCGCGCGCAACTCGGAGACTCACTGGCCTTGCGCCAGGGCCGGGTCGCATTTGCCGAACGTGACCTGCAGATCGTTCCGCCCGACGACCTCGTAGATGCCGGTGAAGTTGGTCTGTTTGAGGTCGAAGGCCCCCATCAGGGCCACGATGCCGTCACAGCCCCAATCGAAGCGATCGGTGAAGACGGGCCGCCGGCCCAAGTACTTGTCGAATACGTCCCAGACCTCGCCCAGGTCGTCGTTCTTGCGCGTGCTGTCGTCGACGATCAGCACGTCCGGTCGCAGGCCCTCCACCCGTTGCCCGTACCACAGCGTCGTCGACACGTCCCACCTGCTCTCGATGACCGCGTCCTTGGGAAGGCCGCCCTGCTCCGGCGGCGCCAGGACGGCGTGGAGCCAGACGCTGTCGGACGTCATGCCGGCCTCGCTCACGCCGCCCGGGTTCAGGTCGTCGAGCGGTCTCTGGCGCTCCGGCACGACGTTCAGGGCGCCTACGATCAGCGCCACGGCCACCGCCACTTCGGCGGCGAAGGTGAGAGTCCCGGACCATCCGGCGGTCGCGTCCGGCCAGGCGGGGCGGGGAGACTCGCTCGAGGCCGGTTCGACAGCGTCGGCCGAGGCGCGCGATGCGATCCAGCCAAAGAGGCTGACCGCGTCGGCGACCCCCAGTCCGATCCAGGTATAGGCCACGAGCAACGGTACGAGGTAGTAGCGCTCGATGTCCGCGTTGACGTACGACGCCGCGAAGAAGCAGGCGGCGAACGCCGAGAGCCCACTCAGGATGACGTAGCGAGGCCGCCGGACGAGGCTCGTCGCCAGGCCGATGGCCGCCACGATGCCGATCGGCCCCAACCAGCCGGAGATCAGGTTGACGACGGAGCCGGCCTTCGTGCCGAGGTCGCCGAACGGATCGACCAGGCTTCCGCGGAATTGCTCGCCCCCAACGACGTAGATGAACCCCCTGAGAGTGTCCGGGTGGCCGTAGACGAGCGGGGCATGCATGGCCGCCCGTATCGGCAACTCCAGGAAGAGGACGGCCAGGGTCGCGGCCAGCACGCCGACGCAGGCCAGGACCGTCCGCCCCCTCAGGAGGACGCGCCAATCGACGGCGAGCACGAAGAGGCCGATAGCCGGGGGCATCAGCAACGCCAGTGAGTGGTTGGCGACGGCGACGCCGTACAACAGGGCCGCCGCCACGAGCCACCGATCGGCGTGGCGGAGGATCTCCGGATCCTTGCTCCGCCGCCGCCGCTCCCATGTCAGGAGCAGCAGGAAGAGGCCCGCGACCAGCGCCAGGTGGAGCATGTGCGGGTCGGCATGGGTGGCCAGGCGCCAGAACAGCTGGCTGCAAGCCAGCATCAGGCCGGTCGCGAGCGCGATCCAGCGCCTGCCGGTCAGCAGCTGAACGACCCCCACGGCTCCGCCCACGGCCGCGGCGGCGGTGATCGCCTGCAGCAGGTTCATCCGATATGCCGGGTCGCCGAACGGCTGGAGAACGATCGACGCGAGCCAGCCGAGGATCACGTAGGCCGGGTAGCCGGTCGGATGGGCTGTACCCAGGACCGGTCCGACGGTCTGGAACTCGGCCGTGTCCCAGTCCGCGACGCCCGGCAGGAGCGTCGGGATGACCAGGAAGAGCGTCACCACGGCGGCGGCAATCGGCGCGACGACGGCAAGAACGAAGACGGGGTCCGTCAGGCGTTCGACGAGTGCGGCGATGCGGCCTTCGTCCGGCGTTGCCGAAGGGTTCACCGCGCCGGCGGGAAGATCACCATCCAAGGGTCACCCCCCACACGGTGCCCCAGGTGTTGATGGCGATGGACAGGCCCACGAGCAGGACGACCGGCCAGAGGCGGCCGATCCGGCTGGCGCCCAGAGCGACCAGGATCAGCGCGAACGGGACGAAGTCGTTGCTGAAGCGGTAGCCGAACTGGACCCATCCCTGGCTGAAGTGCATGAGGTTGACCGTGGCGATCCCGAGCACCGCGATGGTGGCCCCGACGGTCGCGCGGTCGAGCTTCCGCAGCCGGGCCGGCAGCCAGGCGAGCGGGGCCAGCAGGTAGGCGGGGCTGCTGAGGATGAGGCTCATGCCGATGGGGTTCGGGATAGCCAACGGGCAGGCCGGATCGAACAGGCCCCTGGCGGTCCCGGCCGCGCACAGAGCCCGGCCGTTGGCGTCGGCCGAGGCCATCCACCAGGGCTGGTTGAAGAGCATGATCCCGAGGTTCTGGGGGATGTAGCGAAGGTCCGTGATGGCCCAGTCGGCGTGATAGTCGAACGGATACGCCAGCTCGATGTGGTACAGGTAGTCGTAGGCCGGATTGAAGAGGTGGCCGCTGGTCGCGTAGGTGACGACCAGGAGAGTCAGGAGGGGCACGGCGGCCCCGGCTCCTGCCAGGAGGCCGCGCCGCAGCCACGTCCCCCCGCCTCCGACCAGGATCAGGAACGGAAAGCCGAACAGGATGGTCAGGCGGGCAGTGACGGCGAGACCGAACAAGATCCCGGCCGCGACCTGCGCGGACTCGGGGGTGGAGACCGCGGCCCAGAACGACGCCAGGGCCCGGTCGGCTGCCCCGCCCTCCCGTCGGGAGAGCCACCATAGGGCGATGATGGCTGCCGCAAGGACGGCGTCGATCGCCTCGATGAGGGTGGCCGATTGCGCGCCGGCGATGAAGAGGGCCGGCAGGCCGAACACCACCACCGCCAGGATGGCGAACGGTGCCAGGACGCCGCCACGGCCCGAGACCACCACCGCCAGCTCCGCCGCGAGGGCCCCCATGGCCAGTCCCAGGATCGTCAGCCACGCGACCGGCGTGCCGGCGCCGGCCAGGACGAAGAGCACCTCGCCTGAGACGCCAAGGGCGAACAGGAGTGCGGCCGCCGACCAGCCGCCCGGCCATCGGGTCTTCCGAATTGCCGGGACCGCCTCGGCCACCGGCCGGGGCTCGGCCGCGTCGCGATCCACGGACAGGGCCAGTCCAACGGCCAGGAGCAGAGAACCGACGGCCACGATATGGGCGAAGAACCAGGTCGTCCCAATGGCGGCCGCGTACCAGAGGACGGATCCGAGGCCCAGGAACAGCGAAGTCAGCAGGCGTATCGAAGGCCTGACGGGCAGATAACCGAGCATCCAGTAGGCGATCCCCACGTCTATCGCGCCGAAGACCGCCGCCAGAAGCTGTTCGTTGGTCGCGAGGTGCCAGATGGCCACGAAAGGCAGGAGGAGCAACGCGGGCAGCGGCGGGAACGGGATGATGCCCCGCCCGGTGCTCTGGCCGTCCTGGCCCAGGATCGGCATGACGTCCTGGTAGCCGGGCGTGGGGATCGAAGTCTGGCCGTCCAGCCATGACTGAGCCTGCAGGACGAAGTGCAAGTATGGGTTCGTGCGGTTCGGCTGGCTGAGGAAATACACGATCAGGCAGAGGATCACCAGGCCGAGGCCGAGCCAGATTCCGCCCCAATCGGTCGCGTCGACCGTCGTTGTATCGTCGGTTTCCGGCATCGGGTAGGGCGACCCGTCCGAGGAGTCGGCCTGGGGTATACTCCGCTCCAATTTAGCGCTCGCCCAGGAGGCCGAAGAGCTTGTCAGGCATGAGCTGGCGAGGGGACAGCCCACAGGGACGCGCGGCGCCGGAAACGAGTGCCCTCACAGCAATCCCCGCCATCGTCGTGCTCCTGGCCTTGGGTCTAGCCCTCCGCCTCATCATCGCATACGTTCTCCTGCCCGGGTCGGGCTTCCCTAACGATCTGGGTGCGTTCCAGGCCTGGGGCAACGACATCGCCGCAGCACGGCCCAATCGGTTTCTACGACCGCGCAAGCTTCATCGACTACCCGCCCGTCTACCTCCTGCTTCTAGCCGCGGTCAGCCTGTTCACCGGAGGAAACATCGGTGACGGCGTAAAGATCCTGCCGATCCTGGCCGACCTCGCCCTGGCGGGGATAGTGTGGACGATGGTCCGGGAACTCGGCGTTTCCGGACGCCGGTCCTTGATCGCGGCCACGATCGTGCTCCTCAACCCGGTGACCTGGTTCAACAGCGCCATCTGGGGTCAGGCCGACGCCGTCGGTTCCATCTTCCTGTTGCTCGGTCTGCGAGAGCTGCTGCGGGACCGGCGAGAGACCGCGTCCGCGCTCGCCGTCCTCGCGGTCCTGACGAAGATGCAACTCGGAATCCTGGGCTTCGTCGTAGGTTTCGTCGTCCTTCGACGCTCCCTGGCGCCACGCACCGGGGAGCGCGATCCGGGCCGAATCCTGACCTCGGTCGGCGCGGGGTTGGCGACGGGGGCTCTCGTCTGCCTGCCATTCACGGGCCTCGACTTCGCGGGACTGGCCGGTCGCCTGGCTTCGGCGCCGGGCCTACTCACGGTCGCCGTCGGGCTGCTGGCCGCGGTCGGCGTCTTCTCCCTGGCGCGACGCTACCTGCCCGTCGCGGAGGCCCAACGGACGCTGGTCTCCGCCCTGTTCGGCGCCGGCACGGCCGTCCTCTTCGCCGGGATGGTGTTCGATTCGATCGCCAGCCACCTTGATCAACACCTTCGGCGAGTACCCGTACCTGACGCTCAACGCCTACAACCCCTGGGCGCTGGTCACGACCGGTCAGGGCGAGGCGATGGACCGCGGCCTGAGCTGGATTCGCGATGCCCCGTTTACCGACCCCAAGACCGGCGTAACCGACCCGGGCTTCGTCTTCGGCCCGTTCCCGGCGATCGTCGTGGTCGCCGCGCTCGGCCTCGCCGTCTTGCTCGTGGCGGGGGCGGTCGTGGCCTGGACTCGGGCGCGCGCCACGGACCTCGAGACGGCCGAGGGAGCCACGGCGTCGGATCGTGCCGCTGCCGGGGAAGGGACCGACCCGACCGGTCCCCACGATTGGGCCTCCGAATTGCGGGGCCTGGCGGCCGTCTGTGTCGTGGCCGCCGCGTCGATCGCCTTTGTCGTTGGCGGCCAGCTCATCGCGCCGCTCTCCGCCGCGCTGGTCGGCGACGGGTTCCTGATCGCCGTTCTGGTCGGCGTCTCCGCCTGGGCGGCCTGGCGGGACGACAGGCTCTCGCTGCTCGTGGGCCTGACGATTCTGGCGATCGCGTTCTTCGTCGTGCCGACCCGTGCCCACGAGCGCTATCTCTTCCCGTTCTTCGGCCTCGGGGCGATCCTGCTGGCCGTGTCGTGGCGCTGGAGCGTCGCCTACGTGGCGCTGGCGGCGGTCAACTCGGTCAACCTGCTGGCCGTTCTCGTGCAGTACAAGGGCATCCCGGCCGGCGACGGCGCGCTCGCCGGCACCCTGATCGACTGGGGGAGCGGGATCGTCAACGCCAGATGGTTCGACGGGATCATCTGGCCGATCGCCCTCTCGGCCGTGGTGACGGGTCTGGCCCTGATCTGGGCGCTCCTGCAGATGCGCGGCGTCGTCGGTCGACCGGCTGGCAGGCGAGGCAGCCGCTGCCGGGGCCAGTCTGATGCTCGGTGAGCTCGAGCGTCGGCGGCATCGCGCCGGTCCAGCCGCCGGCAAGGCGCGCGGCCGCCGTCGCGGCCGCCGCCGCCGATCGGGCGCAGCCCGCTACGCGCCGGGCGGGTCCGACGATTTCGTCGGTCCGGATGAGTCTGCACGAATGGGAGAGGACGGCTATCTCGACCCGAGCCGACCGGCCGGAATTGGTACCGGCCTGGGTGATGTCCATCTGGCACCGCCTCTATCGGCCGTCGAGCCAGCCCGACCGGTCCGCCGCGCTGGCCTCCGAGCCCCGCGGCCGCCTGGACAAGCTGGACCTGTGGGTCGTCGTTGCGCTCGCGGTGGCCATCCTCTCCCTCCGCGTCTACCGCCTGGACGAGCCGCTCCAGATGCACTTCGACGAGGTTTACCACGCCCGAACGGCGACGGAGTTCCTGCAGGACTGGCGCTACAACATCCCCCACGACATCTACGAGTGGACCCATCCGCACGTCGCCAAATACGCGATCGCCGGCGGGATCACCCTCTTCTCCGACGACAAGGTCGTTTCGACCGGCGACCTGGCGGCCAAGGTCACCGACGTCCTGGTCCAGCCGCGCCTGCCGGTTTCGCCGATCGCGGATGCCGGCAACCCGAGCGATCCGCGATCCAGTTCCGACGCGCAATTCGGCGATCGCGCTTTCGTGGCGACCGGCAGCGAAGTCAGGGTCTACGACCTCGAGAGCCGGGCCCAGGTCCAGACCTATCCGATCGCGGGCGCGTCGTCCCTGTCGATGGCGGGAACGACGGGCGTCATATACGTCGGGACGACCCAGGGGCAGATATGGCGCATCGACGCCAATTCGCTCGACGATGTGAGGCTTGGGCTGGCCACGACCGTCAAGCCGGCCGCCCAGCTGCCCGTTCAAACCGGCCTGGCGATCACTCACCTCTACGCCGGTACCCCGCCGCTGATCCTGGCGGCGGACGCGAATGGGAACGTGGTCTCGGTCGACCTGACCAAGAACGAGGGCGAAGTGGTGGCGCGCGCGAATGTCCCCGGCGCGGCCGATTTCGCCGACCTGGGAACCGGGACGTCGGTCCTGGTCAAGGCTGCGGCACCGACTTCGACAGCGTCGCCCACGACTACCCTGACGCCCGGAGGCTCTTCGGCCGAAGCCGAGGCACTGGCGTCCGCACTCGGCCTGGACGTCTCGATCGTCGAAGCTGCCCTCGGGGCAACTGCCGCACCGGGTCTCGATCAAGCCCTGAACCTGGGCCCTCTGAGCTCCGACCAGGTCAAGGCCGTTCAGGACCTCGTGTCGCAGGGCAAGCTCCCTGACATCTCCGTCTCCAACTCGAATCCTCAGGTCCTGGTCGCCTACGCAAGCGGGATCGGCGTGCTCGACGCCCGGCACCTGGTGCTCACCTCGACCGTGAACACCGATCAGCCGGCCACGTCGATAGCCATCAATCCAAACACGGACCAGGATTCGTACGTTGCCGCCGGCAACTCCCTGGTGCTGGTCAAGGTCAACACCACGAGCAGCCCGGGCTCGGTCACCAAGGACTCCAATCAGCCGCTGCGCAGGATGCCCGGGCCGGTCAGCAAAGTCGTCTTCGATACCGCGACCAAGATCGTCCACGCTCTGGGTCGGACGCCCGACGGCCAGGGCTGGACCGTCTACGCCATCGAGTCGAACGGCAACGCCGTCTTCTCGGACGCCCGCCTGCCGTTCCAGCCCGTGGCGATCGGACTGGACTCGAGCCCGCAGCTGCCCGACACGGACCGCGAGCAGCTCCTGGCGTTCTCGCCGGACGGATCCGTGGCGGCCGTCGACGTCGGACAGTTCGCCTTCTCCTGGCGGATCATGGGAGTCCTGTTCGGCGCCCTCATGGCGGTCTGCCTGTACCTGCTGGCCCGCATCCTCTTCCGCCGTCGTAGCGTCGGCCTGCTCATCGCCCTCTTCTCCCTGGTCGACGGGATGTTCTTCGTCCAATCCCGCATCGCCATGAACGACACCTATGTCGGCGGCTTCATGTTATTGGCCTACCTCCTCTTCGCCCTGCTCTGGCTGAGGGTCTGGAAGAGCCGGGCCGCGTTCTGGGTCGTGATGCCGGTACTCGGAGTGGTCCTGGGCCTCGCCCTGGCCTCGAAGTGGGTGGGGATCTACGCGATAGCGAGCATCGCGATCCTGATCCTGATTCGGTCCGCCCTGGGCCGCGTGGTCGTGATCCTGGGATTGGTGGCCGGCACCGGCGTCCTCGGGACGATGGCAATCGGTGAGATGAGCACGGCGCCCGAATACGGGCAGCCCGGCCGCCGTGGTCCTCTTCCTGCTTCTGGGCGTGGCCGTCGTCGTGGGCGGATCGATCTGGGCCCTTTCGATGCGCACCACTCCCGACAGGATCCTCATCGGTTTGGCCACGACCGTCGTCGCGGGCCTGGCGTTGGGTGGGGCGCTGCTCATGTCGCCCGGCTCGGTCCAGAACGGAGCCCCCAACTACACGTTCTTCATCATCATGCTGGCGGTCACGTCGCTGGCCGCTGCGGCAAACGCCTACCACCCGATCGCCTGGTCGCGCGAGGAGATGAGGTTCGCCATCGCCGTGCCGGCTGTCGTGGGAATCGCGGTCGGGCTCCTGGGAGTGGCGGCGGCAAGCGTCACGCTGGTAGTGGTCGGCGCGGCCGGCGTCGCCGGTAGCTTCGCCGTCGTGGCCGCATTCTGGGCAGGGGGCCAGATGGGCTTCGGGCCCCTCGCTCCTCCGCCGAGCCCCGACGATCCCGCGTCGTTCGCCGAGCCGCCCTGCCCCGGCTCCCACAGGGTGGCTGAGGCTGGGGTCCGGCCGGGGACTGCCCGCGATCTGGATGAGTCTGTGCGTGCTCGTGCTGCCGTTCCTGGTCTACATCGTCCTCTATATCCCGTGGGCGATGCCGTGGCAGCCGCAGACGGCCGACACCGGCCCGCTGCCGGTGCTCGTGTGCCTCCATACCGCCCCCAAAGTCGTCCTTGCGGATGGGACCGAAGTCGCGGCGCGCTGCGACCAGGCGCTGCCGGCCGGGCACACGGGACAGACTCTCTGGGACCTGACCATCAGCATGTACAACTACCACAACGATCTGCGATCTCCGCACGCCGCCTCATCGCCGTGGTGGGCCTGGCCGATGGACCTCAAGCCGGTCTGGTTCGAGAGCATCGGCTACGCGAACGACCAGGGCTCGATGATCTACGACGGAGGCAACCCGGCCCTGTGGTGGATGGCCATCTTCGCCATGGCCTTCATCTGCTGGCAGGCATTCAAGAGGCGGAGCCTCGGCCTCGCCCTGATCGTCGTGGCCTTCTTCTGGCAATGGCTTTCCTGGGCCCGCATAGATCGGGCGGCTTTCCAGTACCACTTCTACACCGCCCTGCCGTTCTTCCTGTTAGGGCTCGCCTACTTCCTGGCCGAGCTGTGGCACGGCCCATCGCGCCGGACGTGGCTGCTGGCGCGCGTCGCCGCGGCGGCCGCGCTGCTCTTCCCGACCGTGGTCTGGGCCCTGAGATCCCCTCTGTGCGGCCTGGCCCGCGTCCAGACGACCGACTACTTCGGCAACTCCGCGTGCGGGGCCAGCACGGGCGACGTCCGCATCGACACGCGCATCTTCCTGATCGGGGTCGTTCTCCTGGCCGCCCTGGCGGCGCTGTCGCTGTTGTTGCTGCGCCTGGAGAAACGTCAGGCCAGGGGCGAGGAAGACAGAACCTGGACTCTCCAACTCCTCGTGCCGGTCGCGATCGCCGGTGGATTGCTGTGGTGGCTGGGTCAGAACGCGCCCCAGAACGTGCTCTTCGACGCGGCCCTTCCGTCCGATCTGATCGTCGTGATGTTGCTGCCCGTCCTGGCGATTCTCGCGGCGATAGCCCTGACCGCCCAGAACCCACGTCGATTCGTGCTGGGCGTCTGCTCCGTCGCGGTCGCGGCCTTCCTGCTGCTGTACCCGAATCTGTCCGCCCTGCCGATGCCGAACAACATCATCGGCGTCTACAACGGGCTGCTCCCGACCTGGTTCTACGGGTTCCAGTTCTCCGTGAATCAGCAAGTCTCCCAGCCGGTCAAGCTGCTCGATCTGACCAGCCTCTCCTACACGGCCCTGGTATTGGTGGTGGCCGGCATCGTCGGTTGGGCCGCCTGGGAGCGGCGAGTGGTCATGGGCTACCGGCGGGCCGGGTTCCTCGGAAGCGGCGCCGGATGAAGGAGCCGGCGGCGCCGGCACTGACGGCGGCAACAGCCCCGATGACGGCGGCCCGGACCCACGATGACGGCTCCTCAGGTCCAGCGCCCACAGCCTGAGCCCGGTTCAGGACAGGTCCGTTTCCGACTGCTGCTCCGGTAAGCCTGCGTGGATCGGAGGCGGAACCGGTCCCCCAAAGCCGGGCGGAAGCTGGCCCTGGGCCTCGAGCCGCCGGATCACGAACCCGTAGTACTCCTCCACCTTGGCTGTGACGCGCTCCCAGCTGAACTGCTCTGCCCGCCGCTGGCCGCTCGCACCCATGCTGGCGCGAAGCTCCGGGTTGGAGAGCAGCTCGGCGATCCCGGCCGAGAGCGCCTTGGCGTCGTTCGGTGGCGTGAGGATGGCCTGCCTGCCGCGCTGGACCACGCCCTTGTAGCCGTGGATGTCGCTGCAGACGATCGGCGCGCCCGCGGCCATGGCTTCCAGGAGGACGATCCCGAAAGACTCGCGTCCGGTCGCCGGCGATACGAAGACATCGGCCGTCCGGAAGAGCTGGGCCTTCTCGGCGTCGCTGACCCGTCCGAGGAACTCGACGTTCTGCAGCCCGCGCGTCATCACGTAGCGGCGAGCTTCGCGCTCCTGCGGGCCGGAGCCGACGACCAGCAGGCGGGCCTCGAGACCGCCCTTTCGGATCAGCCGGAAAGCCTTGAGCAGGTGCGGCAGGCCCTTGCGATCCTCGAGCCGGCCGACGAACAGGATGTTGGGCGTCCCGTCCTGCCAGCGGGCGATCGGCACGGCCCGCTGGAATCGGCCGACGTTGACTCCGTTTGGGATGACCTTGTAGTCGCCCGGGAAGAAGCGGTCCACGAAGTGACGGGCCGCCGCGCTTACCGCGATCCGGCCGTGGAGGCGGGCGGCGTAGCCCTGCAGCGTCCGCTTGCCCAACTCCATCGCCGGCGAGAAGCCGGCATACGCGTGGAACGTGGCCACGTTCACGCTCGTCGATTGATGCAGCACGACGAGCGACAGGAACGGCACGAACGGCTCGTGGAAGTGGAGGAGGTCGAATCGCTCCCTGGCCAGGACCGCGTTGACCTGCGACACGTACCGGGGCGAAAGCGTGATCGTGCCCACCGAGCCGTTGCTGGGCACGCTGAAGCCCTTGCCGATGCGGATGATGTCGCCTTCAGACGACCGCTGGAGCCCGTGGCTGCTGGTCAGGATGCGGACGTCGTGGCCGCGCAGGCGGAGGTTCTCGTAGAGGAAGCGGACGTGCTCGTTGACGCCCCCGGGGATCGGGTAGACGTAGGGCGTCACGAGTCCGATCTTCACGCCGGCGGCTCCTCGGCCTCGCGCCGCTCCGCGGCGGCGGCCATCCTCCGCGCCCGCTGGCGTCCGGCGTCGTCCGGCTCGCCTTCCCGCTGCAATCGAAGCTGATCGACCGGGACGCCCAGGTCGCGCGGCGTTCCGTCTCGCAGCAGGTTGCGCCGCCCCCAGCGGTAGACGTCGCGGGCCTGCTTGCGGACCTGGCGGCTGTAGATGGCAGCTTCGCGGACCAGCCCCCAGTCGATGCAGCTGCCGGAGGTCGTGCCGTCCCGAATGGCCTGCCTGTAATCCTCCGCGGTCGAGCCGGGGAAGTGGGTTCGGCCGTCGCCGATGGTGTCCAGGGTGTGACCGTCACTGTTGCCGACGAGAGGAAGCCCCAGGTCGGCGGCCAGGCGCGCGGTCGCGGCTCGTCCGTAGCGCCCCGCGGTGGAGGGATTGAAGCCCTCGAGCGCGTCCCAGTAGACGAGCGGGTCGGTCGAGAGGTGGACGCGCATGATGGCGTGCCTTCGCAGGCCGAGGCTGAAGGCCGAGAAGGGATGCGGAACGATGGCGAGCCCGCCCTGTTCGTGTATCTCCGCGACCGTGATCTCCACGCGCTGGTTGCGCTTGAGCCGGCTCTGCAGGAAGAGGCCCAGGACGTGCCCGCTCCGGGTCGTCACCTCCTCGCCGACGACCACCTCTACCCGGCCTCCGCGTTCTCGAGCGAGGCGCTGGCACTCTACCGCGGCCTCGATGCGCTCATGGTCGCTGATGGCGATCAGGTCAAGGCAGGTGTGGCTCTCCACGTACTCGAGAATCTGGGCCGCCGAGGCCGTGCCATCCGACGCCATCGAATGGATGTGCATGTCGGCCGTGCCGGCTCGCGGCGTGTCTTCGGGATTCACGCCGTCGTTCCGTTCGCGGGCATCTGCGCTTCGTCCAGATCCGGCCAGATCGGATGGAAGAGAGCCAGCCATTGCTCGGGTGCTTCCATGATGAGTTGTTCGAACAACCGTGCTTCCTCTCGCGCCATGGCACGCATTCGCTCTCGCCGGCCCCCCTCCTCCGGCACCGGAACCTGCCACAGGCTGCCACGATAGCGGCCCGGACCCGCCCGTCGCACGGCGGATACGTACACGGGAACGCCCGTCTCGACCGCGAGGAGCGCCGGTCCGGCCGGGATCCTGGCCTTGGACCCGAAGAGCGCGACCTCCAATCCGGTGCCGCCGAGGTCTCGATCCGCCACCAGACCGACGGGTTCGTTCCGGCGGATGGCGGCCAGCAACTCGAGACCGGCTTCCTCCAGCGTGACGATGTGAACTCCGATCGTGGCCCTGGTCGAGAACAGATAGCGCTGGATCCGGGCGTTCCTGACCGTCTCCATCGGCGTGACGATCGAACCCAGGCGTTGGACGGCGTAGACGCCGGGCAGCTCGATGGCCCCGAAATGCAGCCCGATCAGAATCAGGGCCCGCCGCTCGGTCAGCCAGGCCTCCACCTCGTGCGGTGTCTCGACGAAGAGGCGCTCGGCCACGTACGAGGGGTTGAATCGCGTCACCCGGGCCAGCTCCACGGAATAGTGGGCATGGTGCCGGAACGCCGAACGCACGAGCGCCTCGAGGGCTTTCGGATCTGTGGCGGCTCGTCTGTACTGCTCGGATCCCGCCCCGTTGGCGGCCATCCACTCCACGACGCGACGGAGGTTGCGGCGGGCGAGGTTGCGGCGCGCCGGCGAGGCCCGGTACTCGAGCGCCCCCGCGACGTTCCCCAGCCGCCACAGCGTACCTTCCGGGAGGTGGCTGATGAGCTTGGCGCCGGCGATGAACAAGATCGCGGCGAGCCAATCGGACAGGCGTCGCCTTAGACCCGCCCCGCGGGCGGGTCGCCGATCGGCTGCGGGCGTCGCCCGACGACTCACGGCTCCTCGGAATGGGGAGCGGCTTTCGGGGCCGCGCCCTTGGCGTCGTTCGCCATCGCCGCACGGTTCCGGGCTTCCAGTTGCGCCACTTCCTCGGCCGATCTCGGGCCAGATCGGCTTGAAGATGTACCACTGCTCCGGCGCCGGGGAGATCTGGGCCTCGAGGGCCGTCGCGATCTTCTGAGTCGCGATGGCAAGGTCGGCCGGCGAGTTGGACGGGACGTGGATCGGCTCGTCGGCGGCGGCCTTGAAAGTGCCGTCGGGCTGGCGGTTGATCGAGAAGGGCACGATGGCGGATCCGTGTTTGGCGGCGAGCAATGCGGGACCGGCCGGGAGAGTCGTCCAGGCGCCGAACATCTTGACCGGGATCCCGTCGGCCCGGTAGCCCCAGTCCACCAGCAGTACCAGGCCCTCGTGACGGCGGAGCGCCCCGTAGACGCCCCGGAGGTTTCGCCAGGAGATCATCTTGACGCCCCAGCTTTCCCGCTGGCGCTCGAACAGCTCGTAGAGCTCACGGTAGGACGAGTCGTCGCCGACGACGTTGATCTCGAGGCCGTGCTTGGCGAACCCGGCCGCGGCCGCCTCGTTGTTGCCGAGATGGGCGGCCACCAGAACCAGGCCCTTGGATTCCTTGTAGACCTCGACGAACCGGTCGAGGCTGCGGACTTCCAGCAGCTGATCGACCTTCTCCTTGTTCAGCCACGGCAGCCGCATCAGCTCCATGACGTAGCGGGCGTAGTTGCGGTAGGCGTCCCTGGCCATCCGGCCGGCTTCTCCCGAATTCGGGGATACGCCGAGGACATGCCCGAAGTTGGCCCGAAGCCAGCGGCGCCGGGTTGGGCTGGCGGCGTAGCCCAGCATGGCGAACCAGCCGCCGATCCGGTACACCGGGCCGGCGGGCAGGTGGCCGAGCACCCACGACGAGGTCCGCCAGAAGCTGAGCAACGTCAGGCCGGCGGCGTGGGTGCGGAAGGTCTCCTTCTTCAGGCGATGGGGAGCCTCGAAGGTCTTGGTTACGCCGTTGCCCTCGGCCTTGCCGGGCCCCGACTTCTCAGGCTGTTCGGGGCGAAGTGCGGAAGACTCCGCCCCGATGCCGACTTCGCGTTCCCGACTCACTTGGGTTCGGCGATCGTGGCCCCCGAAACCGCCAGCTCGGCGGCCGAAAGCGCCGCTTTGCCGCCGCGAACAGGTGCTGACTTCTTGACCTTCTTGGGCAGCGTCTCGGTGCCGACGAGGGTCTCGTTGTCCTCGCCGCGGATGAACGCCTGAACGCGGTTGAAGGCGATGTCGTCGTGGATCTGGATCGGCGGGGACTTCTTGAAGTAGGCGCACGGTGCTACGAGCGCGCCCTTGAGGCCGCGGTCCAGGCCCAGCTTCAGGCAGCGGAGCGAGTCGATCACGACGCCGGCGCTGTTGGGGCTGTCCCAGACTTCGAGCTTCAGCTCGGCCTTGAGCGGAACGTCGCCGAAGGTGGTGCCTTCCATGACGATGTAGCAGTACTTGCGGTCGAGCAGCCACGGCACGTAGTCGCTCGGGCCGACGTGAACGTCGTCCGGATCGAGGTCGTAGTCGAGCATCGAGGTGACGGCGTTGGTCTTGGAGATCTTCTTGGACTCGAGGCGTTCGCGCTCGAGCATGTTGAGGAAGTCCGTGTTGCCGCCGAAGTTGAGCTGGTAGGTCCGGTCAAGCCGGACGCCGCGATCCATGAAGAGACGGGTCATGACGCGGTGGCTGATGGTCGCGCCGACCTGGCTCTTGATGTCGTCGCCGATCACCGGCAGGCCGCGCTCGGCGAACCGGCGCTGCCAGTAGGGCTCACGGGCGATGAAGACCGGGATGCAGTTGACCACGCCGACGCCGGCCTGCAGAGCTTGCTCCACGTACCACTTGGTCGCCTCTTCCGAGCCGACGGGCAGGTAGTTGAGCAGGACGTCGACCTTGCGCTCCTTGAGGATCCCGACCACGTCGGCCGTGGGCCCGGGCGCCTTCTCGATGATCTGGCTCAGGTACTTGCCGAGGCCGTCGTGGGTCATGCCGCGGTCGACCTTGACGCCGAGGTGCGGGACCTTGTGGAAGACGAACGTGTTGTTCGGCTTGGTGTAGATGGCCTCGGAGAGGTCCTTGCCGACCTTGTTCTTGTCGATGTCGAAGGCGGCCACGAACTCGATGTCGCGGATGTGGTAGCCGCCCAGGTTGACGTGCATGAGGCCGGGGATGAAGTCGGTCTCCGACGCGTTCTCGTAGTAGTAGCGGCCCTGTACCAGGCTGCTGGCGCAGTTGCCGACGCCCACGATGGCGACGCGGATCTTGTGGTCCCCGGAGGGCTTGCGGCCGTTGCCGATCGCGGTCGCCGCAGCCACGCTTGCGTGGCTCGCGTTCGCGGCGTCGCTGCTGATCTTCTCGCTCACTTTTCTCCTTGCTCCTTACTGCGAAGCTGCGCACGAACGTGCCAGGTTCTCTGGACTGCGGTGATGCTGGCGGTGACGAAGATGATGCCGAGCGCGACGCCGAAGCCAGAGCTGGCCGCGGGCGCCCGCGGCGACGCCGCCGTCCAGGCCGGCCAGGACCAGACCGATGGTCAGGAGGACGAGGCGCTCGGCGCGGGGCGCGATGCCCACCTCGCCGTGCAGCCCCAGACTCTCGGCCTTGGCCCGGGTGTAGCTGACCTGGAAGCTGGAGACTGCCGCGGCGGCGGCCAGGACCGCCCCCGCGACGAAGCCGGCAGCCGAGGCGCCGGCGACGATCCCGATGTAGACGACCCCTTCGCCCCAGCGATCCAGGGTGGAGTCGAGGAAGGCCCCGAAGCGGGTCACGCGGTTCTGGGCGCGGGCGAGCCCGCCGTCGAGCATGTCGAACGAGCCGCCGAAGATGACGAGGGCAGCGGCCGGCAGCCAGAGCTGGGCGGCGGCGGTCGGCGGCGGCCACGCCGGAGATCAGGAAGCCGATGACGGTCAGGGCGTTTGGCGTCAGGCCGAGCTTGCCGGCGCCGAGGGCGATCGGGGTGACGGCGCCGCGGATCCGGGCGCGGGTCGCGGACGAGACGAATGACTGGTCGCCCACGGTCAGTGGCCTCGCCGGACGGGCGTGCTCGACCGCCATGCCCAGCAGGAGGCGCTCGCGCTCGGCCACTGCGTCGAAGACGTCGGGCTGCAGCTCGCACAGGATCTCGCGACCGCTGCGGCTGGATCGCACGATGCCTGCCGCCCGAAGGCGCGCAATGTGCCACGAGACCAGCGGCTGGCTGAGTCCGACGGTGTCGATCAGATCGCCGACCGTGGCCGGGCCCTCGGCAAGTCGCCGGACGATCCGGAGGCGGTTCACGTCCGCGAGCGCCTTGTGGAATACCCGCAGCTCCCGCAGATCGTCCGGCTGATCGACGATCGCGGCAACGGTGGAGCGGATATGGGCGGGGGAGGGCAAGGTGGCGATGGCCTCTTGGCGGGCGGTCGCAAGTCCGGCTCGACGCCCGGGATCTCGGGCGGCCATGCCGTTCACAAACGAGCCTTTATATAAAGGCTGGTTGATGCTAGGACCCGCGGCCGGGGCTGTCAAGCCCGGACGGTAAGGCTGCCGTGGGCGCCGGCGGTGATCTGGCGGCCGCCTCGGCGCGAGTCTGGGTCAGCGGCAGCTGAAGGTGCCGCTTGCCTGACCGCCACCGTTGACGTCCGTGCCGGAGAAGGAGCCGGTGTCGTCGGGCGTGATGGCGACCACCGCCCCGGGTGCGAGGACGAATGGCTGGCCGTTCACGCTGCCGTCGACCGCGGGGGAAGCTGACCCGGAGTCGGCCGACGAGCCGGACGGCACCTGCGCTTGCGCCGCGCTGCCGGCGCGAAATGCGGTCAGCTCCAGGTATCCGCTGGCGCCGTTGGTGACGCCCTGCCAATCGCCGAACTTGGCGTCGATCCCCGCCGCGCCGCCGTCGATGCAGGCCCCGCCGGAGAGATGCTCGGTGGCGCCGCCGAAGGTTACGGTGGCCGAGCCGCTTCCGCAGTACTGCTCGCAGGAGGCGGTGGGCGGCGGACTCGAGCCGCAGCCCTGGGCGGCAATAGCCAGGACCAGGAGCAGCGCCAGCGGGAACTGGGTCGGCCGGGTTACTCGTGCCAATCGGTCTCCTCGGAGCGTGGTGCGAATACTAGGCTCGGCAGCCGCCACGCGGTGAAGGGACGATCGCGGGGCGCGGAAGTGGCGCTCGTTGCGCGGTGACTGCGCGCGGAGCAGGCGGCAGCCCGGGCCATGCCACTCACAAGCCGGGCGGTCCGCGGCGGGTGCGGGGCGCATAAACTCACGACCATGCGCCGAACCGACTCGTACCTGATGCTCGCGGTTCTCGGAGTCGGCGTCTTCCTGGCGGGCCTCGAGCTGATGGTCACGGCCGTGGCCCTGCCCCAGATCCTGGTCACGATCGCGGACTGGACGGATCTGCGGAAGGCTTCCTGGATCATCTCCGGCTATCTGCTCGTCTACGTGATCACGATGCCGCTGGCCGGCCGCTTGACCGACCTGTGGGGGGCGCGCCGGCTCTTCCTCCTGGCGCTGGCCGTGTTCACCGTTGGATCTCTGCTGGCCGGTCTCGCCCAGAGTCTGGACCAGCTCATCGCGGCGCGGCTGGTCCAGGCCGTCGGTGGCGGCGCGATCATCCCAGTGGCCACCGCCGCGGCGTCGCACATGTTCGAGGGAGCGGCCCGACCGCGGGCCCTGGGCGTCATCGGTGCGCTGACTTTCCTGGGCATGGCCGCCGGGCCGTTCGTCGGCGCCGCCGTCCTGGAAACCATCCACCCGGAGACCGCCCTGGCGAATTTCGGCGTCTCGGGCGGGCCGCTCGTGACTACCGTCGCGCCGGCCTGGCGATGGGTCTTCTACTTCAACGTCCCGATCGGCTTGTGCGCCCTGGCGATCGCATGGGCCGCCAGCGCCGGCTGGGACACGCCCCACGTGCCGGCCCGCGTCGATGTGGTAGGTGCCTTGTTCTTCACCCTCGCCTTGAGTGGGATCCTGGCCGGGACGACGCTGATCGGAAACAGCGATCAGGTGTTCGGCGTCCCGACCGACGTCGCGGTCGGAGGGCTCATCGCGTTCGGCTCGGTGTGCGGATTCCTGGCGGTCTGGCGAGGCCTGCGGACACCCAATCCCTTCCTGGACCCGCGGCTCTTCGCGGATCGCGTCTTCAGCTCGGCCGCGATCATCTCCCTCCTCACCGGTTACGGCATGGCGACGGCCATCGTGGGCGGGGCGGTCTTCGTCGATCGCGTCCTCTACGGCGGCCCGGACGAGCAACGCGTCGTGCTCGGGGCGCTGGCGGCTGCGATGGCCGTCGGAGCCCTGGCGTCCGGCTTCCTGGCGCGACGGATCTCGCTGCGGATCCTGACCCTGGTGGGGCTGGCGGTCAGCGCCGGTGGACTGGCGTGGATGTCGACGTGGAGTCCGGATGCGCCAGACGAACGCCTTCGCTGCCTCGGCGGCGGTCTTTGGGGTCGGCTTCGGGCTGACGGTGACGCCGCGATCGACCGCGGCCGTCGAGGCGGCCGGCCGGGCCGCATTCGGTGCCGCCTCGGCGACGGTGACCGTGGCGCGCATGATCGGCATGGCCGTAGGCATGGCCGCCCTGACCGCCTACGGATCGACGACGATCACGCGGATCTCGAACGAGATCTACGGCTCCGGGGAAGGCTACAAGCAGTACATCCCCGAATACCTGCGCAACCGCTCGATCAACGACGGACTCGTGGCCCAGGCACTGGAACAGTGGGCCGCCAGCAAGGCGGCCTCGATCATGGTCGGCATCTTCCTGGTCGCGGCCGTCGTAACCTTGATCGCGGCGGTGCCGGCACTCGCGCTCCGGGTGCGACGGAAAGATCAGCCTCTCGTCGGGGCGGGCGCTGCGGAGGAGATGGATCATGGCGAAATCGCCTTCTGACGGGCCGCGGCCGGTCCCGTCCGCGCCCGCCACGGCCCCCGCGGAGCCGGGCACCGTCAGGCTCGCCGTTTACGAGCGCGGTGCCTGCCGGGAGTGGGAGGGCGCCGAGGCGCTGTCCGAGCTGGAGCGTGCGACTCGGGCGCAAGGGGGCGCAGGTCTGGGTCGACCTCCAATCGCCCTCGACCGACCAGGTCGCCGCCGTCTCGAAGACTCTGCGCCTGCATCCGCTTCTGGCCGAGGACCTGGTCGAGCGCGACCAGCGGGCCAAGCTCGAACAGGTGGGCGACATGCTCCACCTGGCCCTCTTCTCGCTCGGGTTCGACGACGGCAAGGTCTACGAGCGTGAAATCGAGTTCGTCCTGGGGGGTCGCTTCCTGCTATCCAGCCACAGTGCCTGGTGGGATCCGCGCTCGACCCGGCATCTGCGCGCCGGCGTGGCGGATCCGCTCGGCCGGGGGCTGGACTACCTGCTCTGGGCTCTCGCGGACGACATCATCGACAACTACTTCCCGATGCTGGACCAGCTCGGAGACGAGATCGACGATCTCGAGGACCGGGTCGTCAACCGGGCCGATCGGGCCCTCCTCGAGCGGCTCTTCGAGCTCAAGCGCGAGCTCATCCTGATCCGGCGCGTCACCGCACCCGAGCGGGAGATGTTCAACATCCTCTCGAGCCGTGAGGAGAGCGCGATCTCGGCCGAGCACCGGCTCTACTTCCGAGACGCCTACGACCACCTGATCCGCCTGACCGACGAGCTGGACACCTACCGCGAGCTCGCCTCGGCGACACTGGAGACATACCTCTCCACGGTGAACAACAACCTCTCCCTGATCATGAAGCGGCTCACCGGGGTCACGGTGGTCGTGGCCGGGATCGGGGCCATAGGCGGGATCTTCGGAATGAGCGAGGCGCAGAACGCCTTCCGCCTGGACGAAGGCCCGGGGTTCTGGATCGTCACCGTCGCGAGCCTGGTGATTGCGGGCGTGGCCGCGACGGTGCTGCACAAGATCGACTGGATCTGACCGCCGTGGCGCCCGCGCTCTCCCTGCAAATTCGCGACGCGACGCCCGACGACGCTCCGGCGATTGCCAGGATCTACAACCAGGGCATCGAAGACCGGACGGCTACGCTGGAAACCGAGCTCCGCTCGCCCGAGGAACGCGCCGGGTGGCTGGCTTCACACGGCGCCCGGCATCCCGTGCTCCTGGCCGTGGATCCGGACGGGGCCGTGCTCGGGTGGGGCTCGCTCAATCGCTTCAACCCACGTGCCGCGTATGACCATGTGGCCGACTTCTCGCTGTTCGTCGAGCGTGAGGTGCGCGGCCGGGGCGTGGGCGGCGCGCTTCTTGACGCACTCGAGGCGCGGGCTCGGGCCATCGGCTACCACAAGATGGTTCTGGCGGCCTTCGCCACCAACCTCCCGGGGACGCGCCTTTACGAGCGGCGCGGTTTCGCGACCGTCGGCACATACCACGAGCAAGGCATGCTCGACGGGCGCTGGGTCGACGTGGTCATCATGGAAAAGCTTCTCGGCTAAGCCGGATGGCGGAGGTTCCCGCCGGGCGTCAGATCAGGGCCGACAGCCGCTGTCGCCCTTGACCCTGCACCTGGGCGCTCCCTCAGGGCACACCCTGCCCTTGCCGGTGGGATGGGCGTCGGCCTGGCTTGCCGCGAGGACGCCGACGGGCTCGGCTACGACCTCCAGCTTCGTCCCCGACGCGCTGCTGTCCTCGGACGTCTGCAGCCACAGCTGGTCTGTCGTGGCAGCCAGAGCTCGATCGAACAGGGACGAGTTGTACGGTCCGTGGCGGATGACCTCACTGATCTCGTAGACGTGGTTCTGGTTGTCGTCGGTGTAGACCTCGACATACATGCCGATCATCGCCGCGCCGTCGCTCACCTGAGACGCGGACAGGAGGGGAAGGAACATGCCCGCCTGTGCGTGCGCATACACGTACAGCGCCTGGGGCAGGCCCGGAGCCTCTTGCTTGTGGCCCAGAGGGAAGATCTCCGCGACGTCGCACAGAGGCCATTCCTCGTTGGGCGGAGAGGGGATGACCGGAAGGTCGATGCCCAGCGCGGGGATCCTGATCCGGGTTGCGGCCGCCACCTCGCCTGTGCTCGCGCTGCCGGACGGTGCGAGCGATTTCGTCGGCGGCAGGCTGTACAAGACCGATGGCGCGATCGTCGGGGGAGCCGTCGGAGTGGGCAGCGGCTGCGCGGCGGCCGGCTGCAGGTAGTAGAAGAGCCCCGCCACGACGAGGAAGACGCCGGCGCCCGCAATCAGCGCGGGTACGAATCCGATGAGCCGTCCGAGCAACCCAGCGACCGGCCTCAACGCCGATCGATAGACCCCGGCCAGAGTGGAGCGAAGGCGTCGCATGGACCGGCATCCTAGCAGGCGGTCGGCCTCGCCGCTCTCGCATGGAGCGCGGATACCGGGATCTCCCGGAGCGAGAGAATGCCGCCACCTGACGGCGAGGCGCGATCCTTGGTAACCTCAGGGCATGACAGGTCGCATGAATATCGTTTTGGGGGGATTCCTCGGCGCGGCAGCCGCTCTCCTCGTCGCCGTGGCTGTCGTCGTGGCATGGCCCGGGACCGGCACGACCGTGCCCCCTCGGCCGACGGCGGTGATCCTGCCGACGGAGACGCCGACGCCGGTGCCCGTGATCACGGCGCCGCCCCTGGTCACCCCCACTCCGTTCCACTCGATCGCGCCGTTCGGCGACGGGTAGTCCGGCCGAAGCGGCCCTCGATCAGGCCCGGCCCTACCCGCCCAGGACGCCGGCCGCGTTGCTCGCGGCCGTGAAGATCGCCGGGAACAGCCCGAAGACGATCGTGAGCAAGCACGTGACCGCGAGGCCGGCCCGGAAGAGCATCCCGGGTGAGCTCGGCCGAAGCTCCTCTGCCGGCTCGCGCATGTACATGTACACGACGACCCGCAGGTAGTAGAAGGCCGCGGCCGCGGCGTTGACCATCGCCAGAACCGCCAGGGCCGTGAGCCAGCCACCGGCCTGGACCGCGGCCAGGATCACGTAGGCCTTTGCCCAGAAACCCGCCAGGGGTGGGATTCCGGTGAGCGACAGCAGGAAGATGGCCATCAACGCCCCGAGCCACGGATCCCTGCGGCCCAGGCCGGCGAACGTGGCGATCTGGCTCGACACCCCCGGCCGCCGCTGGAGCGCGGCGATCACGGCGAAGGCCCCCATGTTCATGAAGGTGTAGGCGGCCCCGTAGAAGACGACCGCGGAGAGGCCGCTCTTCTCGCCGCCCGCGTATGCCGCAAGGCCGACCAGGATGTAGCCGGTATGGGCGATCGAGGAGTAGGCCAGCATCCGCTTCACGCTGTCCTGCGAGATCGCCACCAGGTTTCCGAGAGTCATGGTCAGGGCCGCCAGGACGATCAAGACCGGCAGCCAGTCGGCCCGCAGCGGCGCGAGCGCGCCCACGAACAGGCGCAGGGCAATCGCGAAGGCGCCGACTTTCGGGCCCACCGAGAGATACGCGGTCACCGGCGTCGGCGATCCCTGGTATGCATCCGGAGTCCAGTAGTGGAACGGAACGGCCGCCATCTTGAAGGCGACGCCTGCCGACATGAAGGCCAGGCCCATTGCCAGCCCGGGCTGGATCGATCCACCGGCCGCGACCTTCGCCAGCGCCGCCGTCACCCCTTCGACGCGGGTCGTCCCGGTGATGCCCCAAACGTACGCCAGGCCGAAGAGCAGGATCGCGCTCGAGAACGAGCCCAGCAGGAAGTACTTGATCGCGCCTTCTGTCGAATACGGGTCGCGCCTGGCGAAGCCGGCCAGCACGTAGCCCGGCAGGACCATCAGCTCGAGGGCGACGAAGAGCAGCACCAGGTCCGTGGAGCCGGCGATCAGCATCGCCCCCGTAACGGCGAGGATCAGGATCGCGGCGAACTCGGCGATCGGCAGGCCTCGCGGCTCCAGGTAGTCCACGCCGAAGAGGATCGTCAGCGCCGCGATGGCCACGAATAGCATGTCGAGGAAGAGCGGTCAGGTTGTCGAGCGAGTAGGCTCCGCCGAAGGCGCTGCCCGTGTGGCCGGCCTGGAGCAGGATGACCGCGGCCACGACGCCGAGGCCGCCGAGGGCCGTGGCGACGATCGCCTGGCGCCGGCCCGGCACCGCCAGGTCCACGATCAGGACCGCCGCCGCGGCCAGCACGGCCGCGACGACCGGGGCGATCGTCCCCAGATCCGACCAGCTCATCGCGCTTCTCCGCTCATCCGCCGACCGCCACTCCGGCGGCCGCCAGGAAGGTCTGGGTCGGGCCGCGGAGGAGATCGAGTACAAGGCTCGGGAAGAGCCCGAGCACGACGATCCCGATTGCCAGCGGGGCGAGCGTCGCCAGCTCGGTCCCGCTCATGTCGGTCAGATGGCTGCCCAGGCCGCGCAGGAATTCGGAGAGCCCGCCGAAGGCCATTCGCTGGAACATCCAAAGCAAGTAAGTGGCCGCCAGGACCATGACGATGATCGAGGCCACCGAGATGACCGGGGCCACGCCGAAGGACCCGACGAAGACCAGGAACTCGCCGACGAACCCGGAGAGTCCCGGCAGCCCCGCCGAGGCCAGGATGAAGAAGCCGAAGACTGTCGACCAGATCGGCATGGCCGCAGCAAGGCCGCCCATCTTCGAGATCGTTCGGTCGTGCGTTCGCTCGTAGACGACGCCGACGAGGAGGAAGAGACCGCCCGTGATGAGGCCGTGGTTGACCATCTGCAGAATCGCGCCCTGGAGTGCCGGGGCACTGAAGACGAAGATGCCGAGTGTCACGAAGCCCATGTGGCTGACCGAGCTGTAGGCGACCAGGCGCTTGAGATCGGGCTGGACGATCGAGACGATCGCGCCGTAGACGATCGCCACGACGCTCAGGGCGATGATCGGCCACGCGAACGTGTGGGCCGCGAACGGATACAGCGGCACGGCGAAACGGATGAGCCCGTAGGCGCCGAGCTTCAGCAGTACCCCGGCCAGGATCACCGAGCCGGCCGTCGGCGCCTCTGTGTGCGCGTCCGGAAGCCAGGTGTGGAAGGGGAACATCGGGACCTTGATGGCGAACGCCAGGAAGAGGGCCAGGAAGGCCAGGATCTGGAGGTCGTTGGCGAAATGGCCGCCGGCCGCCCAAGCCTGGAGCTGCTGGTAGTCGAAGGCGCCGGTCCACGAGCCCCCGTGGCCGGCCTGGAACGCGAATGCCGTGGCCAGGATCGCGACCAGCATCAGCAGCGAGCCGACGAGCGTGTACAGCACGAACTTCATCGTGGCGTAGATGCGATTGGCTCCGCCCCAGATGCCGATGATCAGGTACATCGGGACCAGGACGATCTCCCAGAAGATGTAGAAGAGGAAGAAGTCCAGGGCGATGAAGACGCCGATCATCCCGACCTCGAGGACGAGGAAGGAGATCATGTAGCCCTTCACCCGGTCCTTTATCGGCCCGCTGGCGAGGATGCTGATCCAGGTGAGCGTCGTTGTCAGGACCACCATCAGGACGCTGAGACCGTCCACGCCGAGCTTGTACTGGATGCCGAAGGCCGGGATCCAGTCGAGGGTCTCCATGTACTGGAAGCCGCCGGATCCGAAGGCGACGCCGGCGAGCAGCAGGAGCGAGAGCCCCCAGGCCAGCAGGGCGAAGCCGAGAGCCGTGCGGCGGATCAGCTGCTCGTGGAATGACGGGATCGCAGCCAGGGCCAGCGCCCCCACGAGTGGAGTGAAGGTGATCAGGCTCAGGATCGGCAGGGTCATCGTCTCGTCCTCCTACCGAACCGCGATCAGGAAGTAGCCGACGGCCATCGCGATCAGGCCCAGCGCGATGCCGAGGGCGTAGTTCTGGACGTGGCCCGTCTGGACGCGCCGCAGGCTCAATCCGGCCCGTGTGGTGACGGTTCCGATGCCGTTTACCGTGCCGTCGATTACGACCCTGTCGAACCACCAGAAGGCCCCGGCCAGCCGGCCGCCCCAGACGACGAAGAGGAGGTTGTTCAGGTCGTCGAACCACCACTTGGCCGATGAGCCGCGGTAGAGGAAGGCCAGGCCGCGCCGCGAGCTGACCTCGCGGACTCGATCCGGTCGGGGCTCCACGTGCAGGTCGATCGCCGGCATGTCGACGCCGAAGAGCCGCCACGCCACAAGGATCGCGACGACCACCAGGAGGGTTGTCGCGATGGCCAGTCCACCGTCGACGCCGAAGAAGTTGTAGGCGGCCTCGGTGCGTCCGCCCGCGGCGATCGTCGCCTCGAACACGGGCGCCAGCCACTGATGGAGCAGCCCCGTCTCCGGAGGGTAACCGATGAGCAGGCCCAGGAAGACCGCCGGGATCGCCAGCAGGATCAGCGGCCGCGTCATGGTCGAGGGCGATTCGTGGACGTGGGCCTCCTTCTCCGGGTCGACGTGGCTCGGGCCCCAGAAGGTCATGCCCATGAGACGGAACATGTAGAAGGCGGTCATGCCGGCGACCACGAAGCCTACGGCCCAGACCCACAGGAAGCCGTTCTTGAATGCGCCGCCCAGGATCTCGTCCTTGCTGAAGAACCCGGCCAGCGGCGGAACGCCGGCGATAGCCACGGAGCCGATCAGCATCGTCACGTAGGTGATCGGGATCTTGCCGGCCAGGCCGCCCATCTTGCGCATGTCCTGCTCGCCGTCGACGGCGTGGATGACCGAGCCCGAACCCAGGAAGAGCAAGCCCTTGAAGAAGCCGTGGCTCATGAGGTGGAAGATCGCCGCCGTCCACGCCCCCACGCCCAGGGACGCGAACATGTAGCCGAGCTGGGAGAGCGTCGAGTAGGCCAGGACGCGCTTGATGTCCGTCTGCGTGAAGGCGATCGAGGCGGCCAGGATCGCGGTGAAGATGCCGACGGCGGCCACTACCACCATCACCCCGGGCGCGGCCCCGAAGATCGGGTTGCAGCGGGCGATGAGATAGACGCCGGCGTTGACCATGGTCGCGGCGTGGATGAGGGCGGAGACCGGAGTCGGGCCCTCCATGGCGTCCGGCAGCCACACGTGGAGCGGGAACTGGGCGCTCTTGCCGACGGCGCCGCAGAAGAGCAGCAGGGCGATGGCGGCGACCCAGTTCGAGGAGATCCCCGCGCCCTCGACCGTCTTGAACACGGCCTGCATGTTGAGAGTGCCCGCCTGCGTCCAGATGGCCATGATCCCGAGGGCCAGGCCCATGTCGCCCACGCGGTTGACCAGGAAGGCCTTCTTGGCCGCCTCCGCGGCGGCGCGGCGCGGGTACCAGAAGCCGATGAGCAGGTAGCTGCACAGCCCCACCAGCTCCCAGCCGGCGAAGACGAGCAGGAAGTTGTCCGCCAGGATCAGCAGCAGCATCGAGAACATGAACAGGTTCAGGTACGCGAAGAAGCGCCACTTGCCGGGGTCGTGGGCCATGTAGCCGATCGAGTAGATGTGGACGAGCATGCCGATCGTGGTGACCACGATCAGCAGGCAGCCGGTCAGGGCGTCGACGTAGAGGCCCATGTCGGCCTTGAAGCCGAGGGCCGGGATCCAGGTCCACAGGGTGACCCCGAAGCCGTCGCCGATGCCGAAGCCGTGCGTGATGGCGCCGAAGGCGACGACCATCGCCACCAGCCAGGAGGCCACGACGGACCAGACGGCGATCTGATGCGACTCGCGGCCCATCTGACGGCCGAGCAGCCCGGTGACCGCGAAGCCGGCCAGCGGCAGGAGGGGAATGAGCGGTACCAGGAAGTTCATCGGTCGCTCATTGGCTCATCGAGTCGTACTCGTCGACCAGCGGTGTCTTGCGGTTGCGATAGATCGCGATGACGAGCGCCAGCCCCACCGTCGCCTCCGCCGCGGCGACGGCGATTACCAGCAGGGCGATGACCGCCGCGTGGGTCTTGAGCGCCGGGATGAAGGCGCCGAAGGCGACGATCGTCAGGTTCACGGCGTTGAGCATCAGCTCGATCGACATGAGCATGCTGATGGCGTTACGTCGGGCCAGGAATCCGAAGGTCCCGATCGCGAAAAGCAGGCCCGAGAGGACCAGGTAAGAGTCGAGCGAGCCGCTCATCGCTTCTCCTCGTCCGGACCGATCTCGCGCCGGGCCAGGTAGACCCCACCGATGACGGCGGCGGTGAGCAGTACGCTCACGACCTCGAACGGCAGCACGTAGTCGCTGAAGAGCAGGTGGGCGACGTCCGTGGTCGATGTCCACAGCCGCGGCCCGACCGACGGCCACGTCGTGTTCAGGACGGCGATGGCGATCACGACCGCGATCACGGCCGCGGCCACTGCCGCCGCGACCGTCTGGGTCTGGAAGACCAGTCGTGCGGGAGCGTTCTTGGTCTGAGTCACCATGATCGCGAACAGGACCAGGACGCTGATGGCGCCGATGTAGACCAGGACCTGCGTCGCCGCCACGAGCGGATTCCCCAGAAGGACGTAGATCCCCGCCAGCGACGCGAACGAGACGATCAGGGCCAGGCCGCAGCGGATGATGTCGCGCAGGGTCACTACCAGCAGCGCCGAGACCAGGAGGGTCCCCGCCAGGGCGACGAAGAGCACGTCGTCCCAGCGGATCCCGGTGAACGGGATCGAGTCGCCTATCGGCATGCCTCTCGTCCCTCCTGTGTAGTCCTAGCCCAGACGGTCACGGTCGTTCGGTCTCGCTGCGATCGCGATGGGCGCCGGCCAGGGACGTGGGCAGCGCGGGGAGCATTTCCGCCGGATCTTCCAGGCGGCCCTCGGCAAGGGCGTGGGCCACCCAGTCGCGCTCGCGGCGAATATAGGTCACTTCGGTCTCGCGATCGATCGCCGCCAGCCCGATCAGGTCGATCTCCGGATTGGCGCGACTCGTGTGGGCCAGCTCGTTGTCCTGGCCGCCGCGCAGCGCGTCGTAGGGGCAGGCGTCGACGCAGATGCCGCACAGGATGCAGCGGCTCTCGTCCACGTCGTACTTCTCCAGGACGCGCGGCTTGGGCATCAGAGCGCCCGTGGGGCACGTCTCGGCGCAACGGCCGCACGAGACGCAGGGCGTGTCGTTGAGGCTCATGTCCAGCGGCGTCGTCACGAGCGTGTCGAAGCCGATGCGCATGAAGTCGTAGCAGGCCGCGCCGACGACGTCGGCGCAGACCGCGGCGCAGCGTCCGCAGTCGATGCAGCGGGACGGCTCGCGCAGGATGAAGGCGTGGCTGTCGTCGCGGATGTAGTCGTGGTTGGCGCCGGTGAACCGGTTCTCCGTCACGCTTCGGAAGCCCGCGCCCAGGTCGTGGCCGGGCTCCAGGGTCTGGAGCGTGGTCCCGTACTCGATACCCGAGCCGGCGCAGGTCGCAGTTGCCCAGCGCCTCGCACGTGCACTGCAGGCAGCGGGTGGACTCGGCCATCACCTCGGTCTGGGTGTAGGGGATCTCGTACTCGACGTAGCTCTTGACCCGCTCCTTGGCCGGCATCGACCCGAGGCGGTGGCGCGACTCCTTGGGCTCGTCTGTGTAGGGGACGATCGAGAGGAACTGCGGCTCCACCTCGGCGAGAGTCTGGCGAGTTCGCAGCTCGGCCAGGTCTACGCCCTTCAGGAACGCGTCGGTGGCGTAGGCGCAGCGCCGGCCTTCGGCCACGGCCTGGACCACGGTGGCGGCGCCGATGCGCACGTCGCCCGTGCCGAAGACGCCGGGCCGGCCGGTCTCGAACGTGACGGCGTCGGCGGTCAGCCTGGAGCGATTGGATGTGATGCCTTCGTTGCCCGAGCCGATCCACGTGAGGTCCGGTCCCTGGCCGATGGCGAGCAGGACCCGGTCGCAGTCGATTACGAACTCGGTTCCGGGTGCCGGCTCCGGCCGGCGGCGGCCGCTGGCGTCGGGGGCGCCGGGCTGCATCCTGATGAACTCCACGCCGGTGACCTTGTTGTTGCCGTCGACCATCACCCGCGTCGGACCGGCCTGGAAGATCATCCGGGCGCCTTCTTCGATGGCCTCGTGGGCCTCGCTGTAGGCCGGCATGTCCTTCATGTCGCGGCGATAGACGAGCGTGACGTCCTTCACTCCCTGCCGGACCGAGGTCCGGGTGCAGTCCATGGCCGTGAAGCCGCCGCCGATGACGACCACGTGGCGTCCCTTGTGGCCCGGGTATGGCAGGCCGAGGGCGGCCGTGCGCAGGTACTCCAGGCCGTCGATCACGCCGTCGGCCGTCTCATTGGGGACGTTGAGCTTGTTGGTGTCGTAGCAGCCGATGGCGACGATCGTGGCGTCGAAGCCCTGGTCGCGCAGGTCGTCGAGGGTGAAGTCGCGGCCCAACGCCTTGTTGCACTCGATCCGGCCGCCGAGCCGCCAGACCGACTCGTACTCGGGCTCGAGGACCTCCTTCTTGGGCAGGCGGTACTCGGGGATGCCGTAGCGGAGCATGCCGCCGGGCTCCGGGTCGCGCTCGAACACCGTCACGTCGTGGCCGGACATGAGCAGGTAGTAGGCAGCGGCCATGCCGGCCGGACCCGAGCCGACGATCGCCACTCGCTTGCCGGTCTTGGGCTCGGTCTCGAACGGCAGCGGCGGCTCGATGCCTTCGCTCTGCGCCTTCAGGACCATGTCCCCGGCGTAGCGGTGGCTGTCTCGGATGGCTATCGCCTCGTCCACTTCGTCGCGCCGGCAGTGTTCCTCGCAGGGCGCGGGGCAGACGCGGCCGAGGATCGAAGGGAACGGGATGGTGCGCTTGAAGATGCGCGCCGACTCGCGGAACTGGCCCTCGGCGTTGGCCTTGAGGAAACCCGGGATGTCGATGTGGCTCGGGCACTTGTTCTGGCAGGGCGGCAGGCAGTAGGCGTTGTGGTCGCTGAAGATCAGCTCCAGGTTCGTCCGCCGCAGGCGCCTGATCTGCTCGGTCTGGGTGCGGACGACCATTCCGGCCTCCGCTGCCCGTGAGCAGGAGATGGGCGGGTGCTCCTCGCCCTCCACCTCGACGACGCACATCCGGCACGCTCCAAAGCCCGGCAGCTTGGGCTCGTAGCAGAGAGTGGGGATCTCGATGCCGTTGGCGCGGCAGACCTCCAGAATCGTCTGGCCCTCGAGGCCCTCGACGATTCGGCCGTCGACCTCGAGACGGAAGGCGGGCGTCGAAAGCGGGCGCTGCGGATCCTGCGCCGTGATCAGGCGTTCGGCGGGCGAGTCGTCGAGCTGGACGACGGTGTCGAACGGAGTCTTCGCATCCGGCCGGCTGTCGGCCCGGCCGGCCCGGCGGTTCCAGACCTTCTTCTGGTTCGCCGGCGGTCGTAGCCGTCCCAACGGGAACACGGCGCCGGGTAGCTCCGCTTCCGAGGCGGCCGTCCTGGGAGCCGTGGCGTTGACCGATACGGCTGTCGCAGCGGGGGCCGCGACGGCCGCTTCCGATCGCGGCCGCTGCCGCGGCTGCGGCTGCAGCAGCAGCTTTCGCCGGTTTGCGCGACCGGGGCGGCTTGGCCGGTCCGGGTCCCGGTGGTGACTTGGGGCTGGGGCGGGGGGTCGGTTCTCGCATGGGACGCCTCAGGAAACGGCCCCGGCTCGGGCTTCTGCCTTTGGCTGGCAGATCCCGGCGGGGCAGGTATTGCGGACGATGTGGGCATCGAGGTCGTCGCGGAAGTACCGGACGAGACTCCGGAGGGCGAGGGTGGCGCGACGCTCGTGGTCGCACAGGGCGCTTTCGACTATGTCGGACGAGAGGTCGGCGAGTCGCGTCAGCTCGTCGCCGCGCGGCTGGCCTTCGCAGATACGAGCGCCGATCTCGGCCAGCCGGCGCAGTCCGATCCGGCACGGGATCGTCTTGCCGCAGGCTTCGTCGGCGCAGAAGCGGGTCAGTACCGCGGCCAGATCGACGACGCAGCTGTGCTGGTCCACGACCACGATCGAGCCCGACCCGATGTACGCGCCCGCCTCTTCCAGGGAGGCCTGGTCGTAAACCACGCTCATGCCGTCGGCGGGGAGGATGCCACCGGACGGGCCGCCGACCAGCAGCGCCTTGAGGCGACGCTGAGCCGGAACGCCGCCGGCCACGTCCACGATCTCCTGGATCGTGACCCCGAGCGGTACCTCCGCGATGCCGGGCTTCGCCACCGCGCCGGAGATCTGGACGAGGATCGTGCCACGGCTGGCGGTGGCGCCGACCTCGGCGAAGCGGTCCGCTCCGCCGGTCAGAATCGAGGGCACGGCCGCGAATGTCTGCGGGCCGTGGATCAGGGTCGGCTTGCCGAAGAGACCGCGGGTCGTGGGGTAGGGCGGCTGCTGCTCGGGCTGGCCGCGCTTGCCCTCGAGACCCTTGAGCAGGACCGTCTCCTCGCCGAGCATGTAGGCGCCCTGGAGCGGCTTGACCGAGACGTTGATCTCCGTGCCGGATCCGAGGACGTCGGAACCGAGGTAGCCGGCCGACTCGGCCGCGGCGATCGCGGACTCCAGGACCCGGATGGCTTCCGCGGCCTCGACCCGAACGGCCAGGATCACCTCGCTCGCGCCGACGGCGAAAGCGGCGGTGACGGCCCCCTCCAGGACCGCGTACGGGTTCTTCTCGAGGAGGACCCGATCCGTCAAGACGGCCGGGTCCGCCTGGTAGGCGTTGACGACCACGTAGCGGCGATCGGCCTCGGCTCGGGCACAGGCGCGCCACTTATCGCCGGTCGGGATGCCCGCTCCGCCGCGGCCTCGGAGACCCGATTCGTCCAGGGCCTTGATCACGCCCTCGGCCCCGAGCTCCTCGACGGCGGTCCGCAGGCCGGCGAAGGCCCCGGCCGCTACGGCGGCGTCCAGGTCGAGGGGATCGGCCGCGGCCGGATCCGGGAGCAGGAAGCGCGCCCATCTGGCCGGAGTGGCGAGGACCCTCGTCTCACTCATGCCGCGGTCCCTCCGGCCAGGCTGTGGCCCAGGGCAGCGGCGCTCGCCGCGGTCAGGCGCGGCTGGGGCTTTCCGTCAACCGTCACCAGCGGCGATGCCGCGCCGGGGACGTGGGCGGGGATCTGCTCCAGGGCCACGCCGCCCGCCGGCGGCCGGCCGATCTCCGTGCCCAGCGCGCGTCCCAGGCTCCTGGCGATCCGGCTCGCTCCTGCCATCAGGCACGCCGTGCAGCGGCAGACCGCGACCGTATGGCCGGGCTTCTCGAAGCGCAGGTGGCTGTAGTAGGTGGCCGTGCCGTAGATGAGGGCGTACGGGGCGCCGGAGATCTGGCTGATCCTCTTGACCGCGGCGACCGGGATGTAGCCGTAGGCCTGCTGGGTCGACTCCAGGATGGCCAGCATCTGCTTGTGGTCGTAGTCGTACTTCTCCAGGATGCCGTCGATTGGCGCCGTGTCGATCGCATCGAAACGGCCGAAGGCCGGATCGGGCACCGGGCGGCCGGACCGCCGCAGGGCGGACTCCTCGCGCCGCTCCGCGTACTGCTCGGGTGCGCCCCAGTGGACGTGGAAGCGGCCCTTGGTGTCGAAGCCGCCCATGTCGATGCACTCGACCGGGCAGGCGGCGGCACACTGGAAGCAGGTCTCGCACTTGAGGTTGCCGAGCTCGTCGTAGAGCAGCTGCAGCCGGCCGCGGAAGCGGACCGCGACGTCCGGCGCGCGTCTCGGGGTACTGGATCGTGGCCTTCGGAGCGAAGAAGCGGCGCATCGTCAGCGCCATCCCCTTGGCGATGCCCAGGCCCGGAACGAAGCTCATCGCGCGCCTCCCGGCGTAGTCATGATGACCGCCGCGGCCGTCACGAACAGGTTCAGGAGCGAGGCGGGCAGCAGCCACTTCCAGGCGAAGCCCATCAGCTGGTCGACCCGGACTCGCGGCAGCGTCGCTCGCATCCAGACGAACGTGATCACGAAGAAGTAGGTCTTGGCCATGAACCAGACCAGGCCGGCCACCCAGTCGAAGGCGACGAACCCGGCTGCGCCGACCGCGCCGGCCACCACGACCAGGAGGAACAGGAAGCCCAGGCCCATCGAGTCCCACAGGCCCCAGCCCCCGCCTCCCAGGATCTTGGCCGCAACCGCGAAGATCAGCGTTCCGAAGAGGAGCACGTTGGCCACGATCAGGAGCCAGCCGAGGATCCCGAAGCTCAGCGGGTGGAACCAGTCCAGGTTGTAGGCCCACGGCCAGTTGAACGGGGCCGTCCAGCCGCCGAAGAAGATCGTCGTGATCAACGCCGAGATGATGAAGACGTTGACGTACTCCGCGAAGTAGAAGAACCCGAACCGCATCCCGGAATACTCGGTGGAGAAGCCGGCCACGATCTCGGAGTCGGCCTCGGTCATGTCGAACGGGGTCCTGTTGGCCTCGGCCGTCGCGGCGATGAAGAAGATCAGGGCCGCCAGAGGCTGCTTGAAGACGAACCAATCGAGCATCGAGCCGGACTGCACCAGCACGATGCGGTTCAGGCTCATCGAGCCGGCCAGCATGATCACGCCGACGACCGAGAGAGTCAGCGGGATCTCGTAGCTGATGATCTGCGCCGCCGAGCGCAGGCCGCCCAGGAGCGAGTACTTGTTGAAGCTCGACCAGCCGGCCATCAACAGCCCGACGATCGTCAACCCGCCCATCGAGAAGAAGAAGAGGAGGCCGATGTTGAAGTCCTGGCCGAAGAGCCCGGGCGCGAACGGGATGACAAGGAGGCTCATGACGCTGGCGAGGTAGGTCACCACGGGCGCCAGAGTGAAGACCGTGATGTCGGCCCCGGTCGGGGCGAAGTCCTCCTTCGAGAGGACCTTGAGGCCGTGGACGACGCTCATCGCCGCGCCCCACGGACCGATGCGGTTGGGCCCGACACGCAGGTTCATGCGGGCGATGACCTTCAGCTCGAGGTAGATGAGCACGAAGGCCGTCGGCACTGTCATCAGCAGGATGGCCACCGTCGCCACGAAGAAGCGGACGAGCGGGAGGTTGGCCCCCAGGAAGTCGAGGAAGGGCGGCCCCAGCAGCACGATCGCCAGGACCGTGATGAGCGCCGCGACGATCGCCAGCGGAATGAAGATGAGGGCCAGCCGCTCCTTCAGCGACCGGCGGCCCCAGAATCCGGTGGAGACCGACGTCAGGAACGCGCTCATGTCGATCGCCGATGGCGCGGTCTCATTTGTCGATCCCGCAGGGCGGGAGTGGCGCGGCGTCGTCATTTGTCGATCCCGCCCATGACCGGGTCGAGTGAAGCCACGACTGCCATCGTGTCCGCCAGCAGGTTCCCGGGCAGGAGCGTCGTCACCGTCTCCAGGTTGACGAAGCTCGGGTCGTGGATCCGGAACCGGAAGGGCTGGTCCGAGCCGTCGCTGATGGAGTACACGCCGAGCATCCCGCGCGGCCCCTCGACGGCTCCCCAGGCGCGGCCCGGCCGCGGCCGCAGGAGCCTGGGCAGCTTGGCCATCACCGGGCCGTCGGGCATGTTGTGGAGGCACTGGTCGATGATCTTGAGCGACTCCCGGATCTCGTCCACTCGGATCAGGTAGCGGGCCAGCGAGTCGCCTTCCTCGCGGGTCGGGATGTTGAAGTCCAGCTCGGGGTAGACGCTGTACGGGTGGGCTCGCCGCACGTCGAACGGAACGCCGGAGGCCCGCAGGTTCCCGCCCGTGACCCCGTACGCTGAGGGCCGTGGCGCGGTCCAGGATGCCGACGCCGCGCATTCGGCGGACGAAGATCTCGTTCTCGTTCAGCAGGCCGGCGTCGGCCTCGGTCTGGCGAGCGGCGCGGCTCATCCAGTCGCCCAGGCGGCTCATGAACTCGTGATTGAGGTCGCCGTTGACGCCGCCGATGCGGAAGTAGTTGAACAGCATCCGGGCGCCGGTGAGAGCGGCGAGCATCTCCATGATCTCGTCGCGCTCGATGAAGCTGTAGAGGATCGGCGTCAGGCCGCCCAGGTCCAGGGCCAGGAAGCCCATGTAGAGGGTGTGGCTGGAGATGCGGAGCAGCTCGCCGGAGAGGACACGGATGTACTCGGCCCGGCGCGGCACCTCCACGTCCATGAGCTTCTCGAACGACAGGACGGCGGGCCATTCCTGGAATAGCGAGCTGAGGTACTCGAGCGGGTCGACCTGGTCGATGACGTGGTAGTAGTCCGAGTTCTCGCAGATCTTCTCGACGCCGCGGTGGAGGTAGCCCAGGACGGGGTCCACGTCCACGATCTGCTCGCCGGAGAGCTTCAGGACGAGCCGCAGCACGCCGTGAGTGGCCGGGTGGTGGGGCCCGACGTTGAGGAACATCTCGCCGTCGCCCAGGGTGTAGAACTCGCCCTCGCGCTCGGTCCGCGTGGGGTACGGCGGGATCGGCTCGAACAGGTCGGTCGTGATCTGGCGGTCGAGCATGACGCGGGGATCGTCCAGGGAGCGGCGCAGCTCGAGCGGGCGCGGCCCCGGTGTGGCCGGGCGCTTCGCCCGACCCGATGGCTTCGGCTGGCCGGGGGCTTCGGCTGGGCCGGGGGCTTCGGCTGGGCCGGGCGCGCGGCTCCCCTGGCGGCCGGGTTTCGGGCAGCTTGCGGGCGAGGGGCGGGCTGGCGTTCTGGCATCGCGGTCCTCAGCTCACCGGCGCGCGGCGGATGCCGGCTTCGGGATCGTCGGCCAGGACGGCCGGGGCGTGGGCCTTCTCGACGTGCCGCACGCCGCCGCCGGGAGAGCGAGACGCGTCGTCGGGCAGCAGGAAGTCCTTGCGGAGCGGGAAGCTCGTGTAGTCGGGCGGCATGAAGATGCGGCGGAGGTCGCGGTTGCCCTCGAAGACGATGCCGTACATGTCGTAGGCCTCGCGCTCGAGCCACTCCGCGCCGCTCCACAGGAACGTGGCCGACGGGATCCGCGGATCGTCGCGTGACAGCCCGTCGGCGATGATGCGCAGCCAATCGAAGCTCATCGGGCTCCACAGGTGGTAGACGACCTGCATCACCTCGCCGGTATCCACGCCGGCCAGATCCGCCAGGATTTCGAAGCGCAGGTCGACCGAGTCGTGCAGCTCCCTGAGGACTTCCGGGACGGCGCCGGGGTCGATGCGGATCTCCGTCTCGTCGTGGCGCTGGTAGACCGGCGCCCGCAGATGGTCGCGCAGGTGAGCTTCGATCCGGGTCTGCAGAGATCGATCCATCGGTCAGATATCGTCCGGCGCGGTGGGGCCGATCTCGCGCTCGCTCCAGTGACCGCGGCGGTCCTTGACGAGCTGGCCGAGCTGCATCATGCCGTAGATCAGGCCTTCGGGGCGGGGCGGGCAGCCGGGGATGTAGACGTCCACCGGCATGACGCGGTCTATCCCCTGAACGACCGAGTAGCTTCGCTTGTAGCGGCCGCCCGAGACGGTGCAGTCGCCCAGGGCGACGCACCACTTGGGCTCCGGCATCTGCTCCCACAGCCGGACGAGCGGCCCGGCCATCTTGGTCGTGAGCGTCCCGGCGACGATGAGGACGTCCGCCTGCCGGGGCGAGGCGCGGAACGGGAACATGCCCCAGCGGTCCATGTCGTTCTTGCTGGTCGCGGCCGACATCATCTCGAAGGCGCAGCAGGCCAGGCCCGAGAGGAGCGGCCACAGGCTGTTGGCTCGGATCAGGTCGAGGATGTAGTCCGCCTTCGTCGGGACGACCTGTAGTGCGCCCCAGCGGGTCGCGTCGTTGCGGCCGGCTTCCGTTTGGCCGTACTCGCGGAGATGGGTGACGTCGGTCGGCTGGCCGCCGTCGTACGCGAGAGGATCGGCCGACTGCCAGAACGTGTTCGGGACCACGATGGGCGCCGTGAGAGAGCCGGGGGTCGCGTGAACGAGCTGGCGGCTCGTGGTCGCCGCCGGGCGAGGGGCCGCCGCCGGGCGAGGGCCGCCGCCGGGCGAGGGCCGGCCGTCGGCCTTCGGGCCGCTCGCGGGCGCCTTCGGGCCGGAGCTCGCCGTTGGGCCTTTCGCCCGCCGATCGCCTACCGCCACGTCAGGACTCCCTTCCGCCACGCGTATGCCAGGCCGAGCAGCAGGACGACGACGAAGGTGCCCATGCTGACCAGGCCGCCCATCAGGAGATCGCGGAAGACGATCGCCCACAGGTACAGGAAGACGACTTCCACGTCGAACGCCACGAACAGGAGGGCGTAGACGTAGAACGAGATGCCGAACCGGCCCCAGGTGTCGCCGTAGGTGTCGATCCCGCTCTCGTAGGGCATGCCTTTGTGGCGGTCGCCGCGGTTGCGATGGGAGATGAGCCAGGCGAGGCCTATCACGAGGAATACGAAAGAAACCCCTGCCACCGCCAGGCCGACCACGTACCAGATGCCGGTCATCGTTCTCCAGCAGGCCCGTTGCCGGCGGCGGGAATTCCGCGGCGTCGGGGCACGAGCGTCGCTCTCAGGCGGGCCGCGGGGCCGGGTGCGATGCCCGTTCCCTCGTGGTCCGCGCGCAAGTCTACCAGCAGGGCGGCTCCCTGACCGGAGGCCGCCGGCAATTCCTGTGGCGCCGGGCCGGATGGTGCGCGGAACTCCAACGTGCCAGCGGTGGGGATGACTCCTGTGGCGACAACCTGGCGGGCTCGTGGTCGCCGAGGACGGCCGAGCCGGCGGTGAAGTTCCGGCTTCGGAGCGCAGCCAGGACGGCGAGGGCTTCCTCGGCCTCCGGCAGGCTCACGATGTACCGGCCGCCCGTGGTGGCGGTGATCTCGAGGGCGGGGCCGGTGCGAAGGACGCATCGCCCTCCGCGCCTGCTCATCGAGAAGTTCGGTCGGGGCTCCGATGACACGACCCGTGCCGATGAGACCTCTGCCATGGTCAAGCTCCAGCCGCCGCCGAACATCAGGCTACCGCGGACCTTGACGCCGCCCTCTGTGATAACCACGGAGGCCCGCTCGCCGACGACCATCCCAAGCATCCAGTTCGCCGCCAGCCACAGCCCCATCGGTGAAGCGGCCGGCTGCGACGCGACCACCAGGAGGATCAGCAGGGCGCTCGGCACTCCCCAGGCGGCCCCGTACAGCACGCGCCACGAGCGATCGACCCGGACCTCGGCGAGCCAGACGGAACGCCGGCTCGATGAGGTTTCGCGTCTGAGTCGACTGGTGGCCGCCTCCGCGCCGAGATACTGCCCCAACATCAACCACATGAACACACTGCCGGCGACCAGCCCCACCCACAACCCAGACTCGAACACTTGCCGGTAGGTGTGGGCGTCGAGGTTGATCAGGACTGTGGCCAGGAGCATCGAGAAGCCCAGCCCGACCAGGGCGATGCTGAAGGGCCAGGCCGTTTCGAGCGCGAAGCTCATTCGGTTCTCGCGCCTGCGAGCGATGAAGAGCAGACAGAGCCCGATCCAGAAGAGCTCGAACTTGATCCAGGAGGACCCATCCACGCGGGTCTCTGTCGGGAGCCTGGACCCGAAGATCGGGACCAGCAGAAGCGTGGCGGCGACGATGGCCACGTGGGCGACGACAAACGCGATCAGGGGCCAGTTCAGAGTTCGGTGCCGGCCAACCCAAGCCGCTGCGTTCATCGCATCGTCTCCATCAACCTGGTGAGTTCCGCGGTGGTAAGGCCCTGCTCGTCCGCCTCGGCGAGAAGATCGTGCAGCAGGCCGTGCAGGCGAGCCGACGACTCGATGTGGCTGCTGGCGACGATGGCGCCCCGGCCCTGTCGCAACTCGAGCAGACCCTCGTCCCGCAACTCGCCGTACGCCCGCTGCACGGTATGCATGTTCACCTCGAGCTCCCGGGCCAGATCTCGCGACGGCGGCAGCTTCGATCCGGGCTTCACCGTGCCCGCCGCGATCGCGCGCCGGACGCAGGCGGCGATCTGGGCGTAGATGGGGACCTGGCTCCGGGTGTCGATCTCGAACAGCATGATCTAGTTCTACTAGATCAAGTCACTCTCTGTCAAGGGGCCCGAGTCCTGCCGGCCACGCCGCGTTCCAGCGTCAGGACCCGGAAGCGGCCCATATGGCGGGGATCGAGCATGCGGAGGATGCCGGAGCGGGCGCGCATGTAGTCGGCGAGCGTCAGCTCCGGCGACGCCTGGAGCGCCTGCAGCTCCAACTCCAATCCCGCGGCGACGAGAAACTCCTGCTGCGTCACGAGGCCGCTCCCCGCGACTTCGGAACCCCCGCCGCTCGGCCAGCAAACCGAGCGCCGTGAAGTCGACATGGGCGGTGAGGTCGGTCAGGCCGACCTCGGCGAACGGGTCATCCACGACACGATGGCCGCGATACCCCAGCAGCGAACCGGCGAGCCGGCGCGGGCCGTACAGCTCGGCGGCCTCGTGCCCGTAGTCGATGACCAGGACGAAGCCGCGGGCGAGCCGGGCGGCGACCGCGTCCAGCCACGGTCCGAGCTCGAGGCAGATCTCGGCGACCTGGCCCTCGGCGAGTTGGCTCAGCTCGATGCCGTCGTCCGCCAGACGGCCGGCCAGCTCCGGGGTCGAAGGCTCGGCCGCGAGCTCGGCGAATCGATCGCGCCAGACGACGAACAGCTCCAGCAGCTTGCCGCCGCGGACGACGACGCGGTGGACCGGCAGGGCGTCGAGGAACTCGTTGGCAAGGATGACGCCGGTGACGGGCACGGGCCCGATCGATGGAGAGCCGGCAGCCGCCAGGAGCCGACCAAGGCCGGCCTTTTCAAAGCGGTCTCGCAGGTCGGACAGCCGGTAAGGGTTCGACTCGATCGGTTCGTATCGGATCGACTCGAGGAGATCGTCGGCCCGTGGCGGCGCAGGCCGTCGAGGATGGAGAGCCCGAGGGTGCCCGACCCGGCGCCGTATTCGATCAGACCGAAGGGGCTCGGGCGGTCCAGGCCCGCCCACATCTCCTCGATCCGGCGGGCGATGGTGCGGCCGAAGATGGGGTGCGTCTCGGGGGCGGTCAGGAAGTCGCCGGCGTCGGTGGGGCGGTCGGCGCGTTGGCGGTAGTAGCCGAGCCGGGGCTCGTACAGGGCGCGCTCCATGAACCGGGCGAAGGTGATCCGGCCGTCGGACGTCGATTCAATCTCGGCCCGGATGACGGAGGCCAGCTTCGCCGAGCGCTCGGCGTCGGGAGGACGAGGTCCGGGCGTCATCGATTCCCCGCACGAGCTCGCGCCGCGAGCCGGGCTCGCGCCGCGAGCAGGCGGAGCCCGCCGTTCACCGCCGTGTGGCCGCCCAGAAGGATCGGGACCTCGGAGGCGATCGCAGATTCGGTGAGCGCGCGGAGCCACGGATCGGCGATGGTCGCGGGCAGCAGCAGGTCGGAGGCGAAACGGTCCTCGGGATCGGGCCAGGCCGCCGCATGAGTCGCCGCCACCTGAGTCGCCGCCACCGGAACCGAAGTGCCGTCCGCCCCGTACCGGTGAGCCAGGAGGACCCGCGTGTCGATCACCGCGCCATCGGCCAGCCCGGCGACGGTGCGGGCGAGCGATTCCGGGCCGTCGCGGTCGAGCAACTCCCCGAGGACGGAGCGCGGGGGCCGTGAGCCGGTAGTGGCGCCGGATTGGGCAAGCCGGCTTGCGGCGCGGAGGCCGCGCTCCTCGACGAGGGCTCGGACGCGGCAGGCGACGCCGCTCTCGAGCCAGCGGAGAGTGGCCGCGGAGATGCGGCCCGCGACGAGCAGCTCGGCCCGGCGGTTCGTCAGCACTTCGGAGAGTGCCGCGAGACGCTCGCCGATGAGTGGCGCCGTCACGGCCGGCCCGGCGGGGGGCCCGCCGATGCCGAGCATCAACAGATCGAGGGGAGTGTCGATGTCGACGCCCAGCTGCCAGCGTGACCGGAGATCCGCTACGGCCACTCCGGCCCGTTCCTCCAGCCAGCGGGGAAGGGCGTTGTCGACGGGGAGTGGCGGCAGCTCCGCCAGATCCGCCGCCCGTGAGATCGCCACCACGTCCGCCGAGTAGCGGTTGTTCGCGAGGGCGTGCCCGGCCGGGCCCGCGGCCACCTCCACGAACCGTCGCAGATCCGCGGGCCGCGCCAGGGGAATGCTTCCCGAACCCAGGACGATGAGGCCGCCGGGGGCCGCGTGGGGCCGTTGCGGCGTGGCGCCTCCGGCGCGCCCGGCCCACGCCCGCATCTCCGTCGCGAGCCGCTCGCCAAACGGCATCCCATCCGGCGGCCCCGCCACGATCTCCGCGGCGTCCGCGCCGGCCGCCAGGAACGCGTCGCGCTGCCGATTCGCCAGGGAGTGGCGCGCCTCGGCCAGCGCACGAACCAGCGGCCCCGCATCTTCCGGCGCCGCGGGCGTCGAAGATGAGCGCAACCACGGGATGCATGAGCGGAGTCTAGCCGCGCCGTAGCGGCGTCGACCGGCACACGTCCGATCGGCCGCCATTGGGCAGTTGGCGCGAGAGGGCATAGGATCAACGCATGGCAAGCGTTCGGGCGTACATCGGGCTCGGGGCGAACATCGGCGATGCCCAGGCGACGCTGACGGCCGCGGTCCACGCCCTGGCGGCGCTGCCCGGCGTGACGCTCTCGGGCGTGTCGCGCCTGTATGTGACCGTGCCCGTGGAGGTTCTCGAACAGCCGGACTTCCACAATGCCGTCGTCGGCCTGGACGTCCCCGCCGGACCGGGAGCCAACACCGGCCCGATCGCCCTGCTCCTCGCCCTCAAGTCGATCGAGCGAGCGTTCGGCCGGCAGGATGGGGCTCGATACGGCCCGCGCGAGCTTGACCTCGACCTGCTCCTGTTCGGTGAGGAACGCATGAGCGTGGAGCGTCCGGAGGCAGGACGCTCACCGGACCCGGCCAAGGCCTGGCGACTGCTCGAGGTCCCGCATCCGCAGGCGCACACTCGGCTTTTCGTCCTGGCGCCGCTGGCGGACCTGGCCCCGGATCTGGTTCCGCCAGGCTGGGAAGAGACGGTCGAACATGCTCGCGCCCACCAGGAATCGATCGAGGGCGCGTCGGCCGTTCGTTCGATCGGCGAGCTGGGATGGGGCGTCCGGATCGTGGGTCGGCGCCGCGTAGAGACTCAGCGGCGGATCTCTAGGACTTGACGATGGTCGCCTGGCCCGTGACCGCGTCCACGCTGACCAGGGCGCCGTGCTCGAAGACGTCCGACCTGGGTCGCGGTCGGGACACCCAGCCCGATCGACCATGCCCAGACTTGCGTGTCGCCGGAGCCGAAGTCGAGCCCGAACTCGGCCGATGTCACCGTCTCGCCGGGGACCCCGATCGCGGCGATGGCCATCTCCGTGGCTCGGGATCTGCCGACGATAGGTGCGGTCAGGTTCAGCTGGGGCCGCAGGTCGACGAACGCGAAAGCGGTCTGGGTCGAGGCGTTGACGAGTACCTGGAACTTGGGCGTCGCAGTCGCGGTTTGATCCTTCCAGGTGACGTCGTAGTACGCGACGCCGGCTTGCTGCATCAACCGCCCCGACTCGGTGAGACCTTCCGTGCTCAACCCCGCGCGCGCTAGGAACCCTTCGGCCGCCGGTTGCGGGTTGGCGCCCGTTGCGACCGTGGCGTCGCTGGGCATCTGGTCCGTCAAGACGACCTCGAGCACCATGCCCGACTCCGCGTCGACGAGCGCCACGGCGCCCGGGGCATCGGCCCGGTAGAACGACCTGCCGGCCAGGTCCGCCCGCGAGTTGCGCGGTCATCGCCGGCACGCCCGCGAACTTGGCGCCCAAGATCGCAGCCTGTCGGCGGTGATAGGGGGCGGGGTCCAGTTCGGGTCCGCCGGCGTGGTGCAGGCGCAGGTGACGTTGCAGCCACTCACGGAGACGGGCAGCAGCGCCAGCAGCATGGCCCCAACGAGGGTCAACGCGACTCGTCTCATGCCCACCTCACGTCCGGTCGAACTCCGATGCGGTCGGGCCCGTCCAGGCCAAAGCGTAACCCACCGAGACGCGACGAAAGAAGCCTGCGACGTGCTGGCCCCTGATGCGCAGCTGGGGCGGCAATTCCCTCCCGGCTTTGTGGGCCTGCCGGCGTGCCGCCCCGCTACGTCCCTCGCCCGGCTCTCCGGGCTTCCTCTTCCTCCGACCGACCGATCGGCCCGTCAGGTCCCGATCGGCTGTCAACCGTTTATTCGGGCCTTCGGGCCGGATGGATCACCGGCCCGAGAATCGAGCCAGTCAGGCGCGCTTTGCCCTCAATTCCAGCCGGGGTGGAGTAACGAGCGGCATCGGGACTGGGGCGCGCATCGAAGCTGCTTCGTCACGCTGCAACGAGCGTGAAATCGGGTGGTGGCAAGGGCTGACCGGCTTTCGAGGGACTCAGGCGGTCACGTAGTGCTACTCACGGTGGAGTTGAGTGGAAATGGCCCGGGCCGTGGAGGGGCTCCGCTCGGGCTGGCCCGGCGCCTGCCCCGCCCCGCCCGCCCCGGGCCTAGTGGCGGAAGTGGCGTCGCCCCGTGAAGACCATCGCCATGTGGTGGCGGTCCGCAACCTCGATCGCCATCTCGTCGCGGATCGAGCCACCCGGCTGGATGATCGCCGTGACGCCGGCCTGGGCCGCCGCCTGGATCCCGTCGGGGAACGGGAAGTAGGCGTCGCTGGCCATGACCGCCAGCTTGGCCCGATCGCCGGCTCGCCGCAGGGCGATCTCCACCGACATCTGCCGGCTCGCCTGGGCCGCCCCGATCCCGACCGTCGACCCGCCCCGGGCCAGGATGATGGCGTTGGAGCGCACGTGGCGGACCGCCCGCCAGGCGAACAGCAAGTCGGTCAGTTCTTCGAGCGTGGGCCGCCGCTTCGTCACGACCTGGAGCTGCGTCTTGTCGAGCCCCAGCTCGTCCTTCGTCTCGACCAGCAGGCCGCCGGCGATGCGCTTGAAGTCGAGGTTGGCGATGCCGTAGTCGCGCGGCCCCGAGACCGGGTTGCCCGGGACCGCCAGCAGGGCGAGCTGCGGCTTTCGGGCCAGGATGCCGATCGCGGCCTGGCTGAACGCGGGAGCCACGACCGCTTCGAAGGAGTTCTCGGCGATCTCCCGCGCGGTGGCCCCGTCCAGCTCGCGATTGACGCCGACGATCCCGCCGAAGCAGGTAGCCGAATCCGTCTCCAGGGCTCGCCGGCAGGCCTCCACCAGCTCGTCCGCGGAGGCGATTCCCACCGGATCGGTGTGCTTGACGATCGTCACCGTCGGGGCGGTGAAGTCGGTCGCGATGGCGTAGGCGGCGTCCAGGTCCAGAAGGTCGTTGAAGGACGGCCGCGCCCCCTGCACCTGAGTGGCATCGGCCAGGGCGCCGGCTCGGTGCGTCGTCTCGCGGTAGAAGGCGGCGTGCTGCTTCGGGTTCTCGCCGTAGCGCAGGTCGTCGACTTTCTCGAGGACCATGGCCAGCCGTCCCGGGAACATCTCGCCGGCGGCGTTCGAGAGGTATGCGGCGATCTCCGCGTGGTAGGCCGCCACGACACCGTAGGCCTCGGCCGCGAGCCTCTGGCGAAGCTCCGCCGAAACGGATCCGCGCTGGCGGATCTCGGCGATCACCTCGGGGTAGCGAGCCGGGTTGGCCACGGCCGCGACTCCGGCGTAGTTGCGCGCAGCCGCGGCCAGGAGGGCGGCGCCACCGATGTCGATCATGCCGATGGCGTCGTCGATCGGTATGAGACGGACGCCGACCTGCGGGTGCGAATTGGGCGACGTTGACGGCCACGATGTCGATCAGCCCGATTCCCTGGGCTTTCAACTCGTCGAGCTGGTCAGGCTGGTCGCGACGGGCGAGGATGCCGGCGTAGATGGCCGGATGGAGCGTCTTGACCTGGCCTCCGGCGATCGCCTCCGCGCCGGTCAGCTCGACGACCGATCGGACTTCCAGCCCCTCGCCGGCCAGCGCGTCGCGCGTGCCATCCGTGGCGTAGACCTCGACGCCGAGGGCGAGCAGATCGCGGACGAACGGCCCGATGCCTTCGCGGCTTGCCACCGAGAGCAAGGCTCGCACCAGGCCTACCTCCTACTGCCTGAGTCCGGACTGCTCGATCCGGGCTTCTCGGGCGGTCTCCGGAGACCGCGCCGCTTGGTGCTCTTGGCCGGTGGCGAGTCCCACACGGAGCCTGCGCCGCCAATTCTGCCGGATCGGGCCGAGTATAACGCTCGGTCATGGCATACTCAGCGCCTATCCAGGTCGATCGACCGCAAACGACTGAAGTCTCGGAGGGTCCGCGTGAACGGCCCGTGGAACCAGCTCAACCTGCTCTTGACCGCCTTCAACGACGGCAACTTCCCCCGTCTGTGGACGCCGGCGTGGCAGATCTCAATCGCCTTCCTGGTCGCTGTCCTCTTCTTCTACAACTTCCAGGCCCGGCGGTTGCGCGCTTACTCGGTCTTCCTGGACCTCAACGAATGGCTGATGTGGACCACGCTCGGCGTGTTCGGAATGCTGACGCTGTTCACGCTCTTCAGCTTCGACTTCATGTTCGCCCTGCCGACGATCATCGGCGGCGCCGTGCTCTTCATCTGGATCCGGTTCGTTCACTTCCCACCGCTCATCCGATCGTACGAGGAGCGGCTGGCCCGCCAGCGCTACTTCCAGCGATCGCGGACCTCTCATCCCGAGGCCACGATCCGGGCGAAGGCGACTCCGAAGGCCAAGCGCCGCCGCCGCTAGCCGCACCAGGAGCGTATGGAGATCCGGCGATTTGGCATTGGCCACCGGAGGCCGGACGGCCCTCCGGGGACGCGTGGCGTCGAGGCGACGCCGCTGCACGCCGATGAGCGCGGAGTCATCGCCGAGCTGGCGCTCAAACCCAACGCCGCCATCGCTCCGCATACGAACTCGAACCTGACCTACCTCCTCGTCATCGAGGGCGGAGGCTTCGTGCAGGTCGGCGAGGAGCGGACGCGAGTGGCCGCGGGCGAGGCCGTCGTCTGGCCCCCGAACGTCGTTCACGCGGCGTGGACGGACCTGACACCGATGCGGGCAATCGTCGTCGAGTTGGCGGAGGCCGTGGGCGGCGCCGCGGCCGGAGGTCCTGTGGCGGGCGGGCCGCCCGCATCCGAGGGGTCCCAACTGGGAGCCGAAGGCTCGCTCGTCCGCGAGCCTGCCGTCCTGCCGCCCGATCGCGAATCGCCCGAAAAGGAGCCCTGGTAGCGGCCGGCCGGTCAGCCGATCGGCGACTTGTCCCAATCGATCGCGACGTCTTCGTTCTTGTGGGACTCGTCGACTGCGACCGCGAGCTTCACTCCCGGGGCGACCCAGGCCACCTTGTCAAGGGGCACGCGGTGGCCGAAGACCGCCGGGAACGGTGTCTGGCCGGCGAGGCTGACCTCCACGCGTGAAGAGCCACATCGGATCGTCGAGCCTGTCCGCGGCGGCGGATGGGTCGATGTCGCGGACGGTCTTGCCGAGGGGCTGGGCCGTGGTGATCACGGCCGTGCCGTGGGTCCCCGTCGCCAGGAGCTGGGCCGCGCTGCCCTTGATCTGTCGTACGGCGCCGCTCCTCACGCCGCCCACCAGCGCCGCCACGTCGGCGCCCGAGGGCTGGCCGGCGGCATCGAACGCCATGGCGTAGCCGCCCGGGCCGGCAGGTGTGATGTTGAGACCGCCTGCGCCACTCCCCGGCGCAGCGCGCGCCGCCGACCCGGCTGAAGTCGAGCGCCACTTTCTGCGGATTTGCCGGATCTATCAGTACTCCGATGCTCGCCCCGGGGACGACCATCGGCACGAACAACCGGGGAACGAGTGCCTTGGTCTCGACCTGGTAAGGTGCGCCGCCGCCGGCCGCAGTGACCTGCAGGACGAACTTGTACTCCGGCGCATCGGGCCCCACCGACGGCATCGTTACCGTCATGCCCGTGTCGGAGATGCTCTGGATGACGGCATCACCGGGCAGGCCGTTCTTGATCGGGCCGCTGACGCCGGCGAGCTTGCGGATCAGCCACGGACCCCACAGGAAGGGCGCGGTTATCGAGAAGATGACCATCACTACGGCGAAGATGATCCAGGGAATCGCCTCCGGCGGGATCAGCGGCGGCTTCTGGACCGCACCTATCGCCGCGAGCAGCGCGGCCTGAACGTCGCCGTTCGGCGCGCTCTCGTTGGCGAGTGTGTTGTAGGACCAGGGAGAGCTCGTCTTGTAGCTGCCGCTCAGGTCGCCGCTGTAGTCGATGTAGCCTCCGATGCGGCCGTCCGAGACCGCCAGGGCGACCACGATCGACTTGCCCAGGTCCGAGCTCATGCCCGCACCGTTGAAGAAGGCGGCGGTGGACGGGTCGTTGCCGCCGATCGCGATGTCGATGTACACGTTTGCGCCGATCTGGTCGCCAAGATCCTTTGCCGCGGCCTCCGCCTTCTGCTTGCCGGCCGCGTCCAGGATTCCGGTGCCGTCGAAGACGTGCGTGCCGCTCACGAACGCGTCGACCCGGGCGAGCGTGCTCAGGAGCCAGCTCTCGGCCGTTTGCGGCCCGGGCGACGAATTGCCGCTGACGAAATCGAGCTGGTGGGAGTCGAGCTTCGCCTTCAGGGCGGGGCCAAGCTTGAGCTGCCCGAAATCGCTCTGTGCGGTCAGGAGCAGGCCGTCGACGTTCCAGCTCTGCGCGATGGCGGTTCCGTCGGGCATGCCGCCGGTGTCGGGCGCGGTGTAGAGCACGACTCGCCCGGCTCCGGCCCCTTCGATATGCGCCGCCAGCGCTTCGGCCGTGGTCGCCGATCGGGCCGAAAGGACGCTCCCGTAGTCGTAGACATGGCGGCCCGGTACGAAGGGCGACATCGTCGGATCGGCACCGAGCGCGGGCCGAGCTCCGGGCGCCAGAACGGCCAGAAATCCGAGCAGGACCAGCGCCAGGGCCCCGAGAAGTGGCAATCGCGACGCGGACCGACGCGTCAAGCCCGGCAGTGTCGTCATCGGTTCCCTCCCGGCCGGCCGGCCTCCTCCTTCGGGCAGGCTACCGGCCGAATGTTAGCCGCGCGGACCACGCCCCGGGTGACGCCACCGCTTACGACACCGGCGACTTGTCCCAGTCGATCGCCACTTCCTGGTTCTTGTTGGCCGTGTTGACCGCCACCGAGAGCTTGATTCCGGGAGCCACGCCGGCCAGCTTGTCGAGCGGCACTCGATGGCCGAAGACCGCCGGGAACGGCGACTCGCCGGCCAGCGATACCTCGACGGTGAAGATCCAAATCGGGTCGTTCAACGTCGCGGGATCGGCCCCGGGGTTGATGTCCTTCACGGTCTTGCCGAGCGGCATGGCCGAAGTCACGACCGCGGTGCCGTGCGTACCGGTGGCGAGAAGCTCGGCGGCGCTGCCCCTGTGCGTGGGAAGCGCGCCGGATCGGACCGCCCCGGCGAACGCGGCCACCTGGCCGATGTTCGGGTTGCCGCTGGCATCGAAGTCGATACCCCCGCTGCCGTCGGCGGCCGCACCGGAGTCGGCGGCCGGGGAGTTGAAGTTCTGCCAGTCGGGAGCGACGTGCTGCGGATTGGCCGGGTCCACCAGGACCCCGATGCGTGCGCCGGGCACGGTCATCGGCACGAAGAGCCGCGGAATGGCGTGCTTGGACTCGACCGCGTAGGGCTCTCCGCCTCCGGGAGGTGTCACGAGGAGGCCCAGCTTGTAGACCGGGGCGCCGGGTCCAACGGAGGGCATGGTGACCGTCGTGCCGGTGTCGGTGATGCTCTGGATCACGGCCACAGAGGCCAGGCCGTTCTTGACCTCCGAGTCGACGCCCATGAGCTTCGAGAAAAGGCCCATCTTTCTCCTCCACGGCCGAACGGGCGCCGGGATGGCGGCGTGTCGCCGGCCGACGCCCCAACGATAGCGGCCGCCGCCGCGAACGGGTAGTGGTGGCGCGGTGCGGGCCGGCCCGGACCCGTGGCGCGGTCTCAGGCGAGGGCGCGCGTCAGCAGCAGGCGGTCTTCCCCACGGGCCTGGATGCGCCGATCGAGCGCCAGGTCCGTGAAGCCGTTCGAGCGGAAGAACGTGCGAGCGGCGACGGACGAAGGATGGATCGCGGCGTCGCCGAGGGTCCACGCCAGGAGGCGGGTGTTGCCGGCGGCGCCTGCGGCCGCGGCCGTGGCGTCCGTCAGGCCACGGCCGATGCCACGGCCTCGGAGGTTCGGGGCCACGGCCAGGAGCGTGAACTCGGCCGGGCGCTCGCCGTCGGGGAGGGTGAGGCCGTCGAATCCCCGGGGGTCTTCGGCGGTCCGCGGCCGATCCCACGGCGCCCAGCTGGCCAGGCCGGCGATTCGACCACCGAGGTCGGCCAGCAGCAGCTCCGACGCCGGCGGCAGAGCGTGCTCGAGCTCGGGAGCCAGGGCTTCCAGGAACGCCGCGATGGCCGGCCGATCGTCCGCGGTGGCGATTCGAATGCGCCACGCCGGGCCGGGCTTCTCGGCCTCGCGTTCGGCGGCCGGGTGGCTCGGCGGGTTCTCGGCCAGCAGGGCGCCGAATTGTCCGAGCATTCGAGCGGTGGCGCCCCACACTCGCTCGCCTTCGACCGGGTAGACGCCGTACTGGATCAACCGCTCCCGGATCGTCCGCTCCTCCAGCTCCACCGGGGCGTCGGGCAGGAACGCCTCGACCGGCGCCTCGATGATCCGGGCCACCTCGCCGGGCGCCGCGTGAGATTCCGGCCGCCTCTCCGCCAGGGCCACGACGGGCGTGATCCGATAGCCGCTGACGGTGAGGGCGAAGACTTCGAGGCCGCCGGTCACGCGCAAACCGCATGCCACCGGATCCAGGCCGACCTCTTCGGCTGCCTCACGCAGAGCGGTGGCTATCGGGTCCGCGTCGTCCGGGTCGGCCGATCCGCCGGGGAAGCTCACTTCGCCGGCGTGAGTGCTCAGATGCGGGACACGAGCCGTCAGCAGGACGCGGGCCTGGCCCTCCGAGTCGGGGAAGACCAGGACCAGCACGGCCGCGGGCCGGCCACGGCGCTGTGAATCGGGCGGGAAGAGAGCCTCAGGCGAGTCGAGCCGTATCGGCGTCAGGATCGCAGGCGCGTCGGGAAACTCCCTCGGCAGCGCCGCTGCCCGCTCCACGACCAGCTCGAATCTCAAGTAGTCAGCCCCACGCCTGGACAGCCGCAATGAGTGCGCGGCGCAGCGTGATGCTAGCGGTTGGCACGGTATCGGTCGGGCCTGGCGCGATCCGGCCACCAGCAGGTGGGCGTCGGTCTCTCTCGGTCCAGGGGCCGGGCGGCAAGCTCTAGTGGGCCGGGCGGGAAGCTATCGAGGTTGGCGACGACCTGACCGTCGGCACCGAGGGCCCGTATCTCGGCGATCCACGCCTTCCCGGGCCACCAGGCGGCGAAGATGGGGCTGTGGACCGATGCTTCGACCACCACCCCGTCGGTTCGGACTATCTCCACGCGGTCCGCGCCGGGCGCACGGCCGACGACGTCGATCCACGACTCGTCCCCCCAGGCTGAGATGCCGCCGGACCATTCGATCGGATCGCCCGGGTGGATGAACGATCCGCCACTCTTGGACGATGCCTCCCAGACCCTGTCGGATCGGCGCCCAGGCACGTCGAGAAGTCGTCTCCCTCCACAAACACGAAGTAGGCGGCCTTTCCTCGCTGGTCCTGGAGAACCAGCGTCGTCGGATAAGTCCTCAGGGCGCCCGTAATCGGGCAGTTCTGAAGTGCCCACCGCAGGAGCGAGGGATCGGCGGCGGTCGGGACTCGCTGCCAGCTGGCGAAGACGGAAGAAGCGGTCCCGCTGGGCGCCTGCACCCAGATGAGAGCGCCCGCCAGCAACGCCGCCAGCGCCGCCAGCGCGAGCCCTCGCGCAGCCACGGAACGCCTACGGCGAACGCCCGCCGTGCGATCGGAGACAGCGCTCTCGTGATCCGTTCGCCCCGCCAGAGGCTGGGCGCCGATGCTCGCGTGGTAGCGCGTCGAAGGCATGGCGGATTCCGGCGATCAGCTCTTCGTCGTTCATCCTGGCGTCTCCTGGTATCCCATCGCCACGAGGGATGAGCGGAGAGTGGCGAGGGCTCGATGCAGATGAGAGCCAACGGCTCCGGCCGACATGCCCAGGGCCTCGCGGTCCTGCATCAGGACGCGCCGTCGCTAGTTCGGCCGCTGCGGGCCTTCGTCCTCGCGCTTGCCCGGAGTCCAGATCCGCTCCGCCGCCGCTGCCGCCCCGGCCGGCTCCGGAGCCACTCTCTTGCGGGCGTCGCGCCGCTCGCCGGCATCCGCCACGACCGTGGCCTCGCCGGAGCGGAAGACCAGCACGCCTCCGATGGCGTCCGCGTCGGCCACGATCGACGACCCGGGCTTGAACTCGGCCCGCAGCAGCGCCCGGGCCAGCGGATTCTCCACGAGCCGCTGGATGGTGCGCTTGAGCGGCCGGGCGCCGTACGCCGGATCGGTCCCTTCCCGGACGATGAGCGACCGCGCCGCCGGCGTCAGCTCGAGGGTCAGCTCCTGGCCGGCGAGGCGCCGCTGCAGGTCCGCCACCAGCAGGTCCGCGATGGCCGCCAGGTCGGCGTCGGAAAGGGCGTGGAAGACGATCACCTCGTCGATTCGGTTGAGGAATTCCGGCCGGAACTGGACCCGCAGCGCCTCTGTGATCTGCCGCTTCATCTGCTCGTAGGCGGATGTATCGCCGGCGTCGCCCCGCTCGGTGAATGCCGAGATGAACTGCGAGCCGACGTTGCTGGTCATGATCAGGACCGTGTTCCGGAAGTCGACCGTTCGGCCCTGGCCATCCGTCAGCCGCCCGTCGTCGAGGACCTGGAGCAGGATGTTGAAGACGTCCGGGTGGGCCTTCTCGATCTCGTCGAGCAGGACGACCTGGTAAGGCCGGCGCCGAACGGCCTCGGTCAGCTGGCCGCCCTCCTCGTAGCCGACGTAGCCGGGAGGCGCGCCGACCAGCCGCGAGACGGAGAACTTCTCCATGTACTCGCTCATGTCGATGCGGACCATGGCCGCGTCGTCGTCGAAGAGGAACTCGGCCAGCGCCCGCGCCAGCTCGGTCTTGCCGACGCCGGTGGGCCCCAGGAACAGGAACGAGCCGATCGGCCGGCGCGGATCCTTGAGACCCGACCGGGCGCGGCGGACCGCATCCGAGACGGCCTGGATCGCCTCTTCCTGGCCGACCACGCGCCGGTGCAGCCGCTCTTCCATCTCGACGAGCTTGGCCGTCTCGCCCTCCAGCAGCTTGGTCACCGGCACGCCCGTCCAGGCGGCCACGATCTCGGCGATGTCGTCGGCGTCCACTTCTTCCTTGAGCAGCCGGTCCGGGCCGGAAAGCGCGGCGATGGCCGCCTCCTGCTCCTTCATCCGCGTCTGCAGCTCGGGCAGCTTGCCGTACTTGAGCTGGGCGGCGGTGCCGAAGTCGGCCTCGCGCTCGGCCTGGTCGATGCGAACCTGCAGGGCTTCGATCTCCGACTTGGTCGTCCGAATGGCCGAGATGGCGTCCTTCTCGGCCGACCAGCGCTGCTTCATGGCCGTGGCTTCCTCGCCGATCTCGGCCAGCTCGCGCTCGAGGACGTCAAGGCGAGCCTTCGACGCGTCGTCCTTCTCCTTGCGCAGGGCTTCCCGCTCGATCTCCAGCTGGATGCGCCGGCGCTCGAGCTCGTCCAGCTCGACCGGCATCGAGTCGATCTCCATGCGCAGCCGGCTGGCCGCCTCGTCCATCAGGTCGATCGCCTTGTCGGGCAGGAAGCGCTCGGTGATGTAGCGGTTGGAGAGCGTGGCCGCCGCCACCAGCGCCGAGTCGGTGATGCGGACGCCGTGGTGGACCTCGTACTTCTCGCGCAGGCCGCGCAGGATCGAGATCGTCTCCTCGACCGAGGGCTGGTCGACGACCACCGGCTGGAAGCGTCGCTCCAGGGCAGCGTCCTTCTCGATGTACTTGCGGTACTCGTCCAGCGTCGTGGCGCCGATGGTGTGCAGCTCGCCGCGGGCCAGCATCGGCTTGAGCAGGTTGCTGGCGTCCATCGCGCCTTCGGCCGCGCCCGCCCCCACGACGGTGTGCAGCTCGTCGATGAACAGGATGATCCGGCCCTCGGAGTCCTTGATTTCCTTCAGGACGGCCTTCAGGCGCTCCTCGAACTCGCCGCGGAACTTGGCCCCGGCGATGAGCGAGCCCAGATCCAGGGCGATGACCTTCTTGTCCTTGAGGGTCTCGGGAACGTCGCCGCGGACGATGCGCTGGGCCAGGCCCTCGACCACGGCCGTCTTGCCGACGCCCGGCTCGCCGATCAGGACCGGGTTGTTCTTGGTGCGGCGCGACAGGACCTGGATGACGCGGCGGATCTCCTCGTCGCGGCCGATGACCGGGTCCAGCTTGCCGGCGCGCGCCTCGGCAGTGAGGTCGCGGCCGTACTTCTCCAGGGCCTGGTACGTGGCCTCCGGGTTCGGGCTGGTCACGCGCTGGCCGCCCCGGACGCTGGCCAGGGCTTGAAGGATCGCTTCCTTGTTGGCCCCGTTGCGGTCCAGCAGCTGCTGGGCCTCGCCACCGCCCTCGGCGATGGCCAGCAGGAGGTGCTCGGTGGAGACGTAGTCGTCGTGGAGGCGCCGGGCCTCGTCCGCGGCCCGCTCGACGGCGCGCCTGAACCGCGGGTCCGCCGACAGGGAACCGCCCTGGATCTTCGCCCGCTTGCCGAGGATCGCGGCCAGCTCGTCGCGGAAGGCCGGCACGTCCACGCCGAGACGTCGCAGCGTCTCCGACGGGGTGCCGTCGTCCGCCTCGACGAGAGCGGCGAGGAGGTGCTCCGAATCGAGCATGGGGCTCTGCAGCTCCTCCGCCAGACGTTGAGCGGCGACTATCGATTCCTGGGCTTTCTGGGTGAAATGATCGAGGTTCAACGGGCTTCCCTCAGGGCTTTCGCGGATTCGGCTGGACGATCTGCCGCAGGAACTCCTCCGCGGCCTTGCGCTGCTTGCCCTCGAGCTTGCCGGGCAGAACGACCTTGACCTTCGCGTACAGGTCGCCCGAACCTCCGCCCTTGAGGCGCGGCATGCCCTTGCCGGACGAGCCGGAAGGTCTGGCCCTGCTGGGTTCCGGCAGGGACCTTCAGGAGGACCCGCCCGCCGAGCGTCTCGACCTCGACCTCGCCGCCGAGCAGCGCCTCCTGGAGCGTGATCGGCACCTCGCGGGTCAGATCGGCGCCGTTTCGGGTGAAGACGGCGTGGGGCCGGACCTTCGCGATGAGATACAGGTCGCCGGCGTCGTCGCCGGTTCCCGCCTTGCCGCTGAGACGGATCTTGCTGCCCGTCTCCACGCCGGCCGGAACCTTGACCTCGAGGCGCCGATCGCCGACCTGGACGAGCCGCGCCGAACCGTGGAACGCTTCCTCCAGGGTCAGGCCGACCTCCACTTCCACATCCCCTCCTCCGCGCGAGTTGCGGCTCCGTGTCGTGGCCGAGCCGGCACCGTTCCCGGCGCTGCCCGCCGCTCCGGCTCCCTCGAAGCGGAGCTGCGAAAGGATGTCGTCCAGCGAACCGCCCGCGGCGGCGGCCGGTACCGGAGCCGGTCCTGGTCCGGGTCGCGGTGGTCGACCGGCCGCGATCGGCAGCGCCTCCGCCACCGAAGAACATCCGGAAGAAGTCGGAGAAGCCTTCCGCATCCGCTCCGTGGAACTCGTAGCGGACGTTGCCCCCGGCCTGCTGGGCATAGCCGGCGAAGGGTCCGCCCGGCCCGAACGGATCGCCGCCGTATGGATTGCCCCCCGCTCCGAACGGGCTGCCGGCCCCGCCGCGCCCCGGTCCCGGCCCGGGCGTACTGATCCCAGTTCGAGCCGAGCATGTCGTACTGCTCGCGTTTCTTCGGGTCGGCCAGGACCTCGTTGGCTTCGTTGACTTCCTTGAACCGGGCCTCGGCGGTCTTGTTGCCGGGGTTTCGGTCGGGGTGAAGCTCGCGGGCCAGCCGCCGGTAGGCCTTCTTGATCTCCGCCGGGGTGGCCTTTCGCTCCACCCCGAGCGTCTTGTAGTAGTCCTTGTATTCCATCTCGACCCCCACAGCGCAGGCGGCCGGCTTTCGCCGGCCGCTCGATGGCTGTGTCGGTTACTCAGCCGGCCGATGCCGCGCTACCACGGCCCGGGACTGCGCCATCGCCGGCGGCTGATCGACCGGAGCGGGCGGGAACCCGACGCGGACGCGGCTTTCGGTCTCCGGCTCCGCCTTCGGCGCCTTGCCGCCTTCGCGGCTTGCCCGGTTCGGCGACGAGCGGCGTCGGCTTGCGCCGCAGGGCCGCCTCGAGCACCTGCTCCATGTTGTCGACCAGAACGAGCTTGATCTGCTTGCGGATCTCCTCGGGGATGTCCCGCAGATCCTTCTCGTTCTTCTTGCGGCAGGATGATCATCTTGGCGCCCGAAAGGTGCGCCGCCAGGATCTTGCTCTTGAGCCCGCCGATCGGCAGAACCCTGCCGCGGAGGGTGATCTCGCCGGTCATGGCCACGTCCTTGCGGACCGGGATGCCGGTGAAGGCGCTGACCATGGCCAGGGTCATCGTGATCCCCGCCGACGGGCCGTCCTTGGGGATGCCGCCGGCCGGGACGTGGATGTGCAGGGTGTTCTTCTCGAAGACCTCGCGCTTGATGCCGAGCTGTGAGGCGTGGGCGCGGATCCAGGACAGGCCGGCCCGGGCCGACTCGCGCATCACCTCGCCGAGCTGGCCGGTGAGGATGAAGTCCTCCTTGCCTTCCATGAGCGTGACTTCGATGGCGATCACGTCGCCGCCGACTTCGGTCACGACCAGGCCGGTCGCGGCGCCGATCTGATCCTCGGACTCCAGCTCGCCGTACTCGAAGCGCTGCGGGCCGAGGTACTCGTTCGAGCTTCTTGACGTCGACGACGGTCTTGCGCTTGCGGCCCTCGGCCACTGCCCGGGCCACCTTGCGCATGACGTTGGCGATCTCGCGCTCGAGATTGCGGACGCCGGCTTCGTGGGTGTACGAGCGGACCAGCTCGACCATCGCCTCGTCGGTGATGGCGATGTTCTTCTCGGTCAGGCCGTGGTTCTTCATCTGCTTGGGGATGAGGAACCGCTTGCCGATCTCGATCTTCTCGGTCTCGGTGTAGCCGGGCAGCTGGATGACTTCCATGCGGTCGCGCAGCGGCGGCCGGGATCGGGTCGAGCAGGTTGGCGGTGGTGATGAAGAGCACCTTGGTGAGGTCGAACGGCACCTCCAGGTAGTTGTCCTGGAAGGTGTTGTTCTGCTCCGGGTCGAGCACCTCGAGCAGCGCCGAGCTCGGGTCGCCGCGGAAGTCCATGCCGATCTTGTCGACCTCGTCGAGCATGAAGACCGGGTTGTTCGAGCCGCCGGTCTTGATGTTCTGGACGATCCGGCCGGGCAGCGCGCCGATGTAGGTGCGCCGGTGACCGCGGATCTCGGCCTCGTCGTGGATGCCGCCGAGGCTCATGCGCACGAACTTGCGGCCCATGGCCCGGGCGATGACTTGCCCAGCGAGGTCTTGCCGACGCCGGGCGGTCCGACGAAGGCGAGGATGGGACTGCGGAGCGTGTCGGCCAGGCTCCGAACGGCCAGGTACTCGAGGATGCGCTCCTTGATCTTCTCCAGGCCGTAGTGGTCCTCGTCGAGGATCTTGGCCGCGGCCTTGATGTCCAGGTTGTCCGTCGTGGAGACGTTCCAGGGCAGCGCGATGAGCCAGTCGACGTAGGTCCGGATGACGCCGACCTCCGGTGAGGCCGACGGGATCCGGCTCATGCGGTCGATTTCCTTGAGGGCCCGGGCCTTGACTTCCTCGGGCATGCCGGCCGCTTCGACCTTCTCGCGCAGCTCGTTGATCTCGGCCTGCTGAGGGTCGTCTTCGCCGAGCTCGCGCTGGATTGCCTTCAGCTGCTCGCGCAGGATGTACTCGCGCTGGGTCTTGTCCATCTCGGACTTGACCTCGGACTGGATCTTGCCCTTCAGCTCGAGGATCTCGATCTGGCGACCCAGGAAGTTGGAGACGATCTTGAGCCGCTCGAGGACGTCGGTCGTCTCGAGGAGCTCCATGCGCTGCTCGGTCGAGAGGTCCGGGCTGTAGGCGACCATGTCGGCCAGGAGGCCCGGCTCGCTGATGTTGCGGGCGGCGACGGCCGCCTCCGGCGGAATGGGGGCGCCGTTGGCGACGTACTGCTCGATCTGGGCCTGGACGGTCCGCATCAAGGCCTGGACTTCGATGCCGTCCGGCGTGACGTCCGTCGATCTCCTCGGCCCGGACGATGATGTACGGACTCGTCTGGGCGAAGCCGAGCACCTTGAGCCGGGTCTGGCCCTGGACGATGGCCCGGACCGTGCCGTCCTGCAGCTGGACGACCTGGGCGATCTTGGCCAGGGTGCCGACCTCGTAGAGCTCCGAGGGATCTTCGATCTCCTCGCGCTCCGCCTGGCGCTGAGTCACCAGGGCGATGGGCCCGCTCGACTCGACGGCGGCGTTGAGGGCGGCGACGCTCTTGTCGCGCCCAACCTGGAGCGGCACGATCATCTCGGGGAAGATGACGGTCTCGCGCAGGGCGACGAGGGGAAGCTCGACCACGCCGCTCGGGTGCGCGGGCTTCGCGTCCACGACGACCACTTCGATCTCGTCAGCCTGGGCTGACGCCTCGTCGACCTTGTCGGCCTCGGTCTTGTCTGTCTTGTGCTCGTCAGCCGAAGCCGACGCGCCGTCCTTTTCGGCCGGCCGGTCAGTCATTGGGAATCTCCTGATCGAGTCGTGGTCACGCGGGTGGCCACTATACGTGTGATCGGCTGCGGGGCGGGGTACCCCGGTTGTGCAGCCTGTCCGGCGGTCCGGATCGTTGTCTCGTCAGCGGAAGCTGACGCTCGTCAGCGAAGCTGCGCCTGGGGACGACCTCTTCCGAGGCCGCCTCGGCGGTTCGAGGGTTGGTTGTATCGGCGGTTTCGCCCGGCTGGCCTTGCAGCGCGGCTGCCGCTTCCCGAGCGTGCCGGGCCTGGGCTTCGTCGAAGAGCGCTTCGAGGATCCTGGTCCCGAGCCGCTCCTCGAGTTCGAAGAGGATCTGCACCCCGGCCAGGTTGACGCCCCGTTCCTGGGTGAGGCGCCTGATCCAGAGGATGCGCCGGATGTCGTTCTCGGAGTACAGGCGGATGTTCGTCGGCGTCCGAGCGGGCGCCAGCAGGCCTTCGTCTTCGTAGATGCGGAGCGTGCGCGGGTGGGCATGGACCATCCTGGCGGCCACGCTTATCACGAAGCAGGGACGACCGGGGTCCTGGCGGAACCTTCGATCGGACATCGCGGCCTACTTGGCCCCGACGGGCGTCGTCGTGCTCGTGCCGGCCATCGCCGGAGGAGATCTTGATCTGGCGGGGCTTGAGCTGCTCCGCCTTGGGGATGCGCAACGTCAGGATGCCGTCCTCGAACGTGGCCGTGGCCTTGTCGGGCTCGAGGCCGGCCGGCAGGCTGAGGGTCCGAACGAAGCGGCCTCGCCTGATCTCCTGCAGGAGCATCGAGCCGTCCTTGCCGTCGTTGGTCGCGGTCGTCTCGCCGGAGATGGAGAGGGTGTTCCCTCGACCGTGATATCCACTTCCTCCGGCTTCACGCCGGGCAGGATGGCCTGGACCACGACCTCGTCATCGGTGGCGTAGACATCCATCGGCACGAGTTGCTCGTCGCCGAATTGCCAGGTCCGCGGGTTCACGAAGCTCTCCTCGAAGAGCCGGTCCATCGCCTGGCGAAGCGACAGAAGGTCGCCGAAACCGGAGCGTCGAACAAGGGTCATGATGTACCTCCAAACCGAAGCGCCAGCTTCGGTCCGCACCGAAGCCTCGGTCCCGTCGGTCCTGATCATCTGGCGACCCACCGCGGGCCATCCGGCCGACCGAAATGACACTTCGACACCATAGAACCTTGACAATGGCGTTGTCAAGAGTGTTGCGCGTCTCGGGGCCACAAAGTTAGCCGCATCGTGCCCTGCCCTGCGGGCCTGCCGGGTTCGTCGCGGCAGCGAGGCGGAATGTCCGCCGGTCGGCGGCCGGCGCGCGGGATGCGCAGGCGCAGAACTCCGCCGAGAGCCGCGCGCGAGGGCGGATCAGTTCGCGCTGTCCGCCGTGTCGCCGAGAAGGATCCTGTGCAGCTCGCCCTCGCACTCGGCCCGGCCGATGCCGATGACCCTGTCGCCTTCGCGCAACTCGGTGTCGGACCGGACGGAGATCGCCCGCCCTTCTCGGATTGCCGCGAAGACGGAGCAGCCGTCCGGCAGCGCGAGGCTCCCCGCTCGTATGCCGATCGCGGGCGAACCCTCGCGCAGCTGAGCTTCGACGAGCTCCAGCTCGCCGCCGCCAAGGGCGGCCAGGATGAGCAGCTCGTGGACCGGGATGTCGGCCTCGATGGAGCCGAGGATCATGCGCGTCGGGGAGACGATCTCGTCCACGCCGAGGTGCTTGAAGAGGCCCTCGTTCTGAGGGTTGTTGACCCGGGCGATGGTCCTGGGGACGTTGAAATGGTGCTTGGCCATCTGGCATATGACGAGGTTGTCCTCGTCGTCGCCCGTGACCGCCGTCACGATGTCCGCGCGATTGGCGCCGGCCTCGCCCAGGTACTTGCCCTCACAGCCGTCGTGCGGGATGACGATCGAACCGATCTGCTCGGTAATCTCGGCGGCGCGGACCCGGTCCCGCTCCATGACCGCGACCTCGTGGCCTGAGCCGATGAGCTCGCGCGCCAGGAAGTACCCGACTTTGCCGCCGCCTACGACGATGACGAACACGTCAACCTCCTACCCGCGCTCAACTCTGCCACCGCCGAAAGCCGATGCGCCGCGGCGGGGGCGCGTCGGCCGGGGTCGAGGTAGCTGTCTCGTTGGCGGCGGCTCCGGCAGAGCGGGGCTGGACGATCGGCGTCGCTTCCGCCGGCAAGGCGGGAGCGTGGACCGCCGAGAGTGCCGTGGATGGGTGCGGGTGCTTGTGCCCCGGCGTTTGGGGAGTGTCTATGCCCGGGCCGGTCTGGACCGTCAGGTCGAGGTATGAGGCCACCGCATGGACCATCAGGTTGGTCCGGCAGACGGTGACTACTCCAAGCTCGGCGTAAGCCGCCGCCCGCACCGGGTCGTTGATCTTCGCGATCACCCTGGGGATCCCCAGGTTCTCGGTGGCGACCTGCGCGGCCATGATGTTGCGGTTGTCGCCTTCGGTCAGGGACAGGAAGATGTCCGCGCCCTTGGCTCCCGCTCGCCGAAGAACCTCTTCGTCCGTTCCATCTCCGCGAACCGCCGATCCTTTGAAAGTCTCCGGAAGCCGATCGAATGCGGCCGTCTTGATGTCGAGGACGATGACGTCATGGCCCTCCTCGTCCAGGTTCTGGGCCAGCGTGGACCCGACGCGACCGCAACCCACGATCACGATCTTCATCTTCATTTCCTTCATTACTGGTCGTCGCCCTTCGGCTCGCGTAACACCCAAACGGCGCAGGGTGCGTTCTTCAAAGCGTATGGAACGGTACGCCCAATGGCGAAGTCGCCCCCGAACTTGGTCCGGTACGGAAGACCCAGGATGATCAGGTCCGCATTGCGGGCCGAGGCCTCGTCCACGATGGCGGCGCCGACGTCGCGGGCCTGCACCAGCACCGACTCGAGCTTGCAATGGATCTGGTCGGCGATTCCTTCCGCCGCATCGAGAACCTGCTGCGCCTCTTCAGAACGCTCGGCCACGTCGGCGTCGAGTGGTTGCGTCCAGTCGAGTTCGACCACGTGAACGGCGATCAGTTCGGCATGGCTGGGGCGGGCGACTTCGAGGGCCAGACGGACGACCGATGCGTCGGTGGGGCCGCCGCTCAGAGCGATCACGGCGCGCCGGAAAGCGGGAATCGTCGCCTCGGGCACCGGACCTCCGTTCTTCCGCACATGGTCGCGGCTTCAGTCGCGTACGAGCGGGAACGATACCACCGGAGGCCCACGGTGGACGGGCCGAAGGTAAGCAGATGGCCGGAAGCCGGACGATCCGACGCGCGACGTTCGGCCTCGGAACCGAGCCGTTTGGCCCGCCTTCGCGCCTCGTCCTCAGGAGCTACTGGTCCCGGCCGTTGTCGGACGCCACGAGCGTGCCGGCGGGCTTGATCTCCTCGGACACCGCGGTGGCGCCGGCATCGTCCCGACGGTAGGGAACGTTGATCACGACCGTGTGGGGACGACCCAGCAGCGTGGCGCGCAGCTGCTTGGACGCCTGGTTGTAGAGCATCCGCTCCCACCAGCTGCGAGCCACATACTCGGGGATGATCACGAACGTGATCGGAGCTTCCTTCGCGTCGGGCCAGGTTCGGTCGAGGACGTCGAGGTAGGCGATCAGCGGCGCCACGAGGGCCCGGTAGGGAGATTCGACGAGCACCAGCGGGACGTCCGGCACCGCCTGTGCCCAGCGCTGGCGAACGTCGTCGCTCGTCAGGGGATCGTCCGAGATGTAGACGGCTCGGATGTCCGTCGTGATCGAGCGGGCCACGTTGAGCGCCTGCACCACGGCCCGGTTCACTCCCGGGATCGGGACGATGACCCGGTTATAGCGGTGCGGCTGCGGGACCGCCGCGCTGGCCGACATCTCGAGCTGGCGCGCCGAAGCGCCGTACTGGCGATTGACGAACAGCATCATCGCGATCAGGAGCGGGATGAACAGCAGGATCATCCAGGCGCCGTCGGCGAATTTGACCGTCGCCACCACGACGAAGACCACGCCTGTCAGGACTGCACCGAAGCCGTTTATAAGCCCTCGCAACGCCCAGCCCGAACTCCGTTCCTTGCGCCAGTGGATGACCATGCCGGTCTGCGAGAGAGTGAAGCAGATGAAGACGCCGACCGAGTAGAGCGGGATCAGGGCATGGGTGTCGGCTCCGAATAGGGTCAGCATGGCCACCGCCGCCGCGGCCAGGACCACGATGCCCCAGGAGAAGGCCAGGCGATCGCCCCTGAAGGCGAATTGCCGCGGGACGTATCCGTCCTTGGCCAGGATCGCGGCCAATCGCGGGAAGGCGTTGAAGCTGGTGTTGGCCGCCAGGAAGAGGATCAGGGCCGCGCTCGCCTGCAATACGTAGAACGGGATGCTGCTGCCTCCGAAGACGGCTCCGCCTATCTGCGCGAGGACGGTCGCGCCCTGATCTGCGGTAGGCCTGACGTGGTACTGCAGCGCGACGAAAGTGAGGCCGATGAAGATGACGCCGAGGAGAAGGGCCATGGCCACGAGAGTGTTCGCGGCGTTCTTGGACTCCGGCGGCTTGAACGCGGGCACGCCGTTGGCGATCGCCTCCACGCCGGTGAGGGCAACCGATCCTCCGGCGAAGGTGTGCAACAGAAGGAACAGGCCTACGGCCTGTGTCCCGGGCGCGAGAGCGTATGCGGGCGTGCCCAGGTCGTGAGCGTTGCCCATCAACGAGTTGGCAACTCCCACGCAGACGGCGAGCAGGGCCATGAAGAGGAAGAGGTACGTGGGCAGGGCAAAGATGTTGCCCGACTCACGCAGCCCTCGAAGGTTGGCGGCGGTCACGAGTATCACCGACACGGCAGCGAGCTCCACGCGGATCGGCCCGATGGCGGGGAAGGCCGAGGCGAGATTGGCGATCGCGGAGGCCGTCGAGACGGCGACCGTCATCACGTAGTCGACCATGAGTGCGGCTGCTGCGATGACCCCGAAGGATGGCCCGAGGTTCTCCCGAGCGACGACGTACGCCCCGCCTCCCGACGGGTAGGCCCGACAGACCTGGCGATAGGAAAAGGCCACGATCGCCAGCAGAAGAGCGATAGCGGCGGCGACCCAGAGGGACAACGACAGGGCCGCCAGTCCGCCGATGATCAAGACCTTCAGGATTTCGTCGGTCGCGTATGCAGACGACGAAATGGCGTCCGAGCTGAAGATGGCGAGGGCCTTCTTCTTGGGAAGCCTCTCCTCGATCTCCTGGGCGTTGGTAAGCGGCTGGCCGAAAACGAACGACCGGATCGCGGGCTATCCGCCGCCCCAGGGCCGTTCTGGGCGCGCTCGCGGCGGCCTTGGCGACCATGACGCCCGGGCCGGCATAGCGGAAGAAGGCGGAATGAGGCCGATCCACCACCACGCGCCGGTCGCCGAGTTTGCGGCCGTGGAGGGGCGAGCGGGGGGCGGTCATGTGGCGGTCTGCCCTCTTTGCTGAGCGACGGCTCGACTTGCAGGTCCCCGGTTCGGGCGGAATGCCCACACGCTCGCGAGCGCCCGCGCCGCATAGGACACGGTCGCACGGCGGGACCGGATTAGGCTAGCACGCCGCCCCCTCACCGACGTGGCCCGGGCGGCTCTCCTCGACGGCCAACCCTCACCGGTCACTGCCCGAAGCTCAGGCGCCGGACCAGGCGCGGCGGCAGACCGGCCGCTTTCATGGCTGCCTGTGTGGCTCCGATGTCGTAGGCGACGCGCCGCCACGTGGCGAGGCCCGCGGCAGTGTCGAGGATCACGTAGCTCGCCTCGGGGTTGCCGTCGCGCGGCTGGCCCACGCTGCCGGGATTGAGCACCACGCGGCGGTCGTCGAGCTGCAGGCGGCTCTCCGGCGGCACGGCCGTTGCCGCCATGCCCCCGTCGGCGCCGCTGCCGGAACACGATCGGAACGTGAGTGTGGCCCACGAAGCAGTGAGGGGTTTCGAGCAGGGCGAGGTTCTGCTCGGCGGCCCATGGGGAGTCCAGGTACTCCCAGATCGGATGCCGCGGGCTGCCGTGCACCAGGGTGAAGCCCGAGCCGGCCGGCGCAATCATCTCGGGCAGCGCCGCCAGATAAGCGCGCGTCTCCTCGCCGATGCGCGCCGCGCGTCCACTCCGCCGCGGCCCGGGCGTCCACGTTGAAGCTCTCGATCGAGGTTCCCCCGCAGGCCGCGTCATCGTGATTGCCCCTCACCCCCACGGCCGCGACGTCGCGCAGCCGCTGCACAACGCCGTCCGGTTCCGGACCGTAGCCGACGACGTCGCCCAGGTGCCAGACGGCGTCCACCGTCCCGATCGAGCCGAGGACCGCGTCGAGCGCCTGCAGGTTGGAATGAATGTCGGAAAGAACCGCGACTCGCATCGGCCGATGCCCTACAAGGGCCTGCGGCGGCGTGCCGCGGGATCGCGCGGGAACTCCGGGGGAGTGGCCGCGACCTTGTCCACGACCACCAGGACGTGGTCTTCGAGGCCCGGCACGGCCACGTGCTCATAGCCGGCCAGGTTGCCGCCGAGCTGGCGTACCGCTCGCTCCGCCCGCGCCAGCTCGGCATCGAGCGGCCATCGCTTCCACGCCACCAGCACGCCGCCCGCGCGGATCAGCGGCAGAGAAAGCTCGGCAAGCTCCGTGAGGTCGGCCACCGCCCGGGCCACGACGGCCTGCCAGCGGCCCCGATGGCGCGGGTTGGCAGCCAGGCTCTCGGCTCGCGTCGGCGCCACGGCCACCCGATCGTCCAGCCCCAGGGCAGCCACCGCAGTGGACAGGAAGCGGGCCTTCTTCCCGACCGACTCCACGAGGACCGCCCGCACCGCCGGCAGCCCGATGGCCAGGGGGATACCGGGGTAGCCGGCGCCACTGCCGAGATCCAGGAACTCGGCGACGCCGGCCCGGCGCAGCAGCGTCAGCGCCGAGAGGCTGTCCAGGACGTGCTCGCGGGCGATCGCCTCCGGCTCGCGGATCCCGCTCAGGTTGACGGAGCCGTTCCAGGCGAGCAGGAGTCGAACGTGGTCCGCGATGGCTGCCAGCTGCTCCCCGTCGAGGGTGGCGGCGCCGGCGGCGCCCAGCCCGGCCAGCACTGTCGCGTCGTACGCCTCCGGCAACGGCGCGAGCCCCTTAACGCACGTCGGGAGCGGATCGCGAACCCGAGGCGGGGTCACCTAAGACTCCCGGTCCTCACGGCTGCACCGCTCCCGGCGTTGGCTCTTCTCGCACCAGGCGTCCCTCGGTCTTCCCGCGCTGGTCCAGTCTCCGGCCCGGATCTCCCCAGGCCCCTCGCTAACGCGGTTACCCGTTGACGGTCCGCAACATCGGTGCGGATGTCGGACGGTAGAAGCCGCCGCGGGCTCCGTCAACGCCGTTATCCACGAAAACGGCCCGGTCGTCCACGATTGTGGACAACTGGCCCGGCCGGCTGGAGCGGGTGGATGACCCGGTCGGAGGGCGTACTCAGACCCTTGGGGTTCGGACCGGCTTGCCGAGCGCTCGGCGCACAACATCGAGCACCTCCTCGATGTATCGGTCGGCGTCGCCCTGTTCGGCGGCCGTCCGCACGCACCCCTGGACATGGTCCTCGAGGATCAACAGGGCGACCGAATCGACCGCCGCCCGGAGGGCAGCGGTCTGCTGGAGGATGTCGATGCAGTATTCGCGCCGCTCGATCATCCGCTCGATGCCCCGAACCTGGCCTTCGATGCGGCGAAGCCGCCGGATGAGGATCGACTGATCGCGCGAATACGAATGGCGAAACGTCGGATCGAGGTCCGACCCGTCCGGGCCGAGCTCCGCGAGGCCGTCCACGGCCGCCGACGGAAGAACGTCGGTGGCGACGGCCGAACCGGACCGGCCGGCTCCTGCGGAGCGCTCCGGCGTTGCGGCGGGCGTGGCATCTGGTGCGGCGGGGGATCCCGGTCGCTGTGCCGGGCGGATTCCGTCCGCCTTCTCCACGTCGTCCTGCACTGCCATTTCGTCTCGCTCCATGCCGTTCGCCGGGCACTGCGGGACCTGATGGTCCACCGACCGGCCGCCGTGCTTCGGCGCTCACGCCATAATACCCCCAGGGAGTATCCGAGGCAATTCGATCCGCCTCCTCGCCGCCTGCCCGGATCGCTACGGAGCGCTGCCGGAGGCGGCCTCTGATGCGTCAAGCGGATAGACTTGGGGGCGTGAATCGTCGAGCGAAGCTACGCCTGAGCCAGACGGAATGACCGACGGGGAAGCTCCTCGCGGCCCGAAATCGGACCACGGGTTCGCCCACGCCAGCGAAGCGGAGTTCGCCCATATCCTCGACTTCTATCAGGTCGAATGGGAATACGAGCCCCAGGTCTTCCCGATCCTGTGGGATCTCGACGGCAACGTCCTGGAGAGCTTCGCGCCGGACTTCTTCCTGCCCGAGCTGGAGCTGTTCGTCGAGCTGACCACTCTCCAGCAGAGGCTCGTGCGCAAGAAGAACCGCAAGGTCCGTCGGCTGCGGGAGCTCTACCCCGGCCTGCGAATCAAGCTCTTCTACGCCCGCGACTTCCGTGCCCTGATGTTGAAGTACGGGCGTACGGCTCTCGTCTCGGAGCTGAGCGGGGCGCTCGGTCAGGTCATGGCCCGCGAGGGGGAGGACGAGCCCTCCGCCGCGGCCGGTCCGGCGGGTGGATCGGACGCGGACCCGCTCCCACTGATCGACCGCTCCGCCGAATCCGGCGCGACAGTGGAGCCGGCTGCCGGCCCCAGCCGCCGCTCGCGATCCGCCCGTCGCCGCGCCGGCCACCGGTCCAATTCGGGGTCCGCACCCGTCTCACCCATCACGTGACCTAAGAGGCAGCAATGAAAGTCTCCCAGGACCTCGTCTCGGACGTCTCCGAGGTGCTACTCACCGAGGAGCAGATCGGCGCCAAGGTGCGCGAGCTCGGGCAGCGCATCAGTGCCGACTATGCCGGGCGGGAGTTGACGCTGGTCAGCGTCCTGAAGGGTTCGCTCCCGTTCATGGCGGACCTGATGCGGAGCATCACCCTGCCTCTGCGGATCGACCTGATGGAGGTCTCGAGCTACGGTGGGACCGCTACCGAATCCTCCGGGCTCGTGCGTATCCTCAAAGACCTCAGCGCCCCGATAGAAGGTCGCGACGTTCTCCTGGTCGAGGACATCATCGACACGGGCCTGACCCTCAACTACCTGCTGCGGTACCTCAAGGGCAAGAACCCGCGCTCGATCAAGGTCTGCGCCCTGCTCGACAAGCCAGCCCGCCGACTTGTCGAGATCCCGCTCGACTACTTGGGATTCGAGATCCCGGACGCTTTCGTGGTGGGGTATGGTCTCGACTTCGGGGAGGTGTATCGAAACCTCCGCTTCGTGGGCGTGCTCCGCCCCGAGGCCTACGAGTCGTAGAGAGGCACGGAGATGCATCACACTACGGCGAGTCGTGGTCGCTGGATCGTTGCGATCGGTGCGATCCTCGTGGTCGGATCGTGCTTCCTGCAGTGGTGGCAGATCGGTGGCGACACCGGGCTGCCGAGGCAGAGCGCCATCGGCTTCAACTCGATGACCGGGAGCGTCTTCCCGATGTTCCTGGCCGCGGTCGGCATTCTGCTTCTCATCACGCTGCCCTTTGCGTCGGAGAAGCCCGTGGCGATCGATCACCCGCTGTCATACCTGCTGTTGCTGACGATCGTCGTGGCCTGCTACGGCCTGTCGGTGGCGGTCCTGGCCCAGAAGAAGCTCGTGCCGTTCCCGCCGCAGGTCGGCCCCGGGCTCTGGCTTGCGGCCATCGGGATCCTGGTCCTGGCTCGGGGCGCTTTCGAACTCTTCGAGGAGCGCCGCCGGCGACTGTACTAGTCGCATTGGACGCCGGTGCCGTATAGTTGAACCGGCGAGCCGGATGCGTTGCACGGCCGCCGACCCACTGAGGCGTGGCTGTCGAGCGGAAACCCGCTCGCCACCCCGAGAGCACGGGCACTACAGCAAGCGACTGCCGGCCATTTCCGGCTGTCGCTGCAGTGCGGTCGCCCTCTCGTTTTGAGGTTCGTCTGTTCGAGTGGAGTACCTGGTCAGGCAGGCCCGTATCACCGATGTCGATCGGCTGTACGCGCTCTGTGCCCAAAAAGGGGCCGTGCCTGGAGGCGATTCGCCGATCGATGCGATCGGCCTGCTCCGCCAGCTGGTCTACATTCCGAACGCGAGCGTGGTCATCGCCGAGGCCGGTCACCAGATCGCGGGCGGCGCAATCCTCGGCCTGAGGCCGTCTGTTCGGTTCGGCGGGTTCGTCGGAACGATCGACGTGCTGGTGGTCGCGGACGGCGTCGAAACGGACGCGGTTGCCGATTTGCTGATCGAAGAGATGCTGCATTCGGCACGGAGAAAGGGCTGCGCAGCGGTCGAAGTCGTGCTGGCGCCTGACTCGGCACACATGTCGAGCTGGCAGGGGCACGGTTTCACCAAGGTGACAGCGACTACATACAAAGCGGCCATTGCCCTGAGGGCTACCACGAGCCGCTGAACTACCCCAGGCAGCCGACCAGGAGCCAGTTGCGACTGGCTTGCGGAGAGTCGGTGCAACGGGCTTATAAGGCCGGCGACCAACATCGCCGGCCGGCAGACCAAGGAGTCACATTCGTGAGCAAGAACGTCGCGGTCTTCGTTGACGTGGCGAACATTTTCTACGCGGCGAAGGCCGCCGGAGCGGACATCGACTACGTCACGCTCCTCAAGGCCGCAGTGGCCGGGCGCGATTTCGTCCGCGCCTATGCCTACACCGGGCTCGACCCCGAGAACGAGAACCAGCGCAACTTCCATTCCTTCCTGGCGCGCCACGGCTACAAGGTCGTGAGCAAGGACATCCGCAAGTACGGCGACGGGAAGGTCAAGGCCAACCTGGATATCGAGTTGGTCGTCGACATGATGAAGACGGCCCGCAACCTCGACGTTGCGATCGTCGTCAGCGGCGACGGGGACTTCGCGCCCGCCATTCGCGCCGTCCAGGAGATGGGAGTGAGGGTCGAGGTCATCAGCTTCCGGGGCAACACGAGCTCCGACCTGATCGAAGTCGCCGACGCTTTCTACGACATCACCCAGGTCGCCAAGGTCGATCGCGACTCGTCGCGTTCCGGCCGGCGAGTGGCCGGCGATGACGAGGACCTCTCCATGACCGAGGTCCCGGACAAGCAGACCGAGGGACGCGGCGGACGCCGCGGTCGCGGTCGGGGCCGGTGGGGACGCGGCGAGAGCCTCGAGGACGTCGCAGTCGCTGCCGCCGATGACCGGCCGGCGCGAACCTCAGGGCGCGGTATTGCCGCGCGAACAGCCCCGCGCACGGCGGGCGCGGCTCGGCCGGCTCGGCCGGCTCGGCCGGCCACCTGGTTGCGCTGCCGGGAGAGAAGCTGTCCCGGGCCGGAGCTGCTGCCGCCGGCAGCGAGGCGGTCGAAGAAGAATTGCTCGCCGAGGCGTCGGAGGAAGGCGTCGAGATCGCCGAAGGCGAAGGCGCCGAGGTGGGCGGCGACCTGGCCGGCCGGCGACGCCGGCGGCGGGGCGGTCGCGGCCGTGGCCGGGGCCACTCCCACGAAGAAGGCGAAGTGGCCGTCGCCGAGCCGGGCGAGGCCATCGAACGCGAACCGGAAGTTGCCGCCTCGTCCGCGCCGGCGCGGCCGAACCAATTCGGGTCGGTGTGGGATTTGCAGATCGGGATGGCCGGAAGGCCGGAAGGACTCACTCCGCTTACCGCGGACGAGGACGACTATGCCGAGCCCGAGATCCCGGAGTACCTGCTGGCCGAGAAGCGGCGCGCGGGCCGCGGCCAGGGTCGCGGCCAGGGCGGGGGTCGTGGCGTCAGGAGCGCCTATGCCTCCGCCGTCGATCGCGAGCGGTACGGGCGTTCGTCATCGCGGTTCCCGGAGCCGGCGCGTCAACCCCAGGCGCAGCAGCCGCGACGACGCGACGAGCGGCCTCCGCGCCAGAGCCAGCCGCCGCAGCAACAGCAACAGCGTCGCGGCGGAGCAATTCCCAGGAGTCCCGGTCGCGACTCGGCCGAGCCCTGGACCGAGGTTCCGCCGGAGCTTGAAGAGATCCTCCGCGCGCAGCTCTCTACGAAGCTGAGCCGTCAGGGAGCGGCCCCCTCCGAGGCATCAGGAGAACGGCCCGCGGCCGCCGCAGAGGCGGCTCCGGACGCAGTTGCCGAGCCGAAGACCCCGGGTCGACGCGGCGGACGTACCAAGGTTGAAGCGCAGGCCCCTGCCGGGCCGGCCGAAGTGGCCGATGCCGGTGGCGAGAAGCCGAAGCCGGCGACTCGCAGCCGTCGCAAGCCGGCGGCGCCGGCCGAGGACGGGAAGGCCACGAGCGGCTCGAGCGAGAGCGGCGAAGGCGGTGCGCCGGTAGAGTCCGCTGCGCCCAAGCGTCGTGCCCCGGCGCGTCGCAAGGCCGCGGAGCCTGCGGGCGAGTAGCCACCGGCGGCGCGGATCGGGCCAGGCGAGTTCAGTCACGTGGTCACGCCGATCGCCAACGCCACGACTCGTGGTCAGCCGCGGGCGCTGGCCGAGGTTCGGTCGATGCTCCTCGGCCGCACCCCGCATGCCGTGCTGCTCGTTGGTCCGGCATCGGCCGGGAAGACCACACTCGCCCTTGACCTGGCCGCCGGACTGCTCTGTGTCGATTCGGATGCGAGTGCGCGGCCGTGCCGCGCCTGCCGGGGTTGCCGGCTCGTAGCGACCGGCAATCACCCGGACCTTCATCGCCTCGCACCCGAAGGACCGGGCGGGCAGGTCCGTATCGGCGCGGCCACGGACCCGGACCCGGGCACGGTCCGCCATCTGATCGGCGAGCTGGCGCTGCTTCCCGTCGAGGGCGGAGCGCGGGTCGCGATCGTCGAGCAGGCTCACCGCCTCAACGAGGAGTCCCAGAACGCGCTACTCAAGACGCTCGAGGAACCGCCCGACGGGGTCACGATCATCTTGTGCGCCGACGACGAGGAGTGCCTCCTGCCGACGGTTCGGTCGCGCTGCGTGCGAGTTCGACTCGGGGTAGTTGCCGGCCGCGAAATCGAGAGCTGGCTCGGAGAGCTGGGAGTGGCAGACGCGCCCCGGTCCGCCAGGCTGGCCAGGCTCGCCGGCGGCAGGCCGGGCCTCGCTCTTGCCTACGCCCGATCCCCGGACGCGGAACGGCTGCGTGGCGAGATCGCCCGGGGCCTTGTGGACATGCTCACCCAGGGCCGGCATGCTCGCCTGGCCGCCGTTCGAGACCTGGTGAAGTCCGCGGCGGCGCTCGACGCCGCGCTGGAAGAAGGCCGACGCCGCGGAATCTCCGATCCGCCGGGCGGAGACGACGGCACCGCGACCACCCGACGCCGAAAAGGACGCGGCTCCGCCGCGGCCGCAGGTGCGGCGGCCGGCACCCCGGGCGCGGGCGAGGAGGCGGACGGCGAGGGCGACGTCGACGCGAAGGGCGAGCCTGCCACTGCCAGGATGGCCGCTTCGGATCGGCGTTCGGCCGCGGCCACGCTGATGGAGATATGGGCATCGATCGGGCGCGACCTGGCAGTGGCCCGCAGCGGGGGATTGCGCCAGCTGCGGGAGGCCGAGCTGGTCGATGAGATTCGGGCATCGGCCACCGGGCTCGACCTCGGGCGTATGCCCGGGTTCCTGGCGCAGCTGACGGAAGTGGCGGCTCAACTCGACGAGAACGTCAATCCGGAACTCGCGCTGGACGTCCTGGCGCTGTCGTGGCCGCGGTCTGCCGGGGCGGCGGTCTCGGACACGACCGCCGGAGCGCGCCGATGAGCCGAGGCGAACAGGCCCGGCTGGAGGCGAGCATTCGGGGCCGCGTCCACGGCGTCGGTTTCCGCTACTTCGTCATGACCCATGGGACCCATCTCGGCCTTACCGGGTGGGTCTCCAACGAACAGGACGGCAGCGTTCGTTGCGTTGCGGAGGGCCCGCGCGAGGACCTCGAGCGGCTGTTGGAGATGCTCCACGAGGGACCCGCTTCCGCGATCGTCGAGCAGGTCTCGGAGGACTGGCTGCCATACACGGGCAGTTGGGGCAGCTTCGGCCTGCGCTCGTCCGGCCATCGCGGCGACTAGCGCCCCGCCTGCTCGCGGCGCCTGCCGCCTGTCCGCGCCGGTCGCCCGCCACCCCCTACGGCAGCGCGCGAAGCATGCCGCCGTCGATCGGGACGAACGTGCCCGTCTGATAGCGGGCGGGCTCCGAGCACAGCCAGGCAACGTACGCGCCCAGCTCGTCGGGCGTGCCGTAGCGACCGGCCGGGATCGAGCGTTCGAACTGTGCCCTGGTCTCCTGCAGCGTCTTGCCCGTTCGTTCGGCCCGGAGACCGTCAAGAGATGCCACCCGCGCCGTGTCGAGCCGCCCGGGCAGGACTCCGTTCACGGTCACCCCGGCGGCGATGGCCTCCGGCGCGATGGTCTTGAGCCACGCCTGCAGAGCGCTCCGGCAGGCGTTCGAGTACGCCAGCTCGGGAATCGGCTGGCGCACGCCCGACGACAAGATGGCCACGATCCGCCCCCAACCGCGCCGGCGCATACCGGGCAGGAGCAGCGTCGCCAGTTCGATCGGTGTGATCGCCAGGAGCTGGAACGAGCGGCGCCACTCGGCAGCGTCCGTTGCGGTCGCTTCGGACGCAGGCGGGCCGCCGGCGTTGAGGACCAGGATGTCGACCTGCCCGAGCGCCCTTTCGGCCTCGGCGGCAACCCGTGCCGCCGTCTCCGGCTCGGAGGCGTCGCCGGATATCGTGGCCACTTCAACCGAGTGAGAGCTGCTGATCTCCGCGGCCGCCCGTTCGAGCGCCTCGCCGCCGCGCGACCACAATGCCAGCCGGCAACCCTCCCCGGCGAGCCGCTCCGCGCTCGCCCGTCCGAGTCCCGCCGAAGCGCCCCCGACGAGGGCCGTCTTGCCGCGAAGCCCCAGATCCATTCTCGACCTCCGCACCGGGCGCGCATCACGGGCAGCAGAGGTTCCAGCGCGCCGCTGGCCTGATTGTCGTCCCATCCGCCCGGGAGCGGTGCATCGGCTACGCTTGGCCCGTGAGCCACCAAGCCGGGCAAGCCTCGCCCCAGCCTCCGGATGTCATCGAGCGTGCCGCCGCCGCGTACCGAGCCCTGGCCGACCTGGCCGAGACGATCGAGGACGAGTGGCAGTACGTGACCGATCTCGTGGACGCCTACCTGCCGGGGATTCGGGCCCTGGGCCGGCAGGACGCCGAGCTGGAGCTGGAGGCGGTCGTGGCGATCGATGAAGCGATCGTCGAGATCGCGTCGATCACGGACCCGCACAAGGCCATCGACTGGCTCTCGACCTTCCCGCACGTAGTTGCCCTGGCCGTCGCCGGAGACGTCGACCGGCCGACAGGCGGGACGCAGAGCGACGAGCCCGAACCCGAGCCTGAGCCCGAGCCGGACGAGGATTCGCCGTTCCGAATCCTCATGCGGGGCGACCGATGAGGTTCCAGGACGCCGCCCCGGACGCCCGGGCCGTGGTCTACGCCGGGATACAGGCAGAACCGCTCGTGGCCCGCACAGCGGCACTGCTGGCGGAAGGGACGCTCGCGGAGCGCTGGCTCGCCCGGGCCGTGATGAACGGCGAGCGCACCGACCCGGAGACCTGGCGGCGGGTATTCCCTTCTCTCTTCGGCCGGGACGCCGCACCCGCACTGCGCGACCATGCCGATCGGGTTCTCGACGCCAGCCTCGAGGTCGCCAATCGGGGCGAGGCGGCCCGAAGCCAGTACCGCGGCGCGATCGTCGAGGAGCTGACGGCCCGCATCCTTGCCCGCCGCGCCGCGACGCGTCCGCCGGGAGCGGCGCGTCCTGTTCGACGGCGTGAAGGCCGAGATCCACCCCTACGACGTGACCGTGGAGTCGAGCGCCAAGCCCGAGGTCTACGACTGCAAATGGGGCGCCCGCGGAATCAACGCCGACGTCCTGAACCAGCTGGACGACGCCCGCGCTCATGCCGCCGATGAGGACGTGGATCTGACCGTGGCGCTCGTGGTGTTCGACGCCCGCCGCTCCTGCGAGCTCCGGCTGGACCGATCCACGGCCGAGCACGGCGGCACCGGGCTGGTCGCCCTGGAAGGGCTCGACGTTCTGGCGAACGAGGCATGAAGGGCCGGTCCGCGGGCGAGCCCGAGACGGGGTCGCCCGCCGCCGCCGCGACGCCGGCCGACTTCCAGGACCAGCCGCCGTATCGGATCGTGCGACCTTACCGGGTCCGCTTCGAGGAGGCGACCGCGAACGAGACGATCCGGACGGCCGTCTACCTGGCCTGGACTGCCGACGTCGCCTGGCAGCACTCGACCGAGCTTGGGTTCGGTCGCCGGTGGTACGCGGACCGAGGCTTGTTCTGGTTGGTGCGGGCGATCCAGCTCGACGTGCTCCGGCCGACCCCCACCTACGGCGCCGTGGCCGTCAGCACGCAGAGTGCTCGGCTACCGCCGGGTCGCCGCCCGCCGCGAGAGCGAGGTCCGCGATCCATCGGGCGAGCTGGTAGCGCGCATGGAGATCGACTGGGTCATGACCAACGAGCGCGGCATCCCGACCCGCGTGCCCCAGGAGTTCCAGAAGTTCGTGGCCGCGGACGCACCGACCTTCGAACTGCACAAGGTCGTCCTGGCGCCGACGCCGCCGCAGGCGTTCGAACGGAACATCCTGGTCCGGCGTCGCGACCTGGATCCGCTCGACCATGTCAACAACAGCGTCTACGTGGACTACGTGGAAGAGGCGCTCGAGGCGGCCGGGCAGGGCCCGCTGCTGGAGGCGGCGCCGCGCCGCTACGTCCTGGACTTCGCCTCATCCGCCGCCCGCGGCGAATCGATCACCGCCCGGGCGTGGCAAAGCGACGACGGCTGGGTGTGCCGGCTCGTTCGCCAGGATGGCACCGATATCTTCCGGGCGTGGGTCGGCCGCCTGTAAGCCTCCGCCGGAACTAGGCTTTCGGACCCTCGCCCGCCTTCGGTTCGCCCTCGGGCAATTCGGCGGTCTGGGCGGCTCGCGCCGACTCGGCCGCGCGGCGGAGATCCGAAGCCAGGTCCTTGCTCCGGGCTGCAAGCCTGTCGCCGACGTGCTCGGTCACGGAGGCCGCCTTGTGGGCCACGGGACCCGCGTTCTCCGCCGCGACGGCGGCCAGCTCGGCGGCCTTGGCGGCCACGTCGCGAAGCACCGGCCCCGCCTGCCGCCCGGCCTGGTCGATCATCTCCTGGAGCTGGCCGACCCACCGCTCGCCGAGTTCTCGGGCCCGCGCCGCCTGCTCGCGGCGGGCATTCCAGCCACTCGCGCCCGGCTGCTCGGCGCCCGGCTGCTCGGCGCCCGGCTGCTCGGGGCTGGAACCCGTTTGATCGTTCGATCCCATCTCATCACCTCGTCATGTGGCGTTGGCCAATCGTACGCCGGGAGGGAATGTGCCGCCCGGAAGGCCCTCGGTCAGGAGAACGGCTGGCGGGCCATCGGCGCCGGAGTCTGGGAGCGCCGTTCGTAGGCGATCAGTGCCCCGCCGACGATCCCGGCGCTGTTACGGAAGGTCGCCAGGGCGATCGGTGTCTTGACCGTCAGATAGGAAAGGTAGTTGTCGGCGCGCTTGGAGGCCCCGCCACCGAAGATGAAGAGATCCGGCCAGAAGAGCCTTTCGAGCATGTGGAGATATTCGTCCAGACCTACCGACCAATCCTTCCAGTTCAGGCCCAGGCGGTCCCGAGCCGCCTCCGACATCCGGACCTCGGCATCGCGGCCCTTCATCTCCATGTGGCCGAGCTCGGTGTTCGGGACGAGCTTGCCGTCGATGAACAACGCCGAGCCGACGCCGGTTCCGATGGTGAGGACGATCGTGAGGCCGGGCACGTCGCGGCCCGCGCCGAAGCGCACTTCCGCCAGGCCCGCCAGGTCCGCGTCGTTGCCGATGGCCACGGTCCGGCCCATGACCCGGCTCATCTCCTGTTCGGCAGGGAAGCCGATCCAGCTCGAGTCGATGTTGGCCGCGGTGACCGCGGCGCCATGCCGGACCGCGCTCGGGATGCCCACGCCGACCGGAAACGCGTTGCCGTCGCGCGGATCCCACGGCGAGGCGAGGCGGCGGACCAGGGCGTCCATCACCGCCACCACTTCCCGCGGGACGGACGGTTGCGGCGTGGGGACTCGCAGACGCTCTCCTACGAGCCGGCCGTTGGCCACATCGACCACGGCGCCCTTGATGCCGCTGCCGCCGAAGTCGAGGCCGATGGCGAGATCGCCGGGCTCTACTTCTTCCGGCGTGACACCTGTCGCAGACGACTTGTACTCAGTGGCCATGTTTCCTCTCAATCGGTCGATTCAGAAGTAATTGACGCTGATCCCTCCGTCGATGACGAGCGATGCGCCGTTCGTCCAGGCCGATTCGTCGGAGGCGAGATAGACCGCCAAGGCGACGACCTCCTCGGCCTTGCCGAAGCGCCCGGTCGGGTTGCGGGCCAGGCGCAGCTTCTTGGCCGCCTCGTCCTTGAGGAGCCAGTCCATCAGCAGCGGCGTCTCGACCGGCCCCGGCAGGATGGCGTTGGTGCGAACGCCCTGGGGCGCGAATTGGACGGCAAGCGATCGAGTCAGGGCCAGAACGGCGCCCTTGGAGGCGGTGTACGCGTCCTGCGGCACCGAGCAGCCCAGAATCGCCACGAAGCTCGAGACGTTGATGATCGATCCGGAACGGCGTTCGACCATGTGCGGGATGGCGTACTTGCAGGCCAGGTAGACGCCCCGGACGTTGACGGCCATGACCTGGTCCCAGGCCTCGACCGGTGTGTCGACGACCGAATGGTCGGCCTCGGGCATGATCCCCGCGTTGTTGTAGAGGACGTCGAGCTTGCCGTAGCGGTCGATCGCCGTGGCGATCATCGCCTTCGCGTCGGCCTCGATGGAGACGTCTACGCGGATTGCCGTCGCCTCGCCCCCGGCCGCTCGGACCTGGCGGACGGTCTCCTCGGCCGCCGCTGCCTGGTTGTCGGCCACGACGACGCGTGAACCCTCCGCGGCGAACCGCAGCGCGGCGGTCCTGCCCATGCCGCTGCCCGCGCCGGTGATGACGGAGACCTTGTCCTCCAGCCGCATACGCGCCTCCTGCCTGCCTGCCCGGAGCTCGACCCAGCCTGACGCTAGCTTACCCGTCTACGCCCGCCACGCGCCCGTGTTGCGGCGCCCGGACGGCACGGGCTCGAGGAGCACTCAGGCGGCGAGGCTGGCTGCGATGGCCAGGCCGCCGAGCAGGCCGATGAGGACCGACGAGCCGGCCGCCAGACGCCGTAGCGCGGTCGGTCCGAGGCGGTTCCGGAACGTCGACACGGACGCCGCGAGGATCACCCACCAGGCCGCCGATCCGGCGAAGACGCCGAGGACCAGAGCCGCGGCCACCGGGGCGGAGTGGCCGGCCAGACCCAGGCCGACGAACGCGGCCGCGAACGAGAGAATCGTGGCCGGGTTGGCGATCGTGAGGCCGAGCGTCGTGGCATAGGCCGATGCGAGCGTCCGGGGCGGCCTGTCGCCCGCCGCCTCCGCGGGACTGATCAACGAGTGCGCCGCCAGGATCAGCAGGAAGCAGCCACCCACGACGCCGAGCACTCGCCGCTGGCCAACGAGCAGGTCGGCCACCGCGGTCAGGCCGAAGGCGGCGATGGAGGCGTAGAAGCCGTCGGCCGTGGCCGCGCCCAGGCCCGAGACCGCCCCTACCAGAGCGCCTTCCACGAGCGTGCGCCGGATGCACAGGAGTCCGATCGGGCCGAGGGCGGCCGCGATCGCGAAACCGATGACCAGGCCACGCAGGAATGCCCAGATCGGATCCACGTAGCGCTCCCGTCTTCTCTGCGATGGCGAGTCAACGCGCCGCGAGGCGGCCGGCCAGCATCGCCGCTCCGCCGCGCAAGCTCTCGGGCAGAAGCATGACGCCCGCGCTCTTGCGATCGACCCGGGCGCGGCCGGCCCCGCCGACGGCCACGAGTAGATCCGGCCGCGCGGACCGAAGTGCGATGGCTACCTCGGCGGCGGAGTCGGCTTCGGCCGCAGTCACCGCGCCCGAGGGCCACGGCTGCCCCCGGGTGTTCGCGGACTGCCGCGAGCCAGCTCGCCACCGGCACGTCCGCCCCAGGTAGAGAATCCTGAGGCCCGCCCGGCGGCAGGCCACGGCAAAAGCCATGGCCCCCAACTCGTGCCGCGACCCCGGCGGCAGGCCAACCACGCAATCCACATGGCTGGGTGGGGTGGCAGCCGCCTCGTACAGCGCCCCGAGTCGGCGCAGGACGGCGTTGCTAGCCGCGTGCTCGGCCGCCACGGTCAACTCGCCGCGCGACCAGGCCTCCCCAAGGGCAACGAGGGCCGGCATGACGAACTGCTCGAGTGCCTCGTCGACGCCCAGCAGAGCCAACCCCTCGCCCAGAGCGGACTCCATGCCAGCCTCGTCGAGCGCACGGGCAGCGTCAAGGAACCGCGTTCTCAGTGAGGAGATCCCGTCAACCGCGGCTGGTCCGCGGCCTGGGGGCGGAGCCATGGCCACTCCGCCGGCCACCATGTCGGCGTTGAGACTTCCCGCGTCTCCCGAGTTGGCCGCCAGGTCGTCTGCCCGGTCAGCCGCCACCTCTGTCGCCCGGTCGACGGCCATCGCGGCATGGGCCGTATCGTCGAGGATCGCCCGAGCCGCCTGGCTCGGCGCCCAGCCGGACTCCACAAGGATCCGCATCCGCCGGACTCTGTCGATCGAGTGATCGTCGTACAGCCGGTAACCGGCCCCCGTCCGTTCGGGACTGGGAATGCCGTACCGACGTTCCCAGGCTCGTAGCAACGGGACGTTCACGCCGGTCCGGATCGCGGCCTGTTTGATGGTGTACATAGTTTGTCCACGATACCACAGCCAAAACCATTGACAAAGGCTAACCAAACAACTAAAGTCTCTACGAAGCCTGTACAAACGGGTACGGGTACGAACAGCAGACAACAGGAACGAAGTCAACCTCTAGGAGAATCACTCGATGCGGTACGTCAATGCTCTCGCTCTGCTTCTTGTCATCGTCGGCGGCGTGAACTGGCTCCTCGTCGGCGCCGCGAAATTCGATCTCGTGGCCTCTATCACCGGAAGCTCGTTCGGCCAGACCAACATCCTGTCCAGCATCGTGTACGTCCTGGTGGGCGTCGCCGCGGTCTGGCTGCTCCCCGTTCTCGGGCGCGAGGCCGTCGGCGGGCGAGCGACCGCCTGATCCCTCGTCTGTCTCGAAGTCGACCGGCCCCCGCAACGAGGGGGCCGGCTATGATTCCGGGCATATGCTGGTCAGACCGGCTCCGGGCCCGCGACGCTGATGCCGCATGACGGTAGGCCGTACGGCGGGCCGGAACGGCGGCTTCGTTGAGTGGGGCCGGCGGCACCGGAACTCGCTCGCCACGGCCACCGGGTGGCGGTCCTGTCACAGCGCCGGCCGCGTCCGCGACGCCGTCGGGAGCCTCCCGGGAGTCCGCCCCGTTCGAGCTCCGACAGGCGGACATCACGCAGCCCGACGGACTCGCGGCCGCGCTGGCGGGCGTCGAAGCGCTGGTGATCAGCCTCGCGTTTCGCAACTCGCCGATCGAGGCGCCGCGGCGTGGCCGGACATTCGAGCGCGTCGATGCCGACGGCACCGTGGCGCTCGTTGCCGCCGCCCGAGCGGCCGGCGTCGGTCGTCTCGTCTACATGTCCGGCGCCGGCGCCGCCCCGGATGCGCCCCGCCACTGGTTCCGCGCCAAATGGCGCGCCGAGGAGGCGGTCCGGGCCAGCGGCATCCCGTACACGATCTTCCGGCCGAGCTGGATCTACGGCCCGGGCGATCGGTCCCTCAACCGATTCCTCGGCTTCGCCCGCTGGCTGCCATTCGTGCCCCAGATCGGGAACGGCCGCCAGCTCGTCGCCCCGGTCTTCGTCGACGACATGGGCCGCCTCGTCGCGGATGCGCTCGAGACCCCCGCCGCGACCGGCGCCACGCTGGAGGTGGGTGGCCCGGAGACCTTGACGATGGACGCCGTCATACGGGAGGCGCTGCGGATTCAGGGCCGCCGGCGGTTCATCCTCCACGCTCCGGTGGTGCTGATGAAGCTGGTCACGCGACCTCTGACGCTGCTGCCTTCACCGCCCATGACTCCGGACGCAATCGACTTCGTCGTCCAGTCCGCTCAGGTGGACACGGCGCCGCTGACCGCGGTGCTTCCCCGCGCGCTCTTGCCACTCACCGAGGGCTGGCCACGTACCTGGCCCCGAAGGGCAGGGGATAGGGCCGCCTGGCAGGGCCCGCCGACGCGTCAGCCGCGTTCCAGGTAGCGCTCGCGGTCCCAGGCGTGGACCGCGGCGTCGTACGCGTCGCGCTCCACCCGGGCCGCGTTGAGGTAGTGATCCACGACGTCCCGGCCGAGGATCTCGACGGCGGCCTTGCTCTTCGCCAGTAGATCGATCGACTCGTACAGCGCCCGCGGCATCTGGTCGCAGCGCTTCGCGACGTAGCCGTTGCCCTTGTACTCGGCCGGCGGCTCGATCTTGTGCTCGATTCCGTACAGGCCCGCCCCGACCGCGGCGGCGTAGGCCAGGTAGGCGTTCATGTCGCCGCCGGGGAAGCGGTTCTCGATATGCAGGCCGGCACCGCGGCCGACGATGCGGAATCCGGTCGTGCGGTTGTCGCGGCCCCAGACCACGTTCACCGGCGCCCAGCTCGCGACCGCGTAGCGCTTGTACGAGTTGACGTTCGGGGCGATGAAGAGGGCCAGCTCGCGCTGCAGGGCCATCATCCCGCCCAGGAACCAGCGCATCGTCTGGCTCATGCCGTAGGGCTGGGCGCCCTCCTCGTGGAAGAGCGGCTTCGCGCCGGCCCCGTCCCAGACCGAGATGTGGAGATGGCCGCTCGAGCCGGTCCAATCGGCGTAGGGCTTGGCCATGAAGGTCAGGCCGTAGCCGTTCAGCCAGGCGATCTCCTTGGCCCCGTGCTTGAACAGGACGCTCCGGTCGGCCGACTCGAGGACCTCGTCGTAGCGGATGTTGACTTCGTGCTGGGACGGCGCCGCCTCGCCCTTGCTGAACTCGATCGGGATGCGGGCCTCGGTCATCTGGTTGCGGATCTGGCGGTACAGCGGCTCGAGCTTGGTGGCCTGGAGGAGGTGGTAGTCCTCGTTGTAGTAGCCGACCCGCTCGACGTCGTTGTAGCCCTTCTCGCTCAAGTCCTCGAAGGTGTCGCCGAGAACGTAGAACTCGAACTCCGTGCCCGCCTTGACGGTGTACCCGAGGGCAGACGCGCGTTCGACCTGGCGCTTCAGCATCGTCCGCGGCGAGATCGGGATCTCGAGGCCGGTCTCCTCGTCGATCGCGTCGCAGAGGACGATGGCCGTCGAATCCAGCCAGGGCAGGATCCGCGTCGTTTCCCAGACTTCGCGTCCGACCCAGTCGCCGTAGCCGGTCTCCCAGTTCATCAGCTTGAAGCCGTCGGGCGTGTTCATCTCCATGTCCGTGCCGAGCAGGTACGTGCAGAAATGGATGCCGTGATCGACGACGCCCTTGAGAAATGCCTCGGCCTGGACGCGCTTGCCCACGAGCCGGCCCTGCATGTCCGTCAGGGCGACGATCACGGTGTCGATCCGCCCGTCCCTGACCAACTGCCGCAGCTCTTCGAGCTGGTGCGGGACGGCGTGGCCGGTGCCGCCTCCGGCGGAGTCGGTGGCGCCGTGTTCGTCGCTCATCGGATACTCCCTGTGCTGCGCCGCAGGTATCGAGCGCGTCCGGCGCTCCTCTGGCCGGTATTGTGGCGTCTGCCGGGCGTGGCGGCCAGCTTTGCTCGCCGAACGCCTTGGTGCCGGCGGTCGCCGGTATCATTAGTGCACCCAGCCACACCTAACACCCTCGTGCGCACACGCCCCGCGCCGCTTTCGACCGAACCGTGGCAGACTTCGGGTCTCCCCGGCTCGACTCGGGGCCCGAACCCGGCTCTCTCCCGACGAGAGCCGCAGATCGAGACCACAGGTGGGAATGCCTCGGTGACCGACAACCACGACGAGACTCAGCGCGACGGCAACGCAGACGACGGATCCGGTAGCGAACCACTGGAACGTCCTGGTGCGGTCCCGCAGCAGCTGGAACTGCCCCGCACGGCCGACCTTTCGCGCCCCGATCAGGCGCGCCGCACTCGCCCCGTCGCCCCGCACCGGATCCGGCTCGCGGAGGCTCGACACGGAGACCGTCCCGCCCCGAGCCCACCGACGAACCGCGGCCGCCCCGGCGCCGCATGTCGCCGCACCCGCTGGCCCGGCTGCGGCTCGGCGAGTCCGATGCCGCGGTCCCGAAGGTCGGGCTTCCGGGCCTGGGCGGCCTGGGCCGCAGGCCTGCCGCCGGGGGTGCCGTCCCGAACCGGCCCGGCCTCGGCGCGGCCCGGCCTGGCGCGGCCCAGACTTCGCCTCCCCAGCATCAGGACGGCCTTCGCCCTGACCGGCATCGCCGCCACCCTGGTGATAGTGGCGAGCCTCCTGATGACCCTCCCCAACAACCCGGTGGCGCCGGCCGCGACGGGCAGCATCTACCAGATCAGCTGGCGCAGCGCAGCCAAGCCGCCGGACGCCAAGTTCGAGTTCGGCCCCTACTTCACGTCATTCGGTGACAGCCTTCTGATGCTCGGGACCAGGGGCTCGACGACGACGGTCTGGTCGTCCGCCGACGGTTCGACCTGGAGCCAGGTCTCCGACTCCGGCGCGTTCGAGGTATCCGGGCGTCGGTTCGTCGCCCAGGGTTTCTCCGATGACGGCAGCGGCGGACTCGTCGCGGTCGGCAACAGCTTCGGATCCTCGCCGACCGACGTGGCCGCCACGGCCTGGCGCTCGCGCGACGGCAAATCGTGGGCGCCCGCCCAGGTCGACTCGGCCTCGGGCCAGGAGATGATCGGCGGCGCGGTAACCAGGTCCGGCGGCATGGTGACGGCCGGCAACGGCGTGGCCTGGTTCTCCTCCGATGGCGGCCAGCGCTGGACTGCCTCCGTGCTTCCCGGAGCGCAGAACTACATTCCCCGGGTAGTCGGCTCGTGGGACGGCGGCTATGCGATCGTCGAGCTCTGGAACGGCGACGGCGCGCCTCACTCGACGGTGTGGTACTCGACCACCGGCCGGGATTGGCTCCAGGGCGCCTCGCTCGACGGCTTCGACGCCCGCGGCATCGCCGGTCTGGGCGGCCGAATCGTGGCCGTCGGCAGCGACACCGGAGCCTCCGCCGAAGGGTTGGCCGCGTCGTGGGCCTCGACGGACGGCAAGACCTGGGTCAAGGCCACCGCAGCCTCGGACCAGCCCCAGACGGCAATGGACGGCGTCACCGCCGTCGACGGCAGCTTCGTCGCCGTCGGGGCCGCGGATGCCAGCCTCTCCGGCACCGCCTCGCAGGGTCCCCAGCCGGGGCTGTCGGTATGGGTCTCGGACGACGGACTCTCGTGGCTGCCTATCGCCTCCGGACCGCAGCCTATCGCTCACGGCCGAATGGCGACGGTCGCCGGCCGCGTGGTGGTTGTCGGCGGCCTCGGCACCGGCCAGGGCGTGCTCGCGGGCGACGTCACCCTCGGGCCCAATCGCACGCCAACCCCCGGCCCGTCCGCTCCGGCCGAATTCGCGCTCTCGGTCAAGGCCGGCGACTCGCCGATGATCGTCGACGTCGGCCCCGCGGACACGCTCGGGCCCGTGGTGGCCACCGGCACGAAGTTCCTGACGTTCGTCACCCAGCCAGCCGGCACGTCGATCTGGTCGTCGGACAACGGCAGCCTGTGGGCTCAGGAATTCAGGCCGGACGCACTGGTCACTCCCGAAAACACCGGACGGCCTGTCGTGCTTCAGGCGATCGGCGACGGAAACGGCGGCGTAATCGCCATCGGACGCGTGACGAGCGCCTCGGGCGATACCGGGACAATCTGGCACCTGCCCAAGGATGGCAAGTGGCAGCAGGCGACCATGAGCGACCCGGCGCCGCCCGAGTTCTCGTCGATCGCCGCGGGACCGGGCGGGTTCGTCGCCGCCTCCGACAAGGCCGGCGGTTCCCCGCTCATGTACTCCACCGACGGCCAGACGTGGAACGCCGCCACGATTTCCGTGGCCGACGGCTACACGCTGACCGTCGGCACCTACAAGTCGGGCTTCGTCGCCACCGGTAACGACCCGACGCGAGCGGGCATCTCGACGGCCTGGATCTCACCGGATGGCGTCACCTGGACGATGCGCCCCGACTGGCACCTGCCGGTCAACGTCACCCAGGTCTTCGGCATCGGCAACGGGCTGGTGGCAATCACCAGCGGATCGGGAGTCGCCCCTGCCGCCTCGCCATCCGCGCCGGCCTCCGCTCCGCCCTCTCGCCTCCGCCTCCGCCTCCGGGTCGGCGACCCCGACTGCCAAGCCGACCGTCAAGCCGACCGCCAAGCCCACCGCCACTCCGAGCGGCAATCTCCCCAGCTCTTGGTGGTGGTCGTCCACGGGAGTCAAGTGGCAGCCGTCCGGCCTCAAGACCTCCGGGGGCAACTGGGCCATAGTGGACGGCCAGATCCTCGCCCTGGACGTCCCGATCGCGCTCACCAACAACTGGATCGTGTGGGGCAGCTCGGACGGCAAGACCTGGCAGCATCCAGCGTCGCCCCCGATGAGCTTCGGCGGCTCGAGCAGCTGCCGGATCGCCTCGACCCCCAGCGAGATCGTCGTGGTCGGCTGGGAGGCAAAGGGCCAGCTGAAGGACTATTTCGGCAGCGTCGCGAGCCGCTAGGCCGCTAGGCCGCCAGGCCGCTAGACGGTGGCTCCGCCCAGCTCCTCGGCCGCATGCTCGAACTCGCGCTCGATTTCCGTCAGTTCCGCCTCACCGACCTCGACGATCGGGCCCTTGAAGTGGCGGCGGGCCCAGGCGAAGTAGTAGACCAGCAGGGCCGCGAGGAAGACGACGTAGGCGAGCAGCGTGTAGGCGTTGCCCGACGTCGGCCACAGGAAGAGCACCGAGATGAACGCGATCCACAGGACGGCCACCACGGCGATGGGCTTCGAGAAGCGGCCCAGCTTCCACACGGCGTGGTCTCGCCACTCCTGCTTGCCGAAGACGCCGAGGAAGATCGGCACGCCGTAGGCCCAGTAAAGGGCGATCGTGCTGATGGCGGTGACGATCGCGATGGCCGTGTAGCTGCCGGCGATGTAGGCGGCGTTCGTCAGCAGGTATGAGAAGACCACGATTGCCGACGAGGGCGTTGGCCGGCGTGCGGAAGCGGTGGGAGACCCTGCGGAGCACCCGTGAGCCGGGCACGCCGTGGTCGCGGCTGAAGGCGAAGAGCATTCGTCCGGCGGCGGCGACCGAAGCCAGCCCGCACAGGCTCATGGCGATGGCGATTGCCGCGCCGAGCACGTCGCCGAGCGAGCCGAGGTTGTAGCTGAGGGTCGTGAAGACGACCGGATTGCCGCCGTAGTACGGCGCTGCAGAGCGACTGAGTCGCGGGGCTGCAGTTCATGACCTGGTCCAGCGGCGGAAGGTGCGTCACCAGACCCAACAGGACGATGTAGCCGACGACGGCCGACACCGCGACCGAGATGAAGACGCCCCAGGCGCTCGCCAGCCGGGCGCCGACCGTCTCCTCGGCCACGTGGGCCGATGCGTCATAGCCGGTGTAGGTCCACTGGGCCTGCAGCAGGGAGAACAGGAAAGCGATCGGGACGGCATAGCCGACGGCCGGCCCCAGGTTGAACCCGAGCGGCGAGGCGCTGCCGGTCGTGTCCAGCGGCTGGATGGTGAACGGGCTGATGTCGGCGTGGGCCTTGCCGTTCGTGATCAGGAAGAGCGCCAGCACGATCACGGCCACGGTGCCGATGTGCCACCAGACCGAGACGTCGTTGAGCAAGGAGCACGATCCGGACGCCGGCGATGTTGAAGAAGAGCTGGATGGCCAGCAGGGCCGCCATGGTGAGCAGCTGGCCGTTGACCAGCGAGCCGGCCACGGCCGTCGAGTTGCCGAAGGTGATGCCGAAGTTGGACAGGATCGGCGTCACGATCGAAGTGTTGACGAATGAGGCCGCGGCGAAGTCGATGCCGGCGACGATGGCGATCTGGCCGGCCAGGTTGAACCAGGCCGTCCACCAGCCCCAGTCCTTGCTCTTCATCCGGCTCGACCAGTAGTACAGGCCGCCGGCGGTCGGGTAGGCCGAGGCGATCTCCGCCATCGCGGCCGCGATCAGCAGGGTGAAGACCGAAACGAGCGGCCAGCCGAGTGTGCTGGCCGCGGGGCCGCCCCAGGCGAGGCCGTAATCGAACAGGATGACCGCACCGGTCAGGATCGAGATGATCGTGAAACTGATGGCGAAGTTGGAGAACCCGCCCATCGTCCGGAAGAGTTCCTGGGCATAACCCAGGCGATGCAGGTCGTGGACGTCCTGCTTGATGACTTCCTCGCGGGTCTTGGGGGCCTGTTGCTGGGTCATGCCGGACCTCCTCCGTCCTGGGGCGCCAGACCCGGCTGACCGAGGCACAGGGTGCCGGTCGCCGGGTGACCGGAATATCCGGACCGCTGCCTGCCGGTCAGCGGTCGGTCCCGGCAATATACCCGTTCACGACGCTGGAAATGTACCGGTCTCTTCGGGCGGACCTGGATTCGCCCCCGCGGAAGCCACGAGGTACAGGTCAGATGGTCGGCTTGCCCGCCATGAGCGAGACGATCAGGACAACCAGGATGGTCAGGAAGATGCCGCCGCGCGCAGCCCGCGCTCCGAGCGACTTCATCTCGGCCGCAGGGTCGGGCTCGCCGGCGACCCGCAATGTGGCGGCGGTGGCGAGAGCGGCGCCGGGACCGGCGGCCATGGCGGGACGGCCTGCCGCGAGCTGGGTCGCCAGCTCGATCATTCGATCGACCGTTCGAACCTGGATCAGGATGGCGAACGAGATGGCCACGACGTAGAGGACGATCGCCGTCAGGAGCCAGTGCGCGTTGGAGAGGGTGATCCCCTCGGACCAGACGAGAAGGCCGCCGCTGACCGGCATCGTGAGCGCGAGGGGGATCGTCAGCCGCTTCTCGATCCTGTCGGTGAGCCGTAGCGCGAAGAGGCCGTGCTGGGGCTCCCCGGCAGCCATGCGAGCGATGATCGGGAACACGAAGACCGGGCCGAAGGCCGCGATGGCGGTCAGGATGTGGATCGTCAGGAAGAGCGGCACCAGCTGGGACATAGGGTTACCTCCGGGGCGCGAATTCGGGGCAGGCCGAGTAGAGCCGGTGCCCGCCTCGCGGGGAGCTTGAGAATACGGGGACCGGCGATCGACACATCCTGCGTCGCGCGGCGCGCACCGAGTGATTCCGCGCGCAACGGCCTGGTGCGCCGGGCGGATCCCCAGCCCGTGGACGCACTACCCGGGCGGGATCTCCATACCGGGCGCATCCTGCGGCCGTGCCTCGAAACCCAGACCCTCGTAGAACCCACGCTTGCCTCGGGCGCAGAAGAGCTGGATCGAATCGATCCCGGTGGCGCGGCAGCGGGCCAGTAACCTGGTCATGATCTCCCGGCCGATGCCCCGTAGTTGCCACTCCGGGTCGACGATTACCTCGACGATAAGGGCGTGTAGATGCCCGTCCGAGATCGTCCGGCCCATGCCCACAAGGCGGTCTCCCCCGTACGCCGAGACGGCATGCCACGATCCATCCAGTGAGGCGATCAGCCGCTCCGGGGGCAGGGAGCTGGTCCAGCCCGACCGAGGCGAAGAGGCGCAGGAACTGGTCGCCCGGCGGACACTGCTCGCGGTACTCGATCGAATTCGAGTGCGGCCATTCGAACCTCCTCTCGCGATCGATTGTAGGCGCTCGGACGGGGCGGTCGGCGTCACCGAGACATGGTGGCCGGCGCCGAACCCCGGGCGCTAGAATCCGGCGACGGGCCGGAGTCCCGAGCGAGGAGTACCAGCCATGACAGCCGCCAACGCCACTCCACCAGCGCCGCGGGCCGGTTTCCGGATCGAGAAGGATCCGCTGGGCTATCTCGAGGTTCCCGACTCCGCCTACTACGGCGTCCAGACCGCCCGCGGCATCCACAACTTCCCGATCTCCGGCACGCTGCCGCATCCGGCGCTCGTGCGGGCCATCGTCCAGGTCAAGAAGGCCGCGGCACGGGCCAACATGAAGACCGGCCGGCTCCCCAAGCAGCTCGGGAACGCGATCGTCGAGGCCGCCGACGAAATCCTCGCCTCGACCGAAGAGACACGTGACGAGTCCGAGGAGCTGGAGCCCACCCCCCGCCGCGACCCCATGAAGGCCGCCTTCGAGGCCGCGCGGGCCGCCAAGCAGCGCGAACTGATCGACAACTTCCGGATCGACCCGTTCCAGGCCGGCGCGGGCACGAGCCACAACATGAACGCCAACGAAGTCCTGGCCAACCGGGCCATCGAGCTGCTTCACGCGAGCGGCGTCGGTTCGGGCAAGCGCGGCGACTACTCGGTGGTCAGCCCCAACGACCACGTCAACATGGCCCAATCCACCAACGACGTCTTCCCGACGTCCATGCGGATCGCGACGCTCGATGGGATCCACGACTACACCTGCGCCGCCGAGGATCTCATCTCCGCTTTCGAGCAGAAGGCTCGCGAGTTCGACGACGTCATCAAGTCCGGCCGAACGCACATGCAGGACGCGGTCCCGATCCGGCTCGGCCAGGAATTCGCCGCCTACGCGCTGACGCTCCGCCGCGGGCTGGATCGACTCCACACAGCCGCCGGTTCGATCGCGGAGCAGAACATCGGCGCGACCGCCGTCGGCACGGGCCTCAACGCCGAACCCGAGTACATCGACCTGGTCGTGCGCTATCTCGCCGAGCAGACCGGCCATCCGCTCCACGGCGCCGAGCATCTCGTCCAGGCCACCCACTCGATGCGCCCGATGCTCGAGGTCTCCGCGGCGCTGCGCGGCATCGCCGTCGACCTGATCAAGATCAGCGAGGACCTGCGGCTCATGTCCTCCGGCCCGATGACCGGCTTCGCCGAGATCACGCTGCCGGCCGTCCAGCCGGGCAGCTCGATCATGCCCGGCAAGGTGAACCCGGTCATGGCCGAGTGCCTGTCGATGGTCTGCTTCCGCGTCATCGGCAACGACACGACGATCGCCTGGGCCGCCTCCGCCGGCCAGCTCGAGCTGAACGTGATGATGCCGGTGATCGCCCACACGGCTCTCGAGTCCCTCACGATCCTTACTAACATGAGTCCGCGCCTTCGCCGAGTTCTGCGTGACCGGCATCGAGGCCAACCGCGAGCGCGCCCGTGACCTGATGGAGCGTTCCTCGGCCCTGTCGACGCCCCTGGCGCCGTATCTCGGATATGCCCTGGCCGCGGAGATCTCCAAGCAGGCGGTCCGCGAGCGGCGCACCATCCGCGACATCGTCATCGAGCGGGGCATCTTCACCGCGGCGGAGCTGGACGAGCTGCTCGCCCCGCACGAACTCACCGAGCCGGGCGTGGCCGGCGGCTTCCGCTTCAAGCCCAATCTGCCCGAGGGCTGAAGGCGTGCCCGAACTCCAGGCCGGAGACGCTGCGGACGGTCCTGCGCCGTTTCGCGACCGGCGTCGCGGTCGTCACGACATGGGACGGCGAGCGGCCGTGGGGAACGACCGTCAACTCGTTCAGCTCGGTTTCGTTGCGTCCGCCGCTCGTCCTCGTCGCGTTCGGCCACGACCGCAAGATCGTGCCGGCTCTCCGCAAGACGGGCCGCTACGTCGTCAACATCCTCGGAGAGGACCGGCAGGAGCTCTCCGACTGCTTCGCCGGGGGGCCCGGTCCGGCGCGCGACTCGGCCGCCGATGACCCGGCAGTCGGCCCGTCACCCGACCATCGCCCCGAGCTGTGCGGCGCCGGGTGGCATCTGGGCTCCACGGGCCTGCCGATCCTGGACGACTCGATCGCCAGTCTCGAGTGCACCGTCGTCGACATTCACTCGGCCGGCGACCACGACCTCTACATCGCCCGGGTCGATGCCGCCTCTGCCGGAGGCGACTCCACGTTCCCGCTGCTGTACTACTCGGGCCGCTACCTGCGGATCGAGCGCGCCAGCCTGCACGACCTCGAGGGCAAGCCGGAGCGGTAGCCGATCACCGGTCCACCGCGCCGCACCCGCTGCGCGGAGGCTACCTGTACGAGCAGCCGTCTCGTATGTCGGGACTACCCCTTCATATATAAGTCCGCTACTCGACATTAGCGCCGGCATAGCTCCATAGTCCCGTACCTCGGCGAGTTCACGGCGACATGCCGGACTCGCAAAAGCTGAGGCAGCGGACCTAGGTGCGGTCGGCTGCCTCCGGTTCCCGGCCCCCGGGAGGAGCGCAATCATGTTTCATCGCAGACTCATACTCGCGGCCGTCGGTTCGGCCGCACTTCTGTTCGCCCTGGCCGGGGTAACGGCCGCGAATACAGGAAGCGTCACGGCCTCGGAGACGTGCTCCACGTGGAACGTGTCGGTGACGCTGAACCACAACGTGACGTCCGACCGGACGGTCGTCGTCGTCACGACGATCCCCGGCACGACCGGCATCGCCGGAAACCACTACAACACGAGCTTCGGCCAGATCTGGTCCGCCACCGGCCCCGCGCCCGCGACGGGCACAGTCACGCTGAAGATCCTCATCGGATCCACCGTCGAGTTCACGAGCAGTGCGAGCATCGCGCCGGCGAAGGGCTGCGCGACGCCTACGCCCACGCCCACGCCCACGCCACGGCCGACGCCCACGCCCACGCCTAGACCCACTCCGACCCCCACACCGATCCGACACCGACTCCGACCCTGAAGCCGACCCCGACTCCGTTCCAGTCATTCCAGGGCGAGACGGCCACTCCGACCGATCCCTCGAGCACTCCGTTCCAGTCATTCCAGGGTGAGACGGCTACGCCAGTCCAGGTGTTCACGCCTCCGCCCACGAGCACCGGCAGCGACTCCTCAGGCGGCAGCTCGATGCCGCTCCTCGCGCTGGTGATCGCCTTCGCCATAGGCGGCTTCGGCCTGGCCGCAGTGGAAGTCCAGCGACGGAGCGTCCGCCGCTAGGAGACACCCAATCGGCCGCCTCGAGCGGCCTCGATGAAACTGATAGGACCGGCGGGTCGTGCGAACGGCTCGCCGGTTTCTTCGTGTGGGCGGCGATCCGGGCGCCACTCGAGCCCACGTAGCCTGACCGCCCGCGACCGCCGACGGTCTCCGGACGACCCGATGTCGTCTTGCCGACACCTACTGCATATGAACGGTGCGGGTCGGCACCGAAGTACTGGACGGCGACCGCCGTATGGGTAGTGTTACCCCACCTAATTGGGTCTAGGTCACCTCACTTATTCGATCAGCCTCGGCCGGGGGCCGAAATCATCAGGGAATCAGGAGGAAAGGGTATGCAGCTCAATCTTGGAAGAAGGGGCGGATTGCGCCGCGCCGGTGCCATCGTCGCGGGCCTGCTGCTGGCAACCGGCGCCATGGCCGGAGCCGCGTCCGCGGACGTGGGCACCGTGACGACGCCCACGGGCCAGGACCCGAACCCGGTCGTGGTAGGTAGCTCCGCCGACTACACAACGACCGCCTACAACACCAGCGGCGGCAGCGACCGCTATTTCAAGGTCACGGCTATCCATTACTCATCCCAGCTTCGACTTTCCGTCTCTGGCTCCGACTGTACGCAGATCACCCGCCACACGACGGGGACTCTGAGCTTCACGGTCAACACCAACATAGGCGGAACGACTCCGACCGGCACGAACCGACTTCACATCACCGTTAGCGACTACGACAACGCCACAGACTGCGGCAACAACGACGACAACAGCTCAAACGACAGCCCGCACTCCGCGGGAAATGAGTCGGATCGGGCCACGATCGTCGTCGTCAACCGGCAAGGCTCCTGGTCGGTGAACGACGTGTCCACGAGCGAAGGCAACAGCGGCACGAAGACGCTCACCTTCACGGTTACTTACACGCGCCATCAGGGCGACAGCGGAACCGCGACCGTTGACTACGCCACGGGTGGTGGCACGGCCACGGGCGGAACATCCTGCACCGTTGGTGTCGACTACATCACCGCGACAGGACATGCGGATGTCAACTCGGCATGGTCTGTCGTCTTACACCGCGGCTGTCGCCGTCACCATCTGTGGTGACGCGACCGTCGAGCCCAACGAGACGTTCAACCTGACGCTGTCCAACCCGGGTCCCAACACGACCATCTCGGACGATACCGGCGTGGGCACGATCACAAACGACGACGCTTGGCTCGACCAGTCCATCGCCTTCGACCCGGCGCCCACAGGCGTCACGGTCGGAGCGATTGGCGTCAGCGTCAGCGCCACAGCTACTTCGGGCCTGCTGGTGGCATACAGCTCCACCACCCCGTTGATCTGCGACGTCGACGCCAGCACCGGCGCCCTTACACTCCTCGGCATTGGCACCTGCACCATCGCCGCCGACCAGGCCGGCGAAAACCCCTACAACCCGGCCCCCCAGCAGACGCTGGACGTGGCCGTCGCGGCCACACCCGCGCCTAGCCTCGGCCTTGTCGCGGCGGCTGTCGAGCCGAACTTCGCAGCGGCCGGCGACGTCCTCCACTTCAACTTCACCCTCACCAACACCGGCAACACGGTCCTCGACGGGCCATTCAGTGTGACCAGCGCCAAGGTCGATCCCGTCACCTGCCCGGTGACCGCCACACTCGCCCTTGGGGCCTCGATCGTCTGCACGGGGACCTACACGGTCACCGCGGCGGACGTGACTGCCGGTTCCGTCGTGGTGACGGCGAGCGGTCAGGGCTTGGTCGGTCGGTGAGGTTCCGGTTGTCGACCGAGGCCTCGGCAGTGACCGTCCCCAAGGCGCAGCCCGCCGCGACCGCGACACCCACTCCCGGCCAGACGGTTCTGGCCGCGACGGCCGCTGCGAGCCACGGCGTCACCGCGCCGCCGACCAGCACCAGCGGCGGCACTTCGGGCAACGGCTCGACGCCGCTCTTCGCGCTGCTGATCTGCCTCGCCTTCGCGGGTCTCGGCCTGCTGGCGGTTCAGGCACAGCGCCGGACAGTGCGTCCATAGCGCCTAGTTGCGGTCGCCAGGGGCGACCTCGATAGACCTGCTAAGACCGACGAGTCGTGCCAACGGCTCGTCGGTCTTTCTCTGTGCGTTTCGGGCGGTGCGCGTGCGCAACGAACTGGTCCCAGTACCCTCCGCCTGTCATATTGCCGACAGCCCCTCGTGACAAGTGGTGCGTTCTGTCACATCCGTGCTGCGGCCTAGCACGGAAGTACTGGACGTGGCCCTTACTTATGGGTAGTGTATGCCCGCTGGTCGGGTAGTACGACAGCTGACCTATCAAGCTGTCGACACCGCAGCCCGGTTTTCTGGAGGAGCTGGGTCGATGCCACTCACACATAAGGGGTCGCGCATGACCCGAGCCCGCACGTTGGGTCTGGCCGCAGCGACCGCAATGCTCGCGACGCTCCTCACGGCAGGCGTTGCGTTAGGGCACCATGCGGTCCCAGTGGTGCTCCAGATCGACTGCAATGGAAACGTCTCCTACACGGTCTACGACTGGACTACCAGTACCGGCACATCTGCGCAGGCGACCTTCGACATCTCCTACCAGGCCAACGGTGGCGGCTCGTGGATCCCACTTGGTACTGGAGAGTTCAAGGCCGGCAACGCAAAGAAGTACTTGGCCTCCGCGTATCCGGCGCCGGGAAATGTGTGGGTCGTAACCGGGTCGTTCAATGTCGACTCCTCGGTGACTTCCGTCGTTCTCCGAACCGACGAATTCGTCTGGGCCAACGGCACGGACGCACCTGGCCCGTGGTACAGCGAGACCGCAAAGCGGATCGCGCCCTGCCCCACCCCAACGCCCACCCCAACCCCAACCCAACGCCACCCCAACGCCAACCGCCAACGAAGGCGACTCCCCGACTCCACCGCCCTCGCAGAGCGTGGATCCGTCACAGTCGCCGTTCCAGTCGTTCCAGGGTGAGACGGCTACTCCGCGACGTGCGCTCACGCCGCCACCGACCAGCTCGAGCGGCGGATCGTCGGGCGACAGCCCCACGCCCTTCCTCGCCCTCCTGATCTGCCTGACCTTCGGCGGCATCGGCCTGCTGACCGTCCACGCCCAGCGCCGCACGTTGCGCCGCTAGGCGACACGCCGGGCCGCATCCGCGGCATCTGAGACGACAAGGACCGACGGGTCTCGACGACCCGTCGGTCTTCTTTTGGCGACTGCCTGCGCCGGCCACGGGTCGGCACGCACGCCACCGGCCGCCGACCGGCTCGTGTAGAGTCACGTGCGTCGGACCCGTGCACGGTCCCCGAAATGGAGGTTGCGGTGGAGCGCGGAACGGAGGCCCGCCTGGCTCCTTCGCTCGCCCCCGAGCACGACTGGACCGCCGCGGCACGCGTTGTCCGCCCTGCCTTGAGGCCCCTCGGCACCACGGGTGTGGACGGTCGAGAGAGACTGCTGCCCCAGTCCCACGGCGTACCGGGCAAGCCGGTGGTATCCGAGGGACCGGCCGGCCTCCCGATCGTGTATGTCATCCCCGCCGACGGCTTCGATGTACTGGTAAGCGTGGAGCACCTGCTGGCCTGGGGAGTCGGTCCCGAGGAAGTCCAGGCGGCCGCCATGTCGAACCTGTCAGCCTGGTCGACGGAGGCTCCGTGTGCGGAGGAGGTCGACGGCCATCGGCGGATCGTCTGGTCCGACTGGGGTCAGGGAATGGATGCGGCACGGATCCTGCTGGCGGACTTCCGCGAGCATCTCGCCGCGGCGCTGGCGCCCGCACCGCGCATCATCGTGGGCCTGCCCGAGCGGGATCTGCTCATCGGCGCGGCGCTGGTCGAGGGCGACGAGGACTTCGTCGCCATGTTCGGTGACTACGTGGCCGATCGGGCCAGGAGCGCCGACGACCCGATCGACGGACGAGTCTTCGAACTGGTGGACGGCGACCTGGTGGAGCTGCGACCGGTCGCCGGACGGTAACCGCCCACGATCGGCGGCCAGGGTCGGCCGGGCGGTGCCCAGCCGCGGCGTGTAGGCTGGCCGGCAATGGTCCACCTGCCTCTGCCCGATCGCCTGAGCCGCCTCGCGTCCGGAGGCGGGAGTGGGTGGGCCCTCGCGGGCGTCCTGGTCGCCTACATCCTCGTTGCCTCGGGGACGTCCAACGTGCCGATCGGCCCCGGCGTGGCCTATTGGAAGGCCTGGATCGCCCTTGCGGCCGCCGGGGTTCTGGTCGCGAGCCTCGTCTCGAGACGCCTCCGACCGACCGCGCCGTGGCTGCGACCGGTCGAGGCGGCCGCGGTCCTGGCCCTGGCGGCCATGGTCCTGACGGACCTGACCATGGCCTGGCAGCCACTCCGCGACCTGGGTATCTACCTGAAGGCCGGACAGCACTACGTGGCAGGGGCTCCGGTCTACCTCCAGGCGGCCATGACCGAGCGGCCGGCGGACCTCTCCAACTACCCGTTCCTATACCCGCCCCTGACGCTCCCGCTCTTCGGCGCTCTCTCGATGCTGCCGGTTCCACTGGCACAGACGCTCTGGGTGGGCGGCTCTCTGGGACTGGTCATGCTGGCGTTGCGCCTGGTCGGCCTGCCGCTCCGCTGGCTGGTCTTCGTCGCGCTGTGGCCGCCGCTCTTCCAGGGTCTGTGGGTCGGCAACGTGGCCGTTCCGGGGCTTGCGTTCTTCGCCATGGGACCGTGGCTGGGGGGCGCGCTGGTGGTCGGAGCGGTATTCAAGTCGTATACGGGCATCGCGGCGCTGTGGCTGGCTCGCGAGCGGCGCTGGTCTCAGCTGGCCTCCGGAGTCGCCGCGGTCGCCGTCCTGATCCTCCTGACGCTGCCGCTCGTCGGCGTCGGCGCATGGCAGGCCTGGATCGAAGCGCTCCGCCTGTACCAGGCCTCCCAGCAGGGCGTGCCCGCACTCTACGGCTACGGACTGCCCCGGTACGTGCCGCTTTGGGCGTTCCTGGTTGTGGCCGTGGCGGCGGTCCTGGCAGCGCTCCGGGCAACGGGTCGCGATGGGCTGGCCCGTCTCGGAACGGCCACGATCGTGGCCTCTCCTTCGCTCTTCGGGCACGGGCTGCTCATGGCGGTGCCTTCCATGCTCAGCCTGCGGGCGCCATGGCTGTGGCTCGCAATCGGCATCACGTCCGTGCCGGACGGACTGCAATGGTGGTGGGCGATCGGGCTGATCGCGGCGTCGTGGTTCGTGCCCGGGCTGCGTCGCCCGGCTCGGGTCGAGGCCGGGGCGGCCCACGCGGTCTCGGACGAGCCACTCCATCCGCTCGCGGCGGGAAAGGGCCCCTGGCCCGGTGCCGACCTCGGGTAGTTCAGATGGGCGTGGGCGTCGGGCGTCGGGCGTCGGGCGTGGGCGTCGGGCGTTGGAGTGGCGTCGGGCGTCGGCGTGGGCGGGCGCCGGGACGACGAGGGTCAGGACGGTCGTCCGGCCGTAGGCGTAGGTGTTGCCGCCCGGGTAGCCGATGGCCTCGACGTTGATGTTCCAGGTGCCGGGGTCGACGTTGACCGTGGCGCTGGTGGTGCCGGGGTCGATGACAGCCCAGTAGCCCTTGCCCTCGGCGTAGCCCGGGGTCTCCGGATACGGAACGCCGGACAGCTTGTAGTAGCTGAACGGTGCCGCCCGTGTACGCGTGCCCAGCTGAACGTGTACGTCCCGTTGCCGTTGTCGGTGACGCCGAGCGCGCCGAGGTCGACCGTCGGGGGCGGTGGAGGCTGGGCCGCCACGGTCAAGCGAACGACCGGCGGACTGCGACCGGATGATCGTCTTGCCGCTCGTCTCGTCGATGACCTGCACGCGGACGGCGTAGTCGCCCGCGGCGATCGACCCGCTCCAGCTCGTGGCGCCGGCCGTGGTGTTGCAGACCCAGTACGGTGAGGCCGGACGGCTGGGTTGCGTGCCCCACGGGCCGTAGACGAGCTTGTAGTACTGGAAGCCGCTGCCCGTGTACTTGGGCCATTGGAACTTGTACGTTCCGCCGCCCTTGTCCGTGATCGTGAGCGTACCGAGGTTGGGCACCCCGGCCGGGGTGGGGTTCGGCGTGGGCTTGGGCGTCGGGGGAGCCGTAGGAGTTGGAGTCGGGGCCGGAGTCGGGGCCGGAGTTGCCGCGTCGGTCGGCTGCACCGCCGGCTCGGGCGTCGTCTCCGGGGTCGGCTCGGTCTGCGGCTCGATGGTTGGGGTCGGCGTGGGAACCGAGGCCAGCAACCCGAGCGGCAGGCCCAGCCGAGCGTCGAGGCCGGCGTTTTCGATGAGCCACGCGTCGGCGAGGGCCTGCGAGCCTATCGGCCCCAGGACGGGAGCGCCCAGGGGAGCTCCATCGGCTCTCAGAACCACGGTGGCGCCCGTGCCTTCCGAAAGAGTGGTGTCGAGCTGGGGGCCGCTCAGCGCCAGGCCGTGTTGCAGCGCCAGGCCGCGCACTTCCTCGCCGCCGCCGGCCGTTGCCTCGCGATCGATGTCGAACGCAGTCCCGTGAGCTTCCCACGTCGCGGACGCGGTGACGACGCGGTAGTCGCCGCCGGGCGGAACGCTGACGCGGTGGTAGACGCGGCCGGCGAGCTGGCTCACGGCCTCGTGATTCGGATCCAGTGAGTCGAGCCTGAGATCCGCGCCCGACCCGAGCCGGACGATTGACGCGCCGAGCATCAGCGTGGCCTGGCCACCCGAGGCGACTCGAATCTCGTCCCCCTCGCGCAACTCCCTGCCGACGACCAGCGCGCTCGAGGCGCCGCCCCGGACGAGCGTCGTGGCAACGGCCACGTCCGCCGTGGCCGAAGCCCGCTCCGGCCAGAAGATGCCGCTGCCGTAGAAGAGCGACGCGATGGCCACGGAGGCGGCCAGTCCCGCGGCGATCCACCGAGACGGCATCGCCCGAGTCGGGATGTGCCAGTGAATGGCTGGGTGGAGCGGCGCCACATGGCCCGCTTCCGCGCTACCGGGCGTCGACGCGAGCCCTCCGTCGACGGGTTCGCCGGCGCCGACGGCTGCCCAGCGCTTGCCCGCGCGAGCCGAATCCGCGCCGTCTGTGGCGGCGCTGGGGCCGAGGGCGAGCAGGGCCAGGTCCGGCGCACCGTACGAGCTCCGGCGCTCCATGGCGAACGGGCGGTCCGCCTGGCGGCGCTCGATCGGCCGGCCCGAGACATCGAGCGGACGGGTCGGCGGCAACGGTACGCCGGCGATGCCGTCCTCCACCGGAGTGGCTTCGGAGATGCAGGGACGGCTCGGCAGCTCGCCGAGCAGCTCCGCGCGTAGTCGCATCGCGAAGGCCGGCTCGGGCCTGCCGCGGTAAGCATTGGCGGCGCGGGCAAGGCGTCCTGCCTCGACCAGCTCGGCCGCCAGGTTGTCCAGCTGCTCCAGCTCGGTCAGCTCGTCAAGCGACATCGGCCGACTCCTTGGCGATGGCCATACGGAGGGCCCGGAGGGCGCGATGGAGCCGGACGGCGAGTGTCTCCCGAGAGCAGCCGAGGATGGCGCACATCTCGAGCGTGTCCATGTCGTCGTAGAAGCGCAGGACGAGGACCTCTCGGTGAGCGCTCGACAAGCTGAGCAGGGCGCGGCGCAACTGGTCGCGGTCCAATGCGGCGGCGAGGGCATCGAGGGCCAGGTCGCCCGGCACCTCTTCGCCGTCCGAGTTGCCGAGGGCAACGAAACGGCGATCCCGGCGCACGTGATCGACGACCGCGTTCGAGGCGACGCGATACAGCCAGCCTCCGAAACAGTCGTTCCGGAAGTCCGGCCGTCGCACGTTCTCGAGCGCTCGCTGGAATGTCATCGAGGTGAGGTCCTCGGCCACGCAGCGGTCCTGGATGCGGCGGTAGATGAAGCCGTAGATGCGCGGCAGGTAGAAGTCGTAGAGCTGGGCGAAGGCCGCGGAGTCCTCGCGCGCACTGGCCACGAGCTGACGCTCCTGGCCGGCGGCCATGCGGGATGCTCCGTCATTTTCCATAGGGCCTTGAACGGTACGAAGCCATCCCGGGACGGGCAATACGCCACCTGTACTGCCTGGTACCGCCCGGCATCCCGGTCTCGGGCCGGCACGACGCAGGGGCGGCCGATCGCCGGCGAGTCGACTCCGGCCTGCTTGCTCTCAATCGCGTTGTCCATGCCCTATCGCCCAATCGGTGGCCTGTGTGGTTCTTGAGTGCCGCTGAACGGCACCTGGGCCTGTTCTGAAGGGTGGGGCTCCAGCTCTCGCCGGAGCCCCGCTCCTCGCCTCCGGCTTGCGCCGGAGCTGTTGGCCACGCCCGGCGTTGTCTGCCGGGCGATCGAGGGGCCGCGGCTGGAGACCGGGGCCCCTCGCCTGGAGGTCATGCGGGTGGATTCTCCGGAGTTGGGGTTGGAGTCGGAGTTGGCGTTCGGGGTTGGAGTCGGAGTTGGCGTTGGGGTTGGGGTTGGGGTTGGAGTCGGGGTTGGGGTTGGGGTTGCGGCTGGAGGTGCGGTCGGAGTCGCATCGGGCGGCACGACCACGGTGATGACCGGCGAAACGGCCAGGATCGTGTTGGCGTTGCAGGCCGGCACGAGGCCACCATCGATGAGGCCGAGTGTCGAATCGGTGAATGCGTACACCCGGTAGTAGTACGTGTGGCCGCCCTTGAGTGGCTTGTCAACGGTGCTCAGCTGATTGACGTTGGTGGTGTACCAGGGCGGGACATCTCCGAGCTGGAGGGTCGGGTTGCTGTTCGTCTCGCTGCGGACAAATCCGTAGTAGCCGAAGAACGGGCCCGTGTACTTGCTCCAGGTCAGAGTGACCCGGTGGTCGCCGAGGGCGCCGCTCAGAGTGAGCGCCGCGATCGGAGGAGCGGTCGGGCCCACCGCGCTCATCTTGAGGGTGCTCGTCTTGGCCAGGGCTGTGGTCTTGCCGCCGGGGTAGTAGATGGCTTCGACGTTGACGTTCCAGGTGCCGGACTTGACGTTGACCGTGGCGCTGGTGGTGCCGGGGTCGATGACAGCCCAGTAGCCCTTGCCCTCGGCGTAGCCCGGGGTCTCCGGATACGGAACGCCGGACAGCTTGTAGTAGTTGAATTCGGTGCCGCCGGTGTAGGCGTGCCAGGTGAACGTGTAGCTGCCGTTGCCGTTGTCCTTGACGCTGAGCGCGCCCAGGTCGGCCGGATTGGAGACCGGCGCCGGCGGCGGGGTCTTCGTGGCGGCGGCGGCGGCGACGGTGAGGGTCTTGACGTTGCTCGAGACCAGGACGACGTAGCCGTCTCCACCCGTCTTCACGGCGAAGACCTGGTAGGTGAAGGTCCCGGCTCCCGGGCAGTCGGTGTAAGTCAGGGTGTCGATCTTGTCGATCGCGGCGACCAGCGTGTCGCCGGCACCGAGCGGCCAGCTGGCAGTGGCGTCGGTCGAGCGAACGACCTTGTAGTAGGCGAAGTCGTCGCCCGCGTACTGGGTCCAGGCGAGCTTGACCTTGGTCGCGTCAACGGTCGCGGTCAGCACGAGGTCGCCCGGTACGGGCTCGACCACCTGCTCCGGCGTCGGGGTGGGAGTCGGCGTCTCCTCCGGCGTCGGGGTGGGAGTCGGCGTCGGCGTCGGCGTGGCTACCGGGTCGTCGCCGACGACGATCGGCGTGGCGCTGGGCGGAGGGGTGACGATGTTCCGCACGAATGTGGCACCGAACGCCAGGCTGGTAACCACGAGGATGCCGGCGAGGGCGAAAGGCAGCGCTGCCGGGAGGCGCAGTCGTGAGGATCCGACGATGCGCTTGAGCGGTCGAACGAAGTCCTCTTCGATTCTCGCGCCTCTGGACGGCGATGGTCCGCCTTCTGGATCTGGTCTCTGATCGTCCATTCTGTTAGCTCCCAATGGACCGTAGCTGGATGAGTCCAAGCGGCAACGGGACGCTATCCGCTCGTCAACAGAACGCACGAACCGGCTCGGGATTACACCGCCGTCGAGAAATGGCGAAGACGCCCGCCGCCGACGGTTTGACAGGCGGCCGCGACGGACGCCATGCTCGGATCGATCACTCGTGCCTATTCGGGGAGTCGATGAGCCGCCCTTTCATGACCACGAAGTCCCTCCTCTGGGCGGCCATGGCGGTCGCAAGCCTGGTCGCGGCGTGCGGCGGCTCGGCCGCCACCTCCACACCCAAGGTCGCGGTGTCGCCGTCGGCCCGCATAAGCGCCTCGCCATCCCTTGCCGCTTCGACGTCGCCGGTGGCCTCACCGACGGCGACGGCGACCGCGACCGATCTGAGCCACGATCGGGTTGCCACACATCGACGCGGCTCTGGAGGACCTGCTCCCGTCGACCATGGGCGGCATCAGCCTCACCAAGTTCAGCGAGCCGCTTTCCAGCTACGACGCCGCGTCCCCGTCCGGCGACAAGCTCCTGTACCCGGCCTGGCTCGTAAAGGTCGGCAAGACTCCCGATGACGTCAATATCGCAATCGCGTGGGATCCGCTACTGCGGGAGAACTTCGTCGTTCATGCGATCAAGGTCCCCGGCGTCGGTGCCTCGACCCTGATATCGACTTTCTCCGACGCTGCCGGGAAGGCCGGCTGGCCGGTCTCCTCCAAGTCGTCCTTGCCGAAGCCGGTGCTGGAGATAACGGACCCGACCGCGCCGGCGGGCGGCCTCAACGTGGCCTACGTCTACGCCAAGGACAACGTGCTCTACGTCGTCATCACAGACGATCTCTCACTACTGATCCAGGGCCTGGCCGGCCTGCCCTGATCGGGCCGTGCCCGGCGGAGCCGTACAATCGAGCCGACATGGCACGCCAGCTGGATCGACCGATACGAGAGGCCTGGATCGTCGCCTCGCTGCGGACCCCATTCGGGCGGTACGGCGGGGCGCTCGCCTCGGTCCGCCCGGACGATCTGGCCGCGGCGGTCATCAGGGCCCTGGTGGAGCGGACCGGAATCGACGCCGCCCTGATCGAGGACGTCATCCTGGGCTGCGCCAACCAGGCCGGCGAGGACAACCGAAACGTCGCCCGAATGGCCGCGCTGCTCGCGGGGCTGCCGGTGGAAGTTGGCGGTTTGACGGTGAACCGGCTGTGCGGCAGCGGACTCCAGGCGGTCAACTCGGCCGCCCACGCCATCGCCGTAGGCGACGGCGACGTCTTCATAGCCGGCGGCGTCGAATCGATGAGCCGCGCTCCGTACGTGATGCTGAAGCCCGAGATGGCCTTCGAGCGGGGCACTCACGACCTCGTCGACACGACGCTGGGATGGCGCTTCGTCAACCCGGCGCTGGCGGCGAGCCACCACCCGTATTCGATGGGCGAGACGGGCGAGAACGTTGCCGAGCGGCTGGGAATCGGCCGAGAGGTCCAGGATGCGTTCGCCCTCGCCAGCCAGCGGCGCACGGCGGCGGCCAGCGCCGAGGGGCGGTTCGCGGAGCAGCTGGTGCCGATTTCGGTTCCCCAGCGCAAGGGCGAGCCGACCGTCGTGGACGCGGACGAACAACCGCGACCGGACACCTCCGCGGAGGCACTGGCACGCCTCCGGCCGGCGTTCCGCGAAGGCGGCACGGTGACCGCGGGCAATTCCAGCGGCATCAACGACGGGGCTTCGGCCGCATTGATCGTGGAAGCGGGCAGGGCTCGGTCGCTCGGCCTTGCCCCGATGGCCCGCATAGTCGCCACGGCCGTCGCCGGCGTGGATCCGGCCGTGATGGGCCTCGGCCCGATCCCGGCCACCAGGAAAGCCCTGGACCGGGCCGGCCTGACCGTCGCCGACCTGGATCTCGTGGAGTTGAACGAGGCCTTTGCCAGCCAATCGGTGGCGTGCATCCGCGAGCTGGGATTGGACCCGGAACGGGTCAACGTCGACGGCGGCGCGATCGCCCTGGGCCATCCGCTCGGCGCGAGCGGCGGGCGGCTGATCACGAGCCTGGTCCACGGCCTGCGCCGGACCGGCGGCCGCTACGGGCTGGCCACGATGTGCATCGGCGTGGGTCAGGGGATCGCCACGATCGTCGAGCGGATTGGCGACTAGGCCGGCATGAGTGGCGCCGGCGTGGAGCCCGCCATCGAGACTCGCGAGCTCCGAAAGGAATTCGGGCGGATAGTCGCGCTGGCCGGATTGACCATGACCGTGCCGCGCGGCGAAGTCTTCGGCTTCCTGGGCCCCAACGGCGCCGGCAAGACGACCTCGGTCAAGCTCCTTCTCGGCCTATCGCGTCCGACGGCCGGAGAGGGACGCGTGCTCGGAGCGCCGCTCGGGGAAATCGCGGCGCGACGCCGCATCGGCTACCTGCCCGAGCTGTTCCGCTACCAGAGCTGGATGACCGCCCGGGAGGTGCTCGGCCTGCACTGCGAGCTGGCCCGCTTGCCGCGCGGAGACTGGGATCGCGAGATTCGCGGGGCGCTGGATCTGGTCGGCCTGACCCAACGAGCCGACGACCGGACCGGGACCTTCTCGAAGGGGATGCAGCAGCGCCTCGGGCTCGGAGTCGCGTTCCTCGGCGGACCGGATCTGGTGGTGCTCGACGAGCCCACTTCCGCGCTCGATCCCGTCGGACGCCAGGACGTCCGGCGCGATCATCGCCTCGCTGCGCGATCGGGGCGTGACCGTCTTCCTCAACTCCCACCTGCTTACCGAAGTCGAGCGAGTCTGCGACCGTGTCGCGATCGTCGACCACGGCCGGGTGGTGGCGGAGCTGGCAATGGCGGAGTTGCTCCGGGAGCGCGGCTCGAGCATCCGGGTCACCGGCCTGGACGGCCTCGCGCAGCAGGTGGCGGCCCGATACGGCACGGTCCGGATCGACGGGGAGTGGCTGAACGTAGACGGGATCGCGGAAGCGGACGTGCCGGCGCTGGTCAGGGATCTGGTCGAGCGGGGCGGCGCCGTCCATGCCGTCATGCCGATGCGCCACTCCCTGGAGGAGCGGTTCATGTCGTTGCTCGGCGTGGCGACGGACGCGGAGCCCACCGAGCGAGCCTCGACCGACCCGCGGAGCTACGCCGTGAGCAGCATCGAATCGATCCTGATCGTCGCTCGCCTGACGCTGCGCGAAGCCTTCAGGCGCCGGCTGCTGTGGGCGCTCGTCGGTCTGACAACGCTGATCATCGTCGCTGACCTGGTGGGGCTTCTCGCGCATCGCGGAGGTATCGCCGGTCACCGGCCCGATCGAGATGCTCGCCGTATCGCAGGTCCTGGTGATGCTGGCCTTCATGTTCAGCTTCGTCCTGGCCATGACCGCCGTCTTCGCGGCGTCGCCGGCTATCGGACCCGAGATCGAGAGCGGCTTGCTCCTTGCCATCCTGGCCAGGCCGATCCGCCGCGCCGATGTGCTGCTTGGGCGCTGGCTCGGGCTGGCGGTCATCCTGGTCGCGTACGCCATCGTCGCGGGGTCTCTGGAGGTAGGCGCCGTGGGGCTGGCGACCGGCTACCTGCCCGCGGATCCTGCCACGGCGCCGCTCTACCTGGCCGGAGAGGCCCTGGTTCTGCTCACTCTGGCGATCGTGTTCAGCACCCGGATCGCATCCGTGGCGGGCGGAGCGATCGCGGTCGTGGCCTATGGACTGGCCTGGATGGCCGGCGTGATGGGTGGCGTGGGCGAGGCGTTCAACAGCGACGTGCTTCGCGGCGCCGGCATGGTGGCCAAGCTGATACTTCCGAGCGACATCCTCTGGAGAGGGGCCGCGGGCGCCCTCACGCCGAATGAAGAGGTGCTGCGCGGGGGCGGCGTGGCGAACCCGGACCTCTACAAGTTCAGCCCGTTCTCGGGCACGGCACCCGAGCCCGTGTGGCTGGCCTGGTGCCTCTTCTGGATCGTGGGCGTGCTCGCGATCGGGATCGTTCTGCTAAGACGACGCGAGATCTGACTGCGTCCGTCGTCCGACGACGCGAGATCTGACTGCGTCCGTCGTCCGCTAGCGGTAGACGGCCCAGACGTACCCGTAGCACACGAACGCCACGCTCAACCCGATCAGCACCTTCTCGAGGTTCCCGAACCGCTCTCTGAGCGCGATTGCCACGAGCGCGAACAGGAACGGGACGAAATCCATGGCGTAGCGGTAGCCGTAAGTTGCCCCGCCGCCGCCGCCGTAGTAGAGGAAGACCGGGATCGCGGTCAGGATGGCCGCTCCCCAAAGCATCAAGTTCTGCCTGTCGCGGAGACCCGCGTTGACGGCTATCAGCAGCGCCGGCGTGGTCAGCAGGATCGAGTGGCCCTCCGAGCTCGGGACGAGCCAGGGGAAGGTGTCGCGAATCCCGAAGCCACCGCCGACGAAGAGCGCCAGGTTCGTCGGTACGTGCACCACCGAGAAGAGGCCCTGCGAGCGGAGGGCCTCCAGCGGCGGCGCGATCGAGGCGATCCCGTAGCCGGTCTCCAGCGGCGAGCCGAACCTGGCGAAGTCGAAGCCGGCGGTGACGGCCAGCGCTCCGGCGATGGGTAGAGCGAACGCGACGGCGACCCGCAGCCGGTCCCTGGCTTCGGCCAGCAGAAGGACGCCCAGCGGCACGGCCATGAGCAGCAGCGTCGGGCGAGCCAGCATGGCCAAGCCGATCATCAAGCCCAGGACCCAGGGCCGGCGCCGGTCGTGCCATTCGATCAGGGCCACGAACACGAGCAGCACCGACTCCAGGTGCGCCAGGTAGTAGAAGTCGCCCTCGATGGCCAGGGTGAAGAGCATCGTTCCGAACGCGCCCAGTGCCGCCAGCCAGTAGGTGGCGGCGCCGCCGGGTCCGTAGCGCCTGGCGACGGGGAGGGCCAGCCAGGCGGCCACGATGCCGATGACGGCCGATACGATCCAGCGCGAGAAGGGCCACAGGACCTCGAACGGAACGAGCGCGAGATAGGGGATCGTCGGAAGCAGGCTCATGGCCTGGTAGTGCCGGCCGTCGATCGTGACGATGTCGTTGGTTGTAGTCAGCGAGCTGAGGTCGAAGTGCCCGTGGGTCATGTCGTTGGCCAGGATCATCATGTGATCCGGGCCCCATGGGACGGACGCCTGGCTGCGTACGAAGGTCGCGCCGGCGTAGACGAACGCCACCAGGAGCATCCAGGCAAGTGCGCCGCGATCGGCGAGAAGTCGTCCCGCCCAACCGCGCAACCAGCCCAGAACCCTCACAGATCCCTCCCCTTCGGTCGGAGTGGACGACGCCGCGGTGCGACGGCGGCGATCGTAGCATCGGTGGCGCCTGTGGAGGCGCCGCCCGCTCGGCCGGCCGGCTACGGTAGGCTATCGCCGTGGCAGACAAGAGGCCGAGACCGGCCAGAGCCCAGAATGCCCGGACCGGTGTCGGGCCCGATACCGCCCCGGCCGCGACGGACCGCCCCGGCCGCGACCCCGGAGGGGCGCGTCATCGTCGTCATGCCCGCCTACAACGCCGCCCGGACGCTCGAGCGGACCTATCGGGACATTCCCCACTCGGTCGTGGCCAGGATCATCCTCGTCGACGACGTCTCCCACGACGACACGGTCGCCATCGCCCGGCAGCTTGGGCTGGACGTGATCATCCACCGCCAGAACCTCGGCTACGGCGGCAACCAGAAGACCTGCTACGACGCCGCCCTCGAGGCCGGCGCCGCCGTCGTCGTCATGCTCCATCCCGACTACCAGTACGACGCGACCCGCATCCCCGCCCTGGTCCAGCCCATCCTCGATGGGACCAAGGACCTGATGCTCGGCAGTCGCTTCCTGGGCGATCCCCTCGCCGGCGGCATGCCGCGCTGGAAGTACGTCAGCAACCGCGTGCTCACCGACCCTCGAGAACCTCGCCTTCGGGCTCCACCTGTCCGAATACCACACCGGATTCCGGGCCTACAGCCGCGGCCTGCTCGAGACGATCCCGTACCACCTCAACAGCAACGACTTCGTCTTCGACCAGGAGCTGGTAGCCCAGGCGGTGGCGACGCGGATGCGCATCGGCGAGATCGCGGTGCCGACGCGGTACTTCAAGGAGGCAAGCTCGGTCAACTTCCGGCGCAGCGTGGTCTACGGCCTCTCGACGCTGCGCGTCATCGCGCGCTTCATGCTGCACCGCCTGCGCGTCAGGCGCTCGAGGAAGCTCGCCGGGCGGAAGACGACGGCGCGGTGAGGAGCCTGACCACCGGCATCGCTCGCAGCGGTATCGGCCTCGTCATCTCGGTCGTGTGCGTCTACCTGGTTCTGCGCGGCGTCGATCTCGGCCACACCGCGCAGACACTCGGTGGAGCCAACCCCGCCTGGCTCGGTCTCGCCGTCGCAGGCGTGACCGCCGATCTGGCCTTCCGGGCAGTGCGCTGGCAGGGGCTGATCGCCCCGATCCACCGCGTTCCGTTGCGCCGCCTCAGCGCCTACATGCTGGTCGGGTACCTCGCCAACAACGTCCTGCCGGCCCGCCTGGGCGAGCTGGTCCGAAGTCACTACCTCGGTGACCGGGAGGGAATCAGCCGCAGCGCGACGCTCGGGACCGTGGTCGTGGAGCGGGTCGTCGACACCGTGGTGCTGGTTGGGATAGGCGCGGCTTCGATCCTGATCCTCAACGTCCGTGGCGTGGTTGTGAGCGCGATCCTGGTGGGCGTGGCCCTGGCAGGCCTTCTGTGCGTGGCCCTGGCCGTCGCGCTGGCAGCCCACCGGCTCCCGGGCGCGGCGCCGGGTCGCGGCATTCCTCAGCCGATGGCCGCGCATCGTGTACGTCGCCACGCGACTCCGCGACGGTCTCCGCGTCGCCGCCATGCCCAGGACGATCGCGGTCGCGGCGATCCTCAGTGTGGCCGCGTGGAGCTGCACCGTGCTGGCGGTCCTGGCCGTCGGGCAGGCCCTCGGCATCCAGCTGACGATCGGCGAAGGGGCGCTGCTGGCGGCCGGCACCAATCTGGCGACCGCGATCCCGTCGGGCCCCGGCTACCTCGGCACGTTCGAGTATGCCGGCCAGACCATAGCCGCGGCCTTCGGGTTCCCGGCCACGGAGGGTCTCGCCCTGGCCCTGCTGATTCACGTCCTGACACTTGCCGTCAGTTCCGCCGGCGGTGTCGTGGCGCTGGTTCGGCTCGGCTGGGGCAGGCGTCCCGTGGTGGCTCAGGTCGCCGCGAACGACACACCGGCCCAGTTGTGAGGCCGGGCAAGGCTCGAGGGCGGGGCTGCGCTTTCGCCGTGACGGCTCCGCCGCGGCAGGCTATGGTCTTGTGGTCATGACAGCCGACTCGCAGCTATCGGCCTCCGCCGGCGACCGGTGGATCGAGCAGGCCGCCCGCCTGCTGACCAACCTCGGATTCCAGCTTGTCGAACCCGATAGGACGAACGGGGGCGAGGTCGCCCACCTGCTGGTCGCACTTCGCCCGGCGCCGACCCTGAAGCATTTCGATCCGGAGGCGATCGAGTACTGGGTCACCGAGGGCGCTCGGGGACGGGCCGCCCGCCTCGATCGAGAGTCGCGCCTTCCGGTGGCGGGAGATTATTCGTGGGGCCGGATCGCGATCATCGACCGGCTGGGGGTCCGCAACGACTTCATCAGCTTCGGTGGCGCCATCCGCGCCCAGATGACTCCGGATGGGACGGTCCTCGTCGACTTCGGCTCACATGCGCCGATCCTGCGCTGGAGCGGGCACAGCCAGGAGACCGATCCGCTGGCCGCGGAAGCCGGGGCCTTCGTTGCCCGGCTGAAGGTGCCGATCGACTTCGTGCCGGGAGCCGAAGGCCTGATCGCCAGGGCCGCTCCCGAGGCCCTCTACTGCGCCTTCATCCAGTTCGTGCGCGAGCGTCTGGCGCGAGCCCGAGTCCTGCTGGACGCCAACCGCTGGCTTGCGGAGTGGAGCTCGCGCGAGAGCCAGCGCATGGAAACGGCCGCGGCCGAATGCTGGAAGGAAGGCACCGAGCTGCGCCGGCAACTCGGGGCCATGGAGGCGATCGCCCGAGACTAGCCCGGGCGGTGCCGGTCAGGCGGCTCGAGCGACCGGCCGGCTCAGGATGGATTTACCGATGGCGAGGCGCTGGGCGCCACGGACGGGGTCGGGGTTGGGCTCGGAGAGGCGGGCGCGCTGGCACTCGGGCTCGACCGACCCGCTGGGGGCGGCGCTGGGCGAGACGCCGAGGGCCGTGTCGATGGCGGCGGCGATCGTCGCGTAGTCGGGTGAGGTGACCGCGGTTCCGTTGATCACGACCCAGGGCGTTTGGTTGGCGTTGGAAGGTACTGTCTTCTGCTCGGCAGTAACGTCGTTGTTGTGGGAGCCGCCGTCTACGCAGGAGTCGAACTTGGCATTGTCCAGTCCGCCCATGGCGTGGGCTATCGCCTTGAGCCGGTCCTTGGTGAACGCGCCGGACCTTTCCGCATACTGGTTGGCAAATAGCCAATCGTGGTACGGCCAGAACTTGCCCTGGTCATCGGCGCACATTGCCGCGTTGGCGGAGTCGAAGGACTCGGTGTCCCCGTTCCCGTCGATGACGATGAAGTCGTGGTAGACCACCTTGGCCTTGCCAGTCGCGACGTAGTTGGTCACCAGCTGCGGTTCGACGCCGTGGGTGAAGGCGTAGCAGCCCGTGCACTGGAAGTCCTCCCACAGGTCCACGGTGACTTTGGCGTCCGCATTGCCGAGGGTGCGCCCGCTCGTTGGAATGCCCGAGGGCGTCGCAACGCTGGGCAGCGGGGCGATCGGGTCGGCCAGGACCGGCGGTGCCGACTTCTGGCTGCTCAGGAAGAGCAAGACTCCGATGACGACGATGCCGATGACGCCGGCGACCACTGAGTAGAGGATCAGCGGGCTGGGGCCGCCGCCCGAGCCGTGGGTGCTGGCTCGCGCGAGGGACCGATTGGCCTCCCTGTTCGCCAGTCGCTGCTGCCGAGCCGAGCGGCGGCTGGTCGGCGGAACTTTGCTTGGAGCAGGGCGGCCGCCCGGACGATTAGCACTCATCGGTGTTCCTTCTCACGTTGGGGCGAGTGACGATATCCCGTCAGGCTCTCTCGTCCGCCGGGACCGCGTTGGGGTTCGGCGTACGTAAGTAGACCCAAAGGGCGATGACGAAACGCAGGACCAGCGAAATCCCGTAGGACTCGCACCAGATACAGACCGCCTGGATGAGGAAGATCTGAGCGAACTGGAACCAGCCCTCGAAGGCCACGCCGATCAACGAAAGACCGTAGTGGGCCAGCAGGATCTTGTAGTTGTTGGTGCGCCACCAGTAGATGGCCAGGCAGAAGAGGGTGATCGACAGGATGACGCCGTACACGGCAACGGGGATGCCTGCGACCGGGCGCGAGTAGGGGCTGTGCTGCACCTCCACGCAACCGCTCAGGAAGCCGGTCTTGGGGCAAGGGACGACTCCGCCCGGCGTGAGCTCCTCGTATGAGAGCAACGACGCGATCCCCAGGCCGATCAGGTCCAGCGCAGCCAGGATCAGCCCCGGGTGGATATGCCGGATACGGCTCCACAGGGAAGGCCCCGAGCGTCCAGCGTCTATCCGCGTGTCTCCCATTGCCGTTGCCACGTTTCCCATGCGGGTCGGCGCCGGTCCGCCGCAGATCCCGGACAAGGACCGGCCCGTGGCCGATCCAAGCGCCCGCATATGGTACCCGAGACCGCCTGCGCGACGGGGCTCGCCCCACCATGGATGAGACCTGGTATCATCCGCCTGCTGAGTGAGACTGAGTATCAAGCGGGGCTCGGATGGACCAGACCAGCCGAATCGTCAGGGCATTCCAGGAGGCGGGCTACCAGGCCACGCCGAATCGACGGTTGATGGCCGAGCTGATCGCGACCACGGACGGGCACTTCTCCGCCGCGGATCTCCTGGACCGAGCTCGCCAGCGGCGCGCGAAGGTGGGCCGCGCTTCGATCTTCCGCGGGCTGGAGCTGCTCACCGCCCTGCGCGTCGTGGAGCGTCTGGACCTGCCGGACCGGTCCCACGCCTACGTGCTGTGCGATCCCGACGAGCATCACCACCATCTGGTCTGCTCGCGCTGCGGCCGGAGCGTCGATGTCGCCGACGGCGAACTCGCTCGTCTGGTGGACGAGATCGGCCGCCGCCACGGCTACCGGATCGAGACACATCGCCTCGAACTGTTCGGACTGTGCCCCGCGTGCGCCGGTGCCGGTGAAGCCGCCGGATGCCCCCGCCGCAGATCGAGGAGGCCCGGCGTGAGCCGGGGCTCGAGGCCCGCCCCGGGCTATGGAGGCCGCCTGCTCGCGCTCATCGCGATGCCCGATGCTCCTGTTCGGCGCATCGGGCTGCGGCTCCGCCACGACCTCGAACGACGGGAGGATCGTCGCCGTCGCCGGGGAGAACTTCTACGGCGATCTCATCGCCGCCGTCGGCGGCGCCAGGGTCGATGTCACGAGCATCATCAGCGACCCGGCCGTGGACCCGCACACGTACGAGAGCAACGCCCAAAGCGCCGAGGCGGTTGCGGACGCGACGCTCGTTGTCGAGAACGGACTCGGCTACGACGCCTTCCTGGACCATCTGATCGCGGCCTCACCCCGGTCCGACCGCAAGGTGGTGAACGTCCAGGCGCTGCTCGGCCTGGCCGACGGCTCGAACACGCACGTCTGGTACGACCCTGCGACGATGCCCAAGGTGGCTCGCGCGGTGGCCGACGCTCTCGCGCAGATCGAACCGGCCGGCAAGGCGGGCTTCGAGGCGAACCTCGCTGACGTATCTGGCGTCGTTCGATCCCCTGACGGCCAGGATCGCCGACATCAAGGCCCGTTACCCTGCCACCCCGGTCGCATACACGGAGCCCGTTCCCGGCTATCTCCTGGCCGCTCTGGGCTTCCAGTCGCTCACGCCGCCGGGGTTCGCGAAGGCGATCGAGAACGGCACCGACCCGGCGCCCGCGGACGTGGCCGCGGAGCGCGACCTGCTCACCGGCCACAAGGTCCGTCTCCTCCTCTACAACAGCCAGGCCATGTCGCCGGTCACCGAATCGATCAAGTCGCTGGCGGGCGATTCCGGCGTGCCGGTGGTCGGCGTTTCCGAGACGATCCCAAATCGGAACGAGAGCTTCGTGGACTGGCAGCTGGCCCAGCTGAACGAGATGGCGGCCGCGCTCGGAGCCGCCCGATGAGCCCGTCTCGGCGTTCCCGGCGAACGGACGGCGTCGCGGCGTCGCCGGCGGCGGAAGAGCCGGCCATGTGCTTCGACCGCGCGACGCTGGCCTACGGCGATCGCGTCGTCTGGTCCGAGCTGTCGCTGACGGTTCAGCCGGGCGAGTTCCTCGCCGTGCTCGGGCCAAACGGATCGGGCAAGACCTCTCTCCTGCGGGCGCTGCTCGGGCTGGCCCCGCTGGCCGGAGGCCAGCTGGACGTGCTGGGCCATCCGCCTCGGCGCGGCGATCCGGCGATCGGCTACGTTCCCCAGCATGCCGGGTTCGATCGGGACGTTCCGCTCCGCGGCCGCGACCTGGTGGGTCTCGGCGTGGACGGCCATCGCTGGGGATTCGGACGGCTCTCGCGCGACGGCCGGCGGCGCGTCGAAGCCGCCCTCGAGGCCGTTGCCGCCCGGGCATATGCGAATGTCCCGATCGGGCGCCTTTCCGGGGGCGAGCAGCAACGTCTCCGGATCGCCCAGGCTCTGGTCGGCGAGCCCCAGCTGCTGCTCTGCGACGAGCCGCTCGCCAGCCTGGATATGCGCTACCAGCAGGAGATCACCGAACTGATCGGCGAGTGGGCCCGCGAGAAGCGCGGCACGGTCGTCTTCGTGACCCACGACGTCAACCCCGTCCTCGGCTACGCCGACCGAGTCGTCTTCGTCGTCAACGGACGATGGGCCGCCGGCAGTACCGACGAGGTCCTGACGACCGAGACGATGTCCGGCCTGTACGACGCGCCGGTCGAGGTCCTGCGAGTACGCGGTCGCATCGTGGTCGTAGGCGAGGCGAGCGGCGCCGGGTTCGACATCGACGAGCCCCACCACTTCCCGGAGCCGGTTGGGACCCACCCATGATCGACCAGCTGATCCATCTCGTTCGGCTACGACTTCGTTCAGAACGCCCTGATCGCCGGCGTCCTCGTCGCGGTCGTGGCGGGCCTGGTCAGCCGGTTCGTCGTGGCCCGAAACATGTCCTTCGCCGTCCACGCCCTGGCCGAAGTCGGATTCACCGGTTCCGCGGGTTTCATCCTCCTGGGCCTCTCGCCGGTTCTGGGGCTGCTCACGGGATCGATGCTCACGGCGCTCTTCATCGGCGGGCTGGGGGTTCGAATCCGCGAGCGAGACTCGGTCGTGGGCGTGATCATGGCCTTCGGCCTGGGGCTCGGCGTGCTGTTCATCACGCTCTATCCGAGGTTCTCCGGCGAGGCGTTCGCCATCCTGCTCACCGGAGCGATCACGACCGTCAGCCGCGAGGACCTGATGCTCCTCATGGTCGTCGGTGCGATGACGATCACGGGCCTCGGAGTGATGTACCGGCCGCTCACCTTCGCCACGGTGGACCCCGTCGTCGCAGAAGCCCGCGGCGTGCCGGTCCGTCTGGTCTCGATCCTGTTCCTCCTGATGCTGGCGGCCGCGGTCGCGGAGGCGGTCCAGATCGTGGGCGTTCTGATGATCCTGACGCTCCTGATCACGCCCGGGGCCACGGCCGAGCGGCTGACGGCCAGGCCGGGCCTGGCGACGGTGGCCAGCGTCGGCGTCGCCCTGGTAGCCACGCTCGGCGGCATCTTGCTCGCTCTGGTCACCACGGCGCCGGTCAGCTTCTACGTGACGACGATCGCATTCCTCTGCTACCTGACGGCGCGTTTCGGCCTGCCACTGATCAGAGGCGTCCGAACGGAGCCGCGGGTCGCCGCCTAGCGGGCGGCCAGGAACTCCTCGAGCTCCGCGGCCGTGGGCATCCCTTCGCGCGCTCCGACTCGAGTGGTGGCGAGGGCGGCGGCGGATACGGCCCGATCCACCGCTTCGGCCAGGGGCCGGCCCTCGGCCAGCCCCGCGGCCAGACCACCGCAGAACGCGTCGCCTGCGCCCGTGCTGTCGACGGTCGCGACCATCGCGGCCGGCACCTCCCAGATCCTGAGGTCGCCCACGCGGGTCGCCCCCGCGGGGTTCTCGGCGGGCGCCGGGGCCGCCGGGAGCGTGGCCGCCGGGGGCGTGGCCACATCCGTGTCGCGTGCGACGTCCGGCTGGCCCGGGCCCGCGGCCTGTCCGGCTCCGGCGAGGTCTCCGCTCTCCGGACGTCGCGCGATCGCTCCGTCGAGGCCCGAGCCCACGCGCTCCAGGACTACCACTCCCTCGGCGCCGAGGGTCAGGATGACGGCCTTGCGGACGCCGGGCCCGTCCGGGCCGGGCGCCAGAAGCGTGCGCGCCCTGACGGTCGTGTCGGCGGCGCCGTCGTTCTTGCGACCGGTTCCCAGGGCCTCGGTCTGGAGCAGCGTTGCCAGCTCACTGCGGTTCGGCGTCACGATGTCCGCCAGGCCGAAGATGGACCGGTCTATCCCTATGGCCGGCGCCGGGTTGAGGATCGTGGTCGCGCCGGCGGCATAGGCGCACACCAGGGCCTCCCGAACGACGTGCAGGGGAACCTCGTTGCACACCAGCAGCACGTCGCCGACCAGGCGGCCGAGTCTGGCCAGGCAATCGCGGACGTATCCGGTTTCGATGGCGCCGTTCGCTCCGGGTATCACCGCGATCTCGTTCTCGCCGGTGGCGTCGACCAGAATCAGGGCGACTCCGGTCGGCTGACCCGGAAGCGAGGCGACCATCGATACGTCCACCCGTTCGGCCGAGAGCGTGCGCCTCGCCTCCGACTCGAAGGTGTCGTCGCCGACCGCGCCGATGAACAGCGTCGGACGGCGAAGCCGTGAGGCGGCAACGGCCTGATTGCCGCCCTTGCCGCCCTGGTGACGCTCGTAGCTTCCGCCCGTGACCGTCTCGCCGGGACGCGGCAGATGGGGAACGCGCGCGACAAGGTCGATGTTGACCGAGCCGACCACGATCACGCGGCCGCCCATGTCTCGTGCCTCCCCAGCGATGCGGTCGATGCGGCCCCGCTTCCTGCGGCGCCTGGCGCGCCTGATTGTGCGTCAGCCGGAGACGTTCGGCAAAGAAGAGCCCCGTCCGGGCGGGGACGGGGCTGGGATCAGCGCGGATGGCGGGCTCGACCGGATTCGAACCGGCGGTCTCCAGCGTGACAGGCTGGCATGTTAGGCCGCTACACCACGAGCCCGTGCCGACCGCGAAGGATAGCAGGTGCCGGGTCGGATGGCGACGCAACCCGTGGCGCAACCCGACGCTCCCCGGCACGATGTGCGTCCGCAGGTACATCTCGGTGCGGATCGACTCTCGCAAGATCGGCTGAAGCGCCGACTACGTGCGAGCCGCGGCACAGGTCTGCCCACAGTGGACCTCGCCGGTCGCGAGTGCGCTTTAGCAAGGGGCCAGATCGTTGCCTCGGGAGTGCCGTACCGGTGCCGCACAGTCCGACATGTAGGCGCCGACGCACACTCGGCCGGGTCCTCGGGCGAAGGTGCGCAAATACGCGCCGCCGCGCACAGAATCTTCCGCTGAGCTGAACGACCCACGGCACGGCCGGGCGTCCAGGCGACCGCGACCTATACTCGACCGGCAGACCTTTGAGGCGCCGCCCCGTGAGCCCGCCGTGGCGAGGGATTGCGAATGCCCAAGGTGACCCTGACACGAAGGACGCGGAATGATCGATCTTCGCAGCGACACGGTCACTCATCCCACGCCCGCGATGCGCAAGGCCATGTACGAGGCCGAGGTCGGCGACGACGTCTTTGGCGACGACCCCACGGTCAATGCCCTGGAGGAACGAGCGGCCGAGATGCTCGGCAAGGAAGCCGCGCTCTTCGTCTCCAGCGGAACGCAGGGGAACCTCGTGTCCGAACTGGCCCATCTGGGTCGAGGTTACGAGATCATCGGTGGAGCGACCTGCCACATCGTGACCTGGGAGCAGGCCGGCCACGCCGCGGTCGCGGGAGCGGCCGTGCGCCAGCTCCCGGAGAAGCCGGACGGCACCTTCGACCTGCACGATCTCGAGGAAGCCTTCCGCGACCCGACCGACCTGCACCAGCCGATCACCGGCATGGTCGCCATCGAGAACGCCCACGCGACGACGATGGGCCAGCCGCTGACGCTCGACTACACGCGGGCCGTCGCGGAGATCGCGCACAAGCACGGCGTCCCGCTCCACATCGACGGCGCGCGCTTCTTCAACGCCACCGTCGCCCTGGGCGTCAAACCCAGGGATCTGGCCGCTCCCGCCGACTCGGTCACGTTCTGCCTCTCCAAGGGCCTTTCGTGCCCCGTCGGCTCGCTCGTCGTCGGATCCCGGGATTTCATCTCCCGAGCGGCCCGTGGACGAAAGGTCCTGGGTGGCGGGATGCGGCAGGCCGGCATACTGGCCGCCGCCGGTCTGGTGGCGCTCAGCGACGGTCCGGACGGGATGATCGGACGCCTGGCCGAGGACCACGCCAACGCCCGCCGGCTGGCCGAGGGTCTGGCCGGTATGGACGGCATCAGCTCGCCGGGTTGGATCGCCCAGCCCACGGAAGGCCCTCTCGATCCGCGTCGGGTTGCCACCAACTTCGTCTTCTTCAAGGTTCGAGGCAACCCCAAAGCCTTCGTCGAGGCCCTCGAGGCGCGGGGTGTGCTCATGCTCGATTACAGCCACGGCTGGGTGAGGGCGGTAACCCACTACGGCATCGATGCAGACGACGTCGACCGCACGATCGACGCCTGCGCCGCCGCCCTCAAGGAGACGGCAACTTCGACGGTCACCGCTGCAAGCCTGGAGCGATAGATGGCAGAGCTCGTTCTCCCTCGACCCGAGTCAACGCCGGCCGCGGGCCCTCTCGACGGCGAGTTCTGGGACGTCATCGAGGCGGAGTTCCGGGACCTGGTGCAGAAGCACCCGATCCTCGCCACGTTCGTCGGGCTGCACGATGCCGACGATCGCCTGGACGACGCGAAGCCGCGACGCAGTCGAGCAGGAGATCGCGGACGCCCACCGGATGGAGCGCAAGGTCGAGGCCATAGACCCGGCCGGCCTTTCGGAGAGCGTGCGCCTGGAGCGCGAGCTTGCCCTGCACAACGTCCGCCGCGAACTCTTCAACCTGGAAGTGCATCGCGTCTGGGAACGCCGCTCGACGGCGTTGGACCAGGTCGGCGATGCGCTCTTCAGCGTCTTCGCCAGGGACTTCGCGCCACTGGCCGAGCGGCTCGGCTCCCTGACCGCCCGGCTGGAAGGCGTTCCCAGGCTGCTCGAGCAGCACCGGACCCGGGCAACGGCGCCGCAGGTCCGCCTCTGGCAGGAGCTGGAGCTCGACTCGGGCGAGCAGATGCCGTTCCTCTTCAACGAGATCAAGGCGGCCGGCGCCGGGGTCCTGGACGAGCGCGCCCAGGCCCGTCTGGACAGGGCCGTGGCAACGGCCACCGCCGCCGTCGCCGCCTACCTCGAAACGATCAAGGGCGCCATGGGTTCGACCGTGGAGAGCTGGGCGCTCGGCTCGGAGGCGTACGACCAGCTCGTGGGATTGCGAGCCTTCGACGGTCTGGATGCGTCCCAGATCCTCGAGATCGGCCACCAGCAGCTGGCGCTCAACAAGGCCGCTCGGGTCGAGGACGCTCGCCGCATCGACCCGTCCGTGGACGAAGCGGCGGTCGTCGACCGGGTCAAGTCGAACCACCCGGCCACTTTCGACGAGGCGCTGGCGGCCTACAAGGACGCCATGATGCGAGCCCGAGCCCACATCGTGGAGCACGACATCGCGACGCTGCCGCCCGGCGAGAGGATCGCCGTCATCCCCACGCCGGAGTACCTGCGCACGGTCATCCCGTTCGCCGCCTACTTCGAACCGGGCAAGTTCGACAAGAACCCGTCCGGCATCTACATCGTCACGCCGTCCGTCGGCGACGACCCGAACGCCATGCGCGAGCACAACTACTCATCGATCAGCAACACCAGTGTCCACGAGGCCTACCCCGGCCACCACTTGCAGCTCTCCGCCGCCGTCCGGCATCCGTCGCTGGTACGCCTGATGACCGACGCCACGGAGTTCGTCGAGGGCTGGGGCATGTACAGCGAGCAGATGATGCGCGAGCAGGGCTTCGACGACGGGCCCGAATTCATGCTCGCCCTGCACACCGACGCTATCTGGCGGGCCTGCCGGATCATCCTGGACGTGCGGATGCACCGCGGCGAGCTGAGCGTCGAGGAAGCGACCGCCTTCCTGATCGAGCACACCGGCTTCGAGCACGCCAACGCCCAGGCAGAGGTCTTCCGTTACACCTACACGCCGACCTACCAGCTGAGCTACCTGCTGGGCAAGGTGCTCCTGCTGGCGCTGCGGGCCGATGAGCAGCGCAGGCTCGGCGACCGTTTCAGCCTGAAGGGTTTCCACGACGCGCTCCTCCGCAACGGGTCCGTGCCGATCAGCTTCCAGCGCCGGCTCCTGGCGGCCGAGGCCGCGGCCGGGTCCTGAGGCGTCGTGCTGGTAATCCCGTCGATAGACGTCGAGAACGGTCGCTCCCGGCTGGTTCACTGGCCCGGCGCGGCCGCGGGCGTCGGCTCGCCGACGGATCGCCCCGAGCGGATCGCCGAGCGGTTCGTGGCACAGGGCGCGCAGCTGATCCATTTCGTGGACATGGACGGCGCCCGAGCCGGCGAGCCCGTCAACCTGGAGGCCATCGGCCGCGTCGCCGGGCGAGTTGCGGTTCCGCTGCAGATCGCGGGGGGGATGGAAGGCGCCGACAACATCAGGCTCGCGTTCGCGGCCGGGGCGACTCGAGTCGTCGTGTCGATGACCGTGGCGGACCGCCCGGAGCTCCTGCGCGAGTGCCTCGCGGTGGCCGGAGACTGGCTGGCCGTCGGCCTGGATCCGCGGCCGGAGCGAATTGCCGCGTATCCTTGGCACCGACCCGCTCCGCCGAGTCTGGAAGAACTGGCCGGCGAGCTTGTGGACCACGGCGTCCGCCGGCTCGTTCTGTCACACGGAGGTGCGCGTCCGGACCTCGGGTTCCTGGCCGGGCTGGCTCGAACGCTTCGTGCCGAGCTGTTCGTGGCAGGAGGGTCCGTCGACCTCGATACCATCAAGGGCCTGCGAGATGCCCAGATCGCAGGCATCATCCTCGGAGAGCCGCTACTGTCCGGAGCAGTAGACTTCGCCAAAGCCCTGGAGGCCGCTGCATGATCCTCGCCCGCCCAATGTCGTCGCCGCGCCGGCTCGCGACCGTGCGCCGGCTCGCGGCCGGCGTGCTCGTCACGCTGCTCTTTGCCGCCTGCTCCGTTCCGACGGCAGTGCCCACTCCCTCGCCGAGCGCCCCACCGACGACCCCGCCGACCACGCCGCCCTACACCCTCGGGCCCGGCGCCCACGGGCTGCCCGACCTCTGCCCCGGCGGCGATGACCAGTGGCACCGCGACGGTCACGATGACCACCAACTTCGGCAACATCGTGATCAAGGTCGACTCGAGCCTGGGCCCCAACGCCGCCGGAGCCTTCGTCGCCCTCGCCCGCTGCGGCTACTACGACAACGTCCTCTTCCACCGGGTCGTGGCCAATTTCATCATCCAGACCGGCGACGGGCAGTACGGCCGGCTCCCGAGCTTCACACCCAGCCAGATGGGCCAGGGCGGACCCGGGTGGAACATCCAGGATGACAAGGTGACCACGACCTACAAGCGCGGCACCCTCGCCATGGCCCGAACGAGCGCGGCCAACTCCGCCAACTCGCAGTTCTTCATCGTCCTGGACGATTCCGCCCAGACGAGCCTGGGCGCCGCAACCACCAACAACTACGCGATCTTCGGCTCGGTCACGTCCGGCATGGACGTCGTCGACCGGATCGCCGCCATCCCCCTGGGAGGCGAGCCGGGGCCCAACGGCGAGCCGCCGTCGATGCCGCTGCAGCCGGCCGTGATCACGAGCACGACTGTCACGGTTCCCTAGCGAGCCGCCGAACGAGGAGAGACGGATGACCAAAGCCACGATCGATACGGACAAGGGCGCCATCGAGATCGAGCTGCATACGGAGAGCGCGCCCAAGGCGACGGCCAACTTCATCGAGCTTGCCCGCAAGGGCTTCTACGACGGAGTCGTCTTCCACCGCCTCGTGCCCGGCTTCGTCATCCAGGGAGGCGACGGGGAGTACGGGCACATCGATCGGCTGGACCGGGGGCGCCTCGGCACCGGCGGCCCGGGCTACAAGTTCGCCGACGAGCCATTCGAGGGCGACTACGGGCGCGGCGCGGTGGCCATGGCCAATGCCGGACCGAACACGAACGGCAGCCAGTTCTTCGTCTGCCTGGCCGACCTCTCGGGCGGGCGGCTGCCCAAGAAGTACACGCTCTTCGGACAGGTGACCAAGGGGATGGACGTCGTCGACGCCATCGCCGCCGCCAAACGCGATAGCAGGGACCAGCCTGCCGAGCCGACGGCGATGCGATCCGTAACGATCGCCGACTGATCTCGGCAAGACCGGGCTCGCCCGACGAGCACATCGCGACGGACGGCTCGTGGCGGTTGCGCCGGCTGCAACGAAGTCGTTACACAACGCTAACAAAGTTGCGGGATTTTAACCCGATAGACCGACAAAACCCTTGGATTGAAGGCAGAAGGGGCTGTAGACTTTAGAAGCTGCCAGTCAGCCTGCTGCCCCAGTTACAAGGTCATGGGTAGGTCGGGTTAGGGTAGTCGGTGCAGCCGACGTGATAGATGCCTTTGTAGCGTGGCAGAAGACGGTCCGCCTCGGCGGGACGAACCTTCACCGGGACAGCAACGAAGCGGCTCCTTCGGGAGCCGCTTCGAATTTCCAGGCCTGAATCCGCGGTTCGGTCGGCCGCGCTGCTATCCTTGCCTCCCGGGCAGCCGGTCCGTCCCGATCGCCGCCCCGGGATCGCGCGCCTGTAGCTCAGCGGATAGAGCGTCGGCCTCCGGAGCCGAAGGTCGCAGGTTCGAATCCTGTCGGGCGCGCCATTCGTTTAGGTACAGCCTGGCAACCTGCGCCCGCTCGGGAGGACCGGGCAATCGGCACGGGGTCGTTGCAACCTCGCGCTCTGGTTCGAATGGCCGCCGCATTACGGCATGGGCGCTAGCCAGTCGAACCGGCCGCTTATCTCCTCCGTGGCGCCGGCCGCCGATGTCAGGCCAGCTCGGCCGCCAGCTCTGCCGGTTCGGTGACCGGCCGGCGGCAGGCGAAACCGTGGCACACGTACGCAGTCGCTCGGCCGTCGATCGCGAAACGGCCGCGCAGCAGATCGGGCGTGCTCGAGTCGGGGTTGCCAAGCGCCAGAACCATGTACGGCTGGAACCCCATCCTCGCGACCGCCAGCAAGGCCTCGGTATCGGCTGCCCGCCGGATCACCCACGATCGCCACCTGCGACACCCGGGCCGAAGCGAAGTCGAGAGCCCCGAGCCAGACCGGGAACGCGCGCGGGTATCGCGCCGCCAACTGCTCCATCTGGCCGACGGCCCGTTCGGCAGCATCGCGAAGGCGTCCATCGCCGGTCAGCTCGGCCAGCCGAAGCATCACGGCTGCCGCCGCGGCGCCGCCCGAGGGAGTGGCGCCGTCCTGCGTTTCCTTCGGTCTGACGAGCAACGGCTCGGCGTCGCTGGCCGTGTCGAACCAGCCACCCGCGGCGTCCGCGAATTCCCGCTCCACTACACCGACGAGCTCGCTGGCCGCGACCAGCCATCGCGCCTCGAACGTGGCCTCGTAGAGGGAGACCAGCCCGTCGGCGAGGCAGGCGTAGTCGTCCAGACTGCCCCGCCCCGTGGTCCGACCAGACTCGGAACGACCGCGCCAGTCGGCCGTCCGAGCCGCGCAACAGCCCGAGAGTCGTCTCGGCAACCGCTTCTGCAACTGCCAGGTCGGCCTGCCGTTCGAGCACCGGGGCTGCCTCGGCAAAGGCAGCCAGGGTGAGGCCGTTCCAGGCCGTCACTGCCTTGTCATCCAGGGCTGGCTGGGCCCGACCACCGCGTCGCTCGAGCAACAAGCGACGGGCCAGCTCCAAGCGGCCGGTGACCTCTTGCACGGGCGCGCCCATAGAGGGCCGCGACCTGCTCATCGCTGGTCATACGGGAGAGGATCGTCCGGCCCTCCCAGTTGCCGGCGGCGGTCACGCCGTACGCCGACTCGAAGAGCGACGTGAGGCCGGGCTCCGCGCCCCGCGGCACCGGCTCGGGCCTCGGGTCGTCGGCAGGTCCGGCCGCCGTCCCACCCAGTACCGTCGCGACCTCATCGAGAGTCCACACGTAGGTCCGACCCTCGGTCCCGTCGGTGTCGGCGTCCTGGCTGGAGGCGAACAATCCTTCCGTCGTCCGCACCTCCCGGACCAGGTAGTCGAGTGTTGTCTCGACGACAGCCCTGAAGCGTGGCTCGCCCGTGAGCTGGTAGGCGTGGAGGTAGACCCGCGCCAGCTGGGCGTTGTCGTAGAGCATCTTCTCGAAATGCGGCACCAGCCAATACGTGTCGGTCGCATACCGGTGAAAGCCGCCACCGATCTGATCGTGGATACCTCCAGCGGCCATGACGTCCAAGGCGCGAACCGCCGTGGCCAGGACACGATCGTCGGGTACGAGGCGGGCCCGTCGCAACAGCAGGTCGATGACCGCCGGCTGCGGGAAGCGTGGCGGCCCACCCCAGCCACCGTGTTCGAAAAGGAAGTCGGCCACCAGCCGGTCCACGGCTGTCGCTATGAGAGCAGACCGCCGTTCGCTGGCCCGCCCGCCCGGCAGTCGGACTACCTCAGGCTCGCCATCACTGCCGCCGGACGCTGTCGAACCCGCGTCCTGGGGCTTGGTCTCGGGTTCGTCGGCCGGGCCCGTCGCGCGGCCCCGCAGCTCAGCCGTGAGTCGATCGGCTGCGGCCTCGACGTCGGCCCGACGCTCCGCCCATGCCGCGGTCACTGCCGCGAGGACCTGCCGGAACGACGGCATGCCATATCGCGGATCTCGCGGGTAGTAAGTGCCCCCATAGAACGGTCGGCCGTCGGGCGTCAGAAAGAGGCTCATCGGCCAGCCCCCTCCGCCGGTCATCGACTGGAGCGCCGCCATGTAGATCGCGTCCAGATCGGGCCGCTCCTCGCGGTCGACCTTGATCGAGACGAAGCCGGCGTTCAGGATCGCCGCGGTTTCCGGGTCCTCGAACGACTCCCGCTCCATGACGTGACACCAGTGGCATGCCGCGTAGCCGATCGAGAGGAAGATCGGCCGGTCCGCTTGCCTCGCTCGCGCGAGCGCCTCGGCGCCCCACGGGTACCAGTCGACAGGGTTGTGGGCGTGCTGGAGCAGGTAGGGGCTGGTCTCGGCGGCAAGTCGGTTCGGCGTCTCGGACATCAGCCCGATCGTAGTCGCAGGCGCTCCTGCACGATCCACGGGCCCTCGGTCAGACCACCACCCGAGCCCCTCGCTCGACTGAGTGTTTGAGATGCATCTGATCCCGCATGCCGTCGCGGTGGACGAAGCCCCTGTACCCGGGTCGTGGTGTCGAATTGGGGGGCCGGTCAGGACCGACCGGGCAGCGAAACGACGCGCGGGTCGTCGTACCCATGCTCGGCGATCTCGGCGGCCCGGGCGCGATACGCCGCGGGATTGGGGCGGGGTTTGCGCCCGGAGCCCGTCCACCATGCGGTTGAACATCGAGAATGCGGCCGCGATGAGGACGGCGAGCTGCACGTCGCCGTCGGTGGCGCCGGAGTCGAGGGCCGCCTGGACGTCGGCCGCGGTGAGGTTTCGAGCCTCGCCGCGGACGGTTCGGGCGATGTGCAGAAGCGCACCCATCTTCTCGCCGAGACCGTCCGACGACCCCAGCTTGAGCCGATCGATAACAGGCGTCAGCTCGACGGCGCCCTGGCGTTCGAGGAGGGCGGAGGCGTACGCACCATGGGTGTCCATGCAGTAGAAGCAGTCGTTGGCCGCGGAGACGGCCGTCGCAAGCATCTCCCGCTCGTAGCGGTGGAGCGTGGCACCCGGGTAGTCCTTGACGAGCAGCTCGTCGGCGAGTCCCCTGATGTGGTGCCCCACGCCCGGCGTCAGGCGGATCGCCGCGACGATGCCAGGCGCGTCGGGAAGGCCCCCGACGATCGGTGTTTCGAGCGAACGCTGGAGACGCTCTTCTTCGCGAGCCATGACACCCTCCGCACATGTTTGTTGCGACGTCCGCGCGAGTATCGACCGGGCCGTGCGTGCCGAACAGCGCCGCCGGGAATTGCTGCGCCGGGCGGAACAGTCCCGATGCCTCAAGGCTCGGGAAGTGACCGGGCGTCGGGTTTCGGCGCCTTGGATGGTCAGCGTGTACGTCCACTCGGCGGAGATGCCACCAGCCCAAGGCTGACGGTATTCGAGGACCATGTTGCCGGTGCCCTGCCGGTCGCCTTGGGTGATGGAATTGATGCCCGCGGCGCCTGCGACCGCTCGGACGTCCCGGCCGACAAGGCGGCTCCGAACGACCTGTCGACGAGGCATACGACAGCCGGGTCGGAGAACCTTGGTTCCGCACGAGGCTGTCAAACTGGCATCGCTTGATCAGAAGCCGCTTTTGGACCGATATGGCGTCCGGGAATTCGAATCCTGTCGGGCGCGCCAATCCGCTGGATCCGTCCCTGCGCTAGGAGGGGCCAAGCCTGACGTGCCGTGACGCCTGGCGAAGCTGCTACTCGGGTCGAGGTGACAGGATCACGACCGCGGTCTCGCGTGAGCGCAGCGCGGCGTAGGCATCGAGATCCTTGTCGTAGGTGGCCTGCATGGCCCAGAGACGCGGCCGCTCGTCCTTGTCCGCCGCATGGGCGTGGACGGCGCGCGACCCACCGGGCAGATCGACGGTGACGTCGGGCTGAGCCTGCAGGTTGAGCCACCAGGCGGGCTCGGCGTCGGCCCAGCCGTTCATGGCCATGGTGACCAGGTCGGGTCCGTCCTCGAAGTATCCGAGGATGGCCTTTCGCTCCTCACCGGTGCGGCGCCCGACCGTGTGGAGCCACATCATGCCCCAGCGGTCGGCCTTCGCGGTTCGGAGGCCGAGCCGGCCGCCTGTGACCGAGTAGACGGCACGCTGCACCACCCAGAACGTGCGGATGAACCAGCGCGGCGGAAGAGACGGTGCTTTGGCGATCTGACTCATGGTTTCTCCTTGGAGTCTGGGTAGTGGAATACGTCATCCAGGCCAACACCGAAAGCTCGGGCAGGCGATCTGGAAGGCCATCTCGAGCGTGGGCGAGTACTTGCCCTGCTCGATGGCGATGATCGTCTGGCGGGTGACGCCGACTCGATCGGCCAGATCTGCCTGCGTCATCTCGCCGTTGGCGAAGCGGAGCGCCCGGATCGAGTTGGTGACGAGTGTCGGCTTCACCATGTTTGGAACGACCCGTGGTAGGCCGCGATCTTGGTGACGGAGCTGACAAGGGCTCCCGCCATGCCTGCAAGGAAGATCGCGTTGGCGATCCAGAAGCGGTCCGCGTCGGTCATCGCCAGGATCAGTGCGGCGATCGAACCGGCGATGACCAGCCAGTTGCCAACCCTCTCACCGAAATGATCGATCTCCCTGTCCCGCTGGTCGTTCTTGTCCGCCTCACTCGGGTTCGTGGCCGCGGCCACGACGTTGCCCAGGATGTTCGCCACCACGAAGCCGACGATTGCGAAGATCATCGGCTGGACCCAGCCGACCTCAGCCATCGGCCTGCTGAGCACCTGCGGCACGACCATGGCCACGTAGACGAGCAGCGTCGGCACCGCGACGACGAGCACAACCCAGTTGCTCTTCTCCAGGAACGCCATTTGCCCACTCCCATGTCAAAGATTGTTGACATGGCAGAATGTAAAGCATAGCTGACACCGTGTCAACTACGTTGTACATCGTTGAGCGTCCCGGCGAGAGGGTCCGGCAACCGCTCAGAAGGCCCCGCCATTCGCCAGGGCCACGGGCCCGGGGCCGGTACCGGCTGGGGGTCGTTGCCCGCCAGCACCGGAGCATTTGCACCTCTGATCGTCGCCCACAGGGCGAAGATGATCTCCGAGATGCCACCCGGGAGGAGGAAGACCGACACGCTCAATTCATCGAAGTTGGGGGTCACCAGGAGAATCAATGCCAGCTCGACAAGCTGGCCGAAACCGCCGATGACGAGCCAGACGCCCAGCCACTTCGGAAACCACCCCGATCGGTAGACGAGGAGTCCGAGGGGAAGGAGCCAGAGACCGAAGAAGATCTGGCCGGCGTAGTAGCCCTGCTTCTGCAGGTTCATGAACAGCAGGACCAGGGCGTCCGAACCGCTCTGCCCAAGAGCCGAGACGAAGCCCGGGTCGGTGGCGACCAGGAGCGAGCCGGCATGGGTGATGAGGGTGCCCATGAGAATGGCGGTGGCCGCGGTGACGGTCACCAGCAGGATGCGGGCGGCCCACTGGCCGTGGCTCCGGAACAGGAAGTAGAGGGTCAGGGCCAGGAACAGATAGCAGATGTAGCCGATGAGGTCGAGCGCCAGGGCAATCCGGTACAGGCCCGCCGACTCGCGGATCCTGTCCGCCGTGGCGGCCGCGTTGTCGCGCACGTAGACGCTGTCACGTACGACCATTGGGCAAAACACATGAGCGCGATGAGGCCCAGGTACAGAAGCCCGGCGGTTCTCGCGAGAGCCTTTGGGGAAGTCACGGTTTCTCCTCAGAGTCTGGGTAGTGGAATACGTCCTCGGCCATGGCCGGAAGCTGGGGTCATCCGGAGAGCCATCTCAGGCGCCTTCCGGCTGGGCCCGCCGGACCCGGAGCGCCTGGTCGACGCCGAACCAACGGAAGCTTCGTTGGTCACCGGCCGTGAACGCAGCCTGGACCGCCCGCATCGGGACGACCTCCGGCCGGTCGACCTGGTACGTCTCTCCCTCGTGGACGATGGCGGCGGAGCCACTCGCCAGCACGTTCTGGAGCCAGTTCGCGCGTGACCCATAAGGCAGCGCGATCACGAACCCGTCACCGGCTGCCACCACCCCGACCGGAGTCTCGTACGGCTGGCCCGAGATCCGGCCGCGATGCCGGATCACGGATGCGGACGCTCCGGGCTTGCCGGCCGATCGCAGCTGTCGCGGGTTGAGGACCGCGCGCTGCAGCCGGATGAGGGGGCCGAGCAGGAGCGGGGACTTCGCCCGCATCCCCAGCAGGAACGTGCCCGCGATGGCCGCGAGCCCTACCAGTAGAGCGCCCCCAAGGGTCGCCATTTGCATCAACATTGGATGCCTCCTTGGTTGGTGATGAGACCGCGGCGAGAGACCGCGAGGACGAGGTTGCCCCGCGGACGTGGCCATCTGCTACACTGTAAGCTGACGGTGTAAGCCTACGACTACACCGTAAGCCTGTCAACATGCTGAGGATGAGGACGAGATGACGAAGCCGATGACGCCGCCGGCTCGAGCCGCGGCTCGCCGACGCAAGCCGCTCAGCCGGGACCAGGTCCTGCGGGCGGCCATGCTGCTGGCGGACGAAGGCGGCCTCGAGTCGGTCTCCATGCGCAAGCTCGGCCAGGTGCTCCGGGTCGAGGCGATGTCGCTGTACAAGCACGTGGCCAACAAGGACGACATCCTCGACGGCATCGCCGACCTCGTCATGGCCGACTTCGAGGTGCCTTCCAGAGACGTCGACTGGAAGACGGCGATCCGGCGGGGTGCGACCTCAGCCCACCAGGTCCTTCTGCGCCACCCCTGGGCCGGCAGGCTCATCGAGTCGCGCCCCAACGGCGGTCCGGCGAGGCTGCGCTACGTGGACGCGGTGATAGGCGTCCTCTCGGCGGCGGGGTTCACGATGCCGACGGTCATCCGCGCGATCATGGTGCTGGACAGTTACACGTATGGCTTCGTGCTCCAGGAGCTGGTCTGGCCGTTCGACCCCGACAAAGCTCCGGAGGTTGCGGCGGCACTCGCGCAAGGTCTTCCCGCGGGCGACCATCCGAACCTCCGCGCGATGGCCGAGATGGTGACGACGACCGCAGGCGCCGCCTCGGTCGATTTCGAGTTTGGGCTGGATCTGATCCTCGACGGCCTCGAACGGCTCCGTGACACCGCGGGAGACTGACCGCATGGCGAGGGCGGGCCGTCAAGCGCCGGAGATGTCGACCAGCAGGGCGTAGCCGCATCACCGGAGGGAGAACAGCTCGGCCGAGTTGAGCACTCCTTTCGATGAGTTCTCGCCGCCGGCGATCAGCACACGACCGTCGGCAAGAAGAGTCGCCGTCTCGTTCGCCCGCGTCTCGATCATCGAGCCCGATGGGACCGAGCGGTTTCCATCGGCGTAGTAGAGCTCGCCGCTCGCATAGTGCTCCCACTTGTCGCAGCAGATGTTGTGACTGCCGCCGACAAACAGGACCACGCCGGTCTGGAGCTCTACGGCAGCTACTCCAGCCCGCGGCTTCAGCATCCGGCCCGCGGATGCGAACGAGCCGCTGCCGGGTCGTAGCTCCAGATGGTGTCGTCGCCACCTCCGGCGAGGATGACCCGTCCGTCATCGAGCGGAACGGCTACTTGCCCGATCCGTTGGACCGGCATCGAACCGGTCAACCGGAAGGCGCCGGTCGATGGGTCGTAGAGCTCGGCCGAGCCCTTCGGGTGGAGCTCTGGACTGCGCCTGTGACAGAAAGCCATCGCCACCCGCCACAAGGACCTCGCCCGTTTTCAGCAGCGTCGCGGTGGCGAGGTATCGCGGTGCCGTCATGTCGCCCGTAGCCGCGAACCGACCGGTCGCGGGGTCGTACAGCTCGGCCGATCTCAGGACTACGGTTCCGTCCGGCATCCCTCCGGCCATCAATACCTTGCCGTTGGGAAGCAGCGTGGCGGTAGGGAAGAGGCGTGCGGCGGCCATAGGACCGGTCGGGCTGAATAGGCCCGTTTCGGGATCGTATAGCTCCGCCGAAGCGAGGTGCGTGGCGGTCGCGTCATAACCTCCGGCGAGGAGGACCCGACCATCGGCCAGCAGCGTCGCGGACTGGCCGTACCTGGGCGTTCCATCGATCCGGTGGGCGAGAACGAGCCCGTCCGGGGATCGTAGAGCTCGGCCGTAGCAGTTGGTCAGCCCCTCCGCCAGGCCCCCGGCGACGAGCACACGACCATCCGCAACAAGGTCGCCGTATGGGTCGATCTCGGGGTCGTCATGGAGCCCGTACTCTCGAACGACCCCGGCCCAGCTGACCCAGGATCCCGCCGATCCGTGGGACCGCGACGGCGACAACAGCAACGCAACGGCCAGCAGACCAAGTCGCAGGGCCACGCCTCGCGTGCGTCGGGTTGGCCCTGTCGTACTTACTGTCGCGGTCATTCGCCCCTCCTTGCGTCACGCGAAGACACGCCCGCATCACAGCAGGGAGAACAGCTCGGCCGAGTTGAGCACTCCCCTCGATGAGTCCTCGCCGCCGGCGATCAGCACGCGACCGTCGGCAAGAAGAGTCGCGGTCTCGTTCGCCCGCGTCTCGATCATCGAGCCCGATGGGACCGAGCGGTTTCCATCGGCGTAGTAGAGCTCGCCGCTCGCGTAGTGCTCGAAGATCTCGCAGCAGATGTTGTGGCTGCCGCCGACAAACAGGACCACGCCGGTCTCGAGCTCTACCGCGGCTACTCCCGCCCGCGGCTTCAGCATCCGGCCGGCGGATGCGAACGAACCGCTGGCAGGGTCGTAGCTCCAGACGGCGTCCCCGCCGCCTCCGGCAAAGATGACCCGTCCGTCGTCGAGTGGAACGGCTACTTGCCCAATCCGTTGGACCGGCATCGAACCCGTCAACCGGAAGGCGCCGGTCGACGGATCGTAGAGCTCGGCTGAACCCTCCGGCTGGGACTCTGGCTGCGGCTGTGACAGGAAGCCATCGCCACCCGCCAGGAGGACCTCGCCCGTCTTCAGCAGCGTCGCGGTGGCGAGGTATCGCGGCGCCGTCATGTCACCTGTGGCCGCGAACCGACCGGTCGCTGGGTCGTACAGCTCGGCCGATCTCAGGATTACGGTTCCGTCCGACATCCCTCCGGCCACCAGCACCTTGCCGTTGGGAAGCAGCGTCGCCGTCGGGAAGAAGCGTGCGGTCGCCATGGGACCGGTAGGGGTGAAGCGGCCTGTTCCCGGGTCGTACACCTCCGCCGACGCGAGGTACGTGCCGGTAGTCCCGTTGCCTCCGGCGACAAGGACCCTACCATCGGCCAGCAGCGTCGCGGTATGGCCCTCTCTGGCCGTTCCCATCGATCCGGTGGGCGAGAACGACCCCGTCCTGGGATCGTAGAGTTCGGCCGTGGCGGTTGGCGTCAGTCCTTTGGCCAGGCCTCCGGCGAGGAGCACGCGACCGTCACGCAACAAGGTCGCCGTATGGGTCGATCTCGGCGTCGTCATAGAGCCCGTACTCTCGAACGACCCCGGCCCAGACTGACCCAGGATCCCGCCGATCCGTGGGACCGCCAGGGCGATAACGAGTAACGCAACGGCCAGCAGACCAAGTCGCAGGGCCAGTCCTCGCGTGCGTCGGGTTCGCCCTGTCGTACTCACTGTCGCGGTCATTCGCCCTCTCGATGCGTCACGCGAAGACAACCCAAGCCATCGGAGCCCCTCCGACTTCTCGGCCAACTCGACGCAAGTCTGTCGGGCAAGGATCTTGGCGTCAAAGACGGGTCGGCTCCGGAGGGCCAACTCGCCGCCCCCAGGCATCTGGCCTGTCCGGGCTAATCCATTCGGAGGCTTGACATCGCCGCGGCCGCGGGCTCAGCCTGTGGCCCGAAGGGGAGTAGTCCTGCCGCCTCCCCGGGCGGCACGAGGAGATCGACAGACCCGGCGACGAGCCCGGTCTCCTCACCTCACCAGAGGCGGACAAGACCTTCGACCAGCCCCCAGGTCGAGGCATCCGACGGTCGGACCTCCAGGGGATGAGTCGGAGGTGCTCCGCCGATGCGGCACAAGCTCGCCGTCGTCCTCGCCTCTCCGCGTCCCCTGGTCGGCGGTCGCGGCGCCTCCTCCCGCTCCTTCAGGGCATCGGCTCGTGTGCGCCCTCCGCACCCACGAGTTCGATCGATCGCAATTCCGAATGAAAGGAGACTCCGATGGCCGAAATGACCGTCCTGATATGCCCGAAGTGCCAGGGCGCGATGCGAACATACGAACGCAGCGGCGTCGTAATCGATCAGTGCACGGACTGCCGGGGAATCTTCTTGGATCACGGCGAGCTCGAGCGGCTCATCGACGCCGAGATGACGGCGACCGGAGGGCAGCGCAACCAGTTCGGCGACGCCCGCGACAGCGATCGGGACTCGGATCCCGGCCGGAATCGCGATCTCCGCGAGCACGCTCCCGAAATTGGCGACGACGATTGGCGTGGACGCGACAGCCGGGGTCGCCCAGCCGGCGGCGAGCGGCGGCGCGAAAGCCGCTTCGGCGGCATCCTCGACATCTTCGGCGGCGACTGAACTGCAAGGAGTGTGCGATGACCGCGGGAATGGTCAGTCTCTACGCGCTCGCGGCTCTGCTCGGCGTCGCGCCAACGGTCCTGCGGGCGACACTCGGCCGCGCGGGTATCAGGCTCAGCCCCAACAGCCAGGCCTCGCGAGTCGGATCTTGCGAGGGTATTTGGACCGGAGGCCGCGCGCGAGTTCATCCGGCGGGCGAAGGATCGGGCCGGGCGAGTCCGGGAACCGGTCTAGTGCGCGACAAGAACCGATAGCGCGCTCGGCTGATTTGCCGGGTCTGTCGCCAGGCCTCATTGTGGCCCCGACGTCGGGGCGGACGTCCGTAGAGTGACCGCCGAGCAGCGGACCCGGCTCGAATAGGTGGCTTGCGAATGACCGTCCCTACGGAGGGCGCGCGCCGCGCTCTGCATCTTCGGCCGACATCTCCGAGGCCGCGTATCGCCTGCCGGCAGACGCCGTCCTGGAACGGCTGGGCGGGAACGAATCGCAGGGTCTCACGCCCGATGAGACCGGAGCGCGACTCACCCAGTTCGGCCCCAATGAACTGGAGCCGGATCGAAAGACGTCCATCTGGCGGCTGTTGTGGGACGGCGCGCGCGAGCCGTTCGTCATCCTGCTGTTCATCGCTGGCTGCCTGGCCATCGCCCTGAACGAAGTCCGGGATGGCCTGCTCGTCCTGGTGATACTCGCACCCATCGTAGGTGCCGGGGTGGTAACCGAGTACAGAGGGGAGAAGGCACTCGAGGCCCTACGTGAGGCGGCCGCGCCTACGGCAAGGGTTCGCCGTGGAGGCAGGATCGAGGATGTGCCGACTCGAGATCTCGTGCCCGGCGACATCGTGCTGCTGCGTACCGGAGACGTGGTCCCCGCGGATCTGAGGTTGTTCCGCGCGGAGGCGTTGAGCTTCGACCGCAGCGCCCTGACCGGCGAATCGCTGCCGGAGCCGGCATCGGTGGAGCCGGACAAGGAGGGCGCAGCCCTGGCCGAGCGGCGCAGCATCGCCTACGGCGGCACCGCCGTAGTCGGTGGCCGGGGTGAGGGCGTGGTGGTGGCCACTGGTCTGAGAACAGAGTTCGGGCGTATCTCGCAGGCCCTGGCGGGACGCGAAAGGCGTCGCTCTCCGCTGCAGCGCGAGATGGATCGCCTGGTCCGGATCCTGCTGGCAGTTGCCATCGGCCTGATAACCATCGTCGTCACGCTCGGCTTCCTCCGCGGGAACGAAGCCGGAAAGAACGTGCTGGCCGGCGTGTCGGCCGCGATCGCAGCAATCCCCGAAGAACCGCCGGCCCTCGTGGCCGTCGTGCTCGGGCTCGGCGCCTATCGACTCCTACGAATGAAGGTGCTGGTCCGACGTCTGTCGGCCCAGGAGACCCTCGGCTCGGTTGACCTGATCGTGACCGACAAGACGGGCACCCTGACGGAGAACCGCCTGGCGCTCAAAGCGATCCGCACCCCGGACGGCGCCGTGCGAGGGGCAGGCCGAAGTCATCCGGCTCGCAACCATGGCCGTGCGCGCCGAGGAGGACGCCTGGAGCGTCGCCACCGGCGCCAAACCCGGCTCGTTCAGCCGGTCCCTGTTTGCCTTCCTGTCCGAGCAGGCGGTGGTCGTGGAGCTGGATCCCGGGGATCTGCTCGACGCAGATGCGGTGAGCGACGAGCGGCCTTTCTCGCGTACGCGTGCCCGGAAGGTCGGTCCCGACGGCAAGTCGGTCGTAGAGGAATTGGCACTGGGCGCCCCTGAGGCGGTCCTCGATATGTGCAAGGGCCAGGCTGCCGCGGAACACGACCGGTGGCACGAGCTGGTCGAGAGTGGCGCAAAGGCCGGAGAGCGCCTGCTTCTCCTGGCTCGCCTCTCGGAGGACGGCGATTGGGTCCCGGTGGGCGTTCTAGCTTTCGCGGACCGGATACGCACCGGGATCCGGGAGGCAATGGCACTCGCCGCCGCCGCCGGCATCCAGCCCATGGTCGTTACCGGCGACCATCCCTCGACGGCCGCCGCCATCGCCGCCGAGGCAGGTTTGCGCAATCAGCACATCGTCACCGGGACCGAGCTGGCCTCGTGGGACGACGAGCGTCTGGCCGTCGAACTCCCCAACCTCAACATCGTGGCTCGGGCGATCCCGGAGCAGAAGCTCCGCATCGTCGACATCGCCCGGAGCATGAACCGCACCGTGGCCGTTACCGGCGACGGTGTGAACGACGCCCCGGCTCTCCACCATGCCGACGTCGCGGTGGCCATGGGCAGCGGAACGGCCGTGGCGCGCGAAGCCTCGGATCTGGTCCTCAACGACGACTCGTTCGTGACCCTGATGCATGGATTGCGGGAAGGCCGGCGGCTGGTCGCCAACGTGCAGAAGGGTTTGATATTCCTGGTATCGACGCACGTGGCGTTGCTCGGCTTCATCCTCATCGCCACGATCGCGGGCTATGACCAGCCGCTCCTGCCGATCCAGATACTCTGGCTCGAAATCTTCATCGACATGCTGACTGCCGTCTCGTTCGAAGGCGAGGCGGAAGAGCCCGGAGCCATGCAACGGCCGCCGCGACCGCGGACGAAGCCCCTGCTCGACTGGTCGATACTGGCTCGCATCGGCCTGGCCGGCGGCTTCAGTGCCGTCGCCGCGTTGTGGCTGATCATGACCCAAGCCGGCACCTTCGAGCATGTGCGATGGCTGGCCTATACCGCGCTTGTGGTCGGCCAGGTTGTGAGGGCCAACGCCAACCGCAGCCTCGCCTACCCCGTGCTCAGGCGCCGTCCGAACATGTTGCTGCTGGCTGGAGGCATCGTCTGCATCGCCGCCCAGGTCGCCATTCCATTCATACCGCCGCTTGCCGCCGCGTTCCAGGCGACCCCGCTCGACGCTCTCGATTGGGTCCTCGTGGGCATCGTGGCGCTCCTGCCCGCAGTCTTTGCCGAGGCATATCGGGCAGCCCGACACCGAACCTGGGTTGCCTAGCTGATCGGGAAGATAGTCGTCCAGACGCGGCCGGATCTCGACGGCAGTCAGGTTCCGAACGCCTCACGGACGCCACGCCGGCAGTCAAGCTGGGAACGCCGCCCAGGAGCAGGCGTTGGATGGCCGTCATCGACTGCTGCTTGATCGCCGCCATCAGGATGACCACGGGAGCTCACGACCGCGTCTGCCCCAGCCCTCGCGAGCCACTCGAGCGCCTCCCGGTCCGACCTGGAAGCCGGAGACCAGATCCAGGTGGATGGCGACCAACTTGCCACTCTCGTGGACCCGATCGATAACCCGTCCCAGCGTCAGGCCGTCGGCCCGGAGTATCAGGAGCACGGCCGGCCGGCTCCGGAGCGCCAACTCGAACAGCTCGCCGGTGGTCGTCGCGGGGCAACATCGAGATGCGGCGAGCTTGGAGAGAAAGACGGCAGGCGCGGGAGGTGCGTACGACATGTGCGGCCTATTAGCTCGCCGGTACGTCGAATTCGGCATGCGCCGACTCCAGATAGGCACTCACAGCCTGCGCGGCTTCGCCCGTTCCCCAACCCAGCTGCCGTCCGACGAGCCCGGCCACACGTCTGGCCGCGGCGGCGCCGCGATCCGGCTCTTCGAGACTGAGGCGCGTTCTGCGGCTCATGATGTCGTCGAGTGAGAGAGCGCTCTCCCACTGGACGGCCCAAACGGCCTCCGCCTCGAGATACTGGCCGTTCTGACCGAGTGGTCGAAGAACATCCTGCTCCTGTCCCAGCTCGATCACGTCCTTGGCTTCCATGCCGTGGCGCCCGACAAGGTGATCCACCTGGGCTCGATCAAGCCCCGTTCGCTCGGCCAGATCCTGGGCCTCGGACGCGAGCTGCGAAGCCGAGGCGGCACCGACGAGCCGGAGCGTCGCAGTCTTGGACTTCGGAGCGCCCCGTCCCGCGGCCCAACCGGAGGAGACGATCGCCGCGTCGACGGCTTGCTCGGCCATGAGCCGATAGGTTGTGAACTTGCCGCCGCTCACTCGCACCAGGCCGTTCCGCTCGGTCCGGATGCGGTGCTCCCGCGAAGCCTTGACGGTTCCGCCGGACTCATGGCTCGGGTCCAGTGCTAATGGCCTGATACCCGCGTACGCCGCTACGACATCGTCCACGGTCAGGTCCACGTCCAGCGTGCGGTTGACGTTGCCGAGAATCTCGGCCACTTCGCCGGCCGTCGGCACGGGTCGATCGGACGGATCGCGGTCTTCTATGTCCGTTGTGCCGATGATCCAATGGGTCGGTCCCGGAACCAGAAAACAGACCCGCCCGGGGATCCTGAGCGTGAGCCCGTACCGGCTGGGAATGCGGTCGCGCCGGACGACCAGGTGTGTGCCCCGACTCGGGAGTATGGATCGCGAGTCTCCGGACGCGAATGGTCCATCGGGCCGCGATGCCCAGACGCCGGTCGCATCCACGACCACGTCGGCCCGGATCTCGAGCTTGTCAGCGGTCAGCGCGTCGGTGGCGAGGCAGCCGTCGACGCGCCCGTTCGACTCGAGCGGCCGCTCGGCCACGACCCTCGAGACGGCCGTACCGCCCTGGGCGCGAGCGGTTCGGAGGACGGCGATCACGTAGCGCGCGTCGTCCTCCTGGCCGTCGTGGTAGACGAAGCCTCCGCGGAGCGATTTGCGTCGCAGGGAGGGAACGGCCTCCAGAGCCTCGTCTGTCGAGAGATGACGATGGAATCCGCCGTCGGCGGAGGCTCCGAGCAGGTCGTACATAGTCAGCCCGGCGCCGTAGAACGGTCTGTTCCAAATCCCGCCGTACACCGGGAAGAGGAAAGGCTCCAGTCGAACCAGATGCGGCGCGATCCGCAGCAATCTGGCTCGTTCACGGAGGGCTTCTCGGACGAGTCCGACCTGGAACTGCTCCAGGTAGCGAAGCCCTCCGTGGATCAATCGGGAAGATCGGCTGCTGGTGCCGACTGCGAAGTCGTCGCGCTCGATCAGAGCCGCGCGCATTCCCCTGGAGGCCGCGTCCAACAGGACGCCGCTTCCGGTTATGCCACCGCCGACCACGAGGAGATCCCAGCGCGTGTTCGCGAGAAGCTCGAGTTCCTTGCGCCGGGCATCCATCACGTTCGGCAGTCCCGATTTCACCGCGGGCATGTTTGGTCCACCGACCTTCCTTATGGACGAGTGCTCTGCGCAGGCTCGAATTCCTTCGGCTCAGCCCGGGGATCGCCCTCACCACCAGGCAAGACGAACCTACTAATAGGCAGTCACCGACTGCAGTATGCGGGTCGGCTGGGCCGCCGCGTGAGTGCGCAGCGCGTCGGGCTGCCATGCGACCGACCTGATCGTGAAGGACCGACTGCCGAATGTGCGAGGCTGCGTTGCCCCGGAGCATGCCGTGAAGGCCGTGTGGGAGCGCGGATCGAGGACCGCTGTGGTCGTCCTTCTCGCGCTGGCCTGGTTCGCAGTCCCGTCAGTCATCCGACCGATATCCGCGGCTTCAGACCCGGTCGTCGCCGCTGCCGGCGACATCGCCTGCGACCCCGTCGACCCGAACTTCAACTCCGGCAACGGCATAGTCAACTCGACCAGCAGCTACTGCAGGCAGAAAGCCGTCTCGGATCTGCTGGTTGGCGGTGGCTACAGCGCCGTCCTATCCCTTGGCGACAACCAGTACTACTGCGGCGGCCTGGCGGCGTTCCAGCAGTCTTACGACCTGAGCTGGGGACGGTTGAAAGCGATCACCCACCCGGTACCCGGCAACCATGAGTACCTCACCGACAACAACCTGGGGGTCTCGACCGGTTGCGATTCGACGAACCTCAACGCTGCGGGTTACTTCGGCTACTTCGGCGCGGCGGCGGGAACCCCGGGCCAGGGCTACTACAGCTACGACATCGGCGCCTGGCACCTGATCGCCCTCAACTCCAACTGTCTCGATGCGGGCGGGTGTGTTCCAACCTCGCCCCAGGGCCAATGGCTTACCGCCGACCTGGCCGCCCACCAGAACCAGTGCATCCTGGCCTACTGGCACATCCCACTATTCAGCTCCGGCGGCCGGGCGTCCCCGAACACCTACCCGCTGTGGCAGCAGCTGTACGCGGCCCATGCGGACCTCGTCCTCGACGGGCACGACCACATCTACGAGCGGTTCTCCCCGCAAACCCCTGACGGTGTGGCCGATCCGGTCAACGGCATCACTCAGATCACCGTGGGCACCGGCGGAGCGAACCACACGGCGATCGCCACGATCGCGGCCAACAGCGTCGTTCGCGATACGACGTCGTTCGGCATTCTTCGACTGACGCTCCACAGTGGCAGCTACGACTGGAGCTTCCTGCCGGTGGACGGCACGTTCACCGACAGTGGATCGGGCGCGTGCCACAATGTCGCGCCAGCTCCTACGCCCACACCAACCCCCACACCAACCCCCACCCCGACCCCGACCCCCACCCCTGCTCCCACTCCGACTCCGACATTGACCGGCGCCACATACCACGCCGTGACCCCGGAGCGCGTCCTCGACACTCGCGACGGCACCGGCGGATCGTTCGCGCTCCTGAGCTCGCACGTGGCCAGGACATTCACGGTCACCGGCGGGGTCGTGCCTGCCGGCGCCGTCGCGGTGACCGGCAACCTGACCGCCACGGCCCAGACCAGCGGCGGCTACATGTACCTCGGTCCGATCCCTACCGACAATCCGACCAGCTCGACTCTCAACTTCCCGGTGGGCGACGATAGAGCCAACGCGGCGACGGTGGCCCTGGGCGCCGGGGGAACACTCTCGGTCACCTACGTCGGCGCGACCGCCGGGTCGAGCTCCCACGTGATCTTCGACGTGACCGGCTACTTCACGCCCGACCTGACCGGCGCCACATACCACGCCGTGACCCCGGAACGCGTCCTCGACACTCGCGACGGCACCGGCGGATCGTTCGCGCTCCTGAGCTCGCACGTGGCCAGGACATTCACGGTCACCGGCGGGGTCGTGCCTGCCGGCGCCGTCGCGGTGACCGGCAACCTGACCGCCACGGCCCAGACCAGCGGCGGCTACATGTACCTCGGTCCGATCCCTACCGACAATCCGACCAGCTCGACTCTCAACTTCCCGGTGGGCGACGATAGAGCCAACGCGGCGACGGTGGCCCTGGGCGCCGGGGGAACACTCTCGGTCACCTACGTCGGCGCGACCGCCGGGTCGAGCTCCCACGTGATCTTCGACGTGACCGGCTACTTCACGCCCGACCTGACCGGCGCCACATACCACGCCGTGACCCCGGAGCGCGTCCTCGACACTCGCGACGGCACCGGCGGATCGTTCGCGCTCCTGAGCTCGCACGTGGCCAGGACATTCACGGTCACCGGCGGGGTCGTGCCTGCCGGCGCCGTCGCGGTGACCGGCAACCTGACCGCCACGGCCCAGACCAGCGGCGGCTACATGTACCTCGGTCCGATCCCTACCGACAATCCGACCAGCTCGACTCTCAACTTCCCGGTGGGCGACGATAGAGCCAACGCGGCGACGGTGGCCCTGGGCGCCGGGGGAACACTCTCGGTCACCTACGTCGGCGCGACCGCCGGGTCGAGCTCCCACGTGATCTTCGACGTGACCGGCTACTTCACGCCGTAGGGCCAGGAGACCGAGGAGTCCGTCTCGGCCGTGCCGCCCCAGCCGATCCGTCAGGCGGGTCGCGACCGCACCCCGGTTGACCGGTCCCCCGACAGAGCCGACGGTGTGGAGGCTCCGCCGCCGAGTCAGGCCGGGGCAGGCAAGGAAACGGTGCTCCAATGGTCGGACAGACAATCCCCGTCAGGCTCGCCTTCTCGCTATTCGCCCTGGCGTCACTCGTCGCTGCGGCACAAGCGCCGGGCCAGGGCACGCCGGCTACCGTCGCTCCCGCACGTCGCGTCCTCGCCGTCGCTTCCGCCGCCGATTGGCCCGTCTACCACTTCGATGCCCAACGAACCGGTGAACTACCCCTCATTCCCGACGTTCGCCGGCCCGCTGACCGCGGGTTGGTCGACCGCTCTCGACGGCGCCGTATATGCCGAGCCGCTCGTCGTCAACGGCAAGGTCATCGCTGCCACCGAAGGCGACAGCGTCTACGCCATCGATCCCGCGGGTGGCGGGATCCTGTGGCACCGGAACCTGGGCACACCGGCGCCGCTCTCGTCGCTACCGTGCGGGGACATAACCCCCTCGGCATAACGGGCACGCCCGCTTACGACCCCGTCACCGGGTTCACTGTTCGTCGTCGCCGAGAACAGCGCGTTCAGCCACGACCTCTACGCCCTCGACCCCACGACGGGTGCGGTTCGCTGGTCGCGCAACGTGGACCTGCCGGGCGACATCGCCAGGAACCACCAGCAACGCCCGGCGCTGGCTGTGGCCAACGGTTTCGTCTACATCGGCTTCGGCGGGCTGGCCGGCGACTGCGCCCAGTACGTGGGCGAGGAGGTTGGTGTTCCGACCAGCGGCGTCGGCTCGACCATCTCCTATGTCGTCCCGACTACCCGCGAAGGGGCCATCTGGTCGACGGGTGGGCCGGTTGTCGACGCCGCCGGCAACCTCTACGTGTCGGTCGGCAACGGCGCCTCGACGACGACATACGACGGCAGCGATTCGGTCGTCGAGTTGTCGCCCACGCTGAGCCAGCTCGGCTTCTTCGCGCCCTCGACCTGGGCCGCCGACAACGCCGGGGATGCCGACCTCGGGTCGTTGAGTCCGGTCCTGGTCCCGGGCGGCCATGTGTTCATCGCCGGCAAGAGCGGCACGGGCTACGTCCTGAACCAGGGAGCGCTCGGCGGCATCGGCGGGCAGGTGTCGTCGGCAACGGTCTGCACCGGTTTCGGGGGCGCCGCGCAGATCGGCGGCACGGTCTATGTTCCCTGCAGCGGCTCCCTCCGCGAAGTCCAGGTCGGGACGAACGGCTCGCTGACTCCCGGCTGGCAGAGCGGTGCCGCCGGAGGACCGCCCGTCATCGGCGGCGGGGCGGTCTGGAGCGTGAACACGGGGAGCGGCACTCTCGTTGCACTAAATCCTTCGACGGGGGCGACCCTGGGCTCTATCTCCGTTGGGGCGGTGCCCCATTTCGTCTCCCCGACTCTCTGGCAGGACCGAATCCTGGTCGGAACGACAGCGGGCATCTCGTCGGTGGTCATGGCGTCGGTGCCGGCCACACCATCCACGTTCCACGCCCTCACCCCGGCCCGCGTCCTCGACTCCCGCAACGGCACAGGCGGCATCTCCGGTGCCATCGGCGAGCATGCGGCCCGGACGTTCCAGGTGACCGGCAACGGCGGCGTGCCCTCGGGTGCGACCGCGGTCACCGGCAACCTGACCGTGACCGGCCAGACGAGCAACGGCTACCTGTTCATCGGTCCCAACCCGACCGACAACCCGACCAGCTCGACTCTGAACTTCCCGGTCGGTGACGATCGAGCCAACGGGGTCACCGTCGCCCTCGGCAGCGGCGGCACCCTCTCGGTCACCCTGGTATCACCGACCGCCGGCCAGCATGCCTCGGTCATCTTCGACGTGACCGGCTACTTCACCGCCGGCACGGGCGGGGCAAGCTACGTACCCCTCACCCCGGCCCGCATCCTCGACTCCCGCAACGGCACAGGCGGCATCTCCGGTGCCATCGGCGAGCATGCGGCCCGGACGTTCGGGGTGACCGGCAACGGCGGCGTGCCCTCGGGTGCGACCGCGGTCACCGGCAACCTGACCGTGACCGGCCAGACGAGCAACGGCTACCTGTTCATCGGTCCCAACCCGACCGACAACCCGACCAGCTCGACTCTGAACTTCCCGGTCGGTGACGACCGAGCCAACGGGGTCACCGTCGCCCTCGGCAGCGGCGGCACCCTCTCGGTCACCCTGGTATCACCGACCGCCGGCCAGCATGCCTCGGTCATCTTCGACGTGACCGGCTACTTCACCGCCGGCACGGGCGGGGCAAGCTACGTACCCCTCACCCCGGCCCGCATCCTCGACTCCCGCAACGGCACAGGCGGCATCTCCGGTGCCATCGGCGAGCATGCGGCCCGGACGTTCGGGGTGACCGGCAACGGCGGCGTGCCCTCGGGTGCGACCGCGGTCACCGGCAACCTGACCGTGACCGGCCAGACGAGCAACGGCTACCTGTTCATCGGTCCCAACCCGACCGACAACCCGACCAGCTCGACTCTGAACTTCCCGGTCGGTGACGATCGAGCCAACGGGGTCACCGTCGCCCTCGGCAGCGGCGGCACCCTCTCGGTCACCCTGGTATCACCGACCGCCGGCCAGCATGCCTCGGTCATCTTCGACGTGACCGGCTATTTCGCTCCATGACGACCCGCTGACGGGCCCGCGTCGTCCGTCGCCGCCGGAGCCCGATCAACCGGCCACACATCCGGAAATGGCTTCCACGCCGCCGTAGCCCAGGACGATTGCCTGTTCTTGGCAGGCTGTCTGCAATGGAAATGACTACTCGTTGAGGTGTGGAGCACGGCTCCCCCTCTAGGGTAGCGTTCGGGAGAAAGCGTGCGGTTGGGATGCCCGCCACCCTCCGGGCAAACGCCGAAGGGTTGAAGTCCCGGCCGGACACGCAGCGCAGTCATCCGGTTGGCTCGTCGACAAGGGAGCCGGCGACCGCCGGAGAGTCCGGGAAGCGGTCGACGCGAAGGGAGTCTGAGGTGGTAGCCAAGCTGCGGTTCTTATTGCCATTCAGGTCCACAGGTCGCAGGGCCACGATTGCCCAGAAGATGTTCAGGACCGCGGCCATTCTCGTGACCGCATTGGCGATGGCTACGCCTATGGTCCCCGCCGTGGCGGCCGGCCCCAATCTGTGCACGGTCGCGGCGCCGACCATCCATCAGGGGCCGATCACGAACGCTGACCGCCTTGCGGCTGCCCAGCGCGCCGCGGCGTCCCGGGCCGCTTGCACCGTTTCCCTCGGGGCGACGCCGGCGATGGCCGGCACGATGGCGACGCCCGACTACTTCGGCACGACACCCAACTACGCGAACAGCCCGCTGCCGAGCGACGGTGCGACCGTCGGCTTCACGGGCGGCGGCGGCACAGGGGCCACCGCGACCGCCACCACGGTCGCCGGCGTGGTGCAGTCCGTCACGGTCACTGCCGGGGGCAATGGCTACACGTCCCCGCCGACCGTTTCGTTCCTGGGCGGGACCGGGGCCGGAGCGACGGCGACTGCCACCCTGTCCGGCTCGGTGGGATCGATCAGCGTCACCAACCCCGGCTCGGGCTACACGTCCATTCCAACGGTCAACATCAGCGGCGACGGCACCGGCGCAACGGCCAGGGCGGCCCTCTCCGGCGAAGTAACGGGCCTCACCGTGACGAACGGCGGCACCGGCTTCACGTCGGTGCCAACGGTCGCCTTCAGCGGTGGCGGCGGCGGCACCGGCGCGGCCGCGACGGCGACCACCGGGCTCGGAGCCATCACGGTCACCGGCGGAACCGCCTACACCTCTCCTCCCATCAGTCAGCATCACCGGCGGCCGGCACGGGCGGCGCCGCGACGGCCGTGATCGGAGTGAGCACCATCGTGGTCACGGCGGTCGGCGGCACGGGCTACGTAACCCCGGTCGTCAACTTCAGCTGGCGGCGGCGGCACGGGCGCGGCGGCAACGGCCGTCGGTGGCGTTGATGCCATCACCGGCGGCGGCGGCACGGGCTACGTGACCCCTGTTGTGAGCATCACCGGCGGCGGCGGCACGGGCGCGACCGCGACGGCCACGTCGTGGGCGGCGTCATCACGGGCTTCACCGTCACGGCGCCTGGGACCGGCTACACGTCCGCGCCGGCGGTAACCATCATCGACTCGACCGGGCTGGGCACGGGCGCGACCGCGACCGCCGGCTCTGACCATCACCGGTGTCACCGTCACCGCCGCCGGCTCGGGCTACACGCGCCGCGCCCGCGGTCAAGATCACGGACTCCGCTGGGTCGGGCGCCGGCGCGACCGCAACCGCCACCACGGACGATCCTCGTCACCGTCGACACCCCCGGGACGTACACAACCCCGCCTACGGTGACACCTCATGCGGCGGGACCGGCAGCGGCGCGACCGCGGCCGCCACGCTCAAGGTCGTCGGCCTCACCCTGGGCACGCACGGCATCGGCTACACCGAGGCGCCCCTGGCGACGATCAGCGGTGGCGGTGGCACCGGCGCGGCCGCGACCGCGGCCATCACGGCCGACGCGGTCTTCGCGATCACCGTCACAAACGGCGGCTCCAACTACACGACCGCCAGTGTCTCGTTCAGCGGCGGCGGCGCGGGCACCGGAGCGGCGGCGACGGCCTCGATTTCGGGCTCGGTCGCGTCGGTCAACGTGACGAACGGAGGCGCCGGCTACGTTACGGGCGGCATCCGCAAGTTCGTCGACTCGCTGCCCGGCCTCGGCTCAGACAACGCCAACAACCTCGGTCAGTACATCTCGATCGCAGTTCCCGACCAGGTTACATATCCGGGTTCCGACTACTACGAGATCGGGCTGATCCAGTACCGCAAGCAGCTTTCGTCGGACCTGCCGGCGACGCTGATACGCGGCTACGTGCAGCTCGAGACGAGCGTCATGAATGTCGGGGCCGGCAGCCGGCACGTCGCCCTCTCGAACGCGAACGTCGACGGGTCTTCCACGGCAATCAAGATCGGAGGCCAGCAGGTCTACGCGTTCGACAGTCCGCAGTATCTGGGTGCGACCATCATCGCCCAGAAGGACCGGCCGGTCCGGGTCAAGTTCACCAACCTGCTACCCACCGGCAGCGGCGGCGACCTCTTCATTCCGGTCGACACCAGCGTAATGGGTGCGGGCGCAGGTCCCGTGGATGCCACGGGACGCTCCGTGCGACCCGACGATCCGGACGGACTGCGCGAAGTACACGCAGAACCGGGCCACGCTCCACCTCCACGGCGGCGTCACCCCTGGATCAGCGACGGCACGCCGAACCAGTGGATCACGCCCGCCGGCGAGACCACCAAGTACCCCAAGGGCGTCAGCGTGGTCAATGTCCCCGACATGCCCGATCCGGGCCCCGGCTCGGAGACCTTCTTCTACACGAACCAGCAAAGCGCGCGGCTGATGTTCTATCACGACCATGCGTACGGCATCACCCGCCTCAACGTGTATGCCGGCGAGGCCGCCGGCTACCTCGTGCAGGACCCGACCGAACGCGCGCTTGTAGCCAGCGGCGTCATCCCCGCCGATGAGATCCCGCTTGTCATCCAGGACAAGACCTTCGTCCCTGGATCCACCCAGCTGGCCGCCGAAGACCCGACCTGGGACACGACCAAGTACGGCGGCACCGGGCAACCTGTGGTTCCCGCACGTCTACATGCCCAACCAGAACCCATATGACGCGATGGGCGTGAACGCGAATGGTCGCTGGGACTACGGGCCATGGTTCTGGCCGCCCTACACCGGCCTCACGAACGGCCCGGTCGCGAACCCGCTGAACGGCTCCACCCCGGACGAGGGCCCCGCCATTCCCGGGATCCCCAATCCATCGATCACACCCGAAGGCGTTCATGGACACGCCGCTGGTCAACGGAACGGCCTATCCATACCTGACCGTCGGCCAGAAGGCATACCGCTTCCAAATCCTCAACGCCAGCAACGACCGGACCTGGAACCTGCAGCTCTACTGCGCCGCCTCCAACGGCCAGATGTGGGACTCGAGCGGCAAGCTAGTCAACCCCGGCGCGGGTGAAGTGACCATGGTCCCGGCTGTGGCAGGTACACCCGGAACAGCCGGCTACTCGACCGACATCACCGACGGGCGAGCCGGCGGTGTCCCCGACGTCCGCACCGGCGGCCCCAAGATGATCCAGATCGGCACGGAAGGCGGGGTCCTTCCGAACGCAGTGACTCAGCCCAACTCGCCGCTCGGCTACGAGTACAACCGGCGCAGCATCACCGTAACCAACGTCTCGAACAAGAACCTGATGCTCGGACCGGCAGAGCGGGCCGACATCATCGTCGACTTCTCGCAGGTCAACCTCGCCGCTTGCTCCAACATCATCCTCTACAACGACTCGCCGGCGCCGGTGCCTGCGTTCGATCCTCGCTACGACTACTACACCGGCGATCCGGATCAGACCTCCACGGGCGGCGCGCCAACGACGGCAGCCGGCTACGGCCCCAACACCCGGACGGTCATGCAGTTCCGAGTCGATCCCGGCCAAGGGCGTCGCGCCGGCCTTCAACGTGGCCGCGCTGACGAACGCTATTCCGGCGGCTTTCGCCGAGTCCCAGGATCCGATCATCGTTCCCGAGTCCGCGTACAACGCGGCCTACGGCACGACCTCCCCTGACAACTACGTCCGCATCCAGGACACCCAGACCACCTTTACGCCGTACGCGACGCCGACGAACCCGACGCCGCAGCCCGCAACGATAGGCCTGCAGCCGAAGGCGATCCAGGAACTCTTCGAGACGATGTACGGGCGAATGAACGCGACCCTTGGTGTCGAAGCTCCCGAACACGACCAACATCAACCAGACCACGATCCCACTTGGGCTACGCCGAGCCCTACACAGAAGCCATATCCGCGGGAGACATGGCGACGCCGATCGGCACCGCTAGGCGACAACACGCAGATATGGAAGATAACCCACAACGGCGTTGACACTCACTTCATACATTTCCACCTGTTCAACGTCCAGGTCATCAACAGAGTCGGTTGGGACGGCATGGTCAAACCACCGGATCCCAACGAGCTCGGCTGGAAAGAAACGGTCCGGATGAACCCGCTGGAGGACACGATCGTCGCCCTGCGACCGATCGCTCCAAAGGTGCCGTTCGGCTTGCCTGACAGCATCCGCTCGATCGACGTAACGCGGCCGGTGAGCGCGCCGATCGCGACGTTCGACGTGTCGACCGGCAACGCGACAACGGTCCCCAACGCCCTCGACCAACTACGGCTGGGAGTACGTGTGGCACTGCCACATCCTGGGCCACGAAGAGAACGACATGATGCGGCCCATCGTAGTTCAACGTACCGAGAGCGCCGGCCAGGCGCCGGTCCTCTCGGTCACCTCTTCGGCGGCCAAACCCGGCTCGCTGAACCTGAGCTGGACCGACGGCACGCCGCCGACGACGCCGTACGGGCAGGCCGGCACCAAGTGGGGTGCGCCCGACGGTGAGATCGGCTACCGCATCGAGCGAGCAGTGTGACCGGAGGAGTACCCGGCTCGTATAGCATCCTGCCCTCGCCGACTACCACCGAGCTCGCCAACCAGACGGGCTTCGAAGACACGACTCCGGCTCCCTCGACCACGTACAGCTACCGTGTCATCGCCCACAACGTGACCGGAGATTCGACGTCCGACTGCGGTCATGGGCCGACTCTCGGCGGGACTCCGCCCGGGCCGCCGCTAGGCGTCACGGCCGTCGCCGGTGCCACCTCGACCTCGGCCACGGTCTCCTGGGCCCCACCGGCAAGTGACGGCGGCTCCGCTATCACCGGCTACACGGTTACCTCGTCGCCGGGCGGGGTCCAATGCAGCACGGGCGGCGCTCTCAGCTGTGCTGTATCCCGGCGCTCACCAACGGAACGGCGTACTCGTTCACGGTAACGGCCACGAACGGGTCCTCGGGCCCGCCGTCCGCACCTTCGAATACCGTCATCCCGGGCACCGCGCCCGCCGCGCCGGCCAAGGTGACGGCGGTCGCGGGTCCCAATTCGGCGGCCGTCTTCTGGACCGGTCCGGTGGATCCGACGATCCTGATCACGGGCTACACGGTCACGACCTCAGGTGGCGGCAGCCAGACCTGCCCGCCGACGACTTCGCTCGGCTGCACCGTCACCGGCCTCACCAACGGCGTCTCGTACACGTTCACGGTGACGGCGACGAACCTTGGGGCACCAGCGCCGGCACCACGTCCAACGCGGTTATTCCGATGGTCATCCCTGCGGCACCTACCAGCGTCATAGCGGCCGCGGGCAATGGCCAGGCAACCGTGACCTGGCTCGCCCCGACCAACACCGGCGGCCTCGTCGTCTCCGGCTACACGGTGACCTCGTTGCCGGGCGGGCTGACCTGCTCCACGACGACTGCCCTTAGCTGCACGATTACTGGCCTCACAAACGGAACCTCGTATGCATTCACGGTCGGGGCGACCATCAGCGTCTACGGGATGACCGCCACGTCCGGGGCTTCGAACATCGTCACTCCGGCAACGATTCCCGACCCGCCCACAAGCGTCGTCGCGGTGGGCGGAAGCACGACCGCGTCGGTCGCATGGGCGGCCCCCGCTGACAACGGAAGCCCGATCACGAGCTACACGGTCACCTCGGCTCCCGGCGAGCAAGACGTGCGCCACGACCGGCGCCACATCCTGCGTGGTCCACGGTCTCACGCAAGGCCAGAGCTACACGTTTACGGTAACGGCCACGAATGGCATCGGCACGAGCCTGCCATCCGCTGCTTCAACGATCATCACCCTCCACTCAGGCGCCACCTACGTGGCGCTCACCCCGGCACGCATCCTCGACACCCGCTTCAGCACGGGCCTCAGTGGTCCATCCGTCTCCCACGTGGCCCGTATCTTCAGGTCACGGGCCACGGCGGAGTGCCGACCGACGCGATAGCCGTGACCGGCAACCTGACCGTGACCGGACAGACCAGCGGCGGCTACCTGTTCGTCGGTCCTGTCACGATGGACAACCCGACGAGCTCGACCCTCAACTTCCCGGTCGGCGACGACCGGGCCAACGGTGTGACGGTGGCCCTCGGCATCGGCGGCACCCTCGGCGTCACCTTCGTGGGCCAAGTCTCCGAGTGCCACAGCCTCTGTGATCTTCGATGTCACGGGCTACTTCCTGCCCGACAGCAGCGGTGCGACGTACGTACCTCTCACTCCGGCGCGCATCCTCGACACGCGAACCGCACGGGCCTCAGCGGCCCCTCCAGCTCGCACGTGGCCCGCACCTTCCAGGTCACGGGCAACGGCGGAGTGCCGGCCAACGCGACGGCCGTGACCGGCAACCTGACCGTGACCGGGCAGACCAGCGGCGGCTATCTATTCCTCGGTCCGAACGCGGTCGAACGACCCAACCAGCTCCACTCTCAACTTCCCGGTCGGCGACGATCGGGCCAACGGGGTGACCGTGGCCCTGGGCACCGGCGGGACCCTGAGTGTCACCTTCGTGGCGCCCGACTCCGGGTCCCGTCGCTCATGTGATCTTCGATGTGACCGGCTACTTCACCCCAGACAACACCGGCGCCACCTACGTGGCGCTCAACCCGTCGCGACTTCTCGATACTCGCAACGGGACGGGTCTCAGCGGTCCATTCGGCTCGCACGCAGCACGGACGTTCTCGGTGAACGGAACCGGCGCCGTGCCGGGCAACGCTACCGCCGTGACCGGCAACCTGACCGTGACCGGACAGACCAGCGGCGGCTATCTGTTCGTCGGGCCCGTCGCGACGGACAACCCGACGAGCTCGACCCTCAACTTCCCGGTCGGCGATGACCGGGCCAACGGAGTAACGGTGGCCGTGGGTGGCGGATCCACTCTCGGCGTCACCTTCGTCGCCCCGGCCCCAGGCCCAACGGCGCAGGTGATCTTCGACGTGACCGGCTACTTCGTGCACTAGGCGTCCAGGCAAGCCGGGGCGGCGACGCCCCGGCTTGCCTCTACTCGCGGCCAGATCGGCGAGACGCTTCCCCGGCGGAGCGCCGGTCCGCCCGCGGTGGGAGCGCGGCAGCTCCCGGACCCGGCTCCTTCGTCACCGCGTGCTACCGTAATGGGGCAGCCGGAGCTCAGAAATCCACCGCCGGCCGACAGGGGAGGTATTCATGTTCCCGATCCTTGGGAGGCAGGGTCGAGGCCTGCTTCTCATGACCGCGGCTCTTGCGCTCGCGGCCGCGGCTTGCTCGAGTAGCACCGGCACTGCCTCTCCGCCGGCCAGCGCGAACGTGGCCAGCATCGGCCCGACGGCTACGAGCCAGGCCGGCAACCCCGGCGACGGTTCGGCTCTGGGGAGCGCGGCTGCCAATCTGGCCAATGTGACCAGCTACAAGTTCAAGATGACGCTTGCCGGGGCGGATTTCGGGTCGACTCTGTCGCTCCTGGGCGCCGCCGACGCAACCGGTACCGCCCCCTTCCCGGTGACCGGCACGATCGTGACCACTCCCGCCAAGGCAGCCGACATCAAGATCGCAAGCATCCACATCGTCGAGATCGACGGCTTCGACTACATGGATATGGGCCTGGGAGGCTTCGTCAAGACGCAGATGACCGACAAGGGCTGGGCCGATGCCATCTCGCCGCCAACCGTGTTCGCCTCGGCCATCGACCCCTCGACATTCGGCAGTTACGCGAAGGTCGGTTCCGAGACCAAGAACGGAGTCAACGCGGACCACTACGCGGCAGGCTCGGGCGCTTTCGACCAGCAGGCGTCCATCCTCGGAATAATGGGCGCGACCTGGACGGGCGATATCTGGATCGCAGCGGACGGCGGCTATCCGGTCAGCGCGGCCATCATCGCCAAGGCCCCGGACAACAGCGTCGCCTACGAGATGAGCTTCGATCTCACCAACGTCAACGATCCGGCTAACAGCGTGACCGCGCCAACCAACGTCGTCGGCGCTTAGCCACCGGCCCATCGCCTGCCCGGGCCGAGCGAACTCGCGCCCGGGTCATGGTGCCCTATGGGCCGAATGTCGGATAGTCGGGCTGGGCCCCGGTAGATTAGGGTGCGCCCCATGGACGAGACTACCCAAATCTGCCCCTGGTGCTCCACTCCGATCCCTCTCGCCGAGGCGGCCTGCCCCAAGTGCGGTGCCCTGGTGGAGGGAGCGGTCGCCCCGGAGATCCCAGGGCTGACCGTGGTAGACCCCAAGGCCACTCTCGGCGTGCCCTCGGAGGGATTCGTCCCGGACATCGTGGATGTTCGATCGATGCTCGTCGCGGGCCGAGACGAGCCCGCGGTCAACCCCGAGGCGATCCGGCCTCCCAGCGACGCTGTCCGCCTGGAGATGCGCAAGATCGAGCTGGAGTCCCAGATCGTCAATGCCGGGACTACGGTCATGAACCCCACCGGGGACGAATCGATAGACGCCGATGAGCCGTCCGACGAGGCCATAGCGGCAGAGGAAGCGGGCTTGCTGGACGACACCGGCCCTGCCGGTGATACCGACCTGGACGCTCTCGCGGCGCCCTGGGAAGACCCGGAACTCGAGAACCGCGCCTCCGCTTGGCGGAACGCCGGCGAGTTGCCGCGGTAGGAGCCGGTCTCACTAGAACGGCGCCCCCCGGGCGACCGGGCTACATCAACCGCCCAACCCAGTCGCCGGGCGACCGGGCTACATCAACCGCCCAACCCAGTCGCCTAGGGACGGCGGGTGGATGTGGAATGCGGCTTCCTCGGCCAGTCGCTCCGCGGTGCTGGCGTCAGGCGCCGTCCCGCTCTCGATCTCATGGCCGCGGCGGTTCGACACCATCCAGCGCCACCAGGGCTCGTCGGCGCAGCGCTCCACGACCAGCTCGTAGCCGCCGACGTGAGATCCCAGGCAGACCCTGACGTGACGCGACTCGTCGTGCGGCATCGCGTGCCAGCAGCCAATCATCGGCTCACCTCCCAGGTCTGCTCCGGCCGACGGAGCGACTCAAATATCGCCCCCACGCCTGCCGCCCTGCAAGGGCCACTCCTCCCAACCTCGGCCGCCGGCCACGCGGCGGTGAGAAGCCACGCGGCGAGCCTGCCCTGGCTAGCCTAGGCCTTCGGTTCCACTCCACGTAGCTCGCGCAGTCGGGCGACGCTGCCGGAGACGACCAGCGTCTCACCCACCTTGAGAATCCGATCCGCGGGCGGGTTCGCCTCGTAGCTACGCTCTCCCTGGACGATCGCCAGAACGAAGACCCCGGAGTCGCGCAAAGCCCCCACGGTCACGCCGTCCGTGGAGTTGCCCGGGCCTACTTCGACCTCCTCCATCGAGAATGCCAGCTCGCCGTGGGATAGCGCCGCGTCGATGAAGTCGACGACGCGCGGCCGTGTCGCCAGCTCCGCCAGGCGATGGCCGGCCATCGTGTACGGCGAGACGACCCGATCCGCCCCGGCCTGGATCAGCCGGCCCTCCAAATCTGCCGTATTCGCCCGCGCCACCACGAACAGCTTGGGGTTGATCGCCCGCGCCGACAGGATGACGTAGACGTTGTGGGCGTCGGAGTCGATGGTCGTGATCAGGCCTCTGGCGCGCTCAATTCCGGCCGCTCGCAGAGTCGCCTCCTCGGTGGCGTCTCCTTCGACTTCGAGAAAACCCTCCCTGCGGGCACGGGCCAGCGACTCGGGCAGGATGTCGATGACGACAACCTTCCGGCTGGCGTGCACCAGTTCGCGGGCGACTGTAAGGCCCACGCGGCCGAAGCCGCAAAGGATGTAGTGGTCCCGGAGCTTGCCTACCGCATCGGCCATCCGTTTTGCCTCCCGCCGTCCGCTCGTCGCTTCGACCACGAAGTACTCGGCCACGATCCCGACCGATCCGAAGATGAGCCCGACCCCGGTCAACGCCAGGATCATCGTCCAAACCCGGCCGGCCACCGTAAGCGGCTGGACTTCACGGAAGCCGACAGTCGTGAGGGTGATGACCGTCATGTACAGAGCGTCCAGGAGTTGCCAGCCCGGCTCGAGAACCAGGTATCCGACAGTGCCGCCGGCGATGCAGCCGACGATGATGGCCAGCCAGATCCGAACGTGGCCGGCCGTGAGGGCGGTTGGGACGGTCGGCGCCACGAACGCGGCCCGTCGCCGGGCATCGTCTGTGGGCCCGTGCCGACCGGTCATCGGCTCGATCCCACCGCTCATCGGTCGTGCCCCAGGGCCAGGGCCATGGGCAGGTCACCTCGCTGGCTCGGATGGGTCAATTCTAGTCCGGTCGAGCCGGCGTGACGGGCCCACTCGGCGGGCATCCGCCACCGCGCTCCGGCTCCGATTGTTAGGCGCAGCCGCCGGTTCTTCCCAACTCACGCCCAACCCACATTGAGCAACGGCGCCCACCGTCGATCGACCCGCGGCGCGGGCTGGCGCGAGACGACTGCCCGTCGAAGGTCCGCCGGCGACAATCAAGCTATCAATTCGGGCGTTGCCGAGGCTCGTTTGCCGGCGATCACGCGGCCGGGGCTCCGTTTCGTGGCACGCTCGCGCTGTGACCTTTGTCCAATGTGGTTCTGGCGTGAAATCGGCAAGAACCAGATCGCTCGAAGATCGCGGTCCGGCCGCTTGAGCCAGCGCCGGAGTTCCAGCTGCCGGTCCGGCAACGCCGCCCCGAACGTATTGGCATGCCGCTCCACGACGTGGCGATGAGTGCTCACCTCCGGCATCGCCAGAACCACCCCAAGGACCCGAGCGTGCCAGCCGCGGTCTCGCCCCGCCAGCTCCGGGAGCAAACGGCGTTTTCGATCAAGCCTGACCAGCGTGTCCTGCAGGTCCCACAGTCGGGTCTTCGTCTCCACAACGAGCAAAGCTTGCCGGAGCGGGTGCCATGCCAAGATGTCGACGGCACCCCTCTCGCCGTAGTGATTGAACGAGTGCTCGGGGGCGATCTCCCAACCTGCTGCCAGCAGAACCCCGGCCACATACTCGACCAGGGCGGCATGGAGGCGATCTCGAAGCCGCTCGAGTTCGGGCGCCCGCCAGCCGAGCGCGACGATCGAGGGCATGCCCAGCCCGCGACTGATCGCCCGCAGTGTCCCGATGGTCATCCCGTCGGCCAGGCCGCGTTCCAGGCGCGACACGGATTCGCGGCTGACGCCCGCGCGCGCCGCGACGTCCTCCTGGCGAAGGTCGTGGGATAGCCGAACGTCCTTGACCAATCGACCGAGCGTGAAATCGTCCGCCACGGCGCGATTGTCGGCCGGCTCCCTTTGCCGCGGCTTATCCGAGTGGCGCTCGGGCACGTATCATCGGCGGCAGTCACGGGAGCAATCGACCAGCGCTCGCCGACCGCACAGTGAGCCCCGCAACCAGACCCGGTCTCCCAAGGAGGTGCCGCGATGTCCGACGAGAAGCCCGCACGCCGCGCCCACACCGGCCCCTGACGCTCGAGATGGTGATCGGCGGGGAGCATGTCGCCGCGGCCAGTGGCGAGACGTTCGACGTCGTGAGTCCGGTTACCGGCCACACGATCGCCCGCGTGCCGAAGGGCGGAAAAGTGGACGTGGATCGCGCGGTCGCCGCCGCCCAGGCCGCCTTCGACGGGGAGTGGCACACGTGGAGCCAGACCCGCCGCGGGCGAACCCTCGGTCGATTCGCCACTCTCATCCGCGATCACCTGGAAGAGCTGGCGGCCACGGAATCCAGAAACATGGGCAAGCCCATCAGCTCGGCCCGCTGGGAGATCGGCGCCGTGGCCGACGTCATGGACTACTACGCCGGCGCCGCGAACAAGATCATGGGCGAGACCATCCCCGTCTCCAAGCCCGGCTTCGACTTCACCCTGCGCGAGCCGATCGGCGTCGTGGGGCTGATCGTGCCGTGGAACTTTCCGCTCATGCTCGCCAGCTGGAAGATGGGTCCGGCCCTGGCCGCGGGCAACACAGCGATCCTGAAACCTGCCAGCTACACGCCGCTGACCGCGATCCGCGTCGCCGAGCTGGCCCTGGAAGCGGGATTCCCGCCCGGGGTCCTCAACGTCGTCACGGGCCCGGGCGCAACCGCCGGGCAGGCCATCGCCGCTCACCCCGGCATCGGCAAGGTGGCCTTCACCGGCGAGACCGCCACGGGGCAGGAGATCATGCGGGCGGCCGCCGCGAACGTGAAGAAGATCAGCCTGGAGCTGGGGGGCAAGAGCCCCAACGTCGTCTTCGCGGACGCGGATCTGGAGCGCTTCGCCGCCGAGTCCCCTTATTCGGTCTTCGACAACTGCGGCCAGGATTGCTGCGCCCGATCCCGCATCCTCGTCGAGCGATCCGTCCACGACCGCGTCGTGGAGCTCTTCGCCGCGGCCACGGCGAAAGTGAAGGTCGGCGATCCGGACGATCCGGCAACGGAAGTCGGCACGATGGTCAGTTTCCGGCAGCGCGAAACGGTGCTCGACTACATTCGGATTGGGCGGGAGGAAGGCGCGCGGGTGGTGGTTGGAGGCGGGACTCCGGCTGGACCGGCGTACGCGCAAGGCGCTTACATCCAGCCGACCGTTCTCGATCAGGTGACCTCCCGCATGCGAATCGCCCAGGAAGAGGTTTTCGGGCCGGTCGTCGTGGTGATTCCGTTCGACACCGAAGAGGAAGCGATCCGGCTGGCGAACGACATCCCATACGGCCTCTCGGGCTCGATATGGACGCGCGACATCGGGCGGGCGATCCGGGTGGCGCGCGGCATCCAGTCCGGGGTGTTGTCGATCAACTGCAACTCGAGCGTCCACACGGAGGCGCCGTTCGGCGGCTACAAGATGTCGGGGATCGGGCGTGAGAACGGGATGCACGCCTTCGAGCAGTACACGCAGATCAAGAACGTGTACGTGGATCTGAGCTAGCGGGCAGCGTGCGACGGGCGGGCAGCCGAAACGTCGGCGGGCGGCCGAGGCCGCGGCCTGCCCAGCCATCGCGATTCGGCCGGCCAGTCGGGTGTGCCTCGATCCTGGATATGTAGGCGCTGCGGCCATCGGCCTTCGGTAACGTCACGCCAGTACACCGGACCGGACGAATTCCACGCCGGCGGTAATGACCATCGTCCCATTTGCGTTATGTATGTGGTGGTCGAGACTCTTGGCGCGACCACCACAGCAGAGGTGCGGCGAAATGGCGAATGGTCAGACTCACCAACGGTCGAATGCCGACCGTCCGGGCGAGCCTGCGCCTGCCGCCGGCAAGGTCGGCGCCCTGGGCGAGGTGGCCGTGCGACGCGTTGCCGCCGCCGCGGCAGCCGCCGGTGCGGCATCCGCCGACAGGGGGCCTTTGACCGCCGAATCGGCGGGCCACGACACCCGCCGGCGAGCTCGCGCCCAGGAGTCGGATAGGGCCGCGGCCGCTGCGTCTGCCGCCGCTGCCGCTGCCGTCGCTGCGGTGAGCGCGGCGATCGCGGCCACCAACGCATCTCGTGCAGCCACGAAGGCATTGCGCGCGGCCACGAAAGCGACGCGCGCAGCGAGCGACGCGAGAACACCGACTGAGGCGCTGCCCAGGGTGACGGCGGCGCAGAGGATCCCCACCGCGCCGAAGGTCCCGGCCGCGCCTGTGACCACGGCGCTGGCAGTGCCTATGACCCAGACCTTGGCCACGCCGAAGGTCCCGGCCACGCAAAAGACTCCGGCCACGCGAAAGGTCCCGGCGGCGACGACGGCGGCCAAGACGGCCGCCACGACGCCGACTCGCATAGCGGCCGCGCCCAAGACCACGGCCGCGCCCAAGACCACGGCCACGGCCAAGGTTGCGGCCACACAGAAGGTTCCGGCTCCGGCGAAGACGTCGCGCGCGCCCAAGGCGGCGCCCATTGCAGCGGTTCGGGCGGCGACCGCCAGTCCAGCCCCGGTGGTGCCCGCCGCAATCCTGCCCAGCGGTCAAGGCTGCGCCCACGGCCCCACCAGCCGCTCATGCGCCGCTCTTCCACGACGAGCCCACGGATGCACGGCGAGCCGCGTTCATCGCCGCCGTTTCCGGGCCGGTCCCGGTCGAGACGGCACCCCCCGCCGGCTCTCCCGCCACATCTGCCTTCGCCGCTCCCGTTACCGCCGAGACTGCTTCCGCCGCCGCCCCGACCGAGGAACCGGAGCCATACCACCCGGTCATCGAACCGCTCTTCTCCAACGAGGGGATCGTCCGCTGGTCGGTCGCACATCGGCGGAGCTGGCACTCCCGGCTCCGAGCCCAGATCGTCGGCGGGGTCGCGGCGCTGGGCGGCGCTCGCTCGGCCTTCGCGCATCGAGCCAATTCGAATGCAGCGGCTGCCGAATCGGCGGCCGGCAACGTAACGGATCAGATGCCTGGATCGGCCGTCGCCGACACGGATGCCCACCCAGGCTCGCGCGCCGGCAACCCGCTCAGTCAACTTCTCCGACACGCGTGCCTTCGCCTGGCTGGCCACGACGGTGCTGGGCGTTCGGACCGTACTGACCTGGCTGGCCGCAGCCGTAGCCGTGGTCGTGCTTCCCATCGCACTCGGCATCGGGCGGGTGGTCTCCCCGCCGACCAGGGCCGTCGTCACCTGGATGCAGGGGGGCAAGCACGCGGACGCCGAGCCATCCGATTACGACGGCGAACGCAGGAGGCGCAGGGTTTCGCCCTTCTGGCTCCTCTTCACCGCTTTCTACCTGGTGGTGGCGGCGGTCATCGCGGTCAACGTCTTCTTCAGCGCCTCGACACCGTCACCTTCCAGCCGGCCGAACCTCGCGAACGTCGCGACTCCCACGCCCACGCTTCCGGGAGCGGTCGTATCCGGGGGAACAGCCAGCCCCGGAGCCCACCAGCCCGGCAATCCCGGCCCGGCCGTAGTCGTGGTCACTCCGGCTCCGATCACGGGGCCGACGCCAGGCCCAACTTCGACCCCGGCACCCACGGCCGGCCCGACCCCGAAACCGACGCCGAAGCCGACCCCCACTAAGCCACCAAGCGTGACGCCTCCCCCAGCAACCCCGGCTCCGACTCCAGCCCCGACCCCGCCTCCGACGCCGGCCCGACGCCGACGCCGGTGCCTCCAATGTCCATCTTCTTCGATCAGTCCTACCCGCCACGTGACGATACCAGTGGCGACGCCTTCTTCGTGGTACGGTCCGTGAGCGGAGCGGATAGGCGCCAGCTGCTCGCTCACCAGGTCGGGCATGGGACGGACACTGACGTCCCAGAAGCCTTCACGCTTCCTTCGGGCGACGGGGCGTGCGGTCCAATGGCAGGGGAGCCACCACTGGCCGGCCGGCCCCTACCACATAACCGCGACTTGTTCGCTTTCCGGCAGTACCGCCAGCGCGGGTCCGGTTGACATCACCATGCCGCTGGTATACCCGCCGCCGCTAGCCTGACCGCAAAGCCGGCTGCTACTGCGTGGCCCCCTTCCGGCAACGCATCTCGTCGACCCGCTACACTGCCCCGGCGATGAGCAGCCAGATCAGCCGGCGTCCCGCTGGCGCCCCCGAGCCCTTCTCCTTGCGCACCGTCCTGAGCCTGGTCGCGGGCAAGACCGCAGCCCTTGCCACCCGCCTGATCGGCCGTGGCGGCGGCACCGCCATCACCGGCATGGTCGCGCGCCGGGTCGACCCGCGAGATCCTGGACAAGCTCGTCCGGCGTCGCGGGCGTGCCCGTCGTGGCGATCACGGGCAGCAACGGCAAGACCACGACCGCCCGATTCACCGCCGCCTTGCTGCGCGGCGAGGGCGATCGACGGTCCGCCACAACTCCGCCGGCGCGAACCTCGTCCAGGGCGTAACGAGCCTGGCCGTCAGCTACGCCGAATTGCGCGGCCGTCTCCCCGACGCCGTGCTCGTGGTCGAGGTGGACGAGGGCGCGCTTCCCAGAGTGGCCCCGGAGACGATGCCGCGGGCGCTCCTCGTCACGGATCTCTTCCGCGACCAGCTGGATCGCTTCGGCGAGATCTACGCCGTGGCCGACGCGATCGAATCCGTCGCCGCCGCCCTCCCGCCCGAGTCGGCCCTGATCGTCAACGCGGACGACCCGATGGTCGCGACGCTGGCCGAGAAGCGCGAGGGCAGGCGCGTCACCTTCGGCCTCGCCCTCAAGCATTCCACCGACCAGATCACCCGCGCCGCCGACACCATCCGCTGCCCGCGCTGCCAGGCCGACCTCAAGTACCGGTACGTCTACCTGTCGCCACATGGGCGACTACAGCTGTCCGAAGTGCGGCTTCGCCCGGCCGAAGCTGGACGTGGCCGTGACCGCGCTCGACGTGGTGGGCCTCGATCGAACTCGCTGCGAGATCCGGACGCCGGCGGGCAAGCTGACGGTCGATATCCCGCAGTCGGGCGTGCACATCGCCTACGACGCCGCCGCGCGCGATCGCGATCCTGGTGGGGCTCGGCGTCTCCGCTCGAGCATGCCGCCGATTCGCTGGCTTCGGTCGGTCCGGCATTCGGCCGGCTCGAGAAGATCGACGCGGACGGTGCGTCGGTCTTCCTGGCCTTCGCCAAGAACCCGACCTCCTACAACACGACCCTGCGCGCGCTGGCGACCGAAGGCGAGCCTCGCCAGCTCCTGATCGCCGCCTCGAACACGCTGGTCGACGGCGAGGACTTCGGCTGGCTGTGGGACGTCGATTTCGAGTCGATGGCGCCGAAGGTCGAACGGGTCGTCGTCTCGGGCACGCGCGCCGACGAGCTGGCCAACCGGCTCCACTATGCCGGGGTCCGGTCGGGCAAGCTGACGGTGATCGAGGACCGGCCGGCGGCGCTCGACGAAGCGCTGGGCCATCTGCCGATGAGCGGCCGGCTCGTGATCCTGTCCGGCTACACGCCGCTGATCGAGCTGCGCAACGAGATGAGCCGCCGCGGCTGGGCCGGGAGATACTGGGCCGTATGAGCGAGCAACGAGGCGCCAGACCCGCGGCGAAGGCCGCGGCCGCCCGCAAGGCGCATGCCGTCCATGACCCCCAAGCAGGCCGCCGCGTCGAGGACCTCCAACCCGGTCGAGCCGGTGCCGTCGGTCGAATCGATCCTACCGGACGCTCAGGCCGATTCGGTTCAGCCGGCAAGGCCGGTCGGGCCCGTCGAGGCCGTCCCTTCGACCAGGCCCGGTCGTTCGTCGCAGACGGGTCCCGGTTCGTTCGGTCGATCCGGTGCCTCCGGTCCCGGCTACCGATGACAATCGAGGCCCCGCCCGGCGATCGGCCGAATACAAGCCCCTCCGCATCGCCCACCTCTACCCGTCGCTCCTGAACGTGGCCGGCGACGGCGGCAACCTGATCGCCATCGCCCGCCGGGCCGAGTGGCGTGGCATCCCCGTCGAGGTCGTGGCCGTCGAGAAGGGCGAGACGCCGGACTTCCGCAAGTTCGACATCGTCCTGTTCCACGGCGGGCAGGACGTCGAGATGGCGGTCGCCGCGGACGATTTCGCGCACAAGGCGCCCTCGCTGCGCGAGGCGGTCGCCGATGGCGTGGTCGTCTTCGCCGTGTGCGCCGGGCTGCAGCTGCTCGGCCATCGCTACGTCTCGAACGCCGGCGAGGTGATGCTGGGCGCCGGCATCCTCGACCTGGAGACGCGCGGCGGGCCGCAGCGCTTCATGCAGCATGCGGCCTGCGAGGTCACGATCGACGGCGCCACCGAGACGGTCGTGGGCTTCGAGAACCACTCCGGGCTGACGCGGCTCGGGCCCGGCTGCGAGGCGTTCGGTCGAGTGGTCGCCGGGGCGGGCAACAACGGCGAGGATGGGCTCGAGGGCGCGCGGTGGCGGAACGTCTTCGCCACGTACCTGCACGGCCCGTGCCTGCCGAAGAACCCGTGGCTGACCGATCAGCTGATTCGCATCGCCGTCGGCCGCGCCGAGGGAGTGCCCGCGGCCAGCGTGTCACTGCCCCCTCTCGACGACCAGCTGGAGCGGCGCGCCCACGACGTGGCCCTGGCCAAGGCGATGGCCAACCGCGGCCGCCGGACGGCCCTGGAGCCGGCCAAGCTGGTCCGAGGCCGCTAGGCCACGCGAGGCCGGCGGCTCCGGCCGCGGCCCGGCGCTACCCGGCCCAGTCGAACGGCAGCCCGACGTAGTTCTCTGACAGGCTCCGTGCGGCTGCTTCCGAGCGGACGACCCAGTCCAGCTGGGCGAGCTGGAGCCGTTCCATGTATCCGCCGTCGTCGCCGGGAGCGGCTGGGAACCGGTGCAGCATCGAGCTCATCTGCCAGCTGAAGTCCTGGGCTCGCCAGACCCGGCGCAGGCATCGCTCGGTGTAGCCTGCCAGCGGCGCCTCGTCGCCGGATCGATACCAGCCGGCGAACGCGTCCGCCAGAACCCGGACGTCGGCGATCGCGAGGTTGAGGCCCTTCGCGCCGGTGGCCGGGACGATGTGGGCGGCATCGCCGGCGAGGAAGAGGCGGCCCCACTGCATCGGCTCGACGACGAAGCTCCGCATCACCGTCAGATCCTTCGAGATGATCGGGCCTTCCTCGAGCGTCCAGCCGGGCAGGGCCAGGCGGGTCTGGAGCTCCGCCCAGATTCGTTCGTCCGGCCAGTTGTCCAGGCTGTCCGTTGGATCGACCTGGATGTAGAGGCGGCTGATCGTGGGCGAGCGGAGCGACAGGAGCGCGAAGCCCCGTTCGTGGTGCGAGTAGACCAGCCACTCGGAAGAGGGCGCGACTTCCGCGAGAATGCCCAGCCACGCGAACGGGTATGCGCGGTGGTACTCGCGCAGGACGCCCGGTGGGACGAACGAACGGGAGACGCCGTGGGCTCCGTCGCAGCCGGCGACGAAGTCGCATTCGATCTGCTGCTCGTGGCCGTCCCGCCGGTAGGTGATCCGGGGATGGTCGGTGTCCAGATCGGCGAGGTGAACGTCGTCGACTTCGAACTCGACCCGGCCGCCCGCCGCGAGCCGGGCGTTGATGAGATCCTTCACGACTTCCTGCTGCCCGTAGATCGTGATGGCGCGGCCGCCGGTCAGCTCGCTCATGTCGATGGCATGCCGGCGGCCGTCGAACTGGAGGTTGATGCCGTGGTGGACGAGCCCTTCGCGATCGAGCCGATCGCCCAGGCCGGTCTCGTGCAGCAGGTCCACGGTGCCCTGCTCGAGCACTCCGGCCCGGACCCGGTGCTGGACGTACTCGCGGGCGCGGTCCTCGATGACGATGCTCTCGATGCCGGCCCGCGCGAGCAGGTGCGAGAGCATCAGGCCCGCGGGGCCAGCCCCGACGATTCCGACCTGGGTTCTCATGCCTGCTCCGCCGGCGGTTCGCCGTCCCTAGAACGGGTACTGCGGCAGCTCGCCCCGGAGGGTCACCCATTGCAGGTTCGTGAAGGCGTCGATGTTCGACTCGGCGCCGCCGATGCGGGCACCCGGGCCGGACGACTTCACGCCGCCGAACGGGTTCACCACTTCATCCATGACCGTCTGGTCGTTGATGTGGACGATGCCGGAATCGATCCGATCCGCCAGTGCCAGGCCTCGCATGACGTCGGTGGTGAGGATGCCGAGCGATAGTCCGTACTCGGTCGAGTTGGCGAGATCCGCCGCTTCATCGAGGCTGCGGAAGGTTGTGACGGGCGCCACGGGGCCGAAGATCTCCTCCACGAAAGCGGGCGCCGTCGAGGCCACGTTTGCCAGGACGGTGGGCTTGTAGAAGAGCCCTTCGAATGTGCCGCCGGTCACCAGGCGGGCGCCCTGGTCTACGGTGGTGGTGACGATCCTGTGAATTCGATCGCGCTGCCCGGCGTCGATGACCGGGCCCAGGGCTACTTGCCCGGTGGCGGGGTTGCCGACGGGCAGATGCGACGCGTGAGCCGCGAGCCGCTCGACGAACTCGTCGGCGACGCGTTCGGCGATGAGCACCCGGTCGGTGGCCATGCAGATCTGGCCCTGGTGGTTGAACGCGCCGAAGGCGGCGATCGAGGCGGCCTTCTCGAGATCCACATCGTCGAGGATGACGAGAGCGGAATTGCCGCCCAGCTCCAGGTGGGTCCGTTTGAGATTGCGTCCGGCCATCTCGGCCACGAGCCGGCCGCCGCGAGTGGAGCCGGTGAAGGAGATCATCGAGATGGCCGGGTCCTCGACGAGAGCGGCTCCGGTGTCGGCGCCGCCCGGAAGAACGGACAAGACGCCGGCGGGGAGGCCCGCCTCCTGGAACACGCGAGCCAGCGTGACGCCGCCGCAGACGGCCGTTCGCGGATCCGGCTTCAGGACCACGGAGTTGCCCAGGGCCAGCGCCGGAGCCACGGCCCGGATTGAGAGAATGAGCGGGAAGTTGAACGGCGAGATGACGCCCACGACACCGACCGGCAGCCGCCGCGTCATGGAGAGCTGCGCCTGCGGCGTCCGCAGAACCTGGCCGTAGGCCATCGACGGCAGGGCGGCCGCTTCGTAGCAGGCACTCGCCGCGAAGTTGATCTCGACGTCCGCCTTGGGCGGGATGCTGCCGGCCTCGCGGACGATCCAGTCGCGGATCTCGTCGGCGTGCTGCTTCCACAGGTCGCCCGCCTTGCGCATGATCGCGGCTCGTTCTTCGTACGGCATCGCGGCCCAGGACCGCTGGGCTTTCGCCGCACTCTTGGCGGCCTTGCGGACGTCGGCGCCGCTGGCCGCACCCAGGCGTCCGATCGCCTGGCCGGTCGCCGGCTCCATGACGTCGTATTCGCTGCTGCCCGAGGCCCATTCGCCGCCGCTGAAGATGCGGCCCGCCCAGGTCGCGGGGTCGAGGAATTTAGCAGTCTCGGTCTTCTCTGATAGCACCGCGCCAACCTCCTGGTGGCCACGGCACTGGCGGCCGGGTCACGCCGACTAGCGACCCGGGCCGACCAGCTACCCGATTTGGCACCGCGAGCCAGGGGTTCTGAGTCCGCGCGCCCGGACCACTCCGGCAACCATACGCCGGCGTATGCCGAGTGGAATCGGACCCGGTCGTTGCGGGCGCAATGTCTCGTCAGGTGCCCTGGGAGACCCACCCTTCAGGACAGGGGATCACCCAGCGCGCCGGTCCTTGACACGGCAACGACACGGCTCGAACAGTGCCGCATGCGGGCGCCCTCTGCTCGCGGCGAAAGCCCGCGGACCCCTTCCAGCGGTCGATCGGGCAAGGAGGAAGTCCTCGTGTGGGACAGGCCAATGGACCGGCGCACGCTGCTGAAGCGTATGGGTGCCGGCGCAGTACTGCTGGGGGCAGCTCCCCTACTTGAAGCGTGCGCCAATCTCCCTGGCGCCACTCAGGCCCTGCAAGGCACCAGTGCCTCGGCCGGCAAGATCTCCCTGGGCTTCGTGACGCCACAGACCGGCCCCCTCGCCGGCTTCGCGTCCGGCGACGGCTTCATCGTCGATCGCATCCGGTCGACGGCCTTCAAGAACGGCATCAAGATCGGCTCCAAGAACTTCGACGTGGACATCGTCGTCAAGGACAGCCAGTCCGACCCGAACGTGGCCTCCCAGGTGGCCCAGGATCTGGTGCTGACCAACAAGGTCGACGTGGTACTCACCACTTCCACGCCCGAGACCACCAACCCCGTGGCCCAGGTGTGCGAGGCCCATGGCGTTCCTTGCCTTTCCACGGTCGTGCCGTGGCAATCCTGGTTCTTCGGCCGGCAGGCCGATCCCGCCAACCCCAAGCCGTTCAAGTACACGACCATGTTCTTCTTCGGGGCCGAGACGTTCGCGGGCTGCTTCGTGCCCATGTGGAACCGCATCTCGACCAACAAGGTTGTCGTGGGGCAATTCCCCAACGACGCCGACGGCAACGCCTTCCGAGGCGTCTGGCCGGATGAGATCAAGAAGGCCGGCTACACGTACGTCGACGGCGGCGCGTACCCGGACGGCACCACCGACTTCACCTCGATGATCGGCAACTTCACGGCGGCCAACGGCCAGATCTTCATCAACGCGCCGCTTCCGCCCGACTTCAACACGTTCTGGAAGCAGGCCGCCCAGCAGGGCTTCAAGCCCAAGCTCGCCACGGTCGCCAAGGTCCTGCTCTTCCCGGCGGACACCGAAGCGCTCGGCGACCTCGTGAACAACATCGCCACCGACTGCTGGTGGACCCCGACGATGCCATACAAGTCCTCGCTCACCAACGAGTCGGCCAAGGATCTCGCCGACGCGTACCAGGCGGCCAGCGGCAAGCAATGGCTCCAGACGCTCGGTTCCACCTACTCCCTCTTCGAAGTGACGCAGGCCGCGCTGGCAACCGTCGACGATCCGCACGACCACAACCAGGTCGCGGCCTCGCTCGGCAAGGTGAGCTACGCGGGCATCTCCGGTCCGCTCGACTTCACCAAGGGCCCGCAGCCCGGCATCGGCATGATGCGGCCGCTCGGTGTCCAGTGGAAGAAGGGCACGAACTTCCCCTGGGAGATGGTCGTCGTCGACAACTCCCTCAACCCCGACGTTCCTGTCGCCGGCGATCTCATCGCAACGAACCCCTGATCCCGGATGGCAGCTCTCCTCGAGATCGATCGAGTCTCGAAGCGGTTCGGTCAGGTCCTCGTAGCCGAGGGCCTGACCCTTTCCGTGCCCGCGGAAAGTTCCCTCGGCATCGTGGGACCGAACGGGGCCGGCAAGACGAGCCTCTTCGCGATGATCGCCGGCGATCTCGCGCCCGACGAGGGGAGGATCAGGTTCGACGGTAGAGACGTAACCCGCCTCGACGCGGCGGCCAGGTGCCGTCTCGGCGTCGGCCGGACGTATCAAGTTCCGCGGCCCTTCGAAGGCATGACGGTCTTCGAGAACGTGCTCGTCGGCGCCCAGCAGGGGGGCCGCCAGCGCGGCTCCGCCAGCTTCGACCTGGCCGCGACCGTGCTCGAGCAGACGGGTCTCGCGGGCGAAGCCAATCGCCGGGCAGGCTCGCTCGGTCTCCTTCAACGCAAGCGCCTGGAAGTGGCCCGCGCCCTGGCGACCGGTCCGCGGCTCCTCCTGCTCGATGAGGTGGCGGGTGGTCTCACCGATCCCGAGGTCGCCCAGCTCGTCGAGATCGTCTGCGCGATCCGTGAACGTGGTGTGACGGTCGTCTGGATCGAGCACGTGGTGCGGGCTCTGGTCGACGCAGTCGACCGGCTCATCTGCCTGGCGGGCGGCCGGGTCATCGGCGACGGCGCCGTGGCCGAAGTACTGGCGAGCTCCGCCGTCAAGGAGATCTTCCTGGGAACCGAAGCTACGGCCGAGTCGCTCGAGGAAGTGGCGATGGGTACGGCGCGATGACCGACACGACCTTCCTGCCGGAACGGGCCGCGAGTCCCGGCGCAGCCGGGCCGGCCGCTTCCGTCACGCCGCCCGTGCTGGAAGTGCGCGGACTGACCGTGCATCACGGCCAGCTGCGCGCCCTCGCCGACGTGAGCCTGTCCGTTCCGCGCGGCGAGGTGACGGCGATCATCGGCGCCAACGGCGCGGGCAAGTCCACGCTGCTGCGTACCATCGCGGGGCTCCACCGCCCCACCGCCGGGTCGATCCTGCTCGACGGGCGCGATATCACGGCCGAACGCCCGGAGAAGCGCGTGCTTGCCGGAATCGCGATGGTGCCCGAGGGCCGGCGTCTCTTCTCTTCCCTCTCCGTCGAGGAGAACCTGCTCGTCGGCGCGACCGGGGCCGGGAGAACGAAGGGCGGCTCAGGCTGGAACCTCGACCGTGCATACGGACTCTTCCCGTGGATGCGGGCCCGCCGGAAGCAGCATGCCCTGCAGCTTTCGGGCGGCGAACAGCAGGCGGTAGCGATCGCTCGCGCCCTGATGTCGAATCCGCATCTCCTCCTGCTCGACGAGCTCTCTCTCGGACTGGCGCCCAAGGTGATCCGGCAGATCTACGAGTTGATCCCCCAGTTGCTCGAGGCCGGGGTCACCGTGCTCCTGGTTGAGCAGGACGTGAGCCAGGCCGTTCGAATCGCGGCCCGCATCCAATGCCTGCTCGAAGGCCGAACCTCCCTCGAAGGCAATCCGAGCGACTTCACACCCACTCAGATCGAGGCTGCCTACTTCGGGTTGGGAGCCCGGGCCGCGGCTTCGGCAACGGGAGCGGCGTCGTGAACTGGCCCGAGATCGTCATCCAGGGGCTGCTCATCGGCGGCCTGTACGCACTCTTCGCCTGCGGCCTGTCCCTGCTGTTCGGAACGATGGGCGTCATCAACCTGGCCCACGGCGATCTCGCGGTCGTGGCCGCGTATGTCGTCATAGTGCTGGTGCCATTCCTGGGGGCTTCCAGCGCCGTCTCTCCCGGTGCGACATTGACGCTGATCGCTTTCGCGCTCGTCGTGCCGATCTTCTTCGTGGTCGGCTACGTGGGCCAGCGGACCCTGATCCAATCGAGCCTTGCTCGCGGGCCGATGACCACACTGCTCGTCACGTTCGGGCTGTCCGTGGTCATCCAGAACGCACTCCTGGTCCACTTCTCGGCGGACTCGCATTCGCTCGACCTGGGCTCCTTCGTCTACACCTCGATCAAGCTGTCGAACAAGGTCTTCGTCGGCTGGCTCGGACTGGCGATCTTCATGGTGGCCGTGGTCGTGCTCGTCGGATTGCAGCTGATCCTCTCCTACACGTCGCTGGGACGGCAGATCCGAGCCGTGGCCGACGACCGTGAGGCGGCCCAGCTGGTCGGAGCGGACTACCGCCACGTCTTCGGTATCGCGGGCGCACTTGCGATGGCGACCGTGGCGATGGCCGGGCTCGCCCTGGGAACGTACTCGCAGTTCGCTCCCACGAGCGGGGGCATCTGGCTGCTCTTCGCCTTCGAGGCCGTCGTCATCGGGGGGCTCGGCTCTCTCTGGGGGACACTCCTGGGCGGCATCGTCCTGGGCCTGGCCCAGTCCGTGGGTGCCGCCGTCGACCCGAGCATCGGCCTGCTCTCGGGGCACCTCGTCTTCCTGGCCGTGCTCGCGGTGAGACCGGAAGGGCTCCTCCCGGTCAGGGTGACGGCATGACCGCCGCCGTGCGCGCCGCCCGGCTCGGCGCCACCGCGTCCCGGGTCGGTCCGAGTCACCCGCTCGCGCCGGTCCAACCGGTGGTCCTGGCTGGTGACGATCGCCGTCATCGGAGCCCTTGGATACCTCCCCTATGCGACCGACTCGGGCACCACGGCGGTCATGGTCAACTTCTTCATCCTCCTCACGATGGCGGCCATGTGGAACCTGCTCGCCGGCTATGCCGGGCTCGTGTCCGTCGGGCAGCAGGTGTTCGTGGGCTTCGGCGCCTACACCGTTCTGGTCCTGGCGCAGAACGGGTTCTCGCCGTTCGCGGCGATCCCGGTGGCCGCGATCGTGTGCGGCGCCCTCGCCCTGCCGATCTCATGGCTCGTCTTTCGGCTCCGCGGAGGCTACTTCGCGATTGCCACGTGGGTCGTGGCCGACGTGGCGCAGCTTCTCGTGAGCCAGGTGCCGCAGCTCGGCGGCGGAACCGGGGCCGCGTTGCCGGGCCTCTTCAACATCGACCCGGCCTGGATCACCGCCTACACGTACTGGGCGTCACTGGCCGTGGCGATCGCCTCGCTCGGCGCCATCTACGTCGTGCTTCGGAGCCGGGTCGGACTCGCACTCACCGCGATCCGCGACAACGAAGTCGGGGCTCGGAGCGTGGGCGTTCAGGTAAGCCTGGCGAAGCGAATCGTATACGCGGTCTCCAGCGCCGGCGCCGGAGCCGCCGGTGCGCTCGTGGCCGTCAGCCAGCTCAACGTCCAGGCCGCCTCGGTCTTCAGCGTCCAGTGGTCGGCGTACATGATCTTCGTCGTGATCATCGGCGGGATCGGTTCGATCGAAGGGCCGATTCTGGGCGCGATCCTCTTCTTCGTACTCCAGCAATCGCTGTCGCAATACGGTGCGTGGTACCTGATCGTCGTCGGCCTGATAGCAATCGTGGTGGCCCTGTGGGCGCCGCGCGGCCTTTGGGGCGTAATCTCGGATCGGTTCCACGTGTCGCTCTTCAACACCGGCTACTGGCTGTGGCCGGGGACGAACGGAACGAACGAGACGGACGCGGCCTCGAAGTCCGACGGTGAGTCCGCGGCCGCGGGCGGCGAGGATGCCGCCGAAGTGGAGGCGGCCACATGACGTTCAAGATCGTGAACGGCGTGTACCGGCGGGACGACGATCCGGTCGATCCGCCGTACGACTACCCGGCCTATGTCGGAACGCGGCTCAGACATCCGAGCCGGCCCCTCATCGTCGCTCCTCAGACGCTCACCGAGCTGACCGGGCCGCTTCTCGGCCACGGGCGGGTAGAGGAGGGCGACTCCGACCTGACCACCCGGGGCGACGGAGAGCCACTCGGCGAACGGATCATCGTCCACGGCCGGGTCACCGACTCGGACGGCCGGCCCGTCCGGAACTCGCTGATCGAGGTCTGGCAGGCAAACGCGGCTGGGCGGTACCGGCACTGGGTGGATAGCCATCCGGCGCCGCTGGACCCGAACTTCACCGGCGTCGGCCGCTGCCTGACCGACAACGAGGGCCGTTACCGGCTGGTGACGATCAAGCCGGGTGCCTATCCGTGGCGGAACAGCAACAACGCCTGGCGCCCGGCCCACATCCATTTCTCGCTCTTCGGAGATGCCTTCCCGCAACGACTCGTGACCCAGATGTACTTCCCGGGCGACCCGTTGCAGGCCCAGGACCCGATCCTCAACTCGATCCCGGATCCGAAGGGCCGGGAGCGACTCATCTCCGCCTTCGACATCGACGCCACTGTCCCGGAGTGGGCGCTGGCCTTCCACTGGGATATCGTGCTCCGCGGGCGCGCGGCGACCCCCTTCGACTCCCAAGGAGGCTGAGTTGACCGACGTGAAGTCAGGCGCGGGACCGGCCGCGGCCGTGCCGCTCCAACGCACTCCCTCCCAAACGATCGGGCCGTACTTCGGCTTCGCGCTGCCCTGGGCCGACGGCACGCTCGTCGTGCCCGCGGGAACGCCGGGCTCCATCCGGCTGGCGGGACGAGTCACGGACGGGTTGGGCAACCCTGTACCGGACTGCCTGATCGAGACCTGGCAGGCGGACCCGACCGGGCGATTCAACCATCCTGAGGACCGGGGCAGCCACTCGGATTTCCGTGGCTTCGGGCGATGCCCCACCGACGACGACGGTCGTTTCGCGATCGTCACCTTGAAGCCCGGCCCCGTCACGAGCCCGGACGGCACGACGCAGGCGCCGCATGTGGAAGTCTCCATCTTCGCCCGCGGTCTCTTGAAGCGGCTCGTCACGCGGATCTACTTCGAGGACGAGGCGGTGGCGAATCGCAGCGACCCCATCCTTGCCCTCGTGACGGATGCCGCCGCCCGTGCGACGCTGATCGCCGCGAAAACCGACGACGGCTACCGCTTCGACATAAGGCTGCAGGGCGATGGCGAAACCGTCTTCTTCGACTTCTAGGACCGAGGCGACGGCCTCGGCCGGGGCGCGGACCGAGGTCGCTCCGGTCTCGGACGCGGCTGCGGCTGGGGGCGGGCTGTTCGGCTTCCTGGCCCGAGGCTACGTCCCGGCCGAAGTGAGCGACGCGGCCTGGCTCCGGGCGATGCTCGACGTCGAGGCCGCCATCGCGCGGGCCGAGGCGCGAGCCGGCGTCATCCCGCAGGAAGCCGCAGGCGAAATCGCCGCGGCCTGCCGCGCCGCACGCTTCGACGCGGACCTCCTCGGCCGTGAGGCCGCCGCGACGGGCAACCCGGTGCCTCCACTCGTGGCCGCGCTGACTGCGGCAGTCGGTGGCGAGGCGGCCAGGTACGTCCACCTGGGCGCCACGAGCCAGGACGTCATGGATACCGCGGCTATGCTCGTCGTCCGGCGCGCGGCGACGCCTCTTCTGGCGGATCTCTCCGCCGCCGCCGACGCCGCGGCCGGGCTTGCGGCCGCCCACCGGACGACGTTGACGATCGGCCGCACGCTCCTCCAGCAGGCTCAGCCGACGACGTTCGGGGCCGTGGCCGCGGGCTGGCTCTCCGGCCTCGACCGCGCCTTCGACCGGCTTCGCGACGCCCTCGACGCAAGCTCCGCGGTCCAGTTCGGCGGCGCCGTCGGGACGCTGGCGTCGCTGGGCGATCGTGGCGAGATCGTGCTCAGGTACCTGGCCGAGGATCTGGGGCTCGGCGAGCCCGACGTTCCGTGGCACACCGAGCGCAGCCGCATCTTCGAGATCGCCTCAGCTCTGGGCGAAGCCGCCGGGGCCGCCGGCAAGGTCGCCCTCGATGTCGCGCTGCTGGCCCAGACGGAGATCGGCGAGGTCCGAGAAGGCGCGCCCGGCCGGGGTGGCTCGTCCACCCTCCCCCAGAAGCGGAATCCCGTCGCCGCGGTCACGGCTCGGGCGTGCGCGGCGCGAGCGCCGGGGCTCGTTGCCACGATCCTGTCGGCAATGCCCCAGGAGCTCCAGCGGGGCGCCGGCACCTGGCAGGCCGAATGGCAGACGCTGTCCGATCTGCTCGTCGCAACGGGCTCCGCCGTGGCCTGGCTGCGCGATTGCCTCGAGCACCTCGAGGTGGACTCGCGGCGCATGCGCGCGAACCTGGACGGCGGGGCCGGCCTCGCGCTCGCCGAGCGGGTCGCCACCTCGCTCGCCCCAACCCTCGGCCGCCTTGCCGCACACCGTCTCGTGGAGGAGGCGGTCGCCGAAACGCTGGCATCCGGGCGGGCTTTCGCCGGCGTCCTCGCCGGGCGCCCGGAAATCGCAGCTCGGCTGGACGGCGACGCCATCGCCGACCTCCTGGATCCGACCGGCTACCTGGGCAGCGCTCCGGCCTTCGTCGATCGCGCGCTCGCGGCGCACGCCGCCCGCGGGCCGGGGCGGTGAGCGAGATGCACGAGCGCCGTCCCGTCCGCGTCCACCGCGTCGTAGAAGGCCCGCCGGGGGCCCCGGTCCTCGTGCTCTCGAACTCACTCGGGACCTCGCTCGAGATGTGGGACGCGCAGGCGTCGGCACTATCCCGGCAGTTCCGGGTCGTCCGCTACGACACCCGTGGCCACGGCCGCTCGCCGGTCCCGCCCGGGCCGTACGACGTCGCCGATCTCGGCGCGGATCTGCTCGCCCTCATCGACGAGCTGGGCGAAGAACGCGTCCACCTGGCCGGGATCTCGCTGGGTGGCTTGACGAGCCTGTGGCTGGCGGCGCATGCCCCGGAGCGTGTGGCCTCCGTCACCGTCCTGAGCGCGGCCGCCCGGTTTCCCTCGCCGAACCTCTATCTGGAACGGGCGGCTCTCGTTCGAGCACGGGGAACCGCGGCAGTCTCGGACGCGGTCGTGAGCCGGTGGCTCACGCCTTCATACGCGGCCGGACACCCCGAGGTCGCGGCCGGGCTCCGCTCCATGATCGAGAGAACTCCGGCCGAGGGCTACGCCTCTTGTTGTGAAGCGGTGGGTGGCGCGGATCTGGGACCGGCACTCGATTCCATCCGGGCCGCGGCCCTGTGCGTCGCGGCGGCCGAAGATCCCGCCCTGCCGGTTGCGGACGTCGAGTCCCTGGCCCGGCGGCTTCCCGAGGGACGGTTCATCGTCGTCGAACGGGCCGCGCATCTCTTGAACGTCGAGCGGCCGGCCGAGGTCGCGCGGCTCATCGCAGACCACGCCAACGAAGCGATAGCCTCCGAAGCGCTCGCCGCCGCGAGTCGCGCCGGCACCATGACGCGGGGTGAAACGACATGACCGACGAAGCCCGTTCACGCGGCTTTCGAGTCCGCCGTGGAGTGCTGGGCGACGAGCACGTGGATCGTGCGATAGCGCGGACGACCGCCTTCGACGCCGACTTCCAGGACTTCATCACGCGCATCGCCTGGGGTGAGGTCTGGTCTCGCCCGGGGCTGGACCGCCGGATGCGCTCGGCGATCACGCTGGCGGCGCTCGTATCGCTGCGGGCCGAGGGTGAGATCGCGATCCACGTCCGCGGGGCGCTGCGCAACGGCCTTACGCCCGCCGAGCTGGCGGAGATCCTGCTTCACGTCGCCGTCTACGCGGGCGTCCCGGCGGCCAACGCGGCCTTCGCGATCGCTCGCGAGGTGCTGGCCGAGGAGGGCTTGCTGGATGCCCCGGCCGCCGGGGCCGATGGCGCGCCGCCCGAGGCCCCGGCCTGAGACGATCCCGTTCTACCGCATCGGATCGTCCAGCTCGACCAGGCCGATGACGTTGCCTTCGGTGTCCTTGAACCACGCCGACCGGCCGACCGGAGTCTGGACGACTCCGTCCACGGTCTTGAAGTCCCGGCATGTCGTACTCCTCGAACTTGACCCCGCGGCCCTTCAGCTCGGCAACGGCGGCGGGCAAGTCGGTCACCTCGAAAGCCGCACGCCGTGGCCTGGTTCGTCCCGGCGTTCGTCGACGGGAAGAGCAGGATCCAGGAGTGGCCGCGTGGTAGATCGACACCGCCGGGCGTGACCTGGGCGGCCTCGAAACCGAGCGTCTCCTCGTAGAAGCGGCGTGCTCGGGCCAGGTCGCTGGCCGGAAGCGTGGTGTGTACCTGGAAGTCACGGAGCATGGCACGGAACCTCGAGCGGCTGGTTGGCTGCAGATCGTGACTCAGCCGGGGCCGTGCCTCCAGCCCCGCCTGTACGGCCGCAACGACGCCGAGCCGCCGAGCGCTCGCCGGCCTACAGCTCCTGGCGCCGGAACGTGGCCCAGGTCGCGACGAAGAGCACCGGAACCAGCGCCACGTTCAAGAGAACGGGGCCCAGGATGACGCCCGGGTCGCGGCCCAGGAGGATGGCCTGCGCCGGCGTCCCGAGCGATGACGGCATGTACGGCCCGATGACCGGCAGCGCGCCGATGACGCCCAGGACCAGCAGTGCCACCAGCCCGATGCCGGCGGCCGCGATCGCGGACCGCGTTACCGTGCTGCCGAGCATCGTGATCGCGGCGAAGACGACGAGGATCCACCACAGCATCAGCGACATCGCCACGTACCCGCCGATCGCGAACGGAGCCGGGTACAGCAGCAGCACGTAGACGTAGGCGAGTCCGCATCCGAGGACGACCGCCAATCCCAGGTTGAGTGAGATCGCGACCAGCTTCGCGGCCAGGAACGCGGCTCGCGACGCGGGCTTGGTCAGGATCATCCCGGCCGTGCCGCGTTCCTTCTCCCAGGCCACGGAACCCATGGCCAGGAGCAGTGCGCAAATGATGCCGAACTGCGACAGGTTCTTCATTATCTGTGTGGCCGCGCCCTCCAGGGACGGCGGCGGTACCTGGAAGGTCATGCCGCCGCTCTCGCTGCCGATGGCGTCGAAGAGCTGCTTCATGAAGCGATCGGTCAGCGGCCCGAGTATGCCGAACAGGACGAAGACCGCGGCCACGGCGACCAGCCTGCCGCTGCGGAATTGCTCGCGCAGCTCCTTTCGGAGCAGCACGCCGAAGCCCATCATCCTCGACCCCTTCCGTCCAGGCCGGTGACCGGAATCTCGATCGGGGGGGCCACGGCCGGGCCGCCCGACGCGACAAGGCGCAGGAAGACGTCCTCCAGGCTCGGCCTGGCGCGCTCGTATCGGACCAGGTTGACCCCGCTCGCCGCTACCAGCGGCAATATCGCCGGGCCGGCCACCTTCGGGTCCTTGACGAATACCCGAACCGTATCCGGCGTCGTCTGAACCTCGTGCGTCCACGGCTGCCCGCGCATGACGGCCGCCAGCCGGTCGATCGCCCCGTCCTGCTGTGGCTCCGGGACCATCTCGTAGATGGGCTGGGCGTAGCGGTCGAGCAACTCGTCGATGGGTCCTTCAACGACCAGGTGGCCGACGTTGAGGATCGCGACCCGATCGCAGACGCGTTCCACGTCGTTGAGGATGTGGGTGCTCATGAAGACCGTTGCGGTTCCGCGCAGCCGGGAGATGATCTCGAGGACATCCCGCCGGCCCTCCGGGTCGAGGGAGCTGACCGGCTCGTCGAGGAAGAGGACCCGCGGCTGGTTGATGATCGCCTGGCCGATGCCGAGCCGCTGGCGCATGCCGCCCGAGTAGCCGCCGATGCGGCGCTGTGCCGCGTCACGCAGTCCCACGATCTCGAGCACCTCGTCGACGCGCTGCCGCAGCGCCGCGCCGCTGAGACCGTGCAGCTGGCCGACCATCTCGAGGAGTTCGCGGCCCTTCATCCAGGGATAGAAGCGCGGGTCCTGGTCCAGGTAGCCGATGTTGCGGGCCAGCTCGCCGCCGGCCCCGCCGATGGTCACGCCGGCCACCGTGCCCGTGCCCTCGGTCGCGCCGGCGAGGCCGGTCAGTAGCCGAAGTGTCGTCGTCTTGCCGGCGCCGTTGGGCCCGAGGAAGCCGAAGATGCTGCCGCTCGGGACGTCCAGGTTCAAATGGTCCAGGGCCACGATGTTGCCGTAGCGCTTGGTCAGGTTCGTGGTCGTGACCGCCGCGTCCGTGGTGGCGGATAGAACCGGCCAGGTAGCCAGGATCGTCGCGATCGAGCCGGAGGGCGCCCGGCCCTCTTCGCCCGTGTCCGCGCCGCGAGACTCGTCGCGGCCCACGAAGAAGTAGATCAGCGGTCCGATGATGTTGACGAAGGCGATGACCAGGGCCCAGATGATCTTGTCGCCCTTGACGCGGCGATCCGCCTGGAAGAGGTCGTATAGCGCGTAGAGCATGAGGCTGATCTGGATGATCAGAAAGGGCACTACCACCAGGGCGATCGTCGGGGCATCCATGGGCTTTAGTCTCGCACGACGGCGACTGTCCTTGCTGGGCGGCCGTGCGTAGACTGGACCGAGGCGGGTCGGGAACCGCCGGCAACAGCCCGGAGTACCAAGCGTTGGCCAAGGAATCATCCGACGCGAGAGCGAGGCGGATCGCCTGGCTCGCATGTACCTGGTCCTGTCACGTACCAACCGGGCCATCGAGCATGCGCAAGATGAACCGGCGCTGCTCCAGGAGGCCTGCGAGGTCATCGTCGAGGCGGGCGGATTTCTGATGAGCTGGGTCGGGCTGGTCGATGGCAAGGCGGGCGCGGTCAGGCCGGTGGCATGCGCGGGCCGACGACGATGGGTATCTCGATCTGATCGGGATACGTCTGGAAGGTGCTCGTTCCGAAGGACCCACCGGACAGGCCCTCCGGCAGCGCCGCACCGTCGTCTGCGACGACATCTCGACGGACCCTCGCATGGAGCCCTGGCGTGAGGAGGCGCTGAAGCGGGGCTACAGGTCCTCGATCGGCTTGCCACTGGTGAAGCGAGATGCCCTCTTCGGGGTTCTGACGATCTATGCAGACCGGCCCGGCCGGTTCGACCCGAGCGAGATCGGCCTGCTCGAGGAACTCGCTCGTGACGTCTCCGCCGGGCTGGCCTCGCTCGAAGAAGCCGCGGAGCGCAGGCGGGCCCAGGCGGCGCTGACCGAATTGGAAGGCCGATTTCGCGCGACCGCCGAAACGCTCATCGACCCATTCGTCATCCTGCGCGCGGTTCGCGACCGGACCGGCCGAATCGTCGATTTCATCTACGAGTTCGCGAACGAGGCGGCCTGCGTCGCCAACCATGTCAGCCGGGAGGAGCTGATCGATCGCCGGCTTCTGGATCTCCTGCCGGCGCATGAGAGCGCCGGCCTCATCGAGCTGTATGCGCGGACGGTCGAGACCGGCGAGCCGCTCGTCCTGGACGACCTTCTGTACACAGATTCCTGGGGCGGCGAGCGGATGGAACGCGTCTTCGACGTCAGGGCGAGCAAGATCGGCGACGCCATCGCCTACACCTGGCGCGACATTACGGAGAGACGGGCGGCAGATCGCCGGCGAGCCGAGGAACTGGAGCAGCGAGTCTCGGAGCGGACGGCCGAGTTGGAGGCGGCACGAGAACTTGCGACCGAGGTTGCCCGGTTCAGCACGACGATGTTCGCCATTGCCGACCGGGAGGGCGTCGGCAGGGCGCTTCTGGAGACCGTATCCCGGGTCTCGGGAGCCCTGGACGGCATGGTGGCTCTTGTGGATCCGGAGACGAAACAGCTCTCCAGCATGGCGACCCTGGGTTTCCCGCGAGACGCCGTGGAGCGCGTGCTCAAGTCGCCGTCCTCGACGAGAACCCCCATCCGCGACGCGGTTCTCTCGACCCGGCCGATCGTGATCGAGGACGCCGCCGCCTTCGCGAAGCGGTACGGCGAGTTGTCGTCGATCGTGGCGCAGACTCGCGATACCTCTCGGGTGGCGTTTCCGCTTCGAGCCGGGGAGGTGAACATCGGCGGCGTGACGCTCGGATTCAAGCCCCGGAAGTTCGACGCGAACGAATTGGACTTCTTCCAGTCACTGGCGAACCTCGCCGCCCACACCCTCGAGCGGCTCCGGCTTGCGGAAGCCGAGCGGGAGGCCAGGGGAATTCTCGACACCGTCGTGGCCCAGATGCCCGTGGGCGTCACGGTCGCCGGCCGTGACGGGCGGCTCCTCTACAGCAATGCGGCGCTCGACAGGATCATGCTGGGCACCGAGATGCGGGATCCCGCCAGCGACGGCTGGACCGGCCTCCGCCCCGCCGGCGCCCGGCGAGGTCCCGGGGATTGGCCCGGAGCGCGCAGCATGGCCACGGGCGAACTCGTGGTCAACGAGGAGACTGCCGGTCGTAAGGGCGGACGGAACGGCGGCCGTTATCAGCCAGACCAGCGCCCCGGTGCTCGATGGGGCGGGCGAGATCGCCGGCGCGGTCGTCGTCACTCTCGACGTGACCGAACGCAAGGAAGCCGAGCAGGTGCGAGACGCATTCCTGGGGGTCCTATCGCACGAGCTTCGGACGCCCGTGACGACTATCTACGGCGCCGCCCAGTACCTCGTCGCTCGCGGCGAGCGGCTTGAACCCGACGTTCGGAAGGAGCTTACGGAGGACATCGTCGCCGAATCCGAGCGCCTCGATCGGATGGTGGATGACCTGCTCGTCCTCGCGCGCACGGAGCGGGGCGTGGACCTCACCGCTCACGGCGCGGCTCTCGTGCAGCACCGCCTCCGAACCGTGATCAATTCCTTCGCCGCCGCCTGGCCCGAGCGGCATTTCACGACCGAGATCCCCGAAGGCGTGCCGCCCGTGACGGGGGACGAGGCCTATCTCGAACACGTGCTGCGGAACCTGCTGGGCAATGCGGCCAAGTACGGCAAGTCCGAAGTGGCGGCGCGCGTCGTGGTTCGCAGGCGACACCGTCGCCGTGACGGTCCTGGACGACGGACCGGGCATCGACCCGGACGAGCAGGATCGGATCTTCGAACTGTTCGCGCGCGTCCAGGCGACCAGCAGGCTTCCAGGCGCTGGAATCGGCCTGTTCGTTGTCCGCCGGCTCGTGGAGGCCATGGGCGGGCGCGTGGCAGTCGCGAACCGGCCGGAAGGCGGGGCGGCCTTCACCGTGACTTTGCCCCGCTACGTTGAGGCGGCCGAAACCTAGGGGAGGGGCAGGTCCGGGCGGACTCGGGCCACCCAATCGCGCAAGGCCGCGCGGCTGGTCTCGAAGGCGATCTCCGGCCAGGGGATGGCGTCGGGCGCGAATGGCCGCGTCTCGAGCGACTCGGGCGTGCTGCGCGGCGCCCCGCCGACGATGCGTGCCTCGAAGGCGACGACCACCACCGCCGCGGGTACCCGCGAGTAGAGCCCGACGATCTCGCCCGGCTCAACCAACAGGCCGGTTTCCTCGAGTGTCTCGCGCACGGCGGCTTCGCGAACGGTTTCGTCGATCTCCAGGAATCCGCCCGGCTGGGCCCACAGTCCACGCCCGGGCTCGATGCCGCGCCGGATCAGCATGACCTCGCCGTGCTCGGTTACAGGCAGCGTCGTGACCACCAATCGCGGGTTGACATAGGTGACGTGCCCGCACACCGGAGCAGGAGAAGCGGCTGCGCTCCTCGCCCTCGACCGGGCCGAACCCGAGCCGGCCGCCGCAGCGCGAGCAGTAACGGAGTATCGGCTCGAGCCAATCGGGAATGCCGCCGGGCCCGAACGGGAGGTTGCCGCCGCTCCTACTCGGCACCGTCAAACACCGGCGTTCGATTCGTCGGTCTCGATGGCCCTGGTCTGGGCCTCGCGGAAGGCCTGCAGCCGCCCCCGCAGCTCCGGGTCGGCGAGGGCCAGGATCTCGGCCGCGAGCAGGGCCGCGTTCTCCGCGCCGCCGATCGCCACCGTCGCGACGGGGATCCCCTTGGGCATCTGGACGATCGACAGCAAGGAGTCCAGCCCGCCCATCACCTGCGTCGGGATCGGGACGCCGATGACCGGCAGGATCGTCTTGGCCGCCACGACTCCGGGGAGATGTGCCGCGCCGCCGGCCCCGGCGATGAAGACGCGTATGCCGCGCCCCTCGGCCTGGCCGACGAAACGGAACAGCAGGTCCGGGGCGCGGTGGGCCGAGATCGCGTGCAGTTCACATGGGACACCCAGCCTGGCGAGCAGCTCGACGGCCTTCTCCATGACCGGGAAGTCCGATCGGCTGCCGCAGACAATCGCCACCCGCCCGGGGCTGATCTCCGGTCCCGTCATATCGATCCTCCAGCTGGCTGGCTGCGCCTCGGGGACGATTATGGCGCCCCTCGCATCGAAGCGCGGCCGCCTCGCTAGCGGCCGCCCAGCCTGATGATGACGATGGAGACTTCGTATAGCCCGTACATCGTGACGGCCATGGCGATCGGGCTCACGAAATCGGCCCCCGGCGTGATGAGCGTCGAGACGACCGTGATTATCAGGATGGCTATGCGCCTCGAGCTGCGAAGCTGCTTGGACGTGATCATGCCCACCTTCGAGAGAAGGACGAGGATGATCGGGAACTCCATCACCAGGCCGAAGGCGAGGAAGAGCATGGTCACGAAGCCGAAGTAAGCCTCCGCGGTAAGCAGGAGCTGGATCTGCTTCGATTGGAAGCCGTACAGGAAGCCCGCCGCGTAGGGCAGGATGAAATATGCGAGGCCGACTCCCACCGCGAAGAAGACAAGCGCGAGCGGCACCCACGGCCGGGCGGCGGACCGCTCCCTCGGGGTAAGCCCTGGAGATATGAATCGCCAGAACTGGTACAGGACCACCGGCATCCCAACGATGACCCCGCACACGACCGCGATCTGCAGTTTGATCATGAAGGGCTCGGTCAGTCCGAGCGCCACGAGGTGATCCGTCGGCAGCGGGGCGATGAGAATGCGGACTATCTCGTCACCGAAGATGTAGCCGAGGACGATTCCGGGCAGGAGCGACAGGACGCTGATGTAGATCCGATTGCGAAGCTCGACGAGGTGACCGGACAGCGTCAGCTCCGCCGCGTCGCTCGGCTTGTCCGGTCCGCCGTCGCCGGACCGCCGTCCCGGAATCCGCAGCCACCGCGGACGACGTACGAGACCGGTCATCGAGCTTGCTCCTGATCCACCGTCAACTCCGCCCGGCGAATTCGTGCGCCGGCGCGACGCCAAGTATGCCCGCCTCAGAGCATGGGTCGATAGGTGATTCCGTGGTGTCGCGACATGAGCGCACGAGGCCGGTGACCGCGCCCGTTCCGCCGGCCCGAGTCACGACACTTCCGGTTCGTATCCCCGTGGGTGGGAACGACGCCACTCCCAGGCCGATCCGACCATCGCCTCCAGCGACTCGTGGGCCGGCCGCCAGCCGAGCAGTTCGCCGGCTCGAGCCGCGCTGGCGATCAGGGCGGCCGGATCGCCGGGACGCGGCGGTCCGATGCGGCAGCGAATGGCGCGACCGGCGATGCGTTCCGCGACGCTCACAACCTCGCGGTTGCTGAAGCCGGACCCGTTGCCGAGGTTGACACAGGAGCGGCGCGCACGGGCCTTCGGCCGGGCCGGTCCTCTGGTCGCTCGGGTCCGTGGCCTCCAGGGCGAGCAGATGAGCCTGCGCCAGGTCGAGGACATGGATGTAATCTCGAATACAGGTGCCGTCCGGGCGTCGGGAAATCGTCACCGAAGATCGTCAGTTCGCCGCCACTCTCCGCCGCCGCCAGGACGTTGGGGATCAGGTGCGTCTCCGGCGAGTGGGCCTCGCCGTTCCGCGTCGATGCGCCGGCGACATTGAAGTAGCGAAAGATCACGCTCCGCAGCCCGTAGGCCTGGCCGTACCAGCGCAAGGCCTCCTCGAAGGTCCGTTTCGTCTCGCCGTAAGGGCTTATCGGCGCGGGCGGGTCGTCCTCCGTGATCGGCATTCGTTGAGGCATGCCGTAGACCGCGGCCGTCGAGCTGAAGACGATTCGACCGACCCCGGCCAGGCGCATGCCCTCCAGGAGGACGACGCCACCGGCGACGTTCTCGCGGTAGTACTTGGCCGGGTCGGCGACCGATTCGGTGACCTGAGACTTCGCGGCGCAGTGGAGGACGGCTTCGATACGGTGCCGGTCGAGAAGCCGGGCCAGCGTCTCCGGGTTGCCGTAGCTGCCGATCTCGAGCGTGGCTCCGTCGACGACGGCGCCACGATGCCCGGTCGAGAGGTCGTCCAGGACGACGACATCGTGGCCGGCTTCCTGGAGGGCTTCGACGGTCACCGAGCCCACATAGCCCGCGCCGCCGGTGACGAGGATTCGCATCAGCGATCCTGGCCCATCGTCTCGGTGACGATACCCGCGCCGTCGACCGCCGAGACGACATAGACACTGGGGGTCAGGCCGGTGCGTGCCGGGTAGTCTCGGAGGACTTTCTGGCGGAGGGGGTCCTCCGCGTTCTTCCGGACGAGGCTGACCGTGCAGCCGCCGAACCCGGCGCCCGTCATCCGGCTGGCCACGACCCCCGGCACCGACGTCGCGATATCGACCATCGCATCGAGCTCGTTCGAACTGACCTCGAAGTTGTCGCGGCAGGATGCGTGAGATGCCGCGAACAGGCGCCCCAGGGCCTCGAAGTCGCGCTGCTCGAGGGCGGCGACCGTCGCCATGACGCGGCCGTTCTCACTGACCACGTGCTCGCACCGCCGCGCGACGACCTCAGGCAGGATATGACGATTGCGGTCCAGCATCGCCGGGTCGACATCGCGGAGGGACCGGACGCCCGGCTCGCGTTCGCCGATCAGCCGGGCACCGAGCTCGCATTCGGCGCGCCGGGTGTTGTAGGCGGAGGCGTCGAGACGGTGCGGGGATCCCGTGTCGCACACCACGATCGAGAGCTCGTCGGGCATGGGCTTTGCCATGAACTCGTTGACGCGACAGTCGATGAGCAGCGCGTGTCCTTTCTGGCCGGCCGCGCTGGCGAACTGGTCCATGATTCCGCAGTTGACGCCGACATAAGCGTTCTCGGCCCGCTGGGCGATCACCGCCATCTTCGCGGGCTCGGGTCGAGGCGCGCCGGGGACCGCGAGGGCCCAGCTCGAGGCCATCTCCAGGGCGGCGGACGAACTCAGGCCCGAGCCGACGGGAATCGTCGAATCGAGCACGCCTCGAAAACCGCGCAACTGGCAGGCCGGCTTCGCGCATCGCCCAGGCGGTTCCGGCCACGTAGTCGATCCAGGAGACCGTGCGGCCGGGCTCGAGAGCCAGGTCGTCGAACGAGAAGGATCGGGTCTCGGCCAGCTCGACCGACGTAAGCTCGACTGCAGGCTTGTCCCACGGTTCGAAGGCGATCCAGATCTCCAGATCGATGGCGGCCGGCAGCACGAGCCCCAGGTTGTAGTCCGTGTGCTCGCCCATGAGATTGACCCGGCCCGGGGCACGGACCAGGCTTGCGGGTCCCGGCCTCTCGGCCGATCCGCCCGACCGCGGAAGCGCGGAAAGCCGCGCTCGCAGAGCGGAGGCTCGCGCCGCCGACCCGTCGTCCCTGTGGGCGTCACTCACGGCTGACCCTCCTCCCTCACAGCCGGCCTAAGCTCGCGGCTCGGGCGGCGGGGCCGCCTCTGGCGCTGCCTGCGGATTGACCGGAGACGTGGGAGGTGCCCAGCCTGTTGCCGCCGGCATGTAGCCCGGCTGCGGCGGGTAGGACGGTGGCGGGGCCGGCTGCGGCGGGTAGGACGGCGGCATGTAAGCCCGGCTGCGGCGGGTAGGACGGTGGCGGGGCCGGCTGCACGGGAAACGACTGCACCGACGGCGGAACCTGCGGTGGCTGCGCAGGCGGTGCCGGCTTGGTCCCGCCCGTGAGGGTCCCGAGCAGATCGCCCTGCATGCCACCGGTAGCTTTCTGGAATTCGCGGATGCTCTTGCCGATGGCGGCGCCCACCTCAGGCAGCTTTCCGGGCCCAATCACGACCAGTGCAATGACCAGGATGATCAGCAAATGCGCGGGTGAGAGGCCAGCCATGGGTCTGTCTCCAGTTAGCGGTTCGGGTGAGTCGTGGTCGTTGGGCTGTGGGGGCTTGGCAGTGTCCGCTCAGCCTTCTCGGTTGATGACTTCTGGGCGGGCTGCCCTCATGGCGTCGCGGAGGCGCTCCGCCGCGAACTCGGGGGTGATGTCCCGCTGCGGCTCGGAGAGAAGCTCGTAGCCGACCATGAACTTGCGGACCGCCGCCCGGAGGAGCGGCGGATAGAAGTGCGCGTGAAGCTGCCAGTATGGCCTGTCTTTCCCGTCGAACGGCGCCTGGTGCCATCCCATCGAGTACGGGAACGGCTCATGGAACAACTCGTCGTAGCCCCGCAGCAGCTCAGTCAGACGCTCGGCGAGCGAGTCCCGCTCTCGGTCGCCGAGGTCGGGAATGCGCTGAACGGGACGGCGGGGGATGATGAGGGTCTCGAACGGCCAGGCCGCCCAGAAGGGCACGACGACCAGCCAGTCGTCATCGACCGCAAGCTCCCTCGCTCCGCCCGCCTCCTGCGCAGCGTAGTCGAGCAGCAACTGGCGTCCGGTTGCCTCGAAGTGGCGGCGCTGGGTCACGTCCTCCTTCATCCCCTCGCGCGGCAGGACGTCGCCGGCCCAGATCTGGCCATGCGGGTGCGGGTTGGACGCCCCCATGGCGGTGCCGCGGTTCTCGAAGACCTGGACCCAGTCGAAGTCCTTGCCGAGCGCGGCCGTCTCCGTGGCCCACAGGTCCACGACGACGCGCGCCTGGCTCGCGGTCATCCCGGAGAGGGTCAAGTCGTGGCGGGGCGAGAAGCACATGACACGGCACGTGCCGCGTTCGCTCTGGGCCAGAAGCAGGCCGTCCTCGAAGGACTCGGCAGGCCGGTCCGGTTCCAGGGCGGCAAAGTCGTTGGTGAAGACGAACGTGGAATCGTATTGCGGGTTCCGGTCGCCGTTGGCCCGCACATTGCCCGGGCACAAGTAGCAGGACGGATCGTAGGCTGGCAGGTTTGCGGACGGCGGATCCTCCTCGCGACCGAGCCACGGCCGGCCCGTCCGCTCGGCGGACACGAGTAGCCACTCGTCGGTCAAGGCGTTGTACCGCCGATGCGGTTGCAGCGGTATCCGCTTGACGGGATTCCCGCCGTCCGACGTCGACCAGGTCAATTCGATGCTCCGGAGCCTTCTAGTGCCGGCGACTCGCCGCGGTTGCTCTCGACAATCCGCTTCTCGCCGCTGTCTGGATCCACGAAGATTACGCGCCGGACCGCGGCTGTCAGCACAGTGCTGGCCTCCGGATCCAGCCCACTGTCGGTGACGATCGTGTCCGCCGCGTCGAGCCTTCCGACCGAGCTGATTCCGATCGTTCCCCATTTCGTGTGGTCGGCCAGGACGATCACGCGCCGGCCCGCCGCCATCAGGGCCCGGTTGGTCTCCGCCTCCAGCAGGTTCGGTGTGGTGAAGCCGGAGCCGGCGTCCATCCCGTGCGTACCCATGAATACGGTGTCCACGTGCAAGGACCGGATGACCTCGACCGCGAAGGGCCCGACCAGCGCGTCCGACGGCGTTCTCACGCCGCCCGTCAGGATGACCGTCTGATCCGGCTGGCCGTCCCGGTACAGCACATCGGCGACAGGTACCGAGTTCGTGAGCACCGTCAGGCCGGGAATGTCGGCCAGCCGTCTGGCCATTTCGAAAGTGGTCGTCCCCGCCGTCAACGCTATTGCCGTGCCCGGCGCCACGAGCGAAGCCGCGACCTCGCCGATGGCCCTCTTCTCGGATTGCATCAGCGACGACTTGGCGTTGAACCCGGGCTCGAAGAGCGAGCTGCTCTCGATCGCGGCCGCTCCTCCATGAACCTTCTCGAGCAGGCCGCGATCCTGCAGGATCTCCAGGTCGCGACGAACCGTCATGTCGGACACGCCGAGGGCGCGAACGAGATCGGCTACACGAACCGCTCCCTGCTCCCGGACGCGCTCCAGGATCAGGTTCTGGCGCTGCCGGGCAAGGGCCGGCCGCCTTGCGGCCGCGATTGCGGCCTGGGCATCCTCGATTCGTTCGGTCGGAGCTGGGCGCATTGTGGAGCGGTGCCTCTCCCCTGAAGACGCTTGTTCGATTACGTGTTCGCAGGCTCCGAAGGCCGGCTGCGCGAATCCTGCCGCAGACCGGCAGGCAAGTCAACGTTTTTCCACACAATCGCGCGAAATAGCTGTTGAAAGGCCTTGACATGGACCCGGAGCGGAGTGAACAATCCACGTGCCTTGTTGGCTCTTGTTGTTCTGCGACCGATTTCTACGGCCGCAAAGGGAGGAGTAGACACTCTATGGATGAGTCAACCCCCGCCGGCCAGGTCACGAGACGAGAGGTTCTGAAGAAGGGCCTCATCGGCGCTGCGGGCCTGACCGTTCTGCCGGCCGTCATCGCGGCCTGCTCGTCGAACGCCGCTTCCCCGACCCCGGCCCCGGCCGCCACCCCGGCCCCGGGCACCCCGGCCCCGGCGACGCCCACGCCCGGCCCCGCCACCCCCGCCCCGCTCAGCGGAACGGTCACGCTCGGTTCCAACTACTCCGACGCCGTTCCGAAGAAGGCCATGGCAGGACATGGCCGACGCCTTCACGGCCAAGACCACCGTCAAAGTCACGGTCAACACCGTTGACCACGGCACGTTCCAGGACCAGATCTCGAGCTACCTCGGCGCCAAGCCGGATGACGTCTTCACCTGGTTCTCGGGCTTCCGCATGCGCTTCTTCGCCGCTCAGGGTTTCGCGACCCCGATCGACGACGTCTGGACGAGCACCCTGACCGCCAACTTCTCGGACGCCTTCAAGGTCGGTTCCACGGGCGACGACGGCCATCAGTACTTCGTCCCGATCTACAACTACCCGTGGGCCCTCTTCTACCGCAAGAGCGTCTTCGCGGCCAAGGGCTACACGATCCCGGCCACCCTGGCCGACCTCACCGCCCTCTGCGACAAGATGAAGAAGGACGGCCTCGTCCCGATCGCCTTCGGCGACAAGGATGGCTGGCCGGCCATGGGTACCTTCGACATCCTCAACCTGCGCATGAACGGCTACCAGTTCCATGTCGACCTGATGGCCGGCAAGAACAAGTGGACCGATCCGAAGGTTCTCGCCGTCTTCAACCAGTGGAAGGCCCTCATGCCTTACCACCAGACTGGCGCGGCCGGACGGACCTGGCAGGATGCTGCTCAGGGGCTCCTCAAGAAGACCTCCGGCATGTACCTGCTCGGCATGTTCGTTTCCCAGCAGTTCAAGGCGGCCAGCGACGCCGATCTGGCCGACCTCGACTTCTTCCCCTTCCCGAGCCTTGGGCACCAGCTTCGACGCCGAGAAGGCGCTCGACGCCCCCATCGACGGCTTCATGATCGCCGCGAAGAGCCCGGCCGGCACCGCGGGTGCCGAGCAGGACGCCTCCAAGGCGCTTCATCGGGTTCCTCGGCACCGGCGCGGCGCAGGACATCTACGTCAAGGCCGACCCGAGCAACGTGGCCACCGCCAAGGACGCCAACACGTCCAACTACAACGCCCTTCAGAAGAAGGCCGTTGAACTCATCGGTGCCGCGCAGAAGATCACCCAGTTCCTCGATCGCGACACCCGACCGGACTTCGCCGGCGCGAACGGCATGCAGAACTTCCTGCTCAAGTTCATCGGCGACCCGAACCAGGATCTCACCAAGTTCCTCAGCCAGATCCAGGCCTTCTGGGATGGACTGCCGCCTCAGTGATCCTGTTCGTTGAGATTGGCTTTTAGTAGACTTACGTCTCGATGACGCAAGAAAGCGGAGAAACCGCCCTCGACCGCGCCGGCCCCACGGCCGACGCGGCGGGGGCGGTTCCGCCCTCGGCAGCGGCGGCGACGCCCCGAAAACGGCGCCGCTACTCGCTGCTCACGAGGCGGGACAAACTCGTCCTCGGCCTAATGGTCGGGATCCCACTGATCCTCGACCTGGTCTTCATTTGGGGACCGGCCATCGCTTCGGTCGGCCTGTCTTTCACCCAGTGGCGCGGCATCCATGGGCTGACTGCGCAGGACTGGGTTGGCCTGGGCAACTACGAGAAAGGCTCCGTGGAGCTACGCTACCCGGCCTTCTGGGAAGGGCTCAAGCACAACATCCTGTGGTTCGCGGTGTTGATGTTCATCGCGACTCCCATCGGCATGTTCTTCGCCATCCTCCTCGACCGGGAGATGAAGGGGACGCGGATCTACCAGTCCATATTCTTCATGCCGGTCGTGCTTTCCCTGGCCCTCATCGGCATCATCTGGGAGATGCAGTACTCGCAGGACTACGGGTTCATCGACGCCGTCCTGCGGACCGCGGCACCTGCCTACGCCGGACTGGTTCGGCGATCCGGCCATCAACCTCTGGGCGGCGCTTGTGGCTGCGAGCTGGAGGCACGTCGGATACATCATGGTTCTGTATCTGGCGGGCTTGAAGAGCGTCGACCCGTCTCTTCGTGAGGCGGCAGCCATCGACGGCGCAAGCGGCGTCCAGACATATACGCGCGTCGTCTTCTGGGTGATGATGCCGATCAACGTCGTCATCGTCGTCATCACGACGATCGAGTCCCTGCGCGCGTTCGACATCGTCTACATCATCAACCGCGGCAAGAACGGCCTGGAGTTGCTGTCGGTTCTCATCACGAACACGAGCCATCAGCGAGGCCCAGTTGATCGGTTTCGGATCTGCCATCGCCACTGTGTTGCTCGTCATCTCGCTGGTGCCGATCGTTGCGTTCCTCGTCCGGATGAACCGGGAGGATACCGAATGACGGCTTCGACCGCGACCCGCGCGACTCGCGACCGCGACCAGACTCGCCGCACCGCCGCGCGTCGTCGGGTGCGCTGGGGCAGGATCGCGCTCCACGGGTTCCTCGTGACGATGTCCTTGGTGTGGCTATGGCCGCTCCTGTGGGCCCTCTACACGTCGTTCCGAACGTTCGGCGACGTGCAGCACAACGGCTACGTGAGCTTGCCGACCGGATCTGACGTTCCAGAACTACCTGGATGCCTGGACCCAGGGCGATCTGATGAGGAACTTCATCCAGACCCTGGCGATCGTGATCCCGGGCGTGACGATCACCCTGCTCGTCGCGTCGATGATCGCCTTCGCCGTGACCAGGTTCAGGTGGCGTTTCAACGTCCTCGTTCTGATGCTGTTCACGGCCGGCAACCTGCTGCCGCCGCAGGTCATCATCGTTCCCCTGTATCGCATCTACCTGTTCCTTCCGCTTCCGACATTCCTGTCGGACACGGGCTCGATGTACGGTCAGGTCTTCGGCCTCCTGTTCATCAACGTCGTCTTCCAGACCGGCTTCTGCGTGTTCGTGCTCAGCAACTACATGAAGACGCTGAGCAAGGAGCTCGTCGAGGCCGCGATGGTCGACGGGGCGGGCGTATTCCGGATCTGGTGGAGCATCATTCTGCCGCTCTGCAGGCCGGCGCTTGCCGCACTGGCCACGCTCGAGTTCACGTTCATCTACAACGACTTCTTCTGGGGATTGATCCTGATCGGCAAGGGTGACCGACGACCGATCACCTCGGCCTTGAACAACCTCCAGGGGCAGTTCTTCACCAACTACAACCTTCTGGCCGCCGGCGCCATCATGGTCGCGATCCCGACCATCGTCGTCTACATCGTGCTGCAGAAGCAGTTCATCCGCGGCCTGACCCTCGGTTCCACCAAGGGCTGATGCCGGCGCTCGGCTCCAGTTGATCCGAAGTCGCAAGAACGCGGGATCGGCCAGCGCCGATCCCGCGTTCTCTTCTCAGCGAGTCATACTCAGTCCGATCCAGTAGGCCGTTCATTTCATGGAGACGACCATGCCGATCTCCTGGGATCCAGAGTCCCAACAGTTCCACCTGCGCTCGGACTCGATCAGCTACGTGATGCGGGTCCTGGACAACGGCTGGCTCGGCCATCTGTATTTCGGGGCTGCGATGGCCGAGGGCAACACCTACTCATACCTTGGGCCCGCGGAGTTCCTGGGGTATTCGAATCGTCTCGGCGATCCCATCGCGCTCGAGTATCCGACCGGCGGCAGCGGTGACTTCCGGATCCCCGCGCTCGTGGTCGAACAGGCCGACGGCTCCACCGTCCTGGACCTCCGCTACAAGAGCCATCGAGTGGTGGCGGGCAAGCCTCCGACCAGCCTGCCCTCGACCTACGTCGAGGTCGGCGGCGAGGCCGAGACCCTCGAGATCGTGCTGGCAGACACCGTTTCCGGCCTCGAGGTCGAGCTGCGCTACACGCTCTATCGAAACCGGCCCGTCGTCGTCCGCGGCGCGCGAATCGTCAACCGCGGCTCGACCGCCCTGATCGTGCGCGCCGCCATGAGCGCGTCGCTGGACATACCCGACTCGGACTGGACGCTAATCACCCTCGACGGCGAGTGGGCGCGCGAGCGCCACATCCATCGAACCGGGCTTCGGCCCGGTCGCCAGTCCGTCGCCAGCAACCGAGGCACATCGAGCTCGCAGCACAACCCCTTCATCGCCCTGGCTCGCCCGTCAACGACGGAGGACCAGGGCGAGGTCATCGGCTTCTCGCTGGCCTACTCGGGCAACTTCCTGGCCGAGGTCGGAGGTCGAGCCTTACGGTTCGACGAGGGTTCGACTCGGCATCAACCCCGAAGGCTTCTCGTGGCTTCTCGATCCCGGGGCCGCGTTCGAGGCGCCGGAGGCGATCCTCGTCTACTCGGCCGATGGCCTCGACGAGATGAGTCAGGCCTACCACGATCTCCTCCGAACCCGGATGGCACGGGGTGCCTGGCGCGACAAGGTCCGGCCGATCCTGCTGAACAGCTGGGAGGCCGCCTTCTTCGATTTCGACGAGGACCGGCTGGTCCAGATCGCGTCCTCCGCCAGCGAGCTCGGCGTCGAGCTGTTCGTCGTCGACGACGGCTGGTTCGGGCGACGCGACGACGACACGACCTCACTCGGCGACTGGCAGCCCGACCGTCGCAAGCTGCCCGGCGGCCTCGAGTCGCTGGGCGCCAAAGTCGAGGCGCTCGGCATGCGGTTGGGGCTCTGGATCGAGCCCGAGATGATCAGCCGGGCGAGCCACCTCTACGAGGCCCATCCCGAATGGGAAGTCGGCATTCCGTCGCGCCCGCGCACGGCAAGCCGCAATCAGTACGTGCTCGACATGTCGCGCCCCGAGGTCGTCGACCACCTTTTCGAGGTGCTGTCGAAGGTGCTGGGCAGCGCCCAGATCTCCTACGTGAAGTGGGACATGAACCGCTTCATCACCGAGCCGTTCTCTGTCACGCTGCCGGCGTGGAGGCAGGGCGAGTTCATGCACCGCCACATCCTGGGCGTGTATTCGCTCTACGAGCGGCTGACCAAGGCATTCCCCGGAATCCTCTTCGAATCCTGCGCCAGCGGCGGCGCCCGCTTCGACCCGGGCATGCTCGCTTTCGCGCCGCAGGCCTGGACCAGCGACAACAACGACGCGGTCGATAGGCTCAAGATCCAGTACGGCACGAGTCTGGTCTACCCGCTCAGCTCGATGGGCGCCCATGTCGCGGCAGTCCCCAACCACGACAACGGACGCGTCACCTCGCTCACCACTCGGGCGCTGGTCGCCTTCTTCGGCGATTTCGGCTACGAGCTGGACCCGACGAAGCTGCCGGCGAACGAGCGGGACGCGATTTGCGAGCAGGTGGCGTTCTACAAGCGCTGGCGCGAGGTGTTCCAGTTCGGCCATTTCCACCGGCTTGCGCAGCCCGTTCGAGGACGACGGCAACGAGACCGCCTGGATGGCCGTCAGACCCGACCGCAAGGCCGCGGTCGTGGGCCTCTACCAGGTCTTGAGCCGGGTCTCAGTCGGACCGCGGCGGCTCCGCCTGCGAGGACTCGACCCGGCCGCGCAGTATCGCATCTCCCTTTGGCCGGAATCCGTGGCGCCCGCCCCCGGCGGCCCGAAGTCGGTGGCGACGCCCTGATGGCGGCGGGGCTCGTCATCGAAGCCCATCGCGTGAATGCTCTGGTGGGCGACTTCCACGCCCGTTTGTATGTGCTGGAGGCGGACGACTCAGTCGCCCAGGCTGCCGGCACGTGAGGTCGCACGAAATGATCGCGAAACCATGGCTCGCACCCGAGCTGACCGCACAGAATCGGCTGCCGATGCACAGCGTCCCTCATGTCGACCGGGTGCCACTCGACGGCAGCTGGCGGTTCCAGCTCCTGAGAACCCCGGAGGAAGGACTCGCGGACGCGTGGGCGGAGACGGACGTACCCGGCTGCTGGACGATGGCGGGCTCCAACGACCCGGCCCGCAGGTCCTGGGACCTGCCCCACTACACCAACGTGCAGATGCCGTTCCCGGGAGAGCCTCTGGAATTGCCGGCGATCAACCCGACCGGCGTGTATGAGCGGGATTTCGACCTGGACGCGAAGTGGCTGGAAGACCGCCGCGTAGTCCTCCACGTGGGCGCCGCGGAGAGCGTCCTGATCGCCGCCGTCAACGGGCAGCCCATCGGCATCAGCAAGGACTCGCACCTGGCCGCCGAGTTCGACGTCACGAGCGCGGTTCGGCCCGGCGCCAACTCCGTCTCGCTGCGGGTCGTGAAGTGGTCCGACGCCACGTACATCGAGGACCAGGACCAGTGGTGGCACGGCGGCATCACCCGCTCGGTCTACCTCTACGCCACGCCGCGCGTCCATCTGGCCGATCTCCGGGTGAACGCCGGCCTCACCGACGATTTCCGGACCGGCACCTTCGAGTTGCTGGCCGACGTCGACTTCGACGGCACCGACCCGGAGCCCGGATGGTCCGTAGAGGCGCGGCTGGACGAGCTTGCGCCGCTCACCGGTGCCGTGCCGCTCGCTAACAAGGGATCGGGCCCCAGGGTGAGCCGGGCCGACTCCGAGCCGATGAGTCGCCATCGATTCGAGATGGTGGCGAAGCTCGTCTCGGTCGGACTCTCAGGGCCGGAGCAGGCCGAATGGGAGACCCTGGCCCCCCAGCTGCGCCCGGCTCTCGACGGGCGAGCCTCGCTGCGGGCCGAGGTCCCGAACGTCGTGCCGTGGTCGGCGGAGTTGCCGCGCCTCTATCCGCTCCACGTCGCGTTGCGCTCGCCCGCGGGCCAGACGGTCGAAGAGGTCGACCTGCGCGTCGGCTTCCGGCGGGTCGAGATCGAGGGCGTGCATCTGCTGATCAACGGCGTCGCCGTCCTGATCCGCGGCGTCAACCGCCACGACTTCGACCAGCACACGGGCCGGGTCATCTCGGCCGAGTCGATGCGAGCCGACCTCGTGGCGATGAAGCAATTCGGCTTCAACGCCGTTCGCACGGCGCACTATCCCAACGACCCGGTCTTCCTGGACCTGACCGACGAGCTGGGCCTGTACGTCATCGCGGAGGCGGACATCGAGTCGCATGCCTTCATCGATCGGCTCTGCGACGACCCGCGCTACCTGAACGCCTGGGTGGATCGCGGGGCGCGGTTGGTTCGCCGCGACAAGAACCACGTCTCGGTGATCGTCTGGTCGCTCGGCAACGAGTCCGGCCACGGCGCCAACCACGACGCCGAGGCCGGCTACATCCGCCGCTACGATCCGTCGCGGCCGCTCCACTACGAGGGCGCCATCCGCTGGGACTGGTCGAGCGACCAGCGAGTCAGCGACATCACCTGCCCGATGTACCCGCCCATCTCCGCCATCGTGGACCATGCCAGATCCGGCCGGCAGCGCCACCCGCTGATCATGTGCGAGTACTCCCACGCGATGGGCAACAGCAACGGCACCCTGGCCGAGTACTGGGAGGCCATCGAAGCAACGGACGGCCTCCAGGGCGGCTTCATCTGGGAGTGGTGGGATCACGGCCTCGTCCAGCGTCTGCCGGACGGGACAACGCGTTGGACCTACGGCGGCGATTTCGGCGACAAACCGAACGACGGCAACTTCTGCCTGGACGGCGTGGTCTGGCCCGACCGCCGGCCCAAGCCGGCGCTCTTCGAGCATCGGCAGATCGCGGCCCCGGTACGGGTGAGGGCCGACGCGGCCGCGATCCGCCGGGGCGAGGTGGAGATCGCGAGCCGGCAGGACTTCATCGACCTGGGTTGGCTCCGAGCCTCCTGGGAGCTGCTGGCCGATGGCGAGCCGATTCGGAAGGGCGAGGTCGAGCTGCCGGCGCTTCGGCCGGGTGAGAGCGCGGGCGGGCGGCTGACCGGCTGGACGGCCTCGGACGCAGCCGACGATGGCCGCGAGCTCTCGCTCGTCGTGCGATTCCGGACCGCTGCCGCGCAGGCCTGGGCTCCGGTCGGGTTCGAGGTCTGCTGGGTTCAGCTGCCGCTCGCGCCCGGCACACCCGAGGTGTCGAAGCCGGCCGCACAGCCGGTCGCCGGCGAGGTAGGGGTCGACGCCGAGGGCCTGCTCGTTCACGAGCTGCTCGCGTCGCCGCCGCGTCTGTCCCTCTGGCGCGCTCCCACCGACAACGACCGCATCGGCGGGATGGCCGGACTGTGGCGGCAGTGGGGCGTGGACCGGCTTTCCCGAGGCGCGGTCACGGTTCGCCGCGAGGAGGGCTCGGTCGTGGTCGTGGCCGAGGAGCGAACGGGAGCGGGCATCGTCGTCGCCCACGAGCAGCGCTTCAGGGCCCTCGACGGTGGCGGCGTGCTCGTCGACGAAACCGTCCGCATCCCGGACGATCTGGCCGATCTCGCTCGCGTCGGGATCGTGCTGGAGACCGTGCCGGGTCTCGAGCAGGCCGAGTGGTTCGGGCGTGGCCCGATCGAGACGTACCCCGACCGCCGCCTGGGTGGCGCCGTGGCACGCTGGCGTTCGACCGTCTCGGACCTGTACGTCCCCTATGTCAAGCCGCAGGAGAACGGCGGCCGGGCCGACGTCCGCTGGATCGAGCTCTCGGATGGCTCGGGCCGAGGCTTCCGCCTGGCCTTCGATCGTCCGATGCAGGTCTCAGCCACTCACTTCCGCGCCCTCGACCTGGCCACGGCCACGCACGACGTGGAGCTTGCCCCACGGCCGGAGACGATCGTCCACCTGGACGTCGCGCACCGCGGCCTCGGGACCGCGAGCTGCGGCCCGGACACGCTGCCGGAGTACCGGGTCGGAGCAGGCGAGTACCGCTGGTCCTGGTCGATCACGCCGCTGCGTTGACGCGCCCGGCCGCCGCGGTCCGGGTGTTGCCGGCTACTCCTCGAGCGTCGAGAGGTCGCCTTCCGGCAGGCCCTGCGCCCGCGCCTTCAGGACCCGCCGCATGATCTTGCCGGACCGGGTCTTGGGCAGCGCGTCGACGAACTTGATGTCGTCTGGCTTGGCGATCGGGCCCATCTCGCGCCCGACGTGCTGGCGCAGTTCCTCGGCCAGTTCGGTCGTCCCGACGTGGCCCTCTTTGAGCAGCACGAAGGCGTGGATGGCATTGCCCTTGATGTCGTGGGGCAGCCCGACCACGGCCGCCTCGGCCACCGACGAGTGGCTTACCAGGGCCGACTCGACCTCGGCCGTGCCCAGTCGGTAGCCGGAGACCTTGAGCACGTCGTCCACGCGCCCGATGATCCAGTAGTAGCCGTCCTTGTCACGCTTGGCCGAATCGCCGGTCAGGTATACGCCCGGGTACTTGCTCCAGTACTGCTGGACATACCGATCCGGGTCGCCGTAGATCGTCCGGAGCATCGCCGGCCACGGGCGCTTCAGGACGAGGAAGCCCTCCTCGTCGTCTTTGACCGGGTGGCCCGCTTCGTCGTAGATGTCGGCCTCGATGCCGAAGAACGGTCGCGTCCCCGAGCCGGGTTTCAGGTCGACACAGGGCAGGGGCGTGATCATGAACATCCCCGTTTCCGTCTGCCACCACGTGTCCATGATCGGGCAGCGGTCCTTGCCGATGTTCTTGAAGTACCAGCGCCAGGCCTCGGGGTTGATGGGCTCGCCGACCGAGCCGAGCAGTCGCAGCGACGAGAGGTCGCGCCGGTTGGGCCAGGCCTCGCCGAATCGCATCAACCCGCGGATCGCGGTCGGGGCGGTGTAGAGGACCGTGATTCCGTACTTCTCGACCATCGACCACCATCGGTCCGGGTACGGGTACGTCGGAGCGCCTTCGTACATGAATCCGGTCGCGCCCGAGGATCAGCGGCCCGTAGACGATGTAGGAGTGGCCGGTGACCCAGCCCGGATCGGCCGCGCACCACCAGCGGTCGTCGTCCCTCAGATCGAACACGTACTTGAGCGTGGTCGCGATGCCGACCTGGTAGCCGCCGTGCGTGTGGACGATCGCCTTCGGCTTGCCCGTCGTGCCGGACGTGTAGAGCAGGTACAGCGGATCCTCGGCGTCCATGACTTCGGTCGGGCAGCGCCAGTCGGCGATCGGCAGCGCCATCAGCTCGTGCCACCACATGTCGCGGCCTTCCTCCATCGGCACGTCCTGGCCGGTCCGTTTGAACACGACGACGTGCTCGACGACTCCGGCGCGCCTGATGGCCTCGTCCGCGATGCATTTGAGCTCGACGATCTTGCCGTTGAGGATAGGCGCCGTCGCACGTGACCACGACCCGCGACTGCGAGTCCTCGATGCGCTCGTGTAGCGCTTCCGTGGAGAAGCCGCCGTAGACGACGGAATGGACGGCGCCGATCTTGGCGCAGGCGAGCATCGCGATCGGCAGCTCGGGCACGCGGCCCATGTAGATCGTGACGCGATCGCCCTTCTTGACGCCCAGCGCCTTGAGGACGCTCGCGAACTTGCTGACCTCGCGGTTGAGGGCGTGGTAGGAGAACGAACGCTGCTCGCCGTTCTCGCCTTCCCAGATGATGGCGAGCTTGTTCTTGCGGTGGGTCTTGAGATGCCGGTCGATCGCGTTGTGGACGATGTTCGTCTTGGCGCCGACGAACCACTTGAAGAACGGCTTCTCCGAATCGTCGAGGGCCTTCGTCCAGGGGCTCTGCCAATCGATCAACTCCCTGGCCCGCTCCTCCCAGAAGCCGACGAAGTCGGCGTCGGCTGCCCGCGCCAACGCGTCCCAGTCCTTGATGTAGGCCTGCTCGAGTACGCCGGCCGACGGCTTGTACCACTCGTCGTGCTGAGCCCCACCTTCCGCGTTGGCGATGTCTGCGGTGGTAACCATGGCAGGGTCCTCCTGGGAGCGAGGCCTCCTCTCTTGGGGAGGAAGTGACGAGTCTGTGATTCACCGCGGCGACGGTCAACGCCAGTCCCATCCACCGGATGAGATTCGGACCGGGAACTCAAAATGGCGGTACGGTTCTGGACAATGACCCTCGCTGACGTCGCGCAAGGAGCCGCCATGAACGAGTACAAGATCGGGATCGTCCTCTGGAACCAGACCGGGACCTGGCAGGAGCTGCTCGAGGCCGCCAAGGAGATAGACAGCCTCGGCTACGAGCACGTCTGGACATGGGACCACCTGAAGGCCATCTTCGGTGACCCGGACCAGCCGATCATCGAGGGCTGGACGGCAGTCACGGCCTGGGCAATGGCCACGCGGCAGATCAAGCTCGGGCTGATGGTTGGGGCCAACACGTTCCGCAACCCGGGCCTGGTGGCCAAGATCGTCACGGCGCTGGACCACGTCTCGGGCGGGCGCGCGATCCTCGGTCTCGGTGGAGCCTGGTTCGAGCTGGAGCATCGCGAGTTCGGCATCGAGTTCGGCACAAGCGTCGGCGAGCGGCTCACCTGGCTGGATGAGTCGGTTGGGGCAATTCGGGCCCTCGTGTCGGGCGAGAAGGTGACATCGCCGGCGGGCAGCCACTACCAGTTCGACGAATTGGCCATCAACCCGCTGCCGGTGCAGAAGCGCCTGCCGATCATGATCGGCGGCAACGGCCGGACCAAGACGCTGCGGACCCTGGCGAAGTACGGCGACATGTGGAATGCCTTTGGGCTTCCCGCGGAGGTCAAGGAGCTCGACGGCGTCCTCCGCCGCCACTGCGAGGAAGTGGGTCGCGACGAAAGCGAGATCGAACGCTCCATCAACTTGTGGCTCGTCATCCGGGACTCGGAGGCGGAAGCGAGGCGCGAATGGTCCAAATGGATGGACCTCAATCGAACGCCGCTCGAGCGATCCCTGGAGCCATCGAGGCCGCTCTTCGGCACCCCCGAGAAGATCGCGGAACGCCTTGCGGAGTACCGCGCCGCGGGCTTCACGACGGCAATCGTGGAGATGCCCGCGCCGTACGATCACGAGACGATCGAGCGGCTGGCTCGCGAGGTCAGGCCGATGGTCGTGAAGCAGTCAACCTGAGCGCCTGGGGCCCGGGCCTGCCTCTTCCCGGGTGGCCGGCAATCGGAGCGGCGTCAGCGTTGTGCGGCCAGGATGCCGGCCATCAGCCCGACGACTGCGACCAGGGCGACCAGCCCGAGAAAGAGCGGCCAGATGGCCAGGCTCACGAGTCGGCCGCGCCGGGATAAGGAGACCGGCTGTCTGGCCTCCTCGCGCCTCCGACGCATTTCCCTGGTGGCCAGTATCGACCAGCGCAGGGCGAGTCCGAACGGCACGAACGCGAGGGCCACGATCGGCACCGAGTACAACCCGAGCAGGTGTGCGGCATAGATCGCCAGGCCAAGGAGAGCCAACCCGAAGACGGCCGCCGCGAGCTGGACCATCGTCGAACGTTTGTGGTCGCGGCGCATATCGGCGATGAGAATCTGCACGGCGAAGAGGGCTGCCACGAGCGCCGCAAGCAAGATCAGCCATTTCATGTCGCCGTCCAGTGTAGGGTCGGCCTCCGGCACGGGGCCGGCGATCGGCGGGTGCGGACGCCGATGGGCGTTTCCGAGGGGACCCGACGGTGCGGGAGGCGCCAGTTTCACGCTCCCGCGATGTGACTCACTCGCCTGCCAGGAGTATCCTTGCCGCTGCGGCACAGTGCCTGTACTGCCACGCAGCGACGCGGCCCTCGTCGAGACGCCGCAAGGAGTGAATGTAATGCCGTGGGGCCTAACACCAGCCCACCTGATCATCCTTCTCGTGATCGTTCTGATCGTCGTCGGGCCCGGCAAGCTGCCGGACACGGGGGCGGCGATCGGTAAGGCCCTCCGCGGCTTCAAGGACGCAATGGAGACCGGAGAGGCCCACCCGGACGCTTCGCAGCAGGCGGCTCAGCCGACGCCGCCGCAGTACCCGGTTCAGCCGCAGTACCCGCCTCAGGCTGTGCAGCCGCCTTACCAGCAGCCGCCGTACCAGCAGCCGCAGTACCCGCCTCAGGCTGTGCAGCCGCCTTACCAGCAGCCGTACGCGCAGCAACCCCCCCAGTACCCGGTCCAGGCGCCGTATCCGCCCCAGCCGGTGCCGGGTCAGCCATACGCGCCGCCCGCGGACCCCACAGCTGCGCCTCAGGGCCAGCCGCCCCTCAAGCCATAGCACGCTCCGCCGGAATGGCGGGAGGGGTTTTCGACTGATCGGCTGATGCGGTGCCTGCGCGCCCGCCGATCCGCCTTCGACTACGATCCCGGACATGAACCATAGTGCCGCCGATGGCGGAGCCCGGCGAGTCCCGATTCTGGTCGACTGCGACACCGGCATAGACGACAGCCTGGCGCTCCTGTACGCCGTCGCGTCGCCGGAGTGCGAGCTCATTGCGGTGACCTGTACCTCGGGAAACGTCGACGCCCGCCAGGTCGCGGAGAACACCCGTGCCGTGCTGGAGCTGGCCGGGCGCCCCGATGTCGAAGTGGCGATCGGCCGCGAGACGCCGCTCGAGCGAGAGCTCGTCACAACGCCCGAAACGCATGGCCCGCGAGGGATCGGGTACGCGGAGCTTCCGCCGGCCCGGATGCCGCTCTCCCGGCGCTTCGGCCCGGACCTCATCGTCGAGGAGGCGCGCCGTCGCCCCGGCGAGCTGACCCTGGTGACCCTCGCGCCGCTTACGAACGTGGCGCTGGCGGTCCAGCGCGCGCCCGAGCTGCCGCGTCTCCTGCGCCGTGTCGTCATCATGGGCGGCTCGTATAGATCGCCCGGCAATACCGCGCCCACGACCGAGTGGAACGTGAACGTGGACCCGGAATCGGCCAGGATCGTGTTCGAGGCCTTCGGAGCCGAGACGGTCGGCTTTGCGGCGAGCGTCGAGGGGCTTTCGCCCGGAAGTCCGGCCGGGCCCGAGTTCGGCCGCGCCCGGAGTTCGGCCGCGCCCCGGAGTTCGGCCGCGCCCGGGAGTCCGGGTCGTCCGATCGCCCTGGGGCTCGACGTGACCGAGCGGGCCAAGCTGCTGCCGCACCACCTGGCTGAGCTCGCGGCCATCGCGGGCTGCTCGCCGGACGGGACCGGTGCCGGTGGCCGCATCAACCCGATCGTTCGCTATCTCGCCGACTCACTGCGCTTCTACATGGAGTTCCACAGTCGCTACGACCACTTCTTCGGCGCCTTCATCCACGACCCGCTGGCGCTGGCCGCGGCGCTCGATCCGAGCCTGGTGAAGACGGAGCCACTCACCGTCGACGTGGAGTTGAACGGCCGCCTGACCACGGGCGAAACCGTCGCGGACTGGCGCCGCGTGTGGGGCCGCCCGCCGAACCTGGACGTCGCCGTTGAGGCGGATATCGCCCGCTTCTTCGAGCGCTTCATCGAGCGGGTGGGGGCTCTCGCGGCACGGAGCTAGGTCCGGCGGCGCGAGCCGCGGGCGGCCGCGGACGAGCCCGGACTGGCGGGCGCGCGCGAGACCTGCGAAGCTTTCGAGGCGCGGCACCCGTACATCCGACCTGGCCGCGTTCCGAATGAGGAGAGCAGGACGAGATGACGATCCTTTCTAGTCCTGAGCAGCGCGTGGCTCGAATCGTTTTCGGCTCAGCTCTGCGCCTGGCTGGCCCGGCAAAAGGGACGTAGCGCGGTCAGCTGGTCTGGCGGGCGCCCTCTTCGACTTCGGCCCGGCTGGTTCAGGCGTCTCCCCGTCCGCCTTGGACTCGCAAAGGATCTTTCGACGCTGGGTAGCTCGCCAGTTCACGACCCGGGTCATCGTCATGATGCCGGTCGCGATCGCCATCAACATCGTCCTCGGGGCCACGGTGCAGCAGGGGCTCAAGCTGCCGATCTACCTCGACTCGATCGGAACGATCCTCGTCGGGGTACTGGCCGGCCCCCTCGCCGGGGCGCTCACCGGGATCCTGTCCAACCTCATCTGGGGTTATCTGATCCCGTCGCCGATCGGCTCCACCACCACCGGTCCGTTCGCCATCACTGCCGGTGTGATCGGCCTGCTGGCCGGACTGTGGGGCCAGCTCGGCCTGTTCCGCCCGCGCCGTGGCGGCGCCGCCAGCTTTGCGGCCGCCGTGGTCGCGGTCGTGCTGGTCGGTGCCCTGGCCCTGTACACGTACGCTCGCGCCTATGCGAGCCCCACCGATTTCGCCAATGTCACGGGCTTCGACTCGAGCTATCTCGACCGGTCCCGCCTGTTCTTCCTGGGTGTCATGGCCGTGTACGTGGTCCTCGTCGGCCTGGCGCTCTTCCTGCGCCGGGACGTGGGCGCGGTCCTCGCGATCGCGGCCGGGCTCGCGACGGGCATCGTTGCGGCGATCGTCTCCGCGCCGATTTCGGCGGTCGTCTTACGGCGGCGTAACCGGGAGCGGGACGGACGCCCTGGTGGCGGCCTTCCGCGCCGGCGGCGACTCCCTGTACCAGGCCACTCTCAAGCAAGGGCTGCTGTCCGACCCGCTGGACAAGATGATCACCTCGTTCGTGGTCTTCTTCATCATCGGCAGCCTTTCCAATCGCGTCGTGGCCAGGTTCCCGAACGGTGAGAAGGCGATTCTCGCCGGGACCGGGACCGGGGCCGGCGCCGAATCGGGAGCCGAGTCCGGAAGCTGACGCGTCTCGTGCTGCCCGACTACGTCGTCCGGCGCCCGGCCGGCTTCTATCGATCCGCGAACCCCGGCTCCAAGCTGGCCGTGGCCGCTGTCGAGGTCGTTGCCGCCTTCCTCCTGCCGGGCTGGCTCGGCCCGATCGTCGTGCTGGCAGCCGTCCTGTCGACCGCCGTGGCCGCGCGGCGGCTGCGAGGCCTGGCCCTGATCGCTCTGGCCGCGTCGCCCATCGTGGGCTCGATCCTGCTCATCGACCTGTTCCTCCTGCCCGGCGCAAGCGATCCGATCGCCCGGCTGGGGCCGCTCGCGCCGACGTGGAGCGGCCTGTGGTTCGGCCTTCAGACGGCGGCCCGACTCATGGCGTTCTCGCTGGCCATAGCCCTCGTCTACCTGACGACGGCGGTAGACGACCTGCTGGCCGATCTGTCGCGGCGCGGACTCGGCCGGCGGGCGGTCTTCGTCGTTGGGGCGGCGGTCCAGATGGTGCCGCTTACCGCCGAGCGGGCCGGTGAGATCCTGGCCGCTCAGCGAGCGCGGGGGATGGATACGGAGGGACGCTTCTGGCGGCGAGCCAGGGGGGTGCTGCCTCTGGCGGCGCCCGTGGTCTTCGGCGCCCTGACCGAGGTCGAGGAACGAACGATGGCTCTCGAAGCCCGCGCCTTCTCGGCGCCGGGCCGCAAGACGTTGTTGCGGGTTCCTTCCGATACTCGGGTCGACAGGGTCATGCGCTGGGCGGCGCTCGCGGCACTCGCCGTGCTCGTCGTCCTTCGCGTTGCCGGACGGCTGGGCTGACCGTGGCGATCGAGCTTTCGGCCGTTCGATACCGCTACGCCGGGGCTTCGGTATTCGCCCTCCAGTCGATCGACCTGCGCCTCGAACCCGGGCGTGTGGTCGGCGTCGTCGGGGCCAATGAGGCGGGCAAGTCGACGCTCTGCCTGGTGGCCTCGGGGTTCGCGCCTCGCGTCGTCGGCGGGCGGCTGGAAGGGTCTGTCCAGGTGGACGGCGTCGAGACATCGACCCTGCGCCCGCACGAACTTGCGCAGCGCTGCGGCCTGCTCCTCCAGAACGCCGCCACCCAACTCTCCAACACCACCGCCACGGTCTTCGAAGAGGTCGGGTTCGGGCCGTCCAACCTGGGGCTTCCCATCGCCGAGATCGTCGAGCGGGTCGGCTGGGCTCTTGACGCGGTGGGGATCGAGAAGCTGGCGGCGCGCGATCCGGCCCGTCTCTCCGGGGGCGAGGGGCAGCTCGTGGCGCTCGCCTCGGTGCTGGCTCTCCGGCCCCGGTACCTGATCCTCGACGAGCCGACGAGTGAGCTCGACCCGGCGGGAACGAGCCTCGTGGCCGACGCGCTGGTACGGGTGGCTGCCGAGACCGGGGCGGGAATCCTGATCGTCGAGCACAAGGCCGACGTCCTGGGGCGAGTGGCGGACGAGGTGGTAGTGCTGGACCGAGGAGCGGTCGCGCTGGCCGGCCCCGCGGCGCCGACCCTCGCCGATCCGCGACTGGCGGAGCTGGGCGTGGAGGCGCCGGCGCGCGTCCGGCTCGAACGTGAGGTTCGGGCGGCCGGGATCGAATGGACCGCGCGACTGCGGAAGGCGATGGCGTGAGCACGCCCGGACTCATCGCTCCTGCCATCGAGCTGGAGGCCGTCTCGTTCGCCTACCCCGACGGCACCAGGGCCCTGGTCGACGTCGACTTGAGGATCGAACCCGGCGAGGTCATCGCCGTCGTCGGCCAGAACGGCTCGGGCAAGTCCACCCTGGTCCGGCATCTCAACGGGCTGTTGCGACCCGGTTCCGGGCGCGTCTTGCTGGACGGCCTCGATATCGGCGGGGAGCACGTCGCCCGCCTGGCGGCTCGGGTCGGGCTCGCGTTCCAGAATCCCGATCGCCAGCTCTTCGCCGGTAGCGTGGTTGCGGAGGTCGAGTTCGGGCCGAGAAACCTGGGGGTCCGCGGCGCGGATCTGGCCGAGCGAGTTGGCACGGCGCTCGAGGCGGTCGGACTGGACGGCCTCGCCGGCGCGAACCCGTACGATCTCGGCTACTCGCGCCGGAAGCTGCTGGCGCTCGCCTCCGTTCTCGCGATGCGGACGCCGATCCTGATCCTGGACGAGCCCACCACCGGCCAGGATGCCCGGGGAGTGGCGCGGGTCCGTGCCGTCGTCGCGGCCGCGGCCGCGGAGGGTCGGACCGTCATCGCGATCAGCCACGACATGCGGTTCGTGGCCGAATGCTTCGGCCGGGTCGTGGTGATGCGCGCCGGGCAGGTGGCGCTCGACGGACCGCCGTCGGTCGTGTTCGGCGAGCCGGCCTGGCCCGAGTTGCGGGCCTCGTACCTGGAGCCGCCGCTCCCCGCGGTGGCGGGCGCGCGGCTGGGGCTGGGCTCGACGCCCACCGAGGCCACGCTCGTGGCGGCGCTCGCGGCCGGCCGGCGGAACCGGTAGCCTACGGGGCGATGCGAGTCCTCGTCCTCAATCCCGGGTCCAGTTCCCTCAAGTCGAGCGTGATCGAGACGGCGGCCCTGCCCGCACCGGGCGTCGCCCCGGCCGAGTCGCTCGCGCCGCTGGGTCAGAACGACGTCGATTGGGGAGTGGACGCCACTGCCGGGATGAACCCCGCCGGCGACATCCGCAAGCTGCTCGCCCGTTACGAGGCATCTGGACTACCGCCGGCGACTCTCGGCGCGGTCGGGTATCGGGTGGTCCACGGCGGGGAACGCTTCCGCGAGCCGACCCTCGTCACGCCCGAAGTGATTGCCGGGGTGGAGGCCCTGAGCGACCTGGCGCCGCTCCACAACGGCATCGCCGTCGCGACGATGCGGGCCGGGCTGGCGGAAATCCCGCATCTCCCCCACGTGGCGGTCTTCGACACTGCCTTCCACGCGACTCTGCCGGAAGACGCGTACCGCTACCCGGTCCCCAGCCGCTGGTACGGCGAATGGGGCGTGCGCCGCTACGGCTTCCACGGAACCAGCGTGGCCTGGTCCACGGAGCGCGCCGCGCACATCCTCCGCCGCCCCGCGGCCGAGTTGCGCCTGGTCGTGGCGCACCTGGGCAGCGGCTGCTCCGTCACGGCCGTGGACGGCGGCCGCTCCGTGGCCACGTCGATGGGCCTGACGCCCCTCGAGGGGCTGATGATGGGCACGCGAGCGGGCTCCATCGATCCGGGGATCCTGTTCTACCTGCTCCGAACCGGGCGCCTGGACGCCGGCGAGCTGGCCGAGCAGATGGACCACGAATCGGGGCTCGTCGGCGTCTCCGGCCGAACCTCGGACGTGCGCGAACTCCTGGCCCTCGAGGCCGGCGGGGACGAGGCCGCCGCGCTCGCCTTGCGGATCTTCGTCATGCGCGCCGCCGAGGGCATCGCCGCCGCGGCCACCTCCCTGGCGAATCTGGACGCCATCGTCTTCACCGGCGGCATCGGCGAGAACGCGGCTGGGTTGCGGGCGCGGATCACCGCCCGGCTGAGGTCTCTCGGCGTGGCGCCGATCGCCGCCGAGGCGCTCGACGAAGACGGCGTCCTCAGCGCTCCGGGCACGACTCCGGCCATCCTCCGCGTCGAGGCTCGCGAAGACCTGGTCGTGGCCCGCGAGGCGGCGCGTCTCGCCGAGGCCGGACGAACCCTTAGGCCCGCGGACCGCCGCGGCGCGGGACCGGACGGACCGCGCGGTCGATCGGCCGCCGCCCCAACTCGTTCCCACGGCGGGGCTCACTCCGCGCAACTTCCTCCGACGGCCTGAAACCTTTTGAGTACCAACCTGCTCAGGGTATGTACAGGACGGTGCGAAACGCGCGCCGCTACTGCGAGGAGATTCCATGAACCTGAACACCAGCCGGTACCTGCGGTCGTTCGCCATCGCGGCGTTCCCGCTTCTTCTGATCGCCGGAGCGGCCTTTGCGTCGTCCAGCCATCCGACCGTGGTCGCGGATCCGACCGCCGGCAATTCGGCCAAGCCAACCGACGCCGCGGGCGCCACCAAGAGCCCCATCGTCGAGCACGTCCCCGACGCTTCCGGTGCGCCTGAAGCCAACGAATCGTCCGAGCCGACGAAGGCGCCCGAGGCCAGCGAAAAGCCCGAGCCGACGAAGGCGCCCGAGGCCAGCGAAAAGCCCGAGCCGACGAAGGCGCCGGAGATGGGCGACATGGACGACGGTCCCGCCGCCTCCGCTTCGGCGCCCATCGGCCACGACGACGGCGACTTCGACAAGGCGCCCGGGACGGGTGGCCTGCCGGGCGGCCCGAACGGTTCTGACAAGGACGCCGGATTCCCCGGCAAGCTCGGCGCATTCCCCGGCGGCTTCGGCGGCCACCGCTAGCACCGGCTCGGACAGATCGCACTGATCGGCACGGAGAGGCTCCGTGAACGATCGAAAGGCCGGGCACCGGTACTCTGGTGCCCGGCCGCAGGATCGCGACCGGCGAGGCAGGCAGCTGGAGCCGAAGCTATCGAACTACTCCGGGATCATTCCCATGAGGCAGCTCGGGATGAGGATGAACTCGCGAGGCGCGTCGTGGCTGCCGTACTAGGCGGCGACCGGGACGCGTTCCGGGAGCTGATCGAACGCGACTCCGGGGTCGTTGTCAGGATCTGCCACCGAGTCCTCGGCAACGTGCACGATGCCGAGGACGCCGCCCAGGAGGCGTTCGTGACTGCCTATCGCGCACTCGGCACGTGGAGAGCCGACGGACCGTTCGAGGCCTGGCTCTCCCGGATCGCCGTCCGCGTGGCTTTGCGCCACGCCGGCCGCCGTAGCAGGAAGCGCGAACTCCCCTGGATCGATCCACCGGCTGCCGGGTCGTTCGGCGCGGCATCCCCTGAAAGCCCTGTACCGGTGTCGACCGTCCAGTCGGACGACCCGGCCCACATCGTCCTCGGCTGGGAGCGCTCCGACCGAGTCCGAGCGGCAGTCGCGAGCCTCGAGGAGCCCTACCGCGAGGTCGTTGCCCTGCGTTTCTTCGGCGGGCTCTCGCTGGCCGAGATTTCGGCAACGAACGGCCGACCTATCGGGACCATCAAAACCCACCTTCATCGAGGGCTGCTGAGACTGCGCTCCACTCTGGGGAACGAGCCGTGAGAGGCCGAGGCGATAGACCCTTCAGGCAGGACGAGCTGCTCGGATCCGACGGAACGACGTCCGATCCGGCCGACCTGGCCGCCGCGATGGCGGTCGCCGGTGAGCTCGAGCAGGTGGCCGAGGAGCCGAGCCCGCGGCCGAGCCCCGACTTCCTGAATCGGGTTATCGCAGCGATCGCCAACGAGCCGGCTCCCGCGCCCGGTCTGGCCGCCCGGGATTCGCTCCGGCGCGGGAGTCCGTTCGGATTCCTCGCCGCGCTGCGTGACGCCGGTCGAGTCGCCTTCGGCGCCGGCCGGCCGGTAGCGATGCGGGCCCAGGCCTTCGCCCTGGTGCTTGTCGTGGCCGTGGGCGTCATCTCGTTGAGCGGCGCTACCGCGCTTGCAGCCAGCCGGCTGATCGTCCCGGCACCCGCGCCGACGCACGTTCGAGTAACGGTCGCGCCGTCGATATCGCCGACGCAGACGCACTCGGAATCGCCGGGCCCGAGCATTCGGCCGGACTCCACATCGATCGCGACCGAGCCCGGGAACCCGGGCCCGGGTCGCAGCGCCACCAGCGAACCCAGTGAGTCGCAGGAGCCCTCGGCGTCACCTTCGGACGGTCGCGGACCTGGGGAGTCGTCCAGGCCCACGGAGTCGGCGGACCCGGGAGAGTCGCCCGGCCCACCGGGCTCGCCACGACCCTCCGACACGCCTCGGCCTTCCGACAGCGGTCACGGCGGAGGCGGCTAGTCTCGCGGTTGAGGCCGGGCGCCCGCGGCCGGTCGGCCGCGGCCTGCGCCCGCGGGCTCCGCCCACCTCGGGCGTGGAACTTCAGCCCTTGGTCTGGCCCTGGGCCTCCGCCTGCTTGGTGGCATCGTCCGCCAGGGCGTGGGCAACCGTGTCAAGTGAAAGCAAGGCGCACTTCAAGCGAGCCGGGCTGATGTCGATCCCGATCAGATCGAGCAGGTCGTCGGGCGTCATCTTCTCGATCTCGGCCACCGTCTTGCCCTTGATCTCGTCGGTCAGCAAGGACGCGCTGGCCTGGCTTATGGCGCAGCCCCGGCCGGTGAACGCCACCTCGCGAACCACGCCGTCGGAGATGCCCAGCATCATCGTGATGCGGTCGCCGCAGAGCGGGTTCGAGCCCTCGTAGGTCGCCGTCGGCTCGTCCAGGACGCCGAAGTTGTGGGGCCGGCGGTAGTGTTCGAGGATGTAGTCGCGGTAGAGGTCGTCCATCGGGTCGAGAATAGCCTAGCTGGCCCCGCCCGGCCCGCCGGGCGCTCGGTCGAAGATGCGGGCCACGTCTCGCAGGCCCACCGCGAGCGCGTCGATCTCCTCGCGAACGGTGTAGACGTTGAAGCTGGCGCGGGCCGAGGCAGCCAGGTCGAACCTCTCGTGGAGCGGCATGGTGCAGTGGTGACCGGCTCGGACGCAGATCCCCGAGCGGTCCAGGATCTGGGCCACGTCGTGGGGATGGATGCCCGGCAGGTTGAAGGCCACGACGCCGCCTCGCCGGTCCGCGGCCGGACCGTACAGCTCGATGCCCGGGACCTCGCGCGGCAACACCTCGAGGGCGTACGCGGCCAGGTCCTGCTCGTGGTCGCGGACGGCGTCCATGCCGATCGCCATCAGGTACTCGGCCGCCGCGCCCAGGCCGATCTGAGCGGAGATGTCCGGAGTGCCCGCCTCGAACTTCCACGGGATGTCGTTCCAGTCGGATCGGCGCAGGTGGACCTCGCGGATCATGTCTCCGCCGGCCATGAACGGCGGCATCGCCTCCAGCAACTCGCGGCGGGCCCACAGCGCACCTGATCCCGTAGGAGCGAGCATCTTGTGGCCGCTGAAGACGTAGAAGTCCGCGCCCAGCTCCTGAACGTCCACCGGGATGTGCGGCACCGCCTGCGCCCCGTCGATCAGAACGAGGGCGCCCGCGGCGTGGGCCATCTCGGTCATCTCGCGAACCGGATTGATCGTGCCGAGCATGTTCGAGACGTGGGTGAAGGCGACGAGCTTGGGTTTGAGGTGGAGCAGGACCTCGTAGACCTCCAGGCGCAGCAGGCCGTCGTCCGTGATGGGCACGAACTCCAGGTCGCCGTCCTTCTCCTGGACCAGGAGCTGCCAGGGCACCAGGTTGGCGTGGTGCTCCATCTCGGTCAGGACGATGGAATCGCCACGGCCGATGTTGCGGCGGCCCCACGAATGTGAGACGAGGTTGATCGCCTCGGTGGCGTTGCGGACGAGGACGATTTCGGCCGCCTCGGGAGCGTTGATGAGCTTCGCGACGGAGGCTCGAGCCGCTTCGTAGGCGGCGGTCGCCCGCTCGGCGAGCTCGTAGATGCCGCGGTGGATGTTCGAGGAATACTCGCGGTTGTACCCGTCCACGGCATCGATGACGGCCTTGGGCTTGAGGCTCGTGGCGGCGGAGTCGAGATAGACGAGCGGCTTGCCGTGGCTGTTGGTCGTGGCCAGGATCGGGAAGTCGGCGCGGAGGTGGCGGAGGCGGCCACCGGCCGCTGCCGCCTGGCTCTTGGTCGAAATGGTGGCGAGGTCTGACATCATCTGACGCCCTAGTGGGCGGTCTCCATCGCCGGCTCGGGGCCGCCGGCTGGTCCGGCGCTTCATCGTTGACGACGCCCTCCAGCCCGGCCGCCGCCAGGATCGGTTCGTAGCCCTCCGCTTCCAGGCGCAGGGCCAGATCCTTGCCGCCGCTCAAGATTATTCGGCCGGCCGCCAGGACGTGGACCGTGTCCGGCGTGATGTAGTTGAGCAGGCGCTGGTAGTGCGTGATCAGCAGGACGCCCATGTTCGGGTTGAGCATGGCGTTCACGCCCTCGGCCACGATCCGCAGGGCATCGATGTCCAGGCCGGAATCGGTCTCGTCGAGGATCGCCATCTGCGGCTCGAGGACCGCCATCTGGAGCATTTCCAGGCGCTTCTTCTCGCCGCCGGAGAACCCCTCGTTCACGTACCGGGCCGCGATCGACTCGTCCATCTTGAGCAGGGCCATCTTCTCGCGGACGAGCTTGCGGAACTCGCCCATCGGGATCCCGCCCTTGAACGCGTCGGTGGGGTCGATGTCGGGGTCCGGGTTCAGGCCGAGGCGGTGGGCGTTGATGGCCGACCGCAGGAAGCTCGCCACCGAGAGGCCGGGGACGGCCATCGGGTACTGGAAGGCGAGGAACATGCCGAGCCGGGCCCGCTTGTCGACCGAGAGCTTCAGGAGATCCTGGCCCTTCCAGAGCACCTTGCCGGACTTGACCACGTACGCCGGGTGGCCCATCAAGGCGTAGGCGAGGGTCGTCTTGCCCGAGCCGTTGGGGCCCATGATGGCGTGGACCTCGCCCTGCCGAACGGCCAGGTCGATCCCCTGGAGGATCTCGTGATCCGGGTTGGCAACAGGGGCGACGTGGAGGTCGCTGATGACGAGGTCTTGGTCGCTCACGGTCGGCTCGATTGCTCCTTGGGGCGGGGTTGGCAGGTTCAGTCGGCGATGGGTGCGGGTGTCGGCGCTGCGTCCGTCCGAGCGCCCAGGATCGAGATGTCCGGGCGGCTCAGGCGCGCGCCCGTCGGCACGAGATCAGCCAGCGACATCGAATCCAGGGCACCGATGATGGCGTCTCGAACTCGGACCCACATGAAGTTGACCGTGCAGTAGCCGGTCCGTCCGCAGGCCGCGTGGCTTGCGTCGTCGCTCACGCAGATCATCGGCGCCACGGGACCTTCCAGGGCCTTGAGGATCTCGCCCATCCGGATCTGCTCCGGTGCCCGCGTGAGCTCGTAGCCGCCGTGGGCGCCCCGGGTGCTGTGCACCAGATCGGCGTCGCGCAGGCTGATCACGAGCTGCTCCAGGTATGCCCTGGGCAGGTCCTCTTCCTCGGCGATATCCGTCAGGCTGGCCGGCCCGTGGCCGTAGCTCACGGCCAGCTGGGCCATGAGGCGCACGCCGTACTCACCCTTCGTGGAGAAGGAGACGGCGCCTGTGCTGTGGTACATCCGGTGGACAGTTGGTGCTCCATCTAGACAGGCGGTGGGAAGGGGACGCTCCGGAATTCCGACCAAAACTGTCGGAAATGAGTATATGGGTGCCCAGGAGGAGCGTCAACGCGGCCCGAATGGGTCGCTCGCCCCCAGGACCGCTCGGACCAGACTGCTGGACGAAACAGCAGGCGGTCAGCCGGGAGGGACGGGCTAGGATGATGCCTGTGACCGTAGCCAGGAGTGACCCATGAACGCGTATCTCATCAGCGTGGACAACCGACCCGGAGCCTTCGCGAGAGTCATGGAAGCGGCCGCGAAGCGCCGTGTGAACGTTTCGCCCGCCTACGGACTGGCGGCCGGTGCGACCGGCCTGATCGCGGTCGGCTCCGACGACGAGGCCGGGCTGCAGGCCGCCATCGCAGATGCCGGCTACACCGCGACCGCCGTCGAGATCGTAGTCGTCGAGTTGGAGAATCGGCCGGGGACGGGTGCGGAAATTACGCGGAAACTCGCGGACTCCGGGGTCGACCTGCAGATCGCCGTGCCCGTGGGCATGAGCGGCGACCGAATCCAGATTGGGTTCGGTGCCCGGAACACGGCCTTGCTGAAGAGCACGCTGGGAGTCTGAGCCGGGCGGCCGTCACGGCCCGCATCGGCGCCTGCGTTACGCTTCGGCGAGGCTATTGCTATTGACAGTGGCAGTCATAAAGTAGACACTACCAACCGACACTAAGCTCGGAAAGGTGGTGACTACCATGACTCAGTTCTCCGCGCCGGGCTCCTCCGGCGGAATCTCCCATCGCTGGCTCGCCCTGGGCGCGATCACCCTGGCCCTCGTTTGCATCGGCCTGGACCAGACCGTGCTCAACCTCGCCCTGCCGACCCTCTCGTCGTCGCTCCACGCCTCCGAATCCGAGCTCCAGTGGTTCGTCAGCTCCTACACGCTCGCTCTGGCGGCCGCGATGCTCCCCGCCGGCCTTCTGGGTGACAGATACGGCCGAAAGACGGTCCTGCTGACGGCTCTGGTGGTCTTCGGCGTCATGTCGGTGGCGTGCGCATTCGCGCCGTCATCGACCGCTTTCATCGCCGCCCGAACGGTGCTCGGGCGTGGCCGGAGCCGCTCTCATCGTCATGTCTCTCTCCGTCGTGACGGTGCTCTTCCCGGAGTCGGAGCGGCCGCGTGCCATGGGCATCTGGGCTGCCGGCAGCTTCCTTGCGCTGCCCCTCGGGCCGATCGTCGGCGGCTACGTCCTGGCCCATTTCTGGTGGGGCTGGGTCTTCCTGATGAATGTCCCGGTAATCCTGATAGGCCTGATCGCCGTGCTCCTCTTCGTGCCGCAGTCGAGGAGCCGAGCGGCGGCCCGGCATCGACATCCCCGGCGTGGCGCTGTCGAGCGCCGGTCTCGCCGCCCTGATGTACGGGCTTGTCCAGGCCGGGGACAATGGCTGGGGTTCTTCGAGCGCCATCGTTCCGTCGCTCGCCGGTCTCGGCGCCCTCGCCGTCTTTGCCGTGTGGGAGGCCTGGCTGACCGCCCGCCCGGGCGGCGAGCCGCTGATCGATCTCGGCCTCTTCCGCTCGCGCAGCTTCAGCTGGGGCATCGTCCTGGCGGCGGCCGGCGTCTTCGGGATGTTCGGCGTCCTCTTCACCCTGCCGCAATACCTGCAGGCCATCATGGGCCTCGACGCTCAAGGGGCCGGGCTGCGATTCCTCCCGGCGATCGCCGGGATGGTTGTCGGAGCCGTGCCGGCGGACCGGGTCGCCGCCCGCCTCGGGCCCAAGATCACCATCACGGTCGGGTTCGGCATCCTCTCGGCCGGGATGTTCCTGGGTTCGGGCACCTGCGGCTTCCAGCGGCGACGCCTTCATCGCCGCCTGGACTTGCGTGGTCGGGATCGGAGCCGGGCTCGGGCTCGCCACGGCGGCCTCTGCCGCGGTCGTCGAGCTATCGGCGGAGCGGAGCGGTGTAGGGGCGGCCTTGCTCCAGGCGGTCATCAAGCTCGGCCCCGCGTTCGGGGCCACGATCCTGGGCAGTGTCCTCAACTCCACGTACCAGGGCCGGGTCGCCGTCGCGGGACTGCCCGCGGAGGCTGCCACCGCGGTGCAGCAGAGCGTGTTCGGCGGGCATCGAGGTGGCCCGCCAGCTCGGGTCTCCGGCGCTGCTCGGCTCGGTCCAGACCGCGTTCGTGGCCGGCATGGACGATGCCTCGCGAGCGGCCGCCGTCGTCGCAGCCGTGGCCGCGGTCGTGGCCATGGCCGGTGATGCCGCGCCACTTCGCGGCGCGGTCGGAGTCCGCGGATCCTTCGAACGCAACCCGCCCGAGCCAAGGGGCCGCCTCCGCGGTTGAGCCGACCCGTGCCTGAGGATGTAGACGAGTATTCGAGTGGCGCGACCCGGGGCCGAAGCGCCAGAATGTGGCCATGACCGAATCGCCGGCGGCAGACAGACCCGGGTTACGCGAGCGCAAGAAAGCCAGGACCCGGGCCGCGATCCAGGAGCACGCCCTGCGGCTCTTCCGGGAGCGCGGCTACGAGGCCACCACGGTGGAGCAGATAGCCGAGGCGGCCGAGGTCTCGCCCAGCACCTTCTTCCGCTATTTCGGCAGCAAAGAAGAGGTCGTCATCTATGACGCCCTCGACCCGATCCTCATCGCGGCGTGGCGGGCGCAGCCAAAGGAGCTGGCCCCCATCCCGGCCCTCCGGCGGGCCATGACGGAGGTGTTCGGCAATCTCACGCCCAGCCCAACTCGAGGATATGCGGGAGCGCGGCCAACTCGGCTTTGGTGTGCCGGAGCTGAGGCAGGCGATGATCGACGACATCACTCCGCACGAGCGCGCTGATGGTAGGTGAGCTTGCCGCACGGACCGGGCGAGCCCCGGACGACTTCGAGGCGCGGGTCTTCACCGGAGCCGTCATCGGCGCGATCATGGCTGCCATCCTGCCCGCCATGAGCGAGCCCGCGCCGCAGTACATGGTGCTGCTCGACCGCGCCCTCAACTACCTCGAGGCGGGAATGCCCCTCTGAGCCGGGCGTCCTCGCGGCCCGCTTCGGCGCCTGCGCCCTGCTTCGGCCAGTCTCACTGCGCGAATATCGGTCGCGCCACGCGACCGGTGCCGACGGTATGGCACCAGATTCGCAGTAGGATTTGCGCCACGACCATGGCCAGACGTGCAGGCGCGCTTTCTTCTCGGGGTAGCGCCGCCGCGTCCGGCCGCGTCAAGCCGGTCGCGGGGTCCTCGGGCGCGGGGCCGGTCAGCCGCCGCCGGACGGATCGCGCCGGCAGCCCGAAACCGCAGCCCGCCCCCGAAGCCGACTCCTCTCAGCTGACTGCCGCGGATCTGCTCCGCCTCGACCCGATCCTCCTCGCGCTGGCCGAATCCGAACGGCATTTCCGGACCCTGATCGAGCAGGCTGCCGACGGCATCCTGATGGTCGACGCCTCCGGCCGCGTGACGCTGGCCAACAGCCGCGCCTGCGAGATGACCGGCTACAGCCTGGAGGAGATCGTCGGCCTGCCCCTCCTCGACACTTATCTGCCGGAGGACCGCGGCCTCGGCCAGGAGCGGGTGCAGCGGATGCCGGACGGGGCGACCCTCCGGTTCCAGCGCGAGCTACTGCGCAAAGACGGGACGCGCATGCCGATCGATGTCAGCGTCGCCTGGCTCCCGGGCGGCGAACGCCAGTCGATCATGCGCGACATCACGGCGCGAGTCAGAGGTCAGGAGCTCCAGCGTCTCGAAGAGCGCCGGCTGCGGGCGCTCGTTCGCCTCTCGGAACTGGAGAACCGGACTCTGCCGGAGCTGATGGACGCCGCCCTCGAGGAGGTCGTCTCCCTGAGCGACAGCGTCTTCGGCTACATCTACTACTACAGCGAGGAGACCGAGCAGTTCACGTTGCACGCATGGTCAAAGGAAGTAATGGAGTCGTGCAGCATCCCCAACCCGCAGCGTAGCTACTCGCTGGCCGAAACGGGTGTCTGGGGCGAGGCGGTCCGGCAACGCCGACCGATCGTCGTCAACGATTTCGCCGCCCCGGACCCGCTGAAGCGAGGCTACCCGGAGGGCCACGCCGAGCTGACTCGTTTCATGACGATCCCGGTCTTCAGCCGCGGGCGGATCGTCGCGGTCGTCGGTGCCGCCAACAAGAATGCGGACTACACCGACACGGACGTCAGCCAGCTGTCGCAGATGATGGACGTCGTATGGAAGATCGCCGAGCGCCAGCGCGCGGAAGACGATCTGCGGAAGCTGGCCGAAGGGCTGGAGGCTCGCGTCCAGGCGCGGACGCTCGAGCTGGAACGAGCCAACGCCGAGCTCGAGGCGGCCAACGTTGCGATCGGCGCGGCCAATGCCGAGCTGCAGAACCTGCTGCGCGACCAGCTACGGATGCAGAACGAACTCACCTACCGCGCCCTCCACGACCCGCTGACGGGGCTCGCCAACCGGACGATGTTCCAGCAGCGGCTGACCCACGCTTTCCGTGTCAGCCGGCGAGGCGTGGCCGTGCTCTGGCTCGATCTCGACCACTTCAAGGACGTGAACGACGTCTTCGGCCACGATGTCGGCGACGAGATGCTGGTCGCCGTGGCAGATCGGCTGCGGGAAGTGATCCGAGAAACGGACGATATCGCTCGGGTCGGGGGCGACGAATTCGCGGTGGTTCTGCCGAACGTGGTGGAGTCGGAGGCCGAGCTCGTGGCGGAACGCGTGCTGTCGGCGTTGACGGACAAGGCCGCGTTCCGGCTCCAGGTCAGCGCCAGCGTGGGTGTCGGATGGCAGCGCCGGGCATCCGGCGACGGGAAACTCCTCATTCGCCTGGCCGATCAGGCCATGTACCGGGCCAAGGCCTCGGGCGGCGGCACGGCCGCGATCAACTGACGCCGGGCGTCCGGCCCACGCCTAAGGTGCCTGGCGCGGCATCGCCTTCAGCAGTTCGGCCTCCGTCGCCTGCGGCGAATTGGGCGCCAGGAGATGCCGCAGGAAGTCGTACTCGGTGTACGGGCGGTCGTCTGTGATCATCGTCCCCGACGCCCCGAACGCATCGACCGCGGCGTCCGAGATCCAGACGTTTCCGAGGATGAAGTCCTGCCATTGCGCCGCGGTTTCGACGCCGCCGGGGGAGTCGGGGGCGCCTCGCAGATCGTCCAGGACGCCGGGTTTCGACAGCACCGCCTGGATCCCCGCCGCCCCGAGATCGATCGGCTCGTCGGATCCCAGCATGAACAGGCCTGCCGACCGGGAGAAGACCAGGGTCACGTGGGCGAAGACGCTGCGGAAGGTTCGGACGTGGCTTCGCATATCGTTCACCGTCTGGCCGTTGTACTCCCACTCGACCATGACGCCACCGGGATTGAGTCTCGAGCGGCCGGCCTGGTAGAACTCGCGCGAGAAGAGGACGGCCGTTCCCGACGAGTTCATCGGCGGCGGCGGATCCACGATCATGAGGTCGAACTTGTGGGTGGTGAGCTCGAGGAAGTTCCTGCCGTCGGCGATGACGATGCTCCCCCTCGGGTCTGCCAGCACCTGGTTCGCGTCCGGGAAGAAGTTGCCGAACATGCCGGGCACCGTCGGCACGAGTTCCACGGCCTCGGTGGTGAGCCCGTCCATCATGGCGCTGTGGAAGCCCGATCCCATGCCGAAGGCGATCACGCACATCGAAGTCGCCCCCGGCCGGGCCATCAGGGGCAGGTGAGCCATCAGCCGCGTGTCCACGCTCAGGCTCGTCATCGACGTGCCGCCGACGTAGAGGGATAGGGGATTGCCGGGGTTGTTGTTGTTGACCGCCTGAACCGAGGCCACGCTGTCCTCCGCGGACGCGAGGACCTGGGCGTTGTCCCGGTTGACGCGGTTGACCAGCGGATCGGCCACGATCTGGTTGGGCACCACGATCAGGAGCGCAGCCGCGGCCGTGGCGACCGCGGCGGCCACCCGGGCAATCCGATGAATCGGCAGGCGGACCGATCCGGAGGCGTTCAGCAGCGCCAGGCCCGTCAGGGCGTTGATGCCGGCCAGCAGCACGATCGATCGAGGGGAGGTCAGGGTCGGCATCAGGAAGAACGGCACGATGAACGTGCCGCAGATGGCTCCCACGGTGTTGGAGCCGAGGAGCATGCCCGCGCTCATTCCGACGTGCTCGTCCGAATCGGCAACGAGCATCGAACTCATCGGGAAGACGATGCCCATGACCACCGTCGCCGGGGCGACGACGAGCACCAGCTGGACGGCGAGCGGGAAGACGCTGAAGTAGTTGGTCTCGACACCGAGAGTGGCGAGCACGAGCAGGGCGAGGGCGATCTCGGCCAGCCCCAGCAACGCGACCGGTTGTCGAGAGCGAGCCAGACGCCTCGAGAAAACGAAAGCGCCGATGGCTATGCCGGCCAGGAAGAAGACCAGGATGGCGGTGAAGATGTAGTTGGTGCTGCCCGTGCCGGAGGACAGGATGCGGTTCCAAAGGGTCTGATACCCGAGCGAGGTAAGTCCCGAAACGAAGGCGACGATCAGGGCCAGGCGAGGCCGCGACATGTGGCTGCGCTCGCGCGCGGGGGCGGCCTTCCGCGACGCGCTCGCGGCCGCGACGGTGCCGCGCTCGCGCCCGTCGGCGCCGGTCGCACCGGCCGGTCTACCCGCCCGGCGGCTCAGCCGGAGCGCGATCAGCCCGGCAGTGCCGGAGCATGCGGCGCCCACGAGCAGCGTCTCGTTCAGACCGAGCAGCTCGATGAGTACGACGCCGGCCAGGAACGCGCCGCCGATGGCTCCCAGCGTGTTGGCCATGTAGAGCTCGCCGAACTCCTCGCCCAGTTGCGTGTGGTCGCTCACCAGATGCCGCGAAAGGGTCGGCAGCGACGCCCCCATGAAGACCGTCGCCGGGCCGAGGACCAGGATGGCGAGCCCGAAGCGAACCAGCGCCAGCAGCAACGGGCTCGTGTCGAGAATCCCAAATGCGCCGCGGTAGATCTCGCGCAACCCCCGAACGCAACCGGGGTGATCAATGCGCCCACGACCACGAGCAGTTCCAGGAGCGCGTACATACGCAGAGGCGAGCGCACTCGATCGGCTATCCGGCCGCCCAGAACACTGCCGATCGCCATGCCTCCGAAGAAGCCCGTCAGGATGGCGGAGATCGCCTGGGTGGTGTTGCCGAAGACAAGTACCAGCTGGCGTGCCCACACCACTTCGTAAACGAGTCCGGCAAAGCCGGACAGCATGAAGACGAGGAGGATGATCCGCTTGTCGGGGACTGGTATGCGTGTGGGTGACTCGCCAGCGCGCACGCATTCACTCCCTATGTCGCGCATTCCAGGGTTGGTGTCCGGCAAGGATAGTGCCGGGGCGGGCATCGCGATGATCGCTCCGGCGACTCAACGTATTGCGTGACGTTTGCGGACGTTTCTGGTGGTGGTACGGCCTGTTTTGTCGATTAGTTCTATTGCCAAAACCGATGTCATAAGTGGTACCCTCCGCCAGACGGGCCAATAGGCCCCGAATCCAGCGGCTGCCACGATCGCTCCTCTCAACGGTTCTCGGCGAGACAGACGTGTCGCTGAGGCCGCACGAGTAAGGAGCGTTCTTTGTACGCATCGGACAAGACCCTGGTTTGCCAGGACTGCAACCAGGAGTTCGTCTTCAGCGCCAGTGAGCAGCAGTTCTACGCGGATCGCCAGTTCAGCGAGCCGCGACGCTGCCCAACTTGCCGGGCGGCCCGGAAGGCCCAGCGCGGTGATTTCGGCGGAGGATCCCACACCGGTGGCGGCGGTGGCCGTGGTTACTCCAGCGGCCCGCGCGAGATGTTCTCCGCGACCTGCTCGAGCTGCGGCCGCGAGGCCCAGGTCCCGTTCCGCCCGAGCGGCACCAAACCCGTCTACTGCAGCGACTGCTTCACCGCTCGCCGCGCATAGTCCCCGGCCGCGAGGCCAAGTCCGAGAAGAACACAAGTCCGAGAACGACAAGAGCCCGGCGATCTCGCCGGGCTCTTCGAATTCCGCGGCCGAGACGGCGATCGCCTCAGCTCGGGCTGGGCGAGGCTACCGTAGCGGGGACGAGCGCGACCTTCGCCAGCTTGGACGCGGCGCCGATCGGGTTGCCCCAGGACGCGTTCTCCAACACGACGATCGCGACGTGCGAGGCGGGCAGGTACTCCATGGCCGAGAAGAAGCCATCGAGGTAGCCCAGGTGGCCCCATGCCACCTGGCCGTCTACCGTGGTCTCCTCGAGGCCGAGCCCGTACGCGCGAGCCGGCCTCACGATGTAGGGCAGCGTCGGCGAGATGTCCACCATCGCGGCCAGGGTCGCCTGGTCGAGGACGTTGCCGCCGTACAGCGCGCTCGCCCAGCGAGCCAGGTCCGTGGGCGTGGAGACGAACGCGCCGGCCGGGCCGAAGGCCGTCGCCTCGGCCGTGAACGGGATCATCGTCCCGGCCGAGTTGTCCCTCGGCCTGCTGGCCGGCGCCATGAAGCCGTGCGCTTTGGCGCCCGTGACCGTCTCCTCGGTCTGGAGGAACGTGTGGCCGAGGCCCAGCGGCGTCAGGAACTCCGATCGCACCAGCGACGCGAGCGACTGGCCCGTGGCTTTCTCGATCACCTCGCCGAGCAGGATGAAGTTGGCGTTCGAGTAGTGGTAGCCGGCACCAGGTGCGAAGTAGGGTGTGCCGCCGATCCACGAAAGAACCTGGGCCGTCGTCCAAGGCTGGGCTGGATTGGCAAGGATGGCATCCGCCATGTTCTGATCGTCGAAGGGCTCCCTGATGCCGCTGGTGTGGTTGAGCATCTGGCGGAGGCTGATGCCGGCCGCGTTCGGGAAGTCGGGCAGGTACTTGGAGAGCGGATCGTCAAGGCCGATCGTGCCCCGCTGGGCCAGCCGGCCCAGCGTGGCGGCAACGAACGTCTTGCTGATACTGCCGATGGAGAAGAGCGTGTCCGCCGTCACGGGTGTCTGCGGCGAGAGGATCGCCTTGCCGGACTGGCCCGTCCAAATCGACCCATCGGGGAAGACGATCGCGGCCGAGACGCCCGGATATGAGCCGCTCGCCCGGATGGCGTCGAGCTCCTTCTGCAGCGCGGTCGCGGTTGCGGCCGTGAGACTTGCGGCGGCGGGTCCGGGCGCCGCGAACCGCGACGTCGGGACCGGGACGATCACGAGGTTCGCAATGGCCGACGGCGAGGGCGTGGGGCTCGGTGAGACCGAGACCGAGATCGCGGGCGTTGGGGCCGGCGTGGGCGGAAGCGTGATGACCGGCGACGGCGTGGTGCTCCCGCATGCGGCCAGGCCGGCCGCCAGGACCAGGCCGAATACGAACGGTCAGAGGCCTGGCGTCTCGTCCGCGGGACGAGCGGCGGCCGGGGATCACGACTTGCAGGCTGCTATGGCCGGCCGCTATCGCCGGCCGCCGCCGAACAGGCGCAGCATGAACAGGAAGATGCCCACGAACTCGAGGTAGAGCAGCAGGGCTCCCCACACCGCGGCCTTCTCCATCGAGCCGGTGATGTACGCGAAATCGCCGCGCGTGATCTTCTGCGTCGTCGACGCGGTCAGGGCGGCGTAGATAACCACGCCGGCGATCGAGATCAACAGGTCAATCGTGCTGCTGTGGAAGAACAGGTTCAGCAGGATCGCCACCAGCAGGCCCCACGTGGCCATCGCGAAGATGCCGAACATGTTGGCCAGGTTCCGGCGAGTGACCAGCCCGAAGATGGCCGCTCCGCCGAACATCGCCGCCGCGCTCAGGAACGCCTCCGCAACCGTGGCCCCACCCGAGGCGGCCGAGTAGGCCAGGGCGATCACTCCGAACGTCAGGCCGTTGAGGGCTGCGTAGACGAAGAAGAGGCCCAGGGCGGTGCTTGCGCCGAGGCGGCGGATGCCGGCCTGGATTCCGATGGCCAGGCCCATCTCGGCCAGCACGAAGACAATCCAGAGGTTGTACACGGACTGGGCGAGTCCGAGGTTGTTCTCGACCAGCAGGGCTACGAAGGCCGTCAGCAGCAGTCCCATGAACATCCAGAAGAAGGACTGCGACAGCAGAGTCGAGGACGAGAGCCGTTCTCCCGTCAGGGCGCCCGGTTGCCCGGTCCGGCCAACCGATCCGTATCCGAAGTTGTCGTTCACGGTTTCCTCCAACGCGGGTCTTCTGGTATGGAGCGTGATGACCCTCTGCCGGCAACCCGAAACGGCCGCCGCGTCCGCTGATCGTACGCCTGATTTGCGGGCCGAGGGGCGCGCCGCCGGGAGTTGGCTCGGCCGTACGGCCGGCGGGACGGTTCGTCAGCCCCCGTCGTGAGGGTTCGAGGGTGTGGCTGCTCGCGATTCGCCCTGTTCGGCCGCTCGGGCGAGTATCCAGAGCAGATCGGCGAGGCGATTCAGGTACGGCACGAGCTGGTCTCCGGGCAGTGGGTCGGATCGCCCGATGGCGACGGCCCGCCGCTCGGCTCGACGCACGATCGTCCGCGCCAGCTCGAGCGAAGCGGACAGGCGCGTTTCGCCGGGGACCACGAACTCACGGGGCAGCTCGATCGCCGCCTCGGTCTGGGCCAGCAGATCATCCAGGCCCGCCACCATTTCGGCGCTGACCCGACTCTCGCCCGGCTTCTGCCGATCGGCTGCGCCGGGGGCCGTCGCCAGCTGCGCCGCCGCGACGAACAGCTCGCGCTGGAATCGCAGTATCAGCTCCGGAAGTCGATCCAGGACTCGGGGCAGCGTGCCGTATTGGGCCTTCAGTCCGAGCTCGGCGCGGGCGAGACCGAGGGCCGCCACGGCCTCGTCGATGGCGCCGTAGGCCTCGGTCCTCGGGTCGTCCTTGAATACGCGCTTGCCACCGAAGAGGAGGCCCGTGGTGCCGTCGTCGCCGCGACCCGTGGCCACGGCCGACTTGCCTTTGCGCTTCTCGCCCATGGCTCTCCCCTCGATCTAGTGACTTACCAGGTCAAGCCTGCGTCGCGGGGGTCCCATCGTTCGGCCAGCAGCGTGACCTTGACCGGATGCTCCAGGACCGACTCGGCCTGGTCCTTGATCTGCTGGACCATCGAACCGGCGTACGGGCAGAACGGCGTCGTCAGGACCATCTTGATCTCCGACGACTCGCCGCCGATGATGATCTGCCTGATGAGCGCAAGCTCGACGACGTCCATCCCAAGCTCGGGATCGACGACGGAACGGAGGGCGTCGAGGATGGCCAGCTCGGTCGCCCGGCGCGCGGGATCGAAGGCCGGCAGGGCCGCTTCGGCCGAGGGTTGGGTGGCTGTATCGGGGGCGGCCTGTACGGCCGGAGTCGTGTCGCTCATGGCGGTCTATATCCTACCAGTTTCGTCGGAATAGTCGAATCCCCCGGAGAGGCTCCGCGCCGGGCTTGACGTGGCGGGATCCGCGGCCAGACTTGGGTCTCCACGCAGCCGCGGATACGGGAGCAGGGGACGATTTGATGACCGAGAGCCACCGCAGTCGGGGCCGGGCCCCGATCGATCTCATCGTGGCCGGGGGCATCATGATCATGACCAGTGCGGCATCGGTCGCGGGGCTGTTCGCGATATCGTCGACGGGGAGCCCGGTCTCGTTTCCGCCGTATTCGCCGTGGTTTCTGGCCTTCGCCGTCGTTCTTGCCGGCGCCGGAATAGAGACCATCAGGCGGCGCCACTTCAGGTTCGCCGTCGTGGTGCCGATGGCCATGGCGCTCCTGAACCTCGGCTACGTCATCGGCAATGGGAAGGCCGCGGCATGGCCGAGCGTTGCGATCTTCGTGCTCGTGGCGATCCTGATCGCCTCGCGGCGGTTCGAGTTCGACCAGTGACGGCCTGAGGCCACCGCCTGCCGGATCAGGTCGCGGGGCGGGCGGAAACGCTCCGGCGGGCCACCACGACTCCGGGGATGCGCAGGTCCTCCGGCAGAGCGGCCGCTTCTTCGGCGGTGAAACCCGGACCCTGGAGCGAGCCCGTGCGCCCGAAGAACGCGGAGTAGCTCTCCCGGTGCTCGGCGGCGTAGCGATACGCCTGGGCGATCCCCACGACTCGAAGCTCAGGGTGCTCCGTCAGCAACCGGGCCACCCCGTAGCCGTTCTGGCGCAGCTCGAGGAGCTGGCGGACGGTAAGGCGCGTGTTGTAGAGGAACGGCTCGCCGCGCATGACGAGCGGATCGACCTTCACCCACTTGATCGTCATGGCAGCCTCCAATTCGGGTTTTCGGGGCGGCATTCGGCGGTGCGGTCAGACGCCGCGATACATCCACTTCCAGAGCGCATTGCGCTTGTGGCGGTCGCCGCCGAGGCGGCTGTTGCGCTTCCAGATGGCCGTGGCGGCCTCCAGTGAAAGCTCGGCCGTGGCGCGCTCGTCCTCGCCGAGGTCCGCGGCGATGACGTCGCGGATGCCGTCGCCGAGAGCGCAAATGTCGAGCAGGGACACCCCGCGGCGGCGGTAGATCGGCGCGATCCACTCGGCGTACTCCACGAGCCAGCGGGGGTTGTCGCTGCCGAGGCACATTGCCAGCCTCTCGACGAGAAGCTCCGTGTCACGCAGCAGGCGGCGCAGGCCGACCTCGTCGTAGCGCGTCTGTGATGGTCGGATCCTTCTCGACCGCGGACTCGAGGGCTTGCGCCGCGAGCGGGGTCGCATCGCGACGAAGCTTCGCCGCCGCATCGGGAAAGCCGGCCGTCATGTTCACCGGCGCGAGACCGAGATTCGGATGGCGGGAAGGGATCTTCTCGATGGCCGGTGAGGCCGTCTTGGCCACGGCTCGGGAAGAGAGCTTCGCGGCGGCTGTCGGCTTCGAGACTGCCAGGCCGGTCTTGGCTCCAGCGCTCCGGGCGAGCTCGACCTGGTCAGCTGGTGCTGGTGCGGCAGCCCTGGCTGGTGCGGCCGCCTTAGCTAGTGCGGCAGCCTTGGCTGGAGCCGGCTGCTCGGCGGCCCTGGCGGCCGGCTTTCGTTTGGAGGGGCGGCTCTCTGTCACGCGGCAAAGGATAGCCGCAGGCGCCACGGTCCGCAGCCTGAGGGGAGTCCGGCCGGTATCCGGGCCGCCCTCCTGCGACTCCGTATGTTCCGGTGCTCGACGCCGACCGTTGTCTTGATCGCCGAGTGGCGAGCTTGGTCGCTATCCACCAAGCAAGGCATCCGCCCCGGCCTTGAAACGAATCCAGTCCTCTCGGCCGCCGGCCAGCGCTCGTTCCCCCGAAGGGGTGAGCCGGTAGTAGCGCCGACGCGGTGCGGCCGCCCCCACGTCCACCCAGTGCCCGCCGATCAGCCCGTCTCGCTCGAGCCGTCGCAGGGCCGGGTAGACCGTCCCCTCCGGCAGGTCGATCGCCCCCTCGGTAGACCGCTTCAGCTCGGCTACGATCTCGTAGCCGTACATCTCGCGCCGTCCCAGCAGGGCCAGGATGAGGAGCCCGAAGTCGCCCCGCGCCAGCTGCGGCCCGGGCTCGTGCTCCTCCTTCACGGCCCGATCACGTAGAGCCGTGAAACGGTGTGGCCGGTTGCCGTCTGGTCGCATCCGGCCGTGGCCTGGAGGTAGAAGCGCCCGAGGTGGTCGTAGCCGAATACCGCGGGGGTAATGTCACGAAGCCCCGGGGCCACGGCGTAGTTCCACGTGACCTCGTAGCGATGTCCGGCCTTGAAGCGTGCGCTGTCCGGCAGGGCCGTGACCGACCGGCCATCCTGCCCGGTCGATCCGAAAGCCAGAGGCGAACCGTCGGTTGTGTCGCGCCCGGTGGCGGCCTGGGTTAGTTGCGGCGTGATCGTCGGTATGCCGTTGGGCCGGGCTCCCTCGACGGCGAGGGCGATCTGGTCCGCGAGACCGCCGCCCTGAAACTCCGACACCATGCCGTTCGGCCAGACGTCGGTTCGCTTGAAGGCGAACGAGGCGGTTACCTCGACCGCACTCACGTCGCCGGAGGCGGACCGGGCGCAGGTCGACAGTCAGCCCCGTCTGGAGGTCCGCCGGGCCTATCTGGGTCGGATCGGCGATGTTGAGGGCGACGACCGGTAGGGCCGATCCGACGATCAGGATGGCGCTCAGTCCGACCAGCAGCCGGCGAGGGACCGGGCGCTCGTACATCCAGCTCGACAGTGATCGAAGGCGCAGGTCCCTCCAACTCGACAGAGGCCTCAGGTGCCATGGCCAAGCGAAGGCCAGGCCGGTGATCCCAAGCCCGGCGCCCGCGCCGACGGCGACCTGAGGCAAGAGGTGAGTGGTCGCGGCCAGTATGCCGATCCACCAGATAAGTAGCCCAAGCTCGAGCCCGACGAACCTCAGCGTCCACCGCTGGCGCGCGCGGTAGGCCTGGAAGACCAGGGACGCCACGATGAATGCGGTCAGGGTCCCGCCGAACCCGATCGCGGCCCGGAGCGGCGTCCAGCTCATCAGCGCCTCCGCCTGCCCGTAGGCCATTGCCCAGAACGTCGTGAACAGAAGGAAGTAGATCAGCCAGTAGCCCCGCGGCTTCCCCTTCGCGTCGGCGACGGTCGGCACCAGGATCGCCGATCGTGCTGGCGTACAGACGAGAGTGGTATGCCAGGGTGACGTCCCGGCTGAGGCTGGCCGGCCCACCGAAGGAGCGGATCGCCTGGTCGGCCGCGGCCTCCTCGCCCAGACCGGAGGCCAACGCATCCTGCCAGCGCTGCCAGAGGTGCCCGTACAGCTCCTCGGCCAGGTCGTCGCGGTCGCGTCTGCGGAACGCGGCGCCGTTCAGGATGGACTCGACGTGGGCGTAGAGACGCGCCTGGGTGGCGTCCGACTCGCTCATGACCGGGCCGCCGACGTCAACGGACGTGGATGCGGAGGGGCGTTGCCGAGCCCATCGCGTGCGGCGATCCTGGCGCCCTGCGGCGTCAGGCTGTAGTACCGCCGACGCGGGGTCGCCTCGCCGACATCGACCCAGTGAGTCACGGCCAGGCCGTGCCGCTCGAGCCACCGCAGGGCGGGGTAGACGGCCCCTTCCGGAATCTCGGACTCGTCGCCGGCCAGCCGTGCTGCCAGCGCGGCGGCGACCTCAACGCCGTAGGCCTCCTTGCGAACGAGCACGCTCAGGACGAGCGCTCGAAGCTCCTCTGGCGATGTCTGGCGATCCAACATGTCCCTGCCGCTCCCAGCTAAGGCGGTTCTCCGATACCTAGAGACTCTAGGTACTTCCGTCGACAGTGTCAACGTCGAAGTCGCCGCATCGGGGTCCACCCTGCCCCCGCGCGTGCCAGGCGTTCGCGATCAGGGCCGTGGGCGTGTTGGAGAGGACAGGACTCCAGCAAGTGAAGCGGCGTCGATCCAGCTTTCCCGTGCGGCCCGAAGCGCCATCGTCAGCGGTCCGGGCTTGCCGGTTCCCACAGGTGAACCGTCGAGGGACACGACCGGAACGACCCCCGCGATGCTCGAGCAGATGGCCGCTTCGTCGGCCTCCAGGGCATCCTCCAGCGCGGAGATCCTGTTCCACCGTACGTAGTCCGACGGCGACGCCGTGTTCCAGCAGCCAGGCTCGCGCGGTCCCGGCCAGCAACCCCGTCCCCAGGCGGGGAGTGGCGCAGACGTCGCCGCGGATCAGCAACACGTTGGAAGTCGTGGCCTCGGTCATGCGTCCGTCCGTGGTCAGGAAGATGGCGTCGTGCGCACCGGCCCGCTCGGCCTCGAGGCGGGCGTAGACCAGTTCCGCGCGCGACGTCGTCTTGATGCCCGAGATCGGGGAGCTGGGGTCGCGGCGGATCACGCTCGTGACGAGCCGCAGGCCTTCCGCCAGCGTCGAGGCGCTGGGCGGACTGAACGGCCAGGCCTGGATCGCCACCGACGCCGTCCCGCCAGAATGGGGCGCCACGCCTCGAGTGGGATCGAAACCGCGGCTTATCGTGAGACGAATCGCGGCGTCGCCAGGAGGCTCGACGCCGTCCCAGCCCTCGGCCGCGAGCAGTTCGGAGATCCCGGCAGCGATCGCCTCGGCTCCGTACGGGATATCCATGCCCATCGACGAGAGGCTGCGGTGGAGCCGGGCCATGTGGCTCTCGAGCTCGATCGGCACTCCGCGCCGGGCTCGCAGGGCCTCGAAGACCCCGTCTCCGAGCTGGAAGCCCCGGTCGTATGCGGAGAGATGAGCGGCCTCGGACGCCAGGAGTCGCCCGTTGAGCCAGATGTGGGTTGCGGCGGGTGCGGTCACGTGGCCTCCATGATAGTTGCGAAGGATCGCGGCGGCGCTGGAGGAGGAAGCGCCGCCGCGTGGAGACCGCTATAGGTGATGGACCGGGCCGGCGGGCGCCGGCCGGATCGATTGGCCGCTAGACGCCGGCGACTCCGAGGTCGGCCCCCGTTCCGCCGCCCAGCTCTTCCTCGGGCTCGCCCTCGATCGTGATTCGGGGGATCCACCGCAGGAAGCTCGGCATCCACCAGTTCCACTCTCCCAGCAGCTTCATCAGCGAGGGGAGCAGCAGGCTGCGGACGAGAGTGGCGTCGACGAGGATCGCCACGGCCAGGCCGACGCCCAGTTCCTGGATGATTGCCAGCTGGATGGTGTAGAAGGCGGCGAAGACGCAGACCATGATCGCTGCGGCGCTGGTGACGGTGCCGGCGGTGATCGTGATCCCCTTGACGACCGCGTCGGTGGACGCGAGGCCGCGGTCTCGAGCCTCCTTGACCCGGGTCAGGATGAAGACTTCGTAGTCCATCGAGAGGCCGAACAGGATGGTGAAGATCATCGCCGGTGCCCAGGCTTCGATGACGTTGGGTCGGATGCCGGTGAACTCCTTGAACCAGCCTTCCTGGAAGAGCAGGACCAGCACGCCGAACGCGGCGCCGGCGGAGAGCAGGTTGAGGATGATCGCCTTCAGAGGGATGACGATCGAATGGAACGCCACGAGCAGGAGCAGGAAGCTCATGCCCAGGACGAAGAGGATGACAAGCGGCATCTGCCCGCCGTACCAGTTCGCGTAGTCCATGGTGTAGGCGGCCTCGCCGGATACGTAGACCCGCGTGCCGGCAAGGTCGCCGAAGTAGCTCGGCACGACGGTCGAGCGGAACCGCCGGGCGGCGTCCCAGTTGGCGAGGTCGTTGGCCGTGCCGGGTAGAGCCGCCGAGACGTCGGCCACCGTGCCGTCCCCGGCCAGGGAGACCTTGACCGTGGCGGGGTTGACGGTGCCGATCTGGCCGGATTTCAGGGCGGACTCGTACTTGGCGATGGCGGCCTGGGTGGCGGGCTCATTGGCCTTGGTGACGATCACCTCGATCGTCATCTCGCGGCCCTGAGGCCACTTGTTCGAGATCAATTCCCAGGCCCGGACGCCTTCGACGCTGTGAGGCAGGGTCGAAACGTCGCTGGTCGTGGAGCCGAGCTGCAGCTTCGAGACCGGCAGCGCGATGGCGATCAGGACCGCGGCCGCGGCGACCGCGGCAACGATGGGTCGGTTGGTGGCGGCGCGGACGATCGTGCCCCAGATCCCGCGTCCCTCGCCGCGATCGCGGGCCAGGACCGGGACGCCGAAGCGGACGACCCAGCGGTCGAGGATCGAGAGCGTCGCGGGCAGGAAGGTGAGGCTGCCGAGGACCGCGATCAGGACGACCGAAATGGACCCGATGGCGATCGACTTGAAGACGTCGTCATCGACCAGGAGCAACCCGCCGAGGGAGATCATCACGGCCAGGCCGCTGAAGAAGACCGCCCGGCCCGCGGTGGAGCTGGCGACTTCGATGGCGCCGATCTTGCCGCGGCCACCCTGCCCGTCCTGCTCGCGGAGCTGCGTTCGGAGGGCCTTCCATTGACCGGCCATGACCCGGCTCAGCATGCCGAAGGCGCTGACCGTTCCGCGGCCTCGCTCGGTCCGGAAGCGGGATATCACGAAGAGCGAGTAGTCGACGGCCACCGCCAATCCGATCAGGACGACGATCTGGTTGACGTACTGGCTGACCGGGGCGACGGTCTGGCTGTAGATGCCGACCAGGCCCATGGCTCCCATGATCGCGCTGATGGCGAGGACGAGCGGGACGAAGGCCGAGACGAGCGATCGCGAGGCGACGAGAAGGATCAGGAAGGTGACTAGCAGCGTCGGGAGGAGGAGGGCATCGAGGCTGCTGTTCACGTAGTTGCCGAAGTCGGTGTTGATGAGACGGTTGTTGAAGGCGTAGATCGTGAGGTTCGGGTTCTCCGTCTTGAGCCGCTCGGCCAGCGGCCGAATGACGTCCGCCTTGGCCGTCGCCTCTTCGTTGTCGCCGGAGATTAGGGCGGTGATGATGGCGGTAGTGCCGTCGGCCGACAGGACGCCCGGCGCCTGGTCGGGGGCGGCGAGCGCGAGTTCGTAGGGATCCATGACCGTGGGGAACTTCTTGGCCGGGTCGGCGTAGAAGACCGGGAGGGTCTGGCCCTTGTACACGACCGTGAGGGCCATCAGCCGCTGGACCATCGAGTTGATCGAGGACCGGTTCTCAGGCGTGTCGAGCTGGCCGCGAGGGTTCGAGACGATCAGGTAGAACGATTCGGTCGTGACGGCGCTCTTCACGTTGGAGTTGGCGTCGTTGTACGCGTTCCAGCCTGCCTGCGAGTCGCCGATGGTCTTGCCTTTGTCCATGAGCGACTGGGCGCGCTGGCCACCCATGGCCGCGGCGCCGAACATGAGGCCTGCGATCAGCAGGAACCAGGCGGCAAATACCGGCCAGCGATGCCGAGCGCTCCAGACCGCGACCCGGACTGTCCAGGGCTCGCGGCCCAGGGCGGGTGCCCCGTTGGCGATTGCCGTCTCCATTGCCTCGTTCCTCCTCCGGCGCCGCCTCAGTGGCGGCGCCTCCTCAGTGGGTTGGGGCCTCAGGCCGGGACGGCGACGGCAGTCGCCGTCATCGCGGGCACTTGCGCAACATGGCCCTGGTCGCGGATGAGGCCGTCACGGACACGGATGATCCGATCGCAGGCCGCGCCGACCTCGGCGTCGTGAGTCACGAGGACGACCGTCTGGCCGTGCTCGCGATTGAACTCGCGGAGCAGCGCGAGGACTTCGGCGCTGCGCTCGGAGTCGAGGTTGCCGGTGGGCTCGTCCGCCAGGATGATCTCCGGCTTGTTGACGAGAGCCCGGGCGATCGCCACTCGCTGCTGCTCACCGCCCGAAAGCTCGGACGGCTTGTGACCGGCCCGGTCGCCCAGCCCGACGAGGGCCAGGGCGTCGAGACCCGCCTGCTTGGCCTGCTTGCCGCGGATCCCCGCGTAGTCGCAGGCGAGCATCACGTTCTCGAGAGCGGTCAGGGTCGGAACCAGGTTGAAGTCCTGGAAGACGAAGCCCATCCGGCGAGCACGGATCTTGGTGCGAGCGTTGTCGGAGAGGCTGGCCATGTTCTGGCCGTCCAGGTAGAGCTCGGGGGCGGGACCGTGGTTCGGGTCCGGAGCGTGGAGCAGGCCCAGGATGTGCATCAAGGTGCTCTTGCCGGATCCGGAGGGTCCCATGATCGCGATCATCTCGCCCTTCTCGATCGAGACCTCTACGCCCTTGAGGGCTTCGACGGTGTTCTTTCGGCTGAGGCGGTAGGTCTTGCGGAGGTTGCGACCTTCGAGGATTGCCATCGTTCTGTCTCCTTGGCGGGCCGCGCGAGGCGGCCCGCGATGCGTTCGGGTGGGGTTGACTGCCAGGTGGCTACTCGTACCGAAGGGCTGTCACCGGGTCGAGCCGGGAGGCGTTCCAGGCCGGGACGAAGCCGGCTATGCCGCCCAGGATCGTGGCGAAGGCGACGGACGAGAAGGCCGTACCGAATGTCAGGTCGAAGAGGATCGTGGCCGAGTCGCGGCCGGCGTCGTTGCCCATGGTGGTGATCGCCCAACCCAGGGCCAGACCCGCTAGCCCGCCGATGAGCCCGATGACGGCCGACTCGATCAGGATCTCGCGCCGGATGCGCCAGCGGGAAGCGCCGATCGCCCGCTTGATGCCGATCTCGCGAGTTCGCTCGGCTACCGACATGGCCATCGTGTTGATCACCGACAGGCCGCCGATGACGAGGCTGAGGAGGCCGATGCCGATCAGGATCGCGTTGAGCATCGAGGTCGCGGCCCCGATCTGCTGGTCGAAGTCCTTGCCGGTCATCGTGGTGATGCCCGCGACGTTGGCGTCGATCTCGTTGGCGACGGTCTCGGGGTCGGCCCCCGGCTTGGGATAGACGACCAGTCCGGTGGCGATCTCATATGTGTTGAGCTTGTCGGCGACCATCGTCGGCAGCGTCTTGACGTAGAGCTCCTGGGCCGCGGTCATCGGAACCATCGCCTCGTTGTCGGGTGCCGTGAGCGTGGGCTGGAGGATCCCTATGACCTGGAAGTCGACATTGCGAAGGGCGATCGTGTCGCCGACCTTGGCTTTCTTCTGGCGCGCCAGGTCGGACCCCAGGACGACGACGTTCTTGCCTTCGTCCGAAGGCAAGAGAGCCCGGCCGGTCGCGTAGTTCATCACGAACTTCTCGCGTCCCTGGTCGGCGTTCGCCACGGAGCCCGTGATCATCGGGGGCGTGCCCATCGACACGCCGCTGGTTTCGTCGCTCAGGAGCATCGCGACACTCGGCACGACGACGTCCACGCCTTTGAGGGGGGAGATCTGTCCGACCATCCTGGTCGACAGGACGCCGCCGAGACCCATGTAGCCGCCCTTGGCGCTGACGGTGACCTTGTCCTTGTAGTAGTCGCTGCCGCCCTTGACCAGGGCGTCGATCTTGTTGGCCATGGAACCGAAGACGACGAGGGCCATGATCCCGATCGCGATGCCGGTGATCGTCAGGCTCGAGCGGATCTTGCGGCGGCCCAGGTCTCGCAGTAGTCGCATTGGGTTTCTCCTGTGCGTTTGTCCGAGGTGGTTTGCTTCTTCATTCGAGGACGCTCATCTCGCATCCTTCGCGTCATCACGAAAGCTACGGGGCGTGGCCCGCCCGGCCGTCGTCCGAGAGGGCGAAACTGGTGTCGTCCAGGCGTCCGAAGGAGCCTCGGCCCGTCATCCCTGGGGATGATGGCTATGCCAGCCGGCGGGACGGGGAGTCAGGCGTGAGACGCGGGCAAGCCGCCCGGCAGCCGGCGGGCGGGGGAGTGGCAGGGAGCGCTAGACCAGGCCGGTCTCGTAGGCCAGGATCACGACCTGGACGCGGTCTCGAAGGTCCAGCTTCCCCAGGACCCTGGACACGTGTGTTTTGACGGTCGTCTCGGAGACCACGAGTTTCTCGGCGATTTCCGCGTTGGAGAGACCCCGGGCCACGAGCTTCAGGACTTCCATCTCCCGCTCGGTCAGCTCGGCGAACGCGGCGAGAGCGTCGTCGTGAGCGGGCGGCAGGCGGCTGGCCACGCGATCCAGCAGGCGGCGCGTGATCGACGGGGCCAGCAGGGCCTCGCCGGCCGCGACGATCCGAATGGCTTCGACGAGATCCTCCGCCGGTGAGTCTTTGAGCAGGAAGCCGCTGGCGCCGGCCCGTAGAGACTCGACCACGTACTCATCGAGGCCGAACGTGGTGAGCATCAGGATCTTGATCGGGTCTTCGACGCCCGGCCCGGCCAGCGCGCGAGTGGCCTGGATGCCGTCCATCCCGGGCATTCGGATATCCATGAGGACGACGTCCGGGCGGAGGCGGCGGGCCATCTCCACGGCCGAGGCTCCGTCGCCGGCCTCGCCGACGACCTGGAAGTCCGACTCGGCCGAGAGGATCATGCGGAACCCGGTCCGCAGGAGTGGCTGGTCGTCGACCAGCAGGATCCGAATCGTCACAGCTCACCGCCTCGCTCGCGCCGTCCGTCACCGCTACTACCTTCCGGCACCGGGCGCGGCGGCACAACGCGACCGATCAGCGGGGGTACGACCCGGGGCGTTACCAACGGCTCCGAGTGCCCCGACTTCCTCTCGTGATGCTCCCCGTGACCGTGCACGGAAGCCCGCTTCAGGGCCGCCAGCGACGCTTCCCTCTCCGCCCTGGCCCTGGCACTTTCGTCCGGCTCGAGCGGCAGGCGGGCAAAGACGCGGTAGCCGCCGGGGAAGACCGGGCCTGTCTCGAGCTTGCCCCCGAACAGCGCGACCCGCTCGTTCATGCCGATCAAGCCGTGGCCGCCGCTCTCTGCCGGACTCAGCAGAGGTGCGGCCGCCCCTCGCCCGTCATCGACCACCTCGATCTCGAGGTTGTCGTCGCTGTAACTGACCCTGACGTGCGCCATCGCCTTGCCGCCGTGTTTGACGGTGTTGGTGAGCGCTTCCTGGACGATCCGGTAAGCGGCCAGGTCCATGCCGGCGGGGAGGCAGCAGGCTTCGCCCTCGACCTTCAATTCGACGGGCAGGCCGACGTCGCGCACCTGGGAGATCAACCGGTCGAGCTCCGCCAGGCCGGGCTGGGGTCCCATCCCCGGATCGTCCTCACGCAGCACCGCGAGCATTCGACGCATCTCCGCCAGGGCCGTCCGGCCTGCCGACTCGACCGCCTCCAAAGCCGTTCGGGCGGCTGCGGGGTCCTTGTCCGCGATCCGCCTGGCGCCGGCTGCCTGCACCACCATGACGCTCACGTAGTGCGCGACCACGTCGTGGAGCTCACGGGCGATGCGGGCTCGTTCTTCGAACACCGCCTGGGCGGCCTTCTCCTCGCGTTCGAGCTCCAGCTCAACGGCCCGCGCCTCCAGCTGGGCGGTGTAGGCGCGCCGGACTCGCAAGTTGTCCCCGATGAGCCAGGCCAGGCCGAAGGAGAGGTAGGTCCCGGTGAGGGTCGTGGTCCACCCCGAGGCAGCGGCGGCAGCGGAGAAGGCCAGGCTGATCAGGATTCCGGCGGCGGTTATGGCCGCGGCTACCGTCGCCCGACGTCGCGGCTCGTTGGCGGCCACCGTGTAGAAGGCGACGAAGACGCCGAAGGCGCCGTCCGATTGCGGGTAGCCGAGGAGGCTGTAGAGGGTGATCGCGGCGCCGGTCACGTAGAGGACCCGCATCGGGTTGCGACGGCGGACGGCCACGGGAGCGTCTGAAGAACGATCAGCGAGACGCTCAGGACGTCGATGTGTACCTGGTTGCGGCCGGTCGCGGAGAGCGCCAGTACGGTGAGTGCGACGGCCATGATCACGTCCACGTAATCCTGGTTCCATCGCAGGCGCCCCAGGTCGATCCGCGGGATGGCGATGGCGCGTTGCATGGTCGCAAGGTACGCCGCGCCCGCTCGGCCTGCATCGGCCGTGCGCACGATGCCGCCTGCAACCCACGGCCGACGCCACCGGCCGGGCCACGCGTGTCGGGCCGGGCCGGGGCCGACGCCACCGCCGGTCGCGTTCCGGGCCCTGCAACGAGACCGGCGGCTTGCCCCGGTTCCTACCCGTCCTGGCAGGATGAGCCGACAACGGAGGCTCGACTGTGGAACTTGCCCCAAGCATTCGCCGGCTGGGCAACGGCATGATCAACGTCTACCTGCTGGAAGAAGCCGGCGGAGTGACCATCGTCGACACCGGCGCGCCTGGCTACTACTCGCGCGACCTTCCGGCCGAGCTGGCGGCGATGGGCCGCACCCTGGCCGACGTCCGAGCCGTCGTCCTGACCCACGCGCACTCGGATCACCTGGGCTTCGCCGAGCGGATCCGGCGCGAGCGGGGCGTCCCGGTGCGGATCCACGAAGACGACGCCGCCCTCGCCCGAGGCGAGGTCAAGCCGCAGCGTGACCCGTCGGGTCCGGGCTTGCGCGCGATCCGCCCACTCCCGCTGCTCAGGTTCTTGATCCTCGGCGCCCGCCTCGGCGCCTTCAAAGTGCCGCCGGTCCTCGAGGTCTCCACGTTCGGGGACGGAGCTACGCTCGACGTGCCCGGCGCGCCGCGCGTCGTCCTCGTGCCGGGGCACACGGCCGGCAGCGCAGCCCTGCTCGTTGTCGCTCGTGACGCCATATTCGTCGGCGATGCCCTCGCGACGCGTAACGTCCTCAGTGGATCGACGGGGCCCCAGCTTGCACCCTTCGCTGCGGACTTCCGTCAGGCATACGACTCCCTGGAGCGACTCGACGGGATCGACGTGAATGTGGTCCTGCCCGGCCACGGCCAGCCCTGGAATGGCGGGCTCGCTTCGGCTTTGGCAAAGGTCCGCGAGCGGGGCCGACCGCGCGGTCGCTGACGGACTCCGCGGGTCGCGGCGGGACGGCAGCCTCGATCGAGAAGGCCGTCAATCCGGCGGCCGGCGGCCGCTACTTCGAGGCCTGGTGGACGTACGTCACCGTCAGGGTGCCGATCGGCCGATGGACCAGCATCTGGGCCCAGAACAGCAGGCCGATGAAGAAGAACGGGATCAATATCGTGGCTCCCACCGCCCGCCAAATGCTCCACTCCCCCTCGACGTAGTGCTGACCGGCGGGCGAGTAGCCCTGGTCCAGGAGCAGCACCGCGTCGCGGTGGAAGGTCTCGATCAGATCTTCGTAGCTGTTGCCGCCCCTGTATCCCCGAATGAAGACCGGGCTGCCTGCATCCGCCGGCCATGTGTCGATAGCCACGCCTGCTTCTCCCTCAGCTGACTCGAACGGGCCAACGGGTCGATGGTACGCGCGGACGGGCCGAGTGCGCTACCGAACCGGCGGCCGTGGACGCGCAAACATGTCATGTGCTAATCCCGGTAGCGCCGGACAGACTCTGGGGCCGCGAGAACGTCACGAACGCCCGAAAACGCGACCAGGAACGGCCCTCGCCACGCTCGGGACGGCGCTCCGGAGGCCGGCGCCGGGGGCCGGCTCGGCTGTCAACGGCGCCCAGTGCTACCCGGGGTTGGCACATGACAGGAAACCGGATTGGGCGCCATGTGGATCGCCCAAGATCAGGCCACCGCGGCCGAGATGCGTCGCCGTACCTCGCGCTCCAGCCTAGAGCAGCTCTCCATGCGACCAGCCCGTGGGCTCGCCCTCGGCCGGACGCGGCTCCTCGCCGGGGGCGTATTCGAACTTGGGCTCGCGGGGGACGCCGGCCGCGGCCGAGAATGCGGGATCCGCGGTCTCCGGCACGAGTGCTCCCGCCTCGCCGCCGACTCCCGCGTCCTCCGGCCTTCGTCCGTTCGGGCCCGGCTCGAGCCCGAGCAGAGGCTGGCCGGCCTTTCCTTCTATTGGTCCGACGCCGTAGGGGACCCACTTGCTCGGATCCTGCAGCCGGTGCGGGGCGACGTTGCCGCGACGATGCGTCTGCTCGAAGTCGGCCGGTTCGATCCACAGGCGATCGCCCTGGAGTAGCCCGGCGACCCCGCCCTGGCCCGGTTCGGAGCGCGGGTGCTGGCAGTAGCGGCAGCTGGCCTGGTCGTGCGGCGTGTACTGGACCGGCTCTTCGTAGGTGGTGATGTAGCCCTCGTAGTTGCGGAGCACGATCTTGTGGTCCGAGTAGCTGATCAGATAGTTGGGCATGACCGGGATCTTGCCGCCGCCGCCCGGCGCGTCCACGACGTACGTCGGCACCGCGTAACCGGAGGTGTGGCCTCGCAGCGCTTCCATGATCTCGAGACCCTTGCCGACCGGCGTCCGGAAGTGGCCGGAGCCCTCGACCAGGTCGCACTGGTAGATGTAGTACGGCCGGATCCGGTTCTCGACCAGCTTGTGCACGAGCGCCTTCATGATGTGGACGCAGTCGTTGATGCCGGCCAGAAGCACCGACTGGTTGCCCAGCGGAATGCCCGCCCGGGTCAGCTTGTCGCAGGCGCGCGAAACCTCGGGCGTGATCTCGTCGGGATGGTTGAAGTGGAGGTTCACCCACAGCGGGTGGTACTTCGCCAGCATCTCGCACAGCTCGTCGTCGATCCGCTGCGGCAGGAAGACCGGCACGCGCGAGCCGATGCGGATGATCTCGATGTGAGGGATCTCGCGCAGGCTGCGCAGGACCGACTCGAGCAGCTTGGGATTGAGGGTCAGGGCGTCGCCGCCGGAGAGGAGCACGTCGCGGACCTGCGGGGTTCGGCGCAGGTAGTCGAGCTGGGCCTCGATGTCGTGGCGGTTGAAGTTCTGACCGGCATCGCCCACGATCCGCGATCGCGTGCAGTAGCGGCAGTAGCTGGCGCACTGCGTGGTGATCAGCATGAGGACGCGGTCCGGGTAGCGATGGACGAGGCCCGGGACGGGGGAGTGGCGGTCCTCGGCCAGCGAGTCCTCCATCATCGCCGTGAAGGCTTCGTGCTCGCAGTCGGTGGGGATCACCTGGCGGCGGATCGGGTCGTTGGGGTCGTCGGGGTCGATCAGGCTGATGAAGTAGGGCGTGACGTCGACCCGGAACTTGTCCGGAGTGGAGAGGCCCGCCCGCTCGTCGTCGGTCAGGTTCAGGACGCGGCCGATCTCCTCGACGGTGTTGACGCGGTTGGACAGCTGCCAGCGCCAGTCGTTCCAGCGCTCGTCCGGGACGTCGGCCCAGATGGGGGCGCGGCGGGAGACGGCGGGGCGGCCGTCGGGGCCGAGGGCGCGGGCGGGGTCGCGGAGATTGACGAAGGGGGTTTCGTCTGGGCGCGCGGTCAGGTCGTGGGCGCGGGCGCGCGTCGTCGTCGGCAGGGCGTGCCGCCGGGTCGTGATCGCCAACCCTGAGCTCGGCCATGACGCGCCTCCGGAATGTGGCCGCCTCTGCCGGGGGAGTCGGCGGTGCGGCGCAAACGCATAATCCCTATGCACTCTGCATGCTAGGGGATCATACATCGGCCGCGGCAGGAATGGGCGCTTGGCCCATTCCTCGGGATGCCAAGGTCCGCGAGGTGGGTCGGCGTCGGCGCAGGCTTGGCCTGCCACTGTCGGCCTCGGTGGTCCTCAGCTCGCCCCGAGGCCGGTCGACGCTACGGCGCGACCGGCGACCCGGCACTGTCGAGGGTCTGGTCCAGCGCGAACTCGTATGTGTCGTTGCACCAGGCCCGGGATGAAGAGCCGGGCCGTAATCGTCCCCTTCTGCCACTCGCCTATCGGTGGGACCACGTCACCCTTTGCCGTAGACGGCGGCACGGACGTCCAGCCCCGTGCGGCAAGCTCGGAATCGTAGAAGGCCTCAACGTCGGAGGACGCGGCCGAGTCGAGCTGGTACATGCGATAGACGCGGAGCAGCCGCCCGCCGGCTTCGGCCTGCGGACTTGTCTCCCAGAAGTCCCCTGTACCCTGCCTCTGGGCGCCCGGGGGCGCGAGGGTCTCCTCCGGAATCTCCCGAAGCGTCTGTACCTGGGCCGCAACGTCGTAGTCAGGAGTCGATGAGATGTGCATCCGGTATCTCAGGGTCCCGTTTGCGGGAGCTTGGAATTCCAGGTCAAGGAGGAGGCCCGGGTAGGACCAATCGGCGATGATCGCGTAGCTGTCGGTGCCGCTGTCAGCCGACGCCCCGCCGGACCAATTGCGCTTTGCGAGCTCAATTCGATACCAGGCGATTATGTCGTCGGTCGAGGCGCTCGAGATGAACTCGCGGTCGATCGATGCTCCGCCCCCAAAAAGGCTGTCCTCTGGGTGCGTCTTGGTCGACAAGAGCGTCGCTCCAGGATAGGCGAGGGCGTTCTCGGGTCGGGCCTGAATGAAGTCGAGCTTGGGGGTCGGCCCACAGCCAGTCACGGCGAAGACCATGGCCCCGACACAGGCCGCCCGCGCGAGCCACTGTGCTCTCGAGCGACGCATCCCTCACCTCCAGCCGCGCCGGCGTCGACCGCCGTGTTCGCTCTCCTGATGAGGCACTAACCGTGCCTCACGGACCTTGTTCTGCGCCAGCGGCCTGTGCTTGGCCGGAGCCGGCCCTACGGCGCGACCGGCGACCCAGCACTGTCGAGTGTCTGGTCCAGCGCGAACTCGTATTGGTGGGTCCCGTACGCGGCGATCACGAAGAGCAGGGCGGTGACTGGCCCCTTCTGCCACATGCGTATCGGTGGGGTTTTGTCCGGATCCGAGGCCGGTGGCGGCACCGACGTCCAGCCCCGGGCCGCAAGCTCCGAGTCGTAGAAGCGCTCGATGTCGGAGGCGGTGGAATCGAGGGTGTACGTGCGATAGACGCGGATTCGAGCCGTGTTCGTTTCGGCCTGCTTCCTCCTCCACCACGATTCCGCCGCTCCCTGCGCGCCCGGAGGCGCGAGGGTCTCCTCCGGAATCTCTCGCAGCGTCTGTATCTGGGCCGAGACGTCGTAATCGGGAGTCGATGAGAAGATCATGAGGTATCTCAGGGTGCCGTTGGCGGGAGCGTGGAATTCAAGGTGGAGCCAGAGGCCTGGGTAGACCCAAGCGGCGCTGATCGCGTAGCTGTCGGTGCCGCTGTCACCCGACTCGCCGCCGGACCAATTGCGTTTCCCGAGCTCAATTCGATACCAGGCGACTATGTCGTCGGTCGAGGCGCCCGAGCTGAACTCGCGCTCGATCGACGCTTCGCCCGCAGGTGGGCCGGATCCGGAGTACGTCTTGGTCGACAAGACGGTGGCTCCCGGATAGACGAGGTCCTTCTCGGGTCGGGCCTGGATGAAGTCGAGCTTGGGGGTCGGCCCACAGCCAGTCACGGCGAAGACCATTGCCCCGACACAGGCCGCCCGCACGAGCCACTTCGCTCTCGAGCGAACCATCCCTCTCACCTCCAACTGCGGCGGCGTCGACCGCCGTGAGCGCCCTCGCGCCGGACGAACCAGAGCGTGCGCTCACGGACCCTATTCTGCGCCGCCGGCCTGCGCGGACGTCAAGCACTCGGAGGCGACGACGCGATGTCCGATTCGGACTCCCATGGCGGTCACTTCGACTGTGAGGCACGGCGAGCGGGTGACTTACTCGGCCCCCGTTCCAGGGCGAGCTGCTGTATCGGGATGATCGTCATCGCGTCGAGGATCTCGCCGCGGGCGATCATCGCCAGGGCTTCGTCGAAGGGGACCCACCGTGTCTCGATCTGCTCCGTGCCCTCCGGTGTGGCCGTGCCCGCCACCAGGTCCGTGGCGACGAACATGACCGCAATCTCGTCCGTGACCGAGTTGGAGAGTTCGCACCGGCATAGCTCCCGCCAGGTTCCGCCGGAGTAGCCGGTCTCCTCGACCAGCTCGCGCCGGGCCGCCTCCTCGGGCGACTCGTCGAAGCGGCCGCCGCCCTCGGGGATCTCCCACGAGTAGCGGTCCAGCGTGTAGCGGAACTGGCCCACCAGCAGGATCGCGTCGCGTTCGGTGTCCAGCGGCACGACGCCGATGGCTCGATGGCGGAAATGGACGACGCCGTAGATCCCGGGTTGGCCGTCCGGCCGGACTACGTCGTCGTGGTACAGCTGGATCCAGGGGTTCTCGTACGCAAGCCGGCGCGACTTCTGCCGCCAGGGGTTCTTCTCCGTCTCGTTCACCTCGCCATCGTAGCGGAGACCTCCCGCCGAGGCGCCTCGGCGACGGGCGGAGGAGTTGGCGGCGGGCCAGGAGAATTCGGGGCACCGCCCCTGCACGCCGGGGCGCAGACTCCCGCCCGACGTGGTCGCGAGGGCTCGACTTGCAGCAGATGCACATACGGAACGAGCCGACGCATCGACAAGGATTGTCTGGTCGTGTCCGTGCAGGCGATGCACGGTTCTGACGCCCTTGGGTCCTCTGGACCAGAACCTTGCGTCAGATGCATACCCCCGACGCGCTGCGAGGTCAGTTCGGTTTGGGCTCGTCGTATGTGTGCATCTGGTGCACGCGGCGCGGCCCAACGGGGCCCGACAGTCGTCGCCGGAACCCGGCAAGCCGTTCGGGCGTCCTAGCCGTGAACCAGCCCAAAGCCCGGCCGAACCGCGGCCACAGCCAGGAGATCGACATGAACGACAGGCCTGCCGAGCTCCAAGCCCGATCAACCGACTGCCACGAGCCCCGGGAAGGCCGAGGCCTCGCGCCACGGTGGACCCGTGACCTTCGGCCGGGCGATCGCCGTCACCGCAGCCGCCAGCCTGCTCATCGGCATCATCGTCGGCCCCATCATCAGCGGCCACCCGACGATCGCGGCCGACCCGACGGGAACGCCCGAGCACACGGTGACCGTCTCCGGCTCCGGCCAGGTCAGCGTCTCTCCGGACGTCGCCGACGTGGTCCTGGGCGTCTCCGTCACCAAGCCAACGGTGGCCGAGGCCCAGTCCGCCGCCGCCACCTCGATGGCCTCCGTCGTCGCCGCCCTCAAGAAGGACGGAGTCGACACCAAGGACATCGTCACGGTCAACCTGAGCCTCAGCCCGGTCTACGACTACAACACCAACGGCGCCGCGCCGAGACTGGTGGGTCAGCAGTACACGAACACGGTCCGGGTCACCGTTCGCGACCTCGGAAGAGTGGCTGCGGTCGTGGATGACACAGTCTCGGCTGGGGCCACCACGATCCAGGGGATCTCGTTCCGGCTCGACGATCCCAAAGCCGTCCAGACCCACGCCCGCCAGCTGGCGATGGACGACGCCCGAGCCAAGGCCAACGCGCTCACGGCCGCGGCCGGCGTATCGGTCAAGGGGGTTGCCTCGATCAGCGAGACATCGACGACGCCGATCGTCTACAACGCGCCGAGCATGGACAAAGCCGCCGCCGCCCAGGTATCCACGCCGATCCTGACCGGCACGACGGACATCGTCATCACGGTCTCCGTCACGTACCTCATCGGCTGAGGCCGGTCGTTGCACGAGGAATTATCACCTAGTTCAGTGCAATATCTGCCGGGCGTCACGTCACGGCAGGACCAACGGCACGGTCCCGCTGTGTGACAGCCGCGCGATACTCGACGCACTATGCGACTTGATCTGACCAAGCGCAGCGACTACGCGATCCGCGCGATGCTGGCTCTCGCCAAGACCGACGGCGGCCTGCTCAGCAGCCGCAAGATCGCGCAGGAGATGCACATTCCGCCGCGGTTCCTGCCGCAGATCATGGGCGACCTGACGCGGGCCGGACTCGTGGATGCGCATCCGGGCCGAGCCGGGGGCTACAGGCTGGCCAAGGGCGCGGACTCGGTGAACCTGCTGACGGTGATCGAAGCCGTCGAAGGCGATCCCCACCGCCAGATATGCGTCATGCGCGGCACGCCTTGCGGGGCCGATGGCGAGTGCGGTGTCCACTACGTCTTCTACGCGGCCGAGGGAGCCCTGCTGGAGCACCTCCAGTCCGCGACACTCAAAGGCGTCATCGACCACTTCATGCAGAAGCAGGCCGAGGCCGCGGCCGAGACCGCCACGACAGCCGCCGCCAGCTAGCCTGCCCGGGCAGGTCGCGGCAGACCGCCTATCGCTGCTTCTGCCGCGCTTCCCACTCCTCGGCCAGGACGCTCATATGGATCTCGTCCCAGTAGCGGCCGTCCCGGTAGATCGCCTGGCGCGCCCGACCCTCGACCACGAAGCCGCATTTCTCGTATGCGCGGACCGCTCTTGTGTTGAACTCGAAGACCGTCAGCGCCACGCGATGCAACGGCAGTCGCGTGAAAGCGTGGGCCAGCATCAACTCGGTGGCGTCCGTGCCGTATCCCTTGCCCCAGGCATCGTGCTCGCCGATGGTGATGTGGTAGAGACAGGAGCCGTTGTCGCCGTCGAGCTGGCTGAAGGCGCATGTGCCGATGAGCCGATCGGTCTCCCGCAGGTGGATCGCCATGGCCAGGAAGTCCGTGCCCAGGATCCGCGAGTAGAAGAATCGCCGGATCTCGTCGGTCGATAGCGCGGCCGGCTGATAGCGGGTGAGGCGCGCGACTTCCGGGTCCGCGTACCACTTCACGAAGGCGCGGATGTTGTCCGTGTGATGGCGGCGCAGGACGACGAGCCGGCCCGGAATCGTCTCGGGACGCCAGGCTTCGCGCTCAGGCGCGGAGGTCATCGCAGCCTCCCGTTCGCCTGTGCGGATCGGCGAGAACCCGTCGAGCGGACTTCACGGATCGAAGGTATACCATCGCCGCCATGCGTGGCTGGAGCGAGCTGGCCGAACGTGTTGCCGGAACGACTCGCACCTCGGAGAAGACCGCGTTGCTCGCGCGCTACCTGGCGCCACTGCAGCCCGACGAGCTTCGCATCGCCACAATCTTCCTCACGGGTCGTCCGTTCGCGGAGGCGGACCAGCGAACCCTGGGACTTGGCTGGGCCACCATCGCGGCCGCCGTCTGCCACGTGGCCGGTACGCCCGCAGGAGCGCTCGGAGAGGCTTACGACCGCTCCTCCGACCTGGGCCAGGCCGTGGCCGAGGTGCTGGCGATGCGCTCCGACGATCCGGACCCGAACGCCTCCCCGTCGCTGGGCGAGGTGGCGGAGACCTTCGCCGAGATCCAGGCCGCGACCGGCTCCGCGGCAAAGGGCGCCGTCTTCGCCGAGCTCGCGAAGCGGTGCGATCCGCTGACCGCCAAGTACGTGGTCAAGGTCCTGACCGGCGAGCTGCGAATAGGGCTGCGCGAGGGATTGCTCGAGGCGGCCGTCGCCGAGGCCTTCGAGCGGCCGCAGGCCGAAGTCCAGCTGGCGGGGATGCTCACCGGCGACGTGGGGGAGACCGCGGTTCTCGCCCGGGAGAACCGGTTGGACGCGGCCCGGCTCAGGCTCCTGCACCCGATCAAGTTCATGCTCGCCTCGCCGGCCGAGAATGCGGCCGAGATCATCTCGCGCCTGGGACCCACGGTCTGGGTCGAGGACAAGTACGACGGCATACGCGCCCAGCTCCACCGCCGCGGTTCCGAGGTCCGCCTCTACAGCCGCGACCTCCACGACATCAGCGGGCAGTTCCCGGAGATCCTGGAGGCTGCCCGAGACCTGCCGTGGGACGGCATCCTGGACGGCGAGATCCTGGCCTACGCGGACGGCCACGTCCTGCCGTTCCTTACTCTGCAGGCGCGATTGGGCCGCAAGGAGCCCACGGCGGAGTTCCAGACCGAGGTGCCGGTCGTCTACGTTGCCTTCGATTTGCTCGCCCTGGGACCTCGCTCGGAACCGGTCGCGGGCACGTCCGCTGCCACGTCCGCTGCCCCAAGCCACGCCATCTCCAACGGCCACCACGCCGGCGTGAACGGTGCGGCACCCGTGGCGGTGACGCCGCTCCTGGCGGTCCCGTTGGCCGAGCGGCGCCGGCGGCTGGAGGACCTGGGGCTTACGACCCTCGGCGATGGCGGCCGCTTTGCCCTCTCGCACCTGGTCACGGTCGATTCGGTCGAGGGTCTGGACCGGGTTTTCACGGAGGCCCGCGGCCGGCGTAACGAAGGGCTGATGGTCAAGGACCCCCAGAGCGGCTACTCCCCGGGCCGTCGCGGGCTTGGCTGGCTCAAGATGAAGCGTGCCCTGGCGACCCTGGACTGCGTCGTGGTGGGCGTGGAGATGGGGCACGGCAAGCGCCACGGCGTTCTCTCGGACTACACCTTCGCGGTTCGGGACGAGGCCACCGACCGGCTGGTGACGATCGGCAAGGCCTACACCGGTCTGGCCGACGCGGAGATCGCCGAGATGACGCGCTGGTTCGAAGCCCACACGATCCGGCAATTCGGTCAATTCCGGGAGGTGGAGCCGCTTCTGGTCATCGAGGTCGCGTTCGACGTCATCCAGCGCTCGAACCGGCACCAGTCCGGCTTCGCGCTGCGTTTCCCGCGCATAGTCCATCTGCGCACCGACAAGCAGCCGACCGAGATAGACACGCTCGCTACCGTCGACCGCCTCCATCGCGATCTCCAGTTCGGGGCCGAATATCTGGTCACTGCCGAGGCGCGCCGGCCCGAGAAGCGCCCCGTCTGAAGTTCGATCGGCCGACAGGCCTATGGCGGGCCAGCCAGATGACCCATCCCAAGGGAGTATCCGGGCGGGTATCCTGCCAGCATGTTTGGAGGCTTCGGCGCTAACCCGATCCAGTCCCTGCCGCTGACGGTAGTCACTACGCATCTGGTCATCCAGGGCACCATCCAGACTCGTCTGCGCCGCTTGACCGATGTTCTCAACGAGCCGGACGTTGCCTATCTGGTCCTGATGGACGCCTCGTTCATGGAAATCGGGTCCAGGCGTCTGGTCGCTCGGGCGGGCGTCTCGCAGGTTCAGCTGGACGACGTCCTGTTCGCGCACGTGACCGCGGCGACGGATTCCGCCGCCGAGATGCGGACTCCGAAGCAGGCCGTTCGGGCGACTCTCCTGGCGCCGCCGTTCACGGTCGAAGGCCAGATCCACCTCGCCTACGAATCGGACCTGAGGCTCGCGATGGAGTCGTACAGCGGCCGCTTCCTGCCCGTCACAGGGGCCAAATACTGGGCCTATGGAGTGGCGGAGGCGCCCAACTACGTCGATCTCCTGGTCGTGAACCACGCCAGGGCCCACGTCTCGGTCGCCTCCGGTGTGGAGTGGCAGTCCGAGGCTCCGCCGGACGGCGGATCGGGATCCGCGCCGAACCCCTGGTAGCCGCTCAGCGCTCGACCGGCAGGTCCAGACGATCGCCCCACTCGGCCCAGCTGCCGTCGTAGACCGCCACGTCGTTGAAGCCCACGAGCGTCAGGGCGAAGGCGAGCTTGCAGGCGCCGATGCCGGCCGAGTCGTAGCAGACCGTGCGCCGCCGCGCGTCGACGCCGGCACGGCGCAACTGCGCCCGCAGTTCGTCGGCGCTGCGGAAGCGGCCGGTCCGTGGCTCGGTGGTCGCCGCAACCGGAACGTTGAGCGCGCCGGGAATGTGGCCCAGCCGCCGGGTCGAACCTGCGTGCCCGGCGAACTCGGACGGCGTCCTCGCATCGAGAAGCTGGACCTTCGGAGATCCGAGCAGCTGGCGAAGATCGCTCGCGGTCAGTCTCGCCCGGGGCTCCAGGCGGGGAGTGAACGTGGTGGGAGGCCGTACCTCGTCGGTCGTGGAGACCGGCTGGCCCAGCTTCCTCCAGGCCTCCAGACCGCCGACCAGAATGCGGGCCGAAACGAAGCCGTAGACGGCGAGCGTCCACCACGCCCGGGCGGCGTACGAATTCGCGGCGTCGTCGTAGATGACCGCCACCATGCCGTTGCCGATGCCGGCCCGGGCCAGGGCCTCCGCCACTCGCGCCGGCCCGGCCAGGAGAAGGGCGTCGCTCTCGTCCTCCTGCTCCACGAAGTCGGTCCGCCAGTCGATGTACGTGGCGCCCGGAATGTGGCCGGCGGCGTAGAGGTCGTGGCCCGAGCCGTCCGGCCGCCAGCGCACGTCGAGCACGCCGAAGCCGGGCCGGCCTAGATTCTCGGCCAGCCACTCTGCAGTTGCGAGCAGCTCGGGTCGGGTGTAATTGCTCACGTTGTATTCGGTCATCTGAGCCCCCCAGGCTCGGGTCGCGCGCCGCCGACCGGAGGCGATGGTGACGAACCGCCGCCCGGGGTGCCGCGCTGCCCGTGCATATGATAGGCAGCGATGGTGACGCCATTTCTCCCGGACGACGAGAAGATCCCGGCAATCCGCGAGGCGCTTCCGGCCACGGCCGCGGGCATCTACCTGAACACCGGCGCAGCGGGGCCGCTGCCCCGTGAGACAGCTCACGCCATGGCCGACGCGGAGGCCTGGGAGCTGCGCACCGGCCGCGCCGATCGCAACTTCTGGGAGGATGCGGTTGAGAGGCGGGCCGAGGCTCGCGCGGCGGCCGCCGCCGTACTGGGCACGGATCCGAGCCGGATCGCGCTGACCCATGCCGCCACCGACGGAATGAACATCGCGACCTGGGCAGTCGATTGGCGGGCCGGCGACCGTGCCGTCACCACGAACCTGGAGCACGCCGGCGGCCTCGGACCGTTGTGGGCGGCCCGCGAACGATGGGGAGTGGATCTGACCGTCGCCGATCTGGGGAGCGGGGGAGACCCGGCCGCCGCCCTTGAAGCCATGGATCGGGCGATCGTTCCGGGAACGCGGCTCGTGTCCCTGTCGCATGTGTCGTGGGCTACCGGCGCGCAGCTGCCGGTCCGCGAAATCGCCGAGATAGCGCATGCCCGTGGCGCGCTCGTCGCCGTCGACGGTGCCCAGGCGGTCGGCGCCATATCCGTGTCGGTTGAGGAGCTGGGCGCCGACTTCTACGCCCTGCCCGCCCAGAAGTGGCTGCTCGGGCCGGAGGGGATCGGGGCCGTCTACTGCGCTCCTTCGGTGATGGATCTACCGCGTCTCACGTTCGCGGGCTGGTACAGCTTCGAGTCGATCGACCTCGCCGCGGAAGGCAAGCTGTGGCCGGACGCTCGCCGCTTCGAGACCTCCACCATGCACGGGCCCTCCGTCCTGGGTTTCGCCCGAAGCGCCGCCTGGCTCTCGATGTTCGTCGGCCTGCCGTGGATCTACGAGCGGATCGGCCGGCTCGCGGGCGAGGCGGCGGCGATGCTGGCCGAGGTTCCCGGTGTCGAGCTGCTGACGCCACCCGACCACATGGCCGGGCTGATCAGCTTCCGGATCGCCGGGTGGCAGGCTTCGGCCGCGCTGCACGAACTGGAGCAGCGGACGTTGTGCATCGCCCGAACGATCCCGCCGCTGGACGCGGTCCGGATCAGCGTCGGCTTCTTCAACACCGAAGCGGAGCTGCGCCGCTTCCGCGACGGCGTCGCCCTGGTGGCCTCCAACACGCCGCAGTCGATCCCGCACCGTCCCCGGATCGAAGTCCTGCGCGGCGGCGTGGAGTAGGGTCGCCGTCCGCGGGGCGCGGGTGTACGATCCAGCCCGCGTTGGGGGAGTAGCTCAACGGTTAGAGCATGGCTCTTATACAGCCCCGGTTGGAGGTTCGAATCCTCCCTCCCCTACCACTCGCCCGAAGCGGGCCAGCCTGTGCCAGGTATCCGCAGTACCTGCCCCGGCGGCCGGCGGGTAGAATCGCCCGGTCGCGACACAATGCGACCACCCCGGCGGCGAGGGCCACTGACCCTTGGCTTTGACAATTACGACCCTCTTGGTCTACGTCTTGGGCACCACGAGGCTCGCTGCGCTTCTGATACATCCCGCAGCGTGGGCTATGCCGCGGGGCACTCGTTTGTTTCTTGTCGACAATCCGATACCCGGCCAGCCGCACGGCCGGATGTGGGCATTCATCGGCGATCTGGTCCTCTCCGTATTCGGTCTCGTGCCGTTGGTCCTCTTCGTGCTGGACTCCGGGCAGTACCCGCTGGTTGCCGTAGCCTGGTCCCTCGCTACGGTCGCCTGGACCGTGGTCATCGTCGTGCTGTCCGTTCGGACGCGGTCTCGGTACACCCGCGGGGGCGGCTCAGGCTCCTCCGACCGTGCTTAGCTCCGGGCTCTCCTCCTGTGGGCATTAGCGCCTGTCCAACGAGGGCGGTCGCGACAGGGCGGCCGAGCTTCGCGCCCGCCACCTTCCCTGCACGGGCAAATCAGCGCTGCCGACTCAGCCGGCCTACCGCCAGCGAAGTCCCGATCGTCCCCACCGCCTGGTTCGCATACTGGTCACTCTGCTCTACCAACGACTTTTCATCGCCCTGAGTGACTGACGGCCACGCGCAGGCTGGGGCGATTCAATGCGATCCGACCAGGCCGGAAAAGGCGGCGAGATCGTCGTCTCAAGCAGGCTTTTCCGCCTCGATCAGGAAGCGCCTGGCATGAGAGACGAAGGGTCCATCGCGCAGTATCTGGTCGTGGAGGCAGGCGAGTCGCTCGCGGTAGCCGCCTACGGTGAAGTCGGGGACCGTCCAGAAGACCTTCCGGAGGAAGTAGACCACCGCGCCGATGTCGTCGAACACGACCCGAAGGCTTTCTTCCCGCAAATCGACTACCCGCAAGCCCGCTGCTTGCGCCGCCTGAACCGCTCGGTCCGGGCTACGTTCCTGACCGACCGGTTGCGGCCCCATCATGAAGTCGGTCAGCTCGCGATTGGTGCCGGCGCCGACCTGCTGGGAGAAGTACGTCTCGCCCGGTCGTAGGACACGTGCGATCTCGGGCCACAACACGACGGCCGGATGCCGGCTGACGACCAGGTCGAATGAGGCGTCCGGGAATGGCAGACCGGCTTCATCCTCCGCCTCGACGATCCCAACACCGAAGGGGTTCAGGTTCCGCCTCGCGATTGCCGCATTGGGCGGCCACGACTCGGTCGCTGCCAGGACGTTGGGGCGGCGTGGCACTCGAGCCAGGACTTCGGCGAGCACTTCGCCACCACCGGTCTGGATATCGAGCGCCGCGTCGGCCCCCGCCATTCGGGGCACGAGCATTCGCGCGTAGCCCCACGACGGACGCTCCTCGGTGGCTCTGCCGTTGAGCCAGGAGAAGTCCCAGCCCTCCACCGACGCCCACTCGGCCTCCGTCACCAACTCATCGAACGTTGCGGGCTTGTGCACGGACACAGGTTGAACGACCCGGGCCGGCTGTCAATTGCGCACGATCAGGATGCGGTGGCGCGGACCG
>CAVSEO010000008.1:0-217503 GCA_963727005.1 uncultured Chloroflexia bacterium
CCGGAGCGGGTCTGTCAGCTCGTGGCGCACCACTCGGGCGCCCGGTTCGAAGCTCGGGAGCGCGGACTCCTGGACCGGCTGGAGTATTCGTTTCCGGAGCCAGATCCAGCTCTCCTCGATGCCCTCACCTACGCGGACATGACCACCAGCCCCCGCGGGCTCCCTGTGAGTTTTGATGAGCGGATCGCGGAGATAATCAGGCGATACCCGCCCGATGACCCCGTGCATCGGGCCATACTCGCCGGTCGCAGCGATCTGGCGAAATCCGTGGAAAACACCCTTGCCAGGCTTCGGCGACATGCGGCCGCCTCGGCGCAATCGGACGTGGCGTAGGGTCTGGATTCGTTCGGCCGGAGGCGAGAACCGGCAGCGGGTGTTGGGTAGGCATTGGCGCTCCGGGACGGCGCTGGTGCAGGCCACGCAGGCGCTGGGCTCAGGACTCGGTCCGGTCGGGGCTTGCTCTGAAACCATCAAGGTTGCCCCGGAGCTCGCTCTGCCAGCCAAGCCACTCTGATCGCTCGAAGTCGTCGGCAAACTCTTTGCGGGCTCCGGCCGCGTAGACAAGCACCGACTCACCGAGCCGCACGATCTCAGAGGCGTAGTCACCGAAGGGGACAACGCATTCGGCCTCCGGAAAGGAGACACCGTCCGCCCGGTCGCTCGGCCCCGACTTCCTCGGGTCGAAGGTCGTGTCGAACCTGACCACGCCCTCGAATTCGAGACCGAATCCCGTTCGTGGCGGACCCACCAATTCGCGCCGATCCCGCAGCCGCCAATGTGTGTCGCAAAGCCGCAGTCGTGGATCACGAGCTGCTCAGCGACTGGACTCTCCGCGGTGTGATTGCCCATCAGCGTGCGCGAGAGGGCAAGCGCCGAACGCGCAACCCCCGTGTCGACGCTCTCGCCATCCATTACCGCGATCCCGTTGATCACGACACGGAGTCGACCACCTTGCGACGGATCCATCTCAGGTTCAGGGCCGCACCAGTGCTGTTCCAGCAGTTCGAGTGTGAATTTGGGCGATCCGTCCATCACTGAAGAGTATTCGGAAGCCCTTGGCTTTGCTACCCGGCCCGGTCATAAACCATCACGACTAACCAGCATGATTGCACCCACAGACCATCAGTCCCTTTGCTCAGCCCAGATACGGCGTCGCTCGTCGCTCCAGGAAATGGCCGATCCGCTGGCGCATCGACGGGTGCATCTGGTAGCCGTTGATCTCGCCGGCCGGCACCCAACGAACGTCGAGTGACTCGCTGCTCGGCCGTGGCTCGCCGCCGACCATTCGCGCCGTGAAGACGAGCGAGCATTCCTGGCGGACTTCGCCGTTACTCGTGTAGAGGATCACGTGGCGCGGGTTCGTGTAGACGCCGACCAGGCCCGTGATCTCGCAGCGGATGCCCGTCTCTTCCTCGGTCTCTCGCACGCCGCATTGGGAAAGCGACTCGCCGGGATCCATCGCACCGCCCGGAAGCGCCCAGTTCTCGTTGTCCGACCGGCGGATGAGCAGGATCTCGCCGGCGTCGTTCGTCACGACGACGTTCGCCGACGGGACGATCGTGGTCGCGGCCGGCGCGGCTGGGTCGTCAAGGTAGTCGATGCGAGCCATTGGACTCCTCTCTGGCCAGGGCGGAAGGAAGGGGAGCCGAGGCGGCCCACACACGCTCGAAGCTCTTCATGTAGTGGTCGAAAAGGCGGCCGCGCGGAACGCGTCGGAGGTGCAGGACGGGCGACTCGACCGCGGCCGCGCCGTACGTGTGCGCGTTGACGAGCATGTCGTCGTCGAAGCGGTAGATCGAGTTGTAGAGGGTGGTCGAGTGGCCGCGCACCTGCACGCCGTCGACCTGGTCGACGCCGTCGAGGTAGTGAAGCGTCATGCGAACGCGCGAGGCCACGTCGTGGCCGATGCCTTCCTCGCGACCTCGGGCGATGACTGCGGTTGATCGCGGGTTGCCGACCAGGATCCGGACGCGGGTCCCGCGGGCGGCGGCACGGCGTATCGCGTTCGCCAGCTCGGCATGGCCATCGGAGAGGAATAGGGCCGAGTAGAACAGGAGGTCGACCGAGCGGTTCGCGGCTTCGAGAAGCTCGAACCACAGATGCGTCGGCACGGATCCGCGGCTTGGGTAGAGCCGCACGAGATCGGCGGCGACGGGCGTAGTCAGGTCCCGAGCGCTCGGCCAGAGTTCGCCGGCATCCGTGCCGACGAGGCGAGCGAAGGCGATCCGATGACGGGGATACGGGGTGCGGCCAGTCGCGATCCATCGCTCGACGGTCTTGGCGTCGACGTCGAGCTGCGTCGCGACTGCATCGGTTGTGAGCCCCGCCGCCTCCATGGCGGTTCGGAGCCGGTCGTTGACCATCACTCCTTTCTCCAACTCGGAGTATCGGACGTCCTGCGGACGTCCCGGGTCGTCCCCAAGCCGCGGTTTCGCCGTCCGGTCCAGCTGCCGACGATCTGGCGGTGTCGTGCTTGCCGCTCGCTTGAGCGGGGCCGGCGCCGGCCGATCGGCCGAACGGACCGGAGGTCCCAATGGCTCTTGGAAAGCACATCCCACTCAATTCCGATCTGGTGTTTCCAGCGGGTGCATACGCCGTTGGTGGCGTCGAACAGGTCGTGGACTTCGAGGCCTCGACGCGCGAGCAGCGAGTGCAGGCGCACGATCGAGACACTGGTCTCCCGACGTGGTCCATCTCGGTCTTCGACGCCGACCCGGAGGCGCGAACGAAGGTCGTTCGCATCAAGATCTCGGCCCGCAACCCGCCGACGCTGCCGCAGGCGCCTGCCGGTGCACCGTTTCCGTCGGTCGCCTTCGAGGGACTGACGGCGACGCCATACGTCGACGCTTCGGGTTCACGGCCGAGGCTCGCCTGGGCTTTTCGGGCAACGTCCGTTCGCGGCGTGCCCCCGAAGGCACAGGTTCCGCAGGCTCCTCATCGCATCGAGCAGGGCGGCTAGGAGCAGCCCCATGGTCGTCGATGCGTCTCGCACGACCTTCGAGCCGGCGTCGCTGGCGGTGCTTACCCGCCGCTACGGCGCCGGCGCGCCTCGCGTCGTCGAGCTGATCCGGCGGACGAGGGGATGCACGTCGCCGATACGGCTGGTCGGCGAGTCGATCGCAGCGTCGGCGTCCAGCGGGGAAGTCCTCGCTCGTCGCTCGACCGATGCCGAGGCTCCCGGGTTCGTTCTCACGGCGTGCGGAAATCGAAGGGCATCGCGGTGCCCGCCCTGCTCCGAGATCTACCGCCGTGACGCCTACTTCCTCGTCGCGGCCGGGCTGACGGGCAGCGAGGCGAAAGGCGTTTCGACGTCGGTCGCCTCGCACCCGGTCGTCTTCGCCACGTTGACGGCGCCGTCGTTTGGCGCGGTCCATCGGCGCGTGGTCCGTGGAGAGCGGGTGCTCCGGTGTCGACCCACCGGGAACGGCTGAGCAGTGCGAGCACGGAGTCTCGACTCAGTGTCTTGAACGCCACGCCGAAGGCGACTTCCGGATCGGACAGGCGCTCTGCCCCGACTGCTACGACTACGAGGCGGCGGCTGTCTGGAACGCTGCATTCGGCTCCCTGTGGCGCCGGACCGTCACGTACCTGCCTCGGGAACTCGCAGCACTGGCGCGACTGAGCGTTCGAGCGCTGCGGTCACAGGTCCGCGTCACGTACGCCAAGGTCGCGGAGTTCCAGGCCCGCGGCGTCGTGCATGTCCACACGGTCGTCCGGCTCGACGGACCCGACGGTCCGGAAACCGCGCCGACGGCGTGGGCGACGGCGCAGCGGCTAGCGGAGGCCGTCGGCCGCGCTGCGGCGCGAGTCTCGGTCACGGTTGAGGGATCTAGTGGACGCGAGCTGGTCGTCCGCTGGGGCGAGCAGATCGATGTGCGGCCGATAACTCCCGACCTGGCGGACGGAAGCGTGAGCCAGACCGCAGTCGCCGGCTACATCGCGAAGTACGCAACCAAGGATGCCCAGGTCGCCGGCGGGCTGGATCGAAGAATCCGTTACGCCCGGCAGATCGAACTCGCCGACGTCACCGAACACGCTCGACGCCTGATGTCGTCGGCCTGGAGCGTCAGTCCGCGCTGGGCGCATAGCTTCGGCTTCCGCGGCCATTTCCTCACCAAGGGTCGCCGCTACTCGGTGACGTTCCGCGCACTCCGCGGTGCACGGGCGGCGTTCCGGGAGCAGGCGGACCCTTGGCTCGCCGAGGTTCGGGCCAGGGCGAGAGGGGCCGACGTCGTCATTCGTGCGAGCCCTTCGATACGCTGGATCGGGTCTGAGCCCAGCCGAGCGGGCCATCGCCGCGAGCATTCGACTGGGCCAGACCGCCGCTGGGTCTCCCTGGGCGCTCAGAGCACCGCGACAAGGGTCGGCGCCATGAGCGAACGCCCGGTGGCCGATCCGATCATCACCGCCTTGCGCTTGGCGCTCGCGGAGATCGCCGCGCGCCGGGCTGCTGAATCCGCCGCAAGCCGTGGCAAGATGGCACCGACAGCGAAGCGAAAGGACACGGCTGCATGAGCCAGTCGAAGGCAGCGAACCGATGAAACGACTACCGGCGACCGTCGATGACCTGCGCGGCCTTCGCGCCGCGCGGTGGATCCGCGAGTCGACCACGGGCCAGTTCGACCGCTACGGCCCGGAGGCACAGGCGGAGCTGCAGGATGGCGCCGTCGCACGTCTCGGCCTGGTCGACACAGGTGCCCAGTGGCGCATCGCTCACAGCGGGCGCACCGTCTATCGCAGCCCGGCCATGGCGGCGATGCTGGAGGCCGCGGCCGCCGGTGCCTTCGACGTCCTGCTCGTCGGCTACGTCAGCCGTTGGCAGCGAAACCTGCGCCAGACGCTCAACCTGCTCGAAGACGTCCTGCATCCTGCCGGCGTTGCCGTCTGGTTCTGCGACGAACAGATCCTGTCCAGTTCTGAGCGCGACTGGGACCAGCTCGTGGCCGAAGCAACCGACGCCGAGCGCTACTCGCGCCGGCTGGCCCGACGCATCCGCGAGGGCTACGCAAGCAAGCTCGCCAAGCAGCGCGACCCAGGAGGCCGGCCCCCGTTCGGCTTCCGGCGGGACGAGCGGAAGCTCCTCGAACCGGTCCCCGAGCAACTCGACACCGTACGCAAGGTGTTCGAGCTCGCAGCAACCCGGCTCACCGATCGCGAAGTCGCGGACCAGACCGGGCTCGGGCTGTACACGGTCCGCGGCATGCTCAACAACCCGCTCTACGCCGGTCGCCTGCCCGACGGCAGCGACGCCCACTGGCCGCCGATCATTCCGCGCGGAATGTGGGACGACGTACAGGGAGTCCGCGAGACTCGACGCACGCGCGACGGTCATCCGGCCACGCATCGGACCTACGCGCTATCGATGCTCCGATGCTCGGCGTGTGGTCGCCGACTGATCGGGGACACCGGCCGCTACCGCCACACGGAGCCGTGCGAGGCCTTCATCGCGGCTTACCACGCTCCGGCCAAGGCGATACGCGGGCAGCACCGCCGTACGCCTGGTCACAGCTACCAGGCCGCGGAGTATGAGCACGTCGTGGGCAAGATCCTCGAGCGCGTGTCGCTCGGAGCCGAGACGATCGCCGAGGTCATGACAGGGGAGGCGACCGTCGGAATCGACCGCTTCGCTCTGGCCCGGATTGAGCGCGAGCGCGCCGACGTTCTGGCCGCCTATCGCCGGCATCGCGACCCGGTCCGTCTCGAAGCTGAAATGGCGCGACTCGACGAGGCCGAGCAGAGCGCGAGGAGTGGGGCAGAAGACGAAGGGCTCGACCCGACCGAGGCGGTCGACTTCCTGCGCAACCTGCCGGCACTCTGGGAAGAGGCGCCGAACTCTCGCCGCGCGCTGGCGGAGTCTCTGTTTGAGTCGGTGGACGTCCTGGGGCTCGACACGATGCACGTGGAGCCAACGCCAGCAGCCGTCCGCAGGGGCCTCGCGGAGGCATTTCGTGCTGATGAGCTTGTTATGGTCGGGGCGAGAGGATTTGAACCTCCGACCTCATCGTCCCGAACGATGCGCGCTACCAAGCTGCGCCACGCCCCGACCGAAATGCCCGCTGAGGGCCACGGAATGATAGCAGGGGGCCACTTGCCGCGGTAGCGACGCGCCGAGCCCTGGCCCGAAGGCGTCCCCGAGCCGGCGTCCGCGACAGCGACTGAGCCGAATGAGCCGGATGAACCGCCAACAGGCCCCTCGACCGCCCGCGCCGTTCCGATTCGTATCCGATTCGCTACCTTCGCTGCACGGCGTCGTTCTCAACATCCGCAAGCCCTTGTGAGAACATCAGGTCTCAAATGGATCCTCACCGGAGACTGTGCCCTGGGCTTCCTGTGGCCCAGTCTCTCGACTCTCCTGCCCCTTTGGATGGGCTTCTGCCGGCGGCCGGCTATGGCGGAACCTCGGGGAGAGGACATACACCATCCACCAGTCGATAGGAGTCGGAATGACCGCCCGCCAACACGCAATCGAGGCGATCGCCAACCACAAGGTCGCCTCCACCCAGGACTACCTCGAGCACGCCGGTGAGGACATCTACGGCGAGTACGTGTTTCACGAGGGCGCCCAGCGCGAGTACCTGGCCAAGCCGGTATTCAAGAAGCTGCGCCGGACGATCGAAGGCCTCGAGCCCTTCGATCCGGCAATCGCCGACGCCGTAGCCCAGGGCGTGAAGGAGTGGGCGCTGGCTCATGGAGCCACCCACTACACGCACTGGTTCGTACCGATGACCGGCGGCAGCGCCGAGAAGCACGACTCGTTCCTCAGCCCCACCGGCGACGGCCAGACGATCTCCGAGTTCTCGGGCAAGGGCCTGGTCCAGGGTGAACCGGACGCCAGCTCATTCCCGTCCGGCGGCATCCGCTCCACGTTCGAGGCCCGCGGCTACACGGCGTGGGACGTCACGAGCCCGATCTTCCTGCAGGTCGAGCCGAACGGCGTGACCCTGACCATCCCCACCGGCTTCGTCTCGTACACGGGCGAGGCCCTGGACTACAAGATCCCGATGCTGCGCTCGCAGGAGGCCCTGGGCAAGCAGGCCCTCCGCATCCTGCGCTGGTTCGGCAACGAAACCGCCAGCCGCGTCTTCACCCAGATCGGGCCGGAGCAGGAGTACTTCCTGGTCGACCGGCGTCTGGCCGAGCAGCGCCCGGATCTCATCCTGACCGGCCGGACTCTTTTCGGAGCCCCCTCGCCCAAGGGCCAGGAGCTGGAGGACCAGTATTTCGGCACCATCCGCGAGCGCATGCTCGCCTTCATGATGGATCTCGACCGCGAGCTGTGGCGCATGGGCATCCCGTCGAAGACGCGCCACAACGAGGTCGCGCCGGCCCAGTTCGAGATGGCCCCGGTGTACGAGTCGACCTCTGTCGGCTCGGACCACAACATGGTGGTCCTGAGCACGATGAAGCGCCTCGCGCACAAGCACGACCTCATGTTCCTTGCCCATGAGAAGCCGTTCACCGGCATCAACGGCTCGGGCAAGCACAACAACTGGTCGATGGCCACGGACGAGGGCGAGAACCTCCTCGATCCCGGCCACACTCCGCACGACAACGCGCAGTTCCTGGCCTTCCTGGCGGCGGTCATCCGCGCCGTCAACGTCCACGCGGACATCATCCGAGCCAGCGTCGCCGACGCGGGCAACGACCATCGCCTGGGCGCCAACGAGGCTCCTCCGGCCATCGTCTCGATCTTCCTGGGCGCCCAGCTCGAGGATGTCGTCGACCAGCTGGAGAAGGGCTCGGCCTCCAGATCCAAGGCGGGCGGATCGATGGAGCTGGGCGTGACCACGCTGCCCGTGCTCCCCAGGGATGCGACCGACCGCAACCGGACCTCGCCCTTCGCCTTCACCGGCAACAAGTTCGAGTTCCGCGCGGTGGGTTCGTCGGCCCCGATCTACTGGCCGCAGACGGTCCTCAACACCGCCGTCGCCGACTCCCTGGCGAAGCTGGCCGACGACCTGGAAAAGCTCGAGCCCTGCGACTTCGAAGGCCTGACGGGCATCCTTTCGAAGATCGTCAAGGAGAACAAGCAGGTCCTCTTCGAGGGCAACAACTACGCCGACGAGTGGCACGCCGAAGCGGCCAAGCGCGGGCTGCCGAACAACCGGAGCACCGTCGAGGCCCTTCCGGCCCTGGCGACCGCCAAGGCCAAGAAGGTGTTCTCGCAATTCAAGGTTCTCTCGGAGCGCGAGCTTGACGCCAGGGTGGAGATCGTCTGGGAGCGCTACGTCAAGGTTTCGAACATCGAGGCCAACTGCGCGCTGGACATGGCCAAGACGATGATCCTGCCCGCGGCGGTCCAGTACCTGGGCCAGCTCGTGGCCGCCGGCCCCTCCAAGGGCGTCGTCCATGTCACGGACACGGTCGCGGGCCTGACCGACAAGCTCGTGGACGCGATCCACGGTCTGGAGCACGCGCAGCACGCCGCCCACGAAGCGGGCTCGCTCCACGCCGAGGCCAAGGCATTCAAGGACAAGGTCATCCCGGCCCAGGCCGCCCTGCGCGAGGTGGCGGACGAACTGGAGACGCTGGTCTCAGACGAGCTGTGGCCGCTTCCGAAGTATCGCGAGCTGCTGTTCCAGTACTAACCCCGGGTACTTCAGAGCCCCTTCGGCCTCACGGCCGGAGGGGCTTCTTGATGCGTGGCGCGGCCCGTGGGTGGCGCCGCGGCTACTCCCTCGCCGCGGCGGCCGCGGCCAGGCCCAGCTCGAAATCTTCGCGCAGATCCTCCACGTCCTCCAGACCGACCGAGCATCGAAGCAGACCGGGCGCGATGCCGCTGGCCCGCAGCGCTGCCGCGTCGAGCTGCCGATGGGTCGTCGAGGCCGGGTGGCTGGTGATGGTCCGGAAGGCGCCCAGGGAGGCGGTTCGTTCGGAGACCCGCATGGCGTCGAGGAAGGCCTGACCCGCAGCTCGGCCGCCGGTCAGCTCGAAGGCGAACATGCCGCCGAATACCTCGAGCTGCCGGGTCGCCAGCTCATGCCCCGGGTCGTTCGGGAGGCCGGGGTAGTAGACGCGCTCGACCTGGTCCCGGCCCTCCAACCAGGCCGCCAGGTCCATCGCGGTTTCGCTGTGGCGGTCCATTCGGAGAGCCAGCGTCGGCAGGCCGCGCAGGACCAGGAAGGCGGCCAGCGGCGCAAGCGCCCCGCCCACGTCCACGAGGATCGGGCGCACGGCGTCGATACGCTCGCGGCTCCCGACGACGACACCGGCCAGGACGTCGGCGTGGCCGGAGAGGTACTTGGTGGCCGAATGCATGACCAGGTCCGCGCCGCGCTCGATGGGCCGGCAGGCGTAGGGAGTGGCGAAAGTGTTGTCTACCAGCAGCTTGGCGCCGTGACGATGGGCGATCTCGGCCAGGGCTGAGATGTCGGAGACGATGATCGTCGGGTTCGAGACCGTCTCCACGTACAGCACCGGCGAGCCGGTCGTGGCCAGGGCCGCGTCGACGGCGGCGAAGTCCGTGGGGTCTACGAACTCGGTCTTGACGCCGAGGCCGCCCAGGACGCGGACGAGGAGGTCGCGCGTGGTGCCGTACACCGCCTGCGTGGCCACGATCGTCTGGCCGGATCTCACTACCGAGACGATGGCGGCGTGGATGGCGGCCATGCCGGTGGCGAAGGCCAGGCCGGTTTCGGCGCCCTCCAGTTCGGCCACCGCGTCGGAGAGGGCCGAGGTGGTGGGGTTGTCGATCCGGCTGTACGCGTAGCCGGGGATCGCGCCGGTGAGAACGTCGCCCAGCTCGGCCGCGGTGCCGCTCGAGAAGGCCGCCGACTGGTAGATCGGGACCGCCGAGGGAACCTGATTGACCTCGACTGGGCGGGTTGAGGCGAGGATCGCGCGGGTCGTGAATTTGGGCATGGGGGAGATGCTAGCTCATCGGCCCGGAGGCGGTGCCGGCACGCCCGAGAAGATCGCGAAAGGGGCGGAACTACTATCTCATGGGGTGGCATCCGATCGAGTGTTGCAGCTGTGCCGGGGCAGGAGTACGGTGTGTAGGTCTCATCCGCCAAGGGTTTCCGGAGGCATGATGCAGGCAGCGATGGCGGCCAAAGGTACGCGACTTATTCGCGGTGGCGGGTTGATCTCGCTCACGGCCGATCCGGATCGCGGCGCGTCCAACCTCCAGACGAGACCCCGAGCGGGCAATCTCAGCGGTGACACTCGAGCTGGCATGCCCGTGCGGTAGGGGACGGCGCTTCTGCCGCGCAAACGAACATTCCGGGACCGGCGCACGGGCGCCGGTCTTGTGCTATCTGGGCGCGGCGACCTACTTGTCCGGCAGCGTCAGCTTGTTGGTGCGGGCGATCATGCCGAGGAAGCGCGCCGACGGCTTCACCGTTCGCTCCTGAGTCTCCCGGTTCACCCCGATCAGCCCGAACTGCATGGCGTAGCCGTGCGCCCACTCGAAGTTGTCGAAGGCGCTCCAGTGGATGTAGCCGAGCAAAGGGATGCCCTCGCCGATGAGCGGGTGAAGTGACTTGAGCCCGTCGGTGATGAACTCGATCCGTTCCTTGTCGTCGGCGGTGGCGACGCCATGTTCCGTCACCACGATGGGCTTGCCGGGCAGGAGCTTGGCCACCCGCCGGACCGTTGCGGCCACGGCCTGAGGGCGCCACTCCCAGCCGATCTGGGTGCGTCGAACGCCGTCGGTGGGGTCGAGTGTGAGATCGCCGCCGGCCTGACTACCGGCGATCTGCGAGACAAGCAGCTTCTCGATCGCGTCGACCGAAAGGCCCGCTTTCGCCAGCCAGCCCATCGCGCGAGGCAGCTCGACTCGTGTGCGCGAGTAGGTCTGGACGCCGACGAAGTCATCGTCGGCCGCAGCTTCGAGGTAGACGTCTTCCCGCAAGCGGCGGGCGTATTCCATGACCGGCTTGCCGCCGGCGTTGGCCGCCCATTCCGACATTGCGTTCGTCAGTCCCACCCTGGCGTGCGGGCGCAATGCCTTGATAGTGGCGCGGCTGGCCTTGTGAGCTTCGATCAGGTTGGCGGTCGCGGTCTTCCAGGTCGCCATGCCCTTGAGCCCGGGAGGGAAGGTGAACCAGCCGCCGTATCCCCCGGCCGCTACCACGCCGGGCTCGTTGATGGTGCAGTACCACTCGACTTTGTCGCCGAGCGCCTCGACGACGGTGCGGGTGTACCGGTCGAACAGGCGCACGATGTTGGGCGACAGCCATCCGCCTCGGTCGGCCAGCCATTTCGGCAGCGTGAAGTGGTTGAGGGTGACCATCGGGATGAGCTTGCTCTTGCGGCACATCGCGACCATCTTCCGGTAATGGTCGAGCTGGACCTCGTCGAAGTGGTCTTCGATCGGCTCGATCCGAGCCCACTCCACCGAGAAGCGATAAGTGTTGAGCCGCAGGCCGGCCAGGAGCGCCATGTCGCGCGGGTAGCGCTGGTAGTGCTCGATGGCATCGCCGCTCGGCTCCTTGCAAGGAGTGCCCGGCGCATTCTCGAACGCCCACCAGTCGCTGTTGGTGTTGGCTCCTTCGACCTGGTGGGCCGCGGTTGCCGCGCCCCACAGGAACCCCTGCGGAAAGACAAGTTCACTCACCCTCGGAGAATAGCGGCTTGGCCGCTCGCGCACAGGCAGTGAACCGCAATCCGGGCGAGACGCCGGCCAAACAGCCGGCCCGGGCTCTCGACCCTGACTCCGGGCCGGCAGTCAACCCGGGAGGCCGGCCATCGCCCGTCCCGTCTGGCAGGTCAGCGCGGTCGGCGGCCCATCGACAGGCGGGACATTCACCGCATCCCAGGTCGGGCATCCGTCCTCCGAACCATACTCCGGGCTTGCCGGATGACTGCCTACCGCCAGTCGCGGGACCGTTGGAGGCCTTCGGTGGCTGCTCCCTCCACAACTCGTCAACTGATCCTCGGAGCCAGGTTCGCGGCTCTGGGACTGGTCATCGCGACCGTCTGGGCCTGCGGATCGGCGACTCAGCCGCAGGCGCCTGCTGCATCTGCGTCGACGCCTCCCTCCGCGGCCGCCTCTACGTCGCCGGCGATTCCCGACGCGACCGCCACGCCAGTGCCCAGCGCCACGCCTAGAACTGGGCACGCCGCCCAAGCCCGGGTTCATCCCCGGGCCCGGAATGGCGCCGGAGCCGCTTCCGAAGGCCCCCCTCCCGCCCGCATCCGCCCCGCCCCCTATGACGGTCACGATCGTGGCAGCCGGCGACATCGCCTGCGACCCGGCCACAAACACCAAGCAACCCGCCGACTGCGACCAGGCGGCGACGGCCAACGAGATCGGCCAGCTCGCGCCGACGGCCGTTCTGACCCTCGGCGACAACCAGTACGAGGACGGCACGCTGGCCGCGTTCCAGAGCGTCTTCGACCCAACCTGGGGCAAGTACCGCTCGATCATGTACCCGGCCATCGGCAACCACGAGTACCTGACGAAAGGCGCGGCCGGCTACTTCACCTACTTCGGATTACCCGCCTACTACAGCTTCAACCTGGGCGACTGGCACCTGGTCAGCCTGGACTCCGAGTGCAGCGCCGGAGGCGTGGGCGGCTGCGGGCCCGGATCCCCGCAGGAGAAGTGGCTTCTGGCCGATCTGGCGGCCCACCCGTCGATGTGCACGCTCGTCTACTGGCACGAGCCGCGCTGGTCGTCCGGGGAGCACGGTGACGCGTCCCAGATGACAACGATCTGGGCGGACCTCGTCGCGGCCCACGTCGACGTCGTCCTGACCGGTCACAACCACGACTACGAGCGCTTCGTCCCTCTCGACGCGAACGGCAAGCCCAGCCCGACCGGCACTACCGAGTTCGTCGTCGGCACGGGCGGCAAGAACCACTACGGCTTCGTGACGGCTCCGCTGACCGGCGAGGTCGTGCGGAACGACAAGTCGTTCGGCGTCATCCAGATGACGCTCGGCCCGACCGGCTACAGCTGGAAGTTCGTGCCCGCTCCGACCTACACATTCACCGACTCCGGATCGGCCAGCTGCAACTGACGTCGGGACGGTCTCTCGAACATTCGGTCGATATCTCCAGACGTGGTATGGTGGTGGCCTTCGTGAACGTATGGGCGCTCCGGTCTGCGCCCCGGTTTCTCAGCCGTTCGATCCCGATCCACTTCTCGCCCTGACCGGTCCCCGCTGTAAACACCGAGCGGGTGGGCCATCTCAGGAGCCTTCTCCCAATGTCCTTCGAACAACTCGGGCTGACGCCCGAGCTCCTCCGCGCCGTCTCGACGCAGGGCTACACAATCCCCACGCCGGTCCAGGCCGAAATCCATCCCTCACGTTCTCGCCGGCCGCGACCTGCTCGCGGGCGCCCAAACGGGCACCGGCAAGACGGCCGCCTTCGTGCTGCCGATCCTGCAGATCCTCAACGCCAGCCGCCCCGAACCGCGCCGTCTGCCGGCCGGGCAGACTCGGGGCCGCGGCTCGACGGGCCTGCCGATCCGCTGCCTCGTCCTGACCCCGACTCGCGAGCTTGCCCTCCAGATCGAGGAGAGCGTCCGCACTTACGGCGCCGAACGCCCGGTCCGCTCGACGACCATCTACGGCGGCGTTGGCTTCGATCCGCAGGTCCGCGCCCTTCGCGCCGGCCCGGAGATCGTCGTCGCCACCCCCGGTCGCCTGCTCGACCATGCCGGGCAGGGCACCATCGACCTTCGTTCGGTCGAAATCCTCGTCCTCGACGAGGCCGACCGGATGCTCGACATGGGCTTCATCCGCGACATCCGCCGCATCATGGCCCTCATTCCCGCGCGACGGCAGAACCTTCTCTTCTCGGCGACCTTCTCCGACGAGATCCGCGAACTGGCGGCCACGTTGCTGACAGATCCCGAATACGTCCAGATCGCGCGCCGTAACGCCCCGATCGAGCTGGTTCGCCAGGTCGTCTACCCGGTCGACCGCGAGCGCAAGCGCGAGCTTCTCAGCCACCTCATCCGCGGCGGCCGGATCGACAAGGCCCTCGTCTTCACCCGCACGAAGCACGCGGCCAACCGGCTCGCCGACCAGCTCATCCTCGATGGCATCTCCGCGGCCGCGATCCACGGCAACAAGAGCCAGGGCCAGCGCGTCAGGGCCCTCGACGATTTCAAGTCCGGACGCGTCGCCATCCTGGTCGCCACGGAAGTCGCCGCCAGAGGCCTGGACATCGAGGCGCTGCCGCACGTCGTCAACTTCGAGCTGCCGATGGTCGCCCAGGATTACGTGCACCGGATCGGCCGAACCGGCCGCGCCGGCATGGAGGGCGACGCCGTCTCGCTGGTCTGCGTCGACGAGCTGGGTCTGCTGAGCGAGATCGAGACGATCCTGCGTGGACCCATTCCGCGCGAGACCATCGCCGGCTTCGAAGTCGACCGCTCGATCCGACCGGAAGCGATCCGCCAGCGCTCGATGGGCGGGCGATCGATGGGCGGTCGATCGATGGGCGGGCGAACGGGCGGGCGGCCGATGGCAGCGCGACCGATGGCCCCGCGGCCGATGGCCCCACGGCCGATGGCCCCACGGCCGATGGCCGCGCGACCCGTCGGCCCGGCCGAGCCCAGACGCAGCTACGCCCCAGGCCAGCGACAGGTTCCTCAGGCGCCGGCGTACTTCCAGGCAGATGCCAGTAACGGACGTCGGCCCGACAACCGGTCCGACAACCGGTCCGACAACCGGCGACCCGCGCCGGCCGGCCGGCCGGGAGCAGGCGGCCGCAATTCGGCCCGACCCGCCCCGGGTCGTGCAGCCGGTACCGCCATAGGCGCCGGGTTCAACACCTGGGTTCCGGCCCCTCGCCGTGACGCCGGCCGCCCCGACGTCCGTCGGAACGGCTCGCATACCGCGATGCCCGGCGAGCGCCTTGCCCGCTCCTCGGGCCGGCCCTCCTGAAGCTCTCCTCGGCCTCGGGCTACCTGGCCGAGAACGAGTCCAGGAATCGGGTGATGTCCGGCGACGTCGAGAGTCCGGCGCTGGCGTCGGCTTCGATCACGTAGACTCGCCGGCCGACGATGACGTACCGCGCCACGGCCACGAAATCGGGACCCCTGAACCGGACCTCGTGGGCGGGCCGCCCGTCTATCGAGATCTCGGCCGTCGACTCGATCGTATACGTGCCCGACATGGCCGCGTCCATGTTCTTGAAGGCCGCGGCCGGCAGGATGCTGTCGATTGTCCCGGCCGGATAGTCGTAATACGTGATGACGAAGATCAGGTCCACGCTCTCGCCGGCTCTGAAGGAGTCGCCCGAGAGCGTCACGCCGCTGCTCGAGTCCGCGGGGATCTTCTTCTCGAGTGGCTGCCCCGGCAGGGATGCCGTGAAGGATCCATCGGCCGCCTGGAACTGAACCCAGGCCGGCGACCCGCTCGCGCCTGCGTATGCCAATCCCGTCGGGATGCAGATGGCGACGACCGCGACCGCCGCCAGGGCGAACGGCAGGCGGGTAACCCGCGGACGCTGGGCTCGCCCAACCAGGTCGATAGCCCGGCCGGGATCTCCCATTCGGGCGACCAGCCTGGCCTCGGACAGCCTCTGGACCTGGCGGATGACCGCGATAGCCAGGATGGCGTCCGCGAACAGGATCCCGTGCAGGAAGGCCTCACCGGCCATCACTTCCAGCCTGTTCGCCGTGCTTTCGGGACGGATGGAAGGAGCGATGACGAACATCAGGACCCAGCCGAGGATGTCGCCCGCGATCCAGAAGGCCCACCACAAGCGCAGCAGCCATCGACCGGACGGGCTCTGCAGGGGGGCAAGCAGCCGATCGTGCAGGTCGGCTACGAACTGATACGGCCGGAAGAGGTTGAGGATGGGGACGATCCAGGAAACGACCGCGCTCCGCGGCGAGCCGACACGGGAGGGGTTGGCCCCCAGGATCGTCGAGTTCACCATCGAACGCCATTGCCAGCGTATGAAGACGACGCCGCAGATGACCTGCAGGCCGATTGCGAGCCAGCCCAGGGTGGCGGTCAGCCTGTTCATCGCGTCGGCATCGGACTGGAGCGCTCGGGCGGTGTTGAGTCGCCCTTGCAGGTCCATGCCGAGCAGGTAATTGAACGCCGTCGCCAGGGCCAGCAGGCCGGCAAGGCCGATCAAGCACTGGGCGGCCAGCGCGAGCCGTCCCGAGTCGACGAACCTGGGCGTCGCCCAGGGTGACGCTGGTGCCTCCGGCATGAATGGCGGCGGGGGAGTCCACCCGTAGACCGGCGCGCCAGCCGGCGCATAGGGTCCCGCGGGGTAGTACGGGGCGACGGGAGGGTATGGCCCCGCGGGCGGGTACGGGGCGGCCGGGGGATACGGGAAGGCCGGCGGGTACTGTCCAGCCGGTGGACCGCTCGGGGCCGGTTCCGCACCGCCGGGGGCATCGGAAGCCTGGGGAGGTTCGGCGTTCCCAAACATCGAGCGATCGTCTTCTGCGCCCATCGGGCCCCCCTGTCCTCGACTGCTCACGCCGGAAGATGGTCGGGGTGGCGGGACTTGAACCCACGATCTCGTGCTCCCAAAGCACGCGCCTTACCAACTAGGCCACACCCCGAGTGGGGACATGATAGGCGAGCGCGAACGCGAGCGGCGAACTCGCACCACTCGTCAGGTGGATTGCGCCAGGAGCCCCCGCGCATAGAACGCCGACCAGGGCTCGTCGCGTGGCACGGACCGGTAATCCACGTCGAGAGCAGATCAGGCGGGCCGTGAGTTCGCCCAGCACGGGCGCCGACCCCAGGATGTCGGGCAGGTCCGACCAGTTGATGAGCCACCAGGCGTAGAAGAGAGCCCATTCCGGATCGGCTCCGCCGGTGCGCTCCGTTACGACCCCATGGACGTGCTCGGCGCGCTCCAAGTACGGCCGCCAGCAGTCCTGCCCGCTCGGTCACGTTCTTGACTCCCGATCCTGCGCGCGGACACACGCCGCCCGCTTCAAGCCAACGCTATCAGAGCCTCCTCCGAGGCGACCGCAGGCGCCTCGGAAAGACCGGACCCCGGGCTAGATCCGACCCAGGATCGCCAACGCGAGTGTCTTCTCGGCGGCCAACAGGTCGCTGTCGGATGCGCCTTTGAGGATTACCGAGGTGGAGAACGTGGTCTGGCCCTTGCGGGCGTTGAGCACCATGAAACCGGGACCCGCGCTGACGGAATAGGCAGCGTCGCCGATGCCTGAGATCGGTGTGATGGTCAGGCCGGGAATGGACTTCTTGTTGGGATCGAAGTCCTTGACCCTTGTGATGGAGATCTCGACGCCGTCGGTGCCGATGCCTGTGGCCGGATGGCCCGAGAACAGGCAGCTCGAGGCTCCCGGTGTCGGGACGACTCCCGCGTCGACGGGCTCGCCGCCGAGAGCGGCGGTTGCCTCGGCTGTGGTGATGAGCTTGCACGCATCCAGCGTCGTCGGGGCGCCGGCGACCGGCGTATCGGTGGCGCCCGGGGCAACCGGCGTCGCGCCGGCGGGTGTTGCCGCAACCGGCGTCGCGCCGGCAGGCGTTGCCGCAGCAGGAGGGGCTGCGGTGGCGCCGGACCCACTGCACGCCGCGACGAGTCCCGCCACGACGGCAAGAATTGCCAAGGTCTTTCGCATGTCTGAAGGCTCCCTGAGCCCGAACGCTGGCGTCTCGGTTACCGCTATCTGCGGCGACTGCCTCGAGCGAACGCCTGGGGCAGGCCAGTACCGGACGACCTCGCGGGGCTTCCTTCCTGGACCCTACGACGGAATCCAGAACACCACCCCGGACGGGTGGGCGCTGTTGCGCCGGGTGAGTGGGCAGGTGCGCGGAGCCGGTTCAACTGGTCGCCGGTCCGAGTCAGTCGCCGGCGAGGTCCGTCAGCGCTGTGGCGAAGGCAACGTACGTGTCGTCGGAGTAGAGCACGAACGTGGCGCGTTCCAGGTTGCGGGCCTCCGCAAGGCCGTCACGGACTGCCAGCAATGCCAAAGCCGACCCCTCGTCGAGCGGGTAGCCGTAGACGCCGCAGCTGATCGCCGGCAGGGCCACGGTTTTGGCGCCGGCTTCGTCGGCCAGGCTCAGCGCCGTCAGGTACGCGGACCGGAGGCGCTCCTGTTCGTGCCGGCGCCCGCCGGACCAGACCGGCCCGACGGCATGTACTACCCATTTGACGCCGCGCTCGGCCAGGCGGCCCGACCGTGTGATTACGGCGCTCCCCGTAGGGCAGCCCGTGTAGCGCGATCGCAGTTCCGCCATCAGCTCGGGGCCCGCGGCTCGATGGATGGCGCCGTCCACGCCGCCACCGCCCGCCAGCGCCGAGTTGGCCGCGTTGACGATCGCGTCGGCCCGGACGGTGGTGATGTCTCCCAGCTCGAGCCCGATCATCGCGGGCGCTCGACCGGGGCGGTCGACCCGGAGCTCCGACGAGGTGTTCACCCGACCAGGATGCCGCAAACTGTCCATGGTTGGGCCGCTCTAGAACCCGAGGCCGGCCAGGATGCCGTGCATCCGGCGGGCAGCCTGGCCGCGATGCGAGATGCGATTCTTGGCCTCGGCCGTCCACTGGCCCAGCGTCCGGCCGCCGGGCGGCTCCACGGCCGGCTCGAAGATGGGGTCGTAGCCGAAGCCGCCGTTGCCGCGAGGCGAGGTCGGCGATCCGGCCTGCGCATGTGCCGTGCGCCAGCCTGACGCGCATCCCGCCGCGCGGCCCGCGCTCCTCGGGCAGGGCCAGCGCGAGCACGCAGCGATACCGGGCGCCGCGCCGGGCCGGCTGGAGTCCGGCGAGCGCCCCAGCAGCTTGACGTTGTTCTCCTCGTCCGTCGCGTGCTCGCCGGCGTAGCGCCTCGTCCGGACGCCGGGCCCGCCGCCAGCGCGTCGACCTCCAGGCCGGAGTCGTCGGCGAGGGTCGGCAGGCCGGAGAGGGCGGCGAAGAAGCGCGCCTTCTTGGCCGCGTTGGCCTCGAACGTCGCGCCGTCCTCGATCGCCTCGTCCGGGATGCCGACGTCGTCGAGGTCGACGAGCTCCGCGCGCAGCGGCCCCAGCAGCTCGCGAAGCTCGCGCAGCTTGTGCGCCGACCGAGTGGCGACGAGCAGCCGCGGCCGAGTCGCGCGGTGCGCGGCGATCCGCCGGCGCCACCTGCTCGAGCGGCCTGCTAGCGGCGCGACCGAGGCGAGCGCCTCGGCCTGGGCGGCGAACAGCTTCTCCAGCCCGCTGCCGGCCAGGTCGAGCAGCCGGTCGACGTCGGCCGGCTCGAACGGCTTGCCCTCGGCCGTGCCCTGGAGCTCGACGTACTTGCCCGCGTCGGTGGCGACGACGTTGAAGTCCACCTCCGCGTGGGAGTCCTCGGAGTAGTCGAGATCGAGGTAGGTGACGCCGTTGACGATGCCGACGCTCACGGCGGCCACGCGACCGACGAGGCATCGCTCCATGCCGTACGTGCGGAGCGCCGCGGCCAGCGCCACCCAGCCGCCGGTGATCGACGCCGTCCGCGTGCCGCCGTCGGCGTTGATCACGTCGCAGTCGACGGTGATCGTCCGCTCGCCGAGCTTGGCCAGGTCGACGACGCCGCGCAGCGACCGGCCGACGAGCCGCTGGATCTCGTACGTCCGGCCGCCGAGCTTGCCCTTGGCGGCCTCGCGGATGTTCCGCTCGCTCGTCGCCCGCGGCAGCATGCTGTACTCGGCCGTGACCCAGCCCGTGCCCTTGCCGCGCAGGTGGGGCGGCACCTTGTCCTCGATCGTGGCCGCGCACAGGACTTCGGTCCCGCCGACCTTGATCACGCACGAGCCCTCGGCCCACTTCTGGACGCCGAGGGTGAGCGAGACCGGCCGCAGGTCTCCGGGCAGGCGCCCGTCGGCCCGCTGGACCGACTGGGCCCCGATGGTCATGGCGCTGTCTCCTGTTCCGGCCGTGGTGCGCCGCGTCGCGACGCGGCTCGCTCCTCGGCCTTGGCAGCATCCCACAGGTCGTCGAGTTCGGCGAAGGTCAGGTCGCGCAGCTGGACGTCGCGCTCGCTGGCCATCCGCTCGACCCGCCGGAAGCGGCCGGCGGAACTTGTCCGCGGCGGCTCGCAGGGCCGCCTCGGCCTCGACGCCGTGGCGGCGGGCCAGGTTCACCACGACGAGCAGCAGGTCGCCGACCTCCTCGCGTCGCTCCGTCGTCCGTGGCGGCCGCCTCGAGCTCGGCGAGCTCCTCGTGGACCTTGTCGAGGATGCCGACGATCTCGGGCCAGTCGTAGCCGAGGTGCGGCGGCCCGCTCCTGCATCTCCTGGCGTCGCGGCCAGGGCGGGCATCGACGCGGAGATGCCGTCGAGGGCGCTGCGCACCTCCGGCGGCGCCGTCGTCGCCGCGCAGTCGGCCGCGGCGGCCTCGCGCTCCGCTCGCTTGATCTGCTCCCACTGGCGGTTGACGTCGCCGGCGGTCGCGACCTGCGCGTCGCCGAAGACGTGCGGGTGGCGGCGCACGATCTTGCGGCCGATCGCCTCCTGGACGTCGGTCAGGTCGAAGACGCCGGCCTCGGCCGCGAGCTGGGCGTGGAGGACGATCTGGAGGTAGCAGGTCGCCCAGCTCGCCGGCCAGGTCCGGCGTCGCGCCGCCGTCGAGGGCGTCGTAGACCTCGTAGGCCTCCTCCAGCAGGTGCTTCTTGAGCGACGCGTGGGTCTGCTCGCGATCCCACGGGCAGCCGTCCGGCTGGCGCAGCCGGTGCGGCGATCCAGGGCAGGGCCCACGGACTGGCCGGGCTCGCTCGGGCGCCACGGGGCCAGGTAGAGCGGCCCGGCGAGCGCCGCGTCGTCAGCTCGCCGACGGTCGTGGCCTCCGCCGACGCCGATACGGCCGACCGGATGGTCGGCCGGGTAGAGCCGCCGCAGCACGCGACGGGCGCCGCCGTCGGACTGCGCGTGCCGGCCCGGCAGCGGCGCGGCCGGCCGCGCCTGGGTCGGAGCCGCGCGCAGAAGCGCCAGCGGCACCAGGAGCAGCGGTCTGCGAGGGTTCGACGGGCGTTCGGCCAGGCGCTCGGGCGCCGCTATCTGGAGTCCGGCCGCGGGGTCCAGTCCCCAGCGGATCCGAGCTTCGGCGACGAGAGCGTCGAGCACCGGGACCGCGTCGACTACGGAGTCGGGGAGGCGGGATTCATGGCGGTCAGGCCGGCCTGATCCTTCCAGACGTTTGTGTTCGCCTGCAGGTCGGTGAGCCAGCGCTGGAAGACGACCTTCTTGAGCTTGGCCGCCGTGGCGGCGTCGGCGAGCCTGGTCTGCTCGTCGATCACCTTGTAGATCGTAGTAGCCGTTGTCCGAGACCATTGGCTGACGCCGCCGACGGGCGTGGAGAAGATGGCGTTCTGCTGCGTCCGTGCGCGAGCATGTAGCGGCGTGACCCAGCCCAGGTCGCCGCCGTTCGTCGCGTCGACGGCGCTCGGACTGCTGCTTGGCGAGCGGTCGCGAAGTCGGCGCCGGTTGCCGAGCGCGAGCTGTGCGTCGGCGATGCGCTGGTCGGGCGCCGGCCGGCGCCCTTCGAACTTCACGACGACGTAGCCCTGGGACGGCTCCTGGATGGGATCGAGGATCGTGTTGGGCGTAGTTCGTGCGTGCGAAGACCGCGGCCGCGACGCTCGTCAGTCCGAGGCCCGTCTGGCCGTTGGCGGTCTGGGCGTTGAAGATGTCGGCCGGGATCCACGGCAGCGAGCCGCCGTTGTTCCGGAAGAGGGTTGTCGTCGTTGACGGTGGTGTCCGCGGCCATCGTGGCGAACTTGGACGGGTCCGCCCGAAGCGTCGCCACGGCCGCGTCGGCGCGGGTCTTGGCGTCGGCCCAGGCCGGGTCGGTCGTCGGCGACGTTGCCCGCGTTCGTGTGCGTCGTGGGACGGGGCGAAGACCATCATGCTGATCTTGACCTCGTCCCCGTTGCCCGGCTGGCCGTAGCCCGGCGAGATGTAGATCTCCTGGACGTGGCGCTGGACGGTCGGGGTGTCGATGTACTGCTTGTCGACCGAGTCCTTGATGGCCTTCTGCAGGGCCTCCGCTCGCGCGTAGCCCTGATAGTCGCCGCTTATCGCTTGCTCCCAGCCCGAGTCGACATACGGCGCGACGATGCTCGTGATCGTCGCGATCCGGTAGAGGCCGTCCAGGCCTTTGTAGGGAGCGGTGATGTCATTGACATTGGCCAGGTTGAAGATGGCATCGACCAGGCCCGGCTCGAGGGTCTGGCTCAGGTTGTCCTTCGTGGTCACTCCGATGTCCTGGGTCGCCGAGGAGCCGGCGGCCTCCTTGGCTACGTCGGCCCACTTCTTGGTGCCGGCCTTGATGTCGGTGACGTAGCCCTGGGCCTTCACGAGGGCGGTCTGCACTTCCGCGGCAGTTGGAGCGTCCGCCGGCGGGGTTGGGACCGGGTCGACGCCGATGACCATGACGTGACGCATCTCCGGAATGGTGGAGTCGGTCTTGATCTGGTCCTTGACCTGCTGATCGCTGACTGTGATGCCGTGCTTGGAGGCGTACTGCCTCAGCGTGGCGTCGACGGTCAGCTGCTGGAGTGCGTCGCTGTACTGCGTGGTCGAAGTCAGGTCGTTGTTGGGCGCCGATGAGATGGCCGTGTACTCGTCGGGAGTGATCTTGCCCTGGTTCCGGAGGACGTTGTAGTTCTGGACGATTCGCTTGTCGCGGGACACGTTGAGGGCGACCCGATCCCTGACCGCGTCCTTGCTGATCGCCTCGCCGTTGACCGAGCCGACGGCCGCGGCGTGGTCCGAGTAGTAGCTGGCGACGAATACGCCGGCGAAGAGGGAGAACGCGACCGCGATGGCCGCGACGAAGGAGACCGTGATGAGGACCGCCCGTCGCGTGTCGTCGCGGCGGGTGCGTCGGCGCGTGGGCTTGGGGGCGTATCGGGTGCGAACGGTCATCTGGGCGTCCTGGTACGAGAGGGGCCCGGCATGGCACGCCGGGGTAACGGAGCCGTATGCTACCGCATTCCGTATCCTGAAACGGGAGTGACCGTCCGGCGATGCGCCGATGGCGCTCGCCGCTCACGCCCCTACGGCCGCCCATTTCGGTCCTGGCTCCGGCGGTCGGGACCGGCGACCATGCGGCCGACGACACCCAGGTAGGCCTCGGCCTGGCGTGCCCAGCTGAGCTCCTCGACTCGCCGGCCGGTGCGGCCGACGCGGGCACGCCGCTCCGCCGGACCGTCGACGAGACCCAGGATCGTGGAGGCCAGGGACTCGTGGTCGCCCGGCTCGTAGATGGCGAGCGTGTCGGCGCGGGAAGTAGCGCTCGACCGTCGGCAGCCGCGACGCGACGACGGGCTTGGCCATGGCCGCGTACTCGAGGATCTTCGTGGACAGGCTCATCTCGGTGAACGGATCCAGGCGGGTTGGCGCCACGCCGATGTCCGCCGCGGCAACGACTCGCCGGCACGTCCTCGATCGGGATGCGGCCGGGGAAGCTCGACCCTGTCGGCGATGCCCAACTCCGCGGCCAGGGCCTCGAGAGGAGCCTGGGCGTCGCCGCGGCCGTAGAAGGTGGCATCGACCGGCAGGCCGGGCCGCCTCCGGCCAGTGAGGCCACGGCGCGCAGGACGACGTCCAGCTCGTAGGTCGGGGTGAGCGCGCCGGCGTAGACGATCCGCAGCTTCCCGTCCGCCATGAATCTGCGGCGAGGGTGGGCCGCCGGATCGAAGAGCCTCAGGTCCGGGCTGTTGAGGATGACCGTCAGGCGCTCCGGACTGGTGCCGAGTCGGGTGAGGCGTTCCGCCAGCGGCTCGTTCACGGTCAGGACTTCGTTGGCCAGGGCGATCGAAAGCCTCTCCTGGAGCCTCAGAAGGCGGTAGCTGATCGGATTGGCCGCCCTGGGAAAGCGGCTCCGGAAGAACTCCGGCATGGCCTCGTGGAGGTCGAGCAGCACGGGCACCCCGGCCAGCTTCATCGGCAGCGCGGCGAAGACGAGGTAGTCCGGCAGCGAGTGCACTTCGACCAGCCCGTAGCGGCGGCGGCGGTGGGCGCGAGTGGCCGCCCACAGGGCGCGCACGAGAAACGCCCCGTACTCCACGAGATAGACCGAGAGTCCGGCTCCCTGATGGCGCCGGACGGGCAGCCGTCGCAAGTTCACGCCCTCCACGACGGCCGCCGCGGTCTCGCCCGGGCGACGGAGGCCGAAGACGTCCACTTCCCAGCCGGCCGCGACGAGGCGTCTCCGCTTCGCGACGGACCCGGGGGTCCTCCTCGTAGTAGGCGTGGACGATCATGCAGACCGGGCGGCGCGGCGCCGAGGCGGTCACGGCCGGTCTCCCTGGCCGTGGGCGGCGGGGGTGCCGGTGCCCTCCGCGGCCAGGACGGACGAGATCCGCTCGGCCGCTCCGGGTCCAGCCAGATGGAGAGTCGCGGCCCGTGCCGCCGCCAGCTCCGCGGATCGCGCCGCCGGCGCTCGGACGGCGAGCTCGCGAACGGCGGCGTCGGTGTCCAGGCCCACGAGCACGGCCGAGCTGCCGGGCCCGCCGACCGTCTCGACCCATTCGGTCGTGGTTCGCAGGACGAGGCACGGGACGCCGAGCCAGGCCGACTCCCTCTGGACGCCGCCGGAGTCCGTGAGAACGGCCGCGGCATGGAGCTGCAGCGCCAGCGCGGTGGCGTAGCCCTGCGGCTCGATCGGGACCACGTTCGGAGGCAGAGCCATACCCGCCCCGGCGAGCGCGGCTCGGGTGCCCGGATGGAGTGGCAGGATCACGGGCCGTTCCGCCGAGGCCACCGCGCCGAGCAGACGGGTCCAGGCGGCCATCGCCTCCGGGGCGCGGTTCTCGGCCCGGTGTACGGTCGCGAGCATGTAGCCTCCCGGACGCAGCTCGAGGCCCAGCCCGGCGCCTATCGTCGGACAGCACCGCGGGGTTGCGAACCTCGGCGGAGACGCGGGCTGCCAGGTCGAGCATCAAGTCGCCGACCTCGATCACGCCCGCCGTGATTCCCTCCGCGGCCAGGTTGGCGACCGCGGCCTCGGTCGGCACGAAGAGCCACCGCGACAGGTGGTCGGCCACGACGCGATTGACTTCCTCCGGCATGCGCCGGTCGAACGAACGCAGCCCGGCCTCGACATGGGCGACCGGGATGCCGAGCTTGGCCGCGGCCAGGGCCCCGGCCAGGGTGGAGTTGGTATCGCCGTAGACCAGCACCGCGTCCGGCGCCTACCTCCTCGAGCAACGGCTCCAGGGCGATCAGCATCCGGCCGGTCTGGTCGCCGGGGCCGCCGCCGCCGATCCCGAGCGAGTAGTCCGGCCGCGCCAGGCTCAGCTCACCGAAGAAGTTGCCGGCCATCGCCTCGTCGTAGTGCTGGCCGGTGTCGACGAAGATCTCGACGTGATCCCGGCGCAGGACCGGCTGGAGCGCGGCGGCCTTGATGATCTGCGGCCGCGTGCCGACGACGCTGAGTATCCGCATCGCCGGCCGATCCCTACGAGGAGGCGACGCCGCCGGGCGCCGCGTTCGTTGCCGGTCGATTGGCCCGTTGCGCTGCGCCGGGTGGCGGCCTGGACGCCTATGCCGACGTAGTGGACGCTCCCCGGCAGGTCCACGTCTCGCAGGCTGTTGCGGCCGTCGAGGATCACCTCGAGCTTGGGGAAGAGCCGGAAGTCCAGGTCTCCCCAGAGCCTGTCGCCCGTCTGGGTGACGATGGCGCGGAACGGCGCCGGCTCGCCCCAGCGATACGCAACCGCGCAGCAGCGGCCTATATCCTCGATCGAAAGGAGCGGATCGTAGGCCGACACTTCGGCGCCGTGGAAGGAGAGTCGCTCGATCAACGGCAGGGCGCGCGAGTAGGCCAGCTCCTTGACGCCGGCGCGGTAGGTGAGCCCGAGGACGAGGATCGGGACGTCGTCCAGCCCACCCAGCAGTCCCTCGAGCGTCTTGATGGCCAGGCCCACCTGGGCGTCGTTGGTACGACGCGCGACGGCCACCATGTCGAGATCGGGGGCGCGGCTCAGGAGGAGATGCGGGTAGACCGGGATGCAGTGGCCGCCTACGCCGAGACCCGGCTGGTGGATGTGCGAGTAGGGCTGGCTGTTGGCGCCGTCGATGACCTCCTGGATGTCCACTCCGACGCGGTCGGCGTAGCGGGCGAAGTCGTTGGCCAGGGCGATGTTGACGTCGCGGTACGTCGTCTCGGCGATCTTGGTGAACTCCGCGGCCTCGGCGCAGCTCATGTCGACGATCTCGGCGTCCAGGACCGAGTCGTAGAACGCGGCGGCCCTTCGCCCCGATTCGGTGCCGAGCCCGCCTACGAGCTTCGGATAGGTCGCCAGGTTCGCGAATACCGCGCCGGAGTAGAGCCGCTCCGGCGAGAAGGCCACGAAGAAGTCGGTCTCGGATCGGAGGCCGGTCGCGGCCTCGAGGCGCGGCGCAAACCGGCCGCGCGTGTCGCCGACGGGGAGAGTGGTCTCGAAGATGACCGTCAGGCCGGCGTGGACCCCGCCCGCTATCGAATCCACGGCCGAGTCCATGTAGCGGTAGTCCGGATGCTGCGCGTCGTCCAGCATGACCGGCACGATGAGGACGGCCACGTCCGCGTCACGGACCGCAGCCGCGGCGTCGACCGTTGCCTCCAGGAGGCCCGCCGCGTGGGTCTCCGCCACTCCCTCCGCCAGCCCGGGTTCGTTGGCGACGAGGGACCGGCCTTCGTTTACGGCAGCGACCACGTCGCGGTTCACATCCACCGCGGTGGTGTGCCAGCCATGGCGGGCGAATTGGACGGCCAGCGGCAGGCCCATCTTGCCGGCGCCCACGACGACCGCTCGCCCTGCCGTTCCCGGCTCGCCGGACCAGGGCGCCACGGTCCGGGGCGTGCCGTGCGCGCACGGGTTGACGGGCGGCGCGATGGCACCTCCCAGGAGGCTGACGACACGCGACGGGCGGGTGACGATGGTCATTCGGAGGCTAGCCTCGAGGGAAGATCGGAGAGGTCGATGGGTCGTCGTTCCGAAGCGGCGGTGAGGAGGGCGTTGGCGAGGGCAACGGCCCAGAGGCCGTCCTCGGCATCGACGTACGGCCGCTCGCCGGTCCGGAGGACGCGCACGAACTCGTCGAGCTGAGCGCGCAGCGGCTCGATGCTGGCGACGGGGATCTCCGCCACGTCGCCGGTGAAGGTCGTGGCGTAGCCCGCGATCATCTGGGGCCGTTCGACGTTGGAGCGGGTGAAGGTCAGCCTCTGGGTGAGGTAATCCAGCTCGAACATCCCCTCCTCGCCCACGGCGACGAGGCTGCGTCGCTTGGCCGGAGTAAGCCAGTCCACGTCCAGGAATCCGGTCGCGCCCGATGGGAAGTGCATCAGGCCGAAGGTCAGGTCTTCGTGGGTGGCATGCAACCGCTGCGCCGTCTCGGCGTAGACGCGGACCGGCCGTTCGCCGGCGATCCAGCACAGGATGTCCACGTCGTGCGTGCCGAGGTCGACGGTCACGCCGACGTCGCGGATGCGCGCGGGGAAAGGCCCGGCCCGGCGGCTCGTTATGGCGTAGATCGTGGACAGCCAGCCGGCGCGCATGAGGCGGCCCATCTCCAGGACGGCCGGGTTGTATCGCTCCACGTGGCCGATCTGGACGCGGACGTTCCGCTTGCGAGCGGCGGCCACGATCGCGAGCGCATCGTCGACCGTCGCGGCGAGGGGCTTTTCCACCAGGACGCCGATGCCGCGGTCGATGGCCGCCAGGGCGAGTGGCATGTGCGCCGTCGTGGGGGCGGCAATGACCACGCCGTCAAGGTCGGCCTGCCGGATCATCTCCAGCGGATCCGCGAACCGGGCCGCCCCGGTCGTGCCGGCGGCAGCCTCCAGGGCGCCTGGATCGGTATCGGCGACCGCGGCCAGAGTCGTCTCGGGGTGATTCGAGATGACGCGGAGGTGGTTCCGGCCCATGGAGCCCAAACCGGCCAGGCCCAGCCGGAGGGGTGAAGTCATCCTTTGCCGCCGCCGGCGCCGACGGCATGGCGAAGGACCGAGGCACGCAGCGCCTGGATCACTTGATCCTGCTCGGCTTCGGTGAGGCCGGGGTACATGGGCAGGGACATGCTGCCTGCGGCGGCCGCGTCCGTATTGGGCAGATCCGCCTCGATGCCGAGTTCCATGACGTAGGCCTGGCGGTGGCACGGGATGGGGTAGAAGATGCCGCAGATGACGCCGGCCGCCTTCATCTCGGCCACGATCTCGTCGCGCACCGAGCCCACACCGATCGTGTACTGGTGGAACACATGAGTCCGGCCCTCGGGCCAGGTCGGCAGCTGGATGGGAAGGTCGGCCAGCGCCTCGTCGTATCGGTGTGCGATGGCCTGGCGAAGGGCGGTGCTGCGCTCGAGCTTGTCCAGCTGGACCAGGCCGATGGCCGCGGCGAGGTCCGTCATTCGGAAGTTGTAGCCGAGGATCTCGTGGTGGTAGCGCTCGCGCATCCCCTGGTTGCGATAGAGCCGGATCCAGTCGGCCAGGCGGTCGTCGTTGGTCGTGACGAACCCGCCCTCGGCGGTGGTCATGTTCTTGGTGGCGTAGAGGCTGAACGCCGCATAGCCGAAGCTGCCGGCCCGCCGGCCTCGGTATAGCGCGCCGTGGGCCTGGCAGGCATCCTCGACCACCGTCAGGCCGTGGCGGTCGGCGATGGCCTGGATGGCGTCCATGTCCGCGACGATGCCGAACAGGCTGACCGGGCAGATGGCCCGTGTTCGCGGCGTGATGGCTCGTTCGAGCCGGCCCGCGTCCATGAGGTAGGTGTCCGCCTCGATGTCCACGAAGACCGGCGTCGCACCCGTATAGAGGATCGAGCTGACGGTCGCGTTGAAGGTGTGCGAGACGGTGATCACGTCGTCGCCCGGGCCGAGCCCGAGGCCGGCGAAGATGGACATCAGGGCGGCGGTCCCGTTCGAGACGGCGATCGCGTGCTTGACTCCGCAGAACGCGGCCCAGCGCTCCTCCAGCTCGGCGACCTTACGGCCCTGGGCGATCATGCCGCTCTGAAGGACTTCGGTGACGGCGGCTATCTCCTCGAGACCGAGGTCGGGGCGTGCGGGAGGGATCATTCTCGGCTCCTGTGCTCTACGCCGGTCGCTCTGTCAGCGATCCGCTCTTGGGATTGAAATCGTAGGTGCGTCCGCATCGTGTGCAGGCGAGGAGGGTCCCGGTCGAGGGATTGGCGGGGGCGTTTCCGCCAGACCCATCGGTCAGCCGCGATCCACAGGCGCAGACCCAGCCGAGGCGTCGGGCGGGATTGCCCGCCACCAGGGCGTAGTCGGGGACGTCTCGCGTAACGATGGCACCGGCGCCGACCGTGGCGAAGCGGCCGATCGTCGTGCCGGCCACGACCACGGCCCCAGCGCCGATCGAGCAGCCGTCGCGGAGTTCGATCGGGCTCACGGTCCAGTCGTCGCCCCGAGCCAGATCGCCGGCGGCCGTGATCGCCCGCGGGTAGCGGTCGTTCGTCAGGATCGCGCCGGGGCCGATGAAGACGCCGTTTCCGACCGTCACTCCGTGGTACACGAGGGCCCCGTTCTGAACCTTGACCTTGTCGCCCAGATGGACGCCCTCGTCTATGAAGGCGTCCCGGCCGATGATGCAGTCCGCTCCGATACTCGCCCCTTGGCGCAGGACTGCCCTGTTCCAGACGCTGGCCCGCGGTCCGATCGAGACGTCGGACTCGAGGTCTGCCGACGCGTGAACCCGCGCCGTGGGGTCGATCACGAGAGACTCCTGTGACGGATCGGAGGTGGCGAAGGGATCCCGGTGACCCCGCTCAGTCGGCTGCTGAGTATACCGAACAGGCTCCCGGCCGGCCTGGCGCCAGGCCTCGCAAACTCGGCCCGACAAGCCGCCTAGGCGCGCTTCCGCCGTGCCAGCAAGCCGATCCCGATGCCCATTGCCGCCCCGAGGGCGAGCGCTCCTCGCCAGTCCAGGACGGGGCGGACGCTGCCCTCCACCTTCCTGGCCAGGATCAGGAACGCGCCGCTCTGGCGCTCCATGGTGACGTGGCCGGCGACTACCGTCTGAGCGCCGCCCTGGCTGATATGCACCTCGCGAGCGAGGACGGTTCGGGCTGCGCTCTGGGTCATCGAGACGTCCCCGCCGATGGCCAGGCCGACGCCGCTCAGTTCCAGCGACACGCGCTCCGCTCGCGCCACGCCGATGCCACCCATGCGAACGGCGATGTCGTCCGCCTGGGCCCGGCCGATACCGCCGACGGTGACGGTGATGTCCTCGGCGGAGGCGGCTCCTATGCCGCCCTGGCTCACGCTGACGGTGACGGCCTCCACTTCGCCGATGCCGCCCTGCGTAACGTTGACGTTGGGCGTGGGGGCGCGGTGTTCAGACGGCTCGGTGCGAGCGAGAGCGGCCGGGGCGGGTGCGGCCGCGCGAGCCCTGGGTTGCTTCGCGGGCGCGGCCGGCGCCTTGGCCGTGGCCGCCGGCTTGGCCGTGGCCGCCGGCTTGGCCGGCCGCCGAGCCCGCGTTGCCGGCGCCTCGGATGCCGGCTTGGCCGTCTTGCGGACCGGGCGCGCTTGCGACCCGCCGTCAGGTTTCTTCATTGGGCTGCCGCCCGGCTGATCGCTCATCTCGACATTCTCCCGCGCCTCGGGTGCCCGACTCTGGCCGGCACGAGGCGGCTGCGACTGCCAGCCTACAGCGAGCGGCCACTTCCCGCGAGACCCGGCGATGAGCGGGTCCGGCGACCACGTCAGGAGCCTCGAAGGCCTCGAACCAGTTCGGCCAGGGTCGGGTTGGTCCGGTCGCGGTCGGAGAGGATCGGCCGTCCGTCCGGAGTGCCCGGAACGGCGGGCCACGGGATCCCGACGGCCGGATCGTCCCAGGCGAAGCCGAGCTCGTCGCTGCCGTCGTATTCGTTCGTTACCAGGTACAGGAGCTGCAGCTGCTCGAGGGCCAGGAAACCGTGGGCCACGCCGGTCGGGATCGTCACGGTTTGGCCGACCGCAAGCTCGCGTGTCTCGACAACGGCATGGGCGTCGAGGTCGGCGATGACGGGCCGCACATCCACCAGGGCCACGAGCGCCCGGCCGCCCACGACCGTCCAGTAGTCGAGCTGGCGGCGGTGGTAGTGGAGGCCCCGCAATACGCCCGGTGCGGAGGTGGACAGGTTGGCCTGGACGAAACGGGCGTCCGAAAGGCCGGCTGCCTCCGGGGTCAGGTCCCCGAAGGCCGAGGCCCGCCATATCTCCATGAACGACCCACGGGAATCGGCCAACCTGTTGAGCCGACCGTAGCGCACCCCGGGCAGCAGCGAATCGGGTCCCTCTCCGCTCATGGTCGCTCCTCCGTCTTCGAAGTCTTGCGGGCCATCTCATCCGCCAGGGCATCGTGCCAGTCGCGCAACGGCCCGCCGGGCAGCGGCGTGGCCTCGAGCACTCCCCAGAGCGGGGGCGTGGACGGGCGCGGCCACGTACTGGCCGGCACATCCTCAGTGGCCACTTCGATGCCCGCCAGGCGCAGCACCTCGCGCGCCCAGGCGGCCCGCGACGCCTGCCCGCCGTTGACGATGTGATGGATTCCGCCAAAGCCACGGCCACCCGGCCGCGCCGCTTCGCCCAGCAGGCGGACGATGGCGGATGCGAGGTCCGATGCGGAGGTTGGGGTTCCGGTCTCGTCCGAGACGAGGGCGAGACTCCGATGCTCCGCTGCCGCCCGCCCGGCAGCGGCCAGGATCTTCTGCGGAAAGTCGATGCCCGGGCCCCCGAAGAGCCAGGCCGTTCGAACGATCGCGAGCGGGGGCACCTGCTCCGGATCGTCGTCGGCGAACGCGGCCCTGTTGAAGTCGTATCCGGTCGCCCCGAACGCCGTCCGGGCGGCGGCCTCACCGGCAAGCTTGGAGTCGCCGTACGGGTTGGCCGGATGAGGCCGTTCGGTCGGGCTGTAGGGGGCCTCGTTGGTGCGGCTCCCGTCGAACACCTCGTTGGTGGAGATGAGGATCAGGCCCGCCTCCACGCCCACGCAGGCCCGGGCGATTTCGTCCACGGCGATCCCGTTGCGCCGCAAGGCCAGTTCCGGGTCCAGGGCGCAGCCGTCCACGTCGGTCCAGGCGGCGCAATGCACGACCGCGTCGGGCCGCCTGGCGCCGATCAGTCGTTGCGCGGAGGCCGGGTCGTCCAGGTCGTGCTCGGGCAGATCCCAGGCCAGGACTTCCTCGACGAACGCCGAACCGCCGAGTGCCTTCACGAGCGCGCTGCCGAGCCGGCCGCCAGCTCCGGTGACGGCTACGCGCATGGGGCCGCCGGCTGGCGCCGGCGTGCGCCGTCCCGGTTGCGCGCCGCCGTGCGCTGCCGCCGTCACGTGGCCTCTCGCGAGCCGGCCAACCTCGCGCCGTACTGGCGGCTGTAGTAGTCCTCCCACTCGCCCGACTTGATCGCCCGCCACCAGCCCTCGTTGTCGCGGAACCAGTCGACGGTCGCGGCCAGGCCATCCTCGAAGGTCACCTTGTTGGTCCAGCCGAGAGCGGAGAGCTTGGAGCCGTCCATCGCGTAGCGGCGGTCGTGGCCGGGCCGGTCTTCTACCGTCCTCACCAGCGACCACGGCTTGCCCAGTCGCGCCAGCAGGGCCGCGACGACTTCCCGGTTGGTGCGCTCGTTGCCGCCGGAGACGTTGTACGTCTCACCGGGGACGCCGTGTTCCAGGACATGACCGATTGCCCCGGCGTGATCCGCGACGTACAGCCAGTCGCGTCGCTGCAGGCCGTCCCCGTAGAGCGGCAGCGGCTGATCCTCGAGGGCGTTGGTGATGAAGAGCGGGATCAGCTTCTCGGGGTGGTGGTACGGGCCGTACGTGTTCGAGCCCCGGGTGACGACCGCGTCCAGGCCGTACGTCACGAAGTAGGAATGGACGAGCAGCTCGCCCGCGGCCTTGGCCGAGGAGTAGGGCGAACGCGGGTCGAGCCGGTCGTCCTCCCGGCTCGCTCCCGTCTCCACCGACCCGTACACCTCGTCGGTCGAGACCTGGAGCAGGCGGGGCGCCGTGGCTCGATCGCCCGAACGGGCGCGCTCCTGCTCGACCCGGCATGCCTCCAGCAGAACGTGGACGCCCATGACGTCGGTCCGGAGGAACGCCTCCGGATCGAGGATCGAGCGGTCGACGTGCGACTCGGCGGCGAAGTTGACGACGGCGTCGGCACCGGCCACGAGCTCCGCCACGACGGCCGGATCGGCGATATCGCCGGTGACGAACCGGAATCGCGACGCCTGCTCGGGATCGGCTTCGACGGGCGCCAGGTTGGCCCGATTGCCGGCGTAGGTCAGCTTGTCGAGGACGGTGACACGGCTCCCGTCGCGACGGGCCAGCAGGTCGCGAACGAAGCACGACCCGATGAACCCGGCCCCTCCGGTCACGAGCAGGCGCTCGAACCGAGGTTGGCGCGGCTCGGTCACGGCGTCGGCCTCGCGGGCGGATCGGTCAGAGTCCCGGAGCGGGAATCCTGCTCGGCCATCTCCGCGGCGCGAATCAACGATGTCACAGTCCCGGCATCGGTCCATTTGCCCTCGAAGCGTCGGGCGAAGAGGCTTCCCGGCAGGTAGTGATTCAGCAGGTCCGTGATCTCCAGCTCGCCCCGGCGCGACGGCACGAGGTGGTCCACCACGGCGAACGCGTCGGGGCGCAGGAAGTACACGCCGATCGGGATGAGGTTGCTCTTGGGCACGGCCGGCTTCTCTTCGAATCCCACGACGTTGCCGGCGCCATCCAGCTCGGCGACGCCGAAGCGCTCAGGGTCCGTTACCTCATAGAGGAGGGTCCCGGCGCCCCACGGCCCAGCTTCGAACTCGCGCGCGATGCCGGCCAGCGGCGGTCCGAGGAGGATGTTGTCACCGAGCACGCAGCAGAAGGCGTCGTCGCCGACGAAGTCCCGAGCCAGGCCGATGGCGTGGGCGATACCCAGGGCGCCGCGCTGGTAGCGGTATGTCAGGTCGAGCCCGAAGTGCTCTCCGTCGGCCAGCAACTCGACGACCTCACCGACGCTCTTGCCGCCGACGATCACCATCACCTCGCGGATGCCCATCCCGGCCAGGGTGGCAATCGGGTAATAGATCATCGGCCGGTCGTAGATCGGCAGGAGATGTTTGTTGGTGACGATCGTGAGCGGGAACAGGCGAGTGGCTGTGCCGCCCGCAAGCACGAGACCCTTCACTTTGGCTCCGTCGGCGATTGCGGCGAGAGCGTATCAGGTCTCACTCAGTAGGAGGGCACGGGCTGCTGAGGCTGGGGTGTGGGCCTGGGCGTGGCCGCCGGCTTGGCCGTCGGCTTGAGGGTCGGGTTGCCGGTGGGAACTGGACCGGAGCCGGACGGCGATATCGACCCGCTCGGGTTGGCGCTCGGGACGGGCGGCCCGAACCCTCCCTGGTAGTCCGTGATCACGAGCACGAACGTGGCGTCGGACAGGTGCGCGGCGGCCTGTGATGTCGGCGGTCTGGACCACGGCGTTGGGGTCGATCGTGACATCCACGATCTCGCCGATGAGCAATCCAGGCGGGTAGGGCGAGCGGTCGTTCGTGCCGGGGAGGGTTTCGCCCGCGGTGACCACCGCGTCCCCTTTCTGGAGCTTGGCCGTGACATCCACGTACTGCATCTGGAGCTGCCCGCTGATCTGGCCGCGGATCGTGCCCGTGGCGCCGGTCTTGGCCTCCTTGCCGACCACGACGGCCGACGGGTCGCTCACCAGCAGGACGGTACACACGGTCGGCTCCACGGACACGATGCGACCGACCACCGCGCCGCCCGCGTCGATGACCACCTCACCCTCCGACAGGCCGTCGTGGCTGCCCTTGTTGAGGACCAGGGTGCGGGGATTGACGTCCGAGATGTCCCGGACGATGACGCGAGCCGGCGTCGTCTGGTACGGCACCGACTGCTGGGCCTCGGTGATCTTGGTCCAGTCGTCATTGAGCTTGGAAATCGCAGGCATCCGGTTCAGCTGTTCCTGGAGGGTCAGGTTCTCCTGGCGCAGCCGCTCGTTTTCGGTGCGCAGCCTGTCGATCTGGGTAATCGCGGTGAAGTAGGACTGGGCCGTGTCGGTGGCGTTGTTGATGACCGTCTCGATCGGGCTCAGAGCGAAGTTGACCGACGACTCGACATCGTGGGCGGTTCGCGTGCCGGAGACGCCCATGAGACCGACGCTGCTTATCAGCAGAACGCCGAAGATCGTCCACTCTCGGCGAATGGCGCGGCGCGCGACCGTGATCTGGCTCATCGGGCCACCATGGCCATCGGCTCTACGTCAGCGCGGCGTGCGGGCGTAGGTGTCCGCGACGAGGACTTCTTCCATCAGGTCGAGCTCCTCGAGCACCACGCCGCAGCCGCGGACCACGCAAGTCAGAGGATCGTTGGCAACGTGCACGGGCATCTGGGTCGCCTCGGCGATGCGCCGATCGAACCCGGCCAGCAGAGCGCCGCCGCCGGCCAGGACGATGCCCTGGTCCATGATGTCGGCCACCAGCTCCGGCGGAGTCTCCTCGATCGTGTCCTTGATCGTGTCGACGATGAGCGCCAGTGACGGATCGATTGCCTCGCGGATCTGCTCGCCGCCGACCTCGACCGCACGGGGCAGGCCGGTGAGCAGGTCCCGGCCTCGGAGCGTCACGCGCTGGGCGTCCCACTCTCCCGGGGCGGCCGATCCGATGGCGATCTTGATGTCCTCGGCGCTCCGCTCGCCCAGGAAGAGGTTGTACTCACGGCGGGCGTAGGCAACGATGTCGGCATCCATCTCGTCGCCCCCGATCCGGATGCTGCGGCTGACGACGATGCCTCCGAGGCTGATCACGGCCACTTCCGTCGTGCCGCCGCCGATGTCGATGATCATGCTGCCGGTCGGCTCGTTGATCGGCAGGCCGGCCCCGATGGCGGCGGCCATCGGCTCCTCGATGAGCCCGGCCCAGCGGGCGCCTGCGTTCATCGCCGCGTCTCGGACGGCCCGCTTCTCGACCTCGGTCACGCCGGAGGGGATGCCCAGGAGAATCCGCGGCCGCGGAACCATTCCGATCCGGTCGTGAACCTTGCGGACGAAGTAGGCGATCATCTGCTGGGTGACGTCGAAGTCGCTGATCACGCCGTCTCGCAACGGACGGACCGCGATGATGCTCGCCGGAGTTCGTCCAACCATGCGCTTGGCCTCGGCGCCGACGGCCAGTACCTTGCGGGTCTTGGCCTCCAGGGCGACCACGCTCGGCTCGCTGATGACGATGCCGCGGTCGCGTACGTGGACGAGGGTGTTGGCCGTTCCCAGGTCGATCCCGATGTCACGCGAGAACAGGCCGAGCAGAGCGTGCAGGCCGAACATGATGCGAGGTTGATCCTTCTAGAGTGGCGCCGGCGCCCTGACGGCGGGATGACGGGTCGCCAAGCTGGGTGTTCCGTGCGATCGTGTGGCTTGGTGAGCCAGGGATCGGAACGATCTGCCCCGATCTGTGCCGCGGGACTCTGAGTCGGGCCCGCTCCGATCCTGGAAAGCCTGAGCAGTATACCCGCCACCGACTTCGGGGCTCCCGCACGGGTAGGTCCACGTGCGGCTGCGGCAGTTTACCGCTCCGACACAAGCGCCGGCGCGCGGGCCCCGACACTAGGCGGGGCGATCGAAGGCGACGCCACGATCTCGCAGCGATACGAACCCGTCTCCCGCGACGATCAGGTGGTCCAGTAGCTGGACGTCCAGCAGCCGGCCCGCGGCGAGGGTTTCCGCCGTGAGACGCAGATCGTCCGGGCTGGGCGTGGGATCGCCGGACGGGTGGTTGTGGACGAGGATCATTCCGGCGGCGTTGAGGCGGACGGCGTCCCGGAACAGCTCGCCGATTCGCACCAGGCTCGATGAGACGTTGCCCTGGTACACGGTGACGAGCCGCAGCACGGCATTGCGAGTGTTGAGCAGGACGACGCGCAGTTCCTCCCGCTCCAGGTAGCCCATCTGCGGGACCAGCCGCTCGCCCACGTCTCGAGGGGCACGGACGGTCCAGCGTCCCTGCGGCCAGTCCGTTACGACCCGGCGGCCGAGCTCGAATGCCGCAGCCAGTTGAGCGGCTCGAACCGGACCGACGCCCGGCACGGCCTCCAGTTCCACGTCCGTCGCCCGGGCCAGGCCCACCAGGCCCTCGTGGCGTCGTAGCGCGTCCGCCGCGGCCTCGACGGCGGTCAGGCCTTGCGTTCCCGTGCCCCACAGCAGACCGATGAGTTCCGCCGCACTCAAGGCCGCGGCGCCGTGAACGGCCAGCCGCTCGCGGGGGCGTTCGAACGGCGTCGAGAACCCGATGGCCCCGACCATGCGGTCCGCCGTCCGATCGGGAGTGGTCGCCTCGCCGGCGCGGCTCGACCCGACAGAATGGCTCCGCCTGCCCACGCGCACTCCTCGACCTCAGCGGAATTGGCGATCCGAACCGCTCCCGGAGCCGAACGACGGGAGCCCGCCGATTCCCCCCGCCATCCGGCTCCGGAAACACTTCGAGCCTATCTGGAGCCGATTGGCTGGCGACCAACTGCCGCTTAACAGCCGTTTCCGCGGCGGCCGGCGAGCGATCCTGGGCTCGCGTACCGGCGGGCCGTCAGGCGGTCCAGAGCGACAGCAGTTGGATCAGGCCGTTGTACGAGGCGTGCAGCGCCCCGGAGGCGAGGATCGAGCGACGCCGGTAGTAGAGCCAGGTGAGCGCGATCGCGACCGGAATGCGCGCTCCGAAGTTGAAGGCGGCCATCCGCAGGGCGAGTCCCGGTTCGGTGCTGCTCACGTTCAGGACGTGCACGAAGGCGAAGAACAGCGCCGCCCGGAGGATCGCCTGGTTCCGACCGAGGGAGCGGCCCCAGGCGTTCGTCGCGAAGCCCCGGAAGAAGACCTCCTCTCCGATCGGCACGATCACGGCGACGGTGAGGATGGCGATCAACGGATCCGGGCCCGTGGACGACGTTGGAACCGGCGAAGTGAGGTCGCTGGTCCTCAGGCCCAGGACCGCCAGAAGCGCCTGGTTCACGATTCCGGACAAGAAGAGGATCGGGAGCAGCATGGCCAGCGCCAGAAGGACGTCGACGATCGGACCGCGAACACGCGACTGCCCGCCCGTTGCCGGCGGGCCGACCGGGCCACCGAACGTCGTGACGGGCGTGGCCGATGCCCAGTCGTCCGGATCCGGAGCCAGCCGCCTCGGCCGCAGGATATCCCGCCAGGTGAGGGCGCCCGTCCTGACGGCCAGGAAATGGACCAGGCCCAGGTATGCCCCTAAGTAGACGAGGAGCTGCAACAGGGCTCCGAAAGCGGATTCCGTGTCCACGCCGGCCGCGGTGAGCACCCGCGAGAATGGGAGGCCGATCCCCGTGACGACGGCCAGCAGGGCCCCCATGACCAGGAACGGTGACGGACCGGAGTAGTCTCGCCAACCGTCGGCGCGACGCTGGCGGGATTGCGCGATCGCCGACGCAATCAGCCCGGCTGCCGCGATGGCGCAGATCGTCTCGACCAGAATCCAGGCCGGAGCCGAGGCCAGCCCAAGCTTCCAGCCGGTCCGAGGCGCCACCTCCAGGAAGAGCAGGGCCGCGATGCCCGGCAGGCCCAGGGCCAGGCCCACTGAATAGAGCGTCGGCGAGACGCGACCCTCGGAGCGAGAAGAGTGTCCGCCGAGGCGTCGGAGGATGGAACTTGCCCGGTGGCTCGAGCACCGGCGGCACCGCCGGGGGGTTGGAATGCCCCCACGCCACCTGACCGATCGGCAATGCCACAGGCGCCGGAGCCCACGGATTGGGGTATTGGGCATGCCACGCTGCCGCTGCCGGGTCGCCTGGCCAGGCGCCCCACGGACCAGGCGCGGGCCCTCCCGGCCAGCCGTTCCACGGAGCCGGGCTGCCATGGTGCCGGCGCCGGCCATTGGCCGGGCCGCCACTGGTCGCTCCCTGGTTGCCACGACGCGGGGCGCTGCGGCCTGGCTTGCTGCCACGGCCCAGCCGAGGGCGGAGGTTCGTGGCGAATCGCGTGTGCGGCGAGACGTCCTCGCAATGTCCCCGCCGTGGAATCGGCCGGTGGCTCCTGCGGGAGCGGGCCGGCCGGCCCCGGCTGGGTCGCCGCGGACCCGGCGTCCTCACCGGTCCGGGCCGTCTCCCCGTCGAGTTCCGAGTTGCGCTTGTCCTGCTCCCGCCGATCGTCGGCCATGAGGCGCGATAAGGCCTCCGAGGATCGTTGCCTCAGCCGCCAACGGCGGGCTTTCTGTCGGTGATCCTAGCGCCCGCGGGTGGCACGGGTGCGGCGGCCGCGACAGGGGCGGGGACGCGAGCCGCCGGGACCGGGACCTGCTGGGCCACGAAGGCGCGTTCGAAGTCCTTGCCGCACCAGGCGCAGATGGTCCAGTCCAGGCCCACGAGCTTGGTGCAGTTGGGGCAGACCCGGTTCAGTCGAGTGCGGCACCAGGGGCAGATGATCCAGTCGGCGCTGACGCGTCGATCGCAGTTGCGGCAGGTCTTGATGGCCTCGACTTCGGCCAGGAGCGCCTCTTCGGCGAGGTTCCTCTCGTACACCTCGCCCAGCCTCTCCGACGGCCGAATGACCCGGTAGACCACGACGCCGAGGACGAACAAAAAGGGCGTGCACAGGATGATCAGGCCGGCCGCGGCGTACGGCAGGACGGGATTCTCGCTGCGCTCGTGCATGTCCCGGAAGGCCCAGTAGGCGGCCGCGAGCCAGACGACGAACAGATAGAGGATGGCCGCCGTAACGAACAGCTGGACGATCGCGCTCTCGAAGAACGTGCCGAAGGCGTTTCCCGCCAGGCCGGTCAGATCGCTGGGCATCGGACTCGTTCTCTCTCGGTCGTCCTCGATGGGCGTCTGCTGCGCTTCGACAGGCGCTCAGGAAGTCTACCAGGGCCTGAGTCGGCTCTGACGCAGACTACCGGGCTGTTGACGCGGGGGGCCCGGTCGGGGTGACGCTCCGGGCGAGGCGGATCTGGGATCAACCGGGCGCTTTGTCGCCTTCCGGCGGAAGGAATAGGGCGACGACCGAACCGGCCAGGAGCAGACACCCCGCGCCAATGAGAACGACGATGCCCGTCCCGAAGCCGAACTGGGGAGGCAGGGTCACGTAAAGCAGGCCGACGCCGAAGTACAGGCCTGCCAGGACCATGGGCAGGATCACGTCCGTGACGCGTGCGATGGCCGAGGCGAGGGTTGGCAGTTGCTGCTGGGCCCGATCGCTGCCGGCCGCCGCGCCGAGGAGGAGCCCGGTCAGCACGAGAAGCGGGATCGCGGCCGGCATTCCCCAGGCCCACTGGTTCGATTGTGGTGGCGCGCCGGCGCTGGCAACCGTGCCGATGCCGATCCCTGCCGATCCGGCCCACGGCAGGAAGAGACTGGCGAACCCAACCACTCCGCCGGTAGCCACGAGGCCGAACGCCACGAGCTCCTGGGCAGACTCCTTGCGGGCGGCTGGAGCCGCCGTCGATGTCGCCGGGCGCTCCGCCACGGGCGGCGCGACGGCAGGCGCCGGTTCGGGTGCTTGCGAGGGCGCCGCCAACGGCGTGGCGATCGCGGCCGAGGTGATCGGGACCGCACCGATGGACGGGCCCAGGCTGGGGCTTGGGGACTGACCGGCCGAAGGTGCCTGACTTCGCGGCGGCGGCGGAGATCCGGAGCCCCGATAGGTTGCCGATGGCGCGAGATAGCTGCCCGGGATGTGGGCGGCTTGAGTGCCGCCTGGGTCCGGTTCCGGCTCGGAGTCGGGCGGATCGGGAGCATCCGGCCGTTCGGCCATCGATCGCAAGTCGACCTGCCAGTTGCCGGGCATGTGGACCGGCGGAGCGACCGGGTCGCTGGGCGGGGACTCGCCGGACTGGTCCGCCGCTGCCGGGGGGTTCACGTCGAGCCCAAGCTTGACGATGCGCGGGTCCGCTCTCGCGGCTCCGCGAAGACCGCGAGGTGGGGCGTCCGGGCCGGCCGGTCGCTGGTCGACAGCCTCGGCGGGGGTCTCCGGAGGCGCATCCTGTTTCGTCTCGTCGACAACCGCACCGGAGACCGGCGCGCCGCATTTGGCGCAGAACGACCCGCCCGGCAGGATGGGCGACGAGCATCTCGGGCAGAGCGTTGACTCGACCACGCGGGTGCCTCCGCTGAAACGGCCGAAACGGTTGGCCGCACCGCCGAGGGTTCCCGCTCCTGGGTCGCGGGTCAATCCCCCGATCTCTCGCCCGGCCCGCCCGATAGTCCCAACTCGTCCGCTCCCGGGCCGGTTCGGGCGTTGGAAATCGATTCGAGAACCTCGCCCGTCCAGGCGGCGTTGCGGCAGGCGGAGACTATCCCGGAAATGGCAGCCGCCACCACCCAGGCGACGGCCAGAACGAAGGCGGCCAGGAGGAAGACGACAGGCCGGAAGTCGCGTGTCGTGCTGAGCGGACCGAAGCCGAGCGATATGGCGATCGGCTGCTGGCTTCTTGCGGCAACGCGGCACCAGTCGAAGGCCGTGGCCGTGGTGGCGATGGCAGCGGCCGTGGCAAGCACGGTGGCTCCAGTGGTAGCCAGGATCGTAAGGGCGGTCGTGAGCGGCCTCCGGAGGACCTGGGCGAGTGCATCGAGGATGGATCGTCCTACTCCGCCGCCGCCGAGGACCAACCGCCGAACGGCCAGGGCGGCGATCGTCTCCGTCGCCACCCAGACCAGGAAGACAACGATCACGGCGTCGACGCTACTCTCCACGACCCTGACCGGCAGTGGCGTGGCCAGGTTGGTGGGTGAGGTCAGTTCCGCGTACGCGGTCGTGTAGATCCTGGCACTGGCCCACGCTACGGCGCCGGCGACCGGCAGGAGGCAGATTCCCCGTATGGCGACCATGTCGAGGAGAAGCCCGATCTCCGGCAGCGGTCGTCCCCGATGGACCGGCCTCTCGCTCGCGTCGGTCGTGGCCTCGATCAGCCACACGTCGGTGAGCGAGCCGATGAAGCTGGCGAGGGCCAGCCACAAGATTGCCGCGCCGACGGCAATCGCCACCATCTCGTACAGCCACGGAGTCGGACGGCCGTCGATCCCGAACGCATCGATGCCCGTGACGCCGGCGATGTCGATCACGGATGGCAGAACCACGCTGGGCAGCGCGAGCAGCACGATCCCGCCCCGAAGCAGGAATCCCGCGAGCGCCACGATAACCGCGTCCAGATCGCCCAAGCCAAAGGCCAGGGCCGAGCCCATTCGTGCCGGCCAGCCGCGCAAGTTATCGGCCCCGGTCCGAACGCCGGCGAGCCGCTTCGCTCGCACGACCACAGGCTAGGGCCCCGCGGGCGCGGGCGTGCCGAGCAGGATCCCGAGCTGGTTGAGCAACTGCCCGACCTGGTTCATCTCCGACTGGTACGTAGCCAGATCGCCGTTTCGAAGGGCCTGCTGGGCCAGCTGGTAGTGGCGAGTGGCCTCTGCGGCCAGCTGCTGGGCAGTCGCGTTGGGCGGCAGGCTGGGCACTACCGCCGGCGAGCCGGCGGCCGTGGCCGTAGCCGTGGGTGCCGGGGACCGGCGAGGTCCCAGGCGATGGCGAGGGGCCTGGCGCGGCGCCGCCCGAGGTCAGCTGCTGCAACGCGGTCAAGAGGACGGGGTCACCCCAGACGATCTGGCCACCACCCCCGGCGAGAGCGATCTTCTGGAGCACCGGTATCGGGTTGTTCGCCGCTTGGACGTACACGGGCTCCACGTAGAGGATCGAGTCCTGGAGCGGTACAACCAGCAGGTTGCCCATCGTGACCGTGCTGCCCTGCGTGCTCCACAGGCTCAGGTCCTTGCTCGCGTCCTTGTTGGCCGTGATCAATGCCTGTATCTGAGTCGGCCCGAGGATGGTCGACGTGCCCGGGAAGTTGAAGACCTGCACCTTCCCATATGACCCGGGGTCGTTGTGGGCGGCGACCCAGGCGATCATGTTCGGACGCTGTTTCGGGACCATGGGCTGGAGCAGAAGGAACTCGGGGGCGCCGGGCTGCGATTGTCCCGGGACCTGCATCTCGACGTAGTACGCCTCGAGGGGGAGCTGATCGAGTCCCTTGTTGCTCGCGCCCGAGTTGCGCATGACGTGCCAGACGTCGGTCTGGCTGAAGAAGACCGACGGGTCGGTGACGTGGTACGTCCCGAAGACCGCGGTCTGAGCGTTGTACATGCTCTCGGGGTAGCGCAGATGAGCCTGCATGTCGGGCGACATCTCGGAGAGCGGATGGAAGACGCCCGGGAAGACTCCCTCCCAGGCCTGGATGATCGGGTCGGTCGGGTCCGCGACGTAGAACGTGGTCGTGCCGTCATAGGCATCCATGACGACCTTGACGCTGTTGCGGATGTAGTTGAACGGATCCCCGTCGAGGCTGTTCGCACTGGTTTCGGTCGAGGGATCGTAGGTGTTGGCGTCGGGGTATGCGGCGCTCGTAGTGAAAGCGTCGAGGACGTAGTCCAATCGCCCGGTCGACGTTACGACCAGGTACGGGTCCTTGTCATAGCGCAGGAAAGGCGCGATCGCCTGCACGCGCTCCTCGATCGATCGCCTGAAGAGCAGCTGGCTGTTGCCGCTCACCTGGTTGCTGATCAGCAGGTTGAGATCGCCCAGCCGCGCGGAGAACAGGAGCTTGGAGAGGAGGGTATCGAGCTTGATTCCGGTCGTGCCGGTCCAGGTGTTCTTCACCTCGCCGGCCGAGCCCGAGGACTGGTAGTCGAATTCCTCGGTATTGCCTCCTACGATCACGTAGTCGCTGGCTTGCGTTCCGAAGTAGATCCTGGGCTCCGTGACGACGGGCGCGCCCGCCGCCGACACGGGCGGCAGGTCCTGCACCACGAGCTGAGGACTGGCACCCTGGCCTTGCTGGCTTATCACGGCCTCGTTCACCGGCAGCATCACCAGCCCAATGCCGTGCGTGAAGACGAGGTGCTGGTTGACCCAGCCCGAATTGCCGTTGTTCTGCGCCAGGACCTTTTCGGGATCCAGCTCTCGGCCGGAGAGCATCACCTGGCGGACGCACGGCGCCGGGTTGGGGGCGCAGGTCGCCGCGTCCGTGAAGGTGTATCGGTCGGTATCGACGTCGGCGAAGCTGTAGTAAGGGCGGATCAGCTGCGAGTTCGTGAGGTTCGGCTGGAGCGGCCTGTAGTCCCACAGCCGCAGGTTCTGGATCGTAGACTCCTCGCCTTGCAGCGATGCCGCGCTCACAGTCAGTCCCGGGGTGTATGACACCGAGGACCAGTTGTTCAGGCCGAAGGCCTGTCGCGTCATGTCGATGTTGTTCTTGATGTACGGGGTTTCCAGGCTCTGCTGGTTGGGCTCGACCTGCAGGCGTTGGACCGCCAGCGGGTAGCCGACGTCGAGAACCATGTAGGCGCCGAGCCAGACCGCCAGCGTCAGGACGAGCGGCACTCGCAATCGGGTGTAGGCGAACCCCAGCACGAACGCGCCGGCGAAGGCCGCCAGAACGGTCATGACGGTGATTGCCAGGACCCTTGCGGCGATGTCCGTGTAGCTGGCTCCCTGGAAGAGCCCGCTGGTGCCGCTGTAGACCAGCTCGTAGCGGTCGAGCTGGTACCCGAGGGCGATCGACCACAGGTAGAGCATGGCCAGCAGCCCGAGGTGTACGCGCGCCGTGGTGGGCATGGAAGCACCGGACACAACCGCCACCAGGTAGCGAATGCCCACCAGAGCGAGCGCCACGAGAAGCAGCGCATTGGCATATGACTGAGCGAGCCGGTAGAACGGGAGCTCGAAGATGTAGAAGCCGATGTCCCGGCCGAAGGTCGGGTCCGTCTGGCCGAACGGGACCCGGTGCAGGAAGAGCTGAATGGTCGTCCAGCCGCTCTCCACCAGGCCACCCATCGTGAGGGCGACGAGTACGCCGATGGCAAGCAGGCCCCAGAAGACGGGGCGGCTGATATCGGGGACCTGGACCGAATCGTCAGACCTGGGGGTCGTCCGAGCCGGCGGGCTACCGAAAGGCCCGCGACCCATCGTCCCGCCGCTCATGTAGCGGTCGACGTTGAATCGATCGAGCAGGTCGTCCAGGGAGAAGCGGCGGAGCTCGCCCTTCGGGATGAATCGTCCGGCGAGCCAGATGTTGACCCACAGGAACAGGAAGGCGACCAGGAATCCGCCAACGAAGCACAGGATTTGCGTGCCGAGGCGAGTCCAGAAGACGCTGGCAAAGCCGACGCTACCGAACCAGATGGCGTCCGTGGCGAGGCCGACCGTCAGAGTGAATAGCGAGAGCAGAACCAGGAGGACCACGACGGCAACGCCGAGGATGATCCAGCCGCGGCTTACGTGGAACTCGGGGATGTCCCCGGAGGACCCCCCGAACCGGGCGCGTCTCGGGCCGCCACCCCAGCCGCCACGCTCGAAGATCGGACGTGGGCCCTCGTCTCCGTTGCGATCCGTATCGTCCGGATCGGATCCTTGTGAGCTCACCTGGTCATCCTCCCGTGGTCCCTCGGTGGGTGAGGCGCTTCCTTCGTCATCGCCTCGATCGGCCGCTCGCTTGCGGCCCGCGGCCTGCTGTTCGGCCTGGCGACGGCGCAACTCCTCGGAGAAGTCCTTCAGCATGTTCCGCATGCGGCGAGTCTAGCGACACCGGCCGAATTCGGGGTAATGCGCCGCTTGGCGACGGCGGCTGCGATCATCCTGCGCCCGGCCGATCCGGCCCGCTCAATAGGAGAGTCGGAGCAGGGCGTCGCGGAAGGCCCGGAGGACCGTCTGGGCAAGCTCGCTGTCACGCATGGCGATGACCCGCGCCGGCTCGAACCGGAAACCCGCGAGCACAACGAGGGGAGCCTCCCAGGGTGCCGATTCGTCGGCGGGAGGCTGGCCCAGCCGTAACCGGAGTTGCTGCCGGCCGCCCTCCTCGAGGATGAGGCCGGATAGAGTCCCCGACAGGCCGGGCCCGAGCCGCATCAGGGGCGACCCGGGCGGAATGCCGTATTCGGGGCCGAGATCGGCGAAAGTCACGAGGGCGCTTTCCCGCTCGCACCACAGCAGGGTGACCCACCAACCGTCGGCGAGGGTCTGGGGCTGCGACATGCCAACGCGGTGAGGGTCACCGGGGCGCAGCTCCAGCTCGCGCAGGTAGGACGGCCCGGGTACCGGGAGCCGCCCGGCGGGCTCGGTCACGCCTTCGGCTTGCGGCGTCGCGGCGGAGCCGCGGACGGGCGCGGCTTCCGCGGCGGGCGCGGCTTCCAGGCGGTCGCCGGACGCGCGTCGGCGGCGTTTCCGTCCCGGGCGCGGCTTCCGGGTAGATGACTCCGGCGGGAATCTCGAAGGGATCCGTGCCCGGCAGGACGGCCCTGGCGGCTATCTCCTCATCCAGGCGCGCCATCTCCGCGCGAACGGCCTCGTTCGGCGGTCGGAGCGCATCCGGCTCGCTCGCCTCCGGGACAATCGGCGGGACAGGTGTGCCGGGCTGGCCGAGCAGGAGTGTCCGCAGGCTCCGTCTCGGTTTGCCGGTCCGGGCCTTCTCGGCGTAGGCCCGCAGGCTCGGCGACACTTCGGTCAGCCCCGGAAGCCGGACCGCTTCCACGGACGTGTCACCATCGACCCTGGCCTTGCAGGCAGGGCAAGTCGACACGCCGGCCGGGACGCGGGCCGAGCACCAGGGACACTCGCGATCCGACGCGGACGGTTCTGGGGGTGTGCCGCGATGCTCGGCTGCGGAGACCGGCTCGGCGGTCCGTGGCTCCAGGCCCTCACCGGGCGCGGCCGCCACGCCGGTCGTTGCTCCGCCGGCCTCGATGTCGGGCGAGGCTGCGTCTCGGGCGATCAGCCAGCCGCCGAAGGCCAGGAGCGCGGACCCCGGCAGGAGCGGCAGCCCGAAGGCGCGGCCCAGCTCATCCGGGAGGAGCACCAATCCGGCGGCGGCCATGATTACCGCCGCGGTGTCCGTCGCGCTTCGCGCATCGGGTACCAGCATGGCCATCCCCACCGGCAGCGCCGCCAGCAGGGCCGCAGCCACGAACAGCCACAACACGATGGCACCTGGGAATCCGTACACGGTCAGCAGTGGCTGAGGGCCTGCTGAGTTGCTCATGCCGAGGAAGTCGGATCGAGCGAGTCCCAGGAAGGCGCCTACGGCGATGGACACCCATCCGCCGAGGATCGCGATCATCCCGAAGGTCCTGGCCTGCGACGAGCTTCCAGGGCGCTTCCGGCGGGCCCTCCGCGTCGGGGGCACTCGTGACCGGCCGTTTCCGACCCGGCCCTTGTCGCTCCGCCCCGAAGCTTCCCCGACTGGGGCGCCGCCGTGGTCCTGCGTCACGTCACTCCCACTCGATCGTGGCGGGCGGCTTGGAGCTGATGTCGTAGACGACCCGGTTCACGCCCGGCACCTCGTTGACGATGCGGGAGCTGATCCTGCCGAGCAACTCATACGGGAGCTTCGCCCAGTCGGCCGTCATCGCGTCCTCCGATGTCACGGCACGAATGGCAACCACGTTGGCGTACGTTCGGCCGTCGCCCATGACCCCGACGGAGCGGAGCGGAGTGAGGATCGCGAACGATTGCCAGACGCTGCGGTACAGCCCGGCCGCCTTGATCTCGTCGATGACGATCCAGTCGGCTTCGCGCAGGGTGTCGAGCCGCTCGGCGGTGACCTCGCCGATGATCCGGATGGCCAGGCCCGGCCCCGGGAATGGCTGGCGCTGAACCATGGAATCCGGCAGGCCGAGCTCCGTCCCGACGGCGCGAACTTCGTCCTTGAACAGGTAGCGCAAGGGCTCGATCAACTGGAAGGCGAGGTCGTCGGGCAGGCCGCCGACATTGTGGTGGGTCTTGATCTTGGCCGCGGACTTCTCCTTGTCGGAAGTCGCGGACTCGATCACGTCGGGGTACAGGGTGCCCTGGGTCAGGAAGTCGATCCGCCCGAGCCTGGCGGCCTCCTCCTCGAATACCCGGATGAACTCGGCGCCGATGATCCGGCGCTTCTGCTCGGGCTCGATGATGCCGGCGAGCTTGTGCAGGAACCGGTCGCGGGCGTTGACGACGGTGAATCGAACGCCCAGCTGTTCGAACGCGGTCTGGAGCAGCTCCGTCTCGTTCTTCCGCATCATGCCGTGGTCGACGTGGACGCAGGTCAGCCGATCGCCGACGGCGCGGTGGACGAGCGTCGCGGCCACGGCCGAATCGACTCCGCCGGAGAGAGCGCACAGCACCTTGCCGTCCGTCCCGGTCTTGCGGCTGTGCTCGTCGACGCGGCGCCGGATCTCATCGACGGTCGAGGCGATGAAGTTGGCAGGGGTCCACGTCGGCCGGGCGCCGGCGATCTCGACCACGAAGTTGCGCAGGATCTCGCGGCCCCTGGCCGTGTGGACGACCTCGGGATGGAACTGGATTCCGTACAGGCGGCGGTCCGGGTCGGCGGCCGCGGCGTATGGCGTCGAGCCCGTGCGGGCGGTCGGGCGGAAGCCGTCGGGGAGCCGGGCGATCGAATCGCCGTGGCTCATCCAGACCGGCTGCTCGGGCTCCAGGCCGGCGAACAGCCCTCCGGCCTCCGTCACGGAGACCACGGCCGGCCCGAACTCCTTGCGCTCGAACGACAAGACCTCGCCGCCCAGGGCCTGGGCCATGAGATGCATGCCGTAGCAGATGCCGAGGAGCGGGACGCCGCCGGTCCAGATGGCCGGGTCGGGGTGCGGCGCGCCCGTCTTCATAGACGCTCGACGGGCCCGCCCGAAAGGATCACGCCCGCCGGCTTGCGGGCCGCGATCTCGCTCCACGGAGTATCGAAAGGCAGCAGCTCCGAGTAGACGCTCAGCTCGCGAACGCGCCTGGCGATGAGCTGGCTGTACTGGCTGCCGAAGTCCAGCACCACGATCGAATCCACGGCCGCCCCGCCGGGCCCGTGGTCGCCGCTACCGGTCAGATCCGCCACAAGTCCCTCGCCCAACGCAGACCTCCGACGATGTCTGCGTCAAGTCTACCCGGACCTGGGCAGCGGCCGGCCCCTATGACCGTACGGTCGGGTAGCCCTGCGTCTTCCAGACCTGCAGGCCGCCGTGCAACTCCTTGACCCGGAAGCCCAGCGACTCGAGCCGCTCGGCCGTCTTGGTGGACGCACGACAGCTGGCGTTCCAGCAGTAGACGACGTACTCGGCGTCGCGAGGAAGGTGGGCCGTGCTTCGCTCGTCGATCTCGCGCCAGGGCAGGTTGATGGCGCCGGGCAGATGCTCGAGACCGAAGGTCTCGCGGTACCGGGCATCGACGATCACGAGGTTGGGCGTGCCGGCGACGATATCCGCGTACAGGTCCTCCGGATGGCGATAGTCGACGAAACGCCCGATCCAGTGGATCCGGGCCGTCGGCTCGGCCGGAACGGTTACGTTCGCGACCGCGACCGGATTGCGGTGTCCTCTCGAGCCACTCGGAGACGGCACGATGTGGAGATCGGGCGGCTCCGCGATGGTCGCGGGCTCGGTAGCGTCGATGGCCGGCGCGGTCAGCATCGGAAGGCTCTCCAGTCGCATGGCGTCGCCGGGGAATAGTAGCGAGTCACGTCAATACCCCGAGCGAATTAGGTGCAATGCTGCACGTAAGTCGGGGGCCTGGACGGAACTCGGTCGGATCGCCCGGCTGCGGGCCGCGTGTCGCGGGCAGTCGGCGGGCTACTCGTCGTCCAGGTTGGGGGCGAGCCAGCGCGCCGCATCGTCGAGGGACCAGCCCTTGCGGCGGGCGTAGTCCTCGAGCTGGTCACGGCCGATGCGGCCGAGGCCGAAGTAGTGGGCTTCGGGTCGCCAGAAGTAGTAGCCGGAGACGGACGCGGGCGGGAGCATCGCAAACGACTCGGTCAGGGAGATCCCGGCTCTGGCTTCCGCGTCAAGCAGCTCGAACAGGGTCGCCTTCTCGGTGTGGTCCGGGCACGCCGGGTAGCCCGGCGCCGGTCTGATCCCCTGATATGCCTCGGCTATCAACGCGGCGTTGTCCAGCGCCTCGCCGGGCGCGTATCCCCACAACTCGCGCCGGACCATCTCGTGAAGCCGCTCGGCGAATGCCTCGGCCAGCCGGTCCGCCAGGGCCTTGACCATGATCGCCGAGTAGTCGTCGTGGGCCGCCTCGAAGCCGGCGACCAGCTCTGCCGAACCGGAGCCCGCGGTTACCGCGAACCCGCCCAGGTAGTCCTCGACGCCTGTCGCGACCGGGGCGACGAAGTCGGCCAGGGCGATGTTCGGACGCCCGGGCGGCTTCTCCATCTGCTGACGCAGGGTGTGGACCACGGCCACGGGCCTCTCGCGGCCGGCGTCCGCGTACAGCTCGATGTCGTCGCCGACGGAGTTGGCAGGCCAGAATCCGACCACGGCCCGTGCGCGCAACGAGCGATCCGTGACGATGCGTTCCAGGAGCCGGCGGCCGTCCTCGTACAGCGACGTCGCCGAGGGGCCCACGCCGGGAGCGTCCAGGATCGCCGGGAAGGCGCCCTTCAGCTCCCAGGCCTGGAAGAAAGGAGTCCAGTCGATGCGCTCCACCAATTCGGCCAGCGGGTAGTCGTCGAAGGCGCGAACGCCCAGGAAGCTGGGTCTGGGCGCCGCCAGGCCGAAGTCGACCGGGGTCCGATTGGCGCGCGCGGTCTCGATGGCGACACGCGTGACGCGCTCGCGGCGCCCCGCCCGCTCGGTTCGCGTTCGCTCCTGGTCCGCGAGGACGGCCGTGGCGTAGGCAGCCGAGCCCTCGCCGAGCAGCTCGGACACGACGCCCACCGCTCGCGAAGCATCGGCCACGTGGACCACCGGCCCGGAGTAGCGCGGCGCGATCTTGACCGCGGTGTGGGCGCGGGAAGTCGTGGCGCCGCCGATCAGCAGCGGCACCCGGAACCCGTCGCGCTCCAACTCGCCGGCGACGTGGGCCATCTCCTCCAGGGACGGCGTGATCAGGCCGGAGAGGCCGATCACGTCGACGTGCTCGGCTCGCGCCGTCTCCAGGATCCGTGCCGCCGGGACCATCACGCCCAGGTCGAGCACCTCGTAGTTGTTGCAGCCCAGCACGACGCCCACGATGTTCTTGCCGATGTCGTGGACGTCCCCCTTGACCGTCGCCATGAGGATGCGACCGCGCGGCCGGGTATCGCCGAGGGCCGCCTTCTCCGCCTCGAGATAGGGCACGAGATGCGCGACCGCCTTCTTCATTACGCGGGCGCTCTTCACGACCTGGGGCAGGAACATCTTGCCCGCCGCGAAAAGGTCGCCGACCGTGTTCATGCCGGCCATGAGCGGCCCTTCGATCACCTCGATCGGGTGGCTCGCGGCGAGGCGGGCCGCCTCGGTGTCCTCGACGACCCAGGTGTCGATTCCCTCGACCAGGGCGTGTCGCAGCCGCTCGCCGACCGGCAGCTCGCGCCACTGCAGGTCCGCCTCGGGCCGGGCCTTGCCTTCGCCCGCGTACCGGGCGGCGACTTCCAGCAGCCGTTCCGTGGCATCCGGGCGGCGGTTGAGGACCAGGTCCTCGACGCGCTCCAGCAGTTCCGGGGGTATCTCCGAGTAGACCGCCAGCTGGCCCGGGTTGACGATGCCCATGTCCATGCCCGCGGCGATGGCGTGGTACAGGAAGACGGCGTGGATCGCCTCGCGAATCGGGTCGTTGCCGCGGAAGGCGAACGAGACGTTGCTGACGCCGCCGCTGACGTGAACGCCCGGAAGCTCGGCCTTGATGCGGCGGGTCGCCTCCAGGTACGCGACGGCGTAGCCGGCATGCTCCTCGATGCCGGTGCCGATGGCGAAGATGTTCGGATCGAAGACGATCTCGTCCGCCGGGAAGCCGACCTGTTCGGTCAGGAGCCGGTAGGCTCGGCGGCAGATCTCGACCTTGCGTTCGGCCGTGTCGGCCTGGCCCTGCTCGTCGAAGGCCATCACGATGACGGCGGCGCCGTACCGGCGAGCCAGCCCCGCCTGGCGCAGGAACTGCTCCTCGCCCTCCTTCAGGGAGATCGAGTTCACGACCGGCTTGCCGCCTATGCAGCGCAGCCCGGCCTCGATGACCGACCACTTGGACGAGTCGACGACTATCGGGACGCGGGCGATGGCCGGCTCCGAGGCCACCAGGTTCAGGAAGCGGGTCATCGCCGCCTCCGAGTCGAGCAGGGCTTCGTCCATGTTGACGTCGATCGCCTGGGCACCGTCATCCACCTGGCGGCGGGCGATCTCCAGGGCGCGGTCGAACTCGCCGTCGACGATGCGTCGGGCGAAGGCGCGCGAGCCGGCGACGTTGGTCCGTTCGCCGATATTGAGGAAGAGGCTGCCTTCCCCCACGTTCAGCGCTTCCAGGCCGGCCAGTCGCAGGGCCGCGGGTCGGTCCGGAACCCGGCGCGGCGGGAGGCCCAGGGCGGCTTCGGCGATGGCGGCAACGTGGGCCGGTCCGGTCCCGCAGCAGCCGCCGATCACGTTCACCAGGCCGGCATCGGCGAACTCGCGCAGGACGGTGGCCATCGACTCCGGTGAGTCGTCGTAGCCGCCGAACTCGTTGGGCAGCCCGGCGTTGGGATGAACCGCGACGAAGGTGTCCGCCAGTCCGGACAGCTCCTCGACATGAGCGCGCAGCTGCCGCGCACCGAGCGCGCAGTTGAGCCCCACGATCAGGGGCTCGGCGTGGCGGATCGCGTTCCAGAACGCCTCGACGGTGTGGCCCGAGAGTGTCCGGCCGCTCGCGTCGGTGATCGTGCCGGAGATCCACAACGGCACTCGGACGCCGAGCTCCTCGAAGACGTTCTCGATGGCGAAGATGGCGGCCTTGGCGTTGAGCGTGTCGAAGATCGTCTCGACCATGAGCAGGTCCGCGCCGCCGGCGAGCAACCCCCGGGCGGCCTCCGCGTACGCCTCGGCCAGCTGTTCGAACGTGACGGAGCGGGCGGCCGGATCGGCCACGTCCGGTGAGATGGAGGCCGTCTTGTTGGTGGGGCCGAGCGATCCGGCGACGAAGCGCGGCCGGCCCGGCTCTCGCGCCTCGACGGCGTCCGCGGCGGCACGGGCGATGCGGGCCGCCTCGACGTGCATCTCGTAGGCCACGCTTTCCAGCCCGTAGTCGGCCTGGGCGATGCGCGTCGCGGTGAAGGTATCGGTCGAGATGATGTCCGCGCCGGCCGCGAGATAGGCGTCGTGGACCGCCCGGACGATGTCGGGCCGGGTCAGGGTCAGAAGGTCGTTGTCACCGCGAACGTCGCGCGGGTGGTCGCGGAACCGCTCGCCGCGGAAGTCGGCCTCGGACAGCCGGTATTGCTGGACGAGAGTTCCGGTGGCGCCGTCGAGCACGAGAATCCGCTGCTGCAGCAGCGGGCGGAGCAGAAGCAGGCGCTCCTCGCGCGTCCGGACGGGGCCTGCCGGCGGCTTATCGGAGAGTGTCGCGGGCATCGTTATGGCGACCGGTTCGGACGGGGTCGAGTGGATCTGAGTCTCGGTTGCGCCGCCTCCTTCTCCACGCAGTGTACCCGGCGTGCCCGGAAGGGTCAGGCATCCGATCGGGGAGATCCGTCCGCCCGGACCGCCAGCACGAAGACGGACGGCCCCGGGGTGATCGGCCCGAGGGGTTCCTGGAGGACCGACTCCGCCCCGGCCAGCAGTCCGGCCGGCAGCCGGCGGCACAGGCCGGGCAGCCTGAAGAGCGAGGTGGCCCGCGTTCGGCGGGGGCGGAATCCGGCGGCACGCAGGGAACGGCGGACGCTCACCGGGGAGTGGTCGTAGTGGAGTGGCTTGTACTCCACGGCACCCAGATCGAACGGCGACCAGGTCTGGCGGCCCAGCAGGCGCCGCGCGATGGCCTTGAGGTTGCGCCTGTTGGCGTACTCCAGGACAAGGGTCCCGCCCGGTCGCACGACGCGACCCAGCTCGGCGAGCACGGGTCCGGGGTCCTCGAAGTGATGCAGCATTCGAACGCACACGGCGGCGTCGAAGTAGCCGTCGGGATACGGGAGCGCCAGGGCGTCCCCAAGTGCGACCCGGTAGCGTGGATCGTCGCCCAGGGCCTCACGAGCCGCGGCCACGTGGACTTCGGAGGAGTCGAGCAGGACCACCTCGCCGTAGCCCGTGTACTCGCCCGCGAGCCTGCCGAAGCCGGCCCCGACCTCTATCAGGCGCGCGCCGGCCGGCGGCATGAGGGCGCGCAGGGCGATCCGGTCGCAGGCGTCTTCGTATGCGCGGGCGGCCCAGAACACGTCCCGGTAGCCGAGGTCCTCGTACGTGGCCAGCGGCCTGACGCGATCCGGGATCGACTCACTGGTTGCGGAGTCCGAACCTCCGCCCGGCCGGCCGATCAGGACGGGCTTGCGGCGCCGACTGCCCGTCGGTGGACGGCGAAATCGTCGGCGTTGCCAGACCAGCCGCAATCGCACCGGACGACGTTCGTCCGCGCGTTGTACTCCTCGATCAGGTGTGACTTCACCGGCCGGAGAGGGTTCGGAGCGACCGCCGTGCGGACAGGCCGAGCCATGGTTCCTCCTCCATCTCCCAACCCTGGCGTCGCCGGCGCGGATGTTCACGTTCGACGACTGCAACCGGACGGATCCGTGGGCGCTCAGATACGGCTACGCCAATCGGGGAGCGGCCTACATTCTACCAGAGGCCGCCCCGAACCCTAATTCACCGACACCGGGCGTTGCCGGCCGGGGCACAGGTCGAGGTTCCGCCTGCCGAAACGGGCAGGTCGGCCGACAGAACACCCCAGTGGGCATTCTCCTGCGCGGCACGAGAAGGAGCCTCGTACATCGGCTCGCGCTCGTCGCTTCGTGCAATTCCATCTGTTCACGGCTTATACCGGGGTGTAGGCTGCGCTCGTTCTCATCGGCCTTGAGAACCCGTCATGAGGCCGAATAGGAGCTAGGTCGCCGGCGGCCCGCGAATGGGTGCGTCCCGGGTATTCAGGAGAAGGAGGCTCTATCGCGTGAATGAGATCTGGGCGAAGATCTCCCAAGCTGAGAAGTTCATCGTCTACGGTGCGGTCGCGGTACTCGTGGGCTGGATCGTTGGCCAGTTCATTGCGACCGTGAACCTGTGCGGGGGCCTCAGCATCGCCGGGTACTCGTGCCCCAGTATCAGCTACTTCAGCGCGGGCAATTCCGGCCTGTTCGCCATCCTGGGCCTGGTCGGTGCCGTCGCTACGGTCGTGGTCCTCTACCTCAAGGTCACGAACGCGAGCATCACCTGGCCGATGCCGGTGGCGCAGGTCCTGCTCGGCGTCGCCGGTGCCACGCTGGTGTGCGGCGTGCTCGTCGTGCTCATGCAGGTCACGCTACGGCCTGGGCGGCGCGCCGATCACCATGTGGATCGCGGACGTCGATCTTCGTGGGCGGCGGCGCCGGTCATGGCGTGGTTCGCCTACAGGGTTGCCTCGCCAGCAAGGCCGCGTAACCTTTCGTTCGCAAAGCGGCGGTCGCCGAAAGGCGGCCGCCGCTTATTAATTCGTGGAGCGCGCCGGATGGCGGGCGCCGATCTGCGACCGCGCCTACTGACTCGGCTGAGCCGGCTGCGCGCCGCCCTGCTCGGTCTGAACGACCCGGAAGCAGTCTGAGCAGTAGACGGGCCGGTCCATGTGCGGCTTGAAGGGAACCTGAGCCTGGTTTCCGCAGCGCGAGCAGACCACCGCGAAGTACTCGCGCGGGCCACCGTTGCCGCCTCGGTCGCGGCTCGAGCCATCCCCGGCATCGCGCACGGTGCGCCTGGCGGCTCGGCAGCTGGGGCACCGTTTGGGGTCCGAGACGAACCCTTTCTGCGCGTAGAACTCCTGATCCTCGGCCGAGTGGACGAACTCGGCGCCGCAGTCGACACAGGTGAGGGTTCGGTCTACGTAGGTCACGTTTCTCCTCCCGGAGCCGCGGGTTCAGCGCCGCCCGTTCCCGGAAGGGCGAACCTCGACTGGGACCGGCCGCCACGCGAGGCCGCGGGGGCTGGAGGGGATCCGGTCGACAGTCTTCGGTTCTCTCGTGCCTGTCTGGGACGCACCGGCAGGGCGGCAGGATACCATGCAGGCAGCCACCCGCAGAATGGCCGTCCCGAATCGTTGGACAGGGCGAGACAGGGCCCGGCGCCCCTCTCAACCTCGTCGTATCTGGCGTCGTGGAACCTGGCACAATCGGCGCGTCGGGCCGGGCCGATCCACGACGGGTGGCTCGGCGGCTCGAACGGGGTGATACTTGGTTCGGCCCGCGCGAGCATCCGCGGATCGAGCGTGGATTCTTCGGGTGCCCGGGCTCTTATGAGGAACCACTGGCCCGATGCTTCGCCTGCTGCATACCGCCGACGTACATCTGGGGGCTCGGCATACGGACCTGGGCGAACGCGCCGCCGTCTTGCGCGAGCGCCAGTTCGCAGCTTTCCGCGCCACGGTCGACCTGGCCATCGCGGAGACGGTCGACCTCTTCCTGATCGCAGGGGACCTCTTCGACTCGAACACCCAGCCGCGCCGCTCGGTGGAGCGCGTGGCCGCGGAGCTGGGGCGGCTGGCCAGGGCCAGCATCCGGACGGTGATCATTCCGGGCACGCACGACGTGTATGACGGTGCGTCGATCTACCGCTCGTACGACCTGACGAACATGGCCCGCGCCGCCAGCGATTGGGTGGCGGTGCTGACGCCCTACCTGCCCGAGATCGTCTTCCCGTCGCTGGACACGATCGTCTACGGCCGGGTCTTCGACACGAAGCGCTCGCCGCGCAGCCCTCTCGCCGGGCTGGACGTAAGGGCGGAGACACGGGCGACCTGGAAGATCGGCATGGTCCACGGGGCGCTGGCCATCCCCGGGCGGACGGATACCGACGCCGTGGTGTTCACCGAGGATGAGATAGCCGCGACGGGCCTGGACTACCTGGCCCTCGGCCACTGGCACTCCGCCGTCGAAGGCCGGGCCGGCAACGTGTCGTATGCGTACTCCGGAGCGCCGGAGCCGGTCGCCGTGGATCAGGACGGTGCCGGCCAGGTCCTGCTGGTGACCCTGGACGACCGGTCCGGACGCCACGTCGTCACCATCGAGCCCAAGCGGGTCGGCCAGACGCGGGCCGAGAAGCTGGACCTGGATGTGAGCGGTGTCCATAGCCAGCCCGAGCTGATCGAGATGCTGGGCCGCCACGCGGACGCGAATCTGGTCTTCACCGTGCGCTTGACCGGACTGTATCCCGACGACCTCGATCTCGACCTGGAGGAGGTCGATCGGGCCCTCGCCCCCTCGTTCCTCAAGTTCCGCCTGCGGGATATGTCCATCCCCGCAGTCCCGGAAGGGTTGCCGGCGCCTCCCGACACCGTCCTTGGAGCCTTCGTCGGAACCGTCGAGGCGCGCATCGCGGAGCTCGAGAAAGCGACCGGCGCCACTCCGACCGTCGTGGCAGCGCTGCCGGATGCCGCCGAGCCGAGCGCACCGGCGCGCCCCGGCCAGGGCACCGCCGCGATCGCCTCTCCGGAGATGGATCCCGCCGAGGAGCTGGCCGACCTGCGCGAAGTCCTCAGGCTGGGCCGCCATCTCCTCGAAGGCCGCCAGGTGACTCTGTGAACGGCGGCGCGGCGATGAGAATCACCCGTGTGCAGCTGCACCATTTCGGGCGGCACCGCGACCTCGACATCGAGCTGGCGCCGGGCTTCACGATCATTCGAGGCCCCAACGAGGCCGGCAAGTCGACCATCCAGCGCGGTCTGGAGCTGGCTCTCTTCCGAAAGCCGACGGCCGCCACGGCCGAGCTGGAGGCGCTTCGCTCCTGGGGCGGCCAGGAAGACGATCGCTCGCTCACGAGGATCGAGTTCGTCGTCGACGAAGAGAACGGCGGGAGCCAGGAGGGCGGTCCGCGTCGCGGTCAGCTGGAGAAGGAGTTCCGGGGCCAGCGGGGACGAGTCGCGCTCGAGTACGACGGCCAGACCTACTCGGATCCGGCTCGGGCCGAGGAAGTCATCGCCGGCCTCACCGGCATCCCGAACGAGGCGTTCTTCCGCTCCACGGCCTCGATCCGCCACCAGGAGCTCGAAGATCTCGACCGCGACGAAGGAGCGCTGCGGGATCGTCTCCAGGCGAGCATCGGCGGCGGCGACAAGGGATCGTCCCGGGCAAAGAGCCGAATCGAAGACGCGATACGCGCCCTCAAGTCCCGGGGCGACAAGAATCCGGGCCGGCTCAAGATCGCCGAGGAGGCCGTTGCCCGAGCCGAGGCCGCTCTCAAGAACGGCGAGGCTTCCCTGCAGAAGCTGGAGGCCGATCGGGACTCGCTGGCTCAAGCCCGGGATGCCCGTGTTCGAGCGGAGATGGCTCTCTCGGAGAGCCGCAATATGCTCGAAGGCGCACGCCAGGCCGAGCGGCTCCGGACCGACAGGGCCGTCGATCGAAGAGCGGTTCGAGCGCCTGCGGCAGGCATCCGAGGCGCAGCAGCGCCTGACCGACCTCGAGGCCTCCCCCGACCGCCCCATGGCGGCGCTGCGCGACCAGCTCGACCGGATGCGAACGCTGCAGAGCCGGGTGACGATCCTCCAGGAATCGTTGCACGACGAGGCCGGCCCGGAGGTGGAGCCGGACGAACCGGAGCCTAGCTTCCTCAACGAGGGCATCATCACGGCCGCGGTCGGTGCCATGGCCCTGGCCGCGATCGTCATCGGGTCGGCCAGGTCGTTGCTGTTTGCCGTCCTGCTGGGTGTCGGCGCCATGGGTCTGGCCGTCATCGAGGGGATGCGTTTCTGGGAGCGCCGGTCCGTGGCCATGAACGTGCGGCGCATCAACGAGGTTCGCGAGCGCGACCGCACGGTCCGGCGCCAGAGCCGCGTCGGAACCGAAGAGGGACTCCGCGTCGCGCAGTCCGGGGTGCAGAACATCCTGCGTGAGCTTGGCGTCACGGACATCGCAGCGGCCGAGCGGCTGCTCACGGCAGAGCAGGCTCGCCGGCAGGAGGTCGCCACACTCCAGGTCCAGGCCTCCGCGCTGCTGGCCGGCCAGAGCCCCGGCCAGGCCTCGGATCTCCGCGACCGGGCCGCGCTCGAGCTCGAACAGAAGACCGCGGCGCTCAGTGCCCTTGGCCCGCTGGCCACGGACGCACGCGCGAGGGAGCGGCTCGAGGCGGAAGTGCGGGATCGCCATGCCGCGCTGGAGCGCGCCCGAGACGCCGAGGCCGGCGCCATAGCCCGCCTCGATGCCAATCCCGTGGACTCGGAGCAGGTCGCCGGCGAGGCCGAAAGGCTCGTCACCTGGCGCGACCAGCTGACGGCGCTCAAGCGGCGCGTCCGCATCTACGAGACGACGCTGGCCGGGATCCAGGCGGCCGAAAGCATGACGATGAAGAAGGCGACGCGCTTCCTCGAGCACCAGGTGGGCCGCGACATCGCCCGACTGACCGGCGGTCGGTACCGGCGGGTAAGCATCGACGACCAGACCCTCGACATCCAGGTCTGGGCCCCGGAGCGAGGCGACTGGGTCCATGTGGCCCAGCTGAGCAAGGGAACGGTCGATCAGGTCTTCCTGGCCGCTCGAATCGGGCTGGTGCGACTCGTCACTCAGAATCGCCGCCCGCCGCTGATCCTCGACGACCCGTTCGTGACCTTCGACGACACGCGCGCCGCACGAGCCGCCTTGCTGCTGCGCGAGCTTTCCGCCGACTTCCAGGTGATCTACCTCGCCTGCTCGAACCGGTACGACGGTCTGGCCGATGCGGTCGTCGAGCTGCCTGGGCCGACGGAAGCCGAGTCGGCGGCGGCCGCTCACGCCGGGTCGGCGGCGAGGAGGGCCGCGACGGCTACGGCCGAGGCCACGGCTCCGAACGCGACGGAGCCCGCCGGCGAGGAGACGGCGGACGCCCCGGAGGAAGCCGCGACCGAGGTGACCGAGGAGACGGCAGCGGCCGAAGAGGCAGATCAGCCGGCAGGGGAACCGGCGGAAGCTGCGGCGACGGACACCGCGGAGGCAGTGGCGGAGGAAGCGGCAGGGGAGGCTCCGGCCGCGGCAACGGACGCCGGGACGCCGGCCGAGGAAGCGGATTCGCCCGCGCCACAGGAGCCAGACGACGACGGGGACGGAGTGATCCTGCTACAGGCGGCCGTCCCGACCGACGAGGAAACCGTGCCCGACCCGGAGGCGGATGCTTCCGCCAGCGAGGTCGGGGTCCAGCCCGGGCCCGAGGCCGCGGGCGAACGGCACGACGACTGAAGGGGCCCCGGCCGGGAGGATCCCCGGACTCGCCGGAGGTTACGGGAACGAGATCTGGACGGTCAGGTCCAGGTGCTTGCTCGCGGCCAGGTTGCGCAGCTTGACCAGGTAGGTCTTGGTCGAGTCCACGTTGTACGTGTAGGGCGGATTGATGTACGTGACGGCCTGGTACTGCCTCTCGTCGACCTTGACCGACGGCGGTGTCGTCACGTCCGAAAGCGTCATGTCGATGTCGGCGGTGCTGTCGCTCCACGAGGACTGGATGTTCAGCGCGCCCTCGGTCCGGGGCTTGAAGGTGGCCGTAAAGCCGTTCAGCCCCTCGGCGCTCGAGGTCCCCAGCAGCCGGCCGTGGCTCATCGTGACCTTGGCCGCGGAAGTCGGCCAGGTTAGCGTGAAGTCGACGGTCGGCTTGGAGTTGCCGTAGCCGACCAGCGTGACCTTCCAGTTGTTCTGCGCACCTGCGTCTCCACGAGCCTTGGTATTGCTCGGCAGGCTGCCCACGGTGCACTTGGCCGCCCCGCCATCCACGCTGATGCACATCCTGGATGAGGTCTTGGGGGAAGTCTTGGTAACGGAGATGGCGATGGGATCGCTGCCGAAGCTGGTGAAGGTGAACGTTCGGGCCGTGCCCGACTTGTCGTTTTCGGCATCGAGCGTGAGGCCGTTGAAGACCAGGGTCGCGGCCTTGACGTTCTGCCCGGGGACGGGGGAGGGGGCGACCGTCGTTGGGGAGGACGATGAGGGTCCGGGAGTCACAGGCGCCGGTGTGGCGCTGGTGGCGGCGATCTGGCTCGAATCCGGCGGCGGCGTGGCTGCCGAGTCGCCTCGATGTCCCACGATCAGCAGGGCGCCCGCTATTCCGATCAGCAGCGCGCATATCACGCCCAGACCGATCGAGACGTTTCTCCAGATCCTGTCGTCCACCCGGCTCCTCCTGTCCGATCCATCAGCCGGTCGGCGATGGACCAGGGAAAGATACCGCCTGCGAGCCCTCGGAGGCTAATCGCCGGGCCAGGCAAGGCCGGCGGGCCGCCTTGCCCCGCTCCGGTTAGTCTGGCGCCGTGAAGGCCCGGCAGTCTCCAGACTGGCACTCCCTGCTCGCCCTGTACTGGATCGCATCGTTCGTGGAAGGGCTCGGGGTCTCCCAGATATTCGCCTTCCTGCCCAATCGTCTCGCGGAAGTCGGAGTGGGCGATGCGGACATCGGCCGGCTGGTCGGCGTCGGCGGGGCGCTCTTCTTCCTCTCGGGCCTGCCCTTGATACCGCTGTGGGGAGTCTGGGCCGACAAGTACAGCCGCAAGGCGGTCATCATCCGGAGCGCGCTCGTGGAAGCGCTCGTGTTCGGCGTGATCGCGGCCAGCCAGGTCCCCTGGCAGCTCTTCGTGGGTCTGCTGCTGGTCGGATTCCAGCTCGGCAACAGCGGCGTGATGATGGCCGCCATCCGCGACGTCACCCCCGGTCGAAGACTGGGGTTTGCGATGGGCCTCTTCGCCGCGAGCAGTCCGCTCGGGTTCGGAGCCGGATCGGGGCTGGGTTCACTGATGATCGACCAGCTTCATCTCGCCAGCAGCGCCGTCTTCGCCCTTTCCGCGGCACTGTCGATCATGGTGGCGCTGCTGCTCGCCGTCGCTTCGGCCGAGGTCCGGCCGGAGGTCGTGCCAACCGGCAGCACCGTCCGGCTCGCCTTCGGAGCGGTTCGCGGAGTCGTCGCCGACCCGACCGTGCGCTGGCTATTCATCGTGTACGGGTTGGTCTTCGTCGGCAGGAACATGTCGGGGCAGTACATGTCCGTCCTGATCCACCAGGTCGAAGGGAAGGGCTTCCATGCGGCCGGCTCGGTAGGCCTGATTCTCGGTGTGGGCGTCATCGTCGGCGCGGCCCTCTCGCCCGTCGGCGGCTGGATCTCCGACCGGCTCGGATTCCGGCGCGTCATGGCCGGTGCGATCGCGGGACTGGTCGTCGCCTTCGCCGCTCTCGGCCTGGCCCCGGGCCTGGTGGGCCTGGCCGTCGCATACAGCCTCGTAATCGCATTTGTGGCGATCGTCGGAGCGATGGTCTCGAGTCTGCTGGCCAGCGAGGTTCCGGCCGAGAGGCGTTCGGCGACCCTCAACCTGATCTACCTGCCGCTCTACATCGGCGGGGTCATCGGGCCGGCGATCGGCGCAGGCGTGGCCACCTCGGACGTTCGGCCGGTCTTCTTCGTCGCGGCGGGATTCCTGGCGGTCGCCCTGGTTCTGGCTGTCGCCTTCGCCCGCCGGACCGTCCCGCTAGCGTCCGCCGAGTGAAGGGACGTCCATCTCGGCCGGGCCGACGTAGCGGGCGTCCGGCCTGATGAGCTTGTCGGCCGAGGCCTGCTCGATCGCGTGAGCGCTCCAGCCGGCCATTCGGGCCAGGGCGAACGTCGGCGGGAAGAGGTCGACCGGGAGGCCGACGCCCTGCAGGACCGCCGCGGCGTAGTACTCCACGTTGGTCTTGATGACGCGATCCGGCTTGAGCTCGCCGAAGACGCGCAGGACCACGTCCTCGACCTTGACCGCGACGTCGAGCCACTCGGCCATGTCCGACATGCCTTCGGCGACCTTGCGGAGAGCGGCGGCGCGCGGGTCGTAGGCGCGATAGACGCGGTGGCCGAAGCCCATGATCTTGTCGCCGCGGGCGATCGCCTCGCGGACCCACTTCTCCGCACGATCCGGGGAGCCGATCTCGTGGAGCTGGCTCACCACTTCCGCCGGGGCTCCGCCGTGGAGCGGTCCCTTCAGGGCGCCGATGGCGCCGCAGACGGCGCTGGCCAGATCTGAGCGGGTCGAGATGATGACGCGGCAGGTGAACGTGGAGGCGTTGAGGCCGTGTTCCGCGCCGACGATGAAGTAGGCGTCCAGGGCGCGGGCCGCGGCGGGGTCCGGGTCCTTGCCGGTGAGCTGCTGCAGGAAACCGCCCGCCAGTGAGAGCTTCGGATTCGGCTTGACGGGCTCCATGCCATTGCGAAGGCGGTGGAAGGCGGCCAGTGCCGAGGGCGCCATGGCGGTCAGCTCGCGGGCCTGGTCTACGGTCGGCGGCCAATGCGGCCGGCGCCACGCTCCCCACACGGAGACGGCGGTTCTGAGCGCGTCCATGGGATGGGTGTGGCTCGGCAGCTCGTGCAGCGCGCACATGACCGGCTCCGGGACCGGGGTCGGGACGAGCTTCGCGCTCTTGCGCCACTCACCGGTCCACAGCAACTCGGCCACGCGGCCGTAGGTGCCCTTCTCGACCAGCTGTCCGATGGGGTAGCCGCGATACAGGAGCGGCCCGTTCTCGCCGTCGACGAATCCGACCGCCGTTTCGGCGGCGATGACGCCCTGCGAGGCCGGGCGAGTACGGCCGTTCAGCTGCGGGAAGCCTTGGGCGCGGCCGCAGGCGCGGCGTTGCCATCCCCTTCGGCCGATGGAGCTGCGGCAGGCGCTCCCGAGCGAGAGGTCGTGGTTTCGTCGATGTTGCTGGTCGTCATCGTCGCCTTCCTTCGGGGCTGGGTCCGCGAGCGGCCGTCCGGCGGCCTGAGTATGCAGCTTGCCTCCGCCGACCGGACCTGTGGCGCACGCATCCTACCGCGATAGTAGGTACTGCCTCCGCTTGCGTCGAAATCGGTCCAGCCTGGCGAAACGGGTAGGCTCGGAGCGGAGGCTCTGCCCGGTGCTAGCGGCGGCCTCGGCTGTCGCCCTCGAGCGCGTTCAGGATCAGGCGGAGCGCGACGGCGCCGAAGAAGGCAACGGCAAGGGCCCCCAGAAAGCCGCTCGTCGAGCCCCAGTGCAACTCCTCCGTGGCGAACCAGCCGCCCAGGAGTCCGCCCAGGATGCCGACTACCGTGTTGCCGAGGCACCCCTCCGGGCCGCCTCGTTTGACGGTCGCGCTCGACAGGGCTCCGGCGAGGAAGCCAACCACGATCCAACCGACCCAGTCCATGTTCGGCAAGTCCCGCTCCTCCAACCAGAATCGAGCCGGGCGTCGTGGCGGCGCCCGGCTCGATGATACCCAGGGCGGTCGAAGTGCGGCGAGAAGGCGTCCTTCCGGGCTCACGTCGCGCCGGTGCGAAGCAGATGCCGAAATACGGCATTTGCAGTAGACGCCCGGTCAACACCACGTCCGATACCACTAACGAGATGAACCATGCCCGTGGGTTCGCAACCAGGACGAGCCGCTGATGGAGCGCGTTCGATGAACTTGCCGCCGACCACCGCCCGCCACACCCGGCCGGGTCTGAGGAGCGTCGTCCTGGGCGCGGCAGCGGTCCCGGCCAGGCTGGGCGGCGAAGTAGGGCTACCCAGAAGGCAGGACTTCAAGCCGACCCATCCCCGCAACTGGTCGATCCGGACTCGGCTGCTCGCGACGGCGGTCACCCCGATCCTCGCCGTGGAGGGACTCGATCTCGCGGACGGCAGCGTGAACCAGCTGACACTCGTGGTCCTGGTGGTGGCTGTGCTCATAGCCCTGAGAGTGTCTCAATCGATGAGTCGACCGATCGAAGTGGTGATCGATCGGGCCTCACACGTTGCGGTCGGTGACCTGAGCGTGCAAGGCGGGCAGGAAGTCCCGTCCCAGGGGGAGCTCGGGCGACTGACCGAGGCTTTCGCCGGAATCCACCAGTACATGGAAGAGCTGGCCGCGCTGGCCGATCGAGTCGCGGCCGGCGACCTGACCCGCGAGGTCAAGCCCCGGTCCGACCAGGACGGCCTTGCCCAGGCCTTCAGATACATGATCACCCGGCTGCGGAAGATGGTTACCGAGCTGAACACCGCCGCGTCCAGCGTCGCCGACTCTGCCGAGGTAGTGAGAGACGCGGCCGCCCAATCGGAGCTCACCTCGAGCCAGATCTCGCAGACCATCAGCCAGGTTGCCGGAGGCGCGGCCGACCAGGCTCGTGCCTCGACCGATACCAGCTCGGCAATGATCGAGCTGGGCCAGGTCATCGAGCAGGTCGGGTCGGGGGCCGCAATGACGGCCGCGAGTGCGGAGGCTCAGGCGGACGCGATCAGCCAGATGGCCGGGGCCATTCGCGAGGCCTCCACCGCATCCGACGAAGTGAATGCCGCCAGCGTCGCGGCCGGGAAGGCAGCCGACAAGGGCGCCGCCACGGTCCACGAGTCGTCGGCCGGCATGGCTCGAATCAAGACTGCGGTAGATACGGGCGCCAGCGTCGTCGCCAGTCTGGGTGCCAAGGGCAGCCAGATCGGGGCCATGGTGCAGACCATCGACGAGATCGCCGACCAGACGAACCTGCTGGCCTTGAACGCGGCCATCGAGGCGGCCCGCGCCGGAGAACAGGGCAAGGGCTTCGCCGTGGTAGCCGACGAGGTGCGCAAGCTGGCCGAGCATTCCCGCACCGCGACCAGGGAGATCGCCACGCTCATAGCCGAGGTCCAGAGGGGCACCGTCCAGGCCGTGGCAGCGATGGAGGTTGGGGCGCGAGAAGTCGAGGCAGGCTCCGAGCTGGCTCGGCGCTCTGCGCTCGCCCTCGAGGAGATCGCCACGGCAGTGGCCGCGTCGAACGCCGCGGTCGCCCGGATCACGGGTGCCGTCGAGGCCATGGACGCAGCCTCATCCAACGTCGTTTCCGCCTCCGATACGATCGCCGCCATCGCCCAGTCCACGAACGCGGCCGCCACCTCGATGAACGCCAGCGCTCTCCGCGTCAACGATGCCATCGAGTCGATCGCCGCCATCAGCGAGGAGAATTCCGCCTCGGCCCAGGAGGTCTCCTCGGCCACGCACGAGCTGAGCGAGCACGCTCGGGGCGTCGTGGCGTCCGCCAGCAGCTTGACCGAAATGTCCGAGAAGCTGCGGCACCTGGTGACCCGCTGGCGATTGCCCGATGAAGAGGCCGATGCGGGCAGCTCGCGGCGCAACGCCGCCTAGGTAGTGCGCGCCAAGCCGCCGCCCGGCTACGAGGCGCAGGGTGCCGGCACCAGGCCGGGCATGCCGTAGTAGAGGCTCTCGCGACCGAACAGGTAGACGGACAGCGCGGCCACTCGGTCCAGGTCGAGCCGGCTCGTCCAGTTGCCGCCCGTGGTCGACGAATCGGGGTGGTAGCTGTAGGGCGGTCCCAGGACGCACTGCGTCGGGGTGCCCACTCGCCTGAAAGCGGAGACGAAGTTGCGGGCGTAATTCATCGGAAAGTCCGTGGCGATGGTCGTCCCTGCCAGCGACAGCAGTTCCGGTAGCTGCGGGACCACCTCGGGGCTCGCCACCTTGTGGGCCAGGGCAGTGAGGACGTCCTGCTGGCGGCTCGATCGGGCGTAGTCGCTGGTGCTCATCCGGGATCGAGCGTACTTGAGGGCGAGATGGCCATCCATGTGAACGAGCCCCGCGGGCACGAAGGTGCCCGTGAACGGATCGTTGACCGGGGTCGTCACGTTGATGTCGACGCCGCCCATCGCCTGGACGATCTGGACGAAGGCTTCCAGGTCTACCGCGGCGTAGTAGTCGACGGGCAGCCCGACGAGGAAGCCGATCTCCTTCTTCAGGGTCTCGACCCCCGAATCGGGCGAACCGAAGTCCGCGGAGGAAGCCGCCGTCATCAGCCCGTTCAGCTTGAACGATCTCGCCGGCCCAGCCACCGTAGTAGAGCGGGAAGTAGGAGGTGTCGCGGGGCACGCTGATGATCGTGGCTTTGTTGGTGTTGACGTCCAGCGTGGCCAACATCATGGTGTCGGTGGAGGAGTGGTGGCGCCCCGTCATGAAGTCAACGCCTATCAGCACGAACGTAATCCGATCCGGGTTGGCCCAGTACGTCGGCGCGGGCGCCGGAGTGGGCAGCAGCAACTTCGAGAGCGCCGCGTTCGCGGTGGGCTCCGGCGTGGGCACCGGTGACGGAGTCGGTAGCGCAGATGAAGCCAAGGGCGACGCGCCCGCGAGCGAGCTGTCGCTGAGCATGTCGTTGTTGTTGATCGCGGTGCCCGTCTCGTAGACGGTCCAGGCCCCGGCGATCGCGGCCAGGTGGGTGGCCGCGATGGCGAGGGCCAGACCGGCCGTCAACGCGCCTTCGAGCTTGCGCCGGTGGGTCCGGCTCGGCGAGGTGAGGAGAGCGTGCCCGACGGCGAGAATGCGCCACAGGCCCAGGAAGGCCAGGATCGCGATCAAGGTGCCGACGAACGTCTCGTCGAAGAGGCTGAGCCCGAACCAGGCAAGACCCTGACCGAACTGGACCGCGATCCAGCCGAGGCCGAGCAGCGAGGGCACGAGGAAGAATGCGGCCCAGCGACCCCGGCCCATCGCCAGCTGGCCGAGGCCGGGCAGCAGGAACGACAGCAGGGCCGCGCCTACGGGCGACTGCAGGCGTCGGACACGTCCGAACCGCCGGCCTCTCGATGAGGGGCGGCTCGAGTCGGCGGTTTCCCAGGGAATGCTTGCCGGATCAGCGTCCGTGGCGGTTCTCGTGCCGGTGGCCAAGTTGGGTCCCATGCCGGGTGTCAGACGGGCCCCGGCCCCAGCCCGTTACATAGTGGCAGACTCCCCGGCGAATCGATCTGGGAAGATTGCCGGGTCTCGCCGCCGAACGTTTCCGGGAAGATGGCGTCTGCCCGTGTCGTCCATCGGGACACGCACGCCGATCTGCGGCGGCCTCCTCGTGACCGGCGCATAGTGCCGCCCGAACGGGTGGGATCAGGTCGATCCGGACGGGTTGAGCTCGCCCGCCGTCGCGCTCGGAGACTCGGATGGATCGCCGTCGTCGCTGGCTCGCCGTGGTTGCGGCATTGCTCTTCATCACCGTCGTGGAGTTGCTCAGCGACACGGTCCTGGATGCGGCACTCCAGTTTCCCCTCGACACGGTTCTCGTCGTGGCAGTCGTCGCGGTCGTAGCGGTGACCGCAGCCTGGCGCGCCTTCGGCCAGATCGACCAGCTCGCTCACGACATCGGGGAGCGGAACACGGAGCTGGAGGCGCGAAATGCCGCACTCCGGGCGGTCTACGACGTCAGCCTTGCGGTCGCCGGGCAGACAGATCCCCAGCAGACGATCGCGGGCATTCTCGACCGCGCCCGCGACCTCCTGGACATGGACGCCGCCCTCCTGTCGGCGGACGGTCCCGCCGGTGAGATCCGGCTGGCCGCCGCGAGCGCCGGACCCGGAGTCCTGAGGGGCGATGAGCCCGGAGGACCGGGGGCAGGGCGGTCGGACGCAGCCGATCTCGACGGCTACCTGCGGCCGAGCTACCGGATCCGCGTTTCGGCGCCCGTGGTCCTGGGTGACAAACGGGTAGGCACCCTGGGTCTGGCTTCCAGCAGGGCGCGAGGCTTCTCCGTGACGGAGGTGGCGACGGTCTCGGCGCTGGCCACGCAGGTAGGTCTCGCCCTCGAGGCCGTCGCGACTTCACGACGAGCTGCAGGCGCTGGCGGTACAGGGTGAGCGGGAACGAATCGCCCGCGAGATGCACGACGGTCTGGCCCAGGTCCTCGGCTACGTGAACACGAAGTCCCAGGCAGTGGACGAGATGCTCGCGGATGGCCACGTCGCCGAGGCCCGGCAGCAGCTGGGCGAGCTGGCCGCGGCCGCGCGGTCCCTGTACGTCGACGTCCGCGAAGCGATTCTGACGCTGTCGTCGCCCGTCGAGACGAATCGAAACCTTGCCGCGGCCCTGGAGGAGTACGCGGCGCTGTACGCGGAATCGTCGAAGCTCGCCGTCCGCTTCGAGGCGTCGCCAGAGGCCGCGGCTTCACCTCTTTCGGCCGCGGTTCAGGCCGAGGTCTTCGGGATAGTCCGAGAAGCGCTGACCAACGTCCGAAAGCACGCCCGAGCCCAGCGGGTGGGTCTGTCCATGGCACGCCAGGATCGCGAGGTCGTGCTTCGGATCGTGGACGACGGCGTCGGCTTCGATGCCGAACTGCTAACCCGGGGCCCGGAGCGGTGGCCGCACTTCGGTCTGGCCGGCATGAGGGAGCGCGCCGAGTCGGTTGGCGGAAGCATCTCCTGGCAGAGCAGCCCGGGGGCCGGGTCGGTAGTGGAACTGCGCGTTCCGGCAGGTGGACCGACATCGGGGACACTGCCCTTTGGTGTCGGCTCGCTCGACGAGACAGGGCGTCCCGCAGTGCAGCACCAGGCGGTCCGATCCCCCACTGAAACGGTTTCGGAGGCAGACTGACGAAATGCGAACCGTGCTAGTTGACGATCACACTCTCTTCCGGGATGGCGTGGCTTCGCTCCTGCTCGCCTGGGGCCACGAAGTGGTCGGACAGGCGTCGGACGGCAACGAGGCGATCGATCTCGTAGACGAGACCTCGCCGGACGTCGTCCTCATGGACGTTCGGATGCCCAACCTCTCCGGACTGGAGGCGACGGCCCAGATCAAGGCCCGCCACCCCGAAGTCGCGATCGTCATGCTGACCGTGAGCGAGGACGAAGCCGACTTGTTCCGTGCGATCAAGGCCGGCGCCCAGGGCTATCTGCTCAAGAACCTCGAGGCGCCGCAGCTGCGTACGATGCTCGAGGGCGTGGCTAGGGGCGAGCCCGCGATCACGCCGGCGACGGCCGCTCGAGATCATCGACGAGTTCCTCCGGACGCCCGGTGGCGGCAAGCAGGCCGCGCAGCGATTGACCGAGCGCGAGGTCGAGGTTCTACAGCTGGTCACGGCCGGGCAGCGCAACCGCGAGATTGCCGCGGAGCTCAGCATCAGCGAGAACACGGTCAAGTTCCACCTCAAGAACATCGTCGAGAAGCTGCACGCTCAGAACCGCGCCGAGCTCGCGGCAAGGGCAGTGCGCGAAGGCCTGGTGCCGGACCTGCCGCGCGACCCGGCTCTCAACGAGAAGTTCCGTCGCGAGCCGCTCGCCCGTTCCCGCTGATCCTCCCCGGATCTAGGTCGGGTGGCGTCGTCGCCCACCCGAGCGGGTAGTACAAGTTCGGCCCTCCGGCAGATGCAGCCCGGGTCCGCGGACGCCATCGTCTAGCCGAGCAACCCACATCGGCCGAGGCGTCCCATGGGCTATCGGATCCAGATCGAGAACGGCAACTGCCTGAATTGCGGCGTCTGCATGGACGTCTGTCCCGTTCAGGCGCTGGACATGAACCGGCCGCAACGTCCAGGGGTCGAGGGCGCGGGCGTGTTTGGGAAGCCCTTCGACTGGATGATGGAGTACCCGGTCCAGGTCGGCGAATGCATCGGCTGCGGCATCTGCGTCCGCGAGTGCCCGACCCACGTCGTCCTGCTGGACACGGTGGACGGCCCAACGCCGCTCGCTCCCCGGCAGGGGCCCATCACTCGCCCGGCGGAACCGGCCCCGGCCTGGCAGGCCCTGAGCGACGTTACTCGCGAGTCGCTCAAGCCCACCCGGGTCTCGCCCTGGGGCGATCTCTTCTCGTGGCGCACCAGCGAGCGACCCAACGACTGGCAGGTCTGGCGGTCCATGGTGACCGATGCCCGCCAGGATCCGATCGCGCCATGCCAGGAGGCTTGTCCGGCCGGAACCGACGCCGGTCGGTATGTGGCCCTGGTGGGCCAGGGCAAGTACGACGAGGCGTACGCGGTGGCGGCCGAAGTCAACCCGTTCCCGTCGGTCTGCGGCTGGATCTGCACCGCGCCCTGCGAGACCGCCTGCCGTCGTGGAACGCTGGACGAGCCGATCGCCATCCGGCGGCTCAAGCGATTCGCCACCGAAGCCGGGAAGCTGCCGGCAGTGGCGCCGCCGAAGAACCGGCGCAAGGAGAAGGTCGCGATCGTCGGCGGCGGTCCGGCCGGAATGTCGGCCGCGTACTACCTGGCCCGCCTGGGCTACAACGTGACCGTCTTCGAGGCGATGCCCGTTCCGGGCGGAATGATGGCCATCGGCATCCCCGAGTACCGCCTCCCCCGAACCGTCCTGCGCGAAGAGATCGACCGAATCGTAGGGCTGGGCGTGGAGCTCAAGCTCGACTCGGCGATGGGCCGCGACTTCACTCTCGCCGATCTCGAAGCCGGCTACCAGGCCGTCTTCCTGGCCACCGGCGCCTCGCGCAGCCGCAAGCTCGGAGTTCCGGGCGACGACCTTCCGGGCGTCATGCCGGCGACGCTCTTCTTGAAGCAAGTCAACCTGGGCGAGAAGCCGGTCCTGCGTGGAGCGGTGGTGGTCGTCGGCGGAGGCAGCACGGCGATGGACGCGGCACGGTCCGCGCTCCGCTCCGGCGCTTCTTCGGTGACCGTCCTGTACCGGCGCGGCAAGGACGAGATGCCGGCCCAGTCGGAGGAGGTCGAGGCCGCGGAGCACGAGGGCGTCCACGTCCAGTTCGAAGCCGCCGTCGTCGAGGTCGAGGGTTCCGCCAAGGGCATCACCTGCGTGAAGTACGTCCGCCAGCGGCCGAGCGGTCGGTTCGAGGGCGGGCGGGCCGTATACGAGCCGATCCCCGGCAGCGATCGCGAGATCGACGCGGCAACGGTCCTCGTGGCGGTCGGCGAAGAGCCGGATCCCTCGATCCTGCCCCCGGGCGCCGGCATCGAGACGAGCGGCTTCTCCGGCATCGTCGCGGACTCGGGCCAGGCGACGGGCCGCAAGGGCGTCTTCGCCGGCGGCGACGTCGTGTCGGGTGCCAAGACGATCATCCATGCCGTGGGTGCCGGCCGCCGTGCCGCCGGCTCGATCCACGAGTACCTCTCCGGCAGCCGCAACGGCGAAGCCGAGATCATGGCCACGGTCCGCGTGCCCAAGAAGCCCGAGCCGGTGCTGACAGTCGATCTGGCCGCGCGGCCGCGAGTCGGCATGGCCCTGCCGGACTACAAGCCGGGGTCGTTCGCGGCCACTCAACCGGGCCTTGACGCCGGCCGCGGCCGCTACCGAGGCGACGCGCTGCCTGCGCTGCGATGCCGTCTACCGATGTGAACAGGTCCACGTCCAGTCGGGGCGGGGACCGAGAGACGCGGCGCCGCAAGTCGGCGGGCCGCAAGGTGGCGGGCCGCCGATCGACTCGCCACTCCCACCCGGCGTTTCGCCGCGGCCCGCCGGTCTGGCGGGTAACCCCGGCACCACCTCAGGAGGTCGTGACTGATGGACTCTGCAGCGTTCGGCGCGGCCGAGCAATTCGTCGAAGGGACGATCGCCGCCGCGCTCGTAGCCCTGTGGCTTCTCGCGGTCGCCCTGCACCTGGCCCGGCCCTACATGCTCGCCCTGACTCGCAAGTTCACCCTGCGCTTGGGCGCCGACCTGTGGTGGACGATCTACGTCGGGATGCGGGACATCTTCCTGCTTCAGGTGTTCCTGGGCAGCTTCATCTTCTTCTACCCGGATGTCGTGGGCAAGAACGATCTCCCGATCACCGGTGGCCTGGCGGCCGCCTGCGCCTTCGCCGTCTTGCTGCTCAAGCTGATGACTCGCGCCGACGCGGACGCTCGAAGCTTCCAGTTGCAGACCTTCCTGATCGCCCTGGGCGCAGGTCTGTACCTGGTGCCCTACTTCCTGGGCGTCCAGATGACCATGGTCGGGAACAGCATCTCGAACCAGCTGGCGGCCGTGCTCGTCAGCTCGCAGAACCCGACGATCGCGCTGGCCCTGGTCTACGTCTCGCAGGCTGCTCGTCGGCGTGATGGGTCTCGTGGCAGTCATCTACAACCTTCGGATCGCCTCGCCCGCACCGGCGAAGGCCGAAGCGAGCGCGGCCGGCCGGCCCGCGGCGCAGAGCTAGGAGAGACCGACCATGAACGACCAGCAAGCTCTCGTCCAGGGATCGCAGTACTGGATGCTCCTCTCGGTCGCCGCGGTACTGCCCATCCTGTGGTCCTTCACCCTGGCCCTGCATTTCGCCAGGCCCTACATCCTCCGCTACCTCCAGGGGTTGACCCTACGGTTCGGCGGGGACGTGTGGTGGCTCAGCTACATCCTCATCCGCGACGGGCTCCTGGTGGTCACCTTCGCCCTGAGCGTGATCTTCCTCTTCCCCAACGTGTACATGAGTGCCGACCTGGGCGTCCCGATCACGGCCCCGCTCGCGGCGCTGGTTCTCTTCTGGGCTCTCCTGGCCAAGCTGACCGGCGACTCGGACGACGACCCGCGGACCTTCCGGATCGTGTCGGTCCTGCTCGTCTTCGCCTCGATGCTGTACATCATTCCGCAGATCTACGGCGTCGAAGCCGCCGACCAGGTGGACTCCTGGAACTCGATCTCGACCAGCCTGGGCGGGATCCCCGCCGCCCTGGTGAGCGGCAGCAACCCGGACGTCTCCTACCCGATCCTGAACCTCAGCCTGCTCGGCTTCGCGGCCACGGGCGCGGTCATCTTCATGTGGTTCCTCCGCAAGTCGAAGTTCGAGCCGGCGGAGATCGCCTAGCTCGAACGTGGCGGGCGCGCCCCAGCGTCCTGCCCGAGTCCCGTCACCGTGAGAACCGTCGCTTCGCCCGGAGCGGCGGTTCCTCACGTCTCCGATCCCTGCGTTCCTAGATGCTCGGGCCGGAAGCTCCGGCCGACGGCAACGGGCCAGTGCGGCCATGCCGCCCTCCGAAGCCGCCGCCTCCGGACCCGGATCCGCCGGCGCCGAAGCCAGGCTGGCCGCCCGCAACCGTCTGGACGACCGTGGCGTTCAGAGAGCCGTCCGCATTGAACGTCCCCTGGGCCGCGATGCGGCTTCCTACGGCGATGTCCGCAAGGCTGGGCGATGCGACGCCGCGTACCGAGTAGCGGGTCGTGGAAGAGACGTCGACCGTGACCGTCTTCGCGCCCGCCGTGGTGACATCGATGCTCGTGGCAGTCTTGCTGGCCACCGTGCCAAAGACGGCGGAGCCGCCGCGGACGGGAGCGGGAGCCGACTGGCCGGGCCCGACTCCGGGCCGACCGGGGGCCATCGGCGACCGCACGGCCTGCGCTGGATGGTTTCCGGAGACAGCTCCGATCGAGTACGCAACCGAGGCGAAGCCGGCGAGGAGGATGGCCGCGATGGGTAGGATCACGAACCATCGCGTGTACGAGTGGTTCATTTGAGTTCACCTCTGATGGATGCCCTCCCGGTTCTCCGAGAAGGCCCGGCGTTGCGTTCGAATGACGCTCTCGTTGTGCCGCCACGCAAATATGTGCACCACTCCGCTTTAACATTCCTGAAAGGGCCCGGAGGCCCCGCAGGGCCGGCATCGCCCGGATCGCCGAACCACCAGGCGGTGCAGCGGGGCCCGACGGCCGGCCTCGGAGCCCGGGGCGGCGATGATCGATCGGACGAGCGCCGCGAGGCGTTGCCGCATCGCCACCCTTCGAGGATTCCCGAATGCCCGCCCTCACCGTCCCCGACATCACCGTCCTGCCGCGCATCTCGGCGCCGGACCCGGCGTTCGCTCGCGAACGCCCCGTCCGGAGCCTGACGACCGCCCCGCACGGTCTCGAGGGAGAAGGGTTCCCCGTGCGCCGCGCGTTCGCCGGTGTCGATCTCGCGGACCTCGATCCTTTCGTGCATCTCGACCAGATGGGTGAAGTGGAATACGCGCCCGGTGAGCCGAAAGGAACGCCCTGGCACCCGCACCGGGGCTTCGAGACGGTGACCTACATGATCGACGGGACGTTCGAACACCAGGACTCGAACGGCGGGGGAGGCGTCATCACCAACGGCGACACGCAATGGATGACGGCCGGCGCCGGCATCCTGCACATCGAGAAGCCGCCCGAATGGCTCGTCACCAGCGGCGGGCTCTTCCACGGCTTCCAGCTCTGGGTCAACCTGCCGCGGGCCGAGAAATGGGCCCAGCCGCGATATCAGGACCTGCGGGCTACCGAAGTGGCGCTGGTCTCGTCACCGGACGGCGGCGCGCTGGTGAGGATCATTGCCGGGGAGATCGCCGGACACAAAGGCCCGGGCTCCACTTACTCGCCGATCACCCTCGCCCACGCGACCCTGAGCCCGGGAGCGCGCCTGACCCTGCCGTGGCGGGCCGACTACAACGCCCTCGTCTACGCCATGGCCGGACGCGGCGCCGTGGGTTCGGAAGCGCGGCCGATCCAGACCGGACAGCTTGCCGTCTTCGGGCCGGGCGACGCGCTCACCGTCGCGGCTTCGCAGGCCCAGGAGAGCCGCAGCCCGAACCTCGACGTCCTGATCCTGGGCGGCCGTCCGATCGGCGAGCCCGTGGCGTGGATGGGGCCGTTCGTGATGAACACCCGTGAAGAGGTGATCCAGGCGATGGCCGACTACCAGGCCGGCCGGCTCGGTACGATTCCGGCAGTCACCGCGGTCCACAACACGCCGACCACGGTCGTGGAGTCGGGCCGGGGCGGGAGAAGGCGGCTCCTCCTAGTCCGGCGCGCGGGCTACTTGAAGTCCTTCATCTTGGCACCGAGCTTGGTCGCCAGCGCGAGCATGTCGGCGCCCGAGAGAGCGGACGTGGACGAGCGATCCAGACGCAGGAATTTCTCGGGGCCCAAGACGAAGTAGACGGCATTGATCTCGGTGCCTTCCATGGGGCGACGAAGTTCTCCATCGGGATGTCGATGCTTCTCGTCACGGTGCGGCCGAGGGCCTGCTGGCCGGCCTTCTGATCCGCCACGTTCAGATAGTCGAGCGCGAGCAGGATGAAGGCGTCCGTGCCGTCGGCGGCCGTGGTCGCCGTGAAGTAGCTGCAGGTATAGTCGTTAACGTGGAGAGGCGGCAGGCTCGACCTTCTTGAACGTCTTGCCCGTGAGCCCCTCCATGAACGCTTGCGTGAACTGGCCGCAGATGTCCTCGACGACGTAGTAGTGCGTCTTGATCCGGGCGGGTCGGCTCGCCCGGGAATCGGACGAATCCGTCGCCGTCCGTGACGCTGCCGTCCGGGTTGGTTTGCGCCATGGCAGACGGCGTTGGGGTCGATTGAGACATGGCCGACGGTGTTGGGGTCGACAGAGGTCCGGTTGTCGGGCCTCCAGCCGAGCCGGTCGCACCGGACTGACCACAAGCGCTCAAGGCGATGGATGCCAGGGCGACAAGCGAGATGACAACCCGTCTCTTTGCCATCGTACGCACTCCAGACTAGGTGGTTGAGGCATCAACCTGTCCACGATTATGGAGCCCCTGACGGTGAGCGGCGCAAGATTCCTGGCTCTACCGCCGCTCTTCGGGGACCTGCGCGGCCGCAGCCTCGTCGACCAGCCAGACCGCGCCGGGGCGCCGCGTCCGCTGGACCGGCCAGCGGCGGTCGTCTCGCACGTCGCCGAAGACATGGCCGAGGGCCTCGGCCTTGCCTGCGCCCCAGCCGACGACCAGGACCGGTGCCGCATCCAGGATCCGCGGGTTCACGGTCATTCGAGCCAGGTGCGGTCCGATGTGCGAAGGCGCGGGAATGCCCATCGTCCAGGCAAGGCTCTCCAGGGCCGGGCTGTCGGGGAAGCAGGAGAGTACATGGCCGTCGGTCCCGACGCCGACCAGGACGAGGTCGAAGACCGGCCAGTTGCTCTCCCCGAGGGGTAGTTGAGCGGCCATCTCCTCCGCGTATCGGGCGGCGCACCAGGCGTTGTCCCGCATCTCCGCGATCGCCCGATCCGTCGGGAAGGGATGAATGTTGGCCGCCGGCAGGGGAATGCCGCTGCTTGCGTCCGAGCTTCCGCCCAGCAGCACGTCGTCCACGGCGGTGACGTTCGACTCGGGGTGGTCGCGCGGGACGAACCGCTCGTCGCCCCACCAGACGTGGACCTGCTGCCAGGGGATGCGATCGACGAAGCGGCGATTGGGCCAGGAGGCGATAGATAGGGATCGGTGTGCTGCCTCCGGTGGTGCAGAAGTCGGCCCGGCCGCGAAGCTCGACGGCGGCGATCAGCGCGGCCGCGATACGTTGTGCCGCCTCATGCGCCACGGCTTCCGGATCGACCAGCACGACCAGCTCGGGCTCGCCGCGATTGGGGACGGCCAGACCGGCGGTCCCTGTCCCCGCAAGGAGCTTCGATCCCTGGGAGCTGTCCGGCTCAGCCATGGTCTCGCGAAGGCGGGTCCGCCCCGATGAGACGGCCCGCCATGGCCAGGGCCTCGACGGCGACCGGGTCGGTCGCACTTTCCACCACGGCGCCCTCGAGCAGGTCCACGTCCCGGAGTCGGGGAGCCAGGTAGGTGCGCCGGACCCTTTCGCGGCCCTTGTCGCGGACCGCAACCTCGACCGTACGATCGCCGGCGGTCACATCGCCGACCAGCTCGGCCCCTCGCAGTCGGGAGACGATCTCCACCCGCACGGTCGACCCTTCGCCCAGATGCGAACTCGCCGGGCGAAGCTCGACTTCGACCTCGTGGTCGAGCTGGCGGAGCGTGGCCACACGCCTGCCGCCATCGACCCTCCGCAGCGGCGACGCCACGCCCATCCCGAGCCTGCGATGCCAGCCAGGCCACGTGGTAGACGGGCCGGACGACGTTCGTGGACCCGCTCGGGTCGAGCGTCGTCGCCGGCGGCGTACTCCACGGCGATGCGCCGAACGGCCCGAAGGTGCGGCCGCAGGTCGGGCAGGTCGTACACGGAGGCGAGCGCCTCGCGCCAGCGAGCCTGCCGCAGCAGCGCGAAGTCGGCCACCAGCAGTCGCCGGTCCTGCGCCAAACGCGCCAGGGCCGCCAGGCGGTCCAGGCCGTCGCCGGACCAGGACGATCCGTCCACGATGAGCCGGTCGGCAAGCGGCAGCAGTCGATCCGCCCGCCGCGAGGACGAACTGGGGGTCGTCCGGCCACCACAGCGCCACCGGCAGGTCGTGGACCAGGAGCGGCACGATGATCGAGGCGAGGTGCATGCCGGTCTCACCGCGGGCGGCGACGTGGATCGTCTCGGCGCCCGTCTCGGCCCGGCCCGCAGCCGTAGTCAGAGCCAGCGCCTCGATGCGGGCATCCAGCCCCGGCTGGGCCGTCCGGGTCCATCGCCGCGAGGATCAGCGACCGAGACGGGCGGCGTCCGGCGATGCCGGCGATCGTGGCCGCGCAGCGCTCGGCCGTCTCGGGACTGCCCGCCACGACGATCAGGTTCAGCACGCTCGAACGGGCAGCGACGTGTCTCTCGCCCGCGCCGCTCGGTCTCGCGAGCGGCCAGGGCCGCGGCCGCCTGGGCCGCCGCCAGCGGCCTGGGCCTCCGCGAGTGCCAGCTCGGCGCGCGCCGCCTCGGCCCTTGCCGCCTCGGCGCGGGCCCACAGCGATGCCAGCTGGCGTTCGATCTCCGGCACGGAGTGGGCGACGGGCAGTGCTGCCGCAGCGGCCGCCGATTTCGCCCCGGCGCCCGCGGCCGCCCTTGCCGGCCCGGCGACTTTCAGATTCTTCGCCACCGTCTGCCGTCCCGTTCCATCAGTTCGTCCGCAGCCTCCGGGCCCCACGTGCCGGCGGCGTAGTCCGGGAAGTGGGGCGCCGGCATGCCGGCCCAGGCCGTGATCGATCGGCGTCACGACCGACCAGGCCGCCTCGACCTCGTCGGCCCGGGTGAAGAGCGAGGCGTCACCCAGGAGGGCGTCGAGGATCAGCGTTTCGTAAGCGTCCGGCGAGTCGACCGTGAACGAGGTGTCGTAGGCGAAGTCCATGTTCACCGTCCGCACGTCCAGGCCGAGTCCCGGTACCTTGGCCGCGAAGCGCAGCATGATTCCCTCGTCGGGCTGGATTCGCATCGCCAGGACGTTCGGGGCCGGGTCGCCGGGCGATTCGCGGAAGAGCCGCAGCGGTACTTCCTTGAACTGGATCGCGATCTCCGTGGCGCGCTTGGGCAGCCGCTTGCCGGCCCGCAGGTAGAACGGGACGCCGCTCCAGCGCCAGTCGTCGATCTCGAATCGGCCGGCGACGTAGGTCTCGGTCTCGGACTCGGGATCGACCTCGGGCTCCTGGCGGTAGCCCGGCCGCCGCCTCGCCCGCGACCCAGCCCGGTCCGTACTGGCCGCGGACGACGTTTCGGCGGACCTGCTCCGGATCCGGGGCGGCGATGGCTCGCAGGACCTGGAGCTTCTGGTCGCGCAGGGCGTCGGCCTGGAACGACGACGGCGGCTCCATCGCCACCAGCGTCATCAGCTGCAGGAGGTGGTTCTGGAGGATGTCGCGGCTGGCGCCGGTCTCCTCGTAGAAGGCAGCCGCGGTTCTCGACGCCGATCGACTCGGCCACCGTGATCTGCACGTGATCGACGTAGCTGCGGTTCCAGACCGGCTCGAAGATCCCGTTGCCGAAGCGGAAGACGAGCAGGTTGCGGACCGTCTCCTTGCCCAGGTAATGGTCGATGCGATAGACCTGCGACTCGCGGAAAACCTTGTCCACCTCGTGGTTGAGCGTGACGGGCCGATTCGAGGTCGCGGCCGAAAGGCTTCTCGACGACGACTCGCCGCCAGCCGCCGCCGCGCAGCTCGTGGTCCAGGCCCGACCCGGCCGAGCTGGCGGACGATCTCGGTTACCTGCGAGGGCTGCGTCGCCAGGTAGTAGAGCCGATTCCCGGCCAGGCCCCGCTCTTTGTCGAGTTCGTCGAGCCGCTCGCTCAATCGATCGAAGCCGGCGTCGTCGGAGAAGTCGAGCTGCTGGTACGTGATCCGCCCGGCCAGCTCGGCCCAGGCCGCCTCGTCTACCGGCTGGACTCGCGAGTACTTCTCCACCGAGGCTCGAACCTCGGCCGCGAAGGCCTCGTCCGAGTACGGCCGTCGAGCCACTGCCACGAGGCTGAACTCAGCCGGCAGCAGGTTCGTGCGCCACAGCTGGTAGATCGCCGGAATGACCTTGCGGTGGGCCAGGTCGCCGGTGGCCCCGAACAGGACGAAGGCGCACGGGTCCGGCACGCGCTCCAGGCGAAGTCCCTGGCGGAGTGGGTTGAGATCGCTTTTCACTGCGCCGGCGCCCGGTGCGTCCGGCCGCTTCCGGAGCTGCCGCGCGGTTCGGGCGGGCGGAGGCGGACTCGGAGCGCGGGCCGGGCTCGATCGACCGCTGGGCGGCGGCCGCGACCCACAACGCTCATGTCCTCGGTCTTCGCGGCGTGGCCGCCGAACATGCCGGCGCCCATCCGTCCGAGTCCGACGAAGCCGAGTTCCATCTGCTTATCCCTCCTTGAGGGCGGCCGCGAGGGCCCGCTCGAGGGCGGCCAGGCCAGCGTCCGGGTCTGCCCCGAGGTTGATACGCAGGACCGGGAGCTTGTGGTCCTCCAGCGTCCGGGCGTCACCGATGGCCTGAGCGTCGATGAGCTGGCCGAACGTGTACTCCTTGCCGGGGATCTCCAGGTCGTTGGGATGATCGCAGACGAGCTGCAGGAACCACCCGATCGGAGCGCCGCCCTTGTGCAGCTGGCCCGTGGAGTGCAGGAAGCGTGGCCCGTAGCCGACCGTCGTGGCGCGGCGGGTCGCGTCGCGGAGGTTGGTGCGGATGCGGCTCAGCGCGACGTCCCGCGCCGCCGTCTGGGCCACGTACGCCTGGATGGAGGCGTAGCCGTTCGGGGCGAGCCGGCCGAGATGGGTCTTGAGGGCGGTTCTCGAGCGCCGCTTCGTCGGCCACGCCGAGGGCGGCCTTCCCTGCGTCAGCCCCCTTGCCGCTCCCGAAGTCGGCTATGACGGCGCGGGTGTTGACCTTCGCTTCCTCGACGTTGGGCTGGTCGAACGGGTCGATCCCCAGCACGGCGCCGGCGAGCGCGGTCGCGACTTCCCAGCGGACGAACTCGGCCCCGATCTCGATCTCGCTGCCGACCTCGATGCGGATGACCGGATGTCCGGCCGCGGCAAGCTCGGCCAGGCGGGCGTCGACCTTCGAGCCGACAGATGGGTCCGGGCCGGCCGATCCGGCGAGAGCTATGCGGACGAAGACGCGGTCGTTTCCGTACGCGGCCGGGCCGGCGAGAGGCTCGCCGTCGATCGGCACCACGCCGACGCCGCGTCCGTCTGCGGACCCGAGCGGCGCCTTGCCCGTGCTCTCGGCGATCAGCTGCTCGACCCACGGGCCGAAGGCCGCAAGCTCCCGGTCGATGACGAAGGTCAGCTTGTCGCGACCCGCGGAAGCGAACGCTCCCATGGCCAGGCCGAGCGCCAGGCCGGGGTTGCCGGCCGGGTCGGGCTGACCGCAGGCGATCGACCATCGCCCGCGCCTTCTCGAGGAGAGCCTCCAGGTCGATCCCCAGCAGCGCTCCCGGTACGAGGCCGACATAGGTCAGCGCCGAGTAGCGGCCGCCGACGTCGGGCGGGTTGAGGAAGACCTCGCGCAGCCCGTCGTGGTGAGGGATGGAGCGGAGGCTGTCCGGGTCCGTGATGGCGGCCATGAAGTCGCCCGGCTGAGTCGGCCGGCCCACGCCCGCGGCTTCGAGGGCATCGTCGACGCGGGCCCACTGGTACGCCTGGAACGAGAGCGACTCGGCCGTTGTGCCGGACTTCGTGGAGACGATGAACAGGGTCGCTTCGGGATCCAGGTCGTCCAGCGTGGCCGACACGGCGGCCGGATCGGTGGAGTCGAGGACGCGGACCGGAATGCCGTCCGCGGCGGTCCCGAAGACGTGGGTCAGGAGGGCCGGGGCGAGGCTGCTGCCGCCCATCCCGCCCAGCACGGCCGTTGTGAAGCCCTGCGCACGGATCGAGGCCGCGAATGCCTTCAACTCGCCGGTCTCGTCGGCGAAGTGGAACGGCGCCTCGAGCCAGCCGAGACGAGTGGCGATGGCCCGCTGCACCAGGTCCTCGCTCGACCATACCGCGGGATCGCGGCGGCCGATCGCGCGATCCGCCCAGTTCTCCTTGACGGCGCGGTCGCGGGCGCCGGCCAGGGCTGCTTCAAGCTTCGCGTCCTTGAGAGTCAGGTCCAGGGCCAGGGACCTTGCGGGTGTCGGTTCGGTCATCGCGGGGGCCTCGTGACTGGCGTTGGCTGGGGTGAGGGGCGGCGCGGCTGGCGCCGGGAGAGTCGGGGGTTGGGCGGGCTCCGAGCGAGCTTGGATGCCGGCGGCCTCTTCCTCGATGGCGCGGATCTTGCCGACGCGGCGGACGTGGCGCGGTTCGCCGCTGAACGTGGCCGCGAGGAACGATTGGGCGCAGGAGACGGCCGTCTCCACGCCGATGACCCGGGCCCCGAGGGCGAGAACGTTCATGTCGTCGTGCTCCACGCCCTGGCCGGCCGAGTACGTGTCGTGGCACAAGCCGGCCCGAACCCCGGGCATCTTGGAGGCCGCGATCGATGCTCCGACGCCGCTGCCGCAGACCAGGATGCCCCGGTCCGCCCGGCCGTCGAGTATGGCGAGCGCCAGGGCGCGGCTGTAGTCCGGGTAGTCGTCCTCGGGGTTGGAGCCGTCGCCGCCGAGGTCGATCAGCTGATGGCCGAGTGGCGCCAGCCGGGCCAGCAGTTCGGTCTTGAGTTCGACGCCGGCGTGGTCGGCAGCCAGAGCGACGCGCATCTTGGCCTCCATTCAGCGGACTTCCGGGCCGGGTTCGGCGGTTGGCACTCGGCCGCGGAACCCGTCGCGTGACGACCTTCCGGCCGATCTCGGTGACCCGTTCGACGGTGAAGCCGAAGTGGGCGCATGATCTCGTCGACCGGGAGCCGAGGCGCCGAAGTGGTCGATGCCGACGATCGCGCCGTCGTCGCCGGCGTAGCGCTCCCAGCCGAACGGGCTGAGGGCCTCGACGGTGACGTCGCTTGCGGACTGCCCGCGGCAGGACGGACTCGCGGTAGGCCGCGTCCTGGGCTTCGAACCGCTCCCAGCACGGCAGGCTCACGACCCGCGTCCGGATGCCCTCCTTCTCGAGCGTCTCCGCCGCGCCGATCGCCAGCTGCAGCTCGGACCCGGTCCCGATCACGATCAGATCCGGCCGAGCCGCGTCTCCGGATGCGTCGCGCAGGACGTAACCGCCGCGAGCCACGCCGTCGCGGGCCTTCTCGGCCGTGCCCGCCAGGACCGGCGAGTCTTCTGGCGAGACAGGATCAGGGCCGTCGGGACCGTCGACGCGCTCCACGGCGCAGCGCCAGGCCGCGGCGGTCTCGTTGGCGTCGCCGGGCCGGATCACGTCCAGGTTCGGGATGGCCCGCAGCGCCGCCACCTGCTCGACCGGCTCGTGCGTGGGTCCGTCCTCGCCGACGCCGACCGAGTCGTGGGTCCAGACGTAGACGACCTGCAGGCGGGTGAGGGCGGCCAGCCGGACGGAGCCGCGCATGTAGTCGCTGAAGACCAGGAACGTGGCGGCGTAGGGGATGAAGCCGCCGTAGAGGGCGATGCCGTTGGCGATCCCGCCCATGCCGTGCTCGCGAACGCCGAACCGGATGTTCCGCCCGCCGGGGTTGTCGACTTCGAAGAGCCCGCCTCCGGCCACGTCCGTCAGGTTGGATTCGGACAGGTCGGCCGACCCTCCGAAGAGCTCCGGCACGGAGCCGGCCAGGCCGTTGATCGCCTCGCTGCCGGCCTTGCGTCGTCGGCACCTCCTCGCCCGGGGCGTAGGTCTTGAGGCCGCTCGCCCAGCCCTCGGCAAGGCGGCCGCTCCAGCGACGATCCAGCTCCGCGGCCTCGGCCGGGAAGTCGCGCCCGTAGCGGGCCAGCTGCTCGCGCCACTCCGCGACGAGCTTCTCGCCGGCGGGGATCGGCCTCGCGGTAGAGGCTCAGCGCGGCGTCCGGGACGAAGAAGTGCTTGTCCGGGTCCCAGCCGTAGAACTCCTTGGCGCCGCGGACCTCGTCCTCGCCCAGCGGCGAGCCGTGCGCCTTCTGGGAGTCGTGCTTGGTCGGAGCGCCGTAGCCGATGTGGGTTCGAACCGCGATCAGGCTGGGTCGATCGTCTGCCCGAGCGGCCGTGATGGCCGCGTCGATCGCCTCGACGTCGTTGCCGTCCTCGACCCGCTGAGTGTGCCAGCCGTAGGCGTCGAACCGCTCCCAGCACGTCCTCGGTGAAGGCCATCGCGGTGGGGCCGTCGAGCTGGATGTGGTTGTCGTCGTACAGGAAGACCAGCTTGCCGAGCCGCAGGTGTCCGGCCAGGGAAGCGGCCTCGGCCGAGATCCCCTCCTGGAGGTCGCCGTCGGAGCAGATGGCGTAGACGTAGTGGTCGATCAGGTCGTGGCCGGGCCGGTTGAACTCGGTCGCCAGCCGGCGCTGCGCGATGGCCATGCCCACCGCGTTGGCGAAACCCTGGCCGAGCGGGCCGGTCGTGGCCTCGACGCCCGGGGTCATGCCGTGCTCCGGATGGCCCGGCGTGCGAGAGCCCCACTGTCGGAAGGATTCGAGGTCCTCGATCGTCAGCCCGTAGCCGGTCAGATACAGGAGCGAGTAGAGGAGCATGCTGGCGTGGCCGGCGGACAGACACGAACCGGTCGCGGTTCGGCCAGCCCGGATCGGTCGGGGAGTGGCGCAGGAAGCGAGTCCACAGCGTGTACGCCATCGGCGCCATGCCCATCGGCGCTCCGGGATGGCCCGAATTGGCCTTCTGGACGGCATCCATCGACAGCGTCCGATGGTGTCGATTGCCAGCTGGTCGATCTTCTCGGCCGCAGCGGTCATTCGCTCTCCAGCTCCCCTTGCAGGCCGGTCCTTCGGTTCGCGTTCGCGAATTCGCGGTCGGCTGCCTGACCCGGCGGGCGCGCTCGCCGGGTCGTCGATGCCTGGTCAGAACTTCTCGAGTGAGAGCCCGGCAGCGCGACCCGGCTGCGCCAATCGAGACGGGCGCGAGAGTACCGAACCGGTTGGAGCGGCACCGGCGTCCGAGGCGTCATTCTACGGCCCGGAGGACGTTGCGGCGACGCAGCGTGACTCGCGTGTCGTCAAGCGTGCCCACTCGACGTGTTGCGACTGCGTGGAGGGCTGGTACACTCGGCCATCAGGCAGCGCGCGCGGACGAGAAATCGGCCGATGCCTGCCGGGAGGGACCCGGCCGACAGTCCCGTTCCATGGTGGCGGAGCGCGAGGAACCGAGATGCGGATCTACGAAGGCAGTCCGCGCCAGAACTACGAGGAGGTCCTGCGCTCGATCGGGGCGTTCCTCGACCAGCGCGGCATGCGGGAGATGCTGGTAGTCGAAGCCCCCGACGGGTTCGTCGTTCAGGGACTCGTCGTCGAGACGACCGGTAGCGGCTCGTGGTCGGATCAACTGGGCAAGCAGACCAAAGAGACGTTCACGTTCCTGGATGACGACATCGCGCGGTTCATGGAGGAAGGCCACGCCAGGCGCGAGACCCACCAGCCCGCGGTGACCTGGGGCCAGCCGGGCTACTATGAGCAGGCGTTCCGCGTAGTCGGCCGATACGTCGACGAGCAGAAACCGCGCGATATCTTCTTCTTCGAACAGGACGGCGCTTTCGTGTTGCGGCTGCTGATGGGGACCCAGACCGGCAGCAGGCACGTCATCGCCGAGTTCACAAGAGACGAGGTCGAGGCGCTCATCGCCCAGGCCCCGGACATGCGAGGCGATAAGGCCGCCAAGATCCAGCCTGGGGCCTGAACAGGCTCGGTTGATCGAAGGCGGGAAGCGGAGGTAGGCCGTGAAAGCGCTCATCAAGTACCTGGTGGTCGGGCTCCTGCTCATCGTTGCCGCGCTCATCGTCATCCCGCTTCTCGTTCTGGCCGGCCTCTTCGTCTGGCTCAAACTGACAGAGGAAGGGGACGAGGAGTCTCTCGAGCTCGACCAGGAGAACATCTAGCGCCTCGAGCCGCCGCTCCGACTGAGCCGTCGCCCGGGCCGCTGACCCGGGCGATCTCATTTCCGGCGCGTGTACGCGGGCCGGCTCGTCGACCCGGCCAACTCGTCAGGTAGGGAATCGCCCTCGATGGATCGTTCGGTCGATCATCCCCGCGCCGGCGGGGCGGGAGCGATCCCGAGCGCTCGCGCCCGACATGTTGCCGAGCTCGCGGTCCTGCTGGTGATGCTCACGTGGGGCGCCAACGTCGTCGCCGTCAAGACCGTCATCCGCGACGTTCCGCCGATCCTGTTCGCCTTCGTCAGGTTCGGGAGCGCCTTCCTCGTACTCCTGGCCGTGCTGAAGTGGCGAGAGGGGAGCATCGGGCTGCCGCGCCGCGACATCGTTCCCCTGGCTCTGCTCGGACTTGCCGGGTTCGGGCTCTATCAGGATCTCTGGGCGACGGCACTGGGCAATACGACGGCCTCCAACTCCGCTCTGATCACGGCCGCCACGCCGGTCTCGACGATGCTCATCGCCACGGCCGTCGGATCGGACACTCTCTCGCGGGCGAAGGTGATCGGCGGCACGATCGGTTTCTCGGGCGCCGTGGGCGTCGTCCTGGCCACTCACGGCATCGGGTTTACCGGGGCCTCTGCCGGCGACCTGATGACGTTCGCGGCCACCGTCTGCTGGTCGTGCTACGTGGCCTTTGGGACGCCGGTCCTGCGGCGGCACTCGCCCCTCCGGACGGCCACGTGGGCGATCGGCTTCGGCTGCCTTGGAATGCTGCCGTTCGCCGCCTGGCAGGCGCTCTCGTTCGATCCCTCGCACATCCATGCGGGCACGATCGGGCTATACGTGTTCTGCGCGCTCCTGGCGGCCGCGGCGGCGAACGTCGTCATGTTCGAGGCGGTCAAGGTCCTGGGCCCGACGCGCACGATGCTCTTCCAGTTCCTCGTGCCGGCCTTCGCGGTCTCGCTGGCGGCGATCGTCCTGGGCGAGTCGATCGTCATCGGCCAGGTTCTGGGCGGCCTGGTGATCGTGCTGGGGATTCTGGTGTCGCGCTCGCCGCGGCTCCCCGGCATGGCCGGGTAAGCTCCCGGCATGCGATCTCGGCCCGGCAGCTTGCCCACGACGCCAGTGCCTCCGCTCGGACCCGGCCAGCCGCCGATCGCCCTGCTCGTCGACTACGACGGAACGATCGCCACCACGGACGTAGCCGACACGATCCTTTACGGCTTCATCGGCGAGGGGTATCGCGCTCACGATGAGTCCTACGACGCCGGCACGGTCGGCTCCAGGACGCTCTTCAGCAGCCAGGTCGAGCTGCTGCCCGGCGATCCGGGACCGGTCGTCGCGCTCGCCGAAGCGCAACCCCACGATCCGACGTTCCCCTCGTTCGTCCGCCGCGCGCTCGAACTGAAGGTTCCGGTCGAGGTGGTGAGCGACGGGTTCGGCTTCTACATCGAGCCCGCTCTCCGGCGTCTGGGCGTGCCGCAGATCCCGGTCGTCAGCGCCAGAACGGTCTTCGACGGCCGGCGTGCCTCGATGACCTTCCCGAACGGCCACCCGGACTGCCTGGTCTGCGGTACCTGCAAGCGCCAGCGAGTGCTCGCCCACCAGGCAGCCGGCAGGATCGTCGTCTTCATCGGCGACGGCGAGAGCGACCGATACGCCGCGGCCTACTCGGACGTGATCTTCGCCAAGCGCGCCCTCATTGCCCTGTGTCGCTCCGAGGGCTGGGGATTCATGCCCTGGCATGATTTCGCCGAGCTCGAAAGCTGGCTCGATGAGACGGTTGCGGCCTGGCGGTCGGACCCGGCCGGCCTGCCCGTCCATGTGTCGCGGCCTTTCATCTGCGGCCCGGAGGTGTGGGGCCCGGGCCGGGCCGACCCTCCCGGACCGCGGCGGGTGCGGTAGAGCTCAGCCGGCGACGGTCATGACCCGGTCGGGCCGGAGCAGGAACGGCGGCAGGTAGGCCGGGATGTTCGAGAAGGGCAGGACGTCCGGGTGGAGGTCTATCCCCAGGGCGTCGCTCATGAAGCGCCGGCGGCTCTGGATCCGCTGCCACGCTCCGGGGTAGGCGGCCGCGAAGGCTTCGCGCAACGACCCGTCCGCGAGCGCCAGGCCATCCTCGATGTTCGTCGTGAAGAAGTCCGTCCCGGTCCCCGGGATGATGTCCACCTGAAGCGCCATGCCGGATCGAAGCTCGATCCGGGAGCCCGGGGCGATCGGCGAGTTGACCCACTCGTCGTTGTGGATCTGATGCCCGGGGTTCAGGGAAATGCCGAAGAACGGATCGTCCAGGCGGCGGTGGATGATGTCGTGGAGGACGCCTCCGGTCTGGCCGATGCGAAGGGCTCCATACCACTCGGCGACGGCCTCGAAGTAAGGCCCAACGAGGCGCTCGACATAGTTCGAGATCGCTTGGGGCAACTCGTCGGACCCCTCGACTACGAAGCCCGCCCGGCAGTTGAGGGCGCCCCACACGCCGAAAGCGACGGTGAACCGGTCGCCGCGCCCTATCGGACGGTCGCCCGGGCTGAGCAGTCCGAGCGACGCCTTCGGCCCCGCCGAAAGCATCAGGTGGCAGGAGAGCGGCATCCCATTCCAGCGCAGGAGACGGACCGCCTCGCTCTCGGTCATCCCCGGCGCCAGCCCGAACAGCAAGCGCCGCACGCCGTCCGACGTCTGGCAGGCCGCGTATTCGAACGCGGCAAGCTGATCGACCTCGTTGAGCGTGCGCAGGCCGTCGCCGGCGTCGATCAGAAGGCCGGTCGCGTTCTCGACGGTCCCGGCCGGTCCGGTAAGGCGCCGCAACTCGTCCACGATGTAGGCGGGCGCATCCATGACCTCGAGGCCGGCGTAGGTCTTCCAGCCGACCACTCCCACGCGGGCACCCGGCGCGATGCCCAGGTCACCGAGGATCTCGGCCAGTGGCGCCGATCGATCGCGCGGTTGGCCCGGCAGACTGAAGTCCTGGAACAGGACGGTCTTCATCGGGAGCGGCGCCGCGGCCGCCATCCCCCGGCACTCGTTGCCGACCAGGATGGCCGGCTCGCCCGTTGGGCCGAGCACCAGGACGGCTTCCTCGAAGCGCGGGTCGAAGCCGGTCAGATAGGCGAGATTGGCGCTGTGCTCGCGGTCGGCATACACGACGAGCCGGTCGTAGCCTGCCCTTTCGGCCCGCTCGCGCAGGGCCTCGACTCGCGCCGGATAGACGTCCGCGGGAATCTCGGGCCGTGCCTCCGGCATGCCGAAAGCGGGCAACGCGATCTCGGCTAGCCGAGCGCTGATCATGAGCTCGGAACCTCCGTCAACTCTTGGGCGGCGCCCACGGATGGGCCTCTGCGGCGCCCCGCTGGATCTCCACGAACTGATTCGCGGTAACCGTCATCCACGGGCCCATCTCGCCGTCCGGCCATTGGACGCGGACCCGGGCGTTCTCGGCGGAGCCGAGCCCGAAGTGGGTCCAGCCGAGCTGGCCGCTGAGATGGCCGCCGCCGATAGTCAGCTCGCGCCGCAATGTGGTTTGTCCGACCTGGACTTCGATCCAGGCCCCGATGGCGTCACGATTCGGGCCGGTTTCGCTCGGCCGGATCGCCAGCCAGCTGCCCATCTGCGCGGGCTTCGAGGCGTCTCCCGAACCCACGTTTCGCCAGATCTTGACGGGCGCGCCGTAGTTGACCTCGACCAGGTCGAGCATGCCGTCGAGGTTGAAATCGGCCAGGGCGGCGCCGCGGCCCCGGGCGTAGTTGAGGACGCCTGCGACATCGGCCGCCTCCTTGAAGGTGCCATCCGGCTGGCCGAGCATCAGGTCGTTCGGATCCTTCTGAGCGAAGCCGGCCTCGGCGCTGAGTTGCCCTTGGAGACGAACAGGTCGATGAAGCCGTCGTTGTTGACGTCCTGGAACTCCGGCTGCCACGCGGTCGAGGGCAGGACGTCGCCTCCCGTGAAGGGCTGGGCCGCGGTCACGCCTCGCTTGAACGCGATGTCGCGATAGGCCGGTTGCGCCGGCCCGGAGGTCAGCGTTTGCAGCCTGTTGTCGCCCTGGCTGGTGATGTAGTAGGCGGGGTAGCCGCTTCCGGTGACGTCGTAGCTCGCGATGCCCATGCCGAAGATCTGCAGCGAGACCCAGCCGTCCGCGTCGGTGTAGAGGCGAGGCTGCTCACCGGGCGCGACGCGCCACAGCTGGTCGGAGCCGTCCGAGTAGTAGTTCTTGTCGTTGGTCATCCGCAGGTCGCGCCGCCCCGAGCGGTCCCAGTCGCTGAACAGCATCGACAGCGTGCAGTAGCCGGGGGACAGGGCGATGGGCAGGCCGAAGCCGCTTCCGTCCACCTTCGGGCGCAGGATCTGGCTGTCGCTGGCGCAATCGACCGTCGGCGCTCCGGATGCGTCCAGCTTGAGGTAGTGGCCGATGGCGAGCGTCGGCAGGGTGGCCGATCCCTCCCACTTCGCGCTGAAGGCCGTGGCGTAGGCGTTGCCGCCGTCGAAAGCCCAGGCCTCGTTCGCCCGCTGGAAATGGCAGTCGCCGGTGCCGCGGAGGAGGACGGTCTCCCCCAGCCGCAGCACGGCAAGGTCGACGAGGCCGTCGCCGTCGATGTCGATCGGGTAGGCGCCCTCCACGTTCGTGAGATCCGTTGCGGCATCGTGAAGGGCGGTGAACTTGAGCGCCCCGCCCACCGGGCTGTCGTTGCGGTAGAGAGCCGCGGGCCCGCTGCCGCCCGCGATGTACATGTCGGGTTTGCCGTCGCCGTTGCAGTCGAAGACCGCGATGCCGCCGCCGACGGCGTAAGCCGAGTTGCCGTCGTAGGTCTGGGAGACTCCGGCCGCGGCCGTCTCGTCGACGAAATGAGGCGCGCCCAGAGCCGTCGTCGGCGTGGCCGGTCCCGGGCGGCTCGCGACGAACCCGAACGCGGCCACGCCGACAACCGCCAGGATCGCCACGGCCGCGACCAAGCCCACGATGCCGCGGCGGCTCATGAGATCACGACCTGACGGCCTCACCCGGCGCCGGTCTGGGTCACGAGCCGACCTTCCCGCTGTAGTACTGCTGAGCCAGCGCCCAGGCGTCCTTGCCGCATTGGGAACCCATCATCCGGCCGGTGAAGTCGTCGGCCTGAACGTGGATACCGCCCCACAGCCGCGACTGGCCGGCCTGGTCGGATGCGTCGTAGTACGTCGCCCACTCGAGGCGGATGTCGGTCGCCGGCCCCGCCTCGAACTTGAGCGAGCCGGCCTTGATCGTGTATCCGCTCACACCGCCGGGGAAGTACTCGCTGCCGGTGAAGCTGGCGAGCACCTCGGCGCCCGCCCGGCTGAATGTGCTGTGCCCGGAGAAGTAGCCGGGGAAGGATGGCGTGACGAAGGTCGGGAGCTGGTATGGGACCCAGTTGACGGCGAGGATCCACTTCACGCCGCCCACCTGGGTCTTGGGGTCCTTCGGGTTTCCGGCCCAGGCATGGATCGCGATCTGACCTTCGTGGCCGGCGAGGGCCGCGTGGCGCTGCCCGGGCGCCGTCGTCTCCTTGGTAATCAGCTCGATCAGGCCGGGCACGAGCGGCAGGCCGTCCTTGTTGTAGGACGGCAGGCTGGGATCGCTCGACTGGCCCAACCCGCCCATGTACCGGATCCATCGAGATCGGCCGGCCGCCGTCGTAGTAGCCCTTGGCGCCCCAGGCGGCGATGGCGGCATCGTGGACGGCGCCGTTCAGGGCCAGGTAGAGCTTCACGTCCCACTGGAGCCTGTCGACCACCGGGCCCTGGCCGCCGATCTTGAGGTTCGGAGCCATCTCGTCCGAGGCGAGATTGGCCAGGACGTTCCAGTGCCCGGGCGGCGTCTCGGAGTTGGGGCCGTCGGCCCAGAACTCCGCCATGACCCGGCCGAAGTCGGCCTCGTTTACGACGTCCGGCGGATAGGGCTTTCCGGTCGCCGGGTTGATCGCGTGCCCGTGGCCGTCGTTGGTGCCCAGACGTGTTGTTGCCGCGAGCACCGGGCGAGATGTCGATCGTGGCCGGTGAGGCGGGTCGAGCAGGCTGCTGTCGCGGATGACTTCGACGACCTGGTCCTTGAACTGCTGGTCGGTGGCCGGGTCGCCAAGCCGCGGCGGGTGCCCCGGATACATGGGCGGGATCTTCCCGCTCATCGGCCGGCAGGCCGAAGCTCTTGACGCCGCCCCACTGCGGCCCGACGTTCTGCTGGACGCCGTTGGTCACCGGGATGCCGTTCTGCGAAATCATGTGCTCGATCTGGAGCGGCTGCCACCGGTTGGGGTCGATCATCAGCGTGCCCGGCCTGGTCCACGACCAGCGGTGGGTTGACCGGCTGGTATGAAGGAGCGCTGTAGCCGCCGGCCTGGTTCGACCCGTCGTTGAGCCCGTAGGCCAGCACGGCCGCGGCGATGCGGTTTCCTACGGCGGCCGGCGAGTTGCCCTCGGTCGTGGTCACGTCGAGGGGATAGCCGAGCGAGTCCATGAGGTCGTCGAACTCGGACACCGACTTGTCGGCTCCGACGGCCTTGATGAAGCGGGCCGTGAGCACTCGGAAGGCGGCGTAGCTGATCGCCTCGTTACGGGCCGCGGCTACGTCGGGGGCCGTGTCCTTTTCCTTGACGAGGTAACCGGAGGCCTGTGGGTCGTAGGCCGCCCAGGCATCCCACATCGCAACCGACGTGTGGAACAGGTTCCGGGCGTGGACGGGCGGGTTGGGCAGAGCGCGCCGGATCGCGTCGAGAAGCGCCTCGTCCCAGGCCCTCGCCACCGACCATTGCGGATGAGCGGCCAGCGGCGGCCGAGGCGTTGGACTCGCCTGCCAGGGCCGAACCGCGACCAGGCCGCCCGCGGCCAGGAGAATAGCGGCGGCCAGGGCCGCCATGGCGACGACTACCCTTCGCCGGGGACGCATATTCACTACTCCGCGCTCCTTCGATCGGGTCCGGTTGAACTCCGGCTCCAACTGATCCAAGGTGAGTCCCGCAATCGCGCCACGCGATGATGTTCGGACCGTGTCAGGGTCCGATCGCCCGGCCCGCGCCGGGTCTGTCTACCGGGCCTCCGTCGTCGTTTTCGCGGGCTTCCGCAATCGCATGCCGGCCATCCTACTTCACCGCCGACCTTGACTGACGAAGCAGACCTATGCTACATAGGAGGGCGTCCGGGCGCAGGCTCGCGGCTCCGGGCGACGTGGAGTTGACCATTTCGCGCCTAGAAGCTATCAAAGCTTCCGCGATGTAATGTTCGCGCGAGTTGCCCACCTCGGCGGGAAGGCTCCCATTCGAGCGAGACCATCTGGCGAATCCGCTGCTAGGATTGCGACCAGACGGTGGCTACGCAATAGGAGTTCTCCATGCGCCCACCCGGCAATGGTTGCGCCGAGGGCATGGGTAGATCCGTCTTACTAGTCATGGGATTCGAAGACCGATAGATGGCGGAGAGGAGGTCCGGCAGCCCAAATCGGACGACAGTCTCTTGGCGGAAGGCATTCCGCATCCATTCCACAAGGAGGAAGGGAACTTATGTTCAGTAGTCGCAAAGCGGCAGCCATGATCTCGGTTGTCGCCCTCGTTGCCTCGGCTTGCTCGAGCAACGCAGCATCTCCGACCCCAGCCCCGGTGACCACTCCGGCCCCGGTGGACACCTCAACCGCGGCCACTCCTGCGCCGTCAGCGGCCGCCAAGCCGTGCACCGTCGGCGTGTCCTGGAACAACTACCAGGAAGAGCGATGGGCTAAGTGGGACGAGCCGGCGATCAAGGCCGCTCTCACCGCAGCCGGCGCCACCTACATCTCCAACGACGCGAAGTCCTCGTCTGACACGCAGGCCTCGAACGTCGACGCTCTGATCAACCAGGGCGCCAAGGTCGTGATCATCCTGGCCCAGGACGGAACCGCCATCAAGCCTTCCGTTGCCAAGGCCCTCGCGGCGGGCGTGCCCGTCATCGCCTATGACCGCCTGATCGAAGATCCGGGCGCGTTCTACATCACGTTCGACAACGTCCTGGTCGGCAAGCTGCAGGCGCAGGCTCTTCTCGCCGTGAAGAGCTCCGGCAACTTCGTCGTCATCAAGGGCAACAAGGCCGACGCGAACGCAGACTTCCTGCGCGCCGGCATGGTGCAGGCTGGCGTTCCCGACGTAGGCAAGACCGACCCGGCCGGCAAGCTCGTCAACGTGGGCGAGACCTACACCGACAACTGGGATCCGGCCAACGCCCAGAACGAAATGGCCCAGTTCCTCACCAAGAACAACAACAAGATCGACATCGCCTTCACTGAGAACGACGGCATGGCCGGTGGCGTCATCGCCGCCCTCCAGTCGCAGGGCTTGGCCGGCACCGTTCCGGTCTCCGGCCAGGACGGCGACCTTGCCGCTCTGAACCGCGTCGCCCTCGGCACGCAGACCGTGGACGTCTGGAAGGACGCCCGCTTGCTCGGCAAGACCGCCGGCGAAGCCGCTGTTGCGCTCTGCAACGGCGCTACGCTTGACAAGGTCACCACGACCGCAGGGCCGTCCGCGATCTTCAAGTCTCCGGGTGGCAACAGCCTCAATTCGATCCTCCTGACTCCTCAGGCCATCACCAAGGACAACCTCAACGTCGTCCTCGATGCGAAGTGGATCGATGCGGCCACGCTCTGCAAGGGCGTGAAGGCCGGCGCCGTCAAGGGCTGCTAGCTCGTAGCGAGCAACTAGGGCACTAGGTACGCGCCCTGCACCCGGGAAATCCGCGGTGCAGGGCGCGTAATATAGTGGCCCAGGCTTTATCGGTCTCAGGCCAAATGAGAGGCTGACCATGAATCAGGTTACGGGGGACGTGCAGGCAGGGATCGCAGACAGACCTCAAGGGGCGGTCGGACGCCTTACGGGGGGGATAGGCTCAGGGTTCCGGGCGGCCCAGGCCGGGGCTCGCACCATGGAGATCGACCTCCGGCTGGCCGGCATGATCGTGACTTTGATCTGCCATCTGGGTCGGCTTCGGCTTCGCCTCCGACGGGCTCTTCCTGACGCCGCGCAACTTGTACGACGTCTCGGTTCAGAGCGTGCCGGTGGCGATCATGGCCACGGGCATGGTCCTGATCATCGTCTCTCGCAACATCGACCTCTCGGTCGGCTCCATCATGGGCTTCACGGGCTACACGATGGCCATGGTCCAGGCTATCTGGATCCCGACGACCCTTGGCCTCGGCTATAGCCACTGGTACATCTGGATCGTCGCCCTCCTGGTCGGCATCGCCCTCGGCGCCCTGATCGGAGCGATCCAGGGCGGCCTGATCGCCTACGCCGGGATCCCGTCGTTCGTCGTCACGCTGGGCGGGCTTCTCGTCTGGCGGGGTCTCATATTCAAGTTGCAGCAGGGCCAGACGATCGCCCCGATGGACGACACCTTCTCCGTCCTCGGAGGCAACCTGCCCCAGGGATCGATCGGGTTCTGGCCGACTTGGATCGTCGGCGCATTGCTATGTGTAGGCATCGTCTACCTTCTGATCACCAGCCGGCGAAAGCGCCGGGAGTACGGGTTCCCGGTCCGGCCACAGTGGGCGCTCGCGGTCCTGATGATCGGGGGATGCGCGACGGTGCTGGCCGCTATGTGGGCCTACAACAGCTACCCCCTGCCCCCCTTGCTGGCCACCAAATACGCCGCTGCGCACGGCATCACCGAGCCCGCGGGTGGCCTGATCATCCCGGTGGGTCTGGCTATGCCCGTCCTGCTTCTCGGCGGGGTGACGCTGGCCATGATGTTCATTGCGACTCGCCGTCAGTTCGGGCGCTACGTCTTCGCAATCGGCGGCAACCCCGAGGCGGCCGAGCTCGCCGGTATCAACACTCGCCGGACAATCATGTGGACGTTCGTGCTGATCGGCATCCTGTGCGCCATCGCCGGCGGAATACAGGCATCTCGCCTGAACTCGGGGGTTACGAGCGAGGGCACCGGTTACGAGCTACTCGTCATCGCCGCGGCCGTCATCGGCGGCACGTCGTTCGCGGGTGGCAAAGGGACCATCCCGGGCGCAGTTCTGGGCGCCGTCGTCATGCAGTCTCTGAAATCGGGCATGGTCACGATAGGCGTGGACTCGCCCATGCAGGACGTTGCGGTCGGATCGGTACTCATTCTGGCGGTCGGCATCGACGCCTTCCTCAGCCGTCGCGCGAAATAGGCCAGGAGCGGAACGATGAGCATGGCAACCGGTAATCAACCGCCCACCAAGTCGGCGCCTCTCGTGGAGATGCGCCACATGTCCGTCGCCTTCGGTGGCGTGCATGCCGTCCAAGATGTGACCGTTGACCTCCAGCCCGGCGAAGTCGTCGGTCTGGTCGGCGGAAACGGGGCCGGGAAGACCACCCTCATCAGGGCTCTTTCCGGCGCACACCCTGCCGACTCCGGCGAGATCCTGATCGACGGCCAGCCCGTCACAATCCCGGATCCCCGCGCGGCGAAGGCACTCGGCATCGAGACCATCTACCAGACGCTGGCCCTGGCCGAGAACGTCGACGCGAGCGCCAACCTGTTCCTTGGCCGCGAGCTGAAGACCAGGATCGGCTCTCTCGACGACGCGGCGATGGAGTCGGCGACGCGCAAGGTCATCGGCCGGCTGAACCCCAACTTCAAGAACTTCAAGACGCCGGTGCTGTCGCTCTCCGGCGGCCAGCGGCAGTCTGTGGCCATCGGGCGCGCCATCCACTTCAACGCCCGCATCCTGATCATGGACGAGCCCACGGCCGCCCTAGGACCTGCCGAGACGGCCCAGGTGCGAGATCTCATCATTCAGCTCAAGTCCGAGGGCATCGGCATCTTCCTGATCAGCCACGACATCCACGACGTCTTCAACCTGGCCGATCGGATCAGCGTCATGCTCCACGGCAAGCTCGTGGGCACGGTCAACAAGGCCGACGTCACCACGGACGAAGTCCTCGGCATGATCATCATGGGCAAGCTCCCCAGCGAGGTCTCGCAGAGGGAACTGGCTCAGCTGCACGGCTAGACCCGCGTCGATCTCGACCGCCCCTGGTCTCCTCGAAACCGATGGATCAGCGGGCGGTCGGGTTGTTCCGTACCGCCGCCAGAGCGAGCTTCCGCACCTCCTGGTGGCGGGAGATCGTCTCCACGTCGCGGGCGACCGGCTCGAGCAACGTCCCCCGGTCAGTCTGCCAGCGCCCGGCAACGTCCTGAGGCGTCTCGCCTCCGAGCGTCGCCGCGGCCTGAACCGCCGCCCCGATGGCCACCTGCTCGGTGGCGTCGGGTATCGAGACCGCTCGCCCGGAAAGGCGCTGGACCGTGCGCTGCCAGGCTTCTCCCCGAGCTCCGCCGCCGATCAAAGTCAGCGGCGCGTCCTTGTCGACCCCTGACGAGCACACGTCGATTATGTCGAGGGCCTCCAGGAGGCTCACGATGGCGCCTTCGTACGTCGCCATCAGCATCGATCGTGGATCACTGTCGTGGCGCAGGCCGAGGATGGCCGCGGCCGCGTCGGGGACGTTGGGAGTGCGCTCACCGTCGAAGTAGGGCAGGGCGACGATGCCGTTGCTGGGCGCGATGTTGTTTCTGTCCAGCCCGAGCCAGGCGGCCATGCGATCGACGGCGAGTGTGCAGTTGAGGGTGGCCGCCAGTGGCAGGAATCGGCCCGTGGCGTCCGCGAAGCCGGCGACGTTCCCGGTCGAGTCGGCGGCGCGCGTCCTCGAGACCATGTAGACGGTGCCGGACGTGCCGAGGCTGAGCACCGGTGCGCCGGGCCTGAGGCCCAATCCAAGTGCCGCACCCATGTTGTCGCCGGTGCCCGGTCCGACCAGGGCCCCGGCGCGAAGCCCCGTCGCCTCGGCCGCCGCGGCGGTCACGGAGCCGGCAGCTTCGGTCGGCCCCAGGACTCGAGGCAGCAGCTCGGGCGGCAGATCGAGTTCCGGCAGCGAGAGAACCTCGGGAACGTACTTCCCGGTCTCCGTGGACCACCAGGCCGTGCCCGAAGCGTCGCCCCGATCCGTAACGCCTTCTCCGGACAACCGTTCGGTCAGATAGTCGTGGGGAAGACGGATGGCGGCGGTCCGAGCCGCGACGTCCGGCTCGAGCCGTTTCATCCAGGCCCACTTGGTGGCGGTGAACGACGCCACGGGGACGACTCCGATCCGGTCAGCCCAGGCCGCGGGGCCGCCGAACGCTTCGACGAGCCGGGCCGCGTCGGGAGCCGATCTCGTGTCGTTCCACAGCATCGACGCGCGGAGGGGTACGCCGCGCGCATCCAGGCATACCAGGCCGTGTTGCTGGCCGGCGACCGAGATGGCGGCTATCTCGTCGGCGACGCCCGTCTGTGCGAGCGAGGTACGCAGAGCTTCCCACCACACGTCGGGGTGGGTCTCGCGTGCGCCGCCCGCACCGCTGACTTCGTGCGACGCGTGCCCACGCCCGACGATCTGTCCGGTGTCCGCGTCTATGACCAGGACCTTGGTCGATTGGGTCGAGCAGTCGACTCCGGCTACGAGCTTGCGCATGGCCTCCCCTAGCGCACGCCCATCAGGAGTTCCATTACCAGCTGGTCGAGCCGCTCGTTGTAATAGCCGCGGTTGGCGAGCTTGGCGGGATCGCCGGGATCGGCTCGCAGCGCGGCGGCGCCGGCGGCCGAGTACTTGCCGACGGTCGGCTTGCCCAGGTCAGCCACAGAGGCGGCCTTGAGGGCGGCCTGGATCTCCGGATCGGAGTTGAAGCGCTTGGCCTTCTCCTTGAGGATCAGGTAAGTGCGCATGCATCCGGCCGCGAAGTCCCAGACGCCCTCCGGATTCTCGGTCCGGTAGGCGTGTGCGTCGAAGTGGCGCGGACCCTGGTAACCCGACTCCTCGAGCAGCTTGACGAGGAAGAAGGCGTCCTTGATCTCCTCTGAGCCGAAGCGCAGGTCCTGGTCGTAGCGCCCGATCTTCTGGCCGTTGAGATCGATGTGGAACAGCTTGCCATGCCAGATCGCCTGCGCGACCGCGTGGTAGAAAGACAGACCCGACATGGTCTCGTGAGCCACCTCGGGGTTGACGCCGACCATCTCGGGATGGGCCAGGCTGCCGATGAAAGCCAGGGCGTGCCCGACGGTGGGCAGGAAGGTGTCGCCCCGAGGTTCGTTCGGCTTCGGCTCCATGGCGAAGCGCATGCCGTACTTCTTGTCGAGGACGTATTCGGACAGGAAGTCGATGGCCTCGCGGTAGCGATCGAGCGCGTCGCCGGGGTTCTTGGCGGCCATCGCCTCGACGCCTTCGCGCCCGCCCCAGAAGACGTAGATCTTGGCGCCGAGCTCCGCCCCGATGTCGATCGAGCGCATAGCCTTGGCGATGGCGTAGCGGCGCACGCCCGGGTCGTTGGCCGTGAATGCCCCGTCCTTGAAGACGGGATGGCCGAACAGGTTGGTCGTCGCCATGGCCACGACCATGCCGGTGTCGTTCAGAGTCTTGGCGAGCTTCTTGACGATCGCGTCGCGCTCGGCCGGGGCGGCATCGGCGGGGACGAGGTCGTCGTCGTGCATCGAGATGCCGTAAGCGCCGAGCTCGGCCAGCTTGCGGACACTATCGTTGGGATCCAGGGCCGGCCTGACTTCGGCGCCGAACGGGTCGCGGCCGCGGTTGCCCACGGTCCAAAGCCCGAAGGTGAATTTGTCGGCGCTGGTCGGCCGATAGGCCTCGCTCGTCGCCGCGCTCTTCGTCAGGACCATGACACCGACCTCCCTTGAGTGGCTCAGCGGCTTCCGACCGCGGCCCCTTTGGGGCTCGCGAGCCGCGCCTGCAACCTTGACATGTCCATCGGCGAGCCCCGGATCGGCTCCAGCGGTGTCGCGGCCTACGATCGCCCGACGCTTGAACTCGAAGATCCCCCGAGTGATCCGTAAGCCGTGGCCTGGACGCACTATGTATAGGACGCGTAAATCGTATGCCGGAGATCCCCCGCCAGCAAGTCCTTGGCGGCCCTTGACTGTGCCAGCATGCGTATGCTACATAGGTATGCACGCGCTGCTCCGCCGTCACGGGAGGGCGGAATCTGCGACGCGGCTAGCGAGGCCGGCAAGGGCCTCGCGGCAACGGAGGAGGCGCCGATCGGTTACTTGGGTTTTGGAAGGGAGGGCCGAAGAGGTCGATCGCCCGGGTCGATCGTTCGGCCGGAGGTTTCGTGACATGAAGGAGAATCCCAGGTGAAATTGATCCCGACGCGGTTCCTGGCTGGAGCCGCCATCCTCGCGCTGGTAGCCGGCGCATGTTCGTCAAACGCCGCGTCGCCCACGCCGGCCCCGGCTACCCCTGCCCCCGGCACGCCGGCGCCCGCAACGCCAGCCGTAACCCCGACGCCGGCACCCGTAACGATCGAGTGGTGGCACATCACCACCGGCGAGCCGGGCAAGTCGATCTTCCAGGGGATCGCGGACGCCTACGTGGCGGCCCACCCGAACGTCAAGATCAACATCACGGTCCTCGAGAACGAGGCCTTCAAGACCAAGCTCGCCACGACCATGCAGTCGGGCACGACGCCTGACCTCTTCCAGTCGTGGGGCGGCGGCATCATGCAGGCCCAGGCCGATGCCGGAATGCTCAAGGACATCACCGCCGACGTCGCGTCCTGGAAGGACACGGTCAACCCCGGCGCGCTGAGCATCTATGCCCTCAAGGACAAGGCTGGCGTCAGCCACCAGTACGGCATTCCGTGGGACATGGGCATGATCGGCGTCTGGTACAACAAGGCGCTGTTCACCAAGGCCGGCATCTCGGCCCCGCCCGCGACGTGGACTGAGTTCCTCGCCGACGTCTCCAAGCTCAAGGCTGCCGGCATCGTCCCGCTCGCCATCGCTGGCAAGGACAAGTGGCCGTCCATGCACCTTTGGACGTACCTCGTTCTCCGCATCGGCGGCGGGGACAACCTCAGCAGCATGATCACCTCCGGCAACTGGAACACCGACGCCTGCAAGCAGGCCGGCGCCGAAGTCCTCAAGCTCAACGCCCTGAACCCGTATCAGCCCGGCTACAAGAGCGCTACCTATGACAACGAAGCCGCGGCTGTGGGCAATGCCCAGGCGGCCATGGAAGTCATGGGCCAGTGGGCTCCTGGCGTCCAGGCTAACGACAGCACCAGCAAGAAGGGCATCGGGACCGATCTTGGTTGGTTCCCCTTCCCGACGTATGACGGTGGCAAGGGCGCCGCGACCGACGGCGTCGGCGGCGGCAACGGCATCGCGGTCGGCAAGAACGCGTCGCCGGAAGCCATTGACTTCCTCAAGTTCTTCAGCAGCGTCTACAACGCGACCAAGCTGAACGCTTCGAACCCGGCCACGGCCCTCTCGCCGATCATCGGCACCGAGAGCGCGGTCACGGATCCGAACCTCCAGCTCGTGCTCGCGGGCCGAGGCAAGGCTACCTTCATGCAGCTGTACCTCGACCAGGCGACCTCTCCGGCCATGGGCACGGCGATCAACGACGCGACCATCGCTCTGTTCGTCGGCGCCTCGGACGGAGCCAAGACCTGCCAGGCGATCACGACGGCAGCGGCCGCCCAGTAGGCGATCCGCTGATCTAGTCCACCGTTAGGACCCCTAGGACGCAACTGAGAGCGGGCCGGCCAAACGCCGGCCCGCTCGATTCCCCGGGGTTAGTGAGAGGACGGCAATGAGCGCAATCAGTGCGCGGCCTCGGGTCGGTTCCAAGTTACCGACCAAGTGGATAACTATCGCCCTGTTCCTGTTGCCAGCCCTGGCGCTATACCTTCTGTTTGTCCTGGTGCCGGTCGTGCAGGCCGCGCATTACAGCCTCTACAAATGGAATGGGCTCCAGCCGCTCGACAACTTCGTCGGTCTGAGGAACTACGCCACCGCCCTGGGTAGCGATACCTTCAAGACCGCTGTCTCCAACAACTTCCTAATCATCGCGCTGTCGCTGATGTTCCAGATCCCGTTCTCCCTATCGCTCGCCGTACTCCTGAACCGGCAATTCACGGGCCGAACGGTATTCCGGGTGATCTTCTTCCTGCCCTATGTTTTGTCGGAAGCGATCACCGGCGTCGTCTTCTCGCTGCTTCTGCGGCCGGGAGCGCTCGTGGACTCCGGCTTGAGTGGCGTCGGCCTGGGTGGCCTCATCCAAGACTGGCTGGGCGACCCGGGATTCGTGATGATCACGTTGTTCATCATCATCTCGTGGAAGTACTTCGGCTTCCACATGATTCTGCTGCTGGCAGGCTTGCAGGGCATCCCTCGCGAGATCGAGGAAGCGGCGCTCATCGATGGAGCGGGTCGCTGGCAAGCGTTCCGTCACATCACCCTGCCCCTCCTTGGCCCAACGCTGAGGGTCTCCGTCTTCCTGTCGATGATTGGAGCGCTGCAGCTGTTCGACATGATCTGGGTCATGACCAGAGGCGGTCCGTTGGGCGCCTCGAACACGATGGCCATAGCCATGTTCAAGGCCGGCTTCACGAACCAACAAATGGGTTATGGAAGCGCCCTGGCAGTGATCCTCTTCATCTTCGCTCTCATCCTCGCGCTCGCCTATCAGCGTTTTGTGATGCAGCGTGACGTCGAGGGTGCAGTCACGGCATTCAACGGGTAGTGCGATGACCACCACGACTTCCACAAGAACTTCATCGATCAGCGCAATCGGAAGCCGAGGACTCAAGCGCGTTCGCCTGAGCTTCCTCAGCATCGTCCGCTACGTAATCCTCATCCTCGTGGCCGGCTTGATCCTCATACCGATCGTCTACGCGGTCCTCGGTGGGTTCAAGACCAATGGCCAGCTCCTGGGCGATCCTCTCGCCCTGATCCCAGCACCGTTCGTAGTTTCCAACTACACGGACGTCCTGTTCGGAGCGGACGCAGGCTCCTTCTGGCGGGAATTCGCGAATAGCGCGATCATCGCCGTCGTAGCGGTCGGGCTGACCGTCGGACTGGGGTCTCTCGCGGCGTTCGTCTTTGCGCGAATGGTGTTCCGCGGCCGGGAGGCCTTCTACACGCTGTTCGTGCTCGGGCTGCTATTCCCTGCGGCAGTGGCGGTCCTGCCCCTGTTCATCCTGGTCAGGCAGATCCATCTCGACGGGAATCTCCTCGGCGTGGCGCTGCCGCAGGCGGCTTTCGGGCTGCCGCTGACGATCATCATTCTCCGCCCCTTCTTCAGGAGCATCCCGGTGGAGCTCGAGGACGCGGCGAAGATCGATGGCTGCAGCACTTTCGGGTTCTTCTGGCGGGTCTTGCTGCCGCTCGCACGGCCGGCCCTCGCGACGGTGAGCGTCCTTGCGATCGTCGGCACATGGAATGCGTTCATCCTGCCGCTCATTCTCTTGAACGGCCAGGATCAATGGACCCTTCCGCTCGGTGTCATGAACTTCTCGGGTCTGTACGTTTCCGACCAGGCCCGCATCCTCGCCTTTACTGTCATGGCGATCAGCCCCGCGGTCTTGTTCTACGCACTCGCGGAGCGCCAGATCGTCGGCGGCCTCACGGCCGGCTCCGTCAAGGGTTGATTTCTTGGTCCCAGATGCGGCCTATCAGGACGCCACTGCGGACATCGCTGAACGAGTAGCTGATCTCCTCGGGCGGATGACGCCCGAGGAGAAGCTCGCTCAGCTGGGCTCGTTCTGGGCCTACGAGATACTGGAGCACGAGGCGTTCGACGAGGCGAAAGCCCGCGAACGCCTCGGCCTCGGTATCGGCCAGATCACGCGAGTGGCCGGCGTCACGAACCTTCGCCAGCGCGGCGTGGCGGAGCTGGCAAACGAGATCCAGCGATTCCTGGTCGAGCGGACTCGCTTGGGCATCCCCGCGATCATCCACGAGGAGTGCCTGCACGGCCTCCTCGCGCGAGACTCAGTCTGCTTCCCGCAGTCGATCGGCCAGGCCGCGACGTGGGATCCGGAGCTGATCCGGTCGATGACTGAGCGTTTTGGCCTTGAACTGCGGGCGGCCGGAGCGCATCAAGCCCTGGCGCCGATTCTCGACATCACTCGCGACCCTCGCTGGGGACGTGTCGAGGAAACCTACGGCGAGGACCCGTATCTGGTCGCGGCGCTCGGGGCGGCGTACGTGCGCGGTCTGCAGGAGACGGGCGGCACCAACCAGGGAGTCATCGCCACCGGTAAGCACATGGTCGGCCACGGCCTGCCTGAGGGCGGGCTGAACCACGCTCCGTCCCACATAGGTTCCCGCGAGCTGACGGATTCGTTCCTCTTCCCGTTCGAGGCCGCAGTCCGCGATGCGGGCATGCGCTCGGTGATGCATGCCTACGACGACGTCGACGGCATGCCGTGCGTGGCCTCGCGGTACCTCTTCACCGAGGTGCTTCGGAACCAGTGGGGTTTCGACGGCACCGTCGTCTCCGACTACTGGGGAATCGATGAGATCATCAGCACCCACGCAATGACGGAGGATCGGCCCGTCGCCGCCGCTCTCGCGCTCGAAGCGGGCGTGGACGTCGAATTGCCGACCGTCAGCCTACTACTCGAGTCCTCTGGCCGAGGCCGTTGCCTCGGGCCTGGTCTCGGAAGCGGCCGTCGACCTCGCGACGGCGCGAGTTCTCCGGGCCAAGTTCGAGTTGGGGTTGTTCGAGAATCCCTACGTGGATCCCGAGAAGGCGGTGCTGCCGTTCGCGGGTGACCGTGCCCTGGCACGTGAGATGGCCCGCCAATCGATGGTTCTGCTCTCCAACGACGGCGTGCTCCCGCTGCGTCCAGGCCTGAGCTCGGTTGCCGTCGTCGGACCCAATGCCGACAGTGCCCGGAATCTGCTGGGCGACTACACCCATGGAGCACACATGGAGGTGCTCATCGAGATGGGGGGCTTCGGCACGAAGCTTCCGAGTGGGTTCACCGCCGAAGACGAGCTCGAGGGTCACACTTCGATCCTGGACGCCATCCGTGGCCGGCTGGGCGACTCGACCGAAGTTCGATTCGCGGCCGGTGGCGGCATCAACGACAGCGACGATCGAGACATCGAAGCAGCCGTAGCCGCCGCGAGAGGCGCGGACGTAGCCGTCGTCGTGGTCGGCGAGAAGTCGGGCCTTACGTTGGACTGCACCTGCGGTGAGGGCCGCGACCGGCTGGACATCGGGCTGCCGGGGCGGCAGAGCGACCTTGTCACGGCAGTGGCGGAGACCGGCACGCCGATCGTGCTCGTGGTAGTGGCCGGGCGGCCGCTCGCTATCGAGGCCGAGGCCAAATTGGCAGCCTCCGTAGTGTTCGCGTGGGTGCCAGGTGAGGAGGGACCGGAGGCCCTGGCCGACATCCTGTTCGGCGTCGCCAATCCGGGCGGCAAGCTGCCGATCTCGGTTCCCCGGCACGTCGGCCAGATCCCCATCTACTACGGCCACAAGCCCTCGGGCGGACGCTCGATGTGGCACGGTCCCTACGTCGACGGCTCCAATCTGCCCCTGTGGCCGTTCGGCTTCGGGATCTCCTACACGCAGTTCGAGATCCGCGACCTGCGGCTGGATCGCCAGAGCGTGCCGATGGACGGCGTCTTCGAGGCCAGCGTCGAGGTCGCGAACGTCGGCGACAGGAGTGGCGACGAGGTCGTGCAGCTGTACGTTCGGGACCAGGAGGCGAGCGTCACCAGGCCCGTCAAGGAGCTCCGCGGCTTCAAGAGAGTCCGGTTGGCGGCGGGCGAGGTCCGAAGGGTCCGTTTCCGGCTGGCCGTCGAGCAGCTTGCGTTCACAGGCGTCGACGGTCGCCTGCGACTCGAGCCCGGCCGCTTCGTCGTCATGGCCGGCAACTCTTCGCAGGACCTGCCGTGCCGGGCGGACCTCCAGGTCGTGGGCCAGGTAGTCAACCTGGACCGGCGGACCCGCTACTTCACCGAGGTTGCACTCGACTAGCGGTCTGAGCGGTGACTCGGCGCGGTCAGGAGGCGTGCGCCTCTTGGAGTCGCCGGGCGACGTCCGCCAGCGTTCCCATGAACGGTCCGGGCGTCTCCATCTTGATCGAGACGAGCGCTGCCGCGAACTTGAGCGATTCGGCAGGGTCGTGCTTCAGGCGCCAGGAAAGGTACGCGGCGAACGTCGTGTCGCCCCGGCCGGTCCGGCCCACCGTGCTCTTGTTCGAGAACTTCTCGTAGTGGGTCGTGCCGTCCACCCGCGCAAGCACCCCGGCGGAGTGGGTGATAACGATCTCCGGGCAGCCCCAGGCCTCGATGATGACGGCGGCCTTCTCCAGATCGTCGGTGCCCGTCAGGATGCGGGCCTCGACGACGTCCAGCTTGACCTTGTCCATCATGGCCACGATGTCGCGCTTGTTGGCGACGTCGCTGAACTCGATCTCGCGGCTCGGCGTCACGTGCCGGACGAAGCTCTGCATGTCGACCGACAGGCTGTAGCCCCTGGACTTGAGGCCCTGCATGAGCGGCATGTCGAATTCGGTATCCGAGATTCCGGCCAGGTGGGCGCATCGGGTCTGCAGAGGCGGGACATCGGCGATGTCGATCAAGCCCGCCGACTTAGCCAGGATCAAGCGGCGTTCGTCGACGTTCTCGGACTCGTGGATCACCCGGGAGTAGGTCGTCTCGGCGCTCGGAATGAGGTACGTGTCGACACCGACGTCCTTCATCGGCGCAAGGATGTGCTCGTCCTTGGGGGCCATCTTGACGACGGCCGCGACTCGCTCTCCCACCCTCGCCGCGACCATGGCGCCGCATAGGACGGCACTTCCCGGCGCGATGCGCGGCTCTCCTCCGAATGGCGTGATCTCGTCGTAGCACATGTGCCCGACGAAGGTGATGTCGTATGTCTTGGGCATCTCAGTCGGTCTCCGGCGCTGGACAGGCTCGACGGTTCAGTTCTCCCCCGGACCTTTCAGCAGCTCGGGGAAGAAGTCCACCAGGTCGGACGACTCGACGGTCCTGGCTCCGCTCTCGGCCTGCAGATCCTTGACGTGGTTCATGACCAGATGCGTCCAGACGGCGCCCGGCCGGGGATACGCGGCGACGATGTAATGAGCCCTGGGAGCGGACTCTCCCGCTTCCTGCTCCAGCTCGGCCCGAAGGTTGTCCGGGGTGGTCATGGTGTTGGCGTATTCGAAGACGACCCGGTCCATGTGGCGGTAGACCTCTTTGCTCTCCCTGGCCATGCCGTAGTAGTCCAGCAGCTGGGCGAAGACATAGTTGGAGGTCGTATATACGTCCTTCCCCTGGTCCGACTCCACCGCGTCTCCGTCCTCGGTCTTGCACATCGCCCAACCCATGAAGGAGCGGTTGTTGCGGTAGATCGTCTTGAGGATCTTCCTGGCCCGGTCCTCGGGGATGAAGGGCTCCTCGCCGATGGATATCAGGTACCACAGGGCGTCGAGCTGGTTGGTCCAGACGTCGGTGTTGGTGTTCCCGGTCTCGGGGTCGTAGCAGGTGACGTAGTACTGGAGCTTCTCGCCCTTGGCGTTCTTCCCGTCCCGCCACAGCGTCTCGAGACTGTTCGAGCCCTTGTCGAATATCTGCTTGATGTGCGCCTCGCCGGCCGCGTCCCCGATCATCTGCGACATCTTGATCATGGCCTGGCAGCCGCCCAGGAACTGCGTGGCGTCATATGCGTCCGCGCCGAAGACCTCCAGGTTGTCGAACGTGTTCTTGACGTCGTCGGGGTAGCCCTCGGGCAGGCCGTCGCCATCGAAGTCGAGCTGGAGGAGAGACTCCAGGCCGAACTTGAGGGTCTCCCAGTTCTGCCTCAGGAAATCGAGATCGCCCGTGAACTTGACGTTGCGAAGGACCCGCATCGCGAGCTTGGGGAAGAGGTCGACCCAGTAGTTGTTGTTGTACCAGGCGTAGTCGCTCACGTTGCGGAGGGGTTGGCCCTTGGGCATGGCGCCGAGGTCGTGGGCCACGCTTCCCAGGGTCTTGAAGGCGTCTCGGATCTGGGTCAGCGACGCCCCTTCATATTCCTCGGGGTGCTCCTTGAAATGCCTTCTCGCTTCGACGAACGAAGAGTGGAAGTGGTACCAGCGCGGCGTGGAATCCTCGGCCCGGATCGAATCGATGAAGCCCTGACACAGATCCTTCTCCACGCGCGGGGAAAGCATCAGGAGCACCATCGAATACCAGTCGACATCCGAGGGGTCGATATAGGCGTAGTCGAAACACTCCAGGAAGCGGGCCCGCTCCCGGCCCTTCTCATCCTCGATCCAGACGATGGCGTTGGAGAGCGGGAAGTGGAGTTCGTTCAGCATCAGGCGGGTCAGGCGTAGAGCGCCTGCCCGGTCGTCCCGGTAGGAAGGGCTGGACGCGATGGCATCGAAGACTCGTTTCTGGATCGCCACGGTCCGGTCCCACCACCGCGGATAGCTGTCCAGCGCGAGTCTGGCCATATCCACCGCCCGCGCCTCGTCATCCTTGAAGCTGTCGACGTACTTGCGCTTGAACGTCGTGCCGTCGATGTAGACCTGCTCGGGGAAATCCAGCACGACCGCGACCGGGATCTTCACGGACGCGTTCGGCTCGACGGTGAAGGTCAGGCTGATCGCGGCTCCATAGTCGCTTCGAAGGACCGGCTCCAGTTTCTCGTAGAAGCTCCCGTCCGCCTCGAGCAGAAGGTCCTCCTTGTGCCGGTTCAGGCAGAAATACGGCTGGATGTCCACCGCGACGCCCGGCAGTTCCGGGACGGCCAGGGCCATGCGGTTGCGGGTCTCGGTGCTCCCCATGATCACGCCCCGGAGGCCCGAGGCCCGAAACTCCTCATGCGTCTGGCCATGCACCGCGGCGGTGCTCACGTAGACGGAGTCCTGATCGGTCGGCTTGATCTCCTTCTCCTGGAGGTTGACCAGGGAAGGCCGAGGTACGACGAGGGTGATCTCCCGAGCCTCATCGGAGGTGTTCTCGACCTCGAACTCCTCGACGCCGAGGGGCATCAGCATCTGGTCGTTGCCCGAGAGCAGCGGCGAGATCAGAGTCCGCGTGACCCGCCATTTGCCAAGCTTGAAGGCCATCTCCATGGAAGGCGTCGCCATCGACAGGGAGACGTTTCTCTCGGCGATCGACGGATGGTAGTAGCGCCCGACGGCCGGGACGTCGTCGGGCAGCTCGGGCTCGCCCGGAACCTTCTGCGTCAGCATCGTGCACTTGTCGCCGATGCGGACAAAGGGTGCGGAGCCGAACTGGACTGCCGTCTGGTTCAGCATGATGAGGCGGCCCGCGTCGTTCAGGCGGTTGTACAAACCGTATGGGGAGATGCCGATCGATAGCGTGGGCGCACCCTGCAGGGCCACCGTCTGGGGGAACTGGAGGGTCTTGGACATCCCCTGGAAGTGGACCGTCATCCGGTTCTGCTCGTAGATGGCGGCGATCCTGGGTCCGGAGATGGTGTAGATCTCGCGCACGTCGAAGGCGGCGGGTTTGGGCATCTTGCTTGGGCTCATCGGTCGCTCATGCTCGGTTGCCCTAGCACTTGCCTCCCCACGGGTTTCCCTTCCCCGCGGCCTTCTTCGTGGGCTTCGGCGGGGCAGCCACGGCTGGCTGGGCCGGGAGGTTCTTCTCGGCGCTCAGGTCGATGGGCATCTTCGTCGTCGGGTACGGCTTGATCGCCCCGAACAGGAGATCGGCGGCAAGCCGGATCGAATCGGGCGAGCCCGAGAAGTTGCAGACCACGGCGTCGGCGTCCGCGGTCGTGCCTCTGCGGTAGGGGAAGTTGGTCACGAGAACGACTGTGTGGCCGGCGTCCTTCAACGCCTTTGCCAGGTACTGGTTGTTGCCGCGCTTCTCGATGCGGGCGTAGTAGTTGGTCATGACGACCAGGTCGGCCTCCTTGGCCAGCCGCAGCGCCTCCTCGATGTCTTCGTCGCTGCCATGGAAGGCAGTGTCATCGAGGATGAGGTTCATCGAATGCTTGGCCATCTGCTCGCAGAACATGTGCGGGTGGCTGTAGAGGTCCTTGCCCAGGAAGGAGTAGGGGATGCACTGCTCGATGACCAGGATCCTCTTGTCCTTGCTCAACGGCAGCAGCTTCTTGTCGTCGCGCACGACCAGAAGGGCCTTGTGGGCCACCTCTTTGGAGAAGTCCTGGATCTCCGTGCTCCAGACACTTGCCCGGGTCTTCGCCGGATCCATCTTCCCGGCCTTCTCGAACAGGCCCTGGTCGTACTTCATGGACAGCAGCCGCCGGCACGCGTCCGTGAGCCGCTCTTCGGAGAGTTCCCCGCGCTCGACGGCGCTCTTGATCCCGAAGAAGCACTGGGAGCGGGACTCGTCGTCGGCCTTGAGGAGGATCGTGTCCACGCCCGCCTTGATGGCCATCGCGCAGGCCTGGGGCAGCGGCCACTTCTTCAGGATGGCGGCCATGCCGATGGCGTCCGAAACGATGACGCCCTTGAATCCCATTTCGCCCCTGAGCAGGTCGGTGAGGATCTTGGAGGAGAGGGTGGCGGGAAACTCCTTGTCGAAGGCCGGGAAGATCGTGTGCGCCGTCATCAGGGCCTTGGCGCCGGCATTGATGCCCGCCTGGAAAGTGACCAGCTCGACCTCGCGCATCCGCTTCAGGTCCGCCCGGCAGACGTCCAGAACGTCGTGCGCGTCGGTTGCCGAATCGCCGCGGCCGGCGAAGTGCTTGACGGTGGCGACGATGCCCGCGTCCTGATAGCCGCGCACCGTCGCTTCGACGAACTTCGAAACCACCTTCGGGTCGTCGCCGAAGGAGCGCACGCCGATCTCGGGGTTCAACGGATTGATGTTGACGTCGCAGACCGGGTGATAGAACTGGGTTATCCCGATGCCGGCCATCTGCGTGCCGAGAGTGAAGGCCACCTTGTAGGCCAGGTCGAGGTCGCCGATAGCCGTAATCCCCATGGGCGGCGGGAACTGGAGGACGTGACCGGAAGTGAAGTCGTTCTTGAAATCGCCTTCCATGTCGATCGTGACGTGGAGGGGTATGCCGGACGGCCGCGCCAGAGCGATTTCCTGCAGTCTGTTGAGCGCGGCCGTGAGTTCGTCCGGGGCCACGCTCACGCCGAAGCTTCGATCGTCGAAGTAGGTGTGGGCGATGTCGAAGTAGTCCTTGGGCTTCTTGAAATCGGGGTCGACCTGCGAACGTCCCCAGTAAAGGTTCTTGGAGGTCTCCAGCGCGTAGGGTTCCAGGCAGATGCCGCCGGCGTGCAGTCGGGTGATTTGTTCGATCCCGGAGGGCGTCAGATATGCCCCGCGCCAGGTGAAGGTGAGAACCTGGCCGCACTTCTCCGCCAGGCTCATCTTCGCCAACTTCGCCGCGACGAAACTGTCTCTGTCCATCGACATCAAGGGTCTCCTACAAGATTGTTGGTGCAGTCTACTGGTCCATGCCTCTGGGTCGCCCGGTCACGACGTCGCGATCGCTTCGGCGGCGCCCGCCGCTGCCGTGACATGTCGTGCCGGGTCTGACGGCGCCGGCCCGGAAGATTCGCGAATGACCAAAGTCGGCTCGAGGCATTCGAAAATCGCCGAAGCTCGGCCGGCGATGTCGTCCGAGGCTTCGTCGATTGCCGCTCCGACGGCGGCTGCCGCCATCTCGGAGATCGGCTGGCGAATCGTCGTGAGCGGCGGCGTGGTGTGCTCGGCCATCGGCAAATCGTCGAAGCCCACGACGGAGACGTCTCCCGGTACGCGGAGGCCGAGTATCTGAGCCGCACGCAGGGCTCCGATGGCCAGCATGTCCGTGGAGGCCAGCACCGCGGTCGGGGGGTTGGGCAGCGCCATGAGAGCCTCGAAGCCGCTGGCCCCACCCGCATAGTTGTTGTGCACGCCCTGTACGTAGTCGGGCCCGACTTCGATTCCGTGTTCCGCGAGAACCTCCAGGAAGGCTGTGTGGCGCTCCCGGATGTCTCCCAGCGCCCGTCCCCCGACGAAAGAGAACGAGCCGCCGATGAACCCGAAGGATCGATGCCCAAGCTCCATCAGGTGATGGATCAGACTCAGGACTCCCTGCCGGTTGTCGACGTTGACGGTCGCCATTCCGGGCAGCGAAGCGGACCCTTGCCACATGCCCACGACGGTGATGTTGGCCTCGTCCAGGTCTTCCAGAAGCCGCGGCTGATCGCTCGTATCTCCGACGAGGAGAATCGCGTCGCAATGCCGGGTCTCGAGGACGGCTCGAAGGGCGATCGCTTCATCCGTCCGGCCATGGGCGTGCCCCAGGACCACGTTGTAGCCGCGTTTGCTCGCTTCGACGGAGATGGCGTCGATAGCTCCGGCGAAGAACGGGTCCGTGATCTCGCGGACGATGACCCCAAGGAGCATCGTCCGAGCGCCCCGGAGCCCGCGGGCAAGTGGGTTTGGCCGGTAGCGCATCTGACGTGACATCTCCAGCACGCGCTGGCGAGTGGCAGGACTGATCGGCACGGGCATCGGCGCGCCGGTCAGGACCCTTGACACGGTGCTCTGTGAGACGCCTACGGCATCGGCGATGTCCTGCATGGTGGCCACTCGCGCCGGCCGGACAGGTCGCCTGACAGCGCCGCCGTTCTCCGTGCCGCTCGCCTCGCGGGAGCTACCCCGGCGCGGACGGGCCGAGGCGTTGCCTTCCGTTTCCTTGCCCCGTTTCGGCTCATTACCCTGCATCTGCCACCCCGGACGCGAACGTCGCTCGCGAAGACCTGCCTTGATCCGTGCGGAACTCGAGGGTTGCCATCGAGTGGGCCGGTAGCGTGAACAGGAAATGACCCTCCGGCATCTCGGTGACTTCGAGAGGTCGGGGGCTCACGCAGTCCGGCTGTTGCGTGGTGTTGACCGCATTCGCCGCATCGGCGGCAAGCAGTCGCGCCCTCAGCAGCTCCAGGCCGGCCACGCGCACATCGGTCGCGCTGGAGCGGTCGAAGTGGCGGTTGATGACCGTGACCGCGGCGCCATGCTCCGACCTCGAGGCGGTCGCGCTTACCGCGCTCCGGCCACCCGGCATGGTGATATCGGTCTCGACCTGCGTGCCGTAGGCTCGAGCGCCGATGTGCGGGCTGTGGAGGGAGAAGGCGTGGTACGTCGGCGTCTTGATACACGCGGTCCCGTCCGTGAGGAGGAACGCATGCAGGACATTGACGACCTGGGCCACGTTGGCCATCGAGAGCACATTGCACTGCCGGTGGAAGCCCTCCAATGCCACCGCGACCGCCAGGGCGTCCCGGAGCGTCCCCGCCTGCTCGAAGGTCGCCGGTGTGCGGCGAGGTACGTTCCCGGGTCCCCAGTCCCGCGCTTCGGGGTGCCATACGCCCCACTCGTCGAGCGCAATGCCGATGCGATGGGACGGCGGCACCAGCGCCGCGATCGTTCGGGCAGTTCGCTCGATCAGCCCTTCGGTGGAATCGGCTTCTGCCAGCAGGGCGTAGTAGTCGGCCTCGCCGAAATCGGTTTCCGGGCCGCCGCGGATCCAGTACTTGTGAACCGAGAGGTGGTCGACCAGGTCGGCGCTGGGCCCGAGCGCGGTGAGCAACTTCGCGTTCCAGTCGTTCTCCAGGTGCGATTCGGGAAGCGTGTCGTCTTCCAGGCCCACCGCGACAAGCTCGGCCTTGGGGTCGATGTGCCGGAGCATGGCCGCGTAACGGCGGTATTCGTGTGCGTACGAGACGGCATCGAAGCGCCCGCCGCAGTCCCAGCTCTCGTTGCCGATCCCCCACAGCCGGACACCCCATGGTTCGGAACGACCATTGGCGGCACGCAGGCGCGCCAGCGACGAATCCACGTCCGAATTGACGTACGTAACCCAGTCGCATAGCTCCTGGACGGACCCGGTGCCCACGTTCCCGGCGAGGTAGGCCTCGGCCCCGGTCAGTTCGCAGAAGCGCATGAACTCGTGAGTACCCAGGGCGTTGCCGTCCGGGACGCTGACGCCGCAGGACGTGCCGATCGTCCGCGGTCTCTCGTCCGCGCCGCCGATGCCGTCCCGCCAGTGATAGTGGTCCGCGTAGCAGCCGCCCGGCCACCTGATCAGCGGCGTGGGGAGGTCGCGCAGAGCCGCCACGACGTCGGCCCGGAACCCATCCACATTGGGGATCGCAGACGCAGGTCCGACCCACAGCCCGCCGTAGCAGCAGCGGCCGAGGTGCTCCGCGAAGGTCCCGTACAGGCGCGGCGAGATAAGCCCGATCGGATCGATGCCGATCTGCACTGACGCCCCAGTCACCGCAGCCTTCTCCTACGCGCGCCCCGCCCTGACGAGACGCATTACTGCCTGCAATCGAATGTAGCATAACCAATGCCGGTGTCCCGTGGCGGCCCTAATTGCCAACGGATACCGCGCGGACGAGGTGCCGGCGCGAGGCCTGTGCACCGCCAGACGAACCCGCCCGGCCTCCCGACGCCCCTATTCCCGAGGAGCGTTTGCGGGGAAGGCGGCTCGTACGTAGAATTGGAAAAACCCCGGAGGAGATGCGCGCGATGGCGAAGTATGTCTTTGTGACCGGAGGCGTCACCTCCTCTCTCGGGAAGGGCATCACCGCAGCCAGCATCGGCCGGCTTCTCAAGGCCCGCGGGCTCGCCGTCTCCGTCCTCAAGCTCGACCCTTACATCAACGTCGACCCGGGGACGATGTCGCCTTACCAGCACGGCGAAGTCTTCGTCACAGACGACGGTGCCGAGACGGACCTGGACCTCGGCCACTACGAACGCTTCATAGACGAGAACCTGACCCAGCTCTCCAACGTCACGACCGGCCGCATCTACCAGGCGGTGATCGGCAAGGAGCGCCGCGGCGACTACCTGGGCGGCACGGTCCAGGTCATCCCCCACATCACCAACGAGATCAAGGAACGGATCCAGCAGGTTGCGCGCGACGGCCGGGCGGACGTGATCATCGTCGAGGTCGGCGGGACGGTCGGCGACATCGAGTCCCTGCCGTTCCTCGAAGCCATCCGCCAGATGCGCAAGGATGTCGGTCGCCAGAACGTGGCCTACGTCCACGTCACGCTGCTGCCGGCCCTGGCCGCCACGGGCGAGCTGAAGACCAAGCCCACGCAGCACTCGGTGAAGGAGTTGCGTGGTATCGGCATCCAGCCGGACGTCATCGTCCTGCGTTCGGACCACCCGGTCAGCCAGGAGATCCGAGACAAGATCGCCCTGTTCACCGATGTCGCCAGCGAGGCCGTCATCCCGGCGGAGACGGCCCAGACGATCTACGAGGTCCCGCTCCTGTTCGAGGAGGCGGGCCTTGGGTCCCTTCTCGTGCGCGAGCTGGGGCTGGACGAGGCGGCCCGGCCGCCGGACCTCGAGTCGTGGATCGAGCTTGTCGACCTCATCAAGCGACCCAAGCCCACCCTCGACATCGCGCTCGTCGGGAAGTACATCGAGCTCCCGGACGCCTACCTGTCGGTCACCGAGTCCCTGAAGCACGCCGGTTGGGCTCACGAGGTGGACGTCAAGATCCGCTGGATCGACTCTGAGTTGCTGACCCGGGAGAACGTAGAAGAAACGCTGGCGGGGATCGGCGGCATCGTCGTCCCGGGTGGCTTCGGCCACCGCGGCATCGAGGGCAAGGTCCTGGCCGCCAGATTCGCCCGCGAGCGTCGTGTTCCCTACCTCGGGTTGTGCCTGGGGCTCCAGTGCGCGGTGATCGAGTTCGCCCGCGATGTGCTCGGCACCGAAGATGCCAACTCGACCGAGTTCGACATGTTCACCGAGAATCCCGTCATCGACTTCATGCCGGATCAGCGCACGATGCAGGAGAAGGGCGGCACGATGCGCCTGGGTCTGTACCCGGCCCGCCTCACACCCGGGTCGAAGGCGAACGCCGTCTACGGCACGGAGTTGATCTACGAGCGGCACCGTCATCGCTTCGAGGTCAACAACAGCTACCGCCCGCTTCTCGAGGCGGCCGGAATGATGCTTTCGGGGCAGTCGCCGGACGGCCGGCTGGTCGAGATCATCGAGCTGAAGGACCACCCCTGGTTCGTCGCCAGCCAGTTCCATCCCGAATTCCGCAGCCGGCCCGACCGGCCGCATCCGCTCTTCGACGGGTTCGTCGGCGCGGCGGCCGCGATCTCGCAGGGCCGCGAGCCGGACCTCAGGCCGGCGCTGCCACAGGCGATTGCCCCAACGGGGCTGCTCCCTACCGGAGCCGCCGAAGGCTGACGCCGGCAGGGCAGCCGTCCGTCGCGGGTTCGATCACGCTCCTCGGCCAATCCGTTTCGCCGGGTCTTGCCCGGCCGAACCATTCGGCGCCCTCGTACGTCTTGTCTGGTAGAAGACGAAAGAGAGCGATACGGCGCGGGTGAGGTCGATCTTGAGGCGGCGACCTCACCGCCGGATCCGGGTTCGGGGGGAGTGGCGAAGGGACCGCAGGACCCAGGCGTCGCCCGTCCCGGGGCAACGCAGATCTCGCGAGGCGGAGCCGGAGCCAGATCCGCTCCGATGGTACGATCCAGGGACGGACGGGGAACGCGGGCTCCATCCAGCGGCGCGGGCCCGTCCCCGCGAACAGGAGCTGCCCGGTGAAGATCTTCCTCGATACCGCCGACATAGAAGAGATCCGCGTCGCCGCCCGGTGGGGCGTCCTCGACGGAGTCACCACGAACCCGAGTCTCTACGCCAAGGTCGGCGGCTCGTACGACTCGATCCTGCAGGACATCTGCAAGCTCACCTCCGGTCCGGTTTCGGCGGAGGTCATCGCCGACGATGTCGATGGGATGCTCGAAGAGGGCCGCCATTTCGCCAAGCTCGCCCCGAACATCGTGGTCAAGGTGGCGATGAGCGAGAACGGCCTCGAGGCGATCTCGCGCTTCGCCGAAGAAGGGATCAAGACCAACTGCACGTTGGTCTTCAGCACGAACCAGGGTCTCCTTGCAGCCAAGGCCGGCGCCAGCCTGATCTCGCCTTTCGTGGGCCGTCTCGACGACATCAACCAGGACGGCATGACGGTCATCCGCGAGCTGGCGGAGATCTTCTCCCTGTACGACATCGAGAGCGAGATCCTGGCCGCCTCGATCCGCAACCCGTTGCACGTAACCCAGGCGGCCCTGGCCGGCTCGCATATCGCCACGCTCCCGTTCAAGGTCCTGCAGCAGATGGTCCACCACCCGCTGACGGACAAGGGCGTCGTCCAGTTCAAGAAGGACTGGGAATCTGGCGCGCCAGGCCGCTGCCGGTAAGGGCGCCAAGCCGCCCGTCGGTAAGGGCGCCTAGCCACCCGCCGAGCCCCTGGCTGGGGGCGGCGGTGGCCACCTTGCGATGGCCGACCCGGATGGGCCGATGACGGCGTCAAACGCGCCGGCAGGGGGCCGCCTGGACGCGCTCCCGCCCGAGGCCCTGATCCTCACGGCCGCGCTGTCCGTCCAGTGCGGGGCCGGCCTGGCGACCTCGCTCCTGCGCGAGTTCGGGCCTCTCCCGGTCGTCGCCATGCGCATCGTCTTCGGGGCGGTGCTGCTTCTCGCCTTTCGGCCGATCAGACTCCGCGGCGCGACACGTCTCGCCCTGGGCAGCTGCGTCGCCCTGGGCGTGATCCTGGCGGTCATGAACTCGGTCTTCTACGTGGCCCTGTCCCGCATTCCCCTGGGCGTGGCCGTGACGATCGAGTTCTGGGGTCCACTGACGGTGGCAGTCCTGGGATCTCGTCGCTGGCTCGATCTCGTATGGGTCGCCCTGGCAGCCGCGGGTATCTACACCCTGGCCGGTGGCCGCCTGCAGGCCGACGATGCGCTCGGGGTGGTGGCCGTCTTCATCGCCGGATTCTGCTGGGCGCTGTATATCGTGGTCGGCCGGCGGGTGGCCAACTACTGGCCGGACGGGCGCGGCCTCACGCTGGCGATGGTCGTGGCCGGGATTCTCGTCCTGCCCGTAACCCTGACGCTCTCCGACGTGCGGCCCCTGCTGGTGGCGCCACTCGCCCTGTTCGGGGGCCTGGTGGTGGCGCTCTTCAGCAGCGCGATCCCGTACACGATGGAGATCGCCGCGTTGCGACGCCTGCGCGCCGCCACGTTCGGGGTCCTGATGAGCCTCGAGCCCGCGATCGCGGCGCTTGTCGGGTTCGTCATCCTGGGCCAGGTGCTCCACGTCACGGATCTCGTGGCGATCGGCTGCGTGGCGCTGGCGAGTGCAGGCGCGAGCCTGACGGCCAGGCGACTGCCGGTGGCAGCCGGAGAACTCGAGTCCGAATGAGCTAGCGCCGGTAGGTCGGGCGGGAGCGGTAGCTCGTATGGAGCAGCTGCTCGGCCTTCTCGCCGAGCGGCTCGCCCAGGAAGTCCTCGTAAAGCTTCTGGATGTACGGGTTGTCGTGAGCGCAGCGCCACAGCCCCGCCTGGTCGTCCTGGTACAAACCCGCCGCCCGCTTGGAGCGGAGCTTGTCGGTGACCCCGTAGGGTTGGCCGCCGCCGCCGACGCAGCCGCCGGGACAGGCCATTACCTCGATGAAGTGGTACGGCGGTTCAGTCCCGGCGTCTCGGGCCTCCCGCACGCGGTTGAGGACCGTCTCGACGTTACCGAGTCCGTGGGCCACAGCGAACCGGACCTCGTGGCCGTCGATCTGGACCGCCCCCTCCTTCACGCCGTCGAGGCCGCGCGTCTTGAGGAACTCGAGCCGTGACGGGTTGGCGCCGGTGAGGAGGTAGTAGGAGGTTCGAAGCGCAGCCTCCATCACGCCGCCGGTGGCACCGAATATCGTGCCTGCTCCCGTGTACGCACCCAGCAAGTGGTCCGGTTGCTCCTCGGCCACGGCGCGGAAGTTGAGGCCGGACTGCTTGATCATCCGGGCCAGCTCGCGCGTGGTCAGGGACACGTCCACGTCCCAGAACCCGGACGACTTCATCTCCTTGCTGCGGATGATCTCGAACTTCTTGGCCGTGCAGGGCATGATCGAGACGACGTAGACCTTGGCCGGGTCCAGGCCCAGCTTCTCGGCGTAGTAGGTCTTCGCAAGCGCCCCAACCATGGCCTGTGGAGACTTGCACGACGAGAAGTGCGGAATCATGTCCTCGTGGAACTTCTCCATGAAGTCCACCCAGGATGGGCAGCAGGTCGTGATGAGCGGCAGAACCGACTTGGCGTTGGTGAAGCGCTCGACGAACTCGTGGGCCTCCTCCATGATCGTCAGGTCGGCCCCGAAGTTCGTGTCGAAGACGGCCTGGAAGCCCATCCGCCGCAGCGCCGCGTAGGTCTTGCCGGTCAGATTCGTGCCCACCGGGAAGCCGAATGCCTCGCCGATCGCCACTCGGACGGCCGGGGCCAGCTGGGCCACGCAGTAGACGTCCGGATCGAGGAGCTGGTCCCAGACCTCCTGGGTGTTGTCGTGCTCGACTATCGCGCCGGTGGGGCAGTGAGCGGAGCACTGGCCGCAGCGCACGCACGGCGACTCGGCCAGAGTGATGTCGCCGGCGGGGGCAATGCGGGTGTCGAAACCGCGCTGGAGGAAGCTCAGGGCCCAGACGTCCTGGATCTGCTGGCAGACCTGGATGCAGCGGCCGCAGGTGATGCACTTGCGCGGGTCGAGGACGACGGCCTTGGTCGTATCGTCGATCGGCAGATCCGGGACGATGCTGTCCAGGCAGATCTCGCGCAGCCCGAAGTCCGCGGCCAGGGTCTGGAGCTCGCAATTCTGGTTCCGGCCGCAGGTCAGGCATTCGTTCGGATGCTTGGACAGGATCATCTCGATAACGGTCCGCCGGACCTGGATGATCTCGGGGTCCTCGGTGGTGATCTGCATGTCCTGCTCGACGGGCGTGCAGCAGGCTCGCAGCATCTTCGATGAACCCGCGACGCGGACGATGCACATGCCGCACGCCGCGGTAGCCTCGAGGTCCGGATGCTTGCACAGGGTCGGGATGTGGACGGAAACCTGGCGCGCCGCGTCGAGGATGGTGGTCCCGGCCGCGACCTCCACCGGCAGGTCGTTGATAGTGGCCTGGATCTTCTCGCTGATGGTGATCATTGCGGGCTCAGTTCTTGCTCGAGGTCAGGCGACCTCGGAATTCGGGCTCGAAGTAGCGCAGCGCGGAGAGGACCGGGTTCGGAGCGCCCTGTCCCAGGCCGCACAGCGACGCCTTCTGCATGGCATGGGCGATGCGTCGGATCGTGGCGATGTCGGCCTCGGTGCCCTTGCCTGCCCCGATCCTGTCGAGCAGTCGCAGCATCTGGGTACCGCCGATTCGGCACGGCGCGCACTTGCCACACGACTCTTCGACGCAGAACTTCAGGTAGAACCTCGACAGGGCGACGATGTCGTCCTCCTCGTCCATGACGATCATTCCGCCCGAGCCCATGAAGGACCCGAGCTTGATCAGGTCTTCGTACGTAATCGGGGTGTCGAGCGCGCTCGCCGGGATGAGGCCGCCGGAAGGACCTCCGGTCTGGACCGCCTTGATCGGGACATCACTGGCACTGCCGCCGCAGATGCCCTCGACCACTTCCCGCAAGGTGACGCCCATCGGGATTTCGACGAGACCGGCATGTTTGACCTGGCCGGTCACGGCAAAGACTTTGGTCCCCTTGGAGTTGCCCAGGCCGATGGTCGAGAACCATTCGCCTCCGCGGTAGATGATCTGCGAGAGGTTGGCCAGCGATTCGACGTTGTTGATCATCGTCGGCTGGTTCCAGAGCCCCTTGACGGACGGATAGGGCGGCCTTGGTGAAGGCGTGCCTCGTTTCCCTTCGAGCGAGGCGATCAGGGCGGTCTCCTCGCCGCACACGAAGGCGCCGGCTCCGAGCCGCACCTCCACGTTGAAGCTGAAGTCCGAGCCCAGGATGTTGGTCCCGAGAAGCCCGTTCGCCTTCGCCTGCCGGATGGCCTTCTCGATGCGCTGGATCGCCAGCGGGTACTCGGCCCGAATGTAGAAGAAGCCCTGCTTGGCCCCGATCACGTACCCGCCCAGGATCATCCCCTCGAGGACGGCGTGAGGATCGCCCTCGAGAACGCTGCGGTCCATGTAGGCGCCGGGATCGCCTTCGTCGCCGTTGCAGACGATGAGGTGCTCCTCGCCCGGGGACTCGCGGGTCAGGCTCCACTTGAGCCACGCCGGGAAGCCGGCGCCGCCTCGGCCCCGCAAGCCGCTGATCTTGAGTTCGTCGATGACCTGTTCCGGCGACATCGACGCGAGAACCTTCGCGAGTGCCCGATAGCCGCCGCGGTCGAGGTACTCGTCTATCTCCTCGGGGTCGATGACGCCGCAGTTGCGCATCACGATGCGGTACTGGCGCGGGCCGCCCTCGGCCGCCACCGGCTCTCCGGCGACGCGCGCCAGGTCGGCGATGCTGGGCGCACGATGATCGGCGGGAAGCGCCCTGCCTGCCGCGATCTCCGCCACCAGCCGGCTCGCGAACTCGGGCGTGACCTCACCGAACATGACCGCCGGCTGGCCGGGGAGGGTCACTTCGACGAGCGGTTCCATGCTGCACATCCCGGCGCAGCCGGTCTGGCTGACTCGCCAGCCGAGCTCGCCGGCCTTCACCGCGGCGTCGAGGGCGGCCAGAACCGGCTTCGCCCCGGCGGCCATGCCGCAGGTGCTCATCCCAACCTTGATCGCGGGCTTGTCCGCGGCGGGCGACGCGGCCTCCTTGCGGGCCAGCAGCTCGGACAGCGTAAGTCGCGCCATGTCAGGCCCTCTCGCCTTCGGTGACCCGTGTCGGGGCCGCTATGCCCGACGGTCCCGCGACGCCGGCCGGAGCCATTGCCGCCTCGAGCGAATCGCCGGTCACCTTGGCGAGCAGCGTGCCGTTGACCGTCACGACCGGGGCAAGGCCGCAGCAGCCAACGCAACGGACGACTTGCAGGTGGTACTCCCCGTCGGAGGTGGTCTCGCCCGGCCCGATTCCCAGTCGCCCGGAGGCATCGTCGAGCAACTGCGGAGCGCCCTTGAGGTAGCAGGCTGTGCCCATGCAGACGGACACGACGTGCTTCCCGGGCGCCTCCAGCCGGAAGTAGTTGTAGAAAGTCAGGACTTCGTAGATCCGCGCCAGCGGGACGTCCATCTGTTCGCCCAGATTTATGGCGGCATCGCGCGGCACGTATCCGTAGCGATCCTGGAGCCCGTGCAGGGCCATGATCAGGCTGCCCCGCTTGGTCTTCCACCGCCTGGCGATCGCCGAGACGTCGTCTTCGGTCCGGGTTGGGCTCACGTAGCCTCCGCTTGGGGTTCGAGGGCCGGTGCCATCGAGACGGGCAGCACCGGGGGATGTTGGTGATCACGCTAGCGCCCGTCTCGGCCTTCGCTCAGGGCCGTTGTTCGTGTTGTCGGGGGGCCTGACCCATGACAATGGCACCTCCCCGGGTCCCGTAGATGAGCCACGTGGCGCCCGAAATGCCGAATCCGCATTGACGGAGTTCGCAGAGCCGGGTATTCTCCGGCTCGCCCCGACTGTGCAATCCGCTGCGGACAGATTCCGCGCGATCAGCTGCACGGCACCTTCCCCACACGAGTTCTGCCCCCCATGTCTCCCAACGGTCCAGACCCGCGCTCACGCAATCGCCGCCCTCGCCGACGCCCTGCCGGGCGCACGCCCATGGTCGAGTACGACGATTTCCAGGACGGCGACTCCCGCGACCTCGACCTCGCCGAGCTGAGCGGGATGAACGCCGACGAGCTCCAGGCCGTCGGCCGCGACCTCGAGATGGAGGCCGGGACCGCCGCCAAGGAAGACCTCGTCGACCAGATCCTGGCGCGACAGAGCGAGCTGGCCGGCCACGCCTACGCGACCGGAATCCTCGACGTCGTGGAGGAAGGCTTCGGGTTCATGCGCCGTCACGGCCTGATGCCCAGCCAGGAGGACGTCTACGTCTCGTCGAGCCAGATCCGCCGCTACGGTCTTCGGATCGGCGACCGGATAAGCGGCTCCGTCCGCGCGCCGCGGGAGGGCGAGAAGTACTGGGGCATGATCCGAGTCGACCGCGTCAACGGCGTCGACACGGAGATCGCCCGACGCCGGCCCAGGTTCGAAGACCTCACGCCGGTTCACCCCGACGTCTTGATCAACCTCGAGACGGACCCCAAGAACCTGTCCCAGCGCCTGATCAACCTCGTCAACCCGATCGGCAAAGGCCAGCGCGCCCTGATCGTCAGCCCGCCGAAGGCCGGCAAGACGTTCCTCCTCAAGCACATCGCCAACGGCATCAGCGAGAACTACCCGGACATCCTTCTCATGGTCGCCCTCATCGGCGAGCGGCCCGAGGAAGTCACCGACATGCGCCGCTCGGTCAAGGGCGAGGTCATCAGCTCCACCTTCGACGAGCCGACCGAAAACCACACCCACGTCGCCGAGATGGCCCTCGAGATCGCCAAGCGCCAGGTCGAGACCGGACGCGACGTGGTCATCCTGCTCGACTCGATCACCCGCCTCGCCCGCGCCTACAACCTGGCTCTGCCGCCGTCCGGCCGAACCCTCTCGGGCGGCCTCGACCCGATCGCCCTCTATCCGCCCAAGCGTTTCTTCGGCGCGGCGCGAAACATCGAAGAGGGCGGCTCGCTCACGATCATCGGCACCTGCCTGGTGGACACGGGCTCCCGCATGGACGACGTCATCTACGAGGAGTTCAAGGGCACCGGCAACAGCGAGCTCATCCTGGACCGCAAGCTCGCCGAGAAGCGCATCTTCCCGGCCATCGACGTCCAGCGTTCGGGCACCCGCCGCGAGGAGCTGCTCCTGGAGGAGGGGACTCTCAAGATGGTCTGGACGATGCGGCGAATGCTCTCCGCGGTCGGGACCAACGAGGGGATCGAGCTGCTGCTCAACCGGCTCGCCAAGACGGACAACAACGTCTCGTTCCTCGCCACGCTGACGAAGTCCCTGGACCAGTAGGCGCTGTCCCGGCTCTCAGCCGGCGATCCTGAGCACCTCGTTCACCAGGGCGAACGACGCCGAAAGAGGATGTGAGGGGTCCGCCAGCTCCTCTCGGCCCGCGATCGCGAGAAGCTCCGTCCACTCGCCATCCGCATCGACCCTGGCACGGGCGAAGAACTGGACGCGGCCGGGCTGCGGCAGCGATACCGGTTCCGCCGGCCCGAACGCTCCGAGCGCGTTCTCGATGGAGTCGAGCAGCGCGCGAGCCACGGCGGCGATGCCCTGTGTGCCGGTCAGGCCCTCCATGAGGGTCCCGTCGCTCCGATACACGCTCGTCGAGCCGTCCCCGAACACGAACACGCTCGTGACGGTCTCGGTCTCCCTCTCGCCAATCTCGACCGATACGCTCGCAACCCGGGCGTGAGGGGCTAGCTGCCCCGCCGCGGGCATCCAGCTCAGGAGCGCGGATCGGATGCGGCGGTACTCGGGCGCGATCTCGTAGCGCACCTCGCCGGGCTCGATGCGATCGAACCCCTCGACGAGCGCGGCCCTGGCGAGCTGAGTCAGGAGCAGCGCCATCGCGGCTATCGTGGCGACCGGCACAGCTTTCTGATCCAGTTCATCGGAGGCGGCCACGTCGCCGCCGTAGGTGCGGACGAGGATTTGCGAGCGGCCTCTCTCGGGGAGCGGGACTGCGCCGATGTCTTCCACGGGCGAGAACCCGCCGAGCGCTCCCTCGACCTCTTCGAAGATCGCCGTGGCGGCGTCGGCAACCCTGGGGGCGCCGCGGAGGCCGGTGGAATGGAGCCCACCCGTGCTGTAGATGGAGATCGTGCCGTCCGCGAGGAGGAAGACGCTGACCAGGTAGTCGTCAAGACCCACGTCGACGACTACGGCGAACAGATTCCCGTACGGCCGAGCGCCCGAGTCCTCCGGTGCCGGGCGTCTGGAGAGCAGCCTCGAGCGCGCCTCGCCGTAGGGTGGGTGGAGAACGTACGGCTTCGACTTCCTCGGCTGAGAACGTCTCAGGAAGCTCACTGCCAGACCCCTGGTATCCGGTCTCGGCGCTCCTCGCGATCGGTGCCCATTCCGCCCTCCGACGCTGTGACGGTCTCCACTCTAGCGACCCCGGCACAGGCCCGGCCCAGTCCTCATGAGACAATCCACTCATGTTTCTCGATCAGGTGAAGATCTGGGTTCGCGGCGGCGACGGCGGCGACGGCGCGGCCACCTTCCGGCGTGAGGCTCACGTCCCTCGCGGCGGCCCGGACGGGGGCGACGGCGGCCGAGGGGGTTCCGTCTACCTGACCGTCGATCCGGGCGAAACCAGCCTGCGCGATTACCGCCACGCCCATCACTTCAAGGCCACTTCGGGCGGTCGCGGCGCCGGCCAGCGCATGCACGGCAAGGCCGGCCAGGACTTGACCCTGAAGGTTCCGCCTGGGACGGGCATCTTCGACGGCGAATCCGGCGAGCTGCTCGGCGACCTGGTCGCCGCAGAGCAGACGCTCCTCGTCGGCCGCGGCGGCCGTGGCGGCCTGGGCAACGTCCACTTCGCGACGTCGACGCATCAGACCCCACACCACGCCCAGAAGGGCGAGCCTGGCGAGGAACGCTGGATTCGCCTCGAGCTGCGGCTCATCGCGGACGTGGGACTCGTCGGCCTGCCCAATGCCGGCAAGTCCACCCTGCTCGCTGCCCTGACCGCGGCCACGCCGAAGATCGCCGACTACCCCTTCACGACCCTCGAGCCGAATCTCGGGGTGCTCGATCTGGGCGATGAGGCTCCGCGGGCGAGGCGCCAGCCGCTGGCGGCTGCGGGCGAGGCCTGCGGGCGAGGCTCCTGCGGGCGAGGCTCCTGCGGGCGAGGCTCCTGCGGGCGAGGCCGCCACATGGGATTCGCGGCGCCCCACGATCGCCGACGTCCCGGGGCTCATCGAGGGCGCGAGTTCAGGCGCGGGGTTGGGTCACGCTTTCCTTCGCCACGTCGAGCGGACCCGGGTCCTCGTCCACGTCGTCGACGGCTCCGACCGCGACCCGGAGTGGAACTACAACGTGATCCGCGACGAGCTGGGCGCCCACGATCCGGCCCTGCTCGAGAAACCGACACTCGTCGCCTTCAACAAGATGGATCGGCCGCTTGCCGCGCAGGCCTGGCCGGCATTCGAGGCCGCCCGCCGCGCCCAGGGAGTGGATGCCGTAGCCATCTCCGCCTCGGAGGGCGACGGTCTGGCCGGACTCCGCGTCCGCCTGGCTGCGCTGCTCCCCGATGCCGCCGAGCTGGCCGAGCCTCGCGAGCAGGCGGGCGTGGTGATCCACCGCATCGACTCGCTGGACGAGGGTTTCCGAGTCGATCGCGAAGACGACGTCTTCCGGATCCACGGCAAGAAGATCGAGCGGCTGGCGGCCCAGACCAATTTCGACGCGGAGGAATCGGCGGAGAGGTTCCAGCGAGACCTCATCCGGCTCGGCATCGACGAGGAGCTGCGACGCCAGGGCGTCGCCCCGGGCGACACGGTGCGCATCGGGGCCAGCGAGCTGGAATGGGACCCCGACGAATGGGACGCCGGATGACCCCGCCGCACTGGGTCGAGCCCGGCGATCTGCGCGTCGGAATCCTGGGCGGCACGTTCGACCCCGTGCACTTCGGGCACCTCGCCATCGCCGAGCAGGTTCGCGAAGCTCTGGCGTTGGATCGGGTTCTGTTCGTGCCCGCCGGAATCCCGCCTCACAAGCCGGGCGTCGCGTTGACTCCCGCCACGGATCGTGCCGCCATGGTGGAGCTGGCGATAGCCGGCAACCCCGCCTTCGCCATCTCTCGGATCGAGCTGGAGCGGACGGGTCCCTCGTACACGGTCGACACCCTCGCAGGAACTGGTTGGCGAAGCCGCTCGACAGGGAGTCGTGCGGGATTTCTACTTCATCCTCTCGTCCGAGGCGCTGGCCGGCCTCAACTCCTGGCGCGACCCGGATCGTCTGCTGTCGCTCTGCCGGCTGGCCGTGGTGGCGCGCCCGGGCACGCCGCTCCCGACCGGGCCCGAGCTGGCGGCCCGCTTCGGAGGTAGGGCGGACCGAATCGTGGCGGTGGAGACCGTCCCACTCGCCCATTCCGCCTCGGACATCCGCAACCGGGCCGCCGCAGGCCGCTCGATCCGCTATCTCGTCCCGCCAGCCGTCGACGCGTACATTCGCGAGCATCGGCTGTATCGTTCTGGAAATGCCCGGAGGACCGCCTGACGTGACCGACTCATCGCCCGCCGCGGAATCGACGCCCAGCCCGGACGGCCTGCCGCGACGGCGCAAGCCGGTCGCAAGAGCGGCGGCAGCCGGCGAGGAGGCCGCAGCCGACGCGCTCGAGGCGGTGATCGCGGCGACGGAACCGGAGGCCGAGCCGGAGCCGGAGATAGAGGAGTCGCTTCGCGAGCGCGGCCTCCGTCTCAGCGCCCTGGAAGTGGCCCGCAAGATCGTCGAGGCTGCCGAGGACAAGAAGGCCGCGGACATCGTCCTGCTCGACGTGTCGGAGCTGACCTCCTTCACCGACTACTTCGTCATCTGCTCGGGCGGCTCGGAGCGGCAGCTCGGCGCGATCGGAGACGGCATCGCCGACGCACTGCGCGCTGAGGGCGTTCGGCCGATCGGACGCGAGGGTGGCTCCAATTCGCACTGGACGCTGCTGGACTTCGGGTTCGTAATCGTCCACATCTTCGCCCCGCCGGAGCGCGACTACTACCAGCTCGAGCGCCACTGGGCGAAGGCGAAGACCGTTCTTCGGGTTCAGTAGCGCCGCGCCGCCCCGCGGCCTGAGCCGGGGATCCCCTGGCTACGGCGGCCGTGAAGTGCACTGTTCTGCTCAGCTTTCTGCGGCCTGGCGCCCGATTCCGTATGCTTGCCGTTGCGGCACGTATCCGCTGGATACCGCATCGCTCTGGGAGACCAGCCACGACAACCCTCTACGCCCCCGAACGCCGGCCCCATCGCGAGCCCACGATCGTCGACTTCGTCAACATCCGCTGGGTCGACGAGTGGTGCAAGCGCTGCAACATCTGCGTCGAGATATGCCCCAAGGACAGCCTCGTTCTCACCCATGACGCCATCATCGAGGCCACGGACTGCATCCGCTGCGGCCTGTGCGAGCGCTTCTGCCCGGACCTCGCCATCGAAGTCCTGCCCAAGCGCGACGAGTCAGGCAAGCTGCCGATCGAGGCGGCTCCTGCCCGGACGCCGGTCGGGCAGGCTCGTCCGCATATCCCCGACGTGGCTCGCGGCCCGGCGGTGGCCGGCACCGACCCCCATCGCGGCCTGACCGACGCGGAGAGCGCTCCAGACGTCGACCGCGACAACCCGACCTGACCGACAGGAACTACTCATGACCAAACGACTCGTACAGGGAAACGAGGCAGTTCTGCTCGGCGCCATCCACGCCGGTGCCAGCTACTACGCCGGCTATCCGATCAGCCCTTCCTCGGAGATCCTGGCTCAGGCCTCGCAGTACGCCGCCGGGCATCCGGAGTTCCGCTTTCTCCAGGCCGAGGACGAGATAGCCAGCGCCAACGCGATCATGGGCGGCAGCCTTGCCGGAGCCAAGTCGTTCACCGCAACGTCCGGGCCGGGCTTCAGCCTGATGCAGGAGGCGATCGGCTACGGCCACAAGATCGGGATTCCCGCGGTCATCGTGAACGTGATGCGGGTCGGCCCGGCTACCGGAATGCCGACGATGCCCGGCCAGGGTGACCTGAACCAGAGCCGCTATGGCTCCACGGGCGACTACACCAGCTTCGTGTTCTACCCCTCAACCGTGGCCGAATGCTACGAGTACACGATCCACGCCTTCAACGCCGCGGAGGAGAGCCGGTCTCCCGTGGTGATCCTCTCGGACGCATTCCTGGGCCACCTCAACGAGGTCGTGGACCTGGACGCGATCAAAGTGCCGGTCGTGAAGCGGACCATCCCTCCGCTGGCGTCGGGCGGGACGCGTCTCTTCTCCGGCGTGGCCACCTACGCCGACGGCGAACCGGCCACGGCGGACTCGGACGAGTACATCCGCCAGTACGAGGAGATGCGCGAGATGCGCCGCAAAGTCGCGGAGCGCTACGCCTTCCACGAGTACGGCTGGAACAAGGAGTCCGACACGCTGGTCATCGCCTTCGGCATCACCCGCCGCGTGGCGCAGCCGCTGGCCCCGTACTTCGCGCTGTTCCGACCGATCCGCATCTGGCCCACGCTGGACGACGAGCTGGGGGCGATCGCGCCCCGATACAAGAAGATCGTCGTCATCGAAGGTAGTGACGGGCAGTACGCCAACGTCGTCGAGCGGATGCTGCTTCGCCGCGTCGAGCGCGTGCCACTTCTCGGCGGTCGAATGAGCCTGGAAGCGATCCGGGAGGGGCTCGATCGGATCGGCATGCTGCCCGGGGAGTTGTCCGCGGCGGCGCCGGCGCACCGGCCAAGAAGGGCCCGAAAGCACAGGCAAAGCCCAAGGCCAAAGCCCCGGCGCGAAGGCGTCGGTCGTCGGCTGACCTGCGTCCCCTAGAGGTTCCATCGCGATGGCCATCAAAGACAAACTGAAGACCCATCTGTTCCCGACGATCTGGTGCCCCGGCTGCGGCATCGGCCTGATCATGCAGCAGCTTGCCAGCGTCATGGACGAAGTGGGCCTGGACAAGGACAACACGGTCCTCGTGACCGGCATCGGCTGCACGGGCCGGATGGGCGCGTACATGAACTTCGAGTCCGTCTACACGCTCCACGGCCGGACGTTGCCGGTGGCCGAAGCGATCAAGACGGTCCGCCCGGAGCTGAACGTGATCGTGGTTTCGGGTGACGGCGACACGGCCTCGATCGGCGGGAATCATCTGATCCACTCGATTCGCCGCAACCCCAACATCACGGTCTTGTGCAACAACAACGAGATCTACGGCCTCACGGGCGGCCAGACCGGGCCCACGACTCCGCAGGGGACCACGACACTTTCGTCGCCGGCCGGCGCAGCCTACTCTCCGATCAACCTCCAGGGCCTGGTCAACACCAACCCGAACGCGTTCTACGCCAAGACCACGGTCTACCATCAAGGACCGATGCGGACGAGCCATCAAGGAAGCCATCGAATGGCCGGGCTTCTCGTTCGTCGACATCGCCAGCCAGTGCATCGAGAACAACGGCCGGCGCATCGGCTTCGGCAGTGCGTACGAGATGCTCGAGAGCTACAAGACCGAGTACAAGGCGGGACCGCGCGACGCCACGCATCTGGAGCCGCACCAGCTCGGGATCATCAAGGGCGAGCCGGTGTCGGTGCCGGCCGGTTCGACTCCGTCGAGACGGGAACGGCCACGCCAAATGAGAGCCCGCGCAGCGAGGAGGATCCGATGACGGCCAAGTCCGTCGTTATAGACGGGATCGGAGGGCAGGGCGTCCGCGTCATCGGCAACACGATGGCCAGCCTGCTTGCGGTCATGGGCTACGAGGTCACGCTCCTGTTCGACTACGACTCCTCGGTCCGCGGCGGCATGAGCGAGGCCTTCCTGTCCTACGACCGCGAGCCGATCAGCAACTTCGTGGTCGAGTGCGCGGACGTCGTGCTGCGCCTCGCCGATCGCGGCCCTACCCACCTCAGCGCGGACTACGTGATCGCCGACTGCGACCTGATCAAGCCCGGCGAGAAGGGCGAGGAAATCCCCTTCCTGCAGCTTGGCGTCGACAAGTTCGGGCGCGACCTCTTCGGCAACATGATCGCTCTCGGGCGGCTGTTGTGCGTTTGCGACGTGGACTTCACGGACGAACATCTGACCCTGGCGCTGCCGAAGAAGTACATCGACGAGAACATAGCGGCCATCAAGTACGGCTACGGGATGGACGCGGAATCGATCCGAGCCATCGTGCCAGAGCAGGCCGCCAGCAACTTCGCCGAGCGATACGCCGAGCGCGTCCTGGCCGGCACGACGCCCGCGGAGGCAGTCGAGCAGGCCTCCGCGCTGCGGGACTGATCGCCTCATGAGCCCTCGCAGACACGGGCGCGGACGGAACGCTGGGTCGGCCCCGGCCCCAGCCCGGGAGGCCGCGCAGGCCACGGGCGAACAGCCCGGAGTAGCCGGAAGAAGCTCGGCGCCGTCTGTCGATGGCGCACGCGCCACGGCCGGGCTCGGGAGGCCCCTCAGCGTCAAGCCGCCCGCTCAACAGCCGCGGCCCCCTCGACCGGCGCCGACCGGTTCATCGGCCCGGCCCGCCGAGACGGACAGAGTCGCCAGACCGGCCCGCATTCCGCCGCCGGCTCGACCGGTCGGACCGGTTGAAGTCGCCGGCTCGGCGATGCCGCCGGGGCTCGCCGTTGACGACGGCGCCGAAGCCGAGTCGGGGCCTCGCAAGCCCGCCTGCACCCTCGCCCAGATGCGCCGCTTCATCAAGAGCCGCCCTTACGTTCCCGTCCACGAGCTGCGCCGCCGCTTCGAGATCGAGGGAATGGAAGACGAAGTCAGCTCGATGCCCAGCGGACAGGGCACGCTGTTCGTGGGTTTGCCCGCGCAGGAGGCCCTCTACCTGGGCGACCTGGTCAAGTCCGGCGAGGTCGGCTGCGAGCTCCTGCTCGACCCGGTGGGCCCGGCCGTGATCGGCGTCTATCCCATGAGGCCGGTCGCTCGCCAGTAGGGCTAGAAGGGCGACACGAAGAAGCGGCCCAGGGCGACGAAGGCCGCCACGAGGCCGAACGTGGCGCTGAAAGCTATCTGGGGGATCTCGCGGCGACTCACGTGGTAGGCGACGGCAAACCCCATGAGGATCGCCAGAGCCAGCGCCGCGGTTGCCGTGAGCCACGGCATGGTCCCGGTCCACGCCGGAAGGATCAGCCCAATGGCGCCCAGCATCTCCAGGATGCCAAGGACGACGGCGAAGCGCTTCGATAGAGCGGCGACCCAGGCCATCCGCCTTCCGGCGTCCTCATAGACGAAGGCCTGATCGAAGCCGGCGCCAAAGAAGGCGAGCGCGAGAATCACCTGAGCGACCCATAGGACCACGTTCACCCGAGGCTCCTTGAGACGGTAGTTGGGAGGTATCGGTCTCGACAACAATCATCGCCTGAGCGAACGGGTAGGCGAGACCTCCCCATTGTGAATGCCTCCGCGAGCCGCGTGTCACACGGGGTCGCGGGGCGGGACACGCCCTCTCCCAAGGTCGGAGCTGTAGCGCTCTCGCTCCGCACGCAGCGTCGCGAATCGGCGATGGCGAACCACGACTGGCTCGGCACGAAATGTGGGGACATATACTCGGGCGGTGATTGGCCTGATCCTCGGCTACGCCGGCGTCTTGAAGCTGGACGGCGGCAGGTACGCACGGCAGCCCTCCGGGCAGGGCCTGGTGGGCAAGGGCCGTTCGTAGGCACCGTGTCCGTCTCGAGCGCACTGTCCACTTTTCGCGAGGGATCGCTTCACGCCGCACTCAAGGATCTCTACGCGCGTCCCGCCGATCGGGTCGAGGAGATCGTCGACGGCTACGTCGTGGATGTAGTTCGAGACGACGAGCTCGTCGAAATCCAGACTGGCAGCTTCGCCTCGGCCGCCCGGAAGCTGCGACGCCTGGTCGAGGATCGACGGCTTGCGCTGGTGCATCCGGTCGCCTTCGAGCGGTGGATCGTCCGGGTCGACTCCGATGGTGTAGTGACCGGCCGGCGTCGCTCTCCCAAGCGCGGGCAGCACCTCGATCTATTCGATCAGCTGGTGGCTTTCCCCGAGCTGGTGGCCCACCAGAACTTCCGGATCGAGCTGGTGATGATCCGCGAGGAGGAGATACGCGGCCCCATTCCTGCCGGCGTCCATTACCGCTACCCGAGGCAGTGGCGGCGGCTTGACCGCAGACTGCTGGAGGTCGTCGAGATCGTCCGAATCGACACGCCGGGTGACCTCCTGGGGCTACTCCCCGCCGGCGTACCGGATCAGTTCACTTCGGCCGACATTGCGGCTGCGTCGGGACGCCCAAAGCGGCTGGCCACGCGTACCGCCTACTGCCTGCAGCACGCCGGCGCGACGCAATGCACCGGTCGTCTTGGACGGCTCCGTCTCTACGAGAGGAACCCGTATACCTGCTGCTGCGGGCCGCGGCCGACACGTGCAGACCCAGAGCCCTGGCGGTTGACCACACTCAGAGGCGCGAGGTAAACGAATGGCTCAGTACGTAGGGGCCCTGGACCAGGGCACGACAAGCACTCGGTTCATGATCTTCAATCACTCCGGTGGTGTCGTCGCGATCGACCAGAAGGAGCACGAGCAGATCTACCCCAGGCCCGGCTGGGTCGAGCACGATCCCGTCGAGATCTGGACTCGCTGTGTCGAGGTCATCCGCGGCGCTCTGGCCAAAGCGGGGATCAAGGCATCCGAACTCGCGGCGGTCGGCATCACCAGCCAGCGCGAGACGACCGCCGTTTGGGATCGCAAGACCGGCAGGCCCGTATGCAACGCCATCGTCTGGCAGGACACTCGGACCGACACGATCATCAACGAATGGGCCAAGGACGGCGGTCAGGATCGCTTCCGCGCCAAGGTCGGATTGCCGCTGGCGACCTACTTCTCCGGGCCCAAGGTCAAGTGGATCCTCGACAACGTCGCCGGGCGCCAGGGCCAAGGCCGACGCCGGCGATCTCCTCTTCGGCAACATCGACACCTGGTGCATATGGAACCTGACCGGCGGCGTCAGCGGTGGCGTCCACGTCACAGACGTGACCAACGCCAGCCGAACGATGCTCATGGATCTCGAGACCCTCGACTGGGATCCCGAGATGCTCGAGGTCATGGGGATCCCGCGGTCGATGCTTCCGGCGATCAAAGCCTCGAGCGAGGTCTACGGCAAAGGCGTCGGCGACCTCATGGGCGTCCCCATCGCGGGAGACCTGGGCGACCAGCAGGCGGCCCTGTTCGGCCAGACTTGCTTCTCCGCCGGCGAGGCCAAGAACACCTACGGCACCGGCTGCTTCATGCTCCTCAACACCGGGCCGAAGATCGTCCCCTCCAAGAGCGGCCTGCTCACGACCGTGGGCTACAAGATCGGCAGCGAGCCGGCCGTGTATGCCCTCGAGGGTTCGATCGCCATCACCGGAGCCCTCGTCCAGTGGCTGCGCGACAACCTGGGAGTGATCAAGACCTCCGGCGAGATCGAGGATCTGGCAAAGACCGTCGACGACAACGGCGGCGTGTACTTCGTGCCGGCCTTCTCGGGCCTCTTCGCTCCATATTGGAGGAGCGACGCCCGAGGCGTGATCGCCGGTTTGACCCGCTACGTCAACAAGGGCCACATCGCCCGGGCGGTTCTCGAGGCGACAGCCTGGCAGACCCGTGAGGTCCTCGATGCGATGAACGCCGACTCCGGCGTTCCGCTGACGGCCCTCAAGGTCGACGGCGGCATGGTCTTCAACGACCTGCTGATGCAGTTCCAGGCCGACGTCCTGGGCGTACCGGTCATCCGGCCCAGGGTCGCCGAGACGACCGCCCTGGGCGCCGCCTACGCGGCCGGCCTCGCGGTCGGCTTCTGGAATGCCGTCGAGGACCTTCGGGCGAACTGGCACAAGGATCGCGAGTGGACTCCTAGAATGGACGCCGAGAAACGCGAGAAGGACCTGAAGCTCTGGAAGAAGGCGGTCACCCGAACCTTCGACTGGGTCGAGTAGCAGGTCGTGGGGCCCCGGCGGCCGGCGACCGGATGACGGGTCGTCGGTCCGGAGACGTCCCTAGGAACTCCAGCGGAGCGTGACGATGCGGAGAGCGGAGGTCGAGGTGCGCAATCCATCCGGCCTGCACGCGCGTCCTGCGGCGACGTTCGTCAAGGCGGCGGCCGGATTCCGGTCCGCAGATCTCGATCGAGAACATCAGCCGGGGCTCTGGCCCGGCCAACGCCAAGAGCCTGCTCGCGGTCCTCGGCAGCGGCGTGGAGCGAGGCCACCGAGTCGCGATCTCGGCGGACGGGGACGACGAGGCCGCGGCGATCGAGGCCCTTCGGGCACTAGCGGAAGGCGGCTTCGGCGAAGCCGCCGAGTCGTAGGCCACGCTGGTGGGCCGTCCAGTAGTCGGAACGCCGGGCGCCGAGGGTGTCGCCGTCGGGCCGCTGTGGCGCTACAGGGCACCTGAGCGCAGGGCTGCGCCCGCAGCGGTTGCCTCCGATCCCGTCGCGGCGATTCGAGCAGCGGCAACCGAGGCCGTACGCCAGCTCGGGTCTCTGGCCGAGCGCATGCGGAGCCTGGGCCGGGCGGACGAGGCCGGCATCTTCGACGCCCAGGCCATGATGGCGGAGGATCCCCAGCTCCTCGGCGAGGCCGTGGCTCGCGCGGAGGCCGGCGAGGATCCCGAGGTGGCAGTTCGGGGCAGCGGCGGCAGAAGCGGCTGCGAAACTGGCCGCGCTGCCGGATGAGTTGCTGGCATCGCGGGCGGCGGACGTGCGAGACGTAGGTGCCAGGATCGTACGGATCATGACGGGCCAGGACGTGGCGTTCCCGGCGTCCCCTTCGATCGCGGTCGCGGAAGACCTGCCTCCGTCCATCGCGCTTGAAGTCCCCCCGGGCCTGCTGCTGGGAGTGGCCCTGCAGGGCGGCTCACCCACCGCTCACGTCGTCATTCTGGCTCGAAGCATGGGGATACCCGCCGTGGTCGGCGTCCCGGGGCTCGTCGAGGCGGCCGGCTCCGCGACCTCCATCGCCATCGACGGCGCATCTGGCGAGGCGATCCTCGACCCCGACCCGTCTCAGCTGGCCGATTTCGCGGCTCGTGCGGTGGCGCTGGCCGCACGCCGCCAGGCCGGTGCCTCTCTGCGCGGCCGCCTCGCGGCCACCGCCGACGGGGAGCGGGTTGTCTTGCTCGCCAACATAGGCCGGCCGGAGGACGCCACCCGCGCCCTGGAAGCGGGGGCAGAAGGCGTGGGTCTGTTCCGTAGCGAATTCCTGTTCATGCGGCGGCAATCGGCGCCCTCGGAGGACGAGCAGGTCGAGCCCTACCGGCGGGTATTCGAAGCCTTCGGGCCGCAACGGCCGGTCGTGGTCCGCCTGGCCGATATCGGCGACGACAAGGCCGTGCCGTACCTCGAGGGCAACCGGGCGATCCCGCTCGCCGAGCGAGACCGCGGGCTGCTGAGCGCCCAGCTGCGGGCGATCTGGAGGGCGGCCGGTCAGGCAGGCGTGACGCCTCACGTCATGGCCCCGATGGTCGCGACCCTCTCGGACGCTCGGCTTCTCCTCGAGCTTCGCGACGCAGCGAGAGCAGAAGTCGCGACACGAGGCGAACCGCTGCCGGATCGGATGGTCACCGGGGTCATGATCGAGGTCCCCTCGGCCGCGATCCTCGCCCCGGAATTGGCCAGACTCGTCGACTTCTTCTCGATCGGCACGAACGATCTGACCCAGTACACGATGGCGGCGGATCGCTCCGACCCGGCCCTCGCGCACTTCCAGGATGCGCTCCATCCCGCGGTCCTGAGGCTGATCTCGGGCGTAGTGGCGGGCGCCGACGAGGCGGGCATACCGGTTGCGGTCTGTGGCGAGCTGGCCGGGGAACCGGCCGGGGCGCTCGTCCTGGTGTGCCTCGGCGTCGACGAGCTCTCCGCCGACGCGGGCTCGCTCGACCGGGTTCGCGCCGCGCTGGCGGGCGTGACCCGACCGCAGCTCGACGATCTCGCCAGGCGCGTCCTGACGGCCACCGATGCGGCCGCGGTCAGGGAGATGGCCGGCGAGCTACTCGAAGCCCCCCGGCCGCATAGCCGGGCCTGACACGGCGCCCGCGCCGAGCCGGCTTGGCGCATCATCATGCCGATGCACATCCCGACGTTCGGCCGATGGCGCTCCTTCGCTTCCGCTCGCTACCGTCCCTTCCAGGCCATCGCGATCGGTCAGGCCTTCACCGGGTCCTATGCCTCGGACGCGTTGTTCGTGCCGCTCCTGCTCCGACTCGGTGCCCCGCCTGCGCTGGTGATCCTGGTCGGCTCCGTTCCGGTCGGCGCCTCCGTGCTTCAGGCTCTCGCCCCGCAGATGCTGCGGCGAATGCGCGGCAACCTGAGCCGGCTCACTCTGATCCTCGCCATCGCCGAAATGCGAGGCTTCGTTCATGCGGCCATCGTCGCCGCCATCGCCGCGGGCGCCGTCGACGCGTCGCTCGGAATCGTCCTCATCTCGGCGACCGTCGCGATCGGCCAGACGGCGGGAATGCTCTCGGCCTCCAATATCGGACTCTGGACCGCCGTCGTGCTGCCCGAACAGGAGCGTCGCCTCGTCGGGCCCCGGATGGGAGCCATGACGATGGCTCTCTCGACACTGCTGCTGCTGCCGGCCGGGACCGTTCTCGACGCCGGGCTCCGAACGATCGGCCTGTGGTCGTACGTCGGCTTCTTCCTTGCCAGCGGGATCGTGTCGATCCTCACGCCGCTGGCGGTCGCCCGACTCCCGTATCCGGGGCGGGTCCTGGTGAAGTCGGGTGACGCAGTGGCGGAGCCCTTGCCCGAGCCGTTCATGAGATTCACGGCCGCGTCCGCGATCGCGTCGGTGGGCCAGGGCTTGATCCCGTATCTGTCCCTCTACGCCATCGCGGTCCTGGGTGCCTCGGCAGGCTTTGCCGTGATTCTGTCGGGATTCGGGGCCGCGGGAGCCCTGGCAGGCTCGCTGGTGGCCGGTTCATTCCTGCTCGGCGGCTCGTCCAGCCGCGTGCTGAGGACCTCGTTCGTCGCCCGTGCCGCGGCGGCAGCGGTTTGCGCTCTGGCCATACCCGGGAATCCGGCCGCCTTGCCGATGCTTCTCGTAGGGGCCGTGCTCTTCAGCGGCGGCGGCAATGCCGGAGTGCTGGCGTCCAACGAACGCCTCTACCGCCTGGCTCCGCCCGACCTCCGGGTGCGGTGCCAGAGCCGCTACGTCGCCGCCACCTCGGTCACCTTCGCCGTTGGGGCAGTCGCGTGCGCAGGCGCCCTGGTCCTGTCCGAGACCGTCGGCTGGCCCGTGTACACGGCCCTCTTCCTCGGTTCGGGGATAAGCAGGGCGATCGCGGGACTCAGGATCGACGTGTCCGCTTCCTGGCGAAGCCCGACGCCGCCGCCAACGGACGATCCCTGAGCCGGTCTGCGCATAATGGCCGCCGATAGGCCGCGGGCCGGGTGCCTCGAGCTTCCGCCGCGGTCGCATCGACCAGGAGGAGCGATGAGGGGCTGGAAGGCACGCGACATTCCGGATCTGACGGGTCGCGTGGCCGTGGTCACCGGCGGCAACGGCGGGCTTGGGCTGGCGACCGCGCGGCAGCTGGCCGCCCACGGCGCCGTGGTGGTGATCGGCGCCCGGAACCTGGCCAAGGCAGAGGCCGCCCGGCAGCTCGATCGAGTCGGAGGTTCCCGGGGCGTCGATCGAAGTCAGGCCGCTGGATCTGGGCTCCCTGGCGTCGGTTGCCGCGTTTGCGGCGGCCGTCCGCGCCGCCCATCCAGCGATCCACATGCTCTTCAACAATGCCGGTTTGATGGCGGTCCCGGAAGGGGAGACTGCGGACGGCTTCGAGACCCAGTTCGGGACGAACCATCTCGGCCACTTCGCCTTGACGCTGCAGCTTCTGCCGGCCCTTCTGGCCGCGGCTGCCGCGGGTACCGAGGCGCGCGTCGTGTCGACCTCGTCGCTGGGTCGGACCACTGCCGGCAAGTTCGATCTGGCGGATCTCCAGCTGCGCGGCCACTACAACCCCTGGACGGCCTACGGCATCTCCAAGCGCGCCAACCTCGAGTTCGCCTTCGAGCTGGATCGCCGGCTGAAGGCCAGGGGCGTGCGAGGCTTCGCCGCCGATCCGGGCTTCTCCAAGACCGATCTCCAGACGACCGCGGCGCGATCCATGAAGAGCTTCCAGCATCGCTTCTGGGAGGTGCTGGTCCGGACGACCGGTCAGTCGGCGCGAATGGGTGCGCTGCCGCAGTTGCGAGCCGCCACGGATCCCAGGGCGGTGGGCGGCAAGCTTTACGGGCCGCGCTGGATCACGGTCGGGGCCCCGGTGGTGCGTGGAGTGAGAGGCCGAATTGCGGATCCGGCGGAGCACGCGGCTTTGTGGGAGCTCTCCGAGCGCGAGACGGGGATCACGCTGGCTTCGATCCTGGGGTAGCCGCGCGACGGGCAATCGCCGCGTCGACTGTCCGTCGGGCCGTTCGACGCAGCCGCCGTTCCCGCCGCCCCCTCCGCGGAGGTTCAGCTTCCCGCGGCCCCGATCCCCGCGGTCGCCGCGTCCTAGATCGCGATCGCGGCCAGAACCACAAGCACCAGGCCCGTAATGGCGCCCCCGACGGCCGAACGAATGCCGGCGGACCTCCCGAAGCCCAGCCGCGACCTCAGCTGTCCCGCCAGCAAAGCCACGATCGCGACCGGCAGGGCCAGCAGCGCGGAGACAACGCCGAGTGGGAGGCTGTGGGCTATGGGGTGGACCATCACCGAGTCGCGGGCCACGAGCGAGATCAGCATCAACGCGTCGGCGGCCACCAGGAACGCGGCCAGCGAGCCGAGGATGGCGTCGCCCCTCGTCGCGGCCAGGAACGTCGGGTAGCTGATCGCGAAGACGCCCAGGGCAAGCGTGGCGGGCAGCAGGATCAACGAGCCGTCGAGCCCGTTGGGCACTACGAGGCGCGGCGCCGGGCGACTGTACTGGAACGCGACGAGCGTGCCGCCGGCGAGCAGCGCGCCAACGATCCCAGCCACGAATCCATGCCGAGAGCCAGGGTGGGATAAGGCGGTGGCCGTCCATCGATTCAATCGTACACGCGGGCCCGAAGGGCGCCGGGAGTACGCGTCCCGAGTCAGGCCTCGAAACTGCGGAAGACCACCACGGCGTTCTGGCCTCCGAAGCCGAAGCCGTTGATGATCGCGGTGTCGACCTTCTTGGCCCTCTTGACGTTCGGGATGTAGTCCAGGTCGCATTCCGGGTCGGGGTTCTGCAGGTTCGCCGTGGGCGGCATCCAGCCGTCTCGAATCGCGCCGATTGCCGCCAGACCGCTGACTACGCCGGCTGCGCCGAGGAGATGCCCCACCATCGACTTGGGCGAGCTGATCGCGACCTTATGGGCGTGGGCCCCGAAGGCGCTCTTGATGGCACGGGTCTCGGTCACGTCGTTGAGCGGCGTGGAGGTTCCATGGGCGACGATGTAGTCGATCTCGTCCGGAGCGACCCCGGCGTTCCGCATGGCCTTCGTCATTGCCGCCGAGGCCCCGCGCCCGGTCGGCTCCGGAGCGCTGATGTGGAACGCGTCGGCGGTCATGCCGCCACCGAGGACCTCGCACACGATCTTCGCGCCACGGGCCATGGCGTGCTCCGCGGACTCCAGAACGACAATCCCCGCGCCTTCGCCGAAAACGAAGCCGTCGCGATCGCGGTCGAAGGGTCGGGAGGCGTGCGTCGGGTCGTCGTTGCGGCGGGAGAGGGCGCCCATGTTGCCGAGGGCCGCGACGGCGATGGGGACGATGGATCCCTCCGAGCCACCGACCAGAGCCACGTCCACTTCACCGGTCTGGATCATCCGCATGCCGTCGATGAAGGCGATCACGCTGCTGGCGCAGGCCGCGACCTGCGTGATCACGGGACCGGTGGCGCCGTATTTCATCGAGACCTGGCACGCTGCCATCGATCCGGACAGCGCCGGTATGGCGAACGGCGAAACCTGGCCCGGGCCCCGCGTGGCCAGGACCGCCGTGCCTTCGATGACCTGGTCCAGACCCCCTCCGCCGGTGTTGACGCACACGGCGACTCGGTCGCGCTGAGCAGGGTCGTAGGACGCGAAGTCGATACCGGCGTCCCCGACGGCCTCGGTCGCGGCCGCCATGGCAAGGTGGATGAAGCGGCTCATGCGGCGCGCCATCTTCCGGTCCATCCCGATGGTCGGATCGAAGTCCCTGACCTCCGCAGCGATGTGGACGTCGAGACCGGAGGAGTCGAATTGCGTTATCGGGCCGACGCCGGAGACGCCGGCGAGGAGACTCTCCCAGTAGGCCTTGGCCGTGTTTCCGATAGGAGTCACTGCTCCAAGGCCGGTGACGACAGCGCGACGGGCGGGATCCCTGGTGGGCACGGGCCATCTCCTAGGACGGTTGGCAAGCGTTGGCGACCACCGCCGGCGGCGCCCAGCTCATCTGGCCCGGCGTGACGTGACTCGTCCGCCGGGGGGACGGCGATCGGAGCCGGCACGCCAGAAGTCGCGTGGCCGGATCCGTTCCGAGGATTGTACTTGGTTCGTGCCCCCAGGCGAACGTGCCAGGCGGACCTGATCGTCTCAGATCGGTCGCCGGCCCCGGCTAGTCGCCCGAGTAGCGCTGGAAGATGACCGCGGCGTTATGTCCGCCCAGGCCGATGTTGTTGGAGAGGGCGTACCGGATCGGCATCTCGATCGTCTCGGTGGCGATGTTGAGGTTGCACTCCGGATCGGGCTCGTTGTAGTTGAGCGTCGGTGGCACGGCCTGGTGGTAGACGGACAGCACCGTCGCGACGCCCTCGAAGGCTCCGGCGGCGCCCATCATGTGGCCCGTCATCGACTTCGTGGCCGAAATCAGGATCTTCGGAGTGTGACTGCCGAAAGCGGTCCAGATTGCCTCGCTCTCGCGCTTGTCGCCGACGGGTGTGGAGGTGCCGTGCGGGTTGAGCATGTCGATTTCGTCGGCCGGCACGCCACGCCGCTCCAGCGCAATCTTCATGGCCCGGGCCGAGCCTTCGCCGCCGTCCGCGGGGGCGATCATGTCGAAGCCGTCGGCGGCAGAGCCGTATCCGACTACCTCGGCGTAGATCCTTGCGCCGCGCGCCTTTGCCAGGTCGAGGTCCTCGAGGATGAGGGCGCCGGCGCCTTCGCCCAGGACGAAGCCGTCTCGAGTGCGATCGAACGGCCGGCAGACCGTCCCTATCGGCTGGCCGGGGAGGGGAGTGCCCATGCCGCGCATGTTGGTGAAGCCGATGTGGACCAGCTCCAGGAGCGGCGACTCGGCTGCGCCGGCGATCACGGCCGTGCAATCGCCCCGGCGGATCGCCTCGGCGGCCTCGCCGATGGCCAGAGTGCCGGTGGAACAGGCCGCGACCGGGCAGAAGTTGTGGCCCTTTGCCCCGGTCTCGATGGCGATCGTTCCCGAGCTGGCGTCCACCAGGCCGTTGGCGATGAAGAACGGGCTGACGGCCCGGGGCCCCTTGGTCTTCCATATCGCCTGGTTGGCGATGAAGAGGCCCTGCCCGCCACCGCCGGAACCGAAGATGACCCCGACGTCGTATTGGTTCTCTTCGGTGATCTCGAGGCCCGCGTCGGCGATCGCCGTCTTGGCCGACTGCCACCGCGAAGTGGACCGTCGTCTCGCTCCGGCGGGCGTCCTTGAAGTTCCAGTACTGCGTGACGTCGAAGTCCTTGACTTCGCCGCCGGCCTTGTGCTCGTACGGGGTCGTGTCGAACCGCGTGATCTCCCCGATCCCGGAGCGGCCGGCGGTCAGGCCCTCCCAGACCGCGTCCTTGTCGTTGCCGAGCGGGCTTATTACGCCCAGCCCGGTAACGACGATACGTCTCGAATAATCAGGCTTGCGCACCGGATCTAGCTCCTCCTGGGATTCGATGCCGCGGCAGCCGGGCGGCGGGCAGCGGCGATCATGCGGTTGGGGAGACGTTCTCGAGGAAGGGCACGGCGATCCCACCCGCCGTAGCTGCCTCGTCAACGGCTATGGAATTGGCTTCTGGCGCTATGCGCTTGATCAGACCCGTGAGAACCTTGCCGGGCCCGACTTCGACGAATGTCGTGACCCCATCGGCGGTCATCCGCCCGACGGCCGCAACCCAATCGACGCCGCGGGTCAGGTGATCGATCAGCTCGGCTCGGGCTCCGGCGGCGGTCGTGATCGGGGTCGCATCGGCGTTGGCGAGCAACGGGATCGCCGGGTCCGCGAAGGCGATCGGCTCGAGGACGCGGGTCATTCCCGCCGCCGCTTCGGCCATGAGCGGCGAGTGGGCAGCCACGGAAACCGGCAGCAGGATGCCGCGCCGCGCCCCCAGGTCCTTGACGCCGGCCACGGCGGCCTCCACGGCGGCCCGATCTCCGGAGATGACGACCTGGCCGGGGGCGTTGCGGTTGGCGACCGTCAGGCTGCCGTACGGTGAGCCCAGGGCGATCAGCTCGGGCAGGCGGGCATCGTCGAGGCCGATGATGGCCGCCATGGCGCCGGCTCGACCCTGGCCCGATGCCTGCATCTGGACTCCGCGCTCCCGCACGAGCCTGACCGCGTCGCCGAGCGAGATCGCGCCGGCGGCGACCATGGCCGAGTACTGGCCCATGGAATGGCCCGCGGCGTAAACGGGCCGTGGGGCGGTCACTCCGGCCGCGGCCCAGCGCTCTCGGAGCGCGGCCAGAAAGGCCATCGAGACGGCTACGAGGGCGGGTTGGGCGTTGACGGTGAGGTCGAGCTGCTCGGCCGGGCCCTCGAACGCGAGGCGGCTGATCGACTCTCCCAATGCTTCGTCGGCTTCGGCCATGACTGCGGCGGCGGCCGGCGAGGCAGCGACCAGAGCTTTGCCCATGCCTACCGACTGGGATCCCTGGCCGGGAAAGACGAACGCTATGCGATCCATGGGCTGCGGTTGGTCTCCTTCGGCTCCAGGCCGTGGGCCGAAACGGCGCGGCCGTACGGGGCCGGGACTGTCTGTCCGTCGCGACCGGCTATCGGACGGCCGGTGTCATGCACGAAAGGCTACAGCAGCCCCTGGTGAGCACGAATGAAAAAGGGTGCAGAATTGCATGGATCGGGGTATCTGGCGTACTCTGAGGCCATGCCGCGTCCATTTCTGCACATCCCGTCGCTGACCGTCCCGAGCCGTGCGGCCGTGGAATCGGCTGCCCGGGAGCTTCTCTCGGCTCCGGTGGAGGCGGCCCGTCTCCGCCTCCAGAACCCGCGCGAACTGTCGGACCGCATCGCGATGGGCCGGGCGATCTGGCGCGACCTGGTAATCGGGTTCGCCGCCCAACTGGGGGAGCTGAACCTGGGTTTCACCCAGCTGGCGGCGCTCTATGCGCTGGCCGATAGCGGCACGATGACGGTGGCGGACCTGGCCGACACCCTGGGTCGATCGCCCTCGGCGGTCAGCCGGCTCGCCGACGGCCTCGTCCAGCGGCAGCTGATAGAACGAAACCAGGATGTCGAGGATCGGCGACAGCGAACGCTGTCCTTGACGGGCCGGGGGCAGGCGCTGCTGGGAATCGTCGATCGGGCCAGGGCGCAGGAGTTCCTCTCGATCGTCAGACCGCTTCCGGCCGCTGAACGAGCCCTGGTGGGAATGGGTGTCGCGGCGCTCTCGACCCATGCCATCTCGCGGCGCGGCCGATTGATCAAGCAGCGACCGCGCTAGATGTAGCTCCGCGGAACCCGGCGCCCGGCTGCCGCGCGCCGCTCCTCGCGGTGGCCGAGCCTGAGTTCTAGGAGGCCGCCTCGGTCAAGGCCTCGACCGCGGGGATGCCGAGGACTTCGCGTGCCTTGTCCTCGTTGTCCACGGACAGTGCCCAGGTCGCCATGCCGCTGGCTCGACCGATCACGCAGCAGCCCTTGATGTTCACTTTGGCGTGAGCGAGCTTGGACGTCACGTCGCCAAGGGCGCAGGGCGTGTCCTCGATCTCGACGATCAGGCTGGTTCCGGCCACGAACGGGTAGCCCATGCCGCGGAGGACGTCCTTGGTGTCGTCGTCGCAGCAGTTCGTGAATATCTCGGCCGTCGTGAGGTTGCCCACGGTGGTCTGGTGGACCTGGACGATGTTGACCCCGCGCGCGCAAAGGGCCTTGGCCAGATGGGCTAGCTCGCCCGGACGATTCGGCAGTTGAACGACGAATTGTTGGCTCATGTCTCCCTCCCGGGAGTCCGAGAACGAGTCCTCGATAGAGGGGCGCCGCGGCGCCTGATCTTGTGCCACCTTATCCGATCGGACCCTCCTCGTCGGTGGGCCGTTTGTCAGCTAGTGCCGGGCCGCTCTGTATGTCTATGGCGGCCAGCCGAAGCCCGTCTCCGGGCGTTCTGCCGATGACGAAATCCGCGCCGTCGGCGCAGGTCCCGGCCGAAACCTCGGCCCAGGCGAACCGCAGGGCGTCCTCCGTGTGCTCGTCGTCCTCGCCCAGCAGAACGTGGACGGCGACGATCTTCGACGCGCCGAGGGACTGGGCACGCTCGACTGCCTTGTCCAGCACGGCCTGCGCGAGCATGACCTGGTGCATCGCTAGCCAGCCTCTTCGTTCAGCAGTTCCACGACCGCCGACGCCGCTGCCGGGATCGCCGCCAGCACGGCCGGGCTCAGGTCCTCGCTGAACTCGTCGGTTCGCTAGGGCCTGGATCGTGACCGTTTCTATGCGCTCAGGCAGGTCGGCGCCGAGCCGGCGGCCCAGGGCGAGGGCGGTCCGCAGCGAAGCGTCGTGTGCGGAATCGAGGTGGCCCGCCGCGTAGTCGGCCAGATCCTCGAAGGAGCAGCACCGAACCTCGCCGCACGGCCGATCCGGGAACTCGGCGGCGTCCACGAGGATCGCGGTGTCGTATCCGGTGAGGCATTCCATCAGGCGCAGCCCGCCGACGCCCAGGCGCTCGATCTCCACCCCGGGGATCTCTCGTCCGGCCTGCCGCGCCGTGTGGAGCCGGCTCTCCACCTCGTCCGCGACTCGCCAGCCAACGCCGTCGTCGCCGAGCAGGGGATTGCCAAGGCCAATGACGATCGTCCGCCCGCGGACGATTCGGGTTCGAGGCGGCGGCACGGCGGAGACGCGGTCGGCCACTGGAGTATCCGATCTAGCAGTCTGGAGCGACCGCAGCGGACGTATCCGAACTCAGCAGTTTTGCTTAAGTATCTCGATGACCTCGCCGTCCGAGCTGCGAATCGCGACCTGGAGCGGCATCTCACCGGGGAGTGAATGAGTGGCGCAGCCGAAGCAAGGGTCGTAGAGGCGGAAGGCCATCTCGACGCGGTTCAGCAGGCCCTGGTGAACGATCGTGCCCTTGTGGATCAGGCTTTCGGCGGCCTTCTTGATCGACATGGCCATGGGGGCGTAGTTGTTGGTGGTGCCCACGACCAGGTTCACCGACGGTCAGGATGCCGCGCTCGTCCGTCCGTAGTGGTGGGTGAGTGTGCCGCGCGGGGCTTCCACGCATACCGACGCCCTCTGTGGGCTTCTCGGTGGGGACGGTCCGGACGTTGGGAGAGGTGATCTCAGGATCCTTGGCCAGCTCCACGACCCGTTCGGCGGCGTAGAGCAGCTCGATCAGGCGAGCCCAATGCGTGGCCAGGCGGTGGTGTACCAGCCGCTTGCCACCAGACTCCGGCTTTGGGGCCAGCGTGTCGTAGAAGCGCTCGTAGGCGGCCTGGGCGAGCGGCGTGGCCATACCGTCGGCCGTGTTGAGGCGCGATAGCGGAGTGGCGCAATACACGCCCGAGTCCGCTCCGTCGACGAAGCCCTTCCAGCCCACCTTCTTGAGGTACGGGAACTTGAGGTAGCTCCAGGGCTCGACGCGCTCGGCGATCCAGTCGCGGTATTCGGCCGGGGCGTAGGTCCCCACGCGCTCGCCGTCCGGCGACATGATGCTGATCTTGCCGTCGTAGAAGTTGACCTTGTTGTTCGGGTCGACCATACCCATGTAGTAGGTCCGCTGGGTGTAGCCGTCCGAGAGGACCATCTCTTTGTAGGCTTCGTTGCCGAGGACGATCTTGTCGAAGATCCCGAGGCTGAACTGGCCGAACTCGATCGCCCAGCGCCCGAACTCCTCGATGTGCGCCCGCTGCTCTTCGGTGATCCCCTGGGTCATGCCGCCCGGCACTGCCGTCGCGGGGTGGATCTTGCGGCCGCCGATCATCTCGATGACGTCGTGGCCGCGCTTGCGGGCCTCGATGACCTGGCCGCCGACTTCCATCCCGACCTTGCCGATGACGCCGAGGATGTTCCTCTCGCTCGCGGGGGCATCCGGCCCGACGATGAAGTCGGGGCCGCCCAGGGCGTAGAAGTGGGTGGTGTGGTCCGTGAAGTAGAAGGCGCTGTACAGGAGTTCGCGCAGCAGCTTGGCCGCGCGCGGCGGGTCGACGTGGTAGACGGCGTCGCGCGGCCTTTGCCGCGGCCATGTGGTGGGCTTCCGGGCAGACGCCGCAGATGCGGTTGGTCAGCGTGGGCATCTCCTCGACCGGGCGGCCGACGCAGAAGCGCTCGAAACCGCGCAGCTCGGGGATCTGGAAGTACGCGTTGGCGACCTCCCCGTCGGGATCGAGGAAGATCTCGATCTTGCCGTGGCCCTCCAGGCGAGTGACGGGGTCGATTGTGATTCGTTCCATCGGTTTGCTACTCCCCGTCGCTCTGCCAGGCCGACTTGCTGCCGCGCAGCAGCGAGCCCGCGAGACTGAAGCGGTAGAACTGGCCGGCAGGGTCCGGGATGCCGTCGAGAATCCTGTCTATCTCCTCCGGCGTGGAGGCGTCGATGACCGAGGCGTAGGCGGACATGAGGCGGGCGCCGTAATCGACGACACCCTCGGCCGCGCCGTAGCAGCCGATGCACGGTGCCGCGACGCTCGGGCAGAGCGCGCCGCAGCCGTTCCGTGTGGCCGGGCCGTTGCAGGGCAGGCCCTGCTCGAGCAGGCAGATCACCGGGTCGAATTGGGCGACGTCCTGCATTCGGACGAAACGGTCGATCTTCTTGACGTCGCGCTTGCGGGCGCATTCGTCGCAGACGGTGGACTCGCCGGCGCCCAGGATCGAACCCTTGGGCGGCAGAGGCCCGGTGCCGTTGAGAGCCGCCACTACGGCCTGCAGAGCGGCCCAGATCTGCTTGGACTCGGGCGGGCAGCCGGGGATCGTGTAGTCGACGTCCACGACCTGATCCAGGGTTCGCAGCATCGGCTCGAACTCGGGCAGGTGCAGCACGCCTTCCGGCGCCTGGTACTCCCAGACCGGCCGGACGCCCTCCGGGTTGTCCGTGCTGGACGTGGAGAAGGCGGTGTCGAGGATCTCCTGGCGAGGGGTCAGGTTGGCGAGACCGGGGATGCAGCCCTCGCTGGCGCACGACCCGAACGCGACGATGAACTTCGACTTGCGGCGCAGGAGCTTGCTCAGGTGGACCGTCTCGTCGGTCCGCATGCTGCCGCTGACGAGGGTGACGGTGATCTCGCCGTCTTCCATGGCCTCTATGTCGGAGTACTTGCCGTCCATGACCGTCGGCCAGAGGACGATGTCGAAGGCGGCGGCCACCTCGAGGATGTGCTCGTGGATGTTGACGATGGCGATGTCGCAGCCGCCGCAAGACGCGGCTCCGAAGATGGCGAGCTTGGGCTTGGCGGCGACCTTGGGGGCCGGCTTGGCGGTCGGGCTCACCTGGCAGCCTCACGGCAGGCGCCGGCTGCGCCGCCGCCGCTGGCCGCGGGCTGCCGCCGGCTGCGAAGCCGCCGCATGTTCCGGGTTGATCCCGCCGGCCGTCTCGGGCGGTCCGCCGGCGTCTCCGCCGGTGGCCTCCCAGGCCGCGTCGAGGTCGACCTGGTCGATGTCGACGAGCTTCGCCGCCGGCCAGTTGAGCGGCCCGAGGGCTCGGACTTCCTCGGTTACGCGGGCGATCTCATTGGCCAGGCGGACGCCCTCGGCGGCGCTGGCCCACACGAGCTGGAGCCGCCCCGGCTCGATGCCGAGGGCCTCGATCGTGCGCTGCAGCAACTGGAACCGGCGCAGGGCCTTGTAGTTCTGCTCGATGTAGTGGCACTCGCCGGGATGGCAGCCGCTGACCAGGACCGCGTCCGCGCCTTCGGAGAAGGCCTTGAGCACGAAGGTGGGGTCCAGGCGGCCGGAGCACATGAGCCTGATCAGCCGAACGTTGGGCGGGTACTTCACCCGTGCCGTTCCGGCCAGGTCCGCGGCTCTGTAGCTGCACCAGTTGCAGGTGAAGCCGATGATCACCGGCTCGAAGGCGGCGTCCACGGTGGCCGCTCCCTCCGTGGGGGCCGGTGCGACAGGTGCCTGCGCGCTCATGCTCGCACCGCCTCTTCGATAGTCTCGTTGTGAGTCGTCGGGAAGCCCAACCGTTGGGGTCGCAGCCCGTTGGCCCCTACTCGCATCAGGCCTTCGATCTGGGCCAGAACCTGGTCGTCGCTGAAGCCCGAGCCGGAGATGGCCCCGGCGGGGCAGGCCGCGACGCAAGTTCCGCAGCCCTGGCACATCGCGACGTTGATGGCCGAGACGCCTTCCGCCTCGTCGAAGGAGATGGCGTTGTACGGGCACATCGTGTTGCAGATGCGGCAGCCGGAGCAGTGCTCGGCGTGCACGTAAGCCTTGATCGGCTCCAGGTTCATGTGCTTCTGATTGATCATGCCCAGGACTCGAGCGGCCGCCGCGGCGCCCTGCGCCACCGAAGCCGGGATGTCCTTGGGGCCGCTGACGCAGCCGGCGACGAATACGCCTTCGGTCATCGTCGCGACCGGATCGAGCTTGGGGTGCTTCTCGATGGCCCAGCCGTCGAAGCTGCACGAGATGCCGAACCGCGTGGCCAGCTCCTTGGCATCGGCCCGTGGCTCGAGACCGGAGGAGAGGATGACCATGTCCACCGGGAAGCGGCGCTGCTGCCCGATGAGGGTGTCCTCGACCGAGAGGATCAGCTTGCCCTCTTCCTCGGGCGTGCGGGCGACGTCCGTGATCTCGGCCGGCTTGCCGCGGATGAAGATGCCGCCCTCCTCGAGGATCCGCTGGTAGAACTCGTCGTAGGCCTTGCCCACGGTCCGCATGTCGATGTAGAAGTCGTAGATCGTCGCGTCGGTGTGCTCTTTGACGAGGTGGGCGAACTTGAGGCTCTGCATGCAGCAGATCGCGGAGCAGTAGTTGTTGTGGTTGCGGTCGCGGCTGCCGACGCAGTGGACGATCGCCACGGACTTGGGCTCGGTCACGCCGTCGCGCAGGACCACGGCCCCGTTCGTCGGGCCGGCTGAGTTCGACAGCCTCTCGAACTCCAGGCTGGTGAAGACGTTCGGCAGGTGGCCGTAGCCGTACTGCGGCATCTTGCGGGCGTCGAAGAGGTCGTAGCCGGTGGCGATGATGATGTTGCCGACCTCGAGGGTCCGGACCTCGTCTTCCTGGGTGAAGTCGATCGCGTTGGTCTCGCAGAACTTCTCGCAGGCCTTGCAGGTGCCCTTCTCGAAGTAGGTGCAGTTGGGGCGGTCGATCACCGGCGTCCGCGGGACGGCCTGGGCGAACGGCGTGTAGATCGCCTTTCGGTAGCCAAGCCCAGCCTCGAAGACCTCGTCGAGGACCTTCTTGGGGCACTTCTCCTGGCATACGCCGCAGCCGTTGCAGAGGTCCTCGTTGACGTAGCGGGCCTTCTTGCGGACGGTCACGGTGAAGTTGCCGACGTAGCCCTCGACCTTCTCGACCTCGCTCCACGTCATCAGCTCGACGTTGGGGTGCGTGCCGGCCGTGAGCATCTTGGGGGTGAGGATGCAGGCGGCGCAGTCGAGCGTCGGGAAGGTCTTGTCGAATTGGGCCATGTGGCCGCCGATCGACGGGTCCTTCTCGACGAGGTAGACCTTGAAGCCCGCGTCTGCCAGCTCCAGGGTGGCCGAGATGCCGGCGATGCCGCCGCCCACGACGAGCGTGGCGGGGTTGATGTCGACGGTCATCGGCGAGAGCGGCTCGTTGCGGCGGACCCGCTCCACGCCGCCGGCGAGGATGGCCTTGGCCTTGACCGTGGCCGCGGCCTTGTCGGTGTGGACCCACGAGTCCTGCTCGCGGATGGATACCAATTCGCACAGGTACGGGTTCAGGCCGGCGCGGGCCGTGGCCGTGCGGAACGTGTTCTCGTGGAGATGAGGCGAGCAGGCCGCCACCACGACGCGGTTGAGGCCGAACTCCTTGATGTCGTCTGTCACGAACTCCTGGCCGGGGCTGGAGCACATGAACTTGTAGTCGCGGGCGACCACGACGCCCTGATCCTTGAGGTTCTCGCCTGCCCACCTGGCGACCTCGGCCACGTCGACGACGCCGGCGATGTTGCTGCCGCAGTGGCAGACGTAGACGCCGATGCGAATCTCGCCTTCCGCGGGCAGGTGGTTGTGCTCGGCGGTCATTCCTCAACCTCGCTGTCGGCCATGCGCGGCATCGGCAGAGCCCGCTTGTCCGGCTTCGGCCTGTGCGCCGGAGCCGCTCCCGCGGCCACCAGCGCCGCTTCCGGGGCTGCTTTGAGAGCCTTTGCCAGGGGCTTGCCGGCGTTCGTGTACTCGCGGCCGACGCCGACCTTCTTGGGTTCGAGGCCGAACGCGACGCCCATCAGCTGGGTGAAGAAGACGATCGGCATCTTGTAGTGGGTGTGGAACATGCGGTTCATCTCGCCCTGGTAGGCGTCGATGTTGATCTGGCACATCGGGCAGACCGTGGCCATCATCACCGCATCTCGGCGGTCGGCCTCCGCGATCAGCCGGCGGATCAACTCCAGCCCGACCTTTGGCGCGACCTGGTTCATGTGGCCGCCGCAGCATTCGGTCTTGAGCGGGTAGTCGACCACATCCGCCCCGAGCGCTCGAAGCAGGCGGTCCAGGTCGTTGGGCTGCTCGTGGTTCGCGTAGATGCCGTCCACGTCCGGCCGGGGGACCATGCAACCGAGATACGGCGCGACCTTGAGGCCGGTGAGCGGCTGCTTGACCGCGGCCTTGACCTTGTCCAGGCCGACGTCGTTGAGGATGACCTCGAGCAGGTGGCGGACCTTGACGCGTGCCCGGGTCGTAATGCAGTCCGCCGGCGCCGAGGGCATCGTTGACCCGAGCGTTCAGCGCGGGCTGCTCGCCCATGTAGTGGTCCGTCTTGGCCAGGTTGAGGTAGCAGCCGCTGCAAGCGGCGACCAGGGACTCGCCGTTCTTCTTCTCACCCGCGGCGATGGCCAGGTTGCGGGCGATCATGGCGTATGCCGGAGTCGTGCTCAGGCTCACGTACTCGGTCGCGCCGCAGCAGTTCCAGTCCGTTATCTCTTCGAAGTGCATGTCCAGAGGCTCGAGGACGGCCTCCAGAGACTCGCGATAGGAGCGGCCGCTGCCCTCCATCGAGCAGCCCGGGTAGTACATGTAGCTGGTCATCGGGCACGCTCCAGCTCGTCGGCGCGCCGCAGGATCGCCTGAAGCTGCTTGCGTTGGTGGATTCGGGTTGGCAGCAAGCCGATCCGACCATGGCGGAAGAGGCCGAAGGCCATGGGTGTCATGCCGGGCAGCCGCAGGATGAAGTGGCGCAGGTAGTGGCGTGCCGTCAGGCCGAGATCCCAGCTCCGGCCGAAGCGCCTGGCCTGGCCGATGAAGACTCCCGTGAAGTCCGGGGCGACGTTGTTCGGATACGTGTGCCCCTCTTCGGCCATGACCTTGAGCGTATACATGACGTCGGTGATCTCTATCTCCTGCGGGCAGCGGACGACGCAGTGGTAGCAGGAGAGGCACATCCAGGGGGTGTTGCTGCGCAGGACCTCATCGCGCTTTCCGGCGCGGATCAAGGCGAAGATCGCTCTGGGGGTGTGGTCCATGGCATGAGCCGAGGGGCACGAGCCTCCGCAGCTGCCGCACTGGATGCACATCTCGAGGCGTGAGACGCCGGCCGTCCTCGAGGCCACCTCGGCCTGGAAGCGGGCGCCTGCGTCTGTTGCCTCGGGAGGTGAGACCTGAGCCACGACCATCCAAATCGCCCCTTCGTCTGCCCGGCTTGCCTGGCGGTGTTCCGCCGATTGCATGCCTGAACGGACGTCCGCGCCAATCCTCCGCGCGAGCGTCCGATATCGGCTGCACCGGTGGGCCGCGACCGCGTTGGTTTCGGCCGGAGTTGCGGGATATGTAGCCGGATGTTCTTGCGCCCTTTCGGGAGCGCTCCGGGTCGGTGCCGGCGGCAACGGTTCCGAGGCCGACCTGACGATCCGCGTGTGCGGGAGCACGATCGTTGCCTTACCAGGATTGTCGGAAGCGGACTCGCTCGCGGCTAGGGCCGCATGACCCGCCGAGGCAGGGGCCAACCCGCCCGCGTTGTCGGGCTTTTAGGGCATTGGCCCGCCCGACCCGTCGGCTGGAGGGCGGCAGGCCGTCCAGGGCCCCACTCATTCGGGTGGATTCGGCCATCTGGCCTAAGACTCGACGCCTTCCGTGCGAGCGACAAGGCATACCCGCGGCCCTAACCGCAGAATCTTGTCACCGCGTCCCACAGAACCGGAAGGCCCCAGCGCAGGGCCTCTACGCTGACGCGCTCATCGTCTCCGTGCATCAGGCTGAGCAGGCCTTCGTCGGGACCCAGCCTGAGCGGCGAGAAACCGTAAGTCGGCACCCCGATCCGGGCCAGATGCTTGGCGTCCGTGGCGAACGGGGCGAGGAAGGGCAGCGGCACGGCCTTGGGATCGTGGTCACGCAGGACCTGTTCGAGGAGCGGGTACAGAGGCCCCCCGAGCGGCGCCTGGACGGAGAGGCCTACTTGCTCGCATTCGACTTCGATCCGGGCCCACAATTCCTCGCCTATCCGGCGTCGCAGCTCGGCGCGCATAGCCGGCTCGTCCGTGCCGGGCAGGGTTCGGCAGTCGATCTCGATCTCGGCCGTGCCGGGGATGACGTTGTACTTCACACCGGCGGTGACGATCCCCACGGAGACCGTGTCGTGGATGATCGCGGAGATCGTCCGAGCCAAGACGGGATCCCGAAGCCGGCGGACCGCGGCATCGATGGCGCCCGGCCGGAACCTGGCGGCGAGGCGTACGGCCCCGGATATCGGCCTCGAACCGTGCGCCGTGAGGTGGGGGATCGCCCGCGTCAGCGAGACTTCCATGGCCTCGGTCAGGCGCGCCCGGCCCGGTTTCGAGAGGCGAGTCACGATCTGCGCCGCCAGGAGCGCGGCATTGTCCGGAGTAGGCACCGATCCGTGGCCCCAGCGCCCCTTGACGTGCAGCTTGTAGACGACGAAGCCCTTCTCCGCGACCTGGATCGGGTAGAACCGCACGCCCCCGTAGGTCATCGAAATACCGCCCGCCTCGTTCAGGGCGCCCGCGGCTCGCAGCCAGTCGGGATGCTCGTCGACCAGCCATTTCGCGCCGTGCCAGCCGCCGGCCTCCTCGTCCGCGGTCGAGCAGAAGATCACGTCGCGGCGCAGCCCCGGGACCGGATCGGTGGCGGGGTCGCGGCCGGCCTCGCGCGCGGCGCGAGCCAGGCGGCGAATGACCTGCACCTCCATCGCGACCATGGACTTCATGTCCACCGTGCCCCGGCCCCAGACATAACCGTCTGCCAGCTCTCCGCCGAACGGGTCGTGGGTCCAGCCCTCCGGTTCCGCGGGCACGACGTCGAGGTGCGAGAGAAGCAGCAACGGGTCGTCGCCACCCGGGTCGCCACCCGGGTCGCCACCCGCGCCGTGGATCCGGCAGACGATCGAGCCACGACCGGGATACGGTTCCACGACCGTCGGCCTGAGACCCTCGTCCGTCAGCACTTGCTCGAGGTAGCGGGCGACCAGGATCTCATCGCCGGGCGGGTTCACGCTCGGGATTCGAATGAGCCCCTGGAGCAGTTCGACGAGCTCGGCCAGCTCAATGTCGGACAGCTCCGTGGTTGCTGGGGCCGGCACGTTCACCTCAAGCTGCGTTCGGGTCCGATCATGACCTACCTGGCCGCCGGGCGCCATCGAGCCGTGCGGGCGACGGCGTCTCCCGGGCTTCCGGGAGGCATACACTGCGGATCGGCCCGCTGCGCGGGTCAGAAGCCGCCCGTTCGGTGGGATCGATGACCCAGCACCTGATGCTCGTACCGTCACTGGCGTGTCCGGCCGGCTGTGCCTACTGCTTCGGGCCCCACGCCGGCGGGGCGACCATGTCGCGCAAGGTCCTCGAATCGGTCGTGCGCTGGCAGGTGAGCACTCGAGGTCGAGGCCGCGCCCGCGGGCGACGACCAGGCCAACGTGGCCTCGGGCACAGACGGCAAACGCGAAATCACCTTCCACGGCGGCGAGCCCCTCGTCCCGGGCGGTAAGTGGTACGGCATGGCCCTGCCGCTCCTCCGCGACGGCTTCGCGCCTCGCAAGGTCAGCTTCGCCATTCAATCCAACCTGTGGCTCCTGACCGATGAGCTGTGCGAGCTCTTCCTCGAATACGGGGTCTCCGTGGGGACGAGCCTGGACGGCCCGGAGGCCATCAACGACGCCCAGCGCGGCAAGGGCTACTTCGCCAGAACGATGGCCGGCATCGAACGGGCCCGATCGCACGGCCTGGAGGTCGGCTGCATCTGCACCTTCACGGCGCAATCGGCGCCCAGGGCCAACGAGATCTTCGATTTCTTCGTTGCCGAAGGGCTCAGCTTCAGCGTCCACGCCGCGGTGGCGTCCCTGCGCTACCCCGACGCTGCCGGGTGGTCGCTTCCGGCGGAGGCACACGGCGAGCTGATGGCCGGTCTGCTCGACCGCTACCTCGACAACCTGACGCGAGTCCGCATCGGTACCCTGGACTCGATGTGCCGGAGCGTGAGCGCGGGCCGCGGCGGCATCTGCACCTTTGGGGATTGCCTGGGCGGCTACCTGGCGGTGGGCCCGGACGGGGCGATCTACCCATGCCAGCGCTTCGCGGGGATGCCGGAGTTCGTCCTTGGGAACGTGGCGACCGCCCCTTCGGCGGAGGCACTGAAAGCCGCACCGGTCTGGCGGATGTTCGCCGCCCGGCAACGAGCACATCGCGGAGTCCTGTGGCGACTGCTCGTACCTCGCCGTCTGCCGCGGCGGCTGCCCGTACAACGCGCTCATCGGCGCGGGCGGCGCCCTGGAGTCGACATCGCCCGATCCCCACTGCGAGGCCTACCGGCGCACCTTCGCCGCAATCACCGAGCGCGCGCTGGCCGAAGTCTTCGCGCCGGAGAACATGGAGGCGGTCGTGGCGCGACCGGACCCAGAACGCGGGCTGATGAGGCACGGCCGGCTGCTCTCGCTGATGCGCGAAGGTCCCCACCCCTACGAGGTCGCCCGCCAGGCGCCGGGCAGGACGAGCCGAAACCGGGCTCTCTAGCCCGCAGAATGTGGCTCTGCGCGACTTTCCGCCGACTATCATTGGCCGGGGCGTCACCGCATGAGGGACCGCACGATGGCGATCTTCGGACCACCCGATCCAGCCAAGCTGGAAGCCGGCCGGGATGTGCCGGGTCTGGTCAAGGCGCTGGTGTATGAGAAGGATGCCGTCGTGCGTACGGGGGCAGCCGGGTCGCTCGGCCGGATCGGGGGCCCGCGCGCCGTCCAGCCCCTGATCGCCGCTCTCGGTGACGCCGACAGGCGTGTGCGCCACGCCGCAATCGGAGCGCTCGGCAGGATCGGTGACCCGGGGGCCGTCCAGCCCCTCGTGAGCGTGCTCAACGACTCGGACGCGGCCTCGCGCCAGGCCGCGGCCGCGGCTCTGGGCAGACTGGGCGCACCCGCTGTCGAGTCCCTCGGCTCCGCCCTCAAGGACCCGACGGCCGGAGTCCGCGAGGCCGCGGCAAAGGCTCTCGGCGACATCGGCGATTCGAGCGCTCTCGAGCCGCTCAAGGGTCTCCTCGCGGACCCGAGCGCCGGCGTCCGCCAGTCGGCGGTCAAGGCCCTCGACGAAGGTCGGCTGGACCCCGAAAAGGGTCAGCCCGGGGAAGCCTATCGCCTCGTGGAGAAGCGGCAGTGGGCTGAATGCGTCAAGCTCGGCGCTCCCGCCGTCGATCCGCTCGTCGCGGCCCTCAAGCGCCGCGACAAAGTCGTTCGCCGATCGGCGGCCGAAGCGCTCGGCAAGATCGCCGATCCGAGAGCCGCCAAGGCTCTGGTTGGGGCCCTCGGCGATCCCGATCAGCACTTTCGACGCTCAGCCGCCGAAGCGCTCATCAAGATCTCCGGCGGTGCCTTCAAGCCACTGGCCGCGGCGCTCGTGGATGCAGATCCGACGAGGCGCCGGTTGGCGAGGGAGGTTCTCGACCGAACCGGCTGGCTGCCCGACAGGTCGGAAGCCGGCGCGCGCTACTGGATCGCCAAGCGGCAGTGGCCGAAAGTCGTCGAGATCGGCCCTCGGGCGGTGAGGCCCTTGATCTGGGCCCTCCAATTCGAGGACGAGCAGGGTCGCGGAGAAGCCGCTTCAGCACTCGGCCAGCTCGGTAACGCGCGGGCGGTCGCGCCCCTCTGCGCGTGCCTGAAGGTCGGGGATGCAGGCCTGCGCCAGACCGCCGCTCGGGCGCTGGGCGAGATCCGCGACGCGCGTGCCATCGGGCCGCTCATCGAATTCCTCGGTGACTCCAGCGAGCCCATGCGCGGTGCGGTGGCCGAGGCGCTCGCGAAGATCGGAGAACCGGCCGTCAAACCTCTCCTTGCGGCCCTCGGAGACGCGGACGCGCTGGTGCGCCGTGCCGCGACCGAGGCGCTGTGGCAGATCGGAGAACCGGCCGTCGAGCCCCTCGTCGCGGCTCTCGGCGACGCGAACGTGCTGGTGCGACAGGCCGCGGCCGCGGCTCTCGGGAGGACCGGCGACCCTCGGGCCGTGGATCCGCTCATCGCCTGCCTCGGGGACGCCGAACGGACCGTACGGCAGAGCGCGGCAGAGGCGTTGTGCGAGCTTGGCCCGCTGGCGGTGCAGCCGCTTTGCGACTCACTGAACGGCAACGATGAGCGCGTGAGGATGCAGGCCGCCAAAGTGCTGATATCGCTATACGAGTCGGGCAGGTTGGGCGAGGAGCAGAAGGCCGCGATCCTTAGCCAGCGGGGCGCGATAGCCGGGATGCACGCCGATCGTCTCGGCCAGCACACCGACGAAAGCATGCCCACCGAGTCAGGCCATGCCGATCTCTCGTACCACCACGATCAACACATCATCTTCGCCGTGCGAGAGAGCATCGTCCCCGATGGAACCGACGCTCACACGGCCGAAGCGCCCGCAGCCGAGCCTGCACCATCGTCCTGGCGCGACGAGGCCAGCACCGAGCGCGTGCAGCGCTAGCGGCGCCGATCGACCGGCTGTCTGCCGCACCGTACCAGTACTTTTGAGGGCAGGGCAAATCGGCCCCGGACCGGCGATATTCAGCTTTGACGGATCGTGCCTGCTTGTATGATCAGTGCGGCCGTCGCTATTCCAGGGAGATCACGCCATGGGGCTCTTCGGACCGCCCGACGTCGCGAAGCTAAAGGCTAAGGGTGATGTTCCGGGACTCATCAAGGCGCTCGGGTATGACGCCGATCCGAGCGTCCGCCGAGACGCGGCCGCGGCACTCGGTGAACTTGGCGATCCCCGCGCCGTGGAGCCGCTGGGCCTGGCCCTCAGGAACCCGAACTGGGAGCACGACTGGCGTGACAGCGGGGCCGCCGTCGACGCGCTTGGGCCGCCTGGGAGCACCGGCGGTCGGAACTCTGATCTCCTTGTTCGGGTATCACTCCCAGGTCGTCCGCATCGGAGCCGCGGAGGCTCTGGGGGCGATCGGCCGTCCGGCCATCCAGCCTCTGATCGCCCTGATGGGCGACGCCGACCTGGAGACTCGCGAGCTCGCCGCCCAGGTCCTGACGGCAATCGGCGACGACGCCATCCAGCCCCTGATCGAAGCACTCAACGATCCGGCCATCGGCAGGCGTGTGCGGGCAGCCAAGGTGCTGGGGGACATCGGCGATCCGCGTGCCGTCGAGCCTCTGGCGCGAGCCCTGAAAGACGTCCATGCCGGAGTCCGGCAGGCCGCGGCCAAGTCACTGGGCATCATCCCGGACACCCGTGTCGCGGGCCCGCTCATATCGGCGCTCGGCGACTCCGATCCGGCCGTTCGCAGAACCGCCGCCATGGCGCTGGGTGAGATGGGCGACCCCCACGCCGTCGCGACCCTGCTGCCGGAGCTCCGCGAGCCGGAATGGCGGCATGCCGTCGACCTTCTGGTCAAGGTCGGCGAACCGGCGGCCGCGCCATTGCTATCGACTCTGGCCGACTCGCTGGCCCGCGGCGACAAAGCGGCGATGGTGGATGAGCTGAGAGAGACCGTCTCGGGTGCGCTTGGTCGGATCGGCTACCCGGTGGAGGTCGCCTCACTCCTCACCAGGTTGTTCGCCCCCGATCCGACGGCACGGGCCGATGCCGCCGCGGTGCTGGGCCGGCTCTACGAGTCCGGACATCTCGATCCACGCTCCCAGGCGCTCTTCCTGGCGGTAAGGCCGACGATCGAACAGGCTGACGAGGATGGCCGGGCCGAGGGCGACGGCCCGGACGCCGACCGGGGAATCGGGGCTATCTCTCGGTATTGAGCGACGATCCCGGCGCGAGCGCCTAGCGCTCCAGCCGCTCCGCCAGCCGCTCACCGGTGGTAACGGCTCCCCTCGATGCGGACGAGACCATGGCCGCGTACTTGGCCATGACACCGCCCCGGTAGCGCGGCGCCGGCGGCGTCCAGCGGGCTCGTCGCGCCGCCAGGACGTCCGGGGCCACGTTGAGGTCCAGGGCATGTCGATCGACGTCGATGACGATCTCGTCCCCCTCCTCGACAAGGGCGATAGGCCCGCCCATGACCGCCTCCGGGGCCACGTGGCCGATCATCAGGCCGTGGGTTCCGCCGGAGAAGCGCCCATCCGTGAGCAAGGCCACGTGCTCGCCGAGGCCCACGCCGACGAGGGCTGCGGTGACCGAAAGCATCTCCTGCATGCCGGGCCCGCCGACCGGGCCCTCGTAGCGGATCACGATCACGTCGCCCTTGTTGATGCCACCACTCCGGACCGCGGCGTAGCAGGCGTTCTCGTTCTCGAAGACGCGCGCCGGACCGGTGAAATGGCGGCGCTCGTGGCCGGCGAGCTTGATGACGCAGCCCTCCGGAGCGAGGGTCCCGTGGAGGATCGTCAGTCCGCCCGTCTGGCTCAGGGGCGTCTCGACCGGAACGACCACCTTCTGGCCGGGGGTTTCGACCGTGGCCGAGGCAGCCGAGGCGATCGTGCCGCCGTCGACGTTCGGAGTCGAGCCGTCGATCAGGCCCTTCTTGAGCAGCTCCCGGGTAACCAGGCTCAGGCCGCCGGCATCGAACAGGTCGGCCGCGGCGTAGCGTCCGCCCGGCACCAGGTCGCCCACGATCGGGGTCCGATCGGCGATCTCGCCGAACTCGTCGATCTCGAGCGCCAGACCGTATTCGTGGGCAATGGCCAGCAGGTGCAGCACCGCGTTGGTCGAGCCGCCGGTGGCGGCCACGCACGCAATCGCGTTCTCGATCGACTTTCGGGTGACGAACTCCTTGGGCCGCACATCGCGCCGGACCAGGTCCATGACGATCTCGCCGCAGCGGTGAGCGGCGCCGTCCTTGTCGGGATGCTCGGCCGGGATTCCGTTCAGGCCGGCCGGCGAGAGGCCCAGGATCTCGAGCACCATCGACATGGTGTTCGCCGTGTACTGCCCGCCGCACGCGCCCGCTCCGGGGCAGCTGACCGACTCGATCTTGTACAGCTCCTCGGCCGACATGGTGCCGGCCCGGTAGGCGCCGATCGCCTCGAAGATCGTCACGATCGTGGCGTCGCGCTTGCCCTTGTACACGCCCGGGTAGATCGTGCCGTTGTACAGGACCACGCCCGGGATATCCAGGCGGCCCAGGGCGATGATGGCCCCGGGGATCGTCTTGTCGCAGCCGACCAGGCAGACCAGGCCGTCGAACAGATGGCCCCGCGAGCAAAGCTCGATCGAGTCGGCGATGACCTCTCGACTTATGAGGCTCGCCTTCATCCCCTCGGTGCCCATGGTCGTGCCGTCGGAAACGGAGATGGTGCTGAACTCCATCGGAGTTCCGCCCGCCGCCCGGATTCCCGCCTTGACGTGCTCGGCCAGCCGTCGCTGGTTGTAGTTGCACGGCATCGTCTCGATCCAGGTCGTGGCCACGCCGATGATCGGCCGGGCAAGGTCGTCGTCGGTGAAGCCGATCGCCTTGAGCATGCCGCGGGCGGCGGCCCGATCCGGACCGTCGGTCAGGGCGGCGCTGTGGCGCTTGGCCGGATCGCTGGGCACGTCGTATGGGAGGGGTTCGGCACGTCAGGCATGAGGGTCTCCGGCGGCTGGGCGGTTCGGTCGGTCGCGGCAAGTTTAGGGCCTGGACCGGCCTTCGCGGGAAGTAGCAGCCTGCGCGGTCCGGGCGGGTCGTCGGGCCGAGACTAGCGGTGCGCCTGAATCCAGCCGAACAGGCTGTCCAGACCCGAGGTGTTGGCGCCGACGTGGAGGTCCGACAGCAGCGTTCGGCGCTGGCCGTCCGATCCGGTCGCGGTAAGGGTCACCCACCAATCCGGCGTTGGGTTGGGGAGCCTGGAGATGTCGAGACCGTCTCCGGGCGAGATCGCCGCGGCTGGCTGCGTCGCTCCAGGGTCGGGGCCGATGATCGGTCCCTGCCTGGCAGTCGGCCAGAACTCGATCCGCGCATCCCGCCACACGGCCGGATCCAGCCCCGTGACGCTGATGTGCCAGTCCGAGGTCCCACTGAGGTTGTCATACCAGGAGAACTCCAGGTTCGATGTCTCGAGCCCGGGGCGGATTGGTCGAGGGGACGGTCCCGGGGTCGAACACCCACACCCGGACTCCTGGGAGGAACAGGAAGACCGCAAGCAGCACGGCGGCCTGGGCGACGCCCCGCTTGCTGGCCGAGTCGTCTCCCGGGCCCTGGGTGCGCCAGGCGCCGATGACGAACGCGGCCGGGATGCCCGCCAGTCCGATGACGGTGAGAGGGGCGAGGGCGATGGGCCAGAAGAGCGCGACCAGGGCCAGCGGAACGGCCCCGCCGATTGCCCATGCGACCCTGATGTCGTTTTCCGCACGCGCGGATCGAATGGCAAATCGCGACGTGCTTCGCCGGGCAGCGATGAAGGCGCCGACCCAGGCCGCGGCGAGGGTCTGCTGATCCTTCCATTCGACCGTCTCCGGCACCCAGATGTGAATTCCGATCGTTGCGGCGACCGATGCGAGGAAGCGGGCGACCAGAGGCGCGGTGAGAAGGATGGCGGCGCCGGCGGCCAGGCCCAGTCCTCCCGAGACCAAAGCCAGGTAGCTCGCACCGCGAATCCCTTGCACGAGCCTCGAGCGCGTGAGCTGGGCGGCGCTCGCCGCTTCAGCCAGGACCCCGGGTGGGCCGAGGCGAACAGTCGCTTCGGTTGCGGCCGCGACAGGGTCCATGCCGTGCTCAACCAGCTCCGCCATGGAGTCCTGGAGGTGGTCTCCGATCTCGATCCGCACGCTGTTGCGGAACGGCCAGCTCAGGCGAAGGCCGGCGTCGACCTCGGAGACGTAGGCACTCAGGATTGCCTCGGCTTCCTCGGCTGTCCCGGATCGAGCGGGTTCGGCCTCCGCCTCGACGGGGCTCGAGACCGTGGGTCGCGTGTCGGCGGGGCTTGTGACGTCCGGCTCGGTGCTCCACTCGATGGCAGCGCTTTCCTCCGATGTCAGGACGGGGTCCGAATCCTGCCGGTGGGGGACGGCCGGCCAGCCTCGGCCCGCTGCCAGTTCGAGACCGCGCGCCGCCACGCGGTAGGCCCGCCGCGTAGGATTGATCTCCCGCCCTTCGCCGCGAATCACATGCGCCGCTTCGAGGCGGTAGAGGGTCGGATACAGGTTGGCTTCAGTCAGCTGCTCGTGCGCGCCGTGGATTGGACCCAGCCACTTCCACAGCTCGTGGCCCGAGCGGTCTTGCGCGCGCAGCGCCCCGATGATCGCCCGGGTGATTCTCTCGTCCATCTGCGCCCCGCTGTGGGCCTCGCGACCGATCCGTGGCGGCGATCGGCCGGCGGGCCCCTGTCTGCGTCAGAGAGTAGCGCCGGAAAGGGCTGCCCGGGCGACCAATATCCCTTAGCCGATCGTACGGCCGGGTGAGCCCTCAGGCTCGCGCGTCGACCCGGGCGGGATGGGATGCTTCCCAGGCCTCGATGGCCGGCAGTCTCGAGCGGACGTAGCCGATCTCGTCGGTCCCGGCCAGGATCATCTCCCGAGCGAACGCGTCGATCTCGAAGGCGAACGACTCACCCCGGGGAGCGTCACCATCTGCGCTTCGAGGTCCACCGTCCATTCGCCGTCCGGGTCGGCGGCCTGGAGCGCCGTGAGCGCGGCGTACCGCTCCGGGGTGACCACGATCGGCAGGAGGGCGTTCTTGAGGGCGTTGCCGCGGAAGATGTCCGCGTATCTCGTCGAGAAGATGGCTCGGATGCCCCAGGCACGAAGCGCCCACGGGGCGTGTTCGCGCGAGGAGCCGGCACCGAAGTTGTCGCCGACCAGCAGGAACTGGCGGCCGGCGTTGTGCGGCTCGTCGATGAACGACGGCGGCTGCCGCTTCGTTCCGTCCGGGTTGAAGCGCCAGTCGAAGAAGAGGGCGTCGGCCAGGCCGGCCTTGTCGGTGATCTTGAGGAAGCGGGCCGGGCAGATCTGGTCCGTATCGATGTTGGCCCGCGGGATCGCTATGACGCGGCTGCTTGTCTTGACGAACGGTTCCGGCATCTCAGTGGGCCTCCACGCCCGCGGGCTCGAGCGTCCGCGGGTCCGTGACTACTCCTGCGACGGCGCTGGCAGCGGCCGTGATCGGTGAAGCGAGGAAGGTTCGACCGCCCTTGCCCTGCCGGCCCTCGAAATTGCGGTTCGAGGTGCTGATGCCGTACTGGCCGGGTTCGAGCTGGTCTCCGTTCATGGCGATGCACATCGAGCATCCGGACTCGCGCCACTCGGCGCCGGCGGCCTTGAAGACGCCGTCGAGTCCCTCGCTCTCCGCCTGCTTCTTCACCTGCTGCGATCCCGGGACGACCAGGACCCGAAGGCCCGCCGCCACCCGCCGCCCGCGCAGGACCGAAGCCGCGGCGCGCAGGTCCTCGATCCGGCCGTTGGTGCACGACCCGATGAAGACGACATCGAGCTTCTGGCCGGCGATGGACGCGCCCGGCGTCAGTCCCATGTACGCGAGGGCGTGTTCGAGGTCGGCTCGGGCCGCCGGGTCGGCGTCCGCCGGCGACGGGATTCGACCGGTCACCGGGATGCCCATGCCCGGGTTGTTGCCGTACGTGACCATCGGTTCGAGCGTGGCGCCGTCGATCGTGACCGTTCGGTCGTATGTCGCGCCCTCGTCGCTGGGCAGCGTCCGCCAGGCGGCAACCGCCTCATCCCAGGCGGCTCCCTGCGGAGCGAACCGGCGGCCCTTCAGGTAGGCGAACGTGGTCTCGTCCGGGGCGATGAGCCCGGCCCGGGCCCCGGCCTCGATGGACATGTTGCAGACCGTCATCCGCTCCTCCATCGACAGGGCGCGAATCGCCTCGCCGGTGTATTCGATGACGTGTCCCGTCCCGCCGCCGATGCCGATCCGGGCGATCAGGGCGAGGATGATGTCCTTGGCGCCGACGCCCGGCTGCAGCCGCCCGTCGATGCGGACCTGGAAGGTCTTGGGCTTGCGCTGCAGCAGCGTCTGCGTCGCCAGGACCATCTCTATCTCGCTCGTTCCGATGCCGAACGCGAGAGCCCCGAAGGCGCCGTGCGTGGCGGTGTGGGAGTCGCCGCAGACGATCGTCATGCCCGGTTGCGTCAGTCCCAGCTCCGGCCCGATGACGTGGACGATGCCGCGCGACGCCGAGCCCTTGCCGTAGAACGGGAATGCCGAACTCGCGGCAGTTCTCCTCGATCTGGGCCAGCTGCTTGCGGGCCAGCTCGTCGAGGATCGGCAGTGACGGATCGAGCGTCGGGATCGAATGGTCCGCGGTGGCGACGGTCTGACCCGGTTTGCGGACCTTCAGGCCGCGCTCGCGCAGACCGGTGAAGGCCTGCGGGCTCGTGACCTCGTGGACGAGGTGAAGGTCGATCGCGAGGATTGCCGGCGCGCCGGCGTCGGATGCCACGACGTGGGCATCCCAAATCTTCTCCAGAAGGGTGCGCGGTTTCTCGGCCATGGCTCAACTCGCGATTCGATCGGCCCGCCCTCACTCGGCTCGCAGCCGCGTGGACGGGGCCATCGAGGTTACCAGATAGCGGCAAACCGGCTGGGAAATGCGGCATCCGACCATCGGCGGGGTAGTCGGCCGTGAAGCTGTGGCCTAACCTTCCCTGGTGCCCGCCATTGGGCCACCGAAGGTCGAAGGGGAAGCATGACGACCGCCGACGAACGACCAACCGGTTCCGGAGACTGGGGCCAGGAGCTCGGATATCCCGACTGGATCGAGGGGCTGCTGCCGGCCATGCACAGCAGCTTCAATGCCATGAACAAGTACGTCAGCGTCCCCGCGCTGCGGGCCGGGCTCGGGAGCTTCATGTCGAACCCGCTGACCGGATACCTGATGGTCCTGCGCACGCGCGGTCGCAAGAGCGGCGAGATGCGCGACGCGCCGCTCGGCTACACCATCGTGGGCGAGTACGTGTACTGCATCGCCGGTTTCGGCAGCAAGACGCACTGGTATCGGAATGTGCTGGCCGACCCACACGTCGAGGTCACGCTGCCGGGACGAAGCTTCTCCGGCGTGGCAGAGGAAGTAACCGATGCGGACGAGCGAACCCGCGTTCTGGCTCCGTTGCTGCGGAGCATGGGGGTCATCGCGGCGATGCTCGGGATGGGCAACCCCTGGCGCGATACGCCCGAGCATATCGCGGCCAAGTGCGAGGGCATGCCGCTCGTCAGGATCCGGGCCACCGGCATTGCGGCCGGGCCGGAAGATCCCGGCGGCTGGTTCTGGGTCGTACCGATCGTCGCCTCGGGCGTGTTGTTCATGGCGTGGCGCGGCCGGCGCCGCAAGGCCTGCTGCGGAGCGCGAGATTGACGACGACCGCCGTTGAGCCGGGCGGCGCGGTTCCGGGCAGCGCCGTCGCCGCGGTCGAGTCCCCGGGACGGGGATCCTCGGCGTTCGGCGCCGACGCGGCGAGAGTCCGGTTCGGCCGGCTCGTGTGCCTCATGCTGGCGGGGCTTGGCTGGACGACTCTGTTCGTGTTGGGCCGAGCGATGCTGGCACGGAACCCGCCGGCCGCGGGCTTCGATCTGCAGCTGCTCCTCGACGCGGCCGCACGCGTCGCGGCGGGCGCCTCTCCCTACGATCCCAGCTCCGTCGCCCACGGAGTAGCGGCGCGCGATCTCTTCTACTCGTACCCGCCTCTGGTGGCGCAATTCCTCGTGCCGTTCTCCGGGCTGCCGAGCTGGCTGATCCTGACCTGCTGGGGCCTGGGTGCGGTGGCCGGACTCGCCGCGGTCGCGGCCCTCATTCCGCGCTCGCCAGTGGGGCGACCTGCGCGGGCGGTGAACGGACTCTCGCTCGACTCCACTCTCCTCGCCCTGGCTCTGGCGCCGTACTTCTTCCCGTTCGTCGTTGCCGTGGTCTTCGGCAACATCGACGCGTGGTTCCCCCTGCTCTTCGGCGCGGCGGTACTGGCGGTCGCCCGCGAGTCCTCCGCCCCGGGCCGTCTTGCGGCGCTGGCCGGAGGGGCGGCGCTGGCGATTGCGTCGGCCGTGAAGCTGCATCCGGCCACGATCCTGGTGTGGCTTGCGGCACGGCTGAGGAGACCCCTTGCGACCCAGGGCAGCCTGCTCAGGCCGATCGGCGCCGCAGCCGTGACCGGGATCCTGATCCTGGGCGCAAGCCTGGCGGTCGGTGGATTCGGGCCGTGGCGCGAGTATTTCGACTTCCTGGGGCTGGCGAGCGGCGCCGGGCTGGCCTCGCAGGTCAACATCGGTCCGGCCAGTCAGCTGGCCCTCGTTCTGGGCAATCCTGACCTGGCCAGGCCGATGGCCGCGCTCTTCGCCTTTGCCGCCCTTGCCGGAACGCTCGCGGCCGCTCGACTCGTCCGCGATCCACTCGAGAGCCTGGCCTGGGCCATCGTGGCCTCCCTCATCGTCCTGCCCGTGACCTGGTACCACTACCCGGTGGCTCTCATGCCCGTCGCGTTGGCGGCCTGGACGCGAAGCCGATCGAGCGATCGCTCGCGCAGGGTCACCGTCCTGCTCGTTGCGGCCCTGGCCGTGGCGGACGTCGCCGTCTTGCTGCCGGTGACCCTGTGGATCGGTATTGCGTTGCTCCTCGCGGCGGTCCGCGTCGCGCGGCCGGGAGCCGACCCGGCGGTCGCTCGGAGGCCGACCGCCTGAGCTCCGCCGCCCTACAATCAAGGCCGGCGGCCCGCCCCGCGCGGTCCCGTCTCTCCGAGGTGGCACTTCTCCCAGAGGGGATGTCCGCATGTTCGATCGGCTCGGCCGGCTCGTCATCCGCCTTCGCTGGGTCTTCGTCGGCGCCTGGGTCGTGGCTGCCGTCCTGTTCGGCGTCTTCGGCCCGTCTCTGACGCAGGTCGGTTCCGCGGACGAGAGCAGCTTCCTTCCGCGGGACGCCGAGTCGCTCGCCGCTCGTCATGTCATCGCCACGTCGTTTCCGTCGGACGCGGCGCCGTCGCAGGCGCTCATCGTCTTCTCGAGGGCCGGAGGGCTGACCGACGCCGACCGGACCGCGATCGAAGGACTGCGCGGTTACTTCGAGGGCAGCGGCCATCCGAGCCCGATCCTCCGCTACGTAACGGCCGAGGGCACGCCCTCTCTCGCCTCGATGATGCGCAGCACCGACAACGTCGTGGAGCTGGCGCGCGTCGACATGAGCACGCCCTCCTTCCTGCCCGAGACCAACGACACGATCGATGCCGTCCGCGCTCATCTGGAAGCCTCCGGCGTGCTGCCGGGCGGGCTCGTGGCTCAAGTCACGGCCCAGGCCGGGATCGGCCGCGACTACCTCCAGGCAATCCGCGACGGGACCGATCGGACGACGCTGGTCACGATCGTCCTGGTCGTCGTCGTGCTGCTCCTCATCTACCGGGCGCCCCTGGCCGCCCTCGTGCCGCTGCTCACGATCGGCGCCGCATTCCTCGTCGCGCGCGGCACGCTGGGATTCATGGCCCAGGCCGGCTGGCAGCTCTCCTCGGTCCTCGATTCGTTCATCGTGGTCCTCGTCTTCGGCGTCGGCACCGACTACACGATCTTCATGATCTCCCGCTTCCGCGAGGAGCTTGGGCGGCACGCGCCCGACGATGCGGTTCGAGTGACGATCGGCCGGATCGGGGCCGTCATCACGGCCTCCGCTGCCACGGTGATCGTGGGCCTGACGTCCATGGTCGTGGCGCGCTTCGGGATGATCCAGACGACGGGGCCCGCCCTGGCGATCACGATCTTCGTGACGCTCCTTGCCGGCCTGACGCTCACCCCGTCCCTCCTGTCCATCGCGGGGCGGCGCCTCTTCTGGCCGACCCACGAAAAGACGCGGACGGCGGACGACGAGAACAAGGGGTTCTGGGCCGCCCTGGCCCGCCGGATCACCAGCCGCCCCGGGTTGCTGGCCGGCGGGATGCTCGTCATCCTGTTCGTCCCGGCCCTGGGGCTGCCGCAGCTCAAGCAGAACTTCGACGTCCTGAACGAGCTGCCGGCCACGGCCGAGTCCCGCCAGGGTTTCGAGACCCTCAGCCGGCATCTCGCGGCGGGTGAGCTGATGCCGCTCACGGCGCTGGTCAAGGTGCCGAGTGGCTCGACGGCCGACCTCACGAACCAGGATGGGCTGGCCAGGATCGCGGCCCTCGAGCAGTCGATCGCGGCCCTGCCGAACGTTCGGACCGTCCGCAGCATCGTCGATCCGATGGGCGAGGGGAAGGTATCCGACCTGCTGCGCCCCTCCGTTCAGCTGACCCAGACGGCCGATGCGTTCCGCAAGCCGCCCAACTCGGACATCAACGTACAGCTCGGCGACGCAAGCCTGGCCGGGGTCGCATCCGCCGATGCCTACGTCAGCGGCCTCGCGGATGAGTTTCCGGACCAGCGCCAGGCGGTCCAGTGGGCAGCCGCGGCGGCCGACATGGCCACTCTCCACGACGGCCTCGTCGACAGCCGCAAGCAGGCCCTCGTCGTGAACCAGCTCGACGCCATCGCCGCGCAGCTCCAGGCTGCCGCGTCCGCGGCGACCTCGTCCGACGCGGCGGCGCAGGCGGCCCAGCTTGCCCAGCTGAAGGCCTACCTGGAGGAGCTCGGCGCGGCTCAGCCGGCCGCCGCGTCGGTCGCGTCCTATCAATCCGCTCTCAGCGCCGTGGCGGTGCTGGCGACGAATAGTCGAGACGCGATAGCCGCGCTGCAGCTGCTCAGCTCGCTGAAGGACCTGTCGGGCTGGTTCGCCGCGCAGCCGGCCCCGGTCTACTTCGCCCCGGCCAGCATCAAACCCGATGCCGCCACGGTAGCCGAGCAGGAAGCCATGGCCGCTGCCCGCCTTCGCCTCCCGGACGAGCTCGACGGTCTCGCGGCCGAGCTTGGCTCCTACGGTCTTGTACGCGCCGCCGTCTCTTCGCGACGCATACCTGTCGACGGCCGGCGACGTCACGCGTCTGTACGTCACGACTGCCACCGATCCTTACGACACCCGGTCGTTCGACGCGGTACGGGCCCTCAGGACCCTGCTCACGACCGATCCGGGAATCAACTCGATGGCTGCGGACCGGCACGGTGCAGACCTACCTCGGGGGCGCAACCGCGGAGTTCGCGGACGTCCAGGACACGATCTCGGCCGACTTCCTGCGGGTCGCGGCGATAACGATCATCGGCATCCTGATCGTGCTGATCCTGCTCCTGAGGGCGATCGTGGCGCCCGTCTACCTGGTTCTCACCGTTCTGCTCTCGTACGCCACGAGCCTGGGCCTCTCCACCGTGATCCTGAGGAACGTCTTCGGGCAGCCCGGGATGAACTACTTCATACCGCTCATGGTCTTCGTGCTGCTGGTTGCCCTCGGCTCCGACTACAACATCTTCCTGATGTCGCGCGTTCGGGAGGAGAGCTCCGGCCGGCCGCTACGGCAGGGGATCCGGGTCGCCTCCGCCCGGACGGGAACGGTCATCACCTCCGCGGGACTGATCCTGGCCGGCACGTTCGGGGCGCTCGTGACCTCACCCCTTCAGCTGCTCTTCCAGGTCGGCCTGACGGTGGCTCTGGGCGTGCTGATCGACACGTTCATAGTCCGAAGCCTGCTGGTCCCGGCGATAACCGCCAGCATCGGGGAGCGGGCCTGGTGGCCGTGGCACCGGCGCTCGAGCGAACCTGGCGAGCGGGACTCTGCCGCGTAGGGCCACGACCGGGCGAAGTGGCCGTACGCCGGGCAGATCGCTACGGCTCGCCGGCCAGATCCGCCGCCAGCCGTCGAATGAGTGCCAAGTGGGCCTGGAGAGTGCTGCCGCTCTACCTCGCCTCGTTGTGGGCCTTTCGCGGCTGTGGCGTAACGGACACCGCGCTCATAGGGAGGGGAACTGTCGGGGTGGGCCACGTCTCCAATCGGAAGTGAGGGAAGGTCAGAGACGGCGGCAGGTACCACGGTGCGCCGTTCGTGTGAACGGGGACAGCGCATTTACCACGGCACCATCCCGGTTTGCCCTGAGGTCGCCTGCGTAGAGCCGTAGGCGTTGGTGGCGGTGACAACGACTCGGAGCCAATAGCCGCGGTCTGCCCGCCGGACCCGGTAGGCGTTGGCACTGGTGCCGATGTTAGTGCAACTCGAGCCGGCCGAATCGCAGCGTTGCCACTGGTAGCCGTAGCCGGTCGGCGAGTTCGTCCAGGTGCCGGTGGTGGTCGAGAGCGTCTGTCCCACAGCGGCGGTGCCGGAGATGGCCGGCAGCACGGTGTTCACCGGCGCCAGATCCTGCACTGTGCCGGCGGCCGGGTACTGGGCCGAGGTTGCCGGGTTGGAGCCGTAGGCATTGGTGGCGGTGACCACCACCCTGATCGTCGAGCCGGCGTCGGCGAGGACGAGCGGTAGGTGTTGGCATTGGTGCCGATGATGTTGGTGCAGTTGCTGCCGGCCGAGTCGCAGCGTTGCCACTGGTAGGCGTAGCCGGTCGGCGAGTTCGTCCAGGTGCCGTTGGTGGTCGAGAGCGTCTGGCCCTGCAGTGGCGGTGCCGGAGATGGCCGGCAGCGCGGTGTTCGACCGGCGCGAGCCCGCACTGTGCCGGAGGCCGGGTACTGGGCCGAGGTTGCCGGCGTCGAGCCGTAGGCGTTGGTGGCGGTGACCACGACCCTGATCGTTGAGCCGGCGTCGGCGACGACGAGCGTGTAGCTGTTCGCATTGGTGCCGGATGTTCGTGCAGTTGTTGCCGGCCGAGTCGCAGCGGTGCCACTGGTAGCCGTAGCCGGTCGGCGAGTTCGTCCAGGTGCCGTTGGTGGTCGAGAGCGTCTGGCCCGCGGCGGCGGTGCCGGAGATGGCCGGCAGCGCGGTGTTCACCGGCGCCGGATCCGGCACTGTGCCGGCGGCCGGGTACTGGGCCGAGGTTGCCGGCGTTGGAGCCGTAGGCGTTGGTGGCGGTGACCACCACCCGATCGTCGAGCCGGCGTCGGCGTGACGAGCGTGTATGTACTGGCGGTGGCGCCGGCGATGTCGCCGCAGTTGTTGCCGGCCGAGTCGCAGCGGCGCCACTGGTAGCGTGTAGCCGGTCGGCGAGTTGTCCAGCTGCCGTTGGTGGTCGAGAGGGTCTGGCCCTGGGTGGCGGTGCCGGAGATGACCGGCAGCGCGGTGTTCACCGGTGCGAGCCCGGTCACCGTGCCGGAGGCCGGGTACTGGGCCGAGGTTGCCGGCGTAGAGCCGTAGGCGTTGGTGGCGGTGACCACGACCCGTATCGTTGAGCCGGCGTCGGCGTAGACGAGCGTGTAATTGTTCGCATTCGCGCCGGATGTTCGTGCAGTTGTTGCCGGCCGAGTCGCAGCGGCGCCACTGGTAGCGCGTAGCCGGTCGGCGACTTCGTCCAGGTTCCGTTGGTGGTCGAGAGCGTCTGGCCCTGAGTGGCGGTGCCGGAGATGGCCGGCAGCTCTGTGTTCACCGGCGGCATTCGCAAGTACTGGCTGCAGACGATGGTCCCGCCGCCGGTTGCGCTGTTCGTGCCGTCCGTCGCGGTAACTGTCACGGGAAGATCGGTCGTCTGCAGGACACCCGCTCCGTCGAGACAGTTCTCCTCGAACGAGAAGTTGAACGTTCCGTCCGCGGCTGAGGTGGGGTTCAGGTTGTAGTTCCCAAGAGCGATCGGAATGGGGGAGCCGAACGATAAGTGATCGTAATGAGCCTTCCGGGCAACCAGCCGGTTCCGGTGAAGGTGTCCGAAAGGTTGCCGTTGGCAGCGAGCGTGCTGGAGAACGCCACGGTGACTGCCGTGACGGTGACCGTCGCCGGTGAGCTCGTCGCGGTCCAGGAGTGGTACACCGCGCGTCACCGTGTAGGTGTGGGTGCCTAACGACAGCCCGGTGTCGGTACAAGTCAGGACCGAAGTTGGTGCTGATCCTGGGTCGGGCAGTAGCCGGCAGGGCTCCCGCCGTCACGGGTCACGTAGTACGAGACAGCCCCGGATCCCGGGGGCGTGACGGCGGTCCACGTGAGGGTTACCGTTCCTGCCCCCGAGTGCCGCTGAGCGAGGGAGTGGCGAGCGTTCCGACGCTGCCGCTGCCGCTACCGATGCCGATCCCTCCCCAGAAAGCGTTGGCCTGCGTAGCCATCGCGAGGGCCATCAGCAGGCCACCCAGCACGAAAAGCCACCCGTCTCTGCCGAGTGGCTTCCTGCGTCGCTGGGAGGTGGCCGCCAGGTTCACGAATGCGCACTTCCGCTATAGGTCAGGTTGAAGCTCTTGTTCTTGCAGGTGTCCTGGTTCACAGCGGGCAGGTCGAGCAGGGTGATCTGCGGCGCGCGCGGCGCCTTGGTGAGGGTCACGCTCCCTCCGGCGGGGATGGTGATCGGGTCGCCGCTCGATACGTCCGACTGTGCCATCTGGAAGTTGGCCGCACTGGTGCAGCCGCCCGGAGTGCTGTCCGCCGCCATCCTCACGGTCAAGGCAGTGACGATGATCGGCACGCCGTTGGGGTTGGTCAGAGTGATCTGGATAGGCGCGGGAACGCCCGGTCTGCAGGCTCCCTACGCCACCGGTGATCTTGAAGTCGACGTCGCTGACGACGACCTGGCCGCCTCCGCCGCCGGTCCCGGACGGGATCGGGGTCGGGATCGAGCCTGTCTTGACGCCGCCGACGACTTCGGAAGCGCCGGGCGAGGGCGATGCGGCGCCGATCAGCGACGCGCCCGGCGAGGCGCCCAGCTGGCATGGTTTGGGGCTGCCGTGCAGCAGCTCCGCCGCTATTCCCCCCAGTCCGAATGGGATGAGCAGGAGCAGGAGTAGGAGAAGCAGCAGGAGCCGACGCCGTGGTCGGTCCTTCCTGGGAGCCTCTCTGTATCGCTCTCCTATCACGTCTGTAGATCCTGTCCCTAAGGAGTCCGGATCGTCGCTAGCATTCGAAGGACGGCTCGCTCCGTGGACCGGTCTAGGTCGTGCCGTGCACCGTCGCAGGTGATTGCAGGTCAGTAGCCGAAGACCTGGAACTCCCACAGCGAGTAGCCCCACTGGGTCCCTCGGACAGTGCCGTACATCCGGACGTAGCGACCGGTGGCGGTGACGTCGAGGGTCTGGGTGCCACCTGTCCCGGTCGTAGTCGAGTAGATCGATGTCCAGTCGGTGAGGTTGTTCGACGTCTGGATCTCGAACGCCCTGCCGTAGGCGACCTCCCACACCAGCACGACCTGGGTGATGTTGTAGGACTGACCCAGATCGACGTAGATCCACTGCGGATCGCTGAACTGCGAAGACCAGCGCGTTCCGTTGAAGCCGTTGCCATCGACCGCGTAGGCGCAGGCGATAGGTCCTCCAGTAGTTCGAGCGATGAACAGGTCACCGGCTTGCCCTGGGAGATGTTGCGCCGTGATGGTGAACGAGTTGCTCACCGCGCCGGTCAAGCCGCCGCCCGTCGCGGTCAGGGTGTAGGTGCCCGCCCTGTCGATGCGACAGCCTGCAAACGTGTCAACGCCCGCGACAGCTGCCTTCGGGTTGGCTGTGCAGGTGAGGGTCGCTCCGCCTGGCGGGGTGATCGCGAGGGTGATCGAGGTCGTCGCGGTGGTGACGGTGTTGCCGTAGGCATCCTGGACGGTCACCTGTGGCTGCGGCACAAAGGCGACACCCACGACCGAGTTACCTGGCGACTGGGTGAACGCGAGCTCGTTCGCTACTGCCGGGCTGACCGTGAAGGACGGGGTCGTGTGGGAGTGGCCGTTGCCGGTAACGGTGAGCGTCGTTGCGGCCGCGCGATAGAGAGTGATCGGGACGGTCGTTGGTGCTCCGTGAAGGTGACCTCGCTCTGGCCGGCGGCGCATGAGCCCTGGGCCGGGTAGCTCGGAGGCGTGCCGTCGGGGGCGTTCAGCGGGCCGGAGAAGGTCAGGCAGCGAGTTCCGGTGATGGCGTTTCCATAGGTGTCAGTGGCGGTGATCGAGACGTTGAAGGTTGTTCCGGCGGTCTGTGGCGTGGGGTCGGCGACGTCGAGCGCGGCGATCGCGGCCGGCTGCACGATCACGGCGACCGGGTCGCTCTGGTAGGCTGGTGCCGGTGCTCCGCTGCACCGTGATGTTCGCGGTCTCGGCTGCATACAGGCGCATCACGCCGTTTCGCCCCTGGCATCGACCTGGCGACGCCGTTCGCGAACGTGATGATGGTGTTGGTTCCGAAGCTCGTCCCGACGGCGCTGCCTTGCGGCGTCACCGTCGGACGGGGCCGACTCCGTCCGGGCGCTCGGTTGGCGCCCGAGAAGATGAGCGAGTAGTTGCCGGTGTAGTCTGTCGGGTTGCCGTACTCGTCACCGATGACGATGGTCAGGTCGTTGGTCTGCCCGGCGGTCTGGGTCGTGAGCTCGGGGATGATCCGGAGCTTGGTCTCGTTGTTGGTGCCGTTGACGTTGAAGGGATTGGTCGAGCCACTCTTGCCGGTCGGAACATCGGTAGCCGTGAGGGTCGTGCTTGCGGTCGGGTCGAGGGTTGAGGGAGTCGCGTTGAAGAGCGTCATGTTCGCCGAGGCCGACACCGTTCGTGAAAGTGACGGCGCTCTGGCCGACGGCACATGAGTCGTGGGCCGGATAGATCGGAGCCGTGCCGTTCGGACTATTGCCGGGGCCCGAGAAGGTCAGGCAATGCGAGTCGGTGTAGTCGGTCTCCGTGTTGCCGTAGGCGTCGTAGGCCGTGAGCGAGACCGAGAACGGAGCCCCGGCCGTCTGGGTCGCCGGAGTCGTAATCGTGAACGAGTTGAGAGCGCCCGGCGTGATGTTGAACGAGGCGCTCACGGCCGGGGTCAGCGACCCATCGGTCGCGGTCAGGGTGTAGGTACCGGTCTTCGTGGATCGTGCAGCTACCAAAGGTCACGACACCGTTAGTCGCAGCCTTCGGGTTCGCAGCGCAGCCGCTCAGCGTCGCGGTCCCGCCCGTGACCGCGATCGTCACGCTGCGCCCGTCACCGGTGACGGTGTTGCCGTACTGATCCTGCACCGTCACCTGCGGCTGCGAGGCAAAGGCCACACCCGCGATGGTGTTCCCCGGCGACTGCGTAAACGCGAGCTTGTTCGCGGCGCCCGGCGTGATGTTGAACGAGGCGCTCACGGCCGGGGTCAGCGACCCATCGGCCGCGGTCAGGGTGTAGGTACCGGTCTTTGGATCGTGCAGCTACCAAACGTCACGACACCGTTAGTCGCAGCCTTCGGGTTCGCAGCGCAGCCGCTCAGCGTCGCGGTCCCGCCCGTGACCGAGATCGTCACGCTGCGCCCGTCACCGGTGACGGTGTTGCCGTACTGATCCTGCACCGTCACCTGCGGCTGCGAGGCAAAGGCCACACCCGCGATGGTGTTCCCCGGCGACTGCGTAAACGCGAGCTTGTTCGCGGCGCCCGGCGTGATGTTGAACGAGGCGCTCACGGCCGGGGTCAGCGACCCATCGGTCGCGGTCAGGGTGTAGGTACCGGTCTTCTGTGATCGTGCAGCCACCAAACGTCACGACACCGTTAGTCGCAGCCTTCGGGTTCGCAGCGCAGCCGCTCAGCGTCGCGGTCCCGCCCGTGACCGCGATCGTCACGCTGCGCCCGTCACCGCGTGACGGTGTTGCCGTACTGATCCTGCACCGTCACCTGCGGCTGCGAGGCAAAGGCCACACCCGCGATGGTGTTCCCCGGCGACTGCGTAAACGCGAGCTTGTTCGCGGCTGCCCGGCGTGATGTTGAACGAGGCGCTCACCGCCGGGGTCAGCGACCGATCGGCCGCGGTCAGGGTGTAGGTACCGGCCTTTGTGATCGTGCAGCCGCCAAAGGTCACGACACCGTTAGTCGCAGCCTTCGGGTTCGTAGCGCAGCCGCTCAGCGTCGCTCCCGCTCGTGACCGACGATCGTCACACTGCGCCCGTCACCGGTGACGGTGTTGCCGTACTGATCCTGCACCGTCACCTGCGGCTGCGTGGCAAAGGCCGACACCCGCGATGGTGTTCCCGGCGACCGGGCGAAAGGCGAGCTTGCTCGCGGCTGCCGGCGATGATGTTGAACGGAGCCGCTCATCGGCCGGGGTCAGCGACCCATCGGTCGCGGTCAGGGTGTAGGTACCGGTCTTTGTGATCGTGCAGCCACTAAACGTCACGACACCGTTAGTCGCAGCCTTCGGGTTCGCAGCGCAGCCGCTCAGCGTCGCCGCCCACCCGTGACTGCGATCGTCACATTGCTCCCGTCACCCGTGACGGTGTTGCCGAACTGGTCCTGCACCGTCACCTGCGGCTGCGTGGCAAAGGCCACACCCGCGATGGTGTTCCCCGGCGACTGCGTGAACGCGAGCTTGTTCGCGGCTGCCGCGTGATGCTGAACGCTGTGCTCGTCGCGCCGGTCAGGGGACGCTTGCGGCGGTCAGCGTGTAGCCCGTGCCGGCCTTGTCGATGGAGAGGCCGCTGAACGTCGCTACACCGTTCACCGCGGTCACGGTCTTTGTTCCGGATCAGCGTGCCGCCGCCGGGGTTGGTGCCGATCGCGACGGTGATGCTCGCGTTGCTCGATGTGACCGTGTTGCCGCCGGCGTCCTGGACGGTGACAGTGACCGCCGGCGTGATCGCGACACCGGCCACCGTGTTCGTCGGCTGCGTGGCGAAGGCGAGCTTGTCTGGTGCTCCAAAGCCCAGGGTGACAGTCGCCGGCGAGCTGATCGCGGTCCAGGTCTGCCAGATCGCCGTCACCGTGTACGTGTAGGTGCCCTTGGTCAGCCCGGTGTCGGTGCAGGTCAGGACGGTCGTGGGCGATCCCGGGGTCGGGCAGTCGCCGGCAGGGCTCCCGCCGTCCTGTTGCACGTAGTAGGAGACAGTCGCCCGATCCCGGCGGCGTGACGCCGCGTCCAACGTGAGGGTCGCCGTTCCCGCCCCTGAGAGTGCCGCTGAGCGTGGGAGCTGGCGAGCGTTGCGACGCTGCCGCTGCCGCTGCCGATGCCGATCGCTCCCCAGAAAGCGTTGGCCTGCGTGGCCATCGCGAGGGCCATCAGCAGGCCACCCAGCACGAAAAGCCACCCGTCTCTGCCGAGTGGCTTCCTGCGTCGCCGGGAGGTGGCCGCCAGGTTCACGAATGCGCACTTCCGCTATAGGTGAGGTTGAAGCTCTTGTTCTTGCAGGCGTCCTGGTTCACCGCCGGCAGGTCGATCAGCGTGATCTGCGGCGCGCGCGGCGCCTTGGTGAGGGTCACGCTCCCTCCGGCGGGGATGGTGATCGGGTCGCCGGTCGAAACGTCCGACTGTGCCATCTGGAAGTTGGCCGCACTGCTGCAGCCGCCCGGAGTGCTGTCCGCCGCCATCCTCACGGTCAAGGCAGTGACGATGATCGGCACGCCATTGGGGTTGGTCAGAGTGATCTGGATAGGCGCGGGAACGCCCGGTCTGAGGCTCCCTACGCCACCGGTGATCTTGAAGTCGACATCGCTGACGACGACCTGGCCGCCTCCGCCGCCGGTCCCGGACGGGATCGGGGTCGGGATCGAGCCTGTCTTGACGCCTCCGACGACTTCGGAAGCGCCGGGCGAGGGCGATGCGGCGCCGATCAGCGACGCATCAGGCGAGGCGCCCAGCTGGCACGGCTTTGGAGCGCCGTGCAGCAGCTCCGCCGCTATTCCCCCCAGTCCGAATGGGATGAGCAGGAGCAGGAGTAGGAGAAGCAGCAGGAGCCGACGCCGTGGCCGGTCCTTCCTGGGAGCCTCTCTGTATCGCTCTCCTATCACGTCTGTAGTCCTCTCGGTGTACCCCGGATCACCCCTCGTGGGGCGGCCCGGCTGGGGCCGCCCCACCATGAGGTGTAGCTACGAAACCGTGAAGCCTACGAAACCGTGAGAGTGAGGGTGGATCGACGCGTCCTTGCACGCATCCTGGTTGCTGTCGCGGAGTCGGTCATCGCGGATCGTCCCGATGACGTCGCAGTGACGCACCGGGCCCGCGAGCGACGATGGCCGCTGCCGACGTGCGGGCGTCGGGTCAAGGTGAACCAGGCGGCAGGCAGCCGCAGTCCGCGCAGCTGGTCGCCGCGTCGTGACCGCGATCGCGACCGCGCTGAACGACTGCGAGAAGTCCGCAGGGTTCGCGACGGTGATGACGACCGTCGGCGCTGTCCACCGGGAACGAGGCCCGTGAGTCGTGCTCGTCTGGTGGCCGTGAGGTGCCGCGCTGTCGCCGGCGGTGGCCGCGCCGGTGCCGCTGCCGCTCGAGGACCAGTACGCGTAGGCGACTCCGCTGAGGGCGACGATCGCTACCAGGGCGATCGCTACCGGGAGTATTCGCCGCTTCTTGTTCTTCACGTTCTCTCTCCTTCTATGGATCCTGTCCCTAAAGAGTCCGGATCGTCGCTAGATCGACGTTTCCGCTGTGACCGGGGCCGGGTCTCCCGGTCTGACGGCTGCTACGTAGAGTGGCGTAGGCGGCTTGCCCTGTGGCCCCGCCGTTGGTACGCCCCTCCCACGCGATAGACCTATCAGACAATCAGATTCGAGAGGTCACAACCGGACCTCAGGGTGTGCACCGCTGGTACCTTGGTCACCTCAAGAGTCAACGTTTTGGTGCCGATACCGGTGCGTGCGGACACCCCTGACGATCGGTCGCGGGTGGTCCTGGGCCGGGGCAGCCCGATCGCGGACGGCGGACGGGACCTATGGGTCCCCGGATACGCAGCCGGCGCGGCCCGCAGTGCCCGGCCCGGCGCACGACTTGACCGCGGCTGCTACACTCGCCGAACATCGCGGGCCGTGGAATCGGTCCGTGGTTGCTATGGGAAACAACCAGGTGGGTTTGTTCACCGGTCTCCATCGCCGCCACGTCGCCGTCCTCGTCAGGACGGACGGTCGTCGCGTGCAGGTGCCCCTTGAAGACCTCGGCCTGGCCGACGTATCCCTCCTCGGTCTACTTCGCTCTATCGAGCTGGGTATTGAGCGCGTATTCGTACTCATTACCGGCTCCCGGCGGGAGACTGGACGGCGGGACAAGCGCTAACGACGCAAGACCCAAGACCACCAGAACCCTCGCCGGAGCGGCGAGGGTTTTTTCGTGAGACAGCCCAACACGACCGGTAAGGCGCCCGGCGACCCGGGCAGACGACAGGAAGGGACGCAGCGATGGCGACACGACAGGACGCAGGCCGTTCGTCGACCGCGACTACGGCTCAGCCGTCCGCCGATGACGGCGCTGCCGGCACCGCCGAAGCAGGCCGGCCCCACCAGCGCATCAATCACATGCCGGGCGCCGGTTCGGAGCGGGCCGCCGCAATCGAGGCCGGCCGGCGCGAGATGCTCACCGACAACCTGCGCAACCAGATCAAGACGCTTGCCGAACGCGGCCTGAAGCGGCCCCGCATCGGGGCCGACGCGGTGTGCGAAGCCTTGCTCCGCCAGGGAGTGGAGGTCTTCTTCGGATATCCCGGCGGCGTCGTGCTGCCGCTCTACGACGTGCTGGGCGACTATCCGGAGCTGCGCCACGTCCTGGTCCGCCACGAGCAGGGCGGCGCCCATGCGGCCGACGGCTACGCCCGTGCCACGGGCAAGGTCGGGGTGTGCCTGGGCACCTCCGGCCCCGGAGCGACGAACCTGGTCACGGGCATCGGCAACGCCATGCTGGACTCGGTCCCGATAGTGGCCATCACCGGCAACGTCGTCGGGTCGCTCCTGGGCAAGGACGCCTTCCAGGAGATCGACATCACCGGCATCACGCTGCCGTGCACCAAGCACAACTACCTGGTCCGCGACCCCAACGACATCCCGCGCGTCTTCGCCGAGGCTTTTCACATCGCCCGAACGGGCCGCCCCGGACCGGTTCACATCGACCTGACGAAGGACGCCCTGATGGGCGCTTGCACCGCCGAACATCCGGAGGTCGTCGATCTACCCGGCTTCAAGCCCACACTCGAGGGCCATCCTCGCCAGATCAGGCTCGCCGCCCAGGAGATAGCGAAGGCGGAACGCCCCGTCATCCTGGCCGGTCACGGGGTTCTCATCTCCGACGCCACCGAAGAGCTGCGCCAGCTCGCCGAGAAGGCTCAGATCCCGGTCGCCCACACTCTCCTCGGCGTCAGCGCCATGGACGAGACACATCCGCTCAGCCTGGGCTTCGTCGGCATGCACGGCTGGAAGCACGTCAACCGGGCCATCCAGTCCGCCGACCTGCTGATCGCGCTCGGGATGCGCTTCGACGATCGCATCACCGGCCACGTGCCTACCTTCGCGCCCCTGGCGAAGATCATCCACGTCGACATCGACCCGGCCGAGATCGGCAAGAACGTGGCCGTGGAGCTACCCATCGTGGGCGACGTGAAGCGCGTCCTGATGGCCCTCCTGCCGCAGGTCGAGCAGGTCGAACCCGAGCGCCGTGCCGCGTACCTCGCGGAATTGGCCGAATGGCGCGCCGAGTCCGAGAAGACTCCCTGGCACGGCTCCGGGGCGTGGCGCGACGGCCAGCTCTCGGCCGACTTCGTCGTCTGCAAGATCGGCGAAGCCTCGAACCACGACGCCACGATCGTCGCCGACGTGGGCCAGAACCAGATGTGGGCCGCCCGGTACGCCGGCTTCCGCCGTCCGAACAGCCACATCAGCTCCGGCGGTCTGGGGACGATGGGCTTCGGCCTGCCCGCGGCGATGGGCGCCGCCATCGGCCGGCCCGACAAGGAGACATGGGCGATCGTCGGTGACGGCGGCCTTCAGATGACCGTCCAGGAGCTCATGACCCTCGTCCAGGACCACATCCCGGTCAAGATCGCCCTGCTGGACAACCACAAGCTGGGCATGGTCCGGCAGTGGCAGGAACTCGTCTACGCGGGCAACTACCATTCCTCGCATCTGCTCGGCCCCGACTGGCTCAAACTGGCCGAGGCCTACGGTGTGGCAGGCTTCCGGGCCTCCACGCCCGAGGAGGTGGATACGGCCATCGCCGCGGCCCGAGCCGTAGACGGTCCGGCCCTGGTCCATTTCGAGATCGCCGAGCAGCAGAACGTCTTCCCAATGATGCCGGCGGGCAAAGGCCTGTCGGACTTGCTCGAGGAACAGTTCGAGGAGCCCAAGCAATGAGCCCCAGCGGACAGATGCCGGCCCACACCGCCCCGCCGGCCCGGACGATGCCCGGCCACGGCGAGGCTCATCGCCACGTCCTGATTGCGATAGTCCTCAACAAGCCCGGCGTCCTCAACCGAGTCGCCAGCCTGATGCGGGCCCGCAGCTTCAACATCGAGACCCTGGCCGTCAGCCACACGGACCTGCCGGAGGTCAGCCGCATGACGCTGACCCTGCGCGGTGACGACGTGGCAGTCGAGCAGGCGGCAAAGCAGCTCTACCGGCTCATCGACGTCCTGAAAGTCCAGGACGTCACCAGCGACCCGACCGTGGAGCACGAGATCGCGCTCATCAAGGTCCGGGCCGACGACCGCAATCGGGGCGAGGTCCTGACCCTCGCCGAGATGTACAAGGCCAAGGTCGTGGATCTCGCGGCCGAGTCGCTGATCGTCGAGGCCAGCGGCACGGAGGCGGAGGTGGACGCTCTGATAAGCCTCTTGCGCGGGTTCGGCATAAAGGAGCTCGTCCGCTCCGGTACCGTCGTCATGTCCCGGGGCGCCGGGTCCATCGAGGAGGCAGTTAAGCGATGACCGCACGTATGTACTACGACACCGACGCAGACCCCAAGGCGCTTGCCGGCCAGAAGATCGCCATCATCGGCTACGGCAGCCAGGGCCACGCCCATGCCCAGAACCTTCACGACTCGGGCTATGACGTCGTCGTGGTGGAGGCGAACCCGAAGGGCCGGGCGCTCGCCGAGCAAGCCGGCATCAAGACCGCCGACATCGCCGATGCGGTCAAGGCCGCCGACGTGATCATGATCCTGGTCCCGGACACCATCCAGAAGAAGGTGTTCGAGACCTCGATCGAGCCGAACATGCACGCGGGCCAGCTGCTCATGTTCGCCCACGGCTTCAACATCCGGTTCGATCGCATCAAGCCCGGCGCGGGGATCGACGTCGGCATGGTCGCGCCCAAGGGCCCCGGCCACCTGGTCCGCTCGGTCTTCGAGCAGGGTGGCGGCGTGCCCGCTCTCTTCGCGGTCGAGAAGGATTCGACCGGCACCGCTCGCGCGCGCGTGCTTGCTTATGCGCGCGGGATCGGGGCCACCCGCGCCGGTGTTCTCGAGACCACCTTCAAGGAAGAGACCGAGACGGACCTCTTCGGCGAGCAGGTCGTGCTCTGCGGCGGCGTCACGAGCCTGATCCGCAACGGCTTCGAGACACTCGTCGAGGCGGGCTATCAGCCGGAGCTGGCCTACTTCGAGGTCATGCACGAGCTCAAGCTCATCGTGGACCTGATGTACCGGGGCGGCATGAACTACATGCGCTTCTCGGTCAGCGACACGGCCGAGTACGGCGACTACGTCTCCGGGCCGCGGATCATCGACGCTCGCGTCCGCGCGGAGATGAAGAAGGTCCTCGGCGAGATCCAGGACGGCTCCTTCGCCGCCCGCTGGATCGCCGAGAACGAGGCCGGCCAGCCGGAGTTCAAGAAGATGCGCGAAGCCGGCCGCGACCATCAGGTCGAGCAGGTCGGCGCCCGGTTGCGCAAGGCCATGCCGTTCCTCAACCCGGTCGAAGTCGTGGATGGGCAGCCGCAGGCGGCGGCCGAGCAGCCCAAGGGCTGATCCTGCCGTGACCGACTCCGCCAACGCCGCCGGTGGCGTATCCGCCGGAACGATCTACCACCTCGCGTTCGTCCCAGGCGACGGGATCGGCCCCGAGGTGATCTCGGGAGGCCGGCGGGTGCTGGAGGCTGCCGGCCGAACCTTCGGCTTCGGATTCGAGTGGACCGAGGTCCTGGTCGGCGGTGTGGCAATCGACGCCTACGGCGTTGGCGTCCGCGACGAGGACGTGGACAAGTGCGCCGCGGCCGACGCCGTCTACTTCGGTGCCATCGGAGATCCGCGGTTCAGCGACCCCAAGGCCAAAGTCCGGCCCGAACAGGCGCTCCTTCGGCTCCGCAAGGACCTGTGCCTGTACGCCAACCTGCGGCCGGTCACCGTCCAGCCCATCCTCGCGGCCAGCTCCCCGGTTCGTGAGTCGCTCGTGAAGGACGTGGACCTGCTGATCGTGCGCGAGCTGACCGGTGGGCTCTACTTCGGCAAGCCCTCCGAGCAGCGCGTGACCTCCGCCGGGCGTGAGGTCGTCGACACACTCAGCTACACCGAGCACGAGATCCGCCGGGTCGTGAAGCTCGGATTCGAGCTGGCTCGAGGACGGCGCAAGAAGCTGACCAGCGTCGACAAGGCCAACGTCCTCGAGTCGAGCCGCTTGTGGCGGACGATCGTCGAGGAGGTGGCGCCCGAATACCCGGACGTAGAGCTCGAGCACCGGCTCGTGGACGCCTGCGCCATGTCGCTCGTCACTCGCCCCGCCCAGTTCGACGTGATGGTCATGGAGAATCTCTTCGGCGACATCCTCAGTGACGAGGCCAGCGTTCTCGCGGGCTCGCTGGGCATGCTGCCGTCGGCGTCGCTGGGCGAGAAGAAGACGGAATACGGGCTGTTCGGGCTGTACGAGCCGATTCACGGGTCCGCGCCGGACATCGCCGGCCAGGACATCGCCAATCCGATAGCCACGATCCTGTCCGGGGCGATGATGCTGCGCTGGTCGCTGGGCCGGCCCGACGCGGCAGCGGCCATCGAGAAGGCCGTCGGCGACGCCCTCGCCGCCGGCTATCGCACTCCGGACCTGGTCGCCGCCACAGGCGAGCAGCCCGGCCAGCGCAAAGTCGGTACGCAGGCGATGGCAGACGCGGTCGTGGCGGCATTGGCGGCGGCGCCTGTGCCGGCGGGCACGACCGCGGCGGGAGCGGTCCGATGAGCGCAGATTCGGGCGAACGCGTCGTTCTCTACGACACGACGTTGCGCGACGGAACCCAGCGCGAAGGCCTGGTCGTTTCGCTCGCCGACAAGATCAAGATCGCCCGACGCCTGGACGATTTCGGCATGCCCTACGTGGAAGGCGGCTGGCCCGGTTCCAACCCCAAGGACGTGGACTTCTTCGCCGCCGCGAAATCGATGACCTGGAAGAACGCCAGGCTCGCCGCCTTCGGCATGACCCGGCATCGGAGCAACAGGCCCGAGGCGGATCCGAACCTTCAGGCGCTCGTGGCGGCCGAAACACCGGTCGTGACGATCTTCGGCAAGAGCTGGCTTCTCCATGTCCGCGAGGTCCTGAGCGCCACGCCCGAGGAGAACCTGGCCATGGTCGCCGACTCGGTCGCTTTCGCCGTGGCTGCCGGGCGCGAGGTGATCTACGACGCCGAGCATTACTTCGACGGCTACAAGGACGACCCGGCCTACGCCATCGCGACCCTGCGCGCCGCCCGGGACGCCGGTTCGCGGACCCTGGTTCTGTGCGAGACCAACGGCGGGGCGATGACCGACGAAGTCATCGACATCGTCCGCGCCACCATCGAAGCTCTCGGCCGTGACGATGTCCCGGTCACCTGGGGCATCCACTGCCACAACGACGCCGAGCTGGCGGTGGCCAACTCGCTGGCCGCGGTTGCCAACGGCGTGCGCCACGTCCAGGGGACGATCAACGGCTACGGCGAGCGCTGCGGCAACGCCAACCTGGTCAGCATCATGGCGGACCTGGAGATCAAGACGCGGTTCCAGCCCGTGCCCAGCGGTCGCCTCGGCGAGCTGACGGACCTCTCCCGTTACGTGGCCGAGATCGTCAACATCGCCCCGGACGATCACCAGCCGTACGTGGGCCGCTCGGCGTTCGCGCACAAGGGCGGAGTCCACGGCGCCGCCGTGGCTCGGGCAGCCGGCACCTACCAGCACATCGAACCTGAGCGCGTCGGCAACGTCATGCGCTACGTGGTCAGCGAGCTGGCGGGCAAGGCCAATACTCAGCTTCGCGCCGAGCAGCTCGGCCAGCAGCTCGACGACGTCGACCCCAAGGCCCTGAGCCTCGTCATCAAGCAGATGGAGGCGGACGGGCTGGCATTCGAAGGGGCCGAGGCCTCCTTCGAGCTGCTCGTCCGGCGGCATAAGGCCGGTTACGTTCGGCCGTTCGAGCTGTGCGACTTCACCGTCGTGGTGGAGCAGCGCGGTGGAGCGGAGCTGCTGTCGGAGGCCACGGTCAAGGTGGAGGTGGCCGGCGAACGGCTGCATACCGCCGCCGACGGCAACGGCCCGGTCAACGCCCTGGACACCGCCCTGCGCAAAGCCCTCGGCGCTTTCTACCCGCAACTCGACGCGGTTCATCTGGTCGACTACAAGGTCCGCATCCTCGACAGCGAGGAGGCGACAGGCGCCCAGACGCGAGTCATCATCGACTCGTCCAACGGCACCCTGGAGTGGTCCACGATGGGCAGCGGCACGAACATCATCGCGGCCTCGTGTCAGGCGCTGTGCGAGTCGCTCGAGTACGCGATCTGGAAGACCGGCGCGGAGCTTCGGCGCCGCGACGAACGCCATTTCACGACGGCGGTCCAGCCCGCCAACGGGGAGGCCTCGCCGTCCCGTACCACGCGCACCGAGTAGCTGGGAGGGAGAGGATGGCGACGCCAGGGTCCGCCGGCTCCGTAGCGGTCTCGCCCCGCGTCGCCTTCCAGGGCGAGCCCGGCGCCTTCAGCGAGGAGGGCGTGCTTTCCGCCTTCGCGGCCGCCGACGCGGTGGCGCTGCCGACCTGGCGGGCCGTTTTCGAGGCGGTCCAGGGTGGGACGGTTGAAGCCGGCGTCGTGCCGATCGAACGGTCGTCCGGAGGAAGCGTCCGCGAGGTCTACGACCTGCTGTTCAAGTTCGACGAAGTCAGGATCGTGGCGGAGGTCACGGTTCCGGTGAGCCTCGCCCTGCTTGCGCTGCCCGGTCAGACCCTGGAGCAGATCGAACGCGTCTACAGCATCGCCCAGGCCCTCGACCAGGCGGACGAGTTCCTGCGGTCGCGGCCGTGGTCCGTGATGACCAGCTACAACACCGCGGGCGCGGCCAAGTCGATCGCCGACAAGAAGGAGCTGGGCGCGGCCGCGATAGCCTCGGCCCGGGTGGCTCCGCTGTACGGTCTGGAGGTCCTCGCGAGCGACATCCAGACCGGCAACGCCAACCGGACACGCTTCGCCGTCCTTGCGCGCGAGCAGCTGCCCGCTGCCTTGTTCTCGCCGGCCACCCAGGCCGGCCCGATGAAGACGACGCTCGTATGGGCCGTCCGCAACGTTCCGGGCAGTCTGTATCGCTGCCTGGGCTGCTTTGCCGAGCGCAACATCAACCTCTCGCGCCTGGAGTCGCGCCCGAGCAGGGGCGTTCGCTGGGAGTACGTCTTCTGGGCCGACATGGACTCCGATCCGAACGCCCCCGACTGCGCCGCGGCGTTGGCGGCGCTATTGCGGGAAGCCGTGATGGTCCGGATCGCCGGCGTGTATCACCGGGCCGCCGAGGACTAGACCTGCCGGCCCGGCAGGCCGCCGCCGGCACCAAAGTACCAATGCGAGGCACCCGGAGGTCCCGTTGTGGCCTCCTCGGGCCGGAGGTTTGATGGGGCCACAACGCTTTCCAAGGCGCCCCAGGCCACCTGCTCCTCGCCTTGGGTGCCGAACAGACGGCAAGCGACGTGTAACCTGATCGGCTGCACCGACGCCGGCCATAGTCCCATCCAGGGACTATGGCCGGCGGTTCGGCCCTCAGGGGACACCAGCCAGGAGAGCGACGTGAAGAGAGCAGCGCGAATCCTCCGCCGGCTCCTCGCTGTCGCGCTCATCGCCCTGGTATTCGCGGTCTTCGGCATCGTGCTGGGTGCGAGTGTCGGCTCGGTTCTCGGTCACGATATGGTCGTGATCCGGAACGGCTCGATGGCACCGGCGCTCCCCGCCGGCGCCGTCGCGGACGTGGTACGTGTATCGCCGGGGGATCTGCGGGCCGGCGACGTCATCACCCTCGGCGCCCCCAACGGTGTCATCGACGCGCGCCGGATCACCGGCGTGGTGAACCTGCCCTACGGTCTCTTCGTCCAGACCAAGCGCGACGCGAACAGGGACCCCGATCCCGAGCTGTCGCCCGCGTCGGCGGTCACGGGCCGCGTCGACTTCTCGGCGCCCGCGCTCGGCTACCTGATGTACATGCTGACGATCCCAACCGGCATCGTCGCCGTCTTCGGCCTGGCCCTCACGCTGCTGCTCGCCATCTATCTCCTCGGGGAATACGGTAGGGTGGAGAAGCCGGAGGACGAGCCGGTACCCTACGAGATCCCCGGGCTGGCGGAGTCGTTGCCACCGGCCAAAGACCTCCCGCCGCACACCAATGACTGGATAGGCTGACGATGGGCTGCACATGCCGAGGATGAGCAACGCTGCTGTTTCGCGGCAGGCGGAACTCGTTCGTCGGCGCGCGGCCGACCTGGCGGGTCGGCTGTCGCCCGCCGCCCGTCGCGCCACTACCATCGCCCAGGAGCGGGCCGTCCTGCGGATGCTCGGCGTCGATGGCCTGGACGGTACCGGGCGCCCGCTGGCCGCTTCGCTCGCCGCGAGGTACTGCGGCTCCGATCCAGATCGACTCTCTCGCGGCATTCTGCTGCCCTTCGTCGTGGCGCTGATCGAGTACGACCTTCAGCCGCAGGAGCTCGCCATGGAGGGGGCGTCGGGCGCGATCGACCTGGCCCTCGAGGGAGAGCTGCTGGAGAGGCCGGACAGGTTGGCGGCTGCCGAGCGCAAGGGCTCCGAGCTGGTGAATGCGGCCCTGGCCCGTTTCGATGCCAACCGCACCGCGACCAGAGAGATGAGGGATGTGCTCGGCTCGCCGCCGGAGCCCTGGCTCGGCGTCGCGCTGCGCGCCGTCGAGGTCAGGGCCGCGGCCGAGGAGACCAGGACGGTCGTCGGCGGCGGCGCGGACGTCGTCCAGGTCCACGTCCCCGCGAGCTGGGAATTCGCAGAGGCGCGGCGACAGGTGGGTCTCGAAACGCCCGGGAGGCTCGAGTTCGACGTGTCGGACCGTGGCCGCCGTCGCGGCCGTGGAGATCGGCGGCATCGGGGCGAGCCGCCCCAGCGGACGGCCGGGCCGGTCCCAGCGGGCAGCCAGCGCGGCCTGGCCTCGCTGCGGGAAGCCGCCGACGAAGCGGCGGCCGAGCGCGGCAGCTACGCCAGCCTGATGACGGTTGCGTCCGCCTTCGCCGCACCCGAACAGGCGGTGGTGGCCGCATTCGAGCGCATCGACTACGTGGAGGCCGACCCGATCCGTGAGATCGTCGACGACAACGTCGATCCCGAGCGGGCCCTTGCGGACCACGCTTTCGCTCATCGTCTCCAGGCGCGCGCCGGTTCGCGAGTCGTGATCGGTCCCGGCCCTCTGGCGCTTGGTTTCGACGTGGCGAGGGGCGTTCCTTCGGACGCAGCCACACACTCCGGTCGCGCCCTCGCGCTCCAGGCGCTGGGCGTCGAGCTGGCCCTGGCCGACGGTTTGCCGGCCGATCGGCTGCTCCTCGGCGCGGTGCCGGACTGGGTCGGCGTCGACGGCGACGCTCGATCGATCCTGCTCCAGGCCTGGTTGCGGAGCGTCGTCTTCAGCGGGCATCGTTTGATGATCGGGACACCGGCGGCCGGACTCACCAGCCCCGGGGCCGCGGTGTCGCTCGTATCGGCCCTGTCCGGGGCGGCGGCCTCTCTGGTGGTAGAGCATGGGGAAACCGGCGATGTCGCTTCGGCGGCCGCCAACCTGCGCGCGGTGGCCGCAGCCGCGGCAACGATCCGCTCCACTCTCGGAGACGGGGAGCTTCACGGTGACGCGGCGGACCTGGCCGGCCGGACACTCAAGGTCGCGGTCCGCGTCCTGGAGCGACTGGCTGCCGAAGGGTGGGAGAGTCTGCTGGGCCCGGGCCATCATGATGCCGAAGGCGAGCGGCTCGGGCGATCCGCCGTGGTGGAGCGCGCCGCGGGCCCGACCGCGGCGGCCCGGCTGCTGACCGGCCTCGTCTAGGCCGGGTTCGGCCGCGACCTTCGGACCCGCCGATCTGGGCCGGTGCTAGCATGCCCGGAGGGCAGGCGGGAGCAGAATGGCGAGGAGTGACTTCCTGAACGGATCTGGCGAGTTGACCGTGTCGTTCGGAGGACGGCGCGTACCGCTCCTTGTCGTTGCGGGTTTTGCCGCTCTCGCCGCGGCCTGGCTGGGGATCGTCTACTTCGCCGAGCCGTGGGGCCGGCTCGCCGGTTCGGGCATGGACGCGCGCTGCTACTGGGTGCCGGATCTGGCCAATCCGTATCTCCACTCCAACTGGACAGACCAGATCGCCTACCCGTACTCGCCCGCCTTCCTGCAGCTACTTCAGCCCATCCGGCTGCTGCCGTGGCAGGTGTTCATGGCGATCTGGGCGGCCGTATTGATGGCCGCGATGGTCTACCTCACCGGACCCAGGCTCATCCTGCTGGGCCTTGCGTTCTTCGGCCTGATGGAGATCTGGGGCGGCAACATCGAGCTGCTCGTGGCAGCTGGCCATCGTCGTGGGTTTCCGCTGGCCGGCGGCGTGGTCGTTCGTGCTGCTGACCAAGATCACGCCAGGGGTCGGGCTCCTGTGGTTCGCGGTCCGGCGCGAGTGGCGCTCCCTGGCTATCGCCATCGGCGCGACCGCCGCGGTGGTGGCGGTTTCGGCAGTGGTGGCGCCCGATGCCTGGGGCCGCTGGATCGAGGTCCTCCAGGCGAATGCCGGCAAGAATGGGACATGGGCCGCGGTTCCCATTCCGTTCGCGGTCCGTTTCCCGTTCGCGCTGGTCCTGGTCGTCTGGGGTGCCCGTACCAACCGCCGCTGGACCGTGCCCGTCTCGTCGATGCTGGCTCTCCCAGCGCTGTGGTACGGCGGCCTCTCCATCATGCTCGCCACGCTGCCGCTGCTGGGGGCGCGGTCGTGGGGCGACTTGCGCCGTATCTACGACCAGGCTCGTACCGAGCTGGCCAGCTCGATCGCCGGCGCTCGCCTCTCGCGGCATCCCCGGACCGTCGAACCGACGGCACGCCCGGATTGACGCCCGGTCCGCGCGTCGAGGCCTCCCACCTCGTACGATGGACCCAACATTCATGAACCCGCCAGGGAGGAGACAACAGTGCCGGACACCTCTCCACTGCCGGTTCGCGACAAAGCGTGGCCGACGCTTCACGTCTCGCGGCACCCGGCAATCCTCCACAAGCTCCAAATCCTGCGGGACGAGCAGACGGAGCCCAAGAAGTTCCGAGAAGTGGTGCGCGAGCTCTCCTGGCTGCTCGGCTACGAGGCGCTGGCGGACGTGGAGGTCCGGCCTCTCCCGGTCAATACCCCGCTGGAGCGGACCGACGCCCACGAGCTGGGTGTCCGGATTGGTCTCGTGCCGATCCTTCGGGCCGGCCTGGGCATGGTCGACGCCATGCTGGAGCTGATGCCCACCGCCGAGGTCTGGCACCTGGGGCTCTTCCGGGACGAGCGTACCCTCCGGCCTGTCGAGTACTACAACAAGCTGCCCGACTCGGCCACGGTGGACCTCTGCCTGATCCTCGATCCGATGCTCGCCACCGGCGGCTCCGCCACGGCCGCGATCGAGATCCTCAAGCGCTGGGGCGCGACCCGGATCAAGCTCGTGAACCTGATCGTGGCCCCGGAAGGCTTGGACGCGGTCACCAGCGCCCACCCCGACGTGGAGGTCTACTGCGCGGCGGTGGACCGGCAGCTCAACGACCACGGCTACATCATGCCGGGCCTGGGCGACGCCGGCGACCGCCAGTTCGGAACCGGCCGCCCGGGGTAGCCGGCCTTTCGCCAAAGAGAAGCGGGCGGCCATGCGGCGTTCGCCGGGGCGAAAGCCGGCCGCCCGCTTCGATTCGCCAGGGAGCAGGGTCAGGCGGCCGCCGCCTCCTCGGTTCCGGGCTCCGGAGCCACCTTCACCAGGCCGAGGACCTGGTACACGATGATCGCTCCGAAGGTCGCCATGGCGATGCCGCCGAGTGAGAAGTCACCCGAGGTGAGGGTCAGATCGCCGGCGCCGATCGTCAGCGCGGCCGCGACCGTGACGAGGTTGCGAGTCACGCCGAAGTCGACCTTGTTCTGAACCCAGATCCGGGCGCCGGTCGCGGCGATGAGGCCGAACAGGACGATCGCCAGACCGCCCAGAACGGGACTCGGGATCGTGGCGATCAGGGCCCCGAACTTCGGGCAGATGCCCATGGCCAGAGCCACGAAGGCCGCGATCAGGAACACGAGGCTGGAGTAGATCTTGGTCACGGCCATGACCCCGATGTTCTCGGCGTAGGTCGTGACACCGGTCCCACCGCCCGATGCCGCGACCATCGTGGCGACGCCGTCGCCGAAGAAGGCGCGGCCGATGTACGGATCGAGGTTGCGGCCCGTCATCGCCGAGACCGCCTTGACGTGGCCGAGGTTCTCGGCCACCAGCACGAGGGCGATCGGCGCGATCAAGACGATCGCATGGCCGTCGAAGACAGGCGTGGTGAAGTTGGGCAGGCCGATCCAGGCTGCCGCGTTGACCTTGTCGAAGCTGATGTCCGAGCCCTTTGGACCAAGGTCAGCAGGTTGGTCGCGATGAAGTACATGACGAAGCCCGCGATGCCGCCGAGGAGGATCGGCAGGCGTCGCAGGACGCCGGGTGCGTAGACCGCAACCAGAACGACGGCCGCCGTGGTCAGGAGGCCCATCGTCATGAAGAAGAGGTCGTTGGTCTGGGCGATGGCCGGGTTGTCGTACCAGCTCGCGACGCCGCTGAGGTCCGCAACGGCCACATGGGCGAGGTTGAGGCCGATGACCATGACGATGGCTCCGGTGATGACCGGGGGCATCAGCCACTCGACCCACTTGTAGCCGACGACCATGACTACGAGGCCGATGACCGCGTAGACGGCACCGCAGGCGATGATGCCGCCGAGAGCGGCCGGAATGTTGTGCCCGGCGCCGATCGCTTCGGCCGAGATGACGACCGCGATGAACGAGAAGCTGGACCCGAGATAGCTCGGAACCCGGCCGCGGACGCATACGAAGAAGATGAGCGTGCCGATGCCGGAGAAGAAGATGGCCGTGTTCGGGTCGAAACCCATGAGGATCGGCGCCAGCACCGTCGCCCCAAACATGGCGAATATGTGCTGCAAGCCGAGCGCAATCGATTGGGCGGCCGGTGGCCGCTCGTCCGGGGCGATGATCCCTTCGCGTTTGACGGTCCACTGGAACATGCCACGGACGTACTCGGTGGCAGCAGCCATGAGCGACCTCCTCCGACGTATGGACTCTTCCCGGGGCAAGACGGACTGGCTCCACGGGCTGCCCGGGTCTGAGGAGTAGCGTCGCAAAGACTGAATCGCTTCGCACGCCCGGTTCGCACTGGAATGTGGTCAGGGTGTGGATATCGCCCCGGAGAGGAACGCGTCAGGCCGAGCCGGCGCGCCTCCAGGTTGGCCCTGGCCTCGGGGACGCCTGCCAGGAAAGCGGTGAGCTGGACGCAGCCGAAGTCCGAGCATTCGGCGCAAGTCGCCACGCCCTTCTGCGTCCCGCAGGTGCGAATCTCGCAGCCGTTATCGCAGTAGGGCGCGTGGCGACCCTCGTGCGTGCAGCCAACGCAGTCGATGTCGGTGGCCGTGTGGCTGCCGCCGAAATCCACGTTCCATTTCTCCGCGACCGCCTGCCGCTCCTCCGACGTCAACCGCTCCGCGGCGTGGAAGGCCGGGCAGGCCGCGCAGTCCAATCCGCAGTAAGCGAGCTCCATTGCCACTCCCGTTTCTCCTCGTACATGCCCCAACGGGTAGGAGTGTACCGGTCGATACCTGACTGAATGTGTCAGCTAGACCTGGATCCGATAGGGCCATTTGGCCTGCCGGCCGTTCGGGACCTTCGGCCCTGGGGAGCCCGAGACAGTCGCCCGAATATCGACCCCGAACCAGCGCGGAGTGCGCAGCGCGGAGGGAGCGCACACCTTCTCGAAAGTCGAAGGAGCGTGTGCAGTGCATCCCCGTTCCCCCATGTCTTCCCCTGCCTCCTCAGGCGCCGTCGCCGCGCCTGACGTGCGTCGACCGGACGGTCCCGCCGTGATCGAGCTCAGGGATGTCAGCCGCGTCTACCACCTCGGCGGCCTGGACGTCGCCGCCCTCTCCGGGGTCAACCTGACCGTCCATACCGGCGAGTTCGTCGTCGTGCTGGGTCCCTCGGGCAGCGGCAAGACCACACTGCTGAACCTTGTCGGAGGCCTGGATGTTGCGACGGGCGGCGAGATAAGCGTCGCTGGGAAGCCTGTCACCGGTGCCTCGCGCGGCGACCTGGCCACGTACCGCCGCCACACCACGTGTTTCATCTTCCAGACCTTCAACCTCTTCCCGGGGCTGACCGCGCTCGAGAACGTGGAGTTCGGGGCAGACGCTGCGGGGCGAAAGAACACGGCCGCGATCGCGCGCCAGCGGCTCGAAGAGGTCGGGCTGGTGGACCGGAAGGACCACTTCCCGCACCAGCTCTCGGGCGGCGAGCAGCAGCGCGTTGCCATCGCGCGCGCCCTGGCCACCGACAATCCGGTGTTGCTGGCCGACGAGCCGACCGGCGAGCTGGACTTCCATACGGGAGTTCAGATCCTGGAACTGCTGCGTGCCCAGGCGACCGGGCAACGGGCGGTCCTGGTCGTCACCCACAACCGCGAGATCGCGCGAGCGGCCGACAGGGTGGTGGAGTTGAGCAGCGGTCGAATCGTCGAGCGACGGCGCTCCGGCCGGCGGCCGGGCGCAGATCTCCACGCTGCACTGGTAGGGGACCGCCATGAAGCGCTTCATCTTCTGGCTGCGCTGGTCCGGGCGCGACCTACGCGAGCGTTGGATCCTCGTCGTCGCCATTGCCGCCACGATCGCGATCGGCACGGGCGCCTACGCCTCCCTCGATAGCCTGTCCGCATGGCGCAAGGACTCCAATACGCAGAGCCTGGCAATGCTGCGTGCCCACGACGTCCGCCTCTACCTGGCCGACGGCAGCTACGCCACGCCCGAGCAGCTGCGCGGCCTGGTCGACGCCATTCCCCACAAGGATGCCGTCGTCGCGACCGGGGAGCGGCTGGTCCTGGAGACCCGAGTCGACGCCTCCCACGGCGACGAGACGATCGTCGTGCCCGGCCGGCTGGTCGGGATGGCGACCGGCGACGCGTCGGTCGACGCTCTCCAAATTCGCTCCGGACGCGGCCTGACGGCCGCCGACGACGGCAGGCCCGTGGCCGAGCTCGAGTACCACTTCGCCCAGCACTACGACTCCCCGATACCCGGCTCGGTCGCGGTGGGCGACGGCAACCGGCTCGATGTCGCCGGGTCGGGAATGTCGTCCGACTACTTCATGGTCGTGTCGCCAAACGGCGACATCATGGCCGAGGCCAACTACGCGGTCGTCTTCACCTCGCTGGAGACGGCCGGCCAGATCAGCGGACATCCCGGGATGGCCAACGAGCTGGTGCTGAAGCTGTCGGATCCCTCCCTGGCCCCGGTCGTTCGAGATGAACTGGATGCCGCCGCCGCAGCCGGCCTGCCGGACCTGGGGGCGGCTGCCATCGCCAGCGATGACGAGATGGTCCGTCGCTGGGTGGATCGCGACGCCGAAGGCGACCAGAGCTTCTTCGCCATGTTCGCCATACTCATGCTGGCCGGCGCAACGTTCGCGGCCTTCAACCTGACCACTCGGATCGTGGAGTCGCAGCGGCGCCAGATCGGTATCGGGCTGGCGCTGGGGCTGCCCGCCCGCTCGCTCGCCATCCGGCCGTTGGCCGTAGCCGCCGAGATCGCGCTGCTGGGCGTGGTGTTGGGGATCGCCGTCGGCATCCTGGTTGGGGCCGCCCTGCGCGAAATGATGGTCACCGTGCTCCCGATGCCGGTGTTCGAGACGCCGTTGCAGCCGGACGTCTTCGCCCGGGCAGCTGCCATCGGCTTCGCGCTGCCGTTCGCGGCATCCATCTATCCAGTCTGGCGCGCCGTTCGGGCCAGGCCCGTGGATGCCATCCGGACCGGTTACCTGGCCGCCCGGCGGCCTGGCCTGGCTCGCTTCGCGCGTGTCCTGCCCCTGCCCACGTGGCTGCGTCACCCTCTCAGCAACGTCCTGCGAACGCCTCGCCGGACGCTCCTCACGGCGCTCGGCATCGGGGCGGCCGTCGCGGCGCTCGTGGCCGTGATCGGGATGCTCGACACGATGGCAGTGGCAGTGGACCGGGGCGGGGCGGAGATACTCGGCAGCAGCAAGAACAGGATTGCCCTTGACCTGGCCGCGCCGCTCGATGGCGGCGCAGTCAGAACCGAGTTGAAGGCGGTGCCGGGCGTGGACCGAGTCGATCTCATTCTCCGCCTCCCGGTCACTGCCAGCAGTCGCGCCAGCAGTCACGATCCTATCGACCTGCAGCTGGAGGTCCTGGATCTGCGCGACGGCGCCTGGCGGCCGAGCGTGGCCCAGGGCCGGCTACCGGCCGGGACGGCCGAGATCCTCCTCGCCCAGCAGGCTGCCGACGACCTGGGCCTGAAGACCGGCGATCGGTTGGTCCTGCGTCACCCCGTCCGCGTTTCCGATACGGCCGTCAGCCTGGTCGAGACTGAGGTCGTGATGGCCGGGATACATCCGAGCCCGATGCGGTCGGCGGCCTACATGGACGTGACCGGCGCCTCGCTCTTCGGCATGGCCGATCTGGCCAACCGGGCCACGGTAGTGCCCGGCCCGGGAGTCGACGCGGACGCCCTCAGGGCAACGTTGTTCGCCCGGCCCGGGGTCGTCTCGGCTCAGCCGATCGACGCCATGGTCAAGAGCATGCGGGACCTGATCGCCATGTTCATGGAGATCCTGGGGATCATCGCCGTCATCGCCCTGATCCTGGCGGTCCTGGTCGCCTACAACTCGGCCACCATCAGTCAGGATGAACGCACTCGCGAGGTCGCCACGATGCTCGCCTTCGGGTGGCCGGTGCGCCGGGTGCTGGGCTCGGCCGTGACGGAGAGCGCGCTCATCGGCCTGCTGGGGACGGTGATCGGGATCGCGGCTGGGTTCGTGGCGCTGAACTGGCTCATCTACGGCGTCTTCTCGAGCACCATGCCCGAGTTCGGGCTCGATCCGGCAGTCTCGCCGCAGACGCTCATCGCCGCCGTGGGCGCGGGCATCGTCGCGGTGGCTCTGGCTCCGCTGCTCACGGGACGTCGCCTGACTCGGATGAACCTGCCGGCCACGCTGCGGGTGGTGGAGTGAGCAGGAGTCGAACCGTCACGGTGGTGTTGACGCGAAACCGCTAGCATCGGCGCGATGGCTTCCCAGCGATGGCGAAGGCCCGCCGCACCAGGCGGCGGCCAAGGGTCGGCGGCCACGGCCGATCCGACCGTCCGGCGGCCACGGCGCCGGACTCCCGGCAGGCCGGCGGCCGGGCTGACCTCGGCCGAGGCCGCGCGCCGCCTGCGCACCGACGGCCCGAATGCGGTCGGTCGAGAGGGCCACCGCGGGCCTCTGGCGATCCTCATCTCGCAGTTCGCCAGTCCCCTCGTGTTGATCCTCCTTGCGGCCTCTCTGGTGAGCGTTGCCGTCGGCGACAAGGTCGAGGCCGGGATCATCCTGACCATCGTCCTGTTGAGCGCGGCCCTCGGCTTCGTCCAGGAGGCACGGTCCGCGGCCGCGGTGGAGGCGCTCCAGGCCCGGCTTGCGCTGAAGGCCACGGTCGTTCGCGACGGCAAGCAGGTGGACCTGCCCATCGTCCAGCTCGTCTGCGGCGACCTCATCCTCCTCGGCGCCGGCGACATCGTCCCGGCCGATGCCCGCATCCTCGAGTCGAACCACCTCTACATCGACGAGTCCTCGCTCACCGGCGAGTCCGCGGCCTCGGCCAAGGTGCTCGAAGGAAGGCGACCTGGACCCCACCAAGGAAGGCGATCGCGACGGCCTGGCCTTCTTCGGGACGAGCGTCGTCAGCGGCAGCGGCAAGGCCGTCGTGACCGCGACCGGCGCACGCACGAGCTACGGCGCCATCGCCCGCCGGCTGCTGGAGCGCGCGCCCCGCACCGATTTCCAGGAGGGCGTCCGAGCCTTCGGGTTCCTGATCACGCAAGGTGACGCTCGTTCTGGTCGTGGGCGTCTTCGCCATCAACGTGGAGCTGCACCGCCCGCTCTTCGACGCCCTGCTCTTCTCGATCGCGCTCGCGGTGGGTCTGACGCCCGAGCTGCTGCCGGCGATCGTGACCCTCAACCTGACCCGCGGCGCCCGCGCTCTGACGGCGCATGGCGTGCTGGTCAAGCGGCTGCCGGCGATCCAGAACCTGGGCAGCGTGACGGTCCTGTGCACCGACAAGACCGGCACGCTCACGCAGGGCAAGCTCGAGCTGGTGAAGGCGGTCGGCATCGACAAGGACGACGCCGGCGAGGCCACCCAGTCCCTCACGCTCGCCTACCTCAACAGCCATTTCCAGGCGAGCTTCGAGAACCCGCTCGACACGGCGATCCTGGCAAAGGCGCCCAAGCCGAAGGACCTGGCGACCTACACGAAGCTGGCCGAGCTGCCCTACGACTTCACCCGCCGAATGCTCAGCGTCGTCGTCGCGCAGAAGGGCCAGCAGCCGCTGCTGGTCACGAAGGGCGCCCCCGAGTCGGTCATGGCTCGCTGCAGCAAGGTTCGCGAAGACCACGGCCGACAGACCCGCGGGGTCCTGTCGGCTCGGCCGATCCGGGCCGCCGAGCACGCCAGGCTCAAGAAGCTCGTGGACGGCTCGTCCGCCGACGGTTTCCGGCTGGTCGCCGTCGCATCGCGAACTCTCGCTCCGGCGGAAGTCAAGCCGGCGCAGCCGTCCGGGCATGCCGCGAGTCCGGCCGATGCGGACCGCCTCGAGAAGGACCTCACCTTCGAGGGCGTGATCCTGTTCAGCGACCCGCCCAAGCCCGGCGTCGGCGACACCATCGCCGAGCTGGCCCGGCAGGGGATCGCTCTCAAGGTCATCACCGGCGACAACGACCTGGTGGCGCGGCACGTCGCCGGGCAGGTCGGCCTGACCGTCGACGGCGTCCTGACCGGCGACCAGATGCGCAAGATGACCCACCCCGCGCTGGTGGCGCGGGTCGGGCGCACCACCATCTTCGCCCGCGTGGATCCGGACCAGAAACTGCAGATCATTCGGGCCGTGCGCGAGTCCGGGCACGTGGTCGGCTACATGGGCGACGGCATCAACGACGCCCCGGCGCTGCACGTCGCCGACGTCGGCATCAGCGTCGACAACGCCACGGACGTTGCCCGCTCGGCGGCCGACATCATCCTCCTGGAGCCCAGCCTGGCGGCGATCAGCCAGGGCGTCATCGAGGGCCGGCGGACCTTCGCCAATACCCTCAAGTACATCCGCATGGGCACGAGCTCGAACTTCGGCAACATGCTGAGCATGGCCGGGGCCGCGCTCCTGTTGCCCTTCCTGCCGATGACGCCGGGCCAGATCCTGCTCAACAACCTGATCTACGACGCCTCGCAGACGGCCATTCCCACGGACCACGTGGATCCGGACGTGGAGGCCGTGCCGGCTCGCTGGGACGTCCATTCGATCGAGCGGTTCATGATCCTGTTCGGTCCGATCTCGTCGATCTTCGACTACGCCACCTTCGGCCTGCTGCTCCTGCTGCTGGGTTCGAGCGCCGAGGCCGCGCCCGCTTTCCACGCGGGCTGGTTCATCGAATCGCTCTTCACGCAGATCCTCGTCGTCCTGGCCATCCGAACTCGCATGAGCCCGTTCTGGCGGAGCCGGCCCAGCCGGGAGCTGGCAGCCGCGATCTTCGCGGCGCTGGTAGTGGCGGTGGTCGTGCCGCTCAGCCCGCTCGGGTCCGTGCTGGGCTTCGGCGCTCTCCCGCTCGCTTTCTGGCCCCTGCTCGTCGGGATCGTGGTCGCGTACTTGACCATGGTCGAGATCGCGAAGCGGATCTACGACCGCCGCGAGGACCGACGTTCCGCGTCCACTGCCGCCGCCGCAGTTCACACACCCGCGCTGACTGGATCGCGCGCCGGCTTCCTAGGCGGGATCCCGGCGATGCCCTCGCCTCGGGTGCGGTCAGGCCTTCACGTGTCGGAGCGGCTGGACGGGCACTTTGAGGAGGCGGTCGTTTCGTCCGAACAGCAGCGCGAAGACCGACGGAACCCACCACTTCAGGAAGTAGAGCCTGCAGCCCAGGCAGTACCCGGTCGCCGCGAGGAGCGTCTGTAGCGCGGCGACCGCGCCGACCAGGGCCCAGCCGGCGACCGCGAATCCCGCCACGAACGCGACCGTGGCGACGGCCACGACGGTGCCTCCGAGCGCCTGAGCGAAACGCGGCGGATATTCGTGTTCAGGCTCGGTTGGACCCAGGCGCAGAGCCCTCTTGACGAACGGCCACGGTCTGCCGGGAAGGAAGAAGCGCGACCCGAAGGAGGCGGCGACGAGCAGGTTGAGGCCGACCAGGACGGCCAGCCAGGGGAGCTGGACCAGGAAGGCGGCGAGTAGCAATACCGCGGAGAGGCCGGCGCCGAAGCGCTGGCCGCGCGGGTCGATGTAGCGGGCGGGGGGCGTAAGGGACGAGGACACGAGGCAACTCCAGCTCGAACGGAATCGACGCCGGGTCGGCGTCAAAGGAGGAGGACGCGAGGTCCGGCCGGAGGTGAGCTGTCTCGGGTCAGTTACCGAAAGCGCGCTCGACCGTCGCCGTTCCCCGCCGGCGACAGATGCAAGGTTCTCCCTGGAGCTTGCGGAGCAGCGTATCGGTCACCTCTCGAATGTACCCTCGATCCCGAGCGCGGCGTCGATGGGTCTACGAGCGTGGCCGGCCTGGCGCGGCAGGCGAGACGCGACGCCGTACCGGGCCACCCTTTCGTGTTGCCAAGACGTCTCTCGGCCGTCTCCGGTCTAGGCCTCGAGCGTCGGTCGCGGCGACATGCGCAATCGACGTTCCCTCGCGTCGAATCAGGGGCAGCACTCGCTTCCCGAAGAAGTCGATCACCCGCGCCTGATCCTCCTGCCCGCTGTGGACGAAGACATCGGTCACGCCCGCCTGGAAATACGCCTCGATGGCCGCGGCGTGTTCTTCCGGGTCTTCGCTGACGGTCCACTTGCCGTGGACCTCCTCCAGTGAGGTCGAGGCTTCGGCGCTTCGCTGGATCTCCCGTGGATCCGGCTCGTTGAGCAGATCCCACGCGGTCGCGATGAACCGCCAGCGGTGGGCCGCCTCCTCGGCCTCGGCCTTGCCGCCAACCACCAGGTAGTGCTCGACCATCACGGGCATCACGTCGGGGTCTTTGCCGGCCTCGCGGGCTCCTTCTCGGAATGCGCCCTGGATCGCGGGGTCGACGACCGCGGCTCCGACGGTTACCCAGCCGTCCCCGATCCGCCCCACCAGTCGCGCGTTCTTCGGCCCGCTTGCGGCGATGTAGATCGGGACAGGCGTCGACGGTATGTCGTACAGCTTCGCGCCCTGGAGCGGGTAGTTGGGCCCCTCGTGGTTCACCCATTCGCCACTCCAGAGCTTGCGAATCAGCTCGACCGACTCGGCCAGGCGCTCCGTTCGCTCGCGCAGCGGCCCCCAGCCGCCTCCGCTCGGGATCTCGTTGAGCGATTCGCCCGACCCGAGGCCCAGGAAGACGCGACCGCTATACAGGTTCGCCAGCGTCGCGAAGGCGTGAGCCACGTCTGCGGGTCGATAGCGGTACGTGGGGCACGTGACGCAGGTTCCCATCGGGATCCTGCTCGTCGCCTGGCCGATGGCGCTGAGAATGACCCACGCGTGGCTGGCGTGGCCCTGGTTGTCCTGCCATGGGTGGAAGTGGTCGCTGACCCAGACCTGGTCGAATCCGGCCTTTTCCGCGGCGACGGCGTTGGCGACGAGCTCGCTGGCGGCGAACTGCTCGCTGGACAGGTGATAGCCGATGCGGCGGGCGCTGCTCACGTATCCCTCCGGGACGCTACGGGGCCCCCTCGGGCTGATTGTAGTCGCCGCCCTTGACGGCCAGCGTTGCAATGGAGTGGCCGATGCGAGGACATCCAAGCGCTCGGCGGGCACGTCTGGCAAAGTGGCCTCAGCCGGCAGATGGAGACGGGATTGAGCGTGGCCACCGGGACGGATCTGATCCGCGTGCATGGCGCGCGCGAGAACAACCTCAAGAACGTCAGCGTCGAGATCCCTAAGCTCCGGCTGACGGTGTTCACCGGCGTCTCCGGCTCGGGCAAGAGCTCGCTCGTGTTCGACACGATCGCCGCCGAGTCGCAACGGCTGATCAACGAGACCTACAGCGCCTTCGTGCAGGGTTTCATGCCGACGCTGGCAAGGCCGGAGGTCGACGTCCTCGAAGGTCTGACGACGGCGATCATCGTCGGCCAGGAGCGGATGGGCGGCAACCCGCGCTCCACCGTCGGCACGGCCACCGACGCCAACGCGATGCTGCGGATCGTCTTCAGCCGGCTCGGGCAGCCGCACGTCGGATCGGCCCAGGCCTTCTCCTTCAACGTACCCTCCGTGCATGGGGCCGGGGCGATCACGATCGAACGCGGTCGCGGCCGAAGAGCAAGACCGAGCGAAAGACGTACAACCGTGCCGGCGGCATGTGCCCGCACTGCGAGGGGATGGGAGCGGTCAGCGACATCGACCTGACGCAGCTGTACGACGAGAGCAAGTCGCTCGCCCAGGGCGCGATGACGATCCCCGGCTATCAGGCGGGCGGCTGGAACTACCGCCTGTACGCCTCTTCGGGTTTCGTGGACCCGAACAAGCCGATCCGCGACTACACCAGACCGAGCTCCACGACTTCCTCTATCGCGAGCCGATCCGGATGAAGATCGAGGGGATCAACATGACCTACGAGGGGTCTGGTCCCGCGGCTCCAGAAGTCGTTCTTCTCCAAGGACCTCGACTCGCTGCAGCCGCATATCCGCGCTTTCGTGGACCGGGCCGCGACGTTCAAGGCCTGCCCCGAGTGCGGCGGCACCAGGCTCAGTCGCGGCGGCCCGCTCCTCGCTAATCAGCGGTGATCAACATCGCCGATGTCTGCGCGATGGAGATCACCGACCTCGCCGGCTGGGTTCGCGGTCTGGATGAGCCGTCGGTCGCGCCGCTGCTCGCCGCGCTGCAGCAGACCCTCGACTCGTTCGTGGAGATGGGGCTGGGCTACCTCTCGCTGGACCGGCCGTCGGGCACCCTGTCCGGCGGCGAGGCACAGCGAGTCAAGATGATTCGCCACCTCAGCTCGTCGCTGACCGACGTCACCTACGTCTTCGACGAGCCCACCATCGGCCTGCACCCCCACGACATCGCGCGGATGAACAACCTCCTGCTGCGGCTGCGGGACAAGGGCAACACGGTGCTCGTCGTGGAGCACAAGCCGGAGACGATCGCGATCGCCGACCACGTAGTCGACCTCGGCCCCGGCGCCGGCACGGCGGGCGGTACCGTCTGCTTCGAGGGCACCGTCGACGGGTTGCGGGCCAGCGACACGATCACCGGCCGCCACCTCGGGTACCGGGCCGCCCTCAAGGAGACCGTGCGCAAGTCCACCGGTACGCTCGAGATCCGCGGCGCGACGGCGCACAACCTGCGCAACGTCGACGTCGACATCCCGCTCGGCGTGCTCGTCGTCGTGACCGGCGTCGCCGGCTCGGGCAAGAGCTCGCTCGTGCACGGGTCGATCCCCGCCGGCGCCGGCGTGGTGTCGATCGACCAGACGCCCATCCGCGGCTCCCGGCGCAGCAACCCGGCGACGTACACCGGGCTGCTCGACCCGATCCGGACTGCGTTCGGGAAGGCCAACGGCGTGAAGCCGGCTCTGTTCTCCGCCAACTCCGAGGGCGCCTGCCCGGTCTGCAACGGCGTCGGCGTCATCTACACGGAACTGGGCTTCATGGAGACCGTCGAGTCGGTCTGCGAGGAGTGCGAAGGAAAGCGGTTCGAGGCGTCGGTGCTGAACTACCACCTCGGCGGCCGCGACATCAGCGAGGTCCTTGGAATGTCAGTGGCCGAGGCCGCGGAGTTCTTCGGGGCGGGGGAGGCGCACACGCCGGGCGCGCACGCCATCCTGAACCGGCTCGCCGACGTTGGGCTCGGCTATCTCAGTCTCGGCCAGCCACTCACCACGCTCTCCGGCGGCGAGCGGCAGCGGCTCATCCTGGCCACCCACATGGCCGACAAGGGCGGCGTCTACGTCCTCGACGAGCCGACTACCGGCCTCCACCTCGCCGACGTCGAACAGCTGCTCGGCCTGCTCGACCGGCTCGTCGACGCCGGCAAATCGGTCATCGTCATCTCGCACCACCAGGCGGTCATGGCCCACGCGGACTGGATCATCGACCTGGGCCCCGGCGCCGGGCATGACGGCGGCCGGATCGTCTTCAGGGCACACCCGCCGGCCTCGTCGCCGCCCCCGCCACGCTTACCGGCGAGCACCTCGCGGCCTACGTCGCCCCCTGACCCAAGCCGTCCCCGAACGCCTCATCAGCTGTGAGTGAACAGCAGGTGCAGTTCCATGATCCCGTGGTCGTTGACAGAAACGACCGCGAAGGAACTGGGCCCCGTGAAAGCCGTAGTCGCCGAAGACGATCGGGATCGAGCCGGCCACGGCGATGATGCCGCCTTGCCGTTGCGCCTGGATCGAGATCTGGACGCTCCTGGTCGACGCCGTGGATCGTGAGGTCGCCGGTCGCCGTGGCGCCGACCGTCGCGCCGTCGGCCGGCAGCGATCCAAGGGCGATGGGCGATGTGAGCTTGAAGGTCGCCGTCGGGAACTTGTCCGTCTCGATGGCCTGGCGTCGGAGCTGATCGTCTCGCTGAGCGGAGTCGCTGGCCAGGACCGTGAGGTCGGCCGTGATCGAGACCGCGCTCACCGTGGAGCCGGCGAGCGTCAGCGATCCGGTCACCTTGGGCGTTCGCCCGACAGCGGTGTGGCCGCCTACGCCGGCGAGCTGCTCCTGCACTCGGTAGCCGACCCAGGATGAACTGAAGTCGTTCATCGAGCCCAGGCTGGTGTTCACCTGCCAGGAACCGTCGAGGGAGGCCGGAGCGGGAACGGAGGCGCCCGCCGGGATCACCGGGACCGCCGCTGCCGGGCTGGGGGTTCCGATCAGGATGTACCAGAGCCCGAAACCGCCGGCCGCAATTCCGGCCAGCGCGAGCACGGCGACGACGACCAGCAGGTTCCGTCTACCGCGGAGTCGCCTGCCGGCCGTCGTGATCTGCGTCGTCATGGGGTGTACCTCGGCTTCGGCCATCGGCCGAGCCCATGTCCATGGACTCGGCCGATGTGTTCTCGAAGCTTGTCGGTCAGGGCTTGACCAGGTTCCAGTTGGGGTAGCTGCCGTTGGTGTCGCCGGGGGCCTTGTCGCCCTGGAAGAAGTAGAGCGGCAGGCCGTTGTACGTGACCTGGAGCGTGCCGTCATCGGCGCGGGTGATCGTCCCGAGCGTGCCCGTGACGCCATCGCCGGCGGTCGGAGTCGCACCCGCGGCAACGGTCAAGGCCGGCCACTTGGCGAGGCAGCCGCCGCTGCAGGCGCTCTTGCCATTGCCGGCGGTGTCATTCGTGAATGTGTAGACGGTCATTCCGTTGGAGCCCGCGACCAGGACCGTCTGGCTGCCGATGGTCTTCGCCATCACGGTGGCCGTTCCGGCGGCCGGCGCCGGCGTTCCGGCGGCTGGCGTGGCGCGGCGGCGTCGGCGTGGCTGCGGCCGGCGCCGGCGTGGCTGCGGCTCCGGCTACGCCCTGCGTCGGCGCGGAGGTGGCAGCGCTGCTGCACGCTCCGACCAGGATCGCGGCCAGGGCAAGGCCTGCGACCATCCCGAAAGACGTCTTCGTCATGTGTAGTCTGCTCATCTGAGAACCTCGGTTTGTTCGTTCTGTCTTGCGGCATTTCCGCTCCATCGAGGATGGGTTAGCCTCCCGGCGGCCGCCACGGGCCGCGGTTCCGAAATCGACCGGACCTTGGTCTGATGCCGGCTCGGGCCCAGGTCCGTAGCCAATCCGGGCGGCTCGGCCCCCTACAATGGCCTCAGCAGCAGGCGCTGGAGGAGACCGTGCTCCCAGAGAGAGCGGCTAGTCCCGTGGCCAGGGCGCGTGCCCGGGTGGGTCGATCGAGGTTGCGGCGTGCGGCGTCCGGCCTGTCCAACCTGTCCCTGGCGCGCCGCTTCTTGCTCGTCAGCCTGGCCCTGGTCGTCGTCGGTGGCGCGGCTGTGGCTTGGGTGTTGGGCCAGTTGATCGAGACGAGCGCCATCAACCGCACCACCTCGGTGACGGCCCTCTACGTCGAGAGCTTCGTCGCGCCGGAACTGCAATCGCTGGCCAATACCTCCAGCCTTACTCAGCCCGAGATCGACTCGCTCCAGAACCTCCTCAGCCCCAACTCTCCGGTGGGCAACCAGGTCGTGGCCTTCCGGATCTGGTCGACCGACGGCACGATCCTCTATGCAGCCCGAACCCCCAACTCATGGGCCGAAACTTCGGGATGGAGGGCGACCGGGGTCGCGCGGCGCAGGGGGCGGTCACCGGTGACATCAGCAATCTGACCGACCCGGAGAACCTCTACGAGCGGCAGCAGTGGAGCCACCTCCTCGAGATCTACATGCCGGTCCGGGCGAGTCGCTCGTCGCTGATCATCGCGGTCGCCGAGTTCTACCAGCTCCCCGACGACCTGGAAGCCGAGGTCAACCACGATCGCCTCGTGGCCTGGGGGCTCGTGGCCGCGGCGGCCTTGCTCGCCTATCTGGCTCTGGCCCGAGTCGTCAATCAGGGCAGCAAGAAGATCATCAGCCAGGATTCCGAGCTGCGCGAACGGGTCCGCCAGCTCTCCGCGCTGCTCGATCAGAATGCCGGCCTCCACGATCGGCTCCGCCGCGCGGCGGAGCGAACCACCGAGCTGAACGAACTCGAGCGACGGCGCATCGGCTCGGACCTGCACGATGGCCCGACGCAGACCCTGGCCTTCGCCATGTTGCGTCTGGACGCGGTCGAGACCCATCTGGAGAAGACCGGCCAGGGCGGCGAGAAGGACCTGGTGAGCGTCCGCGGCGCGCTGGCCGATGCACTCGGTGAGATGCGGACCATCGCCGCTGGGCTTCGAACTCCCGAGTTGGAACGAGCCACTCCGGCCGAGATAGTGCGAAGGGCGGTGGCGGACCTCGATCGCCGGGCCGGCGCGAACGCCACGGTCGATATCGAAGGAGTCCCCGATTGGGCGCCGCTCGCCACCAAGATCGCCCTCTACCGAATCCTCTCTGAGGCCCTTTCCAACGCCGCCCGGTACGGCGGCGGGGCAGGCGTGGAGGTCAGAGTCACCGGCTCGGGCGACGGTAACCTGATGGTCGAGGTCAGCGACAAGGGCCCCGGCTTCGATTCGCGGCAACGCCCGCTCCAGGGCCACCTCGGGCTGACCGGCATGCGCGAGCGAGCCGAGCTGCTCGGCGGCCGGCTCGAAGTGGAGTCCAGCGCCGGAGGGCGGGACTCAGGTCCGGGCATTCCTGCCGCTGACCGAAGCCGCGAGCGACCAGGATGACTGAAGCGATCCGTATCGTCGTCGCCGACGACCACCCGCTCTTCCTGGATGGACTCGTCGCGACGCTCACCGTCGACGAGGAGCTGGCGGTGGTTGCCACGGTCGGCGACGCCGTCGCGGCCGTGCGTGCGGTTCGAGAGCACACTCCGGATCTCGCTCTGCTGGACGTGGCCATGCCCGGCGGCGGCCTGGAGGCAGCCCGCCAGATCTCCGACGCCTGCCCGACGACCCGTGTCGTCATGCTCACCAGCTCCGAGGACGAGGACGATCTGATGGCCGCGATGACGGCCGGCGCCCGAGGCTACGTGCTCAAGGGTGTCGCCGGTCGGGAGCTGCGGGCAATCCTCAAAGGGATCCACGCCGGAGGGACCTACCTGGCGCCGGGGCTCGCCTACGGCGCCCTCAAGGAGCTGACGAAGCCGAGGACGCGCGATCCCATCGACGAGCTGACGAGCCGGGAGCGAGAGGTGCTGGCGCTGGTCGCCTCGGGCCTGTCGAACGCCGAAATAGGCGGGCGACTGGGATTGGCCGAGAAGACGGTGAAGCACTACATGACGAGCATCCTGGGCAAGCTCGGGGTGGCGAGCCGCGTCGAAGCCGCGCTGCTGGCCTACAAGGCCGGGCTGGCTTCAAGCGAGGACGGTTCGGAAACCGACGATCCGCGGTGGAGGTGAGGTCTCGAGTGCCGCACGGGTCTGGTTACGATTGATCGGCTCGCGCGAATACGATCTGTCAAACCGTTTGCACGGACCGGCCGGGCCCGCCCGGCAGCATCAACTCACTCGAACGGAACGGGTTCGCGATCATGAAGCTGTCGCGGGCCCAGCAACGCGTGGTCCAGGCAGGAGGTCGATCGGTGATCAGCCGCAGGATGATGGCCTCGGTGGCCGGGGCTGCGGCGTTGGCCCTGGCCGTGGCGTCCTGGGCTCCCGCTCTGGCAACGGAGCCAGCGGCCCCGGGCGGAATCGGCGTGGGCGCCCCGGCCGTGGCCGCCGCGTCCATCCGGCCGATCGTCCCACCGAGCTCGTCACCGCTGTCGTCGCCCAAGCAGACCCTGGCGCCCGGCCAGACTCCGACTGCCAGTCCGATCCCGACGTTCACGCCCGTCGCGATCGCCTCGGCGGTGACTGCCACGCCGGGGGCGTCTTCGAGCCCGCTCACCGACGCGGCGCAAAGCCGTCCGCTGGACTCTCATGGGGGCGGCTCGACGGACTCGGCAATACCGCTCGCCTTGGGCGGAATCCTGCTGCTGGGCCTGTTAGCCGGGATACTCACGTTTGTGCTGCTCGGATGGCGGCGGGGCCGCTGAGGCTGCTCGACCTCCCGACCCACTCGGCAGATGACGCACCAACGGCCGGGTCGGATCTAGGCGACCGAGAAGGCGAGGAGTCGCCTAGCGGCGAAGGCTCCGGCGCTGGTACTGGGCGGCAATCATGCCCAATCCACCCAAGAGGAAGCAGATCAGCAGCGCGAACAGCGGTGTCGAGCCGCCGATCGGGGATCCGCCGGCAGATCCGGTAGGTGGCGGGGTCGCGGTCCGAACCGGTGTGGCCGTCTCGGCCCCAACGATCTCGGAGCCGGAAGCGACCGGCGAGCCTGTCGCGCCCTGCAGAGACTCGGCCACCACCGTATAGGTGACGACGATCGTCCGGCCGAGGTCGCTGTTGTCCAGGGCAGTGCCGGCGTTCGCACCCCACACCACGCCCGGATTGACGGTCACTGGAAGGTCCGCCCCGGCGAAGGTGTAGAGCGTCTGCGAGGTCGTCTGGAAGTGGACAAGCGGGCCCGGGCCCGGGGCGATGGCGAACTTGTCGCCGGCTGCCTCTGCGGGGCTGATGCCGCTGACGGTCATAGTCACCGCGAGGGAGCTCGGCGCAACCGCACCCGTCCTCGAGATCGTGAACTCGCACGCCCTCAGGTTGGCGCCCGATGAGGTTGTGATCAGAATCGGCGGGCACACCAGCGTGTTACCGCTGAACGTCACGCCCGGCATCGACGAGGTGAGCTGCAGGGTCAGCCCGCTGTCGTTGAATACGTGGGGTCCCACTCCATCCCTGGGGGCCGATGCGGCGACTCCGGCGCCCATCAGGGTGACCGCGAGACCGAGCATGGCCAGAGGCGTTGCGAGTTTCCGCACGGATTGCCCTTCCTTGGGACTCGAAGATCGACTGCCGGGAACTTCCGGCATCCATTAGACACCCGGCGAGGGCGGCTGGACCAGGGACTTGAAGGTACCCGGCTCAGCCATTCGACTTGGTCGGGAGTTAGATGACCGCGGCGGGCCCGGGGGACAGAGCACGACGTGGCGAACACTTGAGGGTTCTCCCAGCCCGGCGTGGTGCTCACCCCGGGCTGGCCCCTTACCGCTATCGGCCGTGGGCACGAGAGGGGAACTGTCGACTATATGGCGAACAGGTGACAGTTGAGAATTCCTGTGCCCGTCGCAGCATGGGCATCGTCTGTGGGCCTGACGATTACCGTCTGGTCAGTCGTCACCGACGCCGGTGGGCCGGAACGGGTCGAAGCCGTTTTCTGCCCGCAGCTGAAGTTCCCGGCCGCGTTGGGCGGATTGGGGTACTCAGTGTCGACGTAGCCCTTCGTGCCCAGGCGTAGGTGAAGGTAACGGTGACCGGACCTGGGACGAAGCCCGCCCCGGTCCCATGGGTCGGAGGCCGCCGGATGGACCGTGTCACTGGTGAACGCCACAGTGCTGTGGTCCTCGTTGCAGCTCGCCGTGTACGTGATGGACGTGGACATGCCCTGCTGGGCAATGTCGAGCTCAGGCCACCAAAGCCCACCGTTGTAGGTGTGGGCCGCGCCAACGCCAGCTGGCTTAACGGCGGCTGGGCGCTGAGGATTCCACGACCGGCGCTTCTGCGCCGGTCGCCGGAGACAGTGACACGACGAGCTGGTCGCCGTCACGGTGAAGGCGAACGGTGCGCTGCCCGCAGCGGAGCTCATGATGTCGGGGGCCGTGTACGTCACGGTATCTCCCACAAGATTGTCGTGCTGGCTGCAGCTCGATGGCGCCGAACGCGCTCGACGTTACGATTTCGAAGATGTGACTGGGAGACGAGTGCCCCTCCGACGGCGGCACCGAGCATACCGACCACGAGGCCGGCTGCGATGAGAAGGCTTACGAGTCTACGCATGACGGTTTCTCCGGGACGCAAGCGGATGGCGGGCTGGTCAAGACGACCAGCCCGCGGTATGGCGAGGGTCTAGAAGCCGAACGCGGGTGGCGGGCAAGCAGTCAGCGGTGGAGCAGAGCCTGTCTGTCGTTGAAGGCCAGGACGTCCGCCCAAGGTGCCACCGCCAGCCGGGTACGGATCGGGATGCCGGGTTTCGGCAAGCTCTTCATGCTTGCGATTAAGGCTGGGGTCAACGCCCCCGAGCCTTACTGGCACGCGAAGACGCTGTGGCTAGCCAGGGCCTTGGAGGCGTGTAGATCGGGTCGATCAGGAGATCGTCCAACGGGCACTTCACCGCACGTCGCGGTGTACGTGATTGACGTGGACATGCCCTGCTGGGCAATAAAGAGCTCAGGCCACTGGCGCCGCACCGTCGTATGTCTGGAACGCGTTCTGGACCAGGGTACATCGGCCGGTGCGCCCAGGATGTCCGTGAACGGCAGGGTCGGCGGTACGGTCACCGAGACATGGACCAGGACTGGGATGGTGCCGGTCGACGTCACGGTGAAGGCGAACGGGGAGTTGCCCGCAGCCGAGCTCATGATGTCGCGGGCCGTGTACGTCACTGTCTCTCGCGACAGTGCGCGACTGGCTGCTGCTAATCCTGCAGCTGAACGTGCCGACGTTGATGTTCTCGCTGAGCTGTGACCTGAAATCGGTGAAGCTTGCACTGACGCCGGCCCCGATCAGGCCGACCGCGAGGGCGAACCCCGCGAAGAGTCCGCGATCTTCCGTAGAGACATTGTTCTTCTCCTCGTCTTTGCGTGATGCGCTATGAGTCCAGAATGCACTAGGTGATCAGGGTTCAGGTTCGGACCGAGCCTTCGTTCTCCTGCCCTTCACCTCCTTCCTGCAGCTCGAGCAGGATCACGAGACCGACGAGCAAACCGGCGACGATGAGCGCCGGGCGCTGTAGCTCGGTCAACCAGCCAAGGAAGGGCACGACGGCAACCAGTCCGGTATGCGGTCGGGCCGGAGAGCGTGACCTGCCAGGCGTCGTCGACGTTGTTGGCATCGCCACGCGTCTTGATGGCGCCGTTCTCCATCGCCACGATCCGGTGCATGACCGGCTCGGTCGTGACGCCCGGCGGGAAGAAGACAATGACGTCGCCCACCCGCAGCGAGCTCGCCGGGACGGCCTCGGTGATGGCCATGTCGCCGGGCGAGGCGATCGGGCGCATCGAGCCGCTGGTCACCGTCTGGAAGTGCAGGTTGGCGACGAACACGAGGATGCCGATCCCGACCGCATCACGCCCAGGGCGACTATCAGGGAGGTCGTCAGGCGGTCGGAGAATCTCTCTCTTCGAGCGGGCGGCTGCGACCGGCTGATCGGGCGGGGAGGGGGGGACCTCGGTGAAGGCGCCGTCGTGTCGTCGGGCCAGACGCACGTGAGCGCCCCGTCGGCGTCATAGCAGTCTGGTCCGTGACCACTGCCGTGTCGCGGTCGGAAGAGACAAGCTGGGGATCGAGTGGGAGGGAGGCGGTCTGAATCATGGCGGTCGACTACGGAGCCGCGTGTCGGCGTGTCGGTCGGCGTGCCGCGGTCGGCGCCTCGGTCGACTTGCTTACCGTCGCCGACTGCGCGTTCCGATAGCCCGCCTGCGAGACCACCAGATAGGCCTGATAGGGGCCGCCAGTGGCGTCAAGCGCGCTGAATTGCGGACCCACGTTCTGGAAGCCGCTACCGGTGTTCTCGAACCACGTCGGATTTGCGTCTGGCATAGCGGCCTGGTTGTCCCAGATGCAGGTCCATTGGCCGTTTGCCGTTCCGCAAGCGATCACGGGTGTCGGCAGGATCGGCATGGTCGGCGTCGGCGGTACCGGCGGTCGGCGGCGGTCGGCGTTGCGGGCTTTGGCGTAGCCGGCGGCGGCGTCGGCGGGAGGGTCGGCGTTGGAGTCGGCGTGACGGTCGGCGTGGGTGTCGGCGCAAGCGCCGGGAAGTCCACGTTAATATCGACCCCGCCGAAGAGGAGTTGCGACGAGAAGGAAGCCGACGTGGTGCCGAACGCGCTCACGAGGAGGAGCCCTGCCACGGCGAGCAGAGTGAGGCGGTAACGTCTCCCTCGCCCGGGTGAGCCGACCCGCGTCGCCCGCCCGGCCGCGCCGCCCTGGCACGCGGTCAGGCGAAGCTCTCGCGCGATCGTCTGGAGCTCGCCGACGATGAGGAAGCCGCCGGTCCCGGCGAGCAGCACGGAAGACCACGAAGGGCTAATTCCAAGCATCAAGTACGTGGCCTGTCACTCGATTGCAACCCTCCTGTGCTTGGACGCGAGGAAAGAAACCGCCGGATTCGTTTCGTGGGGTCTCCTGCAGTCGCCGGTGGCGAGCCGTAGTCAGAAGCGAGACGGACGCTCCGACTGCGATCGTCGACCCTACAATCTACTCCCCGTGGTCACGCGCATCCCGACGACGGGGTACGCGACCAGCGCCTGGGTGCTGCCCCGCGGCGGTTTTCCTGGTCCGCCGGCTCCTCCAAGCGCACCCCGACGTTAAGTCGATGAATGGAGAGAACGTCGTGCAAACGTACTAGGCCAATTGACCTACGGTCAGGGCCATTTGGCCTAGCTGCTGACCCCGAACCATCGACTTCGGCCAGCCCTTCTTGCGGTCTCGCAAGAAGCCCGGCTGGGCACTACCAACCTGACGGACTGGCACCGGGTGACCGGGTGACACCGGGGCGACCGGGCTTCGGAGGATACGTCGGGGGTCGATGACATCAAGCCCTTGGGATCCGAACTCATGAGCGGCAGAACCGGACGGATCGGTCCTGTGACGTCCGCCGACGGGTGTCCTGGAAGACTCCAGTCGGGCAATCATGGGTGGCAGTGAGATCAAGAAGCGGCAAGCGGAGCGTGAATGACAAAGGAGCGGCTTCGATGCCTGAGCACCCGCATCTTGGGACAATCCGCCGGTATTACGAGGGCTGCAGCACGGCGAGCCGCGAGCTAATGCTCTCGACGTTCGCGCCGGACATCGTCCATTACTTCCCAGACTCGCCGCCGGTTCGCGGGGCCGAGACGCTCGCGGACTTCTGGCTGTCGTTCTTCGAGGATGGTCGCCACGCCGTGTGGTACGTCTTTCGCGACGGGCTGATCAGCGAGATTCGGGCCTTGAGCTCCTCGCCGGCGACCACCCGCAAGAGCTGTCGCCCGGCCCGTCTCGGAGTGGCTGCAGGACGGCGCCGGCCGGATCCCGGGGGATCGCACGTGGACACGACCGTGAAACTGCCTTCCGGGCAAGCTGACCCCGGGCCCAGAAAATCGTCGAGCCTCTACTGATCGTGACTCCGGTGGAGTAGCAGCCCGCGCGAGATATCCGCCGCGTCAAACGTCCCCCTTTTCGATCGCCCGCACGCGAACCTCGTACTCAGCGGGTGAGATCTCACCGGCCGCCATCCGGCGCTTGAGCTCCGCGACGCCGGGATCCTCGGCGGGAGGGATCGCCCGTCGCAGCGCAAAGACGATCACGCCCACGACGAGCAGAGTGATCACGAGTATCGAGAGGAACGTAACCGCGACTATCGCCAGCGCCAGATCGGAACCGGGGTTCATTTGCACGCTCCGCTGGTCCAGGTGGCGGGCACGCCGTCAGGCCACGCCCCCGGCAATTGTGTTCAGGCCACGCATGGAGTCAACTCGCAGCCTACGACACGCCGATGCGCGGTGGCGAGATCACGCGGCTCCATCGGGAAGACCTGTGCCAGTCCCTGGGCCTGCCACCCGGAGCCCCGGAGAATCGGACTAGGAAGGCCGCCGCCTGAGCAAGCCGGCCAGACGGCCCCGGAAACCGCCGTATCTCGAGCCGGTCACCTCAGCGCCGTCGCCGGCCTCGACCGCCGTCTCGTCGAGAGGGCTACGCGGCATGTTCCACTCGTCCCCGGGTCCAGGTTTGCCGGGACCTAGATAGAGGTTCTTGATCACGTTCACGGCGTAGGCGTAGTCGCTGTCGTAGCCGAACAGGACCTCCATGTAGGCGTTTTCATTCTCCTTGCGTCGAGCCAAAGGCCCACCCTCCGCAGCTCCGAACATGCGGGTTCGGAAGCGATCTCATTCTAGCCGTCGAGGGCCAGCCTTCGGCCCTACACGAGCTGCGCGAAGCCGCAATGGCCGAGTGCCGGACGGCAGAGCGCCTCGGGCCCGGGGAATCGTCGAGCCCCTCAACTAGAGGGGCTCTTCACGAGGGATTATGCGATTTGGAGCGGGAGACGGGATTCGAACCCGCGACATTCTGCTTGGGAAGTAGCGGCGTCCCAACGGTATGTCCCAAGCGTGGAATCGGGACCAAAAAGTGTCCAGTTAGAGTGTCGGAACGAGCGCGATTTGAGACGCTCTGTCTGCGGCCGGCTCGATACTACTACCCGCGCCTCCAATGCGGCCACTCTGCGTGACTTTGCCGGGCCGTTCAGAGGTAAGCTCGAAGCGAGGCGTGGGCGGCATCGGATCGAAAGGTAGGCCGATGATGGCAATTGCGGGCATGGCAACCTGATGGCCAACAGGGCGGTGTACCTGTGTGGCGCCTGCGGCCAGGTAGCGTCGACGGTAACTCTGCTGGCGCCGGGCCAACCCGACCCGAGGCCGATCCCTACGGGGTCGGCCGGAGCTGAGGGGGCCGCAACGCGCGCGGGGCCTATTTCGGGTATCGGCGCCCGGCTGGCTATCGACGGGGGACCGGTCAGCCTGACCCACGGGCTCGTGCCTCTGGATCGAGTAGCCGTGGCGCTTGGCACCGGAGATGCCGCCGACCTGTTCGCACTAAACCGCGAGTACGCTCCGTTCTGGTGCCCTACGTGCAGGGCCTCCTACTGCCGCGCGCACTACCGATCGTGGCCAGTCTTCGACGACTCTTTCTTCGACTGTATGCGCGGCGTGTGCCCCAAAGGTCACGAGCGAACAGCTGAGGACTAAGAACGCACCATGACCAAATGGTGGTTAAGGCATCCCGATCCGCGACCCACTCGTGCTAGGTCGACCAGTTCGTCAGCGACCCGGATGTCATGATCATCGACGACGATCTTGATGCGGACGGGTGCGCTCGACGTCAAAGGCCTGGAAGGACCGATGCCCGAGGAGAAGGTCTGCGCTGCGTGCGGGCGGCGTGTCTGGTCAGACGATCGTTACTGTCCAGGTTGCGGCATCGCGTTTGGGGGCGCACCTGCGCGCGTCGAGCGTAGCGCCTCCCTTCCAGGGTTCGACTACCACTTCGTTCAAGGCCTGGGTTGGGGGCTCGGGCTGATCGTCGCGGGAGTAATAGGCTCGGCGATCACGTTGGTGCTAATTGCCCTGGCGACGCACTCTCTGCGATGACAGCCGAGTGACGTCCACGCATCGAGGGACCACTATCGCGGCATCGTGCCGACGCGGGACGCAGAGGTCGCTGGCGACGTAGGATCTTCGTAGGAGGAGCGAGGATGCCGAAAAGTGAGTGGGAACCGAGGAGACGCGGCCGCAATTCCGCGGGCCGATATCTCCGGCGTGTGGCGCTTCAGATCACCTTGATGGCTTTGTTCCTCGTCGTCATGCTCATCCTCGTATTGCCCTGGGTGGCCACCACTCTGTCCACCGGGGGAAGCGGCACCGCGATCCAGTCGTCGATACCGAGCCCGCGTTAAGGGAGTAGGCAGCCGAAAGCTGGATGATGGAGCTGCGACGGCATCGGTGCCGTGGCCGGGGCCGGCCACTGACACGATGGCTTGGTTGTGGCCGATGGCGCACGGAGACCATCTCGGGCCTTTGAGGACAACTCGAACATCGCAACCGTGCAAGCTGAGAACCAGCTTGGTCGCTCTGCTGTCATGCTGCCGGCATGGGAATGATCCGCGACGCTCGGCTCGACGATATTGCCGCCCTTCGAGATATCGAGCGTGCCACCGGACGACTGTTTGCCGAGATTGGAATGGCAGAGGTTGCCGATGACGATCCGCCTTCGGACGAGACCCTTCGTGGCTACCAGAGTGGCGGACGAGCTTGGGTCGCAGTTGACAATTCAGACCGGCCGATTGGCTACCTGATAGCCGACGTGCTCGATGGAAACGCCCACATCGAGCAGTTGTCAGTCTTGCCGGCGGACATGCGCAAGGGTCTTGGTCGAGCCTTGATCGAGCACCTGGCGGCCTGGGCCTCCGGACGGGGAATGCCGGCACTGACCCTGACGACATTCGACGACGTCCCCTGGAATGGGCCGTATTACCGAAGGCTTGGCTTCGAAAGGCTCGCCGAAGAGGAGATCGGCCCAGAGCTTCGAGACCGACGCAACCACGAGACTGGTCGCGGCCTCGACCGGTGGCCGCGCATCTGCATGCGACGCGCTCTTCTGCCCTCTCTATGACCACATCGTTGCGCTACGGCCCAGTCCGATCCGGCTGAGTCACGCAGCCCCCACGTGACCCGCGTCGGTACTGTTGGCCACTATTCCGCGTCGGCCAGCCCCAGCACACTGAACCCGGGCCACGAGGCTGCTGGGTATTCCCCGTGATCGTCGTCCTGCGCTAGGCGAAGGTTGCGACGACGGGGGATCGTCGTCCCGGTACTGGTTAGGGGGCAATCATCGTCTTCTCGGCGGCCTCGGCATCCCCAACGATTGGCACCACGCCCGCGCCGACCGTGGCGCCGACCGAAGCGCCGACCCCAGCGCCACCCGTACGCAGCATCGACGGCGACGTTCGATCCACAACGCGGACAAATCCCACTCGCAGACAACGACATACCCTCGGTTGTACCGGCGATCGAGCCCATGGGACGCCGACTCCGACATCGTACGGCCACCCTAGCTCGTGAAGAACCGGCCACTCGTACCGGCCGATCGGCCGCAGAGTGTCGGCCAATGCGTGCTCAATCGGCCAATGCGTGCTCAATCGGCCAATGCGTGCCCAATGGGAGGCCGTCGGCGTCTCCGCAGACGCAGTCGGCCCAGGGTGCTCGCTCCGGCATGGTTATGCTTGCCCCTAGTTCCCCGTGTGGCTGATGAGACGTGGGGTCAACCGAAGTGGACATCAATCTGCGCGCCGGAGAAACGGTGCAGTCTGTGGAGCCAGCCAGGCTCTTTGATGTGCAACGCCGCGGTGTTAGGTCCGGGGAGTGGCTGGGGGCGAACGTCCGGATTGTGAAGGGTCTGTCGCTCCGAATGGGTAAGTTCGACAGCCAACAGACACGCCTGCCGGTCGAGACTGTGCCGGTCGACTCCGGGCAGCTATACCGAACGAGTCAGCGGATCGTATTCCTCGGCGCCACGAATTTGGTGGAAATCGAGACGAGGAACATCATCAGCACGGACCAATCCGATGGTCGGCTGACGGTGTACGTTCACGGTCGAGCGAACCCGTACATCTTCGTGCCCCAGCTCACCCTCGCGACTCTAGCTCCCCGGATTGATCGGGGCCCCTTCCGAGATTGGCACCTGCCGCCCGAGGGTCTGCTAGAACCAGGCGGGCCGCCGCCCTGGTTGTTTCGCTTCGCAGGATCCTCGAAGAGGTTGACCTCCGGGTGGCGTCGAAGCTCACATTCGCCCTCGGCCGTGACGTGGCCGGTCACGCTCGGGCAACCGATCTGTCCAAGATGCCTCACCTTCTGATAGCCGGCGCCGCGGGCTCTGGCAAGAGCGTCATGGTCCGCGCCCTTATCACGAGCCTGCTGTGCACCACCACGCCGGATGAGGTCCGGATGATCCTGATCGATACCAAGAGTGACAATCTCTCTGTGTTCAACGGAGTGCCACATCTTGTGGTGCCTGTCATTGCATGGCCGGAAGGGGCCACAGTTCCCTCAACTGGGCTGTTGCCGAGATGGAGAGACGCTCAACAGCTTTGCGGGTGCATCCGCGCCGAACATCGCCGCCTTCAACGAGAGTCGAGCGGACCCTGCCGAGCGACTGCCGTACCTGGTGATCATCATCGATGAGCTGGCCGACCTGATGACGCGGGCGGGCAACTCCGTCGAGGATCCTATCGTCCGTTTGGCGCAAAAGGCGAGAGCGACCGGCATCCACATAGTTCTGGCCACTCGACCCTCAGCTGTCGCCGTGACCGATCTCATGAAGGCCAACTTCCCGAGCCGGGTTGCGTTCGTCATGGAGTCCGATCGACTCATCCAGGATTCTCGACATGCCCGGCGCGGAGACTCTGCTTGGGCGCGGCGACATGCTGCTCCGACCCGCCGATCTGCCCGCGACCAATTCGCTTGAGGGGATCCAAGTCACCGAGAGGGAGATCTTCAACATCGGCGGGCACTGGCCGAGGGAGAGCCCCGCTACGTCATGGGCGTAGTTAATCGTAACCATGAGAATCTCGTTCCGGAGAGGTAGCACCAGACGCTGAGGCCGACCGCCTTCTGCTCGACGCCGTGGCCGTCATCAAGGAATACGACCGTGCCTCCGCGTCCCTTCTACAGAAGCGGCTCAAGATTGGCTATGCACGCGCCGCAAGGATCATCGATCAGCTGGAGGCGCGTGGCTATGTCGGACCGTTCGAAGGATCGAATGCTCGACGGGTGCTGCGACGCTGACAAAGGGGCGGGTCAACCTAGAACTGCGGACAATTCTCCGAGCGGAGCCGGCGAATGTCAGTGGGCCTCAGTTCACGTGGGTTCAGTGCTACCAGCGGCCACATTCCCTTCGATGATCCCGTCGAGCCGATCGAACACCTCGGTCATCGAGACCAAGAGCTCTGGGCGTTGCTGCAGGTCTCGGCGTAGCGGCGCGCTTCCGGCGTCGGCCCGCCGACGTTGA